>NZ_CP121634.1:6603968-9368452 GCF_029714945.1 Bradyrhizobium sp. CIAT3101
CAGCAGGCTGTGGTTCTGGAACACCACGGCGCGATCGGGTCCCGGTGAATTCACCTCGCGGTTCTCCAGCAGCACGCCGCCGGTGGTCGCGGTGGTCAATCCTGCGATGATGTTGAGCAGGGTCGACTTGCCGCAGCCGGAATGGCCGATGATCGAGACGTATTGGCCCTTCTCGATCGTCAGGTTGATGTCCTTCAGCACCTCCGTGGTGGCGGCGCCGCGGGTAAAGATCTTGTCGATGTGGTCGAGCTTCAGATAGGCGGTCATGTGCCCCCTCCTCTCAATTCTGCGCCGTGCCGCGGGTGACGATCTTGCCGAGGCCCGCGATCAGGCGGTCGAGCACGAAGCCGACGATGCCGACATAGAACAGCGCCAGAATGATCTCGCTGATGTGCGAGGAGTTCCAGGCGTCCCAGATGAAGAAGCCGATGCCGACGCCGCCGATCAGCATTTCGGCCGCGATGATGGCAAGCCACGACAGGCCGATGCCGATGCGAAGCCCCGTGAAGATGTAGGGGGCAGCGGCCGGGATCATGATCTTGGCGAAGAACTCGAGCGGATTGAGCTGCACCACCGCGGCGACGTTGCGATAGTCCTGCGGGATGTTGCGGACGCCGACCGCAGTGTTGATGATGATCGGCCAGATCGAGGTGATGAAGATGACGAAGATCGCCGAGGGCTGGCCATCGCGAAACGCGGCGAGCGACAGCGGCAGCCAGGCCAGCGGCGGGATGGTCCGCAGCACCTGGAACAGCGGATCGAGCCCGCGCATCGCCCAGACCGACTGCCCCACCAGCACGCCGAGCGCGATGCCGGCAATCGCCGAGAGCGAGTAGCCGAGCGCGACGCGCTGGAGACTGGCGGAGAGGTGCCAGAACAGTCCCTTGTCGATGCCGCCATGGTCGAAGAACGGATCGAAGATCAGCTCCTTGGTGTCCTTGAACACTTTTGAGGGCGGCGGCAGCGCGGAGCCGGCGCGGCGGCAGATCAGCTCCCATACCAACGTCAGCAGCGCGATCACGACTAGCGGCGGGATGACGCGCACCGCGGTCTCCCGCGCCATCCGTGCGTAGGTTTCAGCATGCGGGGGACGCTTGGGCGTCATCGCAACGACCGGCGCGGCGATCAACGCGGGCGCCGCAGTCTCGACCTCAATCTTCGTGGCAGGCATGTTCATCGAAATCCCTCTCCGGCTTCAAAGGATGCGGCCGCCCGGAGGCGGCCGCAGGCTCCATCAGACTTCGACGCGCTTGATCGCGAGCGACTTCAGATAGGCAGCCGGATTTTCGGGGTCGAACACCTTGCCGTCGAAGAAGGTCTCCTTGCCGCGCGAGGTCGACGTCGGGATGTCGGAGGCCGCGACGCCGAGCGTCTTGGCCGCATCCTTCCAGAGGTCCTCGCGATTGACCTTGGCGATCAACGCCTTGGTATCGAAGCCGGGCTCGTATTTGCCCCAGCGGATATCCTCGGTGAGGAACCAGAGGTCGTGGCTCTGGAAGGGATAGGAGGCCTGGTCCTTCCAGAAGCGCATCTGCTGCGGCGAGTTGTCGACGACGCGGCCGGTGCCGTAGTCGAACTTCCCCTTCATGCGGTCGGTGATGTCCTCGACCGGGCAGTTGATCCACTGGCGCTTGGCGCAGATCACCGCGGCTTCCTCGCGGTTCTCCATCTTCTCGGCCCATTGCTGGGCTTCCATCACCGCCATCAGCAGCGCCTTCGCCGCCTTCGGATATTTATCGACCCAGGCCGCGCGCATGCCGAACGATTTTTCGGGATGCTTGTCCCAGAGCTCGCCGGTGGTGATCGCGGTGTAACCGATCTCCTGGTGGATGAGCTGCAGATTCCAGGGCTCGCAGACGCAGAAGCAGTCCATGGTGCCAACCTTCATGTTGGCGACCATCTGCGGCGGGGGCACCACGATGGTTTCGATATCCTTGTCGGGATCGATGCCGCCGGCGGCGAGCCAGTAGCGGATCCAGAGATCATGCGTGCCGCCAGGGAAGGTCATCGCCGCCTTCACGGCCTTGCCACCGGCCTTCTTCTTGTCGAGCGCCGCCTTGAAGGGCGCGGTGTCGATTCCGACCTTGAGGTCGGCGTATTCCTTGGAGACCGAGATGCACTGACCGTTCAGGTTCAGCCGCGCCAGGATATACATCGGCGTCGGCTGGTTGTTCTGCGTCACCTTGCCGGAGGAGATCAGATACGGCATCGGGGTCAGGATATGCGCGCCGTCGATGCCGTTGCCTTCCGATCCCAGCACGAGATTGTCGCGCGTGGTGCCCCAGGACGCCTGCTTCTGCACCTCGACATCGGGCATGCCGTATTTGGCGAAGATGCCCTTCTCCTTGGCGACGAACAGCGGGGTCGCATCGGTCAGCGCGATGAAGCCGAGCTTGGCGCCCTTGACCTCGGGGCCTGCATCCTGCGCGAAGGCGCCGGCGGGGAAGTTCAGCTTGGCGGCGGCGAGAAGAGCAGCGGTTGAGCCGGTCGCCTTCAACAATTGCCGGCGGCTCAGGCCCGAGGGCTGGCGGGTGCGCTTGGTCATAGGTGGTGTCGTCCTTTGCATCGTTGCAGAATTGTCGGCGTCAGTGCGCGCGAGCGGCCCGTCCGTCCGTTGCGCCGGCTTTGGCGCATGCGGACGCGCGACGGGGAGACCCCCGTCTGGTGGCGTCAGCAAATCGGATGAGAAGTCTCGCGGGACGGCATCAATGGCGTCAGCTGGAACAATTCAAGCTTCGTGCCAAGCCAGAGAGGCAGAAAAGTCTTTTAGAATTATATGGTTAGACCGCCCGCGCCGGGTTGTCGCAGCTCCCGGCGCGCACGCCAAATTTGCGATTCGCTCAATTTTTGTGCGCCGCACATAAACTAGGCAGGCGCCTTTCGGATGATGCTAGGCCGGCTCGGCCGCCTTCGTCCCCAGCGGCTTCGGCGCGATGCCACCGCCCGGCTTGAGGTGGAATTCATAGGTCATCAGGTGCCATTGCCCGCTCGCCTTGGTGCCGTCGGGCATCTCGCGGTCGTTGCGGGGCTCAACCTTGGCGACCAGGTCGTCCTTGACCCCGAACACCACGTCGGAATCGAGATATTTGTCGCCGTCCATGAAGACGTGGGTGATCAGCGGCTCGTAGCCCTTGGCGTTGACCAGGAAGTGCACATGCGCCGGCCGCATCGGATGGCGCTTGGTCTGCACGATCATCTCGCCGACCGGGCCGTCCGTCGGGATCGGATAGCTGCACGGCAAAATCGTGCGGAAGAAGAAGCGGCCGTCAGCATCGGTGATGAAGCGCGCCCGCGCCGAGGCACCGACCTCATCATAGTTCGCCTTCTGTGAATCGTAGAAGCCGTCATCGTCGGCATGCCAGACGTCGACGGGGACATTCGCCAGCGGCTTGCCCTTGAGATCGGTGACGCGGCTCTGCACGAACATCCGTTCGCCCGTGAGATTGTTCGGCGAGATATCGGTGCCGTGGGCGGTGATCTTGTGCTCGCCGACATAGAACGGGCCGAGCACGGTGGTCTGGGTCGCACCATCGCGGTCACGGTGGTTGACCGCATCGACCAGCATGGAGACGCCGAGCACGTCGGAGAGCAGGATGAACTCCTGGCGGGTGTCGGTGCATTTCTGGCCGGTGCGGGTCAGGAAATCGATGGCGTATTCCCACTCCTCGAAGGTGAGACCGGTTTTGCTCACGTAATCGTGCAGCGACTTCACCAATTCCTGGAGCAGGAATTTCGCACGCGGGTTTGGCGTGTTGTCGAAGCTTTTGACGACGGCTTCGGTGAGTTCGGTCTCATTGAACTGGGTCATGGTGCGTTTGCCCTTGGCTTTTCTCGTTGGCCCACAAGAGATCCTCGGGGGCTCCCTGGAGGCGTTCCAGACTGGAGCCTACACCAACCGCCGGCCCAAGCGCGACCCGCTTGGAATGAGGGCGTCATTTCGGCTATCAACTTGCCGACAAAACTGCCCGGAGGAACCGATGCTCGCCCCTACCCCCGCCTCGCCCGAATCCGTGGGCATGTCCAAGGCCGCGCTCGACCGCGTCGATGCCCATCTGAAGAACCGCTATATTGACGCCGGCCGCTTCCCGGGCACGCATCTGCTGGTCTACCGCCGCGGCAAGATCGCCCACAGTTCGCTGCAGGGCCTTGCCGATGTCGAGCGCAAGGTGCCGGTCAAGGACGACACCATCTACCGCATCTATTCCATGACCAAGCCGCTCACCAGCGTCGCCTTCATGATGCTGGTCGAGGAAGGCCTGGTCGCGATCGACGAGCCCGTCGCGAAATACATTCCCGAATGGAAGAATCTCGGCGTGTTCGTCGCCGGCACTTCGCCGAACTTCCTGACCCGGCCGCCGATCCGGCCGATGCTGATCGTCGACCTCCTGCGCCACACCTCGGGGCTGACTTACGGCTTCCAGCAACGCTCCAATGTCGATGCGGCCTATCGCGCCGAGAAAATCGGCGAAGTCGAGAAGTCAGGCACGCTCCAGGGCATGATCGAGAGCCTCGCCAAAATCCCGCTGGAGTTCTCGCCGGGTGAGTCCTGGAACTACTCGGTCTCGACCGACGTGATCGGCTATCTCGTCGGCAAGATCTCAGGGATGCCCTTCGAGCAGTTCCTGAAGCAACGCATCCTCGATCCGCTCGGCATGACCGATACCGATTTTTACGTGCCAGCCTCGAAGGCGCACCGCTTCGCCGCCTGCTACAACGCCGATCCCGCCGGCGGATTCACCTTCCACGCCGGCCAGCGCCGCGAGGGCCTGACGCTCCAGGACGACCCGACCAAGAGCTCGTTCCTGTCACCGCCTTCCCTCATCTCCGGCGGCGGCGGACTGTGCTCGACGATGGCGGACTATCTCACCTTCTGCCGTGCGCTGCTGAACGGCGGCGAGCTTGGCGGCGTCCGCCTGATCGGACCGAAGACGCTGGCGCTGATGACGAGCAATCACATTCCGGGCGGACAGTCGCTGCCGGAAATGTCGCGCTCGCTGTTCTCCGAGGCAAGCTACAACGGCATCGGCTTCGGTCTCGGTTTTGCCGTGACAATGCGCCCGGCGGAGACGCTGATTGCCGGCAGCCCCGGCGAATATAATTGGGGCGGCGCCGCCACGACCTCGTTCTGGATCGACCCGGCCGAAGAGCTGATCACGATCTTCATGACGCAGGTGCTGCCGTCGAGCGCCTACCCGCTCCGCCGTGAGCTGCGCAGCATGGTCTACGCCGCGATCACCGAGAGCAATCTCTGACGTTCCTGACAACTATTCACGAAAGGTCGTCATGCCCGGGCTTGTCCCGGGCATCCACGTTCTTCGCGCAGCTAAGCCAAGGCGTGGATGGCCGGGACAAGCCCGGCCATGACGTTCGTTTTGGTTCAGTGGAAGTGGCCGATCAGATAGATGCCGCCGCCGACAACCAGCACAGCCGGCACGGCCCACAAGATCAGAACCGGCATTTGTCGTCCTCCTCAGTTTGACGAGCAGACCTTGACGGTCTTCATGCCGCTCTCGGCCTCGGTGCGCGATTTATAGATCGTGCCCGAGGGACTGACGACGGTCATCGACGTGTCCATCGGCTTCTTGTCGACGACGGTGCACTTCTTGGTCTTGACGTCCTGCACGACGTAAAACTCGTCGGCAGCGAACGCCGGCAGGGAAAACGCAGCAATCATCAATGCTGCGGTTGCGATCCTCAGCTTCATTCTCTCCTCCTCCGATTGCCGGGCTTCCGCGCCCGGTCGAAACACGAACGGGAACAACTGGCAATTTGTTCCTAAGCAGCAGGAACGCTGTCCGACGTAAGAGGTTGACGCCGCGCTTATCTCGAGGAGGAAGACAAAATGAAGAAGCTGTTCCTGCTATCTGCTGCGGCGCTGATGATCTCGACCGGCGCGTTCGCGCAATCCACCGTGGTGACCACGACCGGAACCGGTCACGCCGCGGCGATTCAAATCGAGCCGCAATACCGGACGCGGATCAAGTCCTACGTCACCGAGCATCACCTGCGGCCGGTGACGACGAAGGAGAAGATCATCGTCGGCGCGACGGTTCCAGGTGATGTCGAGCTCGAGACGGTCCCGGCCGATTGGGGGCCCTCGCTTACGCAATATCGCTACGTCTACTCCGGCGAACGCGTGATGCTGGTGGATCCCGGCACACGGACGGTCGTGCAGGAAATCGACTGAGACGTAACGGATGGGCGGCCGCCTCGACAGCGGTCGCCCTCTCGGAGTTGATCACATGACATCGCATCGAGAAGCCCGGATCGCCGGCCTCAGCCTGGCGGCCGTCTACGCCGTATGCCTGCTGCTTACGGCCATCAGCATGAGCTGACGCGTTGACGGCTGCGCTGCAAAATCCCATGCCCCAGGTCGGCACCGCCGGATGCGAAAACCATGGCGCGGCGCGGGTCCTGCCCGTATGGTTCGACAAAATCATAAATCCGGCGCCAGAGCGCCGGAACCGGGACGCCCGCGTTGTCAAAGCTCACCCTGCCGGTCCGGCTCGCTCTCCTGGTCACGGGAACGATGTTGCCGTTGATCGTTTTCGCCGTCGGCCTCGCTTATTCCAACTATCGCCAGGACCGCAGCGACGCGACACGCCGCGTGCTCGAGACGGTGCGAAGCATGCGCCTCGTGCTCGATTCCGAGGTGCAGCGGATGACGGGCGGCCTGCAGGTGCTCGCGCTCAGCGAGTCCTTGCGCAGGGGCGACTTCGAGAGTTTCCGCCGCTCCGCAGTCGGGTTCATCAACCAGTATGGCGAGGACAGCGTCCTGCTGCTGGCCGACAAGTCCGGGCAGCAGCTGTTCTCGACGCTGACGACCGACACGGCGAGCCTGCCGCCGCGCAACAACCGCGACATCGTCGAACGGGTGTTCGCGAGCAAGACGCCGCAATTTTCCGATCTGTTCACCGGCTCGTCCAAGAAGCGGCCGATCGTCACGGTCGAAGTCCCGGTGCTGCGCGACGGCGAGGTCGTCTACACGCTGTCCTTCAGCCCGCCGATCGACATCTTCCAGCATCTGGTCGAGCGGCAGCGTCCCGACGACCAATGGACCGTGTCGCTGCTGGACAGCAAGGGCGTCGTTTTCGCCCGCACTCCCAACCCGAATGAAACTTTCGGCAAGCAGGCCTCGCCGTCGCTGTACGAGGCGATGTTCCGCTCACCCGAGGCGGCTCTGTCGAGCGTGTCGCTCGATGGCGTCGCCCTCGCCTCGGCCTATACGCGCTCGCGGTTGACCGGCTGGACCGTCGCGGCCGGTGTCACCGAGAGCTCGCTGATCGCGCCGCTCTGGCGCAACATCGCGATCACCAGCCTGATCGGCGGCGTGCTGCTGCTGGTCGGCCTCACCTTTGCAGTGAGGATGGCGACCACGATCGCGCGCGGCGACATGCTACACAATCTGCTGATCGAAGAGCTCAATCACCGCGTCAAGAACACGCTGGCGCTGATGCAGGCCATCGCGGTGCAGACGTTTCGCAGCGCCAGCCGCGACGAGCGGACCAAGTTCGAGGGCCGGCTCGGCGCGCTCGCAGAAGCGCACAATCTCCTCAGCCAGGAAAAGTGGGCAGGCTCGGAGCTGAGGGACGTGATCGCCCGCGCGCTGCGGCCATTCCTGCTGGCCAATCCCGACCGCATCCGGATGGCGGGACCTGCGGTCCCCTTGTCGCCGCGGCTTGCGGTCGTGCTCTCGATGATCGTGCACGAGATCGCGACCAACGCCGCGAAATACGGCGCGCTGTCCAACGAAACCGGCCGGGTCACACTGGACTGGGAAATCATTGCCGACGCGCCGAAGCCGCGGCTTCGACTGATCTGGACCGAGATCGGTGGCCCACCGGTCACGGCGCCGGTGCAGCGCGGTTTCGGCTCGCGCCTGATCGAGCGCAGCGCGCGGGATCAACTCGGCGGCGAGGCAACGGTCGACTTTCTGCCGCGCGGCGTGGTCTGCACGGTGACATGCGCGCTGGATGAGGAGCGCTGAACGGGGGACATCGGCGATGAAGATCACAAAAATTCGCACGCACATCCTCGAGGCAAAGCTCTCGCAGCCCTTCGCTTATTCGCGTGCCTGGTACGACAGCCGCACCGCGATGCTGGTCGAGATCGAGACAGACGCCGGCCTGACCGGCTGGGGCGAGTGCTACGGGCCGGCACGGATGACGGCGGCCGTGGTCAACAGCGTGGCGCCTTGGCTGGTCGGCGAAGATCCCCTGCGCACCGACGTGCTGTGGCAGAAGATCTATGCCCGCCTGCGCGATCACGGCCAGAAGGGCGTCGTGATCCAGGGCCTGAGCGGCATCGACATCGCGCTGTGGGACATCAAGGGCAAGCATTTCGGCGTGCCCGCACATCAACTGCTCGGCGGCGCCGCGCGCAAGGAAGTGCAGGCCTATGCGACCGGGCTCTACCGGCGAAGATCGGGCGATCCGCTCAAATATCTGCCGGATGAAGCGGCCGGTTATGCCGCGGAAGGCTTCCGCGCCGTGAAGCTGAAGGTCGGCTTCGGCATCACCGAGGACGCCGCCGTGACGCGCGCCGTGCGCGAGGCAATCGGCGACGATGTCGCGCTGATGGTCGACGCCAACCACGCCTATGACGCGGTCGCCGCGATCCGGCTCGGCCGTCTGATCGAACCCCACGACATCGGATGGTTCGAGGAGCCGGTACCGCCGGAGGATGTCGCGGGCTATCGCGCCGTGAAATCCGCGCTGACAATTCCGATCGCCGGCGGCGAGTGCGAATTCACGCGCTTCGGCTTCCGCGACCTGTTTGCTTCGCACGCGCTCGACATCGCCCAGCCTGACACCTGCGCGGCCGGCGGCCTCACCGAATGCAAGAAGATCGCCGACATGAGCGAGGCGTTCGGCATCCGCTACAATCCACATGTCTGGGGCACCGGGATTGCGATCGCGGCCTCGCTGCAGCTCCTCGCCGTGTTGCCGTCGCACACGCCGACATCGCTGGCGCCGCTCGAGCCGCTGCTGGAATTCGACCGCACCGAGCATCCAATCCGGCAGGCGATCTTGAAAGAGCCGATCGAACACGCAAACGGCGTCGTTCGCGTGCCTGAGGGCCCTGGGCTCGGCATCGAGATCGACCGCGAGGCGCTGGCGCGCTTCGCGGTCGGCTCGTCGACTTAATGTCCAGTGGAGATCACGACAGTCCGGGAACACCATTGGGTCCGGACTTCATGGCGGCCTGCGCGCTATAGGCCCCCGGTCCGTAAGTCGCGATCATCGCGAGAGCCCCGAGCAGGCCGAGATTCTTCAGGAAGTTGATGGTCTGCATCACGACCTGAGCTTCCGGCGCGGCCCAGAAATTGTGGAACATCAGCGTGGCTGCGATGGTGAACGGGATCAGGATCGCCGCGGCAGGCCGCGCGAACAGGCCGAGCAGCAATGCCGCGCCGCCTCCGAGTTCAACCGTCAGTGCACCCGCGGCGAGCAACGCACCGAAGCCGTCGGCGCCACCAGGCAGCCGGCTCGCCGTCGCGGTGAATGCCATCACCTTTCCGACGCCGCTATAGAGAAACAGTGGCGCGATCGCGACGCGTGCGAACAGAAGCACCCAGCTCTCGAGCGGGCCTGCGGTATCAGCGGAACGGGTCGAAGTCGGCATGTCCTGTCTCCTGTGGTGAATATCTTGTCATTCCGCCGGCGCAACATCCGCGCGCGGCAGGCGGTTGGCCGCGGCGATGCTGAGCGATCCGATCGCCAGCGCACCGACGATCGACGCGCCGCCGATCGCCCAGAACACCGCATCCGGGCCGCCGGTGACCTGCTGCAGCAGGCCGATCACATAAGGCCCGAGGATCGCGCCCACGCGGCCGATGCCCAACTCCATCCCGACGCCGCTGGCGCGGAAGCAGGTCTCGTAGGAACCCGCGGTGAAATTGTTCAGCACATGCTGCGCGCCGATGATGCAGAAGCCGGCAATCGCGACGATGGCGAGATTGACGCCGTGACCGCTGACGAAGACGAGCGCCAGCACGGCAATGCCACCGGTGATCCACCAGGTCGCGAGGTAGCGGGGCGTCAGCGCAAAATTGCGGTCGGCCAGCATCGCAAGCGTAAGACCGCCGATGAAGGACATCGCCTGCATCAGCGCGCCGAAGCCGAAGGAAGCCGCAAAAGTCTCGCCGCGTTTCAGCATGACGGTCGGAATCCAGCCGGTGAGGCCGAAGATCGCAAACAGCGTAAGGAACGCCGTGAACCAGATGGTCAGGGAGACGCGGCGATAGCGCGGGCCCAGCAACGCACGGATCGTGCTCCCGGAAACCTCGCTGTCGACGGCTGCGAACGTCGCGTCCCGATAGATCGCCGCCCGCTCCGGTCGCAGTCGCGCAAGCAAGGCACGCAGCTCCGGGACACGCGCGCGCGAAGCCAGGAAGCGCGGGCTCTCGGGCAGAATGGCGTGGGCCACGAAAGTCAACGGGATCGACAGCGCACCGACATAATAGAGAATCTGCCAGCCATGTTGCGGCGTCAGGAACACACCGACGAGACCGGCCGCGACGCCGCCGAGCGACCAGCCCAGCGTCACGCCCCACAGCGAGAACGTGTTGCTGACGCGCTTCGGCGCGAGCTCGTTGATGAAGGTCGTCCCGAGCGGCAGCAGCACGCCGAGACCGAGCCCCGTGGCAAAGCGCAAGGCGCAATAGCTCCAGAAATCGCTGGCCAGCATCGCGGTCAGCAATGTGAAGACGTTGACGATCCACAGGCCCGCCAGCAGCGTGCCGCGCCGGCCGAAGCGATCGGCGATGCTGCCGTGGCCGATTGCACCGAACAGGAAGCCGAACAGACCCGAGCTCACCAGCAGCCCCGCCTGACTTGGCGCGAGCCCCCAGGGCTGCATGACATAGTGGATGACATAGGCCGGATTGAAGGTGTCATAGCCATCGAACAACGTGATGAGCGTGATCAGGATTCCGAGCAGCTTGTGGAATGGACCGATCGCGGCGCCGGACAGCTCCTCATGCACGTCGATTTCGGACGAGATGCTCACGGGTTGCCTCCATTGAAACTGATGATGTCTTCTGCTCTGCGGCAGATTGAATTGTCGTCTCGCCGAGCCCGAACAAGGCGCGGGCGTTGTCGCGGCCGATCTTGATGCGATCTCCTTCGGAGATCGTCGCGGTGTCGAACCAGTCGGCGGCGTCGTCGATGTTCTCGAACGGCCAGTCGGCGGAGAACAGGATGCGGTCGGCACCGATCTCGAGCATGGCGTCGATCAGCGCCTGGGTGCGGAAATTGCCCGACGTGGTGATGTAGAAATTCTCCCGGAAATAGTCGGCGATCTTGCGCTGCGCCGGATAGGCGTTCTGGGTCCGCATCCACTTGTTGTGATTGTCGACCCGCCACATCGAGTAAGGCAGCCCCTCGCCCATGTGACCGAGGATGATCTGCAGGTTCGGATAGGCGTCGAACAGGCCGGAGCCCATCAGGCGCAAGGCATGCACCGCGGTTTCCTGACCGAACGCCCAGGTCGGCCCCAACAGCCAGCGATGTCCCTCGTAGATCGCCGCGTCCTTCGCCAGGGGGTTGCGCGGGTGCAGATAAAAGGGAACGCCGAGGCGCTCGGCTTCCGCCCAGAACGGCCAGAACTCCTTGCGATCGTAATAGATCGCGTGATCGGTGCCCGCGAGCTCGCTGAAGCCGTTGACCAGCGCGCCACGAAAGCCGAGCGTGCTGACGCAGCGGTCGAGCTCGCGCGCGGCGCCTTCCGGATCCTGCATCGGAAGCGCCGCAAGTCCCTGAAAGCGGTCCGGCCGCCTTGCGACTTGCTCGGCGAGAAAGTCGTTGGCTCGGCGCGACAGGTCCAGAGCACGATTGCGGTCCGGAATCGCCTGCACGGCCGGTGCGTTCAGCGACAGCAGCATCAGCTCGATGCCGTGAGCGTCCATCTCGGCGAGACGCCGCTCGTGGATGTCGAGCAGCCGCGCCTTGAGCTCGATCCAGTCCTGGGCCGGCGCGAAGCCCGCGCTGTCCTGGACGGTGTCCTCCATCGCGAAATGCTCTTCGAGCGCGATCTTGCCCTGCATGACGTCGTTCCTTCGGCTTGCTTTCGGCGTTGACAATGCAAAGCACCTGATCCAAATACTTGTCAATGAGAAAGTTGCATTTGCAAATGATTGAAATGCAAATATTGCACATGCGAAGGTTGGCGCTTAATCCGGGCGGAGCTCTCCTGCCAGGACCCAAGCCCGGACCTAAACTCATGTATCGATTTTCGAATTCGCTTCCCTATCTGCTCGCCCGGCTGGGCGTCCGCATGGGCGATCTGTTCACGCGTGTGATACGTCACGAGAAGTTGACGCTGCCGATGTACCGTGTGCTGGCCGCGCTGTCGGAGCAGGGCCATCCGTTGCGCCTCGGCGAGATCGCCGAGCTCACGTCGGCCGACGTATCCACGCTGTCGCGCATCGTCGCGGAGATGAGCCGCACGGGCCTGTTGACGCGCGACCGACCGGAGAATGACCAGCGCAGCCTTCAAGTCGCATTGACGCCCAAGGGCGCAGAGCTCGCCGGACGGCTGATGCCGCTCGCCGCCTATTATGAAGAGGTCGTCACCGGCAGCATGTCCGCCAAGGAGGCGGCCGAGCTCAAGCGCGTGCTGGTCGATCTCTATCACAACATCGATCGGCTCGAGCAGGAAGTCGAAGCCGGTTTGATCAGCGTCGCGCCGCCGGCCAAGTCGAAAGACGAGCGCGCCGAGACACGCGGCAAGGTGAACCTGCCGCGCGGAAAGACATCAAGGAAATAGAGAAACAGGAGAGGACATGCGACAGGATCCCATCATCATCGCGGGCGGCGGCATCGGCGGACTTGCAGCCGCAATCGCGCTGGCGCAAAAGGGTTTCCCGGTCACGGTCCTCGAGCGCGCATCGCGCTATCAGGAGATCGGCGCCGGCATTCAGCTCGGTCCCAATGCATTTCACGCCTTCGATCGTCTTGCGCTCGGTGATGCCGCGCGCGCGATTGCCGTTTTCATCGATCAGCTCCGCCTGATGGACGCGATCTCGGCGGAGGAGATCACCAATATCGATCTGACCAGCTATTTTCGCCGGCGCTTCGGCAATCCCTATGCCGTGGTCCACCGCGGCGATTTGCACGGCATCTTCGTCCGTGCCTGCGAGGCGGATGCGAACATCACACTGCGAACCGACTGCGATGTGGTCGGCTACGAGCAGATTGGCACACGCGCCACGGCCCTGCTCAAGTCCGGTGAGCGCATCTCGGGATGCCTGCTGATCGGCGCCGACGGGCTGCGTTCCCGCATTCGCCAGCAGATGGTCGGCGACGGCGCGCCGCGGATCGCCGGCCACACCACTTATCGCTCGGTGATCCCGACCGAAGAGATGCCGGAGGACCTGCGCTGGAACGCCGCGACGCTGTGGGCCGGCGCCAAATGCCACCTCGTGCACTACCCGCTGTCAGGCTGGAAGGTATTTAATCTTGCAATCACCTGCCACAACGATCCGGCGGAGGCGTTCGCGGCCAGACCCGTGACCCATGACGAGGTGCTCGAAGGTTTTCGCGACGTGCATCCCCGCGCCAAGGCGATTATCCATCACGGCAAGGACTGGAAGGCCTGGGTGACCTGCGATCGCGATCCGACCGATCGCTGGATCGACCGGCGCGTCGTGCTGCTCGGCGACGCCGCGCATCCGATGCTGCAATATTTCGCGCAAGGCGCCTGCATGGCGCTGGAGGATGCCGTCGCTCTCGCCGACGAACTCGATGCCGCCGAAGGCGACCCCGCCCACGCGCTCGAGCGATACAGGAATGCGCGACTGCTGCGCACCGCACGCGTCCAGCTTGGGGCGCGCGAGCTCGGCGACCACGTCTATCATCCCTCGGGCGTCCATGCGCTGCTGCGCAATCAGCTCATGCGCGAGACCAGCCTTGAGCGCTTCTGCGAGAACCTCGCCTGGCTCTATCAGGATCCGTTCGCGGAACGGCCGTCGGACGTGACAAGAAAGATCGCGTAGCCCTCGGCGCTACCCGATCGTCTGCAGCGCCGGAAATGTCTCCAGCAACCAGATGCTCACATTGGAGACCGCGCCGGTGAGGAAGCCGATTCCGGTGATGACCATCAACACGCCCATGGCACGCTCGACATTGACGAGCTGGCCCTTCATGCGCGCGAACAGTTTCGAGAACTGCTCGATCATCAGCGCCGCGATCAGGAAGGGAATGCCGAGACCGGCCGAGTAGACCGCCAGCAGCCCTGCGCCCTTCGTCACGGTCGCCTCGGCCGCGGCAATCGAGAGGATCGCGGCGAGGATCGGGCCGATACAGGGCGTCCAGCCGAACGCGAAGGCGAGCCCCATCACATAAGCGCCCCAGAGGCCGACAGGCCTGGGCGCGGTCAGGCGCCCCTCGCGCATCAACAGGCCGATCCGCGTCAGCCCGAGGAAATGCAGGCCCATGATGATGATGACGATGCCGGCCAGGATCGACAGCTCCGCCGACCAGGCGCGGATCAGCCCACCGATCAGCGAGGCACTGGCACCGAGCGCCACGAACACCGTGGAGAAGCCGAGCACGAACAGCAGCGCCGCCATCATGATCGCGCGCTTGGAGGCCCTGTCAGGCTCGCCGCTCTCGACATGCTCGATCGTGGCGCCGGTGAGATAGATCAGATAGGGCGGAACCAGAGGCAGGACGCAAGGCGAGAGGAAACTGACAAGGCCGGCAATCAGCGCGGCCGTAATCGAAACATTTTGCATGATGCAGTCGGAGCCATCCCGGGCCCTCGGGCAGCGCGCGGGAAATGCGCACACAACCGGAGCCGAACCGGCTCTGGTGTAGCCGATGCCGGGGAATGCGCAACAGAGGCGCGATCAAACCAGGGCTCCTCCCGATGCCGTCTGCGATCACAGATGCGGCATCGGGACGCGCACAAACCTCGCCAAAAAGCGAGATTCGGCGGCGCGGCTACTTCACCACGCGGAGCAGCGGACGCCGGGGCTGGTCCTGCGTCTGCTTGGAGGGGGGCAGCGGTTCGCTGGCAGCGCTCCGCAGCATTTCGTCGCACAGCGCCTTGAGGTCGGCACTGTCAATTCCTTTGAGCTTCATCCTGACATCGAGGATGACGATCGAGAGCAGCTCAGCCGACTCACGGCTGTTGCTCTCATTGAGAACCTTGCGGCACTCCTCGAGCGTCTCGAGCACCGACTGCAACTGTTCGTCTGAATGCGACACGGCGTTCTTTCCGTTAGTTCGGGCTACGAGACGTGCTTGAAACGATCCCCTTCGCCCCCAAAGCGAGCCGAGGATAACATGGGGAGTCCGCGCCCTCGAAGATGATTTCAATGTGTTTCTGCGCCGAAACCACTGTTCCAGACGGCATCGCCAGGCGACGCAGGTCGGAGCGATCAAAGCTGAAACGTTTGGGCCTGCGCGATCGATCCATCCCGCGAGCGCACGCGGCATTTCGCACGCTACCCTCCGGTCCACATGGACCCGGCAATCCCGCAGCCACGGTAAGGCTCGCAACGGAACGCACGACTAACCCCTCTTCCGGGCAACAATTTGCCCGATTCCCAGACCTAAGCACACTAAAATACCACCTCGGGCGCGGTAAGTATGGCGTTCAAAACTCACCAATCCCCAACCCGTCGTGGTTGTGGTTTGCGCTAGATTCTGCCAGTTTAGCGACCCGAAAGGACTTGTATGCACTCCTTGGCGGAAAGGGGCGTTCCACTGGAGGAACGCCTAAAGACAAATATCAGCGGCCTCTCCGATTGGGATGCGGCCCGCATTTTCCTGGAAGTCGTTCGATGCGGCAGTTTCCGCTCGGCGGCCGAACGGTTGTCTTTGTCGATCAACGCCGTCCGCCGCCGGATCGATGATTTCGAGCGCCAGACCGGCACCACCCTGTTCACCCGCGACGTCCACGGCACCCATCTCACCGACGAAGGTGCGCTGGTGGTTTCCGCCGTGGAGCGCATGGAGGCGGCCGCCTTCGACGTGCTGCGTACCAGCGACTCGACCGCCAACGCCCTCACCGGCGAGGTCCGCGTCGCCGTCACCGAGGGACTGGGCACGTTCTGGCTCGCCCCGCGGCTGGTCGAATTCCAGCAGGCCTATCCGAAGATCATCGTCGATCTGCATTGCGCGATGCGCTCGGCCGACGTCTCCCGCCACGAGGCCGACGTGGCCATCCATCTGTCGCGGCCGTCGGCACTCGACGTCAAGCTGGTGCGGCTCGGCCGCATGCATCTGATGTTCTGGGCTTCGGAAAAATACCTCGAGAAATACGGCACGCCGCGCTCGGCCCTCGAATTGATCAAGCACCGCCTGGTGCTGCAATTCGCCGACCAGCTCGCCGCCAAGGAAACCTTTGAGAGCTTCTTCCCGGGCATTCCGGAACGTGACCTTCTGGTCATGAAGACCAACGTCTCAAGCGCCAACTACTGGGCCGTCGCGAATGGCGCCGGCATCGGCGTATTCCCGAGCTATGCCATTGCGCTGGGCGGGAAGTTGATTCCACTGGAGGTCGAGTTGAACCGACCGCTGGATATCTGGTTGTCCTACCACCCTGGTAGCGGCCGGATTCCCCGCGTGCGGCACATGATTGACTGGCTGATCGAAGCTTTCAATCCAGCTCGCTTCCCGTGGTTTAAGGAAGAATTCGTGCACCCGCATGAATTCAAGGACTCGTATATGGGCGAACCCCTGACCCAGCTCTTCGGGGGATTTTCAACCGAAGAACAAAGGTGAAAAATAAAATGAAAGCAGCGGCGAAGAGAATGAAGCAGCGCAGTGCCGGCAAGCCGGACATCGAGCTTGGCAAGCGGATTCGCTTGCGGCGCGTCGAGATGAAGATCTCGCAGGCCGAGCTCGGTGAAAAGCTCGGCGTGAGCTTCCAGCAGGTCCAGAAGTACGAGAAGGGCGTCAATCGCGTCGGCGCGGCTCGGCTGCAGCAGATCGCCTCCGCCCTCGATGTGCCCGTGACCTTCTTCTATGACGGCGACAACAAGGCCCGCGAAGTCGAAAGCCTCCTGTTCCTGGACTCGGCTTTCAGCCTCCGCCTGCTGCGCGCCTACAGCAAGATCAAGGATCAGACGGTGCAGCGTCAGCTCGTCTCGCTGATGGAATCGATCGCAGCCAACGAGAGCTGAGCCGGTCGACGGTCTGGCCTTCAGGCCAATGTTCAATCCGCCGCGTCGCGGGGGCGCGGCTGGATTGGGCGGGGCCCGATTGGCAGGATGAGACCTGACTTGCAGGATAAGGGCTAGCGCGCCCTACGCGCGCGGCCTTCGGTTTTTGGGGCGGCCTAGCCGCCCTCTTTTTTTGGCATTCGTCGCCGGTAACGCGAACCCGCCCCAACCTTGTTGCGACCTAATCGAGAGCCGCCGCGTGGACCGCGGAGGCCTCGATGCGCTTAATGGGACCGCAACCCTGATGCCCTAGCTTCCCGCCGATTTCGCGAATCGGCGCACGCAGCAAGCGGCCGGGAATTGCCTCATGGGGAAAACCAGACAGATGTCGAAACGCCATGCCGTGATCATTGCCATGGGCCTCCTCGCCAGTGCCTCCGCGCTCGCGCAGACCGAGACCACGGGCCAGGCCGGGTCCAAGCCCGCCGTCCCGTCCGGCACGGTGCCCGCAGCCGCCAACCCGGCTCACGCCGCGGCCCCCAAAGCCGCCACTGCGGCACCGGCTTCGACCGCCGAGAGCCGCTCGGCCGCAGCGCTCGCGCTGACGCATGAGCCGACCTATGACGAGGGCAGCGCCCAACGGATCAAGGATGCGGCGCTGAGCTATTCCGATCTCGCGGTGCGCGGCGGCTGGCCGACGATTCCCGCGGACGCCAAGTTCGCGCTCGGCGTACAAGGCGCCAACGACGACCTCCTGCGCAAGCGGCTGATCCTCTCGGGCGATCTCGCCGCGGAGAAGGCGAGCGGCGCTTTCGACCAGGATCTCGCCGACGGTGTGAAGCGCTTCCAGGCCCGCCACGGCCTTGCGCCGACGGGCACGATGACGCCGCGCACGCTCGCGGCGATGAACGTCACCGTGCAAAAGCGCATCAAGCAACTCGAGGCGTCGCTCGAGCGGCTCGAGAACACCAATTTCAGCTTCGGCCCGCGCTATGTCGTGGTCAACATCCCCGCCGCCTTTGCCGAGGCGGTCGAGAACGACGTCGTGGTGCGGCGCTATCGCGTCAT
Organism: Bradyrhizobium sp. CIAT3101; assembly: GCF_029714945.1. Classification (NCBI taxonomy): domain Bacteria; kingdom Pseudomonadati; phylum Pseudomonadota; class Alphaproteobacteria; order Hyphomicrobiales; family Nitrobacteraceae; genus Bradyrhizobium; species Bradyrhizobium sp. CIAT3101. Next base: position 6,622,150 of record NZ_CP121634.1, read on the forward strand.
CGTCGGCAAGACCGAAAAACCTTCGCCGACGCTGACGGCCCAGATCACCGCCGTGGTGCTGAACCCGACCTGGACCGTGCCCTCCTCCATCGCCAAGACCGAGATCTCCGCGCATATGCGCAAGGACCCGACCTATCTGTCGCGCATGCACATGGAGGTGCTCGACGGGCACGACAATCCGATCGACCCGCATTCGGTCGACTGGTCGGGTACGCATACGCCGAACTTCACCGTGCGCCAGCAGAACGGCACGTTCAACGCGCTCGGCTCGGTGAAGATCGACATGCCGAACTCCTATTCGGTCTACATGCACGACACCAACCAGCGTAATCTGTTCAGCGACGATTACCGCTTCGATTCCCACGGCTGCTCCCGCGTCGACAATGTGCGCGATCTCGCCGCCTGGCTGCTCAAGGACCAGCCGAAGTGGAGCCGTGCCGCGATCGACACCGAGATCGCGACCGGGCAGCATCAGGAGGTCGCCATGGCCAGGAAGGTGCCCGTGGCCTGGATCTACCTGACGGCGTGGATGACCAAGGACCAGACCATCCAGTTCCGCAACGACGTCTATAATCAGGACGAGCAGTTGCTGGAGGCGACCGCCGAAGAAGCCGCCTTCTTCAGCAATGCCGGCAGCCATCCGCTGACCGCGCATATGGCGCAGTAGGCATGCAATCGCGGCACGGGCGGATGCAAGGCTGCATCCCCCGCCGCGGTTGACCGGAGCCTTCGCCCGGTCGCACATTGCGCTCGCCAAACGACAAGCGAGCGCGCGATGCCAGATCTATCCCAGGAAACTCCCTACGCCGACGGCAAGATCCTCAAGCAGGTCACCGACGGCGTCGGCGTGATCACCTTCAATAATCCCGACAAGCGCAACGCGATGTCGCTGGAGATGTGGGAGGGATTCGGCGAGGCGCTGACCGCCTTGCGCGACGACGAGACGGTGCGCGTCGTGATCATGCGCGGTGCCGGCGGCAAGGCGTTCGTCTCGGGCGCCGACATCAGCCAGTTCGAGAAGACCCGCCACAACGCGGCCGCCTCCGAACAGTACGGCAAGCGCAGCGCCGCCCAGCGCGCGCTGCTCGCCGATTACCCGAAGCCGACGATTGCCTGCATCCAGGGCTTCTGCCTCGGCGGCGGCATGCAGGTCGCAATGCTCGCCGACATCCGCATCGCAGCACATGACAGCCAGTTCGGCATCCCCGCCGCGAAGCTCGGCATCGCCTATGGCTATGACGGCCTGCGGCACCTGGTGTCGCTGGTCGGCCCGTCCTGGGCGCGGCTCTTGATGTACACGGGCATGCGCATTGATTCCACCGAAGCGCTGCGCATCGGCCTCGTCGAGCGCTTGATTCCGGACGATCAACTCTGGGGCGAGACCATGGCGATTGCCGAGACGATCTCGCACAACGCGCCGCTCGCGATCAAGGCCGCCAAGGTCACCATCGCAGAAGTGCTGAAGGACGAAAGCCAGCGCGACATGGACGCGATCAAGGCTGTCGGCACGGCCTGCATGGACTCCGCGGATTTCCGCGAAGGCCGGCAGGCCTTCATGGACAAGCGCAAGCCGCAGTTTTCGGGGAAGTAATCTGCCGCGTCGCTCGCTTTGAGCGACGCGGCATTTTGGACTCAGGCCCAATCGTGATGGTGCAATTCGTTGGGGTTCACGCCGAGCAGGTCGATCGTTTCGTTGCGGAGATGCAAAAGGGTTCCGCCGTGATGATCGGAGGATACTCTGACGGCAGCAAAGCCACCGTTCTGCAGCAGTTGCAGCTTATCGACCTTGGGATCGTAGTCGGTGATGACCGCCGTGTTGTGTTGTCCCGTGAGGTTGCCAAGATCGAAAACAAACGTGTCGGCGCCGGCGCCGCCGGTCATCGTCATGTGACCACTTGCCGCCACCAAGGTGTCGTCCAGGCTACCGCCGGTCAGCGTGTCCTTGCCTGGAGATCCCACCACCAGCTGAGCCTGACCGCTCACGGCGTTCGCTCCGGTCGGATCAACCCCACCAAGCGTGCCGGAATGTCGCTCGGTTGATACGAACGCATCCGCCTGCATGGCGGTCGTACCTGTCGTATCGCGTTCGATAATGTCCGAGAGTGTGGTCGACTTGATGTCCTGCAGGGTTTGCCGATCGAAACCCTGGTTCTCGAAATACAGCCGGTCCCCATCGCGCAACGCCGTAAACTGGTCAGCGATGATCCTGCCAAAGGTCTGACCGATGGCCGCTCCCGCCGTATGATCCTCCGCCAGCCCGCCCGTCCACAGGTCTACGGCATCGACCGAGCCATAAGCCTGCTTCAACGCCGAAGCCGTGGCCGCATCCGAGGTGATCTGGTCGAAGCTCTTGTAGGGAGCAAGTCCCAACGCCTCCCGCGTCTGGTTCAGTGTCCCGAGACCCAGATCGTGCGCACGTTGGATGTTGGTCGCGGCCAGATCGATTGCATCCGGAGGATCACTCAGGAAACTGCGGAGCTCCTCAACGATATGAGTATCGAGCGGTTGCGCGGTATCGCTGGCAAGATGCCGCAACAGTCCATCGGCGCCGCCATTGGCAATGAACGCCGCCGGCGCTTCGAAGAAGGTGTCCGCCAGCGATTGTTCGGCTGTGGTCGCGCCCAGATTGCTGATGCCATTGATGTCGGCCGACACGATGGAGTGACCGAAACGATAGGCCGCTCCTTCAAATTCCTCGGTGATGCGGGCGTTAACGTTGGGATCATAGCCGTGATAGGCCGGAATCGCATTCTTTCCCAGCAAATGCGGCAGGAACTCATTATAGGTGATGTTGACCATTTCCGCGGTCGTGATCGCCCTGGCCATCTCGTACAATTGGTCGCCGCTCCAGCCCGGATGCTCCTGCTGCAATTGATCGACCTGGTAATTGTGTTCGCGAACGAACAAGGTCTGCAGCGCCGTCAGATCGGGATTCTCCTGCGCCCGCACATCCCCTGCCGCAAAGGCGGGTCCCTGCGCGGTCATGACGATCGGCAGATTGTCCCCGGCCGACACCTTCATGTGACCATCCGCGGTGCGCAGGCTGGCCGCGGTGACGGGGTCGGAGCCATACACCTGGGAGCCATCGAGCCAGCCGGTCACTGTGTTGATGGCAGTTGCGGGATGTCCGGGCACGCCGGTCGCCGGATCGATCGCCACCCGCGTCACGGGAATCACGGTGCCTTGAGGCAGCGTGTCGCCCGCCGGAACGGGAATCGAAATATCCGCCGTGTTGACCCCGCTCTTTTCCAGATCGAGGTCATGATCCACAAACTGACCCCATGCATACATCATCCCGGACAGCGCGACGCCGTTGACCTCAAGATGGGTGTCCGGCGCGTTCGCCACCACGATGTTGCTGATCTCGCGCGGGTTCGGACCAGGCTGCATGGCGTCAAAGCCATCGGCGAAATTCGCCGGCCCCACGCGTGCAAAGTCCGTGTTGGCCTGATTGAGGGCCGGGTCCGCAAGGTTGTTGTCTGAACCGTCGATGGTGCGGAAATGGAGCGCCATGGTTTCCCTCCGTACAGAGTAGACCCAGCTCCTGCCTCATTGACCGCTCTCGAAACGGCGCTTTGATGATTCATTGTGACGCTCGTGCGGTCGTTGAGCGACGATGTGGAAGCATTTTTGGGGTCGCTGAAGCGAGCGGGACCGGAACAATGGGCTCTGGCGCGCGGTCGCGGCAATGCTACAATCAGTGCAACCCGTCGGTTGGACGCAACATGAAAAACACGCTGAACTTCGTCGGCGATGGTGACGATGTGGACGTCATCTTCGACGTCGAACGAACCTTTGGGATCAAGCTGACCGACGCGGAAGCGGAGCAGACACGCACCGTCGGCCAGCTTTACGATCTGATCGAATTGAAGCGTCCGAATGCCGGCACCAGGACGCAAGCGTGCCTGTCTCAAATGGCATTCTACCGCCTGCGCCGCGCACTTAAGATCATGGGAATTGCGGGCGAGATCACGCCCCAAACACCCATTTCAATTCTTGAGCAAATCGAGCCTCGTTCGATAGCTCCGAAATGGCGCCGGCTTGCGCAGAATTCAGGCCTTGATCTTCCAAGTCTGGAAACCTCTTTCCAGTGTTCGGAGCGCGTCGTTCGTTGGCGGGCCCTTTTTGTGTGGGGAACGCTCATGTGCCTATGGATGGCCTTTGGAATCCCATGGGACTATCGGCTTTTCATGCTCATGGCGGGCGCACTCTGCCTCGACATTGGCCTTGGCTGCCTGGGGTGGCTGATCTTCCGGACCATTCCGCGTCGCATTCTCACGATCGGCGAATTGGCGCGAGAAGCGGCTGGCGTCAGCTTTGCGAAACTGATCATCGAGAACAACGAAAGCGCGCCGTCTGACCGGTGGTTTGCGCTAACGGCGATCTTGCGAGCGATTACGGGGCACACGGTTGCAATTACGCGTCAGACGACGTTCTTTGCGAAGCACGCGACCCACGACTTAGCGCTCTGAAACCGGCCTGCTTGGGGTTTGATGTTCGCCAATGACCGGCTTGCCCATGGAATCTTTCATTATCCAGCGCCTTCAAGAAGGCGGCTGGCGCGTCATTCACCGGCGGGCTGATCTCACCGATCTGCCGATCGCCGACTTTGTTTCGTTCCGCGAAGCTCAGGAATGGATGAACTGGAAGTCCGGCAGTCCCAGAATCAATCCGTATGTCACGGCGAACGAAATGTTCTCGCAGCCGCGGCTGGTCGAGATCGCAATCGAGCCGCAGTCGAAGGCCGATGCGGAGAAGCTCGGCATTGCGCTGGCAAAGATCGCGGCCGAAGACCCTGCTTTCGACATGTCGATCGATCACGAGTCGGGACAGATCATCCTGAAGGGCGTGAGCGAATTCCATCTCGACGCCAAGCTCGAAACCCTCAGGCGCACCTACGACGTCGGTCTCAGAGTTGGGGCGCCGCAGGTGGCGTTCCGTGAGCGCATCACTCGGCCGGCCGAGGTGGAATTTACCTACAGGAAGCAGTCCGGCGGTTCGGGCCGGTTCGCGGCCGTCAAGCTGCGCGTCGCGCCGAACGGGCCCGGCCAGGGCTATCGGTTCGAGTCCAGGATCGCCGGCGGCGCGGTGCCGAAAGAATACATTCCCGGTATCGAGAACGGGATCGCGAGCGTGCTTCCCTCGGGCGTGGTCGCCGGCGCTCCGGTGGTCGACATCGTAGTCGAGCTGATCGACGGCAAGTATCATGACGTCGACTCCTCGGCACAGACCTTCGAGATCGCCGCACGTGCCGCATTCCGCGAGGCACTCCAAAAGGCGGAGTCGGTGCTGCTCGAGCCGATCATGAAGATGGAGGTCGTGACACCGGAGGACTGTGTGGGGCTCGTTATCGGAGACTTGAATTTGCGGCGCGGGCAGATCCAGGGGCAAGAGATGCGTGGCGGCGCCACCGCCATCAAAGCGATGGTGCCGCTCATGAACATGTTCGGTTACGCGAAGGACCTGCGCTCGATGAGCCAGGGGCGCGCGACCTTCACAATGGAATTCGATCATTATGCCCCGGCACCATCGCCCGAGCATGACCCGCCATTTCGGCCTGCGATGGGGATGCGTGCTTGAACAACGCCCCACAGACCAGGATCGCGACGACGTCGTTCCTCTGAACACTTGTTCACCAAGATTAAATTCCTCACGGCCCTGCGCTGCGATAGCAACCAATTGATCCGCCGCAAGTTCTCCCGCCACCAACGAGGGAGATCGCGATGAGACTCAAACTTGCTGTTCTTGGCCTGGTTGCCCTTGGCAGTGCTGCGCTGGCGTCGGGACAAGCGCTCGCGGCGATGCCGAACGGCATTCCGCAGGCCGATCAAGTCGCCGGCGGACCGGCCGCGCATGTCGACCAGGTGCGGATGGTCTGCAACGCCTGGGGCCGCTGCTGGTGGCGCCCGAACTATTACGGCGCCTACGGCTATTACGGCGGCCCGCGCCGCTTCTACGGTTACGGCCCGCGTCCGTGGGGCGGTGGCTATCGCCACTGGCACCGCTGGTAGATGACGAAGGGGCCGCGAGGCCCCTTTTTCCTGGAAGACGTCGTATTCCTGGAAGACGTCGTATTCCTGGAAGACGTCGTACGCGATCAATCGCCGAAAACCTCGATCAGGCGGAAGCGCTCGCACATGAGCATCATGTCTTCGCTGAACCGTCCGAGCCGGCCGAAATAGGTGCGATGGGCGTTGCGCCAATAGGCGAGGCTGCGATCGCCCTCGCCCTCATCGTAGGCAAAGGCCGCGTCGACGTCATTGAAGCGCCGGTAGGCGATCTCGACGGATTCGATGACGCAGCGCGGCTCTCCCCGCCCGTCGAGCACGACCCAGCGCTCACCGGGCGTCGACGTGTTGGGCTCGTCTTCCGTGCTGCAGGTCGCCGTCTTGATGCCCTTGACGACGAGTTCGAGCAGTTCATCGGCAAGCGCCGGACTGTCGCCGAAGGCAAACGTCCGGAGATCTCGATATCGTTCGGGCACCGGCTTGTTCATGGTGGTCCAAGCCCTTCAGGGCCGACGCCTTGCGGCGCGATCCCCTCCTACAACGCGGAAAGCACCGCCTTGGTGATATCGGCCGTGCCGTTGCTGCCACCGAACTCCATCGGCTTGAGGCCGCCGGCATAGACCTGATCGACCGCGCGTTCGATCTGCTCACCGGCCTCCGCCGCGCTCTCGACGCCGTGCTTGTCGGCGAGCCAGTCCAGCATCATCGCCGCCGACAGGATCATGCCGGTGGGATTGGCCTTGCCCTGCCCCATGATGTCGGGCGCGGTGCCGTGGCACGGCTGGAACACGGCGTATTTGTCGCCGATATCGGCCGACGGCGCCATGCCGAGGCCGCCGATCAGGCTCGCCGTGATGTCGGAGACGATGTCGCCGAACATGTTCTCCATCACCATCACATCGAAATCCCAGGGGCGCTTGACCAGCATCGCCGAGCAGGCATCGACATAGAGACGATCGGTCTTCACGTCGGGATGCTTCTTCGCGATCTCGTCGAAAATGCCGCGGAAGAACGCAAAGGCCTTGAACACATTCGCCTTGTCGACACAGGCGAGCGAGCCCGGCTTGCCGCGTGCCTTGCGCCGCTCGGCCAGGCGAAACGAGAAGTCGAACAGCCGCTCGGAGGTCTTGCGCGTGATCACCATGGTCTCGCGCGCGTCCTCATGGGTGACGACGCCCTTGCCCATCGAGGCGAACAGGCCTTCGGTGGACTCGCGGATCACCACGAGATCGATGCCGCGCTTGTCGGCGCCGACGATCGGGCTCGGCACGCCCGGAATGAGCCGCGCCGGGCGCACGCCGGCGTAGAGATCGAAGATGAAGCGCAGCTCGATCTGTGGCGCGATCTCGGTATTGTCGGGGTAGCGCACCGACGGCAGGCCACAGGCTCCGAGCAGGATCGCGTCGGCTTCCTCGCACAATTTGATCGTGGAATCCGGCATCGACTTGCCGGTGGCGCGATAATTATTCGCGCCGGCCGGCGCCTCGGTGAAGCGGAAGCTCAAGCCGGATTTTGACTCGATCTTGCGCAGCACCTCGAGCGCGGGCGCCATGACTTCGGGACCGATGCCGTCACCGGCGAGCACAGCGATATGGAAAGCGTTGTTTGCGGACATTTAAGGATTTCCTACTCTCTCCGTCATGCCCGAGCTTGACCCGGGCATCCACGTCTTAATGCCATTTCCACGGGAAGGCGTGGATGGCCGGGACAAGCCCGGCCATGACGAGAAACAAACGGCGGCGAATTACGGCGTCAGCACCGTGCGCCCGACCACGGCACCCTGCTGCAACTGCAGCAGCGCGTCGTTGGCCTTGTTGAGCGGCGCCTTCGTCACCGGGATCGGCGCCACGTTCTTGGCGCGGACGAGGTCGAGCAGCTCCTGCGTTTCACGCAAATTGCCGACGTAGCTGCCCTGGATCGTCACCGCCTTGATCGGGATCAGCGGCAAGGCCCAGGTCGCGCCGCCGCCGAACAGGCCGACGATGACGAGCTTGCCGCCCTTGGTCAGGCAGTCGAAACCGAGCTGCGTCGTCGCGGCATTGCCGACGAGGTCGATCACAGCGCGGATCGGCCCGCCGGCTTTCTTCGCGAGCTGCTCCAGCGCATCGCCCGCCTTGGGATCGACGGTCGCGAGTGCGCCGGCCTTCTCGGCGGCCTCGCGCTTCTTCGCGTCGATATCGACCATGATCGCGCCCTTGCCGCCCATCGCCTTCAGCAGCGACAGCGCCATCAGGCCGAGACCGCCGGCACCGAACATCACGATCGGCGTATCGAAATGCTGCTCCACCTTCTTCAGCGCGCTGTAGGTGGTGACGCCCGAGCAGGCGTAAGGCGCAGCCGACGCGGGATCGAGGCCTTTCAGGTTGAGCAGATAGCGTGGATGCGGCACCAGCATGTGATCTGAATAGCCGCCGTCGCAATAGACGCCGAGCGAGCGCGGCGTCAGGCACATGTTCTCGTCGCCGGCGAGGCAGGTGGCGCATTTGCCGCAGCCGATCCAGGGATAGACCAGGCCGACGTCGCCAAGCTTGAGGCCGCCCTGATCGGTCGGCTTCACGTCGGGCCCGAACGCCAAAACTTCGCCGACGGTCTCGTGGCCCATGGTCAGCGGCAGGTTGATGCCGCGATCCTTCAACGACAGCGGCTTGCGGCCGTGGCCGAGATCGTAGCCGCCTTCCCAGATGTGGAGGTCGCTGTGGCAGACGCCGGCGGCCTTCACCCTGATCAGCACCTGCGTGCCCGAGGGTTGCGGCGTCGCCTCGTCGAACTCCTGCAGCGGCGCCTTGAAATCGGCGACCTTGAAACTCTTCATGGCGTCCTCCCGGCATACTCTTCGTCGCGCCACCATGCCACGGCCGGCAGGGCGAGACAAACCCGGGAGCTGTCTTAGTTTAGCCCAGCGGATGGTGGCAAGCGGCGAACTGGCCGGGCGCAACCTCACGCAACTCCGGTATCTCCGCGCTGCATCGCTGGTCCGCCCGCGGGCAGCGGGTGCGGAAGCGGCAACCGGATGGCGGCGCAATCGGCGATGGCGGCTCGCCGATCGCCACGCTCTCGGCGGGACGCACGTCCGGATCAGGTACCGGGATCGCCTCAAGCAACAGCCCGGTATAGGGATGCGCAGGTTTTGCGAACAATTGCTCCGATGGGCCGACCTCGCAGAGCCGACCGAGATACATCACCGCGACGCGATCGCTGACCGCTTTGACCACGGCAAGGTCATGCGCGATGAACAGCAACGTCAGGCCGAACCGCGCCTTCATCTCCTCCAGCAGGTTGAGGATCTGCGCGCGGATGGAGACGTCGAGCGCGGAGACCGGCTCGTCGCACACGATGAACTCGGGGTTGAGCACGAGCGATCGCGCGATGCAGATGCGCTGGCATTGGCCGCCGGAAAACTCGTGCGGTAACCGCCCCGCCACGAGATCGGGATCGAGCCCGACCGCGGAGAGAACCTCGTGAACGCGCCGCTTGCGCTCGGCGGCATCCTTGACACCAGCGATGATCAGCGGCTCGGCGACGATGTCACCGATGCGCCGGCGCGGATTGAGCGAGGCGATCGGGTCCTGGAAGATCAGCTGCACGCGGCGGCGCATCTTTCGCAGCGCATCGCCCTCCATCGCGGTGAGGTCTTCGCCGTCGAACAGCACGCGGCCGCTTTTGGCACGCCGCAATTGCAGCACCGCGCGGCCCAGCGTCGACTTGCCGCAGCCGGACTCGCCGACCAGCCCCAGCGTCTCGCCGCGCGCGACGTGAAGGCTGACGCCGGAGACCGCGTGCACCGTCTTGTTGCCAAGACCATATTCGACGACGAGATTGTCGACGTTCAGCAACGGCTGCTTCTGCACGGCGAGCTGCATCACGCGCCAATCCCTTCCGTCATCTGGATCGGGTGAAAGCAGGCGTAGAGATGCCCCGGCATCTCGGCGCTCTTCAACTCGGGCTTGGCTTCGTGGCAGCGCCCGGCCGCATAGCGGCAGCGCGGCGCGAAGGAGCAGCCTTTGAGCGGCCGTGTCGGATCGGGCGGACGGCCGGAGATGGCGGGCAACGGCGTATGCGGCGCGGTCTCCAGCTTCGGGATCGCCGCCAGCAACGCCTCGGTGTAGGGCATGTGCATGCGTTTGAAGAGCGCCTGGGTCGGCGCACGTTCCACCACCCTGCCCGCATACATCACCGCGACCTCGTCGGCGCGACCGGCGACCACGCCGAGATCGTGGGTGATGATGATCATCGCCATGTGGCGGCGGCGCTGCTCGCGCGCCAGCAGATCGAGGATCTGCGCCTGGATGGTGACGTCGAGCGCCGTGGTCGGCTCGTCCGCGATCAGAAGTTTCGGCTCGCAGGACAGCGCGATCGCAATCGCGATGCGCTGGCGCATGCCGCCGGAGCATTGATGCGGATATTGCGCGAGCCGCTGCTCCGGCGCAGGAATGCCGACGGCGGCGAGCAGCTCGATGCTGCGCTTCCGCGCGGCCGGCGCGTCGAGCTCGAGGTGCTCCTGGATCGTCTCCATCAACTGGGTTCCGATCGTCAGCACCGGATTGAGCGAGGTCATCGGATCCTGGAACACCACCGCGAGGTCGCGCGCGCGCAGGCGGCGCAAGCTTTCAGGCGCGAGCCGGACCAGATCCTGGCCGTCGAACATGACGCGCCCGGAGAGCTTCGCCTTCTTCGGCAGCAGTTGGAGGATCGCCCGCGACAGCATGGTCTTGCCGCAGCCGGATTCACCGACGATTCCGAGCGTGCGGCCCGGCTCCAGCGACAGGTCGACATGATCGACCGCGCGCAAATTGCCGCGCGGGGTCGGCAGCTCGACCGCGACGTCCTCGATGGTCAGCAGCGGCGTGCTCACAGCGCCCCCTGACGCGGGTCGGTCAATGCCCGCATGGTGTCGCCGACGAGGTTGAATGCCAGCACGGTCAGGAACAATCCGACCGCCGGCAGGAAGGCCAGCCGCGGCGCGACGTCGAGGCTGTCGCGCCCCTCGCCGATCATGCTGCCCCAGCTCGCCATCGGCGGCGGTACGCCGAGCCCGAGGAAGGACAGTGCACCCTCGACCACGATGGTGACGGCGACGCCAAGCAGGAAGAACGCCAGCAGCGGCAAGATCACGTTCGGCAGCAACTCGCGCAGCAGGATGCGCGCATGGCTGGCGCCGAGCGCCTCGGCCGCGATGACGAATTCGCGCCGCGCCAGTGTCAGCGTCGCCGCGCGCGCCACCCGCATGAAGGCGGGAATGCCGAGCACGCCGAGGATGATGGTGAGATTGGGAATCGACTGGCCGAGATAGGCGGTCACCGCGAGCGCGAAGATCAGCGGCGGAAAGGCGAGCAGCACGTCCATGCTGCCGACCACCAGCGTCTCGAACCGGCCGCGGAAATAGCCGGCGAGCAGGCCCAGCGCGCCGCCGATACCAAGGCCGATCATCGGCGCGATCAGCCCCACGGTCAGCGAGACGCGCGCCCCGAAGATCAGCCGGGCAAGCTCGTCGCGGCCAAGGCCGTCGGTGCCGAGCCAGTGCTCGGTCGAGAACGCGGCGCGGCGCTCCAGCATGTCCATGTCGACGGGATTCTGCAGCGGCAGCACCGGTGCGAGGATCGCGAGCGCAATGATAGCGGTGAGCCAGAGGCTCGCGATCCAGAACAGCAGCCCGAGCTTGCGCTTGCGCCGAACCGGCGCCGACACCTCGTCCTGCATCGAAAGCTCAAGCGTGGCCATGGCGGATCCTCGGATCGAGCACGGCGTAGAGCATATCGACGATGAAGTTCACGATGACGAAGCCACAGGCGACCAGCAGCACCACGCCCTGGAGGATGACGAGGTCGCGGGTGTAGATCGCGCCGACCAGCAGCCGGCCGATGCCCGGCAGCGCGAAGATCGATTCCACGATCAGCGTGCCGCCGAGCAGGCGGCCGATATTGATGCCCGTCACCGTCACCAGGGTCAGTGACGACGGTTTCAGCGCATGCACGAACAGGATGCGCGAAGGCTTCAAGCCTTTTGCTTTCGCAAGGGCGATGTAGTCCTCCTGCAAGGTCGCGATCATGTCGGAGCGCAGCACCCGCATGATGCCCGGCCATTCCGCCAGCGCCAAGGTCAGCGCCGGCAGCACGAAGAAGCGCAAATTGGCGAGCGGCTCCTCGGTGAACGGCACATAGCCGGTCGCCGGCAGCCAGTGCAGCTCGACCGCGAACAGGTAGATCAGCAGGATCGCCATCAGGAAGGACGGCATCGACAGCATCGCAAAGGCGCTGCCGGTCATGAAGCGGTCGAACGCACCGCCGGCGCGCGCGGCGCAGGCGATCGCGAGGGGAACGCCGATCAGGAGGCCGATGAACTCAGCCATCAGCATCAGCTCGAGCGAGACCGGGATGCGCTCGCTCACCGCCTGCAGCACGGTCTGCCCGGTGCGGAACGAGCGGCCGAGATCGCCCTGCAGCACGTGGCCGAGCCAGCTCAGGTAGCGCCACCAGATCGGCTGGTCGAGCCCCATGTCATGACGGAGCGCCGCGACATTCTCAGGTGTCGCCTGATCGCCGAGGATGACGAAGGCGAGATCGCCAGGCAGCAGCGAGGCGATCAGGAAGGTGAGCAGCGAGACGGCAAGCAGGACCGGCAGGATGGCCAGCAGCCGCCGCACGACGAAGTTCAGCATCGCGCGGTCATTCCAGCCAGGTGTTCGAGACGTCGATCACGCCGTTATAGATCTTCGGGAAGCCCTTCAGCCTGGCGCTCGACAGCGCATAGTAGGTGTTCTGGAAGGTCCAGAACCAGATCGCCTCCTTGTTGATCAGGCGGCTGATCGCGCAATAATCCTCGGTACGCTGAGCGACATCGGCGGTGACGCGCGAATGGTCGAGCAGCTTGTCGAGCTCCGGATTGGAGAAGCCGGCGAGCGCGACCGGGCTGCCCGTGCGAAAATTCGCGTACATCTGCGGATCGGGGTCGGCGAGATCGACGATGCGCCACGGCGTCAGCTGGAACTGGCGCGAGAAGGCGCGCGAGGGAATCGTCGCCTGGTCGACCTGGTCGATCTCCATATTGGCGCCGGCCCGTTTCCAGAATTGCTGGAGCACCTGGCCGATCACGCGGCCGCGCGGCGTTGCCGTCGCCAGCATCTTGAAGTCGACCGGCTTGCCGTAATCCTTGAGCAGCGCCTTGGCCTTCTCGAGGTCGTAAGGCAGCGCGCCGTCGTCCTTGCATTTAACCCAGGAACCGTCGCCGTAAGGGTTGGTCGCCGGACGGCTCAGTCCGTTGCTGATCGCCTGCGACATCTTGGGTCGGTCGATCGACATCACCAGCGCCTGCCGCACCCGGACGTCGTCGAACGGCGCCACCTTGGTGTTGAAGGCGTAGACCTGCGCGCCCGAGCCCTTGTAAGTGTGCACGGTCAGCTTGGAGTCCTTCTGCGCCTTCAGGATATTGTCGGAGTCGTTTTCGTCGTCCCAGATGATGTCGACCTCGCCCGATTGCAGCGAGGCGAAGCGCGACTGCGCGTCGGGCAGCGGCTTCAGGACGATGCGGTCGAGATAGGGATGGCCCTTGTTCCAATAGTCGGGGTTCTTCTCCAGCACCATGCGATCGCCGGCGGTCCATGATTTCAGGATGTAGGGACCGGTGCCGACAGGGTTGCGGTTATAGTCGTCGCCCTTGGTTTTCCACGCCGTCGGCGACTGCACCACGTTGTTGGTGCTCTGGATGCTCATCGTCGCCGGCAGGTTCACGGACGGATCGCTCAGGTTGTAGACGATGGTGTATTCGTCCGGCGCCAGCACCTCCTTCACGGTGGTGATGTAGAAGGCGCAACGGCACTTGTTGGCCGGATCCTTCTGCCGGTCGAAATTCGCCTTGAAGGCTTCCGCATTGAACGGCGTGCCGTCGTGGAATTTCACGCCCTTGCGCAGCTTGAAGGTCCAGCTCTTGTAGTCGTCGGAATGCGTCCAGGATTCCGCAAGCTTCGGCGCAGCCTCGCCCTTGTCGTCGAGCGTCGTGAGCGTGTCGAAGATCAAGGCCGCCGCGGTGTAGCCGGAGGAATCGAAGACGCCGACCTTGAGCGGATCGAAGCCCGGAATATCCAGCTCCTGGCCGACGGTGATGCTGCCGCCGGCCTTCTGCGCCTGCACCGGATGAGCCAGCGGAAGGAACGCAAATGCCGCAACAAGGAAAATCGGCGCGCGCTTGCACGCCGCGGCAGCAATGTTCGTCATGGTTCCTCCCGGGATCCTCGTCCGATGTTTCGGATCGTGAATGACTCGGGGGCGAGATTGGCGACAAATGCACGCGACGGCAAGAGGAACACGCGAGGTTCGATGCCGCACGCGCAGCGCAATGCGCTCAGTTCGCTGCTTGTGTTTTGCCTGACGGAATTGGCGCGGCGTCGCGAAGGCCGATCTCCTCGCGCAGTTCGTTCGTATGCTCGCCGAGCTCGGCCATGGTCTTGCCCGGTGTGGTGTCGGCGCCCGTCATCCGGAACGGCAGGTTGATCACCCTGAACGCGCCGCCTCCGTCTTCCACCGACGAGAGCGCCTGCCGGTGCGCGAGCTGCGGATCGGCGAGAGCTTCCTTGATGGTGCGATAGGCCGAGGCCGGCACGCCGGCTGCGCTCAAAGCCACAAGGCAGGCATCGGTCGTGAGCAGCTTCGACCAGGCTTCGACGCCGTCCATCATGTCGGCCCAGTTCTCGCGCCGCGGGGCGTAGGAGGAGAAGCGCGGATCGGAGATCCATTCGGACCGGCCGATCACGCCCATCAGGGCCTGGAACGTCTTCTCGCTGGCCACCGTGATCATGACATAGCCGTTGGCGGTCTCGGTCGGCCCGAACATCGGACGCGGCGGCGGCTTCACCGCGAATTGCGAGCTCTGCAGCTCGATCACCGTCAAGGTCAGCATCGATTCCAGCATGGAGACGTCGATGTGCTGGCCGAGCCCGGTCATGGTGCGCTGATAGAGCGCAGACGCAATCGCGCCGAAGCCGTAGGTGCCGGTGACGACATCGGCATGGTAGATGCCGCAATAGTCCGGACGGTTGCGGCCGGGCTGATAGGCGAGATGCGCCATGTCGTAGCCGGAGGCGGCATGGATCACCGGCGCGTAGGCCGGCAGCTCGGCCGAGGGACCGGTCTGGCCGTAGCCGGAGATCGAGCAGTAGATCAGCCTGGGATTGACCGGGCGAAGGCTGTCGTAGTCGAGCCGCAGCCGGCGCATCACGCCGGGACGAAAATTCTCGACCAGGATGTCGGCGGTGGCAACCAGCCGGCGGACCGCCTCCTTGCCGTCCTCGGATTTGAGGTCGAGCACCGCGCTCTTCTTGCCGACATTGAGCTGGCCGAACACGGTGCTGCAGCCGTTGCGCAGCGGCGGCCGCGTCCGCATCGTCTCGCCGCCATCGGTCTCGATCTTGATGACCTCGGCGCCCATGTCGGCCAGCATCCGCGCGCAATGGGGGCCGGCGATCGTGGTCGAAAAATCCAGGACACGCAGGCCTGCGAAGGCCTTTGTCGTCGTGTCTTCGTGCTTATCTGGTAGCTGCATCCCTGCTTAGTCCTTGGCCCGCCGCTTAGGAACTATCGATGTTCTCTCTTGTTGGTGCGCCGACCCTAGATGGCGGCGGCTGAGTAGGAAAGTCTTTACCGAACGAACGCGTCCCGCGGGGGGCTTGAGATATCCAGGGGCAACTGGACCCGATCTTGCATAGCAGCAATCGGGATCGGAAGAGGGCAATCGTTCTTGAGGGTCTTATTCGTCACCACGGAGATGGACGACTTCGTCCGCGTCGGCGGACTCGGTGCCGTTTCCGCTGCCCTCCCCCGCGCGCTCCGCCCCTTCGCCGATATCCGGATCATGCTGCCCGGCTATCGCGACATCATCGAGCAACTGACGCATATACAGATCGTTGGCCGCTGCCCGGCATTCGCGGAAATGCCCCCCTGCTCGCTCGGCCGGGCCGCCACCAAGGACGGCCTGCCGGTCTATGTGCTGTTGTGCTCACAACTCTACGACCGTCCCGGCAACCCCTACGGCGACGAGTCCGGGCGCGACTGGCCGGACAACGACATCCGCTTCGCGCGCTTTGCCTCGGCCGCCGCTGAGCTTGCCATGGGCAAGCTGGACAAGAATTGGGCAGCAGACCTGGTCCATGCCAACGACTGGCAGGCCTCGCTCGTGCCGGCCTATCTCGCCTGGCGCGGCGCCAAGCTGCCGTCGATCCTGACCATCCACAATCTCGCCTATCAGGGTCTCTTCCCGAAGGACTCGCTGCGACGGATCGGCGTTCCCGAAAGCTCCTTCCACATCGACGGCGTCGAGTTCTATGACCAGCTCTCCTTCCTCAAGGCCGGTCTCGTCTATGCCTCGCACCTCACCACCGTCAGCGGCACCTATGCGCGCGAGATCACCACGGAGGAATTCGGCTGCGGCCTCGAAGGCCTGTTGCGCGTCCGCTCCGATGCGTCCGAGCTCACCGGCATCCTCAACGGCATCGACGAGAGCTGGGACCCGCGCTCCTGCGCCCAGCTCGCACAACAGTTCGGCGCCGGCGACTGGGTCGGCAAGAAGGCCAATGCGGATTATGTCCGCAAGCAATTCGGCCTCGCGGTCTCGCGCGGGCCGATGTTCGCGATCGTCGCACGCCTCGTGCACCAGAAGGGCATCGACCTCGTGCTGTCGGCCGCCGACGAGATCATCGATGCCGGCGGGCAGATCGTGGTCACCGGCTCGGGCGAACCCGCGCTCGAGCAGGCGCTGATCGATGCCCATCGCCGCCGCCCCGACGCCATCGGCGTCACCATCGGCTTCAACGACGCGCAGGCGCGCCGCATCTTCGCCGGCAGCGATTTCACATTGATGCCGTCGCGCTTCGAGCCCTGCGGGTTGAGCCAGATGTACGCCCAGCGTTTTGGCTCGCTTCCGATCGGCCACCAGACCGGCGGCCTCGCCGAGACCATCACCGACGGCGAGACAGGCTTCCTGTTCTCCAGACCCTCGCACGAGTCCTTCCTCGGCGGCGTCCGCCGCGCCTTCTCCGCGTTCATGGCCCACGACCAGCTCGACACCATGCGCCGCAGCGCCATGGGCCGATCGTTTTCGTGGAGCATCTCGGCGGGGAGCTATAGCGCGCTGTATCGCAGGCTGGCGGCGGTGTGAGGGACACGGGTTTCGTGCCCCGGACGCAGCGCAGCGTCTCTTTGACGGTGCGCTGCAGAGCCGGGGCCTATGTCGCGGCGGAGTTCGTGGCCCCTGGGTCCCGGCTCTGCGCCGCAACGCTACGCGTTGCAGCTTGTCCGGGACACGGATGGTAGATTAGAGCCCTCACCCCTTCCCGCGCACATCCATCTGGGGCCGGCCGATCCAGGCGCGGTTGAGACAGCGGATCATCCAGTCGGGCTGTGGCTCGCCGCGGAGCCGGGCCTGCGCTTCCTGATAGGGACCGACATAGCGCAGCCGTTCCGGCAATCTTGGATAAGCGCGCCGTATCCATCGCAACGCGTTGTCGGCTGACCTCTTGTCGCGCGCATCGAGCTCCAACCCGAAGCCTGTGCGCAGGCGTTCCGGCAGCATCCGCGCCGTGAGCGCGCGGTACCATCGCGGCGGCCGCAGCCACGGACGCGCCCCGCCAAAAATCTGCGTGGCGATCTCGCGTGCGGCCGGGCTGACGGTCAGCGTATCCGACCGCGCCATCGCTGCATTGTAAGCCGCAAAGCCGCACCAATCCGCCGGCAGATCATCGCCCGTCAGTCCGAACAACGCGCCAAAGGCCCGGCTCTCGGTCCAGTAGCGCTCGCGCTCCTCCGTCGCGAGCGGCGGCAGGACCAGATCGTGCGCCATCAGTGCAGTCTCGACCAGCGTCGCGTGAACCCAGCGCAGCGAGGGGATGTCGTTGGCAGAGTAGCGCGAGCCCGCCGCGAAGGGACCGACCGTCTCCGGCATCTCGCCGACGATCATCGCATGGCGCCGATGCAGCTGGCGCGACGACAGCATGGCGCGGTCGAGCGAGCCGAACACCATGGCAAAGACGATGTCGAAGGTACGATGGAAACGGCCGATCGGATCGGCAAACGTTTTGGAATGCTCGGCGATGGCGGCAGCGACCCAGGGATGCGCGAGTTGCAACAGCAACGCACGGCCGGCACCGAGAAAGATGACGGCCTCGCGATCAATCCGCCAGGTCACCGTGTCAGGGCCGAACACGCCGGGCGCCGGTCCCGCCGCATTGGCGCGGACCTGATCGAGGGCCAATTCCAGATCGTTCCCAGTCACCACTTGCAGGGCCTCATCGATTGCGGGCGAAAGCCGACGATCCCCAAGGCCTGTGGCAATTCGATGAAGCCGACGATGGCCGTGGCGCTATTCCGCGGCCAGCGGCATCTGGTCGATATGCTCGTGCAGCACCACGCCCGCCAGCGGATCGAATTCGCCGACCCACGGTTGGCGCGCCAACACAGACTTTGTATGCGCGTAGCCGGCGTCCCAACGCTGCATGATGCCGGACGGGCTGAAATCGACGTCCTTGGTATGGGTCTCGCGATCGAGCTGCGGCGCCAGCAACCGCACCACGTGCATGCGCGTCGAGCAGCCATAGCCGATCAGATCTCTCACCGCGGGATCATCGCGCTCGCTCGCGGTCAATCGTGCCGCAAGCTGGTTGATGACGTGACGCAGGCGATGAGCCTGCTGCTGGCGCTCGATCTGGCTCGCGATCCGGCTGGAATATTGCACGTCCTTGTGCCGGGTCAGCACCTCGCCCATCGTGGTCGGCTCGGCGCCGGCGGGATTCCAGAGATGCACGGAGAAGATCAGCGAATTCCGGCGCGGATTGTCGTCGAACACGGCCTCGGTCGGCGAGTTCGACAGGATGCCGCCGTCCCAATAGAGCTCGCCGTCGATACGCACCGCCGGAAAGGCCGGCGGCAGCGCGCCCGAGGCCATCACGTGCTTCACCGTCAGCGCGCAGTCGCGGCTGTCGAAATAGCGCATCTGGCTGGAGCCGACATGCGCAGCACCAACCGTGAGGCGCGGCGCGCCGCAATTGGCGAGGCGGAAATCGACGAGCTCGCGCAGCGTGGTCTCCAGCGGCGCAGTCGAATAATAGCCGGCGCGATCGGCGCCGAGCGGATAGGACTCGCCGGCATGCGCCGCCAGATTGGGCTCGAAGAAGCCGGGAATGCCGTTGGTAACCGTCGACCAATAGGCCAGCTTGTCGTCGAAGCCGGGAACGCCGGTGCGCAGCGGCCAGGCCGGAGCCTGCTCCATCCGCTTCCAGAATTCCTTCAGGCGCGCAAGCCTGTTTTCCGGCGCGTTGCCGGCGATCAGGCTCCCATTGATGGCGCCGATCGAGGTGCCGATCACCCAGTCCGGCTCGATGCCCGCTTCGTGCAGAGCCTGGTAGACGCCCGCCTGGTAGGAGCCGAGCGCACCGCCGCCCTGCAGCACCAGCACGATTTGTCCCGGCAGGTCCCTGCTCGCCTTGGCGCTATCCTGCATGCCCGTCGCACTCCTGCTCCTGAGAGCCTTACGCAAAATCCTCCGGCATTGTTACGCCCGGCAACCGTCGGCCGTCCAGCGACCATCGCCCGGAACGGGGTGCAGATACCGGCGGAACCGGCGAAGCGTTAATGCTTTGCCGGCACGTCCTGTGGCGGCGGCTCGTCATCCGCAATGGCGCGCCAGGCGGCGCCGTCGAGATCGTCGTATTGGCCGCTTCGGAGCGACCAGAGGAAGGCGGCAAGGCCGGCAAGACCGAGCATCAGCGCCAGCGGCACCAGGAAGACGAGTATCTCCATCACATGATCTCCCGCGTGCGGCTGCGGGCCCGCAGCGAGTTCAGCATCACCAGGATCGAGGATCCGCTCATGGCGGCCGCGGCAATCAAGGGCGTCACCACGCCGCTGATCGCGACGGGCACGGCGAGCATATTGTACCCGATCGCAAGCCAGAGGTTCTGCCGCATCAGATGCAGCGCGTTTCGCGCGGAATCGATCGCGGCGACGACGGAGCCCAGCGGCCGGCCAAGGAAGACGAGATCGGCGGTGGCCTGGCTGAGATGTGCAGCCGAAATCGGCGACATCGAGACATGCGCGGCCGCGAGCGACGGCGCATCGTTCATGCCGTCGCCGACCATCAGCACCCTGGCGCCGCGCCGCTTCAGCTCCTCGATCCGCGCGATCTTGTCGGCCGGCGTGACGCCGGCGCGCCATTCGGCGATGCCGAGCGCGTGGGCCGCCGCAATCACCACGGGCTCGCGGTCGCCGGAGAGAATCTCGATGCCGATGTGGCGATCCCTGAGCGCGGCAATCACGGCCTGCGCATCCGGACGCAGGCCCTGCCGCACCGACAGGATGAATCTCTCGTCGCCCCTCCTGAAGGCCACGACGGAGGCTTCGGGATCAAGATCAGCGCCGACCACCAATGCCTCGGCGCCGCAGAAGGACGGTCGGCCGAGACGGATCTCGACGCCGTCGACAGTTGCGCGGACGCCCTGCCCCGCCTCTTCAACCGCGCCGACGATTGGCGATTTCGCGCCGGCGGCCTGCGCGACCGCGGCGGCGACGGGATGATGGCTCGACAGCGCGAGCCGGCCGGCGAGCCCGAAGATGTCGGCCGGGATATCGGCCGCATTGGTCACGTCGAGATCGGGCAGCGTCAGCGTGCCGGTCTTGTCGAAGATGACGTGATCGGCTTCGGCGAGGCGCTCGATGGCATCGCCGGAATTGAGCAGCACGCCGGACTTGAACATCGCACCCGAGGCCACCGTCTGCACGGTCGGAATCGCGAGCCCGAGCGCGCAGGGACAAGTGATGATGAGCACCGCGACGCCGGTGACGATCGCATCATGCCAGCTCGCGCCGAACACGACCCAGCCAAGGATGGTGATCAGCGCGGTCGCATGCACCACCGGCGCATAGAGCCGCGAGGCGCGGTCGGCGAGCCGCATGTAGCGCGAGCGCGCCTGCAGAGCATTGTCCAGCAGCCGCGTGATCTCGGCAAGCAGCGTCGCTTCCGACGCCGCCGAGACCCGCACCCGCAGCGCACCGGAAATATTCATCGAGCCCGCATAGACCGGCGTGCCCTGCTCGGCCGTGACATAGAGCGTCTCGCCGGTGATCAGGCTCTGGTCGATCTCGGAACGGCCCTCGATCACGGTGCCGTCGACGGCACAGCGCTCGCCGGGCCGCAGCAGCACGATGTCACCGGGATGGATCGCCGCGACCGGAACCTGCGAGATCTCGTCGAGCCCGACGAATTTTGCCGCCGTTTCCGCCTTCAGCGCGGCGAGATTGCCCGCGACCGCACGCGTCCGCCGCCGCATGTTCTGGTCGAGGAAACGGCCGACCAGCAGGAAGGTCAGCAGCATGATCGCCGCGTCGAAATAGGCGTGCTCGGCGTGATGGATGGTCTCGACCACGGACATGCCGAGCGCAAGGCACACGCCGATCGAGATCGGCACGTCCATGTTGGTCGTCTTGTTCGACAGCGCGTGCCAGGCGGAGCGGAAGAACGGCTGGCCGGCATAGGCCGCCGCCGGCAGCGCGATCAGCGCCGACAGCCAGTGGAAGAAGTCGCGCTGCTCCGGCAGCATGTCCGAGACGTTGCCCGACCACACCGGGATCGACAGCATCATCACGTTCATGGTGGCAAACGCGGCAACGCCGAGGCAGCGCAGCAGGAAGCGCGATTCCGCGACCTCGCTCGCCTCTGCACTCTCGGTCTCATAGGGATAGGCCTTGTAACCGAGCTCCTCGAGGCGATCGATGAAGCGTGCGGGATCGAGCGCGCCCTCTTTCCATTCCAGCGCGACGCGCCGGTCGGTGAGGTTCACGCGCGCCAGCGTGACGTCGGGAATGGCGGAGAGGCCGCGCTCGATCTTGGCCATGCAACCCGCACAGTGAACGCCCTCGACCGCGAGATCGATGTGCCGGAGGCCCGTGCCCGCGGCGCGGACGTAGTGAGAGAAATCGCGTGTCACCTGCATGGCGAGACCTCAGTTCAGGATCACGCGGTTGCGCGACAGGAATACGCGCTCGCCCCTGGCGTCACCTTCGATGACGAGATCCCACTGGCCAGGCGCGACGGAGGTGGCATTGCCGCGATAGATGCCGATACCGGCCTCCGCGAGCGCGACCGCGAGGTCGGCGCGCTTGTCGGTCGGACGCTCCAGGCGGCCGCCGAACTTCAGCCCGGTCAGCGGCTGGCCGACGGCGTCGCGCGCTTCGACCTGAAGCACGGCATTGCCGTCGGCGCGTCGCTCGATGTGCGCGCTCACCTTCCATCCGCGCGCGGCCTGGTCCTGCGCCGCCGAGATCTCGCGATCGTAGGCGAGGCCCGCGGCATAGGGGCTGTCCACGTCGGTGCCGGGCAACGTCGCAATCGCGAGCTTCATCATGGTGACATTGACGCCGATCACGACGCCGAAGAAGGCGACCAGCATCAGGAACACCTTGGTTCCGGTCAGCGGCTTGACGGCCATTTCAGTCTCCAGATCCTACATGCGACTCTTACGGCGCGACGAAATTGTCGGTGGTGGTGGCGACCTCGCCGAGCCCGATATCGGTGACGTGGATGCGCACCGGGATCGACTTCTCCGGATTGCTGTCGGCCGGCGCGGTGACGAGCAGCCGCAGCTCGCTGGTCGAATCGCGCGGGATCACGATCATCGGCCTGTCGGGCGTCACGGAATCGACGCCGACGACGTGCGTGGTCAGATTGACCGGGCCGTCCGCGTCGATCGCAACGACGCGGTCATAACCGCTCTTGTTGAGCAGCCGCACCGTATAGGCGTTGCGGATCGAGCCGTCGCTGAGCTTGACCGCGACCGGGTTGCGGTCGTGCAGCACGTTGATGTCGAGCAGAGTGCGGGTCGCCAGCACGTAGAGCATGATGCCGCCGACGGCCGCGATGATCGCACTGTAGGCGACGGTGCGGGCGCGGACGATGCGATAGATCGGCGCCTTGCCTTCCTGGCGACGCTGGATGTTGATGTCGTTGTCATAGCCGATCAGCCGCTTCGGCCGGCCGATCTTGGTCATGACGTTGTCGCAGGCGTCGATGCAGAGCCCGCACTGGATGCATTCGAGCTGCGGTCCATTGCGGATATCGATGCCGGTCGGGCACACCGCGACGCATTGATAGCAGTCGACGCAATCGCCGACCGGCTGCCCAAGCGCACGCAGCTCGGCGGCCTTCTTCACCGACGTGCGCTTCTCGCCGCGGTCGTAGCGGTAGGTGACGTTGAGCGCCCATTCGTCGGTGAGCGCGGCCTGGATGCGCGGCCAGGGGCACATATAGGTGCAGACCTGCTCGCGCATGAAGCCGGCGAGCAAATAGGTCGTCGCCGTGAGGATGCCGATCCAGATATAGGCGATCATCGGCGCCTGAAAGGTCAGGAGCTCCTTCACCAGCGTCGGGGCATCGTTGAAATAGAGCACCCACGCGCCGCCGGTCCACCAGGCGATCATCAGCCAGATCGCATGCTTGAACGCGATCTCGGAGACGCGCCTGAGCGTCAGCCCGCCGCCCGACTTGTCCTTGCGCATCCGCTCGCGGCGGTCGCCTTCGACGAAGCGCTCGACGGCGTAGAACAAATCGGTCCAGACCGTCTGCGGGCAGAGATAGCCGCACCAGATGCGGCCGCCGACGGAGTTCATCAGGAACAGCGCCACCGCGGCGACGATCAGCAGGCCCGTGAAGTAATAGATCTCCTGCGGCCACAGCTCGATGAAGAAGAAGTAGAAGCGGCTGTTGGGAAGATCGATCAGCACCGCCTGGCTCGGGGCGCCAAGGCCCCGGTTCCAGCGCACGAAGGGCAGGAAATAATAGACGCCGAGGCAGAACGCCATCAGGCCCCATTTGATCCGGCGGAAGGTGCCAGAGATGCTCTGGGGATACACCTTCTTCTGGGCCACATAGAGCGGCCCGTTATCGTCGTCCGATGTGAGCTCGTTCGGGTTCACGGTCTTGTTCATCGCTTGAGGCGTCTCGAAAAGGTGCGATTAAACCTAGCCCCGGCGCCGCCGCGTCGATTGATCCAGCTCAAGCAGGGGCATTTTTGTTCGCGCGGTTGCGTGGCCTAAGTCTGAGATGAGACTCGACTGGTCCCCCGAAGAAGGTGCGTTCCCTCCCCCCTTGAGGGGGAGGGAACAGAAAGAGCGCGCACAAAGGACAAGCTCCTCACCACTTCTACTTGCCGCCGCCCAGCGAGTGGACGTAGACCGCCATCGCCTTGATGGTGGAGGGATCGAGCCGTCCTTCCCAGGCCGGCATGACGCCCGCGCGGCCCTGGCTGATCGTCTCGACCAGGGTCGCCTCGTCCGAGCCATAGAGCCAGATCTTGTCCGTCAGATTGGGCGCGCCGAGCTCCGGGTTACCCTTGCCGCCATCGCCATGGCAGGCGACGCAATTGTCCGCGAAGATCTTCTCGCCCTTGGCGGCGTCAAAACCCTTTCGGGTCGGGAGGCCCGACAGCGAGCGGACATAATTGGCGACCGTGACGATCTCGTCCGGCTTCAGCACGCCGTCCTTGCCGAAGGCGAGCATCTGGCCTTCATGGGTCTTGGCATGGCCGGAGCGCGCGCCGAACTGGATGGTCTGCATGATCTGGTCGAGCGTGCCGCCCCACAGCCAGTCGTCGTCGTTCAGGTTCGGAAAGCCCTTGGCGCCGGCG
This sequence comes from Bradyrhizobium sp. CIAT3101, assembly GCF_029714945.1. Lineage (NCBI taxonomy): Bacteria > Pseudomonadati > Pseudomonadota > Alphaproteobacteria > Hyphomicrobiales > Nitrobacteraceae > Bradyrhizobium > Bradyrhizobium sp. CIAT3101. The sequence continues at coordinate 6,646,813 of NZ_CP121634.1, forward strand.
CCGCCCGAGCCGTGACACGGCGCGCAATTGTCGCCGAACACGGTCTTGCCCTTGGCTCGCGCGAGCGCCAGCAAGGCCGGGTCCTTCTCGATGTCGGCGAGCGAGGCCGCGCCGAGGGCGGCCATCTTTTCACCCCGGATCTTCTCGAGATTGGCAAGCTCGACCGCGACGTCGGCGCGCGAGGAGTAGCCGAACAGGCCCGTCGTATTGCTCGCGATCAGCGGCCAGGCCGGATAGACGATCCAGTAGCCGATCGCCCAGACGATGGTGAGGTAGAAGGAGATCACCCACCAGCGCGGCAGCGGCGTGTTGAGCTCCTTGATGCCGTCCCATTCATGTCCGGTCGTGGACTTGCCGGTGACGGAATCGAATTCGCCATGATGATCGGTCATGATCTCTCACTCCTCCCGCAGCGGCAGGCTGGCCGCTTCGTCGAACGCGGCCTTGTTGCGGGGCCAAAACGCGTAGACGATGATCGCGAGAAAGATCGCGACGAAGACCGGCGTCCAGATGGTGGTCACGAGACTGGATGCGAGATTGTCGAGTGTCAGGATGGCTTTCATCGGTGATGCCTTCTCAGCGAAGATTGGCTTTCTCGTTGTAGAGCTTGAAGTCGACCAGGGTGCCGAGCATCTGCAGGTACGCGATCAGCGCGTCCATCTCGGTCGGCGTTCCCGTCTTGCCGTCGAAATTGCGCACAGCCGCCTTGGCGTAGCGCTTGGCGAAGGCATCGGTGCCGGCATTGTCCGGATCGGCCTGGGCCTTCATGTCGGCGGCCGCGTTGGCGATCTGGTCGTCGGTGTAGGGAACGCCGACGGCCCGCAGCGTACGCATGTGGTCGGCGATCGTCGCGGGATCCACCTCGGTCGAGCTCAGGAACGGATAACCCGGCATCACCGACTGCGGCACGATCGCGCGCGGATTGGTCAGATGGGTGACGTGCCAGTCGTCGGAATATTTCGCGCCGACACGGGCGAGATCGGGACCGGTGCGCTTCGAGCCCCACTGGAACGGGTGGTCGAACATGCTCTCGGCGGCAAGCGAGAAGTGGCCGTAGCGCTCGACCTCGTCGCGCAAGGGACGGATCATCTGCGAATGACAGAGATAGCAGCCCTCGCGGACATAGACGTTGCGCCCCGCCAGCTCCAGTGGCGTGTAGGGCCTGACGCCGTCGACCACCTCGATCGTGCTCTTGAGGTAGAACAGCGGCGTGATCTCGACGAGACCACCGATCGCGATCACCAGCAGAATGCCGACGATCAGGATGATGGAGTTCTTTTCGAAGATTTGGTGGCGTGTCCAGAACGACATGGAAAGCTCCTCATTCCGCCGGCTGAAGAGCGACGGGCATCTGGACTTCCTGCTCGCCGACGCGAACCGTCATCCAGAGATTGTAGGCCATGATCAGCGCGCCGATCAGGAACAGACCGCCGCCGGCGGCGCGAATGACGTAGAAGGGGTGCATCGCCTCGACGCTCTCGATGAAGGAATATTCGAGGAAGCCGAGCGAGGTGTAGGCGCGCCACATCAGGCCCTGCAGGATGCCGGACACCCACATCGCCGAGATGTAGAGAACGATGCCGAGCGTCGCGATCCAGAAGTGCCAGTTGACGAGCTTCAGGCTGTAGAGCCCCTTGCGATTCCAGACCCACGGAACCAGGCAGTACAGCGCACCGAAAGAGACGAAGCCGACCCAGCCGAGCGCGCCGGAATGCACGTGGCCGATGGTCCAGTCGGTGTAGTGGCTGAGCGAGTTGACCACCTTGATCGACATCATCGGACCTTCGAAGGTCGACATGCCGTAGAAGGCGACGGAGACGACGAGCATGCGCAGCACGGGATCGGTGCGCAGCTTGTCCCAGGCGCCCGACAGCGTCATCAGGCCGTTGATCATGCCGCCCCATGACGGCATCCACAGCATGATCGAGAAGGTCATGCCGAGCGTCTGCGTCCAGTCCGGCAGTGCCGTGTAGTGCAGATGGTGCGGGCCGGCCCAGATGTAGAGGAAGATCAGCGCCCAGAAGTGGATGATCGAGAGCCGGTAGGAATAGATCGGCCGCTCGGCGCGCTTCGGAATGAAATAGTACATGATGGCGAGGAAGCCGGCGGTCAGGAAGAAGCCGACCGCGTTATGGCCGTACCACCACTGGAACATGGCGTCTTGGATGCCACCCCACGCGACATAGGATTTGGAGCCGAAGAACGACACCGGCAGCGCGGGGTTGTTGCCGAGATGGAGAACCGCGATCGTCACGATGAAGGCGAGATAGAACCAGTTCGCGACGAAGATGTGCGGTTCCTTGCGCTTCATGATCGTGCCGAGGAAGACCAGCAGATACGTGACCCAGACGATGGTCAGCCAGAGATCGGCGTACCATTCCGGCTCGGCATATTCCTTCGACTGGGTGACGCCGAGCAGATAGCCCGTGCCCGCGACGAGGATGAAGTAATTGTAGCCGAGCACGACGAACCAGGGCGCGAGATCGCCGGCCAGCCGCGCGCGACAGGACTTCTGCACGACGTAGAGCGAGGTGCCGACCAGCACGTTGCCGCCGAAGGCGAAGATCACGGCGGAGGTGTGCAGCGGCCGCAACCGGCCGAATTGAATCCAGGGCAGATCGAAGTTCAGCGCGGGCCAGGCCAGCTGCGAGGCAATGATGAGGCCGACCAGAAAGCCCGCGATACCCCAGACCATCGCCATGACGGCGGTGAACTTGATCGGGCCCATATTGTAGTTGGGGCGGCCGTTGATCTCCGCGGGCGGCAGCGCCGCCGGGCGATCGTAGTAGCGGTTGATGATAAAGAACACCGCGGCCAGGCTCGCGGCGGCGCTGAGCCCGGCGTGGAAGGCGAATGGCGCGTCGAGCGCCTTGGCCGAGGCGACCAGGCACAGGAAGGCGAAGACCGCGAAGACGAGCGCCAGGCCGGCTTCGCCTGTCGTCATGGTTTTGGTGATGGTGGGCTGGGGCATCGCGGATTCTCTCTGAAAGAACACGCCGCCAGAAACCACATTCACCCTCGCGGGGAATTGATTGAAATCAAGACTTGCGGTTCAGTTTTTCGTATCTGACGCCCATTTTGGGGATGGCCCCGAATTTTTTGCCGCGCAGCCAGTTGCAGTGCCCTCTCCCCTTGCGGGAGAGGGCCGCGAGGACGGTGCGGCAGACTCGCTTGGGTGAGGGGTATGCTCCTCAGAAGCAGTCTCTCCGAGGATAGAGACCCCTCATCCGGCGCTTCGCGCCACCTTCTCCCGCAAGGGGAGAAGGGAAGAAGCACCGCTATCACTCGCTCGCGGTCGCCTTCAGTGCCGCGATGACGTCCTCGCGCGCGATGATTCCGACCAGCTTTTGTGTGCCGTCGAGCACGATGATGCTGCGGATGCGGTGCTCGACCATGATCTGGAGCACGCGCGTCAGGCGCGTGTCGGGGCTGACATAGATGAACTCGGGCGTCATGACGTCACCGACCTTGCGGCTCATCAGGTCGTGATAGCGCGGCAGCATCTGGCTCGGCGTGAAGGCAAAGCACTTCAGGATGTCGAATTTGGTGACGATGCCGACGATTTGCCCGTCGTCCTCGACCGGATAGGAGTTGAAATCGTCCCGCTCGAACATCTCGCTGAGCGCAAGCAGATCATGGTCGCGCTGCACCGTCCTGACGTTCCGGGTCATGTAGCCGCTGGCGGTCTGCTCAAGGAATTTGTACACGGCGCATCCTCATCGATTGTGTCTGTGTGCGAGGCCGTCAGTGCGACAGCAGCACGCAGCGGGCGGTTTGCGTGACCAGAGATTGAGTGACGCCGCCGAGAATCAGCTCGCGGAAGCGGGAATGACCGTACGCGCCGGCGACGATCAGGCCGGCACCGACATCGCCGGCAACCCGCTCCAATTGCACGGCAGCGGTTTCGTTCCCCGTGGCTTCGGGGACGCGCGCTGTCGCGGTGACGCCGTGGCGGGCAAGCCAGGCGGCAACATCGCCCACACGCGCCATCGCTGCCGACCGGTCGTCGCCCTCTTCCGGAATCTCGACGATGGCGACGTCCTTCGCCTTGCGCAGCAACGGCAGCGCATCGGCCACCGCCCGCCGCGACTCGGGCGTGTCCTTCCAGGCCACCAGCACGCTGCGCAGATCGAGCCAGTCGATCCGGTCGGGCACGAACAGCAGCGGCCGGCCGGCCTGCATCACCAGATCCCTGGGGCTTACCAGCGAAAAGGCATCGGAGAAGACCGGACTCTGCCCGCCGCTGACGATGAGGTCGGCGCAGCGCGCCTGCGCCAGGACGTATCGTGCCGGAAAATCCGTGGCGCTGCGCCATTCGACGCGCGCACCGCGCGTGCTGGTCGCGCCGCGGAATTCCGCCTCCAGATCGGCCAGGCACCGCTTGACGGAATCCTCCTCCTCATCGAGCAGGCGCTGGGCCTCGGCACCATCGGTGAAAAAAAGCGGCGGCGCGAACTTTGCCGCGGCGACCCCGACGAGTGCGGCCCCGAATCGCTCGGCGAGCTCGCCCGCGACCCGAAGGCGCGGCTCGTTCGGCTGATCGAGCGCGAGGCTGACCATCACGGTGGCATATGTCATGGGAGTCTCCGAACCAAATCGATTGGCGCGAAATCTAGCCTCGCCGGCGCGGAGCAAGATGAGATAGATCAAATCGCCCCACGCGATTCAGCGGCAAATCCGCCAATGGAATCAGACATCCGAACTTGCTTCGGAGCCGCCCTTGGGCGAAATTGTCGAGACGTTCGCAACACCTCGTCACGCAACAGAATGGAGCCCTTGCTTGTCGCCGACCCGCGTGACGCATCCGCCAGACGATCATCGCGGCGAGCATTTCCGGGTCCGGATCGAGGGGTTCGGCGTTGGTACCTGGGATCTCGACCTCACGACGCGCGAGCTGGAATGGTCGGAAACCGCGCGGATGCTGCTCGGCGTCGAGCGCGGCAGACCTGCGAGCTACGACCTGTTCCTCTCGCGTCTCGCGCCCGACGACCGCGCGCGCGTCGAGACCGCGATCAAACAGGTCTCCGAGCATGGCGGCGGCTTCGACGTCTCTTTCCGGATCGCCGGCACCTCCGACCGGGGCAAATGGATCAGGGCCCGCGCCGGCCTGATCAGGGATGAGGTCGGCCTCGCGCGCCATCTCAGCGGCATCTTCCTCGACATCGACGAGGAGAAGCAGGTCGAGGAAGCGCTGCGCACGCGCGAGACCCACCTCCGCTCCATCCTGCATACCATTCCCGACGCCATGATCGTCATCGACGGTCGCGGCATCATGCAGCTGTTCTCGACCGCCGCCGAGCGCCTGTTCGGCTGGTCCGAGCAGGAGGCGATCGGCCAGAACGTCAGCATCCTGATGCCGGAGCCGGACCGCACCCGCCACGACAGCTACATCGCGCGTTATCGCTCGACCAACGATCCGCACATCATCGGCATCGGCCGCATCGTCACCGGCAAACGTCGCGACGGCACCACCTTCCCGATGCACCTGTCGATCGGCGAGATGCAGTCCGGCGGCGAACCCTATTTCACCGGCTTCGTCCGCGACCTCACCGAGCATCAGAAGACCCAGGCTCGGCTGCAGGAATTGCAGTCCGAGCTCGTCCACGTCTCGCGGCTGACGGCGATGGGCGAGATGGCCTCCGCGCTCGCCCACGAGATCAACCAGCCCTTGGCGGCGATCAGCAATTACATGAAGGGATCGCGGCGGCTGCTCGCCGGCAGCACCGATCCCAACACTGCGAAGATTGAGAGCGCGCTGGACCGCGCCTCGGAACAGGCGCTGCGTGCCGGCCAGATCATCCGTCGCCTGCGCGACTTCGTCTCCCGCGGCGAATCCGAGAAGCGGGTCGAGCGCCTGTCGAAGCTGATCGAGGAAGCCGGCGCGCTCGGCCTTGCCGGCGCGCGCGAGCAGAGCGTGGAGCTGCGCTTCAATCTCGATCCCGGCGCCGACCTCGTCCTCGCCGACCGGGTGCAGATCCAGCAGGTGCTGGTCAATCTGTTCCGCAACGCCCTGGAAGCGATGGCGCAGTCGTCGCGGCGCGAACTCGTTGTGACGAACAAGCGCGTCGATGACGACATGATCGAGGTCGAGGTGTCGGACTCCGGCTCCGGCTTCCAGGACGACGTCATTCCAAACCTGTTTCAGACCTTCTTCACCACCAAAGAGACCGGCATGGGCGTGGGATTGTCGATCAGCCGCTCGATCATCGAAGCTCACGGCGGCCGCATGGTGGCCGAGAGCAACGCATCGGACGGCGCGACATTCCGCTTCACCCTGCCGGCAGCCGACGAGACCTGAGCCATGACGACCAAGGGACATGTTTACGTCATCGACGACGACGAGGCGATGCGGGACTCGCTGAACTTCCTGCTGGACTCGTCCGGCTTCGGCGTCACGCTGTTCGACAACGCGCAAAGCTTTCTCGACGCCCTGCCCGGTCTCGCCTTCGGCTGCGTCGTCTCCGACATCAGGATGCCGGGCCTCGACGGGATCGAGCTGCTGAAGCGGATGAAGGCACAGAGCTCGCCGTTTCCGATCCTGATCATGACCGGCCACGGCGACGTGCCGCTCGCGGTGGAGGCGATGAAGTTAGGGGCCGTCGACTTCCTGGAAAAGCCGTTCGAGGACGACCGTCTCACCACCATGATCGAGACCGCGATCCGCCAGGCGGAGCCTGCCGCCAAGAACGAGGCCATTGCCCACGACATCGCCGCCCGCGTCGCCTCGCTGAGTCCGCGGGAGCGACAGGTGATGGAAGGGCTGGTCGCCGGCCTCTCCAACAAGCTGATCGCCCGCGACTACGACATCAGCCCGCGCACCATCGAGGTGTACCGCGCCAATGTCATGACCAAGATGCAGGCGGGTAGCCTGTCGGAGCTGGTGCGGCTGGCGATGCGCGCCGGCATGCTGAAGGATTGAGGCAAACCGGCTTGAGACAGGCCCGGTTGAGCTAAGTCAAAACGGGCGGGCCCGGCTGTGCTAGCCAGGTGGGATGATCGAGATCGTCTCGCACCAGCAGCGGCCAATGGCACCATCCGCACAGCCCATCGTCTACGTGGTCGACGATGACGACGCCGTGCTGGGATCGCTGCGCTTCCTGCTGGAAACCGACGGCTTTGCGGTGCGGACCTTCCGGAACGCCACCGCGCTGCTCAACGCGACGAGCCCGCCCGGCGCCGACTGCTACGTCATCGACTACAAGATGCCCGATATCAACGGCATCGAGCTGGCCTGCCGCTTGCGCCAGTCCGACGGCGACACCCCGGTGATCCTGATCACCGGCTATCCCGACGGCAACATCTCGGCCCGGGCTGCAGCGGCAGGCGTGAAAGACGTGATCTTGAAGCCGCTTCTCGACGAAAACCTGGTCAAACGCATTCGCCATGCCATCCAGAACAGACGCGGAAACTAGGCATAGCCTTAGAACGCGCTCCGATACTGCGAGAGCTCGCTGTGGGGACCGTAAATCCACATCGGCTCGCCGCACTCGCTTGGACCGTGGTCGGTCGTGCAGGCCGCGCTCCATGGCGGAGCTGCGACCTGGCGGCCTTCGATCGGATTTGAATGCAAACGGCCGGCGACGGTGTCGATTCGCGGCCGGGCTGTCCTTGCCGTGGCCAGCGACGGCAGCAGCAACAAGGCGGCCAGAAGTGGGATAAATCTCGCTGTCATCGGGCATCTCCGCTGGCGTGAACGCTTCCGATGACATGACTTGCCCTGGAGACCAGATATTTCCCGGACACCGAAGTGTGAAGATCCGGGTATCCCCGGCTCTGCGGGGGCCCCGACCTACGGGATTCTACGTAAGGGGCTCCCCTTAAGATATCTCGCGAAATTTTCGAAGCACCCGATACCGCGTACCAAGGCGTCATCACAACGGAGATGGCGCAGATGCTGACCGAGACGCTCAACACCCAGGCGATCAACACGCAAATTCGCGGCAAGATTGCACCTGCACATTCCCCTGCCCGTCCCGCGTCCGACCAGTTCGGTGCGATCACCGGTCATGTCGGCCTGGTCGCTACCGAGTTCTGCTACCGCAAGGACGAGGAGATCTACGGCGAGGACGAGCCGGCGGAATATGTCTACCAGGTCGTCTCCGGCGCGGTCCGCACCTACAAGCTGCTCTCCGACGGCCGCCGCCAGATCGGCGCCTTCCACCTTCCCGGCGACGTGTTCGGCCTCGAATCCGGCGCCAGCCACCGCCTCGCCGCCGAAGCCATCATCGACACCAATGTGCGCCTGGTGAAGCGGGCGAGCCTCGAGAAGGCCGCCGGCACCGACGTGCAGGTTGCCCGCAAGCTCTGGGCCATGACGGCCGGCGAGTTGCGCCATGCCGAAGACCACATGCTGCTGCTCGGCCGCAAGACCGCGATGGAGCGGGTTGCGACCTTCCTGCTGGAAATGGATCGTCGCCTCGCCGTTGCCGGCATGATGGCGCTGCCGATGTGCCGCCGCGACATCGGCGACTATCTCGGCCTGACGCTCGAAACCGTGTCGCGCGCGCTGTCGCAGCTTCACGCCCAGGGTATTTTGGGATTTTCCGGCGCCCGCCAGATCGTGCTGCGCAACCGCCAGCGCCTGCACAATCTCGACGCCTGATCGTCTTCTCTTCCCCCACTTGTGGCCGGCTGATCGCGTTCAGCCGGCCATTTCTTTGGCCGCGATGCCCGTGCGCCGGGTCTCCGGCATCACGAACAGGATCAGCAACAGCCCTGTCGCCGCGATGCTCGCCAGCCCGAAGAACGCGGTGGCATTGCCGAACTGGTCGCTGACATAGCCGCCGAGCGCGGTGCTCAAGGACGCGCCGATGCCGGTTGCCGTGCCGACAATGCCCTGCGCCAGATTGAAGTGCCCGCTGCCGAAGGCGACGTCGGCCACGATCAGCGGGATCATCACCGCAAACACCGCCGCGGTGAAACCGTCGAACACCTGCACCAGCACCAGCAGATACGGATCGCGCACGGTCGCGAACAGCAGGCCGCGGATCGTCAGCGCGCCGAACCCGATCAGCAGCAGCGGCCGCCGGCCCCAGAGCTGCGCCTTGCGCCCGACCGTCGGGGACAACAACGCAACGATCGCCTGGGGCACGACAATGCAGAAGGCAACGAGCACCGTCGCCCATTGGCTCGACCGCGCCGTCACCGCGCTCGCCATCAGCGGCATCATCGAGGCGTTGGCGAGCTGCAACAGCAGGACGCTGAGCGCGAAGACGATCAGCGGCTTCTGCCGGATCAGGTGCCAGATATTGGTGTCGCCCGGAACCGGCGCCTCACGCGGCATCTCGCCGTGGCAGCGCGCGATATCGACTTCCTCCTCGCGAATGCGCGACAGCGCGATCAGGGTCGGGATCGCGAGCAGGAAGGTGACGAGGAACACCGATCGGCTGGAGAGAAGATATCCGGCGGTCCCCATCACCGCGGCGGCGACGCCGTTGCCGAGCGAGGCAAAGCGCGCGTTGCGGCCGAGCCGCTCGCCGATCTTGAGTGGACCGACCAGACCAAGGCTGATCGCCGCGATCGCAGGCCCCAGCACGCAGCTCGCCGCGGCGTGCAGCGTGGCGGCGGCCACCACCACGGGAAAGATCGGCATCGCCGCATAGGCGAGCGCACAGCAGCCGATGGTCACGATCGCGAGCGCCGCGACCAGCCGCTCGGATTTCGCGGCATCGATGATGGCGCCGCCCGGCATCTGCCCGATCAGCGCGACGATGCCGCCGATCGACAGCACGAAGCCGATCTCGACCTGCGTCCATTTCTGCGTGGTCAGGTAGACGGCGATGAAGGGCCCGAAACCGGTCTGCACGTCGGCGAGGAAGAAGATGAACCAGTCGAGGCCGCGCAGGCTCCGGCGCGACGGCTCCGGAATGGCCGCAAGGACGGGTGCGGCGACGTTGTCGTGTTCAACGCGTCCCTCGCGATCTGCATGGTTCGGCTTCCTGGACAACAGCACAGGTGGTCAGCCCTCCCCCCTCCTCATTGGATGGCTTGCAGCGGCTGAAGGCTGCCGGACGCGCCGAGCACGACCATCGGCGTGTCCTCCTTGTATTCCGGCGCGGCCGCGACCTGCGCCTTGGTCAATTCCAGCGTAATGCTGTCCTTCTTGTTGACGATCTTGCCGAACCGCATCGCGTTCCAATCCACCACGATCTTGCGGCTGCCGACGCCGAGGAAGCCGCCGAAGTCGATCACGGCGGCGCGCACATGGCCGGTGAGATCGACGATGACGTCGACGATATGGCCCATGTCCTCATCCGCAGCACTGCGCACGTCACGGCCGAGCACGCCGTGGGCGTCGCTGGCGCCGATGATCGTCACCGACGGCGGCGGCGCCGCATCCTTCGGCGTGACGGGCACCACCGAAGCCGGCGGCTGCGCCGTCGGCGGTGCATTCGCCTCGGTCGCGGCCGCGGGCGGATCTTCCGCGGCGCGCGATACCGCAACCGTCAATCCCGCGACGATCGCGGCGCTCAAGGCCAACCATCCGGCGCTACGCATGAACCCTCCTTGCCGCGGCTCGCTAGCGCGCCAGCACGATCGACACCTGGATCTGGCCGCGCGTGCGCAACACTTCCAGCGCCACGTCGTGACCGTGGCGGATAACCCGCAGATCGACGCTGGACTCCCCGAGCTGAAGATCGTGCAGGATGACCTCGTTCAGGAACGGCGGCAGATGCGGATTGCGCAGGCGAATCTCGCCGCGCGCGACATCGAACTCGATGCCGAGCGCCGCCTCCAGCAGCGTGAACGGCGTTGCGCTGGCCCAGGCCTGCGGGGCGCAGGCGACCGGATACAGCGTCGGGCCGCGCCGCTTCTCGCGGCGGAAGCCGCAGAACAGCTCCGGCAGCCGTCGCAAATCCATATAGGTTGCGGCATCGAACAGGCCCTTGAACACATGTGCGACCGAGTGCTTGAGCCCGTAATGGGCGAGCCCAAGCGCGATCAGCGCATTGTCGTGCGGCCAGATCGATCCGTCGTGATAGGACATCGGGTTGTAGCGCACCTCACCGCGCGCGACGGTACGGATGCCCCAGCCCGAGAAGAAGTGCGGCCGCATCAGATCGGCAGCCACAAGACGGGCGCGGTCCTCGCGGATCATGCCGCTGAACAGCACCTGCCCGGCATTCGAGGTGCGGACCTCGCATCGCCGCTTCTTGCCGTCGAGCGCAAGTGCGTAGGTTCCGAGATCCTCGCACCAGAACGCCTCCTCGAAACGCTCGGCGAGCGCCTTGGCCTCCGCCTCGAGCTTCCCGGCGATATCAGGCTTGCCGAGCCGCAGCGCGCATCGCGCGGCGAGCTGCTTTGCGGCGTAGACATAGCCCTGCACCTCGGCGAGCGCGATGTTGCCCTCCGCGAGCTTGCCGTCGGCATGGAAGATCGCGTCGAAGGAATCCTTCCAGCCCTGGTTGGCGAGCCCCTTCTCGGTCGCGCGCTGGTATTCGACAAAGCCGTCCTGGTCGGGGTCGCCGGGGCCGTCGATCCAGGCGAGCCCGGCCTCGATCGCGGGCCACAGCTCGGTCAACGTCTTCTCGTCGCCGGTGCGCTCGAAATAACGTCCGGCGAGCAGGACGAACAAAGCGGTCGAATCCACGCTGCCGTAATATTGCGAGAACGGCACCTCGCGCAGCGCCGCCATCTCGCCGCCGCGCATCTCGTGCAGGATCTTTCCCGGCGCAGCGTCAGCGAGCGGATCGACGGCCTTGGCCTGGAAATGCGCCAGCCGCCGCAGCACGCCCTTGGCCACCCGCGGATCGACCCACAGCATCTGCAGCGCGGTGATCAATCCATCGCGGCCGAACGTCGTCGAGTACCAGGGAATGCCGGCATAGGGGTAGCGCCCCTGCGGCGTCTCCGTCATCAGCATGTTGAGGTCGGCCATGGCCTGGCACAGCACCTCGTTGAAGATGTTGTTGGATGTCTCGATGCTGGCCGCGCCGACCGTCGACTGCCGCATCTCGCGGCGATGCGCCAGCAGGCCCCTGAAGAAGCGCGCCGGCTTCTCCGCGATCGGACGGTTGCAGGATACGGCGACGAACAGCGACTTGGACTCATGCGGATCCAGCTCGAGCTGCCAGGTCGCCGCATTGACCGAGAGCCGTGTCGGACGCGGATCGAAATGGAGCCCCGTGGTCCGCTCGGCTTCGTCGAGACCGCGATATTCGAACAGGACGTCGGTCGGCCCGAGCAGCTTGCTGGTGCCGGTGCCGCGGCGCGGCCGCCGCTCGCCGCGCACCTCGAACAGATCGGCAAAATCGTTATCGAACAGCAGCGTCAGCTCGAAACTGGCGCGCTGCTCGCCGTGGTTCTGCAGCCCGATGCGCTGATACGCCGTGCCGCGCCACAGGAAGATCGTGCGCACGATGTGCAGCAGGTCCTTCTGCAGGACAATGCGACCCTGGCGATAGATGTCGGGATTCGTCAGGTCGACCGTCAATCCCGAATTGTCGTCGCGCAGGTTCGAGCCGAGCAGGAGCGGCTGGAGATCATCCAGCACGAGCTCCAGTCGCGCCAGATAGCGCGTGTCATGGTTGAACAGGCCATCCGGCCCGCCGGCCGACGCGCCGATGTCGCCATGGCTGTCCAGCACGATGAACGTATCGTCGTGCTTGAGCGAGCGACGGGGCCGCGCGGCGGGCCCCGTCATCGGAATGTAGAACGCTTGCTCCGCGACGGTCTCCATCGTCTGCGATGCCGGGACGATCTTGGTTGCGGCTTCGGCTGCCATGAGCTGCTCCCCTGCGGCCTGTGTTTCGAACGCGACCAACGCAAACGCAACTGTTGGGTTTACGCGGCGAACTTCGCCAGCCGGCTCATTTCCTGCGTCACCAGTTCACGGTACGGACCGTGGCCCTGCATCAACCGGTCGGGCGCGCCGTCTTCGATGATCTTGCCGTGCTTGAGCACGATCACCCGGTCGAAATTGCGCAGCGTCGCAAGGCGATGCGCGATCGCGATCACGGTGCGGCCCCGCATCAGGCGCGCCAGCGCCTCGCGGATTGCCTCCTCCGACTCGCTGTCGAGCGCCGCAGTCGCCTCGTCGAGCAGCAGGATCGGCGCGTCCTTGACGAAGGCGCGCGCGATCGCGATACGCTGGCGCTGGCCGCCGGACATCTTCACACCGCGGTCGCCGACCATGGTGTCGAGCCCGTCCGGCAGGCTGTCGATGAAATCGCAGCGCGCGGCAATCGCCGCCCGCAGCACCTCGTCGTCGGTCGCGTTGGGACGGCCGTAACGGATGTTCTCGCGGATCGAGCGGTGGAACAGGGAAATGTCCTGCGGCACCACCGAGATCGCCTCGCGCAGACTCTGCTGCGTCACCATGGAAATGTCCTGGCCGTCGACGGTCACACTGCCCTCGTCCACATCGTAGAAACGTTGCAGCAGCGTGAAAAGGGTCGACTTGCCGCCGCCGGACTGGCCGACCAGGCCGACGCGCTGGCCGGGCTGCAGCCGCAGGCTGAAGCGTTCGAAGATCTTCTCCGCGCCGGGATAGCCGAAGGTGACATTGTTGTACGCGATCGCAGCGCCGCTCTTGACCAGCGGTTCGGCCTCGGGGTGATCCTTCAGTTCATGCGGCGTCAGCAGCGTGGCGATCGCCTCGGTCAGGCGCGCGACATGCTGCGTGACGTCGACCAGCGCCACCGCGAGATCGCGCGTCGCACTCAGGATGGAAATGCCGAGGGTGCAGACCAGCACGACGTCGCCGGTGGTCGCCTCGCCCTGCTGCCAGAGCGTGACCGCCCAAGCCATCAGCGCGACGGTCAGAAGCACGGTCACGGCTGCGTGGAACAACCGCAGCTTCTCCAGATAACGCAGGCTACGCCCGCGCGCATTGACTTCCCGGTTCACTGTGGCATCGAACCGCTCATGCTCGTGGCCGATGCCGCAGAAGGCACGCACAAGCGGCATGTTGCTGATGACGTCGATCATCTCGCCATCGACGGCGGCCGCCTTGTCGGCGAAGTCGTCATGCAAAGGTTTGCCGGCCGCGGCCAGACGGAACATGGCGATCACCATGCCGCCGGCGATCACGATCAGGCCCGCGGCCATATAAGGGCTCACGGTTCCAATCAGCATGATTGCCGCAATTGTGGCAATGCACGGCGGCAACACATTCCAGACGAACATGTTCTCGACGGTGAACACGGCGTTGGATGTGGCGGTAATGCGGCTGGTCAGCATGCCTGGCATGCGGTCCGAGAAGTAGCTCGGCGCGTGTCCGGTCAGATGACGAAATATGTCACGGCGTAAGTCGCCCGTGACACGCACGAAGGTGAAGCTCGCTGTCCAACTCGCGATCCGCCACAGGAAGTTGTCGGCGGCGATCAGCGACATGAGCAGAATGAATGCCAGCCATACGCTTCCGCCATGAGAGGTTCCCGCGGACAAGGCGTCGACAAGCGATTTGACGCCATACTGCGTGCCTACCGAGCAGGCAACGGCTGCAACGACGGCGCCAAGGATCACCAGATGTGACGCCAATCGACGCCGTAGATAGCGCAAGACAAAGGCAAATGGCCTGCGCGCATATCCAGAGAGATGATCCATTCGCTGCGACCCCGTCGTGATGGTTTCAATTTTTCTCTTAGCCGATTGAACATCGACCGCTTCGCCTCGGTTCCCGGGCGAAACCATCACGACATGCGGATGCGGACGATGTGAGATGAGGTGATGGCATCATCGCGGCCACGCTGCAGTGTGTCGAAGAAGTAACGTTCGGGAGAAGGAACTTCGCAAATGCGAGAACGTTCCCTCCCCGGCATGCCGGTGCCGAACTCGGCAGGGGCTTAAACTTCCATGATCGCACAAAGGAGATGGTGAGATGCGCATCGCGCAGGTAGCTCCGTTGACGGAGGCTGTTCCACCCAAGCTGTATGGCGGCACCGAGCGGGTGGTGCATTGGTTGACGGAAGAGTTGGTTGCCCTTGGTCACGACGTCACATTGTTCGCCAGCGGCGACTCGCAGACGTCGGCGAAGCTGGACGCATTATGGCCGCGGGCGCTTCGCCTCGACGGTTCCGTGCGCGATCCCAACGCGCTGCACATGGTGCTCCTGGAGCGCGTGCGGCAAAAATGTGACGACGAGGAGTTCGACTTCCTCCACTTCCATCTCGACTATTACCCGTGGTCGCTGTTCCACCGGCAGCCGACGCCGTTCGTCACCACGCTGCATGGCCGGCTCGATCTGCCGGAGCATCAGCCTGTCTTCAACACATTCTCCAAAATGCCTGTCATCTCGATCTCGAACGCTCAGCGCCGGCCGGTGCCGCAGGCGAACTGGGTGACGACGATCCACCATGGCCTGCCGGAGACCCTGCTGACGCCGAAGCCGGCGAAGCAGGAATATCTCGCCGTGCTCGGCCGCATCGCGCCGGAGAAGGGCGTCGATCGCGCCATCAAGATCGCGATGCATTGCGGTATCCCGCTGAAGATCGCGGCCAAGGTCGATCGTGCCGATCAGGACTATTACGACGAGCTGATCAAGCCGATGATCGTCAACAACCCGCTGGTGGATTTCATCGGCGAGATCAGCGATCACGAGAAGTCCGATTTCCTCAGCGGCGCGCTCGGCCTGCTGTTGCCGATCGACTGGCCGGAACCGTTCGGCCTTGTCATGATCGAGGCCATGGCCTGCGGCACGCCGGTCGTCGCGTTCAACCGAGGCTCGGTGCCGGAGATCATCGACGAGGGGCTCACCGGCTTCGTGGTCGAGGACATCCTCAGCGCCGCCGGCGTCGTCAACCGCCTCGCGCAGCTCGACCGCACCGCCATCCGCAAGCAGTTCGAGAAGCGCTTTACGGCACGGCGCATGGCACTCGACTATCTCGCCGCCTATCGCAGCCTGACCGAGGCCACCGCGCCGCGGATCAAGCTGGTGAGCAGCGCGGAGTAGCTAGCGACATCCACAGCTGTCGTCCCGGACAAGCGAAGCGCAGATCCGGGACCCATACGCCGCAGCAATAGTTTGGCGAAGACTCGGAGTGACCAGTCTCGCGCCAAACTTCTCTCTGGGGTTATGGGTCCCGGCCTGCGCCGGGACGACACCGAGATTGTTGTGACAGATCGCTACCCCACCACCGCCCGCTTCGGCTCCACGATCTCGAACATCCGCGGGAATTCATCCATCAATCCCATCAGCTCGGCGAGCTTCATCGGGTTGCCCGACAGCTTGACCTTGCCGGCCGCGACTGCTTCCGGAAAGCTCGTCAGCTTCGCGATCACCTCATCCAGCGTGGCCCGCGCCAGCGTGAAGCTGGCATCGGCGTTGTCGGCCTGCACGCCTTCCGTATAGGTCAGCGCGCAGTTTTCGAGATTGAGCACGAAGGTCTCGCCGGTATCCGAGAAATTCCAGTTCAGCACGATATGCTTGCCCTCCGCCTTCGGGCCGTTGAGGCGGATGCCGAGCACGTCCCAGAGCTGTGAGGTCCGCAGCGCGGCCAGCGTCTCGCGCGGCATCGGTGCGCGCGGCGGCGTCTTCGGCATGCCCTGCCGCAATTCCTGGGCACCGAACAGATAGGCGTTGCGCCAGGTCGAGCTCTCGGCGGCATAGCCGAGCTGCTCCAGCGTATCGGCCAGCAATGCGCGCGCGGCCTGATTGTCCGGCTCGGCGAAGACGAGATGGCCGAGCGCCTGCGCCACGAAGCGGAATTCGCCCTTGTCAAAATCCGCAGCAGCGCGCGTCAGGATCGCGTCGGCCCCGCCCATGTACTCGACATATTTCTTGCCCGACTCGACCGGCGGCAGCGGATCGAGATTGACCGGGTTGGCGTCGTACCAGCCGAGATATTTCTGGTAGATCGCCTTCACGTTATGGCGGATATGGCCGTAATAGCCGCGGCCGTGCCATGCGCCTTCGAGACTCTTCGGCAGCTGGATCGCCTCGGCGATCTCCGCCGCGTTCAGCCCGTGGTTCATCAGCCGGATGGTCTGGTCATGCGCGAATTTGTAGAGGTCGCGCTGCTCGCGGATCATGGTGTCGATGCGCTCGCGTCCCCACACCGGCCAGTGATGCTGGCCGCACATCGCTTCGGCCCTGCCGCCCCACAACTGCAGCGCCTCGTTGAGATATTTCGACCACGCCAGCGCATCGCGCACGTCGGCGCCGCGGAACGGCAGCAGATTGTGGAAATTGTGCGTGCAGTTCTCGGCGAGGTTCAAGAGCTTGTAGCGCGGGAGGAAGAAGTGCATCTCCGCCGGCGCTTCGCTGTTCGGCGCCATCTGGAATTCGAATTCGACACCGTCGATGACGCGCTTGTCGCCGGTCGCCATGATCAGGTCGGTCGGCCGCAGCAGCGCGACCGCCCCCGCTGCCATGGTCTTACCGAGGCCGCAATCGACCTGCCCGCGCACGCCCTTGGCGAGGAACGGCCCGAACTGGTATTGCGCCCGCCGCAGCATCGCCGGTCCGGCGATGATGTTCTCGGAGACGGCGTGCTCCATGAACAGGTTCGGCGCGATGATCGGCACGCGCCCTGTCGCCAGCGCATCCTCTTCCAGCACACCGCGCGCGCCACCCCAGTGGTCGGTATGGGTGTGGGTGAAAATGATGGCCGCGACCGGCTTCAGGCCGCGGTGCTTGTAGTAGAGATCGAGCGCGGCGCGCGCGCCTTCGATCGAGGTCAGGGTATCCACCACGATGACGCCGCTGTCGCCCTCGATGAGCGTCATGTTGGCGATGTCGAGCCCGCGCACCTGGTAGACGCCGGGCACGACCTCGAACAGGCCGTGCTGCATATTGAGCCGCGACTGCCGCCAGAGGCTCGGGTTGACCGTCGGCGGCGCCTGCTCGGCGGACAGGAAGCCATAGGGCTCGAGGCTCCAGACCGTCCGCCCCTGCGGGTTTGTAATCTTCGCGTTGTCGATCGTGCCGAGAAAGCCGCGCGCAGCGTCGTCGAAATCCCGTGTGTCGGAAAACGGCAGCGCATTCAGCATCGCCGATTGCTGCGCAATGACGGACGGCGTTGCGTCCTTCGGCTCATTGCTGGAAATCTCGGTCATTTTTATCCTCCCGGCCTGATGCGCGGCATCTAACCGCATCTCGCGGTCGATTGCCATCGGCAGGAGTCTGTGCAGCGGCAAGGAACGTGCACTCTTCCTTCTCCCCTTGGGGGAGAGGGTGCGCCGTCTACGCGGCGAGCCCTTCGGCGGCAGGCACAGTCGGATCCGCCATCCGCAATTCTCGCGCCAGCACATAGCCGCCGCGATCCTGCTTGGCCCGGTAGAGCGCCCTGTCGGAGCGCGACAGCAGCGCCTCCGCGGTTCGGCCATCGTCCGGCGCGACGGCCACGCCGACGCTGACGCCGAGCTCGATGGCCTGTCCATCGACGTCATAAGGCGCGCTGATCGACTGCACGATACGCTGTGCCATCGCCTCCGCATCACGCGCGGTGCGTTGAACCAGGACGAATTCGTCGCCGCCCATCCGCACCACGAGGTCGTCGGTGGCGGCGATCGCGCCAAGCCGTCCGGCGACCTGCTTCAACAGCGCGTCTCCGACGGGATGACCGAAGCGGTCATTCGCTTCCTTGAAGCGGTCGAGATCGAGCGTATGGACGGCAATCGCCCCGACCGCGAGCATGGCGGGCAGGTCCGTCGCCAGCACCGAACGATTGGCCACACCGGTCATCGGATCGACGCGCGACAGTTGCTCGAACTGACGCTTCAGCGTGATCTGGCTGATCGAGGCGTTGAAGCTCAGCCGCACCATCTCGAAGCTCGCGACCACATACATCAGGATCAGGAGCCCGAGCCCGACATGGCGCAGATCAGGCTGCATGAAGGTGACGATCGCGGCGGGCGCGGCGATCGCGATCAGATCGAGCAGCGCCGCGACCGGGCGCAGCGCCAGCCGCGCCACCACACCGGCGCCAAAGCCGAAGCCGATGCCGATCGCCATCACGCAGCAGAGCGCATCGCCCAGCACGATGCTGCGCGCGGCAAACAGGCCGAGGATCAGGGCCGTCACCACGGTGCCGGCCACATAGCGCCGCTCCCAGCGCGCGCCCTCGCTCCGACCGAGCTGCGGCGCACGGGCGAGGCGGCGACGGAATGCGAAAATCTCGAACAGTCGGACAATGGCCACCACGATGCCGGCGACCGTCAGGGCCGCCGTCACCAGGTCGCCGGTCTCGTAGGTCGTGATGGCGCCCACCATCGCCAGGCAGGCGGCCGCGAGAATGTTGGGCATCGTCGTGCCGTGCAGGCCCGTGATGACTTCCACATAGACGGCGTCGGAAATCGACGCCCGTCCGGATTCCATTCTGTTGAACAACATGCCAGCACCGATCCTCGCGGGCATGTTTCTACCGCAGACCCGTAAAGATCGGTTCCCAGCGCACCGATAGCATTAGAGCGCGCGGGTTTACCGCGCGTTAGCCATGTCGCGCGCCGGCCCCGCTTATTGTTCGAGCATGATCCTCTCGGAAAACCGCTTCACACTTTTCCGGATCAAGCTCAGTGCATCCCCAGCACCCGCGGCAGCCACAGCGTCAGATCGGGCCAATAGGTCACGATGACGAGGAAGCCGAGCATGGTGAGCAGCCACGGCATCACCGCGCCGGCGAGATCGGTGATGCGCATTCGGGCTATCATCGAGGCCACGTAGAGGTTCAAGCCGACAGGCGGATGGCAGAGGCCGACCTCCATGTTGACGTCCATGACGATGCCGAAATGAACGAGGTCGATGCCGAGCTTCTTCGCGGCCGGCGCCAGGATCGGCGCCATGATCAGGATGATCGAGTTCGGCTCCATGAAATTGCCGGCGAGCAGCAGCAGCACGTTGACGACGAGCAGGAAGCCGACCCAGCCGAGATTCTGCGCCGCGATCCAGTCGGCGAGCGTCGCCGGCAGGTTCTCGTTGGAGAGCACGAAGGAGAACAGCACCGCGTTGGTGACGATGTAGAGCAGCATCGCGCTGGTGTTGGCGGCACGCAGCAGCACCCGCGGCACGTCGGCCATCTTGATCGCCTTGTAGACGAACACGGCGATGATGAAGGAATAGACCGCGGCCATCGCGGCGGCTTCGGTGGCCGTGAACAGGCCGCTATAGATGCCGCCGATGATGATGACGACCAGCATCAATCCCCAGATGCTCTCGCGGAAGGCGTGGAGGGTCTCGGCCCAGGTCGCCTTCGGCAGCCGCGGATAATCACGCTTGCGCGCGAGCCACCAGGTGACGATGCAGAGCATCGTCGTCAGCAGGATGCCCGGCAACAGACCCGCGACGAACAGCGCGCCGATCGAGGTGTTGGTCGAGACCGCATAGACGATCTTCGGGATCGACGGCAGCATCAGGATGCCGAGCGAGCCGGCGACCGTGATGATGCCGGCGCCGAAACGCATCGGATAGCCGTGCCGGACCATCTCGGGCAGTACGATGGCGCCGATCGCGGCGACCGTCGCCACGCTCGAGCCGCACACCAGCGCGAACATCGCGCAGGCGACGATGCCGGCGAGACCAAGGCCGCCGTGCCAGTGCCCGATCAGCGAGGTCGCGAAATTGATCATGCGCCGCGCCACGCCGCCATGGGTGAGGAAATTGCCGGCGAGGATGAAGAACGGGATCGCCATGATCTCGAAACCCTCGATGCCCGTGAAGAGCTTCATCGAGACGGCTTCGATCGGCACCGCGGTCAGCGTGAACAGGAACGTCATCACGGTGAGGCCGAGCGCGATCGAGACCGGAATGCCGGTCAGCATCAGCGCGATCAGCAAGGCGAATACGGTCGCCGCGCGCATCCAGTGCGGCAGCACGATGAAGCCGGTCTTCTCGCCGAGGCAGAGCATGAAGATCAGGATCGGCGCCATGATCAGGATCACGCCGAGTGGCGAGACTTTTCGCGCAGCAGCCCTCGTTGCCGCACCGGCGGGCTGCGGATGCAGCGCCGGCGAGCCATCGGCTTCGACGCCCTCGACATGGGTCTCGTCATGATGCGGCAGGTCGCCGGTCCAGTAGTAGGACCAGGACACCTGGAGGAAGCGGAAGCACATCAGGCCGGAGCCGAGCGGGATCGCCAGATAGACGAACCACATCGGCGCTTCCAGATCGTTGGACTGCTGCCCGGTGTGGAACATCTCGCGCACGAAGGAGGCGCCGAAGGCGGCGATCATGCCGGTGAACAGCGCGCCGCACAGCAGCGAGAACAGGATGACATGCTTGCGCGAATGCTCGGGCAGGCGGTTGACGAGCAGGTCGACGCCGACATGGATGCCGGTGCGCACGCCATAGGCCGCGCCGAACTTCGCCATCCAGATGAACATGTAGATGCAGAGCTCCTGCGCCCAGGACAGATCGAGCTCGGACAGGAAGGTGAACACGGCCATCGATGCCGATGCCAGCCAGGTCATGCCGTGCGCGGCGGCCCATCGCGAGAACACGATCGATTCGCCCGCACCGTAACGGTGCACGACGGCGATGAAGATCAGTCCGGTTGCAGCCGCAATGAGCGTCGCGATCAACCATTCTTCGAGATGGTTGAGCCCCTGGTTCAGCACGCGAAGCAAATCAAAGCCCCCCTATCGATGCGAAACGGTCGGGAGTGCGCACACTCCCGACCGTTGGTATTATTCTCCCGGAAACCGCGTCAGTTCATCTTGACGTCGAGTTCCTTGGCGACGAGGTCGAGCACTTCCTGCCCGACCCGGCCCTTGGCCCAGGTGTAAGTCGGCCGCATCGCTTCCTGCCATGCCTTGCGATCGGCGTCAGTCAGATAATGCAGCGTGGTCTTGCCCGCCTTCTTGATCTCGGCCAGCGCGTCCTCGTTTTCCTGATGCGCGATCTGGTTGGTGTATTCGGTCGCTTCCGCCATCGCCTTGTCGAGCTGAGCGCGAATGTCAGGCGGCAGGCCGGACCAGAATTTCGAGTTCACGATGACGGCGTATTGCAGATGCGCGTGATAGGACACGGTGATGTCCTTCTGCACCTCGTAGAATTTCTGCGTCAGATAGTTGGACGCCGTGTTCTCGCAGCCGTCGACCACGCCGGTCTGCAGCGCCTGGTAGACTTCCGAGAACGCCATGATCTGCGGGATCGAACCCATCAGGCGGAAATACTGGTCAGCGATCTTGGAGCCGGAGATGCGGAACTTGAGGCCCTTGAAATCCTCCGGCTTCGTCAGCGGACGATTCGACGACACCATGTGGAAGCCATTGTCCCAATAAGCGAGACCGGTGATGCCCTTGGCTTCCAGCTTCTGGAACAGCCATTTGCCGACGGTGCCCTTCATCGCGTTGGAATAGGTCGCGTCGTCCTTGAACAGCCAGGGCAGGTCGAGCGCCTCGAATTCCTTGATACCGAGCGGCGCGAATTTCGCGGTCGAGGGCGCGAGCATCTGCACCGAGCCGAGCTGCAGCGCCTCGATCTCCTCCTTGTCCTTGTAGAGCGAGGAGTTCGGATAGACTTCGATCTTGACCTTGCCGTCGGTGTACTTCTCGGCAAGCTCCTTGAACTTCAGCGCGCCCTTGCCCTTCGGGGTGTCGTTGGCGACGACGTGACTGAACTTGATGACGATCGGGCTCTGGGCTTGAGCAATAGCCGGGGCCAAAGCAAACGCGGCCGCAGCGACCGCGAAGAGCAGTTTGCGCATGAGAAGGACCTCCCCAACAACCTCGGAAACCGGGTTCTTTTTTGTTTTACGGTTTCAGTAGTGGCAGCAATCCCAACCCCGAACAACTAGACCTAAGCCCAATTTGCCGCAGCGAAGCTATGCCGCAGGGAGGCTATCTTGGCGGCCGTCGCATGCGCAACCCGGCGCCCGCTCCGGCCCCGCGAAGCGAGCGCTTATGTCGCATCGCCGAAGAGCATTAACCCTTGCGCTGGGCGACCATGAACAGCCGCCGGAACGGAAACAGCGTCTGGCCCGCCGCATTCTTGGGATAGGCCTTGGCGACTCGCTCGCCATAGGCCGCTTCGAACGCGGCTTTCTCGTCGCCCGCGAGCACGTCGAGATAGCGCGTCAGCCAGGTGCCCTTGGTCCATTCCTTCACGGGATTCTCGCCCTCGAGGACCTGGAGATATTCGGTCTCCCAGATGTCGATATTCTGTGACAGCGGCGCGAGGACGTCGTGATAGAAGGCCGGCCCCTCGACCGGCGGCGGCGTGACGAGGTGCTCGACCTTGGACCGCCACGGCCCGTTCAGGGCGGTCTCGCCGATCAGCACATGCGACGGCGCCAGGAAGTTGCGCGGCATCTGCACCGCAAGCATGCCGCCGGGCGCGACCTTCTCCATCACCGAGGGGAAGAGCGCCGCATGATTGGGCAACCAGTGCAGTGCGGCATTGGAATAGACGACGTCATATTGCTTGGCCGGGCGCCAATGGCCGAGGTCCTCATGCGACCATTCCACGTCCGGCGCGGCTTTGCGCCCGGCGGCAACCATCTCGGCCGAGCCTTCGACGCCGGTCACCGCGGCGGTGGGCCAGCGTTCCTTGATCAGCTTCGTGACATTGCCGGCGCCGGCACCGAGGTCCGCGACCGTGCGCGGGGCGACATCGGGAATCCGCATCAACAGGTCCACTGCGGGCCGGAGCCGGTGGCCGGAGAATTTCAGATATTGCTGCGGATCCCAGACCATCACTCACGCCTTTTCTTTTTCGTGTTTCCTTCGGTGTCGGCCTTGGTTACCACTGCTCGTCCCGGTCGGGCAAATCGCCGCACCCGGGACAGGGCGGAAAACGAACACCAAAAACCAAAGAAGCAATCAAGAGAGCGTGTGACCATGGACCTCGGGCTGAAATCGAAAACCGCTGTCGTTACCGGAGCAAGCATCGGCATCGGCCGCGCCATTGCCAAGGGCCTGGCCGCCGAAGGCGTGCGCGTGGTCGGCGTGGCGCGCCGCACCGACCTGCTGGCCGAGTTGGTGAAGGAGGTCGGCGGCGGGTTGGTCACGCCGCTCGAGCAGGACGTGATGGCTAAGGACGCAGCCGAACAGATTGCCGCGTTCGCGCTGAAAGAGCTCGGCCATGTCGACATCCTCATCAACAATGCCGGCGGCAGCCGCCCCCTGCCCGTCGATGCGCCCGACAGCAAATGGGACGAGGCGATCGCGCTGAACTTCACCAGCTACCGCCGCATCGCGCACGCGCTGTTGCCGCAGATGATCGAACGCAAATGGGGCCGCATCGTCAACATCACCGGCAAGTCCGAGCCGGAAGGCCTCAACGCCGCCTTCGCGGCAAAGGCCGCCGTGCACGCCTGGGCCAAGGGCCTGTCGCGCGAGATCGGCGAGCACGGCATCACCATCAACTGCATCCCGCCCGGCCGCATCATGAGCGAGCAGATCCGCCGCAACTATCCGCCGGATTATCGCGAGCGTTTTGCCGAGGAGGAGATTCCGGTCGGCTATTGGGGCGAGCCGGAAGATCTCGCCGCGCTCGCGGTGTTCCTGGCCTCACCCGTGGCGCGCTACATCACGGGAACGGTGATCCCGGTCGATGGCGGCTTGCGGCGATATCAGTTCTAGCGCGCGGGCCCGACCAAAGTACGCTCACCCCTCGCGGCTTGCTGTTCCCAGCGCATCGCGCCGCCATGCGCCCGGGCTGACGCCGGCGATCGCGGAGAACACCCGCGTGAAATGGCTCTGGTTGGCGAAGCCGGCCGAAATCGCAACGTCGGACAGCGACAGGCCGCGCACGCTCATCAAGCTCTTGGCGGTGCGCACGCGGTGATGCAGCAGCCAGCGATACGGCGGCAGGCCGGTCGACGCGCGAAACGCGCGCGAGAAATGGCTGACCGAGAGGCCGAGTTCGGCGGCGATGGCCTGTAACGGCAGCTTGCCGCCGAGATCCGCTTCGAGCTTGTCGCAGGCGCGCGCCAGCTGCCATGGCGCAAGCGCACCGCGGATGGTTTCGGCCTTGTGTCGAAAGCCTCCATAGGCCTGCGCGACGTGGGCGGTCAGCCCCATCATCATGTGATCGATGAAGATCTGGTTGGCCTCATCCGGCCGGCGCAGTGCCTGGCGCAAGGACGCGCCGATATGGCGGACGATGGCATCATCGTGCCCGACGAGGCTGCAGTCGAGCGTATCGATGCGCCGTGCGCCCGATTGATCGGCAAGGCCGTCGAGCGCCGAACGCGGCACGTAGAAATGCAGCGAGTGAAGCGGCTTGTCGATCACGTAGCGCGGATCGGCCTTGAGATCGTAGATATAGGTCGTGCCGGCGTGAACATCCGTCTTCTTGAGGTGACGGCCCTGCTCCCAGATCTCGCACTCCGGGTAGTCGCGCAGCTTCAGGCCGACGAGATAGGCATCTTCCGCGGCAAACGAGCCGGAAAGACCGGGCACGGGGTTGTCGTTGCGGGTTTCGGTGACCGCGATCTCGGTGCTGCGCAGCGATCGGGTCAC
Source organism: Bradyrhizobium sp. CIAT3101 (assembly GCF_029714945.1). Lineage (NCBI taxonomy): Bacteria > Pseudomonadati > Pseudomonadota > Alphaproteobacteria > Hyphomicrobiales > Nitrobacteraceae > Bradyrhizobium > Bradyrhizobium sp. CIAT3101. The sequence goes on from NZ_CP121634.1 coordinate 6,672,154, forward strand.
CAGCGTGGGCGGCGCTTGCTCGAGGCGGAGGAATTCGCCGAGCCGTTCACCGTAAGCGCCTGTCCTGGTCATCGTCTGTCTCTTCTGTGATGGTCCGAGAGCAGGCCACAGCAACCCGCCAGTTCGAGACCGGTATATCGGCCATCCACCCCCTGCTGTCCACGACCGACGACGTCGCACCCGGCGGGGCGTGGACCTTCGCCTCCGGTCGACCCACATCGAAATTCAGCAATTATTTCAATACGATCCGATGAATCCCCTGACGACGCGCGGGTGTCGTCGAACCGAAACAGGACATCACGACTTTTCACAAACGCACGCGGGCTGCACGCATGCGGCGTCCGCGGAGCAGGATCAGGCAACGCAGGGCAGTTTCAGGAAAGACGCGGATTCTCGCGCCGCCTAAAACCCGCAAATCAACGGTGACGGAACTGCGACGGATCGCCTTCGAACCTTCGGTTCAACCGTTGCGCAGGGATCACCAGACCGGCCCGTTCCGCCCCGCCATGCGGCGGCCGACGCCATGATCACGACGTCGCGCCCCCAGCGACGCACCCCCACACGAGCGAAAGTCCATGAGCAAGGTTGTCTTGCGCGAGTCTCCGAATGAAATCCCCGCCGCCTCTCCGGCGCAGCGCGACACAGCGCCGGCCGGCGACCGGCCCGCTGCCGATGTGGAGATGGCGCGCGTGCTCGGAACGGTGCCGTTTCGCATGGCACTGGATTCCTCCGGCGCCGGGATCGCGCACTGGAAGCACGAGCCGCTACACGACGTCGTCGAACCCATGAACCATCATGTCATCATGGCCTACAACGGCGCGGTCCAGCGCATGGAGCGGCGGTCCGGACGATCCGTCGCGATCGGGACCTTTCGCCCCGGCGCCGTGATCATCATTCCGGAAGGATCGAGCTCACGGTGGGACATTCCAAAGCCCGTCGACGTCGTTCAGCTCTATCTTCCGCAGGCCACGCTGCAGCGTGTCGCGGACGAAGCCGCCGCGCCGGCCGATCTGCTGGAACGTACCGCGCATCCCGATCCCGTGACGTCCCGATTGCTGCTGAGCGCGGCGGATGTCCTGGAAGGTAATGAGGCGCTGGACACGCTATTCAGGCAGCAGCTGATGGATTTGCTGGCGACACGCCTTCTCGCCGCGCATAGCGGCACGCCGAACATGATCGCACCGGCAAGGGGTGGCCTGGCGCCGAAGACGCTGCTGCGCGCGATCGAGCGGCTGCGCTCGGACAGCGATGCCGATGTCTCGCTCGCGGCACTTGCCGCCGAAGCCGGTCTGTCGCGCTTTCACTTCTGCCGCGCATTCAAGGACAGCACCGGGCTTTCCCCTCATGCCTGGCTGCGGCAGCACCGGCTCGAGCAGGCCATGAACATGCTGCGCGACACCGACGAATCCGTCGTCTCGGTCGCGGCCACGCTCGGCTATTCCTCGCAGACCGCCTTTGCGGCCGCGTTTCGAAAGTTGACCGGGGAATCGCCGCGCGATTGGCGGCGGCGCGCGCGTTAGCAGCAATAGCGCTGCAATCGCGTCAATCGCGCTGGGGCATCGGCACATGCGGTTCGCTAGGAATCATGGCGCCCCCACTCCTGGAATGGAAATTTCAAATGGCCTTGATCAGTTCTGTCAGCCGGATCGCAACCACCTCACGACGAAAGATTCTCGCAACGACACTCATGTACGCGGCTTCGGTGACTGTCCGCTCCACCTCGGCCGCAGGCAGCGATGTCAAAACCGCGGCGCTCTCGACCGCGAAAAACGACGTTGCGACCTCCGTCACCACCAGCGACGGCGTCAAGATCTTCTATAAGGACTGGGGACCGAAATCCGCGCAGCCGATCGTCTTCCATCACGGCTGGCCGCTCAGCGCCGACGACTGGGACGCCCAGATGCTGTTCTTCCTGGCCAAGGGCTTTCGCGTCATCGCGCATGATCGCCGCGGCCATGGCCGCTCGAGCCAGGTCAGCGACGGCCACGACATGGATCATTATGCGGCCGACGTCGCGGCCCTCGTCGAGCATCTCGATCTCCACAACGCCATCCACATCGGCCACTCCACCGGTGGCGGCGAGGCCGCGCGCTACGTCGCGCGTCACGGCCGGGATCGCGTCGCCAGGCTGGTGTTGATCGGCGCCGTGCCGCCGCTGATGCTCAAGACCGAGTCCAACCCCGGCGGATTGCCGCGCGAGGTGTTCGATGGCTTGCGCCGGCAGCTCGCCGCCGGCAGGTCGCAATTCTATCTCGAATTCGCGAGCGGACCTTTCTACGGCTACAACCGTCCGGGCGCGGAGCCGTCGCAGGCCGCGATCTGGAATTGGTGGCGCCAGGGCATGATGGGCAGCGCCAAGGCCCATTACGAAGGCATCAAGGCCTTCTCCGAGACCGACTTCACCGAAGACCTGAAGGCCATCACCGTGCCGACGCTGGTCCTGCACGGCGGCGACGACCAGATCGTCCCCGTCACGGACTCGGCATTGTTGTCGGCCGGGCTTCTGAAGCACAGCACCTTGAAGATCTACGACCTGCTGCCGCACGGCCTCTGCACGACGCATCCCGACATCATCAACGCCGACTTGCTCAAATTCGTGACGGCGTAGCCCGCGCCTTCATCGCAAACATCTCAACCAAGGAGTCACCCCCCCACATGCGTATCGTCATCATCGGTGCCGGCTTCGCCGGCATGTATGCCGCCCTGTCCGCCGCCCGCCTGCGCGACATCCAGGGCGTCTCGCCCGACAAGCTCGAGATCGCGCTCGTTTCGCCCGAGCCGACGCTGGTCGTTCGCCCCCGGCTCTACGAACCGAAGCCCGAAACCCTGACGGCACCATTGCAGGATGTGCTGAAGGCGATCGACGTCGTCTATATCAAGGGCAGCGCCGAGGCGATCGATACCAAGTCCAAGGTCGTCGAGATCGCCGCCGCGGAAGGCGCCAGGAAGAAGCTGGCCTATGACCGGCTGGTCGTCGCCACCGGCAGCCGCCTGTTCCGCCCGAATGTTCCCGGCCTTGCCGAGCACGGCTTCAGCGTCGACCAGCTCGATGACGCCATCGCGCTCGATCGTCACCTGCACAGCCTGTCGAACCGCCCGGCCTCGAAGGCGCGCAACACCGTTGTCGTCGCCGGCGGCGGTTTCACCGGCATCGAGGCAGCAACCGAGGTGCCGTCACGCCTGCGCAAAATTCTCGGCAAGGACGCGGAGTTGCGCGTGGTCATTGTCGACCGCAACCAGGCAATCGCTCCCGACATGGGCGCAGGCCCCCGCCCGATCATCGAGGAGGCCCTGCGCAAACTCGGCGTCGAGACCAGGCTCGGTGTCGGCGTCGCCTCGCTCGACAAATCCGGCGTCACGCTCTCCAGCGGCGAGCACATCGCATGCGAAACCGTGATCTGGGCCGCCGGCATCCGCGCGGCCCCGCTGACGGCGCAGATCCCCGCCGAGCGCGACCAGTTCGGCCGGCTGCTGGTCGACCGCGATCTTCGCGTGCCATCGGTCGGTGGCGTCTTCGCCACCGGCGATGCCGCGCGGGCCGCGTGTGACGACAACGGCAATTACGCGCTGATGTCGTGTCAGCATGCGACCCGGATGGGTGCCTTCGCCGGCAACAACGCCGCCGCCGAACTGCTCGGCGTTTCGACACGACCCTATCACCAGAAAGCCTACGTCACCTGTCTCGACCTCGGCGAAGCCGGCGCGCTTTTTACCCGCGGCTGGGAGCGCACGGTCGAGATGGTCGGCGACGTCGCCAAGAAGACCAAGCAGGAAATCAACACGGTCTGGATCTACCCGCCCAAGGCCGAACGTGCCGCAGCGCTCGCCTCGGCCGATCCCGAGCGCGTCACCGCTCTCTGAGCAACCACCACCCTCGACCTTCAACAGGAGACGAAGATGAATCTGCACAACACGTCCATTGCCTCGAAATCCGAAGAGCTCGTCCCATCACGCTACGCGGTGCGCATCGGCGACATCGACGTTCTGGTGGTCAGCGACGGCGTGCTGCCGCTTCCGACCACGATGCTGGCGCACAACGCCGACCCCGCCGTCCGGGCCAACTGGCTCCACGACATGTTCCTGCCGCCGGATGCTTTCGACTGGGCGCTGAACGCGGTGATGGTGCGAAGCGGCGACAAGACCATCCTCATCGACGCCGGACTGGGATCCGACCCGGACCTGCACCTGCCGCGGGCGGGTCAGTTGATCAAGCGATTGGAGTCCGCCGGGATTGATCTCGCGTCCGTGACCGACCTGGTGCTGACCCACATGCACATGGACCATGTCGGCGGCCTGCTCGTCGACGGCGTCAAGGAACGGCTGCGCAAGGACCTGCGCATCCACGTGGCGGCCGCCGAGCTCAAGTTCTGGGAGGCGCCCGATTTCACGCACACCAACATGCCGCAAGGATTCCCGGATGCGCTCCGCGCCGCCGCCAAGCGGTTCGTGAAGGAGTACGGCAGCCAGATTCGTCCCTTCGACGAGCAGCACGAGGTCGCGCCGGGTGTCGTCGTCCGCCGTACCGGCGGCCACACGCCCGGACATAGCGTGGTTCGCGTGGCATCCGGCAACGAAGCGCTGACATTTGCCGGCGACGCCGTGTTCGCCGTCGGGTTCGACCAGCCCGAGTGGCACAATGGCTTTGAGCACGATCCCGAAGAAGCGGCGCGCGTACGTGTCCGTCTCCTGCGCGAGATCGCAAAGAGCGGCGAGCTGCTGGTCGCCACGCACATGCCTTTCCCGTCCGTCGGCCACGTCGCGGTCGCCGGCGACGCCTTCCGCTGGGTGCCGGTGTTCTGGGATTACTGAGCGCACTGGAGCGAGATCGAACTCGGGCGCGAGCTTACGGAAGACGTGAGCTCGCGCTCCCAATTTGAGAAGTAGACATCTGCCTGCCGGCAATCCCTCATCAATCCGCTGAAACACCCCTAAGACACGGTCGATCTACCAAGCATAGCGAACCACGCCCTTGCCGCCATAGCTGCTGGTGACGTTGGAAAACTCGCCCTCGAAAGTCGCGGCCAGTGACCAGCCGTTCAGCCACCGCTTTTCGGCCGACGCGGAAACCAACGCGGAATCCGATGCCTGCGCAGCGCCGTTGACCACGAAGCTGGCGCCCGGGACCGCCAGGAAGGTCGCGCCAATCGCGCGATCCGGATTGAAATCATGCGCCCAGGCGACGCGGCTTCGCAGTGTCACTACGCCGTCCGGCATGGCCAGCGACTTGTCGATCCGCACGCCAAGCTCGCTTCGCGGATCCGTGACGCTCCTTGCGCCGTAGGCAAGTGCGAACGCGCCAGCGCCGGCAGTGACCGTTTCGGCGTAGGCCGGAAGATCAAAGGTCGTGAATTGCGCGGCGGCATAGGGCGTCACGCCGACGCCGTTCATCCAGGGCGAGACCCATCGATAGCCGCCTTCGAGCCGACCGGAATAGGCGTTTGCCTTGAACTCCGCATGCAGGCGATCGAGCCCGGCTGCCGTCACCGTGCGGTCGGTCGTCACGTCCTGCCAGCCATAGGCGAGCGCGGCGGAAGCATAAGCCACGCCGCTGGTGTGGCGAACGTAAGCGCCGGCCTGGAACAGATCGGAACGGCCATAGCCGGACCCCGTCACGCTGAAATTGGTGCCGCCGCCGGCGAGCGCGAAGCCCGCGATCGTGTCCGGTGAGACCAGATAGTCGGCACCGACCGCACTCGCGAAAATACGGCTCGCCGCATCATTCGATCCGGTCACAACATTGCCGCTGGTGGTCTGCGAACCGCCGAAGCCAGCGCCCCAAACGCTCCACCGTTGCTCAAACGGGCGAGGCGGCGCCTTGGCGAACATCGCGAATGCGTCGGATCGCCTGGTCGCGGCATAGCTTGCGGCACCCTCGCCGCTTTCGACGAAGCCAGAGGCCGATGCGCTCGCCGCCGAAGAAGCGCGGCGCTCCATGAAAGGATCGGTCAACAGACCGAGGAACATGTCCATGGCGTCGAACGTCGTCTGCTGCGATCGTGTCGCGAGCTCGCCGGAGGCCTGCGTCAATCCGGCCGGCGATAGCTGCGCAAGGCTGACCGGGAGGCTGCCGGTGCTCGCGAAAGCACCGGTCAGGCTGTTGGCGACATTCTGCTGATTGATGTTCAGATTGCCAGCCGCTGAGTAGTTCAGCGCGATATCGAGGTAGACATTGCCAGCGTCGTAGCTAAACGACGTTTGAAGGTTGGACATGTTGGTGACGACCGTCGGCGCAAACGTGCCGGATCGGCTGCCTGCGCTCAGGATCCGGTATTGCCTTGAAACGGAGCCGGAGAGAAACACGGCATCCACCGTCGCACCGCCAAGTGTCGCGGTCCCCGTGACGCTGGTCGAAGATGCGGCCGGGCCGTTGATCTGGACGAGATACATCGCACCGGAGGCGAAAGCGAGATTGCCGTTCATCGTCAGGGTGCCGGTCGGATTAGCCGTGTTGCCGGGCGCGAGCGTTCCGCCGCTCGCAATCGTTGTCGTTGCCCCCGAACCGACGTTACCGACGCCCGATAGCGTTCCCCCCGCGTTCACCGTCACCAACGTCGAGCCGATGGAACCATCGACTTCCAGCGTGCCGCCGTTGACGATGGTCGCTCCGGTGTAGGTGTTGGCCCCGCCGAGAACCACCGTGCCATTTGTCGTTTTCGTCAGATCGCCAGCACCGGAAAGCACGCCGTTGATCACACCGGCGCGGACGTCGAAGGCGGTCGCATTGATCGTCGCCGACGAGGCCAGCGTGCCACCACTCATCTGGTACGTCGCCGTGATCAATCCGCCGTTCTGGATCGTACCGCCGGCCTGCGTGACGCCGCCGTTCTGGGTTTGCGTGGTGGTTCCGAGATCGAGCGTGCCGCCATCCACAGCAACGCTGTTGGCCGCGGTGCCAAGCATTCCGCCGGCAGAGATGACCAGCGATCCCGCATCGACCGTCGTTCCGCCGGTATAAAGATTGGAGCCGGCCAGCGTGACGGTACCGCCCGTCGTCTTGACGAGGACCGCAGTGCCGGTGAGCACGCCGCTCACCGTTCCCGCCTGCATGTCCAGCACGGTCGAGGCATTGACCGTCGCCGATGAGGCCAGCGTGCCCCCTGTCATCTGATAAATCGTGGTCGTCAGCAGGCCGTTCTGAATCGCACCACCGGCTTGGGTGACACCACCGTTTTGGGTTTGCGTGCTGCCGCCGAGATCGAGCGTTCCGCCATTGACGGTCAGGCTATTTGCCGTGGCGCCGAGATTCCCCGCCCCGGAGAGCACGAGCGTTCCACCATTGATGATCGTGCCGCCGGTATACGTATTTGCGCTCTGGATCCTGACCGTGCCGGAGCCCGCGATCGTCAACGATCCCGTGCCCGTGATGACCGAAGCCGCATCGAACCCAAGAGTGGCCGCCGACGATTCCGTCGTGATGACCGTGTTCGCGTTCAAGGACAGGGTGGCGCCCTGAAAGTCCGCAACAGGGTTGCTGGTCTGAACATTGATCGCGGCCGTGCCCGCGCTCGTCTGCAGATTGAGCGTGCCGCCGCCAAAGACATAGCCGCTGCCAGCAATTGTGGCATTCAAATTGAGCGTGCCGACCGTGAACGGTCCCCCGGTGAGGCTCACATTGTAGGAAGACGCCGCCTGCGTCGCAATGAAAGTCGCCGTCACGTCGATCGCGTTCGGCACCGTGGCCGGCGACCAGTTTGCCGCCGTCCCCCAATTGCCTGCATTGACCTGCCAGGTTTGCGCCGTGGCCTCGCCGGTGACCATCATAGTGGCCGCACCGACCAGCGCCGTCGCGCCGAAAAGCCGCCGCCGGAAACTGGTGCCGGCATTACCACTGGTCGCAAAGCTCATTGCGGCAACATCAACATGCTATCGGAGATCGGCGGTCGTGCCGAATCCTCCCGGCCACAGCGGCACGAGAGTTCAAGGGAAAAGGATATCGAGCGGACCGCAACACGGCCTCAACCATTCGGTTGAGGCTCGCCAATATCAGCGCGATATGCGGAATACCGGATTGTTTTTCGCCGGTGGCGTTGCAGAAATACATCAATTAGGAAGCGCTGAGCGGCAGAAGCAGCCAACAGCAAAGCGATGCCTGGCTCCAAGCATTTGCTGCGCGTCTAGTGAGGCGAAACAGCAGCCGGCTGGAGAAGCAACGGGCGTGTCGTTACGGCGCCCCCGCCCTCTGGTCGAACGCGCTGAGCACGGCGAGCGTCATCGCGGTGACGCCGGTCTGGATGGTCGGCTTCGGCACCGGCGCGAACAGCGGGGAATGATTGCCGGCAAGCGGCGTCCCGCTCTTGTTGGCCGCCGCCCACGCATCCTCCTCGTACACGCCGATATTGAACATCATCAACGGCACGCCGGAGTCACCGAACTCGGAGAAATCCTCGCTCGTGGTGTTCGCCGGCGACAGGCTCAGTTTCTCGCCAAACGCCGGCTTCAGTACCTTCTCGGCGGTCGCGACCAGCGCGGGATCATTGATGACCGCCTTGATGCCCTCGGTGATGACGATGTCAGGTGCCGGCGCGTTCGCCATGGCGGCAACAGCCCTGGCGGTCCGTTCGATTCCATCGCGCATCCTGGCGCGCACCTCCGGCTTGAAGGTCCTGATGGTGCCGCGCAGGACGGCCTCGTCGGGAATGATATTGCTCGAGGTGCCGGCATGAAACGAGCCGATCGAGATGACGCCGGTTTCGGTGGGGTCCTTTTCGCGGCTGATGACGCTCTGCACATCGACCACAAAGCGCGACGCCATCATCACGGGATCGATGGTTACCTGTGGCACCGCGCCGTGACCGCCTCAGCCTTTGAACCTGATGAAGAGGTCGTCGGCATTGGAAGAGCCAGCCCCGACCCGGTATCTGACGGTCCCGTAGGGAAACGGCTGGTCATGCAGCGCAAAGGCGGCATCCGGCTTGGGAAAGCGAACGAACAGGCCGTCGCTCAGCATCGCCATCGCACCGGCGCCCACTTCCTCGCCGGGCTGGGCGACGAACATCAGCGTTCCCTTCCATCGGTCCTTCAGTCCGATCAGCGTCTTCGCCGTCCCGATCCAGCTCGCCATGTGGATGTCGTGGCCGCAGCTATGGGCGACGAAGGTTTCGCGTCCCTGCCAATTGGTCTTGTCGTGGCTTGCATAAGGCAGGCCGGTTTTCTCCTCCATCGGGAGCGCATCAAGCTCGGTGCGGACCATGATGGTCGGACCAGCGCCGTTCCTGTAGAGCGCGACCAGCCCGGTCCGGCCGACCTTCTCGGTCACCTCGAAGCCGGCCGCGCGCATCTCGCTCGCGAGCTTTGCGGCGGTCTTCTCCTCCTGGAAAGCGAGCTCGGGATGGGCGTGGATGTCCTTGTAGAGCGCATCGAGCTTTGGATAATCCCGTTCGAACGAAGCCTCGATCGATTGCTTCAGGCTCGCGACGTCAAGCTCGGCATGCGCCCCCGGCGCAAGCAGGACCAGAGCAAAAGCGGCGAACAAGGGCTTTGCAAACTGCATGGTCCGACCCTCCTTGCGTTTTTCTCTCGCTTAGCCGGATCACCACCAGGATGACATCGTGCCGGTGTTTTGCCCGACGTGTCAACTTTTCGGACGCGCCAGAGGTCGCGACGAGGTCAGCTGAAAAACGCCTTGTCGAACAAGGGGCCTTCTACTGTGCATGGGGTTGTTTTCGGGCCGTTTGGTCCGAACCTGAAAGAAAAAGCAGAAAAAGTTCACTCCGCCTGCAGGATCTCCGCGATCGCAGCACCCGCAGCGATGGTGCCGAGCTTGCCGCCGACGTCGCGCGTCGCACGGCCCTCACGAAGCGCCTTCGCCACCGCCGTCTCGATCGCGTGCGCCGCTTCCTCGTAGCGGACCGCGCCGCTCTTCTCGCCGTGCCAGCCGAGCAGCAGCGCGGTCGAGAGGACCAGCGAGATAGGGTTGGCGACGTCCCGCCCTGCGATGTCGGGCGCCGAGCCGTGCGCGGCCTGCGCCATGGCGTAGCGGTCGCCGACATTGAGCGAGCCGCCGAGACCGAGGCTGCCCGAGAGCTCCGCGGTGAGATCGGACAGGATGTCGCCGAACATGTTGGTGGCGACGATCACGTCGAAACGATCGGGGTTGCGCACCACATGCGCCATCATCGCGTCGACCAGGATGTCGTCGACGGCGAGGCCCGGGTACGCCTTCGCCGCCTCGCGGCAGATGTCGAGAAACATGCCGTCGCCGATCTTCAGCACATTGGCCTTGTGCACGATGGTGAGATGTTTTCGTCGTTTCATCGCCAGACGGCAGGCGGCGTGCGCGATGCGCTCGCAGCACAGCCGCGTGATCCGGCGCAGCGAGATCGCGACATCGGGCGTGACCAGCAGCTCGCCATTGCCCTGCTCCATGTTGCGGTCGGCGTAAAACCCTTCGGTGTTCTCACGGACGACAACGAGATCGAAATCGCCGAGGCGACCGGGCCGCCCCGCATAGGTGCGGGCGGGCCTGATGTTGGCATAGAGGTCGAGGCTCTTGCGGAAGTGGCGCGATGGATTGATCTCGCCATGCGCCTCGTCCTTGAAGTCGAAGGTCGCGGTCGGCCCCAGGATCAGGCCGTCGGCGGCGCGCACGGTGTCGAGCAGCTCGGGCCGCACAGTGGTGCCGAACTGCTTGAGGCTCGCGTGGCCGACCGCATGTTCCTCCAGCCGCAGATTGAGCTGGAAGCGCTCGGACGCCGCGCGCAGCACGCCCGTTGTCGCGGCCGTGATCTCAGGTCCGATGCCGTCCCCCGGCAGAACGACGATTTGCATGGTGATCCCCTTCCGAGAGCGGCAGCTGGCGCGATCATACGCCAGGGCGCAGGCTCATCGCCTGACCTTCGCGCATACAATGCATGCAAGCATATGCCTGTGGAAGCGGCCTCAAGCGTAGTACATGCCGGAGATCATCGAAGCCAGGCCGCCGGAGCAAAGCGCAGAGGCAATGACAATCACGTTACCTGCCGCTGCGCGCGAGCCCGATCACCCCAAAGCCGATGGCCTGCCGGCCGAGCAGCGGCGCTGGGCGATCGCCGCGATCTTCACCGCGCTGGCGATGGCTTCGCTCGACACCGCGATCGCCAACATCGCGCTGCCTGCCATTGCCGCCGATCTGCATGTCAGCCCGGAGCAGTCGGTCTGGGTGGTCAATGTCTACCAGATCGCACTGGTGGCGACGTTGCTGCCGTTGGGGGCGCTCGGCGAGATCGTCGGGCACCAGCGCATCTATCTCGGCGGCCTCGTCCTATTCACCGTCGCCTCGCTGTTCTGCGCGGTGGCCTGGTCGCTGGACAGCTTGCTGGTCGCGCGCACGCTGCAGGGCCTGGGTGCCAGCGGCATCATGAGCGTCAACACGGCGCTGGTGCGCTTCGTCTATCCCGGCCGGATGCAGGGCCGCGGCTTCGGCCACAACGCGCTGGTGGTCGCCACCGCCTTCACCTTCGGGCCCTCGATCGCGTCCGCCATCCTCGCGGTCGGCCCGTGGCCGTGGCTGTTCGCCGTCAATATCCCGTTCGGCCTCGTCGCCACCGGCATCGGCTTTGCGATGCTGCCGAAGACACCGCGGGCCGATCACGGCTTTGATTTCCTCGGCGCGCTCCTCGCCGCCGTCTGCCTCGGCCTGTTCATCACCGGCATCGGCAGCGCCGCGCATAATCTGTCGCCGGTGATCGTGGGCATCGAGCTGGTCACGGCGCTCGCGCTCGGCTTCATCCTGACGCGGCGTCACGCCGACCATCCGGCGCCAATGCTGCCGATCGACCTGTTCAGCCGGCCGATGTTCGCGCTGTCGGCGGCGACCGCGGTCTGCTCCTTCGCGGTGCAGGGCCTCGCCTTCGTCTCGCTGCCGTTCTATTTCGAGGACGTGCTCGGTCGCTCGCAGGTCGAGACCGGCTTCTTCATGACGCCGTGGCCGCTGGTGGTCGGCATCATGGCGCCGATCGCCGGCCGCCTCTCCGATCGTCATCCGGTCGGTCTGTTGGGCGGCATCGGCCTGATCCTGCTCGGCCTCGGCATGGCACTGCTGGCCCTGCTGCCGGCAAGCCCGAGTATTCCCGATATCGTCTGGCGGATCATGATCTGCGGCATGGGCTTCGGCTTCTTCCAGGCGCCGAACATGAAGGCGATCATGGGAAGCGCGCCGCCGCACCGTGGCGGCAGCGCCTCCGGCATCGTCGCGACCGCGCGCCTGACCGGACAGACCACCGGCGCGGCGCTTGCCGCGGCGTGCTTTGCGCTCGCCGGCCACAACGGCGCCACCGTCGCACTGGCGCTAGGTGCAGGCTTTGCCGCGCTCGGCAGCGTGATGAGCTTCCTGCGGCTCGCGGTGAAGTAGGCCGGCTCTATTGCGCCGTCTGCGCGATCGGCCGGCTGACGATGGCTGCCGCATCGAGCGGATCGCATTTGACCGTCCGTCTCAGCTTCCACGCACCGTCCCAACCGGCGGTGTCGCTCACGGGCGTGAACGTAGCCCCCTGCGGCGCCAGGATGATCGGCTCCGACTTCAGGCAGGCGTCGGGAAACGCAATGCCGTGTCCGGCGCCTTTCGAGAAATGCCCGACCAGCATCTGCGACGCCTGCATCCGCGCGGCCGGCGAGGCCCGCATCGAACGATCCGCATCGAAGGCGCGATAGCATGGCCAGTCGGTATGACCGGGCGCGAACTCATAGGTGATCCTGCAAGCCGCACCGGCCGATTTCACAAACGGCGCATCCGAAGGCGCTGCGGCATCGCGCTCGAACACCAGGGTCTGCAATGTCAATGTTTCCGTCGTCGCATCCGGCGAGACGGGCTTGTCGGGATTGATCGCGATGTCACCGCGCGAAAACACCAGCTTGGTCGTGGGCCGAGCATCCCTGGTCTCCAGCACCATCGGGGGTCTTGCGGCCCAGGAACGATCCAACTCCACGTCAGCGTCGCCCATCGTCAGCCTGACATTGCCGACCGCGGGATTGTCCTTGACGAAATCGATCATGCGGAGGTGAGCGCTCTGCTTCGATGCCTCCAGGCTCAGGAAACGCAGATCGTCGACCTAGCGGGTGATCGGCATCATCGGATCGAAGCGATCATCGATGTTGAACCGGACGATCTTCTTCAGCGTGGCGGACGCGGCCGCCTTGGGCGTGGCCGGCGGCGCGACGTCGATCACAAGCAGCGAGCCGCCCGGTGAATAGGTATCGCCGAAGACGCGCTGCCAGAGCGCCGTCAGCGACGAACTCGTCCGCTGGTCGACGTCCCGCGCGAAGACGATCTGCTGTCCGCGGCGAACGACCGGAAAATTCTGGAATGCGCCAAGTGCTGCGCCCTTGCTGACGGCCTCTCCGGTGAAGTTGATGCATCTGGAGCGATCGTCATTGCCGGATTGTTCGACCGCGCGGGATGCCGAACGCGAGCAGAAGCTGAGATCGTGGCTGGTCGTCTTCTGCGGACTGATGGCCGTCGCATAGATCGGCTCCGGCGCGCCTGGAATTTCCATCGGCAGCGGAGACGTCGCGAACATGTCGACCTCCACCATGCTCAGCGACGAGCCGGAATCCTTTGAGCACAGATCCCGCCGCGGCAGCGTATTGGTCAGCAGCCGCGCGGCGTCGCCACCAACGATGCAGGACATGGTGTCCTGCGTATTGTTCCGGCTCATCCAGATCAGATGATCCTTGCCCGCAGCATCGACCAGCAAATGCGGTGCCGCATGATGGCGGCGCGGCGGCAGCCAGATCGGAACGGTTTCCGACAGCATCGGCTCGCGCTTGAGCAGTGCCTCCGGAAGCCTGGTCACGCCGACCGAGCGCAGTTCGGCGTCGACCTCGTTCGGATCCTGCGTGTACTCGAACACGGGCAGCTTTCCGCAAGTCATGCAGGTGACGGCGATATCGGATCGCACGTTCTCGAAGGACAAAATGACCTGATCGGGATCGTTGCGATATTTGGCGGGATCGACGGCCTTGAACGGGTGATCGACCACGCGGCTGGCCTGAAAACCGTCCGAGCGGAACGGATCGGATTCAAACTCGAAATAGGTCGATCGATCCCAGCCGCGAAAGGCATTGTACCCGCCCATGCTGACGCCGGCGAGGACCATCTTCGAATCGGTCTGGCAGCGCGTCGCACTGCCGGTCCCGCTGCCGTTGCGGATATAGGTGCACAGCCGGAACGCCGCATTTTGCAGGATGCGATCGCAATCGTTCTGATTGTAGCCGTAGGTGGCGAGGCCGTGCCGATAGCAGAGATCGTGAAAGACGCAGGCCTGCCGGAAGCGCTGCAGGACGAGGTGGCGTCTGCCCTTGTCGTCCCTGCTTCCGTCGAAGAAGATGTTGGTCAGCGCGGGAAGGCTGCAATTCAGTCCCTCGCCGCTGCCGCCGATCGTGCTGACGACCTCCGGCCCGGATTCGAAGGAGGTGACGGTGGCGGGCATCTCCCCGTCGGTAATGTCGTCGACATTCTTGTAGAGGGAGTCAGCGACGAACGAAGGAAGATAATTCAGGAGCAGAATGACCGCGACGATCGCCGCGATCGACCAGCCGATCACCTTCCTGGACATGCCCCACTCCGCTAAAGCCGTTCGTCGCAATGCCGGTCTGGATGACCGATGAACTTGGAAATTCGCCGAGTCGCCGCAATCGATGACACCCCGGTGTTAATCCGACGACGATCGCCCCCAGGTTGTTGTGCTGTCAAGCGAGGGGCTCACACTCGCAATCCTGAATTTGGCGGAATGTCAGGCCAGATTTCGCGCCACGGTCGCACCGTCGGCGACGACCGGAACCGGCACTTGCTCATCCAGTGCCGCGAGGCGCGCGTCGATGGCATCGATGACCTTGCGCGAAAACGGCCCGAGATGCGCATAGGCCGCGATCATCTGCACCGCGATGCGCGCCGAGGAGGTGTCGCGCTTGGCGCAGTTCATGAAGGTCTGCCAGAGCGGGCGCCCGTCCGGAATGGCGGATACCACGCGATGCACGGTCTCCATCGCGCCGACCCGCGAACGGATATCTCCTTCGGCGAGCTCGTGGCGCTGTCTCGACCGATCGAGCAGCGTCATCAGCTTGTCGACACGACCCGCATAGGCGGCCGGGCTGTAGACGCGCTCCAGCACCGTCTTGTAGTCCATCAGGATGTCGCGCAACGGGCGCACCGGATCGAAATTGATGCCGCCGGTGCACTGATCGCCGCCCGTCGTGGACGCCAGGTCATGGTCCGCGTGCAACCGGCCCTCCTTCGCGAGCCGGCGCGTGAGCTGCGTGTTCGGCAACGCATAGAGCAGACCGACCATGGCGACGGGAATCGCGGCCTCCTCGATAAAATCGATCATGGCCTCCGCCATCGAGACCTTCTCGCTGTCGAAGCCGACGATGAAGCCGGCAGTGACGAGCATGCCGGCGCCGTAGATCTTGTGGATGCTCTCGGCGATGTTGCGCCGCGTGTTCTGCTTCTTCCGCATCGCGACCAGGGTCGCGGGATCCGGACTTTCGATGCCGACGAAGATGCCAAAGAAATTCGCAGCCCCCATCAGCGCCAAAAGTTCGGGATCGTCGGCGAGATTGACCGAGGCTTCGGTCGACAGCTCGAACGGGTAGCCGTGCGCGCGCTGCCATTCGGCGAGCTGGGGCAGGAACTGGCGCAGCGATTTCTTGTTGCCGATGAAATTGTCGTCGACAAAATCGAGATGGCCGCGATAGCCCATCTGGTAGAGCCGCTCGAGCTCGACGAACATCTGCTCGGTCGTCTTGGTCCGCGGCACGCGGCCGTAGAGCTCGATGATGTCACAGAATTCGCAGGTAAATGGACAGCCGCGCGAATACTGCACACCGAGATAAAGATAGTCTTCGAATTTGAGCAGGTCGAAGCGCGGCACCGGCGTCTTGGTGACATCGGCCTGGAACTTCGGCGCGGTGAAGACGCCGGCGCGCGCGCCGCTCTCCCAGGCCGCGATGAACTCGTCGATCACGCCCTCGGCCTCGCCGAGCACCTGAAAGTCCGCATTTGCGTAGATGTGCGGGCTCGACGTCGGATCGGGTCCGCCGACCACCACCGGCTTGCCCGCAGCGCGGCACTGGTCGATCAGTCGCAGCGTATCGGCCTGCTGCGGCAGCATACCGCCGGTGAAGACCACATCGGACCAGGCGAGATCATCGTCGCCGAGAGCTTGCGTGTTGCAGTCGATCAGCCGCACCGTCCAGCTCTCCGGCAACATCGCCGCGACGGTGATCAGGCCCAGCGGCGCAGCAGGACGCCGGACGCCCATCAGCTTGCAGGACTCACCAAAACTCCAGAACGACTCCGCCGTAAACAGCGGGTAGAGCATCAGCACGTTGCAAGGGCGCGGCGCGTTCATGGAACCCCTTTCGCTTTGCTCCAGTGTACCAAAGCGGCTCCGCCTTGCACCCCGGCAAAAGGGACAAACTGTCGCTCACACTTCAGTTCCGACGTCGCCTCAGACCATGCCGCTGGCGTTCAGGGAGATGGCGCGATTTGGGCGCCGGGCCGCCCTTCTCAAGACGCGCACAACACCGCCTGGTCCATTATCTTCCCGCAGATGCGAGAATCTTCGATAGCTGCCCCTCGGACTATTGATTTGAAAGGTTCCAATTTGCCGGACACATTGCGCGCCTGAGTCCATCGGTGGATGGGCCAATCAGGGGACTTGCGATGGCAAACCTAACAATCAACGGAAAAACCTTCACGCTCGACGTCGAGCCGGACACCCCGCTGCTGTGGGCGATCCGCGAAAATGCCGGCCTGACCGGCACCAAATATGGCTGCGGCATTGCACAATGCGGCGCCTGCACCGTTCACATGGACGGGGTCGCCACCCGCTCCTGCGGGATCTCGGTCGCCGAGGCCGAGGGCAAGAAGATCACCACGATCGAGGGCCTCGCCTCCGGCGGCACGCTGCACAAGGTGCAGCAGGCCTGGATCGCCAAGGACGTTCCGCAGTGCGGCTATTGCCAGAGCGGCATGATCATGGCCGTGGCGGCGCTGCTGAGCGAGAAGCCCAAGCCGACCGACGCCGATATCGACGAGGCCATCACCAACATCTGCCGCTGCGGCACCTTCCAGCAGGTGCGCGAAGCGATCCACACGATCGCAAGCGCCTAAAGGAGCCGGCACATGAACAAGCACGTTTCCCCCAAGATGAACCGCCGCGCTTTCGTCATCGGCACCGCCGCCGTCGGCACGGGCCTGGCCATCGGACTCGATATCCCCTTCGGCGGCCCCGCCGTGGTCCGCGCGGCCGACGGTTCGCCCGAAGTCAATGCCTGGGTCGTGATCAGGTCCGACGACACCGTGGTGATCCGCATCGCCCGCTCCGAGATGGGCCAGGGCTCGCTCACCGGCCTCGCCCAGCTCGTCGCCGAGGAGCTCGAATGCGACTGGTCGAAGGTCACGACCGAGTATCCGACCCCCGGCCAGAGCGTCGCCCGCAAGCGCGTCTGGGGCGATTTCTCGACCGGCGGCAGCCGCGGCATCCGCACCTCGCAGGACTACGTCCGCAAGGGCGGCGCCACCGCGCGCGTAATGCTGATCCAGGCCGCCGCCGACGAGTGGAAGGTGCCGGCGTCCGAATGCACCGTCGACAAGGGCGTCATCACACACAAGGCATCGGGCAAGACCACGACCTACGGCAAGGTTGCCGAGGCCGCGGCGAAGCTGACGCCGCCGGCCGAAGTCAAGCTCAAGGATCCCAAGGACTGGACCATCGCGGGCAAGGGCCTGCTGCGGCTCGACACCGCCGACAAGACCACTGGCACGATGGTGTACGGCATCGACATCAAGCTACCGGGCATGCTGAACGCCGCGATCAAGGATTGCCCCGTGTTCGGCGGCAAGGTGAAGAGCTATGACGAGGCCAAGGTCGCCGGCATGAAAGGCGTCAAGAAGGTCGTCAAGGTCGGCGATTCCGCGGTCGCGGTCGTTGCCGACACTTGGTGGCACGCCAAGACCGCGCTGGAAGCCCTGCCGATCGTCTGGGACGAAGGCGACAACGCCAAGGTCTCGAGCGAGACGATTGCGAAGTGGCTGGCCGAGGGCCTCGACGATTCGCAGCCGGCCTATGTCGGCAACAAGAACGGTGACGTGAAGGCGGCAATTGCCGGCGCCGCGAAAAAGGTCGAGGCCGTCTACAACTATCCCTACCAGAACCACGCCACGATGGAGCCGATGAACGCCACCGCGCTCTACACCGCGGACAAATGCGAGGTCTGGTGCGGGACGCAGAATGGCGAGGCGGCGTTCGCGGCAGTGCTGGAGGCCTCCGGCCTGCCCGCGGAGAAGTGCGACGTGCACAAGGTGATGCTCGGCGGCGGCTTCGGCCGGCGCGGCATGACGGACTATGTCCGCCAGGCCGTCGCGATCGCCAAGCAGATGCCGGGCACGCCGATCAAGCTGCTGTGGTCACGCGAAGAGGACATGACGCACGGGAAATATCACCCGATCACCCAGTGCAAATTGACCGGCGCATTCGATGCCGACAACAATCTCATCGCTCTGCACTACCGCCTGTCCGGGCAATCGATCCTGTTCTCGGTGCGCCCCGAAGCACTGCAGAACGGCATGGATCCGGCTGCGTTCCAGGGCGTCGCCCAATCCGGCGAGGCCGCGATCGGCTACTCGGTGCCGAACCTCCTGATCGAGCATTCGATGCGCAACCCGCACGTTCCGCCCGGCTTCTGGCGCGGCGTGAACGTCAATCACAACGCGATCTACATGGAATGCTTCATGGACGAGCTCGCCCATGCCGCAGGCCAGGACCCGCTCGAATTCCGCCGCAAGCTGATGGGCAAGAACCCCAAGCATCTGGCGGTGCTCAATGCCGTGGCCGAGAAGATCGGCTGGACCACGCCGGCACCGCAAGGCGTCTATCGCGGCATTGCGCAGGTGATGGGGTATGGCAGCTATGTCGCCGGCGCCGCCGAGATCTCGGTGACCGACGGCAGCAAGATCAAGGTGCTTCGCATCGTCGCCTCCACCGATCCCGGCTACGTCGTCAATCCGGCGCAGGTGGAGCGGCAAATCGCGGGCTCCTTCGTCTATGGCCTCTCGGCGCTGTTCTACGGCGGCTGCACCGTCAAGGACGGCCGCATCGAGCAAACCAACTTCGACACGTTCAATTCGATGCGCATCAACGAGATGCCGAAGGTGGAATCGGTGATGGTGCCGAGCGGCGGATTCTGGGGCGGCGTCGGTGAGCCGACCATCGGCGTTGCGGCGCCGGCGGTGCTCAACGCTTACTTCGCGGCGACCGGCAAGCGCATCCGCTCGGTGCCGCTGCGCGACCAGAACATCAGCTTCGCGTAAGAGACGCCGCGGCGGCCATGACGGCCGCCGCGGCATTTGCCTGGATGATCCGCATGACAACGCGACCGATGACACGGCGAACTGCCGTGCTCGGCATCACCGCCGCGACCGCGACATTGGCGCGGCCGTCAGTCCTGCGCGCGCAATCGACAAGCCGCATCGTCGTGGTCGGCGGCGGCTTCGGCGGAGCGGCCTGCGCCCGCGCGCTCAAGCGCGCGCAAGCGGACTTGCAAGTCATCCTGATCGAACCCAATGCGGTCTTCACCACCTGCCCCTTCAGCAACGAGGTGATCGCAGGCCTGCGCGACATCGACGCGCAGCAGTTCGACTACGACAAGCTGGTTGCCGAGGGCGTCACCGTGATCGGCCAGGCCGTGACCACCATCGAACCGCAGCTGCGTAGCGTGCTGACGGCCGATGGCGTCGCCCTGCCCTATGACCGCCTCGTGCTCTCGCCCGGCATCGACTTCCGCTTCGAAGCCCTGCCCGGCTATGACGAGGCCGCATCGGAAAAGATGCCGCACGCCTGGAAGGCCGGCGCGCAGACGCTGTTGCTGCGCAGGCAGCTGGAGGCGATGGATGACGGCGGCACGGTCGCCATCGCGATTCCCCCCAATCCCTCGCGGTGCCCGCCGGCTCCTTACGAGCGCGCCAGCCTGATCGCGCATTATTTGAAGACCAGGAAGCCGCGCTCCAAAGTGCTGATCCTCGATGCCAAGGACAATTTCTCGCAACAGCGGCTGTTCGAGAAGGCGTGGAAGGAACTCTACGGCGACATGATCGAGCGCATCGGCCTGTCGCAAGGCGGCCGCGTGACCTCGGTCGATCCCGCGACCAAAACCATCGTCACCGAGTTCGGCAACTACGCGCCCGATGTCGCCAACGTCATCCCGCCGCAGCGCGCCGGCCACATTGCCGAGATTGCGGGCGCAACCGACGCCACCGGCTGGTGCCCGATCGATCCCGTCACCTTCGAGTCAAAGCTCGTCGGCAACGTCCACGTCATCGGCGACGCCTGCCTCGGCGGCGGCATTCCCAAATCGGCATCGGCCGCGAGTGCACAAGGCAAGGCCTGCGCTGCGGCCGTCGTCAATCTGCTCGCCGGGCGCACGCCGGAAGCGCCACGGCTGACCGGCGTCTGCTACAATACGGTCGCGCCCGGTTACGGCTTCTCGCTCGCCGGCAACTATCAGCCCAGGGGCGACATCTTTGCCGAAGTCGAGGGCGGTGCGACAAGTCCGGTCGATGCGCCGCGCGAACTGCGCGCTCGCGAGGCGGCCGAGGCGGAGCGCTGGTTTCAAACCATCACGGCGGACACCTTTGGCTAGATCGAGGGTCTACATCGCTGCACTGATCGCCAGTCTCGTGTTGGTCTCCGGCGCGCGCGCCGAGGGACTGGCGCCCTATCAGATCACCGGCGATGGCATCGCGAATTCGCTGACGGGCACGCCCGGCGATGCCGCGCGCGGACGCGCATTGGTGCTGGCGCGCACGACGACCTGCATCCTCTGCCATTCCGGCCCCTTC
The DNA here is from genome assembly GCF_029714945.1 of Bradyrhizobium sp. CIAT3101. Lineage (NCBI taxonomy): Bacteria > Pseudomonadati > Pseudomonadota > Alphaproteobacteria > Hyphomicrobiales > Nitrobacteraceae > Bradyrhizobium > Bradyrhizobium sp. CIAT3101. The sequence goes on from NZ_CP121634.1 coordinate 6,692,969, forward strand.
CCGGAAACGCGGTTCCAGGGCGACCTCGCGCCGGATCTCACCGGTGCCGGGAACCGCTGGACGGCGAGCCAGTTGCGGCTTCGGATGGTTGACGCCGCGCGCTTCAACCCGGACACCATCATGCCCTCCTATTATCGTGCGGATGGTCTCGTCCGCGTCGGACGCAATTTCGCGGGCAAACCGATATTGTCGGCTGCGGAGATCGAGGACATCGTGGCCTTTCTTGCAACGCTTCGGGACTAGGATTGTTTATGCCAACGACGCGACGACATTTCCTGAGCCTTGCCGGCGGCGTCACGGCCGTCGGCGCGATTCCGATCGTCACGCTGCGGCCGGTCGAAGCAACGCCGGCGATGCTCAACACCGCGATCCGCAACGTCGTCGGCGAAGCGCCAATTCGCACCGGCAAGGTCAAGCTCGACATTCCGCCGCTGGTCGAGAACGGCAACACCGTGCCGATGACAGTGACCGTCGCGAGCCCGATGACAGCGGACGACTACGTCAAGAGCATCCACGTCTTCAACGAGAAGAACCCGCAGCCGAACATCGGTAATTTCTATCTGAACCCGTCTTCGGGCCGCGCCCAGATTTCGACGCGGATCCGGCTCGCCGACACCCAGAAGGTGGTCGCGATCGCCCGCCTCTCCGACGACAGCTTCTGGCAGGTCTCGGCGGATATTGTCGTGACGCTGGCCGCATGCACCGAGGAGGTGAACTGATGGCCGCCCTCATCAATGTTCCCGCAAAGGCCAAGCGCGGCGACGTCATCGAGATTCGCACGCTGACTTCGCACATCATGGAAACCGGCTTTCGCCACACCATGGACGGCGCGCTGGTGCCGCGCGACATCATCACGAGCTTCACCTGCCGCTACAACGGCGCCGAGATCTTTCGTGCCGATCTGTTTCCGGCCATCGCCGCCAATCCGTATTTGTCCTTCTTCACGGTCGCCAAGGAGAGCGGCAAGTTCGAGTTCGAATGGATCGGCGACAACGGCTATTCGTCCACCGCGTCGGCATCGATCACGGTCGAATGAATTTGTGGCGCGCGATAGTGCTGGCGGCGCTTGTCGCCACGGCCCCTGCCCTGCTCGCCGGTGAAATCCCGCCCGATGCGCGCCGCTCCGGCTATTCCTTCATGGGCCCTGACACCCGCGCCATGCAGGATGACGATACCTCCAATCCGGGCATGCTGTTCGTGCTCGACGGCGAGGCGCTGTGGACAAAGAAGACCGGCAGCGCGAACAAGGCGTGTGCGGACTGCCATGGCGATGCCAAGAGCAGCATGAAGGGCGTCGCGGCACGCTACCCTGCCTTTGACAAGACCCTCGCACGCCCCGTCACGCTCGACCAGCGCATCAACCTCTGCCGCGCCAATCATCAGCAGGCGAACCCGCTGCCTTACGAGAGCCGCGACATCCTGGCGCTGTCCGCCTTCGTTGCCCACCAGTCGCGCGGCATTGCGATCACCGCGGGCGATGACCCACAACTAAAACCTTTCGTCGAACAGGGCCGCACTCTCTTCATGCAGCGCGAGGGGCAACTCAACCTGGCCTGCACCAATTGCCATGACGACAACTTTGAGAAGCGCCTCGCCGGCTCGCCGATCACGCAAGCGCAGCCGACCGGATATCCGCTCTATCGGCTGGAATGGCAGACGCTGGGATCGCTGGAGCGGCGCCTGCGCAGCTGCATGACCGGCGTCCGCGCCCAGGCCTACGAGTATGGCGCGCCCGAGCTGGTCGCGCTCGAGCTGTATCTGATGTCGCGGGCCCGCGGAATGCCGATGGAAACGCCGGCGGTGCGACCGTAACGCCCAAATTAGGGCTAGGCAGGCGTGGAACGGTCGCTAGTATCCCCCCAAATTGAGTCACAGGGAGGAATTAAAGTGGCTGACCACAAAATCTCGCGCCGTACGCTTTTGACCGGCACTGCCGCAGCTGGCGCGCTCAGCCTGACGGGATTGCCGGCGCGCGCTGAGGTGAACTGGAAGAAATATGCCGGGACCAAGCTGGAGGTGATCCTCGCCAAGGGACCGCGCGGCGATAACTTGCAAAAATACGTAAAGGAATTCACCGAGCTCACCGGTATCCAGGTCGAGTCCGAGCAGATTCCCGAGCAGCAGCAGCGCCAGAAATGCGTCATCGAGCTCACCTCGGGCCGGCCGAGCTTCGACGTGGTTCATATCAGCTATCACGTGCAGAAGCGGCAGTTCGAAAAAGCCGGCTGGCTTGCCGACATGACGCCCTTCATGAAGGATCCGACGCTGACCGCGCCCGACCTTGTCGAGAGCGATTTCTCGGCCGCGGGCCTGAAATACGCCAAGAACGACAAGGGCCAGATGCTGTCGCTGCCCTGGTCGGTCGACTATTTCATCCTCTACTACAACAAGGAGCTCTTCCAGAAGAAGGGCGTTGCCGTGCCCAAGACCCTCGACGAGATGGTCGCGGCCGCGGAGAAGCTCACCGACCCCAAGGAAGGCACCTTCGGCTTCGTCGGCCGCGGCTTGCGCAACGCCAACATGACGTTGTGGACCAACTTCTTCCTCGACTATGGCGGCGAATTCCTCGATGCGAAGGGCAATATCCTGACGGACGGTCCTGAAGCAATCGCGGCGACCAAGCTCTATCAGACGCTGCTGACGAAAGTCGCCCCGCCCGGCGTCGCCGGCTTCAACTGGATGGAGTCGATGGCTTCGTTCACGCAAGGACGTTCGGCGATGTGGATCGACGGGGTCGGCTGGGCGCCGCCGCTGGAAGATCCGGCGGCCTCGCGCGTCGTCGGCAAGGTCGGCTACACCGTGGTGCCCGCCGGACCGAAAGGCCAATATTCGGCCACCTATGGCGACGGCATCGGCATTGCCGCGGCGAGCAAGAACAAGGAAGCCGCCTATCTGCTCTGCCAGTGGATCGTTTCGAAGAAACAAGGCGCGCGGCTGTTGCAGGCTGGTGGCGGCGTACCGTTCCGCAATTCGATCCTGAACGATGCGGAGGTCCAGAGCGGCGTCAAGATGCCGAAGGAATGGCTGCAGTCGGTGATCGATTCCGGCAAGATCAGCAAGCTCGGCCTGCCCGTCGTGATCCCGGTCGCTGAATTCCGCGACATCGTCGGCGCGGCGCTGACGGCGACCCTGTCGGGTGCCGATCCCGCGACTGAATTGAAGAAGGCCAACGATCAGTACCGGCCGATCCTGGAGCGTAGCGAAAAGGCGTGAGTGCGTTGACACAATCGGCTCCGGTCGCGGCACAGTCTGATGCCGCGCCGGAGAAGGAATTGCGGCCCCCGTCCTACTGGCCGTTCGTGGTGCCGGCGCTTGTCGTCGTGCTCGCCATCATCATCTTCCCGTGGGTCTTCACCATCTGGATGAGCCTGAACGAGTGGAAGGTCGGCTCGTCGACCACCTTCGTCGGGTTCTCCAACTATCTACGGCTGACCAGCGATCCCCGCTTCATCGAGGCGATCGGACATACGCTGGTCTACACCGTGCTGTCCGTCCTGTTGCCGCTCGTGTTCGGCACGTTCTCGGCCGTGGTGTTTCACCAGAAATTCGCCGGCCGCGGTTTCCTGCGCGGCATCTTCATCATGCCGATGATGGCGACGCCGGTGGCGATCGCGCTGGTCTGGACCATGATGTTCCACCCGCAGCTCGGCGTGCTGAACTATTTGCTGTCGCTGGTCGGAATCCCTCCGCAGCTCTGGGTGTTTCACCCGGGAACGGTGATCCCTTCGCTGGTGCTGGTCGAAACCTGGCAATGGACGCCGCTCGTCATGCTGATCGTGCTTGGCGGCCTCGCCGCGATCCCGACCGAACCCTATGAGAGCGCGCAGATCGACGGCGCGAATATGTGGCAGGTGTTCCGATTCATCACCCTGCCGCTGATCATGCCTTTCCTGTTCATCGCCGGCATGATCCGCATGATCGACGCGGTAAAGAGCTTCGACATCATCTTCGCGATCACGCAGGGCGGACCAGGCTCGGCGTCGGAGACGATCAACATCTATCTCTATAGCGTCGCCTTCACCTATTACGACCTCGGCTACGGCTCGGCGATCGCGGTCGTGTTCTTCCTGTTGATTGTCCTGCTTGCGGCGGTGATGCTCTATGCCCGCCAGCGCATGCTGTGGACTGAGATCGCGAGCGACGCATGACCCCGAAGCAAATCATCGGCAAGATCAGCCTGTGGTTCGCGGTGCTCGTCATCGTGTCCCCGGCGATCCTGTTTTTCCTCTGGATGCTGTCGCTCTCGCTCAAATTCGAGGTCGATAACGCCGCCTACCCGCCGGTCTTCATCCCCGAGCATTTCGCATGGAAGAACTATGCCGACGTGGTCGCCTCCAACCGCTTCGTGACCTATTTCTTCAACAGCTTGATCGTGACCGGGAGCGCGACGGCGCTCGCGCTGATCGTCGGCGTCCCCGCCGGCTACGGCATCGCCCGCATGGCCGCGCATAAATCCGCGATCGTGATCCTGATCGCCCGCATCACGCCCGGCCTGTCCTACCTCATCCCGCTGTTCCTGCTGTTCCAGTGGCTGGGACTGCTCGGCACGCTGGTGCCGCAGATCATCATCCATCTCGTGGTGACGGTACCGATCGTGATCTGGATCATGATCGGCTATTTCGAAACGACGCCGCTGGAGCTGGAGGAAGCCGCCCTCATCGACGGTGCAGGCCGCTGGCAGGTGTTCCGCCACGTCGCGCTGCCGATCGCCAAGCCCGGCATCGCGGTCGCCTTCATCCTCGCGGTGATCTTCTCCTGGAACAATTTTGTCTTCGGCATCGTGCTGGCCGGGCGCGAGACCCGCACGCTGCCGGTCGCCGTCTACAACATGATCTCGTTCGACCAGCTGAGCTGGGGCCCGCTGGCGGCCGCAGCGCTGATCGTCACCCTCCCGGTGCTGCTGCTGACGGTGTTCGCCCAGCGGCAGATCGTCGCCGGTCTCACGGCGGGTGCGGTCAAGGGCGGGTAGTCACGCTGTTTTCAATTCGCGTGGGAGGCGCTCTTCGTGCCTCCCACCTCAACGTGCGCCCGAACTCTACTTGGGGTTGACGCGAGGGTTTCCCGCACATACGCTACAAATCGTAGCATTAACAACGTGACCAAAAGCGCGCCTGCATACGAAAAGCCAGCGAGACGCCAAATGTCAGCTCGTCCCCTGATCCCGCGTCGCAAGCTTTTCGACAATCCGACCTTTTTCGGGGCGAAGTTGTCACCGGATGGCCAGCTTCTGTCCTGGCTCGCACCTGTCGACGGCGTTTTGAACATTTGGCTGGCTCCCGTCGACGATGTGGCGGCGGGACACCCCGTCACGCGCACCAGAGGTCGGCCGATCACCTGGCAGGACTGGAGCCCGGACGGGCGCTCCATCATGTTTCTCAACGATGAGAACGGGGACGAGAACCTGCACTTCTTCGTCGTCGATCCGCACAATCCTGAGATCCGCGATCTCACTCCCTACGACAATGTTCGCGCGGTTCCAATTTGCTGGTCGCACGTCGTCCCCGACAAGATCGCGATCAATCTCAACGATCGCGATCCACGATGGCACGATGTCTACCAGCTCGACCTCGCAACCGGCGAGCGCACGCTGCTCTGGGAGAACAGGCAGGAGTTCGAATTCGTCGGGGTCGACTGGCAACTGAGGCCGCGCCACGCCCGCGGCAACGCAGCCGACGGAGGCGCGCGGATGTGGCGTCTCGATGACGGCAAGACCACGCATTGGCGTGACGTTCCGTACGAGGCCTATATCAGCACGCGCGTCTGGATGTTCGATGACGCGTGCAAGTCGCTGCACATGACCACCAGCATGTCGCAGGACAAGGCGGCGCTGGTGCGGATCGACTGGTCGACCGGCGAGGAGACGGTCCTGTTCGAGAGCGAACGCGCCGACGTGATCGGTGCCATCTTCAACGGCCGGACTTTTGCGCCGGAAGCGGCTTGCGTCGATCCCGGCCGTCAGGAATGGACCGCGCTCGGCCCCGCGGTCGCAACCGAGCTCGAGCTGATCAAGGCGCGGCTTCCCGGTCAAACTTTCCATGTCGAGAGCCAGAGCGACGACGCGCGCCGATGGATCGTGGCAAGCTTTGCCGCGGAGCAACCCGTCACCTATCACCTGCTCGACCGGGACAATCAGACCTTGACCGAGCTGTTCACGGCCCGGCCGGAGCTGAAACCGTACCGCCTGGCGCCGATGCACACGGTGCAAGGCAAGTCGCGCGACGGCCTCACCCTCGTCTCATACCTGACGTTGCCGGCGGATATCGACGGCGATCGCCCGCCGCGGCCGTTGCCGATGGTCCTGGTCGTTCATGGCGGCCCGTGGTTCCGCGACATCTATGGCTATAGTTCCTATCATCAGTTGCTTGCCGATCGGGGCTACGCCGTCTTATCCGTGAACTATCGCGGCTCGACCGGCTTCGGGAAGGCCTTCGTGGCCGCGAGCGAGAAGGAGCATGCGCGCAAGATGCATGACGACCTGATCGACATGGTCGAGTGGGCGATCGCGGAGAAGATTGCGCAGAGTGACAAGGTCGCGATTTTCGGGCAGTCCTATGGGGGCCTGGCGTCTTTCGTCGGCGCCACATTCACGCCGGACACCTTCTGCTGCTCCGTTCCAGTTGTCGGCATTTCCAACCTGCAAACACTGCTGGAATCGATGCCACCCTACTGGGCGGGTTTTGCGGAGTTCATGTATCGCAGCTATGGCGACCCCCGAACGGAGGAAGGCCGCAAGCTGCTCGCCGAGCGGTCGCCGATCAACAAGGTCGACAACATCAAGAAGCCGATGCTGATCTTCCATGGCTTCAACGACGTCAGGTGCAAAGTAGCCGAGAGTGACACCATCGCAGCCGCGATGCAGTCCAGGGGCATTCCGGTGACCTACGTCGTCTATCCGGACGAGGGTCATGGATTCCAGAAGCCGGCCAATCGGCTGTCCTATATCGCGATCGCCGAGGCGTTTTTTGCCCGGCATCTCGGCGGCGCCTGCGAGCCCATCGGAACTGACTTCGACGGATCAAGCCACGAGGTTCGCGCCGGCGCAGACATTTTGGCCGATCTGGGCGTGGCCAGAGAGACCAGTCAGAAAGAAAATGGCCGGGCGACCTGACGAAGCCCGGCCAGCATCCATGCCGAACAGTCCTATTCCGCCGGTGCAGCGTGCATCTCCGGATGCGGCGCATAGTGCTCGCTGCCACGCCGACTGAGCGCGTAGAGACCTGCTGCTATCACGGCATAGGCGAACGCCACCGCGGGCGTGACGCCAAAGCCGCCGCCGATGCCGACGGCTTCGCCGTGCATGAAGCCGAAATAGGTCAGCACGGCACCGACGAGCGCGAAGGCCGAGGCCTTCTCGAAGTCGCGCTCGATGATGAAGACACCGACTGCGCCGAGGATGAGGCCCGCGAGGATAGAGCCGCCACCCATCACTTCAAGCCCGTGATAGATCACACCCTGTTGCGGCAACGCCGCGATGGCCGCCGCCTTGACCGCATCGGCCTTGTCAGCCGCCATACCGCCGACGGTTGCTGCCGCATTCATGGTCGAGCCGAGCATGGTGTCGATCTGCAGCTTGGCCCAGGCGGCGAGATGCGGCGTGAAGGCGAGCGCCACGGCGGGCGCGTGCTTCGACGGCGTGGTCTGGAATGCCTGCGCAGTCATCAGCATGCCGATATAGAGCAGGATCGGCGAGATCGCGACGACAGGCACCAGCGCCAGCAGGACCGAGATGACGCCGAACCAGGACAACACCACCACCATGATGCCGGTCGCGGCCGAATAGCCGATCCGGCCGCCCATCGCCTTCCAGCCGGGATGACCGATATAGACGGCGTTGATGAAGGGATTGCCCATCAGGCAGCCGATCAGGCTAACGACGCCGTCGGCGGTCAGCACCCGCGTGGTCGGATATTCATCGCCGGCGGCTTCCGCGCTCTCGACGTTATCCATGGCCTCGACGAGGTCATAGATGCCGAACGGAATGGCGGTGACGAGGATGACGCCGAGAAATTCGAAGCCAGAGAACACGTAGCCCGCCGCCGGGATCGGCACCGAGAAGCCGAAATTGGCGAAGGCATCCCCGACGCCCTTGATGCTCAATCCGCCAAGGCCGAGACCGAACAGGTTCGAGCCCCAGGCGATGATCATGCCGACCACAATCGCGACCAGACCGGCCGGGATACTCTTCGGATATTTCACGCCGCCGAACCAGCTCACCAGAATGATGGCGAAGCAGACCAGGCCGATCTGCGGCGTCACGTACATCTCGAGCGCAGGGCGCATCGCGATGAAGGTCAGCGAGACACCTGCAAGCGTGCCGAGCAGTGCAGCGCGCGGTGTAATCTTGCGGATAAACGGTGCGATGAAGCCGCCGATCATCAGAATGAAGCTCTGGAAGAACACCCAGACCAGGCCGGCCGACCATCCCTTTAGGGGATCCCCGGTCTTGAGCGTCACCGGCAGCATGATCACGAAGGTCACGATGAACATATGCGGCACGCTGACGCCCGAGGGCAGTGCGCAGACATCGGTGCGGCCGGTCTTCTGCGCTAGGCGATAAGCGAGGAACGCATAGTAGAAGGTGGAAAGGCACATCATCAGCCCCAGCGCGGGCAGGATGCGGCCGAACACGAGTGAGTCAGGCATCTTCAACACGAAGCGCAAGAGGCCCGTGAGCACCAGCATGTTGACGAGGATGTTGGTGCCGAAGCCGAAAAACGCGTTCCAGTCGCCCGATGTCCAAAGTGCCGGCTTGAACTCGGACGTATCGCTCTCAGATTTGCCGGCCGTCCCCGTCAATGTGCTCATGATGCTACCCCTATGTGGTCGAAGCCTTCATCGCCTCCAGTACTGCGGCTGAGTCCGCGACCCAGCCGAAGATGCCGCCCTGGGCCTTGATCATCTTCAGGCCCATCTCGTGAAACTCGGGGAAGTAGGATGCGCAGCCATCCGAGATGACGACGCAGCGATAGCCGCGGTCATTGGCTTCGCGCACGGTGGTGTTGACGCACACTTCGGTGGTGACGCCGCACACCAGAAGATTCTCGATGCCGTATTTCTCCAGCACGTCGGTCAGCTCGGTGGCGTAGAACGCGCCCTTGCCCGGCTTGTCGATCACGACCTCGCTGTCGAGCGGATAAAGCTCCGGGATGATGTCGTGGCCGGCTTCACCGCGAATGAGAATGCGGCCCATCGGACCGGGATCGCCGATGCGCAAGGACGGCGCGCCACGCTCGACTTTCGCCGGCGGCGCATCGGAGAGATCAGGCAGATGTCCCTCGCGGGTGTGGACGACGAGCATGCCGGTGTCGCGCGCGGCCTTCAGCAGCGCGCCGATCGGCTTCACCGCGCGCGCAAGCTGGCTGACGTCATTGCCGAGCGTCTCGCCGAAGCCGCCAGGCTCCATGAAGTCGCGCTGCATGTCGATGATGACGAGCGCGGTCGACGACCAGTCGAGCTTGATCGGCTCGGGCTCGGCGCTGATGACGCCCAGTGTCGACTTGGTTGAGTTCAACATGACGCAGGCCCCCGCGAGAACTCTCTTTGCGAGGAGTTCTGCAAGCGCCGTGCCATTGTGTACAATAGCAATTGGCCGCGCAGCATGGAGAAATTCGCTGCGCTATCAGACTGTTATCGGAAGAGATCGCGTCTGCTTATTCGCTGTGCGACGGCTTTGCGGCGTGCATTTGCTCAAAGGATGAGCGGCCGTGAAGCTCGCTTGTCAGCGGCCAGTATCTCCATACAGCCGCCTATACTCCTCCTCATACGGCGCATAGGAATCCTTCAGGGTCGCCATGTTGAGCAACATGGTCGCGACCATCGCACCCGCTTTGTCGAACACACGCGTCTTGATCCAGGCACTCTCGGTGCGGCGGCTGCCGGACAGCGCAACGACCTCGCGCTCGACGTCGTACGCCTCGTCAACGAACAGTGGCCCCTTCACCAGCCGGATCTCCTGGTCCGCGAACAGGCCGACGGCCGGCCCCTTGGCCGGCAGCGGATCGTCCTTGGAGCGGTACTGAAAGAGCACGCTCAACATCTCCACCGGGATGATCGCCTTCCCCCATGGATTGTCGGAGCCTGAATAGTACGGCGAGTTCTCGGTGATGACTGCGAGCTTCTGCCGCAGCGAGAACGGATAGAGGTCGCCCATGTTCTGGTCGAACGCCATCCGCACCGACTGCCGCTTGCTCGTCTGCGCCACCTTCACGTCGCGCAGGATCACGGGATCGGCGAGCGGCTTGAGCTCGGTCAGGCGCGTCTCCAGCGCGGTCGCTGCGCGGGGTTCGCCGACCGACGCCGAGCCACGCAGCACTTCGGTGCCATCGCGCTTGACCATCTGGATCTGGCACTGGCTCGTTCCAGGCAGAGGTTTTGAGAGGATCGCCTGCACATCCTCACCTTCGAAGCAGGCATTGCGATAATGCGCGGAGAGACAGCCGCTCTCGAACCACGCCTGTCCCCACAGCCGGGCACCGAGCGGCGCGAACTGGCTGAAATGCGTCGGCCCCTCGATGGTCCCGCCTTTGAAGCCGAGCTTCTGCGCGGTGGCATCGTCGTGGATGGAGGCATGCGCGTCGTAAACCTGCGCATGCAGCATCTGCCGCGGCTGGCGCCATGGCCCGATCAGGGCCTCGGCGGTGTCGGTGATCTCGGTGTCGAATGCGCTTGCAGTCATGGTGTCCTCCGGTCGAAGCCATGACTAGCAGGAGCGCCACGGATGCGGCTAGCCGTATTGACTTCGGCCACCCATGCTCTTGACTGCAAAGACCCGCTTCGCAAGCCGCAACTTTTTCCGCGGCGCAAAATCCCCGCCTAACCAAGAAAAACAAGGACTTTCGAAATGACGCTGATGCAGGTCGAGCTGGACGACAAATACCGGCTCGAATCGAAGCGGATCTTCCTGTCCGGCACCCAGGCCCTGGTCCGTTTGCCCATGCTGCAGCGCGAGCGCGACCGGCTCCAGGGGCTCAACACCGGCGGCTTCATCTCCGGCTATCGCGGTTCCCCGCTCGGCATGTACGACCACGCGCTGTGGCGCGCGAAGTCGCACCTCCAGCAGCACGACATCGCCTTCGTGCCCGGTCTGAACGAGGACCTTGCGGCGACTGCCGTCTGGGGCAGCCAGCAGGTCGGCCTGTTTCCCGGCGCCAAGGTCGATGGCGTATTCGGCATCTGGTACGGCAAGGGCCCCGGCGTCGATCGCTCCGTCGACGCGCTCAAGCACGCCAATGCGGCCGGTACCTCGCTCAATGGCGGCGTGCTTGCGCTCGCCGGCGACGACCACGGCTGCCAGTCCTCGACGCTGGCGCATCAGAGCGAGCAGGTGTTCGCGGCGGCCCTGATCCCCGTGATCAATCCGGCAACGCTGCAGGATTATCTCGACCTCGGCCTCTATGGCTTCGCCTTGTCGCGCTTCTCCGGCTGCTGGGTCGGCTTCAAGGCGATCAGCGAGACCGTGGAGAGCTCGGCCTCCATCTACAGCGATCCCGAACGCATCCAGATCAAGCTGCCCGATGATTTCGAGATGCCGCCCGGCGGCCTCAACATTCGCTGGCCCGATCCGCCGCTGGACGCGGAGCGCCGGCTGTTCGGCCCCAAGATGGCCGCGGTGCAGGCCTTTGCCCGCGCCAACCAGCTCGACCGCATCGTGCTCGATTCCAAGCCCGCGCGGCTCGGCATTGTCGCGACCGGCAAGGCCTATCTCGATCTGCGTCAGGCGCTGGCCGACTTAGGGATCACCGACAAGGACGCGCAGGATCTCGGACTTCGCATCTACAAGGTCGCGCTGACCTGGCCGCTGGAGGAAAGCGGCGCCAAGCGCTTTGCCGAAGGCCTCCAGGACGTGCTGGTGGTCGAGGAGAAGCGCGGCTTCATCGAAGACCAGCTCATGCGCATCCTCTACAACATCGATGCGTCCCGCCGCCCGACCGTCACCGGGAAACGCGACGAGAGCGGCGCGCCGCTGCTGCCGAGCGAGGGCGAGCTGACACCGACCATCGTTGCCGGCGCGCTGGTGGCGCGCTTGCGCAAGCTCGGCCATCACAGCCCGGTGCTGGAGCAGCGCCTCGCCCGGTTAGAGGCCTTCGACAATCCCGTCACCACGACGTCGCAGATCAAGCTCGCGCGCACGCCGTTCTTCTGCTCGGGCTGCCCGCACAATTCCTCGACGCGCGTGCCGGAAGGAAGCCGCGCCATGGCCGGCATCGGCTGTCACGGCATGGCCCTGAGCATGCCGACCCGCCGCACCGACCTGATCTCGCATATGGGCGCCGAGGGCGTGAACTGGATCGGCCAGTCGCCCTTCACCACCGAGAAGCACATCTTCCAGAACCTCGGCGACGGTACCTACACGCATTCCGGGCTTCTCGCGCTTCGTGCGGCATCGGCCGCCGGCATCAACATCACCTACAAGATCCTCTACAACGACGCCGTCGCGATGACCGGCGGCCAGCCGGCCGAGGGCGCTTTTAACGTCGCGCAGATCGCGCACCAGGTCTGGGCCGAGGGCGTGAAGCGGCTTGCGATCGTCTCGGACGATCCGACCAAGTATCCCGACGGCAACTACTTTCCGCAAGGCGCGACCATCCATCACCGCCGCGAGCTCGATGCCGTGCAGCGCGAGTTGCGCGACATCAAGGGTCTGACGGTCGTGATCTACGACCAGACCTGCGCCGCGGAAAAGCGCCGCCGCCGCAAGCGCGGTCTCTATCCCGATCCCGCCAAGCGCGCTTTCATCAACGAGCTCGTTTGCGAAGGCTGCGGCGATTGCTCGCAGGCCTCCAACTGCGTCTCGGTGCAGCCGCTGGAAACCGAGTTCGGCCGCAAGCGCCAGATCGACCAGTCGAACTGCAACAAGGATTATTCTTGCGTCGAGGGCTTTTGCCCGAGCTTCGTCACCGTGCATGGCGGTTCGCTGAAGCGCATGAAGACCTCGGCGGTGGATTCCGGCCAGTTGTTCGCCGATCTGCCGCTGCCGCCGGCGCGTGAGCTGGAAGGCCCCTACAACATCCTCGTCACCGGCATCGGCGGCACCGGCGTCATCACCATCGGCGCCCTGCTCGGCATGGCCGCTCATGTCGACGGCCGCGGCTGCTCGGCGCTGGACTTCACCGGCCTGTCGCAGAAGAACGGCGCCGTGATGAGCCATGTGCGCATCGCGCCAAAGCCTGAAGATATTTCCGCGGTGCGCATCACCACCGGCGGCGCCGACGTCATCCTCGGCTGCGACATGATCGTCTCGGCCGGCCCGACCGCGCTCAGCCGCGCCGAACGCGGGGTGACCAAGGCCTATATCAACGCCGATCTGCAGCCGACCGCCAGCTTCGTGCAAAACCCCGATATCGATTTCGAGATGGGCACGATGCAGACCGTGCTGCGCGATGCCGTCGGCGACAAGAACCTCGACATCATCGACGCGACAGGCATTGCCGCGGCGCTGATGGGCGACAGCATCGCAACCAATCCTTTCATGCTTGGCTTCGCTTTCCAGAAAGGCGCAATCCCGCTGTCGCTGGAGGCCCTGCTGCGCGCCATCGAGATCAATGGCGCGGCAATCGAGATGAACAAGCTCGCCTTCACCTGGGGGCGGCTGGCCGCCCACGACATGTCGCGGGTGCGCAGCGTGCTGCAGTTCAAGAACCGGGCGTCCGCAACGACCAAGTCGCTCGACGACATCATCGCGACGCGCGCCGAATTCCTGACCGGCTATCAGGACAAGGCCTATGCCGACCGCTATCTCGCAGCCGTGGCCAAGGTGCGCAAGGCGGAGAACGCCGCCTCGCCCGCGTCCACAGAGCTGACCGAGGCCGTGGCAAAGAACCTGTTCAAGCTGATGTCCTACAAGGACGAATACGAAGTCGCGCGGCTCTACACCGACGGCAGCTTTGCCAAAAAGGTGTCTGAGAAATTCGACGGCGATTTCACGCTGAAGTACCACCTCGCACCGCCGATCTTCGCCAAGCGCGACAAGACGACGGGACGGCTTCAGAAGCAGGAATTCGGCGGCTGGATGCTCCACGCCTTCCGCGTGCTGGCAAAGCTCAAGTTTCTGCGCGGCGGCGCGCTCGACCCGTTCGGCCGCACCGAGGAACGCCGGACCGAGCGGAAGCTGGTCGCGGACTATCTGGCGATGATTGACCAACGGGTGGCTGGGCTGAAGGCGGAGCAGATCCCGCTGCTGGCGCGGCTCGCACGCGTGCCGGAGAGCATCCGCGGCTTTGGCCACGTCAAGGAGGCCAACATCAAGCTGGCGGCAGCCGAGAAGGCGAGGCTGGAGGCGGAGCTAGAGAACAGCCGGTTTGCTGCGGCGGCGGAGTAGGAGCAGGCTGGCAACACACTCTCGGTGTCATCGCCCGTCTTGTGCGCACTTGCGCACTGAGGCGGGCGATCCAGTACTCCGCGAGACGGTTGTGGTTGAGCCGATAGGCCCCAGCGTACTGGATGCCCCGCCTTCGCGGGGCATGACAGCGGTGGAGATGGTTAGAGTGACGTCGTGGCTGCGCTTGGCGTCACCACCATCTCCGCCCTCTCCGCCAGATGCCGCCCCGCGATGTAGCCGAACGTCAGCGCCGGCCCCAGCGTGATTCCCGGGCCCGGATAATTGCCGTTCATGATCGAGCCCATGTCGTTGCCGCAGGCGTAAAGGCCAGCGATCGGCGTACCGTCCTCGCGCAACACCCGCGCCTGGGCGTCCACCTTCATACCGATGGCAGTACCGAGATCGGCCGGGTAGATGCGCATCGCGAAGAACGGCGCGCGGACAATCGGCGCGACGCAAGGGTTGGGCTTGTGGTCGTTATCGCCGAGGTGCCGCTGATAGATGGTGCTGCCACGCCCGAATTCGGGATCGCGGCCCTCCTTCGCATCGGAATTGTAGCTCGCAACCGTCGCGCCGAGCACAGACGACTTGATGCCGATCGTCGCCGCGAGCTGCGCGATATCGGGCGCCTCGATCAACTCGCCGCTCGCCACGTAGCGCCGCACGCTGCGCACAAAGGGCTTGATGCGACCAAGGCCATAGCTCCACAGGAACTGACAGTCGCAAATCAGATAGAACGGCCGATCCGGCTCGCCCTGGCCATCGCGCAGCATGGCAAGCACGAACTCGTGGTAGGACAGCGCCTCATTGACGAAACGCCGGCCCGCAGCATTCACGGCGATCACACCCGGCTTGGCACGGTCGGTCACCGTATGCGGAAACACGCCGCGGCTGCCGTCGGCGCGCCGGAATAGCGAGGCCGGCACCCAATAGGCCGGGCTCGTTGCGTCCGTGTTGAGCGCGGCGCCGCTAGCGATCGCAAGGCGAAGCCCATCGCCCGTGCCTGCCGTGTTGGTGGCCGAGACGAAGCCGGCCGCCACGGGGAAAAGACGTTTGCGCAAAATCGCATCGTGCGAGAAGCCGCCGGTCGCGAGCACAACGCCGCGGCGCGCAGCAATCGAACGGTCGCGTGAGCCATGGCGGATGACCACGCCGCCGACGCGATCGCCCTGCATCGACAAATCCTCGACATCCGTGCTGAAGAGGATGTCGACCTGCCGCGCCAGGAGCGAGGCATAAAGCCGCGCAGCAAGCGCATTGCCGAGATGCAATGTCGTGCCGCGGGGCCAGCGCAGCCGCTGCAGCGCGTACTCCGAAACCAGCCGCGCCGCACGCAAGGTCGAACGCAGCGATTTTCCGATCCGGCGCAGATGCGGGATGTCCAGGCGGTTCACCATCATTCCGCCGAACAGCGTGAATTCCGGCAGCGGGGCGCGCAGCCGCGCGAACTGCGCACCCAGCCGGGTGCCATCGAACGCAACCGGCTCCAGCACGCGCCCGCCCGGCGTCGCACCGAGCCGCTCCGGATAATAATCCGGATAGGCTTTCACCGGCTGCAGACGCACGTCCGTGTTGGCTTCGAGATAGGCCACCGCCTCGGGCCCCCGCGCGAGGAAAGCTGCGCGCAGGCCCGCATTCGCGGGCTCAGGCACGGTGCTCGACAGATACTGGACGGCATCCGTAATGCTATCGGACAGCCCCGCGTCCTTCATCTTTGGATTGGCCGGGATCCAGACCATGCCGCCGGACCACGCGGTCGTGCCGCCGACAAAGGCGGTCTTCTCGATCACCAGCACGCGCAGACCTTCGGCGGCAGCAACCGCCGCAGCCGTCATGCCGCCGGCACCAGCGCCGATGACAACGACGTCGTAGGTCTCATGCGCCGGCATCATGCCGCAAAGGTCCGAAAGCGAGGCATGACACCGTCATACCCCGCCCGCGGGCTCGCAGCTAGCGCTGCGGCTTCCGCTCGGTCGGATCGATATCGAACGCCCTCATTTGGCCACGCCGCAGCACGTCCATGGCGAGCCGCCGGCCGATCCGGTCGCGGTCGAGCACGCGGATCAGATCGTCGACGCCGTTGATGTCGACGCCATCGAGCCTGATCACGACGTCGCCGGGGAGCAGTCCCGCCTTCGCCGCTGGGCCGTCCTGCTCGATCTGCATCAACAGTGCGCCCATCTTGTTCTCGACGCCGGCCAGCACCGCATGCCGTCGCGGCACCGGCGCGGTCTGTCCGGCGACGCCGATAAAGGCGCGGCGGACATAGCCGTGGCGGATGATCTCCGACAGCACAAATTGCGCAGTATTGCTGGCGACCGCGAAGCAGATGCCTTGCGCGCCATTGATGATGGCGGTGTTGATTCCGATCACCTCCGCATTCGACGACACCAGCGGTCCGCCGGAATTGCCGGGATTGAGCGCGGCATCGGTCTGGATCACATCCTCGATGGTACGCCCGCTCACCGAACGGATCGAGCGTCCGAGCGCCGAGACGACGCCGGCGGTGACAGTCGATTCAAAACCGAGCGGATTGCCGATCGCGATCACCAGCTGGCCGCGACGCAACGTCTTCGAATTGCCAAGCGCGGCATAGGGCAAGTCACGCACGCCGTTGGCGCGCAGCAGTGCCAGATCCGTATCAGGATCGACGCCGAGCACCCGGGCATCGCCGACATGGCCCTCGACATCGCGCAGCCGGATCTCCTTGGAAGAGCCGACCACATGGCTATTCGTGAGCACGAGCCCATCCGGCGAGATCACGATGCCGGAGCCGAGCCCGCCGCGCTCGCGACCGCTCGGCGTTTTTGGCCCCGTCTCGACCCGCACGACCGCAGGACCGACGCGGTCGGTCACATCGATCACGGCATTGGAATAGGCGTCCAGCAGCGCCCGGTCATCGACCGGAGCGGCCGCCGTCGTTTGCGATGACGCAGCGTCATCGACGATATCTGAGGTAAAATCCAGCATGGCAAAAGTCCTTGAGGCTCACACAGATGGTGGCCTGTTCCGTGCCGCGCAAGTGACCCGCCCGGGGCGCAAGGCTGGACTGCCAGTGCTTGACTACCCAGGTGGCTAGGGCGCCCGCCGCAGCGTGCCGGCCCTCGCCTTGACCGGATCGAGCAGCGACCAGTCGCCATCCGGCAGCACATAGCCTTTGGGGAATGGCGCGCGCAGCTCGAGCCCGAGCGAACGCAACACGCGGTCATCGCGATAGTAGCATTGCAGGACCACGCGAACGAGCGTCGCTGCAGCCGCGCCACCGTCTTTGCGAAACTCCTGCGCCACCGCATCGCGCTTCGCGGCATCGAGCTCTGCGAGCTGACCTCCTGCCAGCCGTGCCAGATGGTCCAGCGCCGCTATCACCAATCTGGTGTCGCGGCCGAGCGTTGCCAGGATGTCGGCCTGGATCGCGCCGTCGTCGGCGCCCGGCACCTTGTACTCGTCGCTTGCGGGCACGATCATGCCGGCGATGGCGCGGAGGTCGTCGCGCTGGGCGCGCGTGAGTTGAGTGTCTGCGGACATGACGGCCTCAGTCGAACAAGTTTGCAAGGCGCTGCTTCATCTGATCGGCGATGTAGAGCGCGAGGGCCTGGATGGTGGAGGTCGGATTCACGCCGCCCGAGGTGACGAAGATGCTGCCGTCGACGATGAAGAGGTTCTTCACGTCGTGGGTGCGGCCCCATTCGTTGACGACGGAGCGCTTGGGATCCGTGCCCATCCGCGCGGTGCCAAGCAGATGCCAGCCGCCCCACGGGATCGGCGAATTGACGCAGATGTCGGTCGCCCCCGCCATTTCCAGGATCTCCCGGCCGCGGGCGAGCGCATGATCCATCATCTTCTGGCTGTTCTCAGAGATCGTGTAGTTGATCTTCGGCGCGGGTATGCCGTGGCTGTCCTTCAGCACGGGATCGAGCGTAACCTGGTTGTGCTCCTCCGGCAGGTCCTCGCAGATCGCGGAGAAACCGAGCCGATGGCCGTTGAGCTTGCGGAAGACGCGGTGATGATCCGCGCCCCAGGGCAGAATGCCCTTTTGCTCACTGACGACGGCCTCGAACACCGGCCCTGCCCCGCGCACGAACTGGACGCCATAGCCGCGGACAAAGCCGCGAGAGAGATCCGTGTCGTACCATTCCTTGCTCCACAGGCAGGTCGGTGGCGCGCGGTTCGAATCGGTCGGCTCCTTCACGTAGCCGTAGATCTGCGCATAGGGGTGGAACATCAAATTCTTGCCGACGAGACCTGACGAATTGGCAAGCCCGTTCGGGAAGCGATCGGATTTCGAGTTCAGCAGCAGCCGCGGCGTGCCGACGCCGTTGCAGGCGATGATGACGACATGCGCCGGCTGGAACTGCTCGACACCGTCCTTGTCGTAATAGACCACGCCCGAGGCCATGCCGTTCTCGTCGGTCGTGATCTCGCGCACCCGGCAATGGGTGCGCAGCTCGACACCGGCGCGGACCGCCTGCGGCCAATAGGTGATGTCGGTCGAGGATTTTGCGCCTTGCGCGCAGGCCGGCGTGCAATGGCCGAGATTGATGCAGCGGGCGCGGCCCTCATAATCGGTGGTCGCGACCGTCGTATCCGATGGCCACCAGTGCCAGCCGAGCTTGTTCATGGCCTTGCCGATGATCGCGCCGGACAATCCGAGCGGCTGCTGCGGCATCGGCGGATGCGTCAGCGGCGACAGCGGATCGCCCGATAGACCGGACGTGCCCATGATCCGGTCGTTCTCTTCGAAGAACGGGGTCAGCGCGTCGTAGTCGATCGGCCAGTCGTCGGCGACGCCGTCCAGCGTCTTCACCTTGAAATCGGAGGGATGCAGCCGCGGCCAGTGCGCGGTGTACATCACGGTCGAGCCGCCGACCGCATTGTAGTTGACGACCTTGATCGGCGAATTGTCGTCGTTGATCGGGTAGTCCTCGGGCCGGCCGCGGACATTGGGGCTCGACGACCACTCGCCGTAGAACTTGGCCTCCCAGTCGCGGCCCGTGCTGGGATATTCCGCCGGGTTCATCCAGCCGCCCTGCTCGAGGCAGAGAATGTGCATCTTGGTCTCGGCCAGCGACCACGCCACCGCGGCGCCCGAAGCGCCGGCGCCGATGATCAGGACGTCCACGGGGTCTTTCGTCAAAATGTCTTCCTCCAGCCCTCGCCGCTTCCCGGGCGATTCGGCCATCACGGCTCGCAAGGCCGACAAACGATAGGGGCAGACCGGCCGGCGAGTAAAGGCTGGCGGGCGAATGTCGCACTTCGCACAGCGCAGACCATTGGTATCGTCCTATCCGGATGCTAGGAACGAGGGGCACGCGCAATCGATAGCGAGAAATTATGTCCGTCGAGAATTCATTTGCCGCCACCCGCGCCTTCGCGCTTGTCTTGTTTCTCGCTCTGTCCGGATTTCTGGGGACCTCCAGCCCCGCCAGCGCGCTGACCGCGGCCGCGACGGTCCGGGACGCCAATTCGATCCAGCTCGGCGACGTCACCTACCGGCTCGACGGCGTCGACGCGCCCGAGCTGGACCAGGTCTGCATCGACGACCACGCCGATCCCTGGACCTGTGGCATCGAGGCTCGCGACCAGCTCACCAAGCTGATCGGCGGAAAGTCCGTGCGTTGCGACGATGTCGGTCCCGAGAAGAATTTTGGCAAGCGCCACCGGGCGATCTGCACGGTCGAGGGCGACAAGGTCTCGTTGAACGAGCAACTGGTCAAACTGGGCTTTGCCATCGCGCGCGAGCCCCTCAAGGCCAACGTCAAACCGGCGGCGGCCGAAGCCAAGACGGCCTCGGCCGGGATCTGGAAGGGCTGCTTTGTTGCACCGCAAGAATTCCGCACCGGGAAGAAGGACGGTGCCCTGCTCGGCGCCGCCTGCCGCGCCGACCGTGACAAGGAGATTCGCGCGGTGCTGTTTCCGGATGAGCTGACGGCGCCGCCGAGCTGCGCCATCAAGGGCAAGCTTGCGGTGCGCGCGCGCGTCACCGGCAATATCGGCATCTACCATCTGCGGGGCTGCCCGAGCTACGCCGCGACCACCAGGCCGGACCGCTGGTTCTGCTCGGAGGACGACGCGCAGGCCTCGGGCTTCCGCAAGGCCTATAACTGCCGCCGGCCAAAGTGAACTTTTGGTTCACGCAGCCGTGAGTGGTAGTCCGAGACAGTATTGATCCGGGATTGAACTCAAAGGGGAGTTGCTACACCTATATGTGTACGCAAGCGCTTTGCGCGAGCGTTTCCTTGGCGGCAATCCGGCTTCGGTCCGATTGCTTTGCTCGGGCGTTTCCTCCCTAGACTTGGGCCGCTTGTCACAAACAAGCGGCTCTTCTTTTTTGCGCGGCGCTAGCTGTGCATCCGGATGAACTGATCCATCGGCGGCATGTTCTGGTTGAGATGGGACATGATCCAGACGGTTCCGCCCACCACCAGGAAGACGACCAGCAATCCGAAGGCCAGCGCCAGCACGTTGTTGGTGTTATCCGGGCCCGTGGTGATGTGCAGGAAAAACACGAGGTGCACGCCCATCTGCGCGATCGCGAGCACGATCAGCGCAACCGGGATCGACGGCTGCCAGACCAGATCGGTGCCGGCGATGAAGAACGAGGTCGCCGTGAGCAGCAACGCGAGGACGAGACCGACGACATAGCCGATGATGCGCTCGCCGACGCTGTGTTGTTCTTCATCGCCGGGGGCGATGTCGTGCTCGGCATGCATGTGCGCCTGATCGCTCATACGCCACTCCCAAGCAAATAGACGACGGAAAAGACGCCGACCCAGATGATGTCGAGCGCATGCCAGAATAGCGCAAAGCACATCATGCGGCGCAGGACGTCGGCGCGAAAGCCCTTGGCGAAGACCTGGGCCATCATGGTGAGCAGCCACAGCACGCCGGCCGACACATGCAGGCCGTGACACCCGACCAGCGAGAAGAACGCAGTCAGGAAGGCGCTGCGTGACGGGCCATAGCCGCGGGCGACGAGGTCCGCGAATTCCTTGAACTCAATGGCCAGAAAGATCAGCCCGAGCACACAGGTCACGGCCATGCCGAGATAGAACCAGAACCGGTTGCGAACGTCGGCCGCGATACTGGCCATGCCGCAGGTAAAGCTCGACAGCAGCAGACAGACCGTCTCGATCGCAACGTTGCGCTGCTCAAAGATCTCCGAGCCCTTGGGGCCGTCGGCGGTCTGGCTGACCAGCACCGCATAAGCCGCAAAGAAGCAGGAGAACATCACGATGTCGGAGAGCAGAAACACCCAGAATCCGTAAGCGGTGACGATCCGCTTCGACGCGGGCCCGGGATGCTCGACAACGACGCCGATGTGGTGGGGATCCGCGTGCGCGTGGCCGACGGTTGCGGTCATCGCCATCAGATCGCTCCCGCCATGCTGACGAGACTGCGCCGTTCCTCAAGATTGATGCGGTCGATCGCGGCGACCTCCGCGGCCGGAATGACGTATTCGTCGTGGTCACGCCAGGCGAACACGACGAAGGTCGCGAACGCACCGATGCCGCCCAAAATCACCATCCACCAGATGTGCCAGATCAGCGCGAAGCCCATGATGGTGGCGAAGAACGCACAGACGAAGCCGGTCGGCGAGTTCCTGGGCATCTCGATGTCGTGATACTCAGGCACGTCGTGTTCGAGCGATTGCTGCTGGGCCGCGATCTTCATGTCCCAATAGGCATCCTCGCCACGAACGTCCGGATGAAAGGCGAAATTGAACACCGGCGGCGGCGATGAGGTCGCCCATTCCAGCGAGCGCCCGTCCCAGGGATCGCCGGTGCGATCGCGCAAGGCCTCGCGATTCCTGATGCTGACCACGAGCTGCATGATCTGGCAGATGACGCCGATCGACAGCACGGCCATGCCGACGGCCGCGACGATCATCCAGGGCTGCCACTCCGCGACATCATAGTGCTGCATGCGCCGCGTCATGCCGAGCATGCCGGCCACATAGAGCGGCACGAAGGTGATGTAGAAGCCCGTGAAGGTGAACCAGAACGCCAGCTTGCCCCAACGCTCGTCGAGGCGAAACCCGAAGGCCTTCGGAAACCAGTATTCGAAGCCGGCGAACGCGCCGAACAGCACACCGCCGATGATGACGTTGTGGAAGTGCGCGACCAGGAACATGCTGTTGTGGAGCATGAAGTCGGCTGGCGGTACTGCGACCAGCACGCCGGTCAAGCCGCCGATGATGAAGGTGACCATGAAACCGACCGCCCACAGCATCGGCGTCGCAAAGCGGATGCGGCCGCCATACATCGTGAACAGCCAGTTATAGATCTTCACCCCCGTCGGCACCGCGATGATCATGCTGGCGATGCCGAAGATGGCGTTGACGTCGGGGCCGGCGCCCATCGTGAAGAAATGATGCAGCCAGACCATGAAGGAAATGACGCAGATCGCCATGGTCGCGAGCACCATCGAGCGATAGCCGAACAGCGCCTTGCCGGAAAAGGTCGAGACCACTTCGGAGAAGATGCCGAAAGCCGGCAGGACGAGGATGTAGACCTCCGGATGGCCCCAGGCCCAGATCAGATTCATGAACATCATGACGTTGCCGCCGGCTTCATTGGTGAAGAAGTGGAAGCCGAGGTAACGATCAAGCAGCAGCATCGCCAGCGTCGCGGTGAGGATCGGGAACGCCGCCACGATCAGCAGGTTCGAGGCCAGCGTGGTCCAGCAGAACATCGGCATGCGCAGATAGTTCATGCCCTTGGTGCGCAGCTTCAGCACCGTCGTCACCAGGTTGATGCCGGCGACCAGCGTGCCGACGCCGGAGATTTGCAGAGACCACGCGTAGTAGTCAACGCCGACGCCGGGCGAATAGGACAGCTCGGACAGTGGCGGGAAGGCGAGCCAGCCGGTGCGCGCGAACTCGCCGATCACGAGCGACAGATTGACCAGCAGAGCGCCGGTTGCGGTCAGCCAGAAGCCAACCGAGTTCAGCGTCGGGAAAGCGACGTCACGCACGCCGAGCTGCAGCGGCACGACCAGGTTCATCAGCCCGATTACAAACGGCATCGCCACGAAGAAGATCATGATGGTGCCGTGCGCCGAAAAGATCTGGTTGTAGTGCTCCGGCGGAAGGTAGCCCTGCGACTGGTAGGCGATCGCCTGCTGGATCCGCATCATGATGGCGTCGCTGCCGCCGCGCAGCAGCATCACCGAGGCCAGCAGGATGTACATGACGCCGATCCGCTTGTGGTCGACGCTGGTGATCCATTCGTGCCAGAGATAGGGCAGATAGCCCTTCACCACGACCCAGATCAGGACCGCGAGAATTCCCACCAGCACCACGCCGCCCGCGATCAGCGGAATCGGCTGATCGAACGGGATAGCCGACCAGTCGAGCTTACCGAGCATCGTGGCCTCCACTGTGGGGACGGCCGGCATCGGAGACGAGCTCGGGCCCCGGCCCCGGCGGAATGTGCTGGGTTGCGATCAGGTCGAACAGGCGCGGGTCCTCGAGCCGATAGATCGGCCTGCCCCTCTCGACGCCCTGCTGCATCAGCTTCTTGTAGCTGTCCTCGTTCAGCACGGCGTCGCTCTTCGCCGTGGACGTGACCCAATCCGGAAATGACAGCGGCGAGATCACGTTGACGTCGAACATCATCTCCGGAAAGCCGTCGCCGGAGAAATGCGCCCCCAGGCCCTGGAGCTTACCCTCATTGTCAGCACGCAGGTTCAGCCGCGTCACCATGCCGTTCATGGTGTAGATCATGCTTCCGAGTTGCGGGATGAAGAACACGTTCATCACGCTCGACGACGTCAGCTGGAAGTTCAGCTCGGCGCCGGCCGGCACCGTCAGTGTGTTGACGGTGGCGATGCGCTGGTCGGGATAGATGAAGAGCCATTTCCAGTCGAGCGAGACGACCTGGATGCGCACCGGACTGCCCGTGCCGGGCACCGGCGCTGCGGGATCGAGCTTATGCGAGCCGATCCAGGCGACGCCGCCGAGCAGGATCACGGTCAGCGCGGGGATCGCCCACACCACCATCTCGACGCGTCCGGAATAGACGAAGTCGGGCTGAAAGCGCGCCTTCGGATTGGACGCGCGAAACCAGAACGCAAAAGCCAGGATCGCGAAAATGGTTGGCACCACGATCGCGAGCATGATGACGACGGAATCGACCAGGATGGTGCTGTTGGCGGCAGCCACCGGCCCTTGTGGATCGAGCAGATTCATCGGCAAGCCACTGGCGATTGGGAGACCCCGAGGGGAAGCTAACGCGAAAAACTCCCCCGCCGCAAACGCAGTTGCGTGAAGAGGGTTCCGCACCGTCGTCGCTCAATCGCGGCTCATCTCGCCCGGCGGCATGCAATTCCGTGCGATGTCAATGACATCGGCGCGGGACGGCCGGCCTTCTCACCTCTGCGGTCCATTGCTAGTTTGCACGAAAATATCGGGATGAAACGACATGCAGGGCCCTGAGGACGATGCCGGCCTCGCCGGCAAGGTGGCGCTGATCAGTGGCGGCGGGGCCGCTGGCGACGGCATCGGCAACGGCCGCGCTGCAGCAATTCTGCTCGCCCGCGCCGGTGCAAAAGTGCTGGTGGCCGATCGCGACCTCAAGCTCGCCGAGCGCTCCGTCGAGATGATCACGGCGGAAGGCGGTACGGCCGCGGCCCATGGCGGCGACGTCACCAGCGAAGCCGATTGCAAGGCGCTGGTCGAAGCCGCGCTCGACCGCTGGGGCCGGCTCGATTTCCTCGACAACAATGTCGGCATCGGCAGCCGCGGCAGCGTCGTCGACGAGGCGCCCGAGCAATACCGCCGCGTCATGCAGGTCAATGTCGAAACCATGTTCCTGCTCTCGAAGCACGCGATCCCCGCCATGATCAAGACCGCCAAGGGCGGCGCGATCGTCAATATCTCCTCGATCTCGGCGCTGCGCCCGCGCGGGCTCACGACCTACACCACTTCGAAGGCTGCCATCATCGGGCTGACGCGCGCCATGGCGGTCGATCACGGCCGCGACAACATCCGCGTCAACTGCATCTGCCCCGGACCGATGTACACGCCGATGGTCTATGCCCGCGGCATGAGCGAGCAGGCTCGCGCCAACCGCGCCAGGGCTTCGCTGCTCAAGACCGAAGGCACCGGCTGGGACGTCGGCCATGCCGTCAAATTCCTGCTCAGCAATTTCGCGCGCTACATCACCGGCCAGGTGCTGGTGGTCGACGGCGGCGTGACGTTGCAAGCGCCCGAACGCGAGTCACAAGAACACTAGAGGAAACACGGAAATGGCCCGCCTGCCCTATCTCGAAGCCGACCAGGTCGCGCCCGAATATCGCGACATGCTCAAGCGCAATACCAATCTGCACAAGCTCTTGGTCAACTCGCCGGAGATGGCGCGCGCCTTCAACGGCGTCGGCGGCTACATCCGCTTCAAGAGCAAGCTCGACCCGCGGCTGCGGGAGCTTGCGATCCTGCAGGTCGGCTGGATGGAGAAATCGGAATACGAATTCACCCATCACGTGAAGATCGGCAAGGAGTTCGGCGTCACCGACGAGGACATCGCCGGCCTGATGGCGGAGACCGAGGGCAAACCGTCGAAGCTGGAGCCCTTGGCGAAGGCGATCCTGAAAGGCGCCCGCGAGATGGTGCGCGAGCTCGCAATGTCGGATGCGACCTTCGCCGAGATCAAGACACATCTCTCAGACGAGCACATGGTCGACCTCGTGCTCACCATCGCCTTCTATTGCGGCGTGGTGCGCGTACTCGCCACCATGAAGATCGACAACGAGCCTTATTACAAAGAGGTACTCCAGCAGTACCCGATCCCGGGAGTGAAGTGACATGCGCCTGAAGGACAAGGTTGCGATCATCGTCGGCGCCGGCCAGAGCCCCGGCGAAGGCATGGGCAACGGCCGCGCCACCGCGCTGACCTTCGCACGTGAGGGCGCGAAGGTGCTGTGCGTCGACCATCACCTGGAGTCTGCGCAGGAGACGGTCGACCTGATTGCGGCGAAGCAAGGCATCGCGGCCGCCTTCAAGGCCGACGTGACCAAGTCCGCCGACATCAAGGCGATGGTCGCCGACGCCAAATCGCGTTGGGGCCGGATCGACGTGCTGCACAACAATGTCGGCGTCAGCCTGTCCGGCGGCGATGCCGAGCTGCTTCAGATCACGGAGGAAGCATTCGACCGCGTCGTCGCCATCAATCTGAAGAGCTGCATCCTCGCGGCCAAGGAGGTGATCCCGATCATGCGCGCGCAGAACGGCGGCGCCATCATCAACATCTCCTCGATGGCCGCGATCACCACCTATCCCTATGTCGCCTACAAGGCGACGAAATCGGCGATGATCGCTTTCACCGAGCAGCTCGCCTATCAGAACGCCGAATACGGCATCCGCGCCAACGTCATCCTGCCCGGCCTGATGAACACGCCGATGGCCGTCGACACCCGCGCCCGCGAATGGCACAAGACGCGCGCCGAAGTCGAAGCCGAACGCGACAGCAAGGTGCCGCTGCGCAAGAAGATGGGCACGGGCTGGGACGTCGCCAACGCCGCGCTGTTTTTGGCGTCGGATGAAGCGAATTTCATTACGGGCGTGACGCTGCCGGTGGATGGCGGGGCAAGCGTGCGGCGGGGGTAGCGACGCGAGCACGATGCCCACTTCCCTTCTCCCCTTGTGGGAGAAGGTGGCGCGAAGCCACCCTCTCCCGCAAGGGGCGAGGGTGCACCTTCATCGCCGGGAGACTAATGCGTCACGCGCCAGATCGTGCCGCCCGTATCCTCCGACACCAGCAGCGCACCGTCCTTCGCCACCGCGATCCCCACCGGCCGGCCCCACACCTGCGTATCGTTCACGACAAAACCGGTGGCAAAGTCCTCGTACTCGCCGGTCGGCTTGCCGTCCTTCATCCTGATGCGGATCACCTTGTAGCCGGTGCGCTTCGAGCGGTTCCAGGAGCCGTGCTCGGCGGCGAAGGCGTCACCCTGATATTCGGATGGAAACTGCGTGCCCTGATAGAAGGTCATGCCGAGCGAGGCCGAATGCGGCTGCACCAGCACATCGGGCACCGTCACCTTGTCCTTGAGGTCCGGCCGCGCGCCGGCATGGCGCGGGTCTTCGTTGCTGCCGATGTAGAACCACGGCCAGCCGTAGAAGGCGCCCTCCTTCACGCTGGTGACGTAGTCGGGCACGAGATCGTCGCCGAGGCCGTCGCGCTCGTTGGTCGAACACCAGGGCAGGCCGGTCTGCGGCTGGATCGCGAGGCCGACGCAGTTGCGTATGCCGGTGGCGTAAAGCTTGCGGTCCTTGCCTTCGGGATCGAACGAGAGCACCGCGGCACGCTCGACCTCATAGCCCCAGGAGGCGCCGACCGCCTGCGCCTTGGACCAGGCCTCGAGCCCGCCGGGCGGGTTCCCCATACCCTCGGCGACATTGCTGGCGGAGCCGACCGACACCAGCATGCGCTTGCCATCGGGCGTGAACACGATGTCGCGGGTTGAGTGGCCTGACCCTTGCGCCAGGTTTGCCACCACAACATCCGGCTTGCCCGACGCCTTCATGTCTCCGGCGTGATAGGGAAAGCGGACGACGTTGCCGATATTGGCGACATAGACCCATTGCGGATTGTCACCGTTCGGGAAGAAGGCGATCCCGAACGGGCGAGTGAGTCCGCTGGCAAAGACCTCGTTCGAGACGACCTTGCCGCCCTCCCCAAGACGCAGCACGCGGATGCGCCCGGGCCCGGTCTCGGCAACGAAAATGTCGCCATTCGGTGCGACGCGCAGCACGCGCGCGTCGGACAGGCCGTCGGTCAACAGCTCGATCTTGAATCCCGCAGGCACGAATGGTGTGGCGCTGCCACGCGACGTCACCCGCGTGGCATTGGAGACCGACGGCGAGGCCCCGGGCTTCGGCAAATCCTCCGGGCGGATCAGCCTGACCACGCCGGGCTTGTCGGCCTGCCAGCTGCCATAGGCATCCTTGCCCTGCAGCACGGGTTCGGCTTGCGCGCCGGCGCAGGCCACCAACAGCCATGCGGGCGCCATCATCTGCGAAACACGAGATATCACGTCGCCTTCCTCCCGGACTTTTTCTGCCAAATCCCACGTCAGCTCATGCCCGCACGATGTGCATTTGGTATGACCCATCGTACTGGAAAACGGCGCGGATCGGTGCGACAGATTGTAAGGGCGCGACCGCCGGTTGCGGTCATCAAAGCTGCGGCATCGACGTCGCGATTGATGGGGTGATCATGTGGGGATCGATCTTATCGGAATGGGCGAGCCTGCTGCTGCGCTGGCTGCACGTGGTGGCCGCGATCGCCTGGATCGGCAGTTCGTTCTATTTCATCGCCCTCGACCTCAGCCTCAAGCCCAAGAGTGATCTGCCTGATGGCGTGCAGGGCGAGGCCTGGCAGGTCCATGGCGGCGGCTTCTACCGGATCATGAAATATCTGGTGGCCCCGAGCCAGATGCCGGACGAGCTCACCTGGTTCAAATGGGAGGCCTACACCACCTGGCTGTCCGGCTTCGCACTGATGGTGGTGGTGTACTATCTCGACGCCGATCTATTCCTCGTCGACAAGTCGATCCTCGATTTGACGCCGATCCAGGCCGGGCTGTTCAGCTTCGGTAGCCTCGCGCTGGCGTGGCTGCTCTATGAGGCCGCTTGTCGCACCGGGCTCGCGCAGCGCGAGCTGCCCTTTGCCATCGGCGGCTATCTGTTCCTGGTCGCGCTGACCTACGCCTTCACCCATGTCCTGAGTGGTCGCGGCGCCTTCAACCAGATCGGCGCGCTCATCGGCACCATCATGGTCGCCAACGTCTTTGCGGTGATTATCCCGAACCAGAAGAAGATCGTCGCGAGCCTGATCGCGGGCCAGGCGCCCGACCCGAAACTCGGCAAGACCAGCAAGGAGCGCTCGGTCCACAACAATTATCTGACGCTGCCGGTCGTCGTCTTGATGATCAGCAACCATTACCCCCTGCTCTACGCCACCCGCTTCAACTGGATCATCGTTGCGATCGTGCTGGCGCTGGGGCCGGTGATCCGCCATTTCTTCAACGAGGGCCATGCCGGGCGTAAATCGCCGTGGTGGGTGTGGGGCGTCGCAGCAGCGGGCGCGATCGCGATCCTCTTCCTGTCCGCGGCCGGCCCGCGCGAGGTGAAGACGGGCGCGCTGTCGGCACCGCCGACACTCGCCAATGTCGAGGAGATCGTGATGTCCCGCTGCAGCATGTGCCATGCCGCCGAGCCGGTCTGGGCCGGCATCGTCACCGCGCCAAAGGGCATTTTGCTCGACGCGCCCGAGCACATCCACCGCAACATCCGCCTGATCGGGCGCGTGGCGGCATGGTCCAATGCGATGCCGCCGGGCAACATCACGGAAATGACCAGCGAGGAGCGCGCCATCCTCGCCGCCTATATCAGCGAGCAGGATCGCTGACACCCTCGACCTTTGCGTCGATCGCGCTTTTCGCGGAACGAAATTCCGTATCCCCCGCCGATTTGAAAATGACTTGATCGCCCATCCGGCGTAGACAGGACCAGCGGCCGCGAGCCGTCCAAAGTCAGTTTACAATTGCCGGGGAAATCACAGTGGCCCTCAAGAACGTCATCGGTATCGACCACGCCGTGGTCATGGTGAAGGACCTCGACAAGGCCGCCGAAAACTACAGGCAGCTCGGCTTCACCCTTTCACCGCGCGGCACCCACAGCGCACATATGGGTACCGGCAACTACACCATCATGTTCGATCCGGACTATATGGAGCTGCTCGGCGTGCTGGTGGCAACCGAACACAACGCCCCGGCACGGGCCTTCGTCGAGCGGCAGGGTGAAGGCATCGAACGCATCGCGTTCACAGCGGTCGATAGCGCCGCCGGCGCCGAAGAGATCCGCGCGCGTGGCCTGACGCCGATCGGCCCAACCGATTTCGAGCGGCCGGTCACGCTGCCGAACGGCACGGTCTCGGCCGCCAAATTCCGTACCTTCATGTGGCCGACCGCGGAAGCGCCAGGCGGCGTGCGCATCTTCGCCTGCCAGCACAAGACCCGCGAGACGGTGTGGATCCCCGAACTGATGAGGCACGCCAATGCAGCGAAGCGGATCAGCGAGGTGCTGATCGCGACGCCCGAGCCGGCGAAGGAAGCAGCCCATCTGGCGCGGCTGATCGACCGCGAGGCGAAGGCAGAGGCCGACGGCGCGGTGACGGTGACGTCGGGCGGCGACCGCGCCGATTTCGTCTATCTGACGCTCGACCAGCTCGGCAAACGCTATCCCGGCGTGCCACTCGCAGGCCTCTCCGAGCGCGGCGGCGCGGCGCTGGTGCTCGTCAGCGGCGATCTCGCGGCCACGGAGAAGGCGCTGGGTTCGGCGGCTGTTCGCAGCGGAGCCGCGATCGTCGTGCCCCCAGCCAAAGCCAACGGCACCCTGCTCGCCTTCATTGCCGGCTGATTTGAACTAATTCTTTAACGCGCGTTTACCGGGCGGCTCTAGGATTCCCCGATAGTCCAAGCCGCCCGGGGCCACGCGCATGTTCAAAGAGGGATCGCCGATCGCATACGACGCGCCGGCCGAACTGAAGAAGTGGCCATCGCTGAAGGGCGAGCGGCAGAAGGACCGTGGTCCGCCCTATCTCGTCTACAACGGCACGCTGGCGGATTGCGTTCGTGTCCTCATGGACAAGCCGATCAAGGGCATCTCGCTCTACGACATCATGACGAAGCCGCAGCCGGCCTTCGAGCAGACCGTGCTGTCGCCCGGCGATGCCGCCGAGATCGCAATGCGCAAGGATTTCCCCAAGGCATAAGCGCTGCGGGCCTGCCTCAATACCGTTAGCCGTCCAGAGTTTCCTGCGGTTCCATCAGAACCGCGGGAGCGATGTCGCGTTCCTGCGATGGGAACACCGTACTAACACCTGCCGTCTCGCGGAATCGCAGCTTCGCCGCAATTACGGTTAAGAAGTCCTTGTCACCGGCGCGCGCTGGTCGTTCCCCCACAGTTCGAGGACTTTTACCGAGATGCGATTTCTCGTCGCGGCTTGCGCTGCGTTCCTGATTCTGATGTGCGACGTCAGCACACCGCCGACCTGGCAAGCTTCCAGCTTCGACAACGCAACACCCAAGGCCGATCGCGCACCCTCACTGGTTCCCCTTGTCGAGCTGTTTGTTGCAAGCGTGCAGGCCATCGAGCTCGCCAATGCACGCGCATCGTACGAGGAGACGATCGAGCCGCCGCGCGCCGTCGAAACCGCCTTGCAGGCTCCGGCGTCACCGACTGAACAGTTTTGCCGCGCGCTCAAGCAAGCGGCCGAGGAGAGCGGCATTCCCGTGCCGTTCTTCGCCCGCCTGCTCTGGCAAGAGAGCCGCTTCCGTTCCAATGAGGTCAGCCAGGCCGGCGCGCAAGGAGTCGCACAATTCATGCCGGAGACCGCCGCCGAGGTCGGGCTCGATGACCCCTTCGATGCCATGAAGGCGCTGCCGGCATCGGCAAAATTCCTGCGCAAGCTCCGCGACGATTTCGGCAATCTCGGCCTTGCCGCGGCCGCCTACAATGCGGGCCCCGGTCGCATCCAGAAATGGCTCGCTCGCGAGAGCGAGCTGCCGCGCGAGACCCGCGACTATGTTCGCATCATCACCGGCACCAAGGCCGAAGACTGGATCGAGCGGTCGGAAGCGCTCGCGATTCGGATCGACCTCCCGCGCGAGGCGCCTTGCGAAGGCATCGGAAGCCTGTCCAAGACCAAGGACATCGCCTGGGTACCCGCCAACCTCGCGCCTACGACCGCCACCATCATTCGCAAGGCCGAGCAATTGGCGGCGCGGCTATCCGCGAACCGCGCCCGCAAGCGCCTCGTTGTCCTGCTCCGCAAGAGCGGTGCGGCCCACGGCAAGGGGCGCGGAATGATCGCGGCCGGCGCGAAGGGTGCGAAGGCTCGCGCCATCCGCGTTGCGGCGCGCGAGCGCTCCTCGAGCTAGCTTAGACCGGCTTCTCGTCGTCGGTGACCGGTGAGGTCACCACCAGGAAAACGAGATCGGTCAGACCGGAGTTCGAGATCGCGTGCTCGACGCCGGGCGGCAGGAAGATCACGTCGTGCTTGCGGACGACATGGTTCTTGCCGGCGATCTCCATCAATCCTTCGCCGTCGAGCACGTGATAGACCTGCTCCTGCACCTTGTGGTGATGCCGTGCCACATAGGCCATCGGCTGGTACATCGAGATGCGGTAGTCGATGCGGCGCGAGCCCGCCGTTTCCGGCATCACCAGCGGCTTGGACAGCGCGCCGCCAAAGTGGTTGGGGAATTCGCGCCAGGGCACTTCCGCGATGTTGCGGATGAAGGCGCCATTGCTTTCCTCGGTCATGCCAGTGCTCCCTAATTCACCAGCGCACCACCGTCGACATAGACGATCGAGCCGGTGGCAAAGCCGTTGTTCATGAAGCTCGCGATCTGCTGGGCGATGTCCTCGGCCATGCCGACGCGGCCGACCGGAAGTGCTGCCGCCGTTTTGGCCAGCATTTCCTTCCGAGCAGCCTCAGGCATCGAAGCTCGGATCGGCGTGTCGATCACGCCGGGCGAGACCGCATTGACACGCACCGGCGCAAGCTCGAGTGCCAGTGCCCGGGCCAGCGACTCCAGCGCGCCGTTGGCCGCGCTGACGATCGCAGAGTTCGGCCGCGGCCGGACACTGAGGAAACCGGTGACCAGCGTCAATGAGCCACCGGGCCTGATGGCGGCCTCACGTGCCACCCGCCAGGCGCCCCAGAATTTTCCCTCCATCGTGGCCCGCACATCCTCCATCGCAACCGTCTTGAACGGCCCGGTGCGAAGCTGCGCAGCCGTCAGCACGACGTGATCAACAGCGCCGATGCGCTTGAACAGTTCGGCCACGCTCTGATCGCTGGTGACGTCAGTCGGGATCGCCGTCACCTTCAGCCGCTCGGCGACCGGATCGAGCTTCGCAGCGCTGCGCGAGGCGATGACGACGTCGGCCCCCTGTGATTTTGCAAGCTCCGCCGTGGCGAGGCCAATGCCTGAGGAGCCGCCGATCACGACGATTTTTTTGCCTGCGAGCGTCATTCCCATCTCCCGATATTTTGTTGATTGCTTCTGCGAACCGCGATCAGCCCGGCTGGAAGCGCGTGCCGATGCCGGCCTTGCTCTGGCCGAGGCCCGGCAACTCCCAGACACCGGCGCCCGAGGGATTGACGTCCGCGGCGATATCGACGTCGATCAGGTAGGGCCTGTTGGCGGCGATGCCCTTGCGGATCGCCTCTCCGAGATCGCCGGCGCGATCGACGCGCACGCCTTCGACGCCGCAGGCGCGCGCCATCGCCGCGAAGTCAGGGTTGTAACGCTCGCCGGTCTCCGGATGCTTGAAGTCAGTCGCAAGCTCGCGGCCGCCGAGATAGCCGCGCTGCAGTCCGCGGATCGAGGCATAGGCGTAATTGTTCCAGACCACCCAGACCACCGGCAGATTATACTCGACCGCCGTCCCCAACACGTTGGCATGCATGAAGAAGGCGCCGTCACCGCAGACCGACACGCAGGGGCGATCGGGCGCGGCGAATTTTGCGCCCATCACGCCGGCCACGCCAAAGCCCATCGGGCCGAACCCCATCGAGCCGATCAGCGAATCCGGCCGCTTCGGCTTGCAGAAGCCGAGCAGCCAATTGTGGTGCACGCCGATGTCGGACACGAGGATGGCATCCTCCGGCAACGCCTTGTCGATCTCGGCCGCCGCGCGCTGCGGATTGATCGGCGTGGTGTCGTCGGAGAAGCCGGGCGCGACGAACTTGTCCCACTCCTTGCGATAACCATCGATCTGCGCCAGCCACTTCTTGCGCGCATCCGACTTCTTGAAAAGGTTGTCGCGGCGATCAAGCTCGGCATGCACCTGCCGCAGGAAGGTACGGACGTCAGCCATCAAGCCGAGCGCGACAGGATAGTTGCGGCCGATCTCCTCGGGGTCGATGTCGACATGGATCAACCGCGTCGGCGGGATCGTGAAGGAATAGCCGGGGATCCACGAGCTCGAGGTGCGGTCATCGAAGCGGACGCCGAGCGCAAGCAGGACGTCGGCCTGCCGCGCGGCGTGATTGGCCTGATAGTGCCCGGCACGTGCGACGAGGCCGAGCGCCAGCGGATGATTGACGTCGAGCGCACCGAGACCGCTTGCGGACGCCGCAACCGGAATCTGTAGCCGCTCGGCGAGCTTGCGCAACTCCTCCGCCGCGCCGCCATAGCGCACGCCCTGTCCAACCAGCATCACCGGCCGCTCAGCCGCAAGCAGCATGTCGACGGCCTTCTCGACACCTTCCGGATCGGCGCCGCAGCGGCTGGAGATGTTGGCGCTCCACTCGGCAGCCTTCGGCGCCTCTTCGGCCGCCGATTCCATGAAGACGTCGAAGGGCACGTCGACCACGACCGGCCCGGGCCGCCCCGTGACCATCGTCTTCCAAGCCTGTCGTACCGCAAGCGGCACCATCTCACCGCGCGTCGGCTGGAACACCTTCTTGCACATGGTGCGCACGGTGGAGGGAAAGTCGGCCTGATAGTGCCGGTACATTTCCTGGAACGCACCGCGGTTGAACTGGCTGGTCGGTACATTGCCGGTGATCGCCATGAACGGCACGGAATCGAGGTAGGCGTTCGCCAGGGAGATCGGCAGATTAGCCGAGCCCGGCCCGCAGGAGGTGAAGGTCGCGGTCGGCCGACCGGAGACGCGGTAGTAAACGTCGGCCATGAAGCCGGCGACGCTCTCGTGATGCACGGAGATCGTCTTGATGTCGGAGGATCGCTCGTACAGCGCGTCGATGAACTGGATGTTGCCGTGGCCGCAGAGCCCGAACACCTGCGGCACTTTCTCCTGGATCAGATAATCGACAATGACCTGGGCGCCATTGAGCATGTTTTTCGACATCAACCGGTCTCCCTCTCGGCCCGTCGACTTCTTGTGTACCGATGCGGAGAACGCGGCCGGTCATCATGGGGCCGCCGGAAGCCTATTTCTCATAATGCTGTACGTCAATTTATATTGTGATAGGCTTTCTCGCTGAGGAAACGCGAAGCTCCGCGCCGACGGCTGCGCTGGTTGCGTGCTACTGTCGCAGATGCGGAGCCATATCGATTCACCTGAGGGAGCCCAGTCCTTGAGATCGCGTACCAAGCCGACCACCGGCGAGAAGCCTGCAAGCCCGCGCAAGGCCGCGATTGCCAAACTGGTCCCTGCACCCAAGGCGGATGGCGACGACGAGGCCGAGGACAAGCAGCGCGGCGGCGGCGTTCAATCGCTCGGTCGCGCCTTCTCGATCCTCGAAGAGGTGGCGCGCCATCGCGAGGGTATCGGGCTTGCAGAGCTCAGCAAGCTGGTCGGCCTGCACAACTCGACGACGTTTCATCTGGCCAAGACGCTGGTCTCGCTCGGCTACCTCCGCCAGGAGAAGGACAGCAAACGCTACCGCATCGGCCGTCCCTTGTTTGCACTCGCCGCATCAGCGCTCGACGAGATCGAGATGGTCAACGTCGCAACGCCCGTGCTGGAGGAACTGTCACGCCAGACGGGCGAAAGTGGGCATTTTGCTGTGCGAATGGGCGACGCGGTGGTTGTGATCGCCCGCACCAGCGGCCCGGGCGCGTTCCAGCTCACCGATCGCGTCGGCGTGGTGCGGCCCGCCCATTGCACCGCGCTCGGCAAGATCATTCTGGCCTCGCTCCGCCCCGAGCAGCTCAAGCGCTTCATCGATCGCGTCGAACTGAAACCGTCGACGCCGAAATCCATCAGCGATGCCGGCGCGCTGATGCGCGAGATCGCCGAAGTGCAGCGCACCGGCGTTGCCTTCGACGATGGCGAGTTCAATCCGGAAGTGCGCTGCGTCGCCGTCCCCGTCACCGATTTCACCGGTCAGGTGATCGGCGCGCTCGGCATTTCCGGGCCGATCTGGCGCCTGTCCAACCAGGCCCTGCATGCCGGCGCGCAAATCGTGCAGGCCGCCGCCGATCGCCTGTCGGTCGAATTCGGCGCCAAGGACCGGGCACACAAGGCGCTCACGCAGAAAGCCTGAGCCGCAACCCGAGCGGCGATTTTGCCGGTTGACACCGGCAATGGCGTTCGGGATTATCCTCCAGCATTAGAAAAAGCTCTCTCACAATACCGGATATCCGGTTTTGAAGGGAGGCACGCGATGCACCCGGGAGGAGACAGAGATGATCCGCTACCCACGACGGACGTTGTTACGGGCGGGCGCAGCCTTCGCTGGCGCGGCCGCGCTCGGGTTTCCCGCGATCGTCAGGGCTCAGGCCGAAAAGATCCGGATCGGGCACCTGACGCCGCTCACCGGCTTTCTCGGCGTGATCGGCAGCTACGCGCAGCTGGGTGCGAAGCTCGCGGCGGAGGAGATCAACGCCTCAGGCGGCATTCTGGGCAAGCAGGTCGACCTGCTCTCGGAAGACTCGATCAACCCGGCGACCGCCGCCACCAAGGCGCAGCGCATGCTGGAACAGGACGGCGCGGTGGTGCTGCTCGGCGAAATCTCGTCGGCGTCCTCGCTCACCATCATGCAGGTGGCCGAGCGCAACAAAAAGGTGTTCTTCTCGACCGGCGCCCGCTCGGACGCACTGCGCGGCAAGAGCTGCAACAAATACTCGTTCCACTGCGACATTCCGAACACCGTGATGGTCAACGCGGTCGGCACCGCGCTGTCGCAGCAGGGCATGGTGAAGGGCAAGAAATTCTTCACGCTGACGGCCGACTACATTTTTGGCCATGACCTGCTGAAGGCCGCGAAAGTTTTCTTCGGCGCACATGATGCCAACCTGATCGGCGACGAGCTGATCGCAACCGATGTCACCGATTTCAGCCCGTATCTGCTGAAGGTACGGCAGGCAAAACCCGACGTGGTCTGCTGCAACCTCGCCGGCAACCAGGTGACCAACCTCGTCAAGCAATATGCCGAGTTCGGCTTCCCCTACCCGCTGGTCGGCTTCAACCTCAACACCGGTGATGCCTGGGCCGCGGGCGCGGGCAATCTCAGCGGCACCTGGCCGACGGTCTGGTATCACACGCTGCAAAATCCGACGTCGCAGGCCTTCGTCACCGCCTTCACCAAGAAATACGGCAAGCCGCCGGAGAACCATGCCTGGATCGACTACGTCACGCTGAAGCTCCTGGCGGAAGCGATCAACACCACCAAGTCGACCGACAGCGGCGAGCTCATCGCCTATTTCGAGAAGCAGGCGCAGTTCGACATCGGCAAGGCGCGCAAGGCTTACTTCCGCTCCTGGGATCACCAGCTGGTGCAGGAAGCCTATCCGTTCACGGTCAAGCCGAAGGACCAGATGAAGGACCAGTGGGACATGCTGGTGCTGGGCGATGCGGTGCCGGCAGCGAACGACCCGCTGGAGACGATCTATCCGACCAAAGAGCAGAACCCCTGCGAGATGAAGGCCTGACGCCCGCACCCGGCAAGGCGCACGCAACATGCAGTTCGAGTTCTTGCTGGAACAGGTGGTGAATGGCCTCGTGCTCGGAGGCTATTACCTGCTCATCGCGCTCGGGCTGTCGCTGATCTTCTCCGTCGGCGGCATCGTCAATCTCGCCCATGGCGCGTTCTATGCGCTCGGCGCTTACATCTGCGTCGAGCTGACCCGCCGCATCGGCTTCGGCCCGTCGGTGGTGATCTCCCCGCTCGCGGTTGCGCTCCTCGGTATCCTGTTCGAGCGATTCATCCTGCGCCGCTTCTACACGGCCGATCCGATCCTCAGCCTGCTCGTGACCTTTGGACTGGCGATGGTCGCAGAGCAGGCGATCCGCATCATCTGGGGCGCCGCGCCCGTATCGACCGAGATCCCGCAGAGCTTTCGCGGCTCGGTCATCGTCGGCGACTTCCTGTTCTCGCGCTACCGCCTGCTGATCCTCGCCGTCGTCGCGGCGATCCTGTTCGGCGTCTGGTGGCTCCTGCAAAAAACCTCGTTCGGACGCGTGGTTCGCGCCGGCATCCAGCGGCCGGACATGGTCGCGGCGCTCGGCATTCGCCTGCAGCCCTACATGACCGCGATCGTGATGCTCGGCGTCGGCCTCGCCGCGCTCGGCGGCGCGTTCTTTGCGCCGATCACGACCGTGCATCCCGCCATGGGCGCCGAGATCATGACCATCGCTTTCGTGGTGGTCGTGATCGGCGGGCTCGGCAGCTTCTGGGGCGTGGTCATCGCGGCCCTCCTCGTCGGCGTCGTGCGCGGCATCGCCATTCATTTCGAGCCTGCGGCCGGCGAGGCCTCGATCTACATCCTGATGTTCCTGGTGCTGCTGGTACGCCCGCGCGGCCTGCTCGGCGAACGCATCGAGAAGTTCGAATG
Source organism: Bradyrhizobium sp. CIAT3101 (assembly GCF_029714945.1). Lineage (NCBI taxonomy): Bacteria > Pseudomonadati > Pseudomonadota > Alphaproteobacteria > Hyphomicrobiales > Nitrobacteraceae > Bradyrhizobium > Bradyrhizobium sp. CIAT3101. The sequence continues at coordinate 6,731,604 of NZ_CP121634.1, forward strand.
AGGGATACCTCGACCATCGATCGGCTGAGGCCGCTGCTGATCGCGACAGTCGCGGTGATCGCGCTGCCGTTGCTCCTGCGCGCCCTCGGCCTCTCGCTCAACACCGGCACCTGGATGGTCGGGCTGGCGATCGCCGCGATGGGGCTCAACCTCTGCATCGGCACGACCGGTCTCGTCTCGTTCGGCCACAGCACCTGGTTTGGCATCGGCGCCTATGCCGCCGGGCTGATCCAGCTGCGCTTGTTTCCCGGCGAGATCTGGTTGTCACTGCTGGGATCGATGGTCGTTGTCGCGATCGCTTCGACATTGATCGGCATGCTGATCCTGCGCCGGCGCGGCGTCTACTTTTCGCTGCTGACGCTGGCGCTGGCGGCCCTGGTCTACACCACCGCGTTCCGCTGGACGAGCCTCACCGGCGGCGAGGACGGGCTCGGCGGACTGAAGCGCGGGGGCATCGGCCCCGTGGGCTTCGACAATGCGCTCAACTATTACATCGTGGTCGCGGCGATCGGACTTGCCGTGCTCTATGTGCTGATGCGCCTGCTGCGTTCGCCATTCGGGCATGTGCTGGTCGCGATCCGCGAGAACCAGCTGCGCGCGAGCTTTCAGGGCTATCCGGTCGAACGCTACAAGCTCGCGGTGTTCGTGATCTCGGCCGTCGTCACCGGCGTTGCCGGCGCGCTGATCGCATTCCTGAACTATCTCGTCTCCGCCGAAGCCGTCTCCGTACCGTTCGCCGGCGAGCTGCTGGCCATGGTCGTGATCGGCGGCATGCGCAGCCTGCTCGGCCCCGCGCTCGGCGCGGTGTTCTTCATCCTGTTCCGCGAGCTGTTCTCGATCTGGACGTCGGACTGGCTGTTCTGGTTCGGCCTCACTTTCGTGGCCTTCGTGATGTATTCGCCCGGCGGCCTCGTCGGCATCGGCTCGCTCATCATGCGCCGCCTTCGTCCGCCCGCGGAAGAGACGGCGGCGATGAGCCGGCGCAAGATCTATGAGGGCCTGCCGCTGCCGGACTTCCTGCGGCCGGAAGCGTTGAAGGGCACGGTGCTGGAAGTCAGCCACGTGTCCCGAAAATTCGGCGGCATCCGCGCGGTCGAGAACGCCAGCATCACGGTCGCCGCCGGCGAGATCCATGCGCTGATCGGGCCGAACGGCGCCGGCAAAACCACGCTGTTCAATCTGGTCTCCGGGCTCTACGCGCCGGACCAAGGCACGATCCGCCTGCAGGGCCGCGACATCGCGGGCGTGCCGGCGAATGCGATCTGCCATCAGGGGCTGGCGCGCTCGTTCCAGATCACGAACCTGTTTCGCGGACTGTCGATCTACGAAAATCTGCGCCTGTCGCTGCAGGCGCGGCGGCCGATGCGCTTCAACATCTGGAACGACATCGACTTCTACAAGGAGATCCACGCCGAGACGGCCGCACTGACGAAATTCCTCGGCCTCGAAGGCATCGAGGAGATCGAGGGCGGCGAGCTCTCCTATGGCGGGCAGCGGCTGGTCGATCTCGGCATTGCGCTCGGATCAAAACCGCAGGTGCTGCTGCTCGACGAGCCGCTCGCCGGCCTTGCCGCGGCCGAACGCGAGCGCGTGTCGAACCTCGTCAAGAACATCGCGGCCAACATCCCCGTTCTGATCGTCGAGCACGACATCGACCGCGTGCTCGGCTTCTCGCAAACCGTCACGGTGATGAATCAGGGCGAGGTGCTGATGTCCGACTGCCCCGCCGCCGTGCGGGCCGATTTGCGGGTGCAGGAGATCTATACCGGCAAGGGCATTCCCGCCGTCGAGCATCGACGCAACGAGGAGGCATTCGGCGCGCACGAGACCGTGCTGCGGCTCGATCGCGTCAACACGTTCTACGGCAAGAGCCACATCCTCAACGACGCCGCGCTCGACGTGCGCGAGGGCGAGATCGTCGCGCTGCTCGGCCGCAACGGCGCCGGCAAGTCGACGCTGCTGAAAACCATCGCGGGTCTCGTGCCGGCGGCGTCCGGCAGCATCGCCTATCGCGGCGATGATATCGCAAGCCTGCCCGCGCCCGACATCGCCCGCCGCGGCATCGGCTATGTCCCGCAGGGCCGCGGCCTGTTCGCCGGCATGACCGTGCGCGAAAACCTCGCGCTCGGGCGTCTCGCCCGCAAGACCGACGGCAGCGACGGCGTGGTCTGGGACGAGGAGCAGATCCTGCGATACTTCCCACGGCTGAAGGAGCGCATGAACATCGCGGCCGACTATCTCTCCGGCGGCGAGCAGCAGATGGTCGCGGTGGCGCGCGCGATGTCCGGCAATGTCCGCCTGCTGCTGCTGGACGAGCCGTTCGAGGGCCTCGCGCCGGCGGTGACGCTGGAGCTGTTCAAGGTGTTCGATGCGCTCCGCCGCCACATGTCGATCGTGATCGTCGAGCACAATCTCGATCTCGTGCTGGCGCTGGCCGATCGCGTCTTCGCACTCGAGCGCGGCGCCGTGTTCCACCAGGGACCGGCGGCGCCGCTGCTGAACGATCTCGGCTATCGCAAGCAGATCCTGTGGCTGTAGCTCCTACTCCGCCTTGATGTTCGCGGCCGCGACCACCTCGGCGAGCTCCTTGGTCTCCTTCGCGATCTTGGCGGCGTAATCGGCGGGGCTGAGCACGCTCACCACGCCTTGCGAGCCGAGCCGCTCCTCGACGGTCGGATCCTTGGCGGCTGCGACGATCTCCCGGTGCAGCGTCTCGAGGATCGGCGCCGGCGTCGCCTTCGGCATGAAGAAGCCGACCCAGAACGACAGGTCGAAGCCGGGATAGCCGGCCTCCGCAACCGTCGGCACGTCCGGCAGCGACGGCAGCCGCTCGGCCGAGGACACCGCCAGCGCGCGCAGCTTGCCGGCCTTCACCAGCGGCACAGCGGAGAGCGGATCGAACACCGCGAGCACCTCCTGCGCGAGAATGCCGACCTCGGACGCGGCCCCGCCGCGATAGGGCACGTGGATCATCTTGATGCCGGCGCGCTGGCCGAGCAGCTCCATGGCGAGATGAGCGAGGTTGCCGTTGCCGCCCGAGCCGTAGGCGAGCGCGCCGGGCGCCGCCTTCGCAGCCGCAACGAGATCGGCGACGGTCTTGATGTCGGCGGTCCTGGGATTCTCCGGATTGACCACGAGTACCAGCGGCGCGGAGACGACGGTGGTCAGCGGCGCGAAGTCGCTGACCGGATCGTAGCGGATATCCTTGAACAGCGTCTTGTTCAGCGTGATCGTGGACGAGTTGCAGGCGAGCACGGTGTAGCCGTCGGGCTCCGCATGCGCGACGCCTTCGGCTGCGATCATGCCGTTGGCACCGGCGCGGTTCTCGACCACGAAGGGCTGCCCGAGCTTGGCGCCGAGCCGGTCGCCGATGATGCGCGCGACCACGTCGACCGGACCGCCGGCGCTGAAGCCGACCATGACCTTCACCGGCCGCACCGGATATTTTTGCGCGATGGCCTCTGTCGACAGCGCCGACGCGCAAAGTCCGGCAATGAGCGCCAGCAGGCGGGCCGTTCGTTGCATTGGTTCTCTCCCCGGACCACGGCGCCTCTGCTTGTTGTCGGTGCGGCGCGTTCGCCGGTCATGAATAGCGGCCACATCGGATTTCGCAATCGGGTTTCCGTCAGGCATTCCGTCGCACGGCAGGCGGGCGCCGCTAATCCAGACAAAACTGCGAAAACAACCCCATGCACAGTAGCCGGCTTCAGAGAGCTGACTTCGCATATCCCGAATATTCCGTTTGACACGTCGGGCAAAACAGGCGCACGGTGGCATCATCGCGATATCAGCCCGTGTCCAGGCCCGCCCGCTCACAGGCGCGCGCGACTTGGCCCGCGCGAACACGCTTCATCGACATCTGAAAAACTTCAACCGCCGCCCAGCGCGCGATCGGCTTCGCTTGCCGCGAGCCCGCGTGCCTGCGCCGGCAAAGGACAGCGCATGACGACATTGCCGACACTGACCGAGACGCCCATCGCGGCGAACGAACTCACCCCGATCATCGCAAGCCCGAAGGTCAAGCTCCGGCGCAGGCGCATCGTGATCGACCATCCCGATCCGCACACCGGCGAAAGGCTGCTGGCCGAGGCGATCGGCGCCGTCGACCGCGACGCGCTGCATGGCCTGTTGAGCCAGTTGGTGAAAGCCAGCGTGGTTGCGCGGAAGCCGGACCAGGGCAATCTCTCCTTCATGGTCTCGATGCTCAAGAGCATCGCGCCGAAGGATTCGCTCGAAGCCATGCTGTCGGCGCAGATGGTCGGCATTCACGTCGCCTCGATGCGCTGCGCCTGCCGCCTCGCCTGCACCGACGACGTGCCGCAGCAGGAGAGCCTCACCCGCGCACTGACCCGGCTGGCCCGCACCTACGCGGCCCAGATGGAGGCCTTGAGCCGCCATCGCAGCAACGGCACGTGCGCGATCACGGTGCAGAACCTGTCGGTGCAGGACGGCGGCAAGGCCGTCGTCGGCCATTTCACGCAGCACGCGAACCTGATCACGGCCCAGCCGGGCCTCGTGGACGCGACCGTCCCCGCATGAGCCACCCCCGCAACACCGGCCCGATGCGGGCGAGCCAGCGTTGCGGCGCGCAAACACGAAACAGTGAAACCTGCCGCGCGCCGGCACTGCGCGGCAAGGCGCGCTGCCGCATGCACGGCGGCGCATGGGGATCCGGCGCGCCGCTTGGAAACGGCAACGCCGTCAAGCACGGCTTTTTCACAAGCGAAGCGATCGACGAGCGGAAGTTCGTCCGCACCATGCTCAGCGAAGCGGAGAGCCTGCTGCGCACATTGCCCGCGGCGTCAGAAACAATCGGCAACTCCCGCGAGGGTGGAACCCAACACACCCTACCGGGAACAGATTCACCCCCTTCGCACTTAACAAATGATAGGAAGTGAGGTGCAATCATGGGCCAATCAAAGCCGCTTCGCCCGACCGCCATCGTCGTCGAGGATGACGACATTCAACGCGAGATGCTCGCGCTTCTGCTCGAAGAGCGGAACTTCGAAGTCCTGCAGTGCGAAGATGCCGAGACCGCGGCCCTGGCGCTCAAGGCAAAGCACCCGACCCTGATGGTCACCGACATCAATCTGGTCGGGAAGATGGACGGCGTCGATCTGGCTCACTTCGCCCAGCAGCACAATGCCGATATGCGGATCATCGTGATCTCGGGCCGTCCGCTGCCCCGCCCTCTGCCGCCCGGCGCAAAATTCTTCACCAAGCCGGTTTATCCGACGGCACTGCTGGCGGAAGCGGCACGATAGCCGAGGTTTACTGGCATCCGGCGAAGGCGTTATCCTCAAACCTGTCAGGCGGCAGGCGATCGGCGCCGCCGCGCGACGGGAGGGGTGCATGAACGAACGCGATTTCGAACAGCAGCTCAAGGATGATGGCTTTCAGGAGATCGAGTATCAGAAGCTCGATCCTCGCCCCGGCAAGGGACGGCACCGGCATCATTTCGAAATCCGCGGACTGGTCATCTCCGGCACCTTCGTCGTGAGGCAAACGGACGAGCCCGTCGTCTACCGCACAGGGCAAATTTTTTCCGTCGCCGAGGGCGAACTGCACGACGAATGGATCGAGGCCGACGGCGCGCATGTGCTGGTCGGCCGCAAACATTCCAAGGCGGCGGCCTGATACGCCCGATGCGCGGTACGAACTGATCGCCTCACGTCCCGCAACATCGCTCCCGCTGCCGAACAATCACTCTGCCGCAAGGACCCTGGATTTCTTCCGTTCCATCTCGTCGACGATGTCCAGATCGCCGTCGTCGGCGACGTCCGCGTCCTGACGATCCCGTTCCGCGTGCGGTTTCGGGCTGAGCCATTGGGACACACGGTCGAGATAGAGATAAACCACCGGCGTGGTGAAGAGCGTCAGCACCTGGCTGACCAGGAGGCCGCCGACCATGGCATAGCCGAGCGGCTGGCGCAGCTCCGAGCCGGTCCCGTGGCCGAGCATCAGCGGCACGCCGCCCAGCACGGCGGCCATCGTGGTCATCAGGATGGGACGGAAGCGCAGCAGGCAGGCGCGGCGGATCGCCTCTAGCGGCGACATTCCCTGATCGCGTTCCGCCACGATCGCAAAATCGACCAGCATGATGCCGTTTTTCTTGACGATGCCGATCAGCAGCACCAGCCCGATCAACCCGATCAGGCTGAAGTCGAAATGGAACAGCAGCAATGTCGCGAGCGCGCCGACGCCGGCGGACGGCAAGGTCGACAGGATCGTCAGCGGGTGAATGTAGCTCTCGTAGAGCACGCCGAGAATGAGATAGACCACGATCAGCGCCGCCACGATCAGCAAGGGCACGGAGGAGAGCGACTCCTGGAATGCCTTCGCCGTGCCCTGGAACGTGGAGGTGATGGTGGCCGGCACGTCCATCTGCCGTTCCATCGCATCGATCGCCTGCGTCGCCTGGCCGAGCGCGACGTTGGGCGCGAGATTGAACGAGATCGTCACCGCCGGAAACTGGCCCTGATGATTGATCGCCAGCGGCCGCACCGGCGCCGTGGTCCACTTGGTGAAGGCCGACAACGGCACCTCGCCCCCCGTCGTCGGGGAATGCAGATAGATCTGCTCCAGCGTCGACGGATTCTTCTGCAGCGAAGGCAACACCTCGAGCACGACATAATAGGTGGACAACTGGGTCGAGTAGGTCGCGATCTCCCGCTGCCCGAAGGCGTCGTACAGCGTCGCGTCGATGACGTCGGGGGTGATCCCGAAGCGCGCCGCCTGGTTGCGGTCGATCGACAGCGTCAGCGTGGTCCCTGACATCTGCTGGTCGGACGCGACGTCGCGCAGCTCGGGCATCTCCTTCATCTTGCCGAGCAGCTTTGGCGCCCATGTGTTGAGCTGGTCCATGTCGGTCGACTGCAAGGTGAACTGATATTGCGTTCGCGCGGCGCGGCCGCCGACGCGGACATCCTGCGCCGACTGGAGGTAGAGGCGCGCGCCCTGAACCTTCGATGTCTGCACCTGCAAGCGGCGGATGACCTGGTCCGCCGAGGCCGTGCGCTCATCGCGCGGCTTCAAGGTGATGTACATATTGCCGTCGTTGAGCGTACTGCCGCTGCCGCCCATCCGCATCGCCATGTGGTCGATCGCCGGATCCTTCAGCACGATCTCGCCCATCTCCTGCATGTGCTTCGCCATGTCCGCGATCGACACATCCTGCGAGGTTTCGACGATGCCGGTGATCAGGCCGGTGTCCTGCTGCGGGAAGAAGCCTTTCGGGATGATCACGAACAGATAGACCGTGAGCGCCATCGTCGCGAAGAACACCATCAGGGTCGCGAAGCGGAAGCGCAGCACGAGATCGAGGCCGCGCTCGTAGCCGTCGACAAGCGCCTGGAACATCCGTTCGCTCAGCATATAGAGCCGGCCGTGATGCTCCTCGCCGTGCGACTTGAGGAAGCGCGATGCCATCATCGGCGTCAACGTCAGCGACACGAAGGCCGACACGACGATCGTCATCGCCAGCGTCACCGAGAATTCCCGGAACAGGCGGCCGATGATGCCGCTCATCAGCAACAGCGGAATCAGCACCGCGATCAGCGAAACCGAGATCGAGATGATCGTGAAGCCGATTTCGCCCGCGCCCTTCACCGCGGCGGCCATCGGCGTCTCGCCTTCCTCGATGTAGCGGGTGATGTTCTCCAGCATCACGATGGCATCGTCGACCACGAATCCGACCGCGATGGTGAGGGCCATCAGCGACAGATTGTCGAGGCTGTAGCCGGCCATCCACATCAGCGCGCAGGCGCCGAGCAGCGCGAGCGGCACCGTGATCGACGGAATGATGGTGGCCCAGACGCTGCGCAGGAAGACGAAGATCACCATCACCACGAGGCCGATCGTCAGCAACAGCGTGAACTGCACGTCCTTCACGGCGGCACGGATGGTTTGCGTGCGGTCCGACAGCACCGAGATCTTGATCGCCGGCGAAATGCCCGCCTGCAGATGCGGCAGCTGCTTCATGACGTTGTCGACGGTGTCGATGACGTTGGCGCCGGGCTGCTTGAAGATGACCAGGAAGACGCCGGGCTTGCCGTCGGCCCAGCCATACTGGGTATTGTCCAGCGGCGCACTGACGGCATGGCCGATGTCTCCGACCTTGACGGGGCTGCCGTTGCGATAGGCAATGACGATGTCGTTCCACGCGTCCGCGTTGGTGAACTGGTCATTGGCATAGACGGTGTAGGTGCGGGTGTCGCCGTTGAGGGTGCCCTTGGGATTGTTGACGGTGATCACCGAGAGCGGGGTCCGCACGTCCTCCAGCGACAAGCCTTTCGCCACCAGCTTGGCGGGATCGATCTGAACGCGGATCGAGGGCGCCTGCTGGCCGCCGACACTGACCTGGCCGACGCCGCCGATATGGCTGATCGCCTGCGCGAGCTTGGTGTAGGCCTCGTCCGACACCTGCGTCATCGGCAGCGTCGTCGACGTGGCCCCGAGCAGGAGAATGGGAGAGTCCGCCGGATTGACCTTTCGGTAGGTCGGCGTGCTCGGCATGTTTTTGGGCAATTGCCCGCTCGCGGCATTGATGGCGGCGAGCACGTCGGACCCGGCACCGTCGATGTTCCTGCCCAGATCGAACTGGAGAACGATCTGGGTCGAGCTGGTCTGGCTCGACGACGTCATCTCCGACACGCCGGGAATCAGGGCGAACTGCGATTCCAGCGGCTGCGCCACCGAGGACGCCATCGTCTCGGGATCCGCGCCGGGAAGGCTGGCCGAGACCTGGATGGTGGGGAAATCGACCTCGGGCAGCGGCGCCACCGGCAATTGCGGATAGGCGATGATCCCGACGAAGAGAATGCCGACCATCAGCAGCGACGTCGCGATGGGGAGGCGAATGAAGGGAGCCGAGATACCGCCAGCCATGTCAGTCAGCCGATCCGGTTTTGGCCTGTTTGGCCATGGTGCCTGAGTCCGGCGCCGGCGCTGCTGACGCAACCAGCGGCTTCTCGTCGACCAGCGCGCCATCGAACAGGCGCGACTGCCCGGCCACCACGATCCTGTCTCCGACATTGAGACCTTCGGAGACCACGGCGCTTGCATCGCCGCTCTGGCTGACCTTGATCGGCCTGGCGCTGACCTTGCCATTGTCACCGATGACATAAGCGAACAGGCCGGCCGGCCCGTGTTGCACACCATCCTGCGGCACGACGATGACCTGCTTGAGCGTGTCGACCAGCATGCGCGTGGTGACGGACAATCCCGGCCACAGCGCGTTGTCCTTGTTGTCGAAGCGGGCCTTCAGGCCGATGGTGCCCGTGGCCTGGTTCACCGAATTGTCCATGATCGCGAGCCTGCCCTGCGACAGCGTCCTGGTTCCGTCCGAGCTCAGCGCCTCGACCGGCACGTCGCCGGTCTGGAAGGCCTTGTCGATGGCGAGCAGTTGATCTTCCGGTTCGGTGAACTGCACGGCAATCGGCTGCAGCTGCGCGATGGTGACGATCCCGTTCGTATCCGCGGCATGCACGATGTTGCCGGGGTCGACAAACCGGAAACCCATGCGTCCGCTGATCGGCGCCTTGATCGAGGTGTAGCCGAGATTGGTCTGCGCATTGTCGATGGCGGCCAGGTCGCCCTTCAGCTGCGCGGTCACCTGATCGACCAGTGCCTGCTGGGTATCGAGATTCTGCTGGGTTTCGAATTGCTGCTTCGCGAGTGTCTGAAAGCGCTGCAGGTTGAGCTGATCGTTGCGCAAATTGGCCTCGTCCTGCGCCTTCTTCGCCACCGCCTGTTCCAGAGCCGCGGTAAACGGGCGCTGATCGATCTCCAGAAGCGGATCGCCCTCCTTCACCATCTGTCCCTGCTTGAAGAACACCTTCGTGATCTGACCATCGACGCGGCTCTTGATCGTCACCGTCTTGAACGGCGAGACGACTCCAAGACCGTAGGTGTGCACGGGAAAGTCGGCCTTCTTCACCTCGAACGAGGTGACGGGAATTTTGACGGCGGCCTGATTGGAAGCGCCTTGAGCGGCCGCTGCGACAGGCTTCACACTCCCGACGAGCTCATACCATGCGCCGTAGCCGACTGCGGCTGTTGCAAGCATTCCAAACAGCGTGAGGCTGAGCTTCGGTCGCCTTGTCATATCCGTGGCCATCTATTGTTGTCTGTGCCTGTCTTCAGGTGAAGCGACTGCTTGCACGTGAAACGCACTCGTTCGTGCCGAAGTATCGCGGACAGGTTCGCGCCCGCAAAATAACGATCGCGTGCGACTTTCTGTACAATTCGTCATGTTCGCGCGTCGCGACAAAGCAATCGCCCGAATGCAGCGAGGAATTGCAAATGATCAACGCGAAGAGACGAACAGCAGAAGAAACAGACAGAAACGATATGGACAGGCGTTAAGGATCGCAGCCCGCATCACGCCGAATTGCGCCAGCGATCAGGAAATTTAACGAACGCTCGTTTCAAGTCGGGCCTTATCATCGACACGTTGATGGCAACGCGAATTGTCATTCGAGGCGCAAGATGAGGGACGTTCAGCAGGACTTCGGAGGAAATGTCATCCCGTTTCGCAAGCGATCAGGAGACGAGAGAACTCCCGCTGACGATGTCCGGTCCGAAAACATCCTGCGCATGCTCGACCTCTCGAAGTTCGAACGGGATCGCCGCAACGCGGAGAATGGCGCGAACATGCGCTCGAACATCGCCGCGATCGTTCTGCTCGGGATCCTCGTCTTCATTGCGACAGAGGACTTCTACAGACTAGAGCAATCGAATTTGTGCCTGCACCAGTGGGAGTGCATGAATTGAATGGCGCTCGTCGTCGATCGGCGGCGCAGCGCACCGACGCGCGAACTCTCACCGTTCGACCCAACCATTGGCAATCGCACTGGCCCAGATCGGCATGCCTTTGCTGCGGGCGAGTTCAGCCATGGCCGTGCTGTCGTAGGGCACGTACCGGATCGTGGCGGACCAGCCCGCGCGGGCGCGTTCGAGAATGGCGTAGCAGGCGTGAGGCGTACCCACCTCGACCACATAGGGAACCGGCGCTCGTCCATCATAACCGGGCAATCCAACGCTGCCGGGATTGACGATCATTCGTCCGTCCCTCAGGCGGATCACGCGCGGGATGTGCGTATGCCCGCAGAGAATGAGTTCTGCGTCGATGCCGTCAGCGCCGGCCTCGATCATGTCGATCGGGCTGGCGCGGACGCTGCCGTCGGCGGCGACGCGATCGAGCCAGAAGGCGGCGTCATCCTTCGGGGCTGCATGGCAGAGGAACACGTCCTGTCGATAGACGAGCGTTGGCGGCATGCCGGCCATCCAGTCGAAATGCCTGCGCTCCAGCTGCCGGAAATCGCTCCTGGCCGATGTTCCGGCCCGCCATAGATCGACGAGGATACGATCCTGGTCGCCCTGCACCGAGGGAAAGCCCCGCTCCATCAGCAGATCCGCCGTCCGAGCCGCCTCGAGCGGGCCGCTGACGTGATCACCGAGATTGACGATCTCGCTGATGCCAAGCGCGGCGATATCAGCGAGCACGGCTTCAAGCGCCGGGCAGTTTCCGTGGATATCCGCGATCGCGGCAAACTTCATCTCGCCCTCCCAATTCGGGACGGCCGACGACACTGCTATTGCGGGAACGATGCAGAACTGGCGGTTCGCTTTAGCTGCATTTGGAGAAGCGCCCGCAAGCTGAGGGTCAAATCGGCGCTGTGCGAAAGCTAACACCGCCAAGCGCGGGCAGGCAAGCGGCGGCTCGGATGAGGTGAAACCGAGCCGCGGCGCTGTGCCACCACGGCTGGCGGGCCATGCGATTTCCCGCCATTGGCACCCTCCCCCCAATCGTGTAACCCGGCCAAAAGCCCTTGCCGGGACGGGACGCTGATGAGTGCGGTTGCCAACGATGAAGCGGGACATGATGTGAGTCATGGCACCCGCGCGCTGATCTTTGCGCTGGTGGCGCTCGCCTGCGGGCACATGCTGTCGACCCTGCTGCGCACCATCCCGGCGCTCAGCCTCGATCTGATGGCGGCTGATTTCCACGTGCAGCCGCAGGCGCTGGCGAGCCTCACCTCGGTCTATCATTTCGCTTTTGCGGCCGCGCAGATCCCGGTCGGCGCCGCCATGGATCGCTTTGGCGTGCGGCCGGTGTCGCTGAGCCTGCTCGCGGGCACGATCGTCGGCGCGATCGCATCGGGCTTCGCGACCGGACCTGAGAGTTTTGCGTTCGGGCAGTTGATGCTGGGCATCGCCACCTCGGGCATGCTGATGTGCCCGATGACGCTGGCGGCCAAGCAATTGTCGGCGGCGCGGTTCGGGCTGTGGTCGGGTGCGATCCTCTCGATCGGCAATATCGGCATGCTGCTGTCGTCGAGCCCGCTCGCCTTCGTGGTCGATCAATATGGCTGGCGCGCCGGGTTCTGGATCGCAGCAGCCGGCGGCGTCGCGGTGGCGCTCGCCGTGTTCGCGCTGGTGCCGAACCAGCCGGCCGAGCACAAGGACGAGTCCTCGCCGCTGTCGCAGATGATCGAGGTGCTCAGGCTCGGCCTGTCGCGGCCGCTGCGCGGGTTGATCGCGCTGGCGATGGTGTCGCTGGCGACCTCGCTGGTGCTGCGGGGCTTGTGGGGCGGGCCGTGGCTGATGGAGATCAAGGGCCTGTCGCGGGTCGAGGCCGGCAACCAGCTCGGCGCTTATACGCTGGCGATGATCGCCGGCCCCCTGTGCATCGGCATGATCGACCGCCGGATCGGCCGCCGCCGCGAGCTCGTCGCCGGCACGCACACGGTTGCCGCGCTGCTGGTGGCGCTGATGGCGCTGGGTGCGCCGCATTGTGCGGTTGCATGGCTGTTCGGCGTGCCGGTCATGCCGCCGCAATACGATCTCGTGCTGTTCGTGCTGATCGGCCTTGCCACCTCCGCGCAGCCGCTGCTGTTCGGCATGTGCCGGCAGCTGGTGGACGCGCAAGTCGCCGGCAAGGCACTTGCGGCGGTGAACCTCGCCTTCTTCCTCGGCACCGCCCTGATGCAGTCAATCACCGGCGCCGTCGCCGCATTCGCGGGGCTGCCGGCGGTGCTGCTGTTCATGGCGGCTGCGCTGCTCGTGGGCGTGATGATCTTTTTGACTTATACGTCACCGCGTTCGTAGGATGGGGTGAGCGAAGCGAAACCCATCGTTCTCATCGAGACATGATGGGTTTCGCTGCGCTCTACCCATCCTACAAGATCGTGCACCTGAGGAACAATCATGCCTGTCGACACCAAAGCCGCCACCGACCGCCTCATGCGCTTCCTCGCCGTGGAAGGCGTCACCGGACAGGAGGCGGCGATCGGGCGTGAGCTCACCGCCGCGCTGAAGGAGAGCGGCGTGCCGGCCAAAGCGATCCGGCTCGACGACGCCAACACCCGCATTCCCGTGCCGACCGAGACCGGCAATCTCATCGTCGACCTGCCCGGCCGCGGCGCGCTGCACAACCAGCCGCGCATCATGTTCATGACCCACATGGACACCGTGCCGTTGTGCGCCGGCGCCAAGCCGAAGAAATCCGGCCGCAAGATCGTCAACGAGGCCAAGACCGCGCTCGGCGGCGACAATCGCTGCGGCTGCGGTGTGCTGGTGACGCTCGCGGCCGAGCTCGAAAAGCAGAAGCTCGACCATCCGCCGATCACGCTGCTGTTCTGCGTGCGCGAGGAGAGCGGGCTCTACGGCGCGCGCCACGTCAAGCTCGACGAGCTCGGCTCGCCGTTGATGGCGTTCAACTATGACGGCGGCTCGGCCTCAAACGTCGTGATCGGCGCGGTCGGCGCCGACCGCTGGACCGTCGAGATCATGGGCCGCGCCTCGCATGCCGGCGTCGCACCGGAGCGCGGCATCTCCTCGACCATGATCATGGCGCTCGCGCTTGCCGACGTGAAGGCCGGCGGCTGGTTCGGCAAGGTGGTGAAGGGCAAGGGCGCGAGCGCGCGGATGGGCACCAGCAATGTCGGCCCCGTCACCGGCGGCGAAGGCCGGCCCGCGGGCGATGCCACCAATGTCGTCACCGACTACGTGCATGTGCGCGGCGAAAGCCGCAGCCATGACGGAAAGTTCTTCAAGGAGATCACCAAGGCCTACAAGACCGCATTCGAGAAGGCGGCGAAGAAGGTCACGAATGCGCAAGGCAAGTCCGGCAAGGTCAAGTTCAAGGCCGAGACCGACTATTATCCGTTCCGCATGAAGGACAGCCAGCCCGTCATCAAGCGCGCGGTCGAAGCGGTGTCCGCGGTCGGCGGCACCCCGAACGTCCGCACCGCCAATGGCGGCCTCGATGCCAACTGGATGGTCCGCCACGGCGTTCCGACCGTGACCTTCGGCGCCGGCCAGAACGAGGCGCACACCATCGACGAGTGGATCAATCTCGACGAATACGACCGCGCCTGCGCGCTGGCCGTGCAGCTCGCGACGATGCGGTGAGGCACGATTTGTAGGATGGGTAGAGCGCAGCGAAACCCATCGCTACGCTTGCGATGACAATGATGGGTTTCGCTGCGCTCTACCCATCCTACGAACCAAGAAGAAAACGCAGGGAGGCCACATGCCACGCATCGCGAAAATCGAATCCGCGCTCTACTGGATTCCCCTGCCCGTCACGCTGTCCGATTCCACCCATGGCGAGATCGCCGCGTTCGAGCTGATCACCTGTCGCATCCGCGATGCCGATGGTGCCGAAGGCACAGGCTATACTTACACCGTCGGGCGCAATGGCGGCGCGACCGCCGATATCCTCAAGCGCGAGATCCCGCCGCTGGTCGAGGGACGCGAGGCGGACGACACGGAAAGCATCTGGCATCACGTCTGGTGGGGCCTGCATTATGGCGGACGCGGCGGGCCGGCGATGCTGGCGCTGTCCGCGCTCGACATCGCGCTGTGGGATCTGAAGGCGCGGCGAGCGAAATTGCCGCTGTACCAGCTGCTCGGCGGGTTCGACGCGCGCGTGCCGTGCTACGCCGGCGGCATTGATCTCGATCTCTCGGTCGAGGCGCTGCTCAGGCAGACCGACGGCAATCTCGCCAAGGGTTTTCGCGCCATCAAGATGAAGGTCGGCCGGCCCGATCTCAAATCCGACGTCGCACGCGTCGCGGCGATGCGAGACCATCTCGGCGACGGCTTTCCGCTGATGGCGGATGCCAACATGAAATGGACGGTGGAGGAAGCAATCCGCGCCGCCCGCGCCTTCGTGCCGTACGATTTGACCTGGCTGGAAGAGCCGATCATCCCCGACGATGTCGCGGGACACGCCCGCATCATGCAGGAGGGCTGTGTGCCGATCGCCGCGGGCGAGAATCTGCGTTCGCTGTGGGAGTTCAAGAACTACATCGCATCGGGCGCGGTGTCCTATCCCGAGCCCGACGTCACCAATTGCGGCGGCGTCAGCGCCTTCATGAAGATCGCGCGGCTGGCGGAGGCCTTCAACCTGCCCGTCACCAGCCACGGCGCGCACGACATCACCGTGCATCTGCTCGCGGCCTGCCCGAACCGCTCCTATCTGGAGGCCCACGGCTTCGGCCTCGACAAGTACATCGAGCATCCGCTGGTGCTCGAGGACGGCAAGGCGCTGGCGCCGGACCGGCCGGGCCAAGGCATCAATTTTGACTGGAAGGGGCTGGCGAAGCTGGCGCCGTAGGGACGCATTGCTGCACGCGAGGCATTCCAAGGGGCTTGATGCGGGGCACGGATAATCGGCTAGAGTGGCGGCTAGCCATCATCATGCGAGAGAGCCGCGCCTTGCCCCCTGAACTGCACAAGAAACTGACCGCCTGGCGCCAGCATCTGCATGCCCACCCCGAGCTCTCCCTGCAGGAAAAGGCGACCGCCGCCTTCGTGCAGGAAAAGCTCACCGAGCTCGGCATTCCCTTCGTGTCAGGCATCGGCGGCCACGGCGTGGTCGCAACGCTGACGCGCGGATCGGCGCAGGGGCGCGTCGGCCTGCGCGCCGACATGGACGCGCTGCCCATCACCGAAGACACCGGGCTTGCCTATGCCTCGAAGACTTCAGGCGTGATGCATGCCTGCGGGCATGACGGTCACACCGCCTCGCTGCTTGGCGCAGCGGCGCTGCTCGTGGCGGATACGAGCTGGAGCGGTACCGTCGATTTCATCTTCCAGCCGGCCGAGGAGGGTTTTGGCGGCTCGCGCGCGATGGTCGCGGCCGGGCTGTTCGAGCGGTTCCCGATGGATCGCGTGTTCGGCTTCCACAACTGGCCGGGCCTGGAAGCCGGCACCATCGCGGTGCACGACGGCGTGGTGATGGCCTCCGGCGGGCGCGTCACCATCACCATCGAGGGCCATGCGGGGCACGCCGGCATGCCGCATCTGACCCGCGATCCCCTGATGGCGGCCGGCCACCTGATCGTGGCGATGCAATCGATCGTGTCGCGCGGCGTCGATCCGCTCGACACCGCCGTGCTGTCGCTGTGCACGATCGAGGGCGGCACTGCGCCCAATCAAATCGCGGGCAAGGTCGTGATCCGCGGCACGCTGCGGCATCACCGCAACGAGGTAAAGGACATCATCCTCGCGCGGATCGGCGAGATCTGCGCGGGCATCGCCACGAGCTTTGACGTCAAGGTCACGCCCGACATCGTCATGGGCGTCGGCGTGACCATCAACTCGCCGGAGGAAGCCGGCCTCGCGCGCATGGCCGCAGACAAGGTCCGTGCGCCGGTGCGGCGCGACCTCGCACCCAGCATGGCCGGCGAAGACTTCGCCTTCTACCTCCAGAGGCGTCCCGGCGCGTTCGTGTGGATCGGCAACGGGCCCTTGCGCGACGGCGCCGAGCTGCACGGCCCGCGTTACGATTTCAACGACGCGATCCTCCCCGTGGCATCGAGCTGGATGGCCGAAGTCGCCAAAACGGCGCTGTCGGCGAACTGAGACAGGCCCGTGGCTCCCCCGGATCGGTTGCGCTAGGATAGGAACGCGTTCGAGCCAGCGAGATCCGGATGAACCGGCGCGAATTCGTTTCGGGACTGACGGCGGCAACCGCGTTGGCAGGCGTGGCGTCGACGGCCGCAGCCGCGGAAGGCAGGCGGGTCGCGCTCGTGATCGGCAACGGCGCCTACCGGAACGTGCCCGCGCTGACGAATCCGCCGAACGACGCCAGCGACATCGCCGCAGCGCTGAAGCGACTTGGCTTCACCGTCTTCCTGGCGACGAACGCTGGCTTCGACGACATGCGCCGCGGCCTGATCGCATTGGGGCGCGACGCCGCCGGTGCCGACATGGCGGCTGTGTATTTCGCCGGCCATGGCATGGAGATCAATGGCGAGAACTGGCTGATCCCTGTCGACGCAGACCTGAAGCGGGATACGGACGCCGCGAATGAAGCCATCAACCTGCAAAGCGTGATGCTGCAGGTGTCGAACACCACGAGCCTTGGCCTCGTCATCCTCGATGCCTGCCGCAACAATCCGTTTGCGGCCCGGATGAACCGATCGATCGCCACGCGGGCGGCCCCCACCAGCGGGCTCGGCCGCATCGAACCCGTCGGTAACGTTCTCGTCGCCTATGCCGCACGCGACGGCACCACGGCGCTCGACGGCGATGCGCGCAACAGCCCGTTTGCAGCGGCGCTGCTGCGCAACATCGAAGTATCAGGCGTCGAGGTGACGTTCATGTTCCGCAATGTCCGCGACGACGTGATGGAGGCAACCCGCAACGAACAGCAGCCGTTCGTCTACGGTTCGCTGTCGCGCAAGGCGATCTATCTCGCCGGTCGGCCAGCGGCAGGCAGCGAGCCAGCAGCACCGCCCAGCCCGCTTCCGGCCGTCGTCTCCCCTGCTCCGCCGCAGACGCTGACGATTGATCCCGCGCTGGTCGGCACCTGGGAGATCATGGTGCCGAGCGGCCGTGGCCAGTCGCGCTGGATCTGGCAGATCATGGGCGACGGCACCTACAGGTTCCACGCCGAGCCACAGCGCTCGGCACGTCCGCACGAAGGCACGATGACGGCGACGAACGGCCGCTGGTCCCTGCATGCAACCAGGGGCCTGTCAGGCTACAGCGACGGCGGCGCCTACGAAATCCACGATGCGCTGGCTGTGATCACCGGCAAGCTCGGCACCGGCGCCTGGAAGCGCAGCGCCGAATAGATGGCGCACGCGCGTTGAAGCCCTCTCGCTGAAGGGCCGCGTCATAGCGCCCCATCATGCTCGCTGCAGAGCGATCGCAAATGGCATTTTGCGCGACCAGAGCACGCGCCTCGTCCTTCGAGACGACCGCTTCGCGGTCTCCTCAGAATGAGGCTAAGCGGCGTCGGCGCTCGTCAAAACTGCGGCCGCACACTCCATCCTCATCCTGAGGGCCCATCAACGGCGGGCGTCTCGAAGGATGGCCACAGGTGAAACCCTCCCAAATGCGATCGCTCGCCCGCTCCCTGGAACCCGGATTTCCACGATGCCTCGAGGCGCGTGCTTGACGCACGGCGCCCGGACAGGTTTAATGGATTTCAACAACATTTGTTCGCATTCCGAACATTCAGCCGTCGGGCAGAAGCGGGGCCACAACACCGCGTCCCGGGCCATCAGAGGAAACGTCACCGATGCAAGCCATCCTTTCCGGCGAAAGCACGCTCGTCGTCACGATGATCGTCGCCTACATCGCCTTCACCTCCTGGCTCACGCTGAAGCTGCGCAGCCGGACCAGCGATCAGTTCATGACCGCGTCCCGCGCGATGCCGGCCGTCGTCGTCGGCGTGCTGATGATGTCCGAATTCGTCGGCGCCAAGTCGACCGTCGGCACCGCGCAGGAAGCGTTCCAGTCCGGCATGGCGGCCGGATGGGCCGTGCTCGGCGCCTCGATCGGCTTCCTGCTGTTCGGCATGCTGATGGTGAAGAAGCTCTACAGTTCCGGCGAATACACCATCTCGGCCGCGATCGCGCAGAAATACGGCAAGTCGACCATGCTGACGGTCTCCGTGATCATGATCTATGCGCTGCTGCTGGTGAATGTCGGCAACTATGTCAGCGGCGCCGCTGCGATCGCCACCGCGCTGCATGTCAGCCTGCCCGTTGCGATGTGCATCATCGCTGTGGTCTCGACCTTCTACTACGTGTTCGGCGGATTGAAGGGCGTCGCCTGGGTGACTATCCTGCACAGCGCCTTCAAGGTCGTCGGCATCATCATCATCTTTACGGTCGCGATGTCGCTGACCGGCGGCATTGCGCCGATCCAGGCCAAGCTGCCGGCTTATTATTTCTCCTGGGACGGCAAGATCGGCTTCACGACCATCTTCGCCTGGACCTTCGGCACGGTCGGCGCGATCTTCTCGACGCAATTCATCGTGCAGGCGATCTCGTCGACGCCGAGCGCCGATGACGCCCGCAAGGCGACGTATTATGCGGCCGCGTTCTGCCTCCCGCTCGGCTTCCTGCTCGCGCTGATCGGGGTTGCCGCAAAATATCTCTACCCGGACATGAACAGCCTCTACGCGCTGCCGGTGTTTTTGGAGAAGATGCCGCCGCTGGCCTCGGCCTTCGTGACGACCTCGCTGGTGGCCTCGATCTTCGTCAGCGTCTGCACGGTCGCGCTCGCGATCGCCTCGCTGGTGGTGCGCGACTTCTACGTGCCCTATTGGAAGCCGACGCCGGAGCGCGAGCTGAAGATGACGCGCGTGTTCTCGATCGTGATCGCGATCGTGCCGCTGATCTTCGTGTTCTTCATTCCGGAGATCCTGAAGCTGTCGTTCTTCACGCGTGCCCTGCGGCTGTCGGTGACGATGGTGGCGATGATGGGCTTCTATCTGCCGCTGTTCGCCAGCAACCGTGGCGCCACCGCCGGCCTGATCGGCGCAGCGGTCTCGACCACGGTCTGGTACCTGCTCGGCAATCCCTTCGGAATCGACAACATGTACATCGCCGCCGTGACGCCGCTTCTGGTGATGGCGATCGAGCGGCTGGTGATGGGCCGCACACCCGCGGCGCCGCAGACCGCGCAACCCACCGCTTTCGTTGAAAGGACTTCGACATGACCATCGGTACCGAGGTCGCGATGGCCGAACTCGAGATCACGGCCGACGGCGCCGTGCGCCAGGCGGCCGGCGACCCTGATAGGTTCGACGCCTTCATTCCTTCGCCTTGTGTGCAGAACCACGCCGCCAATCTGATGCCGCTCGCCAATGGCGATCTGGCTTGCGTCTGGTTCGGGGGCACGCAGGAGGGCATGTCGGATATCTCGGTGTATTTCTCGCGGCTTCCCCGCGGCACGACGCAATGGTCACGCGCGGAGAAGCTGTCGGACGATTCCGGCCGCTCGGAACAGAACCCGGTGCTATTCCCGGCCCCTGACGGCACGCTGTGGCTGATGTGGACGGCGCAACTCGCCGGAAACCAGGACACCGCCATCATCCGCCGTCGCCTCTCGCGCGACCACGGCAAGAGCTGGGGTCCGATCGAGACGCTGTTTCCCGAGCACCGCGGCCGCGGCACCTTCATTCGGCAGCCGATCGTCGTGCTCGACAATGGCGACTGGCTGTTGCCGGTGTTCTATTGCCACAGCACGCCGGGCAAGAAATGGAACGGCGACGAGGATACCAGCGCCGTCAAGATCTCGTCCGACGCCGGCGCGACCTGGCGCGATGTGGATGTTCCCGGCAGCCGTGGCTGCGTGCATATGTGCATCGAACGCCTCGACGACGGCTCGCTGATCGCGGTGTATCGCAGCCGCTGGGCCGACAATATCTATCAGAGCCGCTCGACCGACCATGGCCGCACCTGGTCGGCGCCGGTTGCGACCGCGCTGCCCAACAACAACTCCTCGATCCAGCTCACTCGGCTCGGCAACGGTCATCTCGCGCTGGTCTTCAACGATTCCAGCTCCAAGGATGCGACCGGGCGCCGCCTCTCGCTCTATGACGAGATCGAGGACGATCTCCCGCCCGTGCTCGCCGGCGACGGCAGCAAGTCGGACGGGCGCACCGCGTTCTGGGGCGCACCGCGGGCGCCGATGACGCTGGCGATCTCGACCGACGGCGGAAAGAGCTGGACCAAGCGCAACGTGGAAATTGGCGACGGCTATTGCATGACCAACAATTCGCGCGACCAGACCAATCGCGAGCTGTCCTATCCCAGCGTCAAGCAGACCGCCGACGACGCGATCCACACGGCCTTCACCTTCCATCGCCGCGCCATTAAATATGTCCGCGTGACCGAGGCTTGGGTGAAAAGAACCGGGTGAAGCAGGGCTGAACTGATGGACAAGAGGCCGCACGCGCTCGTCACGGGTGCCAGTTCCGGGATTGGCGCTGCGATCGTCGAGCGCCTGTTGCGCGACGGCTGGCGCGTTACGGGCATCAGCCGCCGGCCTGCCTCATTCGACCATCCGGCGTTCGGTCATTTGGCGCTCGATCTCGGCAAGGTCGAGACCATCGCGAGCTCCGTCGCCGATCTCGCGCCGACCGCGCTCGTTCATGCCGCCGGCCTGCTCAAGGTCGGCCCGCTCGGATCGCTCGACCATGACGACGGTGCTGCGATGTGGCGGCTGCATGTCGATGTCGCCGAGCGTCTCGCCGACGCGCTGGCGCCACGCCTGCCGCAGGGCGGGCGCATCGTCTTCATCGGCAGCCGCACCGCAGCGGGAGCGGCCGGCCGCGGTCAATATGCGGCGACGAAAGCGGCGCTGGTCGCAATGGCGCGGTCCTGGGCGAGCGAGCTCGCTCCGCGCGGCATCACGGTGAATGTCGTCGCACCCGCCGCGACCGAAACGCCGATGCTAAAGGACCCGACACGGGCTAACGTCACGCCAAAACTCCCGCCGATCGGCCGCTTCATTCAACCGGACGAAGTTGCAGCAGCCGTCGCGTTCCTGCTCTCGGCCGATGCCGGCGCCATCACCGGCCAGCAGCTCGTGATCTGCGGCGGCAGTTCGCTCTGAGCGAGGGCCTTCACTCATAACGCGACGGGCCGACTGATATCCGGTCAACTTCCGACACCGGACAAGGGCGAGGCATTCCCAGAGGTCGCAGTTAGGCCAGAAGCGGAAGTCATCCAGCTCCGTTGCGTCGTCGCCTCATGACGGCTGGAGACTCACTCAATCCTGTGCGCCGGGCAAGTCGCCGAAGAACTGGGCAACATCGTAGTTGGCGATCGTACGGGCAAGCATCAGCGGCGTCACGCCGCTGCTGTTCTCTGCGTAAGGATCGGCACCAGCATCTCGCAAAAGCTTGATGACCGCGCCATCGCCGCGTGACGAGAAGATCGCCTTTCCGAGCGGAGTATTCCCGTTGGTGTCCCGCGGATCAATGATCGCTCCGGCGGCGATAAGGACGCGCGTAACCTCCGCAGAATTCGCCTGCGCCGCAAAGTGCAGTGGTGACCACCCATTGTTGTCCTGCGCACTGGGATCGGCACCGGTCTCGACCAATCGGGTCACTTCCGCGACTGCTCTGTTGGCAGCCGCATAGTGAAGCGGCGAGCGGCCGGCCCGATCGATTGGATGCTTTCCGACCACTTCCGTCCTTCCACTCCACTTGCCAGACATCGCTGATGCCGTTGGTACATCAAGTGATGCGGCAAGCAGTTGGTGAGCTTCAACCAGAAGCGACATCATCATTGGTCGATATTCGTGTCACCTTGTTGCGCAAAAATCTTCTTCGTTCATTGTATTCGCCAATGGTTGCATTGAGTGGCAACCCTGTCCACCGCAACAGTCCGACCGAGATTAGTATCGAGACAACGGATGCGAACAGTCCCCAAAGGAAAGTGTCGTTCGCAGATTTCCCTTGCAAAAGCGATACCGTAACGAAGCCAAACTCAGTCACAAGAATAAAGTACAGGATACACGGCAAACGCTTCATAGAGCGGCCCCATTTTGGCGGTTGCGCAGAAAATATGACACAACCTTGAGCCAACTGTCCATCCGGAAGCATGCGACGCTCAATTCGTAGTCGGCTTTGGGGCAAATCCGGTAAAGCTCAAGCTCCAGCAGCTCCTCGACCCGCTCGAACGGGGCATCGCGCATCGGGCTGTGATAGACGACGCGATCGCCGACGCGCTGGCACCGCGCCTGACGCTGGGCGGGCATCGTCTTCATCGGTAGCCGCACGGCATCGGGCGCGACCAGCCGCGATTGCAGCAACCGTTGCGTTCCTGCTCTCGGCCGATGCCGGTGCGATCACCGGCCGGCAGCTCGTGATCTGCGGCGGCAGCTCGCTTTGAGCTACAATCCCGGCGATCTCGCCGCCCAGGCCTTGGTGGCCTGACAGCTTTCCATCGCTCGCATGTAGGCAGGGCGTGCCGTCGTGCGGGCGAGATAATCCCGCTCGGTCAAACCCGGGACGTAATTGCCGGTTCGCAGGCCGAGCAGGAGGGCGTAGCTCACCGAGATATCGGCAGCCGTGAATCGGTCGCCGGCGAGATAGGGGCAATCCGCGAGGCGGCGGATCACCAACCCCAGCCGGCTCTCGAAGGTCTCGTGCGCCCAACGGGTCACCCGTACCTCTCGCTCGGCTTCGGGCGCCAGTTGGCGGCCGACGATGACGGCGTTCATAGGCCCGGCGAGCCCGGCCTCGCCCAAGTGGAGAAATTGCAGATAGGACGCGAAGGCGGGATCGTCCGGGGCGACGGCGAGTGAACCTGAACCGTGGCGGGCGAGCAGATACTCGAGAATCGCGATCGATTCGACCATGATCGTCTCGCCGTCCTGCAGCGCGGGAATGAAGCCGGCGGGGTTGATCGCTAGGAAATCGCGATCAATCTCGGCTGCGAGCAGATCGACCGGATGCAGCCGGTAAGCCAATCCCAATTCCTCGAGCAGCCAGACAACACGGAAGCCCCGGCCTTCGCCATAGACGGTGAGCATGGTTGAGCACTCCAGGATTGGGCGAGATGTACCAATTCGCAGAGGTAAGACAGTTCCCACTTCGTGGGGTTGCAATCGAGGTCAGGACTCGTCGAGCAGCTCCAGCAGTTCCTCGACCCGCTCGAACGGGGCATCGCGCATCGGGCTGTGATAGACGACGCGATCGCCGTCGCGCTGCAGGGTCTTCCCCTTCGACTTCCGCAACCGTCCCGGCAGGAACGTCGCGGCGACAGCGGCATGCCCGACGTCGAGGCGGATGATGCCTCTGCGCTTGCAGTCCAGCCTCAACCGCGCCGCCGAAAAGAAATCGCGGGCAGCCGGCGGCAACGGTCCGAAGCGGCGCGAGGTTTCCTCCTCGAGATCGTCCAGCTCGTCCTCGTTGGCGCAGCGCGCGGCGCGGGCATAGAGCTCCAGCCGCACGGGCGCCGATTGCACGTAGCTTGCGGGCAGCATGTCCGCGACCGGCAGATTGAGGTCGGGCACCCACACCACGGACATGCCGTCGTCGACCTTCTCCGAGGCCATCTTCAAAAGATGACTGTAGAGCACGGGGCCGAACACCTGGACGTGGCCGGATTGCAGCTCCGAGAACAGATCGCCGGCGCCGCGAAGATCGAGGTCGCGCTCGCTGATCGCAAAACCCGCGCCCGGCCGGCTGAACTCCTCCAGCACGGCGAGCCGCTTCTCGGACTGCACCGAGGCCGACTCGGTGAGGAGATAGGCGAAGGCGCGGATGCCGCCACGGCCGACGCGCCCGCGCAGCTGGTGCAGCTGGGCGAGACCGAAATTTTCCGGCCAGCACACCACGATGGTGTTGGCGCGCGGGATGTCGAGGCCGCTCTCGACGATGTTGGTGGCAAGCAGCACATCGGCCTTGCCCTCGACGAACGTCATCATCCGCTCGTCGATCTCGTCGGCCGGCAGTTTGCCGTGCAGGCAGACGATCTTGAGATCGGGCGCCACCGCCTGCACGCGCGCCAGCATCGGCTCCAGATCCTGGATGCGCGGGCAGATCAGAAAACTCTGCCCGTGCCGCCGCTGCTCGCGCAGCAGGGCCGAGGCGATGGCGGCATCCGACAGCGGCGCGATCTTGGTCGCGACCGGAAGCCGGTGCACAGGCGGCGATGCGATGACGCTCAGATCCCTGAAGCCGGCAAGACCCGCGGCGAGCGTGCGCGGGATCGGCGTGGCGCTCATCCAGAGCGTATGCGCATTCTTGGCGAGCCCGGACAGCTTTGCCTTCTCGGCGGCGCCAAAATGCTGCTCCTCGTCGATGATGACGAGCCCGAGATCGTCGAACTTCACGTCCTTCGAGGTGAGCGCCTGCGTTCCGACCACGACTTTGATCCGCCCGCTGCGCAAGCCTTCCCTGGTCTCCCGCGTCTCGGCACCGGAGGTGGCGCGCGACAGGCTGCCGACCTCGATATCGAGCGGCGCAAACCGCTTGCGGAAGGTCGCGACATGCTGCCGCGCCAATACGGTCGTCGGCACCGCGATCGCCACCTGCTTGCCGGACAGCACGACGGCTGCCGCCGCCCGCAGCGCCACCTCGGTCTTGCCGAACCCGACATCGCCGCAGATCACGCGGTCCATGGGATGGCCGGACGCGAGATCGTCCAGCACGTCGTGGATCGCCTTGGCCTGATCGATCGTCGTGAAATAGGGAAAGCGCGCGACGAATTTTTCGTAGGCCGATCCCGGCGGGACCAGCTTTTCCGCCTTGCGCCGCTTGCGCTGGCTGATGTGCTTGGCAAGCACCTTGCCGGCGGCCTGGATCTCCTGCTCTGCCTCGCTGCGGCGGGCCCACCAGGTGCTGCCATCCGCCTTGTCGAGTGCGAGCTTGCCACGCTCCGTCGAGTAGGGCCACATCTGCGCCAGATCGGGCGGCGGCACCAGCACTGCGTTGTCGCCGGCGAAGGACAGCCGGACCATCTCACGCATGGCGCCGCCGCCCGTGTTCACGGTCTGCAAGCCATCGAGCACGCCGATGCCGCGCTGGAGATGCACCACCACTGTGCCCTGCTCCGGCACGTCGGCATGATCGAACGCCGCGCTCCAGCTGCGCGCCATCGGCTGCGGATGATGCGCGCGGCTGCCGAGCACGTCGGTCGCGGTCAGGACGACAGCAGGCTTCTTGCCGGGAATGACGAAGCCGCCGTCGAGATCGGCGAGCAACGCCACGTCGCGAGGGCGCGCGTCCTCGGCCTCGGCCCAATCCGCGACGCGTTCCGCCTTGACGCCGCTCATCCGCTCCATCGTGCGCAGATCCTCCTCGATCGCGGCAGCGAGGATCAGACGCGAACCGGCGCGCCTGGCTTCATCGACGAAGGCGCGAAGCGCTTTCCTGGCGGATGAGAGCTTGGAAAATTCCGGCGTCGGCTGGAATGGAGCGGACCGCGGCAGCACCTTCATGCCACGGGTCGCTTGCTTCCAGTCGCCCCGCGCCAGATATTCGCGCTCCCGGTCGGCGCGGCCCGCGGCCTCCTCGATCGTGCTCAGCCAGGCATCGGCATGCACGGCAACGCCGGCATCCGCGATCCATTTGGCCTTGCCGCAATAGTCGAACAGCGTCGCGCGCTTAGGCCGCGCGCCAGTGATGGCTAGCCGCTCCGACATGGGATCGACGAGAAGCTCCTTGGTCTCGAAGATGATGTCGTGCTCTTGCGGATCGAACGCCACGATCCGTTTGATGATGCGCCCGGAATGCTCCACCCGGAACGGCCCCAGCGCGCCTGCGGGAAATATCTCAAAGGTCTGGCCGTGAAACAGCGCGCCGCCTGGATAATCCGGCTCGTCGTCGAGATCATAGCCCAGCTCTTCGAGACGGACGCGAAGCTCGCTCTCGGAGAAACTGCCGCCGACCTTCAAACCCGTGTTCAGGCGCAGCAGGCTCGCCGGCGGCGGCAGGCGTTCCATCACCGCTTCCGCCGTCGAGACCAGAAAGATCGGCTGCCTGGATTTCGCAAGGCGACGCAGCACCGAGGCGCGGCGGCCGGCGATCTCGCGCGATGGTTCCAACTGATCGAACGGCAGCGTGTTCAGCCGCGGGAAGACCAGGACCTCGCAGGACGGGTCGAGCGCGTGAATCACGCTGCCGAGCCGCTCGGCCCTGTTCTCGCTCTCGGCGAGGAAGACGAGACCGCTGCGCCCGGAGTCCTTCCACTGCGCCAGCAGGTGCAGCGCCATCATGCCCAGCGGCGACGACGACGCGATCGTGGCGCGCTGCACGCCCTTGCTCGTCTTGGGAGTACTCTTGCTCAGTGAGCGCCTGCTTGTCGAGCTCTTGACGAGTGGGCTCTTGGCGAGTGAGCGCTTTTTGAGCGAGCCCTTCTTCGGAGAGATCTTGGCTGGCCGCAATTTCTTGGAATGACGCACGTGAATCCGTTTCTCGTCGTAGGCAGTCGCTAATGGCACGCGCAGCCGAGTTCGTCTCGATTCGGTCGCGGTTGGTCATGCAAATGGGACGAGGCGTGCGAAGGCACGCCTCCCCAAAACAACCTCGTGCGACGCAGAGGTCGCCGGCCAACGCAAAAAGCGCGAGGATGAGCCGCCAGTCGTCTAGCAGACGCGCCGGCTCATTTCCACTCCTGTCTCGATTGCCGCGGCTAAATGATGCCGCTCTGCCGCAGCGCTGCAATAGCGGCCTTGTCGTAGCCGAGTTCCGCCAGCACAGAATCAGTATGCTCGCCGAGCGTCGGCGGACGCGCCGCGATTTCGCCGGGTGTTTCCGACAACCGGATGGCGGCGCGGGCAACCGGCGCCTGCTTCGGCAAGCCGGGATAGTCGACGTCCTGCAAGAAGCCGGCGGCGCGAATGTGCGGATGATCCAGCGCCTGCTGCGGGCTCAGCACAGGCCCGGTTGGAATCATCGCCTTGCCGAGCGTATCGACCGCTTCCTGCGTGGTGCGCTCGGCGCACCAGCGCGCCATCCGCTCGCTGATGACGGGTCCGTTATTGCCGCGGCTGATGTCGTCGGCAAAGCGCGGATCGTTCAGCCAAAGCTCCTCCTCGCCCATCAGTCTCGCCCAGCGCTTGAACAGCGGATGCCCCGTGACCTGGCACAGCACCCAGCCGTCCTTGGTGCGGTAGATATCCGCTGGCGCCGCGGTCTGGCCGAGATTGCCCGTCGGAACGCGGTTGACGTTGATGACGGCCTGCTCGATCAGCGTCGCATTGGTGAAGGACAATGCGGTCGCCAGCAGCGCGCCCTCGACGATCTGCCCGCGCCCGGACTTGCCGCGCTCGATCAGGGCTGCGAGCGTGCCGAACGCGCAATGCAGCGCGGTGCCGAAATCGACCCAGTTCACCGCCGCGCGGTAAGGCGGATTGCCGGCGCCGGTCATGTAGACCGAGCCCGACATGACCTGTCCGACGCCATCGAAGCCGACGCGGTCGGACCACGGCCCCGGCCCGCCGAACGCGGTGGCGGTCGTCAGGATGATGTCCGGCTTGATCGCCTTCAACGAGTCGTAATCGAGCTTCATGGCGCGGAGCGTCTGCGGCGGCAGATTGGCGACGACCACGTCTGCCGTCGCCACCAGCCGGCGCATCACCTCCTGCCCCTCCGGCGTCATCGGATCGAGCGTGATGCACTTCTTGTTGCGGTTGACCTGGAGGAACAGCGCGCCCTCGCCGCCTTCGCCGACCGGCGCCACGAAGCGATCCTCGCTGCCGTCGCGCTTTTCGACGCGAATGACCTCGGCGCCGAACTCGGCCAGCAATGTCGCGCAATACGGTCCCGCGATATAGCGCCCGAAATCGAGGACGCGCACGCCTTCCAGAACTCCCCCCATCGACCTCTTCTTTCGCTCGCGATTTGCGGTCAGATTACAGGGAATGGGTGCCACGGCAAGGTGCAGCGCACACGTTGCCGCGCTCCCAAGATGTGATCATTCAACCGTTTCGGCTGGCGGAAATTCTGCTCTAGTATGGAGCCAGTCGTCCCTCCAGCGAGAAGCTCACATCCATGCCGCAACAATTCGATCGATCCGCAGAAGATCTCGGCAACGCCATCCATTTCGAGCACGTCAACATCCAGGTTCCGGACCAGCGCCTTGCCACCCTGTTCTACGTCACCGGCCTCGGACTGACCCGCGATCCCTATCTGATGGTGTCCGACACCAACATGTGGATCAATGCCGGACGAAGCCAGTTTCATCTGCCGAGCGGCAAGGCGCAGGTGCTGCGCGGCCATACCGGGCTCGTCATCGAGGGGCGCGAGGCGCTGCTGGCGCGACTGGCCTCGGTCAAAAGCAAGCTCGAAGGCACGGCCTTCGCATACGCCGAGCATAACGACCATGTCGAAGCGACCTGCCCCTGGGGCAACCGCATCCGCGTCCACGAGCCGGACGCGGCGCGCTTCGGACGCATCACGCTCGGCATTCCCTATGTCGAGTTCGAGGTGCCGGCCGGATCGGCGCAGGCGATCTGCGCCTTCTATCCGGAGATCATGGGCATGCCCGCGGCCTTGCGCAACGGCGACGGCAAGGTTGCGGCGGTGAAGACCGGCCGCGACCAGCATCTGCTGTTCCGCGAGACCGACCGGGCACAGCCCGATTATGACGGCCACCATGTGCAGATGTACATCACCGATTTCTCCGGCCCCTACCGCAAGCTGCTGGCGCGCGATCTGATCTCCCGCGAGGACAACCAGTATCAGTACCGCTTCTGCGACATCGTCGATCTCGACAGCGGCAAGCCTCTCTTCACCGTCGAGCACGAGGTGCGCAGCGCGACGCATCCGATGTTCATGCGGCCGATGGTCAATCGCAATCCGGCGGTGAACAACCGCAACTACGCCTACAGCCACGATCAGGCCTCGTGGGCGATGGGCCCGGACCAATACGAGGGATAGGACTCCGGCGACGAAATTCGCGACAGGAGAGCAACGTGATACCGGTCACGGCGCTCGCGTGATGCATGCGGCATGCTGTCAACAGTTGCAGGGATGATCCCGCAGCGTGAACAGGAGAGACAACATGACCCATCAGATTAACGACAACGCCAATTGCGAACTCTCGATGGAGCAGCTCGACGGTGTTGCCGGCGGCAGCTGGTTCAGCAGCCTCGTGCATTCCGTCGAGCACGGCCTGAAGTCGTTCTTCACCAACCCGGTCGTGGCTGGGATCGCCGCCGGCATCATCGTGGTCGGCGGTATCGTCACCGGCGCCGGTGGTGGCAACCCGCCCCAGAGGCTGAACTAAGGCCAGCCCGCAGGGCGGCCTCTCAGCCGCCGAGTTGACAACTCGATCAGGAAGCTCCCGGACAAAGCCGTCCGGGAGTTTTCTTTTGGGATGACCGGACGGACGAAGCGCTCAGAGCATCTGGCGGCGCGCGAACGAGGCGAACATGCCGGAGGCGGCGTTCAGCTCGGCGAACGTCCCTGTCTCGACGATCTTGCCGTCGACCAGCACGATGATCCGGTCGGCGCGCTTCACGGTGCTGAGCCGGTGTGCGATCACGATGCGGGTGACGTTGAGATTTTCCAGCGCATCGCTGACGATGGCCTGGGATTGATTGTCCAGCGAGCTCGTCGCCTCGTCGAACAAGAGAATGCGCGGACGCCGTGCGATCGCCCGCGCGATCATGATGCGCTGGCGCTGGCCGCCGGACAGCGTGCTGACGCCTTCGGACACCTGGGTCAGCATCCCCATCGGCATCGCCCCGATGTCGTCCTCGATGCCGGCGAGGCGCGCGGCCTCCCAGGCCTGGTCGAGCGGCAGCCGGATTCCGCCGCAGATGTTCTCGTAGAGATTTCCGTTGGCGAGCTTGGCGTTCTGCAGGACCACGCCGAGCTGGCGCCGCAGCGCGCTCGCATCCAGCGTTTCGATCGACTTGCCGTCGTAGAACACCGCACCCGATTCCGCGCGCTCGAACCCGAGCAGCAGCCGGAACAGCGACGATTTCCCGCTGCCGGACGGCCCGACCACCGCGACATATTCGCCGGGCGTGATCTTCAAGGTGACATTGTCGAGCACCAGCGGTCCGTTCGCCAGATACCGGAACGACACGCGCGCGAGCTCGACCGACCCGGACAGCTCCCCCGGCGGCTGCCGGTCGTCGGGGATTTCCGTCGGGCTCGCAATCAGCGGCCGCAGCCGCAGCAGCGGCGGGATGGCAATCAGCGCCTCGCTCACACCCGCTGCCCAAGAGCCGACCGAGCCCATGGATTGGCCGAACGCGGAAAAGAACGCGAAGAACGCGCCGATGTCGGAGAGCAAGCCGCTGCTCGAATAGGACGCGTAGGCGTAGATGATCAGCGTCGCGATGGTGGGAAACGCCGTCTCGAATGCGCCGAGGCCGTTGCCCGCCACCTGCGACGACACGAAGTACTGCTTCTGGGTTGCGAACTGCTTCGACCAGATCGCGAGCGCGCGGGACGTCGCCGCCGAGACGCGCAATTTGCCGACGCCGGTCAGGAGCTGAAGCACGAAGCCCGAGACCTTGCCCTGCTGGTTGAAGTGCTTGCTCTCGAAATGCAGCCGCACCAGGTTGGTGCCGATGATGGCCACCGCGCGGACGAAGGTCAGCGCAATCGCGACCAGCGCCAGCTTGGGGCTGTAATAGAGCATCAAGCCGAGGCTGAAGACACAGAACAGGCCGGCGATCATGCCGCGCAGGGCGTGACCGGTCAGGGCCCGCCGCGCCGCATCGATGCCCATGGCGCGGTCGACCAGCTCGCCGGCGGTGAACTCGCGGAAAACGGCGGTCGGCAACCGGAGCAGACGATCGATCAACGCCGATTGCAGCCGCCAGTCGATCGAGGCCTCCATCCGCAGCATGACGAAGGCCTGCATGACCTGGACGCCGGCCACCGACAGGCCCGCCAAAATCAGCGCGAGCGCGCAGAAGGCAAGCTGGTCCAGCTCCGATCGCGGGATGATCGAGCTGATCAAGAGATTGGTGACGAACGGCGTCACCAGCGACAACAGGCCGATCATGACCACCGACAGCGCGATGCGCAGCCCGCTGCCACGGGCATAGCGCAGCGAGAATCGCAGAAGATCCTTGAATGTCAGCGCCCGCGACGGCAGCGGCGGATAAAACGTGGCCGCTTCCGGCGCGATTTGCGCCGCGATGGTCCGATCGACCGGCCGGCGCACTTTCGTGAGCGGGTCGATCATCAGGTATCCGCGACGAGGCTCGTAGACGAGCGCGACCGGGACCCGCGCTTCGCCATACCAGCCGACCATCGGGCCTGCATCCAGTCTCCACCAGTCCTGGCGCAGCAGAACCTCGCGCAGCCGCAGGCGCGCGGCCTGCGCGATCTGGGTGAGCCCGGCAAAATCCTGCGCGCTGCCTTCGCCGCGGCTGGAGATCGCGATCGGCGCCCGCATCGCGTTGCCGACGATCTGGCATGCGCCGACCAACCTGTCGGACCAGGAGGCATCGACCGCATCGTGATCGAAGCGTCGCACGATGATGCCGGACAGGCGGTCGAAGGCCTCCACCGCCTGCGTGGCAGCGAGCCCTGTTCGGCTCGCCAGCCGCGCGCTCTCATTTTGCGTGTCGCGGACCAGGATGCCCTGGACACATTGAACGAAGCTTTGATGGAATTGATCGATCGCCGGCCAGATCAGATCGTGCGCCGGTGCCTGCGCCGTCGCGCGCGCGGCACAGCCGTCTGCGCCCGCCTCGACCCACAAGCCCGATGTCAGCGGCAGCGGCGGGCTTCCCGCGGTGTAGCTCGTCCCGGTCCCGATCAGGCTCAGCGCCCCCCGCTCTACCGTCAGCCAGAGCAGGCCGCGCATCGGGCCGCGACGCGGTTCGCCCGCGGTCAGCGTCACCTCGCCCTCCGGCAATTCGGTCATCTGCCACAGCGGCGCCGGCCCCGCGACGAAGCGTGCAAGCCGCTCGATCCAGCGCACCGCCCGATCCGCGGATGCCAGCCCGCCCCTCGGCACGACCGACACCAGCGTGTCCTGTGCGCCCACCGCGATGAAGCGCAGACCGTCCGGGGATGACGCGGGAAACCCCGGGAGATCGGGAATGATGTCGCCGCGTTCGATGCGGAACAGATGATGCCGGCTGCCGGATCTGCCATCGCTGATGTCGACGGCAAAGATGTCCGCGTGACCGGCAACGACCTCCAACACATGGCCATGGTGATCGAGCAGGATCGGCCGGCGGCCATCGAGCGCCATTTCGCCCGGCAATCCCAGCGATGCGACGAGGCCTGCCCCGGACACGATATTGTCGATGCCAACACTCATTCCTGCGACACCAGGCGGGCATATTCGCCGTTCAGGGCGAGAAGGGTCTCGTGGGTGCCGCGCTCGGCGACCTTGCCCTGCCGCAACACCACGATCTCGTCGCAATCCCTGATCGTGCTCAGGCGATGCGCGATGATGATGCAGGTGCAGCCGCAACGGCGCAGATTGTCGTCGATGGCCTTCTCCGTGACGGGGTCGAGCGCCGCGGTCGCCTCGTCGAGCACGACGATGGACGGACGGCCGACCAGTGCGCGGGCGATCTCGATACGCTGGCGCTGGCCGCCGCTGAAATTGGTGCCGCCTTCGCTGACATAGGAATCGTAATTGCCGGCCCGGATCGCGATATCGTCCTGGATCTCGCCGTCCTTGAGCGCCCGGGTGAGATCGATGTCGGGCGTCGTGCGGTCCCAGAGCGTGAGATTGTCGCGGACCGAGCCCTCGAACAGGAAGATGTCCTGGTCGACATAGGCGATCGAGTTGGCGAGGATGTTGGGCGGAACATCCTGAAGCCTGGTCCCGTCGATCAGGATCTCGCCGGCCCAGGGCTTGTAGAGCCCGCAGACCAGGCGACCGAGGGTGGACTTGCCGCTGCCGGAAGCGCCGACCAGCGCCACGCGCGATCCTGGAACCACGGTCATTGAGAGATCGGAGATGAGCGGCGGCTCGAGCAGCGAATAGCCGAACTGCACGTCCCTGAATTCGATCCGTCCGTCGAGCCGCGCTGGGAAGGTCTTGTCCGATGCGCGCGCGGGCTCACTGAGCGGATAATTGTAGACGTCCTCGAGGCGGTCGAGCGCGCCCTTGATCAGTTGAAAGGAGCCCGCCTGATTGACCAGCATCGCCACCGGCTCGGAGAAGCTCGCCATCAGAGCCTGGAAGGCGACGAGACTGCCGAGCGTGAGCGAGCCCTCGATCACCCGCAAGCCGCCGAGGATCAGGATCGCGGTCACGGTCATGCCGGCGATCAGGGTCGGGATCATGTCGAGGATGATCGACGACGACGCCAGCTCGCGCTCGGCATTCAGCACCTTGGCCTGGATGCCGGACCATTGCCCGAACGCCTCGTCCTCGAGCCCGCTCGCCTTGATCGTCTCGATCGACCTGACGATGCTGACGACGGCACCGAGCAGCTTGCCGCGCTCCAGCGAGAGCCCGCGGCTAAGATCCTCCCGGCGCCGCATCGACAGCCGCAAGGTAAGAACATTAAGCAGCGACAGGCCGATGCAGACCACGGCGAGCCAGTGATCGTAGACGATCATCGCGAACGCGAAGAACGCCACCGAGGTGAGGCTGAGCGCGTTCGCCGCAATGCCGCCCGCCAGCAGCCGCGCAATCTGATCATTGGCTCCCACGCGCGCCGCGATGTCGCCGGCGTGACGCTGGGTGAAGAACTCGATCGGCAAGGCCATCACCCGCCAGAGAAAGCGGCTGATCATCACCACCGAAAGTTTTGTCTGCAGCCGCAGCAGCAGGGATTGTTGCAGTAGCGTCAGGATGGTGCGGATCAGCGCGGTCGCGGCCATGCCGACCAGCAGCGGGCGCAGCCAACCGTTCAGGTGCTGGATCAGAATGTCGTCGATGAAGATCTTGGAGAAGCTCGCGGCCACGAGGCCGGGGACGACCATGACGAAGCTGAGCAGGATGAGCAGGCCGACCGCGGCCTTGGAGCCGCGCAATTCCCGCAGCAGCAGTTTCAATCCGGCCGGCTTGCCGCCGGTTGGCGCGAACCCGGGCTCCGGCTGCATGGTGAGGACGACGCCGGTAAAACTGCGGTCGAGCTCGTCGACGCCGATCTGCCGGCGTCCGAAGGCGGGATCGTTGATCGATGCGGATTTGCCCTTGATGCCTTCGAGGACGACGAAATGGTTGAAGTTCCAGTGGATGATGCAAGGTGTCGGCGCCGAGCCCAGCGTTGCGAGGTCCAGCCGAAATCCCTTCGCCGACAGCCCGAAGCGCTTCGCCGCCTTGACGATGTTGCTGGCCTTGCTGCCGTCGCGGGAGACGCCGCATTCGACGCGAAGCTGCTCCAGCGGCACCCACGCGCCATAATGCGCAAGCACCATGGCAAGACACGCCGCGCCGCACTCCGCCGCCTCCATCTGCAAAATGGTCGGCGTGTGCTTGATGCCTGCAGCGGGCGAAGCGGGACTATCCATCGATCCCCGTCCACTTCCTGAGCAGGGGCACAACGAGATCGATCGGGCGCCGGCTTCGCGTGGTGATCTCGGCCTGCGCCAGCGTACCGCTGGTGAGATGAATCTGCGGTCCCTTACCCACCGCCCAGCGATAGCCGCTTGCGGTCGACGCGTCCTGGTTCAGCGACACCGCCACCGCATAGGGCGCGCCGTCATGGGAAAACACCTTCACGAGCTGATCGTTATGCAGCACGGCGGTCATGCCCTGCGGCGTCACCGGAAATTCCGAGACGCTCGACACTACGCCGATCATCGTGCCGAATTCCTCGCGCTTGACGGTGCTGGGGGCGACGCGCACTTGGTAGCCCGGCTTGACGCTCTTGCCCTGTTCGGCGGGGATGTAGACCACCGCTTCCAGCCGGGCGCCCTCGTCTTCGATGAGGACGACCGGGGTGCCCACGCCGAGAACCGAGCCGGACGACGTCTTGATCTCCAGCACGCGTCCGGCGATCGGGCTCAGCACCTGCGAATTGCGCCCCAGCGTTCCCGCCAGCGCCTGCATCTCGCGGCGCGCATTGTTCGAGGCGAACTCGGCCTGCTGCAGCTCGCGCTCGCGCTGGGTTTCGAGATCGGTCTTTTGGGCATGAAGCTTGAGAATCTCGTTTTGCGAATCCGTGCGGCGCTGCTGCGCCTCGGTCAATTCAAGACGGCGGTCCTCGAGCGTCTTTCGTGTCGTCAGCCCCTTCGCCATCAGCTGCTCGAGGTTCTTCACGTCGACATCCAGGGACTGGACGCGCTGCCCGGTCGCCTCGATGACCTTGTTGAAGGCGGCTTCGAGCTTGTCGAAGTTGGAGGCCTTGATCGCGAGCTCCGCAGTGACTTTCGCGGCCATGTCGTCGTGCTCGCGCTGACGCTCCCGGTAGGTTTCCACGGCGTTGCCGTACTTCTGCTCGATCTCGGTCTGCGAGATCTGGGCGATCACCTGTCCGCGCTCGACATGATCGCCGACGGAGACACCGAGCGAGGCGAGCCTGCCTTCGGCGGCCGAGACCGCATCGACGACGCGGCCGCTGCCGACCAGAATCCCCTGCCCCGACACGCGCGACGGGATCCGGCCGTAAATGCCCCAGACGAGCGCAGCGACAAGCGCGACCGTCACGATCGCGGCAAGGATCCAGTCGGCCGGCTTGGTGATCGCGACGAGATGATCGAGCTCTTCCGGCGAGGCCGCACGCTGCAGCGCGCTGGCGCGAAAGATTTTGTCAGTGCCCTCGGTCACGCTTCGCTCCCGCGCGAAAACTTGCAGCGCCATCGTCCGCGCGGACGACGCCGAGAATGGGATTGAGCGAAATTGTGAGCGGAGCTAAGCTCGCAACGAGAACCAGCTGCAATTGTCAAGGCAGAGGACATCGGACCCATCAGATGAATTGGCAAGCGGATCGCATCACGCTCACTGCAACGGCTCGCGCTCTCATCGCCCGGCTGGCGTGGCCATGCCTTGCCTTGCTGGTCGCCACGAATGTGTGCCTTGCCGGTGTGCTGAGCCAGGCCGATCTGAAGAGGGTCGAGGATCTCAAGCCGATGTTCGCGGGCCTGATGGGCGATCTCGTGCAGACATCGAAGAGGCCCGACATCTCCGCCGTCGACGCCGATTGCGTGAAGTCCACGATTCAAAATCTTGTCGAGATTTCTCAAGAGCTGTCCAGTTTCGAATATCTGATCACGATCGAGAAAGAGCTGACCAATGTCGGTGAGAATGACCCGACCCGCGACGTCGTGAAATTTGCCGTCGAGCAGTCTACCAATCTCCTGACCAGCCAGCGCAAGAAGATCGCCCAACTGCCCGATCAATGCGCGAGGTCGCCTCTCGCCCTGGCCAAGGCCCAGCAGGCTCTGCAAGTCGTCGACGCGACGACCGGAATTTTGAGTTCTATTCGCTCTCGACTTTGAGGGGATTGATCGACGGTTGCGATGCCGGACAAGCGCTTGCAGCCTCACCGGCACATCGTCTTCGCAGCTTACCGGGCGATGGATCGAAAGAGGTCATCCGAACGGATGACCTTTCCGCACTTTCCGGAATGCTGCCCGGCAAGGCTCAGGATTATCGCGGGGTGTAACGTCCCAGCACCGGCTTGGCGAAGACGTCTCGCATCGTCCAGCCCCCGACCGAGTGCGCATCCAGAAAGCTCTGGAAGTCGCTGTCGGCACTACCGCCCACCACGTTCTCCAGCACCGCATCATCGAGCAGAACCGCAGATTGTTCGTTTGCGGACGTCTTGAATTCGCTCATTGCCATCTCCTGTTTGCCTTGGGAGGGACTGCCCCTCTCGGTCAGTGCTCACAGGTATAGGATCCGGCATGCATCGAAGCTGTGAGGCCAGTCACAGAGGGACACGCACTGGAACGCGCGACGGGATTTCGGCCATCAAACGACTGTCCCGGGCCGAAGGCCCGGGAACAACAAGTGCGACGAGCGTTGGAACCAGCAGGTCGTCAGGACATCTTGTGCGGCGGATGGGAGTTGTAGACCGGCCCGCCCAGAACCTTCTCAATGACCGACGCCACGCTCCCCGCGTTCTTCTCGACCCAGTGCAAGGCGTCGGAGGCTTCGTGCTTGATCCAGCCCCACAGACCGCCGCCGGCGACGGCCTCGAGCTCGTCGATGGAGA
Source organism: Bradyrhizobium sp. CIAT3101 (assembly GCF_029714945.1). Classification (NCBI taxonomy): domain Bacteria; kingdom Pseudomonadati; phylum Pseudomonadota; class Alphaproteobacteria; order Hyphomicrobiales; family Nitrobacteraceae; genus Bradyrhizobium; species Bradyrhizobium sp. CIAT3101. The sequence continues at coordinate 6,769,416 of NZ_CP121634.1, forward strand.
GCTCGCAATTCGCAAAGTCAGGCTTGGTCGAAACCGTCATCGTCACATCTCCTGTTGGCGCTGCGAGCCGATCCCGCAATCACGGGCAACATGTCGGCGCGCAATGGGAGTTGCTGTGACGGGGGTCACCTCGTCCGGGCTCTTGGTCGAACGGCGCTCGAGCGAGCCCGTTGTAGAGGCGGCCTTGCGTCAGCCCAAGCCCGGATTCGTCATGTCTGGTCACTCGTTCTGGCCGGCACCGGTTCTACGCCATGCGGGAGCGTCGACTTCGGCGCCGTGCGGGCGAGGCCGGCCAGCGCCAGCTTGCGTTTGCGTCGGGCCTGCAATTGCTGATCCGCCAACACGCCGATCAAAATCACCGTTCCCATCACCGCGAAGTTCAGGGAATTGGGGATGCCCAGGATGTTCACGAGGTTCTGCAGCACCTGCAGCAGCGCAGTCCCCAGCACGATACCGAGAATAGAACCCTCGCCGCCGCGCAGGCTGCACCCGCCCAGCACAGCCGCCGCGATCGCGTAGAGTTCATAGAAATTGCCGAAGGAGCTCGGAGACACCGAGTTCGTGTAGAACACGAACAACACCGTCGCAACGCCGGCGAGGCCACCACTGATGATGTAGGCCGTTGCGATCACCATATTCGTGTTGATGCCCGAGAAGCGCGCCGCCTCCTCGTTCTTGCCGACGGCATAAAGCCAGCGTCCGTAGACCGAGCGGTGCAGCACCACGCCGAGGACGATTGCAAGGATGATCAGGAGGATGAAGGTGTTCGGGATGCCCGCCACTGCATGGCCGGAGGCAAGGTTGCTCAGGGTCGCGGCCTCGTCGCCGTAGCCGAAGCCGCGTGTCGAGTCGGTCGTGTAATAACGGGCGGCGCCGCGATAGATCAGCAATCCGCACAGCGTCACGATGAAGGGCTGCATCTTCAGCCGCGTGATCAGGACCCCCTGAATGGCCCCCAGCACCAGTCCGCCCAGCAACACAGCCAGCAGCGCCAAGGGCCAGGGAACCTGGTACGTCGTCAGAAGATCGACGAAGACGACGCCGAGCAGCGCAAACATCGAGCCGAGCGAAAGGTCGATGCCGCCGGTGATGATCACGAGCCCTTCGCCGAGCGCAAACACACCGAACAGACCGATCAGATTGGCCAGGTTCAACAGGTTCACCACCGACAGGAAAGCCGGATTGATCATGCCGGTGATGACGGAAATCACCACGAGCAGCAGGCCGAGGCCGAGTTCTTTCTTGTTCATTGCGCAGCGGCTTCCACGGGTTCCAGCGCCTGGCCTATTGCAAGCCGCAGCACGTTGTATTCGCTGAATTGCGAACGCTCCAGCACACCGCTGACTCGTCCCTCATGCATCACCGCGACCCGGTCCGAGACGCCGATGACCTCCTCCATGTCCGAGGAGATCATCACGATCGCGACGCCCTGATCGGCGAGTTCGCGCATCAGCGCGTAAATCTCGCTCTTGGCACCGACATCGATGCCGCGGGTCGGCTCGTCGAAGAACATCACGCGCGGCTGCATGGAGAGCCACTTGCCGAGCACGACTTTCTGCTGGTTGCCGCCGGAGAGGGTCACGGCCTCCATGTCGACGCTGGGCACCTTGATGGAGAGCCGCCTCACCTGCTCCTTCGCGACGTTGCGCTCGGACGCGCCGTTGATCAGCCACATCCGCGCATAATTCAGCAGGCTCGCCAGCGTCACGTTCTCGCAGATCGGCAGCTCCAGCACGAGCCCCGTTTTCTTGCGGTCCTCCGGCACCAGATAGATGCCTTGCCTGATCGCGTCCCGGGGCGATCCGACATGGACCTTCGCGTTGTCGATCCTGATCTCGCCGCCCAGCACCGGATCGATGCCGAAGGCCGCGCGGGCCAGCGACGTGCGACCAGCGCCCACCAGTCCTGCCAGTCCGAGGATCTCGCCATGCCGCACGGAAAGATCGATCTGCCGGTCGGGGAAGGCCGACGTCACGAGGCCGGCGATGTCGCAGCCGCCCGGCTGTGGCGGCCGTTTCGGCGGCGTATGCAGCGTCTTCAGGTCGCGGCCGATCATCAGCCGGATCATTGCGCCATGGCTGAGCTGGTCTCGCGCCAGCTCTCCCACCGTGCGCCCGTCGCGCAGCACCACGACGCGGTCGGCGCAGGTCATGATCTCGCCGAGCCGGTGGGAGATATAGATCACCGCGATGCCGTGCGCCTTCAGGTCGGCAATCACCTCCAGCAACCGCTCGGTCTCCGAGATCGTCAGGCTCGAGGTCGGCTCGTCCATGATGATCACGCGGGCGTCGATCGAGAGCGCCTTGGCGATCTCCACCATCTGACGTTCGGCGATCGACAAATTGTCGACCAGCGTGTCAGGGCCGAAATCGGCACCCAGCCGCTCCAGCAGCGGCGTCACGCGGGCGCGCATCTGCGCGCTATTCACCAGCTTCAGCGGGCCGCCGACGAGCTTCTCGCGTCCGATGAAGACGTTCGCGGCAACGTCGAGATTCTCGAACAGGTTCAGTTCTTGATGCACGAAGGCGATGCCGGCCTGCGTCGCCTCGTTCACCGTCATGTGGGCGTGGTCCGTGCCGCCGATGCGGATCACGCCCGCACTGGGCTCAATCACGCCGCCCAATACGCGCATCAAGGTCGACTTGCCGGCGCCATTCTCGCCGATCAGGCCCAACACCTCGCCGCGGTGCACGCGCAGGCTGACATCGTTGAGGGCCATGACGCCGGGATAGGACTTGCTGATCCCTGCGAGTTCGAACAGGATTTCCGCCATTCACTTCCTCCTGCTCGACACCCGACGGCCAAGCTCGCTGGTCATGGCCGCCAGGTGTCGAAAGGCACTCAAAGTCACTTCTTCAGCAGATCCTTCATCTTAGCGGTGAACTCCGCGACGTTAGTCTTGCTGATCACCTGGGTCGGCACGATCAGCTTGCTGTCAGCGGGAATCCAGGACTTGTCGCCGTTCAGCGTCTTGATGATGTTGGTGGCGGAGAGATAGCCGAATTCGAAAGGCTGCTGCACCACCGTCGACTCGATCGTGCCGTCGGAAATTCCCCGCAACGTGCGCTGATCCTCGTCGAAGCCGACGATCTTCACCTTGCCGGCCTTGCCCGCCGCCTTGACCGCATCATAGATCAACGGCGTCTCGTAGCTCCAGAGGCCGGACAGCAGCGCAATGTCGGGATATTTGACGAGCACGTTCTCCATGTTCGCCTTGGCCTTGGCGGAGTCCACCTGGTCGGTGAACACGTCGACCAGCTCGATCTTGGTGCCGGCGATCGCTTCCTTGATACCCTGCACCCGCTCGCGGGCATTGTCCGCGTCCATCGTGCCGACGAACAGCGCGATCTTGCCGCCGTTCGGCAACGCCTTCTTGAACTCCTCGCCTGCTTGCCGCCCGGCCGCGACGTTGTCGGTGCCGATATAGGCGAGACGCTTGCTCTGCGGCGCGTCGCTGTCCGTCGTGATCAGGATGGTTTGAGACGCGACCTTGTTGAGCTCTTCGGTCGCATGCGGCGCATCGTCAACCGAGATGGAGATGCCGGCGACGCCGCGCACCAGCAGATCGTCCAGCTCGCGCCGCTGGCCCGCCGCGGTCGCATCGTTGGTGACGATCAACTGGATATCGTATTCCGGGTGCTCCTTCTGAGCCTTCTCGAGCCCGCGGCCTGCGATAACCCAGAAGTCGGCCGCGGCATTGGTCACCAGCGCGATGGTCTTCTTCTGCTGGGCCTGCGCCCCACCGGTCGCAAACGCGAACGCAGCAGCGGTCGCGAGCAACGGCACGAGCAATTTCTTCATTGATCCGTTCATGTGGTCCTCCCTTTGGGCACCCCAGATGCGGGGCTTACAGCGCTTTTGCGCTCTATTTTATTCACGTAGCGAAGAAATGTTGCAGAGCAGAACATCGAAATCAAGATGCACTGGCCACTTCTTCAAGCGGAAATAGTACATGAGGCATGGTATTAGTAAATATGCCTCGCCATTACACATCGTGCGCTGTGTTTCTCTAGTTACACCGCGGCGATGGGCGCTTATTAAATTCATGCCCTGAATTAAATAGGACAGCATGACTGACCAGACTGAGTTGCCGAGACGAATTTCAGGCATGGCCCGCGGCTCTAACCGGGGCCGCCTGGTGGAAGTGCTGCGACGTCACGGACCGCTGCCGCGTGTCGAGCTGGCCCGCAGCACGGGACTGAGCTTCCCGGCCGTTTCCGGCCTGACCTCCAGGCTGATCGCGGAAGAGTTGCTGTGCGAGACCGAGACGGCGGCACCCCCATGGTCGGACGATCCCGACGAAGACGATCCGGATGGGCTGAATGCCCGCCGCCGTGGCCGGCCGGCCGTGCTGCTGACCCTGAACCCGGAGTTCGGCCGCGTCGTCGCGGTCTCGCTGCGCATGAATCTGATCGAGACACTGATTGCGGATTTCAGCGGCTTCAGCCTGGCGCAGTCGCGCCTCGAAATCGCGACCCGGGCACTCGACGCCGGCGCGTTGTGCGACCTCGTGATCACGCAAATCAATGCGATGCTGGAGGCGACGGCGACACCGCGCCATCGGCTGCTGGGAATAGGCATCGCCCTCCAGGGTATCGTCAACGCGGACACCGGCCGGCATCTGTGGAGCCCGGCGCTATCCGTCACCGACATCGACCTGGCGAAGCCGGTGCGTCAGGCATTCGGCACCGAAGTCGTGATGGCGAATGATGCCGTCGCGGTCGCGCTCGCGCTCGCGGCCGCCGAGCCGTCACTGGCCCAGGGCCTCATGGCCCTGATCCTGATCGGTCACGGCGTCGGCATGGGCATCGTGGTCGACGGTGAAGCGCGTTTGGGCGCCGGCGCCGGCAGCGAGATCGGCCATACCAAGCTGGGATCGAACGGGCCGCAGTGCCGCTGCGGCCAGCGCGGCTGCATCGAGGCCCATCTCGCCGACTATGCGCTCTACCGCGACGCACGCACCTTCCTCGACTTGCCGCCGGCGGCGTCGCAGCAGCCCTCCGAGGCGCAGATGAGCCTGCTGCACGAGCGGGCACGAAGCGGGGATCCCCGCCTCGAGCACGTCTTCCAGCAGGCCGGCCGCGCGCTCGCCGAGGCGGTCGCGGCAACGATATCCGTGCTGCGCCCGCACCATGTCGTCCTGGCAGGGCCCGGCCTGCAGGCCTTCGACATGATGCGGCCCGCCTATGAGGAGCGGCTCGAGCAAGCGGTATTGCCATGGCTGCTCAAGTCCACGACGATCCATCTGCGTCCAAGCGAGTCGGCGGCGATCGTCGATGGCATGATGCGACGGACGCTGCGGGACGTTGACCGAAACCACATGGACGCAACAGAATAAGCAACGGAACGGCCCCGATCATCACGACGATCCTGAGGGCAGCGGTCTTGTTCCCAATAAGCGTCAGAACGGTGACTTCAGGCTATGACCACGACAGACACGCCATCCGCCATTCCCGCGACGGGATATCGTCTCCGGCTTCCCGGACCCACTGAAGTGCCCGAACGGGTGCGGCAGGCCGCAGCACGGGTGATCGTCAACCACCGCGGTCCCGAGTGCAAAGCCGCGATCGGCGAGACCGAGGAGATGATCCGTCCGGTCCTCGGCACGACGAACCGCGTGATGTTCTTTGCGAGCTCGGGCACAGGCGTCATGGAAGCCGCGCTCGTCAACGTGGTCGGGCCTGATAGCCGGATCCTCGTGATCGAGCATGGCCAGTTCGGCGAGCGCTTCACCTCGATCGCCAAGGCCATGAACATCTCGGTCGACACGGTTGCGAACGAGTGGGGCCACGCCGTCGACGTTGCCGCGGTGGAGGCACGCCTGCGCGAGCGCAGCTATCGCGCCATCGTCGTCGTCCACAATGAGAGCTCGACCGGAATGGTGGCCGACCTTGCCGCCCTCGGCGCGCTGGTGCGCGACCGGCCCACGCTGCTGATCGCGGACTCCGTCAGTGGCCTCGGCGGCATCGCGATGCGGCAGGACGAATGGGGCGTCGACATCGTCGTCTCGGCATCGCAGAAGGCGCTGATGTGTCCGCCGGGCCTCGCGCTTGCCAGCGTGAGCCCGAAGGCGTGGCGCGTGATCGAGCAGGACGAGCGGCGATCGGTCTTCTTCTGGGATTTCCGCCGGGCGCTGAAGTCTATTGAGCTGAACGAGACTCCGTTCACGGCGCCGGTCAGCCTGCTCTACGGCCTGCGTGAATCCCTGATGATGATGCACGAGGAAGGCCTCCCGAACGTGCTCGCGCGCCATGAGCAGCTGTCCGGAGCGCTGCGCGCCGGCGGCGCGGCGCTCGGGCTTGCGGATTTTTGCGAGCGCGGACCGCGCTCGAGCACCGTCGTCGTGTTCAATGTGCCCGACGGGCTCGAGGGCGGAACGATCGTGCGGCGGCTCTATGCGGATCATCGCACGGTGATCGCGGGGGCGCGCAACCGCCTCTCCGGCCGCGTCATCCGGTTTGGCACGATGGGGGCATTCAGCGCCGCAACCATCCTGACAGACCTGCTTCATCTCGAAGACGTCTTGACCAAGCTCGGCCTCCCGGTCGAAGCTGGCGCCGGGCTCAAGGCGGCGACCGAACATCTCGCCAAAACCAAATAAGCAACAACAGAACCGAAAAGGCGACCCCGATGAGAACTCCGGCCTCGATCCTCGCCCGCGGCGTCGCGCTGGCGGTCTCGCTCCTCGCGGCCGGATCGGCCTGGGCCGAGCAGCATGTCGTGCTCTATTCGGCCAACGACGACACCGTGAACAAGTTGGTCGCCGACGGCTTCGCCAAGGCGACCGGAATCAAGGTCGACGTGGTGTCGACGGGATCGGGCGTGCTTGTGCGCCGCATCACATCCGAGGCTGCCAATCCGCAAGGCGACGTGATCTGGGGCGTCAGCGCCACGATCCTGCGGCTGGCGAGCCCGTATCTCCAGGCCTACCCGGCCAAGGACCGCGAAGCCGTGCCGGCGCAGTTTCGCGATCCAAAGGACCTCTGGCTGGGCACGAACATCCAGGTCGTCGTGATCGGGGAGAACACCAAGGCGATCGACAAGGACAGCGGGCCGAAATCGTGGGCCGATCTCCTCGATCCGAAATTGAAGGGCAAGCTCGCTTTCACCGACCCCAGCAATTCCGGCTTCTCATATGCGGCCGCCACGCTGCTTCTGTCGCAATGGGGCGAAGGAGACGCAGCCTGGACCAAGATGGGCCAGCTGCTTGCGAACGCAAAAGTGCTCAATCGTTCGACGCAGGTCTTCGAAGGTGTCGGTAGCGGCGAATATCCGCTCGGAATCACACTCGAATATGCCGGCTTCCTGTGGGCCCACAACGGCGCGCCCGTGAACGTCGTCTATCCGGCCGAGGGCACGCATGCCGTGGTCGAGGGCGCCGGCATTCTGAAGGGCGGACCGAACACCGACGCGGCCAGGCAGCTGATCGATTATCTCGCCAGCAAGGACGTGCAGGAGATGCTGCTGAAGGCGACGTTCCGGCGGCCCGCGCGTCAGGATATCGATCTCGGCGCCGTCGCACCCGGCATGCTGCCTTTCTCGGCGATCAAGGTGCTGCCCTACGACGATGCCAAATGGGAAGCGGCGCGGCGTGACACCCTCGCGCGGCTGAAAACGACGATCCAGGATACGCGCTAACGTCCATGACCGCGATCCGGATCGAACGGCTGACCCGCACCTTCGGCGCGGTGCGCGCGGTGGACGACATCTCGCTCGCCATCGCGCATGGCGAGTTGTTCACGCTGCTCGGACCCTCGGGCTGCGGCAAGACGACGTTGCTGCGCATGATCGCCGGCTTCGTCGACGTCGAATCCGGATCGATTTCCTTCGGCGACCGGCGCATCGACAATCTGCCCGCGCATCGCCGCGACACCGGCATGGTGTTCCAGAACTACGCGATCTTTCCGAACCATACCGTGGCCGAAAACGTCGCCTACGGACTGAAGGCGAGAAAGATTCCGGCGGCCGACATCAAGTCGCGGGTCGACAAGGCGCTCGAGCGTGTGCGCCTCGCCGGCTATGGCCCGCGCTCGCCGCACCAGCTCTCGGGCGGCCAGCTGCAACGCGTCGCCATTGCGCGTGCGCTCGTGATCGAGCCCGCGGTGCTGCTGTTCGACGAGCCGCTGTCCAATCTCGACGCGCAGCTGCGGACCGAGATGCGCATCGAGATCCGCCAGTTGCAGCAGGCGCTCGGCCTGACCGCGATCTATGTGACGCATGACCAGGAGGAGGCGCTCGCCATCTCCGACCGCATCGCCGTCTTGCGGCACGGCAAGGTCGAGCAGGTCGACACGCCCGAGCGCATCTACCGGATGCCGCAGACCGCCTTCGTGGCCGAATTCCTCGGCTCGACCAACATGGTGCCGGGCGTCGCAAAGGCCTTCGACGGCCGCAACACGCAAGTGGCGGCGGCCGGAACGGAGTTTTCGGTTCGGGGCGAGGTCGGGAAGCCGGGCGCAAAGGTTTTGCTGTCGCTCAGGCCGGAGGCTTTACGACTAGCGGACAGCTCTGACGGTCCTCGCGTTCAGGCCCGGCTGGCGCTGCGCGAGTTTCTCGGGCCGGTGCAACGGCTTCACGCCACGCTGCCTGACGGCACCCAGCTTCGGGTCGCGGCGCTCGGCGGCGCGACGTTCGACGCTGCGCCCGGCGCATCGCTCGTGCTTGCCTATGACCCCGCCCAGATCATTGCGTTTCCCGCGCCATGAAACGCTTCGCGACCATCGTGGCCCTGGTGTCGCTGGTGCTGCTCGCGGTTTTCCTGCTTTACCCGCTCGCGCTCGTGCTCGATGCCAGCGTCCGGATCGACGGCACCGGCGCCTTCACCGTCGGCAACTACGCGGCGATCGTGAAGAGCCGCTATTACCTCGGCTCGATCGGCAACTCTCTGCTCGCGGCGGCTCTCGCAACAGGCCTTGCATGCGCGATCGGCATCCCGCTCGCCTTCTGCCTCGCAAGGGTTGATGTGCCGGGCCGCGCGCTGCTGCTGACGCTGACCTCGCTGCCGCTGGTGCTTCCCTCGTTCGTCAGCGCCTACGCCTTGGTGCTGTTGTTCGGCCATGCCGGCGTCATCACCACGGCCCTGCGCGGAATCGGCATTCCGATCGGCTCGATCTACGGCATGCCCGGCATCGTGATCGTGTTCACGCTGACGCTCTATCCTTATGTGGTGATGCCCGTGCTGGCGGGCTTTCAGGCCGTCGACGCCTCGATGGAGGAAGCCGCCCGCAATCTCGGCGGTTCGCCGTCTTACGCGGTCCGCACCGTCCTGCTGCCGATCGTGATGCCGGCAATCCTCGCCGGCGGCCTCCTGGTCTTCATCGAAGCGCTGGAGAATTTCGGCGTGCCGGCGGTGCTGGCTGAAGACCGGCCGTTTCTCGCCGTCGACATCTTCAAGCTGTTCGCCGGCGAGTCCGACGCCAACCCCGCCGCTGCGGGCGCACTCAGCGTGCTGCTGATCGCCTGCACCGCGCTCGCGCTTCTCGTTCAACGGCACTATCTCGGCAAGCGCCGCTTCTCGACCAATGCGCGGAGCGCGCCCGCAAAGCTGGCGCTGTCGCCGGGATTGCGGCTGCTTGCTGCGATCATGAGCTGGGGCATCGTGATCGTCTCGCTGCTGCCCTTCGCGGCCGTGTTGATGGTTTCTGTGCTGCGCTTCCGCGGCCCGGTCCTGACCTGGGAGCTGGGCCTCGACAATTACGCCACGCTCTTGTCCGGGTCCTATCGTCCGCTGCTCAACACGCTGACGCTTGCGAGCATCGCCGCTGTCGCGACGATGCTGATCGGTGCGCCGATCGGCTATGTCGTCGCCAGGCATCGCTCCCGCCTGTCCGGGCTGCTCGACTTCGTCGGCATGGTGCCGTTCGCGGTCTCGGGCACGATCCTTGCGATCGGCCTGATCGTTGCCTTCAACAACGGACCGCTCGTCCTGACCGGCGGCTGGCTGATCCTGGTGATCGCCTATGTTGTCCGCAAGCTGCCCTTCGCCATCCGGTCGTCCTCGGCGATCGTGCACCAGCTCGATCCCTCGCTCGAGGAAGCCTCGATCAATCTCGGCCTGTCGCCAAGCCAGACATTCGCGCGCCTGACGGTGCCGCTGATGGCGAGCGGTCTGGTCGGCGGCCTCGTCCTCGTCTGGATCACGGCCGCATCCGAGCTGAGCGCGACCATCGTGCTCTATTCGAGCCGTTGGGCGACCACGACCGTCGTGATGTACCATGCGATCGAAGGCACCGGCGCAGGCCTAGCCGCCGCCGCAGCCGCCGTCCTCATTCTCGTCACCGCGATCCCGTTGCTTCTCATCAACCGGCGCGTCAACAAGCAGGAAGCGACCGTCATATGACGGCAGGACAGGACGTTATGAACGACACACCCCGGACGCTCCCGAACTTTCGCAGCGACAATGTCGCACCGGTCGCGCCCGAAATTCTCCAGGCGATCACTGAAGTCAATCGCGGACCGGCCGCCTCCTATGGCGACGACGATTATTCGAAATTGCTGAACCAGCGTTTCTCGGCGCTGTTCGAGGCTGAGGTCACGGTTTTCCCCGTCGCGACCGGCACGGCTGCCAATGCCCTGTCGCTCGCGGCGTGCGCGCGACCATACGGCGCGATCTATTGCCACGAAGAGGCACATGTTCACACGGCGGAAGGCGGCGCGACCGAAGCCTTCACGGGCGGCGCGAAGCTCCTCACCCTGCCCGGCCCGAACTTTCGGATCGAGCCGGGACTTCTGCGCCAGGCGCTCGCCGGGACGGCCTGGGGAGTTCGCAATCGCTCGCAACCCGACGCAGTGTCGATCACCCAGGCCAGCGAATTCGGCACCGTCTACTCCCTCGCCGAGATCGCGGAGATCAGTGCGATCGCCCGTGACAAGAATCTGTCCGTGCACATGGATGGCGCCCGCTTCGCCAACGGACTGGCGCGGCTCGGCTGCAGCCCGGCGGAGATGACCTGGCGCGCAGGCGTCGACATCCTGTCCTTTGGCGCAACCAAGAACGGGGCCATGTCGTCGGATGCGATCGTGGTGTTCGACCGCGACCTCGTCGAACCCCTGTCCTATCGGCTTCGCCGCGCCGGCCAGACCTGGTCGAAGATGCGCTATGCGTCTGCACAGCTGCTCGCCTATGTCGAGGACGGCCTCTATCTGCGGCTCGCGACCAAGGCCAATGCCGTGGCCACACGTCTTGGCGCGGGTCTCGCCGCGCTGCCCGGCGTTCGGCTCGTTGCACCGGTGGAAGCCAATCTGGTTTTCATCAACCTGCCCGTCTCGGCCATCAACCGGCTCGCCGCGACCGGCCTGCCATTCGCGCGACGGGGCCAGGATATCGTCCGCTTCGTGACCCGCTTCGACAGCACCGAGCAGGAAGCCGACGAGGTCATCGCGCTCGTTCGCGATGCGGCAATTGACAAAGTCAGTCGCTGAAGCGATAACAGAAATGAAATACCGTTTCATTTTCAAGTGAGACGTTGCTTCAGGGGAGTTCCCCTTCAGGCCGTGCAGCAAGCCCGCCTGCAATTTCCCGCGACACCGATAGCGAAACGGCGCTCGAATTGGCGCCCCAGCCGAAGGGAAGGCTCATGACCGTAGGATTCAGAATTCAGAAGCGGCAGCGCAAAGTGTCCGCCGACATCGTCGAGCGCTTTTCGCGCTTGCCGGTCGCCAATGTCAGCGACAGCATGTCCCGGATGACCGCGGCCGGCGCGCGATTGCGTCCGATGCACCAGGGCGGCGGGATGGCAGGCACCGCCTTCACGGTGAAGACGCGGCCCGGCGACAATTTGATGATCCACAAGGCGATGGCCCTGGCAGAGCCCGGCGATGTCATCGTGGTCGATGCAGGAGGCGATCTGACCAACGCGTTGATTGGCGAAATGATGCTGACCCGGATTATTCAGATCGGCCTTGCCGGTGTCGTGATCGATGGCGCCATTCGTGATGCCGCGTTCATTCGCAACCAGAATTTTCCGGTCTTTGCGGCTGGCGTGACCCATCGCGGACCTTACAAGAATGGGCCGGGCGAAATTAACGTCCCGATTGCGATCGACGGCATGGTGATCGAGCCCGGCGACCTCATCATCGGCGACGACGATGGACTGCTTTGCGTTCCGTTTAGCGAAGTGGACGAGGTGTACAAGGCCTCCGCGGCGAAGCTTGAAGCCGAGCAGAAGCAGATGGCGAATATCAAGGCAGGCACGCACGACGCTTCCTGGGTCGACAAGGCGCTGCGCGAGTTGAAGTGCGAAGGTCTCGACTGAGCGCTCGCCGGCTGTTGGCGGGATCATGATGCGACATTCGGATCATGATCCCAATGGCACGCCCCTGCTCGCGCCTCGGAGCCGGCTCTAGAAACCGAACAGCTCGGCCGGGTTTTCGACCAGGATACGCTGGCGCGTTGCATCATCCGACGCCCATTCCGCCAACAGATCGACCAGCAGGGCATCATCCGGCTTGGTCCCGCGCTGGGTCGGGTGCGGCCAATCGGTGCCCCACAATATGCGCTGCGGCGCCGCCTGCACATATGCGCGCGCCACTTCGCTCGCATCGGCATATGGAGGCCCGAGCTTGCTGTCTTCATAGGGCTCGGTGACCTTCACCCACGTGCGCCCCTCGTCCAGCAATCGGCGCACCGCGGCAAAACCCGGATGCCGGACGCCGTCCGGCTGAGGAATGCGTCCGAGATGGTCGATAACGACCTTGGTCGGCAGCACGCGGATCACGCTCTCGTGCGCGACAATCTGATCCGCCGTCATCAGGATCTGGACGTGCCAGCCGAATGCGGCCACCCGCTTCGCGAGGGTCGCCAGCATGTCCGGAGTTGTGGTCCCCCAGGTTTGAGGCGATACGAAATTGACACGGATCGCCCGGACGCCGGCGTCCGCCAGCGCCTGCAGTTCCTCGTCCTTGACGTCAGTGTCGACGACAGCGACACCGCGGGAGGAAGAGCCGAGCTGACCCAGCGCATCCACGAGACAGCGATTGTCGATACCGTATGTCGACGGCTGCACGACGACACTGCGCGTCGTGCCAAGGCGGCGGCGCAGCAACCGATAATCGGTGACCGTTGCTCCCGGCGGAAAGCCCTGTTTCCAGTGCGGCGATACCGGAAATCTCCCGTCGTAGATGTGATGATGGCAGTCACAGGCGTCCGCCGGCACATTCAGACGTGGCGGCGCCGATCCCGTGGTGTTGGGGACAGCCTGCTCGACGCCGCCGGCCCAGGCAGCCGTGCCATAGACCAGCATCCCGGCGAGCACGCCACGCCGCGTCAGCACGTGTTCGCGTGGATTGCCTGGCGCGATCACGGCTTCACCGTCGCCATATCCGCAGCCGAGCGCGTCGCGCCGCGGCCAAGCATAAGCACGCAGACTGACGCTACGGCACAAAGCAAGGCCAGGGGCAACATCCCGAGCACAAAGCTGCCGGTCCACTCCTTGGTGACGCCGACCACGTTCACCATCAAACCGCCACCGATGAGATTGGCGATCGCGTTGATGCCGGCGAGCCCGGCTGCGAGTGTGCTGCTCGACAACCAGCTTGCCGAAAGCGCCCAGAACGGCCCCTTGAACGCATAGGCCCCCACCAGGCAGCACGAAACCATGACGACCGTCGGCACGATGGCGGCGCCGGACAGTCCCAAACCGGTGAATCCAGCGGCGGCAAGCAGCAACGGAATCGCCGTGTGCCAACGGCGTTCGGCGGTCTTGTCCGAGTGTCGTCCCCACAGCACCATGAGCACGATGGCAACGCCATAGGGGATCGAATTGACGAAGCCGGTCTGAAGATTCGTGAGGCCGAACGACTTCAGCAGCTGCGGTTGCCACACGGACAGCACGCTCCCTGTCGCCGAAGCGCTCGAGCAGACCAAGGCCATGATCAGGAAATACTTGTTGGTCGCGAGCTGCCAGAGCGAGAGATGCCCGATGGGCTTGCGCGTCGCGGCCTCCGCCTCCATGCGTCCGTTCAACCAGTCGCGCTGCTCTGGCGTGAGCCATGACGCCTGCGCCGGCTTATCGGTCAGCATAAACAAGCACGCCAGACCGAGCAGCACGGTCGGCAATCCCTCAAGAATGAAGAGCCATTGCCATCCGCGGAGGCCGAGAGCGCCATCGAGCTCAAGCAGACCAACCGACAGAGGTGACCCCAGGAAGGTCGCTAGCGGGATCGAGATCGTGAAAATGGCGAGGATACGCGCCCTGTACGGAGACGGGAGCCAGTAGGTCAGATACAGGATCGCGCCGGGGAAGAAGCCTGCTTCCGCCGCACCGAGGAGGAAGCGCATGGCGTAGAGCGAGTACGGCCCGACGACGAAGGCCATGCAGGCCGTGATCAGGCCCCAGCTGATCATGATGCGGGCGATCCAGCGTCTCGCGCCGACCTTTTGCAGTGCGAGGTTACTTGGCACCTCAACCAGAAAATAGGAGACGAAGAACAGGCTCGCAGCGAAACCGAACATCGACGGCGTAAGCCCAAGATCCTTGTTCATCTGCAACGCGGCGAAGCCGACATTGACGCGATCGAGCAGCGCAAAGAAGTAGCAGACCATCAGGAACGGAACGAGGCGCAGGATCACCCTGCGCATCGTGACTTTCTCAATATCCTCAACGCTTGAAACAACTCCCGTCACGGTCGTCTCCCTTTTCGCGCGGCTATTCTGCCGCTTTCGCATTGGCATTCATCTTGGCCACCATCGCTTCGACCGCGATCTTGTAATTGGCCGGAATGACACCGTTGAAATGTTCCTTGAGACCGAGGCTCTGCTTCCAGCGAAGACGCTCAACCGTCGCGCGCGCCATGAGCGGCTCGATACCGGCGTCGGCGACCGCCTCGGCGGCCATCTCGACCTCTTCGGTCCGTCGCTTCGCGTGAATCACGCCGGACGGGATCAGACTTGCAACCGTGTCCATGAACGGGCGGGTCAAGGTCTTGGAGGCTGACGCCAGCACCGCCTCATCGAGACCGTAGGAGCCGGCGGCGAGCAACATCTCGTCAATCAGGGCCTCGATGCCCTTGATGAGCACCGAGCGAAGGATCTTGATGCCCGACGCCGTGCCCAGCTTCTCGCCGACATATTCGATGCTCATGCCCCAGGGCACGAGCAGGTCGACGACGCGCCGACCGGCGGGACCGCTCGACAGCATGTGCATGGTGTAACCCATCTGGGACGTTCCCATGATGGACCCGTCGCCAAGCACGGCCCCTGTCTTGGCGAGCCGCTCTGCCACGCCGTACTTCACTTTCGGCGTAGCGGATGCGAAATCGAGGAAGGTGTGGCGGCCATCGAGCACGGGCGCGAACGACGCCGCGCTTTCCAGCGACGCGGAGCCAGGCGTGACGCTGAAGATCAGTTCGGCTGCATCCGCCAATTCCCTGTTCGACTTGACCAGCGTGACGCCGGCTGCTCTGGCCCTGCTCTGGATCAGATCGGCGTAGGGACCATCGAAGGCATATTTGTCGTAGCTGAAGACCTGCTCGAGGCCCGCTTTGCGCAGCCCATTGCCGATGGTGCTGCCGATCTCGCCGTAGCCGACGAGACCCAGGCGGAATTGCTGCTGATCGCTCATTTAAGTTCCCTTCGAGAGGCTTGCGGCCGGACTGACGCAGGTATCGGCCGCCCCGACCTGATGCTGGAGAGAGATGCCGACCACCCGGATGAGGATGGCGGCCAATGCTAGAAACGCCGCGACCGAGATCAGCGCCCATGAAAAGCTGTCCGTCGACTGCTTGATGGCGCCAATGAGATAGGGTCCGACGAAGCCGCCGAGATTGCCGACCGAGACGATGATCGCGAGCCCGCCGGCGGCCGCGCGGCCGGTGAGAAAGCTCGACGGGATCGGCCAGAACGTCGACTGGTAACACATGATCCCGATCACGGCGCCGCAGAGCGCGAGGATGGAGATCAGCGCCGACGACGTCGCATAGCCGCAGACAACCAGTGCCAACGCACCGAACAGCAGCGCAGAAGCGACAAACCAGCTTCGGTCGCCTCCCCGATCCGAGAGACGTGCCCACAACATCATGGTTACAGCACCGCACACATAGGGAATGGCGGCGATGAATCCGACGGCAACGATGCCGAAGCCGAGCCCTTTGATGATCTGCGGCATCCACAGGCCAAGCCCGACCGAGCCGATGATGGCACAGAAGTTGACAACCGCGCAGACCATGACGCGCCAGTTCGTGAAGGCATCCTTCAGCGTAGACGAGTGCCTGGCCGCGATCGCCTGGCGTTCTGCCGCAAGCACCTGGACCAGCCAGCTACGCTCCTCCGCGGTCAGCCATTTCGCCTCCTCCGGCCTGTCGGTGAGAGTGAAAAGGCATGCGAACCCGAGAAGGGTCGCGGGCAGACCTTCGATGATGAGGAGCCACTGCCATCCATGCAGGCCGGCGATGCCGTCAAGCGTCAGAAGCGAGCTCGAAATCGGCGCACCGATGATGTTGGCGATGGGGATGCCGAGCAGGAAAGCGGCTGTTGCGGTACCTCTGACGCGCGCCGGGAACCAGTAGGTGAAATAGAGAAACACGCCCGGCGTGAAGCCCGCCTCGCCAAGACCAAGCAGAAAACGCATCGCGCCGAAACTCACGGGGCCGACCACGAATGCCGTCGCAGCCGAGATGATGCCCCAGGTGATCAGGATCCGGGCGATCCACTTGCGGGCGCCAAGCGCTTGCAGCGCCAGATTGCTCGGAATCTCGGCCAGGAAATAGCCGAAGAAAAACAGGCCGGCGCTCCAGCCGAATTGCGATGGGGAGATGCCGAGGTCCTGGTTCATCGTCAGGCTTGCGACGCCGACGTTCACCCGATCGAGATAGGCCACGAAGTAACAGAGCAGCAGGAAAGGAACGATCCGCCAAAGAACCTTGGAAAGGATCCGCTGCTGCTCAACTGTGAACTCGGTGCCAACCGACGCCGCGGGGGCCATTGCCATTCGGGGTCCTCCAAAATCGCCGGTCTGTCGCGGCTCTTATTTTTTGGCTGGATACCTCAATCCCGGCCAGGGATCAAGAATTTTGAAACGGCGTTTCATTTTATTCATGTGCACCGAGATGCTGTCGCCGCGATGCTGCGCGTGACGGGAACCCGAGGCTGGCGCCCCGGGGCGCCCGCGGCCCCTATTCGATGTGCGAGAACATTTGCTGGCCGGGAAGCTCGAGCTCAGCGCGTAGCAGCGTTCCGGTGCGGCTCTCGGTGATGAAGAGGCTGCTTTGCCCGGGTCCGCCAAAAGCGAGATTGGTCGTGCCGACACCCGCGCAAGACACAATCCTGTCCAGCGGTTCAGCCAGAGGTGAAAGCCGCCATACGGAACCGAAACCGGTGTGACAGATCAGCAGATTGCCGCCGCGGTCCAAAGCGAGTCCGTCGGGGCCTCCCGGGCCTCCATGCAAATGCGAGAATATTCCGACCTTGGTGGTCAAGCCACTTGCGGGTAATGGCACACGCCAGATCTGGTTCGCGCGCGTCACCGCGACGAGCAGGAAGCTTTCCTCTTGATCGACCACAATCCCGTTCGGACTGGGGATCGTGTTGACCAGGCAGGTGAGCCGACCGTCAGGCGTCAGTTTCCAGACCCGCCCCGTCGGATCGTGCATCCCGGTCTGGCCCTGGTCGGTGAAATAGAGATTGCCGGATGGCGCGAAGACGAGATCGTTGACACCCTTGAAGCTCTCGCTGGCGGCCGTCTCCATGAACGGCGTCACGGCACCACTCGCTGGATCGAGCAGCATGATCCCGCGCTTGTAGTCCGTGATGAAGATCCTTCCGTCGCGGTGGATCTTCAATCCGTTCGGCCATCCATCGTACTCGGACACGAGCTCCCAATCTCCTTGCGGAGACACCCGGAAGACGCGCCCGTATGGAATATCGGTGACGTAGAGACGACCTTGGCGGTCAAACGATGGACCTTCCAGAAACGAATCGATCGCCCGACCACCCTGATTGGCGTCTGCCCAGACGGTGCGGCGAGGCTTCCGGAAATGCTCCGGAAGTCGGGTGAACACGGTCGTTTCAATTCTGCGCGGCGGGCTGAAGAACGTCATTTTGACAACGGCGCGAAGCCGTAAAGCTCGACGGGATTGTCGACGAGAATGCGCTTGAAGACGGCATCGCCGCCGACCCAATCGTGGAAGAGATCGAAGAGCTGCGCGTCATTTGGCTTGTGCTCCTTCTCCGAGGGATGCGGCCAGTCACTGCCCCACACCATTCGCTGGGGCGCAGCCTTTGCGTACGCAGCGGCCACCGCCCCTGCATCTTCAAACATAGGTGGCCCCTTTTTCGTGGTCACGTAGGGCCCGGACAATTTCACCCACGTTTTTCCGCGATCGATCAGTTCGCGCGTGATCTTGTAGGCCTTGCTGTCAAGGCCCGCCGGTTGCGGCACCTGGCTCAGGTGATCGAACACCAGCTTTGTCGGCAGCGACTGAAGCAGCGCGGCGTTGTCTTCGAGCTGATCGGGCCGGATGTTGAACTGGCAATGCCAGCCGAGATCAGCAAGCTTCGGCGCCAGGATCTTCAATGAGGCAAACGTCAGCACGCCGGGATAGGCGAGATTGAAACGGACGCCGCAGACACCCTGCTCGCCAAGCTGCTTCAAATCCGCGTCCGAAACGTCCTCCGCCACCACCGCAACGACGCGGAAGTTTTCCGTGCCGAGCGCTTTTCGGGATGCGATCTGTAACCGATTGTCCGTTCCATAGGTCGACGGCTGAATGATCACGCCTCGGCTGGTGCCGATACGACGTTGAAGCGCGCGATAGTCATCGGGCAGCGCGTCGTCGGGCAGGAGCGTGGCATTCTTTATGACGGGATAATTCTTGTCATAGGTATGGAAGTGGCAGTCCGTTGCCCCCGGCGGCGCGAGAAATCGCGGCTTCTCGGCGCCGCTCGACCAGCGAACCTCGTCCGCCCGCGCCATTCCCCTTGAAAGAGCAGCCACGGACAGGCCCATCAAAGCGGCCCTTCGCGTAAGCGATGCTGAAGGCACGACGTCATCCTCCCACGTCTTGTTGGGAGAATTATAAGCCGGCGGGGCGGCCAGTCGCAAGTAAAATGAAATGGCGTTTCGTTTTACGATGACGCGTCGGCGACCCGTTTGCGAGAACTCTTCGCCAAGGCGGGCGGCACGGTTCCGCCGCATGCAATCGTCAGCTTGGTTGCCGCCTCGACCAGCGCGCCCTTGACCTGCTCCGCTCTCGCGGATGTCAGCCGGCTCACCGGACCGGAGATAGCCAGCGCACCAACCAGCTTGTCTCCGACACCGAAGACGGGCATGGCCAGCGCTGCAGCGTGAAGGTCCGTCACTCCCGACGTGAACAGCGGCAGTTCGTCGTTGGGCCCCGGTGGTCCGGATTCATATCGTCGCAATGTCTGCGCGATGGCGGCTTTGTCCATCGGGCGGCTATCGCCAGGTTGCACCGTCATTCGAATTCGGTTCGTGCTCTCGACACGAAACAGGCAAAGTCTCTCGTCGCCGTTCCGGACGTAAAAGGAGGTCGTTTCGCCGGTCTTCGCTGTCAAATGCTCGAGCACGGGCATGATATGATCAGAGAGACGAAAGGCCTGCTGATAGGCAGTCCCGAGGCGAAGCGTTTCCGCGTCCAATCGGTAAGAACCATCCGGAAGGCGCGCGATCAACCGGTAGCGCTGGAGAGACAAAGCAAGCCGCATGATGGTGCTCTTGACCAGACCCGTCCGCTCGGCCAGTTCAGCCAAGCTCAGGGCTCCATCGCCGCGACGGAAAGCCGTGAGCACGGCAAGCGCGCGTTCAGCCGCGGAGACGCCCTCAAGGGCGGGAAGCTTCTTCTCGGTCGTCTTTGCCATCTTAAATCCTCTCCCTCCAGTCTTTACGTCAATATCGCGGCGGGTAGAAGCATCAGATGTGTCCTCATCGTCACGGGGAAGGAGCGGCCAACCCTGTCACCGGAAACGGGCCGCGCCACCTCGCGATTCCCTCGAGCCGATTGTATCATCCGCGCATGAGAGAATCCGGGACCGTGGAAGGCGACGCGACGCGCGTCCGCAAGATCATCCACATCGACATGGATGCCTTCTACGCATCGGTGGAACAGCGCGACAATCCGGAGCTGCGCGGCAAGCCCGTCGCCGTCGGTGGGTCGGCCGAGCGCGGCGTGGTTGCCGCGGCGAGCTATGAAGCGCGCAAATTCGGCGTTCGGTCCGCAATGGCGTCGGTGACCGCGAAGCGGCAATGTCCCGACCTGATCTTCGTGAAGCCGCGCTTCGAGGTCTACAAGGCGATCAGCCGGCAGATCCGCGAGATTTTCGCCGAGCACACCGAGATCATCGAGCCCCTGTCCCTCGACGAGGCCTATCTCGACGTGACGGAGAACCTGCAGGGCATCCCGCTCGCACGCGACGTCGCGCTGCGGATCCGCGAGAAGATCAAGGCCGAGACCGGCCTCAACGCTTCGGCGGGCATTTCCTACAACAAGTTCCTGGCCAAGCTCGCCTCCGATCACCGCAAGCCCAACGGACAATTCGTGATCTCGCCGGAGATGGGACCCGCCTTTGTCGAGACGCTGCCCGTCGGCAAGTTTCATGGGATCGGACCGGCGACAGGTGCGAAGATGAACGCACTCGGCCTGTTCACCGGTCTCGACATCCGCCACCAGACGCTCGAGTTCATGAACGCGAACTTCGGCAAGTCGGGCGCCTATTATTACTGGATCTCGCGCGGCGTCGACGAACGGCCGGTGCGCGCCAACCGGATCCGCAAATCGATCGGTGCGGAAACCACATTCTCGACCGATCTCGGCGAATTCGACGTGCTGGTCGCCGAGCTTCGGCCCCTCGTCGACAAGGTCTGGCGCCATTGCGAGACCACCGGCAGCCGCGGCCGCACCGTCACCTTGAAGATCAAGTTCGCCGACTTCGAGATCATCACACGCAGCAGGTCCGCCCCTACGCCGGTCGCAGGCCGGGACGAGCTGGAGCGGCTGGCCTGCGGCCTGCTCGAAGTCGAGATGCCGCTGCCGAAGCGCGTCAGGCTGCTCGGCGTATCGCTGTCGTCCCTCCAGCTCGGCGACGACGCGGAGCCGCAACTGACCTTCGGCATCTGATACGACCCAAATCGTGCTACATACGGGACTGATGACGAGGACAGATCATATGGCGAGCGCCGAACCGGCGAAGGAATGGCAAACCACGGAGTGGTTCAATACGCCCGAGCCGTTGTCGCTCGCCGCATTGCGTGGCCGGATCGTGATGCTGACCGCCTTCCAGATGCTCTGTCCGGGTTGCGTTGCCAACAGCCTTCCGCAGGCTCAGCGCGTCGCGGCGACGTTCAAATCGTCGGATGTCGCCGTGATCGGCCTGCACAGCGTGTTCGAGCACCACGATGCCATGGGGCCGAACGCGCTGCGCGTCTTCCTGCACGAGTACCAGATCCGGTTTCCCGTTGCCGTCGATGCACCCGACGGCACCGACGTCCCGCGGACCATGCGGAGTTACGGATTCCAGGGAACACCGACGATGTTGCTGTTCGATCGTGACGGCCAGCTTCGTCGGCATGTGTTTGGGCATATCCAGGACTTGCAGCTCGGCGCCGAGATCATGGCGCTCGTCTGCGAGGGCTTGCCGCCGGATACGACGCTGGAATCCGGGCAGGACGGCGTTTGCGCGACAGGCGGATGCCATGCTTGATCCGGACCTTCGCCGCACATGGCTGTTCGGCCCGGGCGCCGATCGCGCGGCCCACGAGAGCATGCTGAATGCCGGGGCCGATGCCCTCATCGTCGATCTCGAGGATTTTACGCCGCCGGAGCGACGCAGCGACGCGCGCGACCTGCTGGCGCGCTTTGTCGGGGATTGTCGCAACCGCGGCTGCATTGCGGCGATCAGGATCAATGCACTGGAGACGGACGGCACGATCGATCTCGCCGCCGCCATGAAGGCGCAGCCCGACGTGATCGCTTATCCGATGAGCGACAGGGCGGCGCAGATGCACGCGCTCGATGCAGCGATCACGCATTGGGAGCGAGAGCTCAGCATGACGGCCGGCAGCACCGAAATCCTGCCGGTCTGCGAAACGGCGCTCGGCGTGGTCGAGGTCCGCGCGATCGCCGCGGCAAGCCCCCGCATCCGGTGCGCCTTGCTGGGAGCGGAAGACCTCGCCAACGATCTGTGCGCCGAACGCAGCACCGACGCGGTCGAACTGGATTACGCCCGCCGCCGCTTCATCCTGGAGGCGCGCGCCGCCGGCATCGAGCCGATCGATGCTCCCTACACGTTCAGCGACGTCGAAGGCGCGGTCCGCGAGGCGGCGCTCTCGCGTCGCCTGGGCTATCGTAGCAAGTCCCTGGTGCGTCCCGCGCACGCGACGGCGTTGAACGCAGTCTTTACCCCTCGCGCGGAGGAGCTTGCACGTGCGCGCGCGATCGTCGCGGGCTTCGATGCCGCACGCAAGCGCGGCGAAGACCGCGCCCTGGTCGACGGGCTTTGGGTCGAAGTACCGACCTATCGTAACGCACGCAGACTGATCGAGCGGGCACAACGATTGGGAAGCCGTGAGTAAGGCCCTCGCGGTCCGGGATCAGGCCGCAATCTCTTCTGACCTGCTTCCCGCCTCATCACGCTTTGCATTGATCAAATTGAGGAGGTGAGCCGCAGCGCGCGCATCGGACAGCGCGCGATGATGGTTCTTGAGCTCGATATTGAACGCCCTCGTGAGCTTGCCAAGCCCGTAGGACTTGTGACCGGGGTAGTGCCGGCGCATGGCCGCGCAGGTGCAGAGCTTTGGAAAGCGGAAACGGCGTTCGAGGCGTCCATATTCCGCGGCGATGAAGCCGTAATCGAAATTGACATTGTGGGCGACGAAGACGCCGTCGCCCATGAACTGCATGAAACTGTCCGCGACGTCCGCGAACAATGGCGCGTCCCGCACCATCTCGTTGGTGATGCCGGTCAACGCGACGATCTTGGCCGGGATCGACCGCTGGGGATTGATCAACGAATGCCACTCCGCCACGACCTGATGATTGCGGATCCTGACGGCGCCGATCTCGGTGATGCGATCCCCGCCGGTCCAGCCGCCGGTGGTCTCGATGTCGACGACGACGTAGTCCTGATCCGGATCGAAACGGAAATCGGCGCGGCCGATCTCCGCGGGAATGCCGGCGTTGCCGAGCTGGCGAAGCCGCGTCAGCTGGTTGCGCCTGATGACGTCACCCTCGGCCTTCACTTCCATGAACGAGACGGCGCCGTTGGCCACGAGCATGAGATCGGGGAAGCCATCGCGCATCGCCCGATAATCCTCGCACATCAGGCGAAGGATCGTGGCGAGGCCAGTTGCACGCGCGCCTGCAAGCAGCGCGCGCAGCGCATCGATATCGACATGGTCCCAGGCGAACACGCCGTTCGGCTTCCCCCACTTTGCGGCGACGATCCGCAGAATCTGGGGGAGCGCGGCTTGCGACGCGACGGCTGCGAGCCTGGTCTCGATTTGACCGGCAAAGAGCTGCGCGAAGGTCCTGTCCTTCAGGCAATGCGGCATCCAGTCGAAGCCGCTGTGCAGCTGTCCGGATTCGAACAGCTCGTCCCAGAACAGCAATCCGAACAGGCAATGCCAGAGCGTGTTTTCGGCGTGGAAGACCTCAACGCCTTGCCGGCGCAAGACGCCCGCAAGTCCTGCTTCCGGATTGCCGCGCCAGGTATCGTCGACCCGGAGCGTTCGCCCCGCTCGCAGCAGCTCGGTGCAGAGTCCCGTCCGGCGTCCGTCGAACTTGCGGGCATAGAAATCGCTCGCGAAGACGAATTCGTCGTCGCTGGCGGGATCGTCGATCATGCGACGCAGCAGCTCCTCGGCGGCGTCCTTGTCGCCTTCCGCGTAGAGCAGACGGGCGAGGCGCTCGTGACATTCTGCGGAGGAGCCGGCGCGGTAGAGCTGGATCGCCAGCGCGGCCTCGCCCTTCTTCTCGAAGTGCAGACCCGCTCGGTGGGCCGCGCGGCTCCGCAGATCCGAGGCGTAATCCGTCGGGCAGGCAGGACCGCCGAGAACGCCGGCCACGGAATTGCGATACGCTTCGTCCGATTTGGTCTCGAAGTGACGCAGCAGACGGGCGTAGTGAAAGCACGCCCTCGCCTCGTCCGCGTCGGCAAACCGGGCGCTGAAATCCGCCTGATCGTTGGTGCGCAGGATGCCGAGGTCGCGTAGCGCAAAATTCTTGAGGTTGTTCTCGGTCTTGCCGAAATAGAGATAGAGCAGAAACTCCAGCGGCTCGGTATCACCGAGCGCGATGAAGGCCTCACCACCGCAGCGCTGGAATGCGGTACCGAACGACAGATTGGCGAGCCAATACTCCGTCAGCTTGCCCTTGGGCCATGAGGCCCGGACATCGCTCACGCCGGCCGCCTTGGCGCCATCGAACAGCACCGGCTTTGCAAGGCAGGCCATGAACGCCGCGTAATCCTGTTCGATCAGGCCCCGGACATAACCGGCGATACCAAGCTCCCCCAATGCGCCAACCGGGTCGGCGATCTCCGTGTACTTGAACGTGGAGGGATTGAAGACCGTGCCGTTGCGGTTGACCATCCGGATGAACAGGCACTGGGCGTCTTTCGACAACGACGAGAAACGAGCGACAAACGCCCGATGCTCCTCGGTCAGCACCGGACCGTAGGTCTCGCAGACGAAGCTCAGCATCTCCGTGAAATGGTCGTGGTAGTAGTAGGGCGGCAGGACAGGCAACGTCATCAGCGCGCAGCCCTCGGCGCGGCGCAGCGAGATCCCGCTTGGGTCAGATTTGCGCGGGCGGCACAGACACCGCTCGCCGCTGGGTGATGGGCGGCCATGTTCGACTTCTGTTCTTTTCGCTCGACAGTGTCAAGCTCGGAACTTCACGACCGAGCGCCATCCACGGAGCGTTGCGTTCTCGGGACCATCCGATGGCCCGACGAGAACCATCGCGAAGATATTCGGGGAACTTCAAACAGATGAGCCTTCATCAGCCCTGCCCTGAGCCACCCGTCGGACCAATCGGCTCGTCCGTGCCCAGGCGATCATCGATATAGCGCCGGAGCGCGGCAGCCGCGTTGAGCATGTGAGCGCGCATGCGCCGCGCTGCAGTGTCGCCGTCCCCCTCCGCGATCGCCTGCATGATGGCATCATGCTCGTCGCGAGATTTGCGAATGCGATCGCCCTGCCGCAACTGGGTGCGGCGGAACGCGCTGAGCCGCGCACGAACATCCTGCGCCTGCTCGGCCATGAACGAGTTGTGCGTCGCGCTGTAGATACATTCATGGAAGGTGCGGTTGAAGGCGTCATAGGCATCGACGTCATTGGCCTCGACCATCGCCAGCGAGCTCTCGTGAAGCTCGATCAAACGACTGCGCTCGAGCGGCGTCATGCGATAGGTCGCGAGGCGGACGCACATGGCCTCCACCTCGGCGCTGGTCTCGAACATGTCCATGATGCGTTCGGGCGTCATCCGCGCCACCACAACTCCGCGACGGCCGCGGACCTCGACCAGCCCGCTGACGACGAGCTGGCGCAGGGCCTCCCGCACCGGCGTGCGGGAAGCTCCAAAGCGATCGGCAAGCTGCTGCTCTTCCAGAGCCGAACCGGCGACGAGCGCACCGGAGGCAATCTCGTCCGTGAGCGCATTGCGGATGCGATCGGAGAGAAGCCCGCCGTCTTCTTCTGCTTCGGCTGCAACTTTGAACAGACCTGCCATTCAGCTTCCTATGATTGCGCGCACCGCGAAGTAGAGGATGGACGGTGCGACCAGGCATCCGAGGCCCGTGTGAAACGTCGCGGTCAATGCGCCGTAGGGCACGAGGCGACGATCGGTCGCCGCAAGTCCTCCGGAAACGCCGCTGACCGTTCCCATCAAGCCGCCGAACACCATCGCGCTGCGCGGATTGTTGAGGCCGATCATCCCGGCAACGAAGGGCGTGCCGATCATCACGATCACCGCCTTGAATACACCGGTCGCGATCGAGAGAGCAATGACCGGTGATGACGCGCCGATCGCGGCCCCCGTAACCGGACCGACGATGTAGGTGACCGCACCGGCGCCGATCGTCGTGAGCGATTCGGCATCAGTGTAGCCAAACGCTGCGGCGACGAGAACGCCCAGAATGAACGGAACGACCGTCCCCAATCCGAGCGCGACCGCACCGATCAATCCCGCCTTGCGCGCATGCACGACATCGACCTCGAAAGCGGTGGCGACGATGGCGAAGTCCCGCAGCATCGCGCCGCCCATCAGGCCGATCCCGGTCAGCGCAGGCCAGTCGGCGACGCCCTTTTCACCGCCAGTGGCGATGCCGCCGAAAAAGGCCAGCAATAGACCCAGCATGATCGCGATCGCCGAGCCGTGGATGCGTCCGAAGGTCAGGTATTTCGAGATCGCTCCGGAAATCCACATCAGGATCCCGACGGCGGCGAACGCGGTGATCAGCGAATTGGCGGCGAGAACGTGAGATATCATGGTCATGCGACCCTCCCGGACTTGAAGTGAGGTACGCTGGCCTCGAGTGCCTCTCGGGCCTCGATCTCGTCCATGGTCTCGACGGGGCCACTGAGCCGGCCGATCAGGGCTACCATCGCGAAACACACCGCGACCGCGCCGGCGCCGGCAATGACGACGACCGGACCGCCCTTTGCCGCAGCAACGACGTTCTGCTGCGCGGCCATGGCGACCACGATCGGAATGTAGAAGCTGCCCCAGAACTCGACGCCGGTCTTGAGACCGTGGCTGAGCAGGCCGTGCCGCACCAGCCAGAGCCGGGCCGCGATCAGGAACATCATCGCAATGCCGACGCCGCCGACATTGGCCTTTACGCCGAGGGCGACGCCCAGCAGGTCGCCGAGCAGGCTACCCAAGAGCGTGCAGATCGCGAGGAGCGCAACGCCGGAAATGGTCACGGGCGCCTCCCCTCGGTGCGCGAAGTGCGGTTCCCCCGGCAGGGGCGCTTTGTATGCATTCGCACCATAAATTTCCTCCTGTGTATGCGAATATCCATCGCTTATAAATTTGCGTATACATTAATTGACAACGGAAGGCAATACGCATACATTAAGCGACATCAAAGCCAGTTCCCGCATGCCAAGGAGCCGAAATGAGCGATTGGGGTATGCAAAAGGCCGCACTCGATGAGCGCCTGGCGGCCGGCCGACAGCACGCCAAGGGCAAGGTCGTCCCGATCCCGAACCTGGGTGCGTTCCTGAAGGCGGTGGTCCGGTCGGGCGATCGGGTGTGCCTGGAGGGCGACAACCAGAAGCAGGCCGATATCCTCGCCTCGGCGCTCGCCAGCCTTGAGCCCGCGGACGTCCATGATTTGCACATGGTGCAGTCAGGCGTGGTGCTGCCCGCGCATCTCGACATCTTCGAGAAGGGCATCGCGCGGCGGCTCGACTTCTCCTATTCGGGCCCGCAATCGGCGCGCATCGCGCGCATGCTGTTCGGCGGCAAGATCGAGCTAGGCGCCGTCCATACCTATCTCGAGCTGTTCGCGCGCTACTTCATCGACCTCACGCCGAACGTCGCGCTGATCGCGGCCGTCAGCGCCGACAGGGACGGCAATCTCTACACCGGGCCGAACACCGAGGACACGCCGACCGTCGTCGAGGCAACCAGCTACAAGAACGGTCTCGTCGTGGCCCAGGTCACCGAGATCGTCGACAAGGTGCCGCGCGTCGACATCCCCGGCGACCTCGTGCATTTCGTGGTCGAGGCCGGCCGTCCCTTCTATGTCGAGCCGTTGTTCACGCGCGATCCCGCCGCCATTACCGAGACCCAGATCCTGACGGCAATGCTCGCCATCAAGGGCATCTACGCACCCTACGGCGTGCGCCGGCTCAATCACGGCATCGGCTTCAACACCGCCGCGATCGAGCTCTTGCTGCCCACCTACGGCGAGAAGCTCGGCCTCAAGGGCAAGGTCTGCACCCATTTCGCGCTCAACCCGCATCCCACGATGATTCCGGCGATCGAAGCCGGCTGGGTCGAGCAGATCCACTGCTTCGGATCGGAAGTCGGCATGGAGGATTACGTCGCGGCGCGCTCCGACGTGTTCTTCACCGGCCCCGACGGCTCGCTGCGTTCGAACCGTGCGTTCTGCCAGACGGCGGGCCTCTATGCCTGCGACATGTTCATCGGATCGACGCTTCAGATTGATCTGGAGGGTCATAGTTCGACGGTAACGACCAGCCGCATCGCCGGCTTCGGCGGTGCGCCCAACATGGGCTCCGATCCGCGTGGCCGCCGCCATCCGAGCGAGCCCTGGCTCAAGGCCGGCGCCGAGGCCGATCCCGATACCAACGCCGCGCTGCGTCGCGGCCGCAAGCTGGTGGTGCAGATCGGCGAGACCTTTGGCGAGCGCAACGCTCCGCTGTTCGTCGAGCGGCTCGATGCGCTCGATCTGGCACGCGAGCTCAAGCTCGATCTCGCGCCGGTGATGGTCTACTCCGACGACGTCACCCACATCGTCACCGAGGAAGGCATCGCCAACCTCCTGATGTGCCGCAGCAAGGACGAGCGCGAACAGGCCATCCGCGGCGTTGCCGGATACACCGAGATCGGCCGCGCGCGCGACGCGAAGCTGGTCGAGCAGCTCCGGCAGCGCGGCGTGATTCAGCGCCCCGAAGATCTCGGCATCGACCCGCTCGACGCCGACCGCAATCTGCTCGCGGCCCGTTCGATCAAGGATCTCATGCTGGCTTCCGGCGGCCTCTACCGCCCGCCCAGCCGCTTCCGCAATTGGTGAGGTTTGCATGGAAAAGCTCAGCTTCAGACTGTCTGCCCCCAGGCGCGCCGGCGGCACCCGCACGCAGGCGATCGTCGGCGTCGTCGCCTCCGGCAATCTCGAAGTGCTGCTGGAGCGCAGCGCGTCGCCGGATGTCTGCACCATCGACATCGCAACGGCAGCCCATGGCTTCGGCATGGTGTGGGACGCCGTCGTTCGCGATTTCGTCGCCCGCCGCTCGGCCGGCGGCTTGCACATCTCCGTCAATGACGGCGGCGCGCGGCCCGACACGGTTGCGCTGCGGCTGGCACAAGGCGTCCGCAAGATCGAGGAGCCGGAACGATGACACAGGTGGCAGCCAACAATGTTTCGCTGAGCTGGTACGAGGCGAGCGCCCGGCAGCGCATCGACGCGCTGGTCGATGCCGGCAGCTTTGCCGAATTCATCGGCCCCGAGCTGCGCGAGATCAGCCCGCATCTGGCGATCTTCGACCTGCCGGAGCAGTTCGATGACGGCATGGTCATCGGACGCGGCCAGTTGGACGGCGCGCCGGTTTTCGTCGCCGCGCAGGAGGGACGCTTCATGGGCGGCGCCTTCGGCGAGATCCATGGCGCCAAGTTCACTGGCCTGTTGCGCGCGGCACGCGCGCTCAAGCAGGATGTGCTGATCTTGTTCGACACCGGCGGCGTGCGGCTTCAGGAAGCCAATGCCGGTGAGCTGGCGATCGCCGAGATCATGCGCGCCGTGATCGAGGCGCGCCGTGCCGGCGTCAAAATCGTCGGCCTGATCGGCGGACGCGCCGGCTGCTATGGCGGCGGCAGCCTGATCGCCGGCACTTGCTCGCGCCTGATCATCTCCGAGCAGGGCCGGCTCAGCGTCAGCGGCCCCGAAGTGATCGAGACCAACAAGGGCATCGAGGAATTCGACTCGCGCGACCGCGCGCTGGTCTGGCGCACCATGGGCGGCAAGCACCGCTACCTCATCGGCGGCGCCGATACATTCGTCGACGACGACGCATTGGCTTTTCGGCAAGCCGCGATCGATGCACTCGACCTCGGCACGCGATGCGACGTCACTGTTCTCGAAGCCGAACAGGCGCGTCTTGAGCGGCGGTTGCAGCGCTTTGGCGAGAGCGAGGACGCGGTCGAGATCTGGCAGGCGCTCGGCATCGGCGATCCGACCGAGGTTCCCGCACTTCCAACCGGCGCGTTCCTTCGCGCCGCCAATGACAGGGAGAACGCCGATGACGCTCGATGACATCCTGGCCGGCCTGTTCCCGAACGGCCGCAAGATCGAAGTCAACGGCGCGATGATCTCGGGACAAGCGGTGCTGCCTGACGGCGGACTGATCCACGTGCTCGGCATCATCGAGGGCAAACCGCTGGGCGTGGACGAAGCCATCGTGCTCGCGCGGCGCGTCATCGAGATCGTCAAGTCAGGCGATCGCGCACCGATCCTGGTCCTGGTCGATTCCGCCAGTCAGCGCATGAGCAGGCGCGACGAGTTGCTCGGCCTCAGCGAGTATCTCGCGCATCTCGCCAAGGCGCTGTTGTTGGCAGAGACCGAAGGACACCGCACCATCGGCCTGCTCTATGGTGGCAGCGCGGCCGGCGCGTTCATCGCAACGGCGCTCGCCACCGGCACGCTGGTGGCGCTGCCCGGCGCCCATCCCGCGGTGATGGACCTGCCCTCGATGGCGCGCGTCACCAAGCTGCCGATCGACGTGCTGAAAGCCAAGGCCGAGGCAACGCCGGTGTTCGCGCCCGGGCTCGACAACATCGTGCTGACAGGCGGGATTCATGCCGTCTGGGACGAAGCTGCACCGCTGGCGCCGCAGCTTGCCGCCGTGCTGCAACAGCCGCAGGGACAGGATGATCGCAGCCGGCTCGGCGCCGAGCGTGGCGGCCGGCGCAAGGCGGCCGAGATCGCCGATCGCGTTGTCGCGCTTGCGGCGCCCCGACGTCGGGAGGCGCGACATGGCTGAAGCTCTTGCGCGCCACAGCATGGTGAAGGCTGCCGCATCCGCCTGGACCGCTGTGATGAACCGTTATCCCGAGCTCGCCAGCGAGCCCATCGTCGCAGGCTGGGCGCACGCCGGTCGTCCCCTCATCGTTCGCCGGCCGGCTTGCAGCGACGTCGCTGGCATGATTCCGCTCGGCCTGCCACTGCCGCCAAGCCACGGCAAACGCCGCATCGCAGTCTCGCTCGCCGCCGCCGATATCGTTGCATCCGCCCCTCCTCCCTTGTTGGCCGATGCCGCCGCGGCGGCGCCTGCGCACTGGCGCACGACCATCGACCTGCTGCTTCAACTTCTGCCGGAGACGCGCACGTTCGGCAGTCTGGCCTGGCAACACCTCACCGGCCTTCCCTATCTGACGGAGAGTTCGGACCTCGACCTGCTCTGGCCGCTGTCATCAATGGCGCAAGCAAAGACCCTGCCGTCCGCGATCGCCGGAATTGCCAAGCAGGCGCCGATGCGGCTGGACGGCGAGATCACAGGCCCGGCCGGCGGCGTGCAATGGCGCGAGCTGACCGGCACTGACGAGGACGAAGTCCTCGTGAAAAGTCCGACCGGCGTCGCAAGCATGGCGCGCGCAGCGTTTCTGGCGGGGGCAGTGTCATGAACCTTGCGCTCAGATGGCAGGCGCTGCCGCAACGCGCATTCCGTGCGGAGCAGCTCGGTCATCTCGCCTCGCTCTGCCTGAAGCTCGAGGTCGAGACCTATCCGAAGCCGGGCCTCGTCAGTCATGTCGACAACGGCGCGCATCGCGATATGGACGCCGCCCTGCTGTGCCTGAGCGCGGACACGCTGGCGCCGTTTTTCGGCGAGCTCGCCGCCGCGGGCGCCGAAGGTGCCGGCATGGACCGGCTGCGCGCGATCGGGGTAGCGGCCGAGCGCGCGATGCTGGCAGCGACCTCCGGGGTGAACACGCATCGCGGGGCGATCTTCGGGCTGGGTCTGCTCTGCGCTGCAGCCGGCTATCGCAGCGCGCTCGGTATCCGCAAGCCGGTCGGCGAATTGGTGTCGCAACGCTGGGGCGAGGCCATCCTCGACGGCCCGATCTCACTGCGCAGTCATGGCGCGATGGCATCGCGCCGCTATGGCGCCGGCGGCGCGAGGGCGGAAGCCGCTTGCGGCTTCCCCTCCGTCTATGACATCGCTCTTCCCGCTCTGTACGCGGCGCGCAAGCTTGTACCTCTCGACGAAGAGGCGGTTCGCGTTCAGACCTGCATGGCGCTGATCGCAGATGTTGCCGACACCAATTTGTTGCACCGAGGCGGAGCCGACGGATTGCGCTTTGCGCAAACCAGTGCGTCCGGATTTCTGGCCACGGGCGGAATCGGTTGCCCGGACTGGCGCGACCGCGCAGCTCAAATCCACCAGGCTTTCGTCGCACGCAATCTCAGTCCCGGCGGTTCGGCGGACCTGCTCGCCATGACGCTCTTCATCGACCGGATAGAACACTGATGCTTGCATTGCTCTGCGGCGGACAAGGGACGCTCTCGGACAAGATTTTCGATCTTGTCGCGGACCAGCCTGCTGCGGAGCCGGTTTTCGTCGCGGCAACCGCTTGTCTCGGCCAGGATCCGCGGGAGTTCGCCAGGACGCGCAGCGCGGACGAGTTGTCCATCAACCAAATCAGCCAGATCCTGACCGTCACATCGGCGCTCGCGATCCACGCCTGCATTGCCGACCTCCTGACCGAAGAGACCGCCGTCACGGGCTACAGCGTCGGCGAGATGGCAGCCTGGAGTGTTGCGGGAATATGGACCGCCGCCGAAGCCCTGCGACTGACCGATATTCGCGCGCGATTGATGGATCGCGTGGCAGGCCCGGACGGCCGGCTCGGCTATGTCCGCGGCCTCGATCGGGCCACGCTGCAACCGTTGCTCGACAAGCACGGCTGCGAGATCGCGATCAGGAACCCCGATCGTCTCGATGTGATCGGCGGCATGGAGCAGGATGTCATCAATCTCTGCCAGGAGGCGTCGACACAAGGCGCGGCGCGCGCCGGCCTTCTCGCCGTCAGGATCGCCTCGCACACGTCGCGACTCGAACCGGCCTGCGCCCCCCTGCATCAGGCACTCACGGCAAGCACGCGCGCGCCCGTCGCATATCAGCGGCTCCTCCTCGCCGGTGATGGCGGCGAACGCATCTTCTCCGCATCCGATGCGACGGCAAAGCTCGCCGAGCAGATCGCACGCCCGATCGACTGGGCGGCGACGCTGGAGGCTCTTGCAGAGCAAGGCGTCGATCGCGTGCTGGACCTCGGTCCGGGACACGCGCTGGCCGAGATGATGCAAGGCCCTTATCCCTCGATCCGCTGCTACGCTGCCGACGGATTCCGCTCAGCGGGCGGTTTGCGGGCATGGATCACCTCGGAATGAGGCGGGCCGGCCGAGCACGCTCGCAGGAGCCCCCAACCAAGCCGGTTTCGCGCGATATTTCAGGCTGAGCGGAAAATCTGGCTGGGGCGGGAGGGATCGAACCTCCGAATGGCGGAATCAAAATCAGCTCGATTATCTAACGATTTCAACATGCATTTGGAAAAAATGGCAGAGACGGCATCTAATGATATCAATAGGTTGGCAGCTATTTCCAAATGAAAAGTTGCAACCAGCCCGAGACACGACCTTATAGACTTGAAGCACCTCACAACCGTTGTTGAAGCAGGCGAAAGGGAATGATGCCAGACGGGAAGCACCTGTAGCTCTCGACGCTGGCGCGGACCGCGTGACGCACGACCGAGAGCAGATCGACAAAGATCTCCGCACGCAGCAGGTCGTCGACTTCGTTCTCGCGCGTCGCGTAACGTCCCATCAGGCGCTTCAGCGCGGCCGGCTCGTAGGGCGCGAAATGATAGATATGAAGATCCGGATGCTTCTTCAGGTGCTCGATCACGAAGTCGACGAAGCGCTCGAACGCCTCCCTCTCCTCCTGCCGATTGGAGGCCCAATCGCCGACGTACCTGTCCGCACCGCCCTCGTCGGCGAAGACGTAGCCGAACAGGAACTCCAGACCTCCCTCGTCCACTAACGGATCGCCTTCGAAGTCGAATAAGATGTCGCCCGGTGAAGGGGTCGACAGCCGCGACAATCCGAACCCTGGCACCAGAGGAAGGGTCTCGTACAGAACCTTCCCTGCGTCCCTCTCAGCCACCTGAATTCGCGCCTGCTCGCGCACCTTCTCGAAGCTCTTGGCCGCGCCTCGATCCGGCCTCCACTTCGTCGGTATTGGCATCGCGGCGAGCGCGGCGGTGGTGCCGATGCCGTGCCTCTCGAACTCCCCGATCTGGGACTTGCTGATGCCGGCGACGAGCGACATGTGGTCATCCCCCCTTCTCTTCTCCTCGCAGCGGCGCCGCCATCGGCAAATATCGCAGTGCTCGATCGGGTCCGGATAGGCGCTTTCGGCCTCGGTATCCGAAACAGCCGGCTCGAGATGCTCGATGTAGCCCTGTTCGTGAAGCGCGCCGCGCTCGGCGAGCGTCTCCAGCACTGGGTCCCAGACCCGGGGCTTGGCTAGGCTGCCCATCACCATTATTGATAGGACGATGAATTAAGCCGGCGGCGGTCAGCGCCCAGGCCACAGTGTGCAGCATCCATGGCGGCATGATCTTTCCGTGCACGAAACTATCCGCAAAAGCGTGCGCCAGTTCGCGTCGAGAACCTGCCGGCTTGCTGGAGGTTACCGGCTTTTCGTTGGCGCTTAGGCTAAAGTCCTTGAATGCTGGAAAGCGCGACGATTATCGATACCAACAAGCCGATGCCGGTAAACAGCGAAACCGCGAATAATTGGTCGGAGTCGCTATCATCATTGGACATGGCGGAATTTCTTGCATGCGTCGCTGCCGCCGAAATCGAAGTTGGCATCTTTGCTCCCTCAGATAGTCCCCGGCCCAAAGGGTGTCTTCGACACTCGCGAAAAGGTTCAATCCCAGCAAAACAGGGGGCCGTACGGAGCCGCCATCGAGACTCGGCGGATCTGGAAATATTCTAAATTAAATGATAGACCATTTAAATTGGATCACGATTCATTTTATTCTGTTCTGCCCGGATTTCAGATGGGCGGTATCGAGAGTTGCCTGATGGAAATTTACAGAGCAGAGAAAATTGCTGAGATTGAAGACAATTCGAACCGGGAATGCGATGCTTGCGGTGCAACGATGAAGTTGGTTGGAGCCGTGCATTTTCCGGACAGACAAGCGGTCGTTCGTGCATTCGAGTGCGATTGCGGCGAGCGTGTTTGGAACGAATAAGGACTGCCGCCGACGCAACGGCGGAGAGACGGCCCCGGCTCGCAGGGGCAGCGGGGATATGGGCCGGGGCCGCTCCGCCAGCTCTGGCAGCGAGCCGGCAGAATTTAACCCTGGCCGGAGTTCCCTGTTCCACTACGAACAAGGACGCTGCATAGTTTTCGTATTTAAGGATGCGGTTTTATCGAGAGGGCCTTTGCCATGCCAAACGGCGTCGAAGATCTGCAGATACTTCGCCTGATCAGGGCGTTCCAGAAACTGACTAACCAGGACACGCGGCGATCGATCGTATTGCAGGCGGAGGCAGCGCTCGAACAACAATTCGCTCAGCAGAAGTCGCGACGGACGGAGCACTAGCCCGATAGGATCCCGCCTAGCGCCTCAAACGGAGGGGGTTGGGTTGTTCAACTATCGACGGTGTATGCACGCCTGCATGTATCCCTTGGTGCCACCCCGTCACCTCTACCAGCGTAGAGACCCATTCCTCGGACTTGATCCTCACATCGTTCCCTCTTTGCAGCCAACTTCGGATTGTTGGCTTCAAGGCAATGTCGGCGGTAGGGACCGGGGGCATATTGCGCACAGTCTTCTGCATGCCGCTTTCGCTGCCTAAAGCCACGGAGACCGCAATCAACCCGTGGACTAGGCCTATACGAATGCCTTTCGCCAAAATCGCCATTGCCAACTTCACGCGCAAGTATTCTTTCGCGCCGATATCGACCTTAGTCACAACGCGCGAGCCCCTATATTCCGATCGCTAGCCGGATCGGTGTAATCGACTCTCCGGTGCCGAAAACTAGGTTTCTGGAAATGCGACGCCTATTGACGCCCGCTTCATCGATGCGCGGAACGTGAAGCGGCCTATATGGCGGGCCCTAGAAGCTATTTGTCTTGGGGGGAGCCGAGGTCGGAGTTCGTTCCGATGAGCTTGTCGATTTCGTCGCGGCATATGGAAATCGCCTGCTCGCGCGAACCGCAAACTGAATTTATGAACGTGATCCCGCCCTCTCGAATGGGGAATATGGTCCACCTCCAAAGGTCGTCGCCGATCATGTCGATCTTAAACCTGACGTCGCGAAATTTGAATAGCGGCATAATCCGAGACCAATGGGAACGGCCAACGGGGCTACCGTTGCAATTAATCGGCGACAGTAATTCGCACTTGAGCATCGATTAGCTTTGATCGCATTCGTATTCCATCGCGAGGCCCTGTGCAAAGATTACCGCATACGCAGGGAAACTCCGCGAGATATCCGGCGGGCCGCCCTTGGCAAGACGCCCGGTGCGCCAGTTGATCTTGGGACTTCTTGGCTAGCTTCGCGCATTCGCTCACCACCAGCACGGCCCGCTCCCCCGAGAATGGACCCCGATCCGAACACATTGTTACTGCATCCTCTTGAACAATTTCGGCCAGACTCAGCATCTATCCACGCAGTTGAAGGGCGTGGATGGCAAAGCGCTCAAACACCCCAAACAATTCGAGCATTGGCTGCAAAAGAAGCCTTTCTGGTTACGCCCGTCCCCTACCGCGACAATAAATTTGGGAAATAAATCCCGGATCTTAATTTAAGTGGAACAAATTTAGCCAATTCTCGATTATATGCGGATTGAACCGGAGTTTGGTTCCATGCAAGACGAAGAACTGGCTCTTAAGGCGGTGAGCGATGCGCAGCGGATCTTGGAAGAATACCTGAAGCCGCAGCCCCGCAACAACGAGCGCGCCATTCTCGACCAACTGGTAGAAGTTTTGGAGCGCCCTGATCTTATTGTAGCGGTTGGTCGAATGCATCACCGGTAGCTAGGCGCGCAAGCTTCAGCCATTCGTCAGCGAGCGCCAGCCAAGCTTCCTCATCTGCACGGTTACGTGCACTGGCGGCGCGACTCTGGCACTCTTCCGCAAACCGCACGTACTTTTCAGTCTCGCCAGCCATGAGAATCAATACGCACGCTCGCTGAAATGGTTTCAGGCTAAATGGCGCTTGGGTCGCGATTGGCTTGAGCCAGTTCCAATAAGACTAACTGTCGCCCGGACTATGCATCGCCCCCAGGGCTGGATGCCGCCGGCCGCGACATTTTTAAGCGGGCGGCGTTTTTGCCCCCCGCAACCGCAAAGGCCCCAGTCCGGGGCTGGCGCGACTGGAGCCTTCAACCGGCTGATTTGCTGGCTACTGGAGCTAACCGACTGACTATTACTGTACGCCCATACGGCGCCGACGTCGTGATTCAGTCGGACGAGCCTTTCTCGATCGCACGAACACGCGCTATCGGGATTCAGCAGCTCCTCTTTTTCAGTGGTTTTGACTCTTCAACTGCTTGCCCGTGCCGGTCGAGGGCCCTTCCCTGTAACACCTCGCGCGCGTTCAAGCGCCAGCGCAGGAGCCCAACTGGCGCGATGTCGTCCTCAATTGATCCAATATTGCGTGTCAGCAGGAATTCTGCGACCGAACGCTTGCTCCAGACGACGTTGCATGTTCTCAATTATGGCAATCCGTTCTTCAATCGCTTCAATGGAAGTCAGGCGGCAATTGTTTTTGCGGCTCTCGACTGTTCTTTTCATTGTTCCCTCGTATTTATTTGAAATGGGCCGCAAGACGGCACTGTCTTGCGGCCCCCGGGAATCAAAAATCTGTAGGTGAAATATCGCCAGCCCCGGTGCACTTAGGCCTATAGCCGCACCACATCTCAAGCAATTCAAAACGTGCGTTTACTTTAATAGGCAGCGCAAATGTTGCTGTGGCGACACTTCAAAGCGCAGAATGAGAAATGGCTGACCAATCTGGATCGCGATCGGATGCTGCGACCTGGAACCATGGGGATGCGAGGACAAAGGCTGCAGCAGGAAATCCACTTGATTTAACAAACATTTACGCGTGGAGCCCGTTGGAGTGCCACCTTGTGCGGGATAGGGCCGCCCAAGTGACCAACGCGAGACGGCGCCTCCCTGACATCAATGGTATCATCGCGCTCGAACCGATGAGGCAGAGCGAAGATCCTGTCGAGATTCAAATATCAACCGAATTCAGAGCGAATTCCAGCAAGGGGCTGCTCGGTGCCCCGAGGAAGACTGGAACTCCACTGGAGTCGAATGGCACCTTTGACAATTCGAGAGCCGCAATGGCATATTTAATTTGCGCGCTAAATTAAATGACATCGAATTATTTATCAAGGATGGTCAATTTCATGCCCATACTCGGCTACTGGCCACGCGCGCCTCGCTTCTATTCACGCAAGGGGTGGACCGGCCTCGCTGAGATCTCGGCCACTACGGTCCCTGTCCGTGTTTAGGTCAATGCAACAAAAGCTGTTTCCTGTCGCCGCCTGGACTGTATTTGGGCTAATTGTCCTTGCAACACTCTCACCAATCGGACTTCGTCCGCAGACGGGTCACGTCGGCATCGAACGTTTTGCAGCTTTTTGCGCGCTTGGAACACTATACGTTGCAGCTTACCCTCATCGCTTCGTCCAGATCATAGCGCTCGTTCCGGCGGCAGCCTTCACGCTTGAGTTGCTGCAACACCTGACTCCAGATCGTCATGGGCATTTGATTGATGCAATAGAGAAGATCGTCGGCGCGTTGGTGGGCTGCGGTTTTGCTCGGCTCTATCAAACTCTCGCTCGAGGTCAACCGCCACACTCTTGAGGAACATTCGCCTCCGATTGCTTGCTTGACCTTCAAAAGTAAGCATCAGAGCAACGATCGAAAAGGTCTGAGTTTCGTCGAGATCGACGTAAGCAAGCATCCGAAATCGACGAAAATTGCACGATTGTTAAACAGACTGACGACGCGCATAGGAAGCTGGAAGGTCGTCATCGAGCCTTTCGCGAGCGATTTCATGCTCTGCGATAACCAAGACGAAGCTCGCACGAGCTGCAGCCTGTATCCGGCGGTTTGAGTTCTCCCGAGCTAACGCGGCCGATTGCAACCGCGGCATCACGGGTCTTCGTTTCCACTCGCCCTTTCTCTGTCGACTGGCGCGACGAGCGTTCGCGGGTTACTTGACCTAGTCACGCCAAGACGACTATGCGCAACCTGGCCGCAACGTGCGGAGCTACTAAGGCATGCCGAATTCAGGGAAGTGGAGTATTCGCCAGCCTCGGTGGTCGAGCGCTGGCCAGATCCGGCCAAAATAGTGTAAATTGATCGCCGCGCAGGAAGTGTAGCCAACGACCCACTTGGTAGGCTTCGCGGGCAGCGGGAGGTACCGGACGTCTCACGGGGCGTCTTTCAGCTCAACTTGCGAGGTGGCCGAATTCGTATCTCGTGCGACGACAATTGGTGGGAGCGCTCAGCGATCGCATCGCGATATAACTCCGCGTAGCTGTCAGCTACGATGGTGGCTGTGAAGCGTGACCGTATTCGAGCTAGGGATTTCTCGCGGGCTCGAGCAAGGAACTCAGGGTCAGCGACGAAGCGTTCGATCGCCCAGGCCAAGCCATCCTCGTCCTTCGGCTCTACAATGATACCTGTTACTTCGTCATCAATGATGTCAGGGACACCTGACCATCGCGTGCCAATTGCCGGTAGGCCCAGAGCCATCCCCTCAAGAAGGCAAAGAGGATACATTTCTCCGGGCTCATAGGTCGGCAAAACTATCACTTTTGCGTCACGTAGAAGCCTAGGTACCTCTCGGTGGTCAACCTTGCCTTTGCATGAGACAATTTTCCGCAAACCAAGGCGGTCAATTTCTTGTTCGATCTCGTCACGCGTCGGCCCGTCACCAATGAATACCGCACGAATTTTCGGATAGCGCGGCGAGAGCTTGGCGAGCGCACGTAGACACTCGCCATGCCCTTTGCCGGCCACCATACGCGCGACCAACACGAGCGTAAATTCGTCCTCAGCCGAAGGCATTGAAGCGCCAGAGAAGAGCTCTTCGTCGACACAGAATGGAATGACCTTGGACTGATCCGCAGGGACCCCCTCGGCGGTCATCTCAGCTAGAGCGGCCTCGTACGGCATAACAATTCTCGAAGCTATTCGTCTCTCCATCCAGAACGTGACCTCTGCAAGCAAATCACGCTGCGGCGCAAACCAGCTCAAGGTGCCATGATGCGTAACGACAACCGGCTTGCGGGCAAGGGCAGCAGCAACGAATCCGTCAAGGCCCGAAAGTCCGACCGCCTGAATGTGAAGAACGTCATTGTCCTTAAGCAACGCATAGAGCGCCTGAACTCGTCGAATACGCAACATCGCAGTCGCGACTTTTCGTGGAACGCGGCGTGAGACGACTTCCCGTTTTGGAAGATCGTGCACGACCACGCCGTGTTCACCCGCAATCCTTCGGACTTCCAGTCGATTGCTGAGCTCCATGACAATCGACGGAGTAAATCCGCGACGTTTCTGCGCGGCGACGAGTTGCAGAATAAACGTCTCAACGCCTGTCATGCCGAAATTCGTGCCCATGTAGTGTAGAACACGAACCGCTCGGCGGTGCTCCCACCGAGCCCCACACGTCAAACGCATCGCGGGTAGCCCAACTGAGGCGAGTTGTCCTAAAAAGACGCCATCGGCCCTTACGAAGGACGGTTGATCGGCAAAATCAATCTCAAGTAGCGCAATGACGCCCGTCAGGTCGGATAAAAACAGCCCTCCCACTATCAAGCCCGAAAAACAGGCGATAAATATCGCTAATCCAGCCAGTTTCAAAACCGATTGCTCTCAGGTTGAAATGGTCAACATTCAAGCATAACCGATCAACCGAAAGCATCGCTGCGGCTTAATGGCGCAAAGGGCGAATTACAACGTCGCAAGCAGCCAGCGCGTCGAACGAAACACCACGCACCCGAAAATTCACTTCAACCAAAGCGAGTAGGCAAGCCGCGGGATACCGTCGCTTGACCCTAAGTTATGGAACCAGTTCTCCGCGCCGCCCGCCATCGGCTTGTAAGCATCAACACTTCGAAGCGTCGCAAGATGCAATTAATCGCGGCCGCGTCGCGGTCATTATATCGTAAAATTGATTTACCGTGTTTCGATCTCCCCCTATCGGCAATCCGGCGGTAGGCGCTAGTATACGTCTGTTAAATGCCGGTTTAGCTCAGGGTTAGAGCGCCGCCATCGTATGGCGGAGGTCGGGAGTTCAAGTCTCTTCAACCGGCACCAATTGTGGCGCAGGCTTCATTCGTATGCCCGTCTCGGCTTCGGCCGGATACTCAACTGATGCGTTGGGCCCCGCGAATCTTACTCCACGAATTCAACCCCGATTCGGTTCTCGCTGGACCAAATCAGACGACACTCTCTGATGACGCGATCGCTCCCAAGCATCAATTTGAAGCGCGATT
Source organism: Bradyrhizobium sp. CIAT3101 (assembly GCF_029714945.1). Lineage (NCBI taxonomy): Bacteria > Pseudomonadati > Pseudomonadota > Alphaproteobacteria > Hyphomicrobiales > Nitrobacteraceae > Bradyrhizobium > Bradyrhizobium sp. CIAT3101. The sequence continues at coordinate 6,810,651 of NZ_CP121634.1, forward strand.
CTATGAAACGCTTCTCCGGCAGCTCGATCGCGGCCCCACTTGCAGAAATGTTCAGGACTCGACACTGCAAACTGGATCCATCGCCAGAGATATAGCCAATCTCATCGATGTCAGCTCGCTGTTGTCTGCGACGCTCGTGCATCAGATCTCCGCCCCGTCGCCTATGTGAACTGACTTGGCGAGCTGACTGCAAGCGACAGCATTTGGCGGCCCCCGGAGTAGATCCGCGACTTCACGTAGGTAACCGCTTCTGCAAAAGCTCGAACTGTCGAGCAATTTGTAAAGCGAGTCTGGATCGCTCCTTCTGCAAAGCCATCTCTTGCTCACCCACATCGTGGCCGTCACGTTCAAGCACTTCTATCAACGCCAGTTGATCTTCGATGAGTTGCTGGCGCTGAGCGATTTCTCGAGCCAGCTCAGATAAATCATGTTCAATTGCCGAGCTCATCGCAATACTCTGATCGGCGCCATTATGAAGCACGACGGTAGTTCGAAATGCCTACGCGAATCTTTTCAGATCACTTCGAATCGAAGTCTACAGCAAGACAAATTCGGCGTCGATCTATAGGGTGGGTCTTCGAGACTTGGCGTATCGAATATCCCACTAAGCTCCGTCGTCTACTCACCGCGTTAAAGCGGTTCGGGCTCGCGACCCGTGCGTCCAAGCCGCTCACGCGCGCGTTGAACTCGCCGTAGACTGGTCTAACGGTTTCACGTCAGATACTACCCGATCTCACCGACCGGCGCCCCTGGCGAAGTACCGTGCGGGGTGTCCTCTCTCCGGAGGGGCGCACGATCGCGTTGTCGATCAAGCCAAACTGCAAACGAGCACCCGCGTAAGCTTGCCTTGCGTGAGGCCGCCTTGTCATTCCGCCCGGCACCTATGTCAGGCCTACACGGGCGCGGATCCAGCTCGACGTCGATCTGCCTGCCGAACACGATCACCTCATTATCGTTGTAGGAATTGCGTTCGTCCTTCCAGGTCGTAAGAAACGATAGCTATTCCCTCGAACCCAGGTGCGATCGCTCAGTCTACCTGCGAGCAACAACGCGTTCAGAAGAAACTCGGTCAAGCGCGGAACGCAGCTCGACAAGATCCGTGAAGACATCAGCCTGTCGCCGCAATTCATCGGCAATCATCGACGGCACGCTGGCAGCGGTTGAGACAACAGTTACCCTCACACCACGACGCTGCATCGCCTCAACGAGCGATCGGAAATCGCCATCGCCCGAGAACAACACCATCTGATCTATGTGTTTGGCGATTTCCATGGCGTCCACCGTAAGATCAACGAGCATGTTCGCTTTGACTTTGCGGCGACCGGAACTGTCAATGAACTCTCTTGTCGTCCTGGTGACAACTGTATACCCGTTATATTCAAGCCAATCGACAAAAGGACGGGCTGACGAGTACTCCTGATCCTCAACGAGCGCGGTATAGTAAAAGGCTCGTAGGAGGCCCCCATGCCCTTGAAATTCCCTCAACAAGCGCATGTAGTCGATGTCGAATTTCAGACTCTTTGCCGCGGCACGCAGGCTTGGTCCATCGATGAAGATTGCAAGCCTGTTTGATGAGCACGACATCTTTATAACCTCTCGCGAGCGTTACGCTCCGATCTCGCGCAAATGACGCTTGATATCCACTTCGGCTCCAGAGATGGTCGAGACGACCCTACGCTCCGCGACTGCAGAATTGGAAAGATCGCGCGCGCAAACTAGCGCCATCGCTCCAACGAGAATGGCAACGCCGAGCCTGTGCACGAAAGCGTCCCGACAACTTCATCGCAAAAAGATCAGGCAGATCAAACGAGCCTGCGCGCTTCTTGGCGCGACACTTCGATCATAGAGCTAGGTCGTATGGATGTCGCTTGGCTAGATTGATATCGACGTAGCCGTCAGGGCCAATCCACTCGTGCGGGCAATATGCGAGAGACAGAGGATCGACCTCAAGCCCATCTCGCGCAATTGCATCTCGCCTTCCCATACGGTCGACCCACTCCCGCTGCCCAGTCGCCTCGTTCAGACGGACAGCGTCATACACGGCGGCATCGTTCATCACTGCGATCACCAAAATACCTAAACCTAAAAACTTCTTCGAAAGACTACGCCGCGCACTCGATAAAGCAAGCGTTCATCGTCCTCGATTCTTCTTAGCCGAAGCATGCGCAGAATGAGAACACGGTCGTTCGGGAAGAACCACCCTACAGTTCGCCATGCAGTCCGAACAGTTGCACAGACCTCCCGACGGTTGTCTCGTTGCACAATCCATCGAGGCGTAGCGCGTTGTGTAAAGCAAGATCGCAGTGCAGCGAATTTGAAGTACTTATAGCGCAACCTATGTCCCCACAGCCTCGCCCACCGCGAATAATTGCGAGGCAACGGAGGATTAGGCAAGACACCTCCGGGCTTGTGATTTCCTGCCAGGCCGTGATCACGCGCAATGGCCGCAAGCCCTCATACCGCTGGGCTCGGACGCCTCTAGGAGTGTGCCGCGGGAATCAAAAATCATAGCAATTCAGCTGGACACCTGACTTAGATCTGGAAAGCTGGAAAATCATAAATTGCTGGGCCTCGTGCCGTTGCACGATGGGATGGGGTGTCCGACAAAGCGCATGCGCTGAATGCCGGCATCGCGGCCCGTTCCTGGGCTTTTTCAATTCGCTAGCCGCTCTTCTGACATGGCCGCGTAGCTTAGCGCTGGGCCATCCAAGCTACGCAACAGGAACCTTGCCTCTAAATGCACCGACATTGCATCAACAAAGCAGCCGCCATCTGGCCTTCAAAGATGCGCATCGACTAGTTAAATGCAGCTGATATGATTCTGCCGGACCGCACGCCAAGCACTTTCACTTCTCGTGCTTCTTGAGCTCAAGGTCGGGCTCCCGACGTTCGACCTTCCTCTCCTCCTCCGATTCGTTGCGGCGTCGCGAAGAAAGGCGGAGCTCGAGATCTGCTACGACCTTTCGCAAACGCTTCAATTCATGATAGCGGCGGTCCAAGTCCCCAGACATCAAATTCCAACTACTCAAATAAACTCTGACGAATTTTCGCGGGCAAGCATCCTAGAGGCACCAGACTCCCTCCAAGGCAAGGAGGGGCGGCGTAAGCTTGGTCGACATGAAATTTCGTAAGCGCCTTTAGCGCCCGCGCCAGCAACACTCCGAAACAAATTAACTGACCCATGATTTAAATCAACTGATATAATACCGGTAGAACAAATGATTTAAAAGCTAATTATTTAGTTAATTTCACCCTCCGCAAGCACCGGCCACTACGCCGGATCGACATTTTTGGATTCAGTCGAGGTTGCTGCCATGGAAGGTTCAGACGCCCGTGATCTAAGCAGGCCAGCCATCTTGCTCGCACCCGCAGCCGACTTTCGGCGGGACTTTGGTAAACGTGCATTCCCGCTAATGCACAATCTCGCTGCGAATCCCCTGTTTTCACTCGAGGCGTTGGAGGATGCTGCGGCTTGTTGGACGCAGCGTGGTCAATCGCACCGGTTTTCAGTTTCGGGAGGCCAGACGAGAACCAACGCGAAGTTCTCTGAAATGGTCGAGAGAGATCACATAGCAACAGCTATTCGCACCCTTCCCCATTCTTGTAGCTACGTAAAGATCAGCAACATCAACGCGGTCAACGCCGGTTATCAAAGTATCTTGCATCAGGCATTGCTGGAAGTAGAGGACGTGCTCGGTACGCCAATTGTCTCGCAAACAACTTGGGCCCAGATGACGGTCTTCCTATCTTCTCCCAACATCGTAACGCCGTACCATATTGATCATGAAGCGAACTTCCTCTGCCAGATTGCGGGAGAGAAAGACGTTTGGCTCTTTGATCCGAACGATCGGGAGCTTCTACCAGATGCTGAGATCGAGCACTTTTACCTTGGCGATCTGAACGGCGCGAAATACCGGGACGATTTGGGAGAGCGAGGAAAGCTTTTTCGCCTAACCCCGGGCGTGGCCGTACACCATCCTCCCTTGGCGCCGCATTGGGTACGGAATGGGGCGAACGTCTCGATCAGCGTTAGCATAAACTTTTGCATGCGAGAGTTGGATAGACGAGCGCACATCTATCAAGTCAACGCGCTGATGAGGAAGATTGGACTGCACCCGTTACCCCCTGGCCGATCGGTCACGGGTGACGTGATCAAAGCCGGAGCAATGGAACTCGTAAATACTTCTCGGCCCAAGAACTATCGAGAGGCGGTCTTCTCCGGCCTCGACAGGTTGCGAGCACCCTACCGTTTGGCAAGAAAACTCTTACCTCGGTCAGTCCGGTAGTCGCCAACATAACAGCCGTGCATGCCGACTGACGTGCTCGTTCAGACGACTAACCATTGGGCGAACCGCACGGCGGCCCAAGCCAGGGCCATCGTCCACCCGATCATGGAGATTGAGCACAGTACGATCCAACCAATCTTGACGGCCAATGCATGTCTATGGCGCACGTCTTCCTGTACAACTTGGGACATAGTACTCGTCACGCTGGTTAACTGCCCGTCACTTTGGTCAACTGAACGGGGCACTCGGTTCAAACCCTATATCGGCGCCCCGGTTGCGCACGTCCCTTCCGATTCCATGAAAGCAGCCGTTCGATACCGACGAATGTAGGAAGCCGCAACCACCAGCTCCGATCCGTGCGGACACCGAACCGCGACAACTTTGCATTATAAAAGCTCTGCAAATCGACTTAGCAATCGACCATGCTAGGCTCGTAGCCTCCAAATCGGAGTTTGTGAACTGCGAACGAACCGATATTGAATTGGCGCATTGACATCGCACAAGTTATTATTTCATCAGTGACATCACCTTCAGTTCATAGTTTCTTCACGCCCGCGAGTCGAAATGTCTGAAAATTTCAGGAGGCCAACTAGCGAGAGGCATACTCCACGTGCGGCTGACATCCTGACGTTCAACAAGGGAACAGGCCCGGGCTTTGATGTGCTGCGGCTCTTACTGTCGATATGGGTTTTTACCATACATGCCATGTTCATCTGCGACGGGCCGGACGCCGCGGAAGCGTTCGCAGCCGATCCGGTACATGGATTGCTTGTCAAACCTGTGCTGCCAATGTTCTTCATTGTCAGCGGCTATCTGGTCACCGGCAGCGCCGTACGCACAAAAGATGTTTCAGTCTTCCTCCTGTTCCGCGCGCTGAGGATCTTGCCAGCGTTGTTTGCGGAGATTGCGCTTAGCGCGCTAATTCTCGGACCATTGCTAACGGAGAAGCCGATAGGCCAATATTTCTCTGACCCGTTATTTGCCAAGTATTTCCTAAACACGGTTGGTCATGTTCAATTTTTCTTGCCTGGTTTATTTCTCCAGAACCCCGTAGCTGGCGTCGTAAATCTCAACTTATGGACGCTAAAACCCGAGTTCTTTTGCTATCTTTTCATCGCATGCATGATCGCAACAAAGGCAGTATTTAGCAAGAACTTGTGCTCACTCATGGCGCTGCTAACAATAGCTTTAATCACTTTATACGTGCTCCGGGGAGGACAAGTTTATAATTTCGTCGACGTTCCGGATTGGAAAATACTCATCGCTTCTTTCATCCTTGGCTCCTGCGCTTTCCATTGGAACGACCGCCTAGTCCTATCGGGCAGCAAGTTCTCGCTAGCCCTTCTTGTCGCGGTCGTTGCGGCTATGCAGCCATTCCTGGTTACCCTCGGATTGCTCGCACTGGTTTACGTTGTCGTCTTCGTCGGCATGCGAAAATTTGCAATCCCACAACTTCTACGAGATGGCGATTATTCTTATGGAATCTATTTATTCGGATTCCCGATACAGCAGACACTGGTCTATCTTCTGCCGCTCGAATACAGGCACGGATCGATTATTTTGCTCGCCGGCTTGCCGGCAACTTTCGCCTTCGCAGCGCTTTCCTGGAACCTCATCGAGAAGCCGGCGGCGAGCCTCAAGACAAAGTTCAGGCGCGGATACAGCGCAGTTGCCAACCATGCTGCGCGGACTGCTCCGAATGACAGGCTAAAGAAGAAAGCTTCTCCCTGAGCGCGCCGAAGGCTGACCGGCTGTCGGGGCAGCACGAAGATTTACGCAATGCCGAACGCGCCCTGGCGACCTGACCGAACTCTGCTTTGCGAATGTTTCATCGGCGTTCACAATAGACAGGATGCATCCTCTCCGATCGTTAATGCCGCTTCCCGTTAGTGGAGCGTTCTTGCGCGGCGATTAGCTGTGCGCGCCGCGGCTTGGAAGTGAGAGATGAACTTCTCGATTTCGGCTCGCGGCCCCCTCTCGCACAACGATGTCTCAAACTGGGCGACTTGCCGCCGAAGACAGCAAACCTCCCGATACCGCTGTTCCAGGTCATCTTGGCTTGAGGCGATATCCAAATCTTCTGCTCTCTTCACAGAGATCTTCATCGAGAGATGTCCTATGTCTACGCATCAATGCCAGTGCAAATACGATCAGGCAATCGTCGGTCACATTGGCGGCACTCAGGCAGCACACGAAGGATACGAAAACTCGCCGCGCAGGCAAATGAACTCGTGGATTAAGCTTGATGCACGGGCGAGTGATCACGGTTCCCGCAGATCTACGGTTCTCGAGAAAACGGAACCGACAAACCATTAGCTTCAAGTCGAGGCGATCGCATCAAATCCCCTGCTGGTTAAGAGCGGTTTCCCGTCCGATATCTCTATTAAGCTCAATTCAACGAGCGTCTGCAGTGTAGTCGGGTCGACCGGCAGCAATCCGAGCCGATTGCCTCTAATGTCCCTCAACGCCCACCTCAAGATGATCCCGCGCTCTCTATCTACGGGCGCCGTCCAGATGTTCGGTTCGACAATCGCTTTGAACAGCGCCAGACTCGAGTCCGTCGCTGGGCTGGAGGCCTCCTTCTCGTCATCGATGGTGCGCAGACTCGCTGGTGGCAATTTGGGGGGTCCCAGATAGGGTCGGCCAGGTCGGAGCTCCGAAAGAACATTCGTTTTGGCTTCGACTGCCTTTCCCGAGCGCCGCGCATGCACCGCAAAAAATGGGTCCGATAGTAACCGCTTGTAAGTTGAACCGGACAAGAGCTCCTCAACATCGGCAGCGGTTGTTTCAGGCTCTTTCGCTTCAGCGGCGTCCGCCTCCAAAGGCGCATCAAGGCTTTGCTCAGCCGCCGGCTGATCCGATGGGAACGACGATCGGTCGTTTGTGCGCAGGTGCTGCGCCAGCAGGAGAGAAATTCTTGCGGAATGCTCCGCTAGGGCTTCGGGTGGGCCATCCACAAAGTCACTCTCGACGGGCTCCATCGAGGCGTCGATCGCATCGAAACCGCGTTCAGGAGTTCCAACTGTAGGTTCTGGATTCGTTAAGCTAGTCCTGTCCGGCTCAAAAAAGACCATCTGCCGACCGGAGATGTTGGATTCTGACGGATCGTCCGCTGCGCTCCAACCGGTTTCTGCAGTCAACCCCGTTTTAGGATTTGGCTCGGCAACGGTCGCTGAAGGCGTTTGACCGGCGCCCGGGAGGCGGCCGTCTTCGAGCTCATAATCCGCAGATGTAATGTAAACATCGCCATTGGATTGCGCAGATTGGTCAGAAGAAGAGAGCAATGCATCAACGCCCCGGGATAAGGCCACCTGCTGGTACGGCAACGACTTCTCTTCTGTGGTAGCTGGCTTTGGAACAACAGAAACGTCTCCGGCTTCGTCATGAGGGAGGCAGGTTTCGACGTTTCGGTGTAGGCCGTCGTGCGATGACGGATCCTTCGTCTGGCTTTCCGCCAGCAACTCAGTATCGCCTCCACCGATCCGGGCGTCTGCCGTGTCCCCTTGGACCGCGCTTTCAGTCTCAGCCGCTGCGTTAACTCCGGGTCTTGACGCTACTTCGATGTTGAGAACCAGAACGGCCTTTGTATTGTTGATCGGCGAGTCGAGACCGGTTTCCTGCGAAACAAATTTTGTGTCCGGGTCCGGAATCAACTCAGATGGTGATCGAACCTCAGCGATCGACCGACCGAGGGCCGGAGCCGCCAGTTCTTCGCGCATCGGGGCAAAAGGTTCGTTTGGCGCGGTGAACGATCGGTGGCTATCATGCACATCCTGGTCGAAGTCAGCTGAGGTTGCTCCGCTTGCCAATTTGAGGGGCTCATCAAGCAACCGTCGAAACTCTTCAACGTTCCAGTCGACTGGGTTGATTTCAGGCATTCCCAACCCCCTGTTGAACTCAGAACGGCCGCGGACATAGAGGCGACGGCGAAAAGCCCTCGCAATGACCTGCCGAGCAAAAAATATTCCATAATCCATATTTTATCGGACAATCGGTTTAATTGAAGCTATAATTTTAAGTCATCATAGACACTTAGATCCATCCCGGCAAAAGTAGTATAATCCGGTAGTTTGACGGCCGGTCGGCCATCCCGACCTCAAACCGGCCTCTCTCACTTCACGCGCCAGTGACTACTTGCATGTTTGAGATATCGCATGGATGTTCTCCTAGCCGCTGTCGAAATCCTGACTGCGGTGACGGTATTGGCCGTGGCTCACTTTCCGTTAGAGACGACGCGAAGCCTGCTGAACTTTGGCGCCGCCCCGATAGTCAGGTACGCGCACCGGCAAAAGCTACGGACGATCAATTTGGAAATTGCGCGGGCACGCGAAACACTCGGTCGCCTTATGAATGAAGGGCGACTAGTTCTTGCGCGTCTTCGCGATCCGATGAAGGACGCGGAGGCATCGCGTTCCTACGCGCAGGCTTGGACAGCCCAAGTCGAAGAGTTTCTCCAGAACGAATTCGGTCGCCTGTATGTCGACCGTTTCCGCAGCCGTTGTGAGGGGACCGATGTCGAAAGCGCCGGCGTCCCACCCGAACGGCTACCGGATTGGAAAAACCTGAGAGATTGCGTGTCAAATCTTGAACTGCTCAGCGCAGAGCTTTGACTTGAGGGCACATACCATTGCTTCGGATTGTGCGCCGCCGCACGAAACGCGATTGACTGCTCCGAATTGCTTTATATAGTTGAAAAATTAACCTTCAGACTGAAGCCATCGTAATCCGAAGGGATTCACCGGACGAACTTGAGGGCCGCGACGATTGGCGCGGGCATTTTTAGAGATGAACGCATAAGCCGTTGCTGGTGTGAAAGTATTGCGAGGAGTGTTCATGAGTAGGTCTAGTCGAGACCCTCAAAAGAATTGTGAAAGGATGACTGATCAGGAACTTGCCGACAGTTATCTCGAGTTAATAAGATTAAGACAGACAATTAGAATTGCAGAATGCGGACGTAGACTTCGAAGTATTTCCGCTCCGTCGACTGTTGAGCCACCGCCCATCTTCCTGCTACAGTAGCCACTTGAACAAGCCGTCTTCAGGACCCAAACGGGCTGGGGGTGCGATTGCGTTTGTCAGCGATCTTGAAACGAGTCCAACGGCACGCCGAGGATGCAAATCGAGGCTGTTACAGCGAGAATGCGCGACGCCTCGAGTGCTGTCAGCAATTTGATGCCACAGGACATTGTCTCAATAGTGCAGGCATAATATGGACAACGGCACAAGCCGCGACTTTTGCGTCAATCCGGCGTCAAGATATAGCAATTGCCGAGTCGAACTGGCCCATTAATCAGACTCGCGAGGCGTGGCCCTTCTGACGCCGCTCCCCGGATTTCCGCTTGTTGGCGCCAGCTTGGGCGATTGCGAACTCTTCGATACGGCGGCCAGTCTTCAGAGCCGCAACCAACCAGCGCGGCTGCTTCCCTCGCCCGGACCAAGTCTCACCCGGGGTATTTGGGTTGCGATATTTTGGCAAAACTGCGGGGTATTTACGCCGGCTGCGCGAAATCCCCGAGGAAGCCTGCATCTCCGTGTAACGCGCCTGATCTTCACGGTGAAGTTGTGAGAGACGCTTTTCCAACTCCCGCTTTTCCGTCGTCAAACGCGTCGATAGAACTCGGCCAAGTTCCTCATGCAACTGCCACAACTCATCGACCGACATACTATCGAAATTCAACTTGTTGGCCATCAGGTCGTCTCTATCCAGAATCGTTGCCGCCGGGTAGACAGCTAAGGAACTGTAATGCCGCATTTCGAGTAATACCGCAAGGCTTGTCGGGCGTCTCTGCCCGCTGGCATGAGTTAGAAGACTTCCTGGATGTCTGCTTGCATCCGATGGAGAGCAGCATAGCGCCCCCCGCTCTTGATCAATTCGTCATGAGTACCGTCCTCGACTAACCGGCCGCGATCGATGGTAAAGATTCGATTTGCGCGCCGCACCGTCGAGAGACGATGAGCGATAATGAAAACAGTCCGTCCCTGTGAAATCCGGCGCATATTGTCCTGAATGATGCGCTCGCTCTCATAGTCGAGCGCGCTCGTAGCTTCATCAAAAATTAGAATGCGCGGGTTCGTCACCAGTGCGCGCGCAATCGCAATACGCTGACGCTGTCCGCCCGATAGGCTTGTGCCACGCTCGCCAACGACGGTGTCATACCCTTCCTGCAACTCGAGGATAAACTCGTGAGCGCCCGCGAGTTTCGCCGCTTCGATGACGCGCTCAATGGGCATACTGGGATCTGATAGAGCTATATTATCGCGAACGGATTGGTTGAAGAGGACGCTCTCTTGCAACACGGCACCAACCTGTCGACGCAGCCACGACGTGTCGACCATGGATATATCAACGCCATCAATTAGTATTCGGCCACTCTCGGGGATGAACAGCCTCTGGACCAGCTTTGCTATCGTACTCTTGCCTGAACCTGAAGGACCGACGATCCCGATGACCTGTCCCGCAGAAACATTAAAGCTCACAGCGTGAAGCACCTCCGGTCCATCCGGACGGTATCGAAACAGCACGCGATCAAAAGAAACGTCGCCCCTAATCGAGGGCAATGCGGTTCGCGCTGGATTAAACCTCGGTTCAGGAGGCGTGTTGAGAATGTCTCCGAGACGATCAACCGAAATCTGAGCCTGATGAAAGTCTTGCCATATCTGCACAAGACGCAGAACCGGCTGGCTTACGCGGCTGGCTAAGATATTAAACGCGACAAGCTCGCCGACAGTCAGGTCTCCTGAGATTACAAGGCGAGCACCGAAGTACAGGATACCAGCCGTCACCAATTTGCTGACGAATTGGACGCTGTTGCTGGCGTAGTTTCCCAACCGCAGGACTCTGAAGCTGGCAGCCACATAACCCGCTAACTGCTCCTCCCAGCGCCTCTGCATTTGAGGCTCAATGGCCATTGCCTTTAACGTGTCGACGCCGTTGACGCATTCCACCAGAAATGCCTGGTTCTCCGCTCCACGTTTGAACTTCTCGTCAAGCAACCGACGAAATCGCGGCGTAGCTCCGGCCGAGATAGCTATGTAAACCGGGAATCCGAGAAGTACGATTCCGGTCAATAGCGGCGAATAGCAAAGCATCACTCCGAGAAACACAAAGGTGAAGAACAGGTCAATCACCAGCGTCAATGCGGAGCTGGTAAGGAAGTTTCGAATGTTCTCGAGTTCTCGTACTCGAGCCACTGAATCGCCCACTCGCCTAGCTTGGAAATACGCGGTCGGCAGTGCGAGCAGATGCTGAAACAACCTGGCTCCCAGTTCGACGTCGATGCGGTTCGTAGCATGGGAGAAGAGGTAAGTGCGCAGAATGCCGAGAATGGTTTCAAAGAGACCTATTCCAATCAGACCGATCGCTAGGATGTCCAGTGTGCTGAGACTTCGCTGTACCAGGACCTTGTCAATAACGGCCTGAAAGAATAGCGGTGACGCAAGACCAAGAAGCTGCAGGAAAAAAGATCCGATCAGCACCTCAGCCAATTGCGCGCGATATTTATGAATTGCGCCCAGAAACCAGGACAGATCGAAATGGCGTGTCAGCTCAGTTAAGCTTGCCCTCTTGGTCATCAGGACAAGGCGGCCATCCCAGATAGCTTCCAGATCCGCCCTCGCCATCAATTCTGGTCGCGGCGTTTTTGTCGATTGAGCGACGACCTTGTCGTCTCCTACCTTCCCCAGAAGTAGAAAACTGCCATCCTTGAGCGCAGCGATCGCCGGCAGCGGCGTTTTAAGAAGTCTATTCCAATCGCTTCTGAGCTCGCGAGCCTTGAGGCCCAATTCTCTGGCGCATCGAACCATCTCCGCTGTGCCGATGGTCGCCATACCGCAATGATGGCGAATCTGCGCTGGGTCCGCACTGACGCCATGAAAGCGTAGGAGCATGGCAAGTGCTATGAGCCCAGGATCGTTTGCTCCGGGCAGGTCTGAATCTGTAGTCATTATTTGCCCTATTGGCAGGCCGCGCCGAAATTCAGCGTCTGCCTGGTGAATCATATTTCTTATTGGTAAACTTATAGCGATATTCGGGCGGCGATTTGGCACACCTGATCCAGAAAATGTCCTTAATCGGCCGAAATAATAACGATGATTGGGTATCGTTGATAAAGGAATGCTCGACCGGAAATCTGAATTCACGATCCGCTGAGTGCAATATGTAATTTGACAACAATTTCAGTGAGTTAGCTGCGAAATGAAGGCAACATCAAGAATAATACCATTTCCGCGCACGAACCCGCGTCCAGCCGAAGAGCTCGAGTTTCTTCCGGCTGCCCTTGAAATCGTTGAAACCCCGCCCTCACCGCTTGGACGCGCAATAGGTGCAACGATTCTCGCTATGGTTGTTCTCGGATTGTTATGGGCAAGTTTTGGTCGAGTAGACATCGTTGCAACGGCGACTGGAAAGGTCATTCCAAGCGGGCGCAGCAAGGTTATTCAGCCCTTCGAGACGGGGGTCGTGCGTTCGATTCGTGTATCGGAGGGTGAATTCGTCAACTCAGGTCAGACGTTGATTGAGCTGGACCCCACGATCAATGATGGCGAAATCAATCATTTGCAGAGCGATCTGCAATCGGCGCAACTCGACATTGCCCGCTTGAGAGCAGCACTGTCTGATACCGATGATCCCTTGGGAGCGTTTCACCCTCCGGAGTCGGCGAACGCCGCTTTAATCGCCATGCAGCGTCAGTTCCTGATCGCACAAGTTGCCGAGCATCGCGCCAAAATCGCGTCACTGGACGGACAGAGAGCGCAAAAGGAAGCCGCGCTGGCGACCATTTCTGCGACGATCACCAAACTTGATGCGGTGATTCCGACCATTGAAGAACGTGTCAACATTCGTAAGACCCTTAATGAGTTCGGCTCCAAGCTTCAATATTTCGAGGTCTTGCAGCAACTGACCGAGAGTCAGCAAGAGCGGTTGGTTCAAAAGAGCCACGCAACTGAAATGCAAGCAGCAATCGCGACCATATTGGAAACGCGTTCCCAGACCAAAGCCGAATATCGTCGAACCCTGCTCTCTGACCTCACTGAAGCAGAGAGGAAGGCCGCGGGATTTGCAGCAGATCTTTCGAAAGCCGAACAACGCGCCAAGCTTCAATCGCTGACTGCACCTGTTTCCGGCACGGTGCAGCAGTTGGCTGTCCATACAATTGGTGGTGTGGTCACTCCGGCGCAAGCGCTCATGGTTATCGTTCCGCTCGATAGCAAGCTGGAGATCGAGGCCGCCGTGAACAATCGGGACATCGGCTTTGTTCATACCGGTGATGAGGTCGCGATCAAGGTCGATACCTTCGATTTTACCAGGTATGGTCTACTTCACGGGAAGGTACTCAGCATCTCGTCGGATTCTATTACGCGCGATGTTCCCGGCGAAAAATCGTCAGAAAGGCAGGGGACCGGATCTACGAGCACAACGAGCGAGCCCAAAGGTCAGGAAATGACCTATGTCGCACGCATCGCCGTTTCGAACCCGCATATTCAGATCGATGATCGGATCGTGAGCCTCGCACCAGGCATGGCAGTCACAGCCGAGATCAAAACAGGATCGAGGAGGCTCATTGGCTATCTGCTCTCGCCTCTCATGAAATATAGACAAGAGAGTATGCGTGAACGCTGATGCGTTCATCTATTCGAAGGAATACCCTGGCGAGGGCTGACGGACGATGGCTGCACTTGAGGCGACAGCAAGGCGCGATTAGGCGGTCCTTGGCGCCGCGCGAGCGCCGTTGAGCGGGCCACTGGCAGCGGAACTCGACCGCGCAAGATTTCTGACGGATTGGCTGGAGCGTCCGAGAAAGATGGACGGAGCGCGGTCAGCGACATATCGTTTGGTTCTGCGCGGCCTTCGACAGCACTTCTGGCAAGCGAACCCAGGGCCCCTGTCAACGCAGGCTCACTCGGCGGCAATATACTCCCAGTGCGCAATGAAGGACCAAGCGTAGCCCAGTAGGGGAATTGAGATAATTTAGGGGCGATCAAAGCGGCTTCGAACGGAGGCGAGGCCAGATCCGAATGAGTCCAATACGGAATTTTTTCCCCCGACAGTCCTGCACCAAGATCTTCTGCAACTCTTCCCTCAGAATGCAACAGCCCAACCTCCTCGGCGTTCGAGAGCCGTGATCGGCGTGAAGTATCCACGTTGGCGATTGTGGCACCCTGCTTCGTAGAAGCATCGTTCTGAGAGGACACGACAGTTGGCCCTAAGAGTTCAGCGGGCGTCGGTGGAGGAGATTGGAATCCGAGCGATTGGCTGACGAAAGACTCTGCTTCGCCGGGCAGAGGCGAGGGAATGTCGTACTCTGGTCTATTGAACGCAGGTGGAGGAATGGCGGACGCCTTAAGTCTCTGCAGAACGCTGCGCGCTTCACCCGCGTGGGGTCCCTCTGGATAGCGCTCCAGGTACGACCAAAAATCCTCCGGCGCACCTGCACGGCACGCCCGCTGCCAGAGGAGCACCTCGCGTCGAACTGCCAAAAGGGTACGAATGCGCTTTGCCGTCGGATCGCGCCAATGATCTGCCAGATAGTCTGCGTAGGAATCGAGTGTATCGCGCAGGATCGCCGCGAAGTAGGCATCCTCCGCGGAAAGACTCGACATCGGTCGCGAGCGCAACCGGTCCAGTTCCTGGGATTCCGATCCCTTTGGCGCCACGCGCTCAAACGTTGCGAGTTGCGATCCGATCCCCGAGCTATGCCACGGCACTTGCTCCCCGCGCGTCATTTCGTTGACGCGTATGCGGACACGCACAAAAGCATCAGCGAGCGTGGAATTCTCATCGCCCATCATCTCGGCAATGGCCCTGGCGTAGGGGCTGTAACCATCGCCGTTCTTGGGATCAGGCGAGACCATGCCTGGTGCCGCATTGAATGCGACAAGAACGTCTGGCCGAGTCTCGTGCCATGCGAATCCGCGGGCTGATGGTTGCCCCGAGAGCAAGAACGGACTTCGACGCGCCGCATCCAGAACGACGAAAGCACCCTTTGCACGAAGCGCCGAAAGGGCGCGGGTCAAGTCAGAAACGCGCACAGCAAGCCGAGGCAAATCTGAAACGTCTTCAACGTCGTTATCGACGTCGACCGGTAGCAGGTAATTCTCTCCCTCAAGTTGCAGCGCATAGCCGCTGAAGTATACGATGGCGAGCGTATCGGGGCCGGCCTCCCTCACCTTCTCTACAAAATCAGAAAAGGCCCCCTTGAGGCTCTTACTGTCCAGATCACTGGTATGCGTTACTCCAAACCCCGCCCTCCGCAACTTGCCGGCAATGAAGCCGGCATCATTGGCTGCGATCTCGAGTTTCTGAGCCCCATACGATGCATTCCCGACAACAAGGGCCAGACGCTCCTCGGACGAAGAAGCGTCTGCCGGAAAGATGAGCGTGAGCAGCACAAGAAGGAAGCAAACTACTCTGATCGTCGATCCCTCCACAAATTGTGCCGATCATGGACCGAAGCTCTATCCCCACTGCGGAGTGGACGGACCAGCCTGATGCGGCATCGTCAAATTCGGTGGCGGTCCACCAAGCTCGGGCGCGGACTTGAGGCTGCCATCAATCGCCGGTGTTGCGAAGGCCGATGCCATGTGTTGGGTCCATAGAGCTAGCCGCTGATCTACCGCAGCCATCCATGTGCGCGAATTCTCGTCCGTTTCATTGGCGGAAGGACTATCGGCAGACTGGTTTGGCAAGGGTGGATCGGCGATGGACGTCCCGCCGCTTCCGTCACTCGACGCAATGAAGTTACCAAGCGAATAGTTGCCGAGCATAGCAAGTTTGGCAGTATGCGTCCCGTCAGTAACCGTCAATGCTCCTGGCGAGCCGTTGCCGGAATAGGTCAAGGACGCGTTAGCGCCACCAGCTATGTCGGTGAGGTCGATAACGTCACCGATCGCAAGCTGGCCGCGGAAAGAGCCTTTGAACGTCGAAGAATCATCGATGACGAGCGTACCCGTCGATCCCGCGAACCTGATGGATCCAGAATAGGCTCCCGTGATCTCGACGCTCGCACCGCTCCCGATCACCAGAGAATTGTTGCCGATCGTGGCTGTCCCTGACAAAATGAGAATACCGTCGCCATTCAAATCCTGGTGGAAGCTGGTTTCCAGCGCTTCAAAGGCCGCGCTGTTGCCCGGCCCAGGCATATAGAAATTGCCGGTGTAGTTGCCGTTCGCGTCCGTGCTCCACACCGAATACTGACCTGTGATCGTATTCTTCCAGGCCACCTCGTAACCGCCCGCGACTGCTTCGACGCCAATCGGCGTATAGCCGCCAAACTGGCCGGCTGTCACCGCTGCCCCCTGATATCTCAGCGTCGGTCCCGTACCGCCGGCAACCGGGTTAAGGAGATAGTTGTCTCCCGATGCGACCAGCGCGGTCGTTCCGATCGCCTCGATCACGGATTGGACGACGCCGATCGTGCCGTCGCCATTCAAATCCTGTTGGAAGCTGGTTTCCAGCATTTTGAAGGCCGTGCTGTTGCCCGGCCCGGGCATATACAAATTACCGGTGTAGTTGCCGTTCGCGTCCGTGCTCCACACCGAATACTGACCTGTGATCGTATTCTTCCAGGCCACCTCGTAACCGCCCGCGACTGCTTCGACGCCAATCGGCGTATAGCCGCCAAACTGGCCGGCTGTCACCGCTGCCCCCTGATATCTCAGCGTCGGTCCCGTACCGCCGGCAACCGGGTTGAGGAGATAGTTGTCTCCCGATGCGACCAGCGCGGTCGTCCCGATCGCCTCGATCACGGATTGGACGATGCCGATCGTGCCGTCGCCATTCAAATCCTGGTGGAAGCTGGTTTCCAGCGTTTCAAAGGCGGTGCTGTTGCCCGACCCCGGCATATAGAAATTCCCGGTGTAGTTGCCGTTCGCGTCCGTGCTCCACACCGAATACTGCCCCGTGGTCGCATTCTTCCAGGCCACCTCGTAGCCGTTCGAGACAGCCTCGACGCCAATCGGCGTGTAGCCGCCGAACTCCCCAGGAGTTACAGCAGCCCCCTGATATTTCAGCATCGGTCCCGTGCCAGCAATTGCACTAGAAGAGTTTCCTCCCGACGCGGCCGGTATGGAGTTCAGATAGTAGTTCTTGCCGATCAGAAGCAAGCTGGTTGATCCCGCCGACTCGAGCGTGATGCCGGAACCGGCAGTGTTGATCTGCAGAGTGCCGGACGGATTGGCTACCGCGCCGGCCAGGTTGGCAATGTTCCCTGCGCTGTCCTTCACCGTCGCCGAGTTCAGGTTGAGGGCCGTCACCGCGAGGTCGGACGTGTTTTGGCCGGCGCCCACCGTATAGCTGAAGGTCAAGGCGTTGGTGCCAGAGCCTCCGGCATAGGTCGCCGTGCCGCCGTTGTTCAAGGCCAGCGTCGGCGTGCCGCCAGCCACCGTCACTGCTTCAGTCAGGTTCACGGTCAGCGTAACCACGTTGCCGGCACCAATAGTGCCGCTCCCCGAAGTGATCCCGGTGCCCGAGGCCGCCACGGACGATACCGTCGGCGCCGAGGTGTCGATCTGCAGCGTGCCGGACGGATTGGCCACGGCGCCGGCGAGGTTGGCAGCGTTGCCGGCGCTGTCCTTCACTGTCGCCGAGTTCATGTTGAGGGCCGTCACCGCGAGGTCGGAGGTGTTTTGGCCGGCGCCCACCGTATAGCTGAAGGTCAAGGCGTTGGTGCCCGAGCCGCCGGCATAGGTCGCTGTACCACCGTCGTTCAACGTCAGCGTCGGCGTGCCGCCCGCCACCGTCACCGCCTCGCTCAGGTTTATCGTCAGCGTCACCACGTCGCCGGCATTCAGAATGCCGTTCCCCGAGGTGATCCCGGTGCCCGAGGCCGCCACGGACGATACCGTCGGCGCCGTGGTATCGATCTGTAGCGTGCCGGACGGATTGGCCACGGCGCCCGCCAAGTTGGCAGCGTTGCCGGCGCTGTCCTTCACTGTCGCCGAGTTCAGGTTGAGGGCCGTCACCGCGAGGTCGGAGGTGTTTTGGCCGGCGCCCACTGTATAGCTGAAGGTCAAGGCGTTGGTGCCCGAGCCTCCGGCATAGGTCGCCGTACCGCCGTTGTTGAGGGCCAGCGTCGGCACGCCGCCCGCCACTGTCACGGCCTCACTCAGGTTCACGGTCAGCGTCACCACGTCGCCGGCATTCAGAATGCCGCTCCCCGAGGTGATCCCGGTGCCCGAGGCCGCCACCGACGATACCGTCGGCGCCGTGGTGTCGATCTGCAGCGTGCCGGACGGATTGGACACTGCGCCGGCCAGGTTGGCTGCGTTGCCTGCGCTATCCTTGACCGTCGCGGCGTTCAGGTTAAAGGCCGTCACAGCGAGGTCGGACGTGTTCTGGCCAGCCGCCACCGTGTAGCTGAAGGTCAGTGCATTGCTGCCCGAGCCGCCGGCATATGTCGCCGTGCCGCCATTGTTCAGCGTCAGCGTCGGCGTGCCGCCCGCCACCGTCACCGCGCCGCTCAGGTTCACGGTCAGCGTCACGACGCTACCCGTGCCGAGCGTGCCGCTGCCCGAGGTGATCCCGGTGCCCGACGCCGCCACGGAAGACACTGTCAGCGTGGTCGTGTCGATCTGCAGCGTGCCTGACGGATTGGACATCGCGCCGCCGAGGGTAGCAATATTGCCTGCGCTGTCCTTGACCGTCGCGGCGTTCAAGTTGAAGGCTGTCACCGCAAGGTCGGACGTGTTCTGGCCGGCCGCAACCGTGTAGCTGAAGGTCAGTGCATTGCTGCCCGAGCCGCCGGCATACGTCGCCGTGCCGCCATTGTTCAGCGTCAGCGTCGGCGTGCCGCCCGCCACCGTCACCGCCTCGCTCAGATTTACCGTCAGCGTCACAACGCTGCCGACGCCGATTGTGCCGCTTCCTAAACTGATTCCCGTACCCGACGCCACAACCGACGATACCGTGGGTGCCGCTGTATCGATCTGCAACGTGCCGGAAGGATTCGACACGGCACCTGCGAGGTTGGCTGAATTGCCCGCACCGTTTTTTACGGTCGCCGAGTTCAGATTGACCGCTGTCACCGCAAGATCGGAGGTGTTCTGGCCGGCCGCCACTGTGTAGCTGAAGGTCAGGGCATTGGTGCCCGACCCGCTGGCATAGGTCGCGGTGCCGCCGTCATTCAACGTCAGCGTCGGCGTACCGCCCGCCACCGTCACCGCCTCGCTCAGGTTCACCGTCAGCGTCACAATGCTGCCGACGCCGATTGTGCCGCTTCCTGAACTAATTCCCGTCCCCGACGCCACAACCGACGATACCGTGGGTGCCGTCGTATCGATCTGCAACGTGCCGGGCGGGTTGGCGACTGCACCGGCTAAATTAGCCGAATTGCCCGCACCGTCCTTTACCGTCGCCGAGTTCAGGTTGACTGCCGTCACCGCGAGGTCCGACGTGTTCTGGCCAGCAGCAACCGTGTAGCTGAAGGTCAGGGCATTGGTGCCTGAGCCGCTGGCATAGGTCGCTGTACCACCGTCATTCAACGTCAGCGTCGGCGTACCGCCCGCCACCGTCACCGCCTCGCTCAGGTTCACCGTCAGCGTCACAATGCTGCCGACGCCGATTGTGCCGCTTCCCGAGATGATTCCCGTACCCGACGCCACAACCGACGACACCGTGGCTGCCGTCGTATCGATCTGCAACGTGCCGGACGGGTTGGTGACTGCAGCGGCTAGATTGGCCGAATTGCCCGCACTGTCCTTCACCGTCGCCGAGTTCAGGCTCACCGCCGTCACCGCGAGGTCGGAAGTATTCTGGCCGGCCGCCACTGTGTAGCTGAAGGTCAGGGCATTGGTGCCCGACCCGCTGGCATAGGTCGCGGTGCCGCCGTCGTTCAACGTCAGCGTCGGCGTACCGCCCGCCACCGTCACCGCTTCGCTCAGGTTCACCGTCAACGTCACGACGCTGCCGGCATTCAGATCTCCGCTACCCGAGGCGATCCCGGTGCCTGAAGCCGCCACCGACAATACCGTCGGAGCCGTCGTATCCGCTGCGGATGCGACAGTGCCGACAGAAATCGAATCCGGCACCGACCCGGCACTGGTACCCGTCGAACTCGTTCCCTGAGCAGAGAAAATATGGACGCCGTTATTTAGAGTGGCTGTCGTGAACGACCACGTGTTGTCACTATTTACAGTAGCCGTGCCGATTTTCGTTGTACCATCGAAGATCGTGATTTTGGTAATCGAGAAACCAGCTTGCACCGATCCGTAGAGAGTAACGACGTTTCCAACCAACGCATTGCCCGTAATGGTCGGAGAAGGGGGTAGATTCGAATCGTTGCCGAACCCGCTTCCATTTTCACTTCCAATTGCGCTGATGTCGCCAAGCGAATTAACGTCGTAGGCCTGAATACTATTCCAAGTATTGTCAGCGAACGTCGGGGATGTGAAAGTCCAGTGTCCAGTGCTGTCGACTGATGTACTGCCCAGCACTGTGCCGTATGGCGTCGAAAAATAGACTGTCGTATTTGCGCCGGCGGTTCCGGTAAACGTAAAGGTCCCATTGCCATTATCCACGGGGTCACCGAATACTGGCGTCTTGACCGGCTGCGTGTCGATAATGACCCCGGGGAACTGAACCTCCGCACCTGTCAAGATCGCCGCATTCCCGCTGCTATCCGTGATAGATGCCCCGTTGGGCAGATTTGCGCCAGTGATCGCAAGCCCCTTAACGCTGTTGTCGTTGGCTCCAACAGTGTAGGTAAAGGTCAGCGAATTGGTGCCAGATCCACTACTATAAACCGCCGTACCCCCATCGTTCAGCTTCAGCGTCGGAGTTCCGGTCACGGATACCGCTGAGCTCATCTTCAGCGTGAACGTGATGGTGCTCCCCGTCACCGTTTCACCGGTCGAAGCAGATGTGACAACCGTGGTAATAATCGGGCCCGTAAACGCAGCGATCGTCGCGTTTGCCGCGGTCGATGCCGCTCCAGTATTCCCGGCACTGTCCGTAGCAGTCGCGGTAAGGGTATGACTGCCCGTCGACAGCGCGCTACTCTCGTAAAACCACGAGCCGCTGGATGAGGTGGTCACCGTGCCGAGTTTGGTCCCGCCATCATAGATAGAGACAAAGCTGTTGGCCTGGGCCGTGCCATTCAGCATCACTTGATTGCCATTCACCGCATTCCCAAGAATGAGCGGTGCACCGGGCTTCGTGGTGATGACTGTGTTTGAATAGTCTACGGTGATGGTCTGGTTGCTGGACCACCCCTCGTAAACTCCTTCCTTCCAGTAGACGCCGCCGCCGTATCCGAGCGCACCGTGATAATCAACGACTTGCTGACCGTTGATCCAGACCTCGAGAAATCCGCTCGAATTGTTCTGGAAGTTCGCTTCGATTTGGACGTCAATAGGTTGTCCGCGAACGATCGGCGTCTGCGAAACCCACAAATATCCATTCAAGGGATCGCCGGGCAGCGTCGCAGCGGTCCACTCTTTCTGGCCGGGAAGTGCATAAAATGCCTGGATGGCGAGATAATCGCCCTCCCCGTATCCATTCGCACCGGTCAGGTGGATTGCTAGCGGTGGGCTTCCGCCGTCAATTGATTGGTATGTTGGGTCATTGTCATCCCCATGAAATTGCCCGAGGATTTGCCACGCCAGATTGTTACTGGTGTCGTTGAAGCCGGGCTGAACTGTGAATTGATAGGACAGATCTATGGTCGACGTTGCGGAATAGACGGTGCCACCGCTGATTTCGCTCCGATGACTATCGTTGTCCGCCCAGAGATCGTTGGGACGCAACTCGAATCGCAGCGTATGGCTGTCGAGCTGCGTGATCGCCCAAGGAGCATTCCCGTTAACGTTGGCATTTTCGACATAGTAAGGCATGCCTCCGACCGAGATCGGGGCCGACCACTGATCGGTCAACGGCGAGAATTTAGTCATCTCTCCCGAGATAGTTTGCACCAGCGCAGAGGACTGCCCACTCGTGGCGCCGGCAACCGTCGAAGTTGCCGTGAAGCTATGTGTTCCGTCCGTCAGCGGTTGGGTCGCGTAAGACCAAACACCGGCGCTGGTGGCCGTCGTGGTGCCCAACACAGTACTGCCGTCGTAAATGGTAATAGTGCTGCCAGGCGTAGCCGTCCCGACCAGCGTAAGCTCGTCCGAGTAGCTTGTGCCAGGATCATTGTCCAAAACGATGTTACTGGGAGATGCCGTCAAGATGACGGGCGGATTATTCTGCGCAACCATTTAGATTAGTCCCCTTGGATGGCCAGCACTGCGACGGATGAGATCAAAATACTGGTTCAAACTAAGGAACACTTATAAAGATCGGGCTTTTGGGAACCGTAGAGTTTTACGAAACCATCGCGCCATTTAATTTGATTATTCGGCGAAGATTGAATTACTAATTGGCTCAATCGAACACTACCCGACCCGACGCGTGCGATCTGATAACCGCCGCCTACTATTGCCCCCGAATAGATCGGATCCACCAATGTCGTCCCCTTATTAAATCGAAGACTCCGATGCCGCGGCTGCATGCCCGCGGCACCTTATCTTGCCCCCAAACGCAACAAAATATGGTTAATTGCCTATTGAGGCGGCGCTGGGAACCCAAATTGTTCAAAATGTGAAACCTTTGGCCCTTTTTACCGGATATCCGCACCCGGTTACCTACAATTATCTTTGTGGTATCAAATAACCCTACACCCAACGCTGCCCGGTCCGGATTAGGTGCGGGAATGAGTACATCGGGAATCAATCATCCAGTTGCTGGTGATACGGAAGCGCGCCCCCACGGAATTCGGCCGGCCGCGACGCCTCAAGGACTTCGGTTCACTAACTATGGGCCCCATTTTAGAGCTCTTAACCTGGAGTTCCCTACGCAACCTGATTTGCGCGTTTACATAACCTTTCGAGTGGACTCGCCTCGCCAACCGACCCGGCCTAGAGTTGGAGACTACTATTTCAAATCGTTTTCATTGCGTTCTTTTGAAGGTTGCCCGAAATGCTGACGACCGTTCCGCATCCAACCGAAGCCGTTTCCGACGTCCTACGCAGGCCTTTGGTGGTCGACCTCGACGGCACCTTGATAAGAACAGATCTTCTAGTTGAAACCGGCTTTTCCGAGCTTGGAAGAAATCCCTGGTCTCTTCTAGGCCTCTGCACCGCTCTGTCGCAGGGCAAAGCTGCGCTGAAGCACCGGCTCGCCCAGTCTGCCGCGCTCGACCCCGCGACCCTCCCCTACGAGCAGGCAGTGCTGGCACGCATCGAAAGCGCAAGAGATGAGGGGCGTCCAGTTTACCTCGCATCCGCAAGCAACGAGCGCTTAGTAAAAGCAGTCGCGGACCACCTCGGAATCTTCTCAGGTTGGTTCGCGTCGAACCAAACCGAAAATCTGGCCTCAGATACGAAAGCAGCGCGCCTCGTAGCCGAATTTGGCGAAGGTGGCTACGATTACATCGGAAACGACAGAGCAGATCTTCCTGTTTGGGCTAAGGCCGCCCGAGCCATCTCGATCCGAACTCCAGCAGCAGTCAGACGAGCTCTCGACCAACAAGGGGCGGAGCCAGAGCATTTATCGTCTCAACAACCGACTTGGAGAACCTGGGCAAAGTTGCTGCGCGTTCACCAGTACGCCAAGAACACACTAATTTTTGTTCCGCTCCTGCTCGCACATAGATTCTCGCTCGCGAGTATCACAGAAGCGGTTCTTGCCTTTATGGCATTTTCACTATGTGCCTCGAGTGTGTATGTCGTAAACGATCTTGCTGATTTGCAGGCGGACCGGCGACATCCGACTAAAAGAAATCGCCCTCTCGCGAGTGGAGCTATTCCGCCTTCGCAAGGCATCCTTGCCGTCCCCGTTTTATTCGCATCATCCATGCTGGTTGGAGCGCTCGTTTCGCTGGAGTTCCTCGGCGTCCTTCTCGGCTACTTTGCTCTGACCACGGCATACTCGTTTATCCTCAAGCGAAAGATGCTTGTCGATGTCATTGCGTTAGCAATGCTTTATGTTGTCCGCCTCGTCGCCGGTGCAGCCGCCGTCGACGTCATGTTCTCCGAATGGCTCCTCGCATTCTCAATGTTCTTCTTCACCTCACTTGCGCTGATCAAACGCTACGTCGAACTCGCCGTGAGGACGGACTCGGGTCTACCAGAGCCGGAGAACCGTAACTATAAGCTCGCTGATCTCGACGTCGTCGCGGGGCTCGCTGCAGCCGCCGGCTTTAACGCTATCACCGTCTTCGCGCTTTATATCTCGTCCGACGCTGTCCACTCGCTATATCGACACCCTCAATTCCTTTGGCTCATTTGCCCAGTGCTGCTCTATTGGATAAGCCGAGCCTTGATGATGGCCCACCGCAGACACATGGAGGACGACCCGATTGCATTTGCACTACGTGACAAAAACAGCCTCGTGGCCGGCTTGGTGGTCGGCGTACTTATTCTGTGCGCCATGTGACAGTAATCAACGATGACTGTCGCTACACGTTATCTTCTGTTTGCGATGCTATCGATTGTCGCCAATCTTGCGGTGCAAAAGCTTGTCATCGAGGTATCGACGTCCCAAGCGGCCCTTATGGTCTCGATGATCTCAGGAACTGCCGCAGGGTTCGTGATCAAATACGTTCTCGATAAGCGGTGGATATTCAACGACCGATACGCAGCATCCACAGCAGAGTTAAAGAAGATAGTCCTTTACGGCACATCCGGCGTGGCCACTACCGCCCTATTTTGGGCGACCGAACTATCCTTTTTCCATATTTGGCAATCAGACCTCGCAAAGTATGGCGGTGCCGGGCTGGGTCTAGCCGTCGGCTATGCTTCAAAATACGCGCTGGACAAATCCTTCGTGTTTCGAAAAGTCGCCTAATGCAAATCGCCGGCCTTTCCGCGCACTGTCAACTGCGCTTGCGGTCTCTCACTCAACAGGCCGTAGGCGGCCAAGACCGCGAGCAACGGCTCAACACCAGATCGAAGATTCCACCTGACGAGCCCCGCCGCAAACGCGGAAAGGAGCGTCGTTGCGATGACTATAATCATGATCCACATCCACATAGGCGTACGCCGTCCCGCTTGGGAGATCATCACGCCGGCCCTGCCAACTCCGAAAAGCACGACCGCGTGGATGACTGTCCAGACAGCGAACAGAGCTACCAGCGTTCCGTTTCGCCTTAGCAATTCGGCAATAACACCTGCGATTCCGAATTGATCCCTCGTTTTCAGCCAGGAAAAGCCATCCGGCGTCTCCCCCAAACCGAGGTAGTTGCCAAAGAGATGATTGGCGCCGGGATTTAAGATCAGATTGAACGCGTCAGTATAAAATGTATTTAGAAGTGATCGCGGGTGATCTGCAGCCAGTTGAAGAAACGGCAGCAACCCAAGACGACCAGTACTATCTAGCGGCAAAGACAGAATGCGATCAGCGCGAAGCGCCAGATTTGTTTGAAGATCCGCATTGGACGGACCCAAGCCGAAGTCTCCCACCAGTAAAAATCTCAACGTCATCCACGAAATAGGAAAAATGGCGTAGGAAAGCAGGGCCGCCAGCGGCGCCGTCCTGCGTGCGCTCGGAATGCAAGTTGCGAGTAATGTCGCCAATGACAACGGAATGAGAAGCCCTTGCGGGCGGATGAACGATGCCAACCCAAGGCAAGCGAATCCAATAAATAAGCGCGCTTGCGACAATACCTCACGCGACGGACCAACAGACAGACAGACGCAGATCGTACCGGCGACAAGGAACGCGACGAACCAAGTCTCTGTCACCAGCAAATGCGGGTTCAACAAGCTTCCAGGCATCAAGATGATCATCATGGCTGCCACTGTCGCGATTTTTGCGCTAGCGGACACACGCACAACAAACAGATAGATCAGCATGATGGTCACCAATTCCAGACCGATCTGGCAGAGGATGACAAGCTTCCGTCCCCCAATCGCGTACAAAGCCCAGTGCTGAAGAAAATCGCCCGGAACACCCGAGTTGAGGACTATGCTAGAAACTTCCGACGGTCTGGCCGCGAGAAGCTGATTAACATGATCGAGGCGTTCGCTTGCTCGATCTCCTCGAATGAAAGCGGTGGGATCGCCAATGTCGAACAGGAACAGGCAGAGGTGAATGCCGATAAATGTCAGGCACAGCAGTACGCCGCACCGCATAACCGCGATGTCCCCTCGCTGCTCGTGTGGCTGCGAATATAGTAATCCCCCCGACTGAGTCATTGGACAAGCTCCCGCGTCAACTAGATCGCCGCTGAACAACCTTCTCGAACTGGTCCCCAATGGCGATCGGCGACCGAACGAAGCCAGCTGACACAGCGCCTCTCAGGCCCGTTTTTGAATGAGGACAATGATATCTGTCTTGGGCCAAGCCAAAGATTGATAAGCCGACAGCCCTTTGAACATCCACCGATTCTCGAAGTGATAGCGAGGAGCAGAATTTATACCGTAGGAGCAATCGAGCCATTGGGCGTCCGAGAAGTGCTTTCTCAGTGCGCTAAATGAATTCAGCTTGTATGCAGTTGGAAATTTATCTTGCGCTTCGAAGCCCGGTTTAATCCATTTCAGAAGGCCGCGCTGGAGACCTTCCGGGAGCATACCAGCCACGATCCCGACATAACTCCATCGATGTGGTGTACGAGCGCAGATCCAACCACCGGGCTTGAGGACTCTGAAGAACTCTGCAGCCAAGCGCGATGGATCTTGAATGTGCTCGAAGACCCAATGTGCGATGATCAAATCAACGGACTCGTCCGCCAAGGGTAGCGGTTGATCGACCTTGATGACATGCTTTTCGTCAAGGAAAGGATGCTCGAGAACCCCTTCATCGGCGTCGACGCCTATGACCTTGCGGACCTTGCCCTGAAATTTAGCAAGATGCTCTCTCAGTTCCCACTTCCCGCTCAGAAAAATCGCACCACGACCTGCGCCAAAATCAAGCACGGTCATATCAGGTTGCAACAGCGCGTTGGCTCGAACAAGGAAGTCAACCTCACCATCGTCCCTCACGATTCCGCCCGCAACTACCTCGGGGCGAACGCGTGCCATAATTGGTGTCTTGCGGCGAGCGTGCGCCGGCTCGTTTGGTGTCTCGTCTGCGGAACGTTCCGTCACTATACTCATGACAATCTACCTCCGAGCAACGCCGATCGAACATCGCGACCACTCGCGAGCGCTCTGCAAGAGGCACTCGATCTTCCAGAGCGTGGCAGGACTTCCATTTATCACGAACTCCCTCGACTAGATCGCGGCTGACCAAAGCTCGGACGGATGAAGCCACCCACCCGTCCCGACAGAAATCGATCTACCGTTTTTGGGAAGACAATCGCGATTGCTGGACGATCAGTCCAACAGCCATTGAAGTGAGGACTGTGCTTAGACATTTCGTCATAAAATTGCTTTCGGTGATATTGAGAATAAGAGTAACGGACCAAATTGCGAACGGAAAGATATTGACTGATGCCTGCCCGCGCGGGTTCGCGATCACCAACCGCATGCCGCTCCACAAAATTGCAGCAAACGTTCCATAAATTACAGGAGAAAATACGTAGCCGAACTCAAGAAACTTATCGATCCAACCGTTGTCAACGCTCCATTCCGACATGTCCGCGGCGATTTTCGCTCCGAATCCCCCGCCGAACAGACTGTATCCCGAAGCATAGAAATTTTGCAGAATGATCGGCCAGAAATCGGCCCGGCCGCTGAGGTCCGTCGACTTTCCAAGAATCCCGATGATCACATAATTGAGGATACCTAGTTTGAAAGCGAGACCGATACCTGCGATGCCGATGGCAAACTTAACGAACATCGGCTGGCGGAGCGGAAACGGTAGGCGGGCGACAAAGTATGCCATGGACAGGAACGCGGGCACAATCACCGTAGCCACAATCCCCGTGGCGGATTGCGTACCGATTAGGCAGACGAGGCTGCAAATCAAAAAGAAAGCCCATAGCGGCGCTGGAAATATCGATGTGCGATAGAAAAGCAGAAGCCCGAGCGTTACTCCCGAAAAGTAGCCCAGACCTTGTTTGTGACTGAACACTCCGCGCCACAATCCCGCGTGAACGGTCTGGTATGGGTCAGTCAGTTGATGAATGGCCGTCTCGGGAAACAATATGACCCACAGGATACTCAATAAGCATCCCACCGCCATGGTCCGGACGACAAACCTGACGGATTGAAATCCGGGCAGCAACCCAACGATGACCAAGCCCAGCAGGGCAGTTGTCATATAAGTATTGGCCGCCTGGATCGTGGCAAAGCGGTTATAGGACCACGCTGCAGTGACGAAAGCGGTTATAATTGGCAACCAGATTTGCCACGATTGGGAGACTAGCCCTCTGGTGGGCGGCGACGCGAGGATGGCCGCGAATACGAACATTTCGGAGCCAACCGTGATCATTTGAAGTACCGGCGAGCCGACCCAGCGGCCGGTCGCATCCATCGCCAATTGAATAGTAAATGCCGGAAAGGAGAAGATGAGAAAAATACCAAGCAACAGCCGCACCGGAAATGGCGACGCTTGTGTAACGGCGCGCATTGCATTGAGCGGCTTGCTAGAGTTCGGTGACGAGGATCTTCGACCAACAACAGCGCCCATCGGGCGCGTCAGCAATTCAGGCATTTTGACCTTCCGAAATTTACTCGGTCTCGACCGCCAAAACTACTAGTGTTGGCCTAGCGCGCGCCGCGCACTACAGGAGCGACACTCTGCAGCTTTAAGCCGCGCCAAACGCAAAAGCAACAATCGGCAATATTATTGTTATATTTCAGCATCTTAACTTTAATATAAATATCCAACGTCGGATTATTTTTGACCTGGGTTCCGCATGGAAGAAGCGAAGCAGGCGTGCTAGATTTAAATCTATATCAGTTCACGTGGCAATTAAATTGGATTTATTCATGCTTCATGTAAGCAAGAATCATCAAGTTTCTCCATTCGATACAGAATCCTCAGATTTCCATTCAAGCTCAGGTTCGTCAGCTCAGTACATCCAAATGGTACTCGGGTTTCTTCGCCGTCAGGCGTGGGTGCTCGGGCTTGCTGGCTTGCTGGCCGTAATCACCACGGGCCTCTACCTGCTCGTTGCGCCTCCGTCCTACAAGGCCACCGCTACAGTGGGCATCGACACGACCAAGTTCCAGCTGTTTCAGCCCGCTGGCGAACTGATCATCGACACATCGTCGGCCGTTGAAAGCCAGCTTGAGATACTGAAGTCTGAGAAGCTAGCGCTTGAAGTCATCAAGAAGCTGCACCTGGCAGACGACGTTCCATCGCCGCAGGGCGGCCTGTTTGGATCGTCAAGACAGCCGACTGAGTTTGAATACACCAGGCAGCTCGTCGCTGTTCTTCAGAAGCATCTCACAGTGAAACGCCTCGGAATCGCGTGGATTATCGAGATCAGTTATGAAAGCCGTGACCCCGAACAGGCCGCTCGATTCGCTAACGCGTTTGCAGATGCCTATATTACTGATCAGCTGGATTCGAAGTATCAGGCGACCCGGCAGGCGAGCACTTGGTTGGAAGGCCGAGTCAAGGAAACACGCGAGCAGACCTTGACCGCCCAACGGGCCGTTGTGGAATTCAAGGCCAAGAATAATATTGTAGACACCGGCGGGCGGCTGATGAGCGAGCAGCAGCTCACCGAACTAAATAGCCAGTTGCTGACAGCTCGAGGACAGACGTCAGAAGCTAAGGCGCGGCTCGAGCGTGTGAACGCTGTCGTGCAATCGGCACTGTCTGCAGACAATTCCAATGCTCTGGTAACCGACGTTCCTATCAACGAGACTATCGCCAAATTGCGGGCCCAGCTCATCGACCTCACCACCAAAGAGAGGGAGTGGTCGGCCAAATTCGGAAGCGACCATCTCGCGGTCATCAATTTGCACAATCAGGCGAGGCAGGTTCGCTCAGGCATGGTCGACGAGCTCCGTCGGGTCGGCGAAGCGTTCAAGAGCGATTACGATCTTGCGCTCCGCAAGGAAAAGGGTCTTGAGACAGAAGTCGCTCAGGCGGTATCCCAGTCGGAGTCGTCGAGCCGGAACCAAGTCAAGTTGCGCGAACTTGAGAGTGTGGCGACAAGCACGAAGGAGCTCTACGACAATCTGAACAAGCGGTATCTCGAATCCGTCGAACAAAAGTCCTTCCCGGTTACAGAAGCCCGGGTCATCACTCGCGCAGCGCCCGCGCTCGAGCGCGAATTTAAAACGCCCCTCAAGATCGCTGTCGCAGTTCTCGGCGTAGGGATATCTCTGGGATTTGCAATAGCGTTTGTTCGCGAGTTTACCGACAACGTGTTTCGCAGTGTTGGCCAAATCGAGCGGAAGCTTCACAAGGATTGCATCACACCGGTGCCGCTGTGGAAAGAAGAGATCGACAGCAATCCAGCGCGCCCTCTCCCAACGGTAGCAGGAGAAAGACGCCTCGTTCGGTCGAAGGGACCAGCTTGGGCCAGCATCGAGTCTCCGCTTTCGAGCCACGCTGAAGCCATGCGTTCTATAAAGTTGTCGATTGATCTGAATTGCCCAGGCAAGGGTGCCAAGGTGATCGGTATGACATCCTCGCTTCCCAGAGAGGGCAAATCGACTGTCGCGGCCTCTCTTGCGCTAACCATAGCTGCCGCCGGAGCCAAAGTGATGCTCCTCGATTTCGATCTCCGAAATCCAGCGCTGACTCGCACGTTGGCCTCCCAAGCGAACGTCGGCTTTCTCGACGTTATCTCGGGAAGAACGCCGCTTACGGAAGCAATTTGGTCCGACCACACCAAGTACCTGTCGTTCCTGCCTACGATCACCAATGGTCTTTTCGTCCAAAGCAACGAGATCATGGGTGCGCA
Organism: Bradyrhizobium sp. CIAT3101; assembly: GCF_029714945.1. Classification (NCBI taxonomy): domain Bacteria; kingdom Pseudomonadati; phylum Pseudomonadota; class Alphaproteobacteria; order Hyphomicrobiales; family Nitrobacteraceae; genus Bradyrhizobium; species Bradyrhizobium sp. CIAT3101. Next base: position 6,841,717 of record NZ_CP121634.1, read on the forward strand.
GCTCACAAAGACATTTATCGACAAGCTCCGGGAAGAGTATGCCTACATCATCGTAGACTTGCCGCCCCTTGCACCTGTAATTGATGCAAAGGCAACAACCCACCTGATCGATGCATATCTGTTCGTTGTCGAATGGGGTGCCACGAAGGTTGACGTTGTCGAACACGCGCTTGGCAGAGCGCCCGGAATTTCCGAGAATACACTCGGGGTTATCCTGAACAAAGTCGACATGGATAAGCTGCATAAGTACGACGGTGAGACCCGGACCTACTATGTCAACAAGCACTACTCGCAGTACGGATACACGCACTAGAGTTTCGCACGGGCCCTCAGCCTTCCCAACGCCGCTCATCTCAATTGGGTGCAGCGTTGGATGGCGAAGTCTGCGTCTGATTGATAAGATTCCGTGGTGATTGGGTAGAGAACCTGACGCCCAGACGTCCGTAGCGGCCACTGCGTCCGCCTGCCATCTGATTTGATCCATGAGAGGTGCCCGATCGGGATTAAGCGGTCGCGAACCCTATCATCCTAATGCGTTGAGCGAATGGTTGCCTCCTGCATCAACCGATCTCTATGGTGCTTCAGATGCGTCTGGTGCTTCCATCGAACACCGTCCTATTCTGGCTTCCGTGGCATCGGACTTGCCAGCTCCTATGCAATCGAGATTGCGTCTCCCGTCTCGTGCTTGCGTCGTTCTTCAGCTATCGTGCTGGATGGGCGCAGCCGGGCGTTGCTCCGTCGACAGATGACCTTCGGCCGCACTAGCCGCAATCCCCTGCCTCACAGCCGCGAACTTTCAAATCGCCATGCCAGACTTGGCGCGATGGCTTAAGCTTAGAAGCAGGCAGCCTTAGCGAGCTTTCACCATGAAAGTTCCCTACTCCCGCTTCACGATTTTTCGACTGCGACCTGGTAGGCCTCTTCGTGCCGTTGCCGGCGCGCCGCCAGGTGAAGGGCTACCCACAATCCCCCTCCGCGCGAGACGTCCGAGAAGTACAGCGCGCCATAGATCCCGGCAGTGCCGTAGCTTGCGCCAAGCAAAACAACCATCATCGCACCAACCGCATTCGTTACACCACTTACGACCGTCGATATTCTGTGGTGCTCTGCCGCGTTGAGAGCGTCAAACGCAAGGAATTGTACAGCGGTCGGGATCACCGTCCACGCGAGGGTTCTCACCACGTCTGAAGCTGCCAGGAAGGCGTGACCGAACACAAACGGCATATACGGTGCTATCAGGAAGAGACAGACACTCGTTCCCGCGCTGATCCCAACCGAGTAGGGAAGATATTTTGTAGCAAGCGCCAAGCTCGCCAGGGGCCCATCTCGGCCGGCAACTGCGAGTCTACCATAAATGACGCGATCAAATGCGCCCGGCACGACGAGCGCTGCGCCTATCAATCTACGGCCCGCGCCGTAGACACCGACGAAGTCGGGCGACGCGATAGCGCTCAGCACCAGAACGTCCACACTATGGCGGAGCATGATGAGGAAACTTGAAAGGGCGAGACTTCCTCCGAGCCAGATCTCCTGACGAAGCACACACCAGTGCGGACGTCCAAAACGCCAGATCAACACGACGCACATAAGCCCAATCGCGATGTGGATACCGGCCCACCATACCGCCCAGACCTCCAGCGAATTCATACCAACAATGCTACAGGCGACCAGCGCAGCTAACGCGCGCGCCACCCCGGTCCCGCCATTGATAAAATTGGCTGTTCTAAAATCCCCGCGAGCCAGAAAGATATTCTCGACCAAACTGAGGAATGAAGGAAATACCACGTTGATTGGCACGAAAAGCAGCAGAATCTGGAGCCATATCGTGGGGTCACCTCTGTCCACTGTTGCGGCAAAGAGCATGCTGGCGACAACCAATACTGTCAGTACGACGCCTGTAAGAAGGATCATGAGCAGAGTATGGCCGAGGGCCTCGGCGTATCGTCCAGAGTCGCGGCTGACGATGCGGCGCAGCGCCTCGCCGGGACCAAGTCCGCACCACGCGTTTGCTAGGGCCGTCACTGCGCTGATCGTCGTCAATTCGCCAAATTGAGCAGCGCCGAGGGACCGGGCAAGAAGTACAAATGCCACGGCCTGCGCGACGACACCGATGGACAAACTGCCAATCGAACCAGCAACGAGCCGGATCATTGGTAACTTCGGCCGGAAGAACTCTGCAATCCGAGGCATACTGCAATATTTTCTGTGCCATTGTGAACTCCGCGGCACCGCCCGCCCTCTCGCCGCGGCAAACGAGACGGCACGCAGAACTACCAGGGATTTGAAAATGGGCCGGCCCGTCCCATTGGCGCGTCCCTGCTCAGCTACCCAAGCACCCGTCTTACGTTAATCTGTCACTATTCATTTCGCAATACGACTTCCAGGCCTGGTTCGGAGGAGCAATTGGTACTTACTCCAATGTCGGTCGCGGGAAGCAATATCTAGATCTCGCGCAGCCTTGCATAATAGCCACGGCTAACTGAACGCCCCAAATGTGGATGAGTCTGAATAGTTCGGGACAAGCTCGGAATTAACCACTCATCTATAATGTCGTAACCAAGCTCTCCAAGTGTCGCAACAAACTCCGTTCTGTTGCGAATCTGGTACGGGATCTCCGCGCATCCGAAGTTCTCGAGTGTTACGACTGTAGGACCTTCGCGCGTCTGAATCTTGTTTATCAGCAAATGCCGCGGAAGCGCCGGCAACTTCTTGAGGAACACATCGAAGGGAGCATCGAGGTATTGCAACAGGCCGGAAGCGAGCAAGACATCCGCATCGGGAGCATCGGACAAGTCGTCAATGAACGAAACTCCTAGTAGCTTACCTTCCTCCAGAAACCTGCGCCCCACGCGGACGATCGCCGACAAATCATAGATAGTCCAGTTGATCGCTCTATCCACCTCCAAATGCCGGCCGAAAGCTCGGTGCTTGGTGCCAAGATGACCACCTGCATCTAGAATGACATCCACTGAAGGTAAGAGCCGATCCAGCCAGAACATGACCGGATAGTCTTCCAGCTTTAGTTCCGACATGTACTCGAAGGAATGCATAACCACTTCGTCATTGTCATAACCAACGAGCGCGCCCGGCCGCACAGCCGCGACGGCCTCGCCAAATGACGCGTAGGCGCCACGGTGCCTCAGGTAGGAAGACCGAAGCAGCGCAAGCAAATGGCCGATCGCCCCACGAACAAAGAGGATCGGACGGGTCGAAATGGTCTGCTGTAATGTCGCCGGCAACTTGGACATCTTGACGAAAGACTCTTAGCTTTTCTCAGATCGGTTATCCGACCAAAGGGCAGTTCACTCACTAACTACGCTTTCTCCCGCCAAACGTGTACATCATTCGGAATTCTTGCGATTTTTAATCCTTCTTAGTTAACCCTGGATCGTCAATTGGTTTGTTATCTATTCGCCCGCCGGAATGGGGGTCAGTAGCAACCGCCTGTGGGGAACTATTACTTCCCTCAGACGCACTTCCCGCCTTTTCAAAGCGATACTCCGCCAAATCACCTACCGGCTCCTCGAGCCACTTATGGTTGTTGCCACGCAAATACAATTCAAAGAACGCAAATGCATATCGATCTATCGTCCCGGCGACTCTCACGGGATCAATCGCGCCGGAGCGACTGAAGAAATGTATGGGAGATGAGAATGCGTAGTCTGAGAAGTTGAAGTGCTTTGCCGGCTTTATCGTCAGCCAATATCCTCCGAATGTCGAAAAGAGTTTCCGTGCTTGGACGAATTGCTCCCAATCCAATGCTTTCTCCCGGCGTTTTGGTAGGCTGAGTTCCGAGGACCTCTGAGGATCGATCGGATCGGCTTCGCTCATAAAAAATAGCGGGGCTATTCCTCGCTGTTTCAAGGATTCACCGGCCATAAAGCCATCCATATTGAGACACGCTTTGAATCTGCTGTCGCGCCAACAAGCCTGCGCAGCAACACCTCCGCCCAGCGAGAAGCCGAATATTCCCAGGCGATCCAGATCGAGGCGATTTGCAAAGAGGTCGGCCGAATCGGCTTCATCAAGTTGCCCCAACGCATTCACGACGAAGCGCACGTCGTCGGTCCTGGCCTGGATTTCGGTTTCGGCGGTTTCTAGAAATCGATTGAACGAGGATTCTGTCGAGTAGAAGTCTTCATCCAACAACCTGCTCCTGATCACATGGCCGTCCGGAAAGACCGTCGCAAATGAACTGTAGGGATGATCAATTCCCACAATGACATAACCTCTGCTGGCCAGTTCTTCGGCCAGATGGGTATTCTCAGTCCGCATTCCGTTCCAGGAAGGCGCATATAGGAGGACTGGATACCGTGATTGGGACTTGCGGAGAGAGGCATCGATTATGGAGTGAGTCTTTGCCAATGAGAAACGGGCGTCCCACACAGTCGTGGTCGCTCTTTGCTGATAGGCGGCCACCTTCCCCATGGAGGACCGATCCGTCGGATACCAGATTTGCACCATAAGTTCCCGCGGCCCGCCGAGATCCGCCGGATTTGTTCGGCCCCGGTCGATGAAGAGACGGCTTGTGGTCCCAACAGGATATGGCCCGGTTGGCGAAGGAAGCTCAAACACGGGAAAGACTGTGCTCAGGACAATTCCGACACCCACGCAGCCTAGTCCGAGCACATTTATGATGTAGTGGGTTTGTACATCCATCGCCCATTGCGAGGCGACTGCCTGATATGTCGCGGCAATGAACACAAGGTAGATGGGAAGCATCTCCCACCGAGCGCTCTCGATTATCAAATGCAGAATGATGATCGGAAGGCAGACGAGAGGCAGACAGGCGAAGCATGAATAGTTGTCGCGATGCGGCGAGATCTGGTAGGTTAAATAGGCAACTAGCACAACAGTCGTTGTCAGCTCAAAAATGCGCATCCTTTGCTCTCCCCGGCGACCAAGCCCCATGGCCACGCATGACTTCGCCGCAGAACCCAAGCCAGCTGACTTCACGGAGGCTAACTAAGATAGCTTCTCAGTTGCTCCGCCACCTTGCAAACATGCGGCTCGCGCATGAATGACAAGTGATCGCCGGGCACATAATTAACGCTGACACCTTTTAGCGCGACTAGCTCCCACCCAAGGGATTTGTTGAGGTCGTACTCGGGGTCGCGTCCCTCTACCCTGAAGAGAATGATGCGCGCCGAGATGGGCTTTGGCCGATAAGATCTCGCGACCGCCTTGAACATCGTCAGGTTGTCTCGCAATTGAACCGGCATTGGCCGCCCTGCCAAACGAGCGACCCGCTGCGCAAACTTCCATAATTGCAAGCGCAGGTTCTTCCGCAAGAAGAAGACCGCGCTTGAGACGGCGACGTCGGCTCTGTGATCAGCAATCCGACGGTAGTATCGCTTGATCCGATCAAGGCCCCGAACGCCCCAAAAGCGGTACCACTCCTTAAACGGCAGATGGCGATAATACCCGAGATTGCCCGTATCCAACATCACAAGGATCGGTACCTCCTCCCCTTCCGCGATCAATTGTGCGGCCATTTCGAACGCGACGACCCCACCGAACGAATACCCGCATATTCGATAGGGCCCCTTGGCCTGCGTGCGACGTATTTCGCTGTTATACAACTTGGCGAGTTCAGCAACCGTCATCGCCTTTTGAGCACCATCAAGCTCAGGTGATGCAAGTCCATACACAGGCTGATCATGAGGCAACGCTTTGGCCAATTCTTCATAAGCAAGTACATGGCCGCCGCCACCATGCACACAAAAGAGCGGTATCATTGTTCCGGCTTCTCGAAGGGGCACGAGCGAAGAGTGCTGGCCATCGTTACCAACCGTTATAGCCACGGCGACCTGCTCGATCGTACGATCGACCAGCAACTTTGACAAATCTGTCTTAACGCCAAACTCCTTCTGTATCTCTGCAATTAATGAAGCTGCCAATAGCGAATGCCCGCCGAGCTCGAAGAAGTCGTCGCGGACACCGACCTTCGGCAGCTCAAAAAGCCTCTCCCAAATCGACGCTAGCTTCGCCTCAACTAGATTGCGGGGCCCAACAAATTCCTGGAAGGGCATCGGGACAATAGTCGCCGGATGGACGGGCCGCGGGACAATCGGCGGAATCAGCTGGGAAATTCGCTTGCCTGGCCTCTCTGCAACTTCCTCGAGTATTGATCGATAGTAGGATATGATGTTGCGTATTGAGACCGGCTCAAAGAGACCCTGATCATACTCAACGGTCAACCACACCTCGCCCTCGCGCTCGATGATTGCGAGTTGAAGCTCAAACGGATTTCCGACGCTGATCGACGGAACCGGCGTAATGGCGAGATTCCCCGCCTCACGCCGCTGCAAAAATGCGGATTGATATAGAAAGTAGAACTGAAACAGTGGATTTCTGCCCCGCACAGATCGCATTTTGAGTTGCGCCAGTATGCTCTCGAATGGCAAAACGGCGTGATCGAGCGCATCCATAACGACGCCGCTAACGTATTCCAGAACATCGCTCAACCGCGGATCGTCCGCCAGATTAAGCCTAATTGCGATTGGTCCGGAGAACGGGCCGATTACAGACTCTGTCTGTGTGCTACGGTTCGCGCTTGGGGATCCTATCGTCAAGTCTTGCTGATTTGTGTAGCGCTCCAGCAAAATCGCAAATGCTGCCAAAGTTAGCATGTACATCGTGACATTCGCCGACCGGCTCCGCTCCTTCAGCCGCTCGACCAACCTTCCTTCCAATCGAACTCTCTCGATTGCGCCGCGAACCTGATGCCGCTGACCAGGAGGATGATCGCTCGGAAAATCCAGCACGGGAAGAGGTCCAGCGAGCGACTTGATCCAATATGCCAAGTGCTGATTGGCCTCGTCAGACTCAAGCCATTGGTTTTGCCAAACTGCAAAATCCGCATACTGGACAGATAATGGCGCAAGGGCGGCAGCCCGATCTCCGGCGAACGCCTCGTACATGGCCCAGAACTCACGCTGCAGAATGCTTTGAGACCATCCATCGGAGATGATGTGGTGCACAACAACAACCAGAACGTGATCCTCCGGGCTGAGGCGGAGTAGTCGTACTCTCGCCAGAGGCCCACACTCGAGGTCAAACGGCTTTTGCGTCTCATCACGTAGCAATTTATCCAGATCAGAATTCCCTTGGGGCAATACCTCGCTCAGATCGGAGAAATGCAGCTCACAATTTCCACGGGCCCAAATAATCTGGCTTAGTTCGCCATCCTGCTCTCGGAACGTCGTACGAAGACCTTCGTGCCTTTGTACGAGAGAGATCAGACTTCTCTCGAGCAATTCGGCCACAAGAGGGCCTGCAATTCGCACCGCGGACGGCATGTTGAACGCAGCATCGTCAGGTCTTAGCCGCGAGAGATTCCAAAATCGCTTCTGACTGGCACTGGCCGGAAATTCGCTGCCGTCATCAAGCGAACCCGCATCCGCGGTCGAAGGTTCGAGGGAAGTCGTCAACTCGCACGGCGGACACGCCGAGATGTTTTGAGAGTGATCCCCTGCGGAAGGCAGCTCGGAGAGCTTCATATCGGGGTTTGCAACAATGGCTCGAAGCGTCTGTTCGAAACCATCAATCAGCCGATCACCTGTCGCCGCGCTGTAGCGATCGGTACTGTACTCGAGCGACAACCGCCACCCCTCAGCTCGCTCGACCAAGAAAAAGTTAAGATCGTAGAGAGCGCCGGGTGACACTGATGGAATTGGGGCAACCCGAACGTCCGCCCAATCAAACTCCGAGTTAACGGCTCCGCCGAACGCTCGCTGACACACGAAGTTGACGAAGCAAAACTGTCCGTCGCGCGGCTTAGCATCGTCAGGCAGCGCTTCCATAATGCTCTCGAACGGAACCACACTGTGCGCAAGGGCGTCCCAGATATCATCACGGACGCGAACTGCTAATTGCTTCAAGCTCGGGTCGTTTGATAAGTCAGCCCGAAGAGCCACCTGATTCACAAATAGCCCAACCAGAGACTCGAGTTCGGGCTGGTTCCGGCCCGCCAGAGGTGTCCACATCGCAATGTCCGATGCCCCCGTGAACCGATGCAGCATCGCAAGGCATGCAGCAAACGTCGTGCTGAACATCGTGCCGCCGTACTGGTCGCTGAACATCTTCAGCGAACTGGCCATGCTCTTTGGCAAGAGACGCGAGACTATCGCGCTATCGATCGTGCGCTCAGCTTTCGCCTGCGGATCCGGCTCCAATCTGAATGGTCGGTAGCCATGAAACTTGCGGCTCCAGTAGCCCAGCTCTCTCTCGTGCGCTTCCTCGGCTCGTTCGTCGCTCCAGACGACATAGTCCGGAAACTGAATTGAAAGGGAGGGCAGATCTGACGCTCGTTCCTCAGAAATGGCGATGTAGAGCTTCTGCAACTCGCGCATGACGACGCCAATCGACCAGCCATCACAGATGATGTGATGAAGGGTCAACATCAGGACATATCGAAACTCGTCGGTACGCAGAAGCCCGACACGAATCAGCGGGCCTCTCTCGAGATTGAACAGACGCGCCGCCTCTGCCGCACAGATTCTGTCTATCTCGGCCTCTTGTCGCAAGCCGGACAGATGCCGAAGATCGACCACCGGAATTAGCAAACTGAGCGAGGGTGCAATCAGCTGACAAATGTCTCCATCAACGGACGCAAATGTTGCCCGGAGAACCTCGTGCCGGGCGACAATTTCGTTGAAGCTGCGCTGCAGCGCAGAGAGATCGAGTGAGCCTTGAAGACTCCAGCGGAATGAGGCGTTGTATGCTGAACTCGCCGGTCGCTTCTGATTGGCAATCCAGATTCGCCTTTGTGCGGGCGAAACCGGAAACGCAAATACGTCGCCGTCCGATCTGGCGGACGCCCCAGGAGCACCTCGACCTCCCTGCATAGGATTTAGAACGGTCATTCTCGCTCTCAGTCGTGAGCCTTCCTGCCTCTGACTATTTCGCGTTTCACGCGGTACATGTCCCGTGCTAGCGGAGTAATGACCTGCGCTTGCGCCGCCGGCTGATTTTGGCTCAGTTCGGCTAGAATGCGGCTGATCGTGCGCTGTTGAAGTACCAACTTTGGCGTAATTGGCAGGCCTGCCTTGACCGCGCGTGATGTGATTTGGAACACATGAAGCGAGTCCGCCCCGAGTTCGAACCAGTTGTCTGTGATGCCAATCTTCTCAATCTTCAATATTTCGCGGACGATCCCGGCTAAGCTCAACTCTTGCGGAGACGTGGGCGCCACATAGTTGCGGGATTGAAATGCGGAACCTGATTCTGGCGTAGGCAGCCTCTTTTGATCCACCTTGCCATTAATCGTCAGAGGCACGGAGTCGATAGCCATCAACGCGTGCGGGATCATGTGCGGCGGCAGCTTGTTTTGAAGATGCTCCCTCAACTCGGCCGGAGCGATTGGATCGCCTTCCTTGGCTACGTAGTACGCAATGATTTTGGGACTTCCTCCGTCATCCTTGCGCGCGACGACCACGGCCTGCTGTACCGCGGGGTGCTCAGCCAGAGCAGCTTCGATCTCACCCGCTTCAATACGGAAACCGCGTATCTTTAGTTGGTTGTCGGCCCGACCAATGTACTCGATGTCGCCTGTCGAAAGCACTTTAGCAAGGTCTCCCGACTTATACATCCGACGATTCGGAGTTTTGCTGAAGGGGTCGGGGACGAAACGCTCCGCACTCAGTTCGGGAAGATTCAGATAGCCATTCGCGACCCCCGCCCCTCCGACGTATATTTCGCCAATCACGCCGGGAGGCACGGGACGCTGTTTCGCATCCAGGACGTAGAGACGAAGATCCGGGATCGGTGTTCCAATTAGGCTACGAGCTTCCGAAAAAATATCGTCCTTGTTCAGGGGCCGGTAGGTAACGTGGACCGTCGTCTCCGTGATGCCGTACATGTTGACGAGCCGCGGACTCTGATCTCCATGTCGCTCTACCCAAGGTCGTAGGCTGGCGAAATTCAGCGCCTCACCGCCAAAGATCACGTATCGGAGAGACAATGGCTTCACGAAGCCAGCTTCTTCGACCTGGATCAGTTGATAGAAAGCGGCTGGAGTCTGGTTGAGAATCGTGACTTGCTCCTCCGCCAAGAGGTTATAGAAGTCCTGAGGAGAGCGAGTGACGAGATACGGGACGATCACGAGACGTCCGCCAGTCAGCAGGCAGCCCCAAATTTCCCAAACCGAAAAGTCGAACGACGAGGAATGAAATAGCGTCCATACATCGGTCTCGCCAAAATTGAACCAATTACGTGTCGACTCAAGCAGCCGCACCACGTTGTGATGGCTGATAACCACGCCCTTCGGTTTGCCTGTAGAGCCGGAGGTGTAGATCACGTATGCGGGAATATCGGGCGCGCAGTAAGCGGGCAGATTTTCCACGTCCTCCCGACCGATATCCGGACCATCGTTGTCAAGGCAAATAATCCTTGCCGGAGTCGTTGGAAGCCCGGCCGCGAGCGATTGTTGGGTGAGCAACACAGTAGGCTTGGCGTCCTCAACAAGCATGCTCAGTCGTTCAAGAGGATACGACGAATCGAGCGGCACATAGGCGGCTCCAGTCTTCAGGATCGCCAGCATCGCCACGACCATGTCGATCGAACGCTCAAAGCTCGTCATCACCCTCGAGGAAGGCTGTACCCCGATTCGTCGCAGGTACCGCGCGAGCTGGTTTGCCCGCACGTTAAGCTCGCGATACGTAAGGCGCTTTTCGCCGATCTGCACAGCTACCTTGTCCGGTGACAAAGTGGCTCGACGCTCGAACGTCTCCACGATAGTACGCGTCGGCGCCACCTCGATCGGATTCGGATTGAGTTTGGCGAGAATTGATGAGACCTGCTCCTCGTTCATCAACGCCAAATAGCCGATCGCCTTGTCTGCCCCGGAGGACGCGTCAAGCAAGATCGCTTTATAGTACTCCATCCACTGCGAGATTGTTGCCTCGTCGAAAAGGTCGGAATTGTAATCGCAATCGATTACCAGACCCCGATCCGACTCGATCACGTTGAAAAAGAGATCCAGGATGACCGAAGCTTTTGGATTTGGCTCGACGACCGTCTCAAGTCCCGCAAACCTAGCGCCCGCTCCAAGGCGCTCGAGATTGAATTGGACGTCCATAAGCGGCATTCGTGCCGGATCTCGGGGGACGCCAAGCTTTCGTATAAGCGTTCCGTACGTATAGGATTGATGATCATACGCATCGAGCAATAGCTGCTTGGTATGGCTCAATGCTTGTGAGAACGAGGAGTCCGGATCAAGCTGGGCGCGCAAAGGCAGGAAATTGACGCAGTGTCCGACGAGACTGCCGGTATCGGCGAGGTTCTGGCCGGCCGCCGGAACACCGACAACAATATCGCTCTGCCCGCTCAGCCGATGCAATAGCACGTAGAATCCCGCAAGCAGCGTCGCAAATAGCGTGCAGCTGCTCCTCGCCCCCATTTGCTTTATCTTGCGATAGGTATCGATATCAATTTGATACCGCGCCGTCGCACCCGCGTGCGTCTTCACCGAAGATCGCGGACGATCGATCGGCAGCGCGAGCTGTTCAGGCAACTCCCGAAATCGGCTCACCCAATATGCCTCGACATCACGATTCTTGCCGGAGCTTTCTAGTTCGTGCTGCGCGCGTGCATATTGGCCGAACCCAACGAGCTCAGGAAGGTCCGGAATTCTGTCTTCAATTTTCGCGGAATAGAGCGTCGCCAACTCGTCGACCAGCACATTGGTCGACCAACCATCGCAAACGATATGGTGCGACGTAATCGCCAATCGATGATAACTGGGCTCAAACCGGACGACTTCAGCCCGGATAAGCGGCCCATTGATGAGATCGAACGGAACGCGCGCATCCGCAGCAAGAATACGTGAGTGCTCTGCTTCGCGTTCCGAGGGCTCGAGACTCGCTAGATCACGAATTGGGATCTCAAGTCCAAGCTTAGGCTTCACATGCATCAAGCGACCATCTGATTCGACGGTCGCTCGAAGAGCCTCGTGTCTAGCGATCAGTTCGTTCACTGCTTCGCGCAACGCTTCGATTTGCAACTCACCCCTCAGGCCAATGCTGAACGATTCGTTGAACGCGCAGGATGCGTCGCTTCCCAAAACGGTTGCAAGAAATATCTCGCGCTGCGCTTCGGTCAGTTGAATCGGCTCCTGCTCCTTCGGACCGACGTTGGGCGATTTTGCTGGAACTGCAACGGAAAACGGTGATCCTGCCACATCGGAGAAGAAGCCGGCCTGCCGCATCTCCACGGCGCTATCTCTGAACGCTCGCACGATGAGATCCAGGTCCGCGTCGCTATGGGATGTCGTGAGGAAGCAAGGAAATCCTTCGCGAATATGAATACCCTTGTCGCGAAGATAGAAGTAATAGAGGCTTGCAAGCCGCTCTGAGGCAGCGAAGCTGAAATAGAAGAAGCTGCCAAAGCTCTCAATCTGCGTTGGCACCCTCTCCAACTTCAGCACTTTGTTGAGTCGCTGGACGAGGTCAGCCGTCCGCTCGTTCAATCGCTCCTGGAGAACGGCGCCTTGATCCCTGAGATGCACCAACACTGCATGCATCGCGGCTACGACGAGCGGATGGCGAACGAACGTGCCGGCAAAGAACGTGACACCAACCTCAGGATAGGATTCATCTCCGAACTGCCACGCGCCGCCGTCCAGAGCATCCATGAATCGACGGGTACCAGCAAGCACGCCCACAGGCATGCCACCCGCTATGACTTTTCCGTAGGTCACGAGGTCCGCACGGATTCCGAACAACGCCTGGCAACCGCCCGGGTGGACCCGGAATCCAGTAACGACCTCATCGAAGATCATTGCAGTGCCGGAAGCTGCCGTGATCTCCCGGATATCCTTCAGGAACTTGGTGGGTTGTAATGCTGGGTGACGGCTTTGAACGGGTTCAATAAGAACCGCCGCCAGATCGTCGGCATTTTTCCGTATCCAATCAATAGCTTCTTCGGTGCCATAGTCCAGCACGACCATGCTCGATGTGTTTTGTCGTGGAATCCCGGGGGCGATGGGGACGGCAACGGGCTCGCCGGCTCTATCCCTGATGCCCTTAACGAGAACTTCGTCAAACAAGCCATGATAGTCGCCATTAAACATGACGACTTTGCTCCGACCAGTGACCGTACGCGCCACGCGCAATGCCGCAAGAACTGCCTCGGAGCCCGTGTTGCAGAACGCCATGCGTTCATTGCCCGTCATATCGCAAAACATCTTTGCGACCTCGCCGGCGAGCGCACTTTGCGGCCCCGTCTCAAATCCCGCATGAAGCTGCGCTTCGATTGCCTTCTCGACGAAATCCGGGCGATGACCAAGCATGATTGGGCCAAAGCCGTTTACAAGGTCAATGTACTCGTTGCCATCAATGTCCCAGATCCGCGGCCCCTTTGAGCGGTCGGTCACGATTGGATAGACCATCTCCTTCCACCGGTCGCGAAAGCCCGAGACGACCCTTGGATCAGCCAGCACGTTTCGGTATTGCTGGGTAAGTCCTTTGGACTTCGCGGTGCGCCGCGTAACGCGTTCGATGAGCCGCGCCAGATGGCTTTGTTGCTGATCGGTCAAATCCAGCGATGTTCCCACCTGCGGCGGCTTATATGGACCGTGGGGTTTGCTCACGGAAACAGGCGAAGTGACTTGGGGAGACGCCACCACCGGTTCCGCGGACCGAGCTGGTCGCGCTGGGGCTATCAAAGTGCCTGCTGACGAGACGGATGGTCCGGAAACCTTGGCCTGCATGGTCTCAAGCTGCTTGGTGAACAGCTCGTTCATTGCCTGCAGTTGCTCCCGCATAAGCTGCGCCAATGTGTTTTCCGCAACGGGACTTCGCTCCTGCAACTCTGCCGAGACAACTTGCGTGACTCGGATGGGGGCGGAAGGCGTCCCTATCGCACCCTCAGGGGCGACCGCGGGAGCGTGGGATGGTGCGTGTAGGGGCTCAGCGTACATCTCCTGTGGCAGCTTGCCCTCAACATAATCGGTGAGCGCGGCAAGGCTTGATATGTCGTTGAGTAGTTGGCGGAACGTGATCTTGATCTCGAACTTCTGCTGCAAGGCCTGCGCAACTTGCGTTAGAAACAGGGAATCGAAACCGAGTTCCAGAAATGTTGCCGTCTCATCGGCGGAGCCAACGTCCAGCCCGGACAACTCGTGCAATACATCGGCGAGTGCGGCCTGAATCTTTGCCCTACGATTCTCTCGCGAATTCGAGACCGACTGAGACTTAATGTTGGGCGCCATGTTCGCGACTTCCGCTTCTTGTCCGGACTGTGAATTCACTATATATGACGGCGACGTCGTGGGAGACAAAGCGGCTATCGGGATCGACTTGTCGCTCGCATCTGGAGCGACCTCGAGCCAGTAGCGCTTACGTTCAAACGGATAAGTCGGCAGTGCAACGCGCTGGCGATGCTCACCATTCAACATGCTCTTCCAATGCGGTCGCCCCCCACCAAGCCACACCGCCCCCACGGCGCTTAGAAGCGCTTCGCTGTCTCGTTCGCCGGAAAATCCATCAGAGAGCGACGAGACGATTACCTGATTATTTGAACCGCCGGGCTTCTGACGCGAGAGCGTGGCCAGCACATTGCCAGGACCAACCTCCAAAAGAATTGCGTCAGGGTTCCTTCGCATCAACTCAACTGCCGACGCGAACCGCACGGGGTCGCGTGCATGCCGCGCCCAATAAAGCGGATCTGTCGCTTCATCGTCAGTGATCCAGTCACCGGTGACACCGGAGATGTACGGAATTTGTGGCGAGCTGATTTTTATTTTCGCGAATGCCGCAGCCAACGGATTAATGAGAGGTTCCATCATCGACGAATGAAACGCGTGTGACGTCACCAATCGCCTGCAGACGACCTTCTTATCTTCTAATTCGCTTTCGAATCTAGCGAGTGCGTCGAATGGACCCGCCACGACACAAAGCGATTGAGAGTTGATTGCAGCGATACACAGTGGCTCTCGCAGAATCTCACGCAGACTCGCCTCCGGAAGCCGAACCGAGAGCATGCCCCCCGCGGGCAGCTGCTGCATCATTCGTCCCCGCAAAGCAACCAGGTTCAGCGCATCCTCCAGGGACATCACACCGGCTAGGCATGCTGCAACGAACTCTCCAACGCTATGGCCGACCATTGCCTTTGGGCGAATACCCCAACTCATCCAGAGTTGGGCAAGGCCGTACTCAATCGTAAAGATTGCCGGCTGCGCAATGATCGTGTCACTTACGGCGCGCCTTGCATCTTCTCCTGCTCCTGCCGGCGGGTAGAGGAGCGTCCGAAGGTCGACGCCAAGATGCGGGTGAAGTATCTCGGCGCAGCGATCGACAGCGGTTCGAAAGACTGGCTCGGACTCGTAGATCTCACGCGCCATATCAACGTGTTGTGATCCCTGCCCAGGAAACATGAAATAGATCTCTGGGGCTTCGCCAGACCTCGACCGCGTCTGCACTTTCTCGCGTTTCGATAGCATCTGCACAGCTTCATCGACCTTACCGGCGACGACGATCCGGCGATGATCGAACTCCCGCCTGCCTTCCTGGAGCGTCCAGGCAACGTCAGCAATGTTCAGCTCTGGATTCGAACGAAGGTGTTCCGCCAGATTGTCGGTCGCTCGCTCAAGCGCTGTCAACGAACGTGCGGACAGTACGAGCAGATGGCTGGACTTTGTCGCCGGCACCTCAGCTCGCGCCGGTGCTTGTTCGAGCACGAGATGCGCGTTAGTTCCTCCGACGCCGAATGCGCTTACCCCAGCACGACGGGGTCCCTGATCATTCTTCCATTCCGAACGAGCAGTCTCAACCCGGAACGGACTACTCTCCAGGTCGCACTTAGGATTTGGCCTTTTGAAATGCAGCGTCGGCGGAAATACACCGTGTTTGACAATGTGTGACGCATTGATCAGTCCAGTTATGCCTGCGGCGATATCTAGATGCCCAACGTTGGTCTTCGCTGTTCCGATCGTGCAAAATTGCCGGCGTTCAGTCGACGCGCGAAATGCTCTGGTCAACGCAGCGAGTTCTATCGGGTCTCCCATCGGGGTGCCCGTGCCGTGCGCTTCGATGTAGCCGATCGTGTCCGGGTCGACTCCAGCAGCCTGATGCGCCATTGCGATAACAGCTGCCTGCCCCTCTACGCTGGGCGCAGTGTAGCCTACCTTCGCCGAACCATCGTTGTTGACGGCGAAACCCCGAATGATGGAGTGGACTTGATCACCATCGCGGAGCGCATCGTCAAGTCGCTTCAGCAACACGACGCCGACTCCGCTGCCGAAGACCGTTCCTTGCGCAGCCGCATCGAATGCCCGACAGTGTCCGTCGGGCGAGACCATCCCCCCATCCTGATACGGATAGCCCCGCTCCTGTGGGAGTGTGATCGACACTCCACCGGCCAACGCCATATCGGTCTGATAAGTCAACAATGCTTGGCACGCCTGCGTTACCGACAACAGCGACGTAGAACACGCCGACAGAAGGGTGAAACTAGGTCCGCGGAGGTTCAACTTGTACGAGACACGCGTTGATAGGAAGTCGAGGCTATTTCCCATCATCTCGACGTAGTTCGACACCTGGTAGCCCGCGGTAAATTTCTCGATGAAGCCGGGCGTTGCACAGAGACGCGAGAGAAAATACGAGGAGAGGCTGCACCCGGCATACACACCGATCATCCCGGGATACGAATCCGGAACATAGCCGCCGTTCTCGAGGGCTTCCCAACAGCATTCGAGGAACAGTCGCTGTTGTGGATCCATCAACTCCGCTTCGCGCGGATAGATTCCAAAGAATTCCGCGTCAAAATGTTCGATCTCGTCAATGACCGACCGAGCGTACACCTGACGAACGCCCGCGGCTGCGTCGCTTTTTTGGACCTCGTTCGGAGGGACATCGCGGAAGTGGGAGATCGACTCAATCCCCGCAAGCTGATTGCGCCAGAACTCAGCGACGCTGCGCGCGCCCGGAAAGCGTCCGGCCATGCCGACGATCGCGATGCTTTCCGTAACCGCACTATCGGCTTGCGCATCAGTCACGAAGCATCTCCCCCACGAAGTAATCTCCTCCGGCCAAATGCCGCGCGTTGTCTTTGCGCCCTCTCGCTTGTGTCCGTTGGTGACGCCTTCATAGCGGCGCGCGCATCCAGGTGGCGCGCGAGCCCACGAATTGTCGTAAACTCGAACAAATCCGTGATTGGAATTTCGCGGCTCAATCGCGCCTGCACGCGCCCATGGACATTGGCAAGCAGGAGAGAGTCACCGCCAACATCGAAGAAGTTATCGTCAAGGCCAAGGGCGTCGATTGCCAAAACCTCGCACCAGATTTCTTTGATTTCTCTCTCCAATATTGTCGATGCAAGCGGCGGCTCGCCCCGGACCAACGCTCGTGGTGCAGGCAATGCGGCGCGATCGACTTTTCCGTTTATCGTCAGCGGTAGCGTGCCGATTTGCTCATAGGCATATGGCACCATGTATTCGGGTATCCGAGACTTGAGAAACTCGCGCAACTCGTAACTTGTCGGAGAAGCAGATGGTTTAGCGACAATGTAGGCCACCAGCTTTGGCTCGCCGGGCCCGTCGCTGCGCGCAAGGACCACGGCTTGCGCGACGGAAGCATGATCGGCGAGCGTTGCCTCGACCTCACCGAGTTCGATGCGGTAGCCGCGAATCTTGACCTGCAAGTCGCCCCGCCCGAGATATTCGATATCTCCATGCTCGGTGGCTCGCGCGAGATCACCCGATTTGTACATCCGCATCGACTGCTCGCTCGCAAACGGATCCCGAACAAAGCGCTCCGCGGTAAGCTCGGGTCGATTAAGATAACCGCGCGCAACACCGGCGCCGCCAACATAGATCTCACCGACTTCGCCGATAGCGACAGGCTTCAAGTCCGAGTCGAGCAAGTAGAGATGCAGATCGGGAATCGGAATGCCAATGAGGCTTCTCACCTCATTTCTAGAATCGTCTGCAGAAACAGGCCTATAGGTAACGTGAACCGTCGTCTCTGTAATGCCATACATATTGATCAGTTGAGGCGCCTGATCGCCATGGCGCTCAAACCAGGGGCGGAGATTCGCGAAATTGAGCGCCTCGCCGCCGAAAATCACGTAGCGGAGCTTCAATGCCCCGACGGCGCCAGCCTCTTCGAGCTGAACCAACTGATAAAACGCCGCCGGTGTCTGGTTGAGTACCGTAACTCCGTCCTCTACCAACAGCTTATAGAAGTCTCTCGGTGAACGGGTGATCCACTGAGGTACGCAGACAAGGCGCCCGCCACTCAGGAGGCATCCCCATATCTCCCACACCGAGAAATCGAAAGCAGCCGAATGAAATAGCGTCCAAACGTCCGTCGGATCGAACTTGAACCAATCCGCAGTGGCGGAAAGAAGTCGGCAAACGTTCTGGTGAGTCACCAACACGCCCTTCGGTCTGCCAGTCGATCCCGAAGTATAGATCACATAGGCAAGACTTTCAGATGAGGCGATTTCATTCACCACAGACGGGTCGAGCGAGGCAATCGATTGACTGTCGCGGTCGACACAGATGATCGAGCTGCTTGATCTCTGCCCCAGCCTCTCGGCGAGACTCTCCCATGTTAAGATCACGGATGGACAAGCATCGTCCAGGATCATCGCAATACGTTCGACCGGGTATGATGGGTCGATTGGGATGTATCCTGCGCCCGCTTTAAGGACAGCAAGCATAGATATGATCAGGTCAAAAGAGCGCTCGAAGCAGAGCGCCACCAAGTCATCGGCCTGCAGATCAAGTTTGCGAAGATGCCGCGCAAGCTGGTTTGAGCGCTCATCTAGTTCTCGGTACGTCAGTCGGTCGCGGCCTAGCTGGAGCGCCACACTGTCAGGAGTTTGCGCTGCTTGTCGCTCAAACAACCGGCTCAACGTTTCGCCGGAAACTGGCGGCAATGCCTGCGCCCCTATTCCGTTGGCCAGCAAATTAACACCTGCCTGTGCCATCTTTTATATCGCCTCCGTGCGCCTCCCTGGACAATAAATAACGGGTCGGACGGCACGCTGAAATTGCAGAAACTCTAAATGGTAGTATAAACAATCGATCGTTTATCGTCAGCCAATTTACTGAATCAATAAGGCTTGCTAGTTTCGTTGGTTAATCAACAGAACGTTCCACCTCTGCAAATGCCGCGCATTAAGGCGACGAAAATGGGAGGAATTCCGCGGCAAAATGCTCTAGCTTGAGAGCTCACTATTCCATGCAAAATCAGGGTCGTCGAATGTACGCTACGTCCCGATCCCGCACCGCAACATAATCTTCCCCTGCAGAGTCGTAGCCTAGCGGGGCTCTATTCATCACATCGGGAAGCACGTCAGTCTTGAGAATTCTGGCCGGATTTCCGGCGACCACGCTATGTGGAGGAACGTCCTTGGTGACGACGCTGCCCGCTCCAATAATAGCACCACTTCCAATCTTGACACCGCCAAGTACGATGGCCTGCGGCCCAATCCAAACGTCGTCCCCGATCACAGGGTATTCGGTATGCCGGCCGTCCTTCATAATCCTATCTTTGCGGCCAATGACGACACCATTGAACAACGTTACATTGGCGCCAATGATGGCTTCCCGGTTCACAACGAGCCCCCAGCCGTGCACGATCACAAGACCAGGCCCAGCCCGGACGACCGAGGGCATATCGATCCCCGCCTTTGCTGAAGCGTACCGATGTAGTCCTCTGGCCAGCAATCTCAGGAAGGAAGAGCGCTCCGTACACCATTGGCAGAGCCTAAGCGTCCACACGGGACGAAAAGTGCGATTAGAGAAAGCAAGCAACAATATTGATCCCAGCGATAGCCTCTCGCCTTTGACTCGGTAAGCGTCAGCTTCGATCTTAGTCAAGAACGAGCTCTTCATGGGGCTCACTTCCTGGATGCTAGCGGGCTCAGGAGTCGCCGTACCAGGCTTCCTGTCACTAGATCGGCGCGCTCGGCTCTCGTAACCTGCCCCCTCGGCTGCACTCGCGCGGCTCGGTTTCCCTCAAACAAGGCCTCATACGCGCCGAGAAGCTTCGGGGCCTCATGAGGCCAGGCGAGTTGCTCAACGACCCTGGCCCTACCGAATATCCCGAGTTGCTCCCGACGATGGGGGTCGCCCAGCAGATCAAGAATCTTGGCGGCAAAATCTATCGAATCGTTGCGCTTTGCGTAGAGCGAAGCGTCAAGCGCCGTGAACCGTCCCTCAGTAAGGTCGAACTGAACGATTGGCTTGGCGAGCGCCATGTATTCCATGATCTTGTTCATGGTCGACTTGTCGTTCATCGGGTTACACTCGTCCGAGTTCACGCAGACGTCAGCGGTGTTGAGTATCCGAAGCAACTCATCGTCGGTGACGCGCCCCGCGAACGTGACGTAGTCGGCAATTCCCAACTCGACTGCAAGTGTTCTGAGCCGCTCAAGCTCAGGGCCGCCGCCGGCGATACAGAATTGAATGTCGTGGCGATCGAGATCCCGAACAATGTGCCGGACGGATTCAAGAAGGTAATTGATCCCTTCCTGCGCGCCCAGAACACCCACGTAGCCGACGCAGTATGTCCGCCCCTTTTTCACAGACGGGTCCGGTGGGACGATCTTGAGCCGCTCGAGATTGGGGCCGGAACGCACCACAAAGACACGCCCAGAGTCCATCTTACCGCGCTCAATGGCGATCTCGCGGTAAGATTGATTGGTCGCTATGGAGATATCGGCAACAGCGAAGGTGAGGCGCTCAAGAGCGACCACGACGCGATAGAGTATGTTTCGCTTGCCGAACTTTGCTTCGAACAGCTCAGGATTGATATCGTGATGATCGAAAACAAACTTTTTCCCGAGCAATAGTTTGAAGAAGCCGCCGATAAGGAAGATAAGATCGGGCGGGTTACATGCGTGAATGGCGTCGAATCCTCGCTCAAAAAGGACGCGCCAAGCCAGGAAAAACTCCCAGAACAGCGCAACCGCGTACTCCACGAAATAGAAGGAGACGCTACGCGCTTCAACGATTGGATGTCGATAGATGTGAACGCCATCGATAGTTTCGCGGCGAGCAGTAGCGCCATGCCCCACTGGACAAATTACGCTTACCTCGTAGCCAGCCCTGACTAACGTTGTGGCTTCATTCCATACGCGCCGATCGAATGGCACGGGAAGGTTCTCGACGATTATTAGGATTCGCTTGGGTATCAATGGATTACCAGCTAATACCATTGTAATTTTCCTTCAATCGAGAATGATCCCTGATGCGTACCAGGTCGACCACGAACTGATCCGATCGTACGCGATCACCAATCGTCCGAAACTCGGAATCCCCGTTTCCTACGACGACGATCTCGGCGTGCGAAAGAGCATCGTCCAGAGACTCCACAAGCAACGACGACACGTGAGGAATCATGCGCAGCAAATAATCCTTGTTCGCCCCAACGAGCTTGGACAGGCTAATATTGCGATCAAATATCCGGACGTCGTAACCTTTCCCGATCAGACGCTCGACGATTTCAAGTATCGGGCTCTCACGAAGATCGTCTGTTCCGGCCTTAAAGCTCATGCCGAGTATACTTACTCTCCGCTTTCCCAACTGCGTGATCATTTCAAGGCCACGGTTGGTATGCCGCTCGTTGGACGGCAGTACAGACGCCAATAGAGGAAGGTCCAGATCCAGCGAGCGCGCCTTGTGAACCAGAGCCCGAACGTCCTTGGGCAAGCACGATCCTCCAAACGAGAAGCCGGGCTTGAGGTAGTAGCTGGACAAATTGAGCTTGGTGTCTTTGCAGAAGACTTCCATGACCTCGTGACTGTCAATGGAGAGGCCCTTGCAGATGACGCCGATTTCGTTGGCGAATGCGACCTTCACCGCATGCCAAACGTTGTCGGAGTATTTGATCATCTCCGCGACTTCGATCGACGTTCGAACGAGAGGCGCCTTAATCGCGCTGTACAGCCCCTCGAGTTCGCTCGCGGTTCGATCGTCTTCGGCGCCGATCACCGTTTTGGGCGGCGAAAAAAAATCCTCAAGCGCGGTTCCCTCGCGAAGAAATTCGGGGTTCGAACCTACGCCGAAATCGAGACCGGCTTTCTTCCCACTCGCCTTCTCAAGCTCCGGGATGATGACGTTTCGGATAGTCCCGGGCAGCACGGTAGACCGAACGATGACCGAGTGGCGCGACGGCTTTTCACTAAGTGCTGCGCCAATCTCTGCACAAACGAGCTTGAGTGCAGATGTGTCCAGGTCACCGTTTCGCCTACTCGGAGTTCCGACGCATATAAGCGATAAGTCAGTTGAGAGAACTGCATCCCGAGCTTCGCGGGTAGCTCTAAGCCGACCGTTAGCGACAGCATCGGAAATCGTCTCGCCCAGTCCCTTCTCAATGACAGGCGACTTGCCCTGATTTATGAGGGATACCTTGGCCTCTGCGGGATCTACTCCGACGACCGAGTGGCCGAACGAGCTGAAACACCCGGAGGTAACAGCACCTACATACCCCAAACCGAAAACGCTGACTCTCATGTTTTTAAATCACTGAAATAAATGAACCGACTTTGCAATTACATCGCTTAAAATACGTCAGGCCACACAATTAATGCAACATGTTTAATGACTGAACCTTTTAAATGATGGGCAGACCAAGTCATTGCGCGGCTGGCCCAACAACGCACACAATTCAGCGAGGGAACTTACATTTGCCGAGGAACTAACGCCCCCTGCCAGATTTCGGTTATTCGGCTAATATACCCACCGATTTCATATTTTGCCGCATGCTCAACCTTGGCAGCGGCGCCAAGGGCGGCTCGGAACTGACTGTCCGCAATCAACCTCCGGAGTGCTGATGCCAGGGCTTCCACGTTTCCCGCCGGCACCAGTATGCCGTTCGCGCCATCCCTGATGACGTCGGCAACCGCCCCGACCGGCGTGGCAACGACGGCGAGACCGTAGGCGAAAGCCTCCAGAATTGACATCGGGAGATTTTCGGCAAAGGAGGGCAGGACAAAGATGTCGGAGGTTCGCAGAACCTCATTTGTCGCCTGGGAATCGAGCCAGCCAGGCACCTTCACGCGATCCCCGATACCAAGCTGGTCCGCGCGGGCTTTCGTTTCCTGAATCTGACCATTCCCAGCGATCGTTGCCGTCCAATTCAAACCGCTGTTGAGCTGTCCCAGCGCTTCAACGAGTTGGGGCGTCCCTTTACGCTTCCCAAGTTCACCAAGAAACGAAATCCTGACAGGCCCGTTCGAAGCCGTGTCACGCTTGAAATCCGCTGAAGCCGTTGCATTTGGGAGGATAATGATCCTGTTCTCAATTTGAGGGACATGAGCTCGGACCAACTCCGACCAAACACTTCCGAGCACGATTACAGCCGAGCTTTCCGCAAAGAGGCGATCCACCCACACGCGAACGCGAGGACCGGCCGCCGGCCAGAACTCTTGGAACCGAGATCCGTGAAGATGAACAACGTAGGGAACGCCTAGTCCCCGTGCAAAACGCGCCAGGAACGCCTTTCGAATAGCACTTCCGTCGGCAGCGACATTGATGTGCAACAGATCGACATGACCGCGTCGCTTCGCGATCCAGAGCTGAAACAACGACCAAAGGAAAAAGAACGGCCCCAAAATTCGAGGGCCGGGGCCGCGCGTAACGAGCCTGGAAGCTCTCACGTGCCCCGAGGGATCTCGGTTAATCTCAGCAACAATTAAATCCGTCAATCGGTCTATGCCGCCTCTTTGATGCTCCCCGAAAGGGGTTGCAATCAATACTTTGAGCGGTCGAGCTAGAACCATTTAAGCACCTCACTCATTTAATAATCATGCCCTTGCAGTATTGAGCAAGGCAAGGCAAATTCAGCGGAAAGTGATTGACCAACTGCAGTGACGGTTAAATTCGACCGTCCGCGTCCGCCGGAGTTGGGTTATATCGCCGCCTAGCTGGCATAAAAATAGGCGTTAAGGTCAACACACGAAGCGGTTATTTTATAATTCCATTCGACCGCTTTTACGCTATTAAGACAGTCGTATTTTACGAATTTTCACTAGGTGCGGAGTGACCGTCATGCCTTCGAAACCTACTCCTCTTATCGATCTTGATTGGAATACGTTTGATCCCTGGGCGGTTACGCCGGTCACGCACCGCATCTCGAACGATCCGCGGTTTCGTATCGAGGAACTCGTCGAGCTCGCCAAACGTCTGGGCAGTAAAGGACGGGTCCGGGCTCACACAAACGCCGCTGGAGCCGGAACTTCGTTTGCCAACGCGCCGGAGCTCCATCCGGTCAAAGACGATTTAGTGCACACGATGGAGCATATCCAGGCCGCAAAGGCTTGGATGTCCCTTCTCAACGTCCAGACCGACCCCGTCTATCGCGGACTGGTCGACGAGGTACTGGATAGCGTGCGCCCAAGTGTCGAACTCAAAGACCCTGGCATGGGCTACCGTGGCGGGTGGATTTTTGTCAGCTC
The DNA here is from genome assembly GCF_029714945.1 of Bradyrhizobium sp. CIAT3101. Classification (NCBI taxonomy): domain Bacteria; kingdom Pseudomonadati; phylum Pseudomonadota; class Alphaproteobacteria; order Hyphomicrobiales; family Nitrobacteraceae; genus Bradyrhizobium; species Bradyrhizobium sp. CIAT3101. Next base: position 6,866,125 of record NZ_CP121634.1, read on the forward strand.
GCCGATGACGGTCACGCCGTTCCATATCGATAAGGAGCACAACTTCATACTGCAAATCAAAGGGCAGAAAACGATCTATGTCTGGGAGCCCAACGATCTCCGGGTGGTCAGTCAGCAGGCTCGCGACCGCTTTCATTCGCGACATGATCGAGAACTAATTTCATGGCGAGAAGAGTTTCGAGAGAGGGCTCATTGTTTCAAGCTCGGCCCGGGACAAGGAGCCTACATGCCATCCACCAGTCCGCATCTGGTTGAGGTCGGAGACGAACCTTCAACGACGGTTAGCTTCACTTACTACACCGACAGCACCCGGCGTGACAGTTTGATTCATAAAATTCGAGGTCGTCTGGCGGAGATCGGCATCAATGTCCCCTCTTCGCAAGGCGCAGGTGCCCTTGATGGCGCCTTGTATCTTGGCGCACGTGCCGCACGTGTAGCGACGCGCGTCGCCTACCGTGCGACGGGAAGACGGGTTGGTGAGGAGACTGCGACGTACGCTCGTGCCGAGAGCGCGTAGAGTGCTTTCGGGAGACCAACCGACACCAGGCTGCCGTCCACCGTGGCTTTATTCGCTGTTGGGAGGCTGTTCACGCAGCGGCGCGTCGAGGCGTACGGGCCTTGCGCGGCGCTTTACTTCGTTTTCGCGCCGCGCCTCTCGCAGAGCCGGTTGGTAAGAGAGTGAGACTCTGCTCGTGATAAATTCGTGGGACAACGCACGCCAAGAATTGGATATCTGGGCGGCTTCGAAGCTGAAGGCGAGATTTTGGATTCGCGATGACGATGCCTTTGAGACATCGCTTGGCCTTGAGCGCCTGCGCGACGTTGCCGTTCGGTTCGATACCAGGATCGGGCTAGCGATTATCCCGGGAAAGATCACCCGAGGTCTACAAGAGTTTCTTGCCGAGAATGCTCGTCAATTTTATCCGATGTGTCACGGGTGGAGGCACATCAACTATAACGCCGGAAAAAAACCTGCTGAATTTGGGCCCGACCGGCCGATCTCCAGCATGATCGCCGACACAAAGTCCGCGCTGCATTTGTTTAAAGAGTGTTTTGACTTATCGCAGCCAATATTTGTTCCACCCTTTAACCGCATCACGCCTGCACTGGTCAAAAGCTTGCCGCGCGTAGGATTCGCCGGGGTTTCCCTCATGCCGAGCTATCTCGAGCGCAAACTCCTGCAGCTGAATTCTCGGGTACAATGGGGCGGAATGATCAAACTACCTGAGTTCAAAGATGGCCTTCGGATCGACGTTCATCTGGATGTCATAGATTGGAGAGCAGGAACAGCTCAACGAACCAAAGTTGTGTCGGATCTCCTTGTCCAACAGTTGCGGGGCAGAAGACTGGGTGTTGTGCCCTCCGACTCTCCCATTGGATTGCTGACGCACCACTTAGCGCACGATCCGCCTGTTTGGCACGCCATAGATGGGATACTCGACTTCCTCAGGTCACATGAAGCTGTGGAGTTTATCGACGTGGGCCGATGGATCGAGGGCAATGCTGCCAACCGTGCTTGCATCCCCCATCGGTAAATCTCAAGCGCGGAAGCGAGCTTCAAGAGTTCGAACTCCAGAGGCATCTTGTTTCAGCCGCGCAGGTCATTGTCGCGCATACCCATGACGCAGAGGAGGCTATGAGAGTACCCTCGCATTGCAACGGATCGAAGGTGGCGCGGCTTCCGGCCGTCGGACCCGATGCGTTCGGATGTAGCGCGACGCAATCTTGGCGCGGCGCACCGACCCAATTGGCCTACGGCGAAGTTCATGTATGGCAGTTGTGTTTTTCTTCGACTGGGCTTGCGAAACAGGGCTGGCAGGTGATGACAGACGAGGAACGGAAGCGCGCCGAGTCGTTTCGATTCATGCCGGATCGAGAGCGTTACTGTCAAAGCAGGCTTTTGCTTCGAAGTGTACTGGGCGGATATCTCAGACAATATCCTGACAAGGTACCCGTTGTAGTGGGACAACATGGGAAGCCGCAATTGGATGCAGCGATCTCATCTCACGACCTGCAGTTCAACTTGAGTCATAGCCGCGATGTGGCGATGCTCGCAGTCACGACTGGCCAGCCAGTGGGGATCGACGTTGAAGCCATTGCCAGCTGCAGCAACCTCGACGTGAGTACGTTGGTTGAAGGCCTCCTTAGCGACCGCGAGGCCGAGGCGATCAAGGCGCAGGCGCGGGAAAGCGGGCAACGTTCCTTTCTTCGCTGCTGGACCCGAAAGGAGGCATTGCTGAAGGCGGTTGGATTAGGCCTCCTTACAAAGCTTAATGAGTTCGAGGTGCCGATAGACGATCTTGAAAGGTGGAGTGTTCAATGGCGCCCTAATCATCGCTCCCCTCCGTCTACCTTCCAGATGGCCGATTTGTCCGACGGCGATTATGCGGCAGCGGTCGCAGCTCCGGTGATCTTAGGGCCGGTGCGGCAGTTCGAGTTCCGCCATCGGGGATTCACCGAGTGTTCCGACAATGGCAACCCAATTTCTTGAAGGGAAAGGCTCAAAGATGCGAATTGCAGACAGCGTCGGGACGGCTGCAGCGACGATATTGGTCTCCGCTTTGCTGTCCGCGAATTGTACATCTAAGGCTCAAAACACCAATCCACCGGACTGGGCGGCCGTCGCAAACTCCGGGAAAGTTATTGTCGTACGAAACACTCCGTACGTAGCCGAATCCGTCGGTAGTGACTGGAGCATCCGCCGAGCGTCTGCAGGCGCAATCGACATAGTGCGCTTCGAGGTCCGTGCAGGAGACATCTGGAGCGAAGACCGCGCCTCCGGCGAAAACAAGGAACGCTCCGAGCTCGACGGTTACAAGCGCCGTTTTGAGTACGGCTCTGATGTTTGGGGCGCATACTCGTTTCTGATTGAACCGGGCGCCGACTATCAGTCCGACTGGACGGCCATCAGCCAGATGCACGGATCCAAGATCAGACCCTTTCACTTACATTTCAAATTAGGGCGCTTAGTTATCTACGCCGAAGCCTTGGGCACGCGCTCGCAAACAAGCACGCTCTACAATGGAACATTGAGCCGCAACGAATGGCACCACCTTGTATTTCATTTGCGTGAGGGCGTTCCCGATGGCCAACTCGAAATCTGGCTAGATGGCAAGAAGGCCGTGGACTTCTCGGGAATGATCGGCGCGCCCGGCAATCAGGCGTACTGGAAATATGGCATTTACCGTGGCTATGGACCGATCTCTACGCCGCTTGCAATACAATTCGCGAATATGGAAGTCGGCACATCCGAGTTGTCCTCAAGAGTAACGGCTCCGCTGCCCGTCAAATAGGAGCAGCCCGGCGAATGGGAACAACGATGCTCTGTAGACTCGTGGCCGACTAGTTTCATCGTTTGGTCGGCAGCCGCCCGCAAACATTCGTCAGTTAGCCAAATGAAGGCTGAAAAGTCGGGTCACACGACCCGACTCCCCCTCAAATAATCCAGGTCCTCACCACTTGCCCGGCGACAGGCTACCGCAGCTCAGTTACCTGCGGATATGGGTTGCGTCACGATAGTAGTCCCTGTGCCAGCGCTCAGTGCTTTTGCTGAATTTGCCAGCGTGACCGGGTCTTGGGCCGTTGCCACAATGGTACGGACAAAATTCAAGAACTTGGTAGATTCCACGGCGGCCGCGTTCGAGACGTAAATAACGTCCTTGTTTCGCATTTCGAACCTGGACGTAAGGAAATAACCTCCGGCGTCGCGCAGATCTGCCTGATAAATAATCGGTATGACAGCTCCATCAAAGCGAGAAATGTCGACCCCAAGTTGAGCAGCAACTTCCCGGGTTTCGCCGCGGTAGAGGAACACGGAAGCTGGATCGGCCAGTTGATCGCTCAAGCCAGTGGCCTTAGCGATAGCCTCGGACATCGAAACGCGCCATGCGTCGAACGGAAACTGGCCTTGGCGCCCCGACGCTCCGAAGGCCAGAAACGTCTGCGGTTCCCGATAAACGTAAATCATGTCTCGCGGCCGGACAAAAATATTGTTTGCGGGTTCGTCGACCAGAGCTCCGAACGGGGCAACTGCCTTCTTGCCGCTTCGCTCGAGAACGACCCAAGATTCGTTGCCGGCCCCCACGAGGCCTCCGGCCCGCCCGATGGCCTCCAGCAGATGCTCTCCGCCGACATTCGCTGGATATCGCCCCGCTGTGCGGACGTCTCCAAGCACCGTAAATGCCGATGAACGCTGTTCCAGCAGGGTTACGACAGCATTGGGCTCCAGTGAACGCTTTTTCAGCGCAGCAACGATCTCGCGTTCTATGTCCGCCGTCGTCCGTCCCTTAGCGGATATTGGCCCTGCCGACGGCACCGTGATGTTACCGTCTGGTCCGACCATCTGGGGAGGAACGGTAAAGAAATTGCCCGGACGCACGCCCAAATCATTCTGCACAAAAAGGCCAGCGCCCGTCTCGTACACCGTTACCCCCAGAACATCCCCAATCTCCACCACAACCCGCTGGGGCCCTCGCCTGTCGGCGATCCTGCCCGCGATCCTGGGTGTATTTGCCGCAAGGACATTGAGCATTTCCGGCCTGAGCCGAACGAGAGCGTAAGGAAAGTCGCTTTGACCGGATGTGATGTCCCAACTTTGCGGACCAGCCACCGGCATTAGCCCACACCCGCTTACCAGCAAAGAAATCAGTGCCGTCAAAAATATTAGCCGGAAATGCATGCCCCTACCCTCGTCTTACTTCCGCTCTAACACGTCGGAGCAATCGAGTAGGATGTGCCAGCGGCTGGTAATTTAATATTTTCAGACAACTGTTTCCTGAAAAGCACAGCAAAAACCCAAAGCGCCGGTGAATGGGGGCGCCGGCCAGTTCAGACCCGGCGTCAGGCCCTCTGCCTTTTCGATTTTTAGCCGATTTAAGTAAATGGTCCCCTATAGCCACCCGCCTTGCTACCCGGCGCTCGGGCCGATCGGCCGAATCACCAGCTCTAAGATTTGCGCACCCTCGCGGGGAAGTCGAGGCTAAGCGGAACGGGCGCGCACTGCCAGCCACGGCGGCAGCTCTATAGTTTTACCGCGACCATCCGGGCAATCGATTTTGCGCAGCCTAAACTGCGGGTACGCTTCCGGACACGGCTGCAGCACGAGCAACATCATGAGCAGTTGAATGAACAAGATTGCTCCGAATAACCTCCTCCGGAGGGCAACGTCTTTTGACGACACCGAGGGCAAACCCCCACGCCGAGAGATGCCAAGTCAGAACACTGAAGAGTCCCAGGTTCAATGACCTTGTCCTGATCGCCATCGCGACGACTGGCAGCCCCAGAGCCATTAATAGCGTCAATACTGGCAGCGTTAATTGACCTATCAGGATCGCACAGGCCCAGTATGCCCAAACACCTATCGAAATTGGGACAATCCTTACCTCTTGCATGACCCGTGCAACGTACGAGCCTGCCATTGCGCCGCGAAAAAGTTCGCCGGCACTTAGAAAACGACCGCTCAAGATTCGGTGCCAAAGTAACCGCCACGTTCCCATGGCATAGCTGTAATGATCCACGGCCTTGTCCTCGAGCTTCACCAATCGCCAGCCCTTTGCTCGAAGACGTGCCCCGAGATCGTACTCCTCAAACGCATGAAGGTTTCGATCAGAAAGGTATCCGGCCTGGGAGATCGCGGCGCGCCGATAAAGACCCCCTCCATTGAGACACTCGACATCGCGGGATTCACCCCTGCTCTCCCGCTGGAAGCGCTTGATCCGGCCTTGGAGCTCCAAATTGTCGGCACGCATCTCATGGATGTATCCACCGACACCCGCAACCTCTTTTTGATGGTCCAGGATTGCGATAGCCTTGCGAATGAAGCCTGCATCGAGCTCCATGTCACCGTCTAGGATGTAGATGTATTCCCCCTTGCAGTACTGATAGCCCAGTTGGGGCCCGACCCCGCAGCGCCTCTCGGACACGTTTTCCAGTACCACCACGGTTGTCGGGAACAGCTTAGCGATAGCCACCGTCTCATCCGTCGAGGCGCTATCAGCAATAATGACCTCGCCGTCATACCCCGCGATCGCAGCCAGCGCCGTCTCGATGGATCTCGCAATATTGGCTGCCTCATTGAGCGTCTTGATAATAATGCTGATCTTTATCATTTGCGACCTATGCGTCCGAGACCGGACCAAAAATAACACCCTAGCAAGGGTTTCAATTCGAATCCAACGTGAGGCCCGGATTCTCAAACGACATCCTAAACGCCCTCCGACCGACATCGGGTGCCTCATATTCGCGCATGTCGTCCGGGCGACGGAAGCCGCATCAACAAGGACCGAAAGGCGCAACAAAAGACTTACGCCAAGTCAGGGCATCGAATCATCGCAAACTGCATCCGATGATCAACGTGACATTGTCCGTTTCTTGCCACCGACTGGCTACGCCGAGACGATCGTGGCGACGCCGACACATTCAATCAGCCGCAACCAACCACAGCGCCGGCACTCGATCTTCGATATTTAATATTTACGCAGCCATATTTTCAGCTATAGTGAGATAGTTAATTACACATTAAATACCAGAAATTTAATTTATCAACCCCAATCAATTGCTTTGGTGCTGATTTGGCAGACAGCTCAGATATTCATGGCCGGATCGATCGGCTAGGGCGCGGAGCCTTCATCGGAACATCCTTTCGTATCTCGGAAAGCGTAATTCCCTATTTGCTCTGCATGCTCGACATGGCCGCGATATTGCTATCGAGCGCGATTGCGGGCGCCGCTTATCAGGTTCTGGTCGGCCACGATACGCCGAATCTGCTTCCTTATTGTGCTATCGGGATGCTGGCGGGATTGTTATACGTCCTGCGAATGAGCGGTAGAGATTACTACAGCTTTCCAAACGCGATTGAACCACGTCGCAAAACCGGTGCGATAATCTCTTGTTGGTGCGTGACGGCCTTACTGCTGGCACTCCTTGCTTTCCTGCTTAAGATTGGCCCCAGTTACTCCCGCGGCGCATTCATCGTCTTCAGCATCCTCGCGCCGCTGCTATTGCTTGCGGCACGCAGTCTCTCGAAAGCATTTCTGGCTGCAGCGGCCTCTCGCAAGGTCGTTGGATGGCGCCCTGTTGTGCTGATCGGCTCACAGAGCGAGGTTACCTCATTGAGAGAACAACGTTTGCTGCCTCAGTTTGACGAGGGAAATATCAAGATATTTTTGCTGAGCAACACGAACATCTCAGGCACTGTCCATCCCGACGCAAGCGTTCTGATTTCGGCCTGCGAATTCGCTCGACGCTACGATTGCCGCGAGATTCTGGTCGCATTGCCCTGGACAGACGCCGCCCAACTCGATCTCATCCGAAGCCATCTAAAGAACCTTCCAATCGCCGCGCGGCTTCTACCTGACGTCAATGTTCGCTCGCTAACGCAGAACGCTGCGTCAGAGCGCCTCCGCACCATGGCCGTTCATATCCAGAGCGCTCCTCTCAACGACACCCAGTGCTTAATCAAGCGCACGGCTGACATCATCCTAGCGGCCCTAGCGCTGCTGTTCTTCTCGCCAATCATGCTCATCACGGCTGTCGCCATCAAGCTGGACAGCACCGGCCCCATCATTTTTCGACAGGATCGGAAAGGCTTCAACAAGAGGCGCTTTACGATCCTCAAATTTCGAACAATGACAGTGCAGGAAAATGGTCCAACAGTAGCACAAGCTACACGGAACGATCCTCGTGTGACGGAGCTCGGACGAATATTGCGATCGATGAGTGTGGATGAGCTGCCGCAATTGTTCAATGTGTTGAGGGGGGATATGTCGCTGGTCGGACCTCGCCCTCACGCATTGGCGCACGACGATCAGTTTGAACAAATGTTGAGCGACTATTCCGTTCGCCAGCACGTCAAGCCTGGCATCACCGGCTGGGCCCAATGTAACGGCGCAAGGGGCGCCACTCCATCGGTGGATCACATTGCCGAAAGAGTTCGACTGGACCTCTGGTATATCAATAACTGGAGTCTGAAGCTTGACGCAAAAATCCTCGTCAAGACGCTCTCCGAGGTATTGAAACAACGCAACGCTTATTAGCGCCCCTACCACAGATCATCAGTTGGGCCGGCTTCGCTCGCAGCAATTTTAGCTCTCCTGCATTGTTCGGGCACGCATCGGCAAGATCTCGTGGCGAGCCGAAGCCCAATAATCCACGGCCACATGTAACCGAAACTCGGGCTCCGCAGAAACACGGCAAAACGCAAAGCGTGCGTCTGCGCGGAAGGACGGAGAAACAGCTACCGAAAAATCTTTGCGGCGCTTCGGATACGCTTGAGTGATGGCACAACGTGTATTGCTCCAGACCACCTTGATCCAACTATTGCGATCCAACATGAGCGAACCGAAAGAAGCACTTATCAAGGTCATAGCGATCTCTGTGTCGCTGTTTATTCTGTGGGCGCTTCAGCGCGCGCGATGGGATCGGCGGCAGCCGCTTCGGGAGCATCTTTTGTGGTGCTTGGTGGCAATTGGCGCACTGGGTTACATAAATTTCGGAGGCTTCCATATAGATGGCACACCGTTCCACATCTGGGACCAGTATCATTATGTGCTAGGTTCCAAGTACTTTCCCGAGCTTGGCTACGACGGTATCTACGTTGCCACGATCGAGGCGTTTGAAGAGAAAGATCCGACGTTTGTCCCGCCATCTCGAATCCGCGACTTAAGAACAAACGACGTGGTTCCACGAGAGCAACTGGCAGAGTTGCAACAACAAGTTCGGATGCGCTTTTCCGATCCTCGGTGGGCCGCGTTCCGCGAGGATGCAACACACTATCGGATGCGGGAGGACATCTTCCTTGACCACGGTTACAATCCACCTCCGTGCCGGGCGGCAATCGAGCGTCTCTTCACCGCCTGGCTTCCATTCCGAGGACTTAGCGTCGCTCTATATGCGTCGCTGGATTTCTTGCTGCTCGCGTTGGCAGGGTTAGTGGTATATCGGACATTCGGTTTGGTTGTCCTGGCAGCCATCTCGCTGTCGTTTGGCTTGGGCTATTGCTCGCGTTACTTTTGGATCGGTGGCGCGTTTTTACGGCAGGATGTAATCACTGCCCTGTTGCTATGCGCCGCAAGCTTGGCCACCGGTCGCATGAGGCTCGCCGGCGGATTGTTGGCCTATGCAACTTGTTGCCGCGTGTTTCCCTTCTTCATGCTACTTCCTTTGACGGCCTTTGCCGCCTTTCACTGGCGCAAAGAGGGGGAACGCGCAGTTCAGTTTGCGCTGGGATTTGCGGGGGTTGCTGCTCTGCTATTTATTGCTGGCTGTCTGGCGGGGCGCGGAGCGGAAGGCTGGCTGGAATCGCTGCGCCGTCTGTGGCTTCTTGGCGGTGTCATAGGCCCCAACGCGGTCGGGCTTAAAGTCCCTTTCAGCTCCAGTGTCGCCAACATGCGAGGTGAGTTGGTCGATCCGTCGAGTTTGTACGTTTATACGCGTATTGCAACAGACGTCGCCAAGACTGAACGTGAACACTTGTGGCTCATCATCGTGGCAAGTCTCGCTATGACGACCGCATATTTACGAGTGGCTTGGCTAACCCGCGATATCGTCACGGTATTTGCGTCAGGCGTTGCCGCAATTACGATCATGACAAGTCCGGGCTGCTACTACGCCTCGTTCTTCATACTCTTGGCGTTGATAAATCCGCTCCGGACTGCAACTTCGCTTTTGGTCGCAAATATGCTTATGTATTTATGCGCCGTACTGGTCGTCATGCTTTTCCGACATGGCATCATTGAACTCAACGGCGCAGCCTTGTACGCACCAGTCTCGGTTCTCTTGCTGTTGGCGCTGCTGGATTGGCTATGGAACGTGCTACGGTCGACCACTCGGCAAAATCATTTGCTCGTCGTCGAGACTTCCCGATCCGGAGCCTAGGGTTTCAAGACCGATGCGACGACCGCGAATTTCATCGAACGATGCCAGTGTTTGACACGAACGGCTCGGCCGAGCCTCTCCGGGCGCTTCTCGTAGGGTCGGATTGATCAATCGCCCCTGTTTGATCGCGGGCCGCAGGGGGCAAACAGCCACGGCAAATGATGAGTTTCTTGTTCAATCTTTCGTCGGCGGCACGATTGATTGCTTCAAGAGTAACCACCCACTCCTTCGAATAAGGCCTGAGCTTGGCAAGATCATCGTCAGTGAGCACCTCGTCCGAACTCATCCGCGGCGAAGTAGCAGCCGGAGTCCTCGCGCCATCTGCATTGCGGCGTTTGCCAAAGGGAGATCGCCCCGAAAGGTGAGAATGCCGGTCCTGATTGGAGTTGGCATTCACGGACTGCTTCACGAAGTTCGTAGCGTCTCCGCAACATCCGCAGAGATTTGAGGCCATAAGAAGCACTAAAAGATATCTGGCCATAGCGGCGCGGCCCGATTTGCCGGATTATGGTTTGTATCTGATGCCAATATGGTAAATATTTAATTACTTCACCGTGATCATACCGCCGCAATCAGCTTATCGTTGCCGCTGGTCGCTACCAGCAACTAGAATTTGCTAACGTTGAGCGTTTGGATCTTGATTAAAATCCAGGTAGGGATCGCGATTGGAGTCAATCTGGCTTGCGGCCGAGACATCTCCTCGCAGGGCGTTGACAGTGCTTATCATCTTAAACCCATCCGTAAACTCGACAAGACAGGCGTACATGGCGCCGACCGCGAGCACACGACATCGTTGACCTTGCCGACCTCCGTTGGTCCAACGATAGATACAAGGGAATCTGTCGTGGGAAGCATTTCCGTTCATGGCACCACGCGCCCTTTTCCTAGACTCTCGATAGAATCATAGCCCCAAGGCGACAAAGATCTTGCCGGAAGGTCTTCATAATCGAAGCCTGTCAAACCCCCTGAACTCTTCACACGTGGATCTCTTGGCGTGGGTCGTAGGCTTTGCTCCGGGTGATCACATCTCGGCAAGTGTCAGCCCGGCTAGACTGTGACACTGCCTGGACGAGGGCACGGGAGCCAAAAAACGCTACCGACCGCATTAGTAGCAGAACAATTGATTACCGTATCGTTGGCAAGAACGACCATCGCTGAAGATCGTCGTGTTCCCGTATGTCTGTGCCGTCCCGCCATTGCTGAAATATGTGCTGTTGCCGTAGCTTTGGAAACTTGTTCCGTCGCTATTATAGGTCGTGCTCCCAAATCGCCGCGAGACATCCCCATCACTCCAATAGGTGATGCCGCCGCTGCGTGTGCTTGGTAGGCCGCCCGATACACAAGGGGCCTGCCCAGAGGCAGATTGGCAGTTCTGAGCTTGGGCCGAAGACGCCCATACTAGCAGCACCGCAAGAATGAACCGCATGATATCCTCCACGCGCCTTAATCCTACACTTCTACGCGAAACTTGCGAGTCCTCAGGAAACCTCCGGATTCTGAGGTCTTCGCCGACCCCAAAGAGCCGGCCCCTTACAGGCGTCGCAACACACTATCAAGCCCGCAGCCCATACCGCGGGCGCTAACCAACGGTACGCTTAGGCATACAAGTCCGGCGCATGCCGTGTTAATAAATACATATTTCATTTGCGTTTCTGAGCTTATCGAATCTTGGTGATGAACAGTGAAACCAATTGATTTTACGGTGGTAATTCCGACATTCCGTCGACCAAACGAACTGCGCGAGGCAGTCACGAGTGTGATTGGTCAACACGACGTGGAGATCGAAATCATTGTGGTTGATGATAGCCCGGAGCGATCTGCGGAGCCAATCATCGCAAGCATCAACGACTCGCGGATCACTTATCTGGCCAATCCTAGGCCCTCGGGAGGCTTCCCCAGTGCGGTAAGAAACCTCGGTTGGCCGCCTGGGCGCGGGGAGTTTGTGCACTTTCTTGACGACGACGATATAATCCCGGCCGGGTATTATGCCGAGGTCAAACAAACCTTTGCCAAGAACCCCAATGTAGGCGTTGTGTTTTGTCGAATTGAGCCCTTCGGCAATTGCTCACCTTCTCAGTTGCAACACGAGCAGCTTTACTTCGAAAAGGCCGCCCGGTTGGCAATGTTTTGTGGTCGTCTTCGCTCAGCACGTGCCTACGTGGCATGCCTATTGTTCCATTGGGCTTTGTTAGTTTGCAGTGCAGCGATGTTGCGCCGACAGTGCCTTGAGCACCTCGGCGGGTTCGACCCCCAGCTCCGTCTCCGCGAAGACGTGGATCTGTATGCGAGAGCGATGCGACAATTTGGCGTGTGCTTTCTCGATCGCGTTGGACTTAAATACCGTATTGGAAGCCCGTCGCTTATGCATGCGCCTGAGCTTACTCAATGCGACCTTGACGATCTTCGTGCAGCGCAACGCCGAACGAATGCAAGGTACAAGTCGACCTGGGGCAGTTTCGAATTTTACGCCCTGAAACTTTTTGCTCGCACCATTTTGAATTTTTCGTAAACCGATTTTTGTGTGGCTGAATTAATGTCGTTAATAGTCAACAGGCTATCGCACTCGGCCGCGTTTCAGAACTTGCGGCGAGAATGGGAAGAGCTTGACAGCGGCCTGACAAATCGCACGCCATTTACATCGCCCATCTGGAACGAGTTGTGGTGGAAGCACTTCTCCCGATCGGGCCTGTTACGGCATGACGAGTTTTTCATCCACGAAGTTCGGAAGCCGAATGGGGAGCTTTTCGCGATCGCTCCGTTGATGCGCACTTGCGAACCCAATCTCGGCCCAATTCGTGCGCGCAAGGTGCAGTTTTTCGGCACAGATCCGAGTCTTACTGAGATCCGAGGCATCATTTCCAAGGCAGAGCATCAACGTGACGCATTATCTGCCCTCGCGAAGCACTTTAGCGAGAAGGAAAACAATTGGGATGTCTTCAAGTGGAGCGGCGTGCGTGCTGAAGCCGTCGTCCAACTCCCTCTAGGCAAGCTGAGAACCGAACGCCTATTACCCGATTACATCGTCAATCTGCCCGGACGCTGGCAAGACCTCCACTCAACTCTTTCCAACAACACTCGCAAGAGCATCAGGAAAGGGTATGAATTCCTCGAGCGCGACGGTCACCAGCCCTCCCTCCGCGTGGCCGAATCGTTGGCCGGCGATGATGAAATATTGCGCCGCTTCTTTCGCCTTCATCAGGCTCGATCTTCAGCTGAAGATATGAAGCAGCATCGTGACAATTTTCATACGGCTCAAAGCCGCCGTTTTCTCGATGACGTTATCGGTACGATGGGATCGCGCGGACTGGTTCGTATTTTCGAGCTCGAGGTGAGCGGAGAGATTGTAGCGTCCCGGATCGCCTTTGGTCTAGGTCGCGATATTTATCTGTACTTCTCCGGCTTTGAACCCAGTTGGAAGAAATATGGAGTGATGACGACTCTAGTTGTAGAGATCATCAAATGGGCAATCGAACGCGGCTTTAATACCCTCAACCTTTCTACCGGGAGAGACCAATCAAAGTTGCGTTGGTTACCGACAGAGACGGTTCTCCACGACATTGTTCAGTCGACAGAATCCGTACGTAGCCAGCTTATAGCCAGATCTGAACTTTGGAGGCGGGGCGCACTCAAAGAGCTGTCCTAGGATCTTTGGAAGTCGCCGCAGCACACCCGCATGTTCAAGATCGCAAGGCACGCACATCGCAGTTTTTGAGACTTCCCAAACAGCAATATTCGGCTCACCCCAAATATTCGCTCCGTCAGCCTGCTAGCTCTATCAATTTTCTTCGGTGAGAGCTTTCTCAAATGATCGATCAGGACAAAGCAAGCACCCTTGCCCTCCATCAGAACCAGGCGCAACAACCCATCCAAGAACTGCTTGAACGGGTTAGGAGACATCTGACGACGAGAGTTGGTGAGGGGCGAGAACGCATCCCGGTCAGGGACGCCAGGATTGACGAGGGCACGATGCGGCTGTGTGCGCACTACAACAACATTCGTCGTTATCGTGATATACAGACGACATCGCTAACTAGAGCGGAGAGCGAATTCGTCGAACGTCGGTTGGCGGAGGAACGTTTTGCGATCGAAAATCTGATTTCTGCGACTGCCCCGCCATGAGATTCAGGCTTCGCAAGCACCTGGACTCGACCATCGGAGAATTCCAGTCCTGGACGCTCACGGTAGTAATTTTTCAGAGCCCCACAGTCATCCTTCTGTTCCCACAGTTTGGGGAGGATCAGCCTCCTCCTCAACTGAGGCCAATCTTTCGAACAGCCGCTTGAGGCTCTCCTGATCATCGACGTCAATTGCAGGAACGGCTTCTGTCCTTCGCTCACAAGCAGAGTCAGCACCTGCTCGCTCGCGGAGAAGAGTTTCTTCTCTCTCCTTCGCATCATCTGTGCATGCTATAGGCAAGGATGGGGGAGGTAGAACGCCTGCCAATAACTCCCGCCCAATGCCCATGGGTCGATCATCAAGGTCGTGCGATCGCGCGCATAGCCCCGTTGCAGCGTCCTCCGCAACGCCATGGTGCCTCGCCGCGTCAACGATCATCTCGAGTATAACAGGAAGGAAATCCTTCCTCTCGAAGACAGTGTACACCTCGGCCAGTTGGTCTACGTACCTCGGTCCAAATTGCTTTAGAATTGTGACCACGTTGGCAAGTTCCGCGTCAGACTCAACGGCCCGTTTCCATCTTTCCTCATGCTCAACGCTACGGGCATCGCTCGCGGGAGTTCGATGCCGGATGAGCAATGGATCCGAATGCGCCGCCCGAACTGTCGTGCTCTTAATGTCCCTTCGTGAAGTAGCCTGACTATTCTCGGCAACCATGAGGCAAATGAGGCCTCCGCCCATCGCAACAAATCCGACGGCCGCCCAAGCTATCGAAATGCATAGCAGGAAGCCCGCAATCAGGAGGAGAACCCCTAAAGTATACATTTAGCCCGAGACCGAAAGATAAAATAAATATATCGCAACCTATTAAAATATTGAATTATCTGCAAGCTGACGGCTCTCACCGCAGATGAACTGTTCCATTGATCGCGCCACGACCTTTTGCAATGGCGGTGGGAATTGGCAGATCAACTCGACAATTGTGTTAGGTTGCATCAGACACAGCAGGCCGCAGCAAGCGACAGGGGAGTTCAAGGATGAAAAGCGCCGTTCATTTGTTTGCGGCCGGCACGGTGGCGCTGCTTCTGTTAGCTCCATTGGCTCCCGTGGACGCGCGAGAACGTCGCATTCCAAGCCTGGACTCGTACGGAGCAACTTTTGGCTATTCCTGGGGCCCAGACTTTCACTACTATAACAGACCACTCTACGCGAGTTGTCAGAACGATACCCTCCCCTATCCGGTCGCCGCAACGAGCACATTTTTCAATCAATCGGTATCAACTGCATTCGGCTATTGGAGTTATCGCGCGGTTGCGCACGCGCTGCCCGGCCGCTGGTGCCTAGTTAGACCGGATCCCAGATAACGATCCAGCAATTGCAAGAGGCTCGATGAGTGTCTCGTCAGAGAAATACAATCTATGATTGTACTGAACTATAAGACAATCAGAAGGGAAGACGATCAGTTGGCGCGCCGCCCCATAAACGAAGCAAGCCATCCCATTATGTCTCGGCGCTGCAGCGCGCGTGGATGCGGGGGCTGATCCTCCTTAAGTTGCGCCGCGACCAAGCGATAATATTCTTCGATAACGGCGCGCTGAGAAATCCAGCCCTTCGCAATTCGCGCTTCTTTTAGCAAGTCGAAATCAATTCCATTTCCGAAGCCGAGCCGGGCCTCATGCAACAATTGCGCAAGTTTGCTGGATTCGCCGGTAGACATCCTAACGAAACGTATAATGCGCCCCGCAGTTCCCGCATTTTGCTATGCCGAAGCGGGCCAATCGCGCTGGCGCACTCCAAGCGACATACTTTTGCCAATCATTCGGGCAGCGCCGCGAGTAGCGCGCGCCTACAAGTTGCCTGATTCTCGCTACACGATTCAATCTGGTGGATGGTGGAGCACGCGATTCGCTTAACGCGCTCGATAAGCAGCGTTCCGTCGCGGAATGAGAATTCTAGGAAAGCCGAATGCCGGTCATATGGGTCTTCATTGGGGGCGCGGGCGCCTTTGCAGTTACATTCCTTGGTCTTGCAATCTACGCAAGCGCAATGATCGCTCGCGCTCCAGCCGAGCGAAGAGCTCGGGTTACGATGTTACCTGGCGATGACCCCGGCGCATCAAAGTCTGTTTCGCAGCCGACCCATTCGTTGCATCGGATAGCTCACCGGACTTAAATCCCGCTTTGGCATCGCGCTTGAAGAGAGCCGAGCGGATCGGCACGATGAGCAGCCCACCTCCCGTGCAGTATTTGGCTCGCGAGATCCGGGCTGTAGTTGCCTAACCTAAAATGCGAACTGCACAAATCAAATGCGAACTGCACAAATCTGAAGGCTGTGCAAATCATAACCGGTGGAGAAACGTCTACTTGCAGCACCGGGGACCCTAAGGATCTCCGATGTCGACAGCAGCCAGCGAGATTCCGGCAGCTCGCATGGCATAAAGATTTACATGTTCAAGAGAGCAGCTTGGTTTTGACGCGCTGCTCATTTGTAGATGTCATAACATTCGCCCATCGATCTTTCTTTTGACGACCTTTGCCCCTCGAACTAATTCACGACGAAGCGGATGGCGCGTAACGACCAAGCCGATGCTCCATCCGGCGAGCGACAACAATGCGCCGAGCAGCCCTGCCTCGATGGAGAGCCCATCTGGTCCTCCCTTCATATGGATCAAAAAAAATGGTCCGAGGGCGCTGATCAAGGAAAGCAAAGCGCTCTTTCGAAGCGCGGCGAAGAAGTCGCCCCAACAAAAGTTGAGATACCGACGAACCACCGCGACAGCGATCAGGGCGTTTAGCGGTACGACACCGACCAAACACCACGCAATCACCGATAGACCATGGTTTGCAGCAAGGGCTATTACCGCAGTGTTCATGATCGCCTGCCCCCCCACTAGAAGCGGCAGCGACCTAATTGCGCCAACCGCAACGAGAACCGGGTACTGCAGCGCCCAAGGGAAGGAAAAGACGGCGGCGAGGCAAAGGATTCTTACCAAAGGGGCAACCTCCAGCCATTGAGGCCCCAGCACAATACGGACCAAAGGCGTCGAAAGTGCCCCCAACAGGAGGAGACAGGGCCAATGTACTCCGGAAATCAATTCGAGCGCATTAAGATAGAGGGCCCTGGTATCTGAGTTTTCGCGTACGCTTCGCGAAAAAACTGGAAGGGCAATAGCACCGACGCCGGCAAGTATCACTCTCTCGGGAAACACGGAAAGCAAGACTGCCCGCTGCGCAATCCCTACACTTGTGGCATCAAGCGCTCTTCCGATCACAAGATAGGGGACATATTCGCCGATCGCAGCAACCAACGCTGCTGCACTATCGAAGGCTCCGAAGCCCAATACGCCGCGCCACTCACTCAATGAAGGTAGATAGATTGAGCGATCGGCATAAAGTAAAAAGCACAAGATGGTACCTGCGACTGCAGCCGCAACCGTCGCCCAAGCCAGCGCTACGTACCCGAAGCCCAGGTGCGCCAGCCAAATGCTTGCAAGCCCACTGACGCTGGCCATCGAAGTGTTGATGATCGCAAGGGACCCAAAAGCCATGTCCCGGCTCATGAGTGCAAAGATCGGAAAAATAAAGGGCCCGAGAAGATATCCGAGTGCCGCGACCCTGATGTAGTGGCCGACTTCGGGCAGGCTAAAAAAAACGCCGATCCGAGATGCGGAAAGATACAAGACAAGCGATATCACGATCGAAACAAGCACACTCGCGGTGATGCTCGTGCGGATTTGCCTCCGTGTCAGTTCATTTTGCTGGATCAAATACGCTCCCCCGCTGAGCTCTCGCAGGGCTTCAGCGATCGCAAAAGTAGAACTGCCGAGAACTGAAACACCGAAGGCGGCAGGTCCTATCAGCCTTGCGACAATGATCGCCACCGCGAGATTAATCAGCATGGCGAAATATCGCCCGACTGTGGCCCAGAGAAACGCCCTCCTCACGCCCATCCCGCCTCCTCCGTGGAACCCGCGAGCATGGCCCCGGTCGTGGCATCGCCCTGCCAAGATGTCTCTGCCCTGACGCGCGCGCCGCCCGTACGGACTGGAGCCGGCGGCAAATCGACACACCAGCCCAAAGCCTTCCGCAGCCTCGATAAACCCCACCCGGTTCCCCGTATGCGGCGCGTTAATCCTATGAAAGAGATGCCAATATGGCCCCAGAATATTCCAGTAATATGCAATCTGTGGTACTGCAACAGCTTAGCTATCAAACCCCTAGTTTGAAGAAAAATATTTTCGAAAATGGTGAGGAGCAGATTTTCCCTTGGACTTTGAACCCTCCGATTTGAAAAATCCGAATCTCCTTCCTCTGACGCTAGGCCAAGTCAGCATCTGGCTCGCCCAACTTCTGGACTCCAGCGACCCTGCGTTTAATATAGGGGAGTACGTCGAAATATGCGGAGCTCTCAACAACGAACGATTTGAGCAGGCTCTGCGACAGGCGGTGAAGGAGGCCGACACCCTTCACCTCAGAGTTGTCCAAACCCCTGATGGGCCTCGACAGTATATCGGCAATGACGATCGCTGGACAATGTCAGTTGTCGACTTCTCGTCACACAGTGACCCGCGCACAGCCGCCGAGACTTGGATGCGTGAGGATATGTCTCAGGCCTTCGATCTTGCTCGCGGCCCGCTGTTTCGTTTCGCCTTGCTTTGTATCAACGCTAATTGCTATTTCTGGTATTCCGTAAACCACCATTTGGTGAACGACGGCTTTGGATGGACGCTCCTGCTCAGGCGCGTCGCCGAGTGCTACAGCCGGCTCTCTAATGGACAATCTTGCGCGTTTGAACGTTTTGCATCCCAAGACGATCTCATCAAAGCGGAACAAACCTATCGTCGTTCGCAGCACTACGCGCGGGATCGCAATTATTGGTTGCAGGTTCTGAAGGATCGCTCCGAGGTCTCAACCCTTTCCATTTCCACACCGGCCGTTAAATCAAAGGCTGGCGTCCGCCAGATCACCGGTTTGCTTCCGGGCAATGTCGAAATAGAGTCACTCGGTCGCGCTTACGGATCGAGCGCGGCAGCCGTGGTGATGGCAGGGATCGCATTGTATCTTCACCGCGTGACCGGATCCCACGATATCGTGTTGGGAATGCAGGTCTCCGCCAGGATCGGCAACGCGTCAAAACGCGCGGTCGGCATGGCTGCCAACGTGATACCTCTTCGGCTTACCGTAACGCCGGATGAAGATTTCGATACCTTGTTGCGCCGAACCGCTCGCGCAATGCGCGACGCTTTTCGTCACCAGTTGTATCGGATTGAAGACCTACGCCGCGACTTAGGACTATCGCCCCAAACCCCCGACATCTTCTCGGTCTTTGCGAACTATATGCCGCTTGATGACGGCATCCGCTTTTCTGACCATACCGTTCGTCGTTTCCCGTTGGGCAATTGGCGTGTAGAGGACATACAATTTGTCTACTATGGTGGTTCGGCCGATGCCGGATATCGTATCGACGCTGTCGCAAACTCCGCGAAATACGCTCCCGAGCAGCTTGATGAGCATTTGCACAACTTATGTGCCCTGGTAAGCGAGTGCGCCACAAGGCCTAACACTATTTGCGGCCGATTCGTGCTCGAATCCACTTCGGATCGCGAGCAGCCTTTGGCCAGCATCAACCATGTCAACGATGACCGGCCCGACATGCTCGTTCATCGTCTCTTCGAAAAGCAAGTGAAAGCTACTCCTGACGCGGTCGCGGTTTCCTTCCACGACGTCAACCTGACATATTCGGAATTGAACCGTCGTGCAAACAAGCTCGCGAGATGTCTGAGTGCGGAAGGTGTCGGTCCAGAGGTACTTGTTCCTGTCTTCCTCGATCAATCTGTCGAGATGCTAGTCGCGCTTCTTGCCGTACTGAAAGCCGGCGGAGCTTATGTGCCGATAAATTCTGCTCTGGCACGGAGCGAAATTGAACTGCTGCTACAAACAATAAAGCCTTTGCTGATCTTGACCACCGATGTCGCGAGAGCGCGATTACCGAGCGTTGGGTGCAAAGTCATCCATGTAGGCCACGAACATGCTACTCTCGCACCAACAGTCTGCACCGACGTTGATGTTCAGCCGATCGGCTTGACTCCCAATAACCTGGCCTACGTTATCTTCGGCCTGGATCTCACGGACCAACCAAAGGGAACACCAACTGAGCATCGGGGTGTCGTCAATCGATTACAGTGGATGCAGAGCCAATATTCCCTCACCGGCGACGATTGTGTTCTGCAGAGTACCCCATTTCAGCTTTCCCCGTCGGTATGGGAATTGTTCTGGCCACTTGGAGTCGGCGCGAAGCTCGTCATAGCTAAACCTCACCGAAACCTCGAACCGGAATATCTAGCACAGTTAATCGGCGCGTTCGGCGTCACCACCGCCCACTTTTTTCCATCGGCGCTTCCGTCGTTGCTTAGTACGAGAAGCATCGATGAGTGCCGCTCATTGCGTATAGTCTTCTGCAGTGGCGAGCAATTGTCACCACAATTATCGCGACGGCTTCTTGATCGTCTGCCGGGCGGGCGCCTTTGTTATTTGTATGGACCGACCAACGGTGCTTTCGAGGCCGCCTACTGCGAGTATTCTCCTGGTGAATCGCCCGGTCTCGTCATGAGCGGCCACCCGATCGCAAATACCGAGATTCACGTTCTAGATGACTCGATGCATCCGGTGCCAATGGGTACCTCGGGCGAAATCTACATAGGAGGAGTTGGGATCGCGCGTCGTTATTCCCACCGACCGGAGTTCATCGCGGACGGGTCTGTTCGATCACCATTTGATCCGACCGATCCAGCAGCACGTCTCTACAGGACAGGGGACTTCGGACGCCAACGCCCCGACGGGCGCGTAGAGTTTCTCGGCCACCGGCATGACCTTAAAATACGGTGTTATGGCGTTTGTATCGACCTGAACGATATCGAGCTATTCCTGAAGCAGATCGAGGGGGTAAAGGAAGTCACGGTTGTCGTATGCGAAGATGCCGCTTCCAAGCCACAACTCCTCGCTTACTTTACCGCGAGCGAAACTTTCGATCCGTCCAACAAGCAAACTTCCGCTTTGATCGCAAACATGCGGACGGCCGCATCTGCGAGATTGCCCAATCAATGGCAACCGTCATTATATCTGCCCGTCACAACCTTTCCTTTAGCCGTCAACGGAAAGGTCGATCGAGCCTCGCTTGCTGCGCGCGGTTGGCCAAGGACGCAAGCTGCCTTCGACTTCGCACCGTTGGGGAGAACCGAATCAGCTCTTCACGCGATTTGGCGAGACGTATTGAGGATTGAACACTTCGGCAGGTTCGATAACTTCTTCGATTTGGGCGGCCATTCTCTGCTGGCGACGCAGGTTGCCTCTCGCATATCTCGCGTTTTCGACGTCGAATTGGCCCTAACCACGATTTTCGAGGCCCAAACCTTGGAAGCTCTGGCGCGGCGAATTGATGAAGTTCACGGAACTGGCAAGCAGCTCGCCGCTTCGACACGCGATCAGGCGGATTACATCTCAATGCGACCAGACCGCGCGCATACGAGGGAAAATTCGCTAAAGCCAGTCAGGGCGCCGATAGCCCCACGTACGGAGGACTCTCAGCCGGCACTGTCTCATTCGCAACAACGAATGTGGCTCATTCAGTCTCTCGACCCCGATAATTGCGCCTACAACCTAAGCGGTGCGGTACGTTTCCTAGGCCACTTTGACGCTGATGTCTTTTCGAATGCCCTAGATGAAGTTCGTCGCCGGCATGAAAGTTTGCGCAGCACGTTCCATGAGTCGGACGGCGAGGTCCTGCAACAGATCCAGCCGTGGCACCCTCAACCACTTATCGCAATCGATCTGCGGCAGTTTGGAGATGCGGCATTCTCGGAGGGCCTACGCATGGCCCAGGCCGAGGCGCGGACACCCATCGACTTGATCCGCGGTCCTGTCTTTCGAGCAGCGCTCTATCGCATCGCCGAGGAAGAACATCTGCTTCAATTGACTGTTCATCATATTTCGGGAGATCAGTGGTCGGTAGGAATCGTCGCCCGCGAACTAGCCATGGCGTACAATGCGCTGCGCGCTGGAAAACAGGTCGCCTTGGATCCGATCAAGCTCCGTTACCAAGACTACGCAGCTTGGCAACGACAACATCAGCACCTTTCCGACAGGCAACTATCGTACTGGCGAGAGCAACTAAATGGGCTGGCTTCGCTCGAACTTCCATGCGATTTCCCCCGCCCGCAAATGCGGGGATTAAATGGCGCCTGCCATCTAGCGCCGCTCGATGCATCGCTGGTTTTGAAGCTGGATGATTTGAGCAAGCGCGAGGGAAGCACCCTCTTCATGACGATGCTGACGGCGTTCGCCCTTCACTTGTACCGCTTGACCCAACAAGAAGATTTCGCGATTGGCGTACCAATCGCCAACCGCACCAATAGCGACCTTGAAACTCTCGTCGGGACCTTCGTAAATACGCTAGCCTTACGCGTCGATTTATCTGGCGAGCCGAGCTTTCTCACCCTGCTCAAGCGAATCCGCGCTGTCGCTCTTGATGGCTACCAGAATCAGGATGTTTCCTTCGACAAGTTGGTGCACGACATTGCGGAGACGCGAGACAACAGCAGGGCGCCTCTTGTGCAAGTCATGTTCAATATGCAGAACGCTCCGTTCTACGGGGCCCTGTTCGACGGATTGGAGTGGGAACCGATCCCTCTTGACAGAGGCGGCGCTCAGTTCGAATTGAGTTTATCTGTAGATGCCCAAATCTCGAACAGCATCACCTTCGAATACAACACTGATCTATTTGATCGTCGAACGATCAAACGTTTTTCAGAGCAATATCTCTATATTCTCGAGCAGATCGTGAGCGACCCAACGCAGAGCGTCGCATCGACACCGATGTTGCCAGCCACCGAACGCCAGCTCCTGGAGTCCTGGAACGCCACAGGATCCCCTGCCGGAGAACTATCTCATTTCATTGCAATGTTTGAGCAACAGGTTGCCCGAGCGCCGGACGCGCCTGCATTATCATTTGATGGACAAGTAGTCACCTACTCCACACTCAACATGCGCGCCAACGCCGCGGCAAAAGCCCTCGTTGGGCTCGGGATCAAACCGGGTGAAGGTGTGGCAGTTTGCATGTCGCGATCAATTGATCTTGTGGTGTTGTTGCTCGGCATCCAAAAGGCAGGGTTCTACTACATTCCTCTTGATCCTTCGTTTCCTAAAGCGCGGCTTTCCTACATGCTGGCCGATAGCAAGGCTCGCGCTGTGGCTACGGATTCGACCTCGAGGGACCATCTTGTTGCACCTGACGGCGTTCTCGGTATCGATGCTTCAACTTTGACTGCCGGAAGCGAAGCCACGCATCATAATGATGAATTCTGTGGTAAATCGTCTGGGGAGGACATTGCCTATATCATCTATACGTCTGGGTCGACGGGCCTTCCGAAAGGTGTGGTAGTCGGGCATTCGTCACTGTCCAATTTTTTGCAGTCAATGGCCCGCCGTCCCGGCTTAACGGACAAGGATACAATGGTCGCGGTGACGACTATCTCCTTTGATATTTCAGGACTGGAGCTCTACCTGCCCCTGAGCGTCGGAGCGTGTGTCGAACTGGCATCCAAAAATACTGCGTCCGATGGCGCCGCTCTTTCCCACCTGCTTGCCAAGAGCGGGGCGACAATTATGCAGGCGACGCCCGCGACTTGGCGTCTACTCATCGATAGCGGCTGGAAAGGTGACGGTCGCCTCCGCGCCCTCAGCGGTGGCGAAGCACTTTCCCGCGATTTGGCAGATGCCTTACTCGACCGAGTCGGTGAGCTCTGGAATTTGTATGGGCCAACGGAGACTACGATCTGGTCGACGGCGGCGCGCATCGAACCCGACCAGTCACCCATTTCGATAGGGCGACCGATCGAAAATACTCGTGTCTACATTGTAGACCAAAATGGCGAACTAGCACCAATCGGCGTTCCTGGCGAGATTTTGATCGCGGGCAAAGGTGTTGCGATCGGTTATCACGAACAGCCGGAACGAACAGCAGAGCGATTTCAACTAGACCACTTCGTTGACCGTCAAGGTGGGCGAGTTTACAGGACCGGCGATCTCGGGAAATGGAGTTCTGACGGCGAGCTCTTTCATCTCGGCCGCATCGACAGTCAGATCAAGATGCGAGGTTTTCGAATCGAGATCGGCGAGATTGAATTCGTGCTTAGACAGCATCCTGCTGTGGCGGAGGCCGTCGTTATAGCTCGAGAACTCAGTGCAGCCGATAGTCGCTTGATCGCATACGTCCAATATGGGCAGGAGGAAGCAACAGCGAGCGAACTGCGAAATTTCCTTCGAAATCACCTCCCCGACTACATGATTCCTGCCGTCATCGTGGCGATTGATACCATTCCAATGACGCCCAACAAAAAAATCGATCGATCCGCACTGCCGGACCCATTCACCGCTTCGGCTCAAGCGGCTTCAGAATACGTTCCACCGGCATCAGCAATGGAGCGGCTGGTGGCGGACATCTGGCAAGATTTGCTCCAGATTGGAAGCGTCGGTAGAAGCGACAACTTTTTCGAGCTGGGCGGCCACTCGCTTCTTGCCGTGAGAATGGTAGGAATGATCAAGCAACGCACGGGACGGACCTTGGATCCTCGAACTCTGTATTTCAAGACCCTGCGACAGATCGCCGAGACCGTTGGGCGTGCAAAGTGAGTTTTGCGGATGTTACCGTTTTTCTTCGGGTCAGGCCAACGGCGCCTGTTCGGGATCTATGAGACGGCAGCGGGCAAGGCGGCCGTTGGCGCGGCGTTGCTCTGCAATTCGTGGGGCACGGAATATGGCAGTGCACACCGAGCAATGCGTCTTCTCTCGAAGCGCCTCCGCGCTGTCGGCTTTGACACCCTAAGGTTTGACTATTTTGGCGCGGGCGATTCCGGCGGCGAAACCGTCGACGCACACCTCGACGGCTGGAGGGAAGATATCTCGACGGCGTTGAAGGAATTGAAGGACATGAGTGGGAAGCCGCGCCTCATCATCATTGGCCTGCGGCTGGGTGCTACGCTCGTCGCCCAATCGGCACAACGGCTCTCCGTCAAGGCCGACGGCGTTGTCCTATGGGACCCAATATTGGACGGAGCAAGCTATCTCGATATTTTCTTGGATCAGCAACACTGCCAAAATGAAGGGTCCAGTTTTATCGAATCGATTTCGCCAGGTATTGCGCTTACTTCAGAGCTTGGAGGCCTCCTTGTTTCGAACGCTTTCGTTGATGAACTGAAATCCATTGATTTGTTTTCGAGCAAAGTGACGATTCCCGCGAATGTGCTGACAATCTTCACTGAGAACCAGCATCGAGGCTTTGAAATCGGCTGCTCGCCGGATTCCCGCAGCGAGGTGGCAATCTTAAGAGCCCCCTCACCGTGGAAGGAATCTACAGAACAGGAAGAGCGCCTGCCTGTCGAGGTATTTGATCGGATTCTCAAATGGCTACGATAGGAAGCAAATTCGTCGAACGCGTTGCACAATTTGGCCCCGAGAAGGGTCTAGTTGGCGTCGTCGCGGAACCTGCCGAACTATCCAACCAAATCAAGCCCGCCGTTGTCATACTCAACACTGGCACAGTTCACCGCGTCGGCCATCACCGCATGTATGTATCAATGGCCCGAAAACTCGCTCGCGCCGGCCACACTGTTCTGCGATTTGACTTTTCGGGTCTCGGCGACAGCTTGTCTCAGCTATCGGATCAGCCCCTCCTCCAATCTAATTTCGCGGATATTGGACATGCTCTGAAATGGCTTCAGACGACGCGTGGTGTTTCTCGGGCCGTTCTGATTGGCCTGTGCTCGGGTGCAGACCACGCGATCCTGTATGGGTTTTCCGATACCCGTATTGTCGGTCTGGTATTGATTGATCCCTATGTCCCGCCAACTACCCGGTATTTCATCGATTATTTTTCTCGACGTTTGCGTGACGTGAGGAACTGGAGACACGTTCGTCTGCATAAGAGTAAGCTTCTGCGGCGGTTCTTCGAACATCTGTCACAGACCCTTCGCAGGGAAGGCGGACCACAACACCTCGTATATCAGGGAATGAACGTGCGGGCCTCGCTCGAGAGGGCTTACGAGGCGACTGCGCAGGCAGGGGTGAAAATGCTCGTCATTTGCACGGGTAGACATCACGCGCCTCGCCAGACCTACCGCGAGCAATTTGTTAGCGCATTTTCAAGAGTTTCTTTCGAGACATCGTTACGTCTAGAGTTCTTCAAAGACGCTGATCATACATTCAGCTCCGTGAAATCGAGAACTGAACTTGACGAGTCGGTGACGCGTTGGTGCGAAACAACATCATTCGAACGATCGCCCTTTCAGTTGTCGACCACAGAGGAGATCGCGGCGCTTTGGAGCGCATAGAGCGATTTGGAATCCCTCCTTGTCAACTGTTGCGAGAAATGGAACAACTGGCGACGCCGGAGCCGACATGTCCTCCATCCACCCCTGTCGATGCAGGAACGGCACGCAATTGTGCGAGTTCTCCGAGCCTTCGTCGATGAACGATCCTTGGCTAGCAACGACAAACCTTTAAGTAGTCGCGGGTTAGCTAGCTGGAAGACCACGATCGATGCCCTTCGATCGTCACAACTCCTCGACTGACTCCAACACCGCTAGCATCCATATAGCTCGTGACCACTGGACCAGCCGTTATCGATACCGGTGATAGCTCCCGCTGGGCAGACCTACTTCATTCATCAAAGGGGAAAAACCTATCGTCTTCAGGCAATGAAGCGAACGCAAAATAGACGAGCGCTAAGGCGCCAAAAATGACGAGCGCGATCGGAGCCAGCCACCACCACACGACCGTCAATACCTTTTCAAGAGGTTATATTGAACCGTTTTCCGGGCGAACTCCTGCAACAGCATGAAAATTGCGCTCGCGTGTCCTTTAGTCTTGATTTTACTAAGCGCGCTCACCCGCCGGAGCACGTCGCGATCGTTACTCATTGTCACTCCGCAAACACGTAGGCCTCAGCGACCCCGCAGCGAACCAAAAGAAACTACCGGGCGAAAACGTTCCAAGTGAATATGCAGACCAGCCTCGGTGGGTGAAACAATGCGCTTGTTTAAAGGCGGCATCAAACTGAAATCGATTAATTGCTTAACTTGGGGGTGGTCACTTGGGCGAGCCTTTACTTGTTGAGCGTCAACTCACACAAGCCCTATGCCCGCCCCTTCGATTAATTTGGAAGATATTTCGCCTCCATGAGGCGTTTCACACATGATGTGGGGCTAGCGCTGCATAGGTGATGTACTCATGCGGGCCCAGCAGATACTCGAAGAACGCACGGAGTGCTGAAGGCTCGCCAGGCACTTCCGACGGCTCAGCGGCCGAGCATATCCGCAGATGAACGCCGACCTGAACGATCTCAAAGACAGAGTCGCCGCCCTGTCGACCCAACGCATCCTGACAAACAGGGACGCATCAATCAAAGGCTAGCGTTCCTTGATTCGGAAAACCGTATAGGCAAAACAGGGATTAACGAGAGCGATGTATAGCAGGCCTGCGGGCGACCTCGATGACTACGCTCACCCAGCTTTCTTGCAGTCGCCCTGCTGCGCGCTCGCGCGCCGGGGCCGTCTTTTACCCGCAGAGGCGGATTACAATGTAGTCTCTCCAAAAGAAAGAGCAGTTGCCGACTAAGATGTTTCTTACTCGTCCCAAACACGCTCACCGCAATTGCATTCGAACGCTCGAATGACTGCCTGCTCGTCTGGGAAATGGACGATCTTGATCAACTTTAGAGTTTCGCCGCAAACGCGGCAATCTCGGCTTGAACTAGCTTCAGTCTCGGCAATTTTCTTGGCTCTAAATATCTCCATTGGGTTATTCCTGACTGTTCATTCCTAAGGCTCGCGCATTCAGATTCACGTTTACAGCCCCCTGAATTTATCGATTAGTTTGAATTTGACAGACGACAAAAGGTCGGAAATGCCTCTAGAGCGATATTCGCTGATACCGCGTTTGGCTCTCCCCGCATCGGTTGGCTTGGCAGGGCTGTAGTAATACAGCGCGATTGAGTCCCTCGTCACACCTTCCGGACAACTCAACGGGTCCGGATGCCCGTGATAGCTGCTTTCGTCAGTTGAAAAGATCGCAACCGTATTCAAATCGGGAACGATCGAAGCTTCCTTTCGGCTCATGTCTCTCGACCACAATTCAAGAGATCCGCCCCAAGCCGCTTCCCAGCCGGAATTCAAATAGACAAGCAAATTGAGACGTCTGTACAAACCGAGTTGCTCGTTCCAATTGAAATCCGCATGCACCTTCAGAAACCCGCTGGTCGTCGAACTATGAATACCGCCTCCAGCTAGTTGAGGGTCGCCGACCAGATCGCTTTCTCCAGTCATGTCCTCCAAGAACTTGACGAAGCCCGAACTGTGACAGGTATCAATCAGGTTCCTTACAGCGGGTGGCATTTTCTCGTACGTCCCGCAGTATCGCTTTTTCTGCGTAGCGTAAAAATCCTTTTCCCCGTCAAAGAACGAAAACCTCTTAACTTGCCTCGAGACCTCGGCAATTTGCTCCGGATCCCAAAAATTCTTAAGGGCGATGTGCGGGAAGGGGCGAGCTTGCCGATAGGCGGCAGCGAAATGCTTGCCATCTAATGCAAAATCTGATCGCTCAATATTTGAACGCATAAGCATACTGTCGCCCGCAGGGTTATTATCGAGTAAAGCCCTCTGTTAAATGGTGGCTCGATTCATGGCAAGCGGCGCCGCCCCTGCTAAAGGCGGATCTTATATTTAATATTAAATTCAACTACTGTTCTACCCCAGCCGCCTGCCTATTCTCAGTCGGACTTGAACTTCCGGGCTTTTAAGCACCTCTAGCGGTTTCATCACCGGCGCCTTGGGAGGGAGCGACGGAAGGACATTCGCGGCTTGGGCCCGAGGTTGAAAGCCGGCCAGCTCCCAACCCGCCCTCGCTGACCTCAGAAATGAACCAGGTGCGTTAGAAAAAGAATTAGTTTAATTCCAATACCGAATAATCAGCTTGCAGGCAAAAAAACACAGGTTACGATTTAAAGGTTACCTACCGGGGTTGCATTAGTTCACTTAAATCGTTTTGCCCGGCTTTATCGAGGCCGCAGCAGTTCTTTCGCTGCGTTTTTGGCGTCTCGGGAGGCGCAATGGCTGATTCAGATGCCGAACGTGAAGCGCTTCGATTGCTCACCGCCTTCAAGGAAATTAGAAGCAGAGGCACGCGCCGTGCAGTCATAATGCTCGTCGAAGAGCTGGCGCAGAAAGACGATGCACAAGGTGAAAATACAACCCCGCCGCCCCCCAGGGCTG
Organism: Bradyrhizobium sp. CIAT3101; assembly: GCF_029714945.1. Taxonomy (NCBI): domain Bacteria; kingdom Pseudomonadati; phylum Pseudomonadota; class Alphaproteobacteria; order Hyphomicrobiales; family Nitrobacteraceae; genus Bradyrhizobium; species Bradyrhizobium sp. CIAT3101. Next base: position 6,895,433 of record NZ_CP121634.1, read on the forward strand.
GCGGAAGTTGAAGGAAAGCTTAAACCACACGGTCATTTCTTGCCAACTTAACACGAGCGCGGCCAGCGTGTATCGAGAGGTCTTGTATTCGGCACCCAACCGACGACGCGTCACCCACGACTGTCGATCCATGGGCCCCCGTCCCTCTGCACCAGCGAAATTGTCGCTAGGCGAGAGGAGACCGCTCTGCGTCGAACGAGAATCCGGCCTAGCTGCGCAGCGCTGTACTCGCCCGTGACCCTTGCCAGATTTCTTGCGCCCGAACTTGCTGCCCGACCGGTGAAGTTGAAGGGGAGATTTAGCATCGACGTTGCCCCTTGAGGATTTCCGAGCAAAACTCTCTCGTCGAGGGCCAGTTGCAGCAATGCTAGGACGATTACACCGAAAGCCCTCTTCCGCGACGGCAAGCGGTATTTAAATACCTAATGTTGCGTGTGTCGAAGCCCCCCATTCCAGGCTGAGATCGTGGCGGACGTCCACTTGGGCATCACCGAACATTGAACCCTTTCTAATCCAAATGGACTAATCTTTACCGGGGTTTTGCGTCATCCCCCTCGGGGCTGGTAAGCCGCCGCCTGCGCTCCATTTAAGCAGGCGGCGTTTCTAATCGCCATAAGCGAAAGGACCTCAATCTGGGGCTGGCGAACCTAACGCTCTTCACATCTGATTTACTCGCTGCGCGCGGCCCATTGCTGCCAAATCGTGGCAAAACACTTGTTCCAATTCAATATTCCAAGTGTTCTAATTAGCTGCCAGCGCGTTAGGAACGCCCGCGGTGATCGGGGCTCCGGCCTGCCAAACGACTCTGGCGAATATTCCGGCACTACCGCCAACCGGGCTGATCGGTTCGGTTTAGCGACAGTTGAACTGCGCCAGAATATCTTGGCCGCCTGAGCAGCAAAAGAGGTTGGAGCAGTTTTCGCACGCGCTCCGCATGATGGACGCATCCGAACAGACCAAAAGAAAATAACGCCGCTTCAGTTGGCGGCTCTTCCACATCCATGAACGGCATGGCGTTGCACACGTTCAACCGAACGGTTGAAATCTTTGCCCCTTATTCGCTCGAATCAGTCGTGGCGGATCTTGGGCCGGTGCCGCTTGTGCTCGGGAGAGCCCGCCAGCCAACCAGCCCCAGCGGCGCTCTCCCTCGGCCGCACATGGCTTAGATTAATTGCTAATTTGATTTGTGATCCAAATCATATTGCAGACGCTCAAGCGCCCGCTACGATCCTTTCACCGGGGCTGGCTGCATATTTCACCTAGATCTTTTCTCACCCGGCAGTTTTTTGACACGGCGCGGACCGCAGCAGTACCTGCTGCGGTCTTCGTCCTACAGCCGCGACGGGTGCCGATACCTTCACTTATCTCTGGGACCTGCGGATGGTCGAAGTGGATGAGGCCTGGAGCCATAATTATCTCTTGGGCGGAGCACTCGCACATTGGAACGGTGAAGCGCAGACTCCAGCTCAATTACCGCCACCTCGACGCGCAATTTCTGAAGATCTTCCATAGCTTTCTTTATTTCGTCCTCCGACAACCGCGGAGAACGTGAGAAAAAAGGCAACTTCAGGAAATGCATCCTTTCCTCCTGTCTTAACTAGATGCCTCACGCCCCTCAGAGGTTCGCGTCGTTGCAAAAAGTGATGGGGAAACTTAGGCCCTGCCGGTTTCGTGGTGCGTCTTGCGCAACGACCCAACTTAAGACCGAGGGAACCGGCGCGAAACTGCACGGCATGTGCTTGGCGCTCGTCATCAACGGCGCGCACGCGTTAGTATCGAGGCAAAGTAACGCAAGCCTCACAGCCCCCGCCAACAAGGTAGGCTCTAAACCTCTCTCATCCGTCCGTACGCACCTTCGACGGCTGACGGAGGAAGTCATCCTGCTCCGCAAGCAGTTGCCGAGCCAGAGCGCCAGTCCGCAGCACGGCCTCAAAGCAGCACACGCTGACCAAAGGCGACGGAGCCCATATCGCTGATTTAGGTTGCGAACGGACCAACAAAGTGACGACCTGGTCGCGCAGGTTTGACGAGCCCGTTGTTCTGCCGAACGACCGAACGCCGGAGACGCTGCTGGATGCCGCCGAGGGCATCACGGTATCGCCGATGAGAAAGCGTTCGGCGCCGAAACGGCAGGCCGCAATGCAGATGCTAATGCTGGTTGCGGAATGCGGTCGAGCGACGATGGTCGTCCGAATCGGCGTCATGCTGGCTTGAACCGTCACCACGTCCGGAACTTGACCCGAAGGGCAAGAAACCGCACTCGCGATAGCACAAGCTAAAGAGGAATATCCTCGTAGAGCGCCGACACCGTTTGGCCGGGCGCTCTAAAACATGTAAGCAAATGTCAGCCAAGCCGACACCGTAAAACAAATCGCAATACCGAGATATGGCAGACACATACTCATCGGAATCTCCTAAACTGAGATTACGCGAGAATGGCGCCCCGTTCGGCGCTCGCTCCGAATATAGGCCTAAGATTGCTTTTCTTGGTAGACACTATCTTCGATTGTTGTCTTCTTAATGCTTTGGCCTCTGCTAGCGCAACTAGCCCGCGCAGCCTCTGGACTTCCATCATGATGTCGTTCAGTTTTTGGCGTTCCGCGAAAATACGTTCGCGCCTGACGTTAAATGAATCCATTGGTCCGCCCTCACAAATGGAATACGAAAAGAACTTTTGAACCCGGCAATAGCGTCACGTTAGCCGTTTTTTATTGTTTCCGGAATAGCCGACGCAACAATTTAATGAAGATGAATGGCTTGCCAGCTTGACGAGTCATCGCGATCCGAATTCGGACGGAGAGATGTGCGCCGGCTTCCGTCGCATGACAAGGCCATGAATGAGTCGTGACAACTATGTGAATGTAGTCGCGCCCCTCTGCGGCCTTTGATCTGCCAGCGGGGCGAAGCTCAACCGGGCGCTCGGCCTGATATGATGCTCGACCTCCCAGCGATCGGCACACGAACTTAATTGATGGCGGTGTGACGGCTTCATCGTCGAACAGAAAGACAAGACCCGTCTCACACGGACGATACAGCGGTTCGTTGCCGACCCCAGCATTCCTGCGCAATCGCGCGCGCTTGGTCCCGATGGGGGTTCTATTCGCCGATACGATCGTTGCCGACAGATATGTCGATCTGTATCGCGGATGCGATGTCGGATAGCAAACTTAAGCTCATAAAGGTTCGCCCTCGACGCCTAACGCGACGAGGAACCGGCGTAACGCCGGGTCCACATCCGGCTGTAGCGAGCGAACCGGCCCCGCGAAAATGATCGGCTTGCCTCATTGGAAGGTAATCGCTCCGACGTCAGCATGCTCTTGGAGCCGCTCGGTCGCAGCTTTGTTGGGAAAGCCAATGCTCCACCGAACGGCTTAGACTGATCCCGTCATTGGAGCGTGCTGCTGGTTTGCGATGGGCTGCGCTAGGTGCGGCAACTCTGAACCCTTCCATGTAGCTTGACTGATCGGCGATGTACTCGTTTCAGCAAATGACGAAGACGGAAAAGCCGACGCGATATGCTGCGCGAACAGCGCTAGGCGGTGATCCAGCGAGGCCCCCATCACGTTCGCCGTATCGCCCACAAATGTATCCGGCGCTTTGGCAGTTTGACTAACCGCACCGGCCGAGCCGACTGTTGTGCGGGCACCGTCGCCGAAGGCAGCAAAATGCCCCTGCCAGTCATGCGGCGTGTGGCTTCCACCACTCCCTACAATCGGAATTGGCGAATTTGTTGCCGCGGCTGTCGTGTTGACCTGCAGCAAGCCTGCGGGGTTTGAGATCGCGGCCGCAAGATTGGCGCCGTTGCCCGCGCCGTCACGCACCGTTGCCGTGCCTGAATTGACCGCCGTCACGGCAAGATCCTTGGTCCTTTGACCAGCTGCGACCGTGTACTTGAAGATCAACGTGTCGCTGCCCGAGCCCGACACGTAAGTCGCCGTCCCGCCATCGTTGAGCTTGAGCGTAGGCGTACCGCCGGTTACGGTGACCGCTTCGCTCAACTTGAGCGTCAGGTTGACAACCCCACCAACCCCAACGACGCCCGAGCCTGCCGTTATTCCTGCACCGGACGCCGAAACAGACATCACCATCGGATTCGTCGTATCGATCCGCAGCGTGCCCGCAGGGTTCGAGACTGCACCCGCAAGATTGGTCGTGCCGCCAGCGCTATCCTTCACGGTTGCCGTGCCCAAATTGACGCCTGTCACCGTCAGGTCAGAGGTGTTTTGGCCGGCCACAGTCTTATAGGTAAACGACAATACATTCGTGCCGGAGCCGCCGCTGTAGGTTGCCGTGCCGCCATCGTTGAGCTTCAGTGTGGGAATACCGCCCGTGACCGTCACAGCCTCGCTCAATTTGAGAGCTAGAGTGACTGTCTTCCCGGCGGCAAGATTTCCAGTCCCTGACAAAATTCCGGCACCGGATGTCGAGACTGACACTACTGTTGGCGCGCTCGAGGGCGCCTTGATGGTCGCGTTGAAGGCAGACGAACTCACGCTCTTGTTGCCGGCCGCGTCCGAAGCCGTCGCCGTAAGCTGATGCGTCCCGGTTGACAAAGCAGTCGTGGTGAAACTCCACGCCCCACTTCCGTTTGCCGTTACCGATCCCAGTAGGGTCTTTCCATCGTAAACGTTCACCTTGCTGTTTGCCTCGGCTGAGCCTGTCAGCGTCAACACCGAACTCTGGCCAGCCTTGGGAGAGGAGGAAATGATCGCCGGAGCCGCCGGGGCGACGGTATCGACAGTGACGGCAAGCGATTTCGACAAAGCGCTGGTGCCGCTCGCGGAGGTCGCGGACGCGGAGAAGCTATGCTTTCCGTTTGCGAGCGTGCCTGTCGTGAAAGTCCAGTTTCCGTTGCTGTTTGCCGTTGCAGAACCGAGCAAGGTTGTTCCGTCATAGACTTTGACGGTATTGCCTGCGGAGGCAATTCCACTGAGCACCAAAGTATTGTCGTTCGTGATTCCATCGCCGACAACATTGCTGTCGTTGGAGAACGAACTGATCGTAGGAGATGTTGGAGGCACAGGCGTCTGACCGGTGCCCGTCCCGCCGAAGGGGGGTGTCGGGAAGGTGGGGTCGGTCGAGGTGACGATATTGCTGTAATCGGCCGCCATTGTGTAGTTTGCAGCCGTCGGCTCTCCCCGATAAATTCCGAGCTTCAGATTGTAGTTTGCTCCCGGGTCTCCCAGCACCCCGTGATAGTTGACGATCTGGACACCATCTCGCCACATCTCGAGATAGCCGGTTGAATCCGAGGCAAAGCGCGCTTGGATTTGAATGCTGTAGGCGTGGCCGCGCTGGATTGGGTTCGAATCAAGATATACTTGTTTTTCGCTCGCCTCGTTGAGATTGACCACGACCGCCATTTGCTCGCCCTTGAGCTGAATGGAGAATGTGGCTCCGCTTGCGCCATACATCTGAGTGAGCGAGAGCCAGGAGAGACCCGAATTCACGTTCGAGGTGCCAGGCTCGATTGTCATCTGGTAGGTGGCGTTGAAGACGTCGCCATTGGCCACCGAATTTGCAGCTAAGATCTCTGAACGAGAGCTGTTGCCTCCGTCCGCCCAGTAGTCGCCAGCGCGCAACTCCATTCGAACTGTGTGAGAGTCCGGTGTTGTCAGGCTCCACGGTTGCCCAGCATTTTCGCTGTACCAACCCTGGCCGTCGATCGTGGACGGATTACTCCAATTGTCCGTCCCGGACACGAATTTCGTCACGCTTGGCACGACCTTAATTGACATGGCGGGTGATGCCGCGCTGGTGCCCGATGCATCAGTCGCCGTAGCCGTGAGGCTGTGGGTGCTGTCCGCGAGCTTTGGCGTCGTGAATGCCCAGGAACCTGAGCTGTTCGTGACAACCGTCCCCAAACGTGTCGTACCATCATAAATCGTTACGGTCGTATTTGCCTCGGCTTGCCCCCACAACGTAATAACGTTGGAATCAGTGACACCATCACCGCGCGCACCGCTGTCCGCCGAAAATTGTGCAATGGTCGGAGCTTGAGTTGTCATCGACGGCTCTCTTTCTGAGATTTAATTAAGTGAAGCGCCGTTTTCACGGCAAGCGTGGCGGTGTCCCAGTCATAATCACCTTACGGGACCACTAATTGATTCAATAAAGGTGGTGCTGTGATTAATTTGTGCCTGAGATGTGCAATTGGAACCGCCGCTCTTGTGAGCGGCATCCGACCATAATGAATATAAATCGGCCGGCCATTTTCTCCTCGATCGGCTTTCACGCCGACACACTCCAAGATGCCTGAGGTCCGGGAGTAATGCTTGGGCACCGATGGGGTGAGTAGCTCGGGCCGATAGATAGCGAGGGCGAGGCGATGATGGGTAGCCCTCGGCGAACCTAACTAATCGCTCGTAGTACTCCCGCGTCGCACAACGATAATGCTTTGATCACCGCGGCGCCAGCTGACGGCGCATCAATGACGTTCAAGTCTGGATGGCCCTGGAGCTGCCCCGCGTCTCGCGCCTGCGCTGCATCATGTCTCTGCGAAGCTGGCCACGGCTCTGCTCCGGCGGCCCCGCGACGTGACCGGCATCGCTCCCGGACCTGGCGATCGATGCAGCCAAGCTACCTAGCGTTGGATACTGGAACACACTAACAACAGACATCTTCAGTCCTAACTCCGCACGGACCCTCTCGACCACTCGTACCATCATCAGGGAATTCGCGCCCATCTCGAAGAAGTTGTCATCCACCCCGATCTCGATCACGCCAAGCAGTTCCTGGAAAATGGCTGCAAGCTTGCATTCCACGTCTGTCGCCGGCGGAATGAAGGGCGTCGTGGTCTCATGACGCAAACCACCAGATTCAGGTAAGGCCTGGCGGTCTAGTTTGCCATTGGGGGTCAGCGGTAGCGCTTCCAGCAGCAGGAATGCCGAAGGAATCATGTACTCCGGTAAGGTGCCTCGCAAATGCTGCCGCAGCACGGCCAGGAAATTGGTTCCTGATTCGAGCCGGAGCACGGGATTATTGGCGTAAGCGGACAAGTCAGCCATGGCGGGAGCCTCGTCCGTCACCGCAACGTCCGCAGCCGCCTCGACCGCCCCTGTCACCTGTGAAGGTCTGAAGATGGCATCGAAATATCCCGGTCCAGCGGCAGACCACTCGATCGCCACGTCATAATTTGCGTCGAGACCACGCACGTCCTCGGGATCAACTCCCGACGACGGGACTACAGTGAACTCGCCCAGCCGATCGGAAGGAAAGCGTGTCTGCAACTCGAGCAACGCGGAGAGCGCCCCCGCGACTCGTGCGTTGGGGATGCCGATAATGCGGAGCGGCGTCATCCTGGAGCGCACCATCGTCCTCAAGTTTTCTAGCCCACACGGCTCGGTCGCCTTCTCGGTGTCCACGGCCATCGGCCGTCGGGGCATCCCGCCGCGCTTGCTGATCACCACATCATAGCGGAAGCGAGTCATCTCGCTCGGCTCGCGGCCGCACTTGAGTTCGACCCGCACGTCCTCGATGTCAGGAAGTCGCTGTCGAAGCGACAAGAATAGGTGGGGATCCAACACTAGTTCCGGCTCCTCTTCGAGCCGCTTGCGCAGGCGGGCCCGAAGTTCGCCTGCCGAAACCTCGGAGGTCGCCTTCTGCAATTCGATCTCGCAGAGCATCACCTCCAGCAGCGCGCGGTGGCGCACGTCGCCAACGAAGATCGAGCCACCTGGAATCAACTTTTTCAGCGCGACCGCCAGCACGTCCATGAGATATGCCACACTCGGGAAGTACTGGGCGACCGAGTTGATGACGATCGTGTCGAAGGAGTCGCCCTCGACGGCAGCCAGCGTATCGGCGGCCCTCTGCTCCAATACCACACCGACCAGACCGCGCCGCTCAGCTTCGGCCTTTACTCGTGCCAAGGCTGCAGCAGACAGATCGATGCCGTGATAAAGTTCGCAGTTCGGCGCCACGCGGAAGAGGATCATGCCCGTCCCACAGCCGACCTCAAGTACCCGGCGGGGCCGCAGTTGCAGTATTCTCTCGGTTGTGCACGCGATCCATTCGCTCATTTGCGCTTCGGGAATTAAATCGCCGGTATAACTACTCCTCCACCCCGCAGTCTCGGAGTTACCATCATTCTGATAGGTCTCATCCCAGATGGTTCCCCAGTGACCAATTGTTGGAGCATTGCTCTTGGTGGGCGCGACGATGTAAGCGACGAGCTGCTGCACGCCAGTCGCATCTGGTTTGGCCACAACCACACTCTGTTGCACTGACGGATGACGGTTCAATGCTGCCTCGATCTCGCCCGGTTCGATCCGGTGACCACGGATCTTAACCTGATGGTCGAGACGTCCGAGGTGCGCAAGCGTGCCATCGGGCAACCACTGCCCAAGATCGCCAGTTCGATACAGACGAGCCTCAGAATCGCTGAAAGGATCAGGTACGAAGCGCTCTTTGGTTAGCTGCGGTTGTTCCAGGTAGCCTCGGGCCAAACCGGCGCCGCCAATCACGATCTCGCCTGGTACGCCGACGGGCAACGATCGGAGCGCACGATCGACGACATACACTCTGGTATTCGCAACTGGTCTTCCGATCGTGATGGTGTCGCCTGCCCTCTCCACCGGACTGACCGTTGACCATATACACGTCTCCGTCGGGCCGTACATATTGAGTATTGCGCCCTGATAGCGCTGCCTCAACCGCTCGACCAGTGTCTGCGGCAATGGCTCGCCACCCAGGAGAAGCATGCGCAACGAGCTCAGCGCATCGAGCGAAGCATCGTCGGACACCAGCATGCTCGCCAGCGACGGTGTGGCCTGGAGGTGAGAAACGCCATGACGACGAATCTGCGAGGCAATATCCTGATCGGGCTCTGTTAGGATCTGTGTGAAAGGCAGATTGGCGAGGCGACGCAATTCATCCAGATGGGGAAGGCTGGCCAGCACATCGTCGGCCGAAACGCCGAAATCGATCAAGCAGGCGATCTCGTCGACGCCAAACTGCTTCAGCTTATCGATCGTCGCCAAGCACGAGCTCGGCGACCCAAAAAGGCCCGCGGTGTTGAAGTATCGCTCGAACGCGTGCTCCATAATGACGTTGAGTTCCTCGACGTCTAGCTCCGCGAGGTTCATTTGTTGCACAGCGGATGCTTGCCGATCGTCGCCCTTGGCGAATGCGGTTAACTCCCATCGCATTTTGGAGATGAGGTCGGTCGATGTCTTGAGGTATTCCAGGAACGGGCCTCGCACCTTGCTGCGGACCGTTTCCGCATCAGGGCCTACAAATGTGTGCAGCATGAGCGTAACGACTCCTGCCCCGTCGTACCCCGCGTCGATCCGAGCCTTGCGATAGACTGCAATGTTCGCGACAAGCTCCTCTGACTTCATCACCAGCAGATTCGTCAGCACATTGGCGCCTAGCCGACCGGCCAGCGCGAACGTGTCGGGATGTGAGCTCGCGGTCACCCACATTTTAGGTTCGCGCTGCACCGGAAGCGGGAAAGTCTTCACTTCGACCGGCTGGCCATCCCCGCCGACGGTCTTAACCGCCTCGCCGCGCCAGAGCGCCTTCACTGTCTCGATGCCACTGGCCATGAGTTCGCGGCGGTTCGTGTAGTTCTCCGGCTGCAGCACGAAGTCACGAGCGTGCCAACCGGATGCAAAGCTTAGTCCGACGCGGCCATTGGACAGGTTGTCGACGACCGACCATTCCTCCGCGACGCGGATGGGGTTGTGCAGCGGCAGCACCACGCTGCCGGCCCGGATGCCTATGCGCCGGGTGACAGCTGCGACTGCCGCGCTAGTCAGCGCTGCATTCGGATACAGGCCACCGAAGGGATGGAAGTGGCGCTCCGGCGTCCATACGGCAGAGAAGCCGTGCTCATCAGCGTACTTCGCGCCTTCGAGCAACAGGCGGTATTTGTCGCCGCTAACTTCGGCCGCATCAGCGGCGAAGTAGAACAGGCTGAAATCGATCGGTCTAGCGCTCAATGCTTTGCTCGCCGCTCCGCGCGCCAGCCGCTCGGGCTCATGCTGGATGATCACCCTAAAACCTCGCGCCAGCGTCCAGAACAATTCCAATACAGAAATGTCGAACGAGATGCTGGTGGTCGCGAGCCAGACGCCTGGCTCCGTCCCCAATGCCTGATCCATGGCCTCGAAGAAGTTGGCGACGTTTCGATGCTCGAGCATCACCCCCTTCGGACGACCGGTGGAGCCGGACGTGAAAATGACATAGGCAAGGCTTTCACCTGAAAGAGCCACGTGCGGTCGATCCGCTTCGCCGTCCTCCGCGTCAACGCACACAATCGGTGTGTGCCGGGGCAGCGCGGTAGCTAAATTGGTCGTGGTAACCACCACGCCAGCGCGGGAGTCCTCGAGCATGAGCGCGATCCGCTCATCGGGGTATGAAGGATCCATCGGCACATAGGCTGCACCGGCCTTGAGGATACCGAGCAAACCGATCATCATTTCGGCCGATCGCTCGACGTAAATTCCGACCATCTGGTCGGGTTTCGCACCGTCAGCGATCAGTGCTTGGGCGACATGGTTTGCGCGCCGATCAAGTTCGCGGTAGGTGAGCGAACGGGAGCCGTCGACCAGCGCCACCTTATCAGGTGTACGGTCGACCTGCGCTTCAAAGGCCTCATGCACGCAGTGCGGTCCCGATAGCGGTCTCTCAGTGTTGTTCCAGATCTGAAATATCGAACCGGTGTCCTGCGAAGGCAGCCGAGGCAGATCGCCGAGATTGGCCTTTGGCCGGTCGGCAATCGCGATTAGGATCGCTTGCAACAAATCGGCGATGCGCTCAACGGCGGCCAGCGCAAAACAGTTCGCGTCGTATGACAATTTGAAAGTCAATTGAGGACCGTCATAGGCCATCACATTGAACGGGAAATTGGTCTGGTCGTGTAGCGTGAAGTCGCGACGCTGCCATTCCTGACCGAAAGACTTCAGTCGCGCATCATCGGTTTGCGAATTGAAAACGACGATAGAGTCAAAAAGCGACTGTCCGCGAGGCACCTCGCTGACGCGAAGGATGTCGACGAGCGGCGTGTGTTCGAACTGGCGCAACTCCACGTGCTGTTCGCCCAGTTGGCGGCACAATTCCAGCACTGGCAATTCGGAGGGTAATTTGACCCGAATCGGCACGGTATTGATGAACAGCCCGATAACGCGATCTGCGCCTTCGATCGACGACCGCCTGCCGGCCCTAGTCAGTCCATAGACGACATCCTCCTGGGCGGAAAACGCCGAAAGCACCAGCGACCAGGCCGCCTCCACAAGGACGGACGTGCGCAATGAGGTTCGCGCGGAGAGATCATGTAGCTTGCCCGTGTCGGCTGGAGATAACGCAAATTTTAGAGTGGCGTGACCTGCGGCGGGACGTGCATCCGAAGCGGCGATCCGCAACGCCTCGAGATTGGTTGGAGTCCGGAAGCCGGTCAGGATATTGCGCCAGTATGCCTCGGCTGCGGGAGCATTCGTTGCCAAGTGCCGTCGGAGCCAAGCGATGTGTTCGCGATAGGCCGGACGCTGCTCGAACAGCGGCTCCGCACCGCATGCCATAGCTGCATAAACTTCGAGCACTTCCTTCACGACGAAGGCGTAGCAGGAGTCCAAAATGGCGTGCGAATATGTGAAAATGAGGCTGTGGCAATCCGCGCCGAAATGCAGCACCGTCACGCGCCAGAGCGGCGCCACGTCGAGGGCGAAGGCACGAGATCTATCCGCGGCCAGGAATATCTTCAATGCCTCATCCTGTTGCCCGTGCGTCATCCCCGCCAAGTCCCGCGTCTCGAACGGCACCGCGACCTCGTCCACAACCTCCTGTAGCGGAATTTCCAGGCCTTCCCATCGAAACCGGGTGCGCAAAGTGGGGTGCCGGTTCGCGACCACAGCCCACGCATCGGAAAGGGATTTGGTGTCGATCGGCTCGTTGAACCGCATCTCAAGCTGCTCGACATCCACGCCTTGGGTACGCGCCTCGAGATAATGGAACAGCATGCCTTGCTGGAGCGGCGAAAGAGGATAGCTTTCCTGAATCATGGTACTCCCAACGTCATCGCGGGCTACCGCGTAGGCGCAAATTTAAGCGGCAGGGCCTCAATACTTAGTTATCTCAAATACCAAAAATCATACTTTAAATCAGAGCCAACAATACTGTTATATCCGCTATGGTCAGATGCAATTAAAAAATGCCTGGGTTTTCGATTGGCATTAACGCTGATGGCAAAAGGGCGTCAGTAGTGCATTTGTATTACTGTTATTGTTTCGCGAAGATGGAATTTCTAATTTCCTTAGACCATTAGATAACGATCGCAATCCCACCGCAGCCAGCGGAGCCCTGATCAAAATGCATCTTGACGAAATGTCGTCAGTTGGCTCGGCCGCCGTCGCCTAGCAGTCGTCAACTTAGATCGTCTTCGCATTCTCTAGTTTGATTACTCAGTGCTCAGCCGCTGATTTTGGCCTCTTGGAGCGAGCCCAGTGCAAGATCAAATGATGTCAAGTGCAGGCGAGAGCGAGCGCGAAGCGTCTTCAATCGCAATTATCGGCATGGCCGGACGTTTTCCCGGCGCTCCCAGCGTGGCGACGTTCTGGGAGAACATCCGCGAAGGTCGTGAAACCATTCGTATCTTCACCGAGCAGGAGCTACTTGCCGTCGGCGAGTCCCCCGAATTGCTGCGCGACGCGTCCTATGTCAAGGCGTGCGGCTATTTGGATGGCATCGATCAGTTTGATGCAGCATTTTTTGGCATCTCTCCCCGCGACGCGGCAGTGTTCGACCCGCAGCATCGCCTGTTTCTTGAATGCTCATCCGAAGCCTTCGAGGATGCGGGCTACGTCAGTGGAAAGATCGGCGGGCCCGTTGCCGTCTTTGCCGCGTCAGGTGCGAGCGAATATTTTACTTACAATCTCGCGAGCAATGAAGAGGTCATGCGCTCGATCGGCGCTTGGCTGCTGCGTCACATGGGCAACGATCCAAATTTCCTCGCAACGCGCGTATCTTACGAACTCGACCTCGTCGGCCCCAGCATGAATGTGCAGACGGCCTGCTCGTCATCGCTCGTTGCGGTTCATCTCGCCTGCCAGAGTCTGCTCAATGGCGAATGCGATGTGGCGCTGGCTGGCGCATCCACCATTTATCCCGACCAGCGAGGCTACTTATACAGACCAGGAGAAATTCTCTCTCCCGATGGACACTGTCGTCCATTCGATGCCCAGGCCGGCGGTACGGTAATGGCATCTGCCGTCGGCTGTGTCGTTCTCAAGCGGCTTTCGGACGCCCTGCGCGATGGTGACTGTATCCGTGCAGTAATCCGCGGCTCGGCAATCAACAATGATGGCTCCGACAAGGTCGGATACCTCGCCCCCAGCGTCAGCGGGCAAGCTCGGGTCATTTCCGAGGCTCTAGACCTCGCCGGTATCACGCCCGAAGAGGTGTCTTATATCGAGGCGCACGGCACCGGCACGCTGATCGGCGACCCCATCGAGATCGCGGCACTAATTGAGGCTTTCGGGCCTGACGCCCAACGACAGTCATGCGCAATCGGTTCGGTCAAATCCAACATCGGCCATGCCGGTGAGGCAGCAGGCATGTGCAGCCTGATCAAGACGATTTGCGCGCTCGAGCATCGTGAGTTGCCGGCCACGCTGCATTATCAGACCCCAAATCCGCAGGTCGGCTTTTCCGATTCACCATTCTTCGTCAACGCAAGCTTGCGGCCATGGCCGGCGGCCTTCGGCAGGAAGCGGATCGCGGGTGTCACGAGCCTTGGCGCCGGGGGCACAAACGCTCACCTCATCCTGGAGGAGGCCCCGCCCCGGTCCTCGCAAAGTCGTCGGGACATGGGACCGCAATTGATTCTGCTGTCATCGCGAACCAGCGTAGCTCTCGACGAGGCGACACGGAATTTGGCCAACCACCTGCGGACGAGTACTAGTCAGCCGCTTAATGAGGTCGCATTCACTCTGATGGCAGGTCGCGAGGCCTTCGAGGCTCGCCGCTCGTTGGTGGCCTACGATCCGGCCTCGGCGGCAGCTCAATTGGACACCTGCGATCCACAGCGCGTCGTCACTGGCAAGGCCGCGCGCGAACATGCTTCGACCGTGTTCCTTTTCCCAGGCGGCGGAGCGCAATACGCCGGCATGGGCGCCGAGCTCTATCAGAAGGAACCGGTTTTCCGCGAAGCAATAGATGCCTGCCTTGCCGTAGTTCAACCCCGCCTCACTGTCGATCTGCGCAGTTTAATCTTCCCGTCACCCGGCACCGTGGCCGAGGCCGACAAGCAGCTGGAGGCCCCCTCTTTGGCGCTTCCAGCACTGTTCGCGGTTGAGTACGCTCTTGCGACGCTTCTGCAATCGTGGGGCCTGGTTCCCACCGCTTTGATCGGGCACAGCGCCGGCGAGTATGCCGCGGCTTGTGTTTCAGGCGTACTCACAATGCCGGATGCGATGTCGCTGGTTGCGCTACGCGGCAAATTATTTGAAACGCTGCCCTGCGGCGCTATGCTGTCGGTCGCGCTATCCGAAGAGCAGGTACGGCCGCGGCTTGGTGACGAGCTTTCGCTTGCCGCCGTGAACGGGCCTTCGCTATGCGTCGCGTCGGGCCCGGTAGATGCGATCGCGCGGCTCGAGGCCGAGCTTGCTGCGGAACATATCGACCATACCCGCATCCACATCAACGTCGCTGCACACTCATCGATGCTCGAGCCGATCCTGTCGGAATTCGAACACTTCTGCCGAACTATTCGGTTTCAGAAGCCAACAATACCTTTCGTGTCCAATCTGAGCGGGACCTGGATCACCGACGCCGAAGCGATGGACTCTGGCTACTGGGTCCGTCATCTTCGAAACACTGTGCGCTTCGACCAAGGCGCCCGGACAGTGCTGGGGAGTGGCAGCCGAGCGTTGTTAGAAGTAGGCCCCGGCCGCACGCTTGCCAGCCTCTGCCGGCAGCAGCCCATCAAAGCCGCGGTGGTGACTACCTCGCTCCGCCATCCCAACGAAGCGGCGTCAGACGTCGCCTTCCTGAAGGAGGCGGTTGGCCGACTCTGGGTTGTCGGCATCGAGATCAATCCCTTCAAATTTTTTGCGCGGGATTCGCAGCGCCGCCTACCGCTGCCGACGTATCCCTTCGAAAGGCAGCGATATTGGATCGAAAAGGGAGCGCAGGCCACTCAGACCACCTCTCTTACACGCCGGCCTGAAGTGGGTCGATGGTTCTCCGCTCCCACATTCGTGCGTTCAGCGCCCTCCGAAAAGCTTTCTGAAGAAGAGCTTCGCAAGCCTTGGCTGGTTATCACCGATAATTCACCATTGGCCACCGCAATCGTCAAACGCTTGCGTGCGTCCGGCGCACGGGTTGCCACGATCACCGCCGGATCCCAATTTGCGGAGCACGGCGCGCTGAGTTTCACGATCGATCCCGCTCGCGCTACCGATTACTCCAGACTGATGGAGGGCCTTCGAAGACAGGACGCACTGCCGGCGCACATTGTTCACCTTTGGGCGCTCGCTCCGAGGCCGAGGAGATTCTTTGGTTCGTCGGGTGACGCCGACCTTGCTGCTTTCGACGACGGAGCGGTTCGAAATTTTTACGGCCTTCTGTTTCTGTTGCAAGCCCTGACATTTGAGGTTGATCGGGTCCGCCTTACCGCGATCGGTACCGCGATCGAGGCGCTCCCCGGCGAACGCGAGGTACACCCCGAAAAGTCGAATTTGATGGGCGTCTGCCGCGTGTTGCCGCGCGAGATGCCAGGCGCGACATGTTCGGTCCTCGACGTGGTCATGCCACAGGCCGGATCTGACAAGGAAGCGCTTCTGGCAAATCGGTTGATCGACGAACTCTACGCCAGCAAACGCGATCCACTTGTGATCCTGCGCGACGGTGGACGCTGGGTACAGCGTTTCGATCCACTGGTGCTAAATTCCGCACCGGAGGTGCGCAGCTGGCTGCGCCCCGGTGGGGTGTACCTCGTCACCGGCGGACTGGGCGGCATAGGTCTCGAACTGATGCAGCATCTAGCGCTGCACGCCAAAGCTCGCCTTGTGTGCGTTGGCAGGACGAAAATGCCGACGGAATCTGCGTGGGATCAATGGCTCCAGGATCGCGGCGCGGACGATAACACGTCTCGAAAAATCGAGAAGGTGCGGGCATTGCGGGCGCTTGGTGCCGAAGTGATGCTCGCGGCCGCCGACGTCACCGATCGTGACGCGATGGCCAATGTGGTGGCCGACGCGACGCGACGCTTCGGCCGCATCAACGGTGTTTTCCATTGCGCTGGCGTGCTCAAAGATCAGCTGATCGCGCTTCGCGCGCCCGAGCCTCAATCAGCCGTGCTTTCGGTCAAGGCCAAGGGTGCTCTAATCCTGCAATCGTTGTTCCGCGATGGCGAGCTGGATGTCCTAATCAATTTCTCATCGGTCAGCTCGATCCTTGGGTTGGCTGGACAGGCCGACTATACTGCTGCCAATGCTGTTCTGGACGCGATGGCCAAGGCTCGCACAGCGCGGGGCAGCCGGACGCGTATCGTAAGCATCAATTGGAATGCTTGGAAAGAGGTGGGCATGCTCGCGACCTTGGTCCACGCGCACCACGGCACGGCTGTTGGCGATTTCACCAGCGCCAGCTCTCTACTTGGCAATTGTGTGCGCGACAGTATCAAGGAGACCGTGTTTCGATCGCTGCTACATCCCAAAACACATTGGCCGTTGGGCGAGCACGTCGTTAAGGAAGGCCAAGCAGTCATTCCAGGCACGGGCTTTCTGGAGCTTGCTCGCGCGGCGCTTGCGTACCGGGCCGAAGACCGGCCAATCGACATTCGAGACCTTACCTTCCTCCAGCCGTTTGTCGTTGGGCCTAACGAAGCCCGCGCGATCAATATTAAGTTGAATCGCGAAGGCGACCATAGCCTCGTGATCTACGGTGATTCCAGCGAGCAGCCCTACGTCACGGCGCGCGCCACTTATGTCGATCTTCCAACCGTTTCGAGACGGTCTGTGTCAGCCATTCGCGGACGCTGCCGCGGGCGTGGCGAGGTGATAAACGGGCGACTGGTCCAGAATTTCATGGATTTTGGCCCGCGTTGGGCCAACCTCCGGGCGATCAATCTCGGCGATGGCGAAGCGCTAATCGATCTCGCGCTGCCAACTACCTTCGCCTCCGATCTCGCAACCTATTCGCTGCACCCGGCGTTGCTCGACATGGCGACTGGTGCGGCTCAGCAGCTAATTCCGGGGTTTTCAGGCCATAGCGATTTCTATGTTCCATTCTTTTTCGGCCGCGTGCTGGTAAGGCGACCGGTACCGGCGACGTTCTCCAGTCACGTGCGCCTGAAGGCTGCGGACGGCAAAAGCGCAGTTTTCGATGTTACGCTGCTCGACGATGAAGGCAATGAGCTGGTCTCGATCGAACGGTTCGTCATGCGTCGGGTCGAGGCGTTTGCTACCACTTTGGCTTCGCGCACTTCAGTGCGGCCAGATAGTCTCGAGACGGCCGAAGAAAGCTTCCTGCGCGAGGGCATGACCACTGCGGAAGGTCTTGAAGCGCTGGATCGAATTCTTGCCTACGATGTTTCGCCGCAAATCGTGGCCTCTACCCTCGACCTCGACCTCTGGCTGGAGCGGCTGGACCATGGCGGTCGCGGGACACCGGCGGAGGAGGTCAATTGGTCCATTGGACAGCCAGGCCTCGTTCGCCCTGGGGGAAATGCCGACCTCAAAGCCCCCCGAGATGCAACCGAGCGTGATCTGGCCGCTATCTGGCAGGAGATGCTCGGCATTCATCGGGTCTCGATTGACGATGACTTCTTCGAACTGGGCGGGCAGTCGCTCATCGCGATGCGGCTCTTCAACCGGATCCGCAAAGAGCATGGAGTCGAACTGCCGCTTTCTGTGTTATTTCAGGCGCCGACCATTGCTGCCACCGCGGTACTATTGCGAGAGGCCAAGGGCTTGGCCGCGATCGATCCTTCGGCGGTTGGTACCGGAGCGCTCCCAGAGGTGGACGCTCAGAATCTGCCTTCGTCACATGGCGCATTGGCAACCATAGAGCATGAGGCCCACGAAGTCCGGCTCGCAGCGGATATCTCCTCCACGAAGCCTCCAATCGCGCCGCGATCGTTGGTCGAGATCGCGCGCGGCGGCGATCGGCCGCCATTGTTTTGTGTACATGGCGCTGGAGGTAACGTCCTTAACTTTCGAGATCTCTCCTGGGGACTGCACCATGATCAGCCTTTCTACGCACTGCAGGCCCGTGGTGTAGACGGCACGAGCAGCTTGCATACATCGATCGAGGATATGGCCCGGGCCTATATTGAGGAGATCCGCACGTTGAGGCCACACGGCCCCTATTTGCTGGCTGGCTATTCTGGTGGCGGTGTCGTGGCTTTCGAGATGGCACAGCAACTGACCGCTCAGGGTGAACAGGTCCCAATCCTGGTGTTCTTCGACACGTTCCACCCTCAGATGCCGATCCGCAAAGTTTCACCGGACCAAATGTTCCTCCGTTTGCGCAACGAAGGCCTCGAGTACATCAAAGAGATCATCCGCAAAAGGAGCGAGCGCGCTGATGTGGCGCGCGAGCGGCTGCAAATCAGAATGTATGTTCGTGGAAACAAAACCGTGCCGCATGCGCTGCGGGATCGCCAGCTTACTGACAATTTTGGCCAAGCGGCCGCATGCTATCGGCCCCAGCCGTGGCAGGGAAAAGCGATTCTCTTTCGGGCAAAAACTGTTCCTTACATCTATGGTGGCGGAGGGCCGTGCTATGGGTGGGATAGCGTGATCATGGACGGATTAAAGACAATCATGATTCCCGGCAATCATGACACGCTGCTGCTCGGAGCCAACGCTAAGGTTTTGATGGGTCCATTGAACGCAGCTCTCGACGAGGCTGGATCGCGGAAGACTGAACAGTCTCTACGGAGCGAGCGCTCGAGCGTCTGACCTGTTGGCGGCTCACCCCAAATCTTCATCGTTTTTCTAGCGAAGCAAACGGATTATCACGATCATACGCATTAGCGTAGTCCCGGCAGCAGGAATAGGTTTTGACCAGGCGCTTAATTGCGCCAGGAATCGGCGCACTGTCGCCGTGCCGCAAGGCTACATAGGCCGGGCAGACGCCCTTCTGCATCAACTCCCGGCAAGCCGCCATATCTCGACCCACGACGGCATCCGCCCGCCGACCGTATGAGAAAGCAAATTGCCCTGCCAACGTTTGCAGATGCCGTCCTGTCACCGGCGATATTCCCTCAGAGATTGCTGCGCCCTCAGGACAGCCACCAAAGAGGACCGCATAGTTCACCAGCGCGACGAAGTAGCGACCGAATTCGCTCATATGCACGTTGTCAGAAAACAGCAGGCCCACGCGCTCAGCCGGGGAAACGCTCGCAACGCCGGGCACGCTGCCTTCCCACAGCGCCGCAGCTAGCTCGGCGAGCGCACTTCCCCCGGGTAGGATGCGAACGCGCGGCATATTGCCAAGCGGCGGCAGCTCGAGGTTCGATCGACTGGCGATGCATTCCCACATCGGCAAGACCGCCCGCTCGTAGTCGATCCAGCGTCGGGGCGCCTCGAGATTCACGGGAAGCCAGGATTGATAGAGAAATACCTCCGCGTCGGGATTGCCTGCCATAAGGTGTTTTGCCATCTCGATCAGATAGAACGCTGTGCGCTCTTTGCGCGCGATGGCAGGTAGGTCGTGTCGCTCGGTGACGACAAGGACGTCATAGATGTCGCCGGGCGCCAGTCGTCGGGGTTGGCGTAACTCCTCGGCGACGTCCAGACCGGCGCCTTCGCGGTTCTGACCGGAACGATAGCCCGGCCAATCGGAAGCCGAAGCCACCTCTCCTTTAGTGCGCTGGCGCAGAAGCGAGTAACTTAAGACCTGCGTCTCGAAATCGAGTTGACTACCAAGCGAGCCTGCAATCTGCGCTGCGATCTCCGGAATTCCCTCGGTGAGACTATGACCCGAGTAGAAGGCGCGGACGTGATTCCTACGAGGCCACGACGACATGCCGGCAGCATCACGCGTTTGCTCGCTCATCGCAATAACTCCCTCGCCGCCGCCGCAATCACTGCAAGCCATATCTCTGCGATGTAACTCCTGATCCCAAGATACAACAAATGCAGCAGTTTTGCGTACGCGCTTCAAATGTGACATTTTTCGAGCGGTATCAATTTGATCGTATCCCGTTGCGCTCATCGTGGTTTGAGTATGACGACACGATATGGTCGGCGGCTTGATCCCCGCCGACTGCTGGAAGCCGCCAACTGAAGCGGTCTGCGCGACGCGCGCTGATATCGAGCGCAAGTATTGAGGGTCGTCTAATTCTGTCACGACCGGGCAGTACCGCAGGACAATCCTGATCCAAACCAGACTTCTGGGGCTCGGAATTGGCCAGAGCGCCCGAGCACGCCTTGTTACGAATTGGTTAAGGCAAGGCCTCCTGGCCTCAAGAAACGCCCACCAACTTTGCGAGCCATCGGCGATCTCATTTGGACTGCAGATTACAGCCGACCGACTGCCGGTGCCCCCTAACTCCTGTCATTCACGCCGGGGAGCCTATTCTGCAAGCAGCTAACGCCCCCCAAAAAAACCCGCTGGCTCGGCAGCCAGCGGGTCCTCAATGCCCATGCGTACCGCGGTACTCGTCACCAATCCGCGATGGAAGACGCTACGCCGAAATCGCTTGACGCCCGGTTACCGCCCAACCCATCGAGGGTGCGTCACTGGTACGCTGCCAATCGCCCCTCCCGAAAGCAAGTAGCGCATCGGACTGAAGCAGCGTGAGGATTGGCGGCGGTGTCCCCTGTGAAGGAGTCGCAATTATCCGGGGCGCACGGCAGACGGAATTCGCACCATGGGCCGCCCTCAGTTCCCCCCTCGAGTTGCCGCCCTAGAACAGGCAGCTGCCCGTGCCGGGCGGCAACGATTCGGAAGCCAGCGCCGCACGCTCGAGGCGAAGGCAATCGAAGCAAGGTTCCGCCCCTAACACCGCCTTATCTCCAAACGATGCCCGACAAACGGTACTTTGGGGATCTCATTGCCAGTCAATCGTTGGCGAACTGCTTACCGACGCCTTTCAACACCGCCTTGGGATATCCGATGATTTGCTATACGACCGTGTTGGACGCTGTGCATCTGAAACGGCGAGAGGGACTGGACCGACCAAAAAAAGCGCGATTCGCCGATATTATGGCCTTAAGAATAGAGACACATCGCCGCCGACACCAATATCTTGGCACGACTGAATGCGACGAATTGCATTGGGTAACTCGACCGCGGAAGGGCCTCGTCGCCTGCTTCCAACGTTTTCAGGGATTAAAAACGCCGCCCGCTAGAATACCGCCGAGGCGCGAGAAAAATTTTGCTCGACCGCTTGTGCGTGCACCGCACAAACCTGCTTAATGACGGAACTTTATCGAATCATTGACATTGTGATGGCAACCTTGAAGCCAGCAAAAGCAGGCGGTCCCGCCACAGGTGGTCCATGGTCAAAACAATACAAATCAACCTAGCGCTTTGGGGAATGATAATTTGCGCGGCAATAAAGCTGGCGCAGGTTTGCTTTTGAACGGCCTTACCCCAAATTTGCGAGCCAGCCCAGCATCTTCCAGGACACCCATGCGAGCGCGCTTATCCATCCAAGCATTGCTACTCCGCATGAGATGGCCCAGATCACGCGGACAGTCCGGAGGCGGTTTCCGCTCGGTTGTGCCACGTTTGCTACATCCGCACTCATCTTGTCCCCGCGAGTCTGTGTTTTGTTGGTCTTGATGCGGCGGCGGAGGTTCATTGGCACTGAGCCCGGAAGCGATTTTCTGCCTGTTGGAAAAATACGTCCCAAAAGACCGATGGTTTCCGACCGCGACAAACTGAATATTGGGTCCGAAAAAACAAGCTGACATCCCAAGTATGTTGGTGCGCCGGTTCCGTCTTGGGTAAACTCGGACTAAGGGTGTCGGAGGAAGATTATCAGGTGATGCCAATCTACTCTGAGACCCAATTGGCGCCCACCAAACTCCGAAATTAAGCTTGATGTCCCGACCGAGGGTTAATGCCCGGTCCCAAATGGACTGGCACTCTCTTTGCTCCATGGCTCAACACAACGCCCCAAGGTCGAAGGGCTGTTTCAAGTTGAGGCAACGATGCAAGAAGTGTCCCGATCCGGCATCACCGGAGAACTACAGCTCAGCGCGCTGATTGCGGATCTATGGTGGCGCGTTGATCTTATGAACTCCGACATCCTTGAGGAAGAGGCCCGGGCCGGCGTCTTTGATGCGCGCCAACCGACGTACTCACTGCTCGCGCTAAATCTCAGAGCGCGGCGAGACAATCTCGTATCAACGATCGAGGTCTTGGAAAGGCGCTCGAGGTCGACCTCGCAGGCCGCATAAACTCGAAAAAGCTGATTTGTATCGTCGACGCAATTTCCGCTGGCATCGCCGACGAACAGTGTGCTCGGCAAGTAAATCTGTTAGCGAATTCATCAAGTGGCATGTCGTCGATGTGGCATAGATATTCGCATCGCTCTTTCGGGGTGAGCAACGTGGAAATGATGAGAGCCAAAGCAGCATCTTCCACGTCTGGAGCTATTTGCGCTGCGGCCGATGCCAACTCTGCCAATATTGCGCGGCAACGCGAACCGTGAGACTGCGGTGTCAATCGGCTACCGGCAAAGTATTACGTCTAGGTATGTAGCCGGGATTGGGAGTAATCAGGATCCAATGCTGCGAATGAGCAACCTGCGGACCCGTTCCGATTCAATATGCAGAAGTTCTAATGCGATAGGGAGCCGTCAGCAGCAATTGGAACATGGCCCTAGTGGACCTGTAATTTGCCTCAAGCCGGCTATGCCCAGTGCCGACCATTATAAAATCTCCCGCTTGGTCTGAGACGGCCCACCGCCAAACGCGGCCTCGCTTAATTACCACGCAATCAAAACGAGCAAACTCGTCGGCGGTCATGACATGCCCCGCATCTGGAAATAAGCTTATTTAAAATAAGCAAAATATGTGACAAATTTACCCTGACAACTTGTGGCGGCGGGCAAGGTTCCACGAGCATGTTATTTTGCGACATAATTTCATTGAGAGTTGAACCTTTACGCGAAAGCGACCACGTAGACCGTTACAAAAAATTGATTGCGTACCAAATTACTTTGCGTCGTCGACTCGGTGGCCTTCGCCACTACGTCCGCTCCTAAGGACCGCACTGAATGTCACCTTACCCTACCAACAAGATCGCGCTCTTCATCGACGGGGCCAATCTTTACGCAACGGCGAAAACTCTAGGCTTCGACATCGATTACAAGCGCCTTCTGAAGGAATTTCAGAGCCGCGGCACGCTGCTGCGGGCGTTCTACTACACAGCGATCATCGAGGATCAGGAGTATTCCTCGATCCGTCCCCTGACCGACTGGCTCGACTACAACGGCTACGCCGTCGTCACCAAGGCGACCAAGGAATTCATCGACG
The DNA here is from genome assembly GCF_029714945.1 of Bradyrhizobium sp. CIAT3101. NCBI lineage: Bacteria > Pseudomonadati > Pseudomonadota > Alphaproteobacteria > Hyphomicrobiales > Nitrobacteraceae > Bradyrhizobium > Bradyrhizobium sp. CIAT3101. Next base: position 6,918,871 of record NZ_CP121634.1, read on the forward strand.
CCTCCGGCCGCCGCAAGGTCAAGGGCAACATGGACATCGAGCTCGCGGTCGATGCCATGGAGGTCGCCGAGCACATCGACCAGATGGTGCTGTTCTCGGGCGACGGCGACTTCCGCTCGCTGGTCGAAGCTGTGCAGCGCCGCGGCGTGCGGGTGACCGTGGTCTCCACCATCGCCAGCCAGCCGCCGATGATCGCCGACGAGTTGCGCCGCCAGGCCGACGTCTTCACCGACCTCGTCGAGTTGCAGTCCAAGCTTGGCCGCGACCCGTCCGAACGCCCCGCCCCGCGAAATCGTGAAGCGCGAGGACCTGCGCCGAAATTCATGCACGAGCCGAAGGGAAACGACCCTCCAGGCTAGACTGTTGAGACGGACGCCCAGTCAGCGAGTTCGGATACACTGGTCTCAATCGAAGCATCGTCATCCACGATCACGCCGCAGCTCCGGAAAACATTCTATGCGCTTCGCCATCGCATTGTGGTGGCACGCTGGCGTTCCCAGCGAGCTCGATCGGCTGGTCACGGCAACAGCCTTTGGGAAGCGTTCGTCGAGGAAGTGCGATCGTGAAGAGAATGTTCCGCCTTTACTCTCGCAGCGTCGTCAAGGAGACAATCCGGCGTTGGGAAAGGTGAAGTCTTGATCGTAGATAAAATAAGTTAGAGCCTGCGATCTCGCAGAGCGTACGCAGACGCTTCGAGGACTTCTGTTGCAAAACAAGAACCCGCCGACCTTGCGGGCCGACGGGGAGTTGCAGATAGCGAGAGGCGGACACCTGTCGCTCTGGCATGTGTAGCACAACGGTCCGCCAACGCGACCGTGCGCTCAGCTCAACGTTAATGCCATGAGTCTTAGCGGGATAGTGAATACTCCGCCCTTGGTTCCAAGGTTGGAGCCGCAAGCAGCTGCCAACTAACCTTCCTTCATCCGCCCGCCGACAGACGAAGAGATTAAATACTTTACGACGCAGGCGGATTTAAAATACATTGGAGAATTATGGTAGGATTTCTTACCGGGCTTGGCTGAATATTTCACTTTCCAATTTAACCCGGCCTTTCTTCTACTGATCGCCTATATTTATTTTAAAGGACTTAACCTAATGTCCAAGGACCATTGCCTAATCGTCCGCGCGGCTGGAAGACAGTTGGATCTGCTGCGCGGGGAAGCCGCACGCATCGCAAATGGCAGCAAGTTAGGCTGGTGGACCGATCGTGCAGTTATCGGTACTCGTTTTTGCTTTGAAGATGCAAAGGCGAAGGAAGCCTTCGCCTTGACCTGCGACAACTTCGGCGTTCCGTGCAGTGACGGCTAAGGCTCAGCCAGCGGATGCACCCGTAAATTTGGCTGAGGTCCAGCTCGCTAGACCGCAAACTTGCGCCAGCTGAAGGAACATGCCTGCTAACCTTACTCACATACGATGAATCGGTGACTAAGTCGCATCCGCCGTGATTTCCATTTGAGTTTCTGCTGAAGTGATTTAGGAGCGCCTTGTGTAAATTACTAAGATGCAGCGACAACTCGAAAACAACGCCGCTCAGAGCAAGACCGCGCGCAAGCTGTTTCACTGAGTATATTCAAAACCGGTTTAGCTCAGTGGTAGAGCTCCGTCCCTGTATGGCAGAGGTCGGAGGCTCAATTCCTCTCAACCGGCACCACTATTTCTCTTGACACAGTCCTGGCATTTGCATCCGACTACTACTCGAGACGTTTTTTGCCGCCATGAAATTTGAGAAGTTAAGCGATATCAGCGTTCTTCGTCTTTACGAGAACATCAGGCAGCAAGTCGCTGCCGACAACAGCAATGATCGATATCATTTCCTAGGTGAAGCAGCCAAACAACAAGCTGCGGACCTTCGCAGAGAAATCGAGCGCCGAAATCTCTATGCGCCGCCGATCGAATGGACGTAGTTCAACAGCTATGGGATTGACCTCTCTCCGAGAGTTCCGCTGCATGAAAACCGTAGAAGTAAGCCTGCACAAAAACTATCTGAAGGCCCGCTCTCTCCAGGAACCTCTACCTCCAAGAGCGAGCTTTTTCGTTCTGATCGGCTTGCCGCAACGGTTAGCCATGGCTACGGATGCCAACCAGAGCGCCCTTTCCAATGGACGGCCTTCCCCGATTTTGGCGCCGTTTGTCTTAGAGAACTCAAGAACAGCGGAATTAAAATCTGCCAAATTATTCAAATGGTCCTTTGAAAAACTAACGATGTACCCTAGCAATTTCAACAGCTTGCCGCCGTTTCCAAAAGGGAAAACCCCTAGTTTCGGGGGTACTGAGGTTATCGGCTCGCGGAGCTTTCCTCGACGAGATCTATCAGCCACGCTGCTCTGTTTGACGTTTACTTTCGAAAAGTGGGCTTCGACGCAATATCAGCTTTTGACCGGTAGGCAGTTTCCGGAGCGGGATGGCCCGCGGGCGGAGCTGAACGATGACCCTCGTTAGCGGCTGGGGGCGCTTCCCGGTCGTCGATAGCGAAGTGCTGCGGCCGCGGTCGTTCGAGGCCGTGGGCGAAGCCGTGGTGACCGGTTCCGTGGCGGGCGGCAACGGCCGCGCCTATGGCGATGCCGCGATCGGTGCCGTCAGGACGATCGGGATGACCGGGTTCGACCGGGTCAGGTCGTTCGATCCGGCAACTGGCCGCATCCGCCTGGAAGCCGGCGTGCTGCTGTCCGACCTGATCGATACCTTTGGCCCGCGCGGCTTCCTGCCGTTCGTGGTGCCGGGCACGCGGTTCGTCTCGGTTGGCGGCGCTATCGCTGCCGACGTGCACGGCAAGAACCATCATGGCGAGGGCGGTTTCGGCCGCTATGTCGACAGCATCCTGCTCCGCACCGGGCAGGGTGAGACCATCGAGATCTCGCGCGAGCAGAATTCCGATGCCTTCTTCGCGACCGTCGGCGGCATGGGCCTCACCGGAATCATCCTCGAAGCCACGATGCGACTGCGCCCGGTCGAGACCGGCTGGATCCGCGAGCGCGTGATTTCGGCGTCCGATCTCGACGCTGCGATGCGCGCGCTCGAGGCCGGTGACTCCGCGACCTATTCGGTGGCGTGGATCGATTGCGTGGCGCGCGGCAACGATCTCGGCCGTTCGCTGATCTATCTCGGCGAGCACGCCCGCACCGACGAGCTCTCCGAGGGCGCCGATCGCTTTCCCGTGGGTAAAAATCCCGGGCTCGCGGTGCCGATCGATCTGCCGTCGATGACGCTCAATCGCATCAGCATCCGCGCCTTCAACGAGCTCTATTACCGCATGGGCGCCAGGCGCGCCGGCGGCGACCATGTGGTCTCGCTCTATCCGTATTTCTTTCCGCTCGACAGCATTGCCGACTGGAATCGCATCTATGGGCGGCGCGGCTTCCTCCAGCATCAATGCGTGATTCCCCAAGCCAGTGCGCGCGCCGTGCTCGGTGATATCCTCGATCGTGTTGCGAAGCGCGGCGATGCCTCGTTCCTCGCGGTGCTGAAGAAGCTAGGCCATGGCGACGGTCTGTTGTCGTTCCCGCTGCCCGGTTACACGCTGGCGCTGGATTTCCCGGTCAAGGGCGACATCCTGAATTTCCTCGACGAGATCGACCGCCTCGTCGTCGCTGCTGGCGGGCGGCTTTATCTTGCCAAGGATGCGCGCCAGTCGCGTGCGACGTTCGAGGCCGGTTACCCCGCGCTGGCACGCTTCAACGCGATCCGCAAATCGCTCGATCCCGCCCAAAACATCCGCTCGAAACTTTCACAACGCCTGTTCGATGAGGTTTGAACCGTGACGTCACGCAAGACCGTTCTGGTGCTCGGTGGCTCCTCCGATATCGGCCGCGCTGCGGCACGCGCCTTTGCCAAGGCTGGTTACGATGTCGGCCTCGCCGGCCGCGATGCCGCCGCGCTCGAGCCTGACGCCGCCGATCTGCGCGCGCGCTACAATATCGAAGTGAGCACGCGAACGTTCGACGTGCTCGACACCGCCTCATTCGATGGCTTTGTCGCAGGCCTTCCGGCGTTGCCCGATGTCGTCGTCTCGATCATCGGCCTGCTGGGCGTGCAGCCGAACGCCGAGAGCGATCTCGCGCACGCCACCACCATCATGCGCTCGAACTACGAGGGCCCGTCGCTGATCCTCGGCCTGTTCGCGGAAAAGTTTTTAAGCCGCGGCAATGGCACGATCGTCGGCGTGTCGTCGGTCGCCGGCGATCGCGGCCGCGCCTCGAACTATGTCTACGGCTCGGCGAAAGCCGGCTTCTCCGCCTTCCTGTCCGGCCTGCGCGCCCGCGCCAGCCGAGGCGGTGTCCACGTCGTCACCGTGAAGCCCGGCTTCGTCCGCACCAAGATGACCGAAGGCATGAAGCTGATCGGCCCGCTCACCGTCGATGCACCAGTGGTTGGCGATGCGATCCTCAACGCCGTCGAGAAGAAGGCCGACGTCGTCTATGTCAGCGGCAAATGGCGTCTCGTGATGCTGATCATCAAGACGCTGCCCGAGGCGGTGTTCAAAAAGTTGAAGTTCTAACTTTTGCGCGGCGCAACCGCTCAAACCGGCGAATAGCACTAAAAATTGCAAAGTCCTGCATCCTGCAGCTCGCAGAGCTTCAAATCGCAACCAGCATGTGAGGTCAATAACGAGCGCTTATCAACTGTAGGGAGCTTAGGTCCGGCTCCACCGAGGAAAGATACTCCATCTCCCCGAAGAGGCGGTGATCCGTGAAGTACCTCGCCAAATGCCGCCCATGCCTGAAGTCATTCACGCTGCACTCCGGCCGGATGTTTCCTTCTACTGGTCGCCGCGACCTAGCCGCCGACCTCAGTCCGGCCCTCCCGGCCCCTGCGAAGTTCTTGTGCTATTCTCCACCACGATACCGGCTGTGTTTCATTTATTAGCTCCACGCAGGCTCGGTGACGGCGAGAGGCAAGCTTGTCAGCCGCAAATTTCTGGGAAGCGATTGCGATGCACCCGAAGATTCACTTCGCTCGATTAGCTCATGATAGAGAAGAAAGCGCATCGACTGGAACGGCTCGAAAAACCGAAGGTCGACCTGAAGGCAGAATTCACCAAGAATGATGCCGACGACATCTTGCTTGCGCAGGAGGCAAATGCGAGAGCCGCAAGCTATCCGATCACGCTTTTGGCGACGTTATCTGCTCGGAATTGCTGGGCGTGCAGCGGTTTCGCGATGAACTGAAGCTGCTAGCCGGTCGTTACGGTCCTTTACCGCGCGCTAGCCTGAATCGACGCGTGCTGCTCTGGCGAGTTTACGTTCTGTGTGACCGCAATCGCGACCGCACCGGCCAGAAGAACGCAGGCGTAAAATGCGGTAAGGCCGCGCGCCCAACGCTTACGAGTGACCCTGTCTTCAGACGTACCGTTCGCTGGCTCTGGCAGAAGCCTGCTCGCGATGTGAGCGCAATCCTGCTGGAAGTCATCCATGGGAACAGCCTCCTAGCTAACACTACCCGTTACGATCCGCCCTGGATGCTTCCGCTTTATTTCGTGAGAGGCGGAAAATGGTTTCGTTGCCTTCGTCAGAAGGGCTGAAAGCGTGTTATTGGCAGTGAGCTTCACCCAGCGCCGACCAAGCCCTCAAACGCCCCACGGGCCACACCGCACGTCTGGAGCGTATGCCGCCGCCCTGCCATGTAGGGGCCCACCCCAAGCGGTTGTGCGCTTGTTAGTAACCCGATTATTCCGATCAACCCGGTTATTCATTAAAGGAGTAAGACCATTTCAGAGGCCAGCCGGACTGGGGTTCGGCTACGGTGCGGCGCTGGTGCTGGGCGCATCTATCGCAGCGACCCTGTCCCGGGAAGTCTGCGAATCGATCACGACGCCCCTCCTGCCTACATGATCCATCCAAGTTTGGCGGCAATTGATCTACCGTGATCAATCACCGCAGCACCGCAACGGGTCACGAACAGATCCTGCGCCATGAACCCAACCAGGTCCAGATCACTCGCCGGAAACTGTCTGCCCCACGAACCGACATCGGCAGCCGGAGTCTCGGTACGTTTTGGGGGCATCCCCGACATTAACCCTGTCGACAAATGATTCGGGCGTCGCCGAGAAGCTGCGTCATTGGAGCGGAGAGTTCTCTGACGGCACAAACTGAGTTTAGAGGCGCATCATGCTGAGGATGATGTTGTTGGGCCTGCTTATCCCGTTATGCATGGGAGTGTTGTCAGCAATGGAGCTCAGAACTCCACCGTGCAGCGCGATCGCGATCGTCCCGCCCCCCAAGCCAAGCCAAGATATTTCAGAGTCACATGGCGTGTTGGCAAAGGCCGATCGCCTCGAAGTCGCCGCTTTGAGCAGCGAGAGGCCAGTACAATTTGCTTCGGTTGACGAGCGCATTGCTCCGCCCGAAAACATCGGCATGGGTTCTTTGGAGCCGGCAAGGCCGGTCTCTCGTCAGCGGCCTTCTCCGAAGAAAGTCACCACCGCTGTGCACCCCAAATCAGAGGCAAAGGCAGCCGCCATGAAGCGAACTGCGATCGTTCAACCTTCAAAGGCCGGCGGCGATACCGAGCCGTGTCGGCTCAAGGCGTTTGGTGGTTTACGCAAGGCTTTGAATTCAACCGGTTGCGAAATTTGAGGGCCAACGCGTGCCCCCTCGAGCACGGCAGCACAATTTGGGGACTGCTGCTACTAAAGTACGTGGTCACTCTGTCGTTGATAGCAGACCTGCTAGGAAGCGCCCATTTGCTGCGACGTCGCGGCGACCCGATCCAGATCGGGGCCTAGCGCCTTAGCGCGCGTGGCATCGCGCAGGACTATCCCTCCAGGTTGCCGGTCTTGGCTGTCGTGATCGCGGAACGCGCCCCCCGCGCCCCGGCGAACGTATCGCGATGCCATGCGAGACGATAGGCAAAGCTCGTTCGAAATTCGTCGAACGATAGATCGAGGTCAGTCGATGTGGTCGGAGTACCTTTTAGCAGAATGCCGGCGCCATAAATCGAGAAGTTTTGCATTGCGCGGGGCGTGACTGTTGCACCGCCTAAGAGAAAGATCATCACTGTGTGGTCGACCGCGTTGCGTGCGAGGAGTCGCCGCTCAACACCCAGCCATTCAACAGAAACTTTCGGCCTCTCAAGGGTTCCGTCAGCATCATAGGGCGGGGTCGCCAAGGGGGCTGACATCGTGTCGTTCACGTTCAGTTACTAGACCGCGAAGAGCTGGCAATCCTTTCTCAATAGTTCAACGATATTGTGTTGCCGCATGGATCACGAGGACGCATCCGCTCGGTTCGTGCCGACCCTTCGGCGCAGCTACGCTCGGCTAGCGGCGTGGATGGTCCGCGATAACCGGGTGCCTGAGCCTGGCCGATTGCCGGCGCCACCACGGGTCGAGCGGCCAAACCGAATTCCTGAAAATCCGCGGCGAGCTGCGCCGCCGCGCGCTTGAGCAGCGGGGGCGCGAGTGACAAACAATCGCGGGTTGGCGCGGCCTTGGCTGCCCGAGGAAGAAGTACGGCTGCTTCGGCTCATTGGCGATGGAGCCACGGCTGACGAGGTCGGAGAATTCTTAGGGCGTACACGACAGTCGGTCTATGCTCGTTTACAACGTTTTCAAAAGCAGCGGGGCCGAGCCAGCAGAACGACCGGAAAGTCGTTTGCGCAGTTGCCGGAGTAGTTGGGGCGGATATCAACCCTGTTGGTCAGCTTATCCGTACCTTGGCCTTCGCCTCGCCGTCCGATGACGGTGATACCCATATCTTTGCAAGCCTCTCCCGACACTCTCCTAATCCAACTCCTGCGCAAGAGTTACTGGATGGCCGGCGTCGCTTTCTTTCGCGCTTGCCAGCCAACAGTTTGGACCAAAGAGGGGGCGAATGATCGCCGCGCGTCTGAAATGCTTCCTGCACTGCGCCTCCGATCAACTCTCCGCGGATCGCACCAAGATCAGCTCGCGGGGGATGAGGTCTAGCCGTTCACACTGGCTAGCCTAAGCAGTCCGACACTCTAGTCCGCAAATGGACTAGCAGCCGGCAGCATCGGACCGGAAAACGAGCCGTGGATGTTCGCTAGATGCAACCCTCGAACGGCAAGCTCCGATAGTTTGACGGAATCCATTTTCAAAATGGTGCGTTCTGCTGTAAGAATACCGAAAATTAAATATTAAATCATTTCTAATTGTCCCGATGGCGGCAGTGGGGTTGGAACCAGTCTGCAGACTTTCTATGCAACTTCTGCGAGCGTCGACATTTTATCAGACGACATTTTTGCGCAGCAATCTTGACCGCAAAAGTTCATTTGGAGCAGTGATGTCTCATCTCTTGGCATGCGCACTTTTTGCGCCCGTTGCGACTGCAATGATCTGGACGGGAATTGTCCTCTACCTGAACATGACGCTTCCAGAGGAACTGGACTAGGAGCAAGAGACGAGGATATGGGCAAGATCGGCTTCGCAATAATCCTTGCCGCCGTCGTAGCGTACGGCGCCGATCAACGCTGGAACGATGGTCGCTACACGCAAAGCATCGAGACCGTACTCCATGCTATGCAACATGAACTGGGTTGGTGACATGGTTTGTTGGCGGCCTTTGTCGTCCATCTGCCTTCAGCTTGCGCCGATCCCGACCGGCTCTTTTCCCTTTGGGTTGAACTCCGGTACGCGCATGGTCCAGATCCGAACAAACCTAATGTAATTCGACAGCCGCCCCCCTGACAGAAGGAACCTAGTTCGAGGCGCGACTTGTCCCGAAGGGTCTGTCCCGGTCGCGCCAACAAAAACTGCAGTTCACGTAAGACTTCGGCTACCGAGTAAAATTCCAGACGAAATCGTCATCGAGTTATTTTTTGCCATGGCGACAATCGTGAACCCGCCCTTACAGGTGAGATATTTGATATTTCGGTAGCGGTTCTCTTGGGGGTTATAGCGGCAAAATCAAGTGCGCGGAAACCGGTCCCTGCAAAATCCGCGTATGTATTACCGGATGGCGGCAGGTCCGAACTGTGACGCAGGTCCCGAGGGTCATGCTGTGCAATGAGGCGGCTTAAGCAATCGAGCAACTCATCAGTCGTTCGCCAAGTACGATGGAAACCTTGGGACGGAACTTTGCTTGCAGCGTTCCTGCACTTTTGATCGATCAGTGCGGCGCGCCGGCATCGCCCTGGGGCGGACTGATCGTGCCCTTCGCGACAGCTTTGCAATTGGCCAACCCCGGGTATCCAGGATACAGGCGCGCAAATAGATGCTGCCCCAAGTCAACTCTCAGATTCTAAATTCCGCGTCCAAGTTAAGATCCTTCAATGCTGGCTTAGGCTTCGGCCGACATCGCGGCCAGCCCCCTTCCGATGAGGCGATGGTCGGAGCTGGAAATCCTCGAGCTTCTTCCCGGATTTGAGTTGAGCAGTCACCCACCGCGGCTGCTTACCGCGGCCCGCCCAAGTCTCCGACGGTTTGTCGGGGTTTCGGTACTTAGGGAGCACTCGTGGATAGGGCCGCGGTTCTCGTCCATTTTTTTCCTCAGATGCACCCTGCTTCAGTTGTCGCAGTCGCTGGTCAAGTTGAAGTTTTTTCGCAGATATCTTGCGAGTCAGAGCCACGTCTATTTCAAGGTGAAGAGCCCAGAGCTCGTCGATCGACATTAATTCGAAATCGGTGCGTTTCATGTTCACACCACAAGTAACTGGTCAAGCGGGCTGCTCGAATTTCAGAAATTTCCGGAGTCTCGCGGAGCGGTCAATGGCTCAAGAGAATCGCACGACGGCGAACTGGACTAACCCCAAGGGATTAATCACGAACAAAAGCGCGAAAATTCGGTCGGTTGGCGGATAGTCAACCTGGGACGGTGACGTTGCCAACCGTCTGGCTATCGCTGGCGATGAGAGTGCCAGGGCCCCGCTTTTCACGACCATGCGCTTGGAGCCTTCGCCCTGCATCTTGATCGCGATGTCCTTGATGTTACGCGAGAACCCTGCAATCTCGAACAACCTTTGGTTTCCGCCGGCTCTTTTGGTCTGCGATGGATTGGATCGTTCGAGGAGACGGCTCCTCGCATTCAGCCCAGAGAGGAGATTTTCCAACTTAACTAAGTCGCGCAACTTTCAAGGACTGCCTGTTGGCCGAGACCATCCTCTGATCAGCGAAGCTATCGACCCGGTCAGCCCAATGCTGCATCAACTTGGCGCGCGAACCGATCAGCGCAAGTGGTCCGTGCCGTTTGTAGACTGCCTTCACCGAGTCGCTTTCAAGATGGGCTAGTTGCAACTCGATAACATCGCCATCCCACGTCTTAGTTTCCTCAAACTCCTCATGGTGGCAAAGCGTTGAAAATGTTGCGCGGAAGCCATGAGCACAATGCTCAGTCTTGGTGTCGATACCAAGTGCACGCAACCGTTGACAAAGCGTCCTAGATAATGGTGCGTCATTGGCACAAGCGAAGACGTAGCGTCGATTCCCGGTAATTTGCTGACCCGTCGCAAAATTACGATGGCTTGCCTTGATAGCGGAACGACGTGGTCCCATCCGGTTTTCATTTTCCCTGACGGAATGGTCCAGCGCTTGGAATCCCAATCAACTTCGGTCCACTCCATGTTGTTGATCATACCTGGGCGAGGAATCGTTAATGCATCCATTCTGAGGGCATCACCGACCACGTCGCCAAATCTGGCTCTCTCCCAAGGCGGCATAATCAAACTGAAAAGACGAACTACGTCGCGCGGCTCAGTGATGCCGGGCCGTGGCGTCGAGACGTTGATGGTGAGTTGCTTCTTGCAGGCGCGGAATGGCGTATCGGCGAGCGACAGATCCGGGAAGTGACGCCCCGAGCAGCTGACAAGATCTACGACAGGATCATCAACGGGCCGAACGGTCTTAGGCTGCGACAAGGCGAAAAGGTCGTCGGGCTGTGCCGCAAGGTTTGGCGCATCATGGGCCGCCTGCACCCAGACCTGTTCGATAAGAAGCACCCGAATCCCTGGGATGATTTTACTCTCAAATCCCGGACCAAGACCAAGAAGCATGCGGTCACGCGAGAAGAGGTCTACCGGTTTGCGTGGGGTTGCATCGAGCACGGCCGGCCCGAGCCGGCCGCTGTTGCGGTTATCTGCTTTGAATGGCTGCAGCGGCCGGAGAATGTCGTGGCCGGGTTTTTGACCTGGCCAGACTACCGCAGCAAGAACTGGCCACAGGCGGTGCGGATCGAGCACCACAAGAACAAGTCCCTGGTTTGGCATCCTCTCGAAGAAAAGCAGGATGGTGAAATCGTCAAGTTCTATGCCGAGGCAGAAGACATCTTAGGCCATCTCCCCAAGATCGGCGTTCCCATGATTTTGCGCCGGATCGAGCGCGGGGAATCTAAGGGAGCAGCAAAAGTCTGATCTTACCCTGGCATGGAAAAAGTTGTGCAGCAGATGCGCAAGAAGATCGAGGGCGTGTCCAAGCTGTTCACGCTCGATGCTTGCCGGCATGGCGGCATGACCGAATTGGAAGAAGCCGAACTAACGGATGGTCAGGGCCGCGCGCTGTCGGGACACAAAACAGCACAAGCCTATCGAGGCTACGCCAAGGAAACGATGCAACGCGCCTTAGCGGCGACCCGCAAGCGGCATGCGCATCTCCTGGCGCAAAAGCAAGTTGAGCACCAGGATAGCGACGTAGCTGGAGCTCAAGACCAGATCAGTGACGGCAATATCCGTCACACCGCTTCTTAAGCAACACCAAGCGCCTCACCCCGACTGCTGTTCCTCGCGCGAAGGAAGCAAGTCGATACGCGCTGCCCAACTGCGGCAGTTGATGCGCGTTGCCCGTTTCTCACCGCCAATGACACGTTGAAGAACATGCGGCGGGCCACGTGCAACCCACATGGCATGCGGGTGGCGGGGAAACGAAAACAGCACAGAATTTCCAAATGCCGGGGCAAACGAATTTCCAAACGCGCTCACAACGCGACAGAGAACAAAGCTGATTTGGAAAGAAATTCAGGGTGTTGCACCTGGCTGGGGCGGGAGGGATCGAACCCCGCAATAATCCATTGCAACACAAGCATTTTTCTATTCCGGCCCGCCCGCTTGATTCCATCTTTGATTCCAAAGCAAAGTCCTCGTCAGAATGACCGACGACGAGGTGGCCTACATCGAGGCCAAGGGCTGGAAAGCGAGCGTCGTTCCCGAGCTGAGCATCATCCACCAAACTTCTGTGGATGAAACGCCGGAGCTTTGAGGTCCGCCATATCGCTGGGAGCGTTGGTGGCCCAGCGATGGAATCATAGGCAACTACCGACACGACGGACCGCTGTTTGTCCTTAGTGTGGCGGCGTGAGCGCTTGGGGCGAAGAGAAACAGAAGTCGTACAGCAATCTGGCCGTGGGACGTCCGACCACAAAAGCGTCGCACGAGACCGTTTTGTTTTCGGCGAGCGCCCCCATCACTTATTGAAGAAGAAGACTCTTTCCTTCGTGGCCGCACCCGGGCTCGAGCCTGGGACCCGCTGATTAAGAGTCAGATTTTTTGCTGCCACATAGCGCCACATAGCATGCGTCACTTTGTGTAACTCCTTGTTCTGCCGATCGTTTCGTTTACATAGCACTCCGCTGCTGCAACCTGCAGCACGCGTCCTCGGAGTGCCAAATTGGTAGAACAGCATCCACCACTGACCGACGTTTTGCTGAGAGCGGCGAAGCCGCCAGAGCGTGGCACGACCACGCTGTGGGATGGCACGCTGAAGCATTTCCGTATCCGGATCAGCAGCGGCGGCGCAAAATCCTTCATCATCCTTTTGGGCTCCGGCCGACGTCAGGCGATCGGCCGCTATCCGGCCATCAGCCTGGCGAAGGCCCGTGAGAAGGCCAAGGCGATCCTAGCCGAACGAACGCTTGGGAAGCATCGCCCAAATTCGATCTCTTGGAAGAAGGCGCTTGAGCTGTACTTGGCCGATGCGAAAACCAAGAACCGGCCGCGCACATACAACGAGTATGAACGGGCGCTGCGCCGTTACTTCCCTTTCGGCGACACCAAGCTCGCTGACATCACCAAACAGGATATATCCGCAAAGCTTGCACGCCTCAGCGATACGCCGTCGCAGCAAAAGCACGCAGCCGTGTACCTCAAGACGTTCTTCAATTGGGTAGTCGACCAAGAATACCTCACCGCCAATCCGCTCCAGTCATTCAAGCAAGGCAAGGCAAAGCGCCGCAAACGTGTGTTGAACGATGATGAGGTGCGGGCCGTTTCGTTCGCCGCCGACCAGGTCGGCGACCTCTTCGGCGCAATCGTGAAGCTTGTCCTCCTCACCGGTCAACGCCGCGGCGAAATCGCGGCCCTCCTCGATACGTTCTACTCCCACAATCAGCAAACAATCACGCTGCCTGGTACGCTCACCAAGAACCACCTGGACCACACCTTCCCGGTCGGACCGATCGCGGCAGCACTGATATCAGCGCAGCTCAAGTCGGACGACCGTCGCGACAGCGCCTTTCTCTTTCCTTCGCGCACCTCGATCGAGCGCCCGTTCAACGGTTGGTCCAAGTGCAAACGCGAGTTGGATACGCTCGCGAACATCGCGCCTTGGACGCTGCATGACCTGCGCAGGACCTTCCGCAGCCGCCTCGGCCGCCTGGGCGTTCGTCCCGACATCGCCGAGCGCTTGGTCAACCACGTCTGATCTCGCAGTGATATGGAAGAGACCTACGATCTTTGGACTTACCTACCGGAAATGCGCGCGGCTACACAAGTACGAGTCGAGAGGATGTCGTGACGACACGCCTTTTTTGACTCCCCTTCCTCTCTTTATTAAACGACTCCGGCCACCACCACAGACTCACTTGCGCTTCAGCATGCGCATGGTAGCATGACGGTATTAACCTCACTGCCGCTGCCCCGTGAAGGGCAGCGGCAGTTTCGTTTGGTATACTACCTGCATATGCAGGCAAGCCAGGAGCCGGGCGCCATCTATATTGATGTAAATACTTTCTAGAGTCGTCCGTTAAGAACAAGCAAGCCGTTGAGCCGGATTCGCTTTTCGGCGTGGAGGCAGTTTTGGAATCGCAAGGTTTTGCAGTCTGTGGCCGCAGAACCTTGCGATATGCTTTTTGAGACTCGCTCGATCGGCGAAGCGTGATGGTGTGTTCGCATCACGGGGGGTGACGATGCGACCGAAGCAAGGCAAGACGACTGGTGCGGGCGATCTGTTCCGGGCGCGGCTCGATCAGATCATCAATCTGAAGCACGAGCTGGTTCAGCTCGCCGGCCGGGTCGACTGGTCATGGATCGATCAACAGGTCGCGCCGCTCTACAGCGAGCACGGCCGGCCGGGCACCGAGACCCGCTTCATGATCGGGCTGTTGTTGCTCAAGCACATCTACGGCCTGTCGGATGAAGGCGTGTGCGAGCGCTGGGTCCATGATCCGTACTTCCAGTACTTCACCGGCGAGGAGTTTTTCCAACATCACGTCCCGCATGAGCGCTCCGGGCTGAGCCACTGGTACAGTCGGCCCGGCGACAAGCTCGAGCTGCTGCTGGCGGAGAGCCTGCGGGTGGCGCACGACGTCGGCGCCTTGCGCGGCCAGGACCTGGTCCGGGTCACGGTCGACACCACGGTGCAACCCAAGGCCATCAGCTTCCCGACCGACGCCAAACTGCTGCATGCAGCGAGCCGCGGCATGAACCGCCTGGCGACCCGGCACGGGGTGAAGCTGCGACAATCCTACCTGCGTGTCGCCAAGTGCGCGGCGATGATGGCGGGGCGCTATGCCCACGCCAAGCAGTTCAACCGCCATCGCACGCAGCTGCGGCTGTTGCGAACCAGGCTCGGTCGCATCGTTCGCGATATCCGCCGCAAGATCGTGGATCGACCGGAGCTGGCATCGACCTTCGCGATCTGGCTGACGCGTGCCGATCAGATCCGCTCGCAGCAGCAGCGCCAGCGCGGCTACAAGCTCTACTCCTTCCGCGCTCCGGAGGTCGAGTGCATCGGTAAGGGCAAGGCTTCGACGCCTTACGAGTTCGGCGTAAAGACCTCCATCGTCACCACCAACGCCCGCGCTCCCGGTGGTCAGTTCGTTCGGCACGCCCAGACCCTTCCGGATAATCCTTACGATGGGCACACACTGCGCGACGTCATCGATCGCACCGAAAGGCTCACCGGATGCGCGATCGAGCGCGCCTATGTCGATAAGGGATACCGTGGCCATGACACGCGCAATCCACGCCGGGTCTGCCGCCAACGCCGTCCTCTCCGCCATCGGCTACAACTTCCGGCGCATCCTCGCCTGGCTGAGCAGCTTTTTGGCCCTCATTTGGGCGGTACTCTCAGCGCTCCTGTCAGCCCCTTCGCCCCTCAATCAAGGTTCCTAACGGACGACCATTTCTGCTCGACGTGAGAGACCAATAGCGCTCGCTCGGGCGCACAGGTGAATGGCGATCTACTCCCCCCACATATCGTTCAGGCGTTCAGGCAGCCACAAACGCGCTAGAGAGTTGGGTCACGAGGGCACTGACGTCAGGCGCCGCAGGCATAAGATAAGCGACGGCCTTATCACAGAACCCCATTATTTTCCCGTCTACTCGAAGCTCCATCCTTCGACCCGGAGTTCTCAAACTGACTGTGTCGGGCAATTTCAATCCAGTTGGATGGAGCCGTTGGTGTGCGCTTTTCGCACATATTTCCGGGCTGGTCCGACCGAGCCTGCGGGACGGATGTCAACCCGAGAGACTTGCGAAGGTCGTGCCGACACGTCGCCTCCAATCGCGACCGCGTTGCGGCACTCATTTTCCAACGAAACTGCTGTTCTGCACGCGGGATATCGTCGCGATCCAATGACCAAAGCTGTGGCAGCGCCGATCTACCAGAATACGGCTTATGACCTCGGCGGCGACCCAAACCGTACTGCTGACTCAACGTAAAGGATACGGCTTCAACTATGCTCGGACTATCAATCCGACCCCCACGCTGGAAGGAAGGCATGTTATCTCGCCCGGCGGGCTCAATCCAGCTTGAAGTCCGTTCTGGCCCAAGACGAGGACCGGAGCATGAAGCGCAGTCACTTTTCGGAAGAGCAAATCATCGGAATTTTGAAGGAGCATGAGGCCGGCGTTGCGGTCGCCGATCTGTGCCGCAAGCACGGCGTCAGCGACGCTAGCATCTACAAATGGAAGGCGAAGTTCCGCGGGTTGGAGGTCTTCGAGGCCAAGCGGTTGAAGAACTGGAGGATGAGAACATGCGGTTGAGGCGGCTGCTGGCCGACGCCATGCTGGAGTACGCGGCGCTGGAGGACCTGCTGGCAAAGAAATCGTGACGCCCGTGGGAAGGCGAACAGCTGTCGCCCATCTGCCGGAAGCATTCGGGATGAAGGAACTCCTGGCGTGTTAAGCCATCGCCTGCTGCACACGAGGAATGCGATGGGCGGGCTCTGCGCGGCGCCTGTTGCTGCGTTAGGACATTTAAACCTGCGGTTCAATCGGTTCGCCAAGTGGCGAGAACGTGCCCTTATGTAGCACCAACCATGCCCCGATAAACGTACGTATAGTATTCGCAACCCTTTCCATATTGGCCACCTATCTTCGTACAAATTGAGCCTGCCATCAACTTCACATGGGATCGGTCAAATTCTTCCGTGACCAAATGGTTCGAACGTCATTGTCGGGACACAGGATGCAGGTGAAGTGGTTTTCATGTCACGTGCCAGGTGAGCAGCGCTGCCGCTATTTTCTTCGAGCAGCCGATCACCTTGTGCAGGCATAAGGGTTTGGAACCATGAATCGGCATCTTAACCATTCGCCAGCGGTTGGCTTTCTTCTCGGCCTTCCGCGCTCCGGCACGACACTGCTGGCGTATTTGCTCCAGCGACATCCGGATATCATGTCGCCGCCTGAGCCCTGGCTGATGCTGGCACTTGAGGCATTTGGCACGGTGGACCATCGTCACCCAGCGGGAAGTTCACTGGTTGGGGCCGCTACCTCCGAGTTCTTGGACCGAATAGACCGCACTGTCGTTAGCCGAGCTCTTGCCGATGCGGCTTACGGCCAATATTTGGCGGCCGCAGGCAAGCGCACGTTCATAGACAAGACTCCGCGCTATTGGATGGTCCTCGATTTCTTGGATTCGCTTTACCCGGAAGCGCCAAGAATTCTTATAATGCGTAATCCGTACGCTATCGCCGCATCACTGAAGTCAACGTGGGGCATTCCGCTCCTGTCCGCAGGTTGCCCGTCCGCCATCGCATCTTGTCTTACCGATCTGGCGCGGGACTTGCCTACGCCTGCTGTCGTATCTAGCCTCGCCGATCTCGTTCTAGGCCTGCCGACGCTCGCTGCGTTACGTGGCCGCCGCCAGACGCAAGTGGTGCAGTACGAACTCCTGGTGGTGCGCCCCGACGAGGAAACCCGGCGCGTCATCGCAGGATTAGGCTACGATCCCGCAGACTTGACATCGGCCACAATGGAGCAAACCGATCAGTTCCGGTCCAGTACCTTTGGGGACCGAAAGATCCTGGAGAAAAAGACAATCGATGATCGCTCTCTCCAAGCTTGGCGAACCGAATTGAGCATCGAAGAGATGCAGGTGGTGACCAATCTGGTCGGCACCGAGCTCTTGATAGAGCTCGGTTATGAGCAGGAACTTCGATATGCACAGCAAGTCGGGATCGTCGATCGGGGTCCGGCAGTAACCGAGGCGTATCGTCAATTGTTTCGAACCTGCTGGGATCTGCGCGTCGGTACGTCAAGCGCGTCGTTCGGCGTCTCCACTCACGCGCGCGAGCGCAACGGCATTGTTAGGCAAGCTGGAGAGAGCTCCTTAGCTTCCGAGGCGCAACGTTTAGCTGAGAAGACGGAGGAGAATTTGCGGCTGATGAGTTCCATGGCAGCGCAGTTGGAGCAGGCGTTGACGGCTTCGAAAGCCGATTGAGATGTACGGCTTGAACACAATTCGTAGTCGCTACACGACTTTCCAACGTTGCGGGTGAAGTTGTGCGGCTTGAGCAGATCTCGGTTGAGCTGGTGCGATACTGCCCCCGCCGAAGAGCGCGGCTGCATGAGCATTCGCTCGGATCTTGGGGTGAAGTCTCATGAACGATTTCGCTACTAGGCATGCGATCATCGTCGGCGGCGGCGCGAGCGGCGTGTTGCTCGCCTATCAGCTTCTGCAAAATCCGGAGTTCGGATTTCGCGTCTCGCTGATCGAGCGACGGCTCGAGATCGGCCGCGGTCTAGCCTATCACACCAACAATCCCGAACATGTCCTGAATGTTCGCGCCGCGAACATGAGTGCACTGCCGGACGACCCCGAGCATTTCTGGCGCTGGCTTTCGAACCGCGTAGAGGGGCCGCTGTGTCCTGATCCGTATTGTTTCGTGCCGCGGCGAGCCTATGGCGATTATCTTGCAAGCCTAACCAGACCCTTTACGTCATCCGAAAGCGGAACCCCTCGCCTAAACATTGTACATGGCCAATGCGTAGACGTCGTTGAAGGTGCTGCGGGCACCGTCGTGACACTTGACGACGGCTCATCCCATACTGGCGATGTCGTCATCCTCGCCACCGGAAATGAGAGGCCGGTTGCCAGATTCCCCTGCGATGCCGATCCTTGGGCACCACCGTCCACGTCTGTCGACAGGGATACGACGGTGCTGATCCTCGGCACGGGGCTTACGATGATCGACTACCTTTTGTCGTTGCTGCGAAGCGGTCATCGGGGCCAGATTGTCGCAATGTCGCGACGCGGCCTTCTGGCCAGAACTCATCGCCGCACGGATCCGACTCGAATCGACGAAAGTGACGTCCCCTTCGGGGCAAGTGCCAGTCGGCTATTGCGATGGCTGCGTGACCGCGTCGATGCGCAGACGGCCGCAGGGGGCGACTGGCGCAGCGTGATCGACGCCATCAGACCCCATACGCAACGGCTCTGGCACGAGTTGCCGCTCCCCTCAAGGCGTAGCTTCCTCGAGCACGCACGTGCCTGGTGGGATATCCACCGCCATCGTACGGCGCCTGAGGTCGAGGCGTGCCTCACCCAAGTGCTCGCCTCGGGGCGCCTCTCCCTCTTGGCTGGTAAGGTCACCGGCATCGAACCGAATGCGGCTGGCGCGCTGGTTCGCTATCGCCGGCGAGGCCAACAGGATACCGCGAGCCTCCAGGTCGGCTTGATCGTCGATTGCACGGGCATTGTGAAGGACCCGCGCGCGACCAACAATCCCGTGATCCAGAGCCTGTTCGGGCAAGGCCTGGCACGAGCGGACGCCCTGCAGATCGGGATCGACATCGCGTATGATTGCGCCGTGATCAACTGGAACGGCATTGCCTCACGGCGGCTGTTCGCTGTGGGCCCACTGACCCGCGCCGCCTTCTGGGAGATCGTGGCGATTCCCGACATCCGCACCCAGTGTGCCGAACTGGCGCAGCGCCTCGCGGCCGTCTGCAACCCGATCGTCTCCCCGCCGTACTAACCGGCGCTGAGTGGAGAAGCGTCGTCACCGGGGATGTCAGCGATGACGCGCTAAGGATCAACTATTGAAGCCGCGGGCCGTCATGAATGAAGCTGTAATGGCAATGATCGTGGTACCGAGCGCCACGACCAGAGCAGCTACCCAGATGGACTGTGGACCCTGAGCAACAATAGTGAGTTCGAACCTCTCCATGCTAGCTAGTCCTCGAACTCTTCACGCTCGCGCAGAGAGCGCCTGATTTCGCCTTGAACAAGCCTGTAAGCGATTGAGCAGGAGTCGGATGCGGAGGCATTTGAGATTGCAGGGATTGGGAGCTTGAGAAGCCCAAAGTCTGCAATTTCGTTTTATGGATTTCCCTTCGCTACGGACCATGATTCTGTGTTGCATCGGAGGGGACGATGCGGCCGAAGAAGCATAAGACGACGGGATCGAACGATCTGTTCCGGGCACGGCTGGACCAGATCATCAACATGAAGCACGAGCTGGTTCTGCTCGCTGGCAAGGTCGAAAGGCCAGCGCACCTTACGAGTTCGGCGTGAAGGCCTCCATCGTCACCAACAACCGCCGGGCTCCCGGTGGCCTGTTCGTGCTGCACGCCAGGGCGATGCCCGATAACCCGTACGATGGCCACACCTTGCGGGACGTCCTTGACCGCACCGAGACGCTCACCGGCTGTTCGATCGAGCGGGCCTATGTCGACAAGGGATACCGCGGCCACGACGCACAAAATCCCCGTCGCGTCTTCATCTCCGGCCAGAAGCGCGGCGTCTTCGGTATCATCAAGCGCGAGCTGCGCCGCCGCTCCGCCATCGAACCCATCATCGGACACCTGAAGACCGAAGGTCACCTCGGACGCTGCTACCTCAAGGGCCGCGCAGGAGATGCCGCCAACGTCATCCTCTCGGCCGTGGGCCACAACTTCCGCCGCATCCTTGCCTGGCTCAGAGAACTCTTGTGCCTCTTCCTGGTCCAGCTATGGCGCATGCTCGCCTGTCCAGCCGCGCTCAATTCGGCTTCTTAACGGACGACTCTATAACGGGCTGAAGAAGGCCGGTCACCCGAAAGGGGCGCGCCTCGATCACTCCGGCCTTGTCACGCTGCTGGCGCGCGGCCGACCCCTTGCCTCAAAGCGCTACTATATTGGTTCGCTGCGCAATCACGATAACTCGGAGAAGAGCGCCCAGCTGCTCGCCAGCCAGCAAAAATTCTTAGGCGGCCTGGAAAACGAAGGCTTTACGGTGAAGCGCGGTCGCATTGTGTACGACCACAAAATTCGCGAGAAGGGTGTCGACGTCAAAATCGCCGTTGATCTGATTGTGGGTGCCGTAGACGATCTGTACGATATCGCCATTATCGTGAGCTCCGATACCGATCTCATTCCAGCAATCCAGTACGTGCAATTCAAAGGCAAGAAGGTCGAGTACGTCGGGTTCTCACAGCACCCGTCGCTCGGCATGGCTAAGCATGGTAATCTGAGCGTTCTCTTGCTCCCAGAGGATTTACAAAAGTTGACCAGCGTAGGAGCATAATTACTCAACCCTGCTCTATGGCAAACACCACGCTATAACTCGCCATACGCAAAGCATTAGCGCTACCTGAGGCAGCCCAAGAGCGCATTGGGATCGAGCTACTTGAGTGGATTGCGAAGTACCACCGCCTCAAGGCCGATATCGAAGTCGGTATTCGTCAGCTCGATGCCGGATTGAGCGAAGAGTTTCGATATAGAAGAGTTTCTCAAACGAGTGCGCGCAAAACTCCTGAAACTTAGGAACGGCAAAAGCCCAAACTGAACCGCCCACCTTTTCCTTCCTGGCAAAGGATCCTAGGCGCCCTACGAATTCATCACAATAAACTTAGCTCTAGCTAGCAACTCGTCGAAGGTTATGATCTCTGGCGACAATGTATTAACCACGCTTGCCTTAGCAAACATGCTGTCGGAAATGACAAAATACCGACTTGGATTTACGGTCGCCACACAATATCTGCAGCAACTTGAACCCGCGATCCGCAATGCTATCCTTGGCAACATCGGCACGCTGATCTCATTCCGCGTCGGGGCCGAAGATGCCCCCTTCTTAGCGAAGGAGTTTCAGGCCCGGTTTGAGCCGCTCGACCTTATGCAGTTACTCCCTAAGAACGGCCCTCTCAAGTGCGCAGCAAGGGGCGCTAAACTTTTCCTGGCCAACATTGCGCTACGTCCAACAACCTTGCTGCACCTGCCGCTACCTGGCGACCTTAGACTTTCCGAGAGGTTTTGGTTAGCGATGACGTATGCACGCAACGATCCGCAAAAACCGTCCACGTACGAAACGCCAGCCGCTCATACTGCGCACGGTTGGCCCTCGGCATTTCAAGATACTCACCGCGATTGAACGCTACGGCCTATCCGATACGCACCATCTGCTCGCGTTGACAGGTCTCGACTACCGAAACTTCGAAGCGCCCGCCCGCGATCTTTTCCACGCCGGACTCGTCGACCGTCCGCCGAACAAAAAGTACAATCGCGACGAATTGAAAGACGCGCAGGTCTATAAGAATGCGGCGCTCGGTACCGACTGTAAGCGCTCGGCCGTCACCCTATCGATGCGGGCTTGACGCCTTGGGGAATCGCCACGGCATGAGGTCTTCGATTCTGCTATGGGGATGGCCGTCGATGATCGCCTCGAGTGTTTCGGCGATGTAGGCCACCGGGTTGATGTCGTTAAGCTTGCAGGTTTATCCGCCCGGCACGCGCCAGGTCGTATTCTTGACCGACGATCCCGACAGCCTTGAGGAGGACGAGTCCCTTCAGGAGGCCCTCTGCACCGTCGTAAGAGATATGCCACAGCAACGCGGGCACCTCTTTGCGGACGAAGCTTGGGACATCGATGGAGATTTCAAACTATATGTTGTTGGCGTGTTCGGCGACGATCGCACCTTTACACTCTCGAGCATGCTCTGCGATGGGCTCGATGCTCATTACCGCGCCGAATTTCCTGCCGGAGTTCCGAAACGCTTCACACAAGCGATTGCTGATCTTAGGGACACGCGCGATTGAGAGCTACTCTGACCAGCAATTGCTTCGTTCCAAGATCGAGGCACAGCAAAGGCGGCGTTAGACGGAGAACAGCATGGCCAATGTACTCGTTATTTCTCATGAAGCTACGATCCTCGAAACGCGACGCGATTTAGACAGCCGAATTATGGGTGATAAGACAAGCAATATCCCGGCCGATACGCTGCAGAAGAGTTTTCAGAACCTGGTAGCGGTGCTGAGTAGCTCGCTCACACTACCAACGACGATCGGCGCCTTCGAAGTCGACTCACTTGATGTCGAGCTCGAACTAACGGCAGAAGGTCAAATAGGGCTCCTTGGAAACGGAGGCAAAGTTGGCGGAAAAGGCAGCTTGACCCTGCGGCTCAAGCGACCCGAAAATGCATCGGGCAAAAATGCTGCGCGAGCATCGGCTAAAGCAAAGTGATGTCAGAGCCCGACTTGAGCTCAATGTTTGGCTCGCGCCTCGGTTCAGACCGAAACGGACGCCGCCGTAGAGCAGTTTCTGGCGCAGGGTTTCAGTGAGCAGTTTCATGGCAAGTCCTTTCGGTAAAGAGACCGCCGGGATTGGCGATCTCGTTGCCGTTCGGACGCGCGAGGCGGAAACGAGCGAAGCGGTCAAGACCGTAATGGGAGGCGCCGCGCACTCCTGCCGGAGACCATCCAACGTGCCATCATGGCGCCCGCCGCCCGTGCACAAGCCTATCTACGCAGCGGCTGAAGACCTCCTGCATGTCCCGTGCTGGGCAGGCAATTAAAGGGCCGATTGACAGGTTATCCGCGGGGACGTATCGGCAGCAGAACAACTTATCTTCAGCTAACGCACGCGCAAGACTTTCCTGATAATGGCTCACACCTAAGCCCCCAAAGATTGACGGCTTGCTCATTTTGTTTCCTTCACAACCAGGTTGAGGGTCTGTACCGTCTCGGAGATTGTGTGATGCTGCGGATCCGCCCAATAGAGTCTTATTGTGTGCCGACCAGGCTTGGCAGGGAGATCGAAAACATAGAGATAGCGGCCATCACCAAGCTGGATCAGCTGGTCTGCCATTGGCATGAGCTCGGTTTCGTCCATCGCAACATGCAGATGAACGCTGGGATTGGCAGAGCTCATGGTCATTTCTGCGATGTTATCGTCGGCTTGGAAAACGAAAGCAACACGCTCGCCGATGGTATTACCCGATTGCGGCAGGAGGATCTTCAACGCGGGCAGCTCGCCGGTATTTCCCGATTTTGCAACAGGCGCACCGTAAGACCCGTGCATATGGTGCATGCCCGGCTCATGGTGTTGTGCGTGGGCTGGAGCCGCGACCAGAGCGCCAGCCACAAGAATCATGCACCCAATGAACTGTTCGAATCGATCGCCAAACCGGTTGGGACGGGATGATATTTGCATGCTTTCCTCCTTTGTTTGCGAGCCTGAAAGATTTCCACTAATTCAGTGCACGTGTTGAGCGGGTGGCGGGAGAATTTTGGACTCTCTATTGAGAACTCGGACCTGCGAGATCAGCTCGTCGGAATTTTGCCAACCACATTCGTCCTCCTCTTGCAACCAGCGCGCACGGATGTATCCGAACCTGTCGATTAGGAATTCCATGGAACGTCTTCCCATTTCCAAACGCTTGGGATCTCCACGATTTGTTGTGCTCCGGGAGAGCAGATCGTAACTTTCTCTAACCTCTTGTGCTCCATGCCGGACATTCGGGACGCCCGCCGCCAGCTTTGCGTCCGGCGACACGATAATCGCCCACAATCGTTCTTTCCGGAATCTTTTCTGCTCAAGGCGCAGCTGTTTAACGCGCATTGCGTCGGACTTTTCGGGAAACACGAGCAGCACATTGCTTTCCTCACGGAAGTCCTTCAGCTCCCTCTCCGCCCCATTCTCGTCCTCTAAGAAAAAGTTTGGAGCCCCCAGCCACGGATGATCGGGTACGATTTCAGGCGACAGGAGGCGCGCCTGAAATCCCTCTGAAAACGTCCGCAGGAAGTTGATCACATCCCAGCGGGCCTGTTCGGCCAATACATCAGCAAATCCGGGCATGCCGCTTTTTGGAATTCCATGGCTAAGCCACCAAAACATGTCGCCGGCCGTGTGCAGCGCAGTATGCGGTTCGCTCAAATTCGCGGGCGGCTTGGGAAGGGTCGATGCCGCCGGACCATCGCCAAGCCCTCCGCTGCCGTGGCAAGCCGCACAATTCTGGGCAAATAGACGCTTTCCATTGGTTATTGATATCGTCGAATAGGCAACCGACGGGCGGCGGTAAGTATCGGGATAGGCTTGCACTGATATCTGCCACAGACCGCCAGCGACCAAAATAACGGCGGCGGCGCCTGCTGCAACTGCTTTTACCTTTTGCGGCTTTCTCAAACAAACGAGCAGGCCCCAGAAGAGTGACAATAGTGCTAGTGAGAAGGCGCCCCCCGCGATAACGGGCGTCGGCCACGCCGGCCACGTGGCTTCGATCGAAAAGCGAAACGGCAGCCACCAGATGGGCTGATCATGTCGTGCTGGTATGACTGAAGAGAGCGCGGCTGCGCAGCCGACGATCAGAACACCGCAAAAGAATTCAGTTGCTGCCCATCCAGCTCCTGCAAGAAAAGCCGCGGGTTTTGCTCCTACGGTTTCCATGACGGGTAGGAAGCGCGTGCGAATCCGATTGGCCACCAACAGGATGCATGCAAGTAGAGCAAGCTTCGTTATAATTAGTTGACCGTAGGTCGTGCCAAGCCACTCGCCAGCCGAACTAGCGGAGCTAAACGCGAGCACCAAACCTGATGCGACGACGACGACCACGAAACCGATTGCTAGTTGGGAGAAACGTCGCAGCGTCGCTGCGACATAGACGCGCCGAGTCTCCGTGGGGGTGACAGCGACCGAAGCCACCAGCCAGATCCAAGCCGGTAAGGCCCCAAGCCAAGCAGAAACCGCGAGCACGTGAAGTTGATAGGTCGGAACGAGCCAACGGCTGTCGTCTTCCCCGGCGGCGTGTCCAGCAAGTGGACCAATCAGCGCGATCAGTGCTGCTGTCCCGGCTGTCACGATTGAAGCTAAACGTTGCTGCTCCCTCGACCAGCCGCGAATTAGGATCGCTGTCGGCAGCAGCAAAAGAAGAGAGAGCGCTAACCTTGCAAGCGTGATCCGACCGTGATGTGTGTCAAATCCGAAGCTTTCCAGCGTCTGGCCAGACGCTACTATCTCCGGTAGTGCCATATCTGTCGCAATCGCGACTTGAGCGATAAATAACCCAGCGGTAGCGAAGAGGTGAATGCCGGCCGCCCAGTGAAAGCTCACCTGCGCTCGTCTTTGCCAAGTGGCAAGGAACGGATCGGAAGACGGCGCTGCCAGCAACAGAAAGAGTACTCCGCCTATGACCCATGCAAGCGCAATGTCAGCGATGGCCTTGCACAGAGCTGGAAACAATACCGTCATTCCGCATGCCTAACGTTCCTCGACGGTGAACTGATAGCCGTAGTCCACCACATGCCCGTCTTGCGAGAGCACGCGGTAATGAACCGAATAGCTGCCCGGTCTCATGTCAGATACTGCCGTTACCATGCACTTCGGATCATTGCCTGCTTTCAAATCGCCGAGCGTTAGCGACTGACCGTTGGCGTTCTTGAGCTCCACTTTCGAAAACTTGAGCTCTATGCGTTCGTTGAAGCATAGTTCGATCTGCTGCGGCGAATGAGCTAACACTGCCCGGCTCGCGGGATCGGACTTCACGAGAGCGGCATGTGCAGAGGCAGCCGTCGGCAGGCACACTAGGCCAACGCACAGCAACGTGATGCCAAGCGCTGATACCGGACGCCTGCTTGCGGACGAGAGTTCTTTTACCGTCCCTTGAATCAGCCTAGTTCGCGCCCTGCCGGTGCCGGCGGTCAAGTTTGGCGTGCCAGCATGATCGAGTGACGGCCCCGTCGCTACTCGGATGTAATCGATCTTGTTTCCGTGTTTTTCGTGAGACATGAGTGTGACCCTTATTGCCGGACAGCGGCCGACAAAGTAATAGCCTAGCTTTCCTTGAGCAACGTGGAGTACCAAAACAGGGCGGCCCCGGCTGCCAGCGTTCCTAGAACGATTGCGAAACTGTCCCTATATCGGACCCAAATCCCGTTGCCGTAACCAACCGAAAACGGAAATCTCGATACGTATTTCTGTCCGTCGCCGACTGTCACGAGGCCCACAAAGCGCCCGGATTCGGGGAACGTGTACTGAAACGATAGTGAGCCTGTCGGATATTGTTTTGGCGGGATTCGAAGGACGGCCTCGCTGTCTACGTCGTTGCCGGCGTCTCGCAACAACCGCACCTCGATGGGCAGATCACGTAGCACATCGCCGACGGCATCCAATACGATGACCGTGCGGCCGACTTCCGGAATGTCCTCGCAAAATTCCTGATTCCCCTGCTTGGCCGGCTGGTATCCGGTAAAATGCATCATATAGGGCCCAGCGCGAAGCTTGCACACGTCTTTCTCCATCGATACTCCCCCGTGTGCAATCGCTGGCCGCGCCCCACCGCAGTCTAGGATGAGGAGCAAAGATGGAATTCCAAGCACTGCGGCTTTTACGATGTTCAACCCGGACCTCCTTTCGGATTCTCAGCCGTGCGGTTGTCGGGATC
This sequence comes from Bradyrhizobium sp. CIAT3101, assembly GCF_029714945.1. Taxonomy (NCBI): domain Bacteria; kingdom Pseudomonadati; phylum Pseudomonadota; class Alphaproteobacteria; order Hyphomicrobiales; family Nitrobacteraceae; genus Bradyrhizobium; species Bradyrhizobium sp. CIAT3101. The sequence goes on from NZ_CP121634.1 coordinate 6,945,888, forward strand.
GGTGAATACAGGGACCATGGGGCCGCTGACGTTTGAGATTGTCCGTTTGCCGTGCTCGTCATAGAAGAACAACAGTCCTCCCAACGTGTTGTCCGGATCGTTGATCAGGCTACTCAAGCGCTCCGTCTCCCATGCCGCGTCGGCCGCTTCGATATCGACTGTCTTCGTTTCACCCGGCTTGAGCGGTCGGCTGTCGCTCACCTTAAGCCCATTCGGAGGAAGCAATTCCTTGGGGTAATTCGGATCCACCGTCGCCATTGCCTGGCTAACCTCATGGTTGATGAAGCGCTGATTGGAAGTTAAGAACTCGCCAAGCTGTGCTGACGTGCTCCCATTGTTCGTCAGTGTCACATTCATACGAAGCGAGCGGCCAGGGACGTCATAGTTTGACTTGTTGACCACAACTTTGACCTGCTCAGGCACTTCCGATAGGGGCTCGACGGTTGCGCGGGACCCCTGCAGCGGCACGGTCCTTGGATAAGCGGTGTCGGTCGCCTGAAAGCCGAAGAATACGATGAGAATCGTCGCCACGAGCAAACCGGCCCCAAATAGGCGATCGGTGCTGGTAACGAGCTGAGATTGATCGCCGCCTTTTTCCGTCAACGCGCGAAAACGAGGCAGCAGCAGCGGCCGGCGCAACCACCAGACAAGCCACACGATGGCGATCGCAACCCACAAGCCATGCCAGAAGAACACCCTGCCAAGGCCCCAGGTTTCGAGATTGTCGATAGTCTCGCCACTGAGAGTTTTGATTGGAAGCTTGAAGTCGCTTTCGTTCCCCGTCACCGTCAGCCAGTTTCCCGGTCCGAGCAGCGGCCCGGCTCCCATCACGTTGATCATCGGATGGACGTGATGGTGGCCTGGCACTCGTCCTTTGAGCACTGTTTTGAATTCATAGTCCCGGTTCAGCTCCAATTTGGTGGACTGAATTGCTGGGACGCCATTAATGTAGCTCTCGGTTCGGGCTAGCACCGGGCCCGGCGTCCCGTTTCCCAGAAAGGCCGCTTCGGGAAGGGGTAGATTGACTGGCCAGATCGGGAAGAGTCGGAACTTGCCGGTGACAACGATTTCACCGTTCACGGGAATTTCGTTCGTGCTCCACTTCACATCGTAAAAATGAGCCGTTCGCATCCGCAGAAACGGCTCTTGATTGCGCTCACCATGCGCCAGAGCAGCATCTGGGACGAAGGTCAGTATTCCGATCGGCATGATCGCCGCCGCTGCCGATAAGATTACACGCACGCATGAGCTTTTGCGGAAACAGAATGTTCTCATTTGGAGTCCTCCACAGTCCCAGCAGGATCATTCGGCTGCGACGAAGCGCCCTTGCAGGCTAGTGCCGTCTATGGCTTTTTGGGCTGTCTCAGCTGGCTCATCCTTATCCGTGAGCCCCATGAAATTTTTCAGGGTGTTTGGCGTCGTTACCACACGAGCGAGGAGCATTCCGATATGCCACCACGCCAAATACATCAGTATGGATACGAACGCCGAGAAAAAGGACGCGATAATGGCTGAGTGGCCACCAAAAGTTCGAAGCGTGCCCCGCTCTATCAGCCGGATATACTCAGGCAGGGCGGTGCGGGTGAAGGCATAGCTGATGTAATCGCCCACGGAAACAAGCTGCCCCATCACTTCTACGGGTAGCCGATATGGCGCCAGCCAAAACCAGTTAGCCGGGTAGAAAAGCAGTGCGAATGCAAAGGCGCCGGACATCGCCGTGAACAAAAAATTCCCGGTCAGCAAAAGAGCGACATCGAGGACTAGTGCGCCAGGTATCAGCAGCGCTGGAATGACCTCGCTCATCGGAAAGTACGACCACAGGTGGAAACCGAAATATCGATTTATCCACTGACCGAACAGGAGACAAACGACCGCAAATGTAGCGGCGATTGGAAGTCTAAATTTCGTCCAAAACACATACTGCAAAGCTGCAGGGAATGTTATGGCCATAATTGGAGTCAGGGTGACCCACCACTGTCTGTCTTTCCAATCGATCCACATATCCCAGTCCCCTGCGGTCAGCATGTAATGCAGGTGGAATGCGCCGGAGACGGCCAGAAAAAGGATGGCGGCGACGAGAAGGTCAAACACTCTTGAGATTCCTGCTGACTCTTTAGGCCATTCGAGCCCATACAGTCTCACAGACGTTCCTCCTTGCATGGCTTCCTCCTAATTCTCTTACCGAGTTGAGATCGACCTTCCTGGAAACCGACGCCCGACATGATTACAAGACGGCATGCTTTGCACATGCCGGGCTGTCAGCGATAAATGGTTCATAAGCGGTTTCAGCGCTGGGTAGCGACCGAAACTTCGTCCTCTTGGGAAAGCCGCCCGATCACTTCAAGCATGTGCATCGCGATCTGGATCAGGAGCCCACCCAAGGCCAGCACACTCCAGCCCATCACGACAAAACCCCAGTGCAAGGGATAGGAGAACACCTCTTCCATCAGGAAGAAGGCATGGCCCCACTCGTTGTAGCCCAAGTTCGGCAATATTAGAAACGGACCTACAACCACGAGCACGAATGGAATTGAGATCTGCGTTGCGAACTTCGGCAGCCTCGTCATCGCGTACAGAAATGATCCCACGCCAAACAGCACGTAAAGTGGCATGGTGCCGTAGAACAGCACGATGTGACTCGGCGTGAAGCTTGTATCCCGGACCACAACCTGATGCCATGAGGCGTCCTGCTCGGCAAAGAAGCTGGTAGCGAACCAGACGCAAAAGGCATAGACGAAGATGAACAGGACCAGATTGAAGTAACGCCGGAGCTCTTCCCGCGGTTTGAGCGCGCCAAGATTGCGGTCTCGCGTAAACCATAGATACGCCCAGGTCACCACCCAGAGCAAAGGGATGACGCTAAGCTCAACCTTCAGCAACGTCATCCAGGCGGCATCGAACGCGGGCTCAGTCGAATCCAGGCCGGCACTCCAAGCATAGACCTGCTGAAAGATGCGCCAGAACACCATCAGCGCTAACACTGCCAGAGTGACTCCTGCTGCAAGTTTGAAATTCGCCAACGGCTGAGTACGGTCCTCAGCGGCGGACTTGGCGTTATGAGTCATCGTGATCGACATCTTCTCTCCTCCTTGGAGATTGCCTCAGGTGTGGTGTTGTTTACGAGGGAAGTTCTCACTCCGATCGTTGATCGCAAGGATAGGATCTGTCTTCAAGCTCCCAGCGTTCTGGTTACCTCTTTGCGAACGGCGCACGCATACATGTTGATTTCGAGATCGACCGGCAATTCGACGATTTTTGGGGCTTTCCAGCTCATATCGGTTTGCTCCTGGCTAGATGAATGCGGCGCAAAAAGTCGCGAGGACACGAGGTCCTCGCAGTGGGGGAGAACTCACCGAGTGCGCTGCAAGTGCTCGGCGAAAAAGAAACCCATAATCACGCCATCCCTGCCACCGCGCGCTGTGCCATCACCCTGATGAGATTGGCGCGATAATCCGACGATCCGCAGGAATATGATCCGACTCTTGCCTCGCCCGCTGCTGCTCTTGCAAAGCAGCGTATTGATGCATCCAAGCGTCCATATTGAACCATTCGTTATAGTTGGACTCCACATCACTCTCCCTAGATGAGGTAAATCTTCATAGCTGACCCGGAGCTAAGCCGTTCACTCAGGTCGACGACCGCAACAAAGCCAAAGAAACACAGTCCTCCCCCTTCTCTCTGTTCGCTCATTACCCGCACCCTCCCTTTGAAAGAGCGGTGCGGCGCGTCGGGTTTGAACCTGGCCCGTATAGACGCAAGACGTCCGCTTTCATCTCAAACAACCCGTCCTGCTCCGGCTTCAATTTGGAAATTAATCCGCGCGTTCGGTCTCAGGTTACAACCTCACGCCACGTACGAATCAAGCCTCGCCATGACCGGCGCCAGAAAGAGCTTGAGGCCTGCGTGGGGTCAGGTTGTACAACCGGCTGAAGCATGTTGACCGTTCGCAGGAGCGAACTCTTGCCGCTTCCGCTCGGGCCGATGATGACGACGACCTCGCCTTGCCGGACCGAGAGGTCGACGCCCTTCAGAACTTCGTTTGACCCGTACGAAACCCGAATGCCGCGCAGATCGAGGTGTCATTCGGCCCTTTAATTGCAGTTTGGTGTCAAGCCTGCATTTCTGAACTCGCCAATGGCACGGTGGTAGTGCTCGCGCCGTCGGAGCTGTTCCGGGTTGCGGAGACGGCGCGGGCGCGGCTGATACGTGCTTGCCGGCCAGGCATGGATCGTTTGGACTGTTGATGTCTTCGCTGGGGTCATGGTCCTTTCCGAGGTCGCTCAGCGCCTCATGATGATGTCCGGGCCGGGCGCCTCAACGTCTGCAGCGGAGTACGGACAAGCCGTCACCAGCCGAATGAACGAGGTCGCCACAACACCGTCCCAGCGGGACATCGCCAGTCCGGCGGACCGGACCAGGAACTACAAAATCGGTCAGGCTTCCTTCACCAGACCCCAGTCGAACGATGTGCCGTCCACCCAAATGCAATGAAGAACCACGGCGATCTTTCGGGCGATGGCGACCTTTGCCTTCCTCATGCCAATCCTCTTGGCGAGCTTCATGTCCCAAGCCTTTAGGGAAGACCATTTCTTAGTTCGATAAAGTAGCACGGTCGCGGCCTCAAACAGGTAGGTTCGGAGAAGACGGTCGCCCCAACGTGATATCTTGCCGTTGATGTCGGTTTCGCCAGATTGGTTGCGCCGAGGTGTGAGACCGAGATAGGCGCCGACACTCGATGCTGATCTGAAGCGCGACGGGTCATCGATCGTATGGCGGAAGGTCAACGCCGTCACCACGCCGACACCGGGAACCGTCATTAAGCGGCGCGTGGTCTCATCCGCCTTCGCCAACTGGCGGACTTCATTGTCGAAGTTGTTCTGTTGCTTGCAGATCTGTTCATGGATCGATAGCAGCGGGGCGATTACACTAAGGAGCTGATGATCTTCGCCCAATAGTTCGCAGACCTGATTTCGAAATCGGATTCCGATCGCGCGTGGGAAGAGCAAGCCATATTCTTTGATTAGACTGCGGACTTGGTTCTCGATGTCTCGACGAATAGCCACGAGCCGAGATCTCGCGACAATTATCGCGCGTATTTTCTGACTTTCCTCGCTCTTGACTTTGACTTCTCGATACCAGCCGACCCGCACCAGTTCGGCCAACCCTCGAGCATCATTCTGATCGCTTTTGTTCATCCGTACCGACAAAGCCGCGTGGGCATGACGCGCGTCGATACAAACTACCGGAAGATCAACCCTACGAAGTTCATGCCATAGCCAACTCGCCATCGCCCCGGTCTCAAATCCGATGCGCTCCGCCTGTGGCGCCACTTGCGAAGCAGTGTCGTCAACGCCCCCGGGTCGGACTTGGCCTTTCCCTCGAACAAGACCTGACCCACTTCGTCGACCACGCATACCGACGTTTCTTTTTGCGAGACGTCCAGCCCAACATATTGCTTCATAGTCCCCTCCGATTCGCGAGATTGCGGAAGGTTTGAAGATAGCGGACCTTTCGAGCCGCAGGTGCCGACCGCAATTACGTCATCGTCTGCAATATTGACCCCCCGTATTGCTGCATCAGCGAATGTTACCCTCGCCGCGCCATTGTAGTGGTTGATGCGATCTCGAAGTATCGGCCGCGCCAAGTGGCTTTTCCGGCTTGCTCGACGAGAGGGGCTGTGGGCGGGTCGGGCCCTACATAGCCCGAGCCGTCCACAACCCCGGGCAATGGGGCAGCGGTCGTGGCGTCGTCGAGCAGGCCCTGGGCGACCAACCGTTCGGCAGCCCTCCGTCTGAGTGCCCTCAGCAGACGTTGCACAATCGAATGCTGTCTCTTTCCGAACTCCTCGGGGTATTTTTCGCGCAAGCGGCCAACAATTGCGAGCGCCGTCAGCTGTGGCTGCTCTGCGAGCCACGCTTCGATCGCGGCAATATGCGGGTCGAGCTTGGACGGCATGCGAACTCTGGTCTTATAGGGCCGACGAGTTCGCCGGTGCGTGGCACGCGGCTCGCCGACCGTCGCGGTCTTGCCGAGCGTCTTCGCAAACGTCGCCGCGGTCGCTGGCAGGACGCTAGTGTGAGCGGGTTGCAGGCCGCGCGCCTGTCCGGCACGACGATCGACGCGATTGCCGAGTTCCTCTTGGGTTGCGCGAATCTCCGCCAACAGCGCGACCGGATCGAGCGAGCGATACTGATCACGCAGCCGCTTCTTCACGGCCGCGGTCACCTTGGGGTGCGTCAAGGCACGCTCATAGGGCGTCGATGGGAGATGATAGCGCTTGATCACTTTAGCCCCTTCGCGACGCTTCTCCTTCAGCTTGAACGACGGCTGGAAGAAGTTGACGTAAAGACGTGCCGCCGCATAGAGGCGGCCCATCATGCGCGCTGTCTCGACGCCATCGAAGCGGCCATAGCCCATGAGGCGGCGGACAACCGCACCATTCTTCTGCTCGACAAACGCTTGGTCGTTCTTCTTGTAGGCACGCGAGCGTGTGACTTCGAGCTTCTGTTCACGACACCGTGGCACGACGACATCGTTCATGAAAGCGCTGTCATTGTCGAAGTCCACGCCGCGCAACAGCCAGGGGAACAGGCTCTGTGCTCTGTTAATCGCCTCGACGACCAGCGAGCCTTCCCGCGTCAGCAACGGCAGGCACTCCGTCCAGCCGGTGGCGACATCGACCATCGTCAGGGTCTGGATGAACGAGCCAGCCACCGACGTCCCGCCATGGGCGACCATGTCGACCTCGCAGAAGCCCGGCACCGGGCTGTTCCAGTCATTGAACGTGCGGATCGGGACCTCACGCCGGATTGCTGAATAGAATCCGGCACGGCGCCGCCTGCCGCCGCTCGCCGCCATCTTCACATCGACGAGCAGGCGATCAATGGTGGCGGCGCTGTTAGCCAGAACACGATCACGGTCCGACGGGCCAAGCTGCAATCGGCCATGCCGCTCAAGGGCAGGCAGCAAGGTCGGAATCATCACCTTAAGCCGCTTGCCGCACACCCTATCTGACGCCTCCCACAGCGCCGTCAGCGTGTCCTTGATCGTCGCGCCATATCTGCGTCTTCGCTGTCTTGTTGCCTCGACCTCGCCCGGTCCAACTCTCTCGCGTCGCCGGAGTACGCGCACCGCATGCTTGCGATGCCAGCCCGTCGTCGCGCACAGCTCGTCGAGGATCCGTCCCTTCTCCGCTCGTTTGGCCGACCGGTAACGCTCCATTACCGCCGACACTACCTCGCGCCGCGCGCCCATGCTGATCTTTCCCGCCATAGACGCCACCGAACCAATTCGATGGCACCGACCCAATCATCGGCGAGAAGTTGTCCAGTAACATTCTGGGTGAGGCAATGCGCTCGTCGACCACACATACTGACGTTTCTTTCTGCGAGACATCCAGCCCAACATATTGCTTCATAGCCCCTCCGATTCGTAAGATTGCGGAAGGCTTGAAGATAGCGGACTTTTCGTGCCGCGGGCGCCGACCGCAATTACGTCATCGTCTGCAATATTGACCCCTAAGCCGGGGAGGGGTCAAATTTGGGCTCTGTCGGAGTTTTGGTGCAGCTCTGATTATTCTCCGCCGATTAGTCTGGCCTGAAGCAGATCGATTTTCCCCCGGCCATACATCTGACGTCTGACGAGCTTGAGGCGCGTGATCTGACCTTCAGTCTGTCCGTTGGACCAAGGCGAGGTGATTGCCCCCCGAACCGCCGCTTCATCCCTTACGACACCGCTCGCGAACGAGGCGACGAGACTGATGCGGGCGCGCTCGATCCACGGGGTGAGCCCTTCCTCAGCCTTGCGCCGGATCATCACGTGGAATTCGGCGATGATGTCGCGGGCCTCGACCAAGGTTGGTACGCCGGCTTCGATCGCCGCGATCGTGACGGTCTCCGCTTTCGTCAGCAAGTCCCGGCCGATCGTCATGAGACGAGCGATCGTTCTGGCCGACGGAATCCGTTGAAGGTTTTGCGTGTCAACCTTTTCAGCTCGTCGTCTGCGGGTCGCCCACTCGCTGATGACGCGAAGCGAGCCTCGGAAGCCTCGCGCCTTCAGGCGGCGCCAAAGTTCAGCTCCGTTTCGACAGCCGGACGCCCACTGATCGTCGAGCCATGGCAAATGCAGGTCCAACGAACCTTGGCCGCCGCTCCAACTGTTTACCGCTCGATGCGCGGATTCGATGGCCCGCGACCGAAGCTGACGAAGCTGCGCTGCGCCTCAAGCGCTGGCGAACCGCTCACCCCGGAAGTGAATCTCTGGGCCGTGGATGCGTTGGGCGTCGCCGTTCACGATCACTATGGGCAGACTGAAGCTGGCATGCTGATCAATAATCATCATCATCCCGACTTGGTCGCGCCTCTGAAGCAGGGCTCCATGGGCAGGCCGCTGCCCGGCTGGTCAGCGTTGGTGCTGAAGGAAAAGGAGGACGTTCCCCCGCAGACGGCGAACTTGGACGCGTCGCAATCGAGCTGAAAGACAGCCCCCTCGCCTGGTTCAGCGGCTATATCGACCTGATCGAACGCCAAATTAGCGTGATTTCCCAACTTCTCTCGGCGCAGGCCGCAGGGCTACATAAGATCCGCGAATAAAGCCCCGCTCGACCAGCACCAGCCCGAGCTACCCGGGCGTGACAGCCCGTCGTCATATCGGCAAGGCAGGCGACGGCGATTTCCCTCGTCCCGACCGGGTCCCGCCAGACCGAACGAAGCCGCGCGCGTGATCGGCGATTCCGGCAATCGTTATTGGCGGCTTGGCCTCGGCACTGGCGTTGAAGCTGGTTCTGGAGTTGTTCCGCGAGACCTGGCCATGATTTGCGAACAGCGAAAGTACTTCCTCTCTGAAGCTTTCGGGCTACGGACTGCTGTATGACCCTGACTACGCCCGCTGGCTCCCGATTTCGTCGGTCTGACTAATGATGTCACCACGTTTCAATACTCGACCGCGTGCCCTAGATCCCAAGTCGAGCGGCCTGCGTCGACAGTTGGTCCGCCTCGGCAAGCCGATAGTGTAGAATGTCGCTATGCACTGTGCTCAACAAGGACTTGCATAATGCAGGCGTGAGCTTGCCGCGGTGAACCACGACGTCTTCGCGACCTGTCGCAGCCCGGGCGTTCTGCCACTGGCGATTGCAGCCGCGTTGTGCATTTGACTTGACGTGGCAAGCGGCGAATTCGGCGTCATCCAGCGTCGTCAACTGCCACACATGTACCGGTCGCTTCGTATGGATGTGCACCCACATCGGGCTCGGCATTGCACCATTGCGCAGCGCCTTGGGTTGCAGCTTGACCTCGAACAGCACCCCTGGCTCACCCTTTAACGCGCGCGGTAAACCGGCAGGCGTCAACTCCTCGGCCGCGCGCAACTGTTCAAGGTAGTTCTGCGACGGATAGGCATACGTCTTCATGCAATCGACCGTCATCGTGCCCCTTCGCTCGTTCAAAGCCGTCCCCAGCCCCTGCGCCTCGGACCGCAGCATCTTGAGTCGGACGATTTTGTCGTGCACTTCGCGCACTTGTGCAGGCGTGAGTAGGACACGTCGACGAGGCTCCTCCAACGCAGCTACACAGGCCTGCATCTCGGCTACCTGGGTCTTCAGGCGCCCGATCGCAGTATCCACGACGTGTTCGGCGTCCTCGGGCTTCATGTGGCGGGCTTGCGAGGCGGCCCTTTGCTGACCAGGCAGATCGAATTGCAAAAGTTCGTCCAACCGCTTGAGGAGCCCCGTCAGTGCTTCCATCGACGGCGGGGCCTGCCAGATCGCCAAGTGCGCCGTCTCCGACGATGACGCCCTCGCATGCGCCTCCTCCGCGGTCACGAGCCTCTTCGTACCAAATTCCGAGAGCACGACAACTTTGGCTGCTGGCGCCGCGGCGTTGGCGTCCATAGCGACATGCGCCTGGGTCTGCCCAGGCGCCGAGCTCCCAGCGCCAGCGGACCGCGTGTTCTTGCCTTTCCCCTTCTTCCGCGCTCCAGCGCCTTCGGCGGCTACAGCCTCGCCGATAGTGCTGGCGGGCATCGCAGCCCGAGGGTCGGTCGGCGGCACAATGACCGCTGACGCTTTCGGCTGCAGTGACAGGAAGCGCATGACCTCCTGCGCAGTGACCCACGCACCTTCCACTATCTGGCCTGACAGTTCCAATGGGAGGTTGGCTGTCCCAGTATCGCTTAGGTTTGCAACGATGTTGTGCCACGCCAGCCCAAATTCCGAAAGGCGCTCCATAACTCCTTCCAAAACAGCGCAGTGCGCTGCGTCGAGTGCACGCCCTTTGCTGTTTAGAACAGCCTCGCTCGTAGAGTTGAATGCCGGGAAAACGTCATCGATGAACGTTCCTAGCAGACGTACCCGCCCGTTCTCATCCATGAGGGCTTCCCTCGTGGCTGGCTCGAATGTGCTCATCTGCGGCTCAACCATGATTCGCAATAGAGCGATCTGCGATTGCAAATGCAGGCACTTCATATTCAGTGCCCAGCCGGTGTGCAGCCGCAGGTCGGCCTCTTCGGCTTGCCGCATCTCAGCCGTCGTACTTGGTAAATTGTAAGTGGCGGTGCAGACGGACTGCATCCTTTCTAGGCGCAATGCCTTCTTTCCCCACCACTCCATACAGGCCGTATAACGGTTTGCTACGCTGGAGATCGCTCGACTCAGCTGGTCGAAGGGAGCGCTCGATTGGACCATCCGATCGAGCACAGTGGCCGCACTCTTCCTGCTCTGCTCCAGGGCGTAGATGGTCGGGGTCGCTAGTAGGTTGCATTGGTTCCCCGCATGGAGCACCTCGTCTCGGAGACGGCGAGCCTGATCGTCGGAGAGAATGCTAGGCGCCTCATGCTGGGGTAGCCTCGCGTAGTACTCCAGAACGTTTGAGCCTGCCTTGATGAGCTGGTCAATCAGCTCTTGTGCCACCAACGCGTTCGGCGCCGGCTGCATGGCCGCATTGCGGCAAGTATCAAGTTCTGCCAGCAGGCTGTCCATTTGGCGCTTCGCTGCCTTGATCTCGTCGCCGGTCCAAGGAATGGGGCCCGCCACATCCGAAGTTTGCAGCTGGCTTGCGACCGGCCCCGCTCCATCTTGAGCCCCAGAGCGCATCCGCTCCACGACGGAATTGAACAATTGGCTGCCCTCAGCATGGGTGAGACTTGATTCCGAGCGCGAACTGCTCGATCTCCACGTGCTGTCAGCTCCAGTAGCCTCAACGTGCGCTTTACCAGGTCGGCCAATGCCCGTCATATTCCACCTCCGATCCAGGGAGAATGCGAAGCGAATTTAGATAGACCGCCTGGCTGACGATTAGCTGACGAACGGCGTTGCCGCGGATGCACTAAGGAAATCAGAATGGGGGCTTCCACTTTCATGAAAGATGGCGTGTGTTTTTCCGCCTTGCAGACACGCGTTCTCTTCGCAAGCGCCACTTCCGTGTTCTGACCATCCTCCGCAGAGGTCAGCACAGTCCGGGTTCTCAGAGCCAGCGCCTGCGCCTTTCCGCCGCATCGTCAGCGACCTTAGTTCGGGATGCTCATCATCGCTCAATATCAGGGGAGCAAGTTGCTGGACCGCTATCGGAGACTCCGTCGCTGTTTGCCCCATCCTTGGCACTGCGCAACGGTTGCTCCAGTCACCTGCTCGTCTCTATGGCGTCCAGCATCTCTTGATGGCTGTCGAGAAAGCCTGCGAACACATCGATGATGAATTCGGCGTCGGAGCGAGTCATTGGTGTCGAGATCGAAGCGGCAGCGCTATGCGGCAGGATGATGCCGTTTTCCGCGAAGAAACGCGAGAGCTGCTTCATTAAAGCTGCTGCGCCTGGCGCAGGATAGGCCTCACGATAGTCGCTCGGGATGTGTGCCATCGGATGGATACGAAAGAGCGAGGCGGCTCCAGTCACGTACACGGTACGCGCCGGGTTGAGATGGCCCGACCAATCCCGTCTCGGACAATGTTTCCAAGCGTCTCAAGATGTGCAAAAGCCGCATGATCTAAATGCCGCATTGCGACGAGTCCCGCTGTCATCGATAGTGGATTCCCGGAAAATGTTCCACCTTGCGGAAGCAGTGGCGGGCCGGATGAGGCGTCGAAAACCTTCATCACATCCTCGCGACCGCCAACTGCCCCAATTGGCAAACCGCCGCCGATAATCTTGCCCATTGTGATGAGGTCCGGAACAAGGCCATAGCGGGTGGAAGCCCCTCGGAAACCTTGTCTGAGATTCAGGACTTCATCGGCAATGACCAGAATGCCATGCTTACTGGCAGTTTCCTGAACTGCAGCAATAAATTCGGGCTTCGCCGCAATTAGCCCTCGACGGCTAGCACTACTTTGGGTGCGCCGGGAGACCGGCAAGGAGTAGATGGTGAAAGTCCATTGCGATGAGGGTGTAGCGAACCACATCGGCCCCGAGCCGTGCGCAGGCCTCCGCGAGGGTGTCGGCGAAGCGTCGGTAGGGGAGCATGCAGGCCAGCCGCCTCATGGCGAGGCTCGGAAGCGTTCATTCGCTCAGTCATTGATCCCGATGAAACCATGCATCATGAGCATTGGCGTCGGGAAGTTTGCCGTCATCTCGGGTATGGGTTTGTCGATCCTGACGATGCCATTGCTTGTGGGGCGGACCGGGCGACGATGTGGCCACGGGCACCATCGGACCCGAAGGGTCGATGCTATTCGACGTTCCGCTGCCCGCCATCTTCGGTAGCAATGCAAATCCGAGAGAAGTGCGAGCTACCCTCGCGTGGCTTGCGCCGAGACTCTGGATGCTTACCCTTCGCAAAAAAAACGATGCGCTTGGGGGCTCTTGCATCGGAGCTATTGGTCGATCTCCAACAAAGTCGCGCTGGAGAAGTTCGCTTTTGAGGCCTCTTCGGAAGATATGGGCATGCAGAGGCAGGCATTGCGGGCGTTACGTTCCGTGGACGAGGCAAGCAACGAAATTGCGATATTTCCCAGCATGACTTATTGCCGGCGCCCACAAGCGCGAAGGTTCTGAAGAGAGGCTCAGAATTGGCCTCTCGAAACGCCGTATGGTCCGGCCTTGGCAAGTCGAACTGCAGCTACGGGCAATTAAGAGGCGGTAACCATCCCGGGGAGATCTCAGAGGACAGATCCGATCATTCTGATTCCTCGTCAGCTTCTCGAAAGCTAAACCTCTCAGAACGTGTTTATCCAGGGGCCGGCGTTAACTGCCTAGATCTGCCAGGAGAATGGGATGGATCCGTTCAACAACGTCAACCCATTCGAGGCCTCGGACGTAGAGCGGACGCATGACGACAGGCTGCTGACGCAGCAGGCGGACGCCGGGTTTCAGCAGCACCTGAACGAGTTGCATCCGCACGAGCGCCAATCCTCCAATTCAAATAGCCTCGGCCAGCCCCATGTTGTGTCGCACAGAGATGCAGAGCAGTTGAGTATGCCGCGCGAGGATCGCGTCGGACAAAGCACCTCGTGGTCGCCATCGGATCCGCCCTCTGAACAATGGGGTAATCAGAATGTGCGTTTTGCGGCCGCGGATCACGGTCGCCAGTTGCCGGGCAGTTTCAGCCTGACAGATTGCTGGCAGGGCATGGATGCAGCTGCCGATTGGCCGACGCATAGTGTCGATCAGGAGGAGCATTCGTGGGCTGAGGCCGATGATGTGGTGTCGGAGTGGCCAACGTCCCCCGCAATTCCTTGGGAGCACAGCCTCGAGGCATCGACCCTCGGCCGACAGCCCCGGCCGGGCGATGGCAATACTTCAAGAGGAGGCCACTGGCTCCCCCTCCCGCCGGCCCCGGCGCAGTGGACCGACGGCTTGCACGGCACAGGCGCCTCCACATCTAGCTATTCTAGCAATCTGACGAACCTTGAAGACCCCGTCCTCAGGGAAGCGCAGCTTGAGCAGATCCTGGACAGTTGGGCTGGCGAACCGGGGCAGACGGAAAACGAGGACCGGCACGAGGCCGCAAGACGAATAAGAGCCTGGGCAGAAGCCGGAGACGTCTATGCACGGCTGGAGCTGCCACGCCTGGGCCTGACGACATTGCCCGCCGCCTTTCCGGCCGGACTCCAGTCTCTTGACGTGAGCGACAACGACTTGGTGCACCTGCCCGACACGCTCCCGGCCGGACTCCGGACGCTCGGCGCCAGCGGCAACCGGTTGACCAGCCTGCCCGACATCCTTCCGATCGGACTCCAGTCACTGTTAATCGGCGACAATCTGCTGACCAGACTGCCCGCAACTCTTCCGGAGAACCTTTCGACGCTTGCTGTCGTCAACTGCCGGCTGACTAGCCTGCCGGACGCACTGCCGACGGGGCTCCAGGACCTCGATGTCCGCGGCAACCTGCTGACCAGCCTGCCCAACACACTCCCAACCGGACTTCAGACACTTGCCGTTGGCGGCAACCGGCTGACCAGCCTACCCGAGAGTCTGCCGCCCGACCTCCAGGAGCTCGAAGCCGACGGCAACCGGCTGACCAGCCTGCCCAACGCCCTTCCCGCCGAGCTCCCGTTGCTCTTCGCCCGCGACAACGACTTGACCAGCCTGCCCGACACCCTCCCGCCTGAGCTTCAGAGACTCCATGTTGGCGGCAACAGGCTGACGAGCTTGCCTGAGACCCTCCCGGCCGAGCTCCAGGTGCTCGAGGTACGAGGCAACCGGCTGACCAGCCTGCCGGAGACGCTGCTGACCCAGCTGGGTTCTGGGTGCATCGTGTATGTAGAGGATAATCCGCTATCCGAGCGGGTGCGGACTAATTTGGCGGCAGCCCTGAATGCCCCGGGCTATAGCGGTCCGCGAGTGTTCTTCTCGATGAGTGAGGGAACGGCGGGCGATTCAGCGCGACCCCTGAGCCACGCGGTAGCGAACTGGATGGAGGGCGAGCCGGAGGTGATCGCTGCATGGCAGAACTTCGCCGGCGAAGCGGGCGCGTCGGAATATGCGCTTTTCCTCGACAGGCTGCGTAGCACCGTGAATAGCGGCAATCCGGAGTTTAGAAAAGCGGTAGCCGATGATCTGCGGCGAGCAGCGATCAGGCCGGGGTTGCGCCAACAGTATTTCCAGCTGGCGTTTGGGGCGAGCGAGACCTGCGAAGATCGCATCACCCTGTCCTGGAACGGCATGCAGACAGCACGCCTGAACGCTGACGTCGAGGAGGGGGCCTATGACAACCGTCTCGGCGAGCTCGTCGACCAGGCGCGGGTCCTGTTCCGCCTGGGCGCGCTCGAGCCCATCGCTCGTCAGAAAGTCGGTTCGCTCCAATTCGTCGACGAGATCGAGGTCTATCTTGCCTATCAGGTCAAGCTACGCGAGCGGCTGGACCTGCAGCTCATCGCTCCGGACATGCGGTTCTTTGATGTCTCCTACGTCACTGAGCACGACCTCACCGCGGCCGAGACCAAGGTTCGGAATGAGGAGGCGGCAGGATTCGCCGATTATCTGGCAACCCGCTGGCAACCTTGGGAGACGGTGGTGAGCCGGATCGCCCCCGAAGCCCACGCACAGATGCAGGACCGGTTGATCGGGGCGATGGACGGGGAGTTCCAGAGTCGGCTCGAGCAACGGCTCGCCGATCATGACCTGACCGGAGACAGCGATGCCGAGTTGCAGTTCGGAGCAAAGATCCGCGACGAGATCGCCTGCGAGATCAAAGGCGCGCTGATGCGCGAGGTGCTCAGGGACCACGGCCTTGAGCTGTGAAGCAGCCATCCGATTGCGATGACTGCTAACGCGTGAATTAATCTGTCGTCCGTGAACAAGGCTCTAAGCGATTGAGCGAGAGTCTATTTTTCGGATTCGAGACGGTTTGAGATTGCAGGGATTGCGGAGTAGAGGCGGCCAAACCCTGCAATTTCTTTTGTGGATTAATCGGGATAGGGGGACGTCTCGCCACCCACCGGGTCACCGGAGGCGGTCGCCCGCCCCCGATTCCCACAGAACGTGGCGTGCGGATTTCCCGCACCGACGCTCTTCGACAGTTGGTTCACAGCACTGCAAGCGCTTGCAGCTCCCGATAAGGGAGGCGCAGCTTAGGCTTCAGCAACGGTGTCCGTTCTTTGATTTGGTTGAAGGCGTCCTAAGTGAGGCGTCGGCCTGCCCAGCTGCGGCTGCGCAGCATTCCGCGCCAGTAACGCCTCCACGGCCCGATAGACTTTTACGAGGCTCCGGAGATTTCCGGCGACGCCGTAATAGCCATAGTGGCCGCGCAGGACGAGGTTGATTTCATCCGCCTGGTCACTGATCCTGTAATGCCGTATACGCATCGCGTCGCCATCGCCAACAGCAGGCTGATCTCGCTTGTCGAAGGCAAGGTGAGCTTTTCCTGGAAGGACTATCGCCAGGAGGGCAAGACCAAGCTGATGACGCTCGATGCCGATGAGTTCATTCGTCGCTTTCTCCTGCACACTCTGCCGGACGGCTTCCACCGCATCCGCCACTACGGCTTTCTCGCCAATGGCGGACGCAACGATAAGATCGCCCTCTGTCGTCAACTCCTTGCTGTCCGCAACGCGCCAACTGATCAAGAAGCCACCACCGATCCCCTCGCCACATGCGAGATCCCAGCCTGCTCACATTGCGGCGGCACCATGCGGCGCGTCGATGTCGTCCCGCGAGCCTGCGCGCGCAACCAACCGTTTCGTTGCGATACCTCATGACCAACACCTGCACCATCCACCCCTTCCGTGGTCAGCTTCTCGGCGGTGACGTCCGATGTCGCCGTGCCCGCGCTCGTCACCGAACATCCCGTCAATCGTTCGGCCGCGCATCCCAGCGCAGAAAATCCCTCGCCGCGCCGCGCCATCGGCCCAATCAATGCAGCCACTTACATCAGCTGAATGTCCCGCCGACGCGCGGCGACCACAGGCGCGTCTTCTCCACAGCCGCACCAGCTGCACTATTCTCATAGCGCCTACAACTCCGCAGCTTCGTTCAATCCGGCTTCTATGAGGTCGCCACTAGCGGCACAGCACGCGGTTGGCTTTCCCTGCGACCTCACAGAACCCTCAAGATTCCCTTTCGCCGTGGACCATGATTCTGTGGTGCATCGGAGGGGACGATGCGGCCGAAGAAGCACAAGACGTCGGGATCGAATGATCTGTTCCGGGCGCGGCTGGACCAGATCATCAACATGAAGCACGAGCTGGTTCAGCTCGCGGGCAAGATCGATTGGGACTGGATCGACGGCGAGGTCGCGCCGCTCTACAGCGAGAATGGCCGGCCCGGGATCGAGACCCGCTTCATGATCGGGCTGCTGTTGCTCAAGCACATTTACGGGCTGTCCGATGAGGGCATTTGTGAGCGCTGGGTCCACGATCCGCATTTCCAGTTCTTCACCGGCGAAGAGTTCTTCCGTAAGCGCTTAGCCGGGACCCTTATTGGGGCTGGCTTGACGATTTGCGGAATCGCCACGGCATGAGGTCTTCAATCCTGCTATGAGGATGGCCGTCGATGATCGCCTCGAGTGTTTCGGCGATGTAGGCAGCCGGGTTGACGTCGTTGAGCTTGCAGGTGGCGACGATCGACGCGAGCAAGGCCCAGTTTTCTGCCCCGATTTCGTGACCGGCGAAGAGCGCATTTTTCCTGGTCAGGCAAACTGGCCGGATGGCGTTCTCGACCGGGTTGGTGTCGAGCTCGAGGCGCCCGTCTTCGAGGAAGCGGGTCAGCCCCTGCCAATGATTGAGCGCATAGCGGATGTCTTCGGCCAGTGTCGAGCCGCTGGAGATCATGGACAGCTGCTTCTCGAACCACATTTTTAAAGCGGCGACGAGCCAACGAATGCTCCTTTCGCGCGGCGAGCCGGACGTCTGGCGATGAGCCGCGTACCAAGGCTTCGATGGCGTAAAGCTGTGCGATGTGCCGAACGGCGGCCTCGGCGATCGGCGATTTGCTGTTACGGGCCAATTTGACGAAGCGCCGGCGCAAATGACTCCAGCAATGCACAAGCGTCCAAGGTCCTTGCAGTCGAGCGACTTCGGTCAGCCGGTCATAACCATCGTAGGCATCGCATTGCAGGAAGCGTCCGCAAAAGCCATCCAGGAACTGCTCCGCAAAGGCACCGCTGCGACCAGGGGCGTATCGGAACAGCACGATCGGCGGACTTGGGCCGCTGTGGCCGCGGTCGTCTGAGGCGATCGCCCAGAAGTAGCCTTTCTTCGTTTGGCCGCGCCCGGGATCGAGTACCGGCGCCGTGGTTTCGTCCATGAACAGACGATCCGCCATGGCCAGGTGGCGGCGCATGTGGTCCGCGAGGGGTTGAAGGTGGAAGCAGGCGCGACCGGACCAGTTGCCCAGTGTCGCCCGATCAAGCCGGATGCCCTGGCGCGCATAGATCTCGGACTGGCGGTAAAACGGCGTATGGTCACCAAACTTGGAGACGATCACGTGCGCAATGGCCGCTTCGGTCGGCAACCCGCTGGGTACGACGTGCTCCGGCGCGTGCGCCTGCACGACAGGGCCGGAGCAGCGGCGGCAGATGTATTTCGGGCGGCGTGTGACCAGCACGCGCCACTGTGCCGGGATCACGTCAAGGCGCTTGCTGACGTCCTCGCCAATCTTCGTCATGGCGCCGCAACCGCACGGGCAGAGCGTGCTCGCAGGCTCGATGATCCGCTCCACCCGCGGCAAATGGGCAGGCAAGCAGCCGCGATTGCGGTGAGAGCCTTGATCGGTCACGCTCCGCGATCGGCCCTGGATGACCTTCTCGGCTCTCTCCTGCGCGGCATCCAGGATGCCTTGCGCAATCTCCACGTCTTCGAGCGGCAAATGATACTGATCTGGTCGCAGCTTCTCGGACTTCGCGCCGAACCTGTCGCGTCGTAATTCGCCGAGAATGACCTCCAACGCCGCCAGCGCCCCCTGATGCTCGCTCAAGGCCGCCTGCGTTTGCGCTAAAAGCGCCTTCAGGCGTTCGTTTTCGTCGCGCAGCGCCGCGATGCTCATGCGCTATTTCGAGCACATCGCCGCCGCGCGTGCCACGTTCAAAGTAGCTTCCGAGTCATTCTGCCGCAGTTATCCAGCCGCCTGAGGACGCCGCGCTTCTTCCGGGCGGACCAACCTCCAATCCAGCCCGTCGAACAGGGCCGCGAACATCGCCGGCGATATGCGCATCACGCCGTCTGCGATCGTTGGCCAAACGAACTTGCAACCTTCGAGGCGTTTGTGAACCAACACCAGGCCCGTTCGATCCCAGACCAAAATCTTGATCCGGTCAGCTCGTTTCGATCGGAACACGAAGGCCGCGCCGCTGAACGGATCGAGACGCAGCATCTCCTGCACCTTCGTCGCAAGCCCATCATGGCCACAGCGGAAGTCGATCGGCCGTGTTGCAATGTAAATCTTCAGATCCGCACCAGCCGCGATCATCGTGACGCTCGCACCGCGCGGATCACCCGGGACAGCTGCTCGGCATCAATGGCCATATCCGTCCGCAGCACGACATCGCCGATCGCGATCTCAAGCTTGATCGCCGGAATCTGACGCTCCTCCAACGCACCTTCCACGACCAGCGGCGCGAATGTCGGCTGCGACGCCTCGCACGGCGGCTACATGCCTCGCTGTCGAAACCGCCGTCGCCAATCGTAGATCTGCCAGCGCGTCGCTCCGTGCTTGCGCGCCACCTCGGACACCTGGGCACCGGGTAACAGACTCTCGGCGACGATCCGAGCTCTCTCAGCTTCCGAACGTACGCGACGCCCCGATGGTCCTTCAAGAACCTCCAGACGGCTCACCGACCCCGTCGGTGAGCCGTCCAAATGGACGTCCTTTTTGCTGTCCAATCCCATCCCAAACCTCCGTCCAAGCCGGAGGCTTCTTTCGCACAGCTATACGGATCCCGAAGCAAGGGTTCCGGCTAAGCGCTTACGTTCTTCCAGCACGCCTTCCCGCACGAGCGAAGCGACCTGAGCCATTGGCGCAAGCGGCTCGGCGACAAGCTGGAGCTGCTGCTGGCCGAGAGCCTGCGGGTGGCGCACGAGGCCGTTGCATTGCGCAGCCAGGACCTCAAGCGCGTCACGGTCGACACCACGGTTGCAGCTGAAGGCCATCACCTTTCCGACCGACGCCAAACTGTTGCACGCGGCCATCAAGGGGCTCAATCGCCTGGCGAGGAGGCATGGGGTCAGGCTGCGGCAATCCTATGCGCGTGTGGCCAAGGCCGCCGCGATGATGGCAGGCCGATACGCCCACGCCAAACAGTTCAGGCGGCATCAGCGGCAGTTGCGTATCCTGCGCAGCCGGCTGGGCCGGATCATTCGCGACATCCGCCGCAAGATTGAGGTTCAGTTGGCACTGGAGGAGGCGTTCGCCCTTCCGCTCGGCCGGGCCGCGCAGATCCGCTCGCAGCAGCAGCGCCAGCGCGGCTGGAAGCTCTAATCCTTTCATGCCCCGGAGGTGGAGTGCATCGGCAAGGGCAAGGCTGCCTCCCCTTACGAGTTCGGCGTGAAGGCCTCCATCGTCACCAACAACCGCCGGGCTCCCGGCGGCCTGTTCGTGCTGCACGCCAGCTCGCTGCCCGATAATCCCTACGACGGTCATACCTTGCGGGACGTCATCGACCGCACCGAGACACTTACCGGCTGTCCGATCGAGCGGGCCTATGTCGACAAGGGATACCGCGGTCACGACGCGCAAAATCCCCGGCGCGCCTTCATCTCCGGCCAGAAGCGCGGCGTCTTCGGTATCATCAAGCGCGAGCTGCGCCGCCGCTCCGCCATCGAGCCCATCATCGGACACCTGAAGGCCGAAGGTCACCTCGGACGCTGCCACCTCAAAGGCCGTGCCGGCGATGCCGCCAACGTCATCCTCTCAGCCGTCGGCCACAACTTCCGCCGCATCCTCGCCTGGCTCAGAGAATTCTTGGCCCTGTTCCTGCGGCTGCTATGGCGAACGCTCGCCTGTCCAGACCAGCTCAATCCGGCTTCTTAACATGGCGTAATCGCGGCCGACGACTTCTTGAGGACACGAGAGTCGGTAGGATGGATGGCCTCAGCAGACTATCGAAAAGGGAGCAGCACTATGAAGCAGTACGTTGGTCTGGACATCTCTATGGAAGAAACCAGCATTTGCGTTTTGGACCAGAGCGGCGATGTGACATTCGAAGGTTGCGTGTCCACCAAGCCGGAGGCGATCGCTCAACTCTTGCGACGTCATGCCGGCAATGCTGAGCGGATCGTGTTTGAAACGGGCGCGCTATCGAATTGGCTATGGCACCAACTCAGAGCGCTGGGCTTTCCGGTGATTTGCCTTGATGCACGTCATGCCAACGCAGCGTTATCGATGCGTATCAACAAGTCGGACCAGAACGATGCCAAGGGGCTAGCCGAAATGGCGCGCATCGGGTGGTACAGGGAAGTTGCCGTGAAGGGGGCGGAGAGCAGGAAAACCCGTTCGATGCTGGCGGCTCGAACCAAGCTGCTGAATTTGCGGCGAGATATAGACAACCAAATGCGCGGTCTGTGCAAGGGGTTGGGAAAATTGCTTGGCAAGGCCGGCTCGACCAGCCTGGCTCGCAAAGTCGATGCCGTGCTTGCTGATGCGCCGGATTTACAAGATATTTTCGCACCGCTGCTCCTTGTCCAGTCCTGTTTGACTGAGCAAATTGAGAAGCTCGATCGACAACTCCTGGCCGTGGCAAAAGGCGACCAAACTGTTCGGCGAATGCTGACCGTTCCTGGTTCGGGCCCCTGACTGCCCTGTCCTTCGTCGTTACCATCGACGACCCCACTCGCTTCAGGCATTCCGCCGACGTGGGCGCCTATCTAGGCCTGACACCAAGACGCCATCAATCCACTGAGATGGATCGCACTGGCCGCATCTCCAAGCGCGGCAACCACCAGGTGCGAACTTATTTGTTCGAGGCCGCGAACGTCCTGCTGACCGTTGTCAGGCGAGGTTCTGCGCTCAAGCGCTGGGGCAGCAAGCTGGCCAAACGTATCGGCACCAAAAAGGCCAAGGTTGCCGTTGCTCGCAAATTGGCTGTCCTCCTCCATGCTATCTGGACCGATGGCACCGAATTCCAAGCGGAGATGCGCACCGCATAAACCAGTCTTAAACCACCCGGATCCGCTTCGGCGGAGCAAGAGTCCCTGCCGGGACGAAGGTGTCGGCAATCTCGAAGTCGCCCCTGCGGGCCTTACGCACCGCGCTCTTCACATCGGGATGCCACGCCTCTGAACGCCATCATGCGGCGCTCCTGCATAGAGAGATGACCGCGGAAAGAACCATGAACCCGGCAGCGGATCACTTTTGTCTATCGGGGTTGGCATGATCTTTCCGGAAAACCCCCCCTCTTTTCCGGACCCACTCTTTAACGGTCCATGCGCGATAGCGTTAGCCGCCTCAGCGTTCGCGCCGAGCGCTGCCGCCAACCTGATTTTGTCATGCGGGATCTTTCCCCGGTCCGCATTGGCTTGGCTTGGCTATACAACGCTTTTGCCTCACCTGTGTCTCCAGTTGGCGAGGCTAAAGCGCGCTTAGATTCGCTCGGCATCGCGCAGGTTGTTGTTTTAGCATGACCTTTTCGGAAAACCGCTTAGACGAGACGGCGCCGACGTTTGATGCCGATCGGAAGCGCAATGGGTCATCGATCTTCAAGGCTATCAACCACGCCGACACCAGGAACGGTCCTTGTCGACGTGTCGTCTCATCCGACTTCGCCAACTGGCGGACTTCGTTGTCGAACTTGCTTTGTTGGTTGCAAATATCGACAGAAGCGGCTCGATCAAACCGAGAAGCGGATGATCTTCGCCCAACAGCTCGCGGACCAGTTTGCGAGACTGCAGTCCTATCGTGCGTGCGAACAGTAAGGCGTATTCTTTGATGAGGCTTTCGGACATCGTATTCTCAGGTGCGGACGGAACCCGGAATAGGCCTAAAGTGCGGCTTGCAACGAGCAAGCCCCTAGCCTTGAGTCACCACGCGCTACGTTTGTTCTCATTTTTTGCGGGATTCTCATGCAAACACCGCTTTGCCCTGATGTCGCAGACTTGGCGCCCACAGATGCGGCGTTGACGCCCTATGACGAGCAGCATCTGGTGACGTATTGGCGACTCCTCGACGCCGAGGCCGATGGCGCCGACTGGAAAGAAGTTTCGCGGAGCGTGCTGCATCTTGACCCCGAGCGCGAACCCGAGCGCGCCCGCAATGCATTCGACAGCCATTTGGCGCGCGCAAAATGGATGGTTGAGCGCGGTTACCGCCACTTGCTCCGCTCTGATGGGCCCAAATAGCAGAAATGTCTCGTCTGGGCTGCACCCTTAGAAAAGATCTCTCCCAGTGATCGGGTGATCGCCTGGTTGCATCACCGGTGATGCACAATTAGGGACTTCCGCAACAACCCAAGGCTTTATAGACACTGCGCCGCAATTTTTCTTTGGGGAGATCAAGCAGTGTCGAAATTCGACCGGCGCTCACCGGAGTCCTATCAGAGCGTTACAGCAGGCGAGACGTCGGATTTCGCTTGGGAAAGCCTCCGTCACAATCCCGAATATCAGGCTGACTACCGAGACACGCTCTCAAAACACGGGCAAGTGACGCCTCAATTCCGGAGGAGATGGGGCCTCTGCTTTCGCTCATGACCCGCAGAGGTCTTTTCACGAGCATGCCATCTTCTGGGCGCCCGAGGCTACGTGGTATCGCTCGTTGAAAGCGTTTCCGATCCACATGGCGTTGCCGCTAGGATTGAGCTTGCCGATCTTGCATCGGACAGTATCCGACAGGCAGCTGATGGTTGGCATGCTGTAGTGCGCATTCAATAAACGCGACATCAAGCAGGCCCCACGTTTAGGTACCCTTTATGCAATCGAACAGCCGATCCACGACGCGGACTTCGAGATCCGCGCCCACGCCTCGCTTCGATTGTGGCGCGCGATCAATGGTCGTCCGCCAGGGCCTCCGATTGCTCTCCTATCGGCACAGCGGCGTAAGCGATTGGCTCTGAGCTTGCGCGCCCTCGATGGGCACATGGACGGCGCCTCCTACCGTGACATCGCCGAGGTACTGTTCGGTCCAAGGCGCATCTCTGAGCAGGCCTGGAAAACCCATCCGCTGCGTAGCCGAATTATCCGCCTGCTTAAGGTCGGTTTAGCACTCATGCGCGGTGGCGTCACGCCGGCGGGTTTATTTCGCTCGGGTATGAAAACGTCTCCTCTGACGCCACGCCACAATTAGGCTGCTGAACGCAGGCCGAGGTCGTCCCTTCGGATGCTCGATGGCGGCGCTGCGGCTGTTCCCTGAATTGGCGGATTCAAGTGTGCCAGGGCCAGTTATGGGAGCGGCGCGGTGTTTCTCCACTTTCACGTTGGTCTGCGGATGACAGCGGAAGCTCCGGCTCGAGCAGCTTCTGAAATAAAGAGGGTGTGCTGAGCCGCGCGATGTTGCCTCAACATCACGCAGTCATGCCATTACGAATGGCCTTCGGGCAACGCATCTTGAGCAGCCTTCGCTGCCGTGAGCGCCTCGGTCAGCTGCGCTGCGATTGAATTTCCGATCCGCAAATTGTCCTCTCTCTTGGATGCGGCCAGACGTTGCGCTTGCAGAAGTATCGAAGGGCCAAAAGCCAACGAGGAGTTCTCTTGAGCTTGCTGGTCAGTACTGTTTAGCTCGGCATCGCTAGTGGAGATGTCAAATGATCCCCCTGTCTTATCTTCCAGGAAATCCCAGCAGCTTCGAAATAGCTGACGATAGCTTTCGGTGACTTCCGGGCCCTTGTCTACTACGCCAGCTTGTTCTGCAAACCGAAGATCCTGCTCATAGCCGAGCTCTATGAAAAGCTGCGTGCCAACCAGATCTGTCACGACCTGCATCTCTTCGAGGCTCAATTCGGTTTGCCAGGCCTGGACCGAGTGATCGTCAATGGTCTTTTTCTCGAGGATCTTTCGATCGCCAAACGTGCTAGACCGAAGATAGTCCGTTTGCTCCAATGGCGCCGATGACATGTCCATGGGTGCGTGTCCAAGGCCAGCAATCACGCGCCGGATTTCCTCGTTAGGATGGGTCACAAGAATTTCGTATTGTACCAGTTGTGTGTGGAGCCTACTACGGTACGCTGCAAGCGCGGGCAGACCCAGAACAAGGTCGGCGAGCGAAGATGCGATCGCGGGTGTAGGCCGACCGAGCACGATGTCGGCCACACACGATGCGATCGCGGGTGGGGAACCTGCCGCCAGAAGCGGAACGCCCCACGTCGATTTCAGTGATGCGGCAATGGCGTATGGATTGCGCATCAGAACGATCCGCGGCGCCTCCGGATAGAGCAAGTCCAAAAAATCGAGCACCGTCCAATACCGCGGAGTCTTGTCTATCAGGGTGCGCTTGCCGGCAGCTGCCAAATACTGCCCGTAGGCTGCATCCGCAAAAGCGCGCGTGACGCCCGTTCGATCTATTCGGCCCAAGAATTCGGAGGTTGCGGCCTGGACCATTGAGGTCCCGGCGGGGTGACGGTGGTCGACCCGACCAAAAGCCTCAAGTGCCAACATCAGCCAGGGCTCAGGCGGAGCCGCAATATCCGGGTGCGACTGAAGCAAATGCGCGAGCAGCGTTGTCCCCGAGCGGGGAAGCCCCAGAAGAAAGCATACCGCAGGCAAATGGTTTACATCTTGATTCATCATTCAACGTATCCCCTTGAACGGACCGAGCGGCCGTTGTGATCCTTCATATGGCCGAAATAAACAACACTGGTGACGTGCTTCAGTTGTATCGGGCCTTCCATCAGAGATGTTTCTCGTCTGTAACGATGACGTCATCCAGCGACAAAATCCGACGACTGTCCTTGCGCTTCGGCCTTTGCACTCCATGCCTCGCAACGGCAAATTTCAAATGGCTCAAACGCGGGCGTCCCACGCATACCAAATGCCGGTTATCCACTGTTGTTGCTGGGCGATTTGCATCGCTTTTGTCTCCCATTTGAACCGATCGTTCGAATGAGCCCCTGCATGCTCCGCACGATTCACTGCCATGAATTCGATTTTGTCAGACCGCAGCGATCGGCCGCGACCAATTCCTTGTGGAGCCATAGCTGCCCAAGGCTCGCTCAGTCGCAAGCAGCTAAGCGATATCGAGATGGAGATCTGTGGGAAAGCTATACCATAGTTTATCCGAAATAGCTGCTGACGCGACCCAGAGGAAAGCTGTCGTGGACCTTGCACGATCGACCTCTCGTCATAGTTCCGAAGAAGGCGACTGCAATGAGTCTGCGCCTCGGCTAGGGACCGGCATCTACCGTCAGCGCGTGACGCTTGCCTCGGGGCGTTTCGCGATGATCGACGATGGGCTCGGTTTTGAGCTGGTACCTTGGCGGCCGGCTTTGGAGAAGCATCTCGGAAAGCAGGTATCTGGCATTATGTTGCCTGGCAGTAGAGTCGATTGGAATGTCGGCCGTAAGCGAGGATTGGGAATATAGCCTGAAGAGGCGGGCTCAATGGTCTCAGGAAGGAGCAATGCTCGATCGACAGATCATGGCCCCGTCTGCTCCCTTGCTGGTATGCCTTTCAGGCCAAGTCGCGGCTCCAGAAGAGATCGATGACACAAGCCGCGCTGTGACGCCTGACGCAGAAAAATGGCCGACAGAACTTCGTCAGAAGTCGCTTTTCGGACCGTGCTTTAATCAATCCCCGAACTGTCGGCGGTGCAGCTCTTAAGTCACCCCAACGGGTTCAACGAAAGCGCGCAAGCGAGAGGGGGGAAGGCCGACGCCATCCCTAAAGAGCGTCACTTATTCATCCGCTGTATGTCGAGCGTGAAGCGTGCGTTGTGACCGACATCAGACGCGGACTTATCTCAAAGATCATCGATCTTGTTGCGAAGGCGACATCACTAACGAGCAACTGCAGGGAACGCGCGCCGCGTCCGATGGCCTAGATCCTGCACAAACACACGCCGCGTGGAAGCAGCGCAACAACGTCGGTCATTCGGCCTTCGTTGCAAGATGGCGCACGCTCGTGTGCGCGCGAGGTGATATGAGATCTGAACTTTTGTTTTGGGGGACCGCAACAGCTGCGCTCGTTGCAAGCGGGGTCGTCAATTCGGCAGATTTTAGGCCGGAAGTAAAAGTCCCGCCTGCAGTATGGAGCTGGACCGGAGGCTATTTCGGCGGGCACGTCGGCGGGGTTTACGGCCGGACATCATTTAGTGATCCCTACGGTCCCTCGATCTATGGCGACGTGGTCGATACCCCGGTATTCCTGGCAGGAGCGCAAATCGGCTACAATTGGCAGAGGGATCGCCGGGTTTTTGGCCTTGAACTGAATGCCAGCGGCGCATCTCGGACGGCGCAAACACCTGTCTTGCCATCTCCGGTGTTATCGTGAGCGCAAACTGCAACGCAGGTCCCGGACGTCTTTGTCACCGGGACTGGCCGACTGGGTTATACATTCGGCCCGGTCCGGGATTGGCCGGAGAACGTTGTGGGCGCGACGCCTTTCGCCGATGCCGTGCGCACCCCCTACCGCACTCAGACTCGCGCCTTCTCGACGGATTGGCGATTTTGGATGCTTGTGACTTTTAATTCGGCCGCTTTAAGCTATCTGTGGGGGCTCAACAGTTGGTTGCTGAACTATCTTATCAAGGTCCGCCAATTCGACCCGAGGCAGACCGGCATGTATGCGTCAATGCCATTCATCCTCATGTTCTTTGGCGAAGTACTCTCCGCGATTATTTCCGATCGGATCGGCCGACGAGCAGTTGTGTGCTTCTTCGCGCTATTCTCGGCCGGTATCTGCATGTATTGCGTCACTGTGATTGCAGATCACGAGACCGCTGCCATCATGATCTCCGTCAGCGCATTCTTCTGGGGTGCGGCCTTGCCCTCACTGTTTGCCTTGGGGGTTGCAGATCCTTCCCTCTGGCGCGGTCGCCGCAGGGGTTGGCATCTATAATGGCATCGGTAATCTTGTCGGCGCGCTCTCA
Source organism: Bradyrhizobium sp. CIAT3101 (assembly GCF_029714945.1). NCBI lineage: Bacteria > Pseudomonadati > Pseudomonadota > Alphaproteobacteria > Hyphomicrobiales > Nitrobacteraceae > Bradyrhizobium > Bradyrhizobium sp. CIAT3101. Next base: position 6,973,754 of record NZ_CP121634.1, read on the forward strand.
CCGCTCGCCATCGGTGCGATCATCAATACCACCGGTAGCTTCGATATGGGCCTTACGTTTATCGTGGGTGCCGCGATTCTTGGCTCGTCTGCCATGATCCCGCTAATCCGGCGAATGTGATTGAGCGGACGCAATGTTCTGGCAGTCAGTCAGCATGTGCGATAGTAACGGCTTAGGCGCGCATCTGTCTGTCGCGAGGCCTGACTTCCCCATTCACCAATAGTGGGCAAACAGAGCGTTCCCCTTCCACCTTCTGAACGCTCACTGCAACCCGCAAGTGCGCTTGAGAAGACGTTGTCCCTTGGCCTAGGAATGGCTTTGCGATCGCGAGAAGTAGCCGACCCCGGGCTTGGGTAGCGGAACAGGCGACGCAAGCCCGTGTGCTCGACAACCAGCTCATTTTCTGGAGTTTAGGATCCGAAATTGCAAGCCGCAGGTTCGGAGAAGAAGCTGGGATGGATCAGACTCGCGTCCCAAGTGCTTGCCCTGTCAACGAGCGCGTGCTGCCCTTCTTATCCAGCAACGTCCTTTCCATAGCTCTGGCAGCAAGCAGGAAGACGGTTCCGGTCGCGCCCTGCGTCCGATCAATCAGCGGCAATGTCTACTCTTGATCATCGCCGTAAAAGACATTCCCGACCGCGCCTGGGCCGACCAAGGCGGCTCCCAAATCCGGACCACCTTCGCGCGGACAACGCTACTTTCCGCGCCGGGCATCCTTCGGACCGAGTCGCAACAAGCAAAGTAACGACGAGCGCGAGACGCCAGTCGCCATGCGCTCACTACAACATATGTCCGGCTACGGAACGACAGACTTCTGTGGCTCCGCCAGCCCAGCGGAAATGTCGTCGCCGGTCGGCAGGGTAAATCGAAATACAGCCCCCCCGGAGTTATTCGCGCTGACCCACAGCCGCCCTCCATGCGCCTGAATGATTGAGCGACAAATGGCTAGACCCATTCCCATCCCTTCGGGCTTAGTCGTATAGAAGGGCTCGAACAAGCGGTCGACAAGGTGCGGAGGCACGCCAGGTCCCGTGTCTTGTATGGATATAAGCACGCTGCCTGACGCATCCTTCGAAGCGCTGATCACGAGCTCGGTTTCGTTCCCAGCTAATCCGCTCATTGCGTCGACCGCATTCAAGATAAGGTTCAGCATGACTTGTTGCAGCTGGACCCGGTCACCTTCGACAAAGGGCAGGTTGTTCGCAAGCTCTGTCCGAAGGCAGACCCCATGCTTGAGTACTTCGCTGCGCGTCAAGGCGATCACGTCAAGGACAGCGGTATTGACGTCGAGACGATCTTTCCGAGGCGGCGCCTTCTTCACGAGGCAGCGGATCCGTCCGATAACCTCTCCGGCCCGTTCTCCATCCTCAACAATCAGGTTCAAGGATCGACGGACCTGCGGAAGGTTGGCGGGTGCTCCGTCAAGCCAGTGCAAAGCAGCCTGGGCATTCATTACCACCGCAGCAATTGGCTGGTTGACTTCGTGGGCAATCGATGCCGTGAGATGCCCCATAGTGGCGACACGATTAGCATGCGCTAGTTCGGCTTGCGCCGAGCGCAAGGCGTCGGATGCCAATACATGTTCTGTGAGGTCGCGAAAGATCAACAGAATCGCTTCGACGCGATCCGACGTCGAACTCAAGGGAGAAATGCTTACCGAGAGGAAATGCCTCGCATTAGGATATACAAACCAATCCGCGCATCTGACTTCTTCTCCGGCGAAACATCGGTCGTGTTTTGGCTTGAGGATCTGCTCAAAGACCGTATTCCCCAAAACATCGGCGACATGCATCCCGACAAGGTCCTTCGCTGGCCTTCCTGCAATACGCTCGAAGACCGGGTTGACGCGCTGGTATCGATAGTCTCGTCCGATAATGCAGATGGCATCGGGTGAACGCTCGAAGACCATCTGCGTCAGATGCTCAGCTCGCTTAAGATCAGTGATATCTTGGACCGCCCCAAATGCACCGAGACAATGGCCCGACGAGTCTCTGGTCAGATCACCCCGGCTGTGGATGAACCGCACCTCACCGTCGGGTCTCACTATGCGATAATTCAGATCATAACGAGAGTTGCCGCGAAGCATCTCCTCTATCGCCGCGCTCCAGGCTGCGCGATCGTCCGGGTGTATCCGCTCGATGATTTCCTCAAGCCCAATGGTGCCTTCGCGTGGAGCTACGCCAAAGATGCGATAGGCTTCTTCTGAAAAGATGATCTGTTCCGATCCTAGGTCCCGTTCCCAGTAGCCAACGTGCGCGATGCGTTCAGCTTCTTCGAGCATCGCCCGCTTCCGGCGCAATTCATCCAGCACCTCTTTGGAAGGACGACCAGTCGTCGCATCGGTCACTCGAAGCCTAGACATAATTGTTGTTCCCTCCCGCAATCAGCGACAACGACTTTTCTCTAGCCGCCCGCTCCGAATAAGGGCCGCGGTCAACAACCGTCAGTCCGATATCTACACTCAGCAAGGAGTCACACCCATCGATACGCCATCGAGATCAACAGAAAAGGGGTGACAAAGAATAGCCAAGCAAGTCAACAGGATCAATCGCTCTACGAAAAGATGGCACACCGTTCGATTGGGGTCAGGCGAAGGAAGCCTGATCCTATTTATTAGCTCCTGGTCCGGTTCGGCGGACTGGCGATGTCCCGCTGGGACGGTGGTTGTGACGACCTCGTTCATTCGGCTGGTGGCGGCTTGACCGTACCCCGCTGCAGACGTTGAGGCGTCCGCCCCGGACATCATCATGAGGCGCTGCGCGACCTCGGAAAGGACCATGACCCCAGCGATGGCATCAGGCTCAACGGCGCCAAACCGCAACCGGACTGGCATCGTCATCACCCGCGCTCGCCCTGTCTACGCAATGGCGAGCTCCGACAGGCCGAGCGCTACCGCCTTCAAGAAAGGAGACACCACTTGACATCAAACCGCAATTAAAGGGCCGAACGACAGCATTTCGTGAAAATCAGCATTCGTATCCCCCAAAGCGAGACGCACCATTTTGCCGAGCGCATCGGAGCCGGGCCGGCCCGCCCGCAATGCTGCAGCATCAGAACGCCGGCAGAGTAAGCGCCTTCTCAACGAGTCCCGTCGCCCTCTTGAAATCGTAGTTCCGGAACATGTTCTGCTTCACTAGGAACGAAGCCCCGCCGTAGAACTTCTCGTATTGCTGCTGGCGACTTCCAAACTCCGAGCCGATGAAGTCCCAAGCCATACGCATTACGGCAACACGCGCTTTTGCGTCCGCCGCTCCCGACTGCATATAGCGCTCGATATCAGCGTTCATCTCGGCGTTCTCGAAATCTGCCGCCGACGACGGCAGCGTGATCATTGCGGCGCCGCTCAACTCTCGAATGATCTCAAGCATCCGAGCGTTCAACTCGGACTGCAGAGCCATAATTGAATACAGCGCCGTCTTTGAGGGCCAAAGCACGCCGTTGGAATCGACAGATGCGGTTACTTCCTGCGACAGCAGCATGTTTTCAATGATGGAGACGAGCGAAGCTAACTCACCCATCTGCACCTGGACCGCCGGATTGCTGTCGTTGCCGGAAAGCTCGTTGATCCGCTTCGCCAAACCGATCATGAAACGCAGCTTCACCGTGTAACGCGTTTGAGCCTGACAATTGCCATACGCATGAGCCGGGGTCTTCCACCACTGATCCCGGCACACATCGATGTTGCGATGAATGAAGACGTTCTCCCAAGGAACGAATACATTGTCCAACACCACGAAGCAGTCGGGCTCATCAAACCGTCCGGACAGCGGATAGTCGAGGGAATTCGAAGCCACCGCGCCGAAAGGACGCCGCGGATACAGCTTCAGTCCCGGAGCGTTGGCCGGAATCATGACGCCATTAGCGTAATTCTCGTCTCCAGGCTGAAGCGGATGGATGCAGCTCAGATAGATATAATCCGAATATAGGCCACCAGTTGCCAGCTGCTGGGCGCCCTTGAGGACGATACCCCCGTCCTTTTCGGCCACGATCCCGGCATACAATGTCGGGTCAGCCTGCTTGTGAGCTGGCTTACTGCGATCAATCTGCGGAGGAACGATTGCGTAGCTAGCATAGAGATGATTGTCGCGCATCTTCTCGTAAAAGTTCACGACGTTCGCAGCGAACTGAGCGCCGCCAGCCTTGAAGACCTCCGGAACGGCCGCATAGCCGCAAAAAAAGCTGGCCACGTGATCCGGGGTGCGTCCCATCAGCCCGAACGTTGCCTCGGCCCACACCTCTGAGAACAAGCGGCGCGCGCGCAGATCTTCTGTCGTCTTCGGGATTTGGTAAGCCCTAAGCACGGGCTGTCCAGTCTTTGGGCTCGTGAAGGTCATGCGATCCCTCAGGCCGGGTTCGGCCGCCAGATCAAACAAGCCGGCAAGCGTGTGAGCCGTTCGAGCCAGAGACGGGTGCTTCGTAACGTCCTTTACCAGCTCGCCGTCCAGAAAGACCTGCCGCCCATCGTTCAGCGACTCCAGGAAATCGCGACCGGAACGTAGGCCGCCGGCGGATGAAGCAGTAATGCTCTTGGGCTGAGGGTTCACTGTCGACTCCATTTGGTGGGAAGAGAAATGTTTTGACATACGTCATCTAACATAGGTATTCTACTTAGCGTTCGATTTCAACCGAAAAGAGCGGGCCCTGCGGGGTCAATTGCACTGCATCGCACGATCGGAACGCCAAACTCACCTGACGGAGCGACGGAAAGTGACGAAGTTCGAAGCGCTTATCGTGTCAGAACGACGAGGATCGGCCGATCTCGTTAGGGCGACAATCGGCGATCTGGTCGTTGCTGGCTGGACCGGTCGCGATAAGGCTGCGCTAGAGGCGCACATCGAGGAACTCGAGAGATTGGGAGTGCCGCGACCGAAGACGACCCCGATCTTCTACAGGGTCGCCTCGTCGCTACTCACGACCGACGAAGTGATCGAAGTCGTCGGCAAGAATTCGAGCGGAGAAGTCGAGCCTGTTTTGATGCGACTGAAGGAGGGCGTCTGTTTGGGCCTAGGTTCGGACCATACGGACCGCAAGATCGAAACCATCGGCATCACCATCTCAAAGCAATCGTGCCCCAAGCCGATTGGGCGCAGCTGGTGGCTTCTGGCAGACGTCGAGAATCACTGGGACGAACTTCAAATGCGTTCCTACGCGGTCATAAACGGCGAGCGCTGGCTGTATCAAGAAGGATCATTAGAGGCGATGCGACATCCGCACGACTTGATGGCCGGTTGCTTTGGTGCGGGCATGGGGCTGCCGATCTCGACGGCGATGTTCTGTGGGACCTTACCCGTACATGGAGCCATCGAACACGGCGATGCCTACGAGCTGGAGTTGGTAGACCCGGTTCTTGGAAGGAGTCTCCATCACACCTATACCGTCAAGACCCTGCCAACGGAGTGAGCACGAACATGTCGAATGGTAAACCTCATCTCGAATTCCACACGCTGGATCTGCAGAGCGGCTGGGAAACACCGCCCGGGTATCCAGAAGGCATCAAGCAGAAGATTCTCGCGAGCGATTTCAACGAGGACGGCAAGACGGGCGGCAGGAGCCGCCTGCTCAGGTTCGATCCTGGCGTGTTTACGACCGATCCTTTCGTACATGAGTACTGGGAAGAGGTGTTCCTCATTTCAGGTGACTTGACCGTCGGCAATGACAAATCTGGCAATGGAGGCACTGCATTCGCTCCGAATACTTATGCTTGTCGTCCCCCGGGGGCTTACCATGGGCCGTTCAAGTCAAACGGAGGGTGCTTGCTATTCGAGCTGCATTATTTCAGCGAAAAGCCAACCAACAAGTGACGGGCGAGTTTGCATGATGTCGCTCAAGGGCAAGACGGCCCTCATTACAGGCGCCGCGCGCGGGATCGGCCGATCAATGGCGGAAGGTTTGGCCGAAATCGGCGCAAATCTTGTCCTTGTCGATATTGACGCACATGCGTTGACCGCAATGGGTGTGCAACTCAAAGCCAAGGGTGGGCAGGTCTTCACCCGGGCAATGGACGTTGCGGACCCGGCATCGGCTGAGGCACTGAAAGTCGAGGCGGAGAGTCACTTCGGGGGCGTCGACGTTCTCGTGAACAATGCAGCAATCGGGCCTGAGAGCATCTCCAGCCGATATCTCACCGACAGGGCAAAGTTCTGGGAGGTAAGTGACGAACTCTGGCTCGCTATGCTTCGTGTAAACGTATTCGGGCCGCAACTGATGTCTCGAACTTTCGTGAGGCCGATGATTGAGAGAAGTTGGGGCCGAATAGTGAATATCACCACGAGCCTTGACACGATGTATCGCCCCGGCATCGGCAGTTATGGACCGTGCAAGGCTGCATTAGAAGCTGCATCACGGATCATGGCTGGAGATGTGGACGGGACGGGCGTGACGGCCAACGTTCTGGTTCCAGGAGGCCCGGTAAACACGCGCCAGGTGCCATCAGAAAACGGCCTGCCAGCCGACAAGTTAATCCAGCCCGAGCAAATGCGTGCCCCTTTGATCTGGCTCTGCTCCGACGAAGCGGATCAGATCAATGGCCTTCGCTTGATCGCCCGCAGATGGAATCCTCAACTGCCACTCGAGCGTCGCCTCGCCGAGGCCAGCGCGCCCGTTGCTTGGCCTCAGCTAGGCGCTCAGTCGGTCTTCCCTTCTACTCAACCGTGAGTATCCGCATGAAAATCGGAGTGCCCGATCTCATCTCGAATTCCTACTTTCCGGCTGTCGCGGCCGTCGAGCTCGGAATTATGAGGGAGGAAGGAGTGAATGCCGAGATTGAGCTCGTCTACCCTGTGGACCGTGCCTACGCAGCTCTGCAGAACGGAGACCTAGATTTTGTTGCAGGTTCGGCTCATTCGGCGCTTAGCGCGTTTCCCGAGTGGAACGGTGTCAAGCTTGTCTGCGCGCAAGGCCAAGGGATGTATTGGTTTCTGGTCATGCGCAAGGATCTCAGCCCGCAGCGGAACGATCTATCGATCGTAAAGGGGCGGAGAATAGGTGCCGCGCCTTGGGTTGACATGGGACTTCGCCAGCTGCTCATCGCCGGGGGAATCGACCTCAACAGGGACGAGGTCCAGATCGCACCAGTGCCTGGCGCCATCGGTAAGACCGTAAACTTCGGTCTCACGGCAGCCCATGCCCTTGAGAAGGGATTGATTGACGGCTTCTGGGCAAACGGAATGGGCACAGAAACAGCTGTATGTTCCGGAGCCGGATCTGTTGTCATCGATGTGCGCCGGGGCGACGGTCCGCCGGAATGCTTCAACTATACCATGGCTTCAATCGCGACGACTGAACGGAAGATCGCGACAGATCCACAGCAAGTCGAGGCGGTTGTGAGGGCAATCGTTCGCACGCAGGAGATTCTCAAGGCTGCGCCAGAGAAAGCTGCTGAAGTAGGCGCCAAAGTATTCCCCGCTACGGAGGCGAAGCTGATAGCCGAATTAATCCGGCGCGACACGCCGCAATATTCGGCAGAAATCTCTAGGACGTTCGTCGAAGGTATGAACGCCTTTTGTCGCAAAGTTGGTATTTTAAATGGTGCGCCGGCCTATGATGACGTGGTGGCGACGCGCTTTCAATCGTTATGGCAACCAACAAACACCTAGGTGGGCCAGATGGAAAGCTTCGACTCTCGCGCCTTTCGAGATGCTCTCGGGTCATTCGCAACCGGCGTTGCTATCATTACCGCTGAAACGCCTCAAGGACGTCTTGGGGCCACCGTAAGCTCCTTCAATTCGGTGTCTCTGGACCCGCCGCTAATATTGTTCAGCTTATCGCGGCGCGCCCTCGGAATAGATCAATGGCGATCGGCCGCAAACTACGGCGTCATCATTTTGCCGGAAGACAAGAAAGACCTTTCGAACCGATTTGCGAAGAGCGGAGGCGACAAATGGGCGCATCTGACGGTCGGCCGGATGCAAAACGGGTCGCCACTGTTGTCCGACTGGCTCGCATACTTCGAATGCGCCGCCTACGCTACATACGACGGAGGGGATCACGACATATTCGTCTGTAGGGTATCGCGGTTCGAAACTCGAACAGCTGGCGCGGGTCCGCTGCTCTTCTTCAGGGGCAGTTACAGCGCCTTGGCGCGAGCCTCCACGGCCCCAGCATCACCGGACATCGATTTCGCTCTCCACGGCTGGTGATACCGAAGCACCCTACGTCAAGAGTTCAAGCACGAGCTAATTTCGCCAAAATGGAGGAGCGCATGGCGCTGGCACCAACAATTCGCGCCAAGGTGGAGGATTGCCTCGAGAACGCGGCGAACCCGAGGGGCGAAGGCTCCAATACTTTCACGCGAATTTATGCGGACGAGGCCAAGCTTACTGCCGACTATTTCGATCAGGCGCTCGCTCTCGGGATCGAGTTGCCTCCACTGGCAGGCATGGTCGTCTCAATTAAGGACCTGTTCGACGTCACAGGTGAGGTGACGCGCGCCGGCTCGCGAGCGAGAACGGGCGAAGAGCCTGCCCCACGCGATGCGGAGATCGTCCGGCGCCTTCGCGAGGCCGGCGCGATTATCATCGGTCGCACAACGATGACCGAATTCGCCTTTAGTGGCCTCGGGCTTAATCCGCACTTCGGAACGCCAGCCAATCCATGGGAACGAGACCAACGGCGCATCCCGGGCGGATCCTCGTCCGGCGCCGCAATATCGGTTACTGATCGAATGGCAGAAGCGGCCATTGGTACCGATACCGGTGGCTCGGTACGGATTCCGGCGGCACTATGTGGTCTCGTTGGGTTCAAACCGACAGCCCGAACGGTACCCCTGCAAGGCACTCTTCCTCTCTCCCCCTCATTTGATTCGATCGGGCCGCTGGCTCCCAGCGTCGGCGAATGCGCACGGCTCTACGGCGTGTTGTCCGGTCACAATGTATCGCCTCAGCCACCCTCCATGCGCCCCCCTGCTACCTTCATGGTGCTGAAGAACCAGGTCTTGGAAGATCTGGATGCTCAGGTCGCCCGGACTTACGAGCAAACCCTCAACCTTCTGTCTGATTTGGGGTTCAAGCTGGTTGAACGCCACAGCGGCGCGGTCGCTAACCTGGCCGAGATCATGCAGGACGGGGGTATCGTGGCTGCGGAGGCATTCGAATGGCATGAAACACTGCTCGGTCGAAAGGGGGCTGCCTACGATCCGCGGGTACGCTCTCGGATAGAAAGAGGTGCTAAACACCGGGCTGCTGACTATATCCGCCGCCTTCAGCTGAGGACGCGCCTAATCTCCGAATGGGAGCGAGAGTTGACGGGATTCGATGCCGTCCTGGCACCGACCGTCCCGACTATTGCACCCCGAATCGGCGAGCTCGAGACGAGCGACGAGGCGTATTCCCGCGCCAATCTTCTGATGCTACGAAACACAACCATTGTTAATGCATTGGACGGTTGCGCGATTAGCCTGCCTTGCCAAGAACCCGCAACAGCTCCAGTAGGCCTGACGGTGATAGGGGCCAGTCGTAGCGATTGGCCGCTACTTTCGTTGGCCGCAGAGGTCGAGAGCGGCATCAAAGCTGTGCGTTTCAAGGACGGGTGACGTTGACATGACGCATCTGGCAAATATATCTACGCAAAGTCACTTACTTACCTTGTGTATCCATGTTATTTGCCGGACTGACGTAGCCGACTCGGCTGTACCGACTGGAAAGATTGGATATGGCAACTAAAGCAAAAAGAGCCGACGAGCGTGCCCGAGAACCTGCTCCGTCTACGGCCTTCACTCCTCAACCACTCGATCTTGAACGACTGAGGCGCCGAAGGAACGCAGCGAAAAAATCACGCGAGACGGAAGATAAGCACACGTATTTCATAGGAGTGGCAGAAGCTCGTTATGTTCTACGCAAGGCCTTCCGCATAGTCGAAGATCAGGCAAGAGCCTTCGGGATAGACCCCCTGGCCCATCAGGCTCTCATCCAGATCTACGGCAGCGCTGAAATGCATCTGCAGGTAAATCAGATCGCCGCTCGGCTCGACATACCTCCGGCCTTTGCTTCCACCCTGGTTAGGACCTTGGTTGAAAAGGGCTTGGCAGATCGTAGGCGCGACGATCAAGATCAACGGGTTACATTCGTTGGTGTTACCGACTCAGGAAAAGAGCTCCTCCACGCGATCGACGAGAAGGTGAAGTTTCACGTTGACTACTTTGCTGGCCAACTCACGCCTAGCGAGCGCGAGAGCGCACTTTCAATACTGATGTTCTATGTCGGAGCCAAACTGTAGAGTTGAGCTCACGGCCTCGTCTTTGGGTAGGCCTAGGTCAGCGTTTTCGTGGTTCGAATCATATCAGGCAGCCTCAGCGAGCTTGTGGGACCAGGTGTGGATGACGGGGTAGCGATTAACGTCGTCGATGCCGGCCATGATGCGCTCCCTGAGCTCGTGTTTTGATGTCACCCGGATGTGACGTAGGACGGAGCGGGCGAATTTGGAGAAGAAGCCCTCAATGAGGTTGAGCCAGGAGCCGTGCTTCGGCGAACGTAAATTCGAAGCGGCCTGCGGGTCATGTGTCGAGACAGGCTCTGGTTTCTCTCAAGATGTGTGCGGAATGATTGTCGAGGATCAGCTTGATTGCCGTGCTGGCCGGATAGGCCGCGTCGAGAAGCTTGAGGAATTCAACGAACTCGCGGCTCCGGTGGCGGTCTCTGACAAGAGCGTGCACCTTCCCAGTTAGCAGATCGATCCCCGCCAACAGGCTAATGCGCTCGACCTTTGGCGTTCGATGCTTCAGTCGGCCTGAATAGACTTCTCCGAGTTCGTACATCTGCATAACCGGAAAGTAATCCTTCCGTCCGAAGCCCGCGACCACGAGTCCCGAATGGGATTCGATCAAAATATCGTCCTTCGAAAGGAGCATGATAGCGATCTCTCGCCGCGCGTTCGTCGCATCTACGCCAATCGAAGCCGAGAACTGCCCGAGCACCTTTGCGATCAGTCGCTGAATTTCTCCGGAAAGCCTTCCGGCCAATGACCTGCCGACGTCCTGGGAGAAGCAGGTTGCATCTTCTTTCGCCTGCCACTCTGCGCAACGGCCAGGCCGTTCATCACGACTACTTCCGAAGTCACTCGGAACTCTCCTCATTAACATTGAGCTGGAGGTGGTCTACTTTTTCTTCGCAGAAGAAAGCATCCCTCGAAGCACCAGCTTGCGCAGCAAGGCCGATACCTCTCGATTACTCAGCTTCTTGCCGGCCCCATAAGCCATCCGCACCTCGCGGGGCATGGACGGCGTATTTCTGGCGAGCAGATCGAGAAGCAATCGTCGATCCTGCGCATTGGACGGTATGGGCGCGGCAAGCTTCTCTTCGTGTATTGCCAAGCGCGTCTCAATAAGCGTCCGGACCGTCTTTTCAGCTTCCACGGCCTTTTTGCCGGAAAGCAGATCGCTGTCCTTCGCCTCGAGAATTTCGCCCTCAAGCGCCGACAAAATGTTATTCAACCGTGTATAGTCGTCACCCAATTTCTTGCTCCGCTACCATGCCGGAAATCCGTCGCCGAATCCGCTTTTGAGCGCTGGCGTAGCTTCTCGCGGTCATCCCAAGGCTGATTTGAATCTCTTCGGGACCACTTCCGTCGGCCAACCCCTTCACGATCGCCAACGCCTCATCATCACCTTCGAAGAAGTCGAGAATCTCCAGTGTTCTACGTGCAATCACCTGTCGTTCAGGCTCCGGAGAATCGTCGGGCAAGTCGCCCTCGCCTTGATTCTCCGAGGTGGCTTGCGAGCCGACGTCAGGGCTGTTCCTCCGCTCGCGCCACAGGTCTCCCGCGATGCTCCTGATCGTGCCGCACAGGAGTGCGATCAATGGCACTGACCGCGGCCATGCCCGTGATCCGCTCAGAACACGATCGATGGCCTCATGCAGCAGGTCCTCCCAATCCCACCCCGGCAGACCCGCGGCTCGCAAGCGCGCGAAGTGCGCGAGCCTCACTCTATCGGCTTGGCTCATCGCGTGGAGCGCTTCGGCAATCTCCGTGAGAGTGGCCGTATCGTGCGGATCGCGTCTCGTATTGTTCATGCGCCAATGCAGTATGCGAGACATTGGGAGCCTCGCGGACAGCGAAATAAAATAAATTTTTGCGTCCGGATGCGGGGGTGAGTCCCGCACATAAGGGTGTCGCCTATGACAAACTTTGGAGCCTCCCATGTCCGCAGACGAAAACTCATCTCATCACGAGCAAGATACTGATTCTAAAAAGGAAAAGCCACCGACCTATAAGGTCCAGATCGACAAATCGGTGTTCGAGCTGACTGCCCCCACGCCGACCGGCCGCGAGCTCCTGAAGCTGGCAGGCCAAACTCCGGTTGAGCAGTTTGCCATCTACGAAAAACCGCAGGGAGGTGGACAGCCGACTAGAATCGGGCTGGATCAGCACGTCGATCTCCGCAAACCTGGCATTGAACGTTTCGTGACACTCCCGCTCGATCAGACTGAAGGTCTCACTTCTCGCCGGCAGTTTTCGCTGCCGGCGGACGATATGGCTTGGCCGGAAAGCTTTGGCCTGAAGTACGAGCTCGTAGCCGAGGCAAACGCCTGCGGGTTGTCAGTTACGATCTTCCGATTTCCGGAGGCTACAACCGGGACAAGGGATCATGTCCCGCCTTTTCCGCGACGTTCACCACAGCGGCTCTGGCCTCGACCATCGTGGGCAGAAGCGCGGCTCGTTGCTCTCGGTCACCGCCACGTGTGGCCGTTCCGAGCGAAAGGGCATCAAAGACCGTCGTTATGCCAGATGCCGCCATCTGGCTATCATGGGCGAGCGCCGCTGCTAACCCATTCCAATGAACGCCGGGGTCCAATGCGGAGGGCGGCACGCTCGTTGTGATCACGGACCGCGGTGTTGCTGAAACGCTAGATCAAACAATTAGCTCAAGCGCCACAGACACCGATTTGCAAGGCCAGGAATGCACAAGGGCACGGGCAGGGACCTCGGATGGGCGATCTCGCGCGGCTTCTCATCGAGATTGTGCACGAACAGCACCGAATTGTTGCGCCAGTCAAGGGACGGATCGGCTATCGCTGCATGAAGAACCGCGACGAGCGAAGGCCGCTTCGATCTCGATGACTACATCGACTATGTCATCGAGATGCTGCATGTGCTCGGCGGTAACACCCATGTGATGGCTTTTTGGCGGCCCGCCAAGCAAAAGATTCATTTCCTACGCGATCTTCTTCGCGACGATCGCCATCTTCTCCTGCCAAACGACCAGATGTGAGGATCAACCCAATGTATTATACAGAAATTGCGCGGACTCCACACCGCGGAGCTCAAAGGCGCCAAGGCGTCTGAAGCTCGATGAGCAACGTCTTGCAAACCGGTCCGAGGGCAAGAGATGAACGCCGAGCTGTTCGCAGAGCTTCTCTATGCGTGCGACTTCGTTCACAGCTCGGCCGATGGTCGTGAAGTCCAGCCGCCGTGAAGTACCAACGTTACCCTAGACGACCTCTCCAAAATGGAGCGCGATGTCGAGCGCGAGCTGAGGTTGGCCAGTCTGTTGCCGTTGTGTGTTCACTGCATCATTGCGCCTGATGGCCTCTCTTGCAGCCCTGAGCGCCGCTTCGCATGCCAGTCATGGCTGGCCGGCGGCGTTTTCGGCCGGGAATACCGCAAGCAAGCCGTCACCCGAGAATTTTAGAATCTCGCCGTCATTCTCGATGACCGGATCGCCAACGGCTTCCAGGTGCTCATTCAGCCATTGCACGAGTTCCATCGGGTCTTCTCTATCTGTGAGTGTAGTGAAGCCTGAAAGATCTGCGAGCATGATCGCGGCAGAGATGATCCGGCCCTGGCCACGAACGATCTCTGCGGCCAATACCCTCGCGCCGCTCATGTGACCGAGATAGCAGTCGAGCATCTTGAGCGGCGGTTCTCTCAGCAGAATCAAACGATAGATCGCAAGACCCAGCACCGAAACGAGATCGCGAAAGCTCGCCAAATCAACTTCCTGGAAGCCTCCGGCGCGATCCGTCGCGATCGAAAGAGCGGCGTCCGCCACGAAAGTAGTTGGAGAGAAGTCCACCAGGAACATGGCGTAGTCGGTACCGCCCTCAGAATGCAGGTCCCGCAATATCGGATGAGTGTCGCATCCATCGCCCCCCTCGAGCGCGAGCATTCTACGGCGATGCCGTCGAGAAACTGAGGCGCCAAAAATCCCTTTACGATCCGCTGAACCGATTTTCGGCAGAGTTCGGCCTTCTGACGTTGTTGAAGATGATGATCGGTCGAGTTCCCGCTCGATACTTCGAGATCGTGCGACTTCGGCCGACGGGCCGCGGCCAAGTTCGATCAACAAGAAAGTGGCCGCCGCCCCAAAAAGGCGGCGGCCAAGTCAGGGAGGAGCAGACAACCGGCCTGCCAGCGGAGCTCATGAATTGCGCGCTACGGCTCAACCTTTGCCGAGATCCCAAGATCGCGCCATCACATCATCAAACTCTCGAATAGCTCGCAGCGCGGCGCGGACGCTCGATCGAGCGGCATTCCAGAGCCTTACGCTCGGCTTCCTCCTCTGGAGATTGCTCGATTCAGTCAAAGACGGTTCTTCCTTCCTGCGAGGCTAGTCGCCGCGTGCGTGCTGACGACCAACAGGACGCGGCGCGCCCGCACGAGCCTTCTCGCGTCGTCATGCACTTTTGGCGTAGAATGTGGGTCACGACCTTGGCTCGTTTTCTGCTCCACAGTTCTCAGACACGGCAGAACTGTTTGACGCCGTCTCCGTTCGACAACTTTGCGTAAGCCATCGATCGGTGCCGCCCACATCGCAAGCGATCTCATCGCTGGTGGCGTCGTCGCGAGTCGTCAGCGATAGTACATTGAATTGACGTGCCAATCGGACCAAGCAAAGGTTGCACATAGCTATCACGATGGCGTCAGTGTAACGTGAACGGCATCGTGGCCGTCGACGATCTCTCGGCCAAGGGTTCGAACGGCGTCGGTCACCTGAGCGAGCGCAAACGAGTGGGAACAAAGCGCCTGAAGGGCGGCTCCTTCTTCCCTGATCATATTGATTGCCATTTCAGTTGACTGCCATCCAGCGCTCAGGACGCCGACGAGCTCGATCTCACTTAGAACAAGCTTGTCGATCGGCAGACCATTTAGCTTGTTCTGGCCTTTGAGACCCGCCAACACGACCCTTCCACCCCGCTTCACCATATCGATTGCCTGCAACACAGGCGCCATGGTCCCAGATGAGACGTCGAGAACGACATCGGCAAGCTGGCCGTCTGTGAGCTTGATAACTCGCTGGACGGGATTTTCTTCATCCACGTTAATGGTGGCCGTCGCGCCTAGGTTTGCGGCTAGTGCCAGGCGCCCTGTATCGGCGCCTGTTCCAGTCACGATGATGTTCGCAGCGCCCGCCTTCTTCGCCGTTGCGACGGCAAGCAGTCCTCGTTGCCCAGGTCCTTCGATGACGACGGTCGACCCCATCCCGACCTTGCCGATCTCGTACACCCAGCGGATTGCGTTCGACAACGGATTGACCAGAGTCATCAAGTCCGTTGGGATGCTCGATGGTAGTTTGTGGACCATCGTGCGAGGATGAAGATAGGTATGCGTGGCATAACCGCCCCATAGCGAAGGGGCGACCTTTGTGTTCTGATAGAGTCCATAGCCCAAATCGGCGTGGCACCGAGTGTAGGCGCCACGGACACAATCTTCACAATGACCGCAGGGAATGATCGGCTCGATGGCGACGCGATCTCCCTCTTTTACGTTCCACAGCTTGGAGGCCTTTGGTCCAATTCGTTCAATGAACCCCATCACCTCATGCCCGGGGATGATCGGCATACCACCGCCCCAGTCCTTGAGGTGCCCGAGCCATTGATCGTAGTCCGTTCCGCAGAGCCCGCATGCCTCTACACGCAGGACGGCATCGTCCTCGGCGACCTCCGGAATGTTGAACTCGCGAAACTGAAAATTCTTTGGAGCTTCGAGGACTGCTGCTAGTGCCTTGGTCATAGAACACCTCGGATAGATGCAAAGTACTCCAAATGGAGCCTTGGCTGAACGGTCGACTTCTTGCGCGGCTTTACGCGACGCGCTTCAAGCCGCGCAAGCGCTGCCATATCAAGTAAAGTACGCTTACGAGTACGGGACTTCCCTCACCCACCGAACAGCCACACGGCAGCCAACGTCCTGCGCGAATGCGTTCGTAATACCAGCCCTCGTCATAGTAATTAACGTGGGGAGCCCTCATTGCACTTTCGCCATGCTGGTCAGCGCAGAGATGTCGAGTGGCGAATTGGACAGCATCATTCGCTTGGCTTCCCGCAACTCGCGCGGGCTGTTGAAAGCGGCGACAGCGTTGATACGCTCGCCTGCGACGAAGTACTGAACAAAGCGACCGGTTCCACAGTCGCCCTTGACGTAAATGTCGTCAGACCGACCAGGTATCCCCAACATCTGAAAATTGAGATCGAACTGATCCGACCAGAACCAGGGCATCTCGCGATATCTCGCGTCCTCATCCAGCATGGCCTTAGCGGCTACAATTCCCTGATTTTGCGCGTTGTGCCAGGTTTCAAGACGATGTCGGAGGCCAACCCGATCGACCGGGTGGCTCGCGACGTCGCCGGCAGCAAATATCGCGGGATCGGAGGTACGGGTGGTCTCGTCCACTACGATGCCATTGTCCACACTGAGTCCGCAGCCAACAGCCAGCTCGACGTTCGGTTCCACCCCCACTCCGACGACCACAATAGCAGTCTGCACGGACTGACCGTCGGCAAAGAGCGCTCGTTCAACGGTGCCGTTGCCCTCGAACGTAACGAGCTTTGCGTTCAGCCGCACGTCTACGCCGCGACCGGTGTGGAGTTCCTGGAAGAACGCAGCCGTTGGTTTTGGCAGCGACCGACCGCACAACTGATCGCCCGCCTCTACCAGAGTCACCGGCACACCCAAAGCAATGGCGGCTGCAGCTACCTCCAATCCGATCCAACCACCTCCTACCACCAAAAGATGGTTGGCCGCCCCGAGCGATTGACGAATGCGCAAGCTATCTTCAATTGTGCGAAGGTAATGAATGCCTTTGAGATCGGCTCCAGGAATGGAAAGTGTTCTGGGCCGGGCTCCCGTGGCCAGCAACAACCGATCATATGGAATCTCCTCTCCTCTTTGGAGCAGAATCTCGCGTCCGGACCGGACGATGGCTATGGCGGTGGATCTGCGCACGTCGATGTCGAACTCGCGTAGCTTTTCCGTCGTCAACAGATAGGTGCCCGCTGGGTCCTTCCCCGAGACGAGGACCTCTTTCGAAAGAGGCGGGCGCTCATAGGGCGGATGATCCTCCTGGCCAACAAGCACTATTCGGCCGGCGAAACCACGTTCGCGGAGCGTTCGGGCAGCCCAACCCCCAGCCTGTCCCGCACCCACGATAATGTATTGCTTGCCATTTCCTGTTACTTGCATAGCGAGCGATCACACATCCACGAGGATCTGTTCGTCTTCCAATCGAACTGGGTAGGACCTCAGATCTGCATCTGCAGGAGGCCCGAGGCAACGACCGCTCGGAATATGAAAAAGAGCTCCATGCAGGGGACACTCGACGGTGTCCCCCTCCACGAAGCCGTCCGACATCAGGGCGAACGCATGCGGACAGACATTATCCAAAGCGTAGTAGGTTGAGGCGACCTGAAAGATCGCGAAGTTGCGTTCTCCAACGGAGAACGCAAACGGCGTACTTGGCGATACCTTGTTACGGGTCGTCACACACTGCCAGGCCATGTTCTCTTCCGATAATCGAGGCTTCTGTTCAGGCCGCTTCACGCTTAGGTGTCAGCTGCCCATCGTGTTGCGTCAAAAAGGCGTCAAGCTCGCCATGTTCAGACACAACATCGAGTGGTCTAGCCGCATAGGCCGTGCCGTCTTTGATGGTCTGCTTGAACTTTGCGAGGCTTGCGTCGTCCTGCACAATGTCCAGTATTCGGCGGCGTGCACGAACGATGCCAATGTCCGCATTCACAAGGAACTCCTTGCCCCGGTCGACAATGCGACCGCTGCTACCTTCGAGCGCAAGCATTCCTTCCTGCATGGCCCGGTCTTGATCGTTAAGACCATGGATGCCGGTCGGGCTGGACAGGCTCTGCCCTTCCCGGTTGATTAGGTAGTTGTTCTGGGCCGTGCGGACGGGAACGTACGTGTCGATGATCGCCCCAGTATTCAGCTTGAAGGGCTGATACGTGCTCTCTGGCGGGAATGCGAGGCCCTTTCCGACGTAGTCCAGGAAGGCCTCTGGCAAGTCGCCCTTATCATAGTAGTTAAAGTCCCACGTGTACGTGTTGTGATCGTCAATCGGAATGAACGCGCGACCGCCAATTGGGAAATCTGCGCTGGGAATGGAGCTGAACGCGGGCACCATGAACTGAGATACACGCCAGTAGAACTGGCGCTCGGCGTTTCGGCGCGCGATCGCAAGGACGCCGATAGCCGTGTTCTTGGCGTACAGCTTCGGCGACAGGTCCGAGGCGGAATAGTGTTGATGTACCGGCGATGTAGCCATGGTGGCCGGATTGGTATGAAGGATCGAAACGTGCGAGCTGTCGAGCTCGCCCTCCATGCCTTGGAGCCAGTTGGACTCCTGGATCCAGACCGTTGCATTTCGCTGCGATTTGGGCAGGCCCATCCACGGAAATTTCGGCAGTTCCGGCGGCGCATCTTGCCCCATATAGACCCAGATGACGTCTGCCTGCTCCGCCGCCGTATAGGACTTGATCTTGACTTTGGTACAGACCGCCTTGTCTGACTCGTTCTGCATGTCCAAACACTGGCCGGACTTATCGTACAGCCATCCGTGGTAGGCACAACGAATTCCCTGCTCCTCAACCCGTCCATAGAAGAGCGGCGCCAGCCTGTGGGCGCAGTTCGCCTGCACAATACCGACCTGTCCATTTCCACTGCGGAAAGCGAGAAGTTCCTCACCGAGGAGCTTCAGACGTACCGGCGCGCAGCCCGGCTTCGGCAGTTGTGCGGACAGCAACGCCGGAAGCCAAACGGAGCGAAAGAGCTCGCCGACCTTGGTGCCAGGCCCCACATGAGAAAGAACATCAACTTGGTTGGTACGTGACATGGTCAGCATCCTTTCAAAGTTGTCAGAGGGTGAGGAAACCGCCATCGACTGGCAGCATCACCCCATTCACGAAACTCGCCATTGGCGAGGCAAGAAATACTACAGGACCGGCGACCTCGTCAGCGCGTCCGAACCTCTTCATCGGAGTATGAGATAGAACGAAAGCCACGCGATCTGGATTTGCGCGAGACGCTTCCGTTTGTGGTGTTTCGATGAATCCAGGAGCCACTCCGTTGACCCGAATCCCATATTGGGCGAACTCCACGGCCAGAGCCTTAGTCAACATAAGAACCGCGCCCTTGCTCGTCGTGTACGCGCTGGTGTCATTGGGCGCCGCCGTGAAGGACTGGATCGAACCCAAGTTGATGATGCAGCCACGCGTCTGCTTTAGCTGCTCCAAAAACGCGGTTATTCCGAACATCACGCCATCAAGGTTGACAGCCATGATGCTCCGCCACGTCTCAACGTGGTTCGGGGCCCCGACTAAACCTCTACGATGAATTCCCGCATTGTTGACGAGTATCGAGATGTCGCCAGCAAGCGCCTTCACCTGGGCCGCTACGCGCACAGCATCCGCAGCATCGGATACGTCCCACGCGACCGGCCACGCCGTTCCGCCGCGTCGTTGAATTTCGTTCGCCGTTGCCTCGATCGTCCCAGCGTTGATGTCGCATACCACGACGCGCGCGCCGGCCTTGGCCAACGCCAAGGCAATCTCTCTGCCCATACCTTGACCAGCACCGGTTACAACTGCTGCTTGACCGTCCAGGAGTGGCTTACCGTCCAAGTCCATGATTATCGTTCCTAGGTCGTTCTACTCTGTTAGACGCGCCTAATCAGATCGTGAGCCATCGATGGCGGATCTCGTCACCATTGGTTCTGAAGCCTTCGCCGGTCACAGTCTCGACGATTCTTCCCTTGGACATGACAAGAATCCGATCGGCCACGTTCTCCGTAAGATTCAAGTTCTGCTCGACCAGAAGAACTGCAACTCCCTCGGCCTTCAGGCGACGAATTACATCTCCAATCTGATCCACAACCTTCGGCGCGAGGCCCTGAGTTGGCTCATCAAGCATCAATACTTTGACGTCCGTTACGAGCGCACGGGCGATGGCCAGCATCTGCTGCTCCCCACCCGACAGCGCACGCCCGAGGTTCTGGGATCGCTCCCGCAGGTTCGGAAATAGCTCAAGAAGGCGCTCCTCCGTCCACACCTGCGGGGGGCGACGCTGACCGACGCGCAAATTCTCCAACACAGTCAAAGTCGGAAAGATCTGTCGACCTTCGGGTACGTAGCCGATGCCAGCACGAACCACATCATGGACCTGCTTTCGGCTAAGATCCTTGCCATCAAGCGAAATCCTGCCGGCCGACACGGCCAAGAAGCCGAGTATCGCCTTCAATGTCGTGGTCTTGCCAACGCCATTGCGTCCGATAATCGCGGTAACCTGTCCCGCAGGTGCCTCCAGGTTGACCCCGAACAATACCTTGCCGCTGCCATAGCCCGCCTCCAGACCATCAAGGTGCAACATTTCCCGCTCCTAGGTACGCTTGTTGCACGACCGGATCAGCCTTCACTGCAGCGGGTAAACCATCCGCAATTTTCGTGCCCCGATCGAGCACTACAATGCGATGCGCAAGTCCAAAGACGACTTCCAGATCATGCTCAACGAGCAGAACAGCGATGTGGGTATCCTTCAGCAAGGACTTGAGCAATTCCACCGTGCCGCGTGTCTCTTCGACTGACATTCCCTGCGTCGGTTCATCCAACAGCAGAAGTTTAGGTCGCATTGCCAAAGCGACCGCAATTTCAGTTAGCCGTTGGTCTCCGTGCGACAACTGACCAGCGAGTGAATTGGCCCTTTCGCGCAAACCTACTTTGACTAGCCATTCGAGTGCTTCGCTCGTTGTAGATTCATGAAGGGACTTTGAGAACAACGGATGACTACGCGCCGAGTTGCAAGCCTGCACCGCCAGCCTGACATTCTCGAGAACTGTGAGGCTGGGGAACAGCGTCGTGATCTGATAGGTTCTGCTCAGACCACGACGAGTGAGAGCCGCAGCGGACAGACTATCCACCCGATCGCCGCAAAACGACACAGCGCCTGAGGTCTTCTGTATCCTACCGGCAATCAGATCGAACAGAGTAGACTTGCCGGCGCCATTCGGTCCGATTAGCGCGACGACCTCGCCAGTTCCAACGACGATATCGACATCACTCACCGCAGCAAGTGCGCCCCACTTCTTGGTCAATCCCTTGCACTCAAGAAGCGACATGATTCATCTCCAGGCGGCTCGCTTTCCGCAAAGCGAGGGCGTTCGAGATTGAGGACTTGATCCCCCAGAGACCATTCGGAGCAACCACGACAACGATCATGAACAGCAGTCCCATAAAGAGCGGCCAACTCGTTGCTATTGCACTCAATTGATGCCCGCCGATCACCATCAACGCCGCACCGATCATCGGGCCGATCAGTGTCCCGCTACCGCCAAGCACCACAGCAACGAGAACGTAGCCGGATAGTGTCCAATGAAGGAGTTCAGGCGAAACGAACAACAAGAAGCCGGCATGGAGCGCGCCTGCCAAACCAGCGCCTGTATTCGAGATCACGAACGCAGCCAGCCGAAGCTGACGCGGCTCGTAGCCGATCGCGATAGCCCGCTTCTCGTTCTCTCGAACGGCAACAATAGCCGTCCCCATAGGAGAGCGAACGAACCTGCTCGCGAGCCATGCGGTACCCACCACAAGGGTCACAGTGAGCCAGTAATAGCCGTCACGGGATTCCAGTCCAGCAAATCCCCAAGGCCCCGGGTTTCGGATAAGTCCCGAAATTCCGTCCGAGCCTCCGGTTACGGCATTCCATTTGAAAGCAACCGCAAACGCCAGCTGCGCAAACGCAAGCGTGAGCATCGCGAATGCGACGCCGCTTGCCCTGGTGCAGAGCCAACCGATCGGGATGGACAGGATGAACACCGCAACCACCGCAATCAAGATGGCGATCGGCAGTGGCAACTTACCGACGACCAAAGCGAAGGCCGCCACGTAAGCTCCGACCCCGTAGGGCGCCGCGTGCCCAAACGAGAACATACGGGCGTAGCCCACTTGGACATCGAGACTCATCGCAAACAGGGCGAAGATCAGGATCTCGGTCAAAAGGGTAACGTGAAAGCCGGGAAGAAAGAACGGCGCCGACAATAGAAGTGCGACGACTGGTACTGCGTACTTCATTAGTCTTGCTCTCCGAACAATCCGCCAGGCCGATACAGAAGCACCCCAATCATCAGCAGATAGGTCGCAACTAGTGCCAATTCCGGAAGATAGAAATTGCCGAACGTCTGCGTGAGCGCGACCAGGACGCTACCAGCAACAGAGCCGAACAAGCTCCCCATGCCGCCGATCATGACGATAACAAACGAGTCTATGATTGCCGCCCCGCCCATGCCGATGTAGCCCGTAATCAGCGGCACCGCGAGATAGCCACCGAGACCCGCGAACGCGCAGCCAACGGCAAACGTCAGCGACCTCATCAGCCCGACGTCGATCCCGAGCGCCTGGGTCATTTCCGCATTCTGGGCGATCGCCCGGATCAACAATCCCAATCGCGTGCGCAAGAACACGTAAGTGAGCGCCAACAGAACGAGGATCCCCCACAAGATCAAAAAGATCCGATATGCAGGATAAGGTTCGTCGCCAATCCACAGCACTCCGGAAAGTATTTCGGGAAGCTCTACGTCGCGAGTGTTTGGCCCCCAAATAAGCCGGATCGACTCGCTCAAAACCAAGCTCAAGCCGAATGTGATCAGCAAAAAGCTACCACCATCTCGTCGATAAAGCCGCCGCAGGAGGGTGAACTCGAAAATGCAGCCCAGGAGACCCGCGGCAAACGGCGCGACTAACAATCCCACCCAGAAAGTCCCGAGGAGAGCAGCTGCCGATATGCCGCAATAGGCTCCAAACATATAGATCGCACCATGAGCAAAATTCATGATGCGCAATATTCCAAAAATAAGAGTGAGGCCCATAGTCAGCATCGCAAGCAACGACGCCAAAGCGAGGGTGTTCAAAGTCAGATTGAGCAAGACTTGCCAAGAGATCATCTACGCACCCCTCGAAATCCCAGCCCCTTCAGAAAGAAGCTGGATCTCCGCGCCTCAGTAAGTGTCCTTACGGCAACCGGGCATCACCGCATCAATCGCATAGGCGTTGCCAATCTTCGGCACCGGGTACGCCACCTGGTCGGTCTTCTCGACCTTGGCAATGAAGACCTGCTGCTCGGCCTGATGGTCGCAGGCGCGCATCTTCACCTTGCCCTTGACGCTATCGAGTTCCAGCCCCTCGAGAGCAACCCGCACAGCGGTGGCGTCCGTAGAATTGCTCCGGCGGATTGCCTCAGCCAGGAACGCGAGTGCCTGCCATTGCTCACCCTCATAAGTATCCGGAACATCGTTGTACTCGGCCTTAAACAACCGAACGAACTCCGCATTCCCGGGCGCGTCATATCCAAAATTATACTGACTAACGCCGTATAGTCCGACCGCAGCATCTCCAAGGGGCCTGATATTCAGAATATCCAAGACCTCTGTTACAAGTTGCATTCGATCGGCCAAACGGTACTGGGCGGCCTGCTTAAGGAAGGCTGTCGCATCATCTCCGCTCATCGCGATGTAGAGCACTTCGGGATTGGCCTCCCTGATCCTGGCAATGAAGCTGGAATAATCTTTGGTACCCAAAGGAGACAGTACTTGTCCTACGACCTCCTTCTTCAGATCAGCTATGAGCTTCTCAAAAGTCGCAACGCTGCTTTTGCCCCAAGCATAATCTTGCGCAATCGCGAAGTGACGCTTCTTAGGCGAGTCCGCCAACCAGAGAGCAATCGTCCTCGCACGCATAGGCCCAGACGTACATGAGCGGAATGCATTCGGCACAAAGTTGGCGGCAGTCATTGACCCGACTCCGCTAATGCTTCCGACGTAGATGGTATTCCAGTCGTTGAGACGCGGCATCACTGCCAGCGATTCAGGGCTCGAAATGATGCCCGTGATCAAATTCACCCCGCCGCGCTCGACAAGCTCTGTTACCTTACGCACACACGCAGCAGGATCGCCCTGCGTATCCTCATAGATGAATTCGACGGGCCGACCATTGATGCCACCTTTGGCGTTCACGGTCTTGGCGAACAGGCGGCACGACCGCTGCACCTGCTGACCCAGCGCGGCCCAGTTGCCGGTAATTCCGGTCGGAACCCCAATCCGGATAGGCCCCGCCTCCGCCCTAGCCGGCTTGAGAAGCCCCGGGAGTAACGCGCTCCCGGAAACGGCAGCTGAACTGACCAAAAGCGATCTTCTGCTTATTGACATTATAACCTCCCCAGAGAATGGAGCCGCCGTTGGCACTATATCTCTATGGCAGCCAATCTAGCTTCGTTTAATAGTGTAGTCAACATACCTATCTGACGAATATAGGGGATATAGCAACTCAATCGATGTAAGAGATTGTTTCGCCAAAATTAAAGAGCTCGGGCCCGACAGGCGACTGACGCTCTTCCTCGATGTGAGCTGCCAGCCCTGCGCAGCGCCCGACTGCCGCAACCGACCGCATGGCTCCGACTGGAAACTCAATTTCATGAAGAACGGCACCTAACGCACCGGTGACGTTGAGTGTAATGTGCCGCTTGGCGTCCTTGTCGATAGCCGCGCTTAGTAACTTGATCAGAGAGATGTAGTCGCCCGTCACTCCCGCGTCACCGGCAATCTTGAAGAGACGTTCAGCCCTAGGATCGCCTGAAGTGTATTGCTGGTGACCGAAGCCGGGAATGCGCCGTTTTTGCTTCTTGAAGTCTTGGACCACCTGATCGGCCCAGGTAGCCTTCTCACCTTCAAAGGCCATTCCGTCGCTTAAGATGCGGCCAGCACCAGTCATCGTACCCGCAAAGCGGTTGCCTACCATCAGAATGCCAGCAGCCAAGGGAATTTGCACGTCGTCTGGATTTGAATCTGCCACCAGGCGAGCGACGAGCGCCCCGGGCGTGAGCCCATGATCCATGAGAATCAAAAGGGCTGCATCGAGGACCTTGGTCTGAGCTTCCGTCGGGCGACGCCCCGTCACGATAAAATAGAACCCCTGCGTAAAGGTCATCTCGCCGACGACGTGAGACAGCGCATCGCACCCTCTCATTCGCAGACGAGCGACATCGTTCGGATGACTGCCAATCCTGGTTGTGGCCATTTCTCTACCTTTCTAAGCTCGGAAACCGTTTGCGCGAGAGCGTAGAGCCTACTATCCGCGCTGCAACTCCAGGATCGCTTCCGTGGAGTAACCCAGTGGACCGAGAACCTCAGCCGCGTGCTCATTGAGGTCGGGAGCAGCATTCAACGGCTGGTCCGTACGGCTCCTGTCGTACCGAACCGGACGCCTGATGGTGATGTGCGGACCATGGACGGGATGGCTTATCTCGGTAAACGTATCTAGATGACGCACCTGGGCATCATCCATCACCTCTTGCAAGGTAAGGATCGGCGCATGAGGAACGTCGTTATCAACCAAACGATCAATCCAATATTTGCGTTCTTGCGTTTTAGCCGTAGCCCCGAGCTCCTGCGCCAGCTGCTCGTAGTTCTCCATACGGCCAGCGCGGCTCTCAAACCTTGGATCAGAACCTAAGTCCGATCGATCGAACGCCTTCTGGACACCAATCCAGAATTTGGTTGGCGAGGACATATGAATTGCCAAAAGGGCGCCATCGTTGCAGCGCAACGCGTAGGACTGCGATGCCCTTACTCGCATCAGCGGATCCGGCTTGATCCCGGCCATGGTATAATTCGCAAACGGATCAGCGATGAAGGCGATGGCCGATTCCAGCATGTTCAGCTGAATTGTCCTCGCCGTGCCGGTTCTTTCGCGCTCGAACAACGCCCCTAAGACGGCGTAGCTCGCATACATCCCGGTAAGATTGTCGACTACAGAGGGCCCTGTGATTTGCCCCTCTGCCCCGAGCATCAGGCCCGAGATCCCGCTCAGCGCCTGGCCGACCGCATCATACGCGGGACGATCGGCATAAGGCCCCGTGTCGCCGAAGCCGGTGATCGAACAAATTATGAGGCGCGGACTCGCCTCGCGCAGGCGTGCTACCCCAAGGCCCAGCCGGTCCATGACGCCTGCTCGAAAGTTTTCGATAAGAACGTCGGCGGTCCCAATCAGCTTGAGGAATGCTTCGCGCCCCTTCTCGTCCTTGAGGTTGAGAACAACGCTCCTCTTGTTCCGATTATACGTGCAGAAGTAGGGGCTATAGTTTCCCCCCCGAAACGACCTAAAGGGATCTCCATCGGGGGGATTTTCCACCTTGATGACGTCTGCCCCCAGATCGGCAAGCATAGTACCTGCAAGCGGTCCAGTGATCATCGCAGTGAGCTCGATGATCCTAATACCTGTGAGGGAGCTGCGCGCGTCTTTGTCCATGATTAGCCCGCTCGATTTGGTTGCATTTCACCGCCACTTCAGAAAGGATATATTGGAAAACTACCTTTGTCGACAGATATTCTTTTTGTTGGGATGGAGCACTGGGTCGCCATGAAAGCCACATCAACGATTGCAAAAATCAAAATCGACAACTCCTATATGGGCGGCTACCTCGCCCTGCCGCGGGAAGCCCCTCGCGGCGGAATAGTCGTTCTGCAGGAGATCTTCGGCGTTACGCCAGCCATGCGCGCCATTGCCGACGATTTTGCGACCGAGGGCTATGCCGCCCTAGTGCCTGATATCTATTGGCGAATGCAGCGAGACCTCGACCTCGGTAACGGCGAAGATCCTGCCCAAAGACAAGCGGCAGTCGATTTCTCCGAGCGCTTCGATGAACGTGTCGGAACGACTGATATTTGCGCGAGCCTTGATTGGCTTGCAAACTACTTGAAGCAGTCGTCGCGACCCGGCCTCGTGGGCTTTTGCCTTGGAGGTCGCCTGGCCGTTCGCGCCGCTTCACTCACCGAAGTGGCGTGCACGGTCTCGATGTACGGAGTGCGGCTCGACTCGCTCGGTGAGGAGATCAGGAAGGCGAGAAGCCCGATGCAATTCCACTTTGGTGAAAATGACAACCACAATCCCATGGTCACGATCAACCGGATTCGCGAAATCGTGACGGAGAGAGCAGCGCCGAACGACGAGTTCTATACTTATCCCGACGCGGAGCATGCATTCTATAATCGGTTCCGGACGGACCGATTCAACGAGAAGGCCCATCGTCTTGCCAGGTCACGCGTCGTAAGCTTCCTTCGCCAGCATATTGGGTGATATGAAAGAGTGACGTTTATGCCTCCTTCTATCAAGCCGTGGTCAGTGTGATCTGATCGGCAGACCTTCGCAGGGCATATCGATCTCCTCGACCTGGCCCTTGCCGACTTCGGTGACGCGCAGCTTCCTGCCCTCGAGCGTGAAGGCGCAATTCGTCGGCTGCGGTCCATCCACGACCACTTCGCCCCAGCGGTCCAGTACCGTGACGTTCTTCTGGTGGTAGACCGTGCAATACAGCCGGCCGTCCCTGCCAAAGGCCATTCCATCTGGCCTTTGAAATCGGGATTGGCATCGGGTTGCAGGACGTTACCGAAGACCACGCGTTTCGGCGCAGCCTCGGCGAGCACGTCATATCGGTAGATCTCGCCGGTGAAGGACGCGTTGGCATAGAGGTGATTGTCGGGGCCGAAGGCACTACCGTTGGTGAAGCGGATCTTGCGGTCGAGGACACGCAGCACCTTCATCGCCGTCGGGTCGATCTCATACACACGGCCGTCCCAGTCGAGGTCCATATTGCCGTCGACGAAGGCCTGCCCGTTGATCAAATCCTCGGCGGCCATTCCGGAATCCGTCATGTAGAGCAGTCCGTTCGGACCAAAGCAGAGGTCGTTCGGAAACAGAAAGCGGTCCGCGCCTTCGCCGTGCATGCGCCGGACTTCGTTTCCGCCCTCGTCGATGCAAATCAGCGCCCGAAGACCGGCTTCCGCAATCCAGATCCCACCGTGCCCATCGGTCGTCAGTCCGTTCGGACGGCCCCCCGTCTTTCGGATCACCCTGCGATTGCCGCGAGAATCAAGCCTCGTGACGCAAAGGGTCGAGGCGGACATCTCCGTGACATACATCGATCCATCCGGCAGGCACACCGGACCTTCGGGCGCTCCGATCCCGGTGGCCAACAGTCTCGACGCCATTTATTCCTCCCGTTCTGTCGATTGTTGGCGTTCGCTAGGCGATGACGAGGCCGTTGGCCGGATCAATCAGCACCACGCGATTGAGGTCGATGGCGAGGTCGATCCGCTCGCCATGGCTGCTGATGTCATGGGCCTGCAGCTCGGCAACCGCATCCACTCCTCCGATCTTGATGGTCGTGAAGGTGCGGGTCCCGGTCGGCTGAATGAGATCGGCGATGGCCGAATAGGAGACCACTCCGTTGCGGAGTGGGCCTCCGCCAGCCCGGCTGAAATGCTGAGGGCGAATGCCGACCAGAACCTCTTGCTGTGCCGCGCCGGTCAATGATGCCGCCTTCGCGCTCGGAAGCGGAAGCGCGTCGCCGGACTGGAACACAACTGCTGCGCTGGTGGTCGCTGGGATGAGGTTGATCGACGTCATCAACAATTATCTGGCCCAGACGCGCTCATTGGGCACGCGTTTCGAGTCCCCCGAGGTATTGTTGCGCCGGTTCTGCCGCGTGATGGGTAACCTCGAGATCACAGACATTACTCCAGAGAGGTAGCCGCGTTTCTCTAGGCCGCTCAGCTCCGCCAGGACGTGTCGCCACAGCGTTCTGAGCGGCTTTTACCGGTTCGCCGTCAGCCGCGGCCACGCAGCGTTCTCGCCGCAGCCGACAACGATCCCGAAGCTGCCACCGCAACAGACGCCGTACGTCTATTCGACGGAAGAGCTACGTCGACTGCTGCACGCGCCCTCGGTCCTGAAGGTTAGGCAAAGGCCTCAGGTGCCGGTGATCTATCGGACCCTTCTCCTGCTGCTTTACGGTAGCGGTATGCGCATCGGTGAGGCGCTTCGCCTGGTCTTGCGCGACGTGGATCTGACCGAGCAGATCATCACTGTCCGCGACACGAAGTTCCTCAAAACGCGTTTCGTGCCGATCGGACCAAAGCTCAACTACGAGCTGGCTGCCCATATCGAACGCCGGCGCCTTCTCCCTTTGTCGCGCGGGGAAGAATCTCCGCTGTTCACCACGCACGATGGCCGGCCGTGGCGCTACCAGCGGGTCATTTCCTTGTTCCAGCATGTCCGTCGAACCGCTGGAATCAGTTGCCCTATCGGCGAGCTTCGACCGCCACGACTGCACGATATCCGTCATACTGCTGCCGTGCACCGGGTGATTGCCTGGTATCGCTCCGGTCAAGACGTGCAACGGTTGCTCCCGCAACTCGCAACCTATCTTGGACACATCGATATCCGTTCAACGCATCGCTACTTGCACATGACGCCGGATCTCCTCGATGCAGCCAGCCAGCGCTTTGCACAATATTCAATGGGGGTCGACCATGAAGGATGAGAACCTCCTCGGTCCGTGGTCCGCCGTTTCCTGCTGGAGCAGCTGGTGGCCGAACGCAATCTTTCCCGCAACACCCAAGCCAGCTACCGAGACACGCTTAAACTGCTGCTGCTGTTTGCAAGCAAGCAGGGAGGTTGCGCCATCGATCGTATGGCAGTGGAGGAGCCGACACCGGCAGTCGCTCGCAAATTCCTGGATCATCTGGAACGTGATCGCCGATGCAGCGAAGCAACCCGCAACCAACGGCTTGCAACCATTCATTTCCTGGCACACTTCATCGGCATGCATTCGCCGGTCCATCTGGTGGTGTTCCGAGATAAGGGCAATATCATTCAAGAAGACGACAAAAGCCATGATCGGCTATCTTGAGAAGGCCGAGATGGATGCGCTCCTCGATCAACCCGACACAACAGTGGTGCACGCGCCGATGAGGCAGCAAAATTGACTATCGGTAATCTTCAACTGCGCGTCTCCGTCAGTGCGCCTTCATGGCAAGGGAAACAAGATCCGGATCTGCCCATTGTGGCCAACGACAGCGACATCACTGGCTCGCCTCGTGACCGATAGGGATAGGAACGATGCAGTCTTTCTAGGACGCATGAAGGAGCCTTTGACCCGGTTCGGGATACACCGCGTCGTGACGCACTATGCCGCCATTGCGAGCGAAACCGTACCGACCCTGGCGACGAAGCGCGTCAGTCCCCATACGATCCGGCACACGACAGCCGTCCATCTACTGCGTGCAGGGGTTGATATCAACACGATCCGCGCTTGGCTGGGCCATGTGTCGTTGGACACCACGCACATCTACGCCGAGGTGGATCTGGAAATGAAGGCCAAGGCGTTAGCTAAGATTGATATCAGCGGCTTGAGAAAGCCCTCACGACAACAATCCTTGCCGTCCTTGATGGCTTTCCTGAACGCCCTGTAGGCAACGACCATCGCCATGCTTATGTGGTGGCTTGCGCCAAGGAAATCACTGAGATCCTTGGCTTATCGCCCACAGCCGCAACATAAATTTGGCCGCAACATAAGGCGGATTGCCGATGGCAAGATCAAAACTCGCCGGCAGCTCCGCGCGGGAGAAATCGCCCGGGATGATCCGCGCCCGCAGCTGCAACAGACGCACGATGCGCGCGGTGACCGGATCGAGCTCGATCCCAGTGACGTGGGAGATCTCGCGAAGTCTCTCGGGCATCAGCGCCGGAAACAGGTCGGTGCCGATGCCGGGTTCGAGCACACGGCCGCCGCGCCATCCAAGGCGCTGGAGGCCTGCCCAGATCGCGCGCACGATGAACTCGGGCGTGAAATGCGCATACTGCGTGCAACGCGCAAGCGAGGCAAGGTTGAGATCGCCGACAGCATCCTGCAGATCCTCGCCGATCGCCTCCCAACCCTTGCGAAACTCGGCCTCGCCGGGAGGCCGGAACACGAAGTTGGCGAGCTCGCACGCACCGAATCCGGTGAAGCGGATCAGCTGCTCCTGCTCTTCAGGCGTCGCCGGCCGCGCATCGGCCTCGATGGCGGCAGCGAGCCGGATCGCCGCGATATTGCCCTTCGCCAGGGCGCGGCCGCCGGCAAGATAGAAATCCGCGCCGCGCTCGCGCCGTGCTGATGATTTGGAGCGTGCGACCGCCGCGAGCGGAAGCGCGGGCGCCGGCGTCGCCGGATCGGGATCATCGTCATCGTCTGGCTCGACGGCGAGGCCGCGGGCGAAAGCGGTGACGCCGAGGCCAAGGCCCGAACGATAAGGCGGTGTTGCCGAAGAGATCGAGGGTGAAGGGATCGTCTTGCGCCATGGGAATTTCTCATTGAGATGAGGGCGCGTGCCGTCGTCCCGCCGAGCTGCCTAGGCTGCGGATGGTCACCATGGATGGGGATGGGAGGGTTAGCGCACGATGAGCGACAGCGCGATGTCTGTCTCGCTTAGCTGCAGGCGCAGATGCGTGTAGCGAAAATCACGATTGATGAGAGGGATGAGCCGCTCGGCCTCGATGAATTCGATACCGTCATCGGCGCCGAAATGGCGGCGCTTGTAGTCGAACCAGTCCGGATTGCCTACCGGATGGCATTCCTCGGAATAGACCACAAGCGGACGATCGCCGTCGCCGAGCTTGCCGTTCGCCATGATGTAGACGCCGTTGTCACCCACAAGCCAGAGGCCGGGCTTCTCGCCCTCACCAGGCCTTTGACCGTAATAGGGATTGCGAAACCCGCCATTGGCGGCGGCGTCGGATTGTCCGCGTTCGATAACCCTGCGGACGGCGGGGATGGGAAATGTGAACATCACGACCTCCCTCACGCCGCGATCGCATCAGGAAGGTGGCGCAGATGCACCGGCAGATTCGCGGCGATCTCCGCCTCGGTCATTTGGTCGAGCAGCTTCAGCACTGTGCCGCGCTCGCCGCCATAGAACAGCACCGTGCGCACGCCGCGCAGATGCTCGGCCCAGCGTTCGCCGGCATAGCCGCGATAATCGTCATGCGTGTTCGACCAGATGTGCTCGAGCCGCTCTTCGCGCGTCATCGCTTTCAAGGGCCGCGATTCCCGCTCGACGATCGCGGCACGCATCCGGTCGGGCGAGCCCTTCTCGGAGAGATCGCAATAGCCGTGGAAGGTGCGCGGACGACCGTCGATCGTCAGCGCGAGGAAGACGCTGCTGATGCTGCCGGTGAGGAATTCGCTCAATGCGAACATATCGCCACGCATCCAGAGCGGCGGCAGGACCTCGAACATATAGTCGTGCTCGGCCTGGCCGATCGCGAACCATTAGCCGCGATAGAGAGCGCCATCGTCCGGTGAACGGTTCGGACGCTTCGCATGGCGGTCGAACATACGGAACATCTGCCGGCGGTTGGCGATGCCCTGATAGACCTTGCGGATCGGAGAGAGGATCATGATCGGGCTCCTTTCAGCCTCGTCGGGCCGGAGCGCGGCTCATCCTCTCGATGTCGCCATCGTCTTCAGCGCTTCCTGACCCCTCCCCCACGGCCGCCTCTCCGTCCGGCCGGGTCAAGGGCCGCGGTACGCGGGCGAAGCTTCACCCTTGACGCGGCCGGCGGGCATGCGGCAGCTGGGTTTTCCTTTCCCTCCTCTCCCTTCTTCATCTTCTTGGCCGGATGCAGCTGTTCGTTTTAATCCTGCGCGGCAGGCCGGAGCCGCTCGTAGTCGCAGCCCAGCTTTTGTGCGATGACCGCGAGCCTCTTAGCATACACCTCGCCCTGCCGATTGTTATCGGTTGCTGCGATGGGGCGCGCACCTGGCCGCGCGCTCAACACCCGAATGGCGGCGACGGTCGCCGGCGCCCAACCGCCTCCCGTGCTGAGACAAAGACTATCGGGCTGCTGGCCTTCGATTGCGGCGAAGCTCATAGCGTCGATCGCGGCTTCCGTGACGCAGAGCCGGCTCGCATCGGCCGGTCCGAGGCGAAACAGCACCTTGCCGCAGCCGCTGGCGAAGCCCCGCCATTCCGGCCCGCGCTCTTCCCAGCCGGTGACGACACCATCGCCGTCGAGATGCACGGCCCACATGCTGCCGTGCGGGCCTTCGCGCAATCCGCCATGTCGGATCGCCGCACGGATGATCGATTCCGGAATGGCGCGCTGATCGCGCGGATAGCACCAGGTCAGCGATCCTCGCCATGGCTCACGTCGCGCACGCCAGCGATCCGCCACACAGAGATCGGGCCCCTGCTCCGGGGACTTTCGTGTCCAGACAGGTTCGGTCGGCACAAAGCCGACGAGATCCGAGACCTGCTGCAGCACGTCCGGAAATGCGAGGCCGTCGAGATGCTCCACCAGCGAGAATACATCACCCTTGGCATCGGACAGCGCATCGAACCAGCCCTTGCCATCATGGATGACGATGATGATGTCGCCGCCGCGGCGATACTTGACGGCCTTGCGCGTGCTTTTCTTCAGATCGATTGCAACGCCGCCCTTCTCCAGTACGGCGGCGCAGGGCACGCGCGTCTTCAGCTCCTCGATGTCCTTCTTTTCCATCTCCAATTCCCGGCGCTGCGCCGGGCCTTTTCCGCTCGAATTGCCTTCTCCCGCACCTTGCCGGACCCGCGCGTTTCGCCGCGAAGAGCGAAGGGGGCAAGGGCGTGGCTGGCAACTGATGAATCTTGCGGGGCAACCGGCGCCGTCGCGTCGGCCAGCCGCGGCGCAGCCTCCCTTGCCGCCGCCCACTCGCAAGCGGCACTCAAAGGGAAACCCGGCTCAATGAGCCGGGCTGAACTGGTGCGGATCGTATTCATGCACGATGACGACGTCGGCATCGCCGAGTTCTTCGCTTGGCATCACGCCGTAGGTGATCGCCCGAACAACCCTTGGATTGGCAACCCAGGGCTCGACGCAGTGGGACGCGCTGTGCCACGTGTTTCTCGACGGCAAGACGTACAATGGCTATTCGGCGGCGCTGGTGGATAGCTGGGGCGGCAGGAAACTTGGTATCGAGCACGTACGCAACAAGATGGCCGGGTGCGGCGTCTTGTTGGACGTTGCGGCCAGTCGGGTGAAACGTCAGCGTGTTAGGCGCCAGATCCAGCGCTTCCGCGATCGCCCCGGCAGTCATTCCGTCGGGACAGAGAGCAGAAGAAGCGCAGGCGCGGCCAGCGTAGCGCAATCTCACAACAACAGACGTCACGATCCGGAGCGGCGCCATCAGCGCATTCGGTTTATCGCAAGATCTCGACAACACTCTGCGATGCCGCTCACCCGAACTGTTAGCTGACTCCGGTTTGCGCTCGCCACAAACGAGTGTAGGCGCCGTCGGCTCTCAGCAGATCAGCGTGCCTTCCTTGCGCAACAACCCCTCCCTTGTCCAAGACGACGATCTTGTCGGCCCCACAAATGGTACTGAGACGATGAGAGATGACGATGATGATCTTGCCGGCCCGACGCAGATCGTCAATCACTCGCACGACGGATGCCTCGGCAGCCGAGTCGAGAGAGGATGTGGCCTCGTCCAAAATCAGGATCTTCGGATCGCGATACAAAGCCCGAGCCAACGCGAGGCGCTGCTTCTCGCCACCGGAGAGACGTATGCCGCTCTCGCCCAGATAGGCCTGGAAACCGCCGGGCCAACGCTTGATCAACTCGCACAGCCCTAGTTGATCGCAGATTTGCAGTATCTTCTCGATGTCAGGCTCGAACTCGCCAAGAGCGATGTTCTCGATCAGCGAGCCCGAGAACACGTCGATCGATTGCGGTACCGCAGCGATAACCCTGCACAGGGATACGGTCGAGAAGTCCTGGACGTCATAGGGCCCGATGCGGATGCGTCCGCCCTCGAGCGGATAAACGTTCTGTAATAGCGCCACAAGGGAGCTCTTGCCTGAGCCGCTTTCCCCCACCACGGCCGTCATCTCGCCTCGGCCGAAAGTGACGCTGAGATCCTGGAACAGGTTCGGCTGCGCGCCATGGCGAAACGTGACGTTCTCCAGGCAGATATCACCAAGGTCGGACTTGGTGGCGTCGATGCCACCACCGCTCGCCTGTTCGAGATCGAAGATCTCGAACAGGCGATCCGCCGCAATAAACGCATCCTGAACGATCCGGTTGGTTTGGATCAGGTTGGCAACCGGCCGGGTGATATAGCCAAGCAACGTATAGCAGGACAGTAGTTCGCCGGGCGTGACGGTCTGCTCGAGGGCAAGCGTCGTACCGAACCACATCAGCACGATGGTGAATAGGCTCGAGAGGAAGGTCGAGGCATTGTCTCCGAAGACTGAGACGAGGCTGGAGCTGTAGACAGAATGCAGCGTCTTGATGAAGCGGGTCTCGATCTTAAGATTGGCCAGGCTCTCTATACCGAATGTCTTGATCGTGGAGACCGCTCCGAGCGACTCAACCAATTGCGCCTCCAGGTCGGCGGCATTTTCCATAATGGCGCGCTGGCGCTTCCTATTCATCCAGTTGATGGTCAAATAGACCAGTAAGTATAGTGGGATAGAGGTCGCCACCGCCAAGGCGATCTTCCATGAATAGACAAACATCAGCCCCAACGAGAACAGTATCACAAGCAGATCGACGAACATGGTGATTGAGACGTCATTCAGGAAGCTCCTGATCTTCACCGCGTCATTCATGCGGGAGACGATCTCGCCCATGCGCATTCCGTCGAAGAACTTCTGGGGCAGGCTTAGGACGTGATTGTAGTAGCCGAGGATCAAGTGAACATCGATCTTCTGACCCGTTTGCAGCGTGAGCTGGTGTCTGAGGAGATCGATCAAGATCTGTGGCACCAGGATCAGCAGCATGGCGACGCTCATCAGGTTCAGCAGGTTGCGATTGCCCGCTGTGATCACATGATCGACGATCTTCTGAACGTAGATGGCCGTCGAGAGGCTAAGGATCGTCGTCACCACTGCCCCGATGAGAGCCTGCACCATCACCTCTTTGTGTGGCGCAAGCAGGCGGGCGAAGCGGACGAGGGGTGATGTGGTTTCGTCGCGTCGCTCGAAGGTGCCTGCCGGAACCAGGAGCACCAGGACGCCCGTCCATTGCGTCTTGAATTCCTGATGCGAAAGCTTGCGGATTTCGCCATAGGCCGGGTCCATGACGACGACCCACCTCGCGTCGATGGCCTGGATGACGACGAAGTGGTGCAGGGCCTCCTTGACGATGACGTGCGCGATGGCGGGCTTGGGAATCTTGTACAGGCTATCGAACCCACCCTTCACCCCCTTGGCGATGAATCCCAGTTTTTGAGCCGCTTGCGTGAGGCCAGACACCGTGGTGCCGGAGCGGTCTGTCGAGGCATACTGGCGGATGCGCGACAAGGGCAGCTTGTAGCCATAGAAGGCTGCGACAGAAGCAAGACTGGCGGCCCCGCAATCTGTGATATCGCGCTGCTTGAATTTGATGACTTTGCTCGACATAGAGCGCGCGGCTATTTGGAGACGAAACAACTAGCGGGCCACAAGGAGCGGATTGAGCCAATCGTCGAGCTCATTGTAGAGGAGTTGAAAGAGACTGCGCTCGGCCACCAGGAAGCGGGCTCGGACCGTCATGCCTTTTTTCAACTTACCGATGACCCCGTTCTTGAGCGTGAGATGACTGCCAGAGAGCGCGCAGCGGACCTTAAAGATCGGGTTCTTATCATGGAGGATGAAGTCCTGGGCGACGTCGAGCACTGTCGCCTCTAAAACACCCCACTGATTGTAGTTGAAGGCATCCACCTGGAGCCGGACTGCCTGGCCGGTTCGTACAAAGCCGATGTCGTTGGGGGAGACATACATCTCCGCCACCAGTTCGCCATCCGGCGACACGCGAGCGACAGTTTGCCCCGCTTGGACGTAGCCACCGGCGGTGAGGCCGGAGAATTGCTCTAGAGCACCGGACACGGGAGCTCGAATGCGGGTCAGATCTCGTTCGTTCTCGAGCTGATGCAAGCTGGCTATGAGCTCCTTCAAGCGTATGTTTGTGTCGAAGAGCTGCTGGTTCCAATCGGCGGCTTTTCGCCGGGCGAGGATCTCGCCTTTGACCTCAATGCTCTGGAGAGCGAAAGTTCTGTCGTCGACGGCCTTCGTGGGCGCTGCAGCAACAGCGAGCAGCCGCTTGGCGCGATCGAGTTCTGCCTCGGCGTTCCTGCGGGCATATTCGTTCTCCCGCAGCAGGTTCAGAAAATGCAGCCGCTCGGCCGTGGCGGACTCGGTCAGCAGGTGGATCGGGTCCTTGGCCTCTGTTCCCGAGGAGATCAGGGTCTCGAGGTCACGGGCTAGATCGCCCTTGGCGCGAATTTCGCTTGTAACTGCCCTAAGCTTCTCCTCAACCACCTGATCATCGAGGGTGAGGATCTCTTGCCCCTGGGCTACAACATCGTTCTCGACGGCAAGGATACGCGAGATGCGTCCAGAGACGGGCGCGATCAGGGGTGTCTTCTCGATGGTGGGGCGAATGGCGCCGGCACTTTGAACAGAGACCGTTATGGTGGTGAGTGGCAGCGCCGACAGTGCGGCGACCACGGACAGTAAAATGACCTTGTAAATGAGCAGAGATCGTCCTGACCTTCGGGAGAGGATGCTCTCCGCAGTGTAGCTGACAAGATCAGCAGGAAGTAAGACATCGCTCATATAACAAGTTCATTTCTTGACGACGATTAGCAGTTTCCATGGAAACTGCTAATCTGCCGAGACTAGAGAATTTGCGCCGCTTACGTTCTAATGGTGCGGGGATGCGGCCGCTCCCCCTATAGCTGCAGCTGCAAGGCCTACTACCCCCACAATTGCGAAAGCGATTGCCCAAAACACCCCTCCCGAAGTTTCGGACGCCTCTTCAGAAGTTAGCTCGGTCACACCATAGGCTGACATATCGGTCATCATTGTTGTCTCCGTCATTAAGTAATCAGTCAGCGACTGCTGGTCCCAGCTCCTGCCGCCGCAAAAAGAGGAAACTCAAGAATCGTGCCAGCGCAGGAGGAGCTAGAGAAGAACCGTTCCGTATTTTTTGACGATGACTGTGGGCCCGCGGTGCGCCAGCTGAACATAACCGTGTCGGGGATGCGACAAATCCGACACCAGGAGTGCTCGACGTCCAGCTGAAACGTCTCGAGCAAATTTCAGAACTCGTAGCGATATACGATCGGCTCGGTCGGGGCTCCAACGCGAATTGACCAAGACCCTTCGTAGACTTCCGGTCCACGCCCGGGTTGGCGTCATCCGCGATGGCCCCGACGGCATTTAACCTTCCGGGCTCACATGTATGCGATCAAGGGAGGAATAATCCAGCTGCAATGGCTGCCGCTACCCCGGCCAAAACTCCCGCAATCGCCCAGAACCACCCTCCCGAAGTTGCGGATGCTTCTTCAGGAGTTAATTCGGTCACACCATAAGCTGACATATCGATCTTCATTGTCGCCTCCTTTTCAAATGCGTAGATCAGTCAGCATACCGGTCGGCAGCCGCTGACGTTGCGCGAAGGAAGAACCTCAAAAATTGTGCCAATTGCACAGCATCGCTCGAGAAAAGTCATTCTGT
Source organism: Bradyrhizobium sp. CIAT3101 (assembly GCF_029714945.1). Taxonomy (NCBI): domain Bacteria; kingdom Pseudomonadati; phylum Pseudomonadota; class Alphaproteobacteria; order Hyphomicrobiales; family Nitrobacteraceae; genus Bradyrhizobium; species Bradyrhizobium sp. CIAT3101. Next base: position 7,012,314 of record NZ_CP121634.1, read on the forward strand.
TGACTATTCAACGGTTTAACTGCCAGCACGGCGCCATGCTAGTCGAAACATCGTGCCGTCCTGGATGTGACAAAGCCGGCAATCGAGGCAACGCAATGCAAGTCGAGAGCAGCAACGAACAGATCGTGCAGGTCCAGCTCAATGAACAAGGTGCGATCCGCGACGTCACAGCGATTGAATATATTTGCCGTCCGCGTTCGCGCTCTCCGGGCGAACGCGCGACCCGGCAAGTCTGCGCCATTTATGTTCTAACGACGCTTAATAGCTAATACCACTTCCGCTATGCCCGCGGCTGCTAGGGCTACTAGCCCAAACACTCCGAGAGCTACTCCCCAAAACATCCCTCCTGAAGTTGCGGATGCTTCCTCATGCGTTAATTCGGTTAGACCATCGGCTGACATATCGATTTTCATTGTCATCTCCTTGAATGACTGGCCGGCAGCTCCTGCCGCTGAGAAAGAGATAAATTCAAAAGTCGGGCCAACTCCGCAGGAAATCACAGAAAGACCGCTTTGCTTTTTTATTCAGTGGCTTAGCTGAGAGCGCGGGGCACGCCGGCCATGCCACGTCTCGAATGCGACAAAACCGACAACAGGTGGCAACACAAGATAGGTCGGGGAGCGGCAAGGAGGGGAAATGGATCCGCGGCACCTGGCGCGGAACAGCGAATTCCATCATAGCAACAGCGGACAGTCTTATGGACGTGCGTTCCTTCAATCTGGTGATGGACAAAGGAGCGCGGCACGGAGTCGTCGATGAAGCGGCAATTGACGCATAGCCGAAGCAGGTGTGTGCGGCACTCAACGGCTCGACGTGCTAAAGCGGTGGCATCCCGGGAGGACGACGGACTTCAACGGCTGTCCAATTGGAGATACTCTGATGCCGATTGGCCGGTCTTTACCGGTTGAAGACAACGGTTTGGACGCGATTCAAGTGCTCAAACCTGGGGCATCGGAGGCGACCTGCCGGAAACCTATGGCCCCCGCACCACTTGCTATAATCGCTTCGTTGTGAGGTCGGAGTGGGGGCGTTCACGCAAACGTAACTGCAAGGGACAATTTCCGGCTGACGCCACAATTGTCGGACGTCATTGGGCGCAAGCCCATCAACTGATCCGCCGAGGCTATAATCGATATAGCGTCGAACGCTTCGGCCTCGTCGAACTGCTCGTAGGCCTTCGCCACCGAAGACTGGTTCGACGGTGTGGACCAGCGTGCGTCAACTCAGCCTTATTGGTTTTCGCCGAGGCACAGCAATAAGTGAGCTTGCGGCACGATCTGCCTTGGAGAACGACCAACGGACGGCAACTTGGCTCTTCTGAGTCGTGCCGTATATCCTATTCAATGACTCCGGCGGACGACATGAGTGTGCATCGACCGTAGGCAATATGTCTTAGATCGAGGAAGCGCACCCGTGTTGGCGCAACGGACAGCCTTGTTCAAACCGTCAGGCACCGCCGCAGCGAGAACTGCCGCCACGGCAGCTGCCGCCGACGGCAGGGAAATCATCGATTTGACCGCTGGCGAGATCTGGAGCGAGTTAGCTCCAACTGTGCGCGAGGGCGCGATCGCTGCAACTGGTCGCAACCTTAATCGCTACACCGACACGCTCGGTTTGATGGAGTTGCGGCATGCATTTGCTTGCAAGCTTTCGGCCGAGTCCGCTCAACCCTGGTCTGCAGACAAGATCGCGGTGACGAGCGGCGCCAAACAGGCACTATTCAATGCTGCCATGATTCTCGTGAATCCTGTGACGAAGTGCTAGTTCCGCCCAGAACGGAGAGATTCCCCATTACTGAGACTACCTGAGCGTCGAGACATTCGCTGTTTTCGCGTGTCCAACCTTAATCGGAGGACCTACCGAGAAGGATGCCTCGCATGACTTCCAGATACTTGTATGCGTTGCCGAAGGGCGGTGCATGCAACTGGTGGATCGAGGCGATGCATTCGTCAGCGTGGTGCAATTCTCGTGCTGAAGCCTGGACAGGCCCAGCGGCCACGTTCGCGTCGCGAAGCCTTTGGTCAACGTGCGTTGGCGACCTCTCCAATATAGAAGGGAGATCCGTTAGCAAACCCCTTGCGGCATTGGGAGAGCGAATCCGGAACGCTGGTAGTAAGAAGAACGGCGCGTCGTCTTACGATAGTACGACTAGACGGCATCGGCGGAAGTCGGTCGAATTCTCTGAGCCCGAAATTCTTTCGGCGCGCAGCCTACTTCGAGCTTGAAGAATTTGCTGAAATGCGTGGCTTCTCGAAATCCGAGCTTCTCCGCGATGACCCCAACCGGCAAATCCGTATGAACGAGCAACCGCTTGGCTTCAAGATTGATACGCCTCGAAATGAATGCTTTTGCGCTCATGCCGACCGCCTGCTTAGTGACTCGCGTCAGGCTTCTCTCGGTGCAGCCGAGGTGCCTCGCGTACCAGCTAAGTTGGTTCCACTCACCGAACCGCTTGTCGACGAGTTTCTGAAAGCGGGTGAAGCGTTGCAAGGAGCCTGAATGCTGCGGCTCCTGTCTGCGCCGCTCGCCGTGAACAACGGTAATCCAAATCACGAAAGCGTAGAATTGATAACGCAGCAGCGCATGAACATCGGCCGTAAGTTCATGCGGGCGGGTGGCATTTCCTGACGAAGAAGCGCTTGATCGCGATGAGGTGTCGAGCAACGAATCGTCATGCATGCGACGGATCGCATCTGCTGCGCGCTTCAGCTCTCCGCCGTCCAGCCTGAGGTGTTCCGGCAGGCGTTCGAGGTCGACAGCTAACCGTAGATCGTGGGGAGCAGAAGAGGTGGGCAAGAGGAACTCGGGGCGAAATAGGATAATCCATGCGTCCCATTGCTCATCACTTCCGAAATTGTGAGCCTGGCCTGGCCGCAATGCGAGCAAGGTCCCGGCACAGCAAGAAATGGGTTCAAAATCCACGAACTGAATGCACCGACCGTGGGTGATGCAGATCAGCATGTAAAACTCGTAGCTGTAGGTCCAGTGCATCGCCTCTGCGCGGGTTCTTCGCTTGAGATTGGACACGCGAAAAATTTCTAGGTCATATGGGTAGGGCTTTGCCGGCTGATAGCCGAGGTACTCGATATCGACCTTCCGTCGGGAGGGAGAGATCATTTCCGTGCCCTTTCCGTGTCGCCTTGGCCGACCAGCCCGCGGAGCGAGCGTGTCCGATTTGTATCAGAGGGTCCCCCGTTTTTTGCCTTTATTTTGGGTACAAATGGCCGATAACAGTCATTCTGTTCGATCGTTTGGGAAGAGCAAAGATGGCAACCGAAGTAAAGAAGATCAGCGAGACGCTCCTCGACCTAGAGCGTTCGCTCAACGAGCGCTGGAGCACAGGAGACTGCCACGGCTATCTCGACAACTACCACGAGGACATCAGCTATTTCGACCCAGTGGTCGAGAAGATACTTGTCGGCCGCAAGTCCGTGGTCGAACATCTCCTGAAGATCTATAAGAATCCTCACATCGTGCGGAACGAGTACCTCGACCCGCATTTGATCGTCAGCGAGGGCGGCGATCTCGCGGTACTGAGCTATAACCTCAATACCTTTGTCGCGAGCCAGGCGGGAGGCGAGCAGCCACTCAGGGCTTGGAACTCGACCGAGGTCTATCGTCTGGTCGATGGCCAATGGCGCATCGTGCATTCGAACTGGGCTCTGACGAAGTCTCTCGCCGTTGCCACGGCATCCTAGGAAAGAAGATTTGCAGTCAGGTTTCAATGGTGCCGAATCTATGCCAATCGACGCTCTGCGATTAGCCGGCACCATTTGATCCATTGGGCCCGAACCTAGCGTATATGTCATGACAGACATTAAAGAGACCCTCGCCGCCGTAACACGGGTGCGCTCATGGTTGGGAATCCCGTTTGCTACCGCACAGCGTTTCCGCCGTCCAGTTATCTCGGAATTTGACCCTAACCGCCACTACAACCGAAAAGGTGTTGCCCCCGTTCAGTCCAGCAGTCTGGACTGGCTAGGTGCCGAGAGTGGGACAGGCGAAGATTGCTTGAATCTCAATGTGTGGGCTCCGGAGCCAGTTGCTGAAACTAGCCTTCCCGTGATTGTCTACATCTATGGGGGTGGCTTTGAGGTTGGCGCGAACTCACAGGTTACGTCCAACGCCTCGGGGCTCGCTGCGACTGGGCGCGTGGTTGCCGTATCCGTCAACTACCGGCTAGGGGCTCTCGGTGCTATCTCGCTATCGCAGTACGGGGGACGCTTGGCCGAAGCCAGCAATCTCTGCCTCCAAGACGTCATCGCGGCCCTCGGTTGGGTAAAAAAAAACATCGCGTTTTTCGGCGGCGACCCCACCAACGTCACCGTCATCGGCCACAGCGGCGGCGGCATGCAGACGCTAGCGCTGCTCGGCGCTCCGTCTGCGGATGGCCTCTACCGACGGCTCGCAGGATTTTCTGGCGGAGCCTCCCGTCTCATCCCAGCGTGGTGGGCCGAAGAGCTTGCGGAGCTTTTCCTCAACGAACTCGGCATTGCAGATAATCCCGAAAAGCTGCTCGAGATGGACACGGCCCCCATGATCGCGGCTCAGCAAAAAGTCGTTCCACGGGATATCGGCGCCCGCAACGGCGTGGATAACCAATCGATAGGTTTGGTTCTCGACGCGGACCAGCCCGGCGGCGTCCTTGGTGCACATCCGATGGACGTCCTTGCGGCCGGGACCCATCGCCAAATCGATCTACTCCTCAGTACGGCCAGCAACGAGATCGGCTGGTGGGTGGCAAACGACCTCGAGCGATTCGATCCGCACTGTGTCGACAACGTGATCGCCGAGGTCAGGCGGTGGCGCATTCCTCGGTCTCGTGCACGACTCATCGTTAACGCTTACAACCAAGGCGGGCGCACGCCTGCGGAAGTGCGAGGTGACATCCTGACCGACTGGATCTACCTCCTTCCTGCGGCTCGCGGCGCGCTCTCCCACGCAGCCGCCGGCGGTAACGCGCTCTTGCTCATGATTGGCCCTGCAGACGGAGCACCCGCAGTGCACGGTACTGAACTATATGCCTTGGTCGGCCAGGAAGAGCCAAATCAGAGTCCTGACCAAGCTTCCCGCGACCATCGCATCCGAAACGTTGTGCTCGATTTCGCTACCTCAAACAATGCTGGTCTGTGGTCTCCTGTTAGCAACCGGCCTGTGTCGGGAAGTGCAGGTAACCTGTTTTGTGATCCAGCAATCTACTATCAAAGAGTCCTCGACTCGTTTGCAAACATCGCACGTCCATAACCGGCATTTCGACTGCGATTGGGAGGCTTTGCTGCCATTGCGGCAACTATTCCGCACCAAGCAATTTGCAAAGCGGTAACCCAATCTACTTCTTTTCGGGATGCAGAATTGCGCGCACGACCGCGAGGAGCTTTGCGGAATTGAGCGTCGTCGCTGATGGCTGGCGCGAAGCGCGCGATGAATTGTCGGTTGACGATGGACATCGACACCAAGAGCAGCAAATAGGAAGAAGTTCGGATCGGCTTCCCGCTCGCCATCATCATGGTTCGCCGCCTCGATCAAAGGCAGCATGATGTGAATACTGATCGAAAAATGCCCCCTATCGGCGTCATCAGGACCCCTCTAGTCCATTGATTTTGTTGGATTGGAGTCATGGGCCCCCGGCGCCGTTCATAGTCGGGACCCCTCGCCGAAACCCACTCCTGGACCGTAAGCGCCAAGCTTTGCATGCCGCGACGCATGTCGGTGTGGCCAGTGGCGATCCAAACCCTGACGCCGCTCGGGATCGGGATCATCGTCGTCGCAGGAGCTCAAGAACCCGTTGCAGCGCCTCGCCGTCGACGTCCCGGTCAACGCGAACACGACAGCCACCGCCAAGCTCAATCTCGATGATTCCGACCCCTTGCGCGCTGTGCAGGCGGTGGAGACACCGGTTGTGGCGTGTCGCTCGAGATCGGAGCCGCCACCGGTGTGATCTCGACGGGAACGAGAGCTGGCACGGAATCTCCGCCTAGTCGCCCCAGGCGCGCCTGTCGACGCCAGGTGAACAGCAGGCTGTGAGCCACCCCGTGCCGGCGCGCAACGCCGCAGACCGTCTCGCCAGCCTGCAACGTCTCTTCGACAAGGCGAACCTTCTCGTCGTAACTCCATCCCGCCGACGCTCGGCGCCCAACACATTGACCTGCATTCGCCACGTGACCTTAAAGCTAGATTTAAGGTCAAATCCTCGGGCCGCCTCTCAAACTACACAAGGTGGCCGCCGCCGGAGGGATACAGTTCCGCCCCCTACTGGACTACTTTTCCCGCTCAGATCATCGTCGCCGGCGGCACACCGCTCTTTATTCAGACCCGGCATAATGGCTATGTCCCGAGGCTCACGAACTTCACCGCGGCAATTACATCGAAGACTAAAGCGATCGTGATCAATACGCCGAACAATCCGACCGGCACAGTCTACGACCGCGACACCCTGGCCGACATTGGCCAGCTCGCCATCGACCGGAATCTCTGGATTATCTTCGATGAATGCTACGGGGCTTTCACCCAAACCCCACATACCCATCATCCGATCGTCTCTGTGGCCCCCCAGGCACGAGCTTGGACCTTGATTGTCAATTCATTCTCCAAGTCGGTAGCCCCAACCGACTGGCGAGTCGGCTATCTCGCTGGCCCCAAGGCGGTCATCAGCGCGGTTAAGGCCCTACAGGGCCATACAACCTCGAATTCCAATGTTATTGCACAGCAGGCGGTACTCCGACATCTGGAAGCCGGCGATACTGCCTTCCAGCTGCAATTGCAGTGTCGCGTTGCTAACGCACGGGCGCTCGGACTCTCGATCCTGTCAGCACTGACATCGGTGCCCCAGCCCGCGACGCAAGGTGGATTCTATTTTTATCTCGATCTTACTGAATTGCAGCGCCGGACCAAGGTCGGTGACCGTGAGCTCAACGCTGATGACGTCGTTAGCGCGTTGCTGATAGACGCTAATGTCGCAACAGTTTCGAGCACAGCCTTTGGTGATCCCGCCGGGGTCCGACTCTCCTACGGCATCTATCTCGAACTCGCAAAGGCTCGCGGCGTCTCACCGCAACTTTGAACAAATGGAACTGGCCTTTTTGGTTCACAATGCGGATTCCGAGACGATCGCGCGCACTTTGGAGTTAGGAGGACCTGATCGTTGGGGCATTTATCCAGTCGGATAGCGACCGGAGAAATGGATGCCGACGAGGAGGGTTACGATGCGCCACGTGCGCGAGATTTTGCATCTGAGCCTGGAAGCAGGGCTATCGACGCGGGTGATAGGCGAGCGTTCCGGGGGCGGGGCGACCACGGTTCGGGATATGCTGAAGCGGTTTGCACGCTCGGGGCTAAGCTGGCCAGTCCCTGCGGAGATAAGCGACGCCGAGCTGGAAGCGTGCCTGTACGGCTTACCTGGGGTGAAGCCCGCCGGCGCAAGCAGGCGGAACCGGACTGGTCGGCGGTGGCACGTGAGTTGAAGCGCAAGCATGTGACGCCGCAGGTTCTGTGGGAAGAATATATCGGCGCGCAACTATCGCTACAGCCGTTGGTGTGACCTGTTCCGGCGCTGGGAAGGCCGCCTGCCTCTGACGATGCGGCAGAACCACGGGGGCGGCGAGAAGATGTTTGTCGATTACGCTGGCGACAGGGTGCCGGTTGTAGTCGACCGCCGGACCGGTGAGTGCGCGGTGCCCATCTGTTTGTGGCGGTGCTCGGCGGATCGAGCTTGTCATTTGCCTGCTCGACGTGGACCGAGCAGTTCGCCGATTGGATCGAGGCGCACAATCGCGCCTTCGTCTTCGGCGGCGTGGCCCATCTTCTGGTCCCCGGCAACGCGAAGGTCGCGGTGATCGAGGCGTGTCACTTCGATCCGATGGTCAACCGCAGCTATACCGACATGGCGCGCCATTGCGGCACGGCGGTGCTCCCGGCGCGGCCGAGGAAGCCGCGGGATATGGCGAAAGTCGAGGCCTGCGTCGTCATTATCGAACGCTGGGTTCTGGGCCGCTTGAGTAACCGGATCTTTTACAGCCTGGCCGAGGTGAACGCTGCGGTCGCCGAGTGCATCGCCGATCTCAACGACACACGGGTGCTGCGCCAGTACAGCAAAACGCGGCGTCAGCTGTCCGAGGAGATCGACGCGCCGAACCTCAAGCCGCTGCCGAGCGAACCGTGGATCCATGCTTAGTGGAAGCGTTGCCGGGTTGGGCTCGATTATCACATCGCGATCGAGCGCCACCATTACTCGGCGCCGTGGCCCTTCGCCCGCCGCGAGGTCGAGGCCCGCATGACCGCACGCACCGTCGAAATCTTCCTTGATGGCGAACGCATCGCCGCCCACATGCGTTGAAGCGGCAACGGGCGGCATACGACGATCCACGAACATATGCCGTCGAGCCACCGGCGCTACCGTGAAAATGGACGCCGTTGAAAATCCGGGAAGAAGCTGCGCGGATCGGGCCAATGCTGTCGCTGCTGGTTGAGAAGATCATCGAGGATCGGCCGCATCCCGAGCAGGGCTACCGTTCATGCCTCGGCATCATCGGACTGGAGAAGCGCTTTGGCGCCGAACGCCTGGAAGCGACCGCGCGGCGCGCGCTGGAGATCCAGGCGCGCAACTATCCCTCGGTCGAATCGATCCTCGAGAAGGGGCTCGACAAGATCCCGGTGCGCAAAGCCCCGGAGCAAACGCCGATCGTCCGGCGCGTCAGCTTGCGCTTTACGGCTGGTGCATCCTCACTAGACAGCGCATGAATCTGAAAATAGTTCTTGGCGAGATCAACGCCTATTCTAATAAACTTCATCTCGGACGGTCTCCCTTCTTTGTGGCGCTCTGGCGACCACGCCTTGGCACTATGATGCCGTTGAGGTGAGGCCGTCCACACCATCAAGGATAAGGAGATCGACCCTGGCGAGGCTTTTCATGCGCGCGGAGATGCGGCCGTCACCCTTGGCCAGGGACAGGTCATCGATCAGGCGCGGCAGCCGGGCGTAGAGGACCGAGCGATTGTCACGGCAAGCCTTGTGGCCGATGGCGCAGGCCAACCAACTCTTCCCGACGCCGGCCGGCCCGATAATGGCCAAGCCCTCATGGGCGGCGATCCAGTCGCCCTTGAGCAGCCTGTCGAACAGTCGGCGATCGAGACCGCGCGCAGCCCGGTAATCGACGTCCTCAGGCACGGCATGGTGGCGTAGCCGGGCATGACGAAGGCGAAGCGCAAGGCGCCGGTCATTGCGGTAGGTCGCCCTCGTGATCAGGAGAAGGGCAAGCCATTCGGCGTGGCTGAGGTTGGCGACATCGCCCTTGCTTTCCAGTTCGATGAACGCATGGGCCATGCCTGCCAGACCGAGTTGCCCCAGCAGTTCGAGTGTCGGGTGTTTGAGCATTTCAGTCCTTTCGGTGGTAATATCCGGGGGCCCGGAGATACGCGAGTTCTTCTCGAGGATCGACCGTGCCGCGCTGGCATGGAGGCTTGCGGCTCAGCGCACTATTGGGCGCGCGAACTGAAGGCATGGGACACGATGTGTCTCTGATGCCGCCGGCCTACACAAAGCCCTATGTCAAACGAGGTAAGAACGATGCCGTCGATGCGGAAGCCATCTGTGAAGCGGTCTCGCGCCCTGCCATGCGTTTTGTGCCGATCAAGAGCGCTGATCAGCAAGCGACCCTGATGTTGCACAAGACGCGCGAGCTGCTGGTCAAACAGCGAACGATGAGCGTGAACGCTCTACGCGGCCATTTGGCGGAATTCGGTCTTGTCGTCGCCAAGGGCACCGGCCGCGTCGACGAGCTTTTAGGCCTCGCAGAAGGCGACGCGACTCTTCCCGACGCCGCTGTCCTGGCCGCGAAGGTTCTCGGTCAGCAAATTGATGCGCTCGGAGGCGCACTCGATGATTTGGAGAGGGAGATCGCCAAGGCTCACGCGCTCAGCGAGACGAGCCGTTCGCTCGGAGAAATTCCCGGCGTTGGCAAGCTTGTTGCCTCGGTAATTACAGCCAGTGTACCAGACCCAAGCGTATTCAATTCGGGACGGGATTTTGCTGCCTGGCTGGGTCTGACGCCCAGGCAAATTTCAAGCGGGGGTAAACCAACTCTCGGAACCATCACCAAGGCCGGTAATCGATATATAAGGAAGTTACTCGTTCTCGGAGCAACATCGCTTCTAAACGTTGTGGAAAAATGCCGTGGCGGCTTGCGCGACTGGACTGTCGGGCTTTTGGCTAAAAAGCTGGCGCGGCTTGTGACCGTCGCCCTCGCCAACAAGCTTGCTCGGATCATCTGGGCAATGATGAAAACCGGAGAATGTTTCCGCGCCGAGATGTTCGCCAAACTTTGAGTGTCGGACAGCCGCATCGAAGAGTTATAAGCTTGGTAAGTGCAAGAAAGGCATGATGAAAGACAGCGGTCGCCACCGAAAACCAGGAAAACCCGACCAGTCGTGTGAGCCTCAAAGCTCGCATCCTTGATGTGACCCCTTGCTTGTCGGACTTCATCAGGGCCAGCGGAGATATGATCCGCGCTAAAGGCCGGACATACGATCGCAGCCGTCCAAGTCGTTCGAAGTGCCAAATTGTGCTTGCCATCAGAGGCCGTGCTTGAACCGCTCGACGGCAATGCCCGTCACCACCTGCTCGAAATCCTCGAAGACCGGTACGGGCGTCGCTCAACGCTGGTGACCAGTCAGCTCCCGGTGGCCCGCTGGTTCGATCTGATCGGGGATCCCACCTACGCCGATGCCATCCTCGACCGCCTCGTTCACAACGCTCACCGGCTCGAACTCAGCGGCGAATCCATGCGCAGGTCCACCATCCCCGCTGCCGCTTGACCAGACCCCAAACATAAGGACATCTTGCCGTGACGATCAGGTGCTCCACCTGCGCGATCAGATCGGAACGCTGCGCGGCATCAGATCGGAATACATGCGCGCGATCGTCGGAATCCGCATTCACAATGCGCTTCTAACAAAAGAGAGCTACCACCGTGTCCGAAATTCCAGGCTACGCCATCATCCTTGCGGCGGGGGTCGGTTCGCGCCTGCGTCCTCTGACCGAGATCCGACCAAAGCCGCTAATCGAAGTGCTTGGCATTCCGATCTTGCACAACGCACTTCGCAATCTCGCGGCTCTTGGCGTCGCCGAGACGACCGTCGTCGTCGGGTATCGCAAGGATGACATCATGGCGGCGTGCGGCGATACATTCGACTAAATGAAGATCAGCTACGTCGAATCTTCGCACTTCGATCATACCGGGAGCGCCTATTCCCTTTGGCTTGCACGCGACACCCTTATGAAAGCCGACGTACTCTTGTTGGAGGGCGATGTCTTTTTCAAAAGTTCTGCTCTTACTCGGCTACTCGATCATCAAGGTGATGTCGCAGCGATCGACGTCTTCAACGAAACGATGACCGGATCGGCCGTACCCCTCTCTGAGGGCGGCTACGTGCGCGAATTCCGTATGAACCAAGGGAGTGCCGACCTATCGATAGAGCCACTCTACCAGACCATCAACCTCTTCCGCTTCGACAAGGATACGGTGAAAGAGCACCTTGTCCCGCGGCTAGATGCCCTTTTCGCTTCCGGCGACAACACCAAGTATGTGGAAGAGGTTCTCGCTTGGCTAATCACAGAAGGCGAGCTGAGGATAAAGGGCGCGCTCTGCGATGGCCTTAGATGGTTCGAGATCGACAGCGCTATAGACCTCGGCGTAGCCGAACGCATTTTCAGCGACCCAGCAGCCGCACCTCACTGACACGGAGAATGGCGCAACTATAACGTCAAACAGTTTGTGATCATGATTGAGCATCTCCGAGATGCCACGCCGCGCCGCGACGATCTCCGGCTGGGAGATCGACGACACGGAGGATTTGCGACCGCACTGAATCCGCTCATCGGCAAGACTCGAAGCTTCCAACCTGCCGCAACGATCCGCAACTGTGTTGCATAGACTCTGCTTGCGACTGGCCCGCCGGAGAATGGGGAATGGCCAGTAAACAAATTCCGATTAACGCTCCTATTTTTCAATTTTCCTCTTCCGGCGCCTCCGTCAGCACTTCAGGAGACTTGCTTTGCGGAGCCGAACAAAACTCTCCGTAACAAGCCTTCTCACCCTTGTAGCTGGCTAGGGCCTGGAGCAACCGCGGTACGTAGAGCTGTTTCATTTTGTCCTGCATAGGCTTCGGATGGTCCAGCGATTTCAGTGCCAGCTCCACCAACTCGATCGCGCGTTCCTTGTTGCCGCTCTCGTAATAATACTGAGCGACCGCCCCATATACCCGAAACTTGTAGCCGTCGCCTTGCGGCGGATTTAGGGCCAGGATGTGTTCGGACAGATCCCTACCCATCGCAAAGCGCTCCTCACGCGGGAGATGGGACGTGTCAATCGCCGGATCGAAGAGTTCGCTTATAGCTATAGTCATCCACTCCTCGGACCTTTGGTCGATCGCGTCGCGAACCAATTGGCGCATGGCCGGCAGGCCCGTCCGCATGTCGCGCATTTTGTGAAGCAACAGATGGGCATGAAGCCCTCGGAATTCGATTTGATTGGGCATCAAGGCAAGGCCCTCTTCAACGGCCGACAACGCGGCTTTCCAATCCTCCGCCTCCATCGTCGGCTGAAGTTTTGCGTAGATTGGCTCGATCACCGCTCTTTCGCGGGTTATGCGTTGGTTTTCGTCGATCCGGTTCGTATCGGCGGCTTTGGCTTCATCGCTAGTTCGCCAGATGCCGTCGAGAACTTTCGGCAAAACGTCATCGAGTTGCGTCGGATGTCCGATAAAGGCGATCTGACCGTCACGGTCGACGACGAACGAGGTGGGAATTCCGACAGAAAAACTGGGCTCCATCCAGAGCTTGTTCATTTCGCCTGAGTAGTCGAACGCGATCCGATAGTTCAGCTTCGGAAACTTTTCGGTCAACCACGCGTCTAGCTTGGTTCGGGCCTCGTTCGCCGTTGGGGCGCTTTCGCTGGCTGCGACTCCGACGACCTCAAGCCCCCTGTCTCTGTATTGCTCTCGCAGCTGCACCAGATGGGGCATCGCCTCCACACATGGCCCGCACCAAGTCGCCCAAAATTCGACGATGTACATCTTCCCGGGCTGAAAGTTCGTCAGGGGCTGGCCACGCAGCCAGCTCTGCACTTTAATAGGAGGAGCCAGGGATTCCATGCGCAGCACCATGTTGCTCTCCAAAGCTATTGCCAAAGGTTGCTCGACTCTCTCAGACTCGTTCTGCTCTCGACGAAGGCGGCAACAATGCTTCGGGATCAGTTGCCCAGAGCCTGCGCGACCAGCGCCTTGATCATGCGGTAGTAGTAGGTGCGAGTAGATCCTGGGGTCTGCGCCATGAAAACGACTGCCAGTTCCTCCCTTGGATCGATCCAGAAGAACGTTCCACCGTAGCCTGCCAACATGTACTCGCCTTCGGAACCGGGCACGCCTGCGAGGCCTGGCCCCTGCCGGACCAAAACGCCGAGTCCGAATGTATAACCATCCAAACCCATCAGAGAGATGCCGGGTGATGCTGGCACCCCGGGACGATTGCCGAGGTGATCTGAAGTCATCAGTTTAACCGTCGTGGGGCTCAGATACCGACGGCCGTCCAGAGTTCCGCCATTCAGCATCATTTGACAGAAGCGAAGGTAATCGGCCGCTGTCGACACGCCGCCTTCTCCAGCAAGGTCATTCAACGGATCGATCTTGATGTCGAGAAACTGTTCTTCCCTGCGCAGCGGCTCGGCAACTCGACTCCAATTTGCCTGAGGAACCTTAAAACCAGTGTCAGCCATCTTCAGCGGGCGGAATAGCCTCTCATCAAGAAACGCCGATAGGCGCTGGCCCGAGACCGCCTCGACCACGTGGCCGAGCACATCTACAGCCAAGCCGTACTCAAAGGTGGTGCCCGGCTCATGGACCAGCGGCGTTTTGGCAATCGCGGCCGTGAATTGTTCAGGCGTGACCAAGCGCAATGGCTCAACAAGGAGGTTTGCCTCGGTGTAAGCCGCTTTGATCTCCAGAATTTTCGAGAACTTTCCGTAAGTAAGGCCCGCGGTATGTCGGAAGAGATCGTGGATGGTCATCCGACGCTTGGCGGGCTCGCGGGTGGTCTTGCCGTCTTTGTCCGTGGCCAGGACGTCCATTTTGGCCAACTGCGGCAGGAACTTAGAAACGTCATCGTTGAGCTGGACCTTGCCTTCCTCGACCAGCATCATGGCGCCAACCGAAGCAAGTGGCTTTGTCATGGAGCAGAGGCGGAAGATCGCGTCCTCAGTCATCGGCTTGCCCGCCGACGTATCTAGGAAACCGATAGCTTCTGAATAAATCAGTTTACCTCGCCGGGCGATCATGACGACGGCGCCTGGCACGCGCTCCGCGTCGACTTCCTTTTGCAGCACCGCGCGAATTCGGGAGAGCCGGTCTGGCGAAACATCGACGGCTTCGGGCTGGGCGGTTGGCCACGTGCAGATGCTATTGTCGCTGACGCCATGCTTGCGGCAAAGATCGAGCTCCGAAACGCCGGCCTCATGCTCTTTCAAAATCTTGATGATCTGTCCTTCCGAAAAGCGATTGTGCTTCATGCTCTGATCTTGTCTTGGGCCCGAACAAGCTTCGAACTGATTAAGCCCGCAGGCAAGGGGTCCGCGACGTCTGGTCTTCAGTAAGCCTAGTTGTAAGTGAGCACACCGTCTCACTTCAGTTGAGCAGCTTCACGCCAATCTGTGAACCCTAGCTCGAATCGACCAAAACCAGCGGGTTTGGTGGTGAATTTGACGGTCTTCCTGACAGAGCCGCCAATGTGCTGGATGCAAAGTTAAACACCGCCTTACCGGAAGCGTCGACGCCAACCAGCTTACCGTCCTTCATGACAGGAGAACCGGCACCCTCCAAGATCTGCCCAACCGCAAATCCGTCGGCCGTGTGATGAACGTCGAGAGGAGCTAAGCACGTTCCTTTCTGACCATCCCATTCATTGGCCGATACTGCTGTAACCACGGCTTCCTTCAAGAGCCCATCCACGCCGCGACAGGTATATTTGAAAATCGACAATGTCGTGTTCATTCCGATCACCTATTGGCTCTCGAGCAGCGACTATGGCGGTGCAACTGCAGCGCCCGATTGTGTTAACAAGGGTGACCCCGCTCATCCCAATCAAACCGAAAGCGGAACATAATACAGTCGCGAGAAACGGCTTTGTCACTTTGGCGATGCTTTCGCGGATAGGTTCTTCGCCTGGTATGTACAACTTGACGCTACGTGCGATTCAAGTCCCTTCGAGGGCTTGTTGCGTGAGTGCTACCCATAGCTAGGACGAGTGGTCGAGTTGCCATCATTGGACTCTCTTTACCCGCGAGCTGCTTCTCTGTCGGAAGCGAGGCAGACCGGTTAGAGGAAGGGGACCGGCATCATCCTAAGGCTCGATCTTGTCGTGTCATCCACGTCAGGTTGAACGCGGCCCCGCCATTTCAGAAGGTACGCTGACGTCTATGCGGATTTCACTCTCCTGAAGCAAGACGGCATCAGATTCCGAGAGCGGCACGCGGATTGCTGGTATGAGCAGCAAAGAGCCGCGCGGCCAAAACGGTCGCAGCGGCTCGTCCCAGGAGGTGCACGATGAGACTTGCCCGATTTATCCTGATCGACGCAACTCTTATGCCGCTTATGCTCGGAAATGCGGGAGCGGCGAACATCAATGTGGCGGTGACCGCGCCCCCCATCGAGCCGGCGAAGATTGCAGCGTCGTTCAAGCCGAAGACCGCACACGACGCCTTGTTCAGTCTTGGCGCGAGTGGAAAGCTTGTACAGCCAGATCGGTCAAGGCGTGCCGTCTCAGGTGTCTATTTCGGCCGACGGCACAAGTCCGAAGCCATTGTTCGAGAATGCTCTCGCGGTTCGGGAATCGCGGTTTACCTATGCGATCGATAAGCTCCTGCAGTGGAGCTCGACGGCGAACTTTGTAAATGGCGTGGAGGCGTTTTCCGTCGATCTGCAATCCGGCTCCGGCACCTAGTTACGGAGCCGCGGTGCGCGGCATAAAGCCGCTCGGCTTCTATGGGTCGATGCAGCCGAAGCCGGTCCAGCGCGCGGCCATGACGCCAGCCTATGACTTCATCCAGACCGGCACCCTATCGTGCCGTCAAAGTTCACAGTTATTCGCCATTAGTTCGCGTTGTCTGCTGCCGCAGATTCTTTATGTCCCCATCCCGCTGGGCCCCGGCCTGGTGTTGATTTGCCCCGACGGCACAGTGAGACGCTCCTCCATCGATTTTATCGAAGCGCCGAATGCCTATGAGGTGATCGCGCCTGATAGGTACGTGCTCGACGACCAGAGTTGACGCGAATGGATGGCCTTTCGGCAGAGATCTGGCAGTCGCTCGGGCTCACGATCGCGCTCGCGAGCCCGACGACGGTGATACTGCTGTTCATTGGTACGCCGCTCGCGTGGCAGCTAGCACGTTCGAAGAGGCTTTGGACTGAGGCGGTGACGCCACGATCATCGCGCTGCCGCTGGTGCTTCCGCCAACGGTGTCGGCTTTTGTTTCTTGGTCCTGCACGGCCCGGGCGGCCTTCGCGCCTCTCTCTGGGGCGGGCGCACGCTTGCCTTCACCTTTGCGGGGCTCGTGGTCGGATCGGTTTTGTGCGCACTGCCTTTGGTGGTGCAGCCCATCCGCAACGCCTTCGTTAACATGGGCGACCGCCCGCTGGAAGTTGCGGCCACCTTGCGCACCTCTCCGTTATATGCCTTCTTCACGGTCGCCGACTGAGGCTATCCCCCGTACACCAGACGGGCCTGGCCGCTCGCTGCGGCCGCGTGGCTGCCGCACCGCATGGTCACGGCACGCGTTGCCACTCGCCGATGTCCTCCGGGATGCCCATCTTAGATGGGTCGCCAGCGGACGGCCAGAAGCATGTACCGTTAGCGAGTGCCTCTGCCGCCGCAGCGGGTGAAGCGTGGTACTCTAACGTCTCGCCAGCAAATACGATTGCAAATCCCTTTGGCGTCGGGACAATCTGAGCGTGCCCCGCCCGTGTTCTATAGACCCATTTCACCATTTGCAGGTTCCCGCAGTTCTAGCCCGAATACGTGTTGAACATGCCGTGCTTTCACGCTGCGTATATAGCCGCGGGAGACTCGTGCTTCATTTCCCACTCAAGAAATTCGTTCGCGATCAACACCCTTTCACGACTTCGCCGCGCATCACCGCCGCAGGTTGCAATTGCCTGATCGGAGACAGCTTCCAAAGCCTGCGCGTCCGATTGTAACTTGGGAGCGGTAGGTTCAGGCATGGGGAATCCAGTAGTGGTTGGCGATATTCTAATTCTGTTCTAGACAAATCAACCACGGTTGAGCGCGGTCGGCGCGCGTCGCGAACGGAAAATCCTACCCGCCCCAGAGCCCGAGCCGCTGGGCGTAGGCGAGATTGTGGACGGTGGTGGCGCCGGTCGCCGAGACATAGACGATGCAGGCGTTGGACAATGCGTGCTGCAAGCGCAGGCCCGCTCGGCCCTGCTGCGAGGGGGCGACATCGCCCCGCTCGCCCTTGCCGCCACCGGCATTCTGCATGGCATGGCTCTCGTCGAAAATGATGACGCCGTCGAAGTCGGAGCCCAACCATTGAACGATCTGCCGGACGCGCGAAAGCTTCTCGCCGCGGTTGTCGGACCGCAGCGTAGCGTAGGTTAAAAATGGGATGCCTTCGGAGAGAAGGATCGGGCGCCCTTGCGCGATGCGCGAGAGCGGTGTGACGAGCAGACGCTCCATGCCGAGCGCCGACCAGTCGCGCTGCGCCTCTTCCAGTAGCTTGTCGGACTTGGAGACTGCCTCACTGCGGCCCTTCAGCCAGTTGTCGAGGATGATGCGCGCGGACTGACGACCCTTGCCGGCGCCAGTGCCATCGCCGAGCATAAAGCCGCGACGGAAACGAACGGTGTTCGGCGCGTCGTCGCGCGCGGCCGTGACGAGGTCAAAGGTCTCGTCCACCGTCCAGGCGCCAGCGAGATAATCGCGATGCGCCTCACCGGCATAGATCAGCGTCTCGAGCTGGGCATCGGGCAGGATGCCGTCGCTCACGAGGCTCGCCGGCAGGTGCGGCCGATAGCTCGGCTTCGGCGGCGCAACCGAAGGGGAAGAAGCTGATATAAAGAGTCTTCTTCAACAGCCGCTGGAGGACGTCTTCGTCTGCGCCCCCAGGCCCAGAACACGCCGGCCAAGGTCATGTCGAGGACGATCATCGTCGAGGCGAGATAGGTGACCTCGCCTTTGATCAGGCCGAAGCCTGAATCGATATAGGTGGTGTAGGCATTGAGGAAGGGTCTTTATTGGGCAGGACCTCCATGCAGTGCGTCAATCAGGCCCTCTATTGGATGGAGGGCATGATAACGGCGGACATATCGACGCGCGATAAAGAAGAGACTCAACAGGCTGCTCACAAAACCGCAGCATGAATGCAGATCTTTCGCAGGCCCTAGAGCACACGTTACTGCAGAGGCAAGTCCTAATCGTGGGATTATAGCCAGTGTTTTCACGGTTGGCCCCATGGCATGAGTTGGCGCATGAAAACTCGTGCGATTGTGGCCTGGAATGTGCGCCGGATTCGCGTAGATCAAGGTATCTCGCAAGAGAAATTGGCTTGCCAGGTCGGGATGGACCGCTCCTACATCAGTAGTCTGGAGCGGCAATCGAAGAATCCGACAATTGATCTTCTCGACCGTGTCGCCGAAACGCTGGACGTCCATTTGTCAGAGTTGTTTGTTCGGCCGCCGAAAGGTGCGAGGTCTCCCAAGACCTTGCCTAAAATTCGCAAACTAGCACGTCCACGTCGCAGGAAGAAATAGCTACGGCTGTCGCGCACCCAGTGGAGGGGACTTACAAGACCAATCTCGTTCTAAGATTATGTTTAGCAGCCGAACGGCAGCAAGGGAGTATCCCATCCGGTGTGTTGTTCGGCTTCACGTGATTAGTGAGGTCAGCCAGCCAGGGCATACAGGGGCGCTGCGATGGACGACAGGATTCGTCTCCGAAAGTTGGATCAACGTGCCTCGTCCGACGTGATGTCCTAAAGCATCCGCTCTGATAGTTACATCCTCATCAGAGAACCGGTTCTTGCATCGACCAAACATACATCGCATGGCTAGATGATGTGTTCCGGTCTTCGATGGATGACGTAAAGAGCTGCCGGCGCTTGGGCTCTTTGGCCCCGAAAGCCACGTGCCCTCCTCTTCCAGAGGCGGCAGCAGGGGGAAGGCTAGCCATCATTGTTGTTCTAGCGTCCCTTTCACTCTAAGGGTTGGGTAAGCTTGAGTAACGTTAAAAGGCACTGCCGATTGGGGAAAGGGCAGACGTCCACCAACTTTAGCTTTTGGTGTTGGAGGAACAGAAGCGCCCCGATGATCCGAGATCTTCCTTCGCTTTGGCTCATCGGCTGTCGGAGAGTCGCCGCCCTCGGCTTCTAGTCCCGCGCTGTCGCTGGGCAGCGTTCCGCATGCGACTGGCCTGAGGCAGTCTCGCGCAGATGGGCCACGAAAACGGATATTCCCGGTTCTACCCATTTCGGTTGAAACTTTGCTTCCGATGAATTCGGAAGGAAGCTCTACTACCGGTTGATATTCTGCTCGATCCCAACTGTAGCGAATCGTGGCACTTGACCGAATAATACGAGTTAGAGGGGTTAAGCTCCAACCGTGCCAGTGGAATTTCGAGACCTACGCTGGGCAATCGTCGCGTCCCAGCACCGAAGCCTTCGCCAAGCAGCAGAGGCGCTCAGGATCAAGCAGCCAACGCTCAGTCGCTGTCTTCGGAATCTCGAGCACGTGGTGGCATCGCCGTTGTTGACGGGCCGGCTCTCGTTGCTGGCACGGTTCCGGGCGCCGAGGCGAAAGAGTTCGCCGTATTCGTCCGCGGGACGGATCAGTGCATGATCCTGCGTCAGAGACAGCGTGAGTTGTGGTGCCTGATCGAGGCGCTCGATCGCCTGCTCGAATAATCGCGCAACGATGGCGCGCACCTGTTTGTAGCGATGGATGTGATGACGCACCGCGTGATCGCAGGCCTGCTCGACGAGCCGGGCGGGATACTTCTTCGCAAGCCCGACAATGCCCCACATCGCGCGCTGTCCGACGCGGCCTTCGGTGTCGAACAGGTGCTGACAGAGCGCCTTCGCTTGCGGTCCGATGTCGCCGGCGCTTGCCAGCAGGAAGGCGGTCTGGCGGGATGGATTGAACGGGCGCTCGTTGTGCGGCAATTTGAGCGAACCGGGCCGTACGGCGCGGGCGTGAACGCGCAGCAGCTCCTGGGTGTTGCGGTAGCGGATCTCGATCGTGGTCTCGTAGAGGCGTACCACGACCTGGCTGCCGATCGGCGCGGGGCGCGCGGCATAGTCGCTGTGATCCACGCGCACGGTGGTGTCGTCGTAGACGGTGCGCACGAGCTCGGAGAAGTAACGAAAGCCGGTCGCGGGCAGTGGCCGCAGATGCGGCTTCTCCTCCTGGAACATGGCCTCGACCTGACGTCTTGTGCTGCCATGGATGCGTTTGGAAGCCCAGTTCGCCTCCCAGTGCTCCAGAAACCTGTTCTGAGCCTCGAGCGACTCGAAGCGCCGCCCGGCGAGCGCGGTGCCCTGGGTGTGCTGGATCGCGTTCTCGACGGTCCCCTTGCGGTTCGGGTCCCGCACCCGTGCCGGATCGGCGACAACGCCGTAATGCGCGAGCACTGCGCCGTAGAGCCGGTTGAGCTCGGGCTCGTACAGGTCGGGCGTGATGACACCTTCCTTGAGATTATCGAGCACGACATAGCCGACGGCACCGCCGAAATACCGGAAACCCTCTTCGTGGAGCTGTGCCCAGATCTGCTGGCTCGACTTCCAGACCACCCGCCGGAAGCTGCGCCGCGAGTAGCGCAGAGTCATCACGAACAGGCGAGGCCGGCGGTAACGACCGCTCCTCGGATCACGGGTCAGCGCGCCTTCGCCATAATCGACCTGGGCTTCCTCGCCTGGGGCAAACTCGAGACGGTCAAACTGTTTGGGATCGATGTGGCGCAAGGCGCGCACGAAACGCTTGACGCTCTCGTAGCTGGCCGCGAAGCCGAACTGGTCAACCAGATCCTGATAGATCGCCTGCGCATTGCGCTTCAGACGAACCTGCTGTTCGATCCATTCCCGATGTGGTTCACAGGCTGAGCGGGCGAAATCAAACGTCTTGGCGGCCACCTTCGCTCCGATAGCCGGCGGTCGCGGAGGCGGGGGAGTTTGCCCATCCGCGGCCTCGGAGCCGGCGGTCACCCCGGGGGAGTTTGCCTCCGCCGCTCGCCGGGACACGAAAATCGCCTGGTAGCGCCGGATCGTCTTGCGGTCGATCCCCGTCAGCCGCTGGATCTCTCGCTGGCTCGTCTGGCGCTCAAGTAACGTAAATACGGTGCTTTGCAGGTGCGGCTTCAAGACGTTCAACTCCCCGTCCCCTCTTCCCTAAAAGGGGGCGAAAATAGACGTCCTGCTATGTCCGTTGCGGCCGATCAGCTGCCCAGCCGGCGAGCATCAAGTGGGGGAGTTTGAGGTGACCACACCCGGGGGATTTTGACCGACCGTCGGGGGTTTTCAATGAACATTGCAATTTCTGATTTATGGTCGAGCCTGCCGTGAGAATAGCTGCGACACGAGCCCATTCGTACACCAACTTCGGTTGTACGGTGTTGGGTTTGCGACACCGGCGCCGACACGCTCGCTGGAGCGGCAGAACACGCCAGAGCCTGCCGGCAGCCGTTCGTCAAGGAAAATTAGAAGCCGAGCGCGCTTTGAATGCCGATGGCACGGCCGTTGCTATGAGGCGACGATAGTCAGCAAAGGACCGAGGCGCATTCAGACAGGATGGGAAAACCATGCTCGCAGCGTCTCTAAAACGGACCCTGTACAGAGTACCGAGCGTGCGACAGCTACCGTACTCGCCCAATAGGGCGATCCATTGATCGGATGGGACGAGGATCAGGCAAAGCGCGCGCTAGCGAACTGGAGAGTTGAAATGACTGCACCCCTAGCCGTATCGCCGCGGCGCCAAACGTCCGATGTAGACGCAATGATCGCTGACCTCCGGTCGTGCGAACACCCGCACGATGTGGAAGTGTGCGGTATGCTGTTGCACATTCTCCCTGGCGTTCTGTCGCCACGCCTGAGTCACGCTCCCGACGCCTTGATATCGAAGTGGCACATCCAATCTGGAGCGACAATATTGGATCTAGGATGCGGATCAGGCGTGCTGGGGCTGGCGGCACTCCGCGCTGGGGCAGAACGCCTGGTGGCTCTCGACATTAATCCGCAAGCCGTTCTCACCACAAAGATAAACATCGAGCGGTTAGGTTATTCCGATCACGCAGAAGTGCGCCTCAGTGACATTTATTCTGCGCTACAGCCTAAAGAAAAGTTCGACCTTATTCTGTTTGCCGCCCCGTACTGGAACCGAAAAGCAAAGGACGACCTGGAGCGCTCTTGCTTTGACGAAGGTCACAGCGCCATGGCCGCAGCTCTGGGGGGAGCGCATAATTGGCTCAAGGCTGATGGCCTAATGTATGTCGTCTTTTCTGATCAGGGAGACATTGGGCGCGTCCTGAACGTGATCGATGACAGTAAGCTGCGCGTTAGAAACATGCATATTTTCCGACCATCGATTGAAGGGGGGCACATTCGTATCATCTGGGAGCTCACGGTTCGGTGAAGCCTCTTCTGCCGTCACTCAAGGGAGGCCGGTCGATCGGATTGAATGACCTCATGACAACCCGGCAGTTGTCCAACCGCCCCGAGATCAATCTCGATGATTCCAGCCCTTGCACGCTGCGCAGGCGGTGAAGACGCCAGTTGTGGTGCGCCGCTCGAGATCGGAGCCACTACGGGTGTGATCTCGACGGAAATAAGAACAGGCGCAACATCTCCGCCCAGTCGCCCCTGGCGCGCTTGTCGACGCCAGGTGAACAGCAGGCTATGAGCCACCCCGTGCCGGCGTGCCACCCCGCAGACCGTCTCGCCGGGCTGCAAGGTCTCTTCGACAAGGCGGACCTTCTCATCGTAACTCCATCGCCGCCGACGCTCAGCTTCAGTCGTCGCATGTTCTGGTTCTCCCAGGAAGTCTATAAGGGCCGCACCATAAACCGATTTTACACATTCGAAGCGCCGTTACGCTTCCTCATCGAATGCGTCGGCAAGGAAAAGCCTTCGTGAGTCTAACACCGCAGATGAAGAAGCCGTTGAAGGCGGCAACTCGCCATGCGACATCGAAGCTGCCTTGAACAAGAAAGGCGGCGCCTGGAACGCCTCGACCATTGACGGTAGCCGCAAGCGCTTGAACGGCATCCTTCAGAATGAGCTGTACGCCGGGCGCATCGTCTGGAACCGCCAAAGGTTCATCAAAGGCCCGGAGACCGGCAAGCGCATCAGCCGCGAAAACCCGCGCGAGCAGTGGATGACTGCTGAGGCAAAAGATCTGCACGCGCATGAAGGAAACCGGTCTCTGTGATAACCGGCGCACGGTGCCGCGCGAAGCGATTGAAGCCACGGTTCTAAAGGGCATCGAGGCGATACTCGCGGTCTGCTGAGATCACGCGTCGATTTCTTCAAGCTCGGCGATACGCTTGTGCAGCGCGGCGACTTGGCGGCGCAGCTTCCATATCTCGTCGCCGGCCCAATAGGCGCCGCGCTGGGCGATTTCCTTGCGAACGGCGTTCGCTTCCGCGATCTCGCTGCGGATGACGCTGTCAAAGGCTTCGATGATCAGGTCTCGCACGGGTTATTACCACCTTTTAGGAGCGTGCCGGGGCCATCAGGTGCCGGCTTTTGCCGGCCGCGTTGCTCAAATGCGTAGAGCGCTCACTACGCGGCGCTCTACGATCGTCAGTTAATCGAGAGCGGCAGCTGCACCATGATCGATCGCAAATTGTCGCTTCTCCTCCGTCGGGAAACTTCTCGGCCTCCAGTTCCAACCTGGCGCCTCCTCCAGCTCCCCGGTGATGAGGACATAGTCTTCGAACGTACTCGACGAGCTGATGTGCATCTCGCTCAGCTGCCGCAGCTCATGCCTAAAGTGAATTTTGCTGACGGTCATTCATCTCCTCCGCGCCTCCCAACGCCGGATCTGGTTCTTTTAATAGCGCGAGGCGCTCGCCGGCCACGCCCTGTTTTTGGCTCAGCCACCAGCGGTCAGCTAGCGCGGGCTGGTCAAGATCTCCGGCCAGGTGGACCCGGGGCGATACGCAAGCATCTCCCTCCCGACTGCGCCTCGAACCCCCGTGGCTCGAAAGGGCTGCGGGGGCTTTTTTGTGACTTGATTTCCGCGCATCGGTTGTAGATTCGGCTCGCGATTGAGGAGAGGGCTCATATGGACCACGAGAGGTTCCGGCTAGAACCGCAGAACCGCGCAATCTAATCGACAAATACATCTGCCCGTCGAGCAGGTTCAAAGATTACGTCCTCATCACCGGGGAGTTGGAGGATGCTAAGCGCAGGCTGGACCTCGAGTCCGAGAAGTTCCCGGACGAGGAGCGCCTGCGAATTTTAGCGAGCGTTCTGCGATAATCAGAACTGTTGCAGTACGCGTCACCCGGTCTTCGGCGCCTCATCGGCCACGTCGAAATGCCGGCGGCAATCCGCACGCGACCGTCCAGCTCACCGCCGATGGCTGAGTGATGTCGTCGTAGAGCTGCCGTAGCACTGCTGCGCCGTAGCGATTTGATCGATCGCGTCCGCCAGCCCTCCTAAGAAGACCCGATACCACGTATCATCATCGGGCAGCTCCCACTCCCACAGACTGGCGACGTATCGGGTCAGCGCGATGACGCCCGCGATCGTGGTTGGCGTTGAACGGATGAGCACATTTGCATGCTCCGTGAGAGCCAGGTTCCTTGCCGCTGATTTCGTCGGCGGCATCAAATTCGGCGCCCTGCTCAAGCTTCGCCGTTACCGACGCAGCCGCGTCGTAGTGGGCGGACAGTTCGCGATGACGCTCGATCACTACGAAGATCAGATCCCGATCGGCTGCACCAGTCGACTGGGCAGAACTTTCCTGCGATGACAAATTATTGACCCCGGCAAATTGCAGGCGATATAGCATCACAGCCGCGACGATAATCAGCGTAGACAGGCTGTCGTCCGCTGTCTTTCTGCTCGATCGGCTTGGGATCAGACGAAGTGGCACCAGCGAACAGTGAGCGACATGGCAGGTGGAATGCGAACCGAAATAGAGCTGGGCTTCTATCCCTGTGACCGACGGAATTTTTCCGCATTCTCCGCGGCAACAGCTAGGGCCTGAGAGAGCTTGAGCGCCTGATCTGCCGTTACCTGAAAACGCCCACAAGGCTCGCGATAGCGACAGTGATCTCGTCGTCGATCTGCTCAACTATGATCGCAGCCGACTCGTCGATTTCGATCTCTGCGATAAGCCCGAGGTCGTCACGTTCCTTTGCCATCGGTACACTCCCCATGTGCCCCTGCCATTGGTATATTGGAGATCGTGTCTTAGGTCACTGCGGAATTGATGGGCACCGCGAGAGCTCGCGGGCCGGAATGCTCTGAGCACTGCGCCTGGCTGTAATCATCGATGAAAGCCCGCCATGTAGCGGATTGCGACGAAAGTCCCGACGACAACGACGGCCGTGATAGCGACTGAAAACCCCACTCGAACCAAGAACTGGCCAGGGCTAAGTCCGTCCCATGAACTCATTTTCTTGCTTTGCGTTGCGACTCGGGCTTGCACCTGAGCCGTTATGCCTTCAGTTAAATGCGCGGGTTGATCCAGTCCCGGACCTCTTTAGACAACCAGCCTTGATGCTGACCGTTCACCAGTCTCGTGACAATGAGCCTATCGTGTTTGTCCATGTGTCGTCGGATGTCGGCGTCTAGCGCCTCAGCTGTCGACGGCGCTGGATGAACAACACGGAATCGAGGCCCTCATCCTTGATGTGACTGTAGTGTGAAATGTGATCGATCAGATTCTGTCGAGCCTGGGCGTAGTTCGCCTTATGTTTATTCAAATCCCAAGTGACCAAATACACGGCCATTACTGATCTCCATAATTCACGTAGCGCGCTCAGCATTACCATACCACACGCAAACTGCGAGTAGTAGGCGGAATCTCGGTTGCCCACGCCGTGAATCATCGCGCATGTTGAGGAGCACGCCGGAAATCCTGGTTCAGCACAGTTTCGGTAGCACCGTCGCCGATGCACGGTTCAGCCCACGGGCGATTTCGGGGAGCGTTGTGCCGGCACTGCCGTCAGAGTGAGCCGCCATCGCCGGCGGCTCGTGCTAGCCTTGAAATTCTGGCCGACTCGAAATCGGCTGAGACGGCCTGAAGTTCGAGACCAATATCGCGAAGGCTCAGCCCCGCTGATCGATCTCCGGTGTTGCCTTTGTTGGTCTTGCGCCTTCCAACACCATCGCGGCTCCGGTACTGAGCCTTAGGACTGAACGGGCGGGCATCATCCGTGCCGAAAGCAAGCGCGATTGTCCGTTTTGCTCGCTCAAACAGCCACGGGTTGAGAACAATCAATGACTCGCTGGTCGCACCCCTGGACTTGTCCGACCGAAAATGGGCATTTGTCGCACGATCGTATCGCTTCGTTCGCGCCGCGTATTACTCTCGCTCTCCAAATGGGAGTGCGGCTTCACGGACCGTGACCAAGGCGCCTCGCGTCGCGACGACAGCCGTATTAAACGACATGCGATAATCTGTCGGGGTTCGAGCCAGTGGGCCGTTTTGATCGCCCCCCTGGAAAAGACAGTACGTTTACAGATCATCCGGACAGCGCCCTCTTGAGCCCGGCAGCGCGTCTCTTCGGCGGCCCGCGCCGTGCCGGTGGCTGTCCCCGACCAAGACCCGGCCCCGCCTCTCCTGTTCGGGAGGATCATCCTATCTCCGGGACCCCGATCAAACCGACCATTAGCATTGAAAGGTGTGCCGCAATGAGATCCATGGTGCTTCAAAAAAGTGCGGCTGGCATTGCTGTCAGGTACTCACCTCCGTTCTTACAGGGCCCTCTGCCGAAACGATCAAAAACCCTCCGGCCGCGCCGAAAGCAAAGCTGCCGTCCTGGACGGGCCTTGCGCTACTTGTGCTTGTCGCGGATACCCTGATGGCGGTGTTCGCCTGGATCGCAGTAGGCTTCGTCCTGAACTGAGATGTTATGCCGGCAGAACGCTGCCAGCAGGTAGGCGATCTGGCTGACGACGAGGCATCCGATGACGACGGACACGCCAGCGAAGAAGCCGAAGTCGGAGACCTGAAGAACGATCGCGGCGAGGACCGCGATCGCCGGAGACACTAGCACCATGGCCCAGACCCGAAAGGACAGGCCCGTCGCGAGCCCGATGATCGCGCTCCCTAGCAGGGCTAGAATAATCGTCACTTTTCACTTCCAGTTTGAGTGCGAGCCGCACCGCAATCCATCATCTGGATCGCTCTAACAAGGATCGCGTTGTCCGCCGCGCCGATCGAGCGGAGTTAGTGTTAACCTCGACAATGCCCTTAAAATTCATCCGGGCCAGACCTGTTCTGAGGGGCTGTCTCGAAACACCTCGAACGGACTTACCGCGGCGGACGGCAAAAGCACTGGATAAAGCTGAAGAACCGCTGCCATCCTGCAATGGCGCGTGAGCTATGACCGTTTTCATCTACGTTGTCTTTCCACAACGTTCGGAGGCTCGCGGCTATGAATCTTGTCTGAACCACAAGTTCTGGCGTGACCCGAGCGCCCCTTTGCCCACCAGGAAGCCGCTGCCCGCAAGCTGGTCGAATACGTCAATCGGCCCTTTAATTGCGGATTATTGTCAACTCTCTTTGAAGCCATTCGGCAAGACGGTAGCGCTCGACCCGTCGGAGCGGGTCGGGTTGCGGAGATGGGACGAGCGCGGCTGGTAGATCGATAGCCAGCTCGGTAGTCGTGGGCCGATTGGCCGTTACCTAAATCTCAATGTGATCAGCTGCCCGTCGCTGGGGTCATGGTCCTTTCCGAGGTCGCAGGCGCCTCATGATGATGTCCGGATCGGGTGCCTCATCGTTTGCAACGGCGTGCGGGCGAGCCCGCCACCAGCCGATTGACCGAGGTCACCACGACCACCGTCCCAGCGGGACATCGCCGGGCCCGGCGGACCGGGCCAGGAACTTGCAGAATAAGGTCAGGCCGGCGCGTGGCTCCAGTCGAACGACGTGCCATCCACCCAAATGCAGTGGAGGATCACAGCGATCTTGCGTGCAATGGCGACCTTTGCCTTTTTCAAACCGACCCGCTTCACGAGCTTCATTCCCCACGCCTTGAGGGAAGACCATTTTTTGGTCCGATAGAGATGGACCGTCGCTGCCTCGAATAGGTAGGTTCGGAGAAGCCTGTCGCCCCATCGGGATATCCTGCCACTAGTGTCAGTTTCACCAGATTGGTTGCGCCGAGGTGTGAGGCCGAGATAGGCGCCGACTGTCGAGGCCGATCGGAAGCGGGACGGGTCATCGATCGTATGGCGGAAGGTCAAGGCAGTAACCACGCCAACACCAGGAACCGTCATCAGGCGACGCGTCGTCTCGTCAGACTTTGCCAATCGGCGGACCTCGTCGTCGAATTTGCTCTGCTGCTGGCAGATATGCTCATGAATCGACAGGAGCGGCTCGACCACGTTGAGGAGTTGATGATCTTCGCCCAATAGCTCGCCGACCTGGCTACGAAACTGTTGGCCAATCGCGCGAGGGAATAGCAACCCACATTCCTTGATCAGACTGCGGACCTGGTTCTCGATATCCCGCCGCATGGACACAAGGCGAGATCGCGCGACAAGAATCGCTCGAACCTTCTGGCTCTCCTCGCTCTTGATCTTGACTTCTCGATACCATCCAACCCGCACCAGTTCGGCAAGGCCCCGAGCATCATTCCGATCGCTCTTATTCATGCGGACAGACAGTGCTGCGTGTGCATGCCTTGCATCGATGCAAACGACGGGCAGTTCAACCCTACGAAGCTCGTGCCAAAGCCAGCTTGCCATCGCGCCCGTCTCAAAGCCGATACGCTCCGCCAATGGCGCATGCTTGCGAAGCAGCTTGGACAGATCGCCGGGATCAGACTTGGCCTTCCCTTCAAAGATCGCTTGACCAGTCTCGTTGACCACGCAAACCGAAGTCTCTCTTTGCGAGACATCCAGGCCGACGTATTGCCTCATGACAGCTCCTCCGAATCGCTTGATTGCGAGAGCTCGACGATAACGGAGCTTTTATGCCCCCGGGCGCTGACCGCAATTACGTCATCGTTTTCAGTGTCAGGCACCGTGCTGCTGGGCTTGCTAGCCGCCAAGCACTTTTGCTTGGTCAAGGCGCAAAAGCGCAACGAGCGCACTCGCTTTAAGTGAACGCAAAGGCGAGCAGGCTCGAGCAGAGCATCACCAGACCGGCCGCGGTCAGTGTCAGGAAGCTGTCGGAGACAAGGTCACGATTGCGCATGAAACACCTACGATTGCTCCGTAGGAGCGAGGGCGGCAGTCCCGCCTTGGCGCAACAGCCGGCCACCGCCTCAAGCGCCTTTTTCCCGCCAGCGCTCCTACTTAGGTCTCGGGAATGGGACACCGGCTATACGGCTGATGCTCGCGGGTCTGCTCACCGGGATCGTACACGATCGCAAGCTGATCCGTGAGGCTCAGGTCAACATCGCCATTCGATGGTTTGCTGGTTATGGCCTGCACGAGCAGCTACCGCACCATTCAAGCCTGACGCGCATCCGCCAGCGCTGGGGCGAAGAGCGATTCCGTAGGATCTTCAAATGCACGGTCGAGGCCTGCCTGAAGGCCAAGATCGCAACAGGGCGAAGGTGGGGCGGCTAACCATGGTGACGCGGAAGGAACTGACGGCGGCGGCAGGCGCGCGCTATCGGATCGAGTCGCGCCAATTCGGCCAGGCGATACGCCCGGGAAATCGACCCGAAATGAATCACGGTCAAACCCGCGCGCAAGTTCGGCTCATCATATAACGCAATCGGCGCGACAGGCTCGAAACCGGAAAACCTCGTCCATGCAAACTCGGGATTTATTTATCACAACCGGCTTCTGCAGTCTGTGGATCGTCCGATTGTATGTCACTCGACCGATGCACAGTTCGCTGTTCCCTCGACAAGATTCTCCGAATGATTGCAGGGCAAAGCAAGCAATCTCCCGGCCGGATGGACAGCAGCTCGGCAAGCGAATGCCCTGGGCAGGATCGCGCAGGATCGGGCCACCACTGCGGATATTCCCGGTTCTACCCATTTAGATTGAAACTTTGCTTCCCATTGAGTTGGAAGAAAATTCTACTACCAGTTGCTATCTTGATCGATCCCAACTGCGGTTTGGAATGGTAGCACCGAATATACGAGCTAGAGGGGGTTGCGCTTCGACCGTGCCAATGGAATTTCGAGATCTACGCTGGGCTATCGTCGCATCCCAGCACCGAAGCCTCCGCCAAGCGGCAGAGACCCTCAGGGTTAAGCAGTCAACGCTGAGTCGCCGCCTGCGCAATCTCGAACATAAGTTGGGCGGTGCCATCTTCGAGCGCACTAAAGCCGGTACGCGACCGACCATCGAAGGTCAGGAATTCCTCGATGCTGCCCGGCGCATCGTGAATGATACTGAGGCGATGACCGGCCGCCTCAAGAGCCGCTGGCGCGGCGAGAGCGGTCTATTGAACATCGGGATCCACGCCTCATTCTCCGCCGGCAATCTACGGGCCACCCTTCTCGAGCACCAGCGGCGCTTCCCTGATGTCAAACCGCATTTCGTCGACGGATCGAGCGACGATTTGATGTCCGATCTCGCCAGCTCCGCCATTGACGTCGCCTTCCTGGTCGAGCCCAATGCGAGCTGGAGCGACAGATCCTTGTTGCTCTGGGGCGAACGTGCCGTGGTTGCTCTCCCCGCGGGTCATCCGTTAGCAGGCCGTGATGTGGTTCACTGGGGCGAACTGAGGCACGAAGCCCTTTTGGTGACAGAACACGGCCCCGGTCCCGAACTCGTCAAGCTTCTCATCAGCAAGATGGGAAGTCTTGATACTTGTCAATTGCTCCACCATGAAGCGTCGCTCGACCGGCTTCTCACCTCGGTCGGAGCCGGCTGGGGTATCCTCCTGGCACTCGAAGGTGCGACGGGCGCTAACTATCCGGGTGTTACCTTCCGCGAGGTGCATGATGCCCAGGGCCCGACGCAGCTGAACTTTCGCGCCTATTGGCGGCAGGACAATTGCAATCCATCGCTGCGTCCGTTGCTCGACCTGCTTCGCGAGCGCTATCCGGATCTCTCGGCCGCACCAGGGACGGACCGAGCAGCATTTCGCCGCGCCTTCGCGAAGGCCCGGCCGGTCGCCATGAAGCGCTCGATCATCGGCGCGATCAGCTTCCCTGGCTCAATCGGCGTCGTCGAATCTCCAACTCGCGTCAAAATCCCGGCATCATCCGGACTCTATCGGACTGTTTCATGCCTGTGATGTCTGGTTGCTATGACGATTGCCGAACATGCACACGATGACGAGGCTGGCGGAGGCGTTGATAGCCGGGGCGGGATCGAGCCCGTCCCGGCTATCAACGGCGCCGAGGGAAGTCCTATCCTGGAGTTCTACCTCACCGATCTGGCGTCTCTCCGGGAGACAGTCGTTGCAAGGTGGCTCCGAAAACAGGCGGTCTGCAAACTGCGCGGGTATGGACTGGCCGGACAGCTCTCTGCTCAAGCAATGGTTTCCACGATTTCATAGCGCCGGATCAGCGGTCCGATCCCCTCGTTGAGCAGGGTCAGGACGTTCTGCGTTGTCGGAGCGAGGAGTTCAATCCGCTCGATGCGAACCGGACTCCATGAAGGCTCCTTATCGTCATCCGAGGCGACTTCCTCGCGGAGCTCGAGGACGGCCTGTCGCACCTCGTCCAGTTCCGCAAAAAAGAAACCGGGGATTCCTGTGTCTTTCCAGCGGTCTTCGCTCGGTTCAGCCTCACGTGAGTAGGTATATAAGATCATGGTTCCGGCCTGCATCCCTGCGGCACCCCCGCCGGTTGCATACTTGCCTATTCTGCCATCGAAGATCAAATCCCCTTGTCGAGGACGATGGGGTTGTCGGTCGGTGCGGCTCGCGCGAGTCCGATGAAGTGCGTGCGCTCCGGGCAGCAAACGGGCACATGGCGCAACATTTCCAGACCTCCAGCCATCTCGTCGTGTGGCGCAGGCAGTGGAAGGTGATGCGCTTTTTTCTTCCACGAAGCGCAGGTTTTGTTGGCGCTGGCCAAGTTGTTTTTTCTGAACCTAGGCTGCCGCCGACGCTGGCGCTCCTAATCGCTGAACCTAGCGCTGGCCTGCGGCCGAAGCACCCACGGGAAAGCGAACCAGAGCCATGCGATGATCTGAGGGACAAGATTGAGGGTAAAGGCTATCCGGTACGCGATGTCAGGATAATGTCCCGCCTGAGGCGTCCAATGTTCAAGGACGAGGCCGGTGGCATATTGCAGGACAAACGCCCCACCGATATGGAACACGTTCAGAGCAGCATTGGCCCGTCCGGCAAGTTCTTTCGGGAAATAACTAGCCAGAATCGCATAGCTAAGCACCGTGGCTGCGCCGACGGCGGCCACGGCGGCCCACAGGACGTATGATGACAACGGCCATCGCAGGATAATCGCGAGTTGCACGGCAATGAACACAAGGCCGACGACCGCGAGGAGCGCCTCTGTTCCAATGCCATAGCGACGCAGCCGATCAGCCAGAACGCCTAGCAGGAGCGCACCCAGGCTGAGGGCTGCGGCCATGACAAACAAATGCTGCACCAACGCAGCGCGATCAAGTCCCTCGACGTCAGTGAACCACTGCGCCGCCCAAAGTCCCTGCAGCGCCCAGGCGGTGCCGACGGAAGTCGCTGATAGCGGCGCCAGACGCCAGAAATGCGGATCGGTATAAATCTTCTTCAAACTGGCCATGGCTGCTCCACGCATGACCGGCGTTGCCGATGCACTCTCGGGCACCAAGAGATAGATCATCGCCGAACAGCCGGCAGTGACGACGGCGAACAATGCGAAGAGCGTCCTCCACCCAACCCAAGCCAGCAACAACTGCGCCGGCGAGGTCGCGGTGACCGCTCCCAATGCCCCGAGCATGACCATCAGGCCGTTGAGAAACGGAAGACGGTCCTTCGGAAACCAGAGAACGAGGGCTTTCAATCCGGCGGTCAGGCTCGCGGCGACACCGAGACCGATTAGCGCCCGGCTGAGAGCCAGCATGATCAAATTATCTGACGTCGCAAACAATGCGGCGCCGACCGCAGCAGCAACCAGCAGCACGCTCTGGATCACCCGCGGACCATACCGATCCAGCAGGATGCCGACCGGTATCTGCGCCGCCGCGAAGGTGAGAAAATAGACCGAGGTCAGCAAGCCAAGATCGCCAGGGCCGAGCCCCAACTCCAATGTCAGGGGAGCGGCGATCAAGGCGTTGATTGTCCTGAAGAGGTACGAGAGATAATAGCCGACGGCAAATGGCAGAAATACCCGTATGATAAGAGCGAGACCATTGACATCTGCTAACTCGCGGCGCAGAGCGGAAGATGCCGTTGACGTGGGCAGCGTTGCGCGCAACGTCGTCTCATCGCCGCTGGATCTCTCGCTGAAGTGGGCCGTGAGCCTGTTTTGGAAAGGGCCGAGCGCTGCCGTCCTCCCGCACGGCAGCGTTCGGCTCTGATGCGCCATCAACCGCGGCGGATGCGCCAAAAATTGATTCAGAGGACTTGGAAGGTGTGCCGTGCGCCTCGCTGGCCGCGAAGTCGCACTCGGAGTGGTCCTCATTTCTGCTGACGCGCCGGTTCAAAGTCTCCCGCGTCAGAGATATCCCGAGCTCAACACGTCGTCCTACTTGCGCGGCGAACTCCTCGAAGCGTTTGGCGCCGACGACAGCAGCAATATGCTGCTCTGTAGCCGATAACGAGGGCGTAACGGCCAAGTGGTAGCGCGCGTGAAGGGCTGCGACCTCATTCACCATCTTGAGATCGGCACCGAGACGCCTGATCTGATCGTTCAGCTCAGCGAGGCGGTCTGCCACGATCGCGAAATGTTCAGCGGCGCTATCGGATTGAAGAAAGCGATCGAGCGCGGCTTCAATAAGTTCTGATTTTGTCACGCCCGTGCGTGTAGCCGCGGCGGCGAGCCGCGTTGCCATGGATTCGCTGAGATGAACGCCAGTCCGGGTTGTCATGAGAAGACTCGGCTTGCGAAACGGCTAGACAATTGGATACGCAGACAAAGGGACCACGTCGGCGTTCGCGTACGGATCGAGCGTCATCTCAAATCTCAAGTTGGATTCGGTCTCAATCGCTGGATATCCGCGGCGCCAGCTCCCACGCTCGACGGCGGCAAGAAAGCTGTCGACCTGAGCATTGAATGCTGCCTGATCTTCCAGATTGATGGAGTGGCCGGTATTGGGACTGATCCAAAGACCGGCGTTCGGAAGCACTGCTTTCAGCATCAGGTTGGTCTCGAGGCAGGGCGCGTCTTCATCGCCCAGGGCCAGCAATACCGGTGTTCGCATCGTTGAGAGCTGATCGGCCAGATCATGCAATGACGGTCGTAACCCCTGACAGCGCGCCATCGTATTCGACATACCTAGCGGTGAGTGGTGACGCAGGCGTTCCCAAAACTCTTGCCAGCTCCGTCTATCCTTGTATTTGAGTTGGATACGAGTCTGACCATGCGCCATTTTCCGGGCCATGGCGTCCATCCCGCGCTCGATGAAAGCCCGCGCGAGAATGGAGGTTTCTCTCGACCAGGCGTCTCGCTGGGACGGAGCCGATCCGGCTCCCACACCGGCCGCGACAATCGCGCTGGCCTTCTCCGGGTAGCGTAATCCAAACTGCAAGGCGGCATATCCACCCATGCTCGATCCGACCAGGTGTGCGTGCTCGAGGGCAAGGCCACGCATGACGGCGGCGATGTCGTTCACAGCGAGCTCCCAGCCATAGAGGGCCGGATCGCGAGGGGCGTCGCTCGGGGCATATCCACGGGCGTTGAAGGCGATGCAGCGATAGCTACGGGAAAAGTACCGAACCTGGGTTTCCCATTGGCGGCTATCTGAGCCGAGCTCGTGCAGGAAAATGATCGGTCGGCCTTCGCCTCCTTCCTCGAAATATAGCTTCACACCCGTGGCATCGATATATGGCATCTGACTTCCTCTTCACCTGAACGCCGCTCCGTAGAGCAAATTCTGGTCTATGACCGGATCTGACTTGACGGGCTTTGGTCCCGGCCGCCTCTCACAAGGCAACGCTGAACGATCGTCGCTTTATCGATTTGTTGCCGCGCGATTCACCTTTGAGAACCCCTTGTCTGTCGCCATAAAGCGCTCGATCATTGGCGCGATCAGTTTGGCGGGCTCGATCGGTATCGGCGTGTCGCCGCTACGCGTTAAAATCTCGGCATAGCTTTTGAGATTCCTGAAGACCGCCGCTGGCAGCTCAATCGTGAGCTTGACCGGCTTGTCGTCTTCGAGTGGTCCAAGCTTGAGCTTCGTCATGGTGTTCCTCCCTTCGGGTAGCGGGCGAGGACCAAGTCTCGCGTCACAATTACACGGACCGGAAAACCTGGCCGGATGGTCAGCGTCGGCTGGATGTTGAGCTGGCGCTGCACGATCTGCTGGCCGGTCTGGCTGATGCTGTTGGACGCGCCGCTGCGGATCGCTTGAACGAGATTGTTCTCGTTCTGGCTCGTGCCCGCCTCGGCCCCGACGCTGAGCATGGTCGAGAGAACGGCGGCCTTGAACAGCGTGCCCCAATGATTGTCGACCTCATCCTCGAGCCCGGCATAACCACCGGTGTCGGCGCCGGGCTGGCGCTCCAGCACGATCGAGTTGCCGTTAGGCATGATGATGCGAGTCCAGACCAGGAGGATGCGGCTCTGGCCGAACGCCACGGAGCTGTCGTACTGGCCGATCAGCTTGGCGCCCTGAGCGGCAACCGTGCCTTCCAAGCCTCATGCCGCACCTCGACAGCCTTGGCCGAGACGCTTTCCCTCAGCCCAGGAGCTTGAGCGGGAAAGGTTGGTGTGCGCAGCCCGATCTCAAGGCAGCTCCCGGACGAAGCAAACCGGTAAAAAGCCGTCAGCACGAAGTTGTGCAACACCGCTTGGAACGCGATCGCGGGATTTTCCGCCAGCGCATCCCGCAATGCCAGCGTTCGGTGGGCCGTGAGCTCGATGATGAGCCGATCCGGCAACGGCCTTGCCGGGTCTTCATCATCCTCCTCCGGTTCGGTCGGTGCGCCGGCGACCGAGATCGCCGCGCGTTGTACGGGGGCACCAGCCTCCTGCCCATCAGGCGACGAAGCATCGGTGCCCTGTTCGACGTCGCAACCGGCCGCAGGCGCCTCATCCTCAGGCCGAACATAGCCCCGATCGACGGAAAGACGTCCTTCGGAATCGATGCTGACGAAGACGCCGGCCCGGGCAATCTCCGGCAGATCGTAGGTTTTCGGGCGGTCTTCGAGCGCCAGCAGCGCCGCCTCGATCGCGCCGAGACGCTGGTCGATCTCTTCGGGCAGCTCATCCGCATCCTGATATTCGGTTTCGAGCTTCGCCTGCTCGGCATTGAGGGCGTCGATGGTGGCCTGCTCCTCGGAGGTGAGATCGACAGGTTGGCCGTCCAGCCCGCGCAGGCGTGCAGTGTGGCCGTAGGGGAATTCAACGGCGACTGATATCCACTTCCATCCTTCCGCACCAATTACCTCCGCCTCGGCTTTGAGCTTCTCCGTGACAAGACGGTCGAGGAGAGCGACGTCTTGAAGCCAGCCGCCATCATCGTGCTCGAACAGGTCGCGCAAAACGCCGCCACCTGCCTGCTGGTAAGCATCGAGCCCAATGAACTGGACGCGGCGATCGGACGCCCGCACGGTATTTTCGGTCAGCATCCGCCGGATTTGATAAGGTTCATCGTAGCCCGAGCGGCTGACATTCTCCCAGATCTGTTCCTGCCGCGTCTGATCCGCAGTGACAGAAAAGGCCATGAGCTGCTCGAGGGTCATGCCGTCTTCGGCATAGACGTCGTGCAGCTTTGGCGACACGGACGCCAACCGGAGGCGTTGCTTGACGACAGCCGGCGCCACGAAGTGTCGAGCCGCGATGTCCCCTCGGACATGCCGGCGCCACTCAAGGTCTGGAAGGCCCGGAACTGATCGAGCGGATGTAGGCCTACCCGCTCGTCGTTCTCCGCAAGCGAATCGTCTTCTGCGATGCCGCCCTCACGCACGACACAAGGAACGGCCTGCACCTTCGCCATGCGCTTTTGCTTGACGAGAAGTTCCAGCGCGCGATAGCGCCGGCCGCCCGCCGGCACCTCGAACATACCGGTCTCATTGCCTTCAGCATCCACAACCGCCCGCACGTTGAGACTTTGCAGAAGCGTCCGCTGGGCTATGCTTTCAGCGAGCTGCTCGATTGAGATGCCCGCTTTCACGCGCCGGACGTTCGACTGGCTGAGCACCAGCTTGTTGAACGGAATGTCCCGCGAGGGCGACAGGGTGATCTTTTGGACGGCTTTCGTCATGTCAATTCTCCGCGACGGGCGGCCGGGAGCCTCTCTCTCGGCCTCCAACCCGTCGCGAAAACCGCACCTCCCCTCTCACTCTCGTATCCGAAGCGACTGGCGAGATCTTCACGCTGCCTCCTGCTCCGCGCTCTCGGTCGTCACGTCAACAACGGACTCCGGCAGAAAGCCAAGCAGATAGTCCGCAACCTTGCTGGCTTGTGAAGCAGCTCGCACGATCGCGCGATTGTCCTCGCGCAGCACCTCGAGCCAGGAGCCGATATAGTCGGCATGTCGCACCGTCGGTACGATACCGAGCGACGCGCAACTGAACGCTGCCGATATCTCTGCGATGAGCTCCTCGAAGGCGTACTTCTTGGTGCCGTAGCCGCCCGACAAGTCACGGTTGAGACGTGACGGATGGCCGCTGGCATGCGCCAGCTCATGCAAGGCGGTCCGATGCCAGTTGATCGGCTCAAAATAGGCCTGTGGTGGAGGTACCTGCACATAGTCTTCTGCCGGCGCATAGAATGCGCGGTTGCCACCGATCCGAAAATCGATGCCAGTCGCCTTGATGAGCTTTTCGACCTGCGGCTCGATCAGGCCTGGTGGCGAAGGCGGCGCTGTCGTCGCGATCTCCGAAGGCAGGTCGTCACATTGATCAGTATTAAAGACCGTGAAGCGCTTGAGGAACGGGATCGCCTGCGCTTCATCGCCCGTTTCGGTCGCGCGCCGCTTTTCGTCGACCGGTACAAATCGATCGGCATAGACCACGGTGGTCCCGCGCTCGCCCTTGCGGACGTGGCCACCGAGCGACAACGCCTGGCGGAATGTCAGCCAGCTCTGACCCGTGAATGCGCGCTCGGTGGCGGCCCCCCAGAGGATCAGAACGTTGATGCACAAGCAGGGAACGACCAGTCGGCGTGTCGTAAACATTCTCGGTCACTTGCGCCGTGATCTGACCTGGAAGATCCGATCGGATCCCGGTGATCAGGGCACCTGGAATGACCGTACCAGCCTGCACGAGATACGGTGAAGCGGGTTTTGTGATGCGATCAGAACTTACCGTGCGACGATCCACGGATGAGTTGGCGAAGGCTAGCTGCCTGTCCTGACCGTTCTGCCCGTATCCTTCGTCGTTCCCGGTAGTTGAGACCGATGGAGTATTGCGGTCGCTCTGAGCAGCGGCGGCTGGACGCACTTCTCTCCCATTGGACGAAGCGAACAAATGGCTGATACGGGCGGCCTCGGTCTCCTGGTCTCGACGCTGCTGCTCCGGATCGGCGCTGCCCGTCGGCAACTGGCCCTGAGCAGCAAGGATCGGTCGACCAAGATCCCCGGGGAGCGGCGGACCAAGCTGAGGGATGGCTTGGCGTGGAACGCCCGTGTAATCCTTTGGCAGCGTCGTAATGCCATCGGCAACATTGTGACGATCGGTGTTGTAAAGCTCATCGGCCGCCTGATTTCGCGGGCGATTGTTCTGCAGTGACCACAGCACAGTTCCGCCAATGACCAGCAATGCAACCGCGCTCCCTCCGGCCAGAGCTTTCCGCGACAAACGTGTCACGCGCGGATGCTCCGCTCTCAACCGAAAGTTCTTGGACTGCTCGTCCGGTTGTGTGTACCGAAAACTTAAACGCGGGCGTAGTGGTGATGAAGTCCGCCCAGGATGGCGCGTGAACTGATCACACCGGTTCGCTGAACCGGGCGAGAAACCGGCGCATCCTTGTTCAAGGATCGATGCGTTCTGATGCCATTATAATAGTCGGCGTAGGATTTCAGGACCCGACGCAAATTCATCTCGCCCAAGACAATGATGTGGTCCACACATTCACGCCGGATCGATCCGATCAGCCGTTCGACAAAGCCATTCTGCCAAGGTGAAGCCGGTGCAACAGGCTTGTCCCGAATACCCATGGCACGCAGCCGGCGTGTGACCACCGCACCGTAGATGCAATCCCGGTCCCGGATCATGTAGCGCGGAGCCTCACTCCAGGGGAATGCCTCCGTTATTTGACGCGCGACCCATTCGGCGGTTGGATGTGCCGTGACGTTGATCCAGACAAGATCTCTCCGGTCCAGCCGAACGATGACGAAAGCATAGAGCAGGTCGAAGCTAACGGTCGGGACAACAAACAAGTCCATCGCGGCGACGTCTGGCGCATGATTGTGCAAGAAGGTTCGCCATCCCTGGCTGGGTGGCACCCGCCGTTTGACCATGTACTTGGCGACGCTCGACTGCGCTACCTCAAACCCGAGCTTGAGCAGTTCGCCGTGGATGCGTGGCGCACCCCAAAGCGGATTTTCGACGCTCATCTGCCGGATCAGTGTGCGCAGCTCTGTCTCGACTGGTGGTCGCCCTCCCCGTGGGCGCGACTTCCAACGCCAGTAGCAGCGGAATCCGGCTCTGTGCCAACGCACCAGCGTCTCAGGCCGGATGATTGTGAGAACCTTCAGGATTGCCGGAAACCGGCGATACAGCTGGACAAAGAACCAGCGGTCAAGGTTTGTGAGCCGAACGCGACCACGCCGCCTGCGCCTCAAGACAATCAACTGATGTCGAAGCACCGCATTCTCGGCTTCAAGCCGCAACTTCGACCTGAATGGCGAGGCCAAGACGGCCAGAGCGAAGCAGAACAGCCCGATCATCATGCCAGCTTAGGCGATTCCAAGGCGGCATCACACTCGGATGAGGTTTTCGGTACACACAGGTTGGTCTCGGGGACGATCCGGACGTTCCTGGCCTCGAGCGAGAGGGTCACGATCTCGCCATTGAATTCGTTGTTTCCGGTCTTCTTGAAGGTGCCGATGGTCGCCATTGTCGTTCTCCTTGATCTCTGTTTTCCGAGCCCGCACCTTGCGGCCTCGATGGTGATCGACAGGCCGGAGGCGATCGACGGCGCACCCCGCAGGGGCTCGACGGCAAAGGAGGAACTTTCTTGTCTCGCGCGAGGAATGACGGCGCAGCCGGCAGGGGAAGAAAGTTGTGACGCCGCTGTTGCGCCTTAGGCGATCGAGGCTTCAGCCGGCCTTCGGCCAGATCAATCCATCAAAGAGGCCGTTCGGTGCGCCTCGGCCTGACAGAGCTGATATCGGGGAGAACGTGGCGATTCGGCACCGAGAGTCCGGCGAGTGAGTTCGATGGTGGCAGGCGCCCTCTCCTGTCAGCAGCGGACGGATTTGGCGTTCGTGATCGCGCCTCGGCGGGACGGCCCGTTCACGTTTGTTGTCGGCCATATCCTTGAGAGGACACCGCTTGGTCCATGCCTCCATGATGACATGACGAAGCTGGCCCTCGCGACGATCGCTCGAGCTTCGTCAGCCAGATCGGCTTCATTCGACTCGACGATGAGGACCGCGTGCATTCCGGATATTTGATCCAGTCCCGCCCTCAATGTGACGCTACAGTGACCGCTAGCGTTACCCGGCAGGTCCGGGCGCGGTCATTCCAGTGATGCGGATGAATGTCGTGATGCTGACGGCGATGGCACCCACGACAGCAAATATCGTCTGCCAGATCGGTGCAGGCATCGCGATTAGCGCGATTCCATGCGTGGCGCTGTAACCGGCGACAGTGGCGGGCGCGACATAGAGGACGACGATCAGCATTCGAAGCCAGGTCCACGGCACATAGGCGAGCGCAAGCTGGCCGATGCCGAAGGTCGCGCCGCCTGCGACGAGACCCACGGCGACGCCGCCGAGCACACCGGCACCGGTATGAAAAGCCCAGACGCTGGTCGTGAGGCCGACAAAAAACGGGAGCGCAAAGACAGCTAGGGTGAACAGCAGCCAGCAAAAGAAGCCAATGCCGGTGATGACGAGCAGTGGTCCGAAGATGATCATGGCGGTGGGCTCCGTGAGATAGAGGTCTGACGGTCGCGCCTTCCACCACCACCACGGCGCGTGCACGAGTATAGCGGAGACGACTGTGAGCGCGAGCGGAAATCCCGCGGGACTTCCACCGCCCGGCCTCCGCGATGCTCGGTTGCTTCATCGTTGGAACGGGTCGAATTCGTGCTTATGCGCAGGTGGGGATAACCACGACCACAGGAGACGGCAGAAATTGGCCAATTCGATCAGGTCGCACGCCAGAATAATCTATCTGCAAGAGTGATGGTTGAGAGAACAAATTGTTAGTGGGTCGCCGACAGCCGCTCCCACAGTTTGCAGCTTTTGGATGATCCGGCGTGTCGGCGCAGGCCCTGATGCTGCCATGTACCAATGCAACTGCTGCTAGCTCCCCTGGAGAGATTGTTATGGCAGAATCCCCTCACATCGTCCTCACGCCGTTCTTCCGCCCTCGCGATGAGGACGCTGATGAGCAACAGATGTACGTGGCAGGATTCGTCGATGAGAAGGACGAGGCGTGGGGTACGCTGATCCCACTGGAGGCGGAGATGGTTGAGCAAGCCGTTATGAGGCACCAGACATTCGGCGTTTGGTGCAACTCCGACGGCCGTATCCAGCCGCAGCCCGATAGCGACGGGCTGTTTGAACACCTTCTCGAGAAAGGCCAATTGAAGGAGACGCCTCTCGACGAACTGGTTGCCGAGGCTATCGAAGAAGGCAGGAATGAACCCAATGATGAGATTCTCGACATGTTCGAGACTCTGCACGAACGGCTGGTGCGCGCCACGAGCGCAGTCGCTGACGAGATTGAGCGGCGCAGGCGATGAAATGCAGGCGCGAGAGCGCTGAGTGAAGAGAATCTCGGCTGCGTTTGATACCTGGCCGAGCGAAGGTATTCCCACCATCGAGGACCAGGAAAGACGGCTTCAATCCTCATCAGATTGATCACGCGTCGTGACGGCTCGCGCCGGCTTCACTTGGATCGAGCGTCAGCCCCAACTGATGGGGGTATACGGAACTCGACGGCGCTTCAGTTCTTCCTCAAGGCGCAGCGCTTCTCGTTTCGCAGTCTCGCCCAGCAGACGATG
Source organism: Bradyrhizobium sp. CIAT3101 (assembly GCF_029714945.1). Classification (NCBI taxonomy): domain Bacteria; kingdom Pseudomonadati; phylum Pseudomonadota; class Alphaproteobacteria; order Hyphomicrobiales; family Nitrobacteraceae; genus Bradyrhizobium; species Bradyrhizobium sp. CIAT3101. The sequence continues at coordinate 7,054,737 of NZ_CP121634.1, forward strand.
TTTGCTGCCTAGGCGCAGATCGGCCGCAACTTGCTGCCGAATATTTTCGTAGAGTTTAAGGACGCTCGCATCACTTAAATCCTGGATGGCCATCGACATCTTCTCAAAGACATTCACGCAATAAAATGGAGCCGCAGATGAGATCCACGGCTCCCCGGGAAATAGCTCAATAAGACGCAATGTAGTCCAGCCCCGGCGCCGACCTCAGAGTGCCTCGTTCATTGAGATTTGTGGAGCGTCAATGGCGGTTACGTTTGCGAAAACAATATTAACGTTGCTTCTTCACCACACCAGTCTCAGCCGCTACACAGTCTGCCCGGACGCTCTCAGACCGTCTTGGACGGCCGAGTTGCTGTCTTTCGGTTCGGCTTCGCTGTTGAGTCGTTCGTGCATTTCCTTGCTGGCCTTGAAGTGCGGAAGGCGCTTCTCGTCGACCCGCACGAGCGCACCTGTGCGCGGATTCCTGCTGATGCGAGCCTGCCGTTGCTTGGCAGAGAACACTCCGAATCCACGAAGCTCAACCCGATCACCGCGCGCGAGCGCAGAGACGATCTCGTCCAGGATTGCATTGACAATGTTCTCGACGTCACGCTGATAAAGGCGCGGATTTCGGCCGGCGATACGCTCAACGAGTTCGGACCTGATCATTGACACTGGCGTCCACAGAATTTGTGGGTGACCATTTCTCGGAAGCGCTAGCGCCTGTCAAGCCGCAGCAGGCGTCACGACAACCAGAAATCGCCGAACGCAAGCGGGCTGAAGATGACCGAGCACTCGGGTTGGTCATCGTCCGGTAGCGCTAACATTCGTATCTGCCCGTCGCCCGCAACCGCTTCAACTCGAATGGCTGATCGAGAGCGACATCGACCTCGCCTTCTACGCACGCCCTGCACGCATCGTCGTTACCGGCGATCGGCGACTGACTGTGTCCAATCACCAATTTAAGCAGTCCGCCGCCTTGCCGCGTTAGCGATTGAAGCCGAATGGCGGAAACACGGCAACGCCGTGGTTCCGGCGCAGCCGAAAGCGCGGCCCGCAGGGCAACGCACAGGCATCGACGATCACCGGAGTAAAGAAGAACGCCAACGATCTATGAGAATTGTCCTGATATTGTCTTATGGAGGAATTGCGATTCTTGACGGTCCCTGACTTCCCGCCAGCCTCTGCGGCACCGAAGTCGTCACGATCATTCGAGCCTCAACAGGTAACGAGGATAGCAGGTATGGGAGAGATCAATATCCCCCGCGATCAGCAAGATGCTCTCGCGGCGATCGATACCAACGAGCTGGACAGGCTTATCGACCAATCGGTCGACAGGGAGCAATTGGATCTGCATCGCCTCCCTCTCAGGAGCTGCGGACCCTACATTGCGAGAAAGCTCCATTACTTCGAACAGGCGTTGACGGAACACCGCCAGGCCAAGGCCCCCGGAAAGCGCGCAAGAACAGCAGACGCCCTCCGACGCGCCGGTCATGACCTATCCTTCGCGGTCGACGCTATGAAGCGCCGAATGGAAACGGAACAAAAGGAAGGGCAGCTCTTCTACGTCGATGACCGGATCATGCCGCCTTACCATTTCGATAAGCGCCTGAGCGTCCGAGTAAGCTATCGGTGGCGCCGGACTGTTGATGACGAGTGGACGCTCGGCAGCATAATCTTCGTCCATGACGTGGATCTACGTCCCGACTATACGATCCCCGTCCCCAAGCGGAAGCCGAGCGCTGCCAAACAGGAGCAGGATCGACAGACCAAGCTGTATCAAACGTGGGAGCACCTGATGAGAGGAGCGCTCTACTCAGTGAGGGATTATTTCAGGGAAGGTGGTAACGGAGACACGATCCCAAAAACATTCCAGGCAACGGTCGATTCCCATACCCGCGACCTGAACAATTACAGCACTCAGTTCTGGCGCCAGCAACGTTGAATTCTTCCGTCTATCCGGAGGATTGAAGGTAGAAGATGGCGGCGCCTAAGCGCCGCCCGTGCCAAATCGCCAGACCGGGATGCCGAGCTTCTTGGCTTTGTCGGCGAGGTTGTCCTGGATCCCGGTGCCCGGGAAGTGCATCACGCCGATCGGCAGCACGTCGAGCATCGCATCGTTGCGCTTGAACGGCGCGGCCTTGTTGTGCTTGGTCCAGTCGGGCTTGAAGGCGATCTGCGGGACCTTGCGATTATCTGCCCATTTGGCGGCGATCAGTTCGGCACCCTTCGGCGATCCGCCGTGTAGCAGAACCATGTCCGGATGCTTGGCGTGGACTTGGTCGAGTTTGTTCCAGATCAGCCGGTGATCGTTGAAGTCAAGGCCGCCTGTCAGCGCCACCTTCGGGCCTGCGGGCAAGAGCACCTGGTTGTCGACGCGCTTTTTCGCTGCCAGGAAGTCGCGGCTGTCGATCATCGCTGCCGTGAGATGACGGTGATTGACCTTCGATCCGTTCCGCGGACGCCACGCTGAATGGGTGTGGCGCTCGAAGTGCTCACCGGCCTGGTCGCGCATCAGCTCGAAGGCGCTGCGTCGCTCGATCAGCGTTTGGCCCTCTGCTGTCAGGCGCTCCAGCTCGACGGATTTGACCTCGCTGCCGTCCTGCTCCCGCTGCGAGCGCTGCTGCGCCAGCTCGTTGTCGTCGAGCTCGCGCTCGATCCTGTCGATCGCACGATGGAAGACGTTCACCGTTGACCAGAGCAGGTCGTCGAGATCGGGCTCGAGACGGGTATCGGACAGTGCCACCACGAGGGCGTCGAAGACATCGGAGATGCTGCCGGCGAGGATTTGTGCTTCGGGAAGCGGCCGAGGATCGGGCTCATCGTGGAAGGGACGGTGGCCATAGAGCTGGAGCTCCTGCAGGACGTGGTCGGTCGGGGATGAGCTTTGCTCCGGTTCGAAATCATCATCGTGGTCGGTGGTCATTGCGGCTTTCCTTCGCCGGATCGACCGCGCCCATCGCGGCCTTCATGGCGACGAAAGCGGCGGGCGGAACGGACTTGCACCCGCAGCGGAGCGAAGGGCCGAAGCAGAGCGGAGGACCGAAGGGGGCCGACTATTTTGTCTGGCGATGTAAAGGCGGCTCCGCCGCCGACGGAAAATAGTCGGCCCCCGAGGTTGCCGGTCCGGGCCGCTTGCCGCCCGATCGCCCTCTTAAGAAGGCCGTGGGAGCGGTCCTCTCCGGCGCCGAGGGAAACAGGACCGCCCGCCTGGGGATAATGAAGCGGCAGCGCGGCCTTTCCCCGTTCCGGCTATGCCGCCAGCTCCATGAACCGGGCGGCATCCTGCGCCGCGATCTGCACCCGGCTCGCGGACCGAAGCGCGTCGATCCCGAGAAGGTGGAGATCCTCGTTGAAGTCGCCAAACCGTGGCGAGATCACGATCGCCTCGATCCCGGCCACCTGCGCCCGGTCGATCAACGTGGCCATCGCGCTGTCGCCCGCGGGATCGTCGTCGCGGGCGATGTAGAGCCGGCGAAGCGTGTCCGGGAACAGGATTGCGGCGAGATGCGCTGCCGAGAGCGCCGCGACCATTGGCATGCTGGGCAGAACGCACCGAAGCGACAACATCGTCTCGATACCCTCGCCGGCCGCCATCACCTCGCCCGCCACGCCAAATCGAACTGCGTGACCGAGAAGGTCGCCCATGGCCCGTCTCGGCGTATCGATCGGCGCCTTGCCGAACGTCGTCTCGTTGAAGCCATCCGGGTCGAGCCAGGTGCGATGCGCCCCGGTCAGGTGGCCCGAAAGATCGGTGACGGCGGCGATCATCGCCGGCCAGGTCTCGGTTGGGCTATGGTCATCAGGTCGATAGTAGCACCCCGGATGAAAGCGGAGGCTTCCGATTCCGTGCAAAGCCGCAATGCCGCGGTTACGGAGATACGCTTCCACGAGTGTGCGTTCGATCGGCTGCGACATGGCGAAGAGCCGACGTGCTGCCTCCGGCGAACCAGATGGTGCGCCGGGCTGTCGCGATTCGGTGCGATCGGGCTCAGGCTCGGGATGGGGCAGGCTGAGGAAGGAGCGCGCCTCGTCGGCGACGTCCTTGAACTTGACCAGGCCGCAACTCTCGCGGATCACATCGAGCAAATCGCCGTGCTCGCCTGATTGTGCGTCCCGCCATTTTCCCGCTGGCCCCCTCACCGACTCTTTGAGCCGCACGAACATTGAGCGGCCAGGCGTGTTGCGGGCGTCGCCTACGAGCCAATAGCTACCTTGGCGTCGGCCAGCAGAGAGGTAGCGACGGCACACGGCCTCAGCCTGCTGACCAAGGCGTTGCGCGAGATCGTGCGAGCTATTCGCCATGATCGTCCTCGAAAAGAAAAGGCCCGCCGTCGCCAGCGGGCCTTGTTGCTCTCGACAGCTTATTCGGCCGCCATGATCTGCTCACCGGCGTCGTTATTGTGAGTAGCCGGCTCTTCTTCGTCTTCCAGTTTGTTTTCGCTGGACTTCTCTGGAGTTTCCTCGATCGCAGATTCGGGTGTTTGCTCCTCTCCGGCGGTTTGGCCCGGCGTGCGCAGCGGTTCGGGCAGCCAGGCCGTGTCGGCGAGGAGCGTCTCCGCTTCGGCCGCCATGTCGCCTTTCTTCATATGCTCGATGCGATCGGCGGCGCGCTGGCCTTTCGCCTGTGCTACCGCCTGCAGGATGCGAGCCTTCGTCACCCGACCGAGGAAATTGTCGACAGTCGGCTTCCATCCGGCTGCCGCCATGTCGAGATCGACCGCCTGCGCAACACGATCGGCATGGGCAAACGCCCGTGGCCGGCGATTCCACGGCTCGTACACGGCATTGACCGAGAGGCTGACAATGTGGGCGAACAGGCCTGCCTGACTGTCACCGTCCCATTCCTGGAGCGCGTCCCAGAGGCCGGCCGACTCCTTCGGAAGGACCTTCGCCCAGCTCTCGTGCCGAGCGCGGATGGCCTCGGCCGATGCGCTGTCGTTCAACCCTGGTGCCTGCGAGCCGAAGCTGACGCTCTTCAAGTCAAGCTTGAGACAGCTATCCGAGCCATAGCGATAGAAGGTCTTGAGCGTAAGGACATGCAAGGCCGCGAGGAAGGCGACGTCCGGCCGCTCGCCCAGCGCGTGGCGAAGGCCGAGCGTGCGGTGCGAGGTCAGTTCGGTCATCAGCCGGTCGGAGATAGGCGAAAGGCCCTCGTCCTCGTCCGGCTCGCCAGCAGGCACGGCCGCCACGACGGCCTCGCCGCCGTCGTTGGTTGCGGCCACCGCTCGTTCGGCTTCACCGTCGGCAGGATGGGGCTCTGGCTCCGCCGGCAGCTCGTCCTCGGGCCGGACGTAGCCGCGCTCGACACGAAGCTGGCCGTTGGCATCGATGCTGACGAACGCGCCAGCGCGCGCGATTTCTTCCGGGTCGAACACGACGGGACGGTTCTCGAAGCCCTCCAGTGCCGTTTCCAACTCCGACAGGCGTTCGTCGACTTTGCTGGGCAGTTCGTCGGCGTCGGCGTATTCCTCGGATAGCCGATTGAACTCCGCCTGCAACGCGTCGCGGGTCGTCTCCTCCTCCGCCGTGAGCGCGACGGCCTCGCCGCGAAGCTGGCGCAGACCGAACACATGGCCGTAGGCAAAGTCCGGCGCGACCTCGATCCATTTCCAGTTTTCTGCGGCGATCGTTTGGGCCTCCGTCTTTAGCTTGTCGGCCACCATCTGCTCGATGAGCGCGACGTCCTGCAACCAGCCGCCATCGTCACCCTGGAACAGGTCGCGCAACACCGTACCGCCGGCCGCGACGTAAGCGTCCACTCCGATGAACTGCGCCCGCTTATCCGAGGCGCGCACGGCGCCCTCGGTCAGCATCCGTCGGATGACGTAGGGCTGCTTCTCGTGGGACGCCTTCAGCCGCTCAAACACCTGCTCCTGAAGTTCGTGGTCACCGGAAACGGTGAAGGCCATGACCTGGTCTAGGCTCAATCCATCCTCGGAGTAGACGTCGAGCAGCGCCGGCGAGACCGATGCCAGCTTCAGGCGCTGCTTCACCACATTGACGGAAACGAAGAAGGCGGCGGCGATCTCCTCCTCAGATTGCCCCTTCTGGCGGAGCGCCAGGAAGCTTCGGAATTGGTCGAGGGCATGAAGCGGTGCACGCTGGACGTTTTCGGCGAGCGAGTCCTCTTCGGCGATACCGCTGTCGCGTATCACACAGGGCACGGGCGCGGTCTTGGCGAGACGCTTCTGCTTCACGAGCAGCTCGAGCGCGCGATAGCGCCGCCCACCGGCCGGGATTTCGAACATGCCGGTCGCAGCTCCATCGGCGTCAAGGACGGCTCGCACGCTGAGGCCTTGCAGCAGGCCGCGGCGGGCGATGTCTTCGGCCAGTTCCTCGATCGAGACGTTGGCCTTGACGCGCCGGACGTTCGACTGGCTGAGCACGAGCTTGTTAAAGGGAATGTCGCGCGAGGGCGAGAGAGTGATCTTCTGAACAGCGGTCGCCATAGGAAATACTCCGTAACGAGCGCCGAGAGCCTTTCTCTCGGCCTGAACTCGTCACGAAGCGCAGCGCCGCCCTCTACCTCTCAAGGGCAGCGCCGCGAAGTCGGCAATCAGGAAAGACGGAAAGGCACGAAGCCGGAGACACGCCGTTCCGCGTCTCCGGCTTTCCGGGAGTCAGGCTGCCCGGTCGAGCAGCTTCTTCGCACGCGCCTCCAGGTCAAGCCGTGCGTCCTGATGGGTCTTGTCCCGCGCGACCGCAGTGATGCCTTGCACGAAATCGAATACGCTCTCGGGCTTGCGGCCTTCCTCGGTCAGCACCGTCTCGATGATCTTCGCCGTCTCGGTCTTGGAGAAGCCGCGCTTGCGCAGGAAGTCACTGCGGTCCTCATCGGTCCGGGCGACGATCCGCTCCCGCGCCGCCTTGATGCCGTTGACGAACGGGACGGCTGAGGAGTTGGCGAATCGGGTCAGCGCCGGCGCCGCTTCGTGCGCGAAGCGCGAGGCGGCGTATTTGGAGTGGCGGATGGTAATCTCCTCGAAATCCTCCACGCCCCACAAATTCCGATTCTGGCAAACGGCACGGAGATAGAAGCTCGCCATGCCGAGCGTCTTGGCACCCACCTCCGAATTCCAGCAGTAGAATCCGCGAAAATAGAGGTCGGGTGAACCGTCGGCCAATCGGCCGGCCTCGATCGGGTTGAGGTCGTCGACCAGGAAGAGGAAGACGTCGCGGTCGGACGCGTAGAGCGTCGTCGTATCCTTGGTGATGTCAACATGCGGATGATAAACACCAGTTGTCCAATCGAGTACGCCCGGGGTCTTCCAGCGCGTCTCGCCAGTGCCATTGCCGGCGATACGCTGAACGGCCGCCACGAGTTCATGATCAAAGATCCGCCCGTATTCGGGCCCCGTAACTGCGCGAAGCTCGACGCGACCATCTTCGATCTCCAGCGTCTTGACCTGCTCGCCTCGATGCGAGCTGAGGCCAAATTGGAGGTTGATGCCAGCGAGCGGCGCTGGAAGCTGACGGAGGTAGGCCGCCGGCGCTCCAACCAAACTGGCAAGCTGGCCGAAGCTCCAGTGGGTCGGTGCGATCGGCATGTCGGCACCAGGTAGGATCAGCGCCAGACGCTCCGCATCATCGCGGCTTGCCTGCACCCGGATCGCCGCGCTTTCCACAGTTCGGGTACGGCTACGTTCGGTCCGTCCGTGCACGGCGGCGTGGAGATCGGACAGGGATAGGTAGCGCTCGTCTGCCGGGCGCGAGAACCACTCCGACGACACGCGGCCGACTCGCTGGCCGCGGCTCACGTCCACCTTGTAACCGCCGACACGCTCGCGGGCGGCATCCAGAACTTCCACATGGGTCATAGCGGCTCTCCATGACGGGTGCCGGAGGCCTGTCCTCCAGTCTTCAACCCATCACGGCGAAGCCGATCCGTCCTCTCACTCTAAAAGGGGGACATGAGAGAAGGGGGCGGCCGAGCCCTGGGGTTGGCCGCAGGGGGAAGAGGCGCCCCCCTTAGGGCTGGATTTCTGGAACCTACATCCGGTCCGGCCAGCGCCAGGCATAAACAACGACTTGCCGTCGCACGTGAAACTATAGTAACTCTGTCACTGTGACAGAGTGATAGGACGATCGTGAACCAGTCAACCGCAGTCAGGCGGATCGCGCAGGAACTCAACGACGGCGAAGCCAGTGGCCGCAGTGCCCGGCTCGCGAGGTTGACGAGCTCGAGCATGGCCACAGTCCGATCTTGGGGCGCGGCTGGAACGAGCGAAGGGCGGAAACGAGCGATGAGCCCGACGGCTCGAAGGCTGCTTTTCCTCCTGCTTGCGCTTCACCGATCCGGTCACGACCTGGATCGGTTGCGCACCGAGGCACGGCGCCTGGAGAACGAGTTTCTGGAAGAGGACGATGATGACTAGGAGGGGAAGCGCAGGCGTCGAACCGGTTGGGCTGGAGGCACCATCCGAGCGCGGTTTTTTGCGGGTGACCGCCTTTGTCGTCGCGCTCGAGAACTATCGGAAGCCATCGAACGGGGACCCCTTGCCGTCCGTGGACTTCGCTCATGCCGACGCTGACGCATTTGCCGACATCATCAAAAGAAACTATGCCGGTTTGGACGGCGATGACGTGTCGGTGCATGTGCTCAAAGATGCTGATGCCAGCCTGACAGCCTTGCGGGACGAGCTGAAGTACACGATCAAGAATCTCGCTGCGGACGAGCTCTTCATCTTTTATTACGCCGGACATGGGTTTCATGGTGCAGGCGGCAATCGTCTCAGCACTTACGACACCAACCGCACCAACATCGAGGATACGTCGCTGTCGATGCGCGACGATCTTCTTGAGCCGCTCATGGACAGTGAGTGTCGTCAAGCGCTCGTGTTCGTAGATGCCTGCGCGGAAAAGTTTAGTGGAGTGGTCAAGTCACGCGACGTCATTTCCAATCTCGATGCGAGTGAAGTCCGGGAATTTCTCGACAGTGCCTGGTACCTTGGCGTCTTCCTGTCATGCTCGCCGGGTGAAAAGTCCTATCCCTCGACGACGCTGAAGCACGGGGTTTGGACACACTTCTTGCTAGAAGCGCTCGAAGGTCGGGCGCCGGCTGCCTTAACCCGCGAGCGCTGGCTGACCGACTTCGGATTGCGCGATCATCTCCGCCAGGAAGTGCCACGGTACATCACACGCGAGATGCAGGTGCGTGGCAGCCAGACGCCTCAAGCCATTCTTTCGGGCAGCAATAGCTTCCGGATACATCACATTCCGAAACCGCCAGCAGTGCCGGCCGACGCGGCTTTGGCGGGCATCTCGCTGCGGAACAACAGCGAATTCTTGGAGGGGACGGAGACGGGCGAAATACGCTGCCTTCCCGGGTTTTCGCGCGCGAAAAAACATACCGTGCCCACCGAAGCAAGCGATTCTGCGGAAGCGTGGTGTCAGCGTCTGCTCTCTGACCGCGTGGCGGAGGAGTTGCAAGAGCTCTACGAAGCGGCGCGCAGTGCGCTCAACGCGCGGCGGAAGGACGTCCGAAAGGCCGACGACACCGGTGGCGGCGACCTGGATACGGCAGCATTTCGTTACTCGATCGAGACGGGCCAGAACCCCGATGATCCGGCGGAGTATATCATCCGACGTCGACTAGAGCTCCGTGATGGCTGGGATGCGCATCGTGCGGCCATCGATGAGATTTTTGGGAACGAGTTCGATCGCTTGGTAGTCGAATTCGAACGGATGGACGACACCTTCGACGCCTTGGTCGAGAAGTTGGAAGATATCCAGGAAAGCCAAGGTGGCGAGGTGCATGACGATGATCGATCAGAACGAGCGACATACGAAAGAGATGGCGTGACCTTCACGTTCGACCTGAAGCAACGCCGTCTGGAAATCTCTTTCGGTCGATCAGGGACGCTTGAACTTGTCGACGCGGCACAGAAGTTCCAATTCGGCACCAGTCGGGCGAGTCCGATGCTGGCGGCGCCGACCAGCCAAGCCGTGCCCACGCCCGTGCGCCGCGAGCTTCGGCGGCGGTGAAATCCGCCTTATCCGGTCGTCGGGTTGATCTTGTGCAGCGTCCATAGCCGCTCAAAGAAGCGTTCGATCATGTCCGAGGCGCCGGCGCCGACCAACTCATTGGATCCGAACCGGTAGATTTCATAGCCGGCCAGTCGTAGCTCACGATCGGCCGAGACCATCTCGGCATAGGCTACCAATGACGGCTCTCCCTCGCGGCTGAAATGCTGGGCGCCATCGACCTCGATGACCACGCGCTGATTGTTCGGAAGAAGCTGAAGAAAATCCATTCGCTGACGTCGGAGCCCGGCGCGGTGGCGAAGAAGCTTTACGACGGCCGGGTCGTAGTGGAGATAGACCTGCGGGATGATGGCAGGGAGTGCGTCTTTGAGCTTCGGGCGGTAGAGCCTGAAATACGTGTCGAACAAATAGCGCTCCGCATCGGACGCGAGTGACGCGCGCAAGCGCAGACCAAGTGTCCGTGCGGCGTCACCGGGATCGACACCTGGCCTTGCGCGCCACCAATCAACGAGTTCGCTCCACAGGAGGCCGTCACGCTTGAGCGGACGGTCGTAGACGAGGCAGCTCGAAGCGTTGGACAAAATGACGATGTCATTGTTAATCGCGTCGGCAAAGCCGATCTCGGGCTTGGGGCCGTTCGAGGCGAAGATGAGGTTTTTTGGGCTCCCCGTCGGCCCACGGCTCAAAGGTTGAAGACGGTATATGGGGTAACCAGATTCTTCGGCTTCGATGTTTAGTATGTAGCCATCCCGTCTCAGCACGCGGTTGATCGCCTCGGCCAAATCGATCTGTTCTGGGCCGCGGCGACCGAGCGGGTGCAATGCGGCCTCGAGGAGGTGGCCGAATCTGTCGCGCGAACAGGTCAAGGCGCCGATCTGCTGGAACAAGTATTCGACATCCCAGTCGCCGGGGTTGCGCACCATGTGCTGCTCGATCTCGCGCGCAAGGCTTCGGCCGGAAAAGAATTCGGCAGCCAGGTTCTGAATCGGGAAAAGCCGTCCAACAAGTGCTACAGGATCCTGCTGCCCGCAAAGATCATCCCCAAAGCATTTGGCGACGTCGCGGCGCGTGATCTCGGTTATGGGGGCGCTGTCGCTTTCCAACACCGCAAGGCCCGTCTCCTCCAGGTCATAGTCGCCGAGATGAACGCCGAGCCGGCGGGCGATTTCGCCAAGTTCTCGTGGACTCTTTCCTGCAAGTGCCTCACGTGCACGGTCGCGTTTGCTGACGCCTTCCTGGTGGGGCGGAATCGTCAGCCCGGCGCTGAGACCGAGTGAAGGCATCTGAGCGTTGGTCGCACGCTGTTGAATGATCGAGGCGAGGCGTTCGGCGAGATCCGCAGGAACGCTCATATCGCGATCTCCGGCACGCCGGCGTCGGTCAGAAGCTGAAAGAGTTCCGCAACACGCTGACGTTGCCCGCGCTCGCGGCAGAAGGCGAAGATCGCCCTTTGCTTGGCGCGGGAGAGTGCGACGAAGAATGTGGCGAGCCCCTCCGGATTTCCTGGTCGATGCGCCCACCACGCTTGGTCATCGAGCCCGACGAAGACGATGGTGTCGTATTCGAGCCCCTTGCTTTTGTGGACGGTCATGAGCGGAACCTGTCCGATGCCTTCGAAGGCGTCGAGCGTCTCCGTCCATGTCGCGGCCCCATCCACGGACGCGGCTAAATGGCGCCTGAAGGCGTCGACCATGATCGCGAGAAGGTCGCCGGTCGAATACTCGATATAGGTTCGGGCTATCGCGAGGAGATCGAGGAAGGCAAAGGTCCGATCTATGAATATGGCTGCACTGGCTGCTGACGGCGCGGTGTTGGCCATATCAGCGCGCAGCGCGGTGACGAACGTGGTGAGTTGTTCCTCCGTTCTGGCTTCGGCGATATCGTTGTCGGCTACGACTGCGCGGATTTCGAGAAGAGCCGCCGACGACACCTGCCAAGCGTCGGCGGCGCGCCGGGTCGAGCCAAGGCGAAGTAGCGCGATAGCGATCTTAGCGAAGGTATCGGTTAGGAGGTCCTGCAGGGTCGTGCGGCCGAGCGCGTGACTTTCGTTGCGCAGGCGAAGTCCTTCCTGAGCGAAAGCGCCGGCTAGGTCGGCTTCGAAGTCGTCGGACTTCTGCTTGACCAGAATGGCGTAATCGCGTGGCGCACGGCCACGCGCGGCCATATCGTTTGCCAGCCATTTGGCGAGATGTTCGGCCTCGCGCGCCTTTGTCGGGCTATTCCAAACCTGCGCGACATCGCCGTCGACCTGGCGCAGGGCCTGAGCGACCGTCGCGACCGCGTTGGGATCTAACGCCCTGGCGACGACATGTTGAATGCGCACGAGATCCGGCGAAGATCTGAAATTGAAGAGCAGCGGGATGCGAATGGCCCCGAAGTCGGCCTCGAACCGCTCGAAGGCGTCGGCCCGCGCGCCAGCCCATGTCATGATGCGCTGCTTGTCGTCGCCGACCGCAGTGACCGCGATATCGCCCCCGGCAAACGCCGACAACAGAAAATCGTATTGTGCGTAGGTCGTATCCTGGAACTCGTCGACAAAGACGAAGGGGTAGGTGAGCTGCAGAGCTCGCCGAATGTGAGGGCCGGCACGCAGCAGCAGTTCGGCAAGACGGTTGAGGCTGACGAATGTCAGACTCGACCGCGGCTGAGCGCCAAGCTGGCCCGCCCACCATCGCTGGATGGTGCGCTGGATGCCCGACTGCGGCGCCGCGCGGACGATCGGCAGGCGATAGGCCCCGACGTGGTGAGACTCGAAGTCGCCCGCGCCCAGTCCCGCGACGTCGGCTCTCCAGTCGGTTGGCGCGCCCAGAAGCTCTTGCTGAAGGAAGCCCGTCACCTCACGATAGGTCGGGAATCCAATGTTATAAGGGCGGGTAGGCCTCCAGTCCGCAGGAATCGCCGGCTGGAATCGATCGACCAAGCTCTTGGTAAAGGCGTCGAACGTCAACGAGGTGAAGCGGTTTGCGAGCTCAGGCGGGCAGCGCTTCCGCACGCGGGCGGCGAGATTGTCGGCAGCGTCGCTTTTGAACGAGATCGCCAGCACGCGGAATGGAGCGGGACATAGGCCAGTCTCGAGAAGATAGGCCGCGCGCTGCGCGAGAAATTCCGTCTTGCCGGCGCCGGGCCCCGCGACGACGCAGGTCGAGCCGGGTTGGCGCAAAGCGCGCCAAGCGGCGGGTTCGAGATCGCCGATCCCCCTTGGTCGCCAGTCCTCTGGTCGAACGAGTTTCATACTCAGGTGGCCGGCGGGGCTGGCGCCAGGCGCGCCACGATCGATGCAAGTAGCGCCCGGAGTTCTTCGGGCGCGCCCGCCGTCAGTACTTCGGACGTTTGGCCGCTGAGGACACGAACATGCGTGCTGGGCTTGCCTCGACCGAGGAACAGATAGCGATACCAACGCAGCAGCTGGTCTTGCGCTGCGCCATAGAGGTCGCCGCGCCCAGCTTCGCCGAGAACCGCCGTTCGGGGATCGCCTTGCGCTGAGGGCCCATGGCGGCCTGGCTCGAGCACCTGATAGGCGACCGGGAACGCCTGCAACATGGAATAGTCGAGGTCGAGGGGTGTGCAGTAGAAGACGTGGAATTGGCGCAGCCAATTCGTCCATTGGGTCATCAATGCTGTGTTGTCGGCCGAGAGGCCGTCAAACATCGCGAGGTTAGCTGCCGGACCGGCGGGGTTGAGATGCTGTCCGAACAGCGCCTGGGGCGCGACCCCGACTTCCAGAAGCTGGGCGCAGGCCGTCTTGATGCGGCCCCATCCGCCTCCGTCGCGGCCCCAATCGAGATCGAGCAGCGTTGCGTAGGGGATGTCGAGATCGGTCAGGAGGCGCCACAGATGATTCACGTGACGGCCGCCGAGCGGAACGACAGCGACGAAGGAACGGTCGATGTCGAGGCCCATCGCTTCGGCCAGGCGCGGCAGCACGACTTCCTCGGAGGCGCCCTCGCCTAGAACCGCGAAGCGCGCAAAATAGAGTTCCGGATAGGTCCGAACTGCCTCACGAACGAATTTCGACGCTTCCTCTTGACCTAGAGGAAGGCGGATGGCGCGGATATGGGCGGTTCGGTCGGCCGGGTTGAGCCTGAAATGGCGAACCTGGGACGGATCGACACGGGCGAGAATGCTTGCCGAGTGGCTCGAAATGATCGCCTGCGCGCGCGGCCCGGCTGTCAGGTTTTCGATCTGGCGCACGATGCGGGAGAGATAGAACGGAGCAAGGTTGTTCTCGGGCTCCTCCACGGCGATCAGCGTGAGCGCAGGGAGCGGAACGCCCCCGGGCTGGAAGCCTGGTCCGGCTGGGTTCGCGGCTATGTTGGCTTCGACGTCCAAGGTGGCGGCGGTCATTGCCAGATGGAATAGCGAACGCTGACCGTCGCTAAGATCGTCAAGCGCGCGCTCACGTCCAGCCTCGTCTGGCCGGAAGACGACCTCGACTTTGCGGATGAACTCTTGGAAGCGCAGGTCGATCGGACGGAAGATTGGCGTTGTGTCCGTGCCCGCCGTATGAACCTCCTGCCATCGGCGAGCGACGGCGCCGACGACGATCTCGACAGCAGGCTCGGCCGCGAACGCGCCGTTAAGGGTGGCGCCGGTATCGGCAAAGGTCTGCCTCACGCCCTGCGACCAATTGATCGCGCGCCAAAGCCGACCTCGAAGGAAGGCAGTGACCTGGGACGCGCCGTCTCGCGAGGCAGGCACGTAGATCATTTGGATGCGAGCGCGGTCGATCGGCTTCAACTCGATACAGTCGACTTCTGCAAAGGCGCCGAATGCCCGAACGGCCCAATATTTCTGCTCGATCGTCCCTTCAAGCGAGCCGTCGTCGGTCCAGGTCGCCTCGAGGCGCAGACGACATTTCAGTCGGCCGGCATCATCGGCCGCCATCTGGTGGAAGAATTCAGGAATGGCGCTGGCGTTGGGTCCGCCTGCGTCTAACTCGGGAAAAGCCAGTATTGCTTCTAATATCAACGTGCGCTGCGCCGGTGCCACTGGTTCTGCGGCCGGAACGTGGAAGTCCTGCCGGCGGAGGCGGCGCTGTTCGCCGGTTATCCCGAATAGGCGCTGAAGCGCTTGCAGAACGGCCGTCTTGCCCGCGCCGTTCACGCCGACGAACGTGGTGAGGTCAGGCGTGAGATCGATCGTCATCGCAGCAGGGCCGAAGCATCGGAAATTGGTCAGGCTAAGTTTTTCAATATGCATTCGCGCCATTCCCTAAGAGTTGCGCTCGTTAGCTTCAGTTTTACGGTGGCGCGCTCGCATTATCTGACGGTGCGTTTCCGAACCACGGTTTGGGACACGATCCTCCGATTTACTTTGGCCTTCCACGCGATTTGCGCGGCGGAGAGATTTCGCTTTCGCATCGTTTGCTTCAGGAATGTGTATTCCTTCTCACCGTAGAGGTAGCCCATTCGGTAGGCATGCTCGATGAGATCGTTGTTCGCGTTTGCGGTCAGGTCCTTCGCGATGCGCTTCAGACCGTCGAATAGATTTCCCGTGTCAATCTGGATGAAGCGGTTGATGCAGATATTGCCAACATAGGTCTCGTTGCCGTTGAGGCGATTGCGGATGTAGCAATGTTCCTTGATCTCTTGACCGCAGGGGCACTGATCGAACTCCTCGCTGATCTCGATCGCGACCAGCGACCACTCCGTGCGCGCGATATCGAAGCGTTGAGACACCGAGAGGGACAGGATGTGCGCCCTCAACCTCTCGAAATTATGCCCATCCATTGCGATGCCTCCGCCCTACATTTGGACACGCAGGCGACGCGCGCGTTCACGGAATGCAATTTCGCCTCCTTCGAGAATCTCGCAAACCATGCGGCGGATATTGGGGTTTTCAAGCCCTCCGCTCTGATAAGTGATCTCCGGCAATTGACCCGGTCGATGCGGGCCGCAGGTTGCCACGATGACCTGATCTGCGTCGGTGTTCACGACGAGGTTGGCGTTATGAGTGACGATGATTATCTGCCTGCGCAGTTTGGCGCGACGGAATCGCTCCACGAGTTCGTCGAAGATCGACTTCGGATCGAGGTTCTCTTCAGGCTGGTCGATTATGAGCGGCCGGTCGTCATCCCGATCGATCGCAAGGTAGAGAAGGAGCAGAACAATACCACGCGTGCCGGGCGAGAGCTGTTCGATATCGACGCCTTCGTATTGGACGCCATAGCTGACGGTGATGTGGCTCGTTCCGTATAGCCAACTGGAAATTCGGCCCGCCCATTCGCGATATGCCGAGGCATTGCTGCGCTCGACGGGTGCATGCTCGACCAAGTCGCGCTCGTGAGCTTCACGGAAGCGCGCCATCGCTTCGGCGACCTCGGCGCTTGAGCCTTCTTCCCATGCTGGCTGGAGATCCATTTTCGCTGCGGCCAGCAACGCGCCACGGCCCTTGAACGGACCGGTCTTGCGCAGGTCCAACAACTCCTCGCCCATTTGCGCCCAGGCGGCGACATCGACCGCTCGCCGGACAGTGAAGGAGAGCTTTCCAAGCGCCCCCTCCTCCGCCTCGAGGCGGGCTTTGAGCGGCGCATAGAGCGCAGACAGCTCGCGCTCTTCGTCGATAATGCCGTCGAAAACGGAAGCGTAGCTGTCGCGCCGCGATTGAATGAGGTCCTTGATCCGTTCGTCGGCCTGCTCTGCCGTCTCGATGTCACGATCGAGCTTGGCCAACGCCGCCTCGTCGCGAGAGATTTTTTCGGACAGGCGGGCGAAGGCTTTCGCATTTTCCGTGTCGATGCCGATTAAGGCGCGGAGCCGGGCGACCTCCTTGTTGAGCAAACTGAGCGTGAGGTTGGCGAGCTCTTGTCCGTCCGGAAGCAGCGACGTCGGCGACGGCGGTACCCCGGACGCAACCGTGATTTCTCCCGCGCTTGGTCCGGACAACGTCTTGATGCGCGTGTCAACGGCTTTGATTGCCGTCGACAGGATCACGTCGACATCGCCCGCGAACTCCAGAAGAAACGCTTTCCACTGCTCGGTGCTCAGCCCGGCTTCGGGGTGGGCCTGTTGCAATTGCCGAAGGCGTGCCGGCGCTTTCGTCTTGCGGGTATCGTCCGCCTCGTCTTTGAGCGCCAGAAGTGCTTGGCGACGTCGTTGCGATTGCTCGACTTGAAACCGAACGGACTCCGCGGCCGTGGACACCACATCGAGCCGCTTGGCGCGTTCTTCGCCGCCTTTGCCAATCAGGCTGCTTCGATCGCGCTTGTCCTTGGTTATGGATGCCGCCTTCTCGCTCCGTAGCTTCTTCAACGCGGGCAAACCGGCTTTACGCTCGCGTTCAATATTTAGCTCGGAAGCAGCTTCTGCGAGTGCTTCCTCATGGCTTTGGCGCAGGGCGCGTCCACGTGCTGCGCGAAGGTCAAGCAACTCTCGAAATTCGGTGGTTCCCATCCGATCCTCGTCCGGATGGGCTTGAAAGATGACACGCTCGACCTCAGCTAGAAGTTCATCGGTGACGCCCTCGGCTGAGCAAAGGCTATCAACGAATTGTTGCGAGAGATACTGAACTCGCGGTGAGTCGAGGAAGTCCTCCATCTCGACATGACGAAGCTCGTTCGAGGTCGGATCACCGTCCTCCCATGTTAGGCGCGCCGAGGCTTCACCAAGATGGTCTTTGGCGCGGCGAATGAAGGAGCGCTCGCTGAGATGGGGCGAGAGGGCGTATCCGCCGGCAGCGATGATGTCTGCAAGCGCCGTCTTTCCGGAACCCCGCGCGCCGATGATGCCGACAAGCCCTGCGTTGAGTGGCACGTTGTTTGTGACCAGCCACGTTGCATCCGTCACTTCAACATTGCTGACGACTTGCGAGGGGAGTGCGCCGCGCGGGGACGTCACGCCGATGAAGACGCGCGTCTCCGGCTCTAAGCAGGTCTGACGGAGCGATTCGAAAGCGAGATCGCCCTTGATCCAGCAGTAACGATCATTTTCCACGACGCCGACGCGGTCGGGACCATGCGCGTC
This sequence comes from Bradyrhizobium sp. CIAT3101, assembly GCF_029714945.1. NCBI lineage: Bacteria > Pseudomonadati > Pseudomonadota > Alphaproteobacteria > Hyphomicrobiales > Nitrobacteraceae > Bradyrhizobium > Bradyrhizobium sp. CIAT3101. The sequence goes on from NZ_CP121634.1 coordinate 7,072,664, forward strand.
GCTTCCGTGCAAGCATGGTTTCCTGCCGTTCCAATCCGAGACGAGCCTTTCGACCGTAACCGCGCCTTGACCGAGCCAGAACGCTCGCTGCTTGGGTTGCGATGAAAAGATGACGTGGGCGGTCCGTTCGATCTCTTTGCGGAGCGTCGCGAGGGATGCGTCGCCTTGGAGTCCTGATGTACCGTCGTTGCTGCCGGCGGCGACCGCGATCAGGACGTTATCCTGGACCCAAGGGTTCTTCTTCCACTCTGCACGCAGCTCGTCAGGGTTGACCTTGAACTGGTTGGCGCCGACAGCGAAGGCCGCGACATCATCGACAACCGTTCTGTCGTGAGCACGGCCGAGGCGGATGAGGTCTGAGCGCTCACAACGGAAGGGTTGGCCGTAGGCGGTGTAGGTCAGAGAGCGGAGGAAACGCCGGATCTGCTCGACGTGCTCGGGATCGTCTGGCGAAACAAGAAGATGGAAGTTGATCGGCGAGCCACTTCCGGTCCCAATGCCGTAACGCAGCTCGACATTGGGGAAGATGAGATCAACCTCGGCGAGGCGTCCCGCTTTTCGGTGCGCGAGCACCTGCTCGTAGACGTCAACGTTATAATAGTCGGTGATACCCAGCGCCCGTATGCGTGGGGAAGACGCTTCGACGGCAGAGAGGAATTTCTCCCAGGCGTCGCTCCCACGGTACTGGTTATTGAGTACGGTGCCCGGGGCGTGGATGTGCGGATCCCACCGATGCCACTTCGAGCCGCCCGGCTCGCGGGTTCCTGTGGGGGCGCCGCTCATTCAACCACCCTAAGTGGGTTGATGATTTCAACGCCCTCAAAGTCCTTTTCGTTGTCGGTGACTACGACGCATCCGTTCGCCTCGGCGATGGCCGCGATGATCGTATCGAGGGCGTTTCGTGGACGGCCGCGCGCCTTGCCGTCTGCCATCAGTCGCGCCCAGACAAGGCCAGCTTTCTCGTCAAACGATAAAACACGGCCCGCAAACAGCGCTTGCGGGCCTTCGACACCGGCGAACCAAGTCTCTAGGCTGCTGCGTTTCTTGCCTTTCGGCTTCTCCAAGATGCCTAGGCGGATTTCAGCGACGGTAAGCGAAGCAATGAAGAGGTCGTCGTCTCTCTGCGCGCCCATCCAGGCCAGTAGCGAGCCGGACGGCTCGGGCTTTATGACATTGCTGATGATATTGGTATCTAGGAGATAGCGCGTCACAGATCGACCTTACGTCCCTCTTCTCGCGGCCGGCTGAGGTCGAGATCCTCACCAACCAGAGGCGAGCGACGCAGCGCGGCGAGAATGCCGCCCGCTTTCGGAGGCTCCCCCGCCACTGCCTGCTGTATGGTTCGGCGAAGCTGCCCAGCTTCCGGACCTTCCTCCGTCAATTTCCGAGCAAGCGACCGAAGCAGATCGCGGTCGGCATCGAGCGCCTGGATTTCGAACCGCGCGATGCCACGCTCTGTCAGGCGGGACCGATAATTCTCGAGGGCTCTCTTCTGCGCGCTGTTGCTCATCGCATGCCTCCATGCTATATCCAGATATATAGCCGCATTGTCCTTAAAGCGCAAGGCTGGTGGAATTGTTATCGGTCCCGGCAAATGAAAATGGCCTCTCCAAGACGCGAGAGGGTGCCACCGTGGTTAGACGCCTCCCTTCCAAGGGCGGTGATCACAAGAATATTATTGCTACGACGACGGGCGATCTGTGCCCCGCGACTACGCCGTCACCCTCCACGCCCCGCCCCGCCTCGCTGCAAGCTATTGATTTACAATACGTTTTTATCTTGCAAACACGCTGCCTGTTGGCATCATCGTCGCGAAGCGGAGTATTCCTCCCGAGGACAGGGACGCGATCGTGGCGCGACCGAGACGACAACAGCCGAAAAGCTTCGTGTGGTCGCCGACGCGACACGCGAACCGGCCGTGCTTGCGTCGTCAAAGCCTGATCCTCGTCTCGTCAATCTGGTCCGACTGCTGGCCCGGCAGGCTGCACATGACTTCGTTAAAACAGAATCTGAGAACTGGACGCGAGATCGCCTCCCGGAGTAAGGAGGTCGCCTGGTGAAGGTCGCGCTCTACGCCCGCTACTCATCCGACAATCAACGAGACGCTTCGATCGAGGATCAATTGCGGCTCTGCCGCCTGCATGCCGAAAAGCAGGGTTGGACCGTCGTCGATAGCTATACCGATCGCGCAATCTCCGGCGCGTCGCTCCTGCGCCCTGGCATTCAAGAGCTGATCAGTGACGCGACGCGCGGAAAATTCGTCGTCGTGCTCGCGGAGGCGATGGATCGCCTGAGCCGCGATCAGGAGGATATCGCTGGACTATTCAAACGTATGGCTTTCAGCGGAGTGCGTATCGTCACGCTCTCGGAAGGTGACGTGACGCATCTGCATGTTGGTCTCAAGGGCACGATGAACGCCCTCTTCTTGAAGGACCTGGCCGACAAGACGCGCCGCGGACTGCGCGGCCGCGTCGAGGACGGCAAGTCCGGTGGCGGGCTGTGCTTCGGCTACGACGTGGTGAAGCAATTTGCGGCCGATGGCGAGCCGATCCGCGGCGATCGGACGATTAACGATGCGGAAGCCGCTGTTGTGCGCCGTATTTTTGCAGACTACATTGCCGGCAAGTCATCCCGCGCGATTGCCTTTGAGTTGAATAAGGAAGGCGTACCTGGGCCGCAGGGTGCCGAATGGGGACCATCGACGATCCACGGCAATCCAAAGCGCGGCGTTGGCATCCTCAACAACGAGCTCTATGTGGGTCGCCTCGTGTGGAATCGGCTCCGCTATCTCAAAGACCCTGATACCGGAAAGCGCGTTTCTCGGCTGAATCCTGAATCCGAATGGGTGATCCAAGAAGTCCCCGAGCTGCGCATTGTCGATCAGGAAATGTGGGATGCGGTCAAGGCGCGTCAGCAGACGCTCGCCTACGAGCCTTCAGCGCCTGGCGAGAACAGGCTTAATGAGCGCCATCGGCCCAAATACCTCCTCGCGGGCCTCGTGAAGTGCGGATGCTGCGGCGGCGGGTACACGATGATTTCGAAGGACCTGCTCGGCTGCGCAACGGCTCGCAACAAGGGAACGTGCAATAATCGTTTGAACATCGGCGCGATGCGCTGGAGACCTCTGTGCTGAGCGGCCTTCGCACGCACCTGATGGAACCAGAGCTGTTCAAAGAGTTCTGCGATGAGTTTACCCGCGAGGTGAACCGGCTGCGGATCGACCGAGGAGCAGACCTTGCGGCGATGAGGAACGAGCTTCCGCGCATTGAACGTGAACTTGGAAAGCTGGTGGCCGCCATCAAGGCTGGGGGTCCGATCGAGGCCATTGTCGAGGACATGAAGCGGCTCGAGGCCAGAAAGGTGGAGGTACGGGAGAAGCTCGCGAACGGAGAAGAGCCGCCGCCACTCCTACATCCCAACATGGCGGAGATCTATCGGCAGCGCGTGGCCGCGCTGTACGAAAGCCTGCAAAGCGACGACGACAAAGGGGAGGCAGCGGAGGTTTTCCGTACCCTCGTCGATCAGGTGACGCTGATGCCTGAGGCGGAGGAACTCGCGATCGTGCTGCGCGGCGACCTAGCCGCGATCCTCCGGTTTGCGGCAGGCAAAAAGAACCCCGACTTCCTTTCGGAGGCCGGGGCTCTGAACGGCTTGCTATCGCAAGCGTCGGTGGTTGCGGGGATAGGATTTGAACCTATGACCTTGTTCGTAGTCAGTCGGCGGCTCGCGCAGGCCGAGTTGAGCTCAACGACATTCATAGCAACCCACCTATCTGCACAACTTAGCCGCCGATTCAACGACCTAAGCATTAACTTGTTCACCTCGGGTCAGCCCTCTGCGACCATGATGAGTCGCCCGAGCTCATTCCTGGATTAGCCGTGAGAGAGATTTTCGCGTCCAACAGGAACGGCGTTGGTTGTGGCCGATGGACCCACATCGACGGGTTCAGCGAGACCATCATCCGCTACATCCGCGGGAGATCGAAGCCCGCGACTGATGATAGCTGGAGCTAGTGATGATAGCTGGAGCGCCGATAAAGAGGAGACGGGCCATGACGGGAATGCACAAGGCGCAACGAGAGGTGCCAGCGCCAACGCAGCGGCTGTTCCTGACACGCCGGGAGGCTGCCATCGAATTGCGGATGTCGCTGGCAAAACTGGACCGCGTGATCGCGCGCGGCGAACTGAAGGCCAAGAAGCACGGACACTCGGTGGTGGTGATGGCGAGCGAGATCACGCGCTATATCGAGCAATGGCCCGACATACAACCGCGCGCCGTTCGTGGCGCGCGGTGAAGACTAATTTTCAGCTACGAGCCCTCCGTTGCGTCTATAACGCCGCATATTCAGGCGACCGCCTTGAGCTGCGGCCTCGGCCGCGCAAGGTGGCGCTCCCATGCATTCATGATGCCCATGCGGGGCTTCCAGAGCCGATTGCGCCGGTAGGCGCGCTTGACCTTGTCGCCCGGATTGTGGGCCATGCAGTAGCCGATGGCATCGGGATTGAACTTCATGGTTTCGCCGTCGTCCTGCAGCTCATTTTCCGCCCACGTCTGGAAGGTGGCGCGCATGCCGTGCGGCGTCGCGTTCTTCTTCAGCGTATCCACGAGCAGATCGCGCATGGTGTTTTCCGAGATCGGCTGCTCGAATGGATTTTTGAGCTGACTAGCGTCGCCGGGCCACAACAGCCCGACCGGCTGGCCGGGGAAGGTTTCTTGCAGGTACGCAATCTGCTCTTTGAGCACGGCGACGAGACGCGGGACCATCGGCAGGATGAACGGATGGCCGTCGTCATCGACCTTCATCAGGTCGTTCGGCACAGTCCATTTCGGACCCAGCCGCAACGGATCGTCAGCACCGCCTTCCAGATCCAGATGGTCGATGTGCAGATAGCGCACCGCATTGGTGCGCAGGTTGGAGAGGATCAGCGCTTCAAGCGCGCGTGCCGACTGGCTCTTGATGGCGCGCAGCTCGACCATGAACTCAGGCATCTTCTCTCCCTTGAGCGCTTTCATGGGTCCGCGAATCCGCCCGCGTTTTTTGACGGGCTTGCCGAGCACCGCGACGATAGCCTCAACGCTTGCCGGATCGCTCATGGGACGCAGTTCTTCCCTCGCCGCCGCCTTCAGGACGCGGGCAACCAGCGCACGCACTTCCTCGGCCATCGCCGGCTTGGCGTCCCAGATCGGACGCATGACGTCGAGCACCTCGGGCGTGCCGATTTTCCCAATCGGCAGGTTGTTGATCGCCGTGCAATAGATCGGAATGATCCGCTTCATGCCTGCGGCATCCTTGGCGTTCTTGCGCTTGTCAGCCCACCCTGCGACGACTTTCGTGCCATAGGTTTCGAAGGTCGGGCCGGTCTTGCGGCGGCCCACGCCTTTGGTGGTCTCAGGATAGATGCCCTGCTTGATGTCGTCCTGCAGTTTGAGATGCGCGGCGAGCGCGGCGCTGTAAGAGAAATCCTCTACGCTGCCGAGTGGCGTGAGCTTGGGCTGGCGCTTCTGGATCTCCTTCAGCATGTGCTTGGGCTTCTCCCACTGCGAATAGAACAGACGCGAGTTGCCGGTCACGAGCAGTTTGAAGCTCCGATGGTGTTCATCGGTATAGAGCTTCTGCTTGCGCTTGCCTTTCTCGTCCAGACCGCCGTCCGGCAGGGAATGAAGATTTTTGGCGTTGAAAAACTTGGTCATAATTTCGGAAATTCCAAGATCGATTGGGCTTACTGCCCAGTCATACTTCGCTGGATTATCTAGCTTGATTCCGTTTTTAATTCAAGGCGGCCCGAGGCGGGTGATGAGAGATGCGGACGCAAGACATGGTTAGAGGAGAAAAGCCCATAACTAACAAAGCATTGCCGCCAAGCGCGCGATGCGCGGGAAGGAGATCGGAGGAGGATTGAGGAGGCTTGATAATACCGGTGGCTGGGGCGGGAGGGATCGAACCTCCGAATGGCGGAATCAAAATCCGCTGCCTTACCGCTTGGCTACGCCCCATCAGGCGACGAGGGGAACGGCGGAAGAACCGGCAACCGCAGATTCCCTCTGGTCGCAGCCGGTCTATAGGGAGCGGCGCAGCATTTCAACCGCCTGGAGAGGCAAAATACCGCGGGCCCGGGGCCGGCCCGGCCACACTCTATTATAGGCTGGATCCCCGCCCGGCCCCGGCCCTCCCGCCCATTGAGACCTCCGGCGTTTCATGGGAATACGGCGCCAAACCTGTCCACGGGAGTGAGCCATGACCTACCGCGCGCCGATTTCTGACATGCTGCTGTCGCTCAACCATGGCGCCGGCCTCAAGGCCGCCGTGGACGCCGGCCATTACGGCGATTTCGACGGCGACATCGTGTCGGCGGTGCTGGAGGAAGCCGGCAAGTTCGCGACCGACGTGCTGGCGCCGCTCAACAAGGTCGGCGACGAGCACGGCATCAAGCTCGACGACGGCAAGGTCACGACCGCGCCGGGCTGGCCGGATGCCTACAAGCGCTGGACCGACGGCGGCTGGAACGCGGTGTCCGGGCCGGAAGATTTCGGCGGCCAGGGCCTGCCGATGGCGATCAACGCCGCCTGCACCGAAATCTGGAGCGCCTCCAACGTCGCCTTCGGCCTCTGCCCGCTGCTGACGGCGTCTGCAATCGAGGCGCTCGATGCGCATGGCAGCGACGAGCTGAAATCGATCTATCTCGAAAAGCTCGTCACCGGCGAATGGACCGGCACCATGCAGCTCACGGAAGCACAGGCCGGCTCCGACGTCGGTGCGCTGCGCACCCGCGCCGACAAGCAGGCCGACGGCACCTATCGCATCAAGGGGACGAAGATCTTCATCACCTATGGCGAGCACGACATGACCGACAACATCGTGCATTTCGTGCTGGCGCGCCTGCCGGACGCGCCCGCCGGCACCAAGGGGATCTCGCTCTTTCTCGTTCCCAAGTTCATGGTCAATGCCGACGGCTCGCTCGGTGCGCGCAACGACATCTTCGCTTCCGGCGTCGAGCACAAGCTCGGCATGCACGCCTCGCCGACCTGCACCATGACCATGGGCGACCATGGCGGCGCGATCGGTTTCCTGATCGGCGAGGAGAACCAGGGCATGCGCTGCATGTTCACGATGATGAACCAGGCCCGTCTCGGCGTCGGCCTGGAGGGTGTCGGCGTCGCCGATCGCGCCTATCAGCAGGCGCTGGCCTATGCGCAGGAGCGCAAGCAGGGCCGCGCCGTCGGCAAGAAGGGCGACGGGTCGGATGCGATCTTCGTGCATCCCGACGTCAAGCGCATGCTGATGCGGATGCGGGCGCAGACCGCGGCCGCACGCACCATCTGCTATGCGACCGCGGTCGCGCTCGACGTGTCCCTGCGCGCCAAGGATCCGAAGGTGCGCGCCGATGCTGCTGCGCGCGCCGCGCTGCTGACGCCGATGGCAAAGGGCTATTCCACCGATATCGGCAACGAGGTCGCCTATCTCGGCGTGCAGGTGCATGGCGGCATGGGCTTCATCGAAGAGACCGGCGCCGCGCAGCACTATCGCGATGCCCGCATCACCGCGATCTATGAGGGCACCAACGGCATCCAGGCGATCGACCTCGTCACCCGCAAGCTCGCGGCCAACGGCGGCGCGGCGGTGTGGGCGCTGCTCGACGAGTTCTCCGCCACCGTGAAGCAGGTCGAAGCTTCCAACGATCCTGCCTTCGGCACCACGGGCGTGAAACTGCGCGAGGCGCTGGAGGCGCTGACGCGCACGAGCAAGTGGCTGCTGGAGCGCGTCACCTCTGCGCCGAACGAGGCGCTCGCCGGCGCGACGCCGTATCTGCAGCAGTTCGGCGCGACGCTCGGCGGCTGCATGCTGGCCTCCGAGGCACTCGCCGCCAAGGCCGACGGCAACACGGAAGCCGCGCGTTACGTTTCGCTCGCACGCTTCTTCGCCGAAAACATCACGGTGCAGGCGCCCGCGCTCGAGCGCACCGTAACGGAGAGCGCGGAGTCGGTCGCGGCGGCGGATGCAGTGTTGCTGGGGTAACCTGAAAGCCTGGACACGTCGGGTGGATTATCCCACCTTACGATCCTGCTCGGGCGATAGATCGCGCGTGACGGCTGCCCGTCTTCCCGGCCGCCACAGCACGATGCCGGCCGCAATGACATCGAGCACCACGCACATCGCGAACGCCATGGTGTAATCGCCGCTCACGCTGCGCACGAGGCCGACGATGCCGGGGCCGAAGGCGCTGACGATGCCGCTGATCGACGTCCCCAACCCCATCGCGGCTGCGAAAGCCGTGCTGCCGATCTCGCGCTGGATGATCAAAGGCGGGAACGTGATCATGTTGCCGATCGAGAAGCCATAGACGGCGCAACAGATGAGCAGCACGGTCGGGCTCTGGCTCTGCAGCAGAACGAACAGCGCCGCCGCCTGGCTCGTCATCGACGCGGCGCAGGCAAGCCGCGGATCGAGCCGGTCGACGAACAGGCCGAGCGACAGCCGGCCGACCACCGCCATCGCGGCCATGATGGTGACCGCCAGGCCGGCACTGGCGCGGCCGATCAGCGGCTCGAGAAACGTCACCTGGTGGATGATGAATCCCATTTGCGCGAGCAACGCGATCGCGATCGGCAGGACCATGGTCCAGAATGACGCATTGGCGAGCAGATCCTTGCGCGAATGACCCGCGGCCTTGGCCCCGGATATACCAGCTGCATTCGGTGCCGCATCGACCGGCCAGCCGGTGAAGACGACGACGACCGGCAGCACCAGCACCACCATCACGATGGTGGCCACCAGCATGGCTGAGCGAAAGCCGATGCTGCTGCTGAGCGCCAGCAAAACCGGGACCAGGATGATGCCGCCGAAGGTCGCGCCGTTGAAGGCGAGGCTGAGCGCAAGCCCGCGGCGCCGCACGAACCACGCGTTCAGCACCGTTGCGATCACCACCGAGCCCATGCCGGTCCAGCCGACCGACATCAGCGCATAGGCAAGATAGAGCTGCCAGGGCGCCTGCATCAGAGCCAGCAGCGCGGTCGATGCGCCAAGCGCGGCCAGCCCGCACAGGATCAACGCCCGCAGCCCGATGCGGGCAAGCAGATCGTCGGTGAAAATGACAAGGACGGAGGTCAGCAGGAACGAGAATGTGCTGGCCGTGGACACCAGCGTACCGGGCCAGCCATGCGCGCGCTGGAGCTCGGCGAGATAGACGCCCTGGCCATAGAGACCAAAGCCGAACATGAAGAAGGCCATCAGGAAGCAGGCCAGCACCACGCGCCAGCCGCGGTAGTGAACCGAGGATTCGTCAACGCCCGTTGCGGCAATCATCGATCAAGTGTCGGCCTCCTGAACGAGACGGCTGATCGTGCCGCACAACCACCGGTTTTTCAAATTAAACATTGTAGCCAATTGTTGCAATGCGCAAAACGCCGCAGCATATGGGAGGCAGCTTTCGCATCACGGTTCCCCCGTACGAATGCAATGTCGGACGGGTGTCATGCAACCGCCCACCGGCATCCCCACCGAATTGGTGAGCCGCAGGATTGGCACGCCGGCCGGATCATGTAGGCTGAGCTATGCTAAGACTCGCCGATGGCAGGCGCCGCGGCGGCCGCAGGGAGTGTTCATGCCGAACGGCAATATCGTCGTCACCGAAGAGCGTGGAACGCGCGTCATCACCCTGCGCCGCCCGAGCAAGAAGAACGCGATCACCCAGGACATGTATCGCGAGATGAGCCGCGCGATCGACACCGCGCAGAACAATCCCGATATCCGTTGCATGATCATCACCGGCGGCTCCGGCGTGTTCACGGCCGGCGATGACATCGACGATTTCATGCACGCGGATACTTCGCGTCCGGAAACCTTGTCAGACGGCGCCAAATTTCTCTATTCGCTCACCCTCAACGTCAAACCGATCATTGCCGCCGTGGACGGTGCCTCGATCGGCGTGGGGACGGTGATGCTGTTCCACTGCGACTATGTGCTCGCCTCCACCGCTGCGACATTCTCCGCGCCCTATATCCATCTCGGACTCGTGCCGGTCGGAGCTGCCAGCCTGTTGATGCCGCACACGATGGGATACCAGCGCGCCTTTGCAATGCTGGTGATGGGGCGCAGCTTCACCGCCGCGGAGGCCCATGCCGCCGGCTTCGTCAACACCGTGGTGTCGCCGGGACATACCGAAGTCGAGGCCCGCAAGGTGGCGCGCGAGATCTGCCGGCTGCCGGCCGAAGCGGTTGCGACCTCGCGCAAGCTGCTGCGTGCCCCGCCGGAAGAACTCACCCGCCGCATCGATCAGGAGGGCCATCTGTTCGGCGAGCGGCTGAAATCCGGCGAAGCGATCGCCGCGTTCAACGCGTTTGCGAACAGGAAGAAGCGATAGGCCTCGGCGCGATCACGACAATGCTTCGTGAAATCTTCGCGCGGAACGACTACTCTGATTCCATGCGATACCAATCCATCCTTGCTGCGCTCGCGCTCATCTTCGCCCTGCCCGCCGCAGCCCAGACCGCAGCGCCCGTCGAGCTGCGCATCCTCGCGATCAACGATTTCCACGGCAATCTCCGTCCGCCGCCGGGCGGCATCCGCATCAACGATCCCGAGGACAAGAGCAAGAAGGTGATGGTCGCCGCCGGCGGCGCCGAGTACATGGCGACGCTGGTGAAGCAATTGCGCGAGGGGCACAAGAACACCATCTTCGTCGCCGCCGGCGACCTGATCGGTGCGAGCCCGTTCCTGTCGGCGATGTTTCACGACGAACCGTCGGTCGAGGCGCTCTCGATGATGGGGCTTGCGATCACCTCGGTCGGCAATCACGAATTCGACGAGGGCAAGACCGAGCTGCTCAGGATGCAGAACGGCGGCTGCCATCCGGAAGATGGATGCCAGGGGCCGCATCCGTTCACCGGAGCAAAATTCCACTACCTCGCGGCTTCCACCATCGAGACCGCGACCGGCAAGAGCGTGTTGCCGCCTTACGAGATCAGGGAATTCGAGGGCATCCCGGTCGCCTTTATCGGGCTGACCTTGAAGGAGACCGCCGGCATCGTCTCTCCGTCGGGCATTGCCGGGCTCGAATTTCGCGACGAGGCCGAGACGGTGAACGCGCTGGTGCCGCAACTGAAGGCGCGAGGCGTCGAGGCGATCGTGGTGCTGATCCACCAGGGCGGCGAGCCCTCCGGCGACTACAACGAATGCCCGGCGATCACGGGGCCCATCGTCGATATTGTGAAAAAATTCGACCGCGCCGTCGACGTCGTGGTCAGCGGCCACACCCATCGTGCCTATGTTTGCAATATCGACGGCAGGCTCGTCACCAGCGGCGACAAATACGGCACGCTGGTCACTGCGATCGACCTCAAGCTCGATCCGGCAACGCGCGACATCGTCAGCGCCAAGGCCGAGAACGTCATCGTCGCCAACGCGTCGCTCGCCAAGGATCCCGAGCAGACCGCGCTGATCGACGCCTATGACAAGCTCTCGGCGCCGATCGCCAACCGGCCGGCCGGATCGGTGACGCAGACGCTGTCGCGCGTCCCGAACGAGGCCGGTGAAAGCGCGCTCGGCGACGTCATTGCCGATGCACAGCTCGCCGCAACCAGGGACGCCAAGGATGGCAGCGCTGTCATCGCGCTCACCAATCCCGGCGGCATCCGCACCGACATCATTCCGAAAGAGAACGGCGCGGTGTCGGTGTCCTACGGCGAGCTGTTCGCGAGCCAGCCATTTCGCAACCGCCTCGTCACGATGACGCTCACGGGCAACCAGCTCAAGGACATGCTGGAGCAGCAATGGCTCGATCCGAAGCGGCCGCGGATCCTCCAGGTGTCGATCGGATTCAGCTATAGCTGGGATGCGTCAAAGCAGTTCGGCGAACGCGTGATGGCCGACAAAATGACGCTCAATGGCAAACCGATCGAGCCGGGTACCGGCTACCGCGTGACCGTCAACGATTACCTCGCCGTCGGCGGCGACGGGTTTACGGTCGCGAAACAGGGCGCTTCGCCGCAATATGGCGGCTATGACGCCGATGCGCTGTTTGCCTTTTTCAAGGCACATGGTCCGATCGGCCCGCTGCCGCCGACCCGCATCCTGCGCGTGAATTGATGCGGATGAAGCCCGCGCGGAACGGGACAACCCTTTGCCATTCGCGGTGGAACGCATAGATTGGGTTTTGCATTGCGTTTTGGCGCCGGATGCGCCAAGCGACGTCGAGAGTTCGTTCCCTGTGAGGCCGACCTGATGAGCACGCTCCTCCTTTCCCACAAGGCCTGCCTCGACCACGTCACGCCGCCGGGACACCCTGAAAGACCCGACCGCCTGCGCGCGGTGGAGGAGGCGCTGTCGGTCGAGCGCTTCCAGTTCCTGGCGCGCGACCTCGCGCCGGAGGGCGATCTCGATCTCGTCACGCTGTGCCACAACGAGCATTACGTCACCGAGCTGCGCCACATCGCGCCGACCAGCGGCCAGGTCTATATCGACGGCGACACCTCGATGTCCCCCGGCACGTGGGAAGCGGTGATGCGCGGCGTCGGCGGTGCGGTGGCTGCGACCGAAGCGGTGATGAACGGCGAGCACCGCAACGCCTTCGTCGCGGTGCGCCCGCCCGGCCATCACGCCGAGATCGGCAAGCCGATGGGCTTCTGCTTCTTCGACAATGTCGCGATCGCCGCGCGCCATGCGCAGCGCAAATACGGCATCAAGCGCGCGGCCATCGTCGATTTCGACGTTCACCACGGCAACGGCACCCAGGACATCTTCTGGTCGGACCCGACCGTGATGTACTGCTCGACGCATCAAATGCCGCTGTTTCCGGGCACCGGCGCCAAGGGCGAGCGCGGCGATCACGACACCATCGTCAATGCGCCGCTCGCCTCGGAAGACGGCGGGCCCGAATTCCGCAGCGCGTTCGAGAATCTGATCCTGCCGCAACTCGAGAAATTCAGCCCTGAGCTGCTCATCATCTCCGCGGGCTTCGACGCACATTACCGCGATCCGCTGGCCTCGCTGAATTTGCGCGCGGAGGACTATTCCTGGGTTACGCGCAAGCTAATGGACCTCGCCGACAAGTCCGCTGGCGGCCGCGTTGTTTCTGTGCTCGAAGGCGGCTACGACCTGCAAGGACTGAAAGAATCTGTTACGGCGCATGTCGGCGCCCTGATGGGCGCCTAGACGGACCCGCCACATAAAGCCCGCAAAACTCTGCTGTTTGAGATGGCAAGCGAATCGGGCAATCGGAAACGGATATGGCCGAAAATACCCAAGTCGACGTCTCCCGGCTCACCTTCGAGCGCGCGATCGAGGAACTCGAAACGATCGTGAAGCGGCTCGAGGACGGCAAGGTGCCGCTCGAGGAATCCGTCACGATCTACGAGCGCGGCGAAGCCCTGAAGCGCCGCTGCGAGGAACTGTTGCGCCAGGCCGAGGCTCGGGTCGACAAGATCACGACCGATGCCAGCGGCCAGGCGGTCGGAACCGCACCGCTCGACGTGCAGTAAAGGGCGCTTTCTCTCCCAAAGCTGCCCGTCCCGAGCATCGGTCGCCTGCATTTTTTCAAGATCGCACGCCGCTATCTCTGCTCCCGGGAGCGAGCAGCCGGGCACCAAAATTGACGAGTTCCCGCGCTGACGCGTTTTCGCCCGGCGAATCCCGTAAAAATGGCTGTTCTTTCGCCCAGAATCCTGCCAAGGAACCGGGCAAGATTGGAACTTCCCCGCCGGCGCCGCGATTAACCAAATTGGCCCGCCGGTTGCACCTGCATACCCGTAAGCGGTCGGGCGGGTTGGCTTTGGCCGAAGCTTTGGTGTAAAGCTGCGCGGAGTGTGGCTTTTTGTTAGCTTTGACGTGGGGACCGATTTCCGACGACAAGAGCTTCAAATCGCTAATGAAATTGGCTGGGACGGACGAAGCCGATCTACGTGACAGGGATCACAGAGACTGAACCGGAGCGCACTTAAGCTCACCTAAGCTTGAAGACGGGGCCTTGCCCCATGCAGGTGGCTCCGACGGTTTGAGGACTCGCGCTGCGCCGACATTGTGCAAACCCATCGCGCACCGGAATGACCTTCCGGCGCTGACAAATTGGAAATCGCCGTGAACGCATATAGTAAAACGCCGCTTCTCGACACCATCCGGACGCCGGAAGACCTGCGCAAGCTCAAGGTCGAGCAGGTTCGCCAGGTCGCCGACGAGCTGCGTCAGGAGACCATCGATGCCGTCTCGGTGACCGGCGGTCACTTCGGCGCGGGTCTCGGTGTGGTCGAGCTCACCACCGCGATCCACTACGTCTTCGACACGCCGCGCGATCGGCTGATCTGGGACGTCGGCCACCAGGCCTATCCGCACAAGATCCTCACCGGACGCCGCGACCGCATCCGCACCTTGCGCACCGGCGGCGGCCTCTCCGGCTTCACCAAGCGCAGCGAGAGCGATTACGATCCGTTCGGCGCCGCGCATTCCTCGACCTCGATCTCCGCCGGCCTCGGCATGGCCGTCGCGCGCGACCTCGCCGGCGGCAAGAACAACGTTATCGCAGTGATCGGTGACGGTGCGATGTCGGCAGGCATGGCCTACGAGGCCATGAACAATGCGGGCGCCATGAACTCGCGCCTGATCGTCATCCTCAACGACAATGACATGTCGATCGCGCCGCCGGTCGGCGCCATGAGCGCCTATCTGTCGCGCCTCTACTCCGGCAAGACCTATCGCACCCTGCGCGATGCGGCCAAGCAGATCAACAAGCGCTTGCCGAAGATCCTCGCCAACCGCGCCAACCGCGTCGAGGAATATTCCCGCGGCTTCATGATGGACGGCGGCACGCTGTTCGAAGAGCTCGGCTTCTATTACGTCGGCCCGATCGACGGCCATAACCTCGACCATCTGCTGCCCGTACTGAAGAACGTGCGCGACATGGAGACCGGCCCGATCCTGGTCCACGTCGTGACACAGAAGGGCAAGGGCTACGGCCCGGCGGAAGCGTCCGCCGACAAGTACCACGCCGTCGTCAAGTTCGACGTCGCGACCGGCACCCAGGCGAAAGCCAAGCCGAACGCGCCGGCCTACCAGAACGTGTTCGGCCAGAGCCTGGTCAAGGAAGCCCAGAAGGACGAGAAGATCGTCGCAATCACCGCGGCGATGCCGTCGGGCACCGGCGTCGACATCTTCAACAAGGCTTTCCCCGACCGCACCTTCGACGTCGGTATCGCCGAACAGCACGCGGTGACCTTCGCCGCCGGTCTTGCGACCGAAGGCTACAAGCCGTTCTGCGCGATCTACTCGACCTTCCTGCAGCGCGGCTACGACCAGATCGTCCATGACGTCGCGATCCAGAACCTGCCCGTGCGCTTCGCCATCGACCGCGCCGGCCTCGTCGGTGCCGACGGCGCGACGCATGCCGGCTCGTTCGACAACGCCTATCTCGGCTGTCTGCCGAACATGGTGATCATGGCGGCGGCCGACGAAGCCGAACTCGTGCACATGGTGGCGACCCAGGTTGCGATCGACGACCGTCCGAGCTCGCTGCGCTATCCGCGCGGCGAAGGCCGCGGCATCGAGATGCCCGACGTCGGCGTTCCCCTCGAGATCGGCAAGGGACGCATGATCCGCCAGGGCAACAAGATCGCCCTGCTCTCCTTCGGCACGCGTCTGGCCGAATGCGAGAAGGCGGCCGACGAGCTCGCCGCCCATGGCCTCTCGACCTCGATTGCGGATGCGCGCTTCATGAAGCCGCTCGACACCGAGCTGGTGCTCAAGCTCGCCCGCGACCACGACGTTCTGATCACGGTGGAAGAAGGTTCGATCGGCGGCTTCGGCTCGCATGTCGCGCAGTTCCTGACCGATCAGGGCGTGCTCGACACCGGCATGGTCAAGTTCCGCACGATGGTCCTGCCCGACGTGTTCCAGGATCACGACACGCCGAACGCGATGTACGCCCGCGCCGGTCTCGACGCCAAGGGCATCGTCGCCAAGGTGTTCGAAGCGCTCGGCAAGGACGTCAAGACCGAGACGGTCAAGCTCGCCTGAGGGCGAGCTTCGACCTCACGCGAAGCGGCGCGACGTTCATGAAAATCTATCTGGCAGGTCCCGATGTGTTCCTGCCGGATGCGGTTGAGATCGGCCGGCAGAAAGCCGCGATCTGCGCTGCCCACGGCCTCACCGGCCTCTATCCCCTCGACAACGCCATCGACCTCACCGCGCCTGATGCGTCGCGGCAGATCTTTTGCGGCAATGAGGCCATGATGGACGGGGCCGACGCCATCATCGCCAATCTCACCCCGTTCCGGGGCGCCGGTGCCGATCCCGGCACCGTCTACGAGCTCGGCTACATGGCCGGGCGCCGCAAGCTCTGCCTGGCCTATTCCAACGATGGCGCCACCTATGCCGACCGCGTCGGGCGCTTCACGGCCGTCACCTCCGAAGACGGGCGGCTCGTCGACGCACAGGGGCTGACGGTCGAGGATTTCGGCCTCGTCGACAATCTCATGATGATCCACGCGCTGGAGCTGCACGGCTGCCCACTGGTGACGCCCGCAGAACCGCCGGCCGACGTCTGGCACGATCTCGCCGCGTTCGAGACTTGCGTCCGGATCGCAGCCGCGCGATTGATCGCATCATAGACGTTTCAATCGTCTTTCGGAGAGACCATGTCCCCTGCCCGCAAGCGTGCGGATGTTTTGCTGGTCGAGCGCGGCCTGTTCGAGAGCCGGGCGCGCGCGCGCGCGGCGATCGAGGCCGGCCTCGTCACGGCCGACGACAAGCAGGTCGCCAAACCTTCGGAGACGATCGCCGAGGACGCCGTGATCCAGGCCGAGCCGGCGCACCCCTATGTGTCGCGCGGTGGCGTCAAGCTCGCGGGCGCATTGGAGCGCTATCCGATCGACATCGAGGACCATGTCTGCCTCGACGTCGGCGCCTCCACCGGCGGCTTCACCGAAGTGCTGCTGGCGAATGGCGCGAGCCTGGTGTTCGCCATCGACGTCGGCACCAGCCAGCTGCATGCTTCGCTGCGCGATCATCCAAAGATCGTATCGATGGAGGCGACCGACATTCGCAGCTATGAGGGCAAGCGACTGCCGGCGCGGCCCGATGTCGTCGTGATCGACGTCAGTTTCATTTCGCTGAAGGCCGTGCTGCCGGTGGCGCTGTCGCTGGCCGCCGCGCCGATGAGCCTGCTGGCGCTGATCAAGCCGCAGTTCGAAGCCGATCGGAAGCACAACAAGAAGGGCATCGTCCGCGACGCCGCGGTGCATCAGGAAATCTGCGACGACATCGCGACCTTTGCCGCGTCGCTCGGCTGCACCGACATCGCGGTGTTTCCCTCCTCGATCACAGGCGGCGACGGCAACATCGAATTCTTCCTGGGCGCGCGCCGTGGTTGAACGCATCACGATCGATCATGTCGGCCATCGCGGCGATGGCGTCTCGCTCACGACCGGCGATGCGGTCTACGTGCCCTACACGCTTGGCGGCGAGAGCGTCGAGGTCGACCATGTCGCCGGTCATCCCGACCGCCGCAAGCTGCTCGCGGTCGACGTCGCAAGCCCCGAGCGCGTTGAGCCGTTCTGCCCACATTTCGGCATCTGCGGCGGCTGCGCCATCCAGCATTGGGCGGCCGAGCCCTATCACGCGTGGAAGCGCAACATCGTGGTCGAGACACTGGCGCAGGCCGGCCTCGATTGCGAGGTGGCGCCGCTGGTCGATGCCCACGGCACCGGCCGAAGGCGTGTGACGCTGCACGGAAGGTTCGGCACGCATGACGTGCTCAAGGTCGGCTTCTCGGCCGCAAGCTCACACGACGTGATCCCGATCCATCGCTGCCCGATCCTCGATCCTGCGCTCGACGGTGCGCTCGATGCCGCCTGGGCGCTCGCGGAGCCGCTGACGTCAAAAATGCCGGTGACGAAACCGCTCGATATCCAGGTGACCGCGACCGCCAATGGTCTCGATGTCGACGTGCGCGGCTCCGGGCCGCTGCCGACGCCTCTGGTCACGGCGCTATCGCGCGTCGCCGAGCAGCATCACCTGGCGCGGCTGACGCGGCATGGTGAGCTGGTGCTGCAACGCCTGCCGCCGACGATCAGGATGGGCCGTGCCGAGGTGACGCTGCCGCCGGGCTCGTTCCTGCAGGCAACGGTGGCGGGAGAAGAGACGCTGGCTGCACTCGTTGCCGAGCGCCTCGGCAAGGCGAAGGAGGTCCTCGATCTCTTCTGCGGCGTCGGCCCGTTCGCATTGCGGCTCGCCGAGAAGGCCCGCGTCACCGCTTACGACAACGACGCCGGCGCGATCGCCGCGCTCGCGAAGGCCGCGCGCACGCCGGGGCTGAAGCCGATCAAGGCCGAGCCGCGCGACCTGTTCCGCCGTCCGCTGGTGCCGCCGGAGTTGCGCGATATCGATGCCGTGGTGTTCGATCCGCCGCGCCAGGGCGCACAAGCGCAAGCGCTGAAACTCGCGGCGAGCAAGGTACCGATCGTGATCGCGGTATCCTGCAACGTCGCAACCTTCGCCCGCGACGCGAGGCTGCTGATCGATGGCGGTTACAAGATCGACGCCGTGGTCCCGGTCGACCAGTTCCGCCACACCCCGCACGTGGAGCTGGTGGCGCGATTTACGCGATGACGCCCTAGTGTCGTAGCTGGCCGAGCGCCGGCGACTCGCCAGGCAGCATGTCCGACCTGATATCGCTATCCATGCGGCCCGAGCCTCGCTGGGAAAAACCGGCCCCGAACGACAGGCTGAGGTTCGACGTCGGTTTGAACTCGACACCGGCGAATCCGCCATAGCCGGGCGCAGCGCCGGAGGTCAGCGGCGCAACCGAACTGCCGATGCCGTTGCCATATTTCAGCGTGTCGAAGCCGGCAAAGAACGTCACGGGCATGCCACCCGCGCTCTTCATGTTGTAGCCGAACTGCGTGCTGTCGTAGGACAGCGCGCTGAAATTGCCGGCCAGGCCCGGCTGGCTGAAACCGCTCAGACCGAGATTGCCGCTCTGGCTTCCGACAAAGAAACCGGGACGAAAGCCATAGCCGCTCGCATCGCCGGCATTGAAGGCCGGGAAATTACCGTAGCTGTCGGCGCTGTTGCCGAAGCCGAAAGCCCCGCCCGGAATCCAATACTGCAGGGGTGCGACCTGCGCATGAGCCGGTGCTCCACCGAAGCAGAGCACCGCGAAGAGAGTTGCGAGACCGCAGGAACGTACAAGGCTGGGCATTCAGGTAACCGTCAGAATGGTCACGAATTATACGCCGGGGCCCGCCCCAATACCAGCGATGCGATGCCGTTGACTGCGCCATCCGGTTCCCAGATCACCTCTTCCTGACGCTTTGAACCTCCTCCGTGGCGGATTGACCCATTGAGAGGACGCGCAAGTTCAGGCCGCGGGCTTGACCGCGAAAGCCTGGCGCTGTCCCGCAGCGCGATTGCGCAGACCCTTGAAAATGCCCAACCTTTGTAAGGAGGCCGTCATGGAGGTCAATGCCGACAGGTTGAATGCCTTTATGGGCAAGATGGTCACCGAGTTCGGCGCGGCGATGAATGCATCGCTGGTGCTGCTCGGAGACAAGCTCGGTCTCTACCGGACCCTCGCCGCCAAGGGGCCGATGAGTTCGTCCGAGCTCGCGAGCGCCACCGGAACGACGGAGCGCTATATCCGCGAATGGCTGTCGAGCCAGGCGGCATCCGGTTACATCGAATACGATTCCGCATCACGAAAGTTTTCGATGTTGCCGGAGCAGGCGATGGCGCTTGCTGACGAGGATAGTCCGGTTTTCCTCGGCGCATTCGGCAACGTCATCGCATCGGCGTTTCTCGACGAGCCGAAGGTCTCGGACGCATTCAAGTCCGGCAAGGGCGTCGGCTGGAACCGGCGCAGCGAGTGCCTGTTCTGCGGCACGGCCCGCTTCTTCCGCACCGGCTACATGCACCACCTCGTGCAGGAATGGCTCCCCGCGCTCGACGGCGTCGTGGACAAGCTGAAGCGCGGCGCCAAGGTCGCCGATGTCGGCTGCGGCCATGGCGTCTCGACACGGTTGATGGCCGAGGCCTTCCCGAAGTCGCGCTTCTACGGCTTCGACTATCACGAGGGTTCGATCGAGGCGGCGCGCAAGGCGGCAGCCGAGGCGAAGCTCGGTGATCGCGTCAGCTTCGCGGTTCATTCGGCCAAGACCTATCCGGCCGAGGGCTATGATCTCGTCTGCTTCTTCGATTGCCTGCACGACATGGGCGATCCCGTCGGCGCGATCAGCCACGTGCGACAGACCATGGCGAAGGACGGCACCTGCATGCTGGTCGAACCGTTCGCGGGCGACCGCCTCGAGGACAATCTCAATCCGGTCGGGCGCGTCTATTATGCGGCGTCGACCATGATCTGCACCCCGGCCTCGCTCGATCAGGAGGTGGGCCTCGCACTCGGCGCGCAAGCCGGCGAAGCACGGCTGCGCAAGGTCGCCAGCGAAGGCGGCCTATCACGCTTCCGCCGGGCCGCCGAGACCCCCTTCAACCTGATCCTGGAAGCACGGATCTGATCCTAATCGCGACGGGCGCGGCCGGCCGTCAGGCCGCCGCGTCCGTGCCCATGCCAAATGTGACTTGATTGCCGTCGGCATCGACGACATCGAAATCGCGCATGCCGTAGTCGCGGTCCTCCGGCCGGTTGATGAGCCTCGCGCCGCGTCCGGACAGCTCGGTGTAGAGCCGGTCCACGTCGCGGACGAAGATGCAGAGGCCGCCCTGCCCGGGCAATCGTTTCGTTGCCGCCGTCGCGAGCAGATGCAGGGCCACCTCGTCGCGGCACAGGCAAGCGTAAGACAAGGGCGAGCCATATTCGAAAGTGACCTGAAAGCCGAGCACATCACGGTAATAAGCGAGGCTCGCTTCGATGTCGGAGACGACGAAGACGGTCGCGGAGCCGACCATCATCGCGGTTTCGTCGGTCATGAGGTTCTCCCATCCGGCAAGCAATCTCCAGCACGCAGCCTAGCATGCGCAGCGGACATCTTGCACGGGTCGTGCCGCATCGTAAGCTGGCGATCGAACAAGGCGGCACAAGTCCGCCGCGATGGGAGGATGACGATGAAATATTCCGGCCTGGCGCTGGCCGCGCTGCTCGCTGTGACGATCCCGGGAGCGGCCCGCGCGGCCGAGCCGACCCGCTTCGTGCCGCTGAAGCCCGATGAGCTTTCGGCACCGCAGAAGGAATGGGCGGACGCGATCGCGGTGCCGCCGCGCAATGCCAAATTCACCAACCCACCCTATCGCGCTTACATCCGCAATCCCGAGCTCGCGCCGAAGCTCTCGGCGATGTCGGACTATCTGCGCTGGAATTCGTCGCTGCCGGCGCGTTTAAGCGAATTCGCCATCCTGATCACGGCGCGGCAGTGGACGGCGCAATATGAATGGTTCGCGCATTATCCGCTGGCGATGAAGGCCGGTCTCGATCCGCAGGTCGCCAAGGACCTCGCCAACGGCGTACGGCCGCAGGCGATGAAGGACGACGAGGCCGCGCTTTACGACCTCGCGACGGCGCTCTATCGCGACAGGAAGGTCTCCGACGACGTCTATCGCGCCGCGCAGCAGAAATTCGGCGAGCGCGGCATCATGGATATCATCGGCCTGATCGGCTATTACGATCTGGTCTCGATGACGCTGATCACGATGCAGGCGGAAGCCCCGAATGACAGCGTGCCGCCATTGCCACCGCTCGTGGCGAAATAGTAGCAGTACGCGCCGTTCATGCCGCACGATCCCTTGCTCACGCGCCTGACGTCCGCCTTTGCCGAGGTGCCGGGCATCGCGGCCATCGTGCTCGGCGGCTCGCGTGCGCGGGGCAGCGCGCATCCGACGTCCGACTACGATATCGGCCTCTACTTCACGGCGGCCGCGCCGCTCGATACGGAACGGCTGCTGGCGGCCGCGAAGGCGGTCGCCGACAACCCGGCAGCTACGGCGGTGACGCCCATTGGCGAATGGGGACCGTGGATCGTCGGCGGCGCGTGGTTGTCGGTGGAAGGACACAAGGTCGATCTGCTCTACCGCAACGCCGATGCCGTCGAAGCCGTGATGGAAGCCTGCCATGCCGGGGCCGTCACCATGGACTATCAGCCCGGCCATCCGCACGGCTTCTGCTCGGCGATCTGGATGGGCGAGATTGCGTATTGCGAGCCGATGCATGATCCGCAGGGCCTGATCGCCCGGCTGAAATCGATCACGCAGCCTTATCCCCAAGCGTTGCGCGATGCTCTGATCCGGCGCTTTCGGTGGGAGGTGCTGTTCGGCATCGAGAACGCCGAGCTTGCCATCGCCCGCGACGATCGGACCCATGTCGCCGGATGCATCTACCGATCGCTCGCCTGCACTGCACAGGTCCTGTTCGCGCTGAACGCGCGCTATCTCATCAACGAGAAGGACGCGCTGCTGGAAGCCGCGCGCTTGCCGGTGACGATTCCGCATCTGGACGAACGGGCAAAAGAGGTCTGGCAATTGTTCGGCGACGGCGCGCTTGCGTCGGCCTGCCAGGTGTTGCGGGACATCGATCGGCAATTGCAGGTGCTAACACAGTCGAGCGGGAATCAGCGTTGAGCGACTACGCCGTCACGTCGACCGAGGATGAAGAATCCGCCGGTGGATATTTCGTCACCGGCACCATGAAGGATTTGGTGCCGACCTGGTAGATGATCTTGCCGTTCTGCCCGTCATCCGTCGCGATCTGCGACTGCCCGAACATGATGACGTTCTTGTAGACGATGCCGGTGCCCTGGCGGGTGATGCCGTCGGTGGTGACGCTGACCTGGGCTTCGTTGCCGTTGACCGACAGCACACGAAAGCTCGCGCTCTTGCCGTTGTCGCTGGAATAGCCGCCCCAGCTTCCCATCAGGCGGCTGTCGGAGGCCGGCGGCGCCTGTTTCGTCAAGCTCGCAGTCTGCTTGCCTGCGCCGCCCGCGGAGAACAGGAGCACGAGGTTCTTGCCGTCCTTGGTGCCGACCGTGACCGAGCCGAAAGTGATGAGCGAACCGCTGATCTGGGCAAAACCACGCTCGGTGTGCCCGTTATGGGTGTACTCGACTTGCGCACGGCTGCCTCTGATATTCACGACCTTGAAGCCGACGGGCTGGTTGTTGCCCGCCCAATTGCCCTTCCATTCACCGAGCAGAGCGCTCTGGTGATACATGCGCTCATTGGCGGGCGAAATCTGGCTGGTGCTCTGCGTGACGATGGGCATGAATCTGCTCGGGAGCAGCGTCAGAAATATCCAGAAACAATTCGATTAGGACCATGCCGCAGTTAACGAGCGGTTAATTTGGAATGCCTGAGGCGATGAGGCAAACGGTCTCATCGGGATGGGCCCCTAGCGGCCCCAGCGATCCGACCAGATCTTCTCGCCGATCAGGCAGTTCACGCGCGGCTCCTTCTCCTTGTCCGCAACGCGCACGACAGGGCGCTCGGGCGTGCGTCCGGCAACTTCCATCAGCAGCTTGGTGCGGATGGCTTCCTTGAACTTGTCGCGATCCTTGATCGAGATGACGAAGGAGCCGGGACCGCCGACAACGCAGTCTTCGTAATAGTAATCGAGATTGTCGATATCCATGGTCGAATAGGACGGCTCCTTGACCATGATCGGCAGGCCGTTGATGACGATGCCTTTCTCGAGCGCGGCGTCGCGCGCGACGGTGACGGGGCCGCCATTGTTGTTGGGGCCGTCGCCGGAGATGTCGATGACGCGGCGAATGCCGTGATAGGGATCCTCGTCGAACAACGGCATCGCAAATCCGATCGCGCCGGAGATCGAGGTGCGTGAGGCGCGCCGGATCGGCGTCTTCAAGATCTCGGCGGCGACCGCGTCCGCCGTCTCCGGTCCGTCGATGAGGCGCCACGGAATGATGATCTTCTGATCGGAGGATGCAGCCCATTCGAAATAGGTCACCGCGATCCTGCCGTTCGGCCCGGCCTTCAGCGCCTGCAGGAACTCCTTGGACTGGATCGCCTGCGCGTAGCCCTCGCGCTGGATCGCGAGCTCGTCCATGTCCATGGAATAGGAGACGTCGACCGCGAGGATCAGCTCGACATCGACCGACTGTGCATCGCCGTCGGCCGCCTGCCGCTGATATCTTGAAGGTTCAAACTTCGGCGGTTCAAGTTTAGAACTTGGTGCCGCGATGCCCGCGACGTCCCCTCCGGCAAGTACGCCGGCCACCAGCACAGCCCCGATCGAGAACAGCAACCGCATCGCAGTCTCCCGTCGTATGACGCGATGGTGACATGCAAACGCCTTGCCGCAAAGCGCGAAGATCGCTTGTGCTTCACATTCAGGTTAGGGATTGCGAGTTAGTCTTTTAGTGCGATGCGCGAAACTGCCGCCATGTCGCCACGCTTGCGCCGCCACGCGATCGCGCCGCGGGACAGAGCGCCCCGCCTACTTGTTCCCCGTGATTTCCATGCTAGGCTGACGATACAGATGGGGATGGAGTCCCCCGATAACCGCCCGGCGGTCGAACGACCGTAGTGGGCTGATGACTCCTGCTGGAGGTGAGGCAATCAGCCTCTGCCTTTGGCGGGAGCATGGACAAACCCGCCGCTGGCGGGTTTTTTGTTGCCTGAAACAAAGGCGAGGGACGTGACGACGACCGCACCGAATGCTGCGCGCACCAAGCTACCCAGGGGAATCTGGGTGCTCGGCTTCGTCTCGATGCTGATGGACGTCTCCTCCGAGATGATCCACGCGCTGCTGCCGGTCTATCTCGTCACCGTGCTCGGCGCCTCCACGCTCACCGTCGGCTTGATTGAGGGCATCGCGGAGGCGACCGCCTCGATCACGAAGATCTTCTCCGGCGCGCTGTCGGACTGGCTCGGCCGGCGCAAGCTGCTCGCCGCCCTCGGCTATGGCCTGGCCGCCCTGACCAAGCCGCTATTCCCGCTCGCCCCCAGCGTCGGCTGGCTGGTGGCGGCGCGCTTCATCGACCGCGTGGGCAAGGGCATCCGCGGCGCGCCCCGCGATGCTTTGATCGCCGATATCTCGCCGGCGGGCCTGCGCGGCGCGAGCTTCGGCCTGCGACAGTCGCTCGACACGATCGGCGCCTTCGTCGGACCGCTCGCCGCGATCGGCCTGATGTGGTGGACGGCGGACCAATTTGCCGCGGTGTTCTGGGTCGCCGTGGTGCCGGCGTTCCTGTCCTTCGGCCTGATTGCGTTCGCGGTGAACGAGCCGGAGCCGGATGCCAGCCGGGAGCCCGCAAGAAATCCGCTCGACACCGCCGCCATGCGGCAGCTTGGACCCGTGTATTGGCGCGTCGTCGCGGTCGGCGTCGCCTTCACGCTCGCCCGCTTCAGTGAGGCCTTTCTGATCCTGCGTGCGCAGAACATCGGCCTCAATGCGATGTGGGTGCCGGCGGTGCTGGTGCTCATGAACATCACCTACGCGCTCTCGGCCTATCCGGCCGGCGCGCTGTCGGACCGGATCAACCGGACCGCCCTGCTCGCGCTCGGCCTGGTTTTCCTCGCCGGCGCCGACCTCGCATTGGCGCTGCTGCCGAGTCTGCCCGGCCTCGCGCTCGGCGTCGTGCTGTGGGGTCTGCATATGGGATTGACGCAAGGCGTGCTCTCGGCCCTCGTCGCCGATACTGCGCCGCCAAGCCTGCGCGGCACCGCCTTCGGCTATTTCAACCTGTTCACGGGCCTGGCGCTGCTGGCCGCGAGCGTGATCGCCGGCGCACTGTGGGACGTTTACGGCCCGGCCGGCACGTTCCTCGCAGGACTCGGCTTCGCGCTGGTCGCGCTCGTGGGACTGCTCACCGTCGGCGACGGGCTGGCAACGGAGAAGACGTCATGACGGAGGACTGTTCATCGTGCTGAGCGGATTGATCGCTATCGTGGCCGGCAGCGTGCTGGGCGGCTGCGCCCGCTATTTCGTATCCGGCGCCGTCGCGCGGCGGCTGGGCGAGACCTTTCCCTGGGGCACCATGACCATCAACGTCACCGGGGCCTTCCTGATCGGCATCTTCGGGGCGCTGGCGACCCATCCCAACTCGGTGTTCGCGACGCCCAATCCGTGGCTGTTCGCAGTGACCGGCTTCCTCGGCTGCTACACCACTGTGTCCTCGTTCAGCCTGCAAACGCTGACCCTGGCGCGCAACGGCGAGCCGGCGCACGCACTCGGCAATATCGTGTTCTCGGTCGGACTGTGCCTCGCGGCCGTGAGCTGCGGCTTTCTCCTCGCGGACAATTTTGGGAGCTAGCGGCAGATGAAGGCTTCCTCTGCTGACCGCTGGCGTACCGCGATCCTCTATGCCTGGGTCTCTGCCGGCAGCATCCTCGGCGGGCTGACACGCTATCTGGTCGGGCTCGCCCTCGACACCGGCCCCGGCTTTCCCTTCGCGACGCTGTTCATCAACGCGACGGGCTCGCTGATCATCGGCTTCTACGCGACGCTGACCGGCCCCGACGGCCGCGTGCTGGCGCGGCCGGAGCACCGGCAGTTCGTCATGACCGGTTTCTGCGGCGGCTACACCACCTTCTCGACCTTCAGCCTCGAGACCTTCCGACTGTTCCACGGCGGCATGAAATACACCGCCCTCGCCTATGTCGCGGCCTCGGTCGTCTGCTGGCTGGTGTCGGTATGGGCGGGGCATATGATGGCGAGCCGCTACAACCGCTTGAAGAGGAGCTGACCATGCAAATCCCCAATCAGGCTGTTTCGCTCCGGATCTTCATCGGCGAGAACGACCATTACAACGGCAAGCCGCTCTATGAAGCCATCGTTCTCGCCGCGCGCGAGCGGCATCTCGCCGGCGCCACCGTGCTGCGCGGTCCCATGGGTTTCGGCAAGTCGAGCCGCCTGCACACCTCGAAGATCCTGCGGCTCTCAGAAGACCTGCCACTCCTGATCGAGATCGTCGACAGCGAGGACAACATCAACGCATTCCTGCCCATCCTGGATGGCATGATGTCGAGCGGCCTGATCACCTTGGAGAAGGTACAGGTCCTGCAATATGGTACGAAGGCCGCGAGCTGATCGCTCCGGCCGGGAACCAAGGCCCGCCGTGTTCAGGAGGCGGAATGAACGACACTGTTACCACGCCGAAAACCAGGACCAGGACCAAGGTCGAGCGGCCCAAGCTGCACAAGGTCATCCTGATCAACGACGACTACACGCCGCGCGAGTTCGTCACCATGATCCTGAAGGCCGAATTCCGCATGACCGAGGATCAGGCCTACAAGGTCATGATCACCGCGCACAAGCTGGGTGCCTGCGTCGTCGCCGTGTTCACCAAGGACGTCGCCGAAACCAAGGCGACGCGTGCCACCGACGCCGCGCGCACCAAAGGCTATCCGCTGCTGTTCACGACGGAGCCGGAGGAATAGCCACTAGCCGCGACCGCGACGGAGGCGCACCGCCTTGCGCGGGTTGCTCGCCGGCGGATGCTCCTGAACATGGGTCCAGAATGCTTCGGCCGCCGGCGTCAGCCGCGATCGCGGGCGGAACACGTGGATCTCGATCGGTATCTCCCACTCCTGTCCGCCGGCCTTCACCAATTCGCCCGATGCAAGCTGGTCGGCGATGAGGCTTTGCGGAAGCCAGGCCATGCCGCGGCCGGCCTGCACCATGGTGACGAGAAGCTTTGCAAGATGTGAGGTGAACGCGGGCTTCAGATGCGCACCAAGCGGCGAGGTCGCGCGTACCGCATCGAGGATCTTCCCCATTCCGGACTCCTGACGGTAGTTCAGGACCTGCACCGGCGCTGCTTCCGTTCCCGGAAGCCTGAAGCGCGCGGCCTTGCCTGATCGCGACGCCGGCACCGAGGCCGGGATCAGGCAATCGTCGCCGACATGCGCCGAGCGGAATTGCGAGGTCGTCAGCGCCGTGACGACGGCGGGATGATGGTGGCAAAGCAGAAAATGCACCTCGCCCGCCAGCAACATGCGCTCGCACGCCTCCATGTGGTTGGCGACGAGCTGGACATTCGGCACGAACGACAGCGTCGCCTCGACCTGGCGCAGCCAATCCGGAAAGAACGTCAACGACAGCGCATTGGTCGATGCGAATTTCAGCACGTCGGAGGCGCCGCGCGCGAGCTCCTGCGCCTCCAGGCGCCCGGCGGACAGGCGGCGGATGATGTCCTCGGCGGTCAGGCGGAACGCATCGCCGGCAGGCGTGAGGCTGACGGCATGCGTCGTGCGCTCGAACAGCGCCGCCCCGGCCCATACTTCCAGCGCCTTGATCCTGCGGCTCAGCGCCGGCTGCGACGAATTGCGCTGCTCGGCAGCGCGCGAAAAACTACGGGTCGACGCCACCGCGATGAAGTCGTGCAGCCAGTTGATCTCCATCGCGTCCATCCTGCTTATGCAAATCCTGCATAATCATATCATGAGGTGACATTGGATTTCCACCGGCCCGGCCTGCACCTTCGAGGAAAGTCACATTCCTGTTGGAGGCCGAATGTCCGGGCGCACGCTCTACGACAAACTGATCGACGCGCATGTGGTTCGGCGCCTCGACGATGACGGGCTGGTGCTGCTCTATGTCGATCGCACCGTGCTCAACGAATATACCAGCCCGCAGGCCTTTGCCGGCTTGCGTGCCGCCGGGCGCAAGGTGTGGAATCCATCCGCAGCGCTGATGGTGGTCGACCACGTCAACCCGACCGCAGCGCGGCGCACGCGGCAGATGCCCGATGCCGACGCGGCGCGGCAGGTCGACTACTTCGCCGACAATGCGCGCGATTTCGGCATCGAATATTTCGACATCCTCGATCCGCGTCAGGGCATCGAGCATGTCGTCGCGCCCGAGCAAGGGCTGGTCATGCCGGGCATGGTGATCGCCGCCGGTGACAGCCACACCACCGCCTACGGCGCCTTCGGCGCGCTCGGCTACGGCATCGGCACCTCCGACATCGAGCATTATCTGGCGACCTCGACGGTGCGCTACCGCCGCCTGAAGACGATGCGCATCAACGTGACCGGGCATCCGCCGCTCGGCGTCACGTCGAAGGACGTCGTCATGGAGATCATCCGTCGCATCGGCGCCGATGGAGCCACCGGCTATGCGGTGGAGTTCGCCGGCCCCGCGGTGACCGAGATGAGCGTCGAGGGACGCATCGTGATGTCGATCATGATCGTCGAGGCCGGCGCACGCGGCGTCGTCATCGCACCCGACCAGAAGGTGCTCGATTATCTCAAGGCACGGCCCCGTGCGCCGAAAGGCGAGATGTGGGACCGCGCCGCAAAAGCCTGGCTGCAGCTTCGCTCCGATCCGGACGCCAGCTTCGACCGGGAGATGACGATCGATGCCGGCGAGGTCGCGCCGCTGGTGACATGGGGCACGAGCCCGGACCAGGCGATTGCCGTGACCGATCGCGTGCCCGATCCCGACAGCAATTCCACCACCGATCGCCGGACGGCGGCGATGCGCGCGCTCGCCTATATGGGCCTGACGCCGGGCACACCGATCCAGTCGGTGCCGATCGATTTCGCCTTCATCGGCTCATGCACCAATTCGCGCATCGAAGATCTGCGCGATGCAGCACATGTGTTCAGAGGCCGTCACGTCGCGACCGGCGTTCGCGCCATCGTCGTTCCCGGATCGACGCAAGTCCGCGCGCAGGCCGAGGCGGAAGGGATCGCTCAGATCCTGATCGATGCGGGCGTGGAGTGGCGGCAATCCGGCTGCTCGATGTGCCTTGCGATGAACGACGACATTCTCGCGCCGGGGCAGCGCTCGGCCTCCTCGACCAACCGCAATTTCGAGGGTCGCCAGGGGCCCGGGGCGCGCACGCATCTGATGAGCCCCGCGATGGTCGCGGCCGCCGCGGTCACGGGCCGCATCACCGATGTGCGCGACCTGATCGGAGGAAAGCAGCAATGACGCCATTTCATTGCGTCTCCGGCGCCGCCGCGCCGATGACGACGCCCAATATCGACACCGACGTGATCATGCCGAAGATGTTCCTGAAGGGCGTCGATCGCAGCGGTCTTGGCGACGGCGCCTTCAACCTACTCCGCTTCAGCGCGGGCCGGCCGAATCCCGACTTCGTGCTGAACAGGGACGGCTATCGCGACGCCCGCTTCCTCGTCGTCGGCCCGAATTTCGGCTGCGGGTCGAGCCGCGAGCATGCAGTCTGGGGCCTCCAGCAGCTCGGCATTCGCGCCCTGATCGGCACCACCTTCGCCGGCATCTTCAACGACAATTGCGCCAATAACGGCCTGCTGACGATCCGTCTCGATGCCGCCACCATCGGCACGCTCGCCGACATCGTCGCGAACCCTGCGAGCAACAAGCTCACCGTCGATCTCGAACAGCAGACCATCCGCATCGAGGGCGGCGGGACCATCCCCTTCGCGATCGAGCCGGCGCGGAAGGAGGCGTTTCTCACGGGGCGCGATGCGATCAGCTCGACGCTGGTGTTTGCCGATGACATCCGTGTTTTCGAGGCCCGGCACCGGGCGGACAATCCCTGGTTCTGAGCGCGCGGACCGGCAGGCAAACAAACACAAAACGACAGAGGGAGGCATTCTTGACCGACACCACCATCAAGCTCGCGGAGACGACGCAACCATCCGCGCTCACGGCATTGAAAATCGGCCCGCTGCCGATCACCGTCTATGTTCCCGCAGCGCTCGTCTGCGCCGCTGCGGTCTATTCCGGAAAGCTGCCCAATGACGTGATCGGCGGGCTGTCGGTACTGATGCTGCTCGGCTTCCTGCTCGGCAAGCTCGGCCAGACCATTCCGGTCGTGAGGCGGATCGGCGGCACCGCGATCATGTGCCTGTTCGTGCCATCAGCGATGGTCGCCTACGGCCTGATGCCGGAGACGGCGCTGAAGGCCATCACGACGACGTTCCGCACCGCCAATTTTCAGTATTTCTTCATTGCCTGCCTCGTCGCCGGCTCGATCCTCGGCATGCCCCATCGCGTCCTGGTGCAGGGTTTCTTGCGGATGTTCGTGCCGCTGCTGGTCGGCACGCTCAGCGCGATCGCCATCGGCGTCACGATCGGGCTGCTGTTCGGCCACAGTCCGAAGGAGACGTTCTTCTTCGTCATCATCCCGATCATCGGCGGCGGCCTCGCCGAAGGCGTGCTGCCGCTGTCCATTGCCTATTCCGAAATGCTGCAACGGCCACAGGCCGAGTTGGTGGCGCAGATGGTGCCTGCGGCGCTGCTCGGCAACGTCGTCGCTATCGTCGCGGCCGGACTTCTCGCGCGCCTCGCCGAGAAGCGGCGCGACCTCAACGGCCAGGGCATGCTGGTGAAAACAGGCGATGACGACATCCTGGGCCCGGCGCGATCCGACCAACCGATCGACCTCGGCCTGTTAGGTGCCGGCATCATGCTGTCTTGCCTGCTGTTCGTGCTCGGCATGGTGCTCGCGCCATACACCCGCATTCCCGGCCCGATCCTGATGATCATCGCGGCGGTCGCGCTCAAGCTGACCAGATTGCTGCCGGCCGAGATGGAGCTCGGCGCCTACCAGATCAACAAATTCATGTCGACCAACCTCACCTTCGCGATCCTGGTCGCGATGGGAACGTTGCTGGTCTCGTGGCAGCAGCTCGTGGCGTCCTTCAATCCCGGCTACATCGCGATCTGCACGACGACGGTGCTCGCGATGGTCGCCTCCGGTTTCTTCGTCGGCAAGTGGCTGAACATGTATCCGGTCGAGGCCGCGATCGTCACCGCCTGTCATTCCGGGCTCGGCGGCACCGGCGACGTCGCCATTCTCGGCGCCGCGGACCGCATGGGCCTGATGGCCTTCGCCCAGATCGCAACCCGCGTCGGCGGCGCCATCATGATCGTGATCGCGACGCTGGCGATGAAGATCGCGTACTGAGATCAGCCTGCGAGGCGCGCCATGATGATTTCATCGTGATAGATGCCGTCGAGGAGGATCGCCATGCGCCTGGTGCCCTCCTCGACAAACCCGGCTTTTCGATAGAGAGCCGCCGCGGCCGTATTGGTCGCGAAGACGCCGAGCTCGATGCGCCGGAAGCCGAACACGTCCGCCGCCTGAACAGCCTGCCGCAACAGCCGTTCGCCAAAGCCTTTGCCACGGAACTCCGGTACGAGCCCCATGAAGAGGTCGCCGACATGCGCCGAGACGGCGCGGCTCGCCGGCGGCACGTTGCACCATCCGACCACGGCGCCGCCCGCGACGGCGACGATCTGCGGATAGCCGCGCTCGACATTGCGCGCGACGAAGGTGCGGACCTGCTCGATCGGGGGCGCTTCCACCAGCGCGATGTATTTGCGCTCGCGGGCAACGATATCGACGGCGGCGCGGAAAGCGTCGGTGTCGGCGACCTGGATCTGGCGGAATTCGACGGTCATCGGCAGTCTCGTCGCATCACGCCATCACCACGGGCGTCTCCTCGGCGAGCCCGTACACACGCTGCGCCCTGGAAAATCCCGCGATCGGAAAATCGCCAAGATCGCGCCAATCGTGCTGACAGACATGGGCGAAGGCTTCTGATGCGACGACGGTGCGACCAAGCCGGCCCGCGATCTTTTCCATCCGCGCCGCGAGATTGACGGCCGGGCCGATGCAGGTGAAGTCGAGCCGGTTGCCCCCGCCAATATTGCCGTAGAGGATATTGCCGACATGCAGTGCAACGCCGAAGCGGAAGCGTTCGACGACGTCGCCGACGGGATGCGCGAGAGCGTCGACGCTGGCACGGGCTTCGCGGGCTGCTTCCAGCACGCTGGTGCAGACGTGGGCGGCATCGCCGACATATTCGTCGATCGGGAACACCGCAAGCAGGCCGTCGCCCATGAATTTCAGGACTTCGCCGCCATGCGCGCGGATCGCGGTAACCTGGCAGTCGAAATAGCGGTTGAGGATCTCGACCACGGTCTCGGCCGGCAGCCGGTCCGACAGCGCGGTGAAGCCGCGCAAATCCGACAACCAAATCGCGGCCTGCATGGTATCGTTGTGGCCGCGGCGGATCTGGCCGCCGAGGATGCGCTCGCCGGCGCGATTTCCCACATAGGTGTCGAGCAACGTCGCTGCGGTGCGGCGCAGGGTGACGATCTCGCTAACGCGCGCGAGCGGCGCCACGATTGAGCGGATCGTCGCGATGTCGTCCTCGCTGAAGCCGCCGGGATGCTTGGTGGTCCAGCTGATGGCGTGGATCGAGCCGTCCAGAAATCGCATCGGCGTCGCGAGGTAGTCGGTGACGCCCTCGGCGCGCATGTCCGCCAGGAACGGAAACCGCTTGGTATCGACCTCGTTGATACGTCCCCTGACTTCCAACCCCTCCTCGAACACGACACGCAGCGGGCTCCGCGCAAATTCTGGCGTGTCCAAAATCTCGAAATCGACGGTGCCGATCTCGACCTCCTCGCCCTGCCGCCAGATGAAGTTGCGGCCGAAGATTTCGGGATGCAGCGTGCGGATGAAAACGCCGAACCGCCACAGCGGCAGGCCGGCTGCGACGAGCTGCTCGCAGGCATCCGCGATCATCTCTGCCGGCCCGCGCGACGACCGGGCGCCGTCGATCAGCCAGTTGATGATCCGCTGGAGCTCGGAATTCTGCATGCGTGCATTTGCCGACGAAGTTGTGGAATCGTCAAGCTGCGCGGTGGGCTAGTACCGCGACATTATAGTTGGCGCATGATCTGGTCGGAGAACCGTTTCACGCTTTGCGCTAACGCGGCCCTCCGGGTCCGGATCATGCGCTAGCGCCCCACCTGCCCGCGGTCCCGCAAAAAGTGGTCGGCCAGCACGCAGGCCATCATGGCCTCGCCGACGGGGACGGCGCGAATGCCGACGCAGGGGTCGTGGCGCCCCTTGGTGAAGATCTCGGTGTCCGCACCCTTGCGATCGACGGTGAGGCGCGGCTGCAGAATCGACGAAGTCGGCTTCACCGCGAAACGCACCACGATCGGCTGTCCCGTGGAGATGCCGCCGAGGACGCCGCCGGCGTGGTTGGACAGGAAGCGCGTGCCGTCATTGCCGGTCCGCATCTCGTCGGCGTTCTCTTCGCCGGTCAATTCGGCGGCGCCAAAGCCGGCACCGATCTCCACGCCCTTCACCGCGTTGATGGTCATCATCGCGCCGGCCAGATCGGAATCGAGCTTGGCATAGATCGGCGCGCCCAGGCCTGCGGGCACGCCCTCGGCGACGATTTCGAGCACGGCACCAATCGAGGAGCCGCTCTTGCGGATACCGTCGAGATAGGTCTCGAAGAACGCGGCCTTGTCCTTGTCGGGACAGAAGAACGGATTTTTGGCGATCTCGTCCCAGTCCCACTTCTCGCGGTCGATCTTGTGCGGGCCGATCTGCACCAGCGCGCCGCGCACCTTGACGTCGGGCAGCACCTTGCGCGCGATCGCACCGGCGGCGACGCGCATCGCGGTCTCGCGCGCCGAGGAGCGGCCACCGCCGCGATAGTCGCGCAGGCCGTACTTCGCCTCATAGGTGAAGTCGGCGTGACCGGGACGAAACTTGTCCTTGATCTCCGAATAGTCCTTCGAGCGCTGGTCGGTATTCTCGATCAGGAGCCCGATCGGGGTGCCCGTCGTCACCTGCACCCCGGTCTCCGGATGCGCCATCACGCCGGACAGGATCTTGACCTGGTCCGGCTCCTGGCGCTGGGTGGTGAAGCGCGACTGGCCCGGCTTGCGGCGATCGAGGTCCTGCTGGATGTCGGCCTCTATGAGCGGGATCATCGGCGGGCAGCCGTCGACCACGCAGCCAATCGCCACCCCGTGGCTCTCGCCAAAGGTGGTGACGCGGAACATGTGGCCGAAGGTGTTGAAGGACATTGCTGCTCGCTGGCTCGGTTCCGGCGTGTGGTAACGCGCGGGGCGCCGGGGGTCAAACCCGGCTGGAGCCCCGGAAGGTCCTCAAGACCTAACTATGCTTGTCCAGCCGGCCGTCGCGGAACACGTAGACGGTGCCCTGCTCGATATAAAGCTCCGCGGCGCTGGCCGGCGTCTCCAGGCCGAGCGAAACCATCAGGGCCCGGCAGGTGCCGCCATGGGCGACCGCGACGGTGTCGGTCCGAAGCTCGTCGTACCAGGCACGCACGCGGACCTGCACGTCGGCGTAGGTCTCCGCACCCGCAGGCCCCACCGTCCATTTGTCGGCGAGGCGCCTGGCGTAGATGTCGGGATCTTTCGCCTCGCTTTCGGCCAGCGTCAGACCTTCCCAGGCGCCATAGCCGATCTCGCGCAGGCGATCGTCCAGCGCATAATCCGCGACCGGCAGTTCGAGCTTGCCGCGTGCAAGTTCCATGGTCTGGCGGGCGCGGCCGAGCGGGCTCGACACGTAGGGCAGCGCCGTCTTGTCCTTGCAATCGCGCTTGAGGAGATCGGCCAGGATCAGGCCCGCCTGCACCGCCTGACCGCGGCCCCGCGCGTTCAGCGGAATGTCCCTGGTGCCCTGGAGCCTGCCGAGCGCATTCCACTCGGTCTCGCCGTGGCGAAGATAATAGATCGTGGGCACGGGCATTCCGGGTGAAGGTTAGTCCTTGCCGCCGATCGACACATCCGGCGCGTCGGGGCGCTTCATACCGAGCACGTGGTAGCCGGCGTCGACGTGATGCACTTCGCCGGTGACCCCGCGCGACAGGTCGGACAGGAAATACAGCGAACTGTCGCCGACCTCCTCGATCGTCACGTTGCGGCGCAGCGGCGCGTTGACCTCATTGTATTTCAGCAGCAGGCGTGAATCGGCGATGCCGGCAAATGCCAGCGTCTTGATCGGTCCCGCGGAAATCGCGTTGACGCGGATCGCCTTCTCGCCGAGATCGGCGGCCAGATAGCGCACGCTCGCCTCCAGCGCCGCCTTGGCGACGCCCATGACGTTGTAGTTCGGCATCCACTTCTCGGAGCCGTAATAGCTCAGCGTGATGATCGAACCACCGTCGGTCATCAGCTTCTCGGCGCGCTGCGCGACCGCAGTCAGCGAGTAGCAGGAGATCAGCATCGACTTGGAGAAGTTGTCGGCGGTGGTGTCGACGTAGCGGCCCTCGAGCTCATCCTTGTCCGCAAACGCGATCGCGTGCACGACGAAATCGATCTTGCCCCACTTCTCCTTCAGCGCGTCGAACACGGCATCGATGGTCGCGGCATCCGTGACATCGCAATGGCCGAGCATGAGCGCGCCGAGCTCGGCGGCAAGCGGCTCGACCCGCTTCTTCAGCGCATCGCCCTGGTAGGTGAGCGCGATCTCGGCACCGGCCGCCTGGCATGCCTTGGCGATGCCCCAGGCGATCGAGCGGTTGTTGGCGACGCCGAGGATCACCCCGCGCTTGCCCTGCATCAGACCTGAATTCTGCGCCATTTGCTAACGTCCTGTAGCTCTCGTTAAGGTCTGGAGGTACACCAGCCCTCCCCTGCGGTACAGTCCTAATACGCGGCGTTAACGCTGTTTCCAGCGCCGGAATAGCCGTTCCGTTCGGGTGTTATGATCGCTATAGGCGCGTGCGCCGAACGGCAGGACACCAAATACGGCATGAGTGCGTTTCGCCAGAGTGTAGAAGCCATGATCCCGGCGTTGCGCCGCTATGCCCGCGCGCTGACGCGCGACGCGGATGCGGCCGACGATCTGGTGCAGGACACGCTGGTGCGTGCGTTGCGCTCGGAGCGATTGTTTCTCGGAGGCGACGTCAGGAGCTGGCTCTACACGATCCTGACCAACCTCAACAAGAACCGGCGGCGGTCGCTGGCACGGCGGCCGCAATTCATGCAGCTGACGGAGAATAATCCGGATGCCAGCGGGACGGAGGCCGAAGGACGCGACATCGAAAGGGCACTCTCGACGCTGGTCGAGGAGCAACGCTCGGTGCTGCTGCTGGTGATGCTGGAAGGCATGAGCTACCGCGAGGTTGCCGATATCCAGGGCGTGCCGATCGGCACCGTCATGTCCCGCCTGGCGCGCGCCCGTGCCCACGTTAAAGCGTCGCTGGAGGGTGAGCGCCCGGCGCTCAGGCGGGTGAAATGATGGCAGGATTGATGCATCGCGCTTACCGCGTCCGCTGCACGGAGAGAGAAGCAGCGCAGTTGAACCGCGTTAGATATTTTGGGCCGCAGAGCCAGAGACGACCGATATGAACGACCGCAATATTCCAGTGACCGAAGACGAATTGCACGCCTTTGTCGATGGCGAGCTGCCGACCGAGCGCCGCGCCGACATCGAGGCCTGGCTTGCCGCCCATCCCGACGATGCCGAGCGGGTGCAGTCCTGGCGCGCCATGGCCGAGATGCTGCATGCCCGCTACGACGGCGTCGCCCAGGAGCCGGTGCCGGCCCGGCTGGAGCTCGAACGGCTGGAGCGCCGTCCGCGGCAATGGCTCTATGGCGCGGTTGCGGCCGCGCTGGTCGCTTTCGTCGCCGGCGGCACGGCCGGCTGGGTGGCGCATGGCGCCGCCAACGCGCCCTCGACCTTCCAGAGCTTTACGGCGGATGCGCTCGATGCCCATCGCCTCTATGTCGTCGAGGTCCGCCATCCGGTCGAGGTCGGCGGCAACGAGCGCGACCACCTCCAGGCCTGGCTGACCCGGCGCTGCGGCTGGACCGTGTTCGCCCCCAATCTGGAGGCGAGTGGACTGAAACTGGTCGGCGGCCGGCTGCTGCCGGGGCCGAACGGGCCGGCGTCCTTCCTGATGTATGAGGGCGCCTCGGGCGAGCGCTACACGATCTACACCGCCAAGACCGAGACCGGCGCGACGCAGATGCGATACGCCAGGACGGACAAGGACGGAGCGCTGTTCTGGGCCGAGCGCGGCGTCGGCTACGTCGTCAGCGGCGGCGGCGCCGACCGCGACCGGCTGACCAAGGTTGCGCAGGCGGTGTACGACCAAGCAGAGAAAAACGGCGGCTGAACAACCGCACGAACGCGGTGCCTCGATTCCGTCATTGAAAATTTGGAATCAAGACATGTGTGCGTCTCATTATCGCACCGGGTGTTCACGCGATTATGAGCAGCGTTCGATCCGCCGATCGACGCGGGCGGCCTCGATTGGGGTTTTTGGTACCGCGCTGGTCCCCCTCTCGAGGCCGCACCTTTTTATCGGCTGCCCCGCCGGACAGCCGACACGTCGAGCGTCGAAGCGCTACCACGCTTCGCGTGTATGACGAGCATCATCCGTTCGGAGATGCGCCAGGCCTGTAAGGAGAACCCCCTTCAGTTCTGCACCACCCTAACCAAGCCCGCTACGTGGATTGTAGGGGTGTTGGTCCCGCCACTTCTCCATCAATGCTTCAAGCTCGGCGTCGTTCCCGTCCGGTAGCATAATCCTGATCGTAACGAAGAGATCCCCGGTCCCGCCGGATTTCGGCAAGCCCTTACCTTTGAGGCGGAAGGTCCGGCCGCTGGAGGTGTTTTTCGGAACCGACAATTCCACCGCATTGCCGAGCGTGGGCACGCGGACCTTGCCACCGAGCACAGCCTCGTAGAGCGTGACCGGCAGGTCGATCCGCAAGTCGGCACCCTCGATCTTGAAGAACGGGTGCGGCGCGATGCCGATGGTGATCAGGAGATCGCCGGGCGGATGTCCTTGCGCGGTCTCGCCCTGGCCGCGCAGCCGGATCTGCTGGCCCTCGACGACTCCCGCCGGAATCTTGACGTTGAGTTCCTTGCCGTTCGGCAGCCGGACGCGCTTCTCGCCGCCCTTGACCGATTCTTCCAGCGAGACGGACATCGCGACGTTGACGTCGAGATCGATCCCGACCCCGCCGGTGTCGAATTCGAACTGGGCACCGCCACCGGCCCCGGGGCGCGCGCCGCGCATCCCGCCGCCGAACATGCTGTTGAGGATATCCTCGAACGCGCCCGCGCCCTGGCCGGGGCCTGCCCCGCCGCCACGGAAATTGTAGCTCTCGAATCCGCCGGGACCCGCGCGACCGCGTGGGCCGCCGCCGCCCGGAAAGCCCTGGAAGCGCGGCTTGCCCTCGGCATCGATCTCGCCGCGGTCGAACTGCTTGCGCTTGTCCTCGTCGCCGATGATCTCGTTGGCCGAATTGATCTCGGAGAAGCGCTCGGCGGCCTTGGGATCATCCTTGTTGCTGTCGGGATGATGCTTCTTGGCCAGCTTGCGATAGGCGCTCTTGATCGCGGCAGCGTTGGCGCTCCGCGGCACCCCCAAGACCTCATAGGGGTCGCGCATCCGTCACGTCTCCTCTCGGGAAATCGAAATGTTCAAAGGGCTCCCCGCCCCAACTGAGCCTTATGTGGGGGGTGAGTGGTATTTTTGCAACTAGTCGAGTGAAGCGACCCGCTCCGATTCGAGCAGGATCTTATCGGAAAACCGGTTCCCGGATCATGCTCAGCTCCGCCACGGCTTTAGCGTATGAATCTCCCAACGGCCACGGCTGCTTTGGCAGCCGGCGCCCTGGAGCCAGCTTTCGGTCGTCCCGTTGACGTAGCTCGCGAGGAAATCACGGCACTTGCGGCCATCCTCGGCGGCGTAGGATTGCGCGATCGGCGTCACCGAGCCGCGCGCGCCGGTTTCCGGATTCTCCCAGTGCTGGCTGGCATCCTTGTCGCCCTTGCTCAGCACGTCGGAGGCGGCGTTGCGGGCGAAGGCGAGATCGGTCTCGGTCGGCGGGGCGTCCTTCGCCGGCCGCGCGATCGAACCGGTGAGATCGTTGTCGTCGGCCTTGGCATAGGCATTGGTGTCGGTGCGGGACAGACTGCAGCCGCCGGCGCCGAGCCCGATCAAAATCATCGTCATCGCAAGGCTGGAGGGCCGCATCGCCGATAGGCCAACGCGTCCCCATGCCCTATATAGAGCAGGTGCAGACAACAGCGCGCTTTGGGCCGCGGGACGCAATTCGGACTCCAGACATGACCGACACGACCTCGATGAAACACCAGACACCCTTAACATCCGGTGATTTCACCGCCGCCGACGAGCCATTTGCGCTGTTCGAGGCCTGGCTGAACGAGGCAATCAAGAGCGAGCCGAACGATCCGAACGCCATGGCGCTCGCAACCGTCGATCCCGACGGCCTGCCTGACGTGCGCATGGTGCTGATGAAGGGCTTCGATACCGAAGGTTTTGTTTTCTACAGTCACATCGCGAGCCAGAAAGGCCGCGAACTCGCCGCAAATCCTAAGGCAGCGTTACTTTTTCACTGGAAGTCGCTGCGCCGTCAGGTCCGCATCCGCGGCAACGTGACGCCGGTGACCGATGCCGAGGCCGACGCCTATTTCGCGACGCGACCGAAGCAGGCGCAGATCGGCGCCTGGGCGAGCAAGCAGTCGCAAGAGCTCGAGAGCCGCTTCGCCTTCGAGCAGGCCATCGCAAAGGTCGCGGCCAAGCATGTCATCGGCAACGTGCCGCGGCCGCCCGGCTGGAGCGGCTGGCGCATCACGCCTTCGCGCATCGAGTTCTGGCACGACCGCCCATTCCGCCTGCACGACCGCATCGAATTTCGCCGTGACGCGGCCGGCCAGCCGTGGTCCAAGACGCGGATGTACCCCTAAGCTTTAGGCCGACCTGAAAGATGTCCATGCCGCATTCGTCCAATGCGCCGCGCCGCACGCTGCTCCTGACCGGAGCAAGCCGCGGTATCGGCCACGCCACCGTGATCCGCTTCTCGTCGGCGGGATGGCGCGTCATCACCTGCTCGCGGCATCCCTTCCCGGAGGATTGTCCGTGGGACGCAGGCCCCGAGGATCACATCCAGGTCGACCTCGGCGATCCCCAGGACACCGCGCGCGCGATCTCCGAAATCCGCAATCGCCTCGAAGGCGGCATGCTGCACGCGCTGGTCAACAACGCCGCAATCTCGCCGAAAGGTCCCGGCGGCGCCCGGCTCGGCTCGGTCGACACCGAGCTCGACACCTGGACGCACGTCTTCCACGTCAACTTCTTCGCCCCGATCATGATCGCGCGCGGCTTGATCGAGGAACTGAAGGCGGCCAAGGGCTCGGTCGTGAACGTCACCTCGATCGCGGGCTCGCGCGTGCATCCCTTCGCGGGTGCGGCCTACGCCACCTCGAAAGCGGCGCTTGCCGCGCTGACGCGCGAGATGGCGTCCGACTTCGGCCGCGTCGGCGTGCGCGTCAACGCGATCGCACCGGGCGAGATCGACACCTCGATCCTGTCGCCGGGCACCGAGAAGATCGTCGATCAACAGATTCCGATGCACCGCCTCGGCACGCCTGACGAGGTCGCCAAGATCATCTACGTGCTGTGCACGGACACCAGTTCTTACGTCAACGGCGCCGAGATCCACATCAACGGCGGCCAGCACGTCTAGGCCAGGTGACGCGTCGGGTGATCGATGGGCCGGTTTGCGAGCACGGCATCAACTTACGAGCATTTGCGGCCGCCCTACCCCGGCGAGTTCTTCCGCAGCGTGGCGCACAAGCTCGGCCTCTCCGAACGATGCGCCTTGATTGATCTGGGCACCGGCCCCGGGCTGCTCGCACTCGGCTTTGCGCGCCATGTCGGCCGTATCGTCGGCGTCGACCCCGAACCCGCGATGCTCGAGGCTGCACGACAGGCGGCAGCGCGTGCAGGCCAAGCGCTCACGCTGATCGAAGGCAAAGCCGAGACACTTGGCCCCGACATCGGCACGTTCGACATCGTCACGATCGGCCGCGCGCTGCATTGGATGGATCGCGATGCGACGCTCGCGCGGCTCGACAGACTGGTCGCAGACGACGGCGCGATCCTGATCTGCGCCTCATTCTCGGTCACCGACGGCCGCAATCCATGGCTTGATGGCTACAACGAGATCCGCCGCCGCTGGTCACCCGCAAAGCTCTGGGACGAAGCCGGCAAGGGCACGCGGACCCATCGCGACCTTCCCGCATTCTTCCGCGGCAGCGCCTTTGCGCCCACCGAGCTCGTCACGGTCGAGACCAGCCACACGGTCAGCATGCAGGACCTGGCGCAACGCACCCTCACCTACTCGTCGTCCTCACCGGAAGCGTTGGGCGACAATGTCGAGGCGATGTTGCGGGATGCCGAGAGCCATCTGGCAGCGTTCAGCCGCGATGGCGCAATCGCCGAGACCATCGTCTCGACGGCGCAGATCGTGAAGCGCTAGTTCATCTACTGCGAAGGGCGGGAAGCAAGGCGATCCAGCAACGCCGCCGCAAGACTGGATCGCCCGCCCTTCCTTCCACTCCTCAATCGACTCGAATCCGACGCGACCGTTCGCGCAGCCTCAACGTTGCAGCAGTTGGAGCGGCAGCTGCGTTGAATGCAGTCGAACAATCGTCATCGTTCTCGCCATCGAGCAGGGGAGCACCACAGTGCCGGCACATGCGCGCCGACAACGACGGCGCCTTGCCGCTCGCCACGGCCTGACGATAGCTCGTCAGATCGATGACGTTGCGGGGCGTCGTTATGTGTTTTTCAACCATGGCTGTTCCTCGCGGCTAACCCGCTGCTTATCGCAGACAAGTTTCGCGCAAACGTTCAGCCCACCGCTCAAATTTTACCGGAGGAATTGGGGCGCAGAACACGCATCACGGCGTCGCCGCAATGACGCTCTATTCTGCGACACCATCAGCCCTGTCTCTGCGACCGGCGTAAGGTCTCGGTCACTATTTTCAGAGCGCAGGCCGGCTCAAAGCCACTTCTTCCACTTGAAGATCCAGTACGGCACGATCGCCGCGATCACCATCAGCACGAGCGCAAACGGATAGCCGTGCGTCCATTCGAGTTCCGGCATCGACTTGAAGTTCATGCCGTAGATCGATGCGATCAGCGTCGGCGGCATCAGGACAACAGCCATGACCGAAAACAGCTTGATGATGTTGTTCTGCTCGAGATTGACGACGCCGAGCATGGCATCGAGCACGAAGGTGATCTTGCTGGAGAGATAGGAGGCGTGGTCGGTCAGCGAGGCGACGTCGCGCTGCATGGTCTTGAGCTGCTCGCGCATGTCCTTCGACCATTTCACGCCCTCCACCACCGCCGAGAGGAAGGTGACGACGCGGCCGATCGACACCAGGCTCTCGCGAACCTTGGAGGTCAGATCACCCTTGCGTCCGATCGAGATCAGGATCTGCGAATATTGCTTGGCGTGGCCGTGGCGCTCGCTCTCGGGCTCGAAGATGTCGTGGCTGACCTGGTCGATCTCCATGCCGCAGCGTTCCAGAATGTCGGCGCAGCGGTCGATCACGGCGTCCAGCAGTTCCATCAGCACCATTTCGCCGGTGATCGCGGGGGCGCAGGTGCGGGCCAGCTTGGCCTCGACCAGGGCGAACGGCTTGGGCTGGTCGTAGCGCACCGTGACCAGGCGATGGTCGCCGAGGATGAAGGTCACCGCCGTGGTCCGGGGCATGTCGGTGTCGGAATGGCACATCAGGGTCGCGGTCATGTAGCGCGCGCTGTTCTCGATGTAGAGGCGGCTGGAGATCTCGATCTCCTGCATGTCCTCCCGGGTCGGGATCGCGATCCCCAGCAGCCGTTCCACGGCCTTGTCCTCGGCCGCGGTCGGGTTGACCAGGTCGACCCACACCGCGTGCTCCGGCACGGCCGCGAGATCGTCGACAACGGCCTTCTTCAGGGTGGAGTCGGTGGGAACGAACACAGAAAACATGAACAACTCCGGGAGGGGGCCTGCGACAGAATGACAGGCCCTTAGCGCGATTCTGACAAGTTCATGATGACAAGCACATTAACGGAGCGTTTGCATTTGTGGCCCAACTGTGGCGCGAAATCGACAGTCCGGCTTTTCGCGTCCAAAAACAGGTCTGGGCGCGCAAAACTTGCGGCAAAAAAGCCACAGGTTGGGTCTTGCAGCGCGGGAAAAGTCCCTAAACGCTGGAATTGTGGCAGATTTCAACCATAATGAAATCCACGGAGTCGAAGGCCTTGGGCGCTAGCTCAGGACCTGCGCGGTATTTGTTTGATTGGAACCAAACCATGTCGTC
Organism: Bradyrhizobium sp. CIAT3101; assembly: GCF_029714945.1. Lineage (NCBI taxonomy): Bacteria > Pseudomonadati > Pseudomonadota > Alphaproteobacteria > Hyphomicrobiales > Nitrobacteraceae > Bradyrhizobium > Bradyrhizobium sp. CIAT3101. The sequence continues at coordinate 7,116,461 of NZ_CP121634.1, forward strand.
GCTGAAAGTTATGTTGGGAATTCTGGCCGCCGGCTTCACGCTGTCGGGCTGCATGCAGGCTACGCATTTCGAAGCCACCAACACCCAGAATTTCAAGCCGAAGGACAAGGAACTCCTTGCCAAGATCCGGTACGAGAATACGCCGGTGGCAGAGCCGTTCCGTCGCGCCATCGTCGACTATCACCGCAAGGAGTCGCCGGGTTCGATCGTGGTCGATTCCGACAACCACTACCTCTATTACGTGATGGATGGCGGCAAGGCGATCCGCTACGGCATCACCGTCGGCGAAGAAGCCATGGCTTGGTCCGGCATCGCCAAGGTCGGCAGCATGACCGAATGGCCGGCCTGGCACCCGACCCCGGGCGAGATCTCGCGCCTTGGCGTTCCGACCTACGTCGCCCCCGGTCCGGACAATCCGATGGGCTCGCGCGCGATGTACCTGTATTCGGGCGGCAAGGACACGCTGTTCCGCATTCACGGCACCAACCAGCCGGAATATATCGGCGCTTCGATCTCGTCGGGCTGCATCCGCCTGACCAACGAGGACGCAATCGACCTCTACAGCCGCGTCAAGGTCGGCACCATCGTCGTGGTGCTTGAGCCGAAGCACGGCGACTCGCCCTATAATTCGCGCCTCGCGCTGCAGGGCGGCGGTTCTCAGACCAGCAACTACTGATCACTCCCTGATCTGATGGTTTTCGAAAAGCGCCGGTTTTACCGGCGCTTTTTTGTTGTCGGCTTGCTCTTGCTGGAGTTGGCCGCTGGCTTATCCGCCGGCGCGGCAGGCTTCGCGCTCTCCTGATCGTCGGCGCCGTCCTTGGGCTCATCCTTGGCCCCCTCCTTGGTCCCCTCGGATTTGGCCGCGACCTCGCGCGGCGGCGCCTCCTCGGGGCGCTCGGCCGGCAGCAGGGGCGCGACCTGGGGCAAGGGATCCCAGACGTTCCACTGACAGATCCGGTAATCGTTGCGCCGCTGCGCGAGGTCAAGGTGGATATGGTCCTCGTGGTACCAGTCCGAGCCTGGGCCGAGCACCGTGGAAAAGCGCGAGCAGACCGAATGCAGCACGCGCTCGCGCACGTCGCGCGACATGGTGCGGTCGGTCAGGCCGATCGACTGGCCGTTGGCAAGCTTGAGCGCGCGCACGTCGAGTGCGTTGGCCTTGCCGTGCTCGGACAGCATCGCACCGACGATGCGATTACGGCCGCGGCACTCGAAACTGTCGAAATTGTCGAGGTCGGTGATGGTCGAGCCGAGGCTCGCGGCCAGCGGCACCATGTCGGTGCGCACCCAATTGGCGATTGCTGATGCCATGGTGCAGCGGAGGATTGCCGCCGGCTTGACGGCGACCTTGCGCTTGTCCGGCAGCACGATCGCCTCCAGCCGCACCAGATCCTCCCCGCCGCAGGCGCCGGGGCCATGGATATCGGGAATGGACGGCGCGACCGCGATCTCCTCGGTGAGCGCGAGACGGCAGGCCGAGAGCTGCTTCTCGGGCGGCGGAGCCGCCTCGGCGGGTTTGCCGGGTTTATCCGGGGAAGGCTTGTCAGGCGAAGGCTTGCCGTCGGCCTCAGGCGCCGCCTCGTCCGTTGCTTTGGGAGCGTCCTCAGGCCGAGGCTTTGGTAGCGGTATCCTAAGCGGCATCCTGGCGGAATGAGTGCTCGCGCGCGGCCGTGGTGTACCAAGACCAAAGATATCGAGCGGCGCAGCATAGTTTCGCGCCTCCACGCGATCGGCGAGCACAAGTAGCCCGAGCGCAGCGGTAACCATTGCCGCGCCGGCGGACATATTGCCGCGATAAGACCATTTGCGGCGAAAGTCCGGCAGGCTAAAACTCATGACAATTCTTTGGCCCTGCGCTGAGAGCGATAATGCGCCCAGCGACTTCTCGGAGGAACGTCTGAATGCTCGGCTTGATGCAAGATTGGCCCCTGCTCTGCCACCGGATCATCGAACACGCCGCCAAGATTCATGGCAAGCAGGAGGTCGTGACGCGATCGGTCGAGGGACCGATCCATCGCACCACCTACGCCGAAATCCACCAGCGCGCGCTCAAGGTCTCGCAGATGCTGGAGCGCGACGGCATCAAGCTCGGCGACCGCGTCGCCACGATCGCCTGGAACACCTGGCGCCATCTCGAGGTCTGGTACGGCATCATGGGCATCGGCGCCATCTGCCATACCGTCAATCCCCGGCTTTTCCCCGAGCAGATCGCCTGGATCATCAACCATGCACAGGATCGCATCGTGATGGTCGACCTGACCTTCGTGCCGGTGCTGGAGAAGCTCGCCGACAAACTTCCGAGCGTCGAACGGTACGTCATCCTCACCGACAAGGCGCATATGCCCGAGACCACGTTGAAGAACGTCGTGGCCTACGAGGACTGGATCGCCGAGGCCGACGGCAAATTCAAATGGAAGGACTTTGACGAGAACACGGCGGCAGCGATGTGCTACACGTCCGGCACCACGGGCGATCCAAAGGGTGTGCTGTATTCGCATCGCTCCAACGTGCTGCATGCGCTGATGGCCAACAATGTCGACGCGCTCGGCACCAGCGCCTCGGAGACAATGCTGCCGGTGGTGCCGCTGTTCCATGCCAACAGCTGGGGCATCGCCTTCTCTGCGCCCTCGCAGGGCACCAAGCTGGTGATGCCAGGCCCCAAGCTCGACGGCGCCTCGGTCTACGAGCTGCTCTCCACCGAGAAGGTGACGCACACCGCCGGCGTGCCGACGGTGTGGCTGATGCTGCTCCAGCACATGACCGCCAATAATCTGAACCTGCCGGAGCTGAAGATGGTGATCTGCGGCGGATCGGCGATGCCGCGCTCGATGATCAAGGCCTTCCTCGACATGGGCTCGAACGTCCGTCACGCCTGGGGCATGACCGAGATGAGCCCGATCGGCAGCGTCTCGGCGCTCAAGCCGCCGTTCCAGAACGCGACCGGCGATGCGCGGCTCGACGTGCTGCAGATGCAGGGCTACGCGCCCTTCGCGGTCGAAATGAAGATCACCGACGATGCCGGCAAGGAGCTGCCCTGGGACGGCAAGACCTTTGGCCGCCTCAAGGTCTCCGGCCCCGCGGTGGCCAAGGCCTATTTCCGTCTCGATGCCAACATCCTCGATGAGGAGGGCTTCTTCGACACCGGCGACGTCGCGACCATCGACGAGGGCGGTTACATGCGGATCACCGACCGCTCCAAGGACGTGATCAAGTCCGGCGGCGAGTGGATTTCCTCGATCGACCTCGAGAACCTCGCGGTCGGCCATCCGGCCGTGGCGGAGGCCGCCGTCATCGGCGTCTTCCACCCCAAATGGGACGAGCGGCCGCTGTTGATCGTGCAGCTCAAGCAGGGCCAGCAGGCCACGCGTGACGACATCCTGAAGTACATGGACGGCAAGATCGCCAAATGGTGGATGCCCGACGACGTCGCTTTCGTCGACGGCATCCCGCACACCGCGACCGGCAAGATCCTGAAGACCGCGCTGCGCGACCAGTTCAAGGAATATCGTTTCCCGAACGCGGCGGCGTAAATCACCACCACCGTCATGCCCGGGGTTGTCCCGGGCATCGACGTCTTGCCCGACATCTTGGCGGCAAGAAAGACGTGGATGGCCGGGACAAGCCCGGCCATGACGATGCAAGAGCCTGTGGAACCCTTGAATTTGCCCCCGGGCCGTGGTCTCAACGGTTCATCGTCGCGCCAAATCGGCCGGCAAGCCCCAAAACCCCGGCAGAGCTCACTCGATGGCCCGCAGGTTTTCCGCTCCCTATCAGTCGGAGCCCGTGTCCAGCCTCGCGACCTGGGCGCGCAATCTGGCCGTGTTCGCGGTGGTGGCCGTGGTGGTGTCGATCATCATCGTCCGCTTCGACTTTTTGGAGATGAAGCCGGCGCTGGCCACGTTCTTCGGCGGGCTCGCGATTGCCGCCCTGTCCATCCTGTTCGGCCTCGCCGGCTTTGCCGCGATCTGGCAGAACGGCTCGCGCGGCATGGCGCGTATCCTGCTCGCCTTCCTGATCGACGGGGCGATCCTCGCCTATCCCGCGTATCAAGCCCTGCTGTACCGCAAGCTGCCGCCGATCCACGACATCACCACCGACCCGATCGACCCGCCGCGCTTCGACGCGCTGTCGCGCCTGCGCACGGGCGACGGCACCAACACCGCCGTTTATGCCGGCCTCTATTCGGCCGAGCAGCAGCGCCACTTCTATCCCGACATCGAGCCGATCGAGCTCGAGATCCCCGTCGACCGCGCCTATGCGATCGCACGCCAGCTCGTCATCAAGCGCAAATGGACCGTCATCGACGAACGCGAGCCGCAGCCGCCGCGCCGCATGGGCCGCATCGAGGCGGTGGCGCGCACGCCGATCATGGGGTTTCGCGAGGACATCTCGATCAGGGTCGTGCCTGACGGCGACGATTCCCGCGTCGATATCCGCTCCGCCTCGCGTTATTTCGAGAGCGACCTCGGCAGCAACGCCGCGCGCGTGACGAAATTCATCGACGACCTCAACACCGCAGCCGATGCGGACGCGCTGAAGCCGGTGAAGAAGACCCCGGTCGCGCCACCGAAGGCGCCGGCGAAGACGGTGAAGAAGTGACCGCGCGCTAGCCGTTCGCCATCCGGTACGTCCCCCCGATCACGGGATCGCCGTCCGTCGCGACAACGCCGCGTGCGACGAGGTCCTCCAGATGCGCCAGCACGGAATAGCCGGCGGCCGTCGTCAACCGCGGATCGATGCCGATATAGATCGCGCGCACCATGTTCGGGATGTCGGTCTCTCCCTTGGCGAGGCGGTGCAGGATCGAGGCCTCGCGCGCCTTGCGATGGCGGATCAGGAAACGCACGAAACGCTGGCCCTCCGGGATCTCCGGGCCATGGCCGGAGAAATACAGGTCCTCCTCGCGCGCAGCGAGCCGGTCGAGCGATTCCATGTAGTCGATCATCGAGCCGTCGGGCGGCGCCACGATCGAGGTCGACCAGCCCATGACGTGATCGCCGACGAAGCTGAACTTTCGCTCGGGCCAGGCAAAGGCGAGATGGTTGGCGGTGTGACCGGGCGTGGCCACGGCCTCGAGCCGCCAGCCGGCGCCTTCGACGACATCCCCATGGGCGATCCTGACATCGGGGACGAAGTCGCGATCGGAGCCGGATTCCGGATTATGCTTCTCGCTCTCAAAGCGCGGGCGCGAGGCGCGGTGCGGGCCCTCGGCATAGACCGGCGCACCGGTCGCCTGCTTGATGCGCGGTGTATTGGGCGAGTGGTCGCGGTGGGTGTGGGTGACGAAGATATGGCTCACCGTCTCGCCGCGCACGGCATCGAGCAGTGCGGCCGCATGAGCCTCGTCGTCGGGACCGGGATCGATGATCGCGACGTTGCCGGTGCCTACGATGTAGCTGACGGTACCAGTAAAGGTGAACGGGCTCGGATTGTTACAGAGCACCCGCCGCACACCGGGGCGGACTTCCTCGACGACGCCTGGGTGAAGCGGAAAGTTGCGGTTGAACGGGACGTCGTCGTTGTCGGACATGGCTTGCTCATACCTTGCGGACTTCGTCATGCCCGGCCTTGTGCCGGGCATCCACGTTCTTCACATGGCCTAGAACGTGGATGGCCGGGACACCTAGCGCGAAGACGCGCTTCGCGCTTTTGCCCGGCCATGACGCATTTCCAAGCCGAGGTGCGTCCTCAGAAAAACGCCTGAATGCCCGTGATCGCGCGGCCCAGGATCAGGGCGTGGACGTCGTGGGTGCCCTCGTAGGTGTTGACCGTCTCGAGGTTATGGACGTGGCGCATCACGTGGAATTCGGCGGAGATGCCGTTGCCGCCATGCATGTCGCGGGCGACTCGGGCGATGTCGAGGGCCTTGCCGCAATTGTTGCGCTTCATGATCGAGATCATCTCGGGCGCAAACTTGCCCTCGTCCATCAGGCGGCCGACGCGCAAGCTCCCCTGGAGGCCGAGCGCGATCTCGGTTTCCATGTCGGCGAGCTTCTTCTGCACCAGCTGGGTCGCGGCGAGCGGCTTGCCGAACTGCTTGCGGTCGAGCGTGTACTGGCGGGCGCGATGCATGCAGTCCTCGGCCGCGCCGATCGCGCCCCAGGAGATGCCGTAGCGGGCGCGGTTGAGGCAGCCGAACGGGCCCTTCAGGCCGGAGACGTTGGGCAGCAGCGCGCTTTCGGGCACCACGACGCCGTCCATCACGACCTCGCCGGTGATCGAGGCGCGAAGCGAGAGCTTGCTTCCGATCTTCGGTGCGGAAAGGCCCTTCATGCCCTTCTCCAGCACGAAGCCGCGGATCTGGTTGTCGTGCTCGGCTGACTTGGCCCAGATCACGAACACGTCGGCGATCGGCGCGTTCGAGATCCACATCTTGCTGCCGGTCAGGCGATAGCCGTCGGAAACCTTTTCGGCGCGGGTCTTCATGCCGGCCGGGTCGGAGCCGGCATCGGGCTCGGTCAGGCCGAAGCAGCCGACCCACTCGCCGCTGGCGAGCTTCGGCAGGTACTTCTTGCGCTGGTTCTCGTCGCCATAGGCATAGATCGGGTACATCACCAGCGACGACTGCACCGAGTTCATCGAACGATAGCCGGAATCGACCCGCTCGATCTCGCGCGCGACGAGGCCGTACGCCACGTAGCTCGCATTGGCGCAGCCATATTCTTCCGGCAGCGTGATGCCGATCAGGCCGAGCTCGCCCATCTCGTTGAAGATCTCGCGGTCGGTCTTCTCTTCCAGATAGGCCTTGGTGACACGCGGCAGCAGCTTGTCCTGGGCATAGGCGCGCGCCGTATCGCGCACCATGCGCTCGTCTTCGGTCAGCTGCTCGTCGAGCAGGAACGGATCGTCCCACTGGAAGGAAGCCGCAGCCGGCTTGTCCTTGGTCTGAGGGCGCACGCTCATGAAACGTCCTTTCGGTCTGGTTCCGTCTAAAAATTGCCGGACAAACTAAATCGCCGCGGCAACAAGTGCAATTGCATTGCAGATGTGGGGCCTTGCGTGAATCCCGGGGATGCGCACCGCGCACCCCGGGGGATGCGAGGCGCGTCCCCGGAATGACAGCGCTAGCTTTCGAGCTGCTCGTTGGCGACGATCTCGATGCCGAAGCCGGAGAGGCCCTTGTAGTCATGCACCGACGAGGTGAGATGCCGGATCGAGGTGACGCCGAGATCGCGCAGGATCTGCGCACCGACGCCGACTTCGCGCCACTGGCGGTTGCGGTCGGCTTCCGTCGCGCTCTCATCAGGCAACGGTGCCACGGGAACGCCTGCGGCGCCGTCGCGCAGATAGACCAGCACGCCGCGACCGGACTTCTTGAAGTGCTCGAGCACGACCGCCATGCGCTTGTGGCCGGTAAAGGTGTCCTTGACGATGTTCGGCTTGTGGAAGCGCGTCAGCACGTTCTTGCCGTCGCCGACACCGTTGTAGACGAAGGCGACGTGGGCGATGGAATCGAACGGCGAGCGGTAGGCATAGCCCTGGAGCGGCCCGATCGGGCTTTCGGTGGTGAAGGTCGAGACCCGCTCGATCAGCTTTTCGCGCGCCTGGCGATAGGCGATCATGTCGGCGATGGTGACGTGCTTCAACTTGTGCCGGGCGGCGAACTGGGCAACCTGCTCGCCCTTCATCACGCTGCCGTCGTCATTCATCAACTCGCTGATGACGCCGACCGGCGGGAGCCCCGAGAGCTTGCAGAGATCGACCGCGGCCTCGGTGTGGCCGGAGCGCAGCAGCACGCCGCCGTCCTTGGCGATCAGCGGGAAGATGTGGCCCGGACGGGCAAAGTCGTTGGCGCCGACATTGGGATTGGACAGCGCACGGCAGCAGGACGCGCGCTCCTCGGCCGAAATGCCGGTGCCGCCGTCGGGCTTGTAGTCGATCGAGACCGTGAAGGCCGTGGTGTGGGCGGAATCGTTGTGGGCAACCATCGGATCAAGCCGCAGCCGCCGCGCGTCCTCGGTGGTGATCGGCGCGCAGACGATGCCGGAGGTGTGGCGGATGATGAAGGCCATCTTTTCCGCCGTGCAGAATGAGGCGGCGACGATCAGATCGCCCTCGCCCTCGCGATCGTCATCGTCGGTCACGACGACGAGTTCGCCCCGGGCAAAGGCTTGCAAAACTTCCTGAACGGTATCGGGCATGTCCCAATCTCTATTGGTTACGGGCCGGAGGCTCAGCGGACGCCTTAGCTGGACTTGGGCTCCAGCGCTAGTGTCCTGGACGCAACCGCACATGTCCGGAGGCAGACCAGGTGACAAGGCTTGCACCGAAGATACCAGGCATATAGGCGCGCCCGGCCCGGGCGGAAGGCAGCCTGGGGCGCGCCCTCAGGGCAGCACTTCGCGCCGCTCGCCGAGCCGGGCATCGAGCTCGGCGCGCTTGTCGGTCAGCAGGCCGGCCTGGGCGGCCTCGATCACGGTAAACAATTCATGGGCGTCGCTGAGCCGGGTCACGGTGACATAGCTGGCGCCGGCCGCGTAGAGCTCGCCGACGTCGGACAGCAGATCGGCGGTGGCGACGATCAGGGCGTTGGGGTTGAGGGTGCGGACGTGACGGACCAGCTTCTCGTTGCTGGCGCCCTTCAACAGCGCGTCTGGCACGCTGAGGATGATCATCTCGGACTTGCCGATCCCGGCATGGAGCAGCGTGTCCGCACTGCTGATGTCGCCATAGATCACGTGCAGGCCGCGCGAAAGCAGGGTCTGGTACACATGGGGGTTGAAGTCGATCACCGTGATCTGTTCCAGCAACACCGGTGTCTGCCGTTCGATCTCGGCCAGCAGCGCGCTCGCCGCACGGAAAAAGCCGAGGATGACGATGCGGCGCGCTTCGCCGTGGCCGCCTTCGTGGCCCTCCTCGGCATGGCCGCCGCCATGGTCGAGATCGCGCAGGCCGATCCGCTTGAGCGGGCCAATGGCCCAGCGGGTGATCTCGTCGCTGCGGGTCATGACGAAGGTCGACAGCACGGCCAGCACCACGAAGGCGAAGGACGCCGCATTGGCCGTTTCGGCTGCGATGTGATTGTCGGCGACGCCGGTCTGGATCACCACCAGCGAGAACTCGGAGATCTGCGCCAGATTGATCGCCGGCAGCAGGCTCGCGCGCAGACCCTGCTTCATCAGATAGAGCGGCGTGAAGGTGGTGACGAGGCGGCTCGCCACGGTGAACGCGGCAATCATCAGGGCCAGCCCGATCACCGAGAGGCCGGGCACGGGAATGGTCATGCCCAGCGCCACGAAGAACAGCGTGATGAAGAAGTCGCGGAGCGTGGTGACCTTGGCCGTGACGTCGAGCGCGTAAGGGAAGGTCGAGAGCGAGACGCCGGCGATCAGCGCGCCCATCTCCCGCGAGAGCGAGAGCTGCTCGGCCGTTTCGGCGACGAAAAAGCACCAGGCGAGAGCCCCGAGCAGGATCAGCTCGGGCCGGCGGGCGATCTGGTGGAACAGGCGCGGCAGCACATAGCGGCTCACCAGCAGCGCGGCCGCGACCAGCACCGCGACGCGGCCGATCGAGAGCAGGATGACGCCGACCTGCAGGTTCGCGAGGCTCGGCTGCACCGCCAGGAACAGGATGGCGAAGATGTCCTGAAGCACCAGCACGCCGAGCGTGATGCGGCCGGGCAAGGTGTCGAGCTCGCGCTTCTCGTAGAGCACCTTGACGATGATGACGGTCGAGGACAGCGCACAAGCGATGCAGAGATACAGCGCGTCGAAATGGCCGCCACCGAGCGAGAGCCCGATGCCGGCAAAGAACAGGATGCCGAGCAGGCAGCCGCCGATGAGCTGGCCGCCGGCCGCGAACAGGATCACCTTGCCCGCCCGCACGATCTTCTTCAGGTCGATCTCGAGCCCGATCATGAACAGCATGAAGATCAGGCCGAGCTCGGAGATGACGCTGATCGACTCCTGCGACTTGACCCAGCCGGCGCCGAATGGACCTATGCAGAAGCCGGCGATAAGGTACGCCAGGATCAGCGGTTGCCGGGAAAAATGGGCGAGCAGGCCCAGCATCCAGGCAAACAGGATACAGAGAGTGATGTCGCGAATGAGTTCGTGCATGCCAGACCGGTCCGTTTTGCCGCACCCTAGAGACCGAGTGCAGCGCGGCAAGCGAGCAATTCGTCACATGCTGACGGGGCTCGCCGTTGCAATGCTGCTATGCCCCCTTGCCATCGCCGGGCCGGCGGTCGCACAGCCCAAAGTGAACCTCGAACAGGCCTTCGCCGACTCGCTCGCGGCGATGCCGAAGGAGGAACTCGCGGTCTCCGGTGGTTTCTACGTGCCGGCCTATTCCAGCGTCGCGATGAGCCAGGGCAAGCTGCGGGTCGATTTCTCGGTGACACTGAGCGTCCACAACGCCTCCGAGACGCAAGCTCTGGTGGTCAAACGCATCGCCTATTTCGACACGGCCGGCAAGCAGGTCGAGAGCTATTTGAAGGCGCCGGTCGCGATAAAGCCGCTCGCGACCATCTCGATCTTCATTCCGACCGACGACGTGCGCGGCGGGACCGGGGCCAATTTCATCGTCGACTGGGCCGCAGCGAGCGAGATCGCCGAGCCGGTGGTCGAAGCCCTGATGGTTGGCGGCGTCGCCAATGCGCACTACGCTTTCATCAGCCAGGGCCGTCCGACCAGGACGGCTGGGAAAAAATAAGGCCGTCCGACCAGGACGGCGGGCAAGAAGTAAGCAGGCGAACGCTGTCGCGACCGCGAATTGAAAAAGACGAAAACAACCCCATGCGCAGTAGAAAATCCGGAACAGCAATGACCTGACAGTCCACCGACGCAGATGCGGATTTTACGAATTTGGTTTGACGCGTCGGGCAAAACACTGGCATGATGGCATCATCAAAACCACAGCGCCCGGTCGGCACCAGGCCGGTCGCTCAATAAAAACAACGAGGAACGCTCCCATGACGTCCAGCTTCGATTTCGCGCCCCTGTTTCCCGCAGGGCTGCCGGCCCCTTCTGCGCGCTGGACGGGCCTTGCCAAATACAGCTTTGTCGGCGGCAATAACGATTCCGAGCAGCTGCCGCTCGACGGGCTGATCGAGGCCGCCAACCAGGCCCTGCAACGCGAGGGCCGCTCGCTTGCGACTTACGGGCTGGCGCATGGTCCACAAGGTTACCTGCCCCTGCGCGAATTCCTGGTGACAAAGCTGAAGCGCGACGGCGGCATCAGCTGCACGGTCGACGATCTCATGATCGTCTCCGGCTCGCTCCAGGCGCTCGACCTCGTCAACAACACGCTGCTGGCGCGCGGCGACACCGTGCTGGTCGAGCAGGAGACGTATCAGGGCGCGCTGCAGCGGCTGACGCGGCTGGGCGTCAACGTCGTCGGCATTCCCCTCGACGACGACGGCATGCGTATGGACGCGCTGGCCGCGACGCTCGCCGATCTGAAGGGCCGCGGCATCCGGCCGAAATACATCTACACCATCCCGACCGTGCAGAATCCGACCGGGAGCATCATGCCGGAGACGCGCCGCGCCGAATTGCTGAAGCTATCGGCCGAATACGGCGTGCCCATCTTCGAGGACGATTGCTATGCCGACCTGGTGTGGTCGGGGCAACGGCCGCCTGCGATTTACGCGATGAGCAAAAATGGCGGCGTGATCCATATCGGCTCGTTCTCGAAGTCGATCGCGCCGGCGCTGCGCGTCGGTTTCATCGTCGCGCCCTGGGATGTGATGTCGCGCATGCTGGCGCTGAAGACGGATGCCGGCTCCGGCGCACTGGAGCAGATGGTGCTCGCCACCTATTGCAAGCCGCATTTCGCCAGCCACGTGCCGGCGCTGACGAAAACGCTGCGCACCAAGCTCGATACGCTGATGGAAGCCCTCAACGAGCAGTTCGGGACTGCGGCCGAGTTCGAGGCGCCCAAGGGCGGCATCTTCCTGTGGGTGAAGCTGCCCGACCAGGTCGATACGCTGAAACTCTATCAGGCTGCGCTTGCTGCGGGCGTCGCCATCAATCCCGGGCCGGAATGGTCGACCAACAAGGGCCACTCAGGCTCGCGGCTGCGGCTGTGTTTCGGGAGCCCTTCGCATCAGCAGATCCGCGAGGGCGTCGCGGTGCTGGCCGAGGTTTGCCGCAAGGAGTTCGGCGTGCCGGCCCGCAGCGCCAATGTGGAGAAGCGCGCTTGAGACTCGCCTAAACCACCCGGGGCTGGCTACCGTGGATCGCGGAAGCCAGCCGCAGCAACAGGACGATCGAGACATTGCCCTTGCCGGCCTCGATCTGGGCGATGTAGCGCTCGGAAATCCCGGAGCGGCGGGCGAGCTCCCGGCGCGACAACTCGCAACGCGCGCGCGAGGACCTCAGGCGTTCGCCCAGCTCGGCCAGAAACGCAGTCTCGGAGTAAGGCGGCAGCGCACGGCTTCCCGGCAGCACCTCGCCCGCGAAATCCATCACTTGATTCAGCATCGCTCTCACCACATTCGCCTTCGGGAGCGCCATCTTGCCCCCCGGCACGGACGGGCTCATTGACGCGGATCAAATTCGCGCGCGATTGACGGCCGGCGTGGACGACCGCGCGCGGGATGCTACACTTTGGAATCGTTCGAGGCGGGGCTTTTCGGGACATGACGTGTTGTTTGAGCCGCTGGATGACGGCGGCGGTGCTTTGGATTGTGTTGACGTCGCTGGCGCATGCGGAGACGCTCGCGGAAACGGTCGAGCAATGGGGCTTGCTCGGCTCATGGGCGGTCGATTGCGCTGTCAGTCCCGACCGCGACAAGGGCGCGCTGCTGACTTACGAAATCCGGAAGGACGGCCGGGTGATGTACCGGCGCAATTTCGGTGACGCCAAGGACGAGAACGAGGTGGTCTCCGCGACGGTCGACGCCGAAGGCGTGCTCAACCTGATGGTGTTCTTCCCATCACTGCGTCAGACGCGCGAATTTGGCGTGATACTTACCAAGGATGGCGGCCTGCGCGCGATCTACAATCGCGGCGAGCGTGGCGAGTACACGATCAGGGATGGCAAATACGTCAAGACCGGCGCGCCGACGCTTCCGCAGCAGCGCTGCGATTAACGATTTACGTTTGAGCATGATCTTTCCGGAAAACCGCTGCACACTTTGCGCTAACGCGGCCCTTCGGGTCGGGATCATGCTCTGATCCTGAATATCCATTCAGAATTCTCTTCCCGTTCCTCCGGAACGTTCGCACGCATGCGTCGTTCTCAATTGCATTACGTTGGAGGAGGACATCATGAAGAAACTTGGTTATGTCGTTGCTGCTCTGGGTGCGCTCGCGGTTGCGGCGCCGACGCTGGCAAGTGCTGAGACCGTCATCGTCAAGCACGGTCATCACGGCCCGTACGGCGCCCGCGCCGAATTCCGCGAGCATCGCGACAACGGCTGGCATCGTGGCTGGCACCATCACGACCGCGTCGTCGTGGTCAAGCGCAGTCATCGCCACTGGGACTAATGCGCAACGCGAACTGGAAATGGCCCCTCGCGGGGCCATTTCTTTTTCTTCCTTCTCCCCTTGCGGGAGAAGGTGGCATAGGCGGCCTCCGGCCGCCGTTCCTAAGAACGCCGAAGCAGAGCTTCGGCTATGGCGCCGGATGAGGGGTATCTATCGATACGGTTGGATGTGTGTAGGAGGATAGATACCCCTCACCCGTCTCGCCGCTTCGCGGCGAGCCACCCTCTCCCGCAAGGGGAGAGGGTGAAGAGCAACCTAATCCCAGGCCGGCGCGAAGCCGGGATTGACGCAACGCTTGTCCTTAGGGAGCGCGGCGATTTTCTTGCGGTCGGCGTCATCGAGCGTGATCTTCAACGCGTCCAGATTGGCCTGCTGGCTCTCGCGGCGGGATGCCTTCGGGATCGCGGCGACACCATCCTGGTCGAGCAGCCATTTCAGCGCCACTTGCGCGGCGCTCGCATTGTGCTTGGCGCCGATCTCGCCCAGCACCGGGTCTGTGGCGAAGCGGCCCTGCGCCAGCGGGCAATAGGCGACGAGCGGGATCGACTTCGCGTTGAGATAGGCCAGCACCTTCGATTGATCCAGCATCGCGTGATATTCGATCTGGTTGCAGGCGATCGGCGCCTTGACGTCCTCGACCGCGACCTTGAGCAGCGCCGTGGTGAAATTGGCGACGCCGATCGCGCGCGTGCGCCCCTCTTCCTTCAGCTTCATCAGGGTCTCGAACACCGCGCCCCAGTTCGCCGATTTCGACGGCCAGTGCACGAGATAGAGATCGACATGGTCGAGCCTCAGTTTGTTCAGGCTGGCATCGAAGGCGCGACGGATCGCATCCGGTGTCAGGTTTTCGTGCCACACCTTGGTCGTGACGTGCAGCTCGCCGCGCGGCACGGAGGCTGCCGCAAGCGCGGCGCCGATGGCCTCCTCGTTGGCGTACATTTCGGCGGTATCGATATGGCGATAGCCGATCGACAGCGCGCTCTCGACAGCCGCGCGGCAGGCATCGCCCTGCATGCGGAAGGTGCCGAGGCCGAGCTTGGGCATGCTGATGCCCTGTGTTTTCAGATTATCCATGAAACAGGCTCCCGAGGTATTTCAGCCCGCCGGATGCGCGCGGCGATGCCGCGTGAGCAAACTCTTCGGTGATGGAAAAGAGGTGGCGGGAGCAGGCAGTATAGCGTGGCAGGCGCGCGGCGGCCAATCACGAATGCTGCGCAACCATAGCGGGGCGCGCCTGCGGCTGCGGCACGATGTCGACGGACCAGAGATCGCGATTATCGACGTCCTTCAAGGTTACCGTCATCACGCCGCTTATGCCATCGATGTCGACGCGGCCGAAGAACTGCAGGCCGAAGCATGGCGCGAGGTTCTCGCCCTGGGCCTCGCTGCACCCGTTCCGGTACATCGCCACGGGGCCAAACGTGTTGTCGAGCGCGCCGGGTCCCCAGGTGCCTGCATGCAAGGGGCCGGAGACGAACTCCCAGAACGGGTCGAAGTCCTGGAATTGCGCCTTGTTCGGATCGTAGTAATGCGCGGCCGTGTAGTGCATGTCGGCGGTGAGCCAGACGATGTTGCGGACACAAGCACGCTTGATGGAGGCGAGGAGATCGGCGATCTCATGCTCACGCCGGTCGGGCGGCCCGTCGCCGAGCGCGACGGCATCGAGGCTGATCAGCCCGATCGGAAGATCGGCCGCGATCACCTTCCAGGTCGCGCGCGAGGCGGCGAGCTCCCGCTTCAGCCAGGCGAGCTGCTCGGCGCCAAGAATCCAACCGCGATGATCGTCGCCCTTGTTCCAGGAGCCATCGCGGTAGCTGCGCATATCGATCATGAAGACGTCGAGCAGCGGGCCGTACGGGATCTTGCGATAGACCCGTCCCTGCCGCGCACCGATGTCCCGGATCGGCATGAAGTCGAAGAAGGCGCGCCGGGCACGTGCAACCAGGCGCGGGGTGCCGTCATCCTCATAGCCGGCCTCGTCATAGCTGCCGGTGGGCGACCAGTCGTTGGTGACCTCGTGATCGTCCCATTGCGCGAACATGGGCACCTCCGCATGGAAGGCGCGGAAATTCTCATCGAGGTGGTTGTATTTGTAGTTGCCGCGGAACTGCGCCAGCGTGTGTGCAGCCTGCGCTTTCTCCTCGGTCACGACGTTGCGCCAGATCTCGCCGTTCGGCAGCTTCTGCTCGGACGGGATCGTGCAGTCGGCATAGATGTGATCGCCGGAGTGGATGAAGAAATCCGGGCGGTTGTCGCGCATGGTGCGATAGCTGCGATAGCCGCCGCGGGAGATGTCGATGCCCCAGCCCTGCCCCGCGACGTCGCCCGACCACAGGAACGAGACCGAGCGCCGCTCGGCCGGGGCGGTGCGAAAATGGCCGACGCGGCTTTCGCCGGCGATGCCGGTGGCGATGTCGTCGAAGCGCACGCGATAGAAGATGTCCTGCCCGGCCGGCAGATCGTCGAGCTGCAGTTTAGCCGTGAAGTCTGCATCGCCCAGCGCGTCGCGCGATCTCGATGCGATGATGGTCTTGAAGCTTTCGACGGTCGCGTAGTCCACCTGCATGCGAGCAGGCCGATCCGCGCGCGCCCAGATCACGGCGGAGCCATCCGAGACGTCGCCGGACTGGATGCCGCCCGCGATCTGCGGGCGATCGGCGGCGCGGCTGATGCGTGGCTTTGCGAGCGAGGCGACGGCAAGGGTGGAAGCAGAGCGGACCAGGAACTGTCGCCGGGTCCATGCGCGCGAAGCGCGGAGCGTTGCCATTCAGGAGACCTTCGTCGAATCGCGACGGAAGGTGCCTGCGCCGTTTGACTCCCGGCTTACGGTTTCTTGACCCTATGCCTACGGTTTTGCGACGTGGGGATGACGAGCGAGATGCAGCCGCGGCGACGGTCCACTCCGTCGCCCCGTTCTTGCGGTAGGGCTATCGCGTATGGGCTTGGCGAGGCCTGAGCGAGCGCCTCGTCCTTCGAGACGACCGCTCCGCGGTCTCCTCAGGATGAGGCTGAACAGCAGCTTTGCCCGTCGAAATTGTTGCCACGTACTCCGTCCTCATCCTGAGGGCCCGCCGGAGGCGGGCGTCTCGAAGGATGGCCACAGGCGAGCTTCCCGCCTGGTTCTTACGGGGAGAGGTGAAGCGGCCGTAGCGCTGGGCTCAATGCTTCCAGTTACAGATGCCGCCGGAACGACACGGCCATGTCTGGATACGGGTATCCATCGCCTGCGCGTCCAGCGGATTGCCGTGGCGATGCGCGAGCTTGGTGCGGGCTGCGCCACGCGGCTGCGCGCTCTTCCCCTGCGCGACCTTCGGCTCCGACACGCGCACACGTTCGGCCGCAACCTTCTTCGGCACGTCGACCGGTTCGGCACGGGCTTGCGCTTCGTTGCCGCCCTTCGCCTCCAGCGCGACGGGAGCGAATTGCGTCTCCGGCCCGAGCCGCTTCGGCGACAGGACAGCCTTGGAGAGGTCGAGGCCGAGATATTCGTCAGGCTTGTAGTCGTCGGCGCGCGCGATGCCGCCCACTGCAAATACGAGGGCAATGGCAATCGCAAAAGGAACGCTTTTCAGGACCACGGACGCCTCCTGAAATTGAAGATTAAAGGAGTACTCTACCTGTATTTAGGAGGCGCCGCGTGCAATTCCAGCGGTCAGTTCCCGCCGTGGTTAAGAAGTTTTGCGGTGTCAGGCGACCTTTCGCGTCGCACTTGTCCCATCCAGGAACCCCATCAACCGGCTGCGGATGATTTGTTCCGCCTCGCTCATGATGCGATCGACAAGTTCCTTGCAGGTGGGAATGTCGTGGATGAGACCTGCGACCATGCCGCAGCTCCAGGCGCCGGCATCCATCTGCCCGTCGAGCATGACCTTCGGATAGACGCCCGCGACCTGGTCATGGATGTCGTCGATCGTCAGCTTGTCGCCCTTGGCGTGCTCGATCTCGAGCAGGCGATCGACATTGGCGTTCTTCAGCACGCGCTCGGTGTTGCGCAGCGCCCGCATGATCAGGCGGGTGTCGAGCTCGGTCGCCGCGACCAGCGCGTTCTTCACGTTCTGATGGACGGGTGCCTCCTTCGTGGCGATGAAACGCGTGCCCATGTTCATGCCGGCCGCCCCCAGCGACAGGGCTGCGACGAGGCTGCGCCCGTCGGCCATGCCGCCGGAGGCCACGAACGGGATCTTCAATTCCTCCGCCGCACGCGGCAGCAGGATCATGTTGGGAATGTCGTCCTCGCCGGGATGGCCGCCGCACTCGAAGCCGTCGACGCTGACGGCATCGCAGCCGATCCGCTCGGCCTTCAGCGAATGACGCACCGAGGTGCATTTGTGGATCACCTTGATGCCGGCGGCCTTCAGCGCCGGCATGTATTGTTCCGGGCTGCGTCCCGCGGTCTCCACGGCCTTGACGCCGCCCTCGACGATGGCTGCGATGTATTCCGGATAAGGCGGTGCCGAGAAGGTCGGCAGGAAGGTGAGGTTCACACCGAACGGCTTGTCGGTGATGTCGCGGCAACGCGCGATCTCCTTGGCGAGCAGCTCCGGCGTCTTCTGCGTCAGGCCGGTGATGATGCCGAGCCCGCCGGCATTGGAGACGGCGGCGGCAAGCTCGGCAAAGCCGACGAAATGCATGCCACCCTGGATGATGGGATGCTCGATGCCGAACAGTTCGGTGATCGCGGTCTTCACTTAGTTCTCCTCCCGGAATTTTGCTGATGTCGAGATCAGTCTAGCCGTAGTCTCGTGCCACGGTCACCATTTCTCGCCGAAGGGGCGAATCTCCATCTCGAAGGTCCAGGCACTCTTCGGCTGCTGATAGAGCTGCCAATAGGAATCCGCCACGGCCGACGGCGGCATCAGCAGATCGGGATTATCGAGCGCGTTGGGCCCGAGCGCCTCGAGCCGGCGCTGCCGCACCCATTCGGTGTCGACCCCGGAATCGATGATGAGATGGGCGACGTGGATGTTCTTCGGCCCGAGCTCGCGCGCCATTGCCTGCGCCACCGCACGCAGTCCGAACTTGGCGCTGGCAAAGGCCGCAAAACCGCTGCCGCCGCGCAACGACGCCGTCGCACCGGTGAAGAAGATCTTGCCGCCGCCGCGCGGCAGCATCAGCCGCGCCGCCTCGCGCCCTGCCAGGAAGCCGGAATAGCAGGCCATCTCCCAGACCTTGCGGAATACGCGCTCGGTGGTGTCGAGGATCGGGAAATTGACGTTGGCGCCGACGTTGAAGATGCAGACCTCGAGCGGCGCGTGCTTGTCGGCGTCGTTGAGGAAGGAGATGACCTCCTCCTCCTTCCGCGCGTCCAGCGAACGCGCATGGATCTCGCCGCCGGCCGCTTCGATGTCCGTCACCAGCGGTGCGAGCTTGTCGCCGTTGCGGCGGCCCGCATAGATCGAAAAGCCTTCGGCAGCGAATTTCTTGGCAATCTCCGAGCCGATGAAATCGCCGGCCCCGATCACGGCCGCAGTCGCGTTTCGCTTGGGCAAGGTCGCCTCCTCCGATGAGCGCTGATTGAATTGGAGGCTATAGTTCTAAAATAGAACTGTCAAATTCGTCGATCGAATGCTAGGCTGAGATAGAAATACCTCTGATCATTCAAGTCAGTTCCTTTTTCAGACTTATGGCAAGGCCGGAGATCGGATCATGAAGTGGGATACGCTCGACGAGGAGCCCTGCTCGCTCTCCCGCACCGTCGCCGTGGTCGGCGACCGCTGGACGCTCTTGATCCTGCGCGAATGTTTTCTGCGCGTGCGTCGCTTCGAGGCGTTTCAGTCTTCGCTCCAGATCACGCGGCATCTTCTCTCGGAGCGCCTGAAGAAGCTGGTCCGCTTCGGCATCCTGCGCCGCGTCCCCTATTCCGAGGCGCCGAAGCGCTACGAATACATCCTCACGCAGAAGGGGCTCGACCTCTACCCGATCATCATGGCGATGGTGCACTGGGGCGACACCCACATGGGCGACGAGCGCGGCCGCCCGCTGCTGCACGAGCACAAGCAGTGCGGCAAGCTGTTCGATCCCGTGATGGTGTGCTCGGAATGCGGCGAGCCGCTGCATGCCAAGCAGGTGCACGTGCATGCGGGACCGGGACGGCGGGGCGCTGACGCGGCCTAATGCCCCCGCGCCGGCGCGCGGAGATTGATCGGACGCAGCACGGCCGCCGTCGGGATCATCAGCACGGCGATGATCGCAAGGGTCCAGAACACGTCGATATAGGCGAGGAAGTCGACCTGCTGCTGCAAGGTTCTGCCCACCCAGGCGACCGCCTGCGAGGCCGCATCGCTCGCATTCGAGCCTTGGGCCTGGAAGTAGCGTGTCATTGCGTCGATGGTCTGCTGATAGCCGATGTCCGACGGCGCGGCGTGCTCGATCAGGCGGCTCTGGTGGAATTGCTGGCGCTGCGCCAGAACCGTCTGCGCCAGCGCCACGCCCATGGAGCCACCGATGTTGCGGGCGACGTTGATCAGCGCCGAAGCCTGGTTGGTCTTGTCGGGCGGCACGCCATCGTAGGAGGCGGTCGTCACCGGCAGGAACAGGAAAGGCAGTCCTATCGCAAGAAAGACGCGCGCCAGCGCCGCATAGCCATAGGTGATATCGCCGTTCAACCCGGTCAGATGCCACATCGAGAAGGCGACCACCGTCGCACCGAACATGATGAGATATTTCGGCTGCACCGTGCTGACGAGCTTGCCCACCACCGGCATCAGCACCAAGGTGGCGATACCGCCGGGCGATAACGCAAGACCGGCCAGCAGCGCCGTATAATTCAGCTCGGACTGGAGCAGTTGCGGCAGAATCTGCGTCGTCGAAATCAGCACCGCGCCCGTGCCGAGCATGACCAGGAAGCAGGCGGCGAACTGCCGCCGGCCGAGCAGACGGAGATCGATGATCGGCTCCTCGCGCGTCAGCTCCCACGGGATCAGCACGAGCAGCGAGGCGGCAGCGAGCACCGCAAAGAACACGATGATGTTGGAGCCGAACCAGTCGTTGCGCTGGCCTTCGTCGAGCACGTATTCGAGCGAACCAAGCCCGATCGCGACCAGCAGGAAGCCGATGTAGTCGACGCGAAGGCCCTTCTCGAGCAGCGCTTTTCTCTCCTCTTCGGCCCCCGACGGCTCCTTGACCAGCATGCCGACCAGAAACAACGAGAGCAGCCCCATCGGCACATTGATCAGGAACACCCAGTGCCAGGTATATGTGTCGGTAATCCAGCCGCCGAGCGTCGGGCCGATCACCGGCGCGACGACCACGGCGACGCCATAGATGGCGAAAGCCTGGCCCCGCTTCTCCGGCGGGAAGGAGTCGGCGAGGATCGCCTGCTCGCTCGTGGCCATGCCGCCGCCGCCGAGACCTTGCAGGATGCGGAAGAACACCAGCGACTGCAGATTCCAGGCAAAGCCGCACAGAAGCGACGAGATCGTGAAGGTCGCGACACAGATCATGTAGAAGCGCTTGCGGCCGATCACGGTCGACAGCCAGCCCGAGATCGACAGCACGATGGCATTGGCGACGAGGTAGCTGGTGATGACGTAGGTGCTCTCGTCGATGCCGACCGCGAGCCCGCCGGCGATGTGGCGCAGGGCGACATTGGCGATGGTGGTGTCGAGCACTTCCATGAAGGTCGCGATCGAGACCACGAACGCGATGAGATATGGATTGTGTCCGCCGGCCGCCGAGCGTTCCGGCGACCAGCCGCCGGAAGACGCGCCCTCTTGCGTGGCGTCCGTCATCGCACCCGGGTCCAGGGCACGACCGACATGCCGGGACCGACCGGCAGATCGGCGGGCCAATTGTCGACGACGATCTTCACCGGCACGCGCTGCACGACCTTGACGTAGTTGCCGGTGGCGTTCTCCGCCGGCAGCAGGCTGAAGGCGGTGCCGGAGCCCGGCTGCACGGAATCGACATGGCCGGTCAGCTTGCGGCCGGGATAGGCATCGATACGGATCTCGACCGGCTGGCCTGGCCGCATGTCGTTGAGCTGGGTCTCCTTGTAGTTGGCGACGATCCAGACCTCGTCGGGGACGAACATCATCAGGCTCTGTCCCGCGGTCACGAACGTACCCTTCGCGCCGGAGAGCTTGACGACACGGCCCGACTGCGCTGCGACGACATTGGTGTATTGCAGGTTCAGCCTGGCCTGGTCGAGTTGCGCCTGCGACTGCTGGAGCTGCGCCCTGGCGCCTTCGAGCTGCGCCTGCAGCGTCTTGATGCCGACCTGCGCGGCCGTCACCGCGGTCTTGGCGCGCTCGGTGTTGGCCTGCTGGGCCTGAAGATCGGAGCGGGTCTGCTGCTGGCGTTGCACGGTGCCCGCGCCCTTCTCGACCAGATCCTGGGCGCGCGCAAATTCCTCCTGCGAGAACTGAAGCTGGGCC
Organism: Bradyrhizobium sp. CIAT3101; assembly: GCF_029714945.1. NCBI lineage: Bacteria > Pseudomonadati > Pseudomonadota > Alphaproteobacteria > Hyphomicrobiales > Nitrobacteraceae > Bradyrhizobium > Bradyrhizobium sp. CIAT3101. Next base: position 7,138,269 of record NZ_CP121634.1, read on the forward strand.
TGCGCCTGTTCGAGCTGGGCTTGCGCCTGCTTGATCTGCTCCTGCTGGGAATCGGTCTGCGCCGCGACATTGGCGATGTTGGCCTTGGAGACCTCGACCTGCGCCGAAGCCTGGTCCACGGCGATGCGATAATCGCGCTCGTCGATCTTGGCGATGAGATCGCCGGCGTTGACATGCTGGTTGTCCGTGACCGGAACGTCGGTCACGTAACCGCCAACCTTCGAGGCCACGGAAAAGCTCCGCGCGGCGACGAAAGCGTCGTCGGTGGATTCGTAATGGCGGACCTCGAGCCAATAGAGCAGACCGCCGACCAGTGCCGCGATCAGGATGACGGCGCCGACGGTTGCGAGCAGCCAGTGCTCGCGGAGGCGCTCGCGCAGCGACGGCGTCTTGTCCGGCTTCCCAGACTGATCCTCGGCCTGCTGCTTTGGATCGGGCGAGTTCCTTGGAGCTTCCACCTTCTGCGGTTGCTCCGCGGACGGCTCACGTTCCCGGGTTTGAGCATCCACGATAAACACCTCGATTGAACGGCTTGGCCGCGCACGCCGGAGCCTAACCGCAGCCTGGAGGCTAGGTTCCGGATCGTCCGAGCACCGCTGTCATTCGTGAACGCATTGCGCAAAAAAAGAAGCGCGGCCACGCGTGCCGCGCCTCACTCAAAACCCGCGCACTTCGTTCAGTGCGTCTTGGTCTCGTGCCACTTCTCAAGGTCAGGCTTCTTGTCGCCCGACTTCTGTTCCTTCTCCGGATTGCCCTTCCAGGGCTTGTCCGTCTGGGCATGCGAGCCCCAGTCATTCTGACGCCGGGGATCGTCGTTGGGCTTTTCCTGGCTCATCGGATTTCCCTCTGTGTCTGACGCCTAAGCGAAGGGGACGCCGTAATAGGAGTTGATGCCGCGCATGGCGGCGTCATCGCCCCAGTTCCAATCGCTGCGCTCAGCGTATTTCGGCGCACCTTCGAGCGACTTGGCGGTGATCCCGGTGACATAGCCGCCGAGCTCGGTGTCATATTTCAGCGACTGCCAGGGCAACGGATAGTGATCGTTGCCGAGGCCCAGGAAGCCACCGAAGCCGAGCACGGCGTAGGATACCTTGCCGCTGACCTTGTCGATCATCACGCGTTCGATCGAACCGATCTTGTTACGATCGACGCCATAGACCGATGTTCCCTCGACCTTGTCGCTGCCGATCAATCGACCCATCTCGCCGCGGTTCAGCTCGCCTTGATTCAACATTTCGATTCTCCACTCAGCCGGTGTGTGAAGGATCAACCGGACGCGGAGATGATCGTTCCTGTGCATCTTTGACCCACAGGAACATCGCTCGCAACGGGCTGTTCTTGATGTCTCAGATCAGGAACCGGGAGCCGCCCACGATGTCCCAGACCGTCTCCGACTTCATCGTTCAGCGCCTGCATCAGTGGGGCGTGCGCCACCTCTTCGGTTACCCCGGCGACGGCATCAACGGCGTGTTCGGCGCGATGAACCGGGCGGAGGCCAAGATCGATTTCGTGCAGGCCAGACACGAAGAGATGGCGGCGTTCATGGCGAGCGCCTATGCGAAGTTTTCCGGCGAGCTTGGCGTCTGTATCGCAACCTCGGGGCCCGGCGCCTCGCATCTCATCACCGGCCTCTATGATGCGCTGCTGGATCACCAGCCGGTGTTGGCAATCGTCGGCCAGCAGGCGCGAAATGCGCTGGGCGGGAGCTATCAGCAGGAACTCGATCTCGTCTCGATGTTCAAGGACGTTGCCGGCGCCTATGTCGCGCAGGCCTCCTCATCGGCTCAGGTGCGGCACCTGATTGATCGCGCGGTGCGCGTCGCACTCGCACGGCGCGCCCCGACCGCAATCATCCTGCCCAATGACCTCCAGGAAGAGCCCTATGATGAGCCACCCCGCGCACACGGCACTCTGCATTCCGGTGTCGGCTACAGTGCCCCGCGCGTGATCCCGCGCGAGGCCGAGCTCGACCGTGCCGCGGAGGTGCTCAACGCGGGCAAGAAGGTTGCGATGCTCATCGGCGCCGGTGCGCTCCAGGCGACCGAAGAAGTGATTGGCGTGGCCGATCGCCTGTCGGCCGGCTGCGCCAAGGCGCTCCTCGGCAAGGCGGCACTGCCGGACGACATTGCGTGGGTGACCGGCTCGATCGGCCTGCTCGGCACCCAGCCCAGCTACAACATGATGATGGAATGCGACACGCTGCTAATGGTCGGCTCCGCGTTCCCCTATGCCGAATTCCTTCCAAAGGAAGGCGCCGCGCGCGGCGTGCAGATCGATATCGATGCCAGCATGACCTCGATCCGCTTCCCCATGGAGGTCAGCCTCGTCGGCGATGCCGCCGAGACACTGCGGAGCCTGCTGCCGCGGCTCACACCCAAGACCGATGGTGGCTGGCGCAAGGGCATTGAGGACGACGTCAGCAAATGGTGGAAGACACTCGACGCCCGCGCGCACCAGCCCGCCGCACCCGTCAATCCGCAGCTGGTTGCCTGGGAACTGTCGCCGCGCCTGCCTGATCGCGCCATCATCACCAGCGATTCCGGTTCCTGCGCCAACTGGTTTGCACGCGATCTCAGGATGCGGCGCGGCATGACGGCCTCGCTGTCCGGCGGTCTCGCCTCGATGGGCGCCGCAGTGCCCTACGCGCTCGCCGCGAAATACGCTCATCCGGACCGGCCGGTGATCGCACTGGTCGGCGACGGCGCTATGCAGATGAACAACATGGCGGAGCTGATCACCGCCGCGAAATATTGGCGATCCTGGCGCGATCCGCGCTTCATCGTTTGCGTCTTCAACAACGAGGATCTCAACCAGGTCACCTGGGAGCAGCGCATCATCAATGGCGATCCCAAGTTCGAGGCCTCGCAGCGGATCCCCGACGTACCCTATTCGCGGTTCGCCGAGATGATCGGCCTCCGCGGCATCTTCGTCGATAGTCCGCAACTGCTCGGCTCCGCCTGGGAGCAGGCGTTGGCGAGCGAGATGCCGGTCGTGCTGGAAGTGAAGACCGATCCCGAGGTGCCACCGCTGCCGCCGCACATCACCCTGCAGCAGGCCAAGAACTTCTCGGTCGCCTTGATGAAGGGCGATCCGAACGAGAGCGGCGTCATCAAGGGAGCAGCGCGGCAGGTGCTCGAAAAGATCCTACCCGGAAAGAACTGAGGTGAACCATGAGCGACTTCCGCGATATCCAACATGGCGTCAACGATCCTGTCGACGGCGTCGACGTGAAGCATCAGATCAACACCAACCAGACACCGCATGAGCGGGCGCAGCACCATGCCGATGTGCGCGCCCCCGCCTCGGCTTCACCATCCGAGCCGTTCCTGCCAGAAAGACTTCGGCGCAAGCCGACCGATCCGATCAATCCGCGCACCGGCCGCCGTCCGACGGATTAGGAACCTCGATCCCAACCGCGTCGCGCCGCGAGCGCCCGGCTCGCTGCGGCTTCGCTGGCATCGGCTACAGCGTAAGGAAACACAGATATGGCCGCGCAGGACCTCATCGATCCCGTCACCCGCTATCCGAAGCCGCCGTTCAAGAAGCAGTCGCAGCCCTGGCCTGGCCTCGCCAGCAAGATGGAGCCGCGACCGGACCACGGCGAGACCAGCTACAAGGGATCCGGCCGCCTCGCCGGCCGCAAGGCGCTGATCACCGGCGGCGATTCCGGCATGGGCCGCGCGGCTGCGATCGCCTATGCGCGCGAGGGCGCCGACGTCGTCATCAATTATCTGCCGGCAGAGGAGCCCGACGCACAGGAAGTGATAGCGCTGATCAGGAAGGAAGGCCGCACCGGCCTCGCGATCCCCGGGGATCTCAAGGACGAAGCCTTCTGCAAGGCGCTGGTCGAGCAGGCTGTGCAGGGCCTCGGCGGCCTCGATATCGTCGTCAACAACGCCGCCCGTCAGCAGGCGCGCGCCTCGATCCTCGACGTCTCGTCGGAGGATTTTGACGCGACCATGAAAACCAATATCTACGCGCCATTCTGGATCATCAAGGCGGCCCTGCCGCATCTCAAGCCGGGCTCCTGCATCATCGGCACGACATCCGAGCAGGCTTATGATCCCTCGCCCGATCTCTACGACTACGCACAGACCAAGGCGGCGACCATGAACTACGTAAAGTCGCTCGCAAAGCAACTCGCCTCCAAGGGCATCCGCGTCAACGGCGTCGCGCCCGGGCCGATCTGGACACCGCTCCAGGTGTCCGGCGGCGCGACGATGGAGAAGCTGGAAAAGTTCGGCGGCATGACACCGCTCGGCCGCCCCGGCCAGCCGGCCGAGCTTGCCTCGATCTATGTGCAGCTTGCCGCCGCCGACGCGAGCTATGCGACCGGCCAGGTCTACGGCTCCGCGGGCGGATCAGGGCAGCCGTAACGCCTCTCCTCAGGAACGATCGTCTGCGTTCGGCTTTACAAAACTGTCACGCAGAGCCTTTCGCCAACGTCGGATCAATGGCGCTTGTAACGATCAAACCCTCACGGATCGACATCGCGATCGCGAATGAGATCGCAGACCACACCAACCCCGAGCTCGAGGAGACTGCCGAAGCGCTGACCTGGGGTGCTGACGAGCATGTGCTGCTCGCCCTCGCCGCTGCAGGCTGGCTCTACGCCAGGAAGCGACCTGCCGAGGAGCGCCGCGCGGCCAACCACATCCTCGTCGTGTCGCTGGTGACGGCGATACTCCCGCACATCCTGAAATCCGCATTCGATCAGATCAGGCCGGACCGACTGACGATACGAGGCCATCGCCGCGGCATCCCGTTCTCGGGACGGGCGCACGATGCCTTTCCATCCGGACACGCCGTGCACATGGGCGCACTGGCATCCGCTGCCGGCCTGCTGCCGCCGCCCCGGCGACGTCTCGTGCGCTTCATCGCGGCGGCTCTGTCGTTGACGCGCATCGGGCTTCTCGCGCATTGGGCCAGCGATGTGGTCGCAGGCTTCACCCTCGGCATCGCCATCGAGCGGATACTGAGGCCGTGGACGCTGGCAACGCAGAGCACGAAGCCCACGGGTCGGCGGCCCAGTCATGACTGAGTACGTGCTCCGCTTCATCGCCGGCGGCGCGATCGTATCCGCCTTCGCAATCGTCGGCGACATGTTGCGGCCCAAGAGTTTTAGTGGCCTCCTCGGCGCTGCGCCATCGGTGGCGCTGGCGACGCTGGGCATCGCTCTCGTCCAACACGGAGCGCGATACGCTGCGGCGGAAAGTTGGACCATGATCTATGGCGCGGCAGCCCTCGCCTGCTACAGCTTCGCCGTTTGCCAGCTCCTGATGAGATTTCGCCTGTCGGCGCTACCCGCCACGATCATCGCTTCCGTTGTATGGCTTGCCGTAGCCTTCGCCCTGCTCGCGGGTTTCGGAGGTGCTGCCTGATGCTGGTCAAACTGTCATCGTCGGCCCTGAAGCAAACGCGTTGGTACGAGTACGGCTTTCGTTTCCTGCTCGGCGGACTGGCAACGGTTTTCGCAGGAATCGTGAGTGCCCGCCTTGGCGTCGCCGTCGGTGGGCTGTTCCTCGCGCTACCCGCCGTCTTCTGCGCCAGCGCAACGCTGATCCAGAGCCACGAGCGTCGAGCCAAGGAGGAAGCCGGATTCGCCGGGCGAAGACGCGGGCAGCAAGCCGCAGCTCTCGATGCGGCGGGTGCCGGCTTGGGGAGCATTGGTCTCGCGGCGTTCGCCGCCACTTTCTATGCCTTGGTTGTCACAACCGCTGTCGGCGCATTCGCGGCCGCCATCCTGGTATGGGCTGTGGTCTCGGTTTCGGCGTGGCGGTTGAGGCGGAAGCTTCGCGCCACCTCCCACCACGCGGGCTGAACGCTGAGGGCGATCAGCGAGAAGCCGCAGTTTCGTCCCGCGGCATCAGGAAGCCATACATCTCGGCAGCGGTCTGAAGCTGATCGAGGCGCGCCAAAACGGAGTCGCGCTGATCGCCATCCGCCAGGCTCACGAGTTCTCGCTCGAGCCGCAGCTTGTGCGCGTCTAGACGTTGTTCGAATGTGTGGGGCTCAGATCGTCTTCGCATTGTCCGTCCTCGGTGGTTGGAGGCCCGGGCTATTGGCCCAGCGCTCGACCTGCTCGATGACCGTCTGGTGGCTCGGACGCACCGGCTTTGGTCCTTCGGGCTCATCGGAAAGCTTGCGGGGTAACCTGACTTCATCCGTCATGGCCTATCTCCCTTTCCTGAGAGAATGCGCCAGAGGACGAGTCGTTTCAATAATAACTTATTGATTTTATTGAGTATTTTTACTCATTTGGCCATTTTTCCGACTCTTGTGGAACCCCAGCCAAGGTCGTTCGTTGAGTAAACTACTCAACTTGCTCAAACTGCGTGATCGACCATGAATGACCTTCGCGCCGAGCGCCTCCAAGTCATGCTCTCGCCGGAAGAGTTGGCCGCCGTTGATGATTTCCGGTTCAAACATCGTATGCCGACGCGAGCGGCAGCGGTCCGCGAACTTCTCAAGTTCGGGCTGGCCGCCGTAGGCGTCGATGCTGGCGCTGGCGTGAAGTCGAGCAGCTTCGGCGTGTTCGGCCGCGGCCCCGAGGGACACACTGAAGGCGGCGGCTAAGACTGATCCAGACGCCCTCCCACAAAGCAAAACGGCCCCGGCACCGTGGGTGCCAGGGCCGCTCATGGAGACTGCTTCCGGAGCACCGGGGGCATGTCGCCGGAAGCAATCTGTCGACTCCTCCTGCGAGGATTCGTTCCTCGCGTGGTCAGCCACTCGGCGCCGTGCCGGAATCATCCGGCGTCATGCCGGAGCCCGGCGTCTTGCTGTCGTCGTTGAGTTTGGGATCGCGCGTCGCCTCTCGCGACGGCGAGCCCTTCTGGTCCGTCTTGTGCGCGGTCTGCGCGCGCTGCTTGTCGCGCGGCTGATCTTCCGCGCGCTTGTCCTTGACGATGCCGTGGTCGGAATGTGCCATGATGTCCTCTCGCGTCTCCGATGCCTCGGAGCGCTTACGCTCCGGTGCGTCGAATGTTCCGAACGTGCGAGAACCGTGCGACGCTAACTATGCGCCGCATGCACCGCCACGGATGCGTTTTCCTGATGCACCTGCCGGACCGTCGTCACCGTCGCGAACGCGACCGAGACGCCGAAGGCGAGGATGAGCGAGAAAAGTGCCAGACGTGGAGCCATCGCAAAACCTCCTTCTGGAATGGGTAAATCAACGCGATCGACTATTCCCGGATGATCGTTGATTGGTGCCGCTCATTCCGTGAGCGGTCTCACACGCAGATTCACAAAAAAGGGAGCGGTCAAACGCCCCGGCTGTGCAGGATGCCGACCTTCACGGGCGGGACTTCGCCGTCGAGCCAGTCCTGCTCTTTCGCCAGGGCCGTCCAGGCATCCGCCATCCGCGAATAGCGATTATAGGCGGGTCGCCCTTCCGAGCGCTCGGCCAGTTGCAGGCAGTTCTCGGCGTTGTCCCTGAAGATGTCAGACTGTTTCATCGATAAGACGTGGGCACGGAACCCCTGCCCCGCAACCGCCCTTACAGGATCGTAACCTCCGCGGAACTTTGCACGCTGCGGGTCATTGGATATCCATGCGTATATTGGTCGCGATCGTCCTGGCCTTCATCAGCACCGCGGCGCTTGCCGACAGCACCGGCGAGCAAGTGCGCGGCGATCGCGCGCCCGACGCCACGGACGTCATCAGTGGCCTCTATGCCTTCAGCCGCTTCCAGCAGGGACTGCTGGAGAGCACCGACCTGAAGGGCAATGCCGAGGTCAAGAATCTTGCCGCCCTTCGCGCCGAAGAAGCGGCCAAGCGCGACAAGGCGCTGAAGCAAATTCAGGACGCCATCGGCACCGAGCCGCGCGTGAGCAAGACGACGTCAGCCGGCCTCAGCCTCGCCAAGCCCGATGACGCCGAGGGGCCCGCTTATGTCAGAACTTTCTATGCAGCCCAGATTCCCGAATACGAATCCACGATCACCCTGCTCGAAAATTATCTGAAGACGCCCGACAATCCCGCGCTCGCCGCGTTCGCGCGCGAGCACCTGCCGGTGTTGCGCGCACAGTTGAAGGACGCCGAGCGCACCATGGCCGACAAGTAGCGGCCCTCCTTGTCCTCCAAGTGATTCTGCCGCTCGATCGGCCGGACGACGCGATCGCTGCCGGTCATCTCGTCCCGGCCGGCAGCGGCCTTGGCATCCTTGCCGCCCGGCCGGAAGTTTCAAGATCGGAACATCCCCCCACGCCCCCTCCTAAGGGCTGAGACATTTTAGGTAATCGGATGGAACTCTCGTCAATCTTCGTCGTTAGTTTGGCCGGGCTGAGCACGGCAGGTTCCAATTCCTAGCGTCGCAACCTTGGCGCTTGATTTCGAATTTGGCTGACGCTCTATTTTGACCAGATGCGTCACGCCAAAGATTCGGCCGGCGCCTGCGGGGGAATTAGTATGAGCGACCTCGATTCCGGAACAGCATCACGCTCCGGTCGTCGCGTCCCAAAACCCAAACCCAACGGTACCTCGGAGCCGGATTCCCGGTCGGAATTGCTGCTCGCGCTACAGGCCATGCGCAGCGGCGATTTTTCGGTGCGGATGAGCGGCGAATATCTCGGCATCGACGGCAAGATTGCCGACACTTTTAACGAAATCATCGCCGCCAACCAGCGCATGGCGCAGCAGCTCGAGCTGGTCGGCCAGGTCGTGGGCCGCGAGGGCAAGACCCGCCAGCGCGTGAAGTTCGGCCTCGCCTCGGGCTCCTGGGCCGACATGGAAGGCTCGGTCAATACGCTGATCGACGATCTGCTGTGGCCGACGCGCGAGGTGACCCGTGCGGTCGCGGCCGTGGCGCAGGGCGACCTGCTCGACACCGTCAAGCTCGACGTCGAGGGCCGCCCGCTGCGCGGCGAATTCCTGCAATCGGCGACCATCGTCAACACGATGATCAAGCAGCTCGGCGTCTTCACCTCCGAGGTGACGCGCGTGGCGCGCGAGGTCGGCACCGAGGGCAAGCTCGGCGGCCAGGCCCAGGTGCCGGAGGTGACCGGCGTCTGGAAGGACCTCACCGAGAGCGTCAACTCGATGGCGAACAACCTGACCAACCAGGTTCGCAACATCGCCGAGGTGACGATCGCGGTCGCCAACGGCGACTTGTCCAAGAAGATCACGGTCGACGTCCGCGGCGAGATCCTGCAGCTCAAGGAAGCCATCAACACGATGGTGGACCAGTTGCGCTCCTTCGCCTCGGAAGTGACGCGCGTCGCCCGCGAGGTCGGTACCGACGGCAAGCTCGGCGGCCAGGCCATCGTGCCCGGCGTCGCCGGCACCTGGAAGGACCTGACCGACTCCGTCAACGCGATGTGCGGCAACCTCACCGCACAGGTTCGCAACATCGCCAACGTGACCACCGCCGTGGCGCGCGGCGACTTGTCCCGCAAGATCACGGTGGACGTCCGCGGCGAAATCCTGGAGCTGAAGGACACCATCAACACCATGGTGGACCAGCTCAACTCCTTCGCCTCCGAAGTGACGCGCGTCGCGCGCGAGGTCGGCACCGAAGGCAAGCTCGGCGGCCAGGCCCAGGTGCCCGGCGTCGCCGGTACCTGGAAGGACCTGACCGACAACGTCAACTTCATGGCGTCGAACCTGACCGCCCAGGTCCGCAACATCGCCGACGTCGCGACCGCCATCGCCGGCGGCGACTTGTCGAAGAAGATCACCGTGAACGTCTCGGGCGAAATCCTTCAGCTGAAGGAAACGCTCAACACCATGGTCGACCAGCTCAATGCCTTCGCCGGCGAAGTCACGCGCGTCGCGCGCGAGGTCGGTACCGAAGGACGGCTCGGCGGCCAGGCCAACGTGCTCGGCGTCGCCGGCACCTGGAAGGACCTCACCGAAAGCGTCAACTCGATGGCCTCGAACCTGACCGCACAGGTTCGCAACATCGCCGAGGTGACGACCGCGGTCGCCGGCGGCGACTTGTCGAAGAAGATCACCGTGGACGTCCGCGGTGAAATCCTCGAGCTGAAGGACACCATCAACACCATGGTGGACCAGCTCAACGCCTTCGCCGGCGAAGTCACGCGCGTCGCGCGCGAGGTCGGCACCGAAGGCAAGCTCGGCGGCCAGGCCCAGGTGCGCGGCGTCGCCGGCACCTGGAAGGATCTGACGGACTCGGTCAACTCGATGGCCTCGAACCTGACCGGCCAGGTCCGCAACATCGCCGAGGTCGCCACGGCCGTCGCCAAGGGCGACTTGTCGAAGAAGATCACCGTGAACGTGTCGGGCGAAATCCTTCAGCTGAAGGAAACGCTCAACACCATGGTGGACCAGCTCAACGCCTTCGCCGGCGAAGTCACGCGCGTGGCACGCGAGGTCGGCACCGAAGGCAAGCTCGGTGGCCAGGCGCAGGTGACCGGCGTGGCCGGCACCTGGAAGGACCTCACTGACAACGTCAACTCGATGGCGGGCAACCTCACCGCCCAGGTCCGCAACATCGCCGAGGTCGCAACCGCGATCGCCGGCGGCGACCTCTCGCGCAAGATCACGGTGGACGTGCGCGGCGAGATCCTTCAGCTGAAGGACACGCTGAACACGATGGTCGACCAGCTCAACCGCTTCGCGGGCGAGGTGACGCGCGTGGCGCGCGAGGTCGGCACCGAGGGCCGGCTCGGCGGCCAGGCCAACGTGCCCGGCGTCGCCGGCACCTGGAAGGACCTCACCGACTCCGTCAACTCGATGGCCGGCAACCTCACCGCCCAGGTCCGCAACATCGCCGAGGTGACCACCGCCGTGGCGCGCGGCGACTTGTCCCGCAAGATCACCGTGGACGTGAAGGGCGAAATCCTCGAGCTCAAGAACACCATCAACACCATGGTGGACCAGCTCAACGCCTTCGCCGGCGAGGTGACGCGCGTGGCGCGCGAAGTCGGCACCGAAGGCAAGCTCGGCGGTCAGGCCGAGGTGTCCGGCGTCGCCGGCACCTGGAAGGACCTCACCGACAACGTCAACTTCATGGCCTCGAACCTGACGGCCCAGGTCCGCAACATCGCCGAGGTCGCAACCGCGATCGCCGGCGGCGATTTGTCGAAGAAGATCACGGTGGACGTGCGTGGCGAGATCCTGCTGCTCAAGGACACCCTCAACACCATGGTGGAGCAGCTCCGCTCCTTCGCCGCCGAAGTGACGCGCGTGGCGCGCGAAGTCGGCACCGAAGGCCGGCTCGGCGGTCAGGCCGTCGTGCCCGGCGTCGGCGGCACCTGGAAGGATCTCACCGACAACGTCAACCTGCTCGCGGCAAACCTCACCACGCAGGTCCGCAACATCGCCGAAGTGACGACCGCCGTGGCGCGCGGCGACTTGTCCCGCAAGATCACCGTCGACGTGAAGGGCGAAATCCTCGAGCTGAAGAACACCATCAACACCATGGTGGACCAGCTCAACGCGTTCGCCGGCGAAGTGACGCGCGTGGCGCGCGAAGTCGGCACCGAAGGCGAGCTCGGCGGTCAGGCCCAGGTGCCCGGTGTGGCCGGAACCTGGAAGGACCTCACCGACACCGTCAACTTCATGGCGGCGAACCTCACCGAACAGGTCCGCGGCATCGTCAAGGTGGTGACCGCGGTCGCGAACGGCGACCTCAAGCAAAATCTCACCGTGAAATCGAAGGGCGAAGTCGCAGCGCTCGCCGACACCATCAACAACATGACCGAGACGCTCGCGACCTTCGCCGACCAGGTGACGTCCGTGGCGCGCGAGGTCGGCGTCGAAGGCCGCCTCGGTGGTCAGGCCGACGTGCCCGGCGCGGCCGGCACCTGGAAGGACCTCACCGGCAACGTCAACCTGCTCGCGGCCAACCTCACCTCGCAGGTGCGCGCGATCGCCGAAGTGGCGACCGCCGTGACCAAGGGCGATTTGACGCCGTCGATCCAGGTTGACGCCCGCGGCGAACTCGCCGAGCTGAAAGACAACATCAACACGATGATCACGAATCTCCGTCTCACGACGGACGTGAACACCGAGCAGGACTGGCTGAAGACCAACCTCGCCAAATTCACCAACATGCTGCAGGGCCAGCGCGATCTCACGACCGTCGGCCGGCTGCTGCTGACCGAGCTGTCGCCGCTGGTCAACGCGCATACCGGCGTGATCTACCAGGTCGAGAACGAGGACAATCCGCAGCTCCTGCTGCTCGCCTCCTATGCCGGCGACGGCGTCTACCCCTATCAGCGCGTGCTGCAATTCGGCGACGGCCTGATCGGCCAGTGCGCGCTCGACAGGCGCCCGCGCGTGGTTGCCGACATCCCCGCCGACGTCGTGCCGATCAACTCGGCGCTGCTGCGCGTCGCACCGAAAAACCTCGTGGTGCTGCCGGTGCTGTTCGAGGGCCAGGTCAAGGCGGTGATCGAGCTCGCCTCGCTCACCTCGTTCACGACCTCGCAGATGACCTTCCTGGAGCAGCTCACCGATTCCATCGGCATCGTGCTCAATTCGATCGAAGCGACGATGCAGACCGAAGGCCTGCTGAAGCAGTCGCAGCAGCTGGCCGGCGAGCTCCAGACCCAACAGCGCGAATTGCAGCAGACCAACGACCAGCTCGAGCAGAAGGCGCAACAGCTCGCCGAACGTAACGTCGAGGTCGAGCGCAAGAACCAGGAGATCGAGCAAGCCCGCCGCGCGCTCGAGGAAAAGGCGACCGAGCTCGCGCTGACCTCGAAGTACAAGTCGGAATTCCTGGCCAATATGAGCCACGAGCTGCGGACGCCGCTGAACTCGATCCTGATCCTCGGCCAGCAGCTCACCGACAATCCGGACGGCAATCTTTCCGCCAAACAGGTCGAGTTCGCCCGCACCATCCACGGCGCCGGCACCGACCTCCTGAACCTCATCAGCGACATCCTCGATCTCTCCAAGATCGAGTCCGGCACGGTGACGGTCGAGGCCGAGGAGATCCTCACCGCGAACCTGCTCGAGACGGTCGGGCGGCCGTTCCGGCATGAGGCGGAGAACCGCAATCTGTCGTTCCAGATCGACGTCGATCCGAACCTCGCACGCAGCATCGTCACCGACTCCAAACGCTTGCAGCAGGTGCTGAAGAACCTGCTCTCCAACGCGTTCAAGTTCACCGGTGAAGGCGAAGTGCGGCTCAAGGTCGCCGGCGCGCTCGGCGGTTGGGGCACGGATCATCCGGTGCTGAACTCCGCGCCGGCCGTCATCGCCTTCGAGGTCTCCGATACCGGCATCGGTATTCCACTGGAGAAGCAGAAGCTGATCTTCGAGGCGTTCCAGCAGGCGGACGCCGGCACCAGCCGCAAATACGGCGGCACCGGACTTGGCCTTGCCATCAGCCGCGAGCTCGCGAGCCTGCTCGGCGGCGAAATCCACCTGCGCAGCGCCCCCGGCAAGGGCTCGACCTTCACACTGTATCTGCCGCTGAAATATTCCGGCCCGACGCTGGCGCCGCGTGCCGCGCCGGCGCCGCAACAATACAACCAGCCGCCGGCACTGCAGCCGGCTGTCCCCGAGCAGCAGCGCGTCATCGAGCAGCTGCCCGACGACCGGCTCAATCTCGAACCCGGCGACAGCATCCTGCTGGTCGTCGAGGACGATCCGCACTATGCCCGCATCCTGGTCGACCTCGCGCGTGACAAGGGTTTCAAGGTCCTGGTCGCCGCGCGCGGCGCGGAGGCGCTCGAACTCGCAAAACAGTACCAGCCGCGCGCCGTGTCGCTCGACGTGTTCCTGCCCGACATGCTCGGCTGGACGGTGCTGAGCCAGCTCAAGCACAACCCGCTGACGCGTCACATTCCGGTACAGATCATCACGCTCGACGAGGACCGGCAGCATGCGCTGGCCCGCGGCGCCTTCTCCTTCGTCAACAAGCCGACCACGACCGAAGGCGTTTCCGCCGCGCTGACCCAGATCAAGGAATATGCGCAGCCACGACGCAAGCGGCTCCTGATCGTCGAGGACAACGAAGCCGAGCAGCTGTCGATCCGGGAGCTGCTGCATCACGACGACATCGAGATCGTGACCACCGATACCGGCGCGGGTGCGCTCTCGACGCTGCGCGAGGCCCCCTGTGACTGCGTGGTGCTCGACCTCCGGCTGCCCGACATGAGCGGCTTCGAGGTGCTGGAGCAGATCCGCCGCGATGACACGCTATCGAATGTTCCCGTGGTGGTGTTCACCGGCCGCGAACTCTCGGCCGAAGAGGATGCGGAACTTCACACCATGGCGCGCAGCATCGTGGTCAAGGGCGTGGAATCGCCCGAACGCCTGCTCGACGAGACCGCGCTGTTCCTGCATCGCGTGATCACGGAACTGCCCGTCGAGAAACAGCGCATGCTGGAGAAGCTGAACAGTTCCGACGAGGATCTGATCGGCAAGACTGCGCTGCTCGTCGACGACGACGCCCGCAACATCTTCGCACTGTCGAGCGTGCTGGAACGGCGCGGCATGAAGGTGCTGACGGCGACCACGGGCCGCGAGGCGGTGACGCTGGTCGAATCCAATCCGGAAATCGCCATCGTGCTGATGGACATCATGATGCCGCAGATGGATGGCTACCAGACCATCGGCGTGATCCGGGAGAACCCGGCCTTCCTCCGCCTGCCGATCATCGCGCTGACGGCGAAGGCGATGAAGGGCGACCGCGAAAAATGCCTGGAAGCCGGCGCGTCCGACTACCTCGCCAAACCCGTCAACACCGATCAATTGCTGCTTGCGATCCGCATGTGGCTGCACCGCTGAGCTGGATCCGAGAATGGACCACGAAAAGGTCAATATCCTCCTCGTCGACGACCAGCCGGCCAAGCTGCTCGCCTATGAGGTGATCTTGAAGGAACTCGGCGAGAACCTCGTGATCGCCTCGTCCGGCCGCGAGGCGCTGGAGGTTCTGCTCAAGACCGAGATCGCGGTGATCCTGGTCGACGTCTGCATGCCCGAGCTCGACGGCTTCGAGCTCGCCGCGATGATCCGCGAGCATCCGCGCTTCCAGAAGACCGCGATGATCTTCATCTCGGCAATCCAGGTCAGCGACATCGACCGGCTCCGCGGCTACGAGATGGGCGCGGTCGACTATGTTCCGGTACCCGTCATACCGGAAGTGCTGCGCGCCAAGGTCAAGGTGTTTGCCGAGCTCTATCGCAAGACGCGCGAGCTCGAACGGCTGAACCAGGATCTCGAGGATCGCGTCCGCGCCCGCACGGCCGAGCTCGAGAATTCCACCGCGAAGCTGCGCGAGAGCGAAGAGCGGCGCAGCATGGCGATTGCCGCCGGCAAGATGGGATCCTGGGACTGGGATTGGGTCAATGGCGACTGGATGTGGGACGAGGGCCAGTACCGCATATTCGGCGTGACGCCGGAGACCTTCAACGTCACCTCGGCCAACATCCAGGCGCTGCTGCACCCGGATGACGTCGACCAGTTCGGCCAGGCGATTGCCGCGTTCAATACCGGTGCGCACGCCTATGAAGGAGAATTTCGCGTCAGCCGACCCGATGGCGAGGTCCGCTGGTGCGTCGGCACGGCGGCCGCGACGGTGGATCCGGGCGGCCGCGTGGTGCGGGTGAGCGGCGTCACGGTCGATATCACCGAACGCAAGCGCGCCGAGGAACGGCAGAACCTGCTGGCGCGCGAAGTCGATCACCGCGCCAAGAATGCGCTGGCGCTGGCACAGTCGATCGTGCGCCTCACCCGTGCCGACGAGGTCAAGGCTTACGTCCATGCCGTCGAGGGGCGCATCAATGCGCTCGCGCGCGTGCACACCATCCTGTCGCTGTCGAGCTGGCAGGGCGCCGAGCTCTCCAAGCTGATCGAGGAGGAGCTTGCGCCCTACTCGCTCGGCGGACAGATCGAGCTCGCGGGTCCCGAGGTGCAGTTGCTGCCGGCGACAGCGCAGACGCTGGCGCTTGCGCTGCACGAGCTCTTCACCAATTCGGCCAAATATGGCGCGCTGTCGACCCGGTCGGGGCGGCTCGCGATCGGCTGGCAGGTCGAGAACGATCTCCTGATCCTGACCTGGGAGGAGACCGGAGGGCCGCTGGTCAGGACGCCGAAGTCGCGAGGCTTCGGCACGAGAAGCCTGCTGGCCAGTGTCGAATCCCAGCTCGGCGGACAGGCGCAGTTCGACTGGCGTTCGGAGGGCCTGTTGTGCCGCCTCAATGTGCCGTTGATACGCAAGAGCGCGGCAACATCGGCAACGCAGGACAAGTTCGAGGCCAGCACCTCCCCCGAACTTCAGCGCGCGTCGGGTTAGCGCGACGCAGCGACCTTCAGCCGTAACATCGGCTGAGGTTCATCGGCGACACGCCCCTCGAGCCAGGCCTCCGTTTGCGCGAGATCGCGCAACGCCGTCGCGTAGCGGCGGGCTGCGCTGCGCTCTGCACCGCGCGGCAGCTTGCGCGCCTTGCGCAACATGTCGGCCGCTGCGTTACGGTAGGCCAGCGAGCGATAGAGAAAGACCACCTTACCCATAGCGAATGTTCCCGTGTTGATGCCGTTCATCCTGGCAAGATCGGCATGAACGTCGGATGAAGCGGGGGATGACAATTCCTTCATGCAAAATGGAACCCGCGACGACGATGCGCGTTGGCGTGCCAGATCGATCGGCAGTTCCATGCGCACAAAAAAGTCGCCAAACAGGTCGCCAAATAGATCGCCAAGCCTGATCTCTCCCACCGGCATCATCAAGCTGATGACACACGCGATGATGGGCGCGGCACTCGGCCTGGTCTTCACACTTGCATTGATCCTGGCCAATCCTGCGGTCGCAGGATTGCTGAATCACGGCGGCCATGCGGCAGCCTTCGTCTTTGTCGGCACGATGGTGACGACGTTTGCCATCGGTGCGGCGCTGACGGGCGTCGTGTTCATCCTCAACGAGGACAAGGAATCTTGAAGCGCGCGTGAGGCGCAATGCGCTCTTTGGTTCGGAACTCCCGCGGCAATGAGCGGTTGGCTCTGCCTGCGTCAATTCAACTCAGGGAGTTCCCGCGCATGAACACGACCAAGCTCACTCTCACCGTGATGTTGGCAACCGGCCTCGCTGCCGCGCCCTTCGCCGCGCAGGCCAAGTCGCACAAGGCGAAGCATGAATCATCGACCTCGTCGTCGCAGACGACAGGCGCCAACATGAAGAAGACCGTACCTGCCGACGCGTCAGGCCAAGGCGGTGCTGGCCCCGGCAGCGATCAGGGTGGCAGCATGACCAAGCCCCAGAACGGAATGAGCAAGTAAGCGCGGGCTCAATACAATGAGAAGCCCCGCGGCGACGCGGGGCTTTTCGTTGCTTTGGCGACGCCGGTCTCAATCAGCGGTCGAGGCGCATGGCCAGCAAGCTTAGCGCCACATCGTCGGCGCGCGGGTCAGCACGTCCCGGCCGGCGCGCTTCAAATCGTCGACCGAACATTGCCCCGATCGAGCAAGATCACCCAGTCGAGCGGCAATTCGTTGGCGCGTCGCCATTTCGGACGGCGCAAGATCGGCACAGACCTCATCAAGCACAGCCCTCAGCAGAGCGGCCATTTCGGCTTCCGGCACGGACGAGCTCCGGCATTTCGCGTTGCGCGATCGCTTTAGCTGCGTCGAATGTCAGTGATGTTAAGGTGGCCGCGTGTGGGAGCTGTCTTCACGAGGTGGTCGAGCCGCGCCCGCTTGCGCGTAATCAGGAGCTGGGCCGCGGCATCGTCGAGGCCCTCGCGCTGCAATTGCCGGATCGCGGAGCCCAATTCGAGGATCTCGGCGCGGAGCTTCAGAATCCGGTAGGCGTCCGGGTCTTCTTCCACCGCCAGCCTCCATCCGCCACCGCCGTGGCATGTCTCAACGGCGCGCCGCCCTGCTCTCGCTCTTCTGCGCGCGAAGACGCACCCGGTCGCGGATGTCGGGCAACACCCCGCCACCGCCAGCGGCCTTCCATTCGCCGATCAGCAGATTGATTTTCCGGCGCAGCTCCATCTGCGTCAGGGCCCGTTCGGTGCAGTCGCGATCGCGATTGACGAGATCGCGCACGGACGCCTCGACATCGGCCATCTCCAGCCTCAAGGCACTGATTTTGCGTCGAATTTCATTAATTCTGTTGTCCATGGCTTGTTAGAACAAAATAAGAACATATAGTCAAGTCACGAATTCAGAGTGGAGAGCAGAGATGCAGGTTCAGGGTAAATACGACGCCAAGGCTTTTCTCATGGAGCAGATGACCCGGGCGCAAGGGCTGCGGCTGAAGCGGCTGAGCGAAGAGGCCTACCAGCCCGCGCAATACGATCGCGGCCTGTCCTCGGCCGAAGCCGCACGCCGCATCCAGGTGCTTGAAGCGGAGATCGAGCTCGCGAACTCCTTCTGAGGCGCGCGGCCGGCGCCTTTGGAACGTTGCGTCAGCCCTCCTGTTCTCTTCCGAGGCCAAGGGGAGGTCAAGGGAGAGAGTTGATGGCACGCAAGGCAAAGAAACGCCGCTACTCACGCAGTGCCGGCAGTGATGTCGAACGAGAGATGCGGCGCTACAAGAAGGGGACCGCGAAGAGCGGACCCGGCGGTCGCGGCGGTCGCGTGAAGAGCCGCAAGCAGGCGATCGCAATCGGCCTCTCGGAAGCACGCGCAAAGGGCAAGAAGGTGCCGAAGAAGGCATCGAAGAAAACGTCAAAGAAAACGTCAAAGAAGAAGACGGCCAAGAAGAGCTCGAAGCGGAAATCCGCCAAGCGCTGACGCCGCCCGGCGTCAGATCATGCTGCCGGGCATGAAGCAGCGAATCGAAACGCCGAACGCTGTCTTGACCGGCCAGACCATGGTGCGACCGGCGCGGTTCGGCTCGGTAATCACGGCTTCGTCGGGGACCTCGACCCACTCCCCGTCAAGACGAACCCGGTAATGCCCATTGTGCGAGTCCCAGTCGGGATCGGCGACGGCAACGCCGTCCGCGTCCGAACAGCATGGACCGAGATGGCTGCGCAGGCTGTCGAACCAGGGTTTTAGCGGTGAGTCGGTGAAGCGGCCGTCGTCGCGCCCCAGGGCATTTCCGGTCGACAGCACGAGTGGCGCCAGCAGCAGCGCAAGCTTCAGCGAGAGCTTCAATCGATCCATGTCGGCACCGATCAAATGCGGACCACCGGCCGGTTCCACAAAGCAGCCGGACGTCCGAAGTTCCACTCCAGCAATTTGCCTCGGCGCCGTCACTGCCGCCAAGGCACAACACGCGATTCCAAATTCTGACGAGCGAACGCGGCTTTTTCGGACGAACCCGTCACCAATGCTGCCGTTAACGAGAATGTTATCGACAGCCTGTGGGTATCTCGAGAGGTATGCACGAAAAAGGCGGCCCGCAGGCCGCCTTTTGAATTTGTTGTCAGGATCCGGAAATCAGGCGAGCGGCACCGCGACGAAGCGGGTCGCCTCAGCGCTCTTCACCTGCAGCAGCACGCTGTTCTTGCCGGACGATTTGGCCTGCGCCAGCTCGGAACGGACGTCGCCGACATTGGAGACCGCCTTGCCGCCGACATTGAGGATGACGTCGCCGGTCTGGATGCCGCGCTGCGCTGCCGGTCCCTGCGGATCGACCTCGGTGACCACGACGCCCTTCTGACCTGCGCCCTGGACCTCGCCGGCCGGTGCCAGGCTGAGGCCGAGGCGCGGCGTGCCGGGAGCCTGCTGCGCCTTGCCGTCACCAGACTTATCGCCTCCTTTGGCCTGCCGCTCGTTCGACAGTTCGCCGAGCGCGAGCGTCACCGTCTTGGTGTCGCCCTTGTGAACGACGTCGAGCTTTACGGACGTGCCCGGTGCCAGCGTGGCGATGGTGCGGGCGAGATCGCGGGAGTCCTTGATCTCGGTCCCGTTGACGGCGGTGATGACGTCGCCCGCCTCGATGCCGGCCTTCGCTGCCGGGCTGCCATCCTGCGGGTTGTCGACGATGGCGCCGCGCGCCGCCTTCAGGCCGAGGCTGTCGGCGATCTCCGCGGTCACCGGCTGCACCTGCACACCGAGCCAGCCACGGGTGACGGCACCCTTGTCCTTGAGCTGCGCGACCACGAGCTTGGCGGTCGAGGACGGAATATCGAAGCCGATGCCGACCGAGCCGCCCGAGGGCGAGAAGATCGCGGTGTTCACGCCGATCACGTTGCCGTTCATGTCGAAGGCCGGACCGCCGGAATTGCCCTTGTTGATCGGCGCATCGATCTGGATGTAGTCGTCATAGGGACCATTGCCGATGTCGCGGCCGCTGGCCGAGACGATACCGGCCGTCACCGTGCCGCCGAGGCCGAAGGGATTGCCGACCGCGACCACCCAGTCGCCGATCCGCGGCTTCTGGTCGGAGAATTTCACGAACGGGAAGTCCTTCTTGCCGTCGACCTTGATCAGCGCGAGGTCGGTCTTCGGATCGGTGCCGACCACCTTCGCGGTGTAGATCGTGCCATCATCCATCGTCACCTGCACGGACTCGGCGTGGTCGACGACATGGTTGTTGGTCACGGCATAGCCGTCGGCCGAGATGAAGAAGCCGGAGCCCTCGCCCGTGATCACCTGGTGGCGCTGGCGCGGCATGCCATTCATGCCACCCTGGCCGCGGAAGCCGAACTGCCGCTGGAACTGGTCGAACGGAGAATCCTCGTCCTGATCCATCCGGTTCTGCTGCAGCATCGCGCTCTTGTCGTTGTCCTGGTCGATCTTCACCCGCACCGAGATAACGGCGGGCTTGACCTTGCTGACGAGGTCGCCGAAGCCCGGCGGCGTCGCGGCGCTCTCAGCGGCCTGCGCCGGCGAAATCAGGGAGTTCACGCCGAACGGCGTCGAAGCCGGAGACGCAGCCAGCACGGCCACGCCAAGCGCGGCCACAGTGCCGAGCAGCGCGAGCCGGCGCGGCCTGAGAATTGTACGGGTGCTTTTGGTGTCGGAATTGACGCGATCGATCATGTCGAAATGTCCATGTTGGGTAAGTCGCCTTGCACCCAACATGGACATCGTCACCTTACGGCGTCCCGTCCACGCGATTAAATCTTGGCAAAGAAAGCGCGGCGGGCGGCCGCAGGCTAAATTTCCTCGCCGCGCACTTGATGCAGCTCAACGTGAGCCCCCCGCGCAGTGAAAAACTGCGCCCATTGGATGATGGCCATCGGAGGCGCACCATGTACAAGGATATTCTCGTCCACATTCCGACCGAGCGCCCGATGCGCGCCCTGATCGACGGCTCGATCTCGCTTGCGGCCAAGCTCAACGCCCACATCGACGCGGTCGCCGTTGGCTATGTCGCGGGCACGGCTGCTTATGCCATGGAGGGTGGTGCTGCCGTGGCAGCCGTGTTCGAGATGGAACGCGAGCGCGCGATGGAACGGGCCGAGGCGGCACTCGCGGTATTCAAAAGCGGAGCCGCCATCGCCGGGATTTCCTATACCTGCCACCCGCTCGGTGCGATCCCGGTCGATGCAGCCGCCTCGCTCGGCGAAATGGCACGGCTGCATGATCTCAGCATCGTGCTCCAGCCCGATCCGGCGCTGGCGTCGTTCGACAACGACGTGCCGGGCGAAATCCTGTTCCAGGCGGGTGGTCCGGTGTTGTTCCTTCCCCACACCTTCCGCGGGACATTCAGGGCGAAGCGGGTCGGCATCTGCTGGGATGGCAGCCGGCTTGCGAGCCGCGCGATGCGCGACGCAGCGCCATTGCTGGCACGCGCCGAGGAGATCGTGATCATTGCGATCAACGAGTCCGACACCGCTCCCGAGGAGGCTTCCGCGAGCAATCTGGCGAAACATCTGGGCCGCCGCGGCCTGTCGACGCGCACGGACAGCCTTTCGGCCACGCGCGCCAATATCCAGCCCACCATCCTGTCATTGGCGGCGGACGAGAGCCTCGATGTGCTGGTGATGGGCGGCTACGGCCATTCCCGATTGCATGAGCGCTTTCTCGGCGGCGTCACCCGCGCCATGCTGGAAGCCATGACGGTCCCGACGCTGATGTCGCACTAGCGAAGGCGGAACGGATTCACGCTCACGCCGCGGCGGGTCGCTCCCATGCTGCGGCTGCGATGGCGTCGTCTTCGCGTTGCGCATTGCACGCGTCGAAATGCGCCTTCAGCGCGATCTCGGCAAGATATTCGAAATGTTCGGCCTGGCCGAGCAGCTGCCAGTTCTGGAGCGGCCGATAGGCGGCCTGCTGGCGACAGAGGGACGCCAGCGCGCGGTAGCGACGTACGTTCTCCATGAGACCCTCCCTCGCATTCACACGGGCTTATTATCCTGATTTGCGTCACGCCGATGGCGGTTGTGCAAAACATTTTCTGCGTACACAGCCGGCTTAACCTTGGTTAACTCTAGGGAAACCGGACGACGCACATTGGTTCCTATCGGGCGAACTCGAGCCTGAAACTCACGATGGGTTTAGGCGTAACGGCGGCGTTCGACGTTGATGCCGATCAAATCGAAATAACGTTCGATCGGTTCGGGCCGGCCGATCAGATAACCCTGCATTTCCTCGCAGGCCTCGCACGCGAGGAAGGCACGCTGCGCCTCCGTCTCCACCCCTTCCGCGACGACCGGAATGTGCAGGGCGCGCGCCAGGCTCAGGACCGCACGAACGATCTCGGCCGACTTCGGCGTCGCCTCGAGATCGGAGATGAAGCTGCGGTCGATCTTGATCTTGTCGAACGGGAACGACTGGAGATAGGACAGCGACGAGTACCCGGTGCCGAAATCATCCATCGCGATACGGATGCCGAGCGCCTTCAACCGCCGCAGCAGATTGAGCGCGCGGGCGAAATCGCCGATCAGCACGCCCTCCGTGATCTCGACCTCGAGCCGTGTCGGCGCAAGTCCCGTCTCCAACAGGATCTGGTGGATCGACCGTTCGAGGTCGCCGGTCTGGAACTGAACCGGCGACAGATTGACCGCGACCTGCAGCGGCCGCGGCCAGGACGCGGCCTCGCGGCACGCCTCGCGCAAGACCCATTCGCCGATCTGGATGATCAGCCCGTTCTCTTCGGCCAGCGGGATGAACTGGTCCGGCTGCACGATGCCGCGGGTCGGATGATTCCAGCGCAACAGCGCCTCGAAGCCGATGATCTCGCCGTCCATCCGCGCCTGCGGCTGGAAGTAGAGCAGGAGCTCGTTCTGCTCGACGGCCTGCCGCAGATCGTGCAGCAGCAGCCTGCGATCGCGCAGTTCCCGGTCCATCTCGGATTCGAAGAAGCACACCCTGCCCCGGCCCTCGCGCTTGGCGCGATACAGCGCGGAATCGGCATTGGCGAGCAGCGTTGCCGCATCCACGCCGTCATTGGGATAGAGCGCGATGCCGACGCTGAGGCCGACATGGGAGAGATAGTCGTCAACCTCGAGCTCGTTGCCGATCGCCTCGACCAGCCGCTCGCCGATCGCAAGCACCTCTTCACGGCAGACATCGTCCGGCATCAGGATCATGAACTCGTCGCCGCCGATGCGGGCGACGAAGGCACCATCGGCTTCCGCGGCGAGCCGCTCGGCCGCCCCGCGCATCATCATGTCGCCGACCGGATGGCCGAACAATTCGTTGACGTCCTTGAAGCGGTCGAGATCGAGGCTGAGCACCGCGAAACCGGCCGACGCCTGCTGCGCGCGCTGCAGCCGCTCGCCCAGCGCCGCATTGAATGCGCTGCGGTTCGGCAAGTCGGTCAGCGCGTCGTGATGCGCGAGGTGGCTGATGCGCTCCTGCGTATTGACGCGCTCGGTGACGTCCTCGATCACGCCGACCAGATATTGCGGATCGCCGGCATCATCGCTGATCAGCATCTTGCGCGAATTGACGACGCGGTCGTGGCCCTTGACGCCGATCTCGAGCAGGTGCTCCTCGAGGAACATCGGCATGCCGCTGGCGACGACGCGGCGGTCCTGCTCGTTGACCATGCGGGCGACTTCAGCCGGGAAAATCTCCTCGGGCGTCCTGCCGAGCATCTGCTCGCGAGGCACGCCGTAATAGTCCTCGCCGGCGCGATTGAGCAGGATGTAGCGCGAATCCTTTGCGCACTTCGCGAACACGGCGATCGGGATGTTCTCGACGATGGTATCGAGGAACTCCTGGGTCCGCAGCAGATCCTGCGCGACCTCATCATGCGTCTGCGCGCGTGCATCGATCATCCGCTGCCGCTCGCGATCGCTCACCTCATAGGCCGCGCTGACGAGCTCGCCCAGCCTGACGACGTCGACCTGTCCGGTTGCGTCCGTGGCGCAGCGAAGCTGCTCGGCGAACAAGCGATGCATGCTCATGCCATCGCCTCTCGCCGCGTGCAGGCCTCATGCCTGCAGGTATCCTGGATCAGCATCCCCACGCTCTCTCGCATTCCTGAACCGGACATTGCGATGCTTCGCATTGCGTGGGTGTTAATCGAATCTTCGCCTCGGGCGCGTTGGTTACTCCGGCCTGAAACGATTGATTGGCTTGTTCAACATTCTCCGTGGAACCCCGGAGAAATGTGGCACGCCTCGGCGCAACCGGAGCAGCGACGGCGGCATCACCGGTCTCATCATCCGTAGTCTACCGGATCAACGCACTCTCTCCGACCCGCATCGGCAGCGCGGAATTATCCTGCCGTTTCGGAACCCGGCCGGATTCCGCGGCAACGCGAATGGCCGCGATGTTGGCGGCATAATCGGCACTGCTCTTGCCGCGGAACACAGCGGAACCGGCCACCAGCGTGTCAGCCCCCGCAGCGGCGACAGCAGCCGCATTGTCACGCGTGACGCCGCCGTCGACCTCGAGCCGGATCGGCCGCTCGCCGATCATGCTTCGAATCCGCGCGATCTTCTCGAGCTGGGATTCGAGAAACGACTGGCCGCCGAAACCCGGGTTGACCGTCATCACCAGCACGAGATCCAGACGATCGAGCACATATTCGATCGCGCTCTCGGGCGTCGCCGGACACAGGCTGACGCCGGCCTTCTTCCCGAGTGCGCGGATGGCCTGGAGCGAACGGTCGAGATGCGCCCCCGCCTCGGCATGGACGGTGATGACGTCGGCGCCCGCCTTCGCGAACGCCTCCAGATAGAGATCGACAGGCGCGATCATCAGATGCACGTCAAACACCTTCTTCGTCACCGGCCGGATCGCCTTGATGACATCTGCGCCAAAGCTGATGTTCGGCACGAAGTGGCCGTCCATGACGTCGCAATGGATCCAGTCCGCGCCGGCCGCATCGATTGCCGCGATCTCGTCGCCGAGGCGGGCGAAATCCGCCGCCAGGATCGAGGGGGCGATCACGATCTCCTTGGTCATGGTTTTGCACTCCGCGCATCGGCCCCGCCGCTGAAGACACGGCTCGCCAGGACGTCCATGGGATCGATCGTCTCGAGGTCGGCGACGTCGAGCATGCGATTGAGATCCGACACCAGGCGATCGGCTTGCCGCAGGCGAATGCGATCGACCGCGTTGCGGATCGAGCGCGCGTTGGAGAAGAACGGCTGGGTCCGGCGCAGCGCAATGTATTTCTCGAACGCCTCGCGCGCCGCAGCCGAAAAGCGATAGCCGCGTTCCTTCAACATCAGCTCGGCGATGACCAGCAGCTCGGCTTCCGCATAATCCGGAAATTCGATGTGATGGGCGATGCGCGAGCGGAAGCCGGGATTGGAGGCAAAGAAGCTCGTCATGCGCTCGCCATACCCGGCGAGGATCACCACGAGGTCCTCGCGCTGGTTCTCCATCACCTGGAGCAGGATCTCGATCGCCTCCTGGCCGTAGTCGCGTTCGTTGTCGGGCCGGTGCAGGTAATAGGCCTCGTCGATGAAGAGCACGCCGCCCATCGCCTTCTTCAGGATCTCCTTCGTCTTCGGCGCGGTGTGGCCGATATATTGCCCGACGAGATCGTCGCGTGTCACCGAGATCACCTGTCCGCGCCGCACGAAACCAAGGCCATGGAGGATCTTTGCCATGCGCAACGCCACAGTGGTCTTGCCGGTGCCGGGATTGCCGGTGAACGACATGTGCAGCGTCGGTGGCGCCGAAGCGAGGCCGGCGCGCTGGCGGATACGCTCGATCAGCAGGAGCGACGCGATCTGGCGCACCCGGCTCTTGACCGGCTTCAGACCGATCAGCTCCTGCTCGAGCTGTTGCAGCGTGTCGGTGATCCCGGCCGCTTCGGCCTCCTTGCGAAGATCGAATTGGGTCTCACCGCCTTCGGCGGCTGCTGCATGGGGAACGTCGAGCATGGGCACCTCGAAGAAAAGAGCTTCGCCGCGGGGGGAGCGGCGAAGCAGTGGCCGCCAAGGAAACGGAGCAGGGAGTGCTCCGTGCGGAAGGGAGAGGCTATTGCGAGGCGTGGGCGACAGGCTTGCGCACGGTGGTGTAGCGGATCGCGCGGCCGCCGACCTCCTGCCGCACCAGCTCGAACTCGGCTTCCTGCGGCGGACGGTTGACGAGGAAGGAGATCCGCACCGATTCCCAGCCGTGGCTCGAGTCGAAGCCGCTGACACGGATGTAGCGGTCGCCGTACACCCTGCGGCATTCGGCCAACTCCATCATCACGCCGGCGGCGTCCTGGAGATCGAACATCGGCAGGCCCCACATCTCCCAATAAGTGCTGCGGGGATGCGGGTCGTCGGTGAACTCGATGTTCACCGCCCAGCCGTTGGCAAGACAGTACTGCACCTGCTTATAGATCTGGTCGTCAGTCAGATCGGGCAGGAACGAGAAGCAGCCCTGGGTCAGTTTCATATTCTTTCTCCTCAGACGGTTTCCAGCGCCGTGGGCACGAAGTCCGGCGTGTCGGTGGATTGATAGTTGAAGGTCACGTCCTTCCAGACTTCGAGCGCCGACTTCAACGGCGTGCAGGTCTGCGCGGCCTTGGCGAGAATCTCCGGACCCTCGTGGACGTAGTCGCGCCCCTCGTTGCGGGCGAGGATCATCGCCTCCAGCGCCACGCGGTTGGCGATCGCGCCTGCGGCAATGCCCATGGGATGGCCGATGGTGCCGCCGCCGAATTGCAGCACGACGTCCTCGCCGAGCAGATCGAGCAGCTGGTGCATCTGGCCGGCATGAATGCCGCCGGAGGCCACCGGCATCATCTTGTTCAGGCTCGCCCAGGACTGGTCGAAGAAAATGCCGTGCTCGAGCCTGGTCGGATTGAAATCCTCGCGGCAGACGTCGTAATAGCCGCGCGTGGTGTTGGGATCACCTTCGAGCTTGCCGACCACCGTGCCGGCATGGATGTGATCCACGCCCGCGAGCCGCATCCATTTGGCGATGACGCGGAACGACACGCCGTGGCTCTTCTGCCGGGTGTAGGTCGAGTGGCCGGCACGGTGCAGATGCAGGATCATGTCGTTGCGGCGCGCCCACTTCGCCATCGACTGGATCGCGGTGTAGCCGATCACGAGATCGATCATGACGATGACCGAGCCGAGCTCCTTGGCGAATTCGGCGCGCTCGTACATGTCCTCCATGGTCGCGGCGGTGACGTTCAGATACGTGCCCTTGACCTCGCCGGAGGCCGCCTGCGCCCGGTTCACAGCCTCCATGCAATAAAGGAAGCGGTCGCGCCAATGCATGAAGGGCTGCGAGTTGATGTTCTCGTCGTCCTTTGTGAAGTCGAGCCCACCCTTCAGCGCCTCGTAGACCACGCGGCCGTAGTTGCGGCCTGAAAGTCCGAGCTTCGGCTTGACGGTTGCGCCCAGCAGCGGCCTGCCGAACTTGTCGAGCCGCTCGCGCTCGACCACGATGCCGGTCGCCGGCCCCTGGAATGTCTTCACGTAGGCGACCGGGAACCGCATGTCCTCCAGGCGCAGCGCCTTGAGCGGTTTGAAGCCGAACACGTTGCCGATGATCGAGGCCGACATATTGGCAATCGAGCCCGGCTCGAACAGGTCGAGGTCATAGGCGATGTAGGCGAAATACGAACCCGGCGTGCCCGGCACCGGATCGACGCGATAGCACTTGGCGCGATATTTCTCGGCCGCGGTCAGACGGTCGGTCCACACCACCGTCCAGGTCGCCGTTGAGGACTCGCCGGCGACAGCTGCCGACGCCTCGATCGGGTCGACGCCTTCCTGCGGCGTGACGCGAAACAGCGCGATGATGTCGGTGTCCTTCGGCGTGTAATCGGGCTCCCAATAGCCCATGCGCGCGTATTCCATCGTGCCCGATCGATAGCGTTCCTTGCCGCGGACGGTTCCTGCATGTGCATTCATGGCTCTCTCCTGCTCTTCTCTCTCTGAATGACTAGGCCGCAACTGGCTCGCGCGCGTCGATGCGCGGATCGAGCTCGCCGGCGCGATAGCGCCGCGCCATCTCGCTCAAGGGAACGACCTTGATTTTGCTGGCGTGGCCGGCGGTGCCGAACTGCTCGAAACGATCGCGGCAGAGCTCGCGCATCGCATCCATCGCGGGCTTCAGGAATTTGCGCGGATCGAACTCGTTGCGACTCTGCGCTGCGACCTTGCGGAACACGGCGGTCATGGCGAGCCGGCAATCCGTGTCGATATTGACCTTGCGTACGCCGCTCTTGATCCCGCGCACGATTTCTTCGACCGGCACGCCCCAGGTCTGCGGCATCTCGCCGCCGAACTGGTTGAACATGTCCTGCAGCGGCTGCGGCACCGACGAGGAACCGTGCATCACGAGGTGCGTGTTCGGCAGCCGGCGGTGGATCTCCTCGACCACCCGCATCGCTAGAATGTCGCCGTCCGGCTTGCGGCTGAACTTGTAGGCGCCATGCGAGGTGCCCATTGCAATGGCGAGCGCATCGACCTTCGTGGTGCGAACGAAGTCGACGGCCTGGTCGGGATCGGTCAGCAACTGGTCGTGGCTGACCTTGCCCTCGACGCCATGGCCATCCTCCTGCTCACCACCACCATGCTCGAGCGAGCCGAGCACACCGAGTTCGCCTTCGACGGAGGCGCCGACCCAGTGCGCGAGATCGACGACGCGGCGAGTGATCGCGACGTTGTAATCGTAGTCGGCGGCCGTCTTGGCATCGGCCTTGAGCGAGCCGTCCATCATCACGGACGTAAAGCCATGGGCGATGGCCGACGCACAGGTCGCCTCGTCATTGCCGTGGTCCTGGTGCATGCAGAGCGGAATGTCCGGATAGGTTCGCTCCAGCGCGTCGATCATGTGCGACAGCATGAGATCGCCGGCATAACTGCGGGCACCGCGCGAGGCCTGGATGATGACGGGCGCATCGACCTCGGCCGCCGCCTGCATGATCGCGATGCCCTGCTCCATGTTGTTGATGTTGAATGCCGGCACCGCGTAGCCGTGGCTGGCGGCATGATCGAGCAATTGGCGAAGAGTGATACGGGCCACGAAGAGTCCTCCTGTTATTGCTTGCGAGCGCGGGCGATCGCCCGCCGGGCGGCTTCCGCGACGCCTTGCGGCGTGATGCCGAACTCGCGGTAGAGCACCGGAGCCGGGGCCGAGGCACCGAAGCCGCGCATGCCGACGAACTCGCCCTCCGCGCCGATCCAGCGATGCCAATCGCCGACGACGGCCGCCTCGATGCCCACGCGCGGCGCCTTGCCGAGAACTGCGGCGCGATAGTCGTCGGGTTGCTCCTCAAACAGGGCAAAGCAGGGCGCCGACACGACGGCGGCGCGGACGTGCTCTGTTGCAAGCAGGCGAGAGGCCTCCAGCGCGATCGAGACTTCCGAGCCGGTCGCCATCAGCGTCACGTCGCGTCCGCCATCAGGCGAGACGATCACATAGGCGCCGCGCGCGACCCGGTTCCTGCCGCGGACATCGCTGCGGAAGGTCGGCAATGCCTGGCGCGACAGGCACAGCACGGAGGGACGATTCTCGGCCTCAAGCGCGCAATCCCAGGCTTCCAGCGTCTCGACCGCGTCGGCGGGCCGGAACACGAGCAGGTTCGGAATGACGCGCAGCGCGGCGAGATGCTCGACCGGTTGATGCGTCGGACCATCCTCGCCGAGACCGATGGAGTCATGGGTCATGACATGGATCACGCGCAGTCGCATCAGGGCCGCAAGACGGATCGCCGGCCGGCTGTAGTCGGAGAACGCGAGGAACGTGCCGCCATAGGGAATGAAGCCGCCATGCAGCGCGAGGCCATTCATCGCGGCCGCCATGCCGTGCTCGCGAATGCCGTAATGGATGTAGTCGCCAGCGAATGCGGCACGCTTGACCGGAACCTGCGCCTTGGCATGCGTCAGGTTCGAATGTGTCAGGTCCGCAGAGCCGCCGACGAATCCGGGGATCGTCCCCGCGATGCCATCGAGCACCTGCTGCGAGGCCTGCCGCGTCGCAAGCTTCGGACGCTCGGTGGCAAAGCGTTCGCGCAATTTCGCCGAGGCCTGGGCATAGGCGTTCGGCAAGGCAACCGACTTGCCCTCGATGAAGAGCTCACGCTGCTCGGGCGTCGCGTCTTCGTAGCGATCGAGCCAGGCCAGGCGATCCACCTGCCCGCGTTGGCCAATCATCCGCCACGCCTTCATGACCGGGATCGGCACGACGAAGGGCTGATAGTCCCAGCCGAGTGCCCGCCGTGCAGCCGCGGCCTGCTCGGTGCCGAGCGGCGCGCCATGCGCCTTCTCGGTCCCCTGACGATCCGGCGCGCCGTAACCGATGATCGTGCGGCAGGCGATCAGGGACGGCTTTGCGCTCTCGCGCTCCTCGGCGATCGCCTGCGCAACGGCCTCGGGATCGTGCCCGTCGACGCGGCGGACGGACCAGCCGGAGGCGGCGAAGCGCGCCAGTTGATCGTCCGAAGTTGCGAGCGACGTCGGGCCATCGATCGAGATGCCGTTGTCGTCGAACAGCACGATCAGGCGGCCGAGCTGGAGGTGACCTGCAAGCGAGATCGCCTCCTGGCTGATGCCTTCCATCAGGCAGCCATCGCCTGATATCACGTAGGTGAAGTGATCGACGAGGCCGTCACCATGCCGCGCATTGGCCATGCGCTCGGCGAGCGCCATGCCCACGGCCGTCGCGATGCCCTGCCCCAGCGGTCCGGTCGTGGTCTCGACGCCGGGCGTGTGGCCGTATTCAGGATGGCCCGGCGTCTTCGAGCCCCATTGCCGGAACGCCTTGATGTCGTCGAGGCTGACATCGCCGCCGGTCAGATGCAGCAGCGCATAGAGCAGCATCGAGCCATGGCCGGCCGAGAGCACGAAGCGATCGCGGTCCGGCCAGTTCGGATGTGCCGAGTCGAATTTGAGGAAGCGCGAGAACAGCACGGTCGCGACGTCGGCCATGCCCATGGGCAGGCCGGGGTGACCGGACTGCGACGTCTCGATGGCGTCGACCGCGAGGAAGCGGACGGCGTTGGCGAGATCGCTGTGCGCGACCGCCGTGAGGTCGGCGTCGGCGTGAACCGAGATGTTCATCAGATCCTCCTTTTCACTTCAAGCTGCGCTTGCGCTCGATCAACTGCATGATCAGCGGCGTCAGGATGAGCTGCATCGCCAGATCGAGCTTTGCGCCCGGACACACGATGGAGTTCGCACGGGACATCCAGCTCTGCGGCAGCATCGACAGCAGATAGGGGAAGTCGATCCCGCGCGGATTCTTGAAACGGATCACGACCATCGATTCGTCCGGCGTCGGGATCCAGCGCGCGATGAACGGATTTGAGGTGTCCACCGTCGGCACGCGCTGGAAGTTGATGTCGGTCTCGGTGAATTGCGGGCAGATGTAGTGGATGTAATCCGGCATCCGCCGCAAAATGGTGTCGGTGACGGCTTCGGTCGAATATCCACGCGCGCTGCGGTCGCGGTGCAGCTTCTGGATCCATTCGAGATTGATGACGGGGACGACGCCGATCTTCAGGTCCGCGTAGCGCGCGACGTTGACCCGGTCGGTGACCACGGCGCCGTGCAGGCCTTCGTAGAACAGCAGGTCGGAATTCTCCGGGAGCTGTTTCCACTCGGTGAAGGTGCCGGGCGCCGCACCGTGCAGCGCGGACTCCTCGGCGTCGTGGACGTAGTGCCGCGTCGTCGCGGTGCCGGTCTCGCCATAGTCGCGGAAGGCACGCTCAAGCTCCTCGAACAGGTTGGTGTCCGGGCTGAAATGGCTAAAGTGCTTGTTGCCGCGCTCGGCCTCCTGCGCCATGCGCACGCGCATCTCGGCGCGGTCATAACGATGGAATGCGTCGCCTTCGATGTAGACGGCGTTGACCTTCTCGCGGAAGAAGATCTGTTCGAACGTCTTCTTGACCGATGTCGTACCCGCGCCGGACGAACCGGTGATGGAGATGATCGGATGCTTCCTGGACATAGGTCACCTCGCTCAGAGCCGGAAGAAGCCGCGCCGCGCGAACAGTGGCGCGGAGACACTGGCAACCAGCAGCGGATCGCAGTGCAGTTCGGCGACACGCCGCACTTCGTTGCTGGAGCCCATGACCAGCGGCACGCGCTGGTGCAGGTTTTGCGCTGAGAGATCGAGGATGCGCTCGCGCCCGGTTGAGGCCGAACCGCCGGCCTGCTCGATGATCATCGCCATCGGGTGCGCCTCGTAGACGAGGCGCAGGCGGCCATCGCCATAGCCGGGCCGCGCGTCGGAGGGATAGAGGAACACGCCGCCGCGCGTGAGGATGCGATAGGTTTCCGCGACCAGCGAGCCGATCCAGCGCATGTTGAAATTGTGGTTGGCGGGCCCGTCAACGCCGGCGAGGCATTCATCGATGAAGGCGCGCACCGGCGGCTCCCAATGGCGGCGATTGGAGATGTTGATCGCGAACTCCTCGCAGGCCTCGGAGATCTGCACGGCGCTGCGCGCGAGACGGAAGCAGCCGGCCTTACGGTCGAGCGTGAAGATGTCGACGCCGTCGCCGAGCGTCAGCACCAGCGAGGTCTGCGGGCCGTAGGTGACGAAGCCCGCGGCGAATTGCGCAGAGCCGCGCTGATGGAAGGCGAGACCGAGGTCGTCCGGCGCGGGCAAGATCGAGAAGATCGTCCCGACCGTCATGTTGAGGTCGATGTTGGAGGATCCGTCGAGCGGATCGATCGCGACGCAGATCCTGGCCTCGCGGTCGCCAATCTGAGGCTCGCGCATCTCTTCAGACGCCAGGGCCGCGATCGGCAGCTTGCCGAGGCAGCGACGCAGGATCGCATCCGCCTGCACGTCGAGGTTACGCTGGACATCGCCGTCGCTGTTGCGGCCGGTGGTCAGGCCCGAGGCGTCCGCAAGATCACCGGTGGCGATGAGATCGGCGATCTCGATCGCGGCCGCCGCGATGGCGTCGACTGCGGCCGCCACGGCGAGCGCATGCGGCGCCGTCTCGGAGTGGCGTTGAAGGTGGTCGTCCAGCCTGAGTTGCCCGGTCATCTGCGTCCATCCCCTTGTGGGCGCCACATCCAGTTCCCTCCCCGATGGAGGCAGGTCGCGGTCGTTCCCAGCACGAGGAGATTGACAGGGCCGGCTTAATAAGGAAAATTTCTATTCATAATGAGCGCCAAAGAATTTTCTTATAATGGCCCTGGCCATGCGGCGACCCAGCTCCGGCATCTGACCATCCGGCAGTTGCGCTCGCTCGCGGCGCTTTCGGCCAAGGGCAGCGTCACCGCCGCCTCGACCCAGCTCGGGCTGACCCAGCCGGCCGTGACCCAGCAGCTGCGGCAGCTTCAGGACCTCGCTGGCCTGCCGCTGGTGCAGCGGACCGGCGACGGCATGCTGCTGACGGAGGCAGGTCGCGAGGTGCTGGCGCTCGCCGAGCGCGTCGAGGCCGCGATCACGGACTGCCAGGGCGCGCTCGATCTGCTCGCGGGCAAGACCGGCGGCACGGTGCATCTCGGTGCGGTCTCGACCGCGAAATATTTCGTGCCGCACGCGATCGCGGCCTTCTCCAAGCGCTCACCGAAGATCGAGATCAAGCTGACCGTCGGCAATCGCGAGGAGATTCGCGAGGCCATGCACGGCTACGACCTCGATTTCGCGGTGATGGGTCGGCCACCGGCCGACGTCAGCGTCGATGTGCGTCAGCTCGGGCGCAATCCGCACATCATCGTCGCGCGCAAGGGGCACTGGCTGGAGAAGGATTCAGGCCTCAGCCTGACCGATCTCGTGCACGAGACCTTCCTCACCCGCGAGCCCGGCTCGGGCACACGCACGCTGATGGAGGGGATGTTCCAGAAGTCCGATCTGGAGCCGATCATCGGCATGGAGATGAGCAGCAACGAGACCATCAAGCAGGCGGTGATCGCGGGTCTCGGCATCGCCTTCATCTCGGCGCACACGGTGGCGCATGAGCTCGCCGAGGGGCGATTGATCGTGCTCGATGTCGCGGGTCTTCCGATCGTCCGGCAATGGTACGTGATCCGCCGCAGCGACAAGGTGCTGCTGCCGCCGGCGCAGGCGATGTTCGATTTCCTCGGCTCAGAAGGCGCGAACTATCTGCCCGAAGTGCCCGATTTCGGCGAGCGGTAGCGCGGCCGCTCAGGCCATCAGCTTCATCGCGACCGTCGCCGCCAGAACGACGATGATCTGGAGCAGGCGCTCTGTCGTGAAGATGCGGTTGAAGGTGGTCATCGCTCGCCCCCGGCGGTCGTAGAGATCCGGGCCAGTTGCTAGCACACACGGCCGGCAGCGTAACTCCGTAGTCGTCACGGGTTCTGCGCGCACAGGGGATCGTTGGAACTCGAAATGTTTCGAACGATTCAAATCTGGTGTCCCGGAATTGCTGAACGCCCAACGTGTTCATGCACGCAGTGACTTCGCGTGCACGGATGAGTCTTGCCCCGCATCCGGCCGCATCCTTGGGGAATCCGGGCGAGCTTTGAAGTGCAAGGGAGGGCGCGATGAACCGCATCGCAGCCGACGGAATTCTATTGTCTGTTGCCGGCCGCGGGGTTGCCCGCAGCGTGCTTGCCGTATTGATGACGTCAGGTGCGTTCTTCGCCAGTCCACAAGCCTTCGCGCAAACCGCGCCGGCACCGGGCGCAACGCTTCCTCCCGTCAACGTCACGGCTCCGGAGGCGCAGCGCCGCTCCAGTTCATCCGCGGCGTCGCGACGCTCGAGCGGCACGCGCTCACGTCGCACGCAGACGGCGCACCGGCCGGAGACGGCGCCCGCACCAAAGCCGTTCGCACAATCACAGGACGCCCGCACCGGCACCGTCGGCTATTTCACCAACAGCACCTCCGTTGCCACCAAGTCCAACACGCCGATCGTCAACATCCCGCAATCGCTGTCCGTCATCACCCACGAGCAGATCCGCGACCAGAACTACCAGGGCCTGACTGACGTGACGCGCTATGTGCCCAGCGTCGCCGTGCACCAGGGCGAAGGCAATCGCGACGAGCTCGTCATCCGCGGCGTCGATTCCAGCGCGAATTTCTTCGTCAACGGCTTTCGCGACGACGTTCAGTATTTCCGCGACATGTACAACGCCCAGAGCATCGAGGTGCTGAAGGGCCCGAGCGCGATCACCTTCGGCCGCGGCGCCGGCGGCGGGCTTCTCAACCGGACGCTCAAGGAGGCCGACGGCAACCGTGTCTACCAGGCGACCGCGCAGACGGGATCATGGGGCGACCGCCGCGTCACGCTCGA
This sequence comes from Bradyrhizobium sp. CIAT3101, assembly GCF_029714945.1. Taxonomy (NCBI): domain Bacteria; kingdom Pseudomonadati; phylum Pseudomonadota; class Alphaproteobacteria; order Hyphomicrobiales; family Nitrobacteraceae; genus Bradyrhizobium; species Bradyrhizobium sp. CIAT3101. The sequence continues at coordinate 7,173,667 of NZ_CP121634.1, forward strand.
CGCAGGGCAAGCCATCAACGAGAACGTCGCGGCGCGACTGAACGTATTTTACGAGGGCAGCGATGCGTTCCGCGACTTCAACCATCTCGAACGCTACGGCATCAATCCGACCGTCACGCTGAAGCCGGACGACTTCACCAAGGTCAAGCTGTCCTACGAATATTACCACGACGGCCGCACCGCCGATCGCGGCAATCCCTCGCAGAGCCTCCCCGGCGGCGTCACCCGGTTCAATCCGACCACGCCGTTTGCCCCGAACGGAAATTTCCAGACCTTCTTCGGCGGTCCGAGCCTCAACACCGCGCAGGCAACGGTGCAGACCGGCATGGCGATCATCGAGCACGATTTCCAGAACGGATTGACGGTGCGTAACGGCACGATCGCGGCCGATTACCAGAAATTCTACCAGAACATCTATCCGACCGGCGGGGCGCTGGCCGGCGCCGTCAATCCGGCCGACACCGCGGTCAATCTCGGCGCCTATCAGCACACCACCAACCGCGACAATGTCTTTAACCAGACCGACTTCATCTACAAGGGCTGGACCGGGCCGGTCGCGCACACCGTGGGTTTCGGCACCGAGTTCGGCCGCCAGACCGGCGTTGACATCCGCAACACCGGCGTCTTCCCGAACGGCACCAACACCATCGTCCAGAACCCGTTCGCGCCGACCTATTTCGGACCGGTCAATTTCGTCCACCACTTCACCGGCACCAATACCGATGGCGTCACCACGCCGGACTCCAACAGCAAATACGGCTTGAATATCGAGTCCGGTTACTTGCGCGACACCATCGAATTTTCGCGCGCACTCCAGCTCATCGTGGGCACGCGGTTCGACCGGTTCGAGATGTCGGCGCTTGACATGAACACCAACATCAACCGCGCCCGCACCGACAATCTGGTGTCGCCGCAGGCGGCCCTGATCGTCAAGCCGATCGAGAGCATGTCGGTCTACACCGCCTACAGCATCTCCTACCTGCCCGCTTCCGGCGATCAGTTCTCCTCTCTGACCGATGGCACGCTGATCCTGCAGCCGCAGAAATTCGAGAACACCGAGGTTGGGATGAAGTGGAACATCAATCCGAAGCTGCTGTTCTCGACGGCGATCTACAATCTCAACCGCACCAACCAGCCGATCGCCGACGGCAACAATCCCGGCTTTTTCTTCCCGTCCGGCGCCACGCTGACGCGCGGCTTCGAGGCGAGCCTCGTCGGCTACGTCACCGACCAATGGCAGTCTTCGCTGGGCTATGCCTATACGGATGCCAAGATCACCAGCGCGACATCGGCGACCGTCGTGGCCGGCAATCGCGTGCAGCTCGTGCCGTACAATCAGTTTGCATGGTGGAACAAGTATCAGTTCACGCCCGTGTGGGCGGCGGCGCTCGGCATCATCTATTTCGGTGATTCCTTTGCGTCGTCAGACGACACCGTGAGGCTGCCGAGCTTCGTCCGCTTCGATGCCGGCGTCTACGCCACGATCGATGCCAATTGGCGCGCGCAGCTGACGGTCGAGAACATCTTCAACAAGGGATATTGGGCCTCGGCCGACGGCAACAACAACATCTCGCCCGGCCAGGGGCGCACGGTGAGGGTTCAGGCGAGCTACAGGTTCTGAGCTAGTTTCAGGCAACGTCAGCGATCCCTTCGCTGACGTTCGCGCCGGATGGTTAACGCTTAGGCCGCGAGCGGCGTGGCGTAGTCGGCGCGCGCGGCGAAATAGGCTTCCAGCTCCGACAGCGCGCGGGCTTCCCACTCGCTGGCCTGCTCCAACAGCGACCAGCGCTGGCCCGGCCGAAACGCCGCGGTCTGGCGATAGAGCGATGCGATGCCACGGTAGCGGCGCACGTTCTCGAAAATGGCGTGTCCGTTCATGTCGAAAACTCCCTCGTATTCCCACGAGGGAAATTGCGGCCAAATCTTTTTCGAAAAGTTAGCGGCGCGATCCAGCTGTGTGGATGGTTGCCGGACTGTTGCGCGAGCGCAACGCACGCGCTCGGTGCAGCACCTGATTATTGCGAATTCGTTGCCGCGCTCTCACCCGGCGACTTCAATCCACCGCGGCCGTTGATCGTCATGCTCGCGCGGCAGAGATCGGCAAGGCCGATCAGGAGCACGGCGAGCAGGCAGAACAGATTAATGGAATCCGCGTTCGCGCTGGACAGCGGCGTGAACTCGAAGAAGGGCGGAATGAACGCCCACCACACCAGCGGCACGGTGAGCAATGCGGCGAACACTGCCGCCGGTGCACCCGCGACGAGGCCGAGCACGAACAGGCTGGGGAGGAACGCCGCGAAATAGAGCTTTGCGCCGAGCGCGACGCAGACACCTTGGAGCGCAGCCGACGCTGCGACGACGATAAATCCGAGCAGAAATGCCTGCCACGACCATGGCCGTACTCGCGGTACGCCATACAGTCCCGCACGCCTCATAGGGCCTCCCTGCGGCTGTTAACCCGGCCGCTTGCGACCAAAGTACTACAGCTGCAGGGAAATCGCGAGGTGGAAATTGCATCGGACGGGCCGCCGTAACCGGGGCTTGGTAAACGGCGGCCCGCACAATCGTACCGTTATTCGGCCGCCGCGTAGATCAGGCTGGCAACAGGCAGCGCAAGGCCAATGGCCGAGGCCAGCGTCCAGCCGCCTTGCGCGAACGCCCAGGCGCCGAGCCCGGATCCCGCCGCACCGGCGGCGAAGAACGTCGCCATATAGAGCCCGTTGAGGCGGCTGCGGTGCTCGTGCCCGAGCACGAAGATGGCGCGGAAGCCGATCACGACATTGCCCTGCACGCCGAGATCGATCGCGATCGCGGCCGCGACCAGACAGGCGAGGTTCAGCATCGATCCGGCTGCGCCGACATGCGTCACCAGGAAACCCAGGGCGACGGATAGCATCGCGGCGATCGTGGCGATGCGGCTATGGCCGCGATCGGCGAGCCGCCCTGCGATCGGTGCCGCGAACACGCCGGACACGCCGGCGAGCGCGAACAGCGCGATACCGCGCTGGGTGAAGCCGAACTGGCTCGCGAGCTGGAGCGGCACCACGGTCCAGAACAGCGTGAAGGCACCGAACAGGCCGGCCTGGTAGAGCGCGCGCCGCCGCAACAGCGGCGTGGCGCGCACCAGATGCGGCATCGACAGCAGCAGCTCGCCGTAATGCATGCGCACCACGGGCTTGCGTTTCGGCAGCGTGAGACGCAGCACGATCGCGAGCACGATCATCAACGCCGCCGAGCAGAAGAACACCGCATGCCACGACAGCGCCGCTGCGATGAAGCTCGACACCGGCCGCGCCAGCATGATGCCGAACATCAAGCCGGTCGAGACGTTGCCGACGACGCGGCCGCGAATGGCCTCCGGCGCAAGGTGCGCGGCATAGGGAATGATGATCTGCACCGCGACCGAGCCGAGCCCGATGAACAGCGCGGCGATCAGGAACGGCAGCGCATGGGTCGCAAACGCGGCCGCGAGCAGCGCCGCCGCGCCGAGCGTGATGACGGTGCAGATCAGCGTGCGGTTCTCGACGAGATCGCCGAGCGGCACGATGAACAGCAGGCCCGTGCCGTAGCCGATCTGCGTCATGGTGACGATCAGGCCGGCGGCCGCGTGCGACAGGCCGAGCGCGGCGCTGATGGGGGCGATCAGCGGCTGGGCATAATAGATGTTGGCGGCGACCATGCCACAGGCCGCGGCAAGCACGAAGGTCAGTCGCTGCGACACCGCATCCGGTTCGGGTGCGGCGTCGATCGTGGCATTCATCGTCATTCCAAACTCTCCGACACGTCGTCGTCTCCAGATATAGGAAACGATCATTTCCTAATTTGACAAAACTTCAGGCAAGCAGCTTCATCGCGACGCCGAGCAGACGCTCGTCGTCGAGCGGCAGACGCACCTTGCCGACGACGCGCAGGCCCTGCGTCATGCAGATCATCAGCCGCGCGGTGTCGTCGGCCTCGACATGGTCCGGGATGGAGCCGTCGGCCTGCCCTTCGCGAATGAGGCCCGCGATGAAATTCTCGTTGGTCTTGAGTTGCGCCGAGACGCGCGCGCGCATCGCCGGATCGACCGCCGACAGCTCGACCGCACTGCCGACCACGATGCAGCCGCGGCGGCCCTCGCTACCCTGGGAGTGCTCGACATAGGACGACAGCACGTTGCGCACCCGCTCGCGGCCGTTCGCACCCCGCGCCGCGGCGGCCCGGGTCTGCTCCCGGCGCACCGACACATAGCGCTCGAAGGCAGCGACGAACACGGCATGCTTGTCGCGAAACGCCTTGTAGACGCTGCCAGTGGCAAGCCGCATCGCCGCGGTCAGCTCTCCGATCGAGGTGGCATGATAACCACGCTCGCAAAACACCCGGATCGCGCCGTCCAGCGCGGTGTCCATGTCGAACTCGCGGGGACGGCCGGGTGGATTGGGGGCAGGCTCGGCTTTGCGGGCGATCTTTTGCATCGCATCATATTAGGGAATGATTGTTCCCGAATAAAGACACAGGGTTGTGATTGGAGGCCGAGACCAGCGGCCACAACCCCGGTGTCGTCCTGGCGAAAGCCAGGACCTATACCGCGAGGTCTATCGATTTGAGGAGATATCGGTCTCGCCCAACCACTCTTCGCCAAACCCCTCCCTGGGGTTATGGGTCTCGGCCTTCGCCGGGACGACGACTGAGGGTGTGTACAGCCGTCCCATCCGCCATGGTCGCCACGCCCTTCCGCTCGACGATCATCCCATATGCCTGCGGCTGGCGATGAACATCGAAATTGAAGATCGTGCGCTTGTAGGAATTGCAGAGATCGAGATCGCAGCGGGCGATCGCGAGCTCGTCGCCCTTGGTCGTGCATCGCGCGACGATCTCGCCCGACGGCGCGATGATGCAGCTGCCGCCGATATGGTCGACGCCCTCTTCCACGCCGGCCTTGGCGACGCCGACCACGAAGGTGCCGTTCTGGTAGGCGCCCGACTGCATCACCAGATGATTGTGGAACAGCGAGAGATCGTCATGCTCGGGCGCGGGCGGATTGTGCACCGGCGTGTTGTAGCCGATCATCACCATCTCGACGCCCTGCAGGCCCATGACCCGATAGGTCTCGCTCCAGCGGCGGTCGTTGCAGATCGCCATCCCCATCACGCCGCCGAACGCGTCGACCACGCCAAAGCCGCTTCCCGGCTCGAAATAGCGCTTCTCCAGATGCTGAAACTTGCGCCAGGGCTCGTGCTCGGCGTGGCCGGGCAGATGGACCTTGCGGTATTTCGCGACGATCGCGCCGTTTTTGTCGACGAGGATCGACGTGTTGTAGCGGTGAACGAGTCCAGCCTCGACCGTCAACTCGGCATAGCCGAGGCAAAATCCGATGCCGCTCGCGCGCGCGAGATCGAACAGGGCTTGCGTCTCCGCTCCCGGCATCTCGCGCTCGAAAAAATTGTCGATCGCGGCCTGGTCCTCGAAGTACCAGCGCGGAAAGAAGGTGGTGAGCGCGAGCTCAGGATAGACGATCAGATCGCAGCCATTGGCCTTGGCCTGGCGCATCAACGCCATCAGGCGCGCCACCACCTCACGCCTCGTGTCGCTCCTCGCGATCGGGCCCAATTGGCCGGCCGCCACAGTCACACATCTCGCCACGAATCGTCCCTCGTTCGTTTGCTGGATTAATCGGGTCCATTATCGTGCCCGCACAAACGACGGTCGCGCCCATGCAGATTCCACGCCTGTTGGAGCCGTTGCCTGAGGATGAGCCAGCGCGCTCAGGTATTCCAGGAACTTTCGTTGCCAATCTGCAACGGTTCCCCACGATCTAACACCGGACAAAAGAAACGCCCAATGCGGCCACGAACCCTGCTCACAACGCCGTGAGACAATTCAGGGGAACGACGATGCGTGCACAACGCGTTTGGAACGTGAATGGAGCCGCCAGCATCGGGCAGCTTCAGTCCAGATTGGACGATTTGAACAAGCGGCTGAACCAGCTCGAAAACCAGCATCCCGAGAGCTGGAGGGTCGAAGAGCTGAAATCGAGCGCGCTCAGCCTGTCGCGGGAGATCGACGACATCCGCTGCGCCGAGGCAACGGCGGCCCTGCGGGAACTGCTGCGAAAATAAGATAGCAGGCGGCGCAACGGATTCGTGATCCGCCGCCCGCCCGGCTTTGTGCACAATCCAGCCACATCTTGGACGTTCATTACGGGCCTGCACGTCTCGGGAGCGAGCGCGCGCTTGTCCTCGCGATAGCGGGACACCGGCCTCAAGATCGTGACCGCACATCGCAGAAATTGACCACCCCATGAGCACGCCCGCTTCGGCCAGCCCGGAACGCCACATCGTCGTTCTCGTCTATCCGAACATCATGGCCATGGACGTCTGCGGCCCGATGGAAGCCTTCGGCATGGCGAATGCGCTGGCCGGGCGCGGCCTGTACCGTCTGTCGGTCACCGCCGTGACCACCGATCCGATCTCGACGTCATTGGGGTTCTCCATCGTCCCCAACTCCGCGCTCGCCGATCTCGACGGCACGATCGACACGCTTCTGGTCGCAGGCGGATATGGCCACGTCGCGGCGCTAAGCGACCCCGCCCTGGTCGGCTGGCTGCGCGAAGCAGCCCCCAAAGCGCGACGACACGGCTCGATCTGCACCGGTGCGTTTCCGCTCGCGGCATCCGGCCTTCTCGACGGCAAGCGCGCGACCACGCACTGGGCCCTTGCACCGTCTTTCGCGCAGAATTTTCCGGCGACGACACTCGAGATCGACCGCATCTTCGTGCGCGATGGCCAGACCTACACGTCGGCCGGCATCACGGCCGGGATCGATCTCGCGCTTGCCCTGATCGAGGAAGATCACGGGCGCACCTTTGCCCTGCGCGTGGCCCGCAGCCTTGTGGTGTTCCTGAAGCGCCCGGGGGGACAATCGCAGTTCTCGACACATCTCCAGGCGCAATTCAGCGCGGTTCCCGCCCTCCGAAAGGCGCAGGAATGGGCACTCGCGCACCTGGCCGAGGACCTCAGCGCAGAAGCGCTCGCAGCCCATGTCGGGATGAGCGAGCGGAATTTTCGCCGGTTGTTCGTCGACGAGCTTCACGAGACGCCGCGCGAATATGTCGAGCGGATTCGGCTCGACGAAGCGCGGCGTCAGATCGAGGACACTGATCTTCCCGCCCAGACTGTCGCAAAACGGTGCGGATTCGGCACCGTGCACAGCCTGCGGCGCGCCTTCGTCCGTCAGCTCGGCGTGACCCCGCAATGGTATCGCGCACAATTTCAGAAGAACGAAGCGGCGCGCGACGGCACCTGAACTTCAGGTTGCACTTTTTGGCCGGATTTACTCCATCTTTGGCCAGGACTGCACACGCGGTGCGATGGCCGGCGCCGGCGTTTCGTTGTTTAATCGCGACATTGCCCCGCCGCACGTCGCGGCGTCGAAAGGAGCGCATGCGAGATGCGCACCAGTGAAATTGTAGATCTTTTTCCGGATACCGATTTTCACGCCGTACCGGCAGTTCTGGACCATCTTGCGGCGGGCGTGGCCCTGCTCGATCGCAGGCTCCACGTTCAGTTCGCCAACAAGGCCTTCCGTGCCATGACCAATGACGGCGCGCTGGCGTTGCGCGGTCGGACGCTGTCGAGCGCATGGCCGGCCTCGGCACGGCAGTTCGATCGCATGACCCGCTCGGCGCTATCGGGCGCGCCCGGCGGCACGATGGCCATTCCCCATCCAGGCGACGGGCGGCTCATCACCATCCTCGTGGCGCCGGCGCAGGGCCGCGCGCGCGATGGCCTTGCGGGCCTCGGCGACCACGACAGCGCGGCGATCATCTTCATGCTCGATCCCGCCCGGCCACCGGCGCTGCCGCCGCAATGGATCATGGACGCCTACAAGCTGACCAAGGCGGAGGCGCAGGTCGCGCTGCAGGCCTCGCTCGGCCACTCCGTGTCGACCATCGGCATCCGGCTCGAGATCTCGCCGAATACGGTCAAGACCCATCTGAGGCGGGTGTTCGCCAAGACCGGCGTCCGCGGCCAGGCGGAGCTGGTGGGCCTGCTCTCGGCGCTGCGGTCGGTGCGCGGGGACGAGAGCGGGGCTTGAGAGGCCGCATCGATCCGATCGCCGCGGAGGATTCGGCCGGCATCCAAGGAACCAACGCGCAGCCCCGCCATTTCCATGGAGAGAGCATGGAGCACAATCATGACCAGGCACCTGACGCGAGCCGATCTCGCGCGCGGTGTGGCCGGCGCGGTTTCCACGCTGGTCCTGTGCGCGACGATGGCCTTCACCATCGCGCACCACTTCGCGTTGTAAGAATTTGGCGTTGTGAAGAATTTGGCGCTGTGAGGAAATTCGCATGATGTCCGCCCCCGAGGAGTCGGTGAGACTGCAAGGTTTTGGCGAGATGACGTTGCGCACGGCGATCGCGACGGTGATGCTGCTTGCACCGCGCGAACGCGCCGAGGCCGCGATCTTCCGCGTGCGTGACGGCGTGCGTCTGGCCGCGAGCGAGATCGCCGAGCTGGCGTCGGAATGGGGCATCGCGCCCGCGGTCGAGATCAGATCGCCAAGGCTCGTCCCCGACCCGCGCTGGTCAGACATCGTGCGCGGCATGGTGCGAGAGGCCCCGCTGCCGTCGCTGATGGTGGCGTTTTTGCTGGGCGTGCTGGTGACGCGCAGGTGATCGCGCGCGCTCGCTGCGACACACTCGCGTGACTGCAGCGCATGTTTGCCGCGAAAACCAGACGCGGCCGTTGTTGCTCGCGAAATCGCGATCTTCCTGCGGGGAACGCGCGAACGCAGCAGGGATTGGCTCGCTGTCGAAACCCGACATGGAGACAACCATGACACGCATGAAACTAGTGAGCGCGGCCGCACTGCTGATTTTGCCGCTCGCAACTGCAAGCCCCAGCCTCGCGGCCGGACGCGGTCCCGGCGGCTGCACCCCGGCGAGCGGCGACGCTGTCGGCGCCGCCGGTCCGGCGATGAGCGGCGGTCAGTTGATGGCCGGCGTCGGTCAATGCCGACCCATCGGTAGTTGGCATCAAGCCAACACCTACGGCTATTGGGGGCCCGGTTACGGATACGACCAGCCCGGCTGGCGCGCTCCGGCTTACGCGCCCCACGAGTACTGAGGCCACCACCGAAAACCACAATGGCGCGGTCGATCTCGACCGCGCCGTTTGCGTTGGAGATCCTACGCGCGACGACAGCTACCGCGCTCTCTCAGTCTCTCGATCCATTCACCGCTGAGACCATCGAGTGCATCGTCGATCGGCCAGTCGGGTGACGTCTCGACCAGATAAAGCAGTGACCAAGCGAGCCCAAAGCAGTCATCAGGGCCAAAGAGCCGGACCAAAGCCCTTGCCTCATCCTTGGTAACGGGCGTTTGCACACCGGCAAGCAAAGCTTCCAGCTCCCGCAGCACTGGCGCCTTGGCCAAACTTGAACTCGGGAATGGACCGAGCTGAACAAGGCGCTGAATCGCTGGCTGCATCACCGTGTACTCCGGCGCATTTCCGATCAGCCCATGTCCGCGAGACAGTCGAGCGAAGCCGCTAGGCCTCTGACCTAGCTCGCGAGGCCGGACCGTCAATACCGGCGAGCGACAAGCCATGCCACGCGCTCAAGCCGCCCTGCGAGGGCCAAATCGGCCGTGGACCCGCCCTCAAAATCGTTGCAAAAAGGAACCCCGAGGCGCTGGCGGCCGGTCCGCCAAGCCTCTGGAAAACGTCAACTTTTGGAAGAATGGTCGGAGTGGCAGGATTCGAACCTGCGACCCCTGCGTCCCGAACGCAGTGAGCAAACCCTAACCCATTGACATTTCAATAAGCGACGCGGGTTCTGTCCCGTTTTGTTCACGCCGTTTCGGCCATTTCATTGCGATATCGTTGCGGCGTTCATGCTCTGACTTCCCTCCTCGGGTGTGTTTCGCGGGATCAAAAACACCGAGGCGCAGCCTCCCCCCATGGCCGACATTCGCTCGTGAAAATAATCCTAGTACGGGCCGGAATCTAAGTTCGATAGTGGACCAGCCGATCCAAAACTGCACCCACGTCGACACGGATTAAGATAGGTTTGTGCCGGCGGCATCCTTCGACGGATTAGAGCCGCCAAGATCTCGGCGGACTGTGGTCAAGTTGAGAATCTGCTTGCCATCTATGAATAGCCGTATCAGGTTTACCCTGATCGTAGAGGCCTTTTCGCGAGATCTGAGCTTTTGGTTGGAAAGTTTTTCCGCCGAAAGGTTATCTCGAAAACCGAAGATGAAGAAAGAGAAACGCGGTAAGGCTTTCGGCCTAGCTCGTTGACTTTCTTGAACTGAGTATCTTGCCTTGTGAAATTGGGCCTTCCTTTGGTGGCGCCCGGACTGACAGAAGGCAAGATTGTACGGGAGGGATTGGACCCCCGAACGTGCACCGTGGTCGGGTCGCAGCAATGCATCCGACCGAAGTCGAGATGTTGTTGCGACCCGATCTTTGTCATGCGTGCACAACCCTCGATAGAGACAGCGCCCGCTGTAAGCGTAGCTTCAGCGGGCGTTTCTCATTTCTAGTTTTTCCACAACCACTATGATGTGCTCCGCATCTTCTTGTTGACGATGCGTTTGCATACTCTAGCGTGTGATTGTCGATGCTGTTTCGGAGGCATCGATGTGAGAGTGGTCCAACATGTCTCACTCAGTCCGAAGCACCAAGGGAGCACGCCTCCCTTCAACTATGCGAGACGACGCTGCCACCTGACGCTTGCGCGTTCCTGGTGAGCCTCAGGATGTTGCGTAGTGCTTAGACCATTCCTGACGTAGGCACCCTAGTGCCCGCGTAAGCAGCGTTGTCTCGATTTTTGAAGGCTGCCTCCCAGTCATCGTCACTCAAACCTGGCTGCCGAAAGGGCATTGCCGGAAGGCGGGAGAGCCATGTGCACTAACAGTAGAACTCGAGAACCGATTTCAAACGTCCCACCAAGTATTCCCAAGCCAGAAGCCGGCACAGTGGAAGCGTCCAGCCGAACAGAAGACGTCCGTTGCGAGGAAACCCCGCTCACTAAATCAGCACGATTGATGGGAATCGCCTGGGTCGCTGAGTAGCGGTCATGTTCGACATCTCACATTTTGATGTCGGGCAGGCTGAAACCACCGACTGGACGCCTACCACACCGCTTCACCAGCGGCTGTCGGGCGATGACTGCCCCTATTTCTGCGAAGAGACCACCCTCCCCGATCGTGGGAAGAGACTGAAAAAAGTCGGTCAGCGCAACTACAAGCGCATGCATTGCGAAAAACTTGCCTTGGCCGACAGCCTAGAGGCCGCCGGTCGCGACGATGTCGCCAACCTCCTCCGCAACTGCTGCAGCCAGTTATTTGTCGATCGCTACACCAAGGGCGTGCGCGTCCGGGGATTAAACGAGTGCAAGCATCCACTGTGCCCAACCGCACAGCTGGCGCGGGCCCGTCGTCAATACGGCGCCACCGTCGTAGCCGTCGAAAAATTACTCAGCACAACGGCTGACATGCAGGGGCTCTTGCTCACGTTGACAGTGCAGAGCTGTCCGGCGCACGAGCTGAATTATCGCCTCGGCGAGATCATCCGCGCATTCGGACGGCTTATGAGCTTCACCAAGGTGAAGCAAGCGGTGAAGGCCTATGTTCGCTCAGTCGAGTTCACGCGCAACGCCATCACGAGTCTATGGCACGTGCACATTCATGCCTGCCTCTTCGTATCGAAAGCCGAGTACTTCCGGCGCAGCAGCAAAATCTACATCTCCCAGGAGCAATGGGCAGCGCTGTGGCGCAAAGCCCTACGCGCGACTTATGACCCCGTCGTCGACATCCGCGCTTTGAATGGCTTGGTTTCGCCACTCGATGAGCGCGGCCGCGACGCGCTTTGCGAGGTGATCAAGTACCAGGTCAAACCGGGCAGCCTTGTCTATTGGGAGAGCGGAAGAGCCTACGCGGTCGGCCGCCAGGTCCCGGAACTCTACCGCAAGCCGGGCAGTGACAAGCTTGAGCCGATGCTCAACGTCCCGGTGATTGCCTTCTGCGATGCCGTGAAGGGCCGCCGACTCGTCGCCACGTCCCGCAATCTGCAGGGCGATGAAACCCTCGATTTCACAGACGATCCCAAGGGCGAAGTGAAGGCCATCGACCTCGGCGAGTTCATCTGCACCGAAATCTACCAGTGGCACACGCGCGGGCGAGACGCGGATTTCTTCCTGGTCGGTCGGACCTTCAACGACCCGGACCAACCCGGAAAGCAGGGAGGGTTCGCTATGGGGCCGTGAACAACAACACGCCGAGCAATCAAACATCAACTTCAAATCCAGAACGGAGAAAGCGATGAGTGAATTTACAGACGCTGAAATTATTCTTCGCGGCACCAGTCGCGGCGTGAAGGAAAGCCGAGACGAACGTGGCCGCATTGTAGGCCACGCGGTGCAACTCGTGAAGCGCAACGCAAAAAACGGCATCGAAGTGATGCTGGTGCGCTTGCCGGATGGGGCTGATCCGACCAACTACGCCGACGGCAAGCGGATCGAGATTCCAGTCGATATCTCGAACTTCGAAGGCACGATGTACTACCGCGCCACTGGAGAGTCCCTACTGGCAAAGCCGGCCGAGGGCCGGACGCCGCCTAGGCCAGCGACTGCGAGCTAGTCGCTCGCAATCTATGCGCCGGGGCCGCAACAAGGTGGCCCCGGCACTCCTTCGTGCAAAGCAGCGGGCCAACGCCATGAAAGAGCGCGACGGTAAAGAGATTATTGGTTTTGTTGCTGTAGCTCCTGCCTTGGTCGCCGCGATCGGCGGGTTGGCAGTTGCTGGCCCGATCGGTGCGGTTGCAGCGGCCGTGGCGACCTGGGCCGGCACGTACACATACTTAGAGCCACGGACACGCCCACCGCAGAAACTTCTGCCTTCCCCACAGACCTATTCGCTGCTCGCCGCGGCAGTGCCGCCGCGATCTGCGCCACCAGCACTGACCGATGCAGAATTTCGCCAGCAGCACGGCGCACCGCAGGTTTTCTGGAGTGCAGCAGACTTTCCTAAGACGGAGTTCGGAAACTATTACGGTCCGATCACCTGGGTTCATCCCACCGGCGGTGAACAGATCACCTGGTCATTCTTCCAAGCGATCGGGCATGCCACGACTAGCTTGGTGCGCCTAAGCGGCGGAGAATCGTTCAATCGGACGACAGCACAGCGGGTCTGCGACGCAGTGCAGATGATCGCGGCGCGGAAGTTTCAGCTAGACGCCACCGAGGCATTCAACCGGGGCGGCGGTATGGCGCGGTATTACCGCGAGCTGGAGGCGAAGCAGCGCGCGGACAAGCGGGCTGCAATTGAAGTGCGAGAAGCCGCAGAGAAGAAGCAAAAGGAAGAGGAACAAGTCGAAAGAGAACGGCTTGCCACAGAAAAGCGCCAGCATGAAGTCTGGTTGAGGGAGCTGCGCGATGATCGCGACCGCGTGGTGGTCGAGATCAAACAGGGTCGCGAAGCGCAGTTGAAGTTCTGGTGCCTCAAGCCCGGCTTCACGGAGCAGCGCACGGGCCTGGAAGAGCGCCAGAAGGTGCTCAATGACATCAAAGTCCAAATCGCCGGAGAACTGGCGAAGATCGACACGTATCGACAGCAGATCGCGGAACGCGCGGCCCAGGAAGCTAAGTGGAAGGCCGAACGTGAAGAGAGCGATGCTCGAATGGCTCGGCTCAAGGGGCAAATCAACCTCGTCATGCGCGATGACGGCCGAATTATCCTCGGGACCTGCGTTGACGACGGCCGCGACGGGATATGGCGGCCAAGTGAACTCCGGCACATGCTTGTCGCCGGCATGACCGGTTCGGGGAAGTCGGTTTTCCTCCAACAACTGGCTTACCAGCTACTGCGGTCGCCTGATGTCGACCGTGTAGTGCTAATCGACCTGAAGGGTGGCACCGAATTCTACCAGTACGTTGATGAACCCAAGGCGCGCGTGGCGTGGGAGCTGAGCGACGCAATAAAGATGTTTGACGAGCTGATGGCGTACTTGGATGTCCGTCTCGCAGAGATGCGTTTAAAGGGCCTACGGGACTGGGATGGCCCCCGCACATTCATAATCATCGACGAATATGCAGAGATCCAGGAGCTGATCCACGACGCAAAGCGCGGCGAGGCCAAGGAGGCTGCTCAGCGGATGGCCAGCAACATCAGGAGCCTGGTACGGCGGTCACGTTCGGCAGGCATCGTATTGATCTGCGCGCTTCAAAAGCCAACCGCAGACGCGATTGATCCGACTTTGCGGAACAACATGGACATGCGCGTCTGCTTCCGGGTCAAGACCAGGTTCGCGGTTGAGGCCGCGCTCGATGCCGTACTCGACGAGGATGAGGAGTTGCCGGTCAACCCGCTCAAACTGAGGACAGGCAGGTTCCTGTTGGATGCTGGACACGGCCGTTACTTGCACTTCCAGGCTCAAATCGCGCCCGATGTCGTTTTGGAGAGGAAATGAACGGTATCGAAACAGGGGCGACACGCGAGCACGGCGCGCGTCAGCGCGCCGCGCGCAGCGGGACGCTCCCTTTTCCTAGATACCTAAGAAACACCTCGTCAAAACCCATGGGCCGGCTTCGACGTGGAGAATGCAAGATAGTCGCATCGGCAACAGCGTAACACAGAACCTACCGCGCGACAGTACAAGCATGTTATCCGGCAAAAGCGACATAGCAGGCGAGCAAAGCTAAGAGGCCGAAGGCACCATGGGCGAGCCGGAGAAGGCGGGCACGGACTGAACAGGTAAGGCCCAAGTGGCCCAGAGGTCATTTTCAAACCTTCGAGATTCGCGACTATGAAGCAGTCGAAATTGGAGATCTGCTCGCCAAGGCCCCGCCAAGTTTGGCAGGCTGGCAAATAACAAAAAAGGCGCATGGGGATACCTGATCAACCATAAGCGCTGGTCTGAAGGCCTTACCTCGCCGTTAAATCTATCAGGCGTGCGCAGCATTTCTTGAACTTCTTGCCGCTAGAACAAAAGCAGGGGGCGTTGACCTTCGTGTTGGCAGCGAGGTCGACCAGCACCGCCGCCCCAGCCATTAGTTTGTCGTTCGACAGACGCTTGAACAGATCACGGTTCATGCGAATTTCGTTGCCGACAGAACATTGTTCCATCATCTGCTGCAATGTGTCGTTTGCGGCAATCCAGGCATCGACGCTCTTGAACTCTCCTAAGCTTCGCTTCACGTTGAGGAGGCGCTTCTGGCTCTTGTAATCATAGGCCCGTCGAGGATCGGGAAGGAAAAGAACATCTGACTCATTGTGGACGTGCGGTGTAATGTCGATGAGTGCACCACCTGTATCCCAAACTGCGTGATGCTCGGCCTCAACGATAACCCGCGGCCATTCCCAGATCAGCCAACCATAGGCGATCGTGCCGCCGTCGCGGCCGATCTTTTGATTCACATTGTTAAAGCACTCGCCAATAGTCGCACTGGGCTCAGGGCGCACCGGTACCAGGAGGGGTTGATGCTGGGGGCTGACTTCGCGGCAGAGCGCAGTAATGGCAGGAGATACGACCTTGGGGGCCGTCGTGAACGTCTTGGAGAATATCTCTTGCTTGATGATCGCCAACGGTTCACTCGGCCGCCATGAGCAAGGCTTACGTTGCTCGGGTCACAACCACGCACGACAGCCCCTTCTCCCGTGCGGCACTCTTGGCACGCTCGATCACTTCGTCCAAGCGCAGGTCGAAAGGACCACTACCCTTCCAATCGGTTTCGTCGCTTACGAAGAAATATCCCTTGTCCATCGGCGGTTGACCCATTCGGTGAACACGAACAACGATGTGGCGTTCGCTCGGCTCCGTTGCCGGCATCCAAATGACGTCCACCATGCATCCCTCCCGTGTCGAATCAGTCCTCAAAGGATTCCTGGACGTCCCGACATTCTGCAAGTCCTTCGTCAGCGTGTCACCGCAAAATCAATCCCTGCAAACTCTTCATATAACGCCTACTGACAGCCGTTTCTGTTATCGATATGCCCATGACCCATGCTGCGGCTGTTCTGGCATGTTCGGCTATGATTTTCATCGCTATTCGGTGCCACAAGGTTAGGCAGACCTCACGACAAGTTAGTGCTTTCCGGATTATTCTGCGCGATGACGCCGCGCTGGACGTTCCTGCACTTGATCTCATCGGCTAGATCAGTTGGCGCGCTCTATGCAAAGACGAAGTGCCCCTAGCAATGAGCGCTTCATCTCTCCATGCGCCGAGGGACGGAACCATCGAGCGCCACGAGCTGATGGGCGGCAAATGCTACATCTACAAGCGCGAGACAGATAGCAAGTACTGGCAGGTTGCAGCCTACGTCTCTGGCAAGAACTTTCGGTCAACGACGAAGTGCGAAGGGTTCTCGGCAGCGAAGCATTTCGCCGAGGAATGGTATCTTGAGCTTCGCGGCAAGCATGTTCGTGGAGAACTAGATAAGCTTGTCCCGGTCAACGCAGAGAAAACCTTCAGAGACGCTGCAGAACAATTCCTCCATGAATTTGCAGTCCTCACGGAGGGCCAGCGGAGCCCGATCTACGTCAAGTGCCACGAGCGCCGTCTGCGTAAGTACCTCATTCCTTTCCTGGGGGATAAGCCTGTTTCGCAGGTAACGGCGGGAGCAATCCAGGAATATCGGCTCGACCGCATCGCAAAGGCGAAGGCGACAAGCAAGGAAGGCAAGCCTCCTGCCCGCCAAACGATGCATCAGGAGATGGTCGCGCTCCGTCAGACGCTGAAGACTGCTTTGCGCCATGGTTGGCTGGTCAGCCTTCCGGACATGTCCCAGCCCTACCGGCAAAACGCCAAAATTTCTCACAGGGCCTGGTTCTCACCCGCTGAGTACCGACAGCTCTACCTTGCCGCTGCTCGCCGTGCACAACACCCCAAAAAGGAGCGTTACCGTTATCACGGCGAGGAACTCTACGACTTCATCATCTTCATGGCCAATACCGGGCTGCGCCCCGACGAAGCCAACAGGCTTGAATATCGTGATGTTACCGTCGTCACCGATCATGCGACCCGCGAACGCATTCTTGAGATCGAGGTGCGCGGAAAGCGTGGCGTGGGCTATTGCAAGAGCATGCCGAGCGCCGTGGCGCCCTTCATGAGACTCCGCAGGCGCAATAGCGGCAAGCCGAACGACCGCATCTTCCCGAACGACCGCCACGTGCTTTTGAACGCCATCCTCGAAGAGGAGGACCTGAAGATCGACCGCGAAGGCCAGCGGCGAACAGCATACAGCCTCCGTCATACCTACATTTGCCTTCGACTGATGGAAGGCGCAGACATCTACCAGATCGCCAAGAACTGCCGTACGAGTGTTGAAATGATCGAGAGATACTACGCATCTCACATCAAGAACCAGCTGGACGCCGCGGCCATCAATGTCAAGCGCGCCCCAAGATCATTCGAGCCGCAGGATTTGGTCTCGGCGCCGCCCGCACCGCGTTCTCTTCCGGCACGTGCCGACGGAGAGCATCCCCAACCAGGCCGCTACCCTCGGCGCAAGTCGCATCGAAGCCCTAATGTTACCTGACATCTTGGCGTCAGGCGCAGCACGAGTTATGAAGGACCCGGCATGCGGGCGTGGCGAAACTGGTAGACGCAACGGACTTAGGCCAAGGAATGAGTGCTCTTGGGGAAACCTGAGATGCAGAACTGCTCAAATTCGGGGAAGCCTTCGCTGGTAATCCCGAGCCAAGCCCCCATATTGGGAAGGTGTAGAGACTAGACGGGCAGCACCTAAAGCGGCGACGCCACGGTGAAGGGATAGTCCAGACCACAAACGCCTCCGGGCGAGCGACGAAAGTCGTAGCTGGTAAGAAAATCCGTTGGGGATTCCCCATACCGGTTCGAGTCCGGTCGCCCGCACCAGCCATCAACCGCCAATAAACCTTTCCTGCCACTTTTGGTTGCCAGAATCTAAAAGACGCGGTTAGACTCGTCAGTGACCAACAAAGCACGCCCCATGCCCAGCGCAGACCAACTCAAGGCTCTCCTTAAAGCCTACGCCTCGGGCGACGACGCTCAGTTTCAATCTGTGGCGATGCAGATCGCTGCCGGCGAAGCGCGCGTCGGACATGGCAAGCTGGCTGAGGAGCTCCGCGAACTTATCGACCGATCACGCGCCCGCGTGCCGAGCCCCGGCCCCTCGCCGATACCGCTTGCCAAACCGCGGGGCGAGATCGCGGATTTGCTGACGGTCACCTACCCGAAAGTCCATCTCGGGGATCTCGTGCTAACGGTTAAGACCAAAGCCGTCCTGGAACGCGTGGTACGCGAGCACAAGAACATCCGCGACATCCGCGCCCACGGCCTGCCTCCCCGGAAGAAGCTGCTCTTGGTTGGACCTCCGGGTACTGGCAAGACCATGACGGCCTCGGCCATCGCCGGTGAACTTTCCCTTCCGCTTTTCGTGGTGCGCCTTGATCGCCTCATCACGCGATACATGGGCGAAACCGCCGCCAAGCTACGATTAATCTTTGATGCGATCGCGCAAACCCGCGCGGTTTATCTTTTCGATGAGTTTGACAGCATCGGTTCGGAACGCGGCCTAGGTAACGATGTCGGCGAGATACGACGCGTCGTGAACAGCTTCCTCCAAATGGTCGAACAAGACACTTCTGACAGTGTCATCATCGCCGCAACCAATCATCCTTCTATTCTCGACAGGGCTCTTTTCCGTCGCTTCGACGACATCATCCAATACTCTCTGCCTACTACCAAGGAAATCCGTACTGCATTTGAAGCCAAGATTGCGGGCGCGAAGACAAGCGGTAAGATTGACTGGGTTAAGCTCGCATCCTCCGCTAAAGGCTTGAGTTACGCTGATGTCACGCGCGCCACACAGGACGCGCTGAAGCACGCGCTGATCGAGGGCCATCCATTGACGCAAAAAGACCTTTTGTCAGCGATCGATGAGCGCAAGGCGGCACTGCAGCACGGGAACGTCAACCGCAAGTAAGAGCGAAACGCTTGGCACGCTATCCCCATTTTCTCTTTGTGGATGCGGCAGCGACCGAGCGGTATACCGCCGAACGGGGACGGTCGCGAGAGTTCAAGCTGCCAGACCGAGACCGGCCACAGCATGCAGCGACCGTCATCAATGCGTTTCACGCAGCTCAGCAGGCGCGCGGCCCTTTCCCGCGCCAGGTTGGGAACGGGTTCTATGCATCCCCAGGGCTGACGCTAACTTTCGAGAGTGAGCCGGACTTTCCGCTCGCTTTCGAAAGCCTCGACCTGCGCGCCAGTAAAATTCAACTGCTTGCGGTCAAGCATGATGCCGACACCGGTCGGACCCTGGCGACGATCCACGTTCCTGACGACAAGATTCCGTACCTTCTCCGCAAATTCGAGAAGTACCGTGACGCACCCGAAGGCGCGAAGCGCTATAATCGGCAGTTAGTCGAAAGTATCGCGAATCTCAAACTCGCGACGTTGTCCGAATTGTGGACAGACCTGTCCGAGCTCTACCCGGCGGCCAACACGGCCATCATCTGGGAGGTTTGGCTGCGCGGCGCCGCAAAAGGCGAACATTCGCCCGCTGTTACGTTGAGACGCGAGGCTTCAAATTTTGGTTACGAGGTCGTCTCCAATGAGTTGCCATTCGTAGATCGTACGGTCGTGCTCGTTCGAGGCACGCGCGAGCAGCTCGCACTCTCCTCCGACGTCCTCGGCATTATAGCCGAGGTGCGCAAGGCCAAAGTAACAGCCGACTTTTTCTCTACGCAGTCTGCCGCTGATCAACATGCACTGTCGGATGAGCTTCTCAGGCGAATCGGCGTGTTGCCGCCAGGCTCACCAGTCGTCGGTCTTTTAGATACCGGTGTAAATCGGGCGCATCCGCTGCTGGCCTCCATCATCGCTGAAACGGATGTTGACGGCTTCAAACCCGACTGGGGCGGTCACGATAGCCACAGGCACGGACACGGCACCCAAATGGCAGGGTTGGCCATTTTTGGCGATCTCACCACCGTTCTGAGTGGCGCCGGCCCCGTCCAGCTGACGCATGGCGTGCAGTCTTTGAAGCTCTATCACGCGCCTGATCCACACCGCCCGGAGCTTTATGGCACCGTCACCATCGAAGCCATGTCCCGGCTCGAAATAGACGCTGCCCGGCGTAAGATATTCTGCATGGCGATCTCGGCCGAGTCCCGCGAACGGGGGCGTCCAACATCATGGTCGGCGGCGGTCGACAATCTTGCCTGCGGCGCCATCAACGATACCCGCCGCGTGATCATTCTGTCCGCCGGGAATACGCCGCCCGAGGCGCGCAGGGATTACCCAGCTTACAACGAGACCGCCTCTATTGAAGACCCCGGCCAATCCTGGAACGCTGTGACAGTCGGCGGCTACACGGATCGGGTTTTCATCAACGACGAGGTCAACTTCGGCTGGAACCCTCTTGCGGCACGGGGCGACCTTGCGCCTTCGAGCAAGACGTCCCTGACTTGGCCACGCTCCCTGAAGTCGCCCTACAAGCCAGACATCGTCATGGAAGCCGGCAACATGGGGAGACCACCAGGCGCGGGCGATCCGCTGTTCCTGTCGGAACTCCAACTGCTCACTACCAGCAACGAGTTCACCGGTGGCGAGGCGCCGTTTGTCGAGTTTCACGACACCAGCGCGGCATCAGCGCTCGCCGCCAATCTCGCCACGCAGCTCGTCGCGCGTTACCCAAATTATTCAGCCGAAACCGTACGCGGATTTCTGGTCCATAGCTCTCGTTGGACGGACGCAATGCGCCTGCGGGCCATCGACGATCAGGGGCGGCCCGATATGGAGCGGATGCTACGCACTTTCGGGTATGGCGTCCCAGATCCCGCGCGGCTGTTCTACAGCGCTGGCAACGCTCTTACGCTCGTGGCCGAGGATAGCCTTCAACCTTTCTTCAAAGACGCGGGCGGCGCGATCAAAACCAAGGATATAAAATTCCACGAGTTGCCCTGGCCTCGCGAGGCCCTGCTCGCGCTGCCGCTGGATACGCCGGTAGAGATGCGCGTCACGCTCTCCTACTTCGTAGAGCCAAGTCCGGGCGAACGGGGCTGGGATCGCAAGTACGGCTACCCATCCCATGGGCTGCGCTTCAGAGTAAAGCGCGCTACCGAAAACGTCGTTGAATTCAAGCTACGCGTCAACGCGCATGGACGCGAGGACGATTACGACGAGGATCACGTAGGCGAGACCGGCCAGTGGGAGCTCGGCGTTCGCGGCCCGACCAATGGTTCGATCCATTCGAACACTTGGCATGGGTCCGCCGCAGAGCTCGCCGAGCGCAACCATATCGCTATTCTTCCGACAATGGGCTGGTGGCGCACGCGTCCCGTAGAGCGTCGAGTTAACAAGACGGCGCACTACAGCCTTATCGTGACGATCTCGACGCCCAACGAGAACGTCGATATCTATACGCCGGTCGCCGTCCAAGTCGGCATCGAGACGCCTGTCGAAATCGAAGTATGATTCCATTTGCTGTCCGACAAAGTGTTGCTGCGCCGAAGCAGCCTGACAAATCAATTTCACGCACATTCTGACATTGATGCGCAAGCCGGTATTTTATTGCGCACCGCTTGCCGGCACATCCGGCAGATACCGTTTTTATCTCCCGGCAAATGCCGTCGCGGCATCGTCAATGGGAGCATTCCATGTCAAACAAAGCGAAGACGAAGAAGCCCACTCATGAAGCTTTCGTCGTGACGGGCGAAAGCGATAACGCATTCTGGACCAAGATCGGCGGCGTCTGGCCGCATGAGGACGGCAAGGGGTTCAATGTCGAACTCGTTGCTCTCCCATTGGGGGGGCGCCTCACCATCCGCGAACGTAAGGAGACGACCAGTTGACCGGTCCGGAGTGACCAGCTCTGTGCGATTCCTTCCCGGAGCAGCGGCGAGGCACGCTGGCGCGGCAAGGGAAGCCACCATCAATCTGGTGGTTGAAGCCCGTTGAGAGCTGATGACCCGCAAGGTGCAGAGCGGGATGCCCCATATCGGAAACGATATGGGGCATTTTTCAGACTCCCGACGAGCCTGATTGGCCGCACAAACCAGTAACGGCTTGACACCGCACTTTCAAGCGAGTGAGCTACCGGCTACAACTTATTCTAGTATTATCAATTTGGAAGACACCGATGGGATCTACCATAGAATTGAACGACACTCTAAAGCTGAAGCGCGGCAGCAACTTCCCATCGCAGCTCGCGGTCGGCTCGGTTTACGAATTTTCACTAGACGGGCGCCGTGTGTTCAATCTGGCACCCTCGCGCGTATTTCTTGTCGAGGAAATCGACGGACAGTGGAATTACGTAGGACACGTTAGAATTCTGGTTCAAACGATCGATGCTATGACCGACAAAACCAGCGGTCGCTTTGAAGTGGTGTCCCTATATCCGGCTGAATACGTGCAATTGGTCAACCAGCACGAAGCGCCCAAGGGACGAGGATATAGACCGCCCATCTCGGAGAGCTAGGCTTTCCGACGCAAACTCGCATTACCGATCGGCCTCACACCGGATGGCTGCATGCTGACAGCAGATTGGGGCGACGCTCCCAGCGTCTCAAATTCTTTTGGCAGAGCGAACGAAAGCGCACTTCTCAAGAAGTGGGCGCTAATAGATCGATGTCAACTCATCGTTCTGGGCGGAATTCGAGGGTGCGGCAAGACGCGCCTCTCGGCCATGTTTGCCAACGAGATTAGCCACCCCGATGATGACCGCCCCGCTCCCGAGACGGAAGGACACTTTGACTATGTTATTTGGCGTTCGCTGCTGAATGCACCTAGCCTTCAAAGCCTTGTGGACGACATCTCTCATTTCTTATTCAGCGACCGAGGCCCGTCTTCGCCAAATTTCCCGAAACCAGATCTCGATGCTGTTCTCGCTGGATTTCGCGAGAAACGATGCCTCGTTATCCTGGATAATCTTGAATCCATACTCGGCGAATCAAAAAGCACAGTCGCGTTTGACGCAAAATTTCGAGAGTATGAAGACTTCTTTCAACGGATTGCGAATACCCCGCACAATAGCTGCGTCCTCGTAAATGGCCGCGAAATTCCGTACCTGCTTGAGACCCTCTGTGGCGAGCAAAAGCCCGGCAGGATCCTCCGGCTTGAGGGGCTCGATGATCGTGCGAGCCGACAAATTATTGCCGCTCATGGAAAGGTGACCGGAGCGCGTGCAATCAATCGAATAATTCGCTTTTATCAGGGGCATCCGCTTTCACTTGAATTGACGGCCCGATTTGTAGAGACCGTTTACAATGGAGACGCTGGTCAGTTTTTGACCTCGGGCAGCAAAATATTCCGCGACATTGAGGAAATAATTGATTGGCATTTCGATCGTCTAGCGCCCGCTGAACTCTTTCTGATCGTATGCCTGGCACTCAACAGGGAGCCGATTGCATTAGAAGAGATCAGGCAGACCGTTCTCGACATCGACGTCAGGCAACAAATCGAAAGCGCGATCCAATCATTCCAGACAAGACTACCCCTGGTGCGATCCAAGCAAAGCCTAACTTTGCAGCCTGTGATAATGGAATTCGTAACTCAAAAGGTGCTCTCCGCTGTAGTACGTGAGATCGAACTTGGCGAGCCGGAACTACTCGACAAGCACATTTTACTTAGAGCCACTGCAAAAGACTACGTTCGCGATATCCAAAAGCGGCTAATCCTGGACGAAGCGATTAGGCGCGCCCGCGAAACCAGCTTGAACATCGCCGATTTCGATAGAAAGCTCGCTCGCCTCCTAACAAGGAAGAGGCAATTAGGTCTGACCGGCTACACAGCCGGCAATGTAATTAATCTGATAGGTGCCGCCGAGCTTCCCTACAGCGGCCGCGACTTTTCGAACTGCATCATTCGCCAGGCATATCTCCAAGGCGCAACGATGCACGGCGTCGATATGTCCGGCAGTCAGTTTGTCGATTCGGTTTTCACTACAAATCTAGGAGCGGTCCTTTGTTTGGCGTTGAGCCCTGCGCGCGATGCAGTCGCCACAGGAGACATGAGCGGTGGCGTTTACCTCTGGAGGATAGGCGACGGAACGCAGCTTCGCGCATTTGAGGGGCATACCAGTTGGGTGCGGTCGATCGCATTCTCGCCAAACGCGAAGACGCTGGCGACTGCGGGAAGCGACTACACCATCCGCTTGTGGGATGTAGCCAACGGCCACTGCACTAGAATACTAAAAGAACACGTCGATCAAATCTATTCCATATCGTTCAGCCGCGACGGACGACTGCTTGCAAGCGGCGGGGAGGATAAGCAAACAATAATCTGGAATCCTGCAACTGGCGATATCATCGAGCGCATCGCTGGTACTGGCGGACGGGTGCGAGCGGTTAAATTCAGCCCAACAGATGATCACTTGGCAATAGCTGACAACGCAATAACAATTTGGAACTACCGAGAACATAAGCTCGTAGTTCAGTTTGAACTTGGTAAGCCAATTCGCGACCTTGCTTACAGCAATCAAGGAAACGTCTTAGCGTGCCTACGGGACGACGATGGGTCCATAGCTATTCAGCAAGCGAGCAATGGACGACCGATCACACACATTCGGGACACCAACACTCGAATGCTTGCAATTGACTTCAGCCACGACGATCGAATGATCGTAACCACCGCCGAGGATGGAAGAATAGGATTGTGGCAGTCCCGAAACGGAGAAAACACAGGCTATCTATCTGGCCACACCGCGTCAGCTAAAGCAATTGCCGCTCGACCAATCAGGAACATCGTTGCAAGTGGGGGCGACGATCAGGCGGTAAAAGTATGGGACGTCGATCGTCGGAGATGTCTGGCGACAATAAGGGGATACGGACGAGCCGTTCGATCGGTCGCCTTTGCTGGAACAAGTGGCGACTTGATTAGTGGCGGCGAAGATGGACTAGTCCGAATCTGGTCTTCTGGCCGGCGAACCGATCCTTCCATCTTATCCGGTCACGCGGGCACAATTCAGAGCGTCTCCTGCAGTCCAGACGGCCGATTGATAGCGAGCGGTGGGAATGATGGCACGGTCCGAATCTGGGACAGGCGGACAGAGAAATGTAATTTGGTACTCCGCGATCATGACGACTGGATCTGGAATGTCCGATTTAGTCCTGACGGAATGCTATTAGCTGGTGCGGGTAAGGATAATTCAGTCAGCGTCTGGAATACTTCAAATGGACGCCAACTGCATCGACTGACACACCATGTCGACGAGGTCCATACTGTAGTCTTCTCGCCAGACGGCGCACAGCTCTTTTCAGGCAGCGACGATCACACCATCAAGGTTTGGAGCTTGCGTACCGGAGAGCTAGTGGATGAATTGGCAGGACACACGAATTGCGTACGCAGTATCGCGCTTTCTCCCGGAGGGGCATTGTTAGCGTCAGCGAGCGACGACGAAACCGTCAGGGTATGGGACCTAAAGACTAAGCAAGTCAAAACCCTAAAGGGCCACGCTGGTCGGGTCCGTTCCGTTGCATTCTCGCCGACCGACGTAGCTTTGGTTAGTTCGGGGGACGATGGCTTTGTTTACGGCTGGGAATTGGAATCTGGAACGGTCAAAACAACGTACCGCGGTCATTCCGATGCCGTGTGGTCCGTTGCAATAGGCGCCGACGCCCGCATCGCGACAGGCAGCGAGGACGGAACCATTCGGGTTTGGTCAAGAAACGCTCCCTCAGCCGTCCTCCAGCCCAAGCGTCCCTATGAGAACATGAACATCCACAGTGTAACGGGCCTAACGAAAGCTCAGTCCGCAGCTCTTTATCGTCTGGGCGCATCAAACAATCCTCCCGCTCAGACAACGACTGCTGATCAGCACAGGGCTCCTGCATTCAATGGAAGAGCCCTGATAATTAGAGGCGGAGGAGCGAAAGGCATTGCCTACATAGGAGCGCTCTTAGAAATAGAAAATCGGTACAGTTTCGATTGGTATCTAGGAACATCGGCGGGAGCGATCCTCGCAGTCCTGTTGAGCGCGGGCTATACGGCCGAGGAGCTGAAGGACATTTTATTCAAAACTGAGTTCGGCGAATTCCTGGATGCGCCTTGGTACAAATGGCCGACAAACGTCTTATTCCATGGTGGACTGCATCGCGCCGACGCTCTGATCAAATGGCTCGATAGTCTTCTTGCCAAGAAGCTTAACCTTACCGACGCGGCTAAACTGGCCGACTTGCCCAAGCGCGTCACGATCCTCGCGAGTCAAAGGGGTAAAGATGCACTGATACTCGACTCGGCTAATCCGAAGTATGATGACATGCCGGCTTCCTATGCCGTCCGTCTCAGCATGACGATCCCAATTCTGTTTACGCCCGGCGAGAATTATGGCCAGCGCGTGCTCGATGGAGGACTGCGGAACAATTTCCCGTTGCGGCATTTTTTGTCGGAATTCCCGATGGGAAACTTTATTGGACTATATCTCGGGTCAGAGCGTCATGACAACTCAGCCAAACGCCACAGCTTGATTAGCGATATCCTTTCGATTGTGATCGACGCAGGTGACGTCGAACTCCTGAGAAAGTATCAGAAAAATATCATCGTGATTGATCCCCAACCAATTGGCACCTTGGATTTTTCGTTGAGCGATCGGCAGAAGAACTTCCTCGTCCTCAAAGGAAGAAGGGCCGCTCAAAGATTCCTTCGCAACAACTCGGTCATCGATCCGGCAACCTCAGGCGCGCTGCCTCGGGCCGAATGACCTGCTTTCATTTCATCCAGCGAAACAGCGCACTTATACATTGGCTTCGCCAACATAGGTGATCCTACAGCGCTGCAACATTGTCCGACAGACTACTGAAAAAATTGACATCAGCTTCGAAGCGGCGCATCGCGCCGCCGTGGCGAGCTATCACTTCTCTGTTCAGATCATCAGCCGGTCTAGAGGACAGTCGGCTATCGCTGCAGCCGCATACCGCGCCGGAGAACGGCTGCGGGAAGAGCAGACCGAGATGGTTCACGATTACAGCCGGCGACGCGGCGTGGTCTATTCGGAAATCCTCCTTCCTGCCCATGCGACGCCTCTCCTAAAGGACCGCGAGAAACTGTGGAACGAGGTCGAGCGAATGGAAGGTCGCAGGGACGCCCAGCTCGCCCGTGAAATCAATCTGGCCCTTCCGCATGAGCTGGACGCCGGGGCGAGACGAGAACTGGTTTTAAACTTCGTCCAGGAGGCCTTCGTCAGTCGTGGCATGGTGGCTGATGTCGCCATTCATGCCCCAGTCCTGGAAAAGGGCGATCATCCCCACAACCATCATGCGCACATCCTGCTCACTCTGCGCCAGGCAACGGCCTCAGGACTTCGTCCTGTCAAGACTCGCGAATGGAATAGCGACGGACTTCTGCGGGAATGGCGGGCCCTGTGGGCGGATCGACAGAACGATGCGCTGGAGCGGGTCGGTATTGCGGAACGCGTCGACCACCGGGCGCTCGACGCACAGCGGGCCGAGGCGGTTTCCGCCCGAGACTTCGTGAGAGCGGCGTGGCTTGATCGCGAACCCGAAGTTCATCTCGGAAAAGTCCAGCGCAGGCGGATCGAACTGATCCGGCCGGCAACAAAGGTCCATTTCGTCCGTTCGGGCATCAACCTCGATGTCCTCTTGAAGAACTCGACGAGAGCGCGGCTTCGCCTTGAAGCCTGGCAGAAGGCCTATGTCCGGCTGCTCCACGGCAAGCCAAAGCCGAAAGGTTCAGCGGCGCAGCGTCCCCGACCGCAGGATACCTCCGTTGCCGGACTGCTGGACCAGATGCTGCGCTCTCCGTCGCGCTCGCTTCCGGACCAGTTGCGCCGGATCGGTGCCGGCATCGCCATCTGGCAATCCATCCTAGGGATACGGGTCTCGCGTTACTCGGATTTTCGGTCGCGGTATGTCGCGGATGCGCTTGCGCGGGAGCTAGTCCGTGACCTCGGCAGGCAGCGGGTCCGCATAAGGCACCTCGACGCGCCAACTGTCCCAAAGGTCGCGCCATCGGCTCTCAAGCCAGTACCGTACCTTGCGGGCCAGGATCGGGTAAGGCAGCAGGCGTGGCATAAGGATAATGGCGTGGCGGTCCGCAAGCCTCATGATCTCGGCGGGGTCGACGAGATAGCGCGCCGCTTCGCTCACGCCCTCACTCGTGTTGCCCCGGCGCGAGTCCGCGTCTGAGTGTGACCTGCCGGCAGAGCGGCTGAGCGTGGTCGTGTAGCCAATGCTGTCCGCCAGCATCCGCGCAGTCTCGATGTCGCTGACGTTGAACGCGACCTTGCATCCCGCGTTCGCGATGATGGATCGCGCCCGGCTGTAGGTCCGCTGCAGCTGGTCCAGGTCCTGCCACACCATGATCATCCGCATGTAGGTCGCCAGGAACCCTACCCCATCCTCAATTGGTTGCAGCCGGCCGAGGGCGGCGGCCTCATCGAGCAGCAGCAACGTCTTCTTCTTGGGGACCTGTTGCTTTTGCCTGGTCATGGCAGTCAGTGCGCAGCCGATGATGGCGCGCAGGAAGCCGCGGTAGATCGTGAGCTTCTCCTCAGGTACCATGACGTAGACCGTCGCCACGCCCCTGTTGAGGTCTTCAAACCGGAAATCAGAGGTGGACGACACGATGCCGGCCGGCTTGTCGATCGACCAGATGCCGGTCGCCTTGTCGACCGTGGACTTGATGGATTTGAGCTCGTCGCTCTTCTCCATGGCGAGAAGGCTCGTCGCCTCCTCGCGGAGGCTGATGGAAGGCAGCGTCACGGCGTCGAGCAGCAGCGCCTCGAGACCGGGCCAGTCCTGTGCAGCGAGAGCGCGGACATGGGCCAGCGTTCGCAGCTCCGGCTGGTCGGCGTACTTGTGGCAGACATACAGCAGGATGGTGCCGAGCAGTGCGCGGGCCTTTTCGTCCCAGTGCTCGCCATCGGAAGTAGGGATGATCAGCAGATCGGCCAGCTGCTTGGCATCGTCGGCCTCGTGCCAGGTACCGACCTGAATCATGTCTAGCGGGTTGAACCCGTGCGACTTCGCCGGATCCATGACATTGAGGGTCCAGACCGGGCCCCGAAGGGCCCGCGCCCGCGAGGTGATCGCGTGGTTCTCGCCTTTGATATCGATGACGATGATAGAACCCGGATACTCAAGCAGGTTCGGGATCACCACCGAGTAACCTTTGCCCGTACGTGTCGGAGCGAACAGCAGCACGAAGCCTTCGGCCTTGTAGCGGATGAACCGTCCGCCGATCTTGCCGATGATGAGCCCGCAACGGCCGAGGGCACCGCTACGAAGGATCTCCCAGTAGCTTGACCACCGGGACGAGCCGTAGGTGACAGAGCGGTCGCCAAGGACGGTCGCCAAGGTGAGTTCAAGCAGCCGCACACAGGCGGCGAGGATGGTTCTGGCCAGGATTAACGCGAGCCACGCCAACCTTAGGCAGAGCCGGACGGCAAACCTCAAGATCACGCACTAACGATCCAGGATAAAAGTGCCGCGGGTCAAACATGCTGCCTTTGCTGAAGGCGCCAACCAGTCTGCCTACAGTCGGAATGCCCGCTGCGCCTAGTGATACTAGGAAGCGCAACGCCTCCGCCTCGAAGAGCTTTGTCGGTCAATTCAGCGTTTCGCCCCCGGACCACCGAGGCATGCCTCCAGCCGGAGCCGGCTAGAAAGAAGTATCCGGCTCCACGGCCAGGACCATCTGCTTGGTGAATTGCGATCGCGTCTGGCAGGCGATTTTCAACCCGCCCCGCTTCTGAGCGAAAGTCCTGCTGTCGGAAGCCCGCCAGCAGCCATTGATGTCTTCGGGAAGAAGACCGATCGCCGAGCCCAGCCGGTCGATCAGCTGGAACACCGGTCGCGACTGCGGAAACCTGTCGGGGTCCTTGGAAATCTCAAGCTGAAAAAAGAACGCCTTCTTTGCGACCGTTGCCTTCACCTCGTACTGACCATCCGTGCACCTCAGCAGGTCATCCTCTGCGTTGCAGGTGTAGGAAGGAAGATTGGCGCGCATGGCCTTGCGTAGCGCTGCATCGTCCCCCACCACCAGCGCATCGATGATGCTTGCCGGAGGCGCCGTGCGCGACGCCTGATTGACAAGAGCTGCGGTTGCTTGTGACGCAGCGGTTGAAGCAGAGTTGCCGGCCATAGGTGATTTCTCGCCCAACGGCTCACTAACTTCCTTGATGAGCGACGCGAGCCGGGAGGGGCAGTATTTCGTGAGGTAGGCTTTCTCGGCATCGATGACCCGACTCATCATCGCTGAAATCTGGTCCTTCGGCGCCTCGATGGATACGTCGAGCGTGTACCAGTCCGACTCGCCCGTCCAATCCATCTGGCATTCCAAGGGCAGCACGAATTCGGGCTTCGGCTTAGTGTCGTAAGAACCGCAGATCATCTTGCGGCCGCCGAAGCCAGGAGAGACTGACGACATCACGAACCCTCCCCCCTCACTGCGTCGAGGCTCAATCGCGCCAACCCTTGCGAGGTTCATCGTCCGTCGCTTCAGCAGGTAACCGTCGACCTTTCCGTTTTTGCTAACCGCTTCCACTCTGCGATATTCGATGTTGCAGTTGTCTTTTGCCCGAACTTCGACCTTCACCGTTTCGTTGCGGAGGTTCTTATAGGACGAAGTGACAAGACCCGGCGCGACCGCAAGGTTTTCCATATTGGTGAAAATTGCCGCCAGGAGTTGCTCGCGCTCCAGGCTTGTTGTCGGCGCCTGCGCAAGTGCCAGGCCGGGAAACCAGAACAAGAGGGACACTACCGTTGACCGCGCCAGTGCTTGACTGGATGCCAAGTTGAACAAGAAGCGCATGAAAGACCCCGTGGAGCGCTGATGAGAGTGATGCCTAATCGATCATCAGCGGCGTCCGACGGTAGCGAAAATCCTGATTTACGCATGGAAGGTCTAAGCGCAAAATAATGATCGAATGGAAATAAGCGCCGACCTTGAGTCAATTGCAGAAGCTACTGAGCAGACTCAAGAAAAGTGTAGTGCGCTGACTAGAAGCGTAGCGGTTGCGAAGCCCCTTGCAAAAATCAGAACATTTGCAATTGCGGGACCGTCCGCATGACAGTCCTTGGCTATGCAAGGGTGAGCACTTCCGGACAAGAGTTGGACATCCAGATCGTCCAGCTCAAGGCAGCCGGATGCGAGACCATTCTCTGCGAGAAGGAGAGCGGCACGAAGGTGAACCGGCGTGAGCTGTCGCGATTGCTCCGCCGCCTTCGCAAAGGAGACGTGGTCATTATTCCCGCACTGGACCGGCTAACGCGTGGTGGACCTTTCCGGATGCTGAGCGTTCTCTCGGAAATTACGTCGCGAGGTGCCAGCTATAGGTCGCTCGCCGAACCCTGGGCCGATACCACCCATGAACTCGGCGAAGTGCTTGCTGCGCTTGTCGGCTATATCGCTCGAAAAACGCGCGAAGACATCATTCGGAGGACCACTGCCGGACGTGAGCGCGCCCGGCTCAATGGCGTACAATTCGGCCGCAAGCCGAAGCTAACGCCAGAGCAGAGAGAGCGTGCGCTTGCACGACGGCTTGCCGGTGAACCGCAGAAACGAATCGCGAGCGACTACGACGTGAGCTGCTCCACGATCTCTCGGTTGAAGGCGTGATAATTGCGGCGTAGCTTTGCCCCTCGGCTTTCCCAGACCCTCCACCACTAGCGGCTGTTGCCGACCGTGCATTGCGTATACCACGCCGTTCAGCACATCCGAAGTGTTGCCGGCAACCTAGGCGAACCTCGGCCGGCGTGCGGCACCTCGATCTCGTAGTGCACCCATTCCCTAGCTCGCATGCGGTCTTCATCAAGCCGGTTGTGTGGCTCGATAAAGAGAACCTGGCAGTGCTTTGCGCATTGATCAATCGCATCGGCAACTTGATCGAAGAGGTCCTTTGCAAATCCCCATCCTGCTCCTTCCAGGACCAGCATGGTTGGAAGATGCTGACTCTTGAACCGCGCAAGCTCCGCAGCGAGTGCAAGCAATACTTCCGTGTGCACTCCGCCGCCAAAGTTCTTCAATGGAAACCGCTCGGCCGGCGAATACGTCTCCGCGATCAACTCCATATGAGGACTGCCATCCTCATGCTGAACGCTCTCCGGTGGATCTTCAGGCTCAAGAGGTTTGGGCTCGAATCCCATGTGCCGGAAGCGCTTGTTGCCGTTAGCACCCACGTTCGCGGCAAGTGCCACGACTGTCGCGACATTCACTTGCAGCAACTCCGCCAAGCCGCGCAGATCATCCCCCATCCTCGGGTCGAGATACCGATGCGGCAAGTAGACGAAGTCTATGACCGAAGGCGACTCCGGCTGAGCAGCGCCGTCCAGCTCAAACTGAGGCATTCCGTCCACTGGAATGTCCATCGAAAGCGTATGGTCTTTGCTCGCCATGAAACTGAGGTCCAGATTCAGAGCCCGACGAGCGTTGGTACCGTCCCAGCGATTTAGGAGGCGAGTATTGCGGAGACCGGCCAGCCACTCACAGATCGCGGTTTTGCCAGCCCCATTCGTTCCGCTCACCACCGTGACCCGCCCGAAATGCATCACACTATCTGGAAGAAAGAGCGGGCTCCTCTTTAACTTCACCTGTTCAATCCATCGATCGAGCGGTGCACCGGTGCTGGCACGTCGAATGCGAGCCTCGTGTAGCCTTTTCCAAGTCCGTAAAAGCCCCGCCGGAAATGCATTTCCCTTGTTGTTGTCAATGTCCTTTCCATGAAGCTCGCACGTCCAGATGCCGTTATCGACGTCGGCGAGTTGGTCCGGAGTCAACCCTCCGCGACCACGTGGCCCCCCGGAAGCTGCACTGTAGATGTGCGATGCCTGCCCTACTCTGGCCGCCTCGTGAGGAGCGGCGCCAGGCCCGACCGTACGAACCCGGCAGTGTGGGAGACTGCACTCGTGACCAGCTCTATCAGCCAGCAGCTTCTTAGTCGTTTCCTTGAAATCGCCTTCTCGCACTCGGCCCCCCTCTATCTCGGTGACAGGTTTTAGCCTCCAAC
Organism: Bradyrhizobium sp. CIAT3101; assembly: GCF_029714945.1. Taxonomy (NCBI): domain Bacteria; kingdom Pseudomonadati; phylum Pseudomonadota; class Alphaproteobacteria; order Hyphomicrobiales; family Nitrobacteraceae; genus Bradyrhizobium; species Bradyrhizobium sp. CIAT3101. The sequence continues at coordinate 7,206,599 of NZ_CP121634.1, forward strand.
AATTTCGTGTCCAGTGCCCGTCACCCGTCGTCGGATCCGAACTGCGACCACCGACGCGACACCACTCCGAGCATGCTCGGTAAAGCCGGTTGTGCGTGCCTGACGGCCGGGCTTCAGGGCTTCGCCCGGAGCCGAGCAGATCTCCGCAATTGAACTTAGAGCTGTCTCCGCCCTATGGGCTGTAATCCCTCACGCAAGATGGCCAGTTCACGCCCTGTCGTTCAAGCCCTGCCTTTGGCACCCTGCGGGCTAGGGGCTTGAGCGCCACGTCGTGAACCGGCAAGGGGCTTGGCATCACTTAAGCCGACGTGTCGGCTTGCACCCGTCCCTCACTATTTAGGCGTGCGTTACCGTCGGATGGTCCCTATAGTTTGCAAAGGGAGGATCATGAACCGATGCGTGATCTATCGAAAATCGTGGATCAATTGGGCACCCTGACCGTCAGCGAGTCGAACAAGCTCGCAGAATTGCTTCGCGCGCAGTGGGAGAAGCCGCGCAAGCCAAATCCCCTCCTCAGCCGGTATGAAGGGGAAGTGTGCGACGCGATGGTCCGGCGCCTCGAACAGCGTGTTGGACAAACGCGGGACAGTTTGCGCTGGCCCGAAAAGGAGAATCACCGGCATCCCGTCGAACTCACGTTCAAGCTCGGCAACCAGTTATTCGCCCTCGAACACACGCTCATCGAGCCGTTCGAGGGACATATACGCATGGAGGCACAGACTGAAAGGCTGTTTGCGCCGATCACAAGCGCGCTTACTGAATCGCTGGGGACCGACGCCCTCTTCCAGCTTCAACTGCCGATCAACGTACTGAATGGGCGGAAGCCTTCTGAGCTTCAGACCATCCAACAGGCCATCATCGGGTGGGTGAAAGAGACCGCGCCAACCATCCCGAAACGACCTTTCCCAGATTACAAGGGAAATGGTGTCGGTCCCGTGAAGCCAGCAGGTGTGCCGTTCGACTTGGTGCTCATGCGGCACGAGCCGCCGATAATTCCGGGCAAGCACTTTGAGATCAGGCACACGGTTGACGACATCGAGAAGCGGCGCTCGGACCGTATGAAGGCCGCCATCGACAAGAAGTTTCCAAAGCTCGCAGCCTGGAAGGCTAATGACGGCGCGAAAACGATCTTGGTGCTGGAGCAGAACGACATCCAACTTACGAACGTCACTAACGTCACCGACACCTATCTACCATTGGCACAAGCACGAGATGATCGTCCCGATGAAACCTATCTAGTCGCGTCATGCATGGGCCCGCCTGCGTGGTGGATGTGGCCAATCCTGATTGGAGACCGGTCTTATTACGACATCGCGCGAAGCGATGAGACCAGCTATTGGGAGTTTGATCCGGCCAAACTTACCAATCTGACGAATAGATGAGAGTAAGCGTAATCGCCACTTCGCTGCCCGATGTCGGACAAGCTGTTGCGCCAGACCAACCAAGGATCTGCGTTGAAGCCATCGCCACCGAAGGCGCCGGAATTGCTTTGGGCTAACCGTGCTAAAAGTACGATGCCGCAAGGCTTATGGTCGCAACGTCAGAAAAACCAAAGAAGAAAGCGAGAACCATGAACCTTCGTGGCACACTCGCCTTATTGCTGGGCCGGTTGAGAGTCTTCCTCTCGATCAGCATCAGTCGATAAAGCAACAGGGGCCGTTGGAGCGGCCCCTGTCTTCGCCGAAAAACCAATTCCGAAAGCGATAGACAGCATATGCGCCGCGCAGTTGTATACGTCAATAGTCCCAAATGATTCTCGCGGTGGGCCATACCCGTGACCAACCAGCTCAATTCCGACAAGCGCCAATGGACAGATTCCGAAGGCCTGTCCTACTTCTGCAGGCACCTTGTAGGGCTCTGCGTTACCTACCGGCGCGCTGACAGCGAAAGGAACGAATTCGCCATTTACTCTGGAACGCTCATTAGTGTTGAAGGGATGGTCTGTTTCCTTACGGCGGGCCACGTCCTGAGCAACCTCGCGGATGTGCGGGACAGTACGGAAATTACGATTACGAATGCCGTCCTGGCCGACACCTTCGGGAAAGACGCTGTAAGCACCGTGCCGATACCGTTTGATCTGAAGGGCGCTCGCCTCATCCATTTTGATGATGAAGACGAGGGCTTGGACTTTGGCGTCATCCCGCTAAGCCCCTACTACGTGAATCTTCTGGCGAAGAATGGTTGCGTGGCGATCGAGGAAAACAACTGGATTCACCAAGCCAACGTCGAATTCCACCTCTACGCAATGCTCGGCTTTCCCGAAGAATTTGCGTCCAAGGAGATTGACGGCTACGGCAACGCCATGGTCTCCCCCACTATGTTCAGGGTAGTCCGGCTCGATAATCCGCCGGAGGGTGCCAAGTCGACCCGGTACCCCCGGTTCGTCGGGCAGATCGACGACAGCAATCCGATCGAGAGCGTTGTCGGGATGAGCGGCGGTCCCATCCTCGGCTTCAACATCGGAGAGGAAGGAACCCGGTTTTGGCTGGTCGCGTTACAAAGCTCATGGAATCCACGGACGCGCGTGGTCTATGCCTGTCCCATACCGGTCCTGGGTTCTTTGCTCACCAAGGCCATCAAGGGAGAATTGAGCGACAACAAGTAGGTTTGCTGGCCTTTGGACGGTTTTGCAACAGCATCAGGTCTTACCCAGCTCGGACAAGGTTCAGCCTCGTAAGACTCAGTTAAGATAATTGAGCTTGAATCGCGCAACCCCCATGAAATCCGAACTCGGCTCCGCAGAGAGAGGGCGGACGTGTGACTTACACGAATACTTACACAGTCCCAACTTCGTCCAAAAATTATCAATGATTACAAACCACTTAGCTAAGCATCAGAGGACTTAAAATGTTTTCTTTTGTTGCTGAAAACGAAAAACTATCGTTTTAATTCATGCCGATAGATGGATCTGAAATTCCGAACTAGAGTTACACATGTCTTACACAGAACCGCGCGCCTCGACGGTCCATGCGCCATCCTCTTAGCCGGCGCGGTAGCGCCGGAAAACCGAAGGGAAGTCATTCCACCACTGCCGGTGCCAGTGCTGAATCTGTTGAAGCTCCGCTGTTCAAACTTGAAGAAAAGCGACATTCGCGATAGTGTTTATTCGCTCAAGGCTCGACAGAAGCGCTTTAAAATCATTTTCGGCCACCCCGGTGTGAAACACCATCCTTCCAGGCCAGCAAAAGCTTCATAAAGTTATCCCAGCCAAGCAGAGCAGCATCTTCTTCAGCAGCGACCGCTGAATAACAGCGACGTGCCGTTCCCGAGCGGATGCGCCAGCCCAGGCCGGCGCATGCCATGGACTCACACCAGGCCGGGACACGTGGGGTGCGCTTTGATTGGGAGTGATCAGCGTGGCTGGTCGCAGGCGGGATAAGCTTTGCCGCGTTAAACTCCGTCCCTCACCGCTACAGTGGCGCGACGATGAGGCGATTACGCTTGTGGAAGCGGTCGCGCTGTTTTTCCCGGACGGGCCACTAACTTTATCGTCGCTGCGCACCGCAATTTCTGCGGGGACTCTTGAAGTTGCACACGTAGCAGGTAAGATTCTAACCACTCCTCTTGCCGTCAAAAAGCTGGTGACACCATCATGCCGGGCCGCAAAGCCAAGCCGCCGCGACTCTGGTTTCGAGAGGACGACCAAAGCTGGATCATCCTCGACCGTGGCCGGCAAATCCGCACAGGTTGCGGCCGCGACGACATTGACGGCGCTGCGAAGGCGCTCGAAACCTACATCGGCGGAAAGCACACAACGACCATCGGCGCCACCGATCCCGGCGTCCTTGCCATCGCCGACGTGCTGACGGCCTATGAGAATTCCAAGAGACCTAAGGACAAGAGCGACGACCGCGCATGGGCGCAGCATGACCTGCTGCTGATCCGCCTGCTGGACCTCAACAATTTCCTCGGCGACAAGACCGTGAGCGCACTCAAGGCGCAACTGTGCCGTGACTTCGTCGACTGGTCGACCGGCACACCAAATGAGAACAACCGGCAGGCCGGGATCAAGCCGCGGCAGGGCAACGTGTCCGACCAGACCGCGCGGCGCCGATTGGAGGATTTGCGCGCGGCCATCAATGCGTACCACGCCGAACACACGCTGAGCGTCGTGCCGAAAATCACCCTGCCGCCGAAAGCGGAAGGCAGGCACCGCTGGCTAACGCGCAATGAAGTCGCGCGACTGCTGGGCGCCGCCATCGGCTATATTTGGGATGAAGCTCACGGATCGTGGAAGCGGAAACACGACGGTACGCTGCTGCGTCGGGAGCGCTGGATTATCCGCCGCCGTTATCCAGCAGCTCGCTTCTGCCTGATCGGCATCTACAGCGCCCGGCGCGAGGAAACGATCCGTCGCACCCAGTGGGTTCCGACTACGACGCATCCCTGGATGAACCTGCAGGCGATGGTCTACCAGGGCAAAGGCGCGCTGGAGCGCTCGACCAAGAAGCGCCGCCCGCCGGCCAAGATCGCCAGCCGCTTGCGGCCGCACCTGGTCCGCTGGCAGCGGATCGACCAGGTGCGTTCGGGCGAGCTTCGCGCGGCAGGCCTGATGAAAGACGGCGAGCAGATCAGGTTTGTGGTCAACCGCGCCCACGACGGCCAGCCGCTGGCGGGCAAGATCAGGTCAGCCTGGGAAGGCATTCTTGAGGATGCCGGCCTCGGCGACGACGTGGTTCGGCATTCCCTACGCCACACGGCAGCAACCTGGCTCATGCAGGCCGGCGTCGATATGTGGGAGGCCGCCGGTTGGTTGGGCATGACCGTGGAGCAGCTGGAGGCCAACTACGGCCACCATCATCCGGAATTTCAGGAAGAAGCCGCTGAAGCCTTTGGAAGTCGCCGCGGCAACTAGAGCCAGTTAATTCAACACCTAAGAAGTATTGCTTTCGCTCACTGGTTGCGGTTCGATTGTTTTCCAAAAGTCTACCGGGCAAATCGGCATGCAAGAGTTTGATGACGGCGACGACGATCTGTCGGCAAGTACCGAGACACAGATCCTGAAGCTGCGTCCTCCACAGCGCACACCTACGGAGATCGCTGCCGGCGAGGCTCAGATCGTTCAAAATATCAAAGACGTCCGCTATATCGTCCGCGAGTATCCGGCAGAGGTCGTTGTCCGGAAGTACCTGGTCGGCAAAGATTCAGATCGGAATGAAATCTACGTGCCCGATTATCAGCGGGACCTCATTTGGCCGCAAAAGAACCAGTCGAGATTCATTGAGTCCATGCTTATAGGCATACCCATTCCCTTCCTCTTTGTGGCCGACATCAGCGAGAAGGAGGACCCCGATAGCTCGGGGCGCCTCGAAATTGTCGACGGCGTGCAACGAATAAGGACACTCGTGGAATTCATGTCCGGCCAGCTCGTATTGAGCGACCTGGAGCGGCTAAAATCCCTCAATGGATTTACTTTCTTCGACCTTCATCCCTCGAGGCAACGGAGGTTCAAGCGCTCAACGCTGCGTCTGATCGAGCTGACGGAAACCGTCACCGAAGATGTGCGCCGGGATATGTTTGACCGTATCAATTCGGGCTCGGTAGGCCTTGAAGCTGTCGAAGTACGGCGAGGCGTCGAGGGGGGCCCGTTCGTTGAACTGACGACCGAGTTGGCGAAAGACCCTCTGCTGCACCAACTTGCTCCCATCTCGGACGCACAGCGCAAGCGATTCGAGTATGAAGAGCTTATTACCCGCTTCTTTGCCTTCTCTGATCGATACCAAGAATTTGGAACGGGTCCCGAAGGCAAAGTCGTGAAGGACTTCCTTCTTACCTACGTTCGCGACAAGAACGCCGAAATTTCCAAGAATAGCTCGGTAACGACCAACATGACGAATGAATGGAAGAACATGCTGGCGTTTGTGGCGAAGAACTTTCCGAATGGCTTCATCAAAACAGGTCGCGGCCGAAGGGTCCCTCGCGTGAGGTTTGAGGCGATTTCGGTCGGCACAAACCTGGCTCTCCGGGATGGAGGACAGATAGAAAGTAACAACATCGCTAATTGGATGGAGAGTGACGAGTTCAAAAAGTGGACCACGAGCGATTCGTCGAATAATCGCACTAATTTGCATGGCCGGATTGATTTCGTGAAGAACATGTTACTCGGCAATGACGACGCTGCTTGAAGCATTCGACGAACGAAAAAGGCAGGCCCGCCACTATCTTTCAGTTGTTATCACAGCGGAAAGAATGTCCAGCCTGTCGGCAGCGTCACGATCTCAAACAAGGAGGCTGCTCACTCTGCGCGCGGGCACATTTCTGCTGCTCTACAACATCGTAGAGGCGTCAACGCGTAGCGCGATCGAAGCAATCCACGATAAAATCACGATCGAGCAAATTCCCTTCGACAAGCTTTCCCTTGTTCTTCGACAGGAAACGATAAGGCGATACAAGAGAAACGCTAATGACAGCACCGACCATGATTGGCAGGACTTTCCAGCGTCTTTTGTTGCGATCGCGCTGAACGAGGAAGTGAAGCTTTCGGGTAACGTCGATGCTAGGCTTATTCGATCGCTAGGCAACGCGTACGGTTTCGATTGCTACACCGACAAAGGTCGGACCTGGAATGGGAGCGATCTCGTTACAATCAAAGAATGCCGAAATGATCTCGCCCACGGGCTCAAAACCTACGAAGATGTGGGCATGCAATATCCGGCGAAGGAACTTTTGGCGATCACGCGACGATCTCTCGCGTTCGTCAGAGGGATCACGGCCAACATCGATTCATTTTTGGGCGAGCAGCGCTATCTGCGCTGACTCGACGTGACGAGTAATTGCTTTCCCAATCCTCAGGCCGAGCGCCGGTGGCACTGCGTTCCCGATAAGCCGACCGACCTCTTTGAAGCTAACTTTTTTGCCTTTGGGCACAAATTCAAACTTGCGGGGAAATGACTGCAAAATCGCACCCTCTCGCAAGGAAATTGCTCGATGCTGCTCGGGATGCCCGAAACGCCCGTTACCGAATCCATAGAATTGCGTGGTGATTGTGGGAGCCGGCTTGTCCCACGACATTCTTCCGTAGACCGAAGGGTAAGTCTTTCCTCGTTCATTTTGGTGGCAGGCGGTCCGCATTCTCTTCGGCCATTGCCGCCAAGTGCCAGCCGGCTTTGATTGTTTGATCCTGGCTAAATTTCTTGGCGTAAGCGCTCGGGTGGCGTGAAGGGGATCTTTCGAATGTTTCTCACCCGCTTCGATGGCTGGAAGGCCGCCAATAGCCTTTCGCACGGAAGCCGCTGTACCCTCACTCGCTACGGGGAGATCAATGGGGCCGAGCCGGGACGCCAGTAGCACGAGCCGCCGCCTCTGCTGCGGAACTCCGAATTTTGAAAGATCAAGGATTGCCCAGCTGACCTGATATCCCGCCTTCTGCAAGCCGGCGACGAACTCGCGCCACAATGGAAGCTGCGCTAAGCGCGGAACATTTTCTAATGTCACGATCTCGGGACGGGCTTCGATGACCAGTCGCAGGAATTCCAAAAGCAATTCCCAGCGCCCATCGAGATTTCTTCGTTTCGTCGTGTATCCCGAGAAGGGTTGGCACGGCGCGCAACCAGCCAATACCTTCACAGGCGCATCGCCGAATAACCTTTCTAAGGTCCCAGCAGATACGTCGCGGATGTCCTCCTCGACGAACAGCGCGCCAATGTTGGTCTCAAACGGGTACCGGCACGCCGGGTCTACATCGATCCCGCCAGCAATTTTCAGCCCGCTTTTTTTCAGGCCATACGATAACCCTGCGGCGCCGCAGAATACGTCAACTACGCAAATATCCGACATCGTCCCCAAACCAGCGAATCGCTGGGGGAATGTATCAAAACGACCTTATCAAACTGAATAGTCGATAGCGTCGTGGAGGGTATTTCGTTGCGCATTTCATTGCGCGAGGAAACCCCAGATCGTATAAGTACTTGAAATAATGGTCGGAGTGGCAGGATTCGAACCTGCGACCCCTGCGTCCCGAACGCAGTGCTCTACCGGGCTGAGCCACACTCCGACAAGAGGCCGGCTTATAGCGTCGGGTTTGGCGCACCGCAAGCGGCCGAGATGAGGAATTTTGTCCCTGTGAAAACGGGTCTTGAAACACAGGTTTTGCCAGCCGGCGAGGCCGGCGCGGAAGCTGCCGCCCGGACGCTGGCCGCCGGCGGCCTGGTCGCGTTTCCGACCGAGACCGTCTACGGGCTCGGCGCCGACGCCGCCAATGCCACGGCGGTGGCCCATATCTACAGCGCCAAGGGGCGGCCGGCCTTCAACCCGCTGATCGCACACGTCGCGGACCTCGCGGCCGCACGGCGGATCGGGCGGTTCGATGCGCGCGCCCTGAAGCTCGCTGAAGCGTTCTGGCCGGGGCCGCTGACGCTGGTGGTGCCGAAGACGGACGATTGCCCGGTCGCCGATCTCGCCACGGCGGGCCTCGACACCGTCGCGATCCGCATTCCCGCCCATCCCGTGGCGGAGGCGATCCTGCGCGCCTTTGGCGGGGCGGTGGTGGCGCCGTCCGCAAACATTTCCGGCCACGTCTCGCCGACGCAGGCCGCGCATGTCGAGAGCGACCTTGCGGGGCGGATCGACCTGATCGTGGACGGCGGGCCGGTCGCGGTCGGCGTCGAATCGACCATTGTCGGCTGCTTCGAGGCGCCGATGCTGCTGCGGCCCGGCGGGCTGTCGCGCGAACGGATCGAAGCCGTGCTCGGCTTAGCCCTGGCGCGGCCGCCGGTCGAGGCCGAGAGCGACGACAACCAGCCGCTGGCGCCGGGCATGATGGCCTCGCATTACGCGCCACGCGCCAATGTGCGGCTCAACGCGCGCGACGTTGCGCCGGGTGAAGCGCTGCTGGCGTTCGGGCCTGCGCGCCTGCCCGGCCTGGAGGCCACCGCCGCTGTCATGAATTTGTCGCCCGCGGCTGATCTCGATGAAGCCGCCGCCAATCTGTTCGGCTATCTTCGCAGCCTCGATGCGAAGGCGCCGACCGCGATTGCCGTGATGGCGATTCCCGAGGAAGGCCTGGGCGAAGCGATCAACGACCGGCTGCGCCGGGCCGCCGTGGCGAGATAAGAGCGAAGAGACGAGACAATGAACATCAATCAATCCGCCACCCCTCCACTCGCGCCCGAGCTGATCGACCAATTCCGCAAGATCGTCGGCGACAAGCACGCGATCACCGATGCGACCGATATCCAGGCTTACGTCACCGAGGAGCGCAATCTGTTCCACGGCCGCTCGCCGCTGGTGCTGCGCCCGGGTTCGACGGCCGAGGTCTCCGCGATCTGCAAGCTCGCCTCCGCGCACAGAATCGCGCTGGTGCCGCAGGGCGGCAACACCGGGCTCGTCGGCGGCCAGACGCCGCACAATGGCGAGGTCGTGGTGTCGCTGCGGCGGCTGGACAAGATCCGCGAGGTCGACACCGCGTCGAACACCATGACCTGCGAGGCCGGCGTGGTGCTGCAGATCGCGCAGCAGAAGGCCTCTGACGTCGACCGGCTGTTTCCGCTTTCCCTGGGCGCTGAAGGCAGCTGCACCATCGGCGGCAATCTCTCGACCAATGCCGGCGGCACCGCCGCGCTTGCCTATGGCGTGGCGCGCGAGATGGCGCTGGGGCTGGAAGTGGTGCTCGCCGACGGACGCGTGCTCAACGTGCTGTCGAAGCTGAAGAAGGACAACACCGGCTACAATCTGCACAACCTCTTCATCGGCGCGGAAGGCACGCTCGGCATCATCACCGCGGCAACGTTAAAACTGTTTCCGAAGCCGCGGGCGGTCGAGACCGCCTATGTCGGCCTGAAATCGCCGGCGGCGGCGCTCAAACTGCTGACGATCGCGCAGGGCGAAGCTGCCAATGCGCTGACGAGTTTTGAGCTGCTCTCGGAGATGGCGGTGGACTTCTCGATCCGCCACGGCATCGACGTGCGTGATCCCCTCGCCAAGAAGCATCCCTGGTACGTGTTGATGGAATTGTCTTCGCCCGGCGACGACGCCCGCACGCCGCTGGAGACGATCCTGACCCGCGCCATGGAGGAGGAAATCGTCGACGATGCCGTGATCGCGGCCAACCTCACCCAGCGCAATGGCTTCTGGAAGCTGCGCGAGGAGATGTCGTCGGCGCAGAAGCCCGAGGGCGGCTCGATCAAGCACGACATCTCCGTGCCGATCGCCGCCGTGCCTGACTTCATCGCGGAAGCCAACGCCGCCGTGGTGAAACTGATCCCCGGCGCGCGGCCGGTGCCGTTCGGCCATCTCGGCGACGGCAATCTGCATTACAATGTCAGCCAGCCGATCGGTGCCGACACGGCGGATTATCTGGCGCGCTGGCACGAGATGAACGCTGTCGTGTTCGAGATCGTGCTGCGCATGGGCGGCTCGATCTCGGCCGAACACGGCATCGGCGTGCTGAAGCGCGACGAGCTGCCTGACGTCAAGGACAAGACCGCGATCGAGCTGATGCGCGCGATCAAGGCGATGCTCGATCCGTACGGAATCATGAACCCGGGGAAGGTGCTGTGAGTGCTCTTGCGGTCGACGCGATTGGGGATGCCGACGTCGAGAACGTCGTTGCGCTGTGGCAGCGCTGCGGCCTGACGCGACCATGGAACGATCCGCATGCCGACATCGCGCTGGCGCGCCGGCGGGACAACTCGACGGTGCTGATCGGCCGCGATGGCGGCGCGATCGTGGCGACCGTCATGGTCGGCCATGACGGCCATCGCGGCTGGGTCTATTACGTCGCGGTCGACCCCGATATCCGCAAGCGCGGTTATGGCCGTGCCATCATGGCGGCCGCCGAGGACTGGCTGCGCGCCGCCGGCGTCGCGAAACTGCAACTTCTCGTGCGCCGCGAGAATGGGCAGGCCAATGCGTTCTACCAGTCGCTCGGCTTCGAGGAATCGACCTCGGTGATGTTCCAGAAGTGGCTCGACGGCCGCGAGCAGCCCCGTTAGCTCTCACCCGGAAGACAGCAATGACCATTTCAGACCGCGTCCGCATCAAGGACGTCCGTGTGCTCTCGGACGGCTGGACCACGCTAAAAAGCACGACATTCGACTACCGCCGCGGCAACGGCGAATGGCAGACGCAGAAACGCGAAATCTATGAGCGCGACAACGCCGCCGCCGTGCTGCCCTATAATCGCGCGGGGCGCAGCGTGATCCTGGTGCGCCAATTCCGCCTGCCGGCCTTCACCCGCGGCTACGACGATTTGCTGATCGAGGCCGCCGCCGGCGTGCTGGACGACGCCTCGCCCGAAGTCCGCATTCGCGCCGAGGCCGAGGAGGAAACCGGCTATCGCCTGCACGACGTCCACAAGGTGTTCGAGGCGTTCATGAGCCCGGGCGCAGTGACCGAAAGAATCCATTTTTTCGTCGCCGAATATGAACCGGAGATGCGCGTCAGCGCCGGCGGTGGCCTGGAGCATGAAGGCGAGGACATCGAGGTGCTGGAGCTCGGCATCGACGAGGCCCTGGCAATGATCGCCGACGGCCGCATCATCGACGCCAAGGCGATCATGCTGCTGCAATACGCGGCGCTGCATATTTTCAGGTGAGCTTGCTTCACCCTCCCCTGGAGGGGGAGGGTCGATCGCGCGTAGCGCGAGCGGGGTGGGGTGATCTCTCCACGCGGGCACTGTTGGATGGGGAGAGACCGTCACCCCACCCCGCTACGCATTCCGCTTCGCTCCATGCGCAGCGACCCACGAGCGAGCGTAGCTCGTCTCGGACCCCTCCAGGGGAGGGTAAGTGGCACCGCTCGCGCGGCACTATCCTCATCTGCAATTCTGGCCTGCGTCACCCGCACCCCCGTTGAGCAACCCAAAAACTATCTCTAGTCTGGCCCCAACCAAGAACCAGGAGACGCGCCCATGTCCGCTCCGCGCGACGACGAATTCGGCTTTGCGCCCGACTATGATTCCCCCGTCCCCTATATGCAGCGCACGCGGGATTATTACGCCGCGATCGGCTACACCACGGCATATCGCTGGGCGCATTACACCGAGGCGCCGTTCCAGCCATTGAAGAAGCCGCTTGCGCAATCGCGCGTCACCATCATCACCACGGCGGCGCCCTACGATCCGGCCAAGGGCGATCAGGGGCCGGGCGCGGCGTATAACGGCAGCGCGAAATTCTACCAGGTCTATGACGGCGATACCTCGAAAGCGCATGATTTGCGCATCTCGCACATCGGCTACGACCGCAAGCACACCACGGCGACCGACAACGGCACCTGGTTTCCGCTGCCGCAGCTCTTGAAGGCGAGCGCGGCGGGACGCATCGGCGAGGTCGCGCCCCGCTTCTTCGGTGCGCCGACCAACCGCAGCCATCGCGTCACGCTCGACACCGACGCCCCGGAGATCCTGGCGCGCTGCATTGCCGACAAGGTCGACGTCGCCGTGCTGGTGCCGAACTGCCCGGTCTGCCACCAGACCACCGCGCTGGTGGCGCGGCATCTCGAAGCCAACGGTATTCCGACCGTGATCATGGGCTGCGCCAAGGACATCATCGAGCACGCCGCCGTGCCGCGCTTTTTGTTCTCGGACTTCCCGCTCGGCAATTCCGCCGGCAAGCCGCATGACGTCGCCTCGCAGGCGCAGACGCTGGAACTGGCGCTGAAGCTGCTGGAGACCGCGAGCGGCCCGCAGACCACGATACAGTCGCCGCTGCGCTGGAACGAGGACGCCTCCTGGAAGCTCGACTACAACAATGTCGCGCAGCTTTCGCCGGAAGAGCTGGCACGCCGCCGCGCCGAATTCGACAAGCAGAAGGAGATCGCGCGCGGCAATCGCGCCGCCTGACGTCCTCCGACAGAATAAACAACAAGGGGAGAGCGACGTGACGCGACCGTTCGAGGGCGTGAAGATCCTGGACTTCACCCAGGTGCTGGCCGGCCCCTATGCGAGCTACCAGCTTGCGCTGCTGGGCGCCGACGTCATCAAGGTCGAGCGGCGCGAGGGCGAGGACATGCGCCGCACGCCGCTCTCGCGCGAATGGGCCGAGCGCGGGCTGGCCCCCGCCTTCCAGGCCATCAACGGCAACAAGCGCAGCCTGACGCTCGATCTGCAGAAGCCCGACGCCATTGCGATCGTGAAGAAGCTCGCGGCGCAAGTCGACGTGGTGATGGAAAACTTCCGGCCGGGCGTGATGGACAAGCTCGGCATCGGCTATGAGGCGCTGTCGGCGATCAATCCAAAGCTGATCTATTGCGCGGTGTCCGGTTTCGGCCAGACCGGCCCGGATCGGTTACGGCCCGGCTATGACGGCAAGATGCAGGCGCTGTCGGGCATCATGGCGATATCAGGCCATCCCGAGACGGGCCCGACGCGCGCGGGCTTTGCGGTGTGCGACGTGCTCTCGGGCGCGACGGCCGCGTTCGGCGTGTCGAGCGCGCTCTATCAGCGCGACCGCACCGGCAAGGGGCAGCTCATCGACGTCTCCATGCTGGAGGCGACGATGGCGTTTCTCTCCGGCCAGATCGCGGACTGGTCGGTCGCCGGCCATCGCCAGCAGCTTTCGGGCAATCAGGCCGTGAGCCGCCGGACCACCGCGAACCTGTTCAAATGCGGCGACGGTCACATCCTGCTCGCCGTCAACAATGAAAAACAATACCGCGCGCTGATGTCCGCGCTCGGCCGCGAGGACACGCTGAGCGATCCGCGCTTTGCCGACTGGTTTTCGCGCAACGAGAACGAGCCCGCACTGCGCGCCATCATCGAGCAGGCGCTCGCGGCAAAGCCTGCGCGCGAATGGGAGACAATCCTGGAAGACGCCGGTGCGCCCTGCGCCAGCATCTGGAAGGTCGAGGAGGTCATCGACCATCCGCAAATCAAGGCGCGCGGTGCGATCCAGGAGCTGGACACGCCCTACGGCCGCCTGCGCTTTGCCGGCAGCGGATTCAAGCTCGCGCATGGTGGTGGCAAGCTCGATCGGATGGCGCCGGAATTGGGTGCGGATACGGATGCGGTGCTGGGCGATCTGGGGTTTGATGCGGTGGAGATTGCAGCGCTGAGGGCGAGGGAGATTGTGTAACACTCCGCTGCCGTAGGGTGGGCAAAGCGAAGCGTGCCCACCACTGCGCGTTGAAGAGAGAGATCGTGGGCACGGCGCGCTGCGCCTTTGCCCACCCTACGGCAGCTCAGCTAGAACAACGAGCCCTGCCCGTCATCGACCGAACCGGCCGCAACCTTGCGCGCGATCTTCTTCGGCTTCGCCGCCTCGGCCTCCGCTTCCATATCCTCGGCGCTGATCGGCAACAGCAGCTGGTCGTCATCATTGGCGACGCGGTTGACGCGGGTCGAAACCGGGTGCCAGACAAATTCGCCGATGCGCGGGGCCGTCATCAGCGGCAGGATCGCATCGACGTCATCGCCGCGACAATCGAGCCAGCGCTCGAAATCGCGCGGGCTGATGGTCACCGGTACGCGGTCATGCAGCGTGGCGAGATCCTCGCCAGCCGCCGCCGTGACGATCGCCACCGTGTCGAGCTCCTCGCCGTTCGGTCCGATCCAGGTTTCGAAGACGGCGGCGAAGCTGAGCGGCGCACCGTCGGAATGATGGATGAAGAACGGCTGCTTGCGACCGTCGATCGCCTTCCACTCGTAATAACCGTCCGCCGGGATCAGCCCGCGCCGCCGCCGAATCGCTTTCTTGAACGCGGGCTTCTCCAGCACCGTCTCCGAGCGCGCGTTGATCAGCAGCGTAAAGCCCTTGGGGTCCTTGACCCAGCCCGGCAGCAGACCCCAACGCATCAGACGAAAATGGCGCGCGCCATTCTCGACCAACACAACCGGAATCGGTTGCGTCGGCGCGACATTGTACCGTGGCGGGAAATTCGGCTGCTCGATATAGCCGAACAGTTGCCGCAAAGCCTCGGGGGCTGAAGTTATGACGAAGCGTCCGCACATCTTAGGGTGTCTATATAGGGTCCGTTCAGGTCCTTTTAACCCCGAACGTTAACACTGCGGCAGATGAGCTCAACGGCCTCCCAACCCGCGACGCGCGCACAGACGGGCCCCGAGGCCGCGGCCTGGGCCGAGCGGCTGCGCGTGGCCAACATCAACCCACGGACCGGGCTTGCCACTGACTATCTCAACCATTTCAATGAAGCCGTGATGCTTCTGGAAATGATCCCGGACATGCCGGAATGCGCCGAGGACTTTTTGACCTGGTCGCCGCTGTCCTATGCCGAGCATTTCACCGCCTCGAACTTCAAGGCACGGGATCTGGCCATCGAAGCCTATGAGAAGGCCGAGCCGAGCGTGCGGACCCAGTTCGACCACATCACCGACACCATGACCTCGATCCTGACCGCGGTCGGCTCGGCCATGCGCGAGGTCGAGAAGGACACGACCCGCGTCCGGCTCGCCGAACAGGCCACCCTCTGGGTCAAGCCGCTGATCGCGGCCTGCGGCGGCATCATCAACGGCGGCGCGGAAGCCGACGTCGACACCATCATGGCGAATTGAGCCGAGCAGGTTGAAGATATGCCTGCAGTTGTCCAGCCCACCCATCCCCAGATCGCGGTCAGTGCCGCGATTTTCCGCGACGGCAAGGTGCTGCTGACCCGCCGCGCCCGCTCGCCAGCCAAGGGGTTCTATTCGCTGCCCGGCGGCCGGGTCGAATTCGGCGAATCACTGCACCAGGCGCTGAGCCGCGAGGTCGACGAGGAAACCGGACTGGATATCGAGATCGTCAGCCTTGCCGGCTGGCGCGAGGTGCTGCCGGCCGCGCCTGGGGCCGGCCATTATTTGATCATGTCCTTTGCCGCCCGCTGGGTGGCCCGGGAACCCACCCTGAACGACGAGCTCGACGATTACCGTTGGGTCGCCCCGGACGCCCTGGCCAGCCTCGGTGACCTCAAAATGACCGGGGGGCTGGAGGAGATCATCCAGTCGGCCGCCCGTCTGATCGGCTCCTGACCGCCCGCCTTGCGTCATCGGCCCCGAGGGGGCATACAGCCCGCCGATGTCGACGCGATTTCTGGCCATTTTTGCCCTGATTCTCGCCTGCGCTTCCGCGCCCGCCCGGGCCCAGGACGTAGCGGCGCCGTTCGACGCCGATTTGCAGCGGCTGGCCGAGATCCTCGGCGGCCTGCACTATCTGCGCGGCATCTGCGGCACCAACGAGGGCAACAAATGGCGCAGCGAGATGCAGGCGCTGATCGATGCTGAAACGCCCTCCGGCGAACGTCGCACCCGCATGATCGCGGGCTTCAACCGCGGCTATAACGGCTTCCAGCAGACCTACCGGAGCTGCACCCCGGCCGCGACGGTGGCGATCCGCCGCTACATCGAGGAAGGCTCGAAGATCTCGCGGGATCTCACGGCGCGCTACGCGAACTAGATTTTCCCCGTCAGCAAAGCGCCCGACCGCAACCCCTCATCCTGAGGAGCGCGGTACGCGCGTCTCGAAGGATGAAAGGCCCGGCTGCAGCAGCGGGGCCTGCATGGTTCGAGACGGCGCTGACGCGCCTCCTCACCATGAGGGTTGGGCTAACAGGAACTCTGTCATCGACTTTGTTCACAGCCGTTAACCGTTCCTAAAGATGTGGCCTAGCGGTCGTTAATGCGCGTGCTACACCTCTTGCACAGCGCATCGCCGTGGATCGCGCCCCAGCCCTGATTGAGATTCATGAGCCAGCCGATTTCCTACGCCCCCGCCCGCGCGCCGCTGCCCGATCACGAGCAGAAACAGGCCGCCCTGAGCTATCTCAACGAGGCCTGGGCCGAAGCACGCCATGACGGCGTCGACGGCGATTGCCTGGCGCAGGCGAGCCTGTTTGCCGCGCTTGCCGAGCTCGTCGGCACCTATGGCGAGGACGCGGTGGCGAAGTTCGTCGAGGGCTTTCCTGCCCGCATCCGCAACGGCGAATTCTCGGTCTGCCTCGCAAGGCAGTAAGCCCATCTTCGAAAATGACCCCGCCACATGGGCGGGGCCAGTCTACGGATGAATGACTTTGCGAACAGGCTTTGGCCAACATCGTTCGCGAAGTCTGCTGCGTTTATCGCACGAAAGCTGTTTCCCTCGGACAAGCATTAGTCTCGCGATGGCCGGGAGATGTTCCCGCTGGAGTCGGGAATACGCGGCCCCTCCTCACGGCTCGATCTTGAGCGTCGCTTTCATATTGGGATGATAGCGGCAGTAATAATCGACCGTTCCCGCCTTCTTCACAACGAACGTCGCCGACTTCTTCGGTGGCAGCGTCACGTCGAAATCGCCGTTCTTTGCCGTGGCGGTGTGGGCGAAGACGTCCTTGTTGATCCATGTGACGGTGTCGCCGATCTTCGCGGACACCTCGGGCGGTGAGATCACGAGATTCTCCATCGTGATCTCGATCGTCGCGGCGTGCGCCGGGACTGATATCGCCGCGAAGACAAGGGCGATCGAAGACAGCCGTCCCAGCCTCATCGCACGCTCCTTACTTCAGCTCGGCCGCGACATGCTCGGCGTGCTGCTGATGGCCCTGAAAGATCTTCAGGCCGGTCTGCAACAGGCTCTTCAGCTCGGCATTGCTGGCGGATGGAATGAGCTGGGTCTCCAGCGCGCCGTTGACCGCCTTGTGGTAGGCGACCTCGTTGGCGACATAGGCCTTGTCGAACGCAGCGCCGTCCAGCTTGCCGAGCTCGGCCAGCTTGTCACTCGCCTGCTTCGACAGCGCCTTGCTGGTGTCGTTATCCTCCGGCGTGACGTTCAACTTCTTGACCAGCGCGAGCGCCTGCTTGTTGACCGCCTCGTGGTCGCGCAGCATGTCCTCGGCAAACGCCTTGACGTCCTTGTTTTTGGCTTTCTTCTGCGCCTGCTTGGCCGCGTTGATGTCGATCACCCCGGCCGTGTAGGCGATGTGGGCGATCTGCGGATCGGTGGGCTTGTCGGCTGCGCTCGCGCCTTGCAGCAGCACGGGGCTGGACAACAGAACGGCTGCGGCGAGCGCCGCGCTCCAACGAACGAACATGGTTTGACACTCCTGTGCTGCCGGACGGTTTTTCCGGCGTTGCTTCACAGGAATTGGATGGGCGCTTCGCGCAAACGTTCCCGAAAAATTTCAGCCGCCGATTCCGAGGCGCTTCAGCACCGACACGGTCAGCCGCTCGCAGCGCCAGCCGGCGAACGGGAACGCGTCCATGATCACCGGGCCGATTTCCTTCTCGACAATTTCGCGCAGCATGGTGCGGGCACGATGCAGCCGCGTCTTCACGGTCTCGGGCTTCACGCCGAGCAGATCGGCGGTCTTCTCGATATTCATGCCCTCCATGACGCGTGCAACGAAGACCATGCGGAAAGCATCCGGCAACTCGTCGATGGCGCGTTCGACGACGCGCTGGATTTCACGTTGGGCCATGGTCCTTTCCGGATCGCCTGCGGGAGAAACGGGAAACTTGATGATCTGCGCCTCGAGCGCGGCTTCGCCCACCGCGCCGAGTTCGACATGCGGCTTGGCGCTGCGCACCCGGCCAAGCGCCTCGTTGATGGCGATGCGGGACAGCCAGGTCGACAGCCCGGACTCGCCCCTGAAACCATCGAGATGGGTGAAGGCGCGGACATAAGTTTCCTGCACCACGTCCTCGGCTTCGCTGTCGTTGCGCAGGATGCCGCGCGCAAGGCGATAAAGCCGGCGATTGTTGGCCTGCATGATCTCGCGGAGCGCGGCCTCGTCCCGGCTCCGGGCACGGTCGATCAGTTCGGCTTCCGACGTCCTGATGCCGGCGGACCGGCCGGCTGCGGTGCGTTGCATGGCTGTCACCTGCTCGTTTCCGTTGCTCTCCGACATTGGATGCAGGCCGGCAGAAAAGGTTCCCGGCTTTCTTACCCGCCCCCTAATCCGTCTCGATCGGCAGCGCCGGGTCCCTCGCCCACTCGCCCATCGAGGCATCGTAGAGCGTCAGCTTGTCGTAGCCGAGCTGCGTCAGCATGAGCAGGTCGATTGTCGCCGAGATGCCGCCGCCGCAATACAGGATCACGTTCTTGTCGCGCGTGACCCCTGCCGCGGCGAATTTGGCTTCGGCATCCGCAAGCGAGGTCAGGGTCTTGTCGGCATTCACGAGCGTTGCAGCCGACACGTTGACGCTGCCGGGTACGCGGCCCGGCCGGCCATAGCGGCTCGGCTCGAGGCCTTTATGAAACTGCGGCCCGAGTGCGTTGACGGTGACGGTGGAGGGATCGCCGATACGCGCCTTCACAACGTTCTTGTCGACGAAGAAGCCGGTGCGCGGCGCGGCCTTGAAGGTCGTCGCCGGATAGCCCTTGGGGGCGCCGGTCTCGACTGGCCGCCCCTCGTCCTTCCATTTGTCGAAACCGCCGTCGAGCACCCGCGCATCGACGCCGAGCGAACGCAGCATCCACCAGAACCGCGTCGACCACATCATGGTGCCGATGCTGTAGAGCACGATGGTCTTGCCGGCATCCGCGCCGTGACGGCCGAAGGCGGCCTCTAACTGGGCCACGGCCGGCATCATGAAGAATTGCTGCGCGGAGCCGTCGGAGAACTCGCCCTGCAGGTCGAGGAAATCCGCGCCCGGGATGTGGCCGGCCGCGAATGTCTTGTCGCCCGGGACGGCGCGATACGGCACATCGCTGCCCGGCGGGACCGGCTCGTTGTAGGTCGTGCAGTCGTAGAGGCGGAGGTCGGGGTCGCCGAGGATGCTAGCGAGTTGCTCGGTGGTGATGAGGGGTGTCGGTTGGGACATTGATTGTACTCCCATCCCTCCCCGACGTCGTCCCGGCGAAGGCCGGGACCCATAACCACAGGGAGACGTTTGGCGAAGACTAGCAGTTAATCCCTTCGCTGGTACTGCGACCGTCGATCACGGAGAGATTCCGCGGTATGGGTCCCGGCCCCCGTGCGCAATTGCGCACTAGGCCGGGACGACACTGGATGTGTGGCACGTGCGTGCCTCTCACCCACAATTCCTACTGCTTCAACGTCTCCAGAAACCGCACCGGCTCGCCCTGCGACGGCGTCGCCAGTTCGCCCTGCCACATCACGCGGCGGCCGCGGACGAAGGTGCCGACGGGCCAGCCCGTGACGCGGACACCATCATACGGGGTCCAGCCGGCCTTGGATGCCACCCATTTGTTGGTGATGGTCTCACTGCGCTTGAGATCGACCACCGTGAGGTCGGCGTCGTAGCCGGCGGCGATGCGGCCCTTGCAGGCCATGTTGTAGAGACGCGCCGGGCCGGCGCTGGTGAGATCGACGAAACGTGCCAGCGACAGTCGGCCGGCGTTGACGTGATCGAGCATCAGCGGCACCAAAGTCTGCACGCCGGTCATGCCGGAGGGCGACGCCGGATAGGTCTTCTGCTTCTCTTCCAGCGTATGCGGCGCATGGTCGGAGCCGAGCACGTCGATGATGCCCTGCTCGATGCCGCGCCAGATGCCGGCGCGGTGATCGGCGCCGCGGACCGGCGGGTTCATCTGCGCCAGCGTGCCGAGCCGCTCGTAGCATTCGGGCGCGACTAGCGTGAGATGATGCGGCGTCGCCTCGCAGGAGGCGACATCCTTGTGATCGCGCAAGAACTCGATCTCTTCCTTGGTCGAGATGTGCAGCACGTGGATGCGCTTGCCGGTCTCGTGCGCGAGCTTGACCAGGCGCTGCGTCGCCATCAGCGCCGCGGTCTCGTCGCGCCACACCGGATGCGAGCGCGGATCGCCCTCGATGCGGAGCGACTTGCGGTCGTTGAGGCGGTACTCGTCCTCGGCATGGAACGCCGCGCGGCGGCGGATCACCTGGAAGATGCGGCGCAGGCTCTCGTCGTCCTCCACCAGCAGCGCGCCGGTCGAGGAGCCGATGAACACCTTCACGCCGGCACAGCCGGGCGCGCGCTCGAGCACCGGCAGATCCTGCACGTTCTCGCGGGTGCCGCCGATGAAGAAGGCGAAATCGCAATGCATGCGGTGGTACGCGCGCTTCACCTTGTCGGTGAAAGTCGCCTCCGTCACCGTGAGCGGCGAGGTGTTCGGCATTTCGAACACGGCGGTGACACCACCCATCACGGCGCTGCGCGAGCCGGTCTCGAGATCTTCCTTCTGCTCCAGCCCGGGCTCGCGGAAATGCACCTGCGTATCCATTACGCCGGGCAGGATGTGGAGGCCCTTGCAGTCGATCACCTCGGCGGCGGAGCCCTGCGACAGCGGGCCCAGCTCGGCGATGCGACCGCCTGCGATGCCGATATCACGAACAGCCTCGCCGTCCTGGTTGACGACGGTGCCGCCTTTGAGGATCACATCGAAACGCTGGGTCATGGCTGGAGGCCTCTCTCATCCCCAAGCGCAGGGCTCGAGGTCTTGTCGTTTATGCCTTGCGGGCTTACGTTCCGGAGCACCATGTCGCAAGAGATTTTCGCATGAAATCAGCGTTTCTTCCCGACCGGGGCGTGATCAAGGTCGCGGGCGAGGACGCACGCAACTTCCTCAACGGCCTCATCACGACCGACGTCGACAGGCTCAAGCCGGGCCTGGGCCGATTCGGCGCGCTGCTGACGCCGCAGGGCAAGATCATCGTGGATTTCCTGATCACGGAAGCCCCCGCCGGCCATGGCGGCGGGTTCCTGATCGACTGCCCGAAACCGCTCGCCGATGGGCTCGCCACCAAGCTGAAATTCTACAAGCTGCGCGCCAAGGTCACGGTGGATAACCTGTCCGACGATCTCGGCGTGCTCGCGGCCTGGGACGGACAGCCTGGCGCTCAGCCGGACCTCGCCTTTGCCGATCCGCGCAACGAAGCGCTCGGCATCCGCATCCTGATCCCCGAAGATCTCAAGCAGAAACTGTCCGATCTGATCGGCGCCGAGCTGGTCGATGCCGCCGATTACGAGGCGCATCGCATCGCACTCGGCGTGCCGCGCGGCGGGCTCGATTTCATGTACAGCGATGCGTTCCCGCACGAGACCAATATGGACCGCCTCGCCGGTGTCGATTTCGACAAGGGCTGCTATGTCGGCCAGGAGGTCGTCTCGCGCATGCAGCATCGCGGCACTGCCCGCACCCGCAGCGTGAAGGTGCTGCTCGAGGACTCCTCGCCCGAGGCCGGTGTCAGCATCATGGCAGGAGACAAATCCGTCGGCACCATGGGCTCGTCGGCGCAAGGCAAGGGCATTGCGCTGGTGCGCATCGACCGCGTTGCGGACGCGCTCGATGCCGGCCAGCCGCTCACCGCTGGCGGACTCGCGTTGAAGCTGGCAGAACCTGACGTTGTTCGCATTCCCACCAAGCAGCCCATCGCATGAGCCGTGCTCCCCGCCTGCATCCCGACGGAAAGACCCGCTGCCCCTGGCCAGGTGAAGATCCGCTCTATGTCGCCTATCACGACACCGAATGGGGCGTGCCGGAATATGACGACCGCGCGCTCTATGAAAAGCTGATCCTCGACGGTTTTCAGGCCGGCCTGTCCTGGATCACGATCCTGCGCAAGCGCGACAATTTCCGTAAAGCTTTCGACGATTTCCAGCCGGAGAAGATCGCGCGCTACACCGACAAGAAGGTGCACGCGCTGATGAACGACGCCGGCATCGTGCGCAACCGCGCCAAGATCGACGGCGCAATCCTCAGCGCGAAGTCCTATCTCGACATCATGGAGAAAGGCCCGGGCTTCTCGAAGCTGCTCTGGGACTTCATGGACGGACGGCCCAAGGTCAACAATTTCAAGACCACCGCGAGCGTGCCGGCGTCGACGCCGCTGTCGACGCAGATCTCCAAGGAGCTATCCTCGCGCGGCTTCAAATTCGTCGGCCCGACCATCGTCTATGCCTTCATGGAAGCGACCGGCATGGTCAACGATCATCTCGTCGACTGCCACTGCCACGCAAGCTGCAGCAAGTTGCAGCGCAAGCCGCGCCTCAAGGCCAAATGACGGCCAGGAAGACCGCACGCGACGCGGAGTCCCGCGCCTGGCAGCGCATGCTGTCGGGTCGTCGGCTCGATCTGCTCGATCCCTCGCCGCTCGATATCGAGATCGCCGACATCGCGCATGGACTTGCGCGCGTCGCCCGCTGGAACGGGCAGACCACCGGCGCGCATATCTTCTCGGTCGCGCAGCACACGCTGCTGGTGGAGCTCGTGCTGCGGCACGAGATGCCGCGCGTCGACGAACGCATGCGGCTCGCAGCCCTGCTGCACGACGCGCCCGAATATGTGATCGGTGACATGATCTCGCCGTTCAAGGCCGTGCTCGACGGCCATTACAAGGCCGTGGAGAAGCGTCTGCTCGGCGCCATCCACATCCGCTTCGGTCTGCCGCCGGTGCTGCCCGACGAGATCACGCTCGCCATCAAGGCCGCCGATCGCGGCGCGGCCTATCTGGAGGCGACCGAGCTCGCCGGCTTCGGCGAGAGCGAGGCCAAGCGCCTGTTCGGCAAGGACCCGGGCCTCTCCGACAGCGTCCGGCGCGACTATCTGACGCCCTGGACGGCGGCGCGGGCCGAGAAGCAGTTTCTGGAGCGGTTTGGCGCCGTGTTTGCGTAGGTGTCGTAGGGTGGGCAAAGGCGCTCTTGCGCCGTGCCCACGACTTCTCGCAATTGCGCAAAAAGTCGTGGGCACGCTTCGCTTTGCCCACCCTACGGCACCGGCTATAATCGCCCAAAAAGGTCCGCCATGATCCACGTCTGTTCGCTCGCCGCCCTTCCCGAAACCGTCCGCCGCACCGGGGCCAGCCATGTGCTGACCGTGATGGCCAATGTCGAGCAGGTGGTGCGGCCGGTGTCGGTGCTCCCTGCCAATCATCTCAAGGTGTCGATGGACGACATCACCGAGGAGATGGATGGCTTTGTCGCGCCCTCCGAGGCGCATATCGACCAGGTGCTGAATTTCGTGCGCGGGTGGGACCGCGGCGCGCCGCTGGTGGTGCATTGCTATGCGGGCATCAGCCGTTCCACGGCGAGCGCATTCGCTGCCGTCTGCGCGCTCAATCCCGATCGCGACGAAATCGAGATCGCGAAGAAGATCCGTGCGGCGTCCCCGATCGCCTCGCCGAACCGTCGTATCGTCGGTCTCGCCGATCGCGCGCTGGGGCGCAACGGCCGCATGCTGCGCGCGCTCGACGAGATGGGTCCGGGCGAGATGATGGTCGAGGGCCGCCCCTTCGTGATCGAGCTCGAATGACATCAGCGATCGTGATTGCATGAGCGAAAAGCTGACGCCGATCGAGATTGGCCTGACGGCCGCGATCGTCGCGATCGAAGACCACGAGCCGCTGGTGCTGACCGCGCGCGGCGGCGACGGCTTGACCGGATTGCCGTTCGGTCCGTTCGATGCGCCGAGCCATCGCACCTTCGAGATCGGCCTGCGCGCCTGGGTCGAGGAGCAGGCGGGCCTGCGGCTCGGCTATGTCGAGCAGCTCTACACCTTTGGCGACCGCGGCCGTCATGCGGAGGCCGCCGACACCGGCGCGCATATGGTGTCGATCGGCTATCTGGCGCTGACGCGCGCCGCCGAGGGCGCCGCGAATGCGGCGAGCTTCGAGCCCTGGTACCGCTTCTTCCCCTGGGAAGATTGGCGCGAGGCGCCGCCCGCGATCATCGCCCGCGACATCATCCCGGAGCTCAACAGATGGGCCGAGGAGGAGACGCCGGAGACCACGCGCGCATTGCCGCGGAGAGATCGCGTGCGGTTCTATTTCGGCCTCGACGGTGCGGCCTGGGACGAGGAGCGCGTGCTCGACCGCTATGAACTCCTGTACGAGGCCGGCCTCGTCGAGGAGGCGCGGCGCGACGGGCGGCCTGCGGCATTGGCGCGCAAGGCGCTGCCCGCGCTCGGCACCTCCATGCGGTTCGACCACCGTCGGATCCTCGCCACGGGAATCGCGCGGCTGCGCGCAAAGTTGAAGTATCGCCCTGTAGTGTTTGAACTTTTGCCCGCCGAGTTCACACTCACTGAGTTGCAGTACACGGTCGAGGCGATCTCCGGCCGCCATTTGCACAAGCAGAATTTCCGCCGTCTGGTCGAAACCGAAGCCCTGGTCGAACCGACCGGCGTGATGTCGACACAGACGGGCGGGAGACCGGCGGCGCTCTATCGCTTCCGCCGTGACGTGCTCCAGGAGCGACCCGCGCCGGGCTTGCGCGTACGCTCCCGGCGCTAGAGCATGATCCGGAAAGGCGCGAAGCGGTTTTCCGGCAAGACCATGCTTAAAGACTAAGACTCAAGATACGATCGGCCCCTGCCCGCCGATTGCCAGGAGACTTCATGTTCGACGCCCCCTTCGACGTCTTTGCAGTGATGTTTGCGATCGTCGCGTTCCTGATCGCGCTGAAGGCGTCGAACCAGGTGACCGAGCTGCGCCGGCGGCTGGGCTCGCTGGAGGCCGCGCTGCAGGCGCAGCGACAGGTCCAGCCCCCGCCATTGATGCCGGTCCAGGAGCAGGCTGTTGCGCCCACGACGAGCGCGGCAGAGCCGCCGCCGCTTGCGCCCGAAGCCGAAACTGAGGTGTCGCCACCGCCTCTCGTGACCGAGGAGGTTTCGCCGCCCCCGCCCGAAGCCAGCACCGCGGCGGATGCGCCGCCGCCTCTGCCCACGCCGGCTCCTGCTTCGAGAGAACCGGGCTTCGAGGAACGACTCGGCACGCGCTGGGTGGTGTGGATCGGCGGCCTTGCGCTCGCGCTCGGCGGCTTCTTCATGGTGCGCTATTCGATCGAGGCGGGCCTGGTCGGCCCCGGCGTGCGCATCTTCCTTGGCGGCCTGTTCGCGCTCGCGCTGCTGGGTGCCGGGGAATGGACGCGGCGCAAGGAGAGCATCTCCACCATCGCGGCACTGCCGATCGCCAACATCCCCGCGATCCTCACCGCGGCCGGGACCGCGGTCGCGTTCGCAACCGTCTACGCCGCCTACGCGCTCTATGATTTCCTGGTGCCTGCCACGGCCTTCGTGCTGCTCGGCCTCGTCGCGCTCGGCACGCTCGCGGCCGCGCTGCTGCACGGGCCGGCACTCGCCGGCCTCGGCGTGGTCGGCGCGTTCGCGACGCCGGTGCTCGTCTCGAGCGGCAAGCCGGACTATTGGGCGCTGTACATCTATCTCGCCATCGTCACTGCCGCGAGCTTTGGCCTCGCCCGCATCCGGCTGTGGCGCTGGCTCGCCGTGACGACGATCGTCTTCGCCGTGCTCTGGGTCTTCCCGGGACTCGATACCAGTGAATTGCAGGTTGCCCCGCATGCCTTCCATGTGATCGCGGGCTTCGTGCTGGCCGCGCTGCTCGTCGTCTGCGGCTTCATGTTCGGCCCGACCATCGAGGACGGACAGATCGAGCCGGTGTCGTCGAGCGCACTCGGCGCCTATCTGTTCGGCGCGATGCTGATCGTGCTGTCGAGCGCGCATGCCGATCTCGCGCTGATTGCGTATACGCTGCTCGTTGCGGCGACGCTGTTCGTCGCCTGGCGCGCGGAGGCCGCGGCCGGTGCGCTGGGCGCTGCGGCTGCGACCGTGTTCATCGTGTTCGCCGAATGGGCCGTGCGCGCCAATCCCGACATGCTGGTGCTGCCGGGCGGCCCGATGCCCGGCATCACGCCGACGGCCACCGACAGCGCCGTGACTCTGCATCTGATGATGGCCGCGATCTTCGCCGCCGGCTTCGGCATTGCGGGCTTCCTTGCGCAAGGGCGTTCGAATTCGGCGATCATTCCCGTGGTGTGGTCGGCGGCGGGTGTCGCCACGCCGATCGCGATCCTGGTCGCGCTCTACGCCCGCATCGCTCATCTCGACCGCTCGATCCCGTTCGCGATCCTCGCGGTGCTGCTCGCCGCGGCCTTTGGGTTCGCGACGGAAACGCTGACCCGCCGCGAGACCCGGCCGGGCGTCGCGATCTCGACGGCGCTGTTTGCGACCGGCACGCTCGGCGCGCTGGCGCTGGCGCTGACCTTCGCGCTGGAGAAGGGCTGGCTCACCATCGCGCTGGCGCTGATGTCGCTCGGCACCGCCTGGATCGCGCTGCAGCGGCCGATTCCGTTCCTACGCTGGCTCGCCGCCATCTTCGCCAGCATCGTCACCGCGCGCATCCTCTATGATCCCCGCATCGTCGGCGATGCCGTCGGCACCACGCCGATCTTCAACTGGCTGCTGTGGGGCTACGGCCTGCCCGCGGCCTCGTTCTGGGCGGCGAGCACGTTCCTCCGCCGACGCGCTGACGACGCGCCGCTGCGCATGGTGGAGGCGGCCGCGATCCTGTTCTCCGCGCTGCTCGCCTTCATGGAGGTCCGCCATCTCGCAACCGGCGGCGACATGATCGCAGCGCCGTCACTGCTCGAAGCAGGCCTCCAGGTCTGCGTGTCACTGGCGATGGCGATCGGGCTGGAACGATTGCGGCTGCGCAGCCACAGCATCGTGCACAATATCGGCGCGCTTCTGCTCACCGCGATCGCCGGCTTCATCAGCGTGTTCGGCCTCTTGTTCCTCGAGAACCCGCTGATCTGGCACATCGATGTCGGCGGCGCCGTGTTCAATTTGCTGCTGCTCTGCTACGCGCTGCCGGCGGTGCTGATGCTGCTGCTCGCCTATGCGGTGGTCGGTGCACGCGGCAAGATCTATGCGAATGCGATTGCGGGCGCGGCGCTGGTGTTTGCGCTGTCGTACCTGACGCTGGAGATTCGCCGCTTCTATCACGGCCCGTTCCTCACCAGCGGCGAGACCACGGGGGCGGAGCAATACACCTATTCGATCGGCTGGCTCGCCTTCGGCGTCGTGCTGCTCGGCATCGGCATAGCGCTCAACTCCGAGCGGGCGCGGCTGGCGTCGGCCGCCGTCATCGCGCTGACGATCCTGAAGGCCTTCGTGATCGACATGTCGACGCTGACCGGCGTCTACCGCGCGCTGTCGTTCATGTGCCTCGGCGTCGTGCTGGTGGCGATCGGCTGGCTCTACCAGCGCATCCTGTTCCGGCGGCAGGTCCCGCCGCCGGCTCCGCAGACGGGCAGTTGAGGATCAGGCCGCGCGGACCGATTCCAGGAACTGCGCGACCTCGACCTTGAGGCGGGTGCTGTCGGTCGCCAGCGACTTCGCCGCCGAGAGCACTTGCGTTGAGGCCGAGCCGGTCTCGATCGCACCGCGCTGCACGTCGGTGATGTTCATCGAGACTTCCTGCGTGCCGAGCGAGGCCTGCTGCACGTTGCGCGAAATCTCCTGCGTGGCGGCGCCCTGCTCCTCGACGGCGGCGGCGATCGCGGACGACACTTCCGACAGCCGCTCGATGGTGCCGCCGATCTCCTGGATCGCGTTGACCGATTCCTGCGTCGCGGCCTGGATGCCTGCGACCTGTGCGCCGATCTCGCCGGTCGCCTTCGCGGTCTGCTCGGCCAGCGCCTTGACCTCGGAGGCGACGACGGCGAAGCCGCGGCCGGCCTCGCCGGCGCGCGCCGCCTCGATGGTGGCGTTCAGCGCCAGCAGATTGGTCTGGCCCGCGATGGTGTTGATGAGCTCGACGACGTCGCCGATACGGGAGGCTGCTTGCGACAGCTCGTTGACGCGCGCATTGGTCCGCGCCGCCTGGTCGACCGCTTCCGCGGCCATGCGCGCCGAATCCTGCACGCGGCGGCTGATCTCGGTGACGGAGGACGACAGCTCTTCCGAGGCCGAGGCGACCGACTGCACGTTGGTCGAAGCTTCCTCGGAGGCGGCTGCGACCGCGGTCGAGAGCTCCTGACCGCGCTGGGCGGTGTTGGTCAACGTCGTTGCGGATGCCTCGAGCTCGGTCGAGGCCGAGGAGACGGTGCCGACGACTTCGCCGATCATGGCTTCGAACTTGCGGGTGATGGCATCGACGCGGCGACCACGTTCGATCTTGTCTTCGGCATCGCGCGCGGCCGCCTCGTCGGCGGCCTTCTTGGCAATCAGCGCTTCCTTGAAGATCTGGAGCGCATCCGCCATCGAGCCGATTTCGGTCTTCTCGCCGCGATGCGGCACCTCGGCCGAGAGGTCGCCCTCGCCGAGCGACTGCATCGGCTTGATGATCGAGGCAATGCCGCGCGACACGTCGCGCACGAGATAATAGGCAGCGCCGATCGCGATCGCGACCGAGGCGATGATGATGCCGACCAGCACGCGGAAGATCGTGGCGTAGCTGTCAGCCGCCTGCTGGGTCTCCAGTTCGGCCCCGCGGTTGTTGAGCTCGATGTCCTTCGTCAGCAGCGGATCGGCCGCCTGGGCCATCTTTGCGACCTTGGTCTGCAGCAGCTCGTTGGCGTCGGCCGGGAACTTGCCTGGGCTCTTGCGCGACAGCGCCATGACTTCCTGCACGCCATTGAGATATTCGCCCCAGGCCGTCGTCCATTGCCCGTAGATGGAACGCTCCTCGGCGGACGTGATCAGCGGCTCGTAGGTCTTGCGGGTCTGCTCGATGCGTTCGCGCAGCGAGGCGAGGCGCTTCTCGGCCGCCTCCTTGCCCTCGGCCGTGTCCTGCATCAGGTGGAGGCGGAGCGCGACGCGGAGTTCGTTGACATCGGCACGGATCGAGCCGAGCGCGCGAACGCTCGGCAGCCAGCTCTGCGCGATCTCGACGGTGTGGGAGTTGATGCTCTGCATGGTGCCGATCGCCACGACGCCGACGCCCGCGAGCGAGAGCACGAGGACCGACAACACGGTCAGAAGCTTGAAGACGATCGACAACTTCGACATCACGACAAATCCCGATGATAGCTGAACGCACAAATCACCCGCGCCGCGACCGTCGCGGCGGACGGTGGGCGGTGGTCATTCCAACAATGCTGGCTGGTTCTTATCCGGTAAGATTGCGCCCATAGTTGCAAACAGGCGTTAACAAGAGCCTAGGAGAACTACGGTTTTGCCGATTCTCGATACTTAACCCGGCTGCAACTATTTGTTGCGATCGCGCGAATATCCCGCAGCGCCACACCAGCACACCAATTCAACGCTGCATCGGTCCATGGCGACCTTCACCGTCATGCCGCCCGCACGGAATCGAGGAAGCGCGCGACCTCGCTTTTCAACCGGTTGCTTTCCTGCGACAGCGATTGCGCCGCCGAATGCACCTGGGCGGACGCAGCTCCGGTCTCGCCCGCACCGCGCTGGACCTCGCCGATATTGGCCGACACGTTAGTGGTACCCTGCGCGGCATGCTGAATGTTGCGGGAGATTTCCTGCGTGGCGGCGCCCTGCTCCTCGACGGCGGCGGCGATGGTCGAGGAGATTTCCGACATCCGCGCGATGGTGTCGCCGATCTCCCTGATCGCGCTGACCGAGTCCTCCGTCGCGTTCTGGATCGCGCCGATGTGCTGGCCGATTTCGCCGGTTGCTTTCGCGGTCTGCTCGGCCAGCGCCTTCACCTCGCTCGCCACCACGGCAAACCCCCGGCCCGCCTCACCGGCGCGTGCGGCCTCGATCGTGGCGTTGAGCGCCAGCAGATTGGTCTGGCCGGCGATGGTGTTGATCAATTCGACGACATCGCCAATGCGCCCCGCCGCCTTGGTCAGCTCGCCGACGCGCGCATTGGTGCGCTGCGCCTGCTCGACAGCGACGTCGGCGACGCGTGCCGACTCCTGAACCTGACGGCTGATCTCGGAGATCGACGACGTCATCTCCTCGCTCGCGGACGATACCGACTGCACATTCGCGGACGCTTCCTCTGAGGCCGACGCGACCGAAGTGGCGAGCCCGTTGGAGCGCTCGGCCGCGCGCGTCAGTGTATTGGAAGAGGCTTCGAGCTCGGTTGCCGCCGATGAGACGGTCTCGATGATCTCGCCGACCGCGCCTTCGAAATCATCGGCGAGGCGCTTCATGTCCGCCTTGCGCTGCGCACGCCGTCGTGTGTCGGCTTCCGCCTGCTCGGCGCGCAGCCGCTCGGCCTCCGTCATGTTGGTTCGGAACACCTCGACCGCACCGGCCATCTCGCCGATCTCGTCCTTGCGTCCGATGCCGGGTACCACAATCGAGAGCTCGCCGCGCGCAAGCCGCGTCATCGCATCGACCATGCCGGACAACGCCTGCGAGATCGAGCGCCCCAGCAGGAAGCCGACCGCGGCAAGAACGACAACGGTGATGCCGAAGGCGATCATCATCCAGAACCGGACAGCGTCGCGGGTCGCGGCCTCAGCGGCATCGGCCTGCCTGTACATCACATCGACGTTGGTCCGGACCTCGGCCATCCCCGGCTCAAGCTCGCGGAAGGTCTTCATCATGCTGGCATCCAGGGCCGCACTCTGTTGTGCGGTCTCGGCCCAGGCCGCGAACTCGGCCAGGTACTTCTGGAGCTTGGCCGTGATGTCGTTCATCACCGCCGTGGGAACGGCGACGACCTCGATCGCCTTGGAGAATTCAACCGCGGCCTTCTTTACTTCGGCAATGTATTTTGGGTCGCGCCGCAGCATGAAATCCTTCTCGTGCCGGCGCATCATCAGCATCCAGCTCGTCGACCTGGGATCGTCGACCTCCTTCAGCTTCGCCTCGATGTCATGCACCGCGGCACGGAGCGAGCCGGACAGGCCGAGCGTCTCGTTCAGCCCGAGCCTGGTTTCGGCAGCGACCAGAGCGTTGAAATCCGCGGTGTAGCGCCTGAAGCCCTCCTGGGCCTGCCTGGTCCTGTCGGACAGGGCACCCATGCCACCCGCCGACATCAGCCGTTCGACCTCGTCGAAATCGCGATTGATCGGACCGATCAGCTCGGCATGCGCCTTGGCATAGCTCTCGTTGCGGCGTTGCTGAAAATTCTTCTCGTTGCGGCGGGCCTCCAGCATCTCGATCGAGATCTGCTTGTTGAGGTCGGCGATCGCACGGGCGCGGTTGGCGACGTCGCGGGAGGCGTCCTGGGAGAGGCTGCCGATCTCGTAGATCGCGCCGAAGGCGACCAGTCCGACGAGGCCGAAGAGCCCGATCGCCATGACCTTGTGGGTCAGGCGGATGGAAAGACCGCTCATGAAGGTGCTCCAAAACGCTCAAGACGCAATACAGACGGGCGACTCAGCACCCGGAATATTGCGGGGATCATGCCTGCGTCGCTTTTCCGGAAGGTTAACCCTGCATCTCATTCGTCGCGGCGCCGCAATATGCGCGTGCGCAAACGCCGCGCGATCGCGCGGCGTTTGTAACTCGTGTCCAATTGGGGGGCGCGTCAGGCCGCGCGAACGGTGCCGAGAAACTTGCCGACCTCGACCTTGAGGCGGTTGCTGTCGCCAGATAGCGACTGTGCCGCCGACAGCACCTGCGAGGAGGCCGAGCCGGTCTCGCTGGCCCCGCGCTGCACCTCGGTGATGTTGGACGACACCTGCTGGGTGCCCTGCGAGGCTTGGGCGACGTTGCGGGAAATCTCCTGCGTCGCCGCGCCCTGCTCTTCCACCGCGGCCGCGATCGCCGAGGATATCTCCGAGAGGCGTTCGATGGTGTCGCTGATGTCCTTGATGGCGCCGACCGATTCCTGGGTGGCGGCCTGGATGCCGGAAATCTGCTGGCCGATTTCGCCGGTCGCCTTCGCGGTCTGCTCGGCCAGGGCCTTGACCTCGGACGCGACCACGGCAAAGCCGCGGCCAGCTTCGCCGGCGCGCGCCGCTTCGATCGTGGCATTGAGCGCCAGCAGATTGGTCTGGCCGGCGATGGTGCTGATCAGCTCGACGACGTCGCCGATGCGCGTTGCCGCCTTGGACAGCTCGCCGACGCGATCGGTCGTGGTGCGGGCCTGACCGACCGCCTCGCTCGCCACGCGCGCCGATTCCTGAACCTGGCGGCTGATCTCGGTGATCGAAGACGACAGCTCCTCGGTCGCGGACGCGACCGACTGCACGTTGGTGGAAGCTTCCTCGGAGGCCGAAGCCACCACAGTCGCAAGCTGCTGCGCATGCTCCGCGGTCGACGTCAGCGTCGTCGCGGACGCCTCGAGCTCGGTCGAAGCCGAGCTCACGGTCTCGATCACCTCGCCGACCGCGCTCTCGAACTGGTCGGCCAGCTGCAGCATGTCCTGACGACGCTGCGCTGCTGCGCGGCTCTCCGCCTCTTTCTGCTCGGCTTCCATGCGGATCTTGGCGAGGCCGTTGTCGCGGAACACTTCCGCCGTCTTGGCAACTTCTCCAACCTCGTCCTTGCGATCGAGGCCGACGATCTGAACCTCATACTTGCCGCTGGCGAGGTCCTGCAGCACGCCGACGATCATGCGGATCGGCTTGGCGATGCCGTACTGGCCGATGACGAAGCCCAATACGCCGCCGATGACGACACCGAGGCCTGCGAGGACGATCAGGAAACGCGACGTCGATTCGTACTGCTCGCGCGCCTCCTTGCTCTTCTCCTCGACGCGGGCGTTGAGGCGATCGGCGAGCTCACGGACCTTGCCCTGGAGATTTTCAGCGGCGGTCCTGCTCTTGAGCGCCGCGTCGCGCAGCTTGTCGGCGCTCTCGCTCAGCTTCGATGCTTTCTCGGCTTCGACTGCCGCGAGCGTTGCATCCATCTGGGTCTTGTAGGCCGAGAAGGCGTCGCGCACCCCCGGGAGCAGCGCCTTGGCTTTCTCGTCCGGGGTCTGACTGACCTCGTCGAAGCGCTCCTGATACTGCTTGAGCTGAGCGTTGATCACCTCGCGCGCGGCGAGCCGGTTGTCATCACGGGGGTCGAGCGCACTACGGAATTCCGCGCGATTCAGCGCGATGACGTTCTGGTTGGCGCGGGCCGCGAGCAAGGACCGCCGTGCGGAGGTCGACATCACGTCGGCCTTTTCGCTGAGTTCGCCGAGGGCAGAGACACCGATCCAGGCAATCGCGGCACCGATCCCGCACAGCAGGACGACGATCCCGAGGATCTTGCTCAGGATGCGGAAGCGGCCGAGAAAATGCATAACTTGAATCCTTCGCGGAGATCACCGCGCAAGCGGCTGAATTTCCATGACCTTCACGCAAATTCTTTCCGGTTCCCTTAACCGTGTTCGCCGTAGAAACACGGGGTTTCGGTCGCGATGAACGCGGCAATCGCCCCGCGAGAGTTGCGCAGGACGCAGAACTCCCGCCGGGGTTTGATCAGGCCGCCCGCACTGTCTCCAGGAACTTGCCCACTTCCAGCTTCAGGCGGTCGCTGTCGGTGGACAGCATCTGCGCGGCGGACAGCACCTGCGAGGACGCAGATCCGGTCTCGCTCGCGCCACGCTGTACGTCGGTGATGTTGGCTGAAACCTGATGCGTGCCGTGCGCGGCCTGCTGGACGTTGCGGGAAATTTCCTGTGTCGCCGCGCCCTGCTCCTCGACGGCCGCTGCGATCGTCGAGGAGATCTCGGACAGCTTTTCGATGGTGTCGCTGATGTCCTTGATGGCACCAACGGATTCCTGCGTTGCGGTCTGGATGCCGGAGATCTGCTGGCCGATCTCGCCGGTCGCCTTTGCCGTCTGCTCGGCGAGTGCCTTGACTTCGGAAGCGACCACGGCAAAGCCGCGGCCGGCTTCGCCGGCGCGCGCCGCCTCGATCGTGGCGTTGAGCGCCAGGAGGTTGGTCTGGCCCGCGATGGTGTTGATCAGCTCGACGACGTCGCCGATACGCGTCGCCGCCCGCGACAGTTCGCTGACGCGCTCGGTCGTATTGCGGGCCTGGCCGACGGCCTCGCTCGCCACCCGCGCGGATTCCTGCACCTGACGGCTGATCTCGGTGATCGAGGACGATAGCTCCTCGGTCGCCGATGCCACCGACTGCACATTGGTGGAGGCTTCCTCCGAGGCTGCCGCGACGACGGTGGTGAGCTGTTGCGTGCGCTCCGCAGTCGAGGTCAGCGTCGTGGCGGAGGCTTCGAGCTCGGTCGAAGCCGACGATACCGTGCCGACAATCTCGCCGACCGCGCCTTCGAAACTATCAGCGAGCCTGCGCATCTCCAGTTTGCGCTGCTCGGCCGCGATTTGATCCTGGCGCATCTTGGCTTCCGCTTCCTGGTGCGCCTTCTGCTCCGACACGATCTTGAACTTCTCGACCGCGCCGGCGACCTCGCCAACCTCGTCCTTGCGGCCGAGTCCTGGCAGCACCACCGAGAAGTCGCCGCCGGCGAGCTTTTCCATCGCGACCGTCAGCGCGCGCATCGGACGTGCGATGCTGAAGACCGAGAAGATGCAGGCACCGATCAGGAACAGCGCGACCAGCACGCCCGTGATGAAGGACGTCCGCGCGACGGAGGCGGCTTCCGTTTCTGCTTCCGCGCGGGTCTCGATGGCCCTCTGCTTGGCGAATGCCGTGATCTGATCTGTCAGTGCCGATATCTCTTCGTTGATCGGCGCCAGGGTCTCCTTGCGGACCCGATCGACCTCGGCCACCAGCTTCGCAAGCTGCGCCGCCGCTTCGCCGTCCTTCTTGCCGTCGAGCGCGAGCTCCTGCTTGCGGATCGTCTCGATCTGCCGCTCGCCTTTCAGAAAGTCGTCGATCAGCACGGCGAGGCGATCGATGCGTTTGCGATTCTCCGGCGAGCGCGAGAGCTTGGCCATTTCGCCGGTGAATTTCTCAGCCGCCGCCTGCCGGTCGTTGAAATAGGTGGCCGCCTTTTGCATCTCCGCCGGCGAGGACGACATCATGATATCACGGATGCCGATCTGCATCCCGCGCACCGAGGCCTTCGCCTCAGCGGCATTCTGCGCAATCGCCTGCTGCCCCGTCGCGCCAACGTTGAGCTTCTGGACCTCGGCGTCTCCACTCATCTGCAGATAGATCTGCAGCGCGACGAGGCCGATGGTCAACGCCGAGGTGATGGCGAGCTTGGTGCCAATCCGCAGGTTTTGAATGAACGTCATTGCAATATTCCCAGGGGTACACATGGCCGCGCCGAAGCGCGTAAACAGCCCGGGAAGGCTAACCGGCAGGTTGCTCATTAACGTTAAGCGCGGACGCTCGCGCGTGGGTAGAAATACTGGAAACACTGCTCAAGCTCACGGACTTGCACAGCTTTCACGTGCAGGGAATCACCGCCTCGCGGATTTGCAGGTGCCGTCCTCGTTAACGTCCGCCCTGCGGTTCGCAGCACATGGCCTCGCCCGCAAGGCTGATCCGGAACACCGGCTCCTTGTTCTCGTCGAGCAGCTCCATGCTCCACGTCGCGTTCGGCTTCAGATTGCGCACGATGCTGCCGAGCAGATTGGAGCAGACCTCGGTCATCTCTTTCCAGGCGGCATCGCGATCCTCGAACTCGTACGGCTGATCGGCGGCGCCGGAATAGCGACCGGAGCTGATGCGGAAGAAATACAGCGACATTCTTTGAACCCTTGTTGAGGGCCGCCCCCCGGCCGTTGCGCAAGGCTGGGGCGCCAGTCGCTACCAAGGCATAAAAACCGCGAGCCGTATGATTACGGCGCCCGCGGTTTCGCGTGCGATGCATTCGTCAAAGGCGGGTAAATCGCGCGCGCAGTTTTGCGCCGGATGTCACTCGGTCGAGCGGCGCAGCTCGAGCGGACCTTCGTTCTTCGGCTCCGATTTGGGCTCGGACTTCATTTCCGACTTCACCGGCTCGATCCGGCCGCTCTCGACCCGCGGAGTCTCGACGCGCGCGGCGACCTCGGTGCTTGATGTGTTGACCGAACCGGTCTGCTCCGGCGCACGCAGCGAGCGCGGCCGTGCAACGGCGCGCGCCATCAGCATCTGGTTGCCGCCCTGGTGGTGGAAGTCGCAATAGGCAAAGCCCATGCCCGAGACCGAGCCGCGGAAGCTGCGGTCGTCGGTCTTTTCGAGGTTGAAACAAGGCTCGAAGGGAATGCCCTTGATCGAGGCGCAAACGTTCTGGCCACGGATCTGGAGCGTGTTGCCGGGCAAGCGGAGATGTTTCACGGGGCCTGAGCCCGAGAACTGCACCGCGCCGGCGGCGCCGAGATCGTCGAGGATGCGGCCCGCACCGCGGGTGCCGTCGAAACAGGTGAAGGCGAATACCTTGCCGGCCACGAAGCGGCGTGCCTCATCCGCATTCATACTGCCGGCCAGGGCGATGGCCGGCGCAAACGTCACGACTGCCGTGACAGCCCCCAACACAATACGCGCAAGCATGCTCAACTCCGAACCAAACCCCCGCAGCGGGCGATGCCTTGTCTCTTTACCCGCTGCTTACCATACTAACCATGGCGACATTGAAGCAGCTTGGTTGGTAAAGTCTGAACGCCGTTAGACAATTTTTACCACGATGCGACCGCGGACCTGGCCGGCGAGGATTTTCGCGCCCCATTCCGGAACTTCGGCGAGCGAAATTTCCGTAGTAATTTCAGATAGTTTCGACCGATCCAGGTCGGACGCCAGCCGCTGCCAGGCGGCTTTTCGCGGCTCGATCGGGCACATCACGGAATCGATGCCGAGAAGGCACACCCCGCGCAAAATGAAGGGTGCGACAGAAGACGGCAGGTCCATGCCGGCGGCGAGACCGCAGGCGGCGATGGCACCACCATATTTCGTCATCGACAGCAGATTGGCGAGCGTGGTGGAGCCGACGCTATCGACGCCACCCGCCCAGCGCTCCTTGGCCAGGGGCTTTGCCGGCGCCGACAATTCGTTGCGGTCAATCACCTCGGCAGCGCCGAGGCTCTTCAGGTAGTCGGCCTCCGAGGCGCGGCCAGTCGAGGCGATGACGTGGTAGCCAAGCTTGGACAGCACGGCGGTCGCGACCGAGCCGACACCGCCGGCAGCGCCCGTGACCACCACCGGGCCGCTCTTGGGCGAGACGCCGTGCTTCTCCAGCGCAAGCACGGAGAGCATCGCGGTGAAGCCGGCAGTGCCGATCGCCATGGCATCGCGCGCCGACAGGCCCTGCGGCAGAGCGACCAGCCAGTCGCCCTTGACGCGCGCCTTCTCGGCATAGGCGCCGAGATGGGTCTCGCCCATGCCCCAGCCGGTGCAGACGACCTTGTCGCCCGCCTTCCACGCGGGATGCGATGAAGCTTCGACCGTGCCGGCAAAGTCGATGCCGGCGATCATCGGGAAGCGGCGTACCACTGGAGCCTTGCCAGTGAGCGCGAGGCCGTCCTTGTAGTTCAGCGTCGACCATTCGACGCGGACGGTGACGTCGCCATCCATCAGCTCGGCTTCGTCGAACTGGGTGAGCGCGGCGGTGGTGCCCTTGTCGGCCTTGTCGATCCTGATCGCCTTGAATGTGGCCACGGCTGAACTCCCTGACTTGTTTGACCGGGATGTTTAGCCGATCAGGCAGGCTGCGCAACCGCTCGTGCGACCGGCTTCTCCACGATCGGAAGATTGATCAGTGCCGAGAGCACGCCGAACAGGATCGAGAGCCACCAGATCGGCGTATAGGAACCGAACTTCTCGAACACGATGCCCCCTAACCAGACGCCAAGGAAGCCACCGACCTGATGGCTGACGAAGGCAAAGCCATAGAGCGTGGCGAGCCAGCGCGTGCCGAACATCAGGGCCACCAGCGCCGAGGTTGGCGGTACCGTCGACAGCCAGGTCAGGCCCGAGACCGCACCGAACGCGATCGCCGAGAACGGCGTGATCGGGAACGAGATGAAAGCGAGCGTCGCGAGCGCACGGGTGAGATAGATCGTCGAGAGGATGTAGCGCTTCGGCAAGCTATTCTGGAGATAGCCGACGCTGAGCGAGCCCATGATGTTGAACAGGCCGATCGCCGCGATCACCCAGCCGCCGGTTTGCGTCGAGATGCCGCGGTCGACCAGGAACGCCGGCAGATGCACGGTGATGAAGGCGAGCTGGAAACCACAGGTGAAGAAGCCGAGCACCAGCAGCACGTAGGAGCGATGGCCGAAGGCTTCGGCGAGCGCCTTGGTGATGGTCTGCTCATCCGCAGGTGCCGCATTGGCCGTGCTTGCGACCGGCGGCGTCGAGATCGCCAGCGCCAGCGGGATGATCAGCAGCATCAGGAAGCCGAACACGGTGAGCGCCTGCTGCCAGCCGAAATTGTCGATCAGCGCGACACCAATCGGCGCGAACAGGAACTGGCCGAGCGAGCCCGCCGCGGTGCCGGCACCGAGCGCGAGGCCGCGCTTCTCGGCAGGCAGCAGCTTCGTGAACGCCGACAGCACGAGATTGAACGAGCAGCCGGCGAGACCGAAGCCGACCATCACGCCGGCGCCGATATTGAGCGACAACGGTGTCGACGAATAGCGCATCAGCAGCAGGCCGCCGGCATAGAGCAGCGCGCCGACGCACATCACGCGGTATAGGCCGAAGCGATCGGCAACCGCGCCCGCGAATGGCTGGCCCAATCCCCACAGCAAATTCTGGAAGGCGATGGCGAGGCCGAACACGTCGCGGCCCCACGCGAATTCGTGGCTCATCGGCTGCACGAAGAAGCCCAGCGCCGAGCGCGGGCCGAAGCCCAGCATGCCGATCGCACAGCCGCAGAGGATGATGACGGCCGGCGTGCGCCAGTTCGATGAGCGAGAGGCCGGACCGAGTTCGCCCGCTTGTATCGACATGGTGTTCCTCCTCGGCC
Source organism: Bradyrhizobium sp. CIAT3101 (assembly GCF_029714945.1). NCBI lineage: Bacteria > Pseudomonadati > Pseudomonadota > Alphaproteobacteria > Hyphomicrobiales > Nitrobacteraceae > Bradyrhizobium > Bradyrhizobium sp. CIAT3101. The sequence continues at coordinate 7,245,899 of NZ_CP121634.1, forward strand.
CTGGGCGGATCTGCAAATCGACAGCCGCACATCAGCCGTTTAATGCAACTGCATGAAAATCCCAAGCCGAAAATGATTGCGTTCCACGAGGGGCTGCCGCGGGAGCATTGCGTTTCATTGCGGCGCCGTCTGGCGGCAGGAGGACGACTTGACGGGAATGTGTGCGAGGGGACCTAGTGGCGGCATCGATGCCGTGTTATCTTCGATTTACTCAGATTGAGTATATGTGCACCTGACGAAACCCACCGGCCCTCTCGGCCGGATTTCTCAGGCTCAATATATACTCATGTTGAGCATATATAACTCGCACGGGAGGCTTCGATGCCGATCACTGGAATTTACGGCCCCGACGATCTTGCCACTCGGCCACAGGGCCAGGCCAACTCCGCCCCGCCGGCGCCGACGCGAACCGGCCACGCGCTGCCGCGCCCCTCGCTGGAATGGACGAGCGAGATCGAACGCGCCACCGCGCCGATCTACGAGCGCGTCAGGCATGTGATCCCGCCGATCGAATGGCCGCTGATGGCGCCGACGATTCACGCGATCAATGAACTGAAGCGCGCGCGCAACGCGGTGATCCTCGCCCACAATTACCAAGCGCCGGAGATCTTTCATGGCGTCGCCGACATCGGCGGCGATTCGCTCCAGCTCGCCGTCGAGGCCACCAAGGTGAAGGCCGATGTCATCGTCCAATGCGGCGTGCACTTCATGGCCGAGACGTCGAAGCTGCTCAATCCGGACAAGACGGTGCTGATCCCGGACTCCCGCGCCGGCTGCTCGCTCGCCGCCAGCATCACCGGCGCCGACGTTCGCCTGCTCCGCGAAAAGTTTCCCGGCGTGCCCGTGGTCGCCTACGTCAACACGTCGGCTGAGGTGAAGGCCGAGGTCGACATCTGCTGCACCTCGTCGAACGCGGTGCAGGTGGTGGAAAGCCTGAATGCGCCAAGCGTGATCTTCCTGCCCGACCGTTATCTCGCGACCTACGTCGCCTCGAAGACCGACGTCAAAATCATCGCCTGGAAGGGTGCGTGCGAGGTGCATGAGCGGTTTACGGGCGACGAACTGCGCGCCTTCCGCGACGCCGACCCCTCCGTGCAGATCATCGCGCATCCCGAATGTCCACCTGATGTTTTGGCAGAGGCCGATTTCACCGGCTCGACCGCGCACATGATCAATTGGGTGCGCGAGCGGCGTCCGAAGCGGCTGGTGATGATCACGGAATGCTCGATGGCCGACAATGTTCGCGCCGAGCTGCCCGATGTGGAAATGCTGCGGCCCTGCAATCTCTGCCCGCACATGAAGCGCATCACGCTGTCCAACATCCTGGAGAGCCTACTGACCCTCGGCGAGGAAGTCACAATCGATCCGGCGCTGGCGGAGCGCGCACGGCGCTCGGTCGAGCGGATGATCAATCTGAAGAATTGAGAGCCTGACATGACAAACAACATCCACAATCTCACCCGCTCCACCGACGACGTCGTCATCGTCGGCGGCGGTCTCGCCGGTCTGTTCTGCGCGCTCAAACTCGCGCCGCGGCCGGTGACGCTGATCTCGGCGGCGCCGCTCGGACAGGGGGCATCATCCGCATGGGCGCAGGGTGGCATCGCGGCCGCCGTCGCCGAGGGCGACAGTCCCGAAGCGCATGCGGCGGATACGATTGCGGTCGGCGGCGGCATCGTCGACGAAGCGGTCGCGCTCGGCATCGCGCGCGAGGCCGCACCGCGCATTCACGATCTGCTCGCCTTGGGCGTGCCGTTCGACCGCGACCTCGAAGGCCGACTCGCCGTCGGACGCGAAGCCGCGCATTCGGCGCGGCGGATCGTCCACGTCCGCGGCGACGGCGCGGGCGCCGCGATCACCGCGGCGCTGAGCGAGGCCGTGCGGCGAACGCCGTCGATCCGCCTGATCGAAGGCTTTGTCGCCGAAGCACTGCTTACCGAGGACGGCGCCGTCACCGGACTTCAGTTGCGCGAGGCCGGAAATTTCGCCGCCAAGCCCGTGATGATCGCCTCGCGCGCGGTGGTGCTTGCGACCGGCGGTATCGGCCATCTCTATGCCGTCACCACCAATCCGACCGAAGCCAACGGATCGGGCCTTGCGATTGCCGCGCGCGCCGGCGCCGTGATCGCCGACCCGGAGTTCGTCCAGTTCCATCCGACCGCGATCATGGTCGGCCGCGATCCCGCGCCGCTCGCGACCGAGGCGCTGCGCGGTGAAGGCGCGACGCTGATCAACGGCCAGGGCGAGCGCTTCATGGCGGCGCAGCATCCGCTCGCCGAACTGGCGCCGCGCGACATCGTGGCCCGCGGTGTGTTCGCCGAGGTCGCGGGCGGTCGCGGCGCGTTTCTCGATGCACGCCGAGCGCTGGGGGCGCGCTTCGCCGAAAAATTCCCGACCGTGCATGCAAGCTGCATCACGGCCGGCATCGATCCGGCGACGCAACCGATCCCAATCGCGCCGGCCGTGCACTATCACATGGGCGGCATCGCGGTGGACGCGCGTGGCCGCAGTTCGATCGACGGGCTCTGGGCCGGCGGAGAAGTATCGTCCACCGGTGCGCATGGCGCCAATCGACTTGCCTCGAATTCGCTACTCGAGGCCGTGGTTTATGCCGCACGCATCGCCGATGATATCGCCGGCCACGCGATCCCCTCACCTGCCCGCCTGCCCGAGGCGCTGGTGACGCCGCGCGGCGCCGCGCCGGATGCTGCTGCCGTGAAGCGGCTGCGCGCGATGATGAGCGCGAATGTCGGCGTGATCCGCGAGCGCGACGGACTTGCGGATGCCGTACGCGGCTTTGCTGCGCTTGAGCGCACGGCCACGAGCATCGCTGTCCGCAACATGGCGACAGCGGCCCTGCTCATAGCGGCCTCGGCCTGGAGCCGTCACGAGAGCCGCGGCGCGCATTTCCGCTCCGACCATCCTGCGGAGCTGCCCGCGCTGGCGCAGAGGACGATGACCACGCTCACGGCTGTGCGCGAGATCGCGGACAGCCTCACCGCGCATTCAACGCCGCGCATCGCGCAATCCATGATCGCCTGACGGAGTCTCCCATGATCACCCCGACCTCCCTGCTCTATCCCGACGCCTTCCTCTCCCCGCTCGCCATCGACGAGGCCGTGCATCGCGCGCTCGACGAGGACCTCGGCCGCGCCGGCGACGTCACCTCGCTCGCGACGATCCCGGAAACGACCAAGGCGCAGGCCATCCTCGTCGCGCGGCAATCCGGCGTCATCGCCGGTCTACCGCTCGCGCTGGCGACCCTGCAAAAGCTTTCGCCCGACCTCGAGGTGCGCGCGCATGTCCGCGACGCCGCACGCATCGCCCGCGGGCAACCCGTGCTGACGATCTCCGGCCCGGCCCGCGCCATTCTCACCGCGGAGCGGACCGCGCTGAATTTCGTCGGCCGGCTCTCGGGCGTGGCCACGCTGACCGCGGACTATGTCGCGCGCACCGAAGGCACAAAGATGCGGATCTGCTGCACGCGAAAGACCACGCCGGGGTTGCGCGCGCTGGAGAAATACGCGGTGCGGTGCGGTGGCGGCTTCAACCACCGCTTCGGCCTCGACGATGCGATCCTGATCAAGGACAACCACATCGCCGTCGCCGGCGGCATCCGCCCCGTGCTGGAGCGTGCCCGCGCGCATGTCGGCCATCTCGTCAAGATCGAGATCGAGGTGGATACGCTCGCGCAGCTCCGCGAGGTGCTCAACACCGGCCTCGCCGAGGCGGTGCTGCTCGACAACATGGACATCGCGACGCTGCGCGAGGCGGTGCGGATCAGCGAGGGCCGCGTCGCGCTGGAAGCGTCGGGCGGCGTCACATTGGACTCGATCGCGGTAATCGCGGCGACCGGCGTCGACTACGCCTCATCCGGCGCGCTGACGCATTCGGCGCCGAATTTCGATTGCGCGCTGGATATCGAGATGTGAGGTAGTCACTCCGGCATGGCCGGGCTTGTCCCGACCATCCACGCCTTGCCGCACGGCACGAAGAACGTGGATGCCCGGGACAAGCCCGGGCATGACGATCTTCTTCCGAGCGCCTACCGCCGCTCGGTCACGCCCATCTCGGCGGAGCTCTTGGCTTCCTGCACGAGCTCGGCCGAGAGTGCGGCGGTCTGCGCCGGCGTGCCCCAGCTCGGCTCTTCGCTGCCGTCGCCCCAGTTGCGCGGCCGATAGAAGGTGTGCACGCCGGTCTTGTACATCTTCTTCATCTCGGCGACCCAGGACGGACGCACCCAATAGGCGTGGTAGTGCGTCGACTTGCCGACTTCGGGCAGCCAGATCTGGCCGTCGAGCATCGCCTTCGAAATCCTCTTGGCGCGCTCCCACATCTCGGGCTCGCGGATCACATCGGGATTGTTGTCGCAGGCAAAGGTGAACTGGCAGGCGAAGTGGCGGTACTTGTTCTGATAGACCACGCCGCACACGGTGTCCGGATATTTGCCGGAGAACACGCGGTTCATCACCACTTGCGCGACCGCGATCTGGCCACGCACGGCCTCGCCGCGAGACTCGAAATAGACCGCTTCGGCAAGGCACTTTTCAGACTTCGCGCGCGACTTCTCGTCCAGCGCCAGCCGCTCGGCCGGCGATTTGGCGCGCTGGTTGTCGGCGTTGACTTCGCCCTTCGGGGCGACGCTCTCGCCGCTCTCGGCAATGCCCGCAAGGTCCTCGGTCGGCGGCGACAGCGAGGCCAGCTTCATGTCGGGGTCGGGCATCACGATCAGCGGCTCGGCGCCGGGCTGCCAGCTCTCGATGCTCTCGACATTGCCGCCGAGCGAGGAACTGCCGAAGAACAGGTTCGAGGTCTTGACGCTGAAGGGATCGCGCGGCGGGGCGACGACCGTCGCCTGCTTGAGCGCATTGAGGGGCTGCGCCGCAAAAGACAGCGCGTTGTCGTCGGCCTTCGGCGGATTGGCATATTGCGGCAGTGGCGGCGCGCGCATCGCCTCCTGAAGCTCGGGATCGAGCGCCGCGGCGGACTCCGGCGACATCGCCTGCGGTTGCGCCACCGGCAACGCAGCGGTCTTGGCGCCGAACACGGAGCTGTTCGAGGTCGCTGGATCCTGCTGCGGCGGCGCGGCGGCCGGTGCTGCCGTCTCGGGCGCGGGCGTCACGGTGGCGAGACGGTCGCCCTTCAGCGCGCGATCGACCTTGGGGAAATCGGAGGCCTGGTAACGCGTCGGCGCCTGGAGCACCGGATTGCGCGTAACGGTGCCGGTGACGTCGCGGCCATCGAGGCTCGCGAGGCGAACCATCGCGCTCTGCGGCACTGAAGTCCCGATCGGGCGCGAAAAGCTGTAAGTGGCAAGCTGAATGGACGAGGCTGCAGAGAACACCTGCTTCTGCCAACGCTCGGCGACGCCGGGCTGACGCGCCAGCAACGAGCCAATGTCCTGATAGCCGGTCTCTCTCGGCATCAATGCGAAGATGCAGAGACCGATTCCGAAGGATGCGAACCGCGCACCCTTCGGATGGTTACGCAACACAAACATCGATACGCTCACGCTACGCTTACACTAGAAGGATCGAGCCGCAGTACGTCCGTGCAATTCGATCTTTATCGTGAGTATCTAATTTAGGTTGCCGGGGCGTTAATCGTCGTTGCGCATGAAGCACACTCAAGCGATGTCAGCTGTTTTCACGGCGCGATGCTGCGCATTGGTAAATGCGGGCCCACGCAACGGGGTAAACAACTGGTCAACGCGAATGGTGAAGGAACTCTTGCCGGCGCGTACCATTATGGGACGCGTGCGGTCCTGCTTTTGCGGCAACAACCGCTGTCATGCCCCGGCTCGACCGGGGCATCCAGTACGCTGCGGCTTCTCGATTAGATCACTGCCGTCTCGGAGTACTGGATCGCCCGGTCAAGCCGGGCGATGACAGTGAGTATGTGGTCTGGATTGCTTCGCTACGCTCGCAATGACGGGTGGAGAGAGCGTGACCAAAACAAAAGAGGCGGGGTTCGGCCCCGCCTCTTTCGCATCTCGTATGTCTCTTCGTCTTACGCCTGACTCGCGACCACCTTGCCGAGCGCTGCCTGAGCGGCAGCAAGCCGCGCGATCGGCACGCGATACGGCGAGCACGAGACGTAGTCGAGGCCGACATTGTGGCAGAACGCAACGGAGGCCGGGTCGCCGCCGTGCTCGCCGCAGATGCCCATCTTGAGCTTCGGGCGCGCCTTGCGGCCGCGCGCGACGCCGATCTTGACGAGTTCGCCGACGCCTTCCTGGTCGAGCGAGATAAAGGGATCGATCGAGAGGATGCCCTTGGTCACGTAGGGACCGAGGAAGCTCGCGGCGTCGTCGCGGCTGATGCCGTAGGTCGTCTGCGTCAGGTCGTTGGTGCCGAACGAGAAGAACTCGGCGCTCTCGGCGATCTGTTCCGCGAGCAGGCAGGCGCGCGGCAGCTCGATCATGGTGCCGACCTGATAGGCAAGCTTTGTATTGGTATCGCGCATCACGGCCTTCGCCGTGGCATCGATCCGCGCCTTGACGAGGTCGAGCTCGGCCTTGGTCGCGATCAGCGGCACCATCACCTCGAGGCCGACGGCCTTGCCGGTGCGCTTCTCGGCTTCGACAGCAGCCTCGAAGATCGCGCGAGCCTGCATCTCGGCGATCTCGGGATAGGCGATCGCGATGCGGCAACCGCGGAAGCCGAGCATCGGATTGAACTCCGACAGTTCGCGCGCGCGGTCGGCGAGACGCCGCGGATCGGTGTTCATGGCACGCGCCACTTCCTCGACCTCGGCATGGGTGTGCGGCAGGAACTCGTGCAGCGGCGGGTCGAGCAGACGGATCGTGACGGGCAGGCCCTTCATGATCTCGAACAGCTCGACGAAGTCGGCGCGCTGCATCGGCAACAGCTTGGCAAGCGCGGCACGGCGCGACTGCTCGTCCTCGGAGAGGATCATCTCGCGCACCGTGCGGATGCGCGTCTCCTCGAAGAACATGTGCTCGGTGCGGCAGAGGCCGATGCCTTCCGCGCCGAACTTGATTGCGGTGCGGGCGTCGTCCGGCGTATCGCCGTTGACGCGGACGCCGATCTTGCGGACCTGGTCGGCCCAGTTCATCAGCGTACCGAACTCGCCGGAAAGCTCCGGCTCGATCATCGGCATGCGGCCGGCCAGCACCTGGCCGAGCGAGCCGTCGATGGTGATGACATCACCGGCCTTGAAGGTGCGCGAACCGATGCTCATCGTGCCGCGGCCGTAATCGACGCGGATGGTGCCGCAGCCGGAGACGCAGGGCTTGCCCATGCCGCGGGCGACGACCGCGGCGTGCGACGTCATGCCGCCGCGGGTGGTCAGGATGCCTTCGGCGGCGTGCATGCCGTGGATGTCTTCGGGGCTGGTCTCGATGCGGACCAGGATGACCTTGCGTCCGTCGCCCTGGAGCTTGGCCGCCTCGTCCGAGGAGAACACGATCTCGCCGGAGGCCGCACCGGGCGACGCCGGCAGGCCGGTCGCGATCACGTCGCGCTTGGCGTTGGGATCGATGGTCGGATGCAGCAGCTGGTCGAGCGAGGCGGGGTCGATCCGCATCACCGCTTCCTTCTTGGTGATCAGGCCCTCATTGGCGAGCTCGACCGCGATGCGCAGCGCCGCCTTGGCCGTGCGCTTGCCGCCGCGGGTCTGCAGCATCCACAGCTTGCCCTGCTCGACCGTGAACTCCATGTCCTGCATATCGCGGTAGTGCTTCTCGAGCAGCGTGTAGATCCGCGTCAGCTCCTTGAAGGCCTCCGGCATCGCCGCTTCCATCGACGCCTTGTCGGAGCCCGATTCCTTGCGCGCTTCTTCGGTGATGTCCTGCGGCGTGCGGATGCCCGCCACCACGTCCTCGCCCTGCGCGTTGATCAGGAACTCGCCGTAGAGCTTGCTCTCGCCGGTTGAGGGGTTGCGGGTGAACGCAACGCCGGTCGCCGAGGTCTCGCCCATGTTGCCGAACACCATGGCCTGCACGTTGACCGCGGTGCCCCAGGATTCCGGAATGTCGTGCAGCTTGCGGTAGGTCACCGCGCGCGCATTCATCCAGGACGAAAACACCGCGCCGACCGCACCCCAGAGCTGGTCATGCGGATCCTGCGGGAAGTCCTTGCCGGTCTCGCGCGCGACCGCGTCCTTGTACTTGCCGACCAGACCGACCCAGTCCTCGGCGGTGAGGTCGGTGTCGAGCGTGTAGCCCTGGCTGTCCTTGAACGTGTCGAGGATTTCCTCGAAGTGATGATGCTCGAAGCCGAGCACCACGTCGGAATACATGGTGATGAAGCGGCGATAGCTGTCATAGGCGAACCGACGGTCGCCCGAGAGCTCCGACAGCGCTTCCACGGTCTCGTCGTTGAGGCCGAGATTGAGCACGGTGTCCATCATGCCCGGCATCGAGGCGCGCGCGCCGGAGCGCACGGAGACGAGCAGCGGGTTCTTGGTGTCGCCGAACACCTTGCCGGTCAACTTGCCGACATGGTCCAGCGCCTTCTCAACCTGCGACTGCAATTCCTTCGGATAGGATTTGTCGTGGGCATAGAAATAGGTGCAGACCGAGGTCGGGATGGTGAAGCCCGGAGGCACCGGCAGGCCGAGATTGGCCATCTCGGCGAGGTTGGCGCCCTTGCCGCCGAGGAGGTCGCGCATCTCCGTGCGGCCCTCGGCCTTGCCGTCGCCGAACGTGTAGACCCACTTGCCGGCCTTGATCGCGGCCGGAGCCGCCTTGGCGGGCACAGCCTTCGCAGCGACCTTGGCGGCAACCTTCGGCGTGGCCTGCTTGGTCGCAGCCTTCGCGGCCGGCTTGGCCGCGGGTTTCGCGGCAGGCTTGGCAGCGGCCTTCGCTGCGACCTTGGCGACCGGCTTGGGGGCGCTCTTCACGGCGCTCTTGGGAAGCGCCTTGCGGGCCGCCGGCGCAGCCTTCGCCTTGGACGAGGGCTTTGATTTCGCTGCAGTTTTATTAGGCTTCGAGGCGGCTTTGGCCATAGCTTGCACACAACCTGCGAGAGGAATGGGAAATCGCGCGCCTTACACCACTTTGGGCAGGCCCGCGCAAGTCGAAGAGTTCCGGAAAATGAAGGCCTAGAGATGGAGCCACTTCAACAAACCGAGCCCAATCGCCCCGTTGACGATGAGAAAAATCGCCACGATCAGGTTCAGCAGACGGGGCATGATCAGGATGAGCACACCCGCGAGCAATGACAGGATCGGCGAGATGTGGGCGACGGTGATGTGCATGAATTGTCTTTCCGAGCGTTAAGGCGAATCGCGGGCGGATCATACCGGACCCGGTTCCGCGGGTAGAGACGCGCGAGGCCGCAACGGGTTCCCCGCTTCGCGAAAACTGCCCGAAATTGCCGCGTATGCGGCGGGCCTTTTCCGGAACATCACGCGCGCCGCAGCATTGGCAACCGGTCGCGCCACTGGCGCCGGCTGAAATCAATTCGAAGGAGTTGTCCATGCGGAACAGGATTCTCGCCCTCGCAGCGCTTGGCATCGCGCTCGGCGCGCCGATCGCGGCGCAGGCGCAAACCGGGATCACGGTGGGACGTGCGCCTGTCGTGGTCGATAGCGGCCCGACCATCGCGGTGGAACAGCGGCCGGCTTTCCGTGACTATGTCATCGAGCAACGTGTGCCAGCCTTCAGCATTCCGGATCGCGTGATCGTCGGCGGCACGCTACCCGAAACGGGCATCACCTATTATGACGTGCCGCAACGTTTCGGCGCGACGACCTATCGCTACACCGTCGTGAACGGAGAGACCGTGCTGGTCGAGCCGCGCTCGCGTCGCATCGTCGAGGTGATGGACTAGCGATCAACTAGGTGTCCGGCGCGTCATATCAATCAGGCTGGCGCGAGCAGTGCAAACGGACATCAGGCCCCGCCCGGTCTTCCCCCCGCCGGGTGGGGCTTTTTTGCGCCGGCCTCAATCCTGGATCTTCGAGAAGTCCGCGACCGCACGCGTGGCGCTGCGGATTTCGTTGAGGAGCTTCAAGCGGTTCTCGCGCACCCTGGCATCGTCGTCGTTGACGCGAACCTTGTCGAAGAACGCATCGACCGGCGGACGCAGCTTGGCCATCGCGCTCATCGCGCCGGCGAAGTCCTCCTTGGCCACAGCAGTGCCTGCTTCGGCCTTCACCTCGCCGATCGCCTTCGCCAGCGCCTTCTCTTCGCCGAGGCTGTAGAGCGCGGCATCAGGAGCGCCGTCGAAGCTGCGCTTGTCCTTCTTCTCCTCGATCGAGAGAATGTTGCTGGCGCGCTTGGTGCCGGCGAGCAAATTCTTGCCGTCGTCGCTCTCGAGGAATTTTCCGAGCGCCTCGACACGGCGGACGATCATCAAGAGATCGTCCTGGCCGCCGAGCGCAAACACGGCATCGACGAGATCGTGACGCGCACCCTGCTCGCGGAGCTGGACTTTTAGGCGATCGGCGAAGAAGGCGAGCAGATCGCCGATCAGCGAGGCAAGGTTGTCGCCGGCAATCGGCCCGCCTTTTCGGAGGAATGTCGGATCGGGGATCGGATTGCGAACGGCGCGAACAACGTCTTCGAACGCGGCGTCACTGCCGCGCATGATGTGAAGCGCAATCGCATCCTGGAAGATTGGTGTCAGGGAAATACGATTCCTCTGCTCCAACAGAATTCTGATCACGCCCAGCGCCGCGCGACGCAGCGCATACGGGTCCTTCGATCCCGTCGGCTTCTCGTCGATCGCCCAGAACCCAACGAGCGTGTCGATCTTGTCGGCGAGCGCGACCGCGACGCTGACCGGATCGGTCGGCACGCGATCGGCGGGGCCCTGCGGCTTGTAGTGCTCCTCGCAGGCGGCAGCGACGGACGCGTCCTCGCCCTGCGCCAGCGCGTAGTACTTGCCCATCAGGCCCTGCACCTCGGGGAACTCACCGACGACTTCGGTCAGCAAATCCGCCTTTGCCAGATGCGCTGCGCGCGTCGCCTTGGCGACATCGGCGCCAACCAGCGGCGCAATCTCCGCGGCGAGGCGCTCGATGCGCTTGATGCGCGCTCCTTGCGTGCCGAGCTTCTCGTGGAACACAATCTGCTCGAATTTCGGCAGACGATCCTCGAGCTTCGTCTTCCGGTCGGTCTCATAGAAGAACTTCGCATCCGACAGACGCGGACGGATCACGCGTTCGTTGCCGGAGACGATGACCTTGCCGCCGTCGGTCGCCTCGATATTGGCGGTAAGGACGAACTTGTTGGTCAGCTTCCCGGTCTTGGGATCCTTGACCACAAAGCACTTCTGGTTGTTGCGGATGGTGGCGCGGATCACCTCGTCAGGGATCGCGAGATATTCCGCCTCGAACGATCCCATCATGACGACGGGCCATTCGACGAGGCCCGACACTTCGTCGAGCAGCACCTGGTCCTCCACGAGTTCAAAACCCTGCGCAAACGTCAATTCCTTGGCGTCGGCGAAGATGATGTCCTTGCGCGCCTGCGGATCGAGGATGACCTTGGCCGCCTTCAGCTTCGCTTCATAGTCCTCGAAGCGGCGCACGGAAATCGCGGCGGGTGCCATGAAGCGATGGCCGTAGGTGGTCTGCCCGGTCTCGATACCGTCGACCGAGAATTTCACGACATCAGGCTCTTCCGTCTCGGGCCCGAAGGTCGCGGTGATCGCATGCAGCGGACGCACCCAGCTCAGCGAGCCGGGCTTGCCCGAGCGCGCGCCCCAGCGCATCGATTTTGGCCAGGGGAAGGTGCGGATGATGACGGGCAGGATTTCCGCGAGCACGTCGATGGCGTCGCGGCCGGCCTTCTCGATCAGCGCGATGTAGAAGTCGCCCTTCGGGTCGCGCTGGATCTTGGCTTCATCCAGCGACTTCAAGCCGGTCGCCTTCAGAAAGCCCTGCACGGCCGCATCGGGGCCGCCGACCTTCGGTCCGCGGCGTTCGGTCTTGAGGTCAGGCTGGCGCGCGGGGATGCCGTGCACGGTGAGCGCGAGGCGGCGCGGCGTCGCGAAGGCTTTCGCGCCTTCGTAGACGAGGCCTTCGGCGACGAGCTTTTCGGTAACCAGACGGCGCAGATCGTCGGCCGCCTTGGCCTGCATGCGCGCGGGGATTTCTTCCGAGAAGAGTTCAAGCAAAAGATCGGGCATCAGGCCGCTCCGCCCGCTTCAGTGTGGATCCAGGCCTCGCCGCAGGCTTTTGCCAATTCGCGCACGCGCAAAATGTAGCTCTGCCGCTCCGTCACCGAGATCACGCCGCGCGCATCGAGCAGGTTGAATACGTGGCTTGCCTTGATGCACTGGTCATAGGCGGGCAGCGCCATCAGATGCGCTTCGCGCTTGCCGTCCTTCCAGCCTGCTTCGAGGTACTTTCTGCACGCCGCTTCGGCCATCTTGAACTGCTCGAACAGCATCGCGGTGTCGGCGACTTCGAAATTGTGCTTCGAATATTCCCGCTCGGCCTGCAGGAAGACGTCGCCATAGGTGACCTTCGCATCGCCCTCGCGGCCGTTGAAGTTGAGGTCATAGACGCGGTCGACGCCCTGCACATACATCGCAAGCCGCTCGAGCCCGTAGGTGAGCTCGCCCGCGACCGGTGCGCATTCAAAACCCGCGACCTGCTGGAAATAGGTGAACTGGCTGACTTCCATGCCGTCGCACCAGCATTCCCAGCCGAGGCCCCAGGCGCCCAGCGTCGGGCTCTCCCAATCGTCCTCGACGAAGCGGATGTCGTGGACGGCGGAATCGATGCCGATCGCGGCGAGCGACTTCAGGTACAGCTCCTGAAGGTTCGGCGGCGACGGCTTCATGATCACCTGGAACTGGTAGTAGTGCTGCATCCGGTTCGGGTTCTCGCCGTAACGGCCGTCCTTGGGCCGGCGCGACGGCTGTACGTAGGCGGCGTTCCAGGGTTTTGGCCCGAGCGCGCGCAACGTGGTGGCCGGATGGAAGGTACCCGCGCCCATCTCCATGTCGTAGGGCTGCAAAATCACGCAGCCCTGCTCGGCCCAGAACCGCTGGAGCGCGAGGATAAAGCCCTGGAACGAGCGTTCCGGGCGCATATGGGCGGGCAATGAGGCGTCCATCGTCAGATCAGGCTCTCGCGGGGGGTTTGAATCGCGCGGGACCGTATCGACGGCGGGGGTGGGAATCAAGGCAAAGGGGCGGATTCGGGCTTAACGGATGCCCTAGGATGGTCTCCTAGGGTGGGCAAAGGCGCACTTGCGCCGTGCCCACCGTCTTTCGATGAATTCGGATGCTGCTCGTGGGCACGCTTCGCTTTGCCCACCCTACGGCAGCGGTTGGTGAGGCGACTAGCCGGGCCGGTACGCTCCGGTCACGGGGTCACGCTTCAGCGTCTGGATATTCCCCATATGGGCGGCCTCGGCGATGCGCGAGAGGCGCATCTCCTCCAGTTCCTGGTTGATCCGGAGTGCGGTCTTGTAGGCCCAGCGGACCACGGCAAGCCCACCCAGGACGCCCGCAAATGCAACGAACGGCGGCATCGGTCGATCCTTGTTCAATGCTCAGCCCCCACACGCATATTCGCGCACTCCGGGCTGCGCCGCAATTGGCTCAGTCCGGACCAAATGGCGCGGGAGCGCCTCCGCCTAGAACCCGAATTTCGCCCAAATCGCCCGCGTCTCGACCGCCGAGATCAGCTCGTCCGGCAGACCGGCCATTGATTCCATGGCCGAAAGCTGGCCCGCGCCGGGCGATTTCCGCCCCAACAGACCGGACAGCAGACCGGTCGGCTGCGCGATCACAGGGGTGAGAACCTTGTCGCCATAGCGGGCACGAAGAGTTGAGCGGATATCGCCGATGCCATCGGCCAAGCCGAGCGCGATCGACGTCTCACCGGCCCAGTACTCGCCGGTGAACAGGGTGTCGTCCGCGCCCTTCAGCCGCGCGCCGCGGCTTTCCTTCACCAGCGCGATGAAGATCTGGTGGATCTCGCGCTGAAGCGCCTTGAGCTTGGCGACGTCGTCGGGGTTTTCGGGCAGGAACGGATCGAGCATCGCCTTGTGGGCGCCGGCCGTGTAGAGCCGGCGCTCGATGCCGAGCCGCTTGATCGCCTCCTGAAAACCGAAGCTGCCACCGACCACGCCGATCGAGCCGAGGATCGAGGACGGGTCGCAGAAGATCTCGTCGCCGGCGCAGGCGATCATGTAGCCGCCGGAGGCTGCGACGTCCTCGACGAACACCAGCACCGGCAGCTTCTTCTCCGCCGCGAGTTGCTTGATGCGCAGATAGATCTGGCGCGACTGCACCGGCGAGCCGCCGGGCGAATTGATCACCAGCGCCACCGCCTTGGCGTTGCGGACCGAAAAGGCCCGCTCCAGCACCCGGGCGACGCCCGCGAGCGACATGCCCGGGCGCAGCGGGGTCACCGCGCCGATCACGCCGGACAGCCGCACCACCGGCACCACAGCCGTGCCCGGGCGGAAGCGCGCCGGCAGATATTGCATGAGCTTGTCGGCCCAGCCGGAATTTTTGCGATCGTTCAATTGTTCGGCCATGCCGTTACCTCTGATTAACCAATTCTTATCACGCGACTGTCATTGAAAGTGCCTGGAACGTGTTTTGCAGAATCCCCGTTGGGAAGCTGCAATAAGGCAGCGGAGGAAGCGACATGAAGATCTATCTGCTGTTGATGCTGATCGGCGCGCTTTTCACGGCGATCCGCGTTACGTCCCAGCCGGAACAGCAGTCGGAATCGCTTCCGCAGTAAGTCGTCACGGCTCCGCCAGCGGCAAGACCGCTCTCCCCTCCAGAATATTCCTCACCTCTTTTTTAGGCACGCGTGACTCATCATTGAGCATGAGGCCTGGCAGCAATCGCAGCGGCGCCCGGCCACCCTTGACGGCGCGCACCAGCACACGGATCGCAGGCCTTCCCGCTTCGCCATGAACCGGCAGGATCGACACGCTGCCGAAGCCGCGTGACAGCGCTGCCAAAACCTCCGCGACACCATCCGCACGCCAGATCAGGGTCAGCACGCCGTTCGATCGCAGCAGGCGTCGCGCGGCATGCACCCAGGCCTGCAGCGTTTCCTCGGTCGCGACATGCGCGGTGTGGCGCGCCTGGTCCGGCGAACCACGGTGCCGCGTGGCATCGTTGAAAGGCGGGTTCATCAACACGCAGTCGACGCTGTCGGGCATGAGCCCATGTGCCGCAAACGCCTGCGCATCCGCCGTGACGTCGAGCACAATCACCGCCGCGGCAATCGCATTCGCGGCCGCATTGGTGCGCGCGAGCCCGGCCAGTTCCGGATCGATCTCGACGAGGCCAAGATCGATCCCGGCCACGCGCCGGGCCAGCGCCAGCCCGGCCGTGCCAATGCCGGCGCCGAGATCGACCACACGGTCGCCAGCGCGGGCTTCGGTCGCAGCCGCAAGCAGAATCGCATCGTGCCCGGCGCGGTGGCCGGATCGCTTCTGCCGCAGGAGCAACTGCCCGCCGAGAAAGGCGTCCTCGGTGATATCTGTGACGACGTCAATCATCGCCGCGCAGTTCGTGGCTGAGCCCGGCCTCGGTCAGGAGTTGCCGGGCCTCGATGGCGTCGTCCTCATGGACCAGGATCCGCCGCGGCAGGACGCCGAGCGAGCCTTCGATGATGCTCATGTTCTGGTCCAGCACCAGGTGATGGATGTTGGCGCCGTCCAGCAGCGCGCCGATCGCCGACACCAGCACGATATCGTTGGTCCGAACCAGTTCACGCAAACGAGCCTCCTGCCCGAAAGGGGTTAAGCTGCAAATGTCAATGGTTCCACAGGCCTTGCCGCATCCCCGTCCAGTTTCTATTGTCTTTCCATCAGAATAGCCCCTCCGGGGCAAATATTGGAGACCGGCGTGGCCGTCATCGTACCTTTCGAAACCCCCGGCGCGTCGATCGAAGAGCTGGTTGCCCTTGTCGCCCCCGATATGGAGCGCGTCAACGCCACGATCCTGTCGCGGACGGGCTCCGATGTGACCATGATCCCGGAAGTGGCCAACCATCTGATCTCCTCCGGCGGCAAGCGCCTGCGCCCGATGCTGACGCTCGCCATGGCCAATCTGGCCGGCTACACCGGCGACGGCCACATCAAGCTGGCGGCCTCCGTCGAGTTCATGCACACCGCGACCCTGCTCCACGACGACGTCGTCGACGAGAGCGAGATGCGCCGTGGCAAGCTCTCGGCGCGCATGCTCTGGGGCAATGAGGCCAGCGTGCTGGTCGGCGACTTCCTGCTCGGCCAGGCCTTCCGCATGATGGTCGAGGTCGGCTCGCTGCGCGCGCTGGACATCCTTTCCGCGGCCGCCGCCACCATTGCCGAGGGCGAGGTGATGCAGCTCGCCGCCGCCAAGAACACCGCGACCACCGAGGACGAATATCTCGCCGTGATCCGCGGCAAGACGGCCGAACTGTTCGCAGCCGCCTGCGAGGTCGGCCCTGTCATCGCCAACCGCCCGAAGGCCGAGCAGACCGCCTGCCGCTCGGTCGGCATGAATCTCGGTATCGCCTTCCAGCTCGTCGACGACGTGCTCGATTATGGCGGCAAGAGTGCAAAACTCGGCAAGAACACCGGCGACGACTTCCGCGAAGGCAAGATCACCCTTCCCGTCGTGCTCGCCTTCCGCCGCGGCAACGACACCGAGCGCGCGTTCTGGATCAGGGCGCTCGAGCGCGGCGAGATCGGCGACAGCGACCTCGATCATGCCATCGGCCTGATGAACAAGCACCGCGCGCTCGAGGACACAATCAGCCGCGCCCACCACTACGGCGCCATGGCCGTCGACGCGCTGGCGCTGTTCCCGTCCTCACCGATGAAGAGCGCGCTGGAGCAGGTCGTGGCGTTCTGCCTGGCACGGTCGCATTAGGGCGCGATCGTCCTCTCTGTCTCTTCCGTACCGCTATCGGTCCCGTCATCCTGAGGTGCTCGCGCAGCGAGCCTCGAAGGATGCACGGCCGCGATACATCTGGGCCGTCGCCCTTCGAGGCTCGCTGTGCTCGCGCCTCAGGGTGACGGGGTTAGATTGCACTCGCAAATGACGGAGTACAGCGCACGACCGCGCTCTCCCTCCCGTGTCCCGGACGCGCTGCAGCGTGAAACGCTGCTGCGCTGAGCCGGGACCCAAGCGACATCCAGCGATCAACAATCTGGGCCCCGGCTCTGCAGCGCACCGCTGAAGGAGCGCTGCGCCGCGTCCGGGGCACAGCGGCAGCCAGTAACTTGCATTTTGCAAGCCACTCACCTACCTTCCCGGCATGCAGCCAAAATCCCCCTCGATCCTGGAATGCCCGGTCGGCCGCGCCGTGGAGACGGTCGGCGAGTGGTGGAGCATCTTGATCCTGCGGGATGCGTTTCAGGGCGCGACGCGGTTCGACGAGTTCGAGCGCAATCTCGGCATCGCGCCCAACATCCTGTCGCGGCGTCT
Source organism: Bradyrhizobium sp. CIAT3101 (assembly GCF_029714945.1). Classification (NCBI taxonomy): domain Bacteria; kingdom Pseudomonadati; phylum Pseudomonadota; class Alphaproteobacteria; order Hyphomicrobiales; family Nitrobacteraceae; genus Bradyrhizobium; species Bradyrhizobium sp. CIAT3101. Next base: position 7,263,268 of record NZ_CP121634.1, read on the forward strand.
CGCCCATCTCACCAAGACCGGCATGTTCGTCCGCCGCCGCTACCAGGAGCGGCCGCCGCGTCACGAATATGTGCTGACGGACAAGGCGCGGGATTTCTTCCCCGTGATCGCCACGCTGCTCGCCTGGGGCAACAAGCATCTCGCGCCGAAGGGCGAATCCATCCTGCTGGCGAACCGGGACGATCGCCGGCCGCTCGATCCGGTCGTGGTCGATGCCGCCGACAGGCAGCCGATCACGCTCGCCAACGCGGTGGTGATCGCGGGCCCCGGCGCGAGCCGCCTGATGCGACGGCGGCTCATTTCGCTCAAAGCCATGAACCCGGCGGTCGCGCCGGCTGGAGACTGACATGCGTCGTATCGTCGTGACGGGAATGGGCGCGGTGTCGCCGCTCGGCTGTGGTGTCGAATTGTCCTGGCGCCGGCTGCTCGCCGGACAGAGCGGGTTGCGCCCGTTGCCCCAATGGTCGCAGGCGCTGCCCGCCCGCATTGCGGGTCTCGTGCCCGACAAGGCCGATGACGCCGATGGCGGCTTCGATCCGGCAGAGGCCGCCGCACCAAAAGATCAGCGCAAGATGGACCGCTTCATCCTGTTCGCGCTGCTCGCCACCGCAGAAGCGGTCGCGCAGGCCAAATGGACGCCGCAGGATGCGGCATCGCTGGAGCGGACCGCGACCATCATCGGCTCCGGCGTCGGCGGCTTCCCTGCGATGGCGGAAGCGGTGCGCATCACCGAGCAGCGCGGCGCGCGCCGGCTCTCACCATTCACGATCCCCTCGTTCCTCGCCAATCTCGCCGCCGGCCACGTCTCGATCAAATACGGCTACAAGGGCGCGCTGGGCACGCCGGTCACGGCGTGTGCCGCTGGCGTACAGGCCATCGGCGATGCGGCGCGCATGATCCGCGCCGGCGAGGTCGATGTCGCGATCTGCGGCGGTGCGGAAGCCTGCATCGACATCGTCAGCCTCGGCGGCTTTGCCGCAGCCCGCGCGCTGTCGAGCGGATTCAACGACGAGCCCACGCGCGCCTCGCGCCCGTTCGATCGCGACCGCGACGGTTTTGTGATGGGCGAAGGCGCGGGCATTCTCGTGATCGAGGAACTGGAACATGCGCTTGCGCGCGGCGCCACGCCGATCGCCGAGATTGTCGGGTACGGCACCACCGCGGATGCCTATCACATGACGTCGGGGCCGCCCGATGGCGACGGCGCCCGCCGCGCGATGGAGATCGCGCTGCGGCAGGCGAACCTTGCACCGGCGGATCTGCAGCACCTCAACGCGCATGCGACGTCGACACCGGCCGGCGACGAGAGCGAGCTCGGCGCGATCGGGGCGCTGTTCGGCCGCAGCCGCTCCATTGCGGTGAGCGCGACCAAATCGGCCACCGGTCATCTGCTCGGCGCCGCCGGCGGGCTGGAGGCGATCTTTACCGTGCTCGCCTTGCGCGACCAGATCGCGCCGCCGACGCTCAATTTTGAAAACCCGGACGGACACGCTGACGGCATCGACATCGTCGCAGGCAGCGCACGGCCGATGCCCATGCTCAACGCCATCTCCAACGGCTTCGGCTTCGGCGGGGTGAATGCCAGCGCGATCTTCCGCCGCATGGGCTGACGGCAGGCCTTGCAATCGCGGCGCGCTGCGCTACCAAACTGGCATGATTGATACGAACCTCTGGCTGTTCCTCGCAGCCGCTCTCGTCATCGCCGCCGTCCCCGGCCCCGGCATCTTTTATGTCGCGGCGCGAACCTTGTCGGAAGGGCGCGCCAGCGGCTTTGCCTCGACCGCCGGCACGGCGCTGGGCGGATTGGTCCATGTCGTCGCGGGCAGTCTCGGCATTTCCGCGATCATCCTGGCGAGCGCCGAGCTATTCGCCGTCGTGAAGTTCGTTGGCGCGCTGTATCTGGTCTGGCTCGGCATCAAGACCTTTCGCAGTGCCGGCCGGACGCTATCGCTCGCGAGCGAGCCCGTCGGCGACAAGCGCGCGTTCCGTGACGGCGTGCTGGTCGAGGCGTTGAACCCCAAGACCGCGGCGTTCTTCCTCGCCTTCATTCCGCAATTCCTCGATCCCGCGGGAGCGAGCCCGACGCTGCAATTCATCGCGCTCGGCGCCATCTCGGTGACACTGAACACGCTCGCCGATGTCGTCGTGGTGCTGATGGCGTCCGCGACCCGCACGCAGTTGATCGGTCGGCCACATCTGATGCGCCGCCTCACGCAGGGCTCCGGCGTCTTCATTGCCGGCCTCGGCGTCTCGCTCGCGCTGGCCCGGCGACCGGTGAATGGATAGCAAAATGGAACGAGACCGACGATGACATCACGGGTCGAAACGCTGACGCCGCCGAACACACCCAAACCGATCGGGCCCTATAACCACATCGCCAAGGTCGGTGAGAACATCTGGATCGGCGGGACCGCGGGCTTTGATCCGGCAACAGGACAATTGGCCGGCTCCGACGTCGGCTCTCAGACGCGGCAAATCTTCAAATCGTTCGCGGTCATGCTGGAGGCGGTCGACTCGGACCTCAACCATGTCACTCACATCAACGTGTTTCTCCAGCAGATGTCGGACTTCGATGCGATGAACGCGGCCTATGTCGAGATGATGGGAGAGCACAGACCCGCGCGCACGGTGTTTTCTGTCCGCGAGCTGCCAAAGCCCGGCGTGTTGCTGACCATGAACCTGACGGCCGTGACGCGATAGGCGGCTTGAAAAGAGAAAGGGGCCGAAGCCCCTTTCCCGGATTTCACCACTGATGCCAGTGGTGCCAATGATGCCAGCGGTGCCAGCGCCAGCCGTCGCCCCAATGATGGTGCCAGCCGTAACCACCCCAATAATGCGGGTGATAATAGCCGCCGCCGTAATAATGGCGGTGCCAGCAATGGCCCCATTCGTTGCAGATGTAGCCGGCCGGAACGACGCCCGACGCACCGGGGACGTCGATCGGCTGCGCCGATGCTGCTCCGGTGGACAAGGCGACACCACCGAGAGCGGCGAGGCCGACGAACGCAGAAACGAGTTTCATGATTTTCACCTCCTAACATTCGTTGGAGGCGGTGAACGACGAGCGCGTTCGGTGGCTTACGAAGGTTTAACGCCGATGAACAAGCTGTCCGATCCGTCATGACTTGCCGAGATGTAACGCGCGCAATTCGAACGAGGCATCGCCAAGAGCTCACCCATTGATGTTGCGATGGAGGGTTCGATGAAGATGATGTCCTGGTCGCGTTATCACCTCCTGCCAAATTCGTTGTCGCGTGCCGCGCGCGCTGCGAAGCTATTCAAGATCCGGCAACGCAACCGCTGGGCGTATCAGCCGACGCCCACCCGGCCCGGCACCGAAGCCGGCATGACCGCGCGCTTGCTTGTCGAATGACCGGCAGCAGGCTAGTTCAATGCAGTCTTACCCGGTAGTCGAGGAACGCGGCCAGATGCTCGCCCCGCAAAGTCGCAATTACGAGTCCCACGGACTGCGCCTGCATTACGCCGACTGGGGCAACGAGAGCGCATCGCCACTCATCCTGGTACATGGCGGCCGCGATCATTGCCGGAGCTGGGATGCCATCGCGCGCTCGTTGCAGCCGCACTTCCATGTGATCGCGCCCGATCTGCGTGGCCACGGCGATTCCGACTGGACCAAGGGCGGCAGCTACGCGCTGACGGAGTATGTCTACGATCTCGCCCAGCTCGTCCGCAGCATCGCAGCGCCTCACGTGACGCTCATCGGCCATTCCATGGGTGGCATGGTGAGCCTGATCTTTTCAGGCGCATTCCCCGAGCAGGTCACCAAGCTCGTCGTTCTCGACGGCGTGACGATGCTGCCTGATGCGCCAAAGCCCCCGACGCATGAGCGCATCGGCAAGTGGGTCAGCCAGCTCGACAGGCTGCACGATCGCACGCCGCGGCGCTATGCGACCCTCGAGGACGCGGCCGCGCAGATGGTGCTTCACAACAGGCGCCTCGCCCGCGACCTCGCGCTGCACCTTGCCACGCACGGCGCGCGCCGGAACGAGGACGGCACCTATAGCTGGAAGTTTGATCCCTACCAGCGCGCCTCCGCGCCGCATCGGCTGTGGCCGGACGACCACGTCGCGCTGTGGTCGCGCATCACGTGCCCGACGTTGCTATTGAATGCGGGCGAAAGCTTTCTCGCCGGCGCCCGCGCCGCGGGCCTGGAACGCTATTTCCAGCAGGCGCGCATCGCGACCATCGCCGGCGCCGGGCACTGGTTGCAGCACGACAAGCCGGAGGAGGTGCTGGGTGAGATCCGGCAGTTTCTCGGGCTTGAGAGCGTCGGCTAGCGACGCTGGCGTAGGGTGGGCAAAGCGAAGCGTGCCCGCCACATGATGATGGTGGGCACGGCGCTAGCGCGCCTTTGCCCACCCTACGGCAGCTGCGCCTAGCTCAACGTCCCCGCATGCACCCACCAGCCGGGATGGTCGCGCCGGATCTTTTCGGCGGCAGCGTGCGCATCATTCGCCGCACCGTAGATCGCAAAACAGGTCGCGCCCGAGCCGGACATCCGCGCGAGCTTGACGCCGGCGGACGAGCGCAAAGCGCCCAGCACGTCACCGATGACGGGTTCGATGCGCAGTGCAGGGGCTTCGAGGTCGTTGGCGACGGTTTCGAGAACCTCGACCCAATCCGAAATCGAGCCGCCCTGCTCCGGCCAGGCCGGAGCTTCCAGCACATCGGTCGGGCCAACCAGCAATTCGCCGTTGCGCAGGCCCAACTCCCTGAACACGTCCTTGGTCGCGACCGGCACGCGCGGATTGACCATCACGCAAGGCATGCTCGGCAACGCCAGCGGCAGCAGCTGCTCGCCGACGCCGGTCATGTCGCAGGCCCGAGAGAACAGGCACACCGGAACGTCGGCCCCGGTCGCAAGCGCGACCTGCTGCAGGCGGGGATCATCGAGCGGGAGATCGTTGAGGCGCGCGAGAAGACGCAGCGCCGCCGCCGCATCGGCCGAGCCGCCGCCGATACCGGCTGCCACCGGCAGGACCTTGTCGAGCGCGAAGGCGCCGAGCTTCAAATTCGGCACCGCGTCCGCCAGCAGCTTGGCGGCCTTGAACACGAGATTGTCTGATGTTTCGCCGCAGGCCGCGGCGAGCGGCCCCGTGGTCGCAAGCCTGAGCTCGCCCCCCGGCTCCAGCGTGAGCCGGTCGGCACAATCGGCAAACGCAACCACGCTTTCGAGATCATGATAGCCGTCGGCACGACGGCCGACCACGCGAAGGCTCAGATTGACCTTCGCGCGCCCTTCTTCAACCAACGCCGGCATCGGCGATACGCCCCCAGTCACTCAGTTAGCCGCCCTTGCCGTCGTCCTTCTTCTTGTCCGCCTGCGCGGCCGAAGAGTTCGAATTGTCTTCCGTCATGCCATTGGCGATCTTGGCCTCGATTTTCGGCAGATCGTCCGGCTCGGGCTTGAGATCGCGGGCATGCGCCCACTGGAATTTTGCTTCCAGCGTGCGGCCGACGCGCCAATAGGCGTCGCCGAGATGGTCGTTGATGGTGGGATCCTCGGGCTTGAGGTCGATCGCGCGCTCGAGGTTCTTCACCGCCTCTTCGTAGTTGCCGATACGGTAATAGGCCCAGCCGAGGGAATCGACGATGTAGCCGTCGTCGGGACGCTGCTCGACGGCACGCTTGATCATCTTCATGCCTTCGTCGAGGTTCACGCCCTGGTCGATCCAGGAATAGCCGAGATAGTTGAGGACATGCGGCTGGTCGGGCTGCAGCTCGAGCGCCTTCTTCATGTCGGCTTCGGCCTTGCCCCACTCCTTGGTGCGCTCCTCGCAAATGCCGCGGTAGTAGTACCAGACGCTGTTGGCCTTGTCGTTGCCGGCCGGCAATACGTCGATGCCCCGCGAATAGGTCGCGCCGCAGTCGGCGAACTTCTTGCGGCCGCGCTCGAGATTGCCGAGCGCCATGATGGCTTCGAGATCCTTGGAGTCCTCGGCGGTCACGCCCTTGAGGATCTTGATCGCCTCGTCGGTGCGGTCGGCGGAATCCAGATCGATGGCGAGCTGGATCTGCGCATTGCGCTTCAGAGGCGAAGACGATGGCACGCGCTCATAGATCTTGATCGCCATCTGCGGCCGCTTCACGGATTCATAGAGGTCGGCGAGCGAGAGCAGGGCCAGCGGATGCGTGGGCTGCAGATAGAGCGCGAGCTGGAGATAGACCAGCGCCAGATCCTCGCCGCCGCGGCGGGTCAGCGTGGCGCCGATGCCGTAGAGCGCCTCGGCAGCACCAGCCTGCGCGGAATCGACCAGCGACGGCAGCTTCTTGCCGGCCTTGGTCTCGCGGAGGCCCTCCACGATCAGCGGATGACGGGCGAGCTTCTTGTCGAAGGCTTCATAAATCGCGGTCGCCGAAGCCGCGTCCTTGTTGCGCGACAGCCAGCGCGCATAGGCCTCGCTGACGCGCAGCATGGAATCGTCGAGCTTGTAGGCGCGCTCGAAACGGACGCCCGCGTCCTTCTCCTTGCCGGCGTTCTCGAGGATCATGCCGGCATGCAGGTCCTTGAACAGCGGATACCATTCCGGGCCCGCCAGCTTGTCGATGGTCGCGACCGCGCCCTTGGCATCGCCCGCACCGTAGGCGGCCCAGCCGGACAGCAGCGTTGCGACGAGATCGGTGATCGGCCCGCGAATCGACTGGTTGATGTTGCTTTGCGCGCTCGGATATTTCTTCAGCTTCAAATCATGCACGCCGACCACGAGGCGCGCGACGCGATTGGTCTTGTCGATGGTGAGGATGCGCTCGGCGAGCTTGACCGCTTCGTCGATGTCGCCGTCGCCGACCGAGGCGATGAAGGCGCGGTCGAGCAGCTCGTTGTTCTTGGGGTCGGTCCGCAGCGCGGAGCGGTAGAAGGCGGCGGCCGAGGTCGCGTCGCGCTCGACGCTGGCGTGACGGGCGGCGAGATAGCTGCCGGCGGTGGTGAGCGACTTCAGATCGTTTCGGGTCGGAAACTGCGCCGCCGTGTCGGCCGGATGATCCGGCGTCTGCGCCAGCACTCCGCCAGGGACCGCCACGATCGCGGAGCCGGCAAGGGCGATGACAGCAGCAGTCCAGCGGTTGAAACGATTTGAAAACATCAGGGCTCGCCTTGAGTTGGTAGTGCCTGGGTTTGAAGCAAAAGGCCGTCTCGCACGCGAACGCGGCCGGCAACATGGGACCCGGAACCGTCGGGTCCGGACAATGCCGCTTTTGGCGCTTCACCGCAAGGATTCGGACCGGGCATCCCCTCCGCACGCCCCAAATCGGCCAAGTAACCGTTCGCGTGACGGTCAAGTGCCCCAAGACGCCGCTACTATGGCCTTATCGTGGCCGCGGCGGGTGGCCGCAGCCGGGTCCTCACGCGAACGTGCGCTACATCACCCTTCGGACCTATTTGGTCACCCGGCGCGCCCTTACATCGCCTCGTAGTTCGGACCGCCGCCGCCCTCCGGAGGAACCCAGGTGATATTGCCGTTGGGGTCCTTCACGTCGCAGGTTTTGCAGTGGACGCAGTTCTGGGCGTTGATCTGGAAGCGCGGGCTCGCGCCTTCCTCGACCCACTCATAGACACCGGCCGGGCAATAGCGGTTCGACGGACCGGCGAAGACGTCATGCTCGGACATCTTCTGCAGGTTCATGTCCGCGACCCGGAGATGGATCGGCTGATCTTCCTCGTGATTGGTGTTGGACAGGAACACCGAGGACAGCTTGTCGAACGAGATCTTGCCGTCGGGCTTCGGATAGTTCCTGGGCGCGTGTTGCTTGGCTGGATCGAGCGTCGAGCGATCGGGCTTCGCATGCGACTGCGTGCCGAACAGCGAGGTACCGAACAGCGTGTTGAACCACATGTCGAAGCCGCCGAGCGCGACGCCGAGCACGGTGCCGAACTTCGACCACAGCGGCTTGACGTTGCGGACCAGGAACAGGTCCTTGCCGACCGGCGAGGATCGCCACGCATTCTCGTAGTCGACGATCTCGTCGTTGGCGCGATCGGCCGCGAGCGCGGCCGCGACATTCTCAGCCGCGAGCATGCCGGTGCCCATCGCGTTGTGCACGCCCTTGATGCGCGGCACGTTGACGAAGCCGGCCGCACAGCCGACCAGCGCGCCGCCGGGGAACGTCAGCTTCGGCACCGACTGATAGCCGCCTTCGGTGATGGCACGCGCGCCATAGGCAAGCCGCTTGGCCCCTTCGAAGGTGCCGCGGATCGAGGGATGGGTCTTGAAGCGCTGGAATTCGTCGAACGGTGACAGATACGGATCGTCGTAGTTCAAATGCACGACGAAGCCGACGGCGACCAGATTGTCGTCGTAATGGTAGAGGAACGAGCCACCTCCGGTCTTCAGGTCGAGCGGCCAGCCGAACGAATGCTGGATCAGGCCCTTCTGGTGCTTGGCGGGATCGATCTGCCAGACTTCCTTGAGGCCGATGCCGAACTTCGCCGGTTCGCTCTTGGCATCGAGCGCGAACTTGGCGATCAGCTGCTTGGTCAGGCTGCCACGTGCGCCTTCGGCGAACAGCGTGTACTTGCCGAGCAGCTCCATGCCGCGGGTGAAGGAGTCCTTCGGCTTGCCGTCGCGGCCGATGCCCATGTCGCCGGTGGCGATGCCCTTCACGGCGCCCTTTTCGTCATAGAGCACTTCGGCGGCGGCAAAGCCCGGATAGATCTCGACGCCGAGCGCCTCGGCCTTGCGCGCCAGCCAGCGGCAGACATTGCCGAGCGAGCCGATATAGCAGTGATGGTTGTCCATCAGCGGCGGCATGATGAAGTTCGGCAGCTTGATCGCGCCGCCCGCCGTCATCCAGTAGAAGCGGTCGTCCTTGACCTGCGTCTTCAGCGGGCAGTCGGAATCCTCGCGCCAGTCCGGGATCAGCTTGTCGAGCCCGGCCGGATCGATCACGGCGCCGGAGAGAATGTGCGCACCGACCTCGGAGCCCTTCTCCACCACGACGACGTTGAGATCGGCATTGATCTGCTTCAGCCGGATCGCCGCGGCCAGGCCCGAGGGGCCGGCGCCGACGATGACGACGTCGAATTCCATGGATTCGCGCGGGGGAAGTTCTTCGGTGCTCATCTGATCTCAGCCCTTGAGACGGTTCCTTGTCATTTGCGCTCCCTTGTTTCCGATTTTTCCGGGTAGGACAACCACGGAAATGCGTTCCGCTGGGATGCAAGGCGCCTTAAGATGAACTAATAGTCTGACTTTCCAAATGATCCCCGAGCCCGCACCCACCGTCCGAGAGCTTCTCGCCTTCTATCTGGAGGCCGGTGTCGACTGCGCGCTCGCCGAGGAACCGGTCGACCGCCTGGCGGAATTAGACGCTCCGCCGCCGGCCCCGCGCGCGGCGCCGGTCGAGACACCGCGGCCTGTCGCCGCGCCTGCGGTGATGCGTGGCGAGGCGGCACCGGCGCCCGACGTCGCCATTGCTTCGGCCCGCGAGGCCGCGCGCACCGCGCCGACGCTCGAGGCCTTGCGCGAGCTGATGCAGAACTTCGAGGGCTGCGCGCTCAAGCACACTGCGACCCGGCTGGTGTTCGCCGACGGCAATCCGCAGGCACGCATCATGTTCGTCGGCGAGGCACCGGGCCGTGACGAGGACATCGAGGGACTGCCGTTCGTGGGACGCAGCGGCAAGCTGCTCGATTTGATGATCGGCGCCATAGGCCTCAACCGCACCACGGCCTACATCACCAACGTCATTCCCTGGCGGCCGCCCGGCAACCGCACGCCGACGCCGCAGGAGACGCAGATCTGCCTGCCCTTCATCCAGCGCCATATCGAGCTGGTGAATCCCGACCTGCTGGTGACGCTCGGCAATCCCTCGACGCAGACGCTGCTCTCGACCCGCGAGGGCATCATGCGGACACGCGGACGCTGGTTCGACTACGACACGGGCCAACGCACCATCCGCGCGCTGCCGACCTTCCACCCGGCCTATCTGTTGCGCTCGCCGTCCTACAAGCGGCTCGCGTGGCAGGATCTGCGGGCGATCGCGAAGGTGCTGGCGGGATAGATCTCGTAGGGTGGGCAAAGCGGAGCGTGCCCACCACCTCTATCGTTGCGACCGATAGGCTTGACGTGGGCACGGCGCTTTTGCGCCTTTGCCCACCCTACGGTTTCAGCGTTTGTCGCTACGTCCCCTTCGGCCGGACGATGGCCCAGCCGACGCGCAACAATCCCTGACGGCCATTGACCAGCCATTCGAAGGCACGCGGCACTTCCGGCACGATGCCGGGAAAGCGCGCGAGGATTTCGGGTGGCGGGGTGCCGGCGGTATCCGAGGCGCGCCAGACCACGACGCCGCCGCTCTCGCTGAATTTTGCCTGTGACATCCACGGCGTCCGCGCGGGCGCGGCATCGATGAACAGATGCGGCCGGCCGGAGTGCAGCGCGATCAGGCTCGCAAGCTCGGTTTCACCTGCGACCGCGCGCAGGCGATGGTTGGTGCGGCGGGCAAAGCTGTCATCGAAGAAGTCCGAGATCGCGCGCCCCGGCATCGAGGTCGCGATCTCGCCGGTGCCGCTCCAGGGCAGGAACAACACGGCCAGCACGACGCCGGCCGCCGGAGCCGCGATCGCCACCAGCCATACCGTGCGCAGCATCCGTGCGCGGCGCATCGCAATGAGATCGCCGGCCACGACGACCATGGCGAGGCCCGACATGACCAGCACCACGCCGGCGCCGCCGACGACGGCCTCGAGCCCGAACAGGCCGGAGATCAGGACCGCACCGAGCGCCGGCGCGAGCGCAAAGAAATAGACGAAGTTGCGCGCGAGCGGCTCGACCGGCGGCCGGTAAATGATCGGCGCCTCTTCGCTCTTGCCGGCGAACAGGGACGTGTTGAGGAAGGTGAGCACCGGGACCGCGACTGCGCCGAGCACAAGACCCCCGAGCAGCCAGGCGGCGTGGAGCGCGCGGGCACTGAGGTCGGTCACGTGCGGCAGGGCCGGCAGCACAAGGGTCTCGGCCCGCATCAGCCAGACGGCATAGGGCAGCGCCAGCACGGCAACGACGACGAGAGCGAACAGCGGATCGAGTGCGCGCAACGTCCGGCGGCCGCCGGCGGTCGCGAGCGCGAAGATGACGAGCAATGCGAGCAGGAAGATCGCGGCCGGTGTGGTCAGCAGCAACAGGCCCGCCTCGATCGACCAGGCGAACCAGGCATTGCCGCGGCGCTGACCGATGATCTGCCAGGAATGCAGCAGCAACAGCGTCCAGAGCGGACGCGCCAGCACAAGGGGGCCGAAGTCGAGCGCAGACGAGGAGAAAGCCAGCACCGTCATGGTCAGGAGCACGGCGAGCACCGCCTGCTGGGTGCCGACCACGGCGCGCGCCAGGTGATAGAGCGCAATGAAGGTCGCGATCTCGCAGAGCTCGGCGAGCACATAGACGCCGAACATGTGACCGCCGGCGGCACGATAGGCGATATCGGCGAGCCAGACCGACAGCGGCGGACCGAGATCAGTGCCGACCTGGTACTCCCTGCCGAAGGCGAGCAGGGTCGCGAGGCTGCCGGGCGGGCTGCGGTAGAACAAAAGCGCCACCAGCAGCCACATCGCGGCCTGCGCGAGCACGGCAATCCAGACGATCAGCCGCGGCCGGGCGCGAATGAGCTCGATGACCAGGGAGGTAAACCGCATGCAACGCCCGCAAGATGCAGCCAACCCGTCCAGCCGGCCCTATTCGCTCAGGTGTATTTTGATAATGGGCGCCGTGCGTCGTGGCAACGACAGTCTAGCTTAAAGGCCTGCCGAAGCATCGATTTCAACTGCGGTCTCCACCTGCACCTCGACGTCGGCGACCTCGAACAGGTCCCGCACCGGTTCGACGGTCCAGGGCATGTGCTTGGCGCGGGCGGCCGCGACGGGAGCGAAGAAGCTGCGGTGGTGGATGGTGGGGCCGAGGCGATCGAGCGCGTCGAGATGCTCCGGCACGCCGTAGCCCTTGTGCTGCTCGAAACCGTAGCCCGGGCAGTCCTGCGCCAGCGCGCACATCAGCCGGTCGCGCGTCACCTTGGCGACGATGGAGGCGGCGGCAATCGACAGCACGATGCCGTCGCCGCCGATCACCGCCTCGCAGTCGCAAGGTGTGTCGAGCCGGTCGCGGCCGTCGACGAAGACATGCTTCGGCGCCTCGGGCAGCGCCACCACGGCGCGCTTCAGCGCCCAGAGCGAGGCGCGCAGGATGTTGTCGCGGTCGATCCGCGCGGGCGAGGCAACGGCGACCGAGACTTGTGCAGTCGCGCAGATCTTGGCGAAAAGCGTCTCCCGCTCCTCCGCCGTCAGCCGCTTGGAATCGTCGATGCCGCGCGGAATGCGGTCGGGATCGAGAATCACCGCGGCCGCCACCACCGGACCGGCCAGCGGCCCGCGGCCGGCCTCGTCGCAGCCGGCGATCGGCCAGATGCCGCGCTTGATCAGCGCGCGCTCGCGGCGGAAGCTTGCCTTCGCTGGCTTGGCCTTGACTGGCTTTTTGGCGGACTTGTCCCGAATCATGGTCGGGATCGTGCGCAAGCCGCCTCGCCCGCGCAACCGGGAACCCCAGACAATTCCCGTTATTCAGGCGGGTCGCCCTACTCGGCCAGATGCACCCGCCGGTCGTCGCCGACCTCGATGCCGGGGGCGACGACGACCTCCCAGGGATGGCCGTCGGGATCGGCAAAATAGCCGGAATAGCCGCCGTAATCGGTCTCGTGCGCGGCCTTCAGCAGCGTCGCGCCCTTACGAAGCGCAAACGCCAGCACCGCATCGACCTCCTCGCGCGAAGCACAGTTCCAGGCCAGGGTCATGCCGCGGAAGGTCGTTGGCCTCGGATCGTCCGGCAATTTGGCGTCGGCGGCGAGCTGGTCCCAGGGAAACAGGCCGAGCACCGGACCACCGGTGTCGAAGAACGCAACGGCCTCGCCCGTCGCCTTCAGCCGGCGCGCAAACCCGAGCGCGTCATAGAAGGCGATGCTGGCGCGGATGTCGTTGACGCCAAGCGTGATCACCGTGAGCCGCGGTACCGGAGCCGGCAGTTCCTTGCTCATCACACACCTCATACGCTCCGCGCCTCAGAACAGGCTGAGCTGCTCGCCGTTCTGCTTTGGCCGGGCAAAATGATCCGTGGTCAGCTTCGAGCGGCGCTTGTTGAGCCCGAGCCGGTCGCAGGCGATCTCGAAGCGGCGGCCGATGGTCCAGGCCATTGGCCCGGTGCCCTTCATCCGCTCGCCCCATTTGGCATCGTAGTCGCGGCCGCCGCGCATATCGCGGATCAGCGTGAAGACGTGGCGATAGCGGTCCGGATAGTTCGCCATCAGCCATTCGCGGAAGAGATCGCGCACCTCGAGCGGCAACCGCAGCAGCACGTAGGAGGCTTCCTTGACGCCGGCATGGGCGGCGGCATCGAGGATGCGCTCGATCTCGGAATCGTTCAGCGCGGGGATCACCGGCGCCACCATCACGGTGGTGGGAATGCCGGCCTCCGAGAGCTGCTTCAGCGCCTCCAGCCGCTTCGGCGGCGTCGAGGCGCGCGGCTCCATGGTGCGCGCGAGCTTTGGGTCGAGCGAGGTCACCGAGATCGCGACCTTGGCGAGATTGCGCTTGGCCATCGCTGCGAGAATGTCGATGTCGCGCACGACCAGCGCGGACTTGGTGACGATGCCGACGGGATGGCCGGTGCGTTCCAGCACCTCCAGGATGCCGCGCATGATTTTGCGCTCGCGCTCGATCGGCTGATAGGGATCGGTGTTGGTGCCGATCGCGATCATCCGCGGCTCGTAGCCTGAGGCCGCGAGCTCCTTCTCGAGCAGCGCCGGCGCCTCGGGCTTGACGAACAGCTTTGACTCGAAATCGAGCCCCGGCGACAGGCCGAGATAGGCGTGCGTCGGCCGCGCGAAGCAATAGACGCAGCCGTGCTCGCAGCCACGATAGGGATTGATCGAGCGATCGAAGCCGATGTCGGGCGACTCGTTGCGGGTGATCACCTTGCGCGAGGTGTCGACGCCGACCGTCGTCTTGAACGGCGGCAGCTCTTCCAGGCTCTGCCAGCCGTCGTCGAAGGCGACGCGCGCTTCGGCCTCAAAGCGGCCGCTGGCATTGGATTGCGCGCCACGCCCTCGCCTGCGTTGCTTGTCGATGGCGACCGCAAGTTCGGGGAAATCAGAAGGCGCACCCGCCGGCTCGGAGGGCGCCGTGACCGGCGGGTGCTTGAGAGCAGAAGAAGAAGCTGGACTCATGAAGCCAAGATAGCATGCCAAAGGAACAAATCAAGAACAAGAATGAAAAACGCGAAAACAACCCCATGCACAGTAGCGCTGCCCAATCTTCACGCGCCGACCTTTGACCTCACGCAACACCGCGTGAGGCCGATCCCCGTTTGATGCGAGCAAGTATCAATTTTGGGATCGATCTCGCCGGAACTCGGTTGGTGACGATCCCGAGTGAAGGTCGTCAGGAATATGACAAATCAACAACAATCGTCCGCCGCGAGCAGCGACCTCGACCTGCTCGATCGCTACTGGCGTGCCGCGAACTATCTCTCCGTCGGGCAAATCTATCTGCTCGATAATCCGCTGCTGCGCGAGCCGTTGCGGCCCGAGCACATCAAGCCGCGCCTGCTCGGCCATTGGGGCACGACGCCCGGGCTGAACTTCATCTACGCCCACCTCAACCGCGTCATCCGCGAGCAGGATCTCAGCGTGCTCTATGTCTGCGGTCCCGGCCATGGCGGCCCGGGCATGGTCGCCAACACCTATCTGGAAGGCAGCTACAGCGAGATCTATCCAAACATCCCGCGCGATGCGGACGGATTGCGAAAGCTCTTCAGGCAGTTCTCCTTTCCCGGTGGCATTCCGAGCCACGCGGCGCCGGAGACGCCGGGCTCGATCCACGAAGGCGGCGAGCTCGGCTACGCGCTGGTGCACGCCTATGGCGCGGCCTTCGACAATCCCGACCTCATCGTCGCCTGCGTCGTCGGCGATGGCGAGGCCGAGACCGGTCCGCTCGCGGCGTCCTGGCATTCCAACAAGTTCCTGAACCCAACCCATGACGGCGCGGTGCTGCCGATTCTCCACCTCAATGGCTACAAGATCGCCAATCCGACCGTGCTCGGCCGGATGCCCGACGGCGAAATCCGCGATCTCTTCCACGGGTTCGGCCACGAGCCGCTGTTCGTCGAGGGCGACGATCCCAAATTGATGCACCAGGCCATGGCGGACGCGCTCGACGTCGCGCTCGCCAGCATCCGCTCGATCCAGCAGCAGGCCCGCGACGGGCGGACGAGCGTGGAGCGGCCGCGCTGGCCGATGATCGTGCTGCGCAGCCCGAAGGGCTGGACCGGCCCGAAGGAGGTCGACGGCAAGAAGGTCGAAGGGTTTTGGCGCGCGCATCAGGTGCCGGTCGCGAGCTGTCGCGAGAACCCGGCGCATCTGAAGATTCTCGAAGACTGGATGCGCAGCTACGAGCCGAACAAACTGTTCGACGCCAATGGCGCGCTGATCCCGGAGCTAAGGGCGATCGCGCCCGAAGGCAATCGCCGCATGGGCGCCAATCCCCATGCCAATGGCGGGCTGCTCAAGAAGGAACTGAAGCTGCCGGACTTCCGCAGCTTTGCCGTCGACGTGCCACAGCCAGGCTCCGTAACGGGCGAAGCAACGCGCGAGCTCGGCAAATTCCTGCGCGATGTCATCCGCCTCAACGCCGAGGACCGCAACTTCCGCCTCATGGGCCCGGACGAGACCGCGTCAAACCGGCTCGATGCGGTGTTCGACGCCACCGAACGGGTCTGGATGGAGCCGATCGAACCTTATGACGTGCATCTGGCGCAGGACGGCCGCGTGATGGAGGTCTTGAGCGAGCATCTCTGCCAGGGCTGGCTCGAGGGCTATCTGCTCACCGGACGCCACGGCTTCTTCTCCTGCTACGAGGCCTTCATCCACATCGTGGACTCCATGTTCAACCAGCACGCCAAATGGCTGAAGGTGACGCGGCATCTGCCGTGGCGGCGGCCGATCGCCTCGCTGAACTATCTCCTGACCTCGCATGTCTGGCGGCAGGATCACAACGGCTTCAGCCATCAGGATCCCGGCTTCGTCGATCTCGTCGCCAACAAGAAGGCCGACATCGTCCGCATCTACTTCCCGCCGGATGCCAACACGCTGCTGTGGATCGCCGACCACTGCCTGCGCACCTACAACCGCATCAACGTCATCGTCGCCGGCAAGCAGCCGGCGCCGCAATGGCTGTCGATGCAGGAGGCCGCGACGCATTGCGATGCGGGCATCGGCATCTGGCCCTGGGCCGGCAACGAGGACGCGAATGGCGAGCCCGATGTGGTGATGGCCTGCGCCGGCGACGTCCCGACGCTCGAGACGCTCGCCGCCGTCGACCTGCTGCGCAAGGCGCTGCCGGACCTGAAGATCCGCGTCGTCAACGTCGTCGACCTGATGACGCTGCAGCCGAAGGAGCAGCATCCGCATGGCCTCAGCGATCGCGATTTCGACAGCCTGTTCACGCGCGATAAGCCTGTCATCTTCGCCTATCACGGCTATCCCTATCTGATCCACCGCCTCACCTATAACCGCACCAACCATGCCGGCATGCATGTGCGCGGTTTCGCCGAGGAAGGCACCACGACGACGCCGTTCGACATGGTCGTGCTCAACGGGCTCGACCGCTATCATCTCGCGATCGAGGCGATCGAGCGCGTGCCTGATCTCGCGACCAAGGCCGCGCATGTGAAGCAGCGGTTCCGCGACGCGCTGCTCGAGCATGCGCGTTACGTGCGCGAGCACGGCGAGGACATGCCCGTGATCCGCGACTGGGTCTGGCCGGGCAAGGCGCGGTGATCTGATGACGGCGTCGGTCCTCGTCCTCAACGCAGGCTCCTCGAGCATCAAGTTCGGCCTGTTCGAGATCTCGGGCAGCGAGCCTGCCCTGCTCTGCAAGGGCCTGCTCGACGAGCACGAGGCGAAGCCGCGGCTCGTGGCCAGCAGTCCATCGGGCGAGACGCTGTTCGAAAAGCGGAGAGAAGCGTCGGATGCGGATGGTGGTCATCTGTTCGCGGACGTTATCGCCTTTATCGAGCACCGCTTTGGCGAAGGGTGCTTGCGCGCCGTGGGGCATCGCATCGTCCATGGCGGTCCGGATTACTCCGGCCCGATCGCGCTGACGGACGACGTCCAGGCGAAGCTGGAAGCCCTGACACCGCTGGCGCCGTTGCATCAGCCCCGTTGCCTGGCACCGGTCCGCGCCCTCCGGGCGATCCGTCCCCCGCTCACGCAGATCGCGTGCTTTGACACGGCGTTTCATCACAGCATGACGCCCCCCGCCAGCCGCTTCGCCATTCCTGGACGCTTTGAGGCGCGCGGCCTCCGACGCTACGGCTTTCACGGGCTCTCGTTCGAATATGTCGCAGGCCGGCTCGCAGCAATCGCACCGGAGCTCGCCGCCGGGCGCACCGTCATCGCCCATCTCGGCAATGGCGCCAGCCTCTGCGCGTTGCGCAACGGCCGCAGCATCGACACCACGATGGGACTGACGCCGCTCGACGGCCTCGTGATGGGCACGCGCTGCGGCACCATCGATCCCGGCGTGCTGCTCTATCTGCTCCAGCACGAGAGGATGACCACCGGGGATTTGCAGAATCTGCTCTATCACGAGTCCGGCCTGCTCGGCGTTTCCGGCATCTCTGCGGACATGCGCACGCTGCTGGCGAGCGGCGAGGCTTCGGCACGGGAAGCGGTCGATCTCTTCACTTTCCGTGCCGCGCAGGAGGTCGCGATGATGGCGAACACACTCGGTGGGCTCGACTGTCTCGTGTTCACGGGCGGCATCGGCGAGCACGCCACGGAGATTCGCAGCGCGATCAGCGAACGGCTCGCCTGGCTCGGCGTGCGCATCGATGCGGCCGCGAATGTCGAAGCGCGCGAGCGGATCAATGCCGGCGACAGCGCCGCGGATGTCTTCGTGATCCCGACCAACGAGGAACTGACGATCGCACGGCATTGCGTTGCGGTGCTGCAAGCTACGAGGACAGTATCGTAGGGTGGGCAAAGCGGAGCGTGCCCACGATCTTCCTCGTCATTCAGAAATCGTGGGCACGGCGCAAGGGCGCCTTTGCCCACCCTACGATACCGGACTCGTGGCGAGCACTCAGTGCCTCCCGGCAAAGATCTGGATGCAGCCAATCACCACTTCGATCACGATCAGCACCACCACCGCGATCTCGAGCCGTAGCGAGCGCTGGGTGTCGATGATGTCGGTCAGGGCATCGGCCGTTTCTGCGACGACCGTGAGCTTGCGCTCGAGCGTGTCGAGGCGTTCCTTCAGCTCGTACTCGTCTTCGAGACGCGCATAGAGGCGATCGAGCTGCGGTTTTTCCCAGAGCGCGTCGGGCTTTTCGGCCACCGCGACGCGGCCGGCGACGCGCTGCTGGACCAGCAGCGCATTGCCGATGAGCTGCAGGATGCCCCTGCGTCGTCGCGACGTCCGGCCTTTCTCGGCGAGCTCCCGCGCGAAGGGCTCGATGACGTCGAAGACCGCCGCGACGCGGCGTTCGTCGCGCGCCAGCGACGTGCTCTTGGCGAGCGCGTCCGCGATCAGCAGCAGCCGCTCGTCGGAAAATTTCGAGAGGTTGATCGGCCCGCCCGGCTGGATCGCCTCGGCATTTTCATCGTGGCAAAGCTGAGCCTGCGCGGTCTCCTCTTCGTGGGGGCTGAGCTCGCCAGTCACGCGGGACTTGAGACTGTCGAGCAGCACCTTCTCCTCCGAAGGCAGAAGGCCGATCAGCACCACGACACCGTAGCGGAAGATCACGGCGAGGCCGCCGTGGACCCGAAAGGCAGCCGGCGTCGAGGAGACCGTCGGCCCGATCTCGAGCCCCGATGGATTGATGCGTTCGCCCAGCATTACGGCGCGGATCCGCAAGGTCGGCGCGGCGGCCGGCTTCGGCGATGCGAGTGTTGCGGCAACAGGGAGTTGATCGGCGTTCATTGGACTTGATCCCGTTCTGCGCAACGGCGGCTGCAGGTTTTTCCCATCCGCACGGGAACAGCTGTCACCCGCGATATCGGCAGAGAAACGCCCTGCTTAAAGCTCGCGAAACCGATATTCGCCGAAACATTCGGCAATTTGGGCCCCCGCGCACGACATATTCGGCTGCGCCGGGCCCGCGCGAGTTTACCATCGCACGCCGAGGGCACAGCCGAAAAGTTGCACTCGGCACCGCAGCGTGTTTATGACAACATCATAACGAGTTACGCTTCTCCCGAATTGCGGACATCGAAGTCTCAATCATGCTGAGCGTCATCATTCCGACCGAAGGCGTCGAGCAGACCGCAGTCGCAACTCTGGCCGCGCTGGTCCCTGGTGCCGCCGCGGGCATCATCAAGGAAGTCCTGCTGGTCGACGGCACGAGCAACGGCGTCATTGCGCGCGTTGCAGACGTCGCCGGCTGCCGTTTCGTCGATTGCGAGGGCTCGACGCAAGGCGCGGCGCTAGCCGCCGGCGCGCGCGAGGCCCGTTCTCCCTGGCTGATGTTCCTTCCCGCCGGCGCGGTGCTGGACACCGGCTGGATCGAGGAGACCACCCAGTTCATCCAGGCCGTCGCGGCCAGCGGCCGGGATCGTGCAGCCGTGTTCCGTTATGCCCGCTCGCCTTACGCCGATACCGGCTTCCGCGACGTCCTGTGGTCCGTGGCGCGCAAGCTGGTCGGCCCCCTCGGCGATCAGGGGCTTTTGATCGCGCGCGATCATTATGACCGGATCGGCGGCTACCCGCCCCAGGCTCGCCGGTCCGAAGCCAGGCTGCTCAGGCGGCTCGGCCGCTCCTCCCGGACGATGCTGCGCAGCCGGATCGTCATGGTCGCATGAGGCCACCTAATACTTGCCAAAGTCAAATAATTACTTGACAATGGCAATTATTGAGGTGTCCCATGGCATTCGACGGTACCGACGACCAGATCGCAGCGGTTCGCGCCTTCAACCGCTTCTATACCCGCAAGCTCGGCGTGCTCGACCAGCATTTGGGAAACAGTCCGTTCTCGCTCAGCGAGGCCCGCGTGCTCTATGAGCTCGCGCATCGCGACGACCTTGCGGCCAAGGAGATCGGAACCGAGCTCGGCCTCGACCCCGGCTATCTCAGCCGCATCGTCCAAGGCTTCGACGAAAAGGGACTGATCACCCGGACGCCCCTGCCCGCGGATCGCAGGCAGTACCAGCTCAGCCTCACCGCCAAGGGCCGCCAGACCTTCGCCAAGCTGAGCCTGAGCTCGCAGAACGAAGTCGCCGCCATGCTGGCGCAGCTTTCCGCCGGCGATGCAACGCGGCTCACGCAGGCGATGGCGACCATCGAGACCGTGCTGGAGCATCGTCGAGACCAGCCCGCTTCCGTCGTGCTGCGCAGCCATCGCGTCGGTGACATGGGCTGGGTCATCTCCAAGCAAGCGGCCGCCTATGCCGCGGACTACAATTGGGACATCAGCTACGAGGCGCTGATCGCCGAGATCTGTGCCCAGTTCATCAAGAACTACGATGCCGCACGCGAGCACTGCTGGATCGCGGAAGTCGGCGGCGAGCCGGTCGGCTCGGTCTTCCTGGTCAAGGCCACGGACGAGATCGCAAAGCTCCGCCTGTTGCAGGTGGAGAAGAAAGCGCGTGGGCTTGGTGTCGGCCGCGCGCTGGTCGAGCAATGCATGCAGGGCGCGCGCGAGCGGGGCTATCGGAGGATGACGCTGTGGACGCAGAGCATCCTGGTCGCCGCACGCGGCATCTACAAGAGCGCCGGATTCGAGCTGGTCGCGACGAAGCCGCATCACAGTTTTGGGCACGATCTGGTTGGCGAGACCTGGGAGCGGGATCTTTAGCCAAGTTTGGCGCGCTGCGCATGAATGCGCCCTCTCCCTTTGCGGGAGAGGGCATCTCCGCTCGAAGACACGAACGCATCAGGGTGAGGGGTATCTCTCCGAGCACTCCGTGCCGATAGATACCCCTCATCCGGCGCTTCGCGCCACCTTCTCCCGCAAGGGGAGAAGGAAGAAGTTACACCGTCGCGCCCTGCGCTTTCGGCCGGCGCAGATGCTCATCCAGCCGCGGCATGATCTCGACGAAATTGCAGGGGCGCGTGCGGTAGTCGAGCTGCGCCGCGAGGATGCCGTCCCAGCCGTCGCGGCAGGCGCCGGGCGAACCGGGCAGGCAGAAAATGTAGGTCGCGCCGGTCACGCCCGCGGTGGCGCGGCTCTGGATCGTCGAGGTGCCGATCTTGGCGTGGCTCAGCATGTGGAAGGCGATCGAGAAACCATCCATCCGCTTCTCGAACAGCGGCTCGATCGCCTCCGGCGTGACGTCGCGCCCGGTGAAGCCGGTGCCGCCGGTGGTGATGACGACATCGACGCCGGCATCCGCAACCCAGCGGCGGATCACGGCGCGGATGGCCTCGACGTCATCGGTGACGATCTCGCGCGCGGCGAGATGATGGCCGGCCGCGGTGAGGCGATCGACCAGCGTCTGGCCGGACTTGTCGTCGGCGAGCGCACGGGTGTCGGAGACGGTGAGCACCGCGATGTTGAGCGGGATGAATTGCTTGCTTTCGTCGATGGAGGCCATTGCTCATTCCTCTCGTGTCCCGGACGCGCTGCAGCGTGAAACGCTGCTGCGCAGCGCCGGGACCCATTGTGAGAGACGCGAGCACCGGCGTTGTGGGCCCCGGCTCTGCAGCGCATCACTTCGTGCTGCGCAGCGTCCGGGGCACGTGACCACTACGGCCCGCCGCCGCCGAACGTGTTGCAGGCCTGCAGCGTGCCCTGCTGATAGCCGGTCATGAACCACTGCTTGCGCTGCGCGGCCGAGCCGTGGGTGAAGGAGTCGGGCACGACGCGCCCCGTGGCCTGACGCTGCAGCGTATCGTCGCCGATCGCGCTCGCCGTGGTCAGAGCGGCGTCGATGTCGCCGGCTTCGAGGAAGTTCGGGCGCTTCTTCGCCTCGCGATTGACCCAGACGCCGGACAGACAGTCGGCCTGCAATTCGACCTTCACCTGGAGCGCATTGGCCTCGGCCTTGCTGCCGGCCTGCTGCTGCAGTCGCGTCACCTTCGGAATGATGCCGAGCAGGTTCTGGATGTGATGGCCGGCCTCATGCGCGATGATGTAGGCGGTGGTGAAATTGCACGCGGACTGGCCCGAGCAGCCGCGGAAGCGCGTCTCGACCTCGCGGAAGAACGCGGTGTCGAGGAAGATGGTGCGGTCCGGCGGGCAGTAGAACGGCCCCATCGCCGACTCCGCGCGGCCGCAGCGGCCGCCATTGGTGGCGTTGCGGAACAGCACGACCTTCGGGCCGGTGTAGGACTGGCCGCTGGCCTGGAAGATCTCGCTCCAGCGATCGTCGATCTCGCCGAGGATGCCGGAGATCATGCTGCCCATCTCGTCGGTCGGCGCGCCGCGCTTGGCCTGGGACGACGGACGGTCGGTCTGGTAGCTCGGCGCCTGGCCGCCACCGGTGAGGATCTCGGCGCCGCCGATCAGGATGCGCGGATCGATGCCGAAGGCATAGCCGACCAGGCCGAGCACGATGATGGTGCCGATGCCAAGGCCGCCACCGCCCATCGGCAGGCCGAACCCGCCGCCGCCACCGCCGAACCCTCCGCCACTGTCGTCGCGACGATCCTCGACGTCGTCGCTGCGGCGAAAATCATCGTAGCGCATGGTGGGCTTCCCTCAGGTCGACGATTGCATGGCGTGGGCGCGCGGAAACGCGAAAACCTCAACGCGCCACATACGTAAAATTTCCATTGCGTTAATCAATATCCCGCTCGGCAATTATTGCCTAGTGCGACAGCGTGCGACGCCAGCAATTTTTTCCGAGGGCCGAGCATTTTTTTCCGAGAGAAATTTGGAGTCTTTTGCAGCTCCAGCCACTCCCGCAACGCGAAGAAACGCGAAACACACTGCAAAACACGGCAAATGCGCGCAGCGACCCGCGCGCAACGCGCGATGTCCGACCTGCTCACGAAAGCAGCGCGTTAAGTCGACTTTTACTTTGCCGCTTCATTGTAACGGTCAGTCGGTTGTTTGGTCCCGCGTCGCCGACAGCGTCGCCTGAGTCAGAGTTCTTGAGTCATGGTAGTGTCGCGTCGCGGGGCGTCTGCAAAGGCGCCCCGCACAAATTTTGAGTCCGCTTCGCACAGCATCATCCTCGGTGATTGCGTCGCCGAGATGTCGAAGCTTCAGGCTGGTTCGGTCGACCTCGTGTTCGCCGACCCGCCCTACAATCTCCAGCTCAAGGGCGATCTCAAGCGCCCCGACGAGTCCCACGTTGACGCCGTCAACGACGACTGGGACAAGTTCGATTCATTCTCCGCCTATGACGATTTCACCCGCGCCTGGCTGCTGGCCGCGCGCCGCGCGATGAAGCCGTCGGCGACGATCTGGGTGATCGGCTCCTATCACAACATCTTCCGCGTCGGCGCGATCATGCAGGACCTCGGCTTCTGGCTCCTGAACGACATCGTCTGGCGCAAGACCAACCCGATGCCGAATTTCCGCGGCCGCCGTTTCACCAACGCGCACGAGACCATGATCTGGGCCGCGCGCGATGAAAAGGCCAAGGGCTACACCTTCAACTACGAAGCGCTGAAGGCGGCCAACGAGGATGTGCAGGCGCGCTCCGACTGGCTGATCCCGCTGTGCACCGGCGAGGAACGCCTCAAGGGCGCCGACGGCAAGAAAGTGCATCCGACGCAGAAGCCGGAAGGCCTGCTCGCGCGCGTGCTACTGTCGTCCTCGAAGCCCGGCGATCTCGTCATCGATCCCTTCAACGGCACCGGCACCACCGGCGCCGTCGCCAAGCGCCTCGGCCGCTCCTATATCGGCTTCGAGCGCGACAAGACCTACGCCAAGGCCGCTGCAGCCCGCATCGCCGCGGTCGAGCCGCTGCCGGAAGAGAGCCTCGCCCCGTTCATGACGGCGCGCGAAGCCCCGCGCGTGGCGTTCTCCGAGCTGATCGAGCGCGGCATGATCATGCCCGGCACGAAACTGTTCGACTCCAAGAAGAAGCTCGGCGCGCTGGTCCGCGCCGACGGCGCCATCATGTTCGGCGACAAGGTCGGCTCGATCCACCGCATGGGCGCGGTGGCGCAGGGCGCGCAGGCCTGCAACGGCTGGACCTTCTGGCATGTCGAGACCAAGAAGGGTCTCAAGCTGATCGACGAGCTCCGCGCCGAGATCCGCGCCGGCATGGCGGCGGAATAGCCGCTTCCAATCACCGCTCTCGTAGGGTGGGCAAAGGCGCGAAGCGCCGTGCCCACCATCTCTTTCATGCTTGATGGAATTCGTGGGCACGCTTCCGCCGTCGCTCTTCGAGCTATGGCGGACAAGTCGCTTTGCCCACCCTACGGCACCTGCGCCGTGGCTTCTACGGCGCCCATCGGGCCCGTGTTACGCCGGCCGGTCTGCGCGGCGCGCAGATACCTCACGGCAATCTCGCCGGTTGCTCTCCCTGCGAAAATTCAGGCATGAAAAGACCGCCGCGCGGCGATGATGCTGCGTCCGCTCTCGACGACTAACCGCGTTCGCTGTTGACCACCAACACTGGAGAGACGCCAGATGCTCAAATTCTATTTCAACGGGTCGCCGAACCCGACCAAGGTCGCGCTGTTCCTCGAGGAGGCCGGCCTGGCCTACGAGCCCGTGAAGGTCGACACCCGCAAGGGCGAGCAGTTCACGCCGGACTATCTGAAGATCAATCCGAATGCCAAGGTGCCGGCGATCGACGACAACGGCACGATCGTTTTCGATTCCAACGCCATCCTGCTCTATCTCGCCGAGAAGACCGGACAATTCCTCCCGGCGAACCGCGCCGAATTGCTGTCCTGGCTGATGTTCGTGGCCACCGGCGTCGGCCCGTATTCGGGCCAGGCCGTGCACTTCAAGCATTTTGCGCCGAAGGACCAGAACCACGACTACGCCCACAACCGCTACCAGTACGAGACCGACCGCCACTACAAGATTCTCGACGGTCACCTCGCGGGGCGCAAATACATGGTCGGCGACAGCTATTCGATCGTCGACATGGCGCTGTGGGGCTGGGCGCGGATGGTGCCGTTCAAGCTCGGCGACGACGCCTTCGCGCGCTACCCGAACGTGAAGCGGCTGATCGACGAGATCTCGGCGCGGCCGGCCGCCGGCCGCGCGATCGCGCTGAAGGACAAGTTCACCTTCAAGGCCGAGATGGACGACGAGGCGAGAGGCAACATGTTCAGGCACATGACGACGAAGGTGGCCTGAGCACATCTCGTCGCGGTCGAAGGCCACGCGCTTGCGCGTGGCCTTTTGCGCTTAGGCGGCGTGGACCGAGCTCAGGAATTTTGCGACTTCCTGCTTCAGCCGGCTGCTGTCCGCCGACAGCGAGCGGGCCGCCGAGAGCACCTGCGACGAGGCCGAGCCGGTGTCGGAGGCGCCGCGCTGGACGTCGCCGATATTGGTCGAGACGCGCTGGGTGCCGTGCGCGGCCTGCTGGACGTTGCGGGAGATCTCCTGCGTCGCCGCGCCCTGCTCCTCCACGGCGGCGGCCACCGTCGACGAGATTTCCGACAACCGCTCGATGGTGCCGCTGATCTCCCTGATGGAGCCGACCGACTCTTCCGTCGCGGCCTGGATGCCGGAGACCTGCTGGGCGATCTCGCCGGTGGCCTTTGCGGTCTGCTCGGCCAGCGCCTTCACTTCGGAAGCCACGACGGCAAAGCCGCGGCCGGCTTCGCCGGCGCGCGCCGCCTCGATGGTGGCGTTCAGCGCCAGAAGATTGGTCTGGCCGGCAATGGTGCTGATCAGCTCGACCACGTCCCCGATGCGCGCGGCCGCCTTGGAGAGCTCGCCGACGCGGGCGTTGGTCTTGGTCGCCTGGCCCACGGCCTCGCCGGCGATGCGGGCGGATTCCTGGACCTGACGCGCGATCTCGCTCACCGAGGACGACAGCTGCTCGGTGGCGGACGCGACGGCCTGGACGTTGGCGGTGGCTTCCTGCGAGGCGGAGGCGACTTCGGTCGACAGATCCTGGGCGCGCGTCGCCGTCGCCGTTAGCGTACCGGCGGAGGCCTCGAGCTCGTTCGATGCCGACGACACGGTGTCGACGATCTCGCCGACCGCCTGCTCGAACTGGTCGGCGAGCCGGACCATGTCCTTCTTGCGCTCCTCGGCCTGCCGCGCCTCGATCTCGGTCTGCTGGTGACGCATCCGCTCGGTGTCGATCATGTTGTCCTTGAACACCTGGATCGCCTTGGCCATGTCGCCGATCTCGTCCGTCTTGCCGCGCGAGGGGACCTCGACCGCGAGATCGCCGCCGGCGAGCAGCCCCATCGCCCGCGTCATCGAGGTCAGCGGCCCGACGATGCTGCGAGCGATCAGGACGGCCACGATCAATCCGAACAGGGTGGCCACGCCGCCGACGATCTCCTGCATGGAGGTCGTGCCGTCGATCGTGGCTTCGGCCTGGCTGCGCGAATCCTTGTAGTCCTTCTTCAGCGCAGTCTCGGCGACCTTGAGCTTGGCGATGCTGTCGACGATGAGCGGCGCGAGGCTCTTGTGATAGATCTCGTCGGCCTGGAGCATCGCAGCCGAGGTGGTCTCGAACGCGGATTTGTAGATTCCGAGCGAAGTCTTCACCGGCGCGAGCGTGGCGCGCAGCTCGGTCGCCTGCGGGCTCTTTTCGAGCGCCGAAAGCCGCTGCGACGCCCTGTCCACATTGGTCCTGAAGTTGGCGGGCCCCTTGGTGTCGCGCAGGGCCAGGAAGCGCCAGTTTGCGATTTGAACGAGCAGCAGTCGGGATTCGAGATCGGCGACGAGGGACGCGGTGTCCTCGTCGACGGCCGCGCGCGCCACGTCGCTCAGCTTGTTCATCTTGACGGTCAGCTCGTCGCCGCTCGGCAGCAGCGTGGCCTTGCCGGTCCGCGCCTCGTTGACGGCGTCGCCGAGATTGTCACGCAACGTCTTCATCTTCGCGATGTCGGCGATCAGATCGCTGTAGAGCCTGCGCCGCTCCTCGGAGAGCGTCCCCTTGGCACCGACCTGGAGCAGCTCGGTCGCCGCGGCCTCCCGTTCCGACGCCTCGCGCATCGCGGATTCGTTGGCGTCGTAGATGTAGCGCAGATTGGCGCGCTGGATGGCCTGGAGATGGGTCGAGATCTCCAGCACCCGCGCGGTGCTGTCCGAGAACGCCGAAGCCTTGGCAACCTGGTCCTGCACGGACCGCAAATTCCAGATGGCCACCACCGCCATCACGAGACCAACCACGACCAGTGCCATGAAGCCGGCATAGAGACGGCCCCTGATCCGCAAACGAAAGCTCGGCATTCCCACTTCCACCCGGATGCATGTGAATTCAGGCGGACGCACAACTCCGGCGATCGTCACGGCCACCCCAGCAGCCGCGCGTCACCTCTCCGGCGACTCACGCTGCACCGCGATACAATGCGGGACACTTCTTAATTGAACCTTCTGATTTTTCGCGCATGTCTCCGAAGCCGCGCATAAAACCTGCTGATATTAGCGGCAGCTGCGCACGGATTTGGCGCACGGCCCGCATGCGTATGCAGATCGCTGCAAACGGCGCGGCGATGGGCGTGTCAGACCGTCGCCTGCTGCAATTTGCCGAGCGCGTGCTCGACCACTTCCAGCGTGTAGGGCTTCTGCACCACCGGCGCCGAGGCCAGATCGACCGGGATCGGCGCGCGCTCGCCATAGCCGGTCGCGAAGATGAAGGGCACGCCGATCTCCTTCAGCTTCATCGCCACCTTGATGCTGCTCTCATTGCCGAGGTTGAGATCAAGCAGCGCAAAGTCCGGGCGGGTGCGCTCGATCGCGCGCAGCGCCTGGTCGACGCTCGCTGCCGTGTCGACATGTCGCGCCCCCAGGTCCAGCAGGATGACCTCCGCCGCCATGGCGATGATGAGATTGTCCTCGACGATCAGGGCCGTGTCGGAAATGCGGGGGCGGGCGGGCTGTTGTTCCTCGACGCGCATTTTGGCTCCTGCGATTGATGGCACCAGCTCGACAAAATTTGGCGGGATGACGAACCTGGCCTGGACCCCCAGCAGATCGAAGCGGATTTCGGCTTCGCCCTTGAGATCGAACGGCACAGACCGCTCGATGATGGTGGTGCCAAAACCGCGGCGCGACGGCGGCTGCACCGGCGGGCCGCCGCTCTCCTTCCATTCGATCTCGAGGCTCGAATTCGGGTCGACCCGCCACACCACCTCGACCTGGCCGGTGGAATCGGCGAGCGCGCCGTATTTGGCGGAATTGGTCATCATCTCGTGGACGACGAGCGCCAGCGTCGCGAAGGCCTTGGGATCGAGCGCCACGTCCGGTCCGCCGATCTTCACGCGGTCCGCGCGCGAGCCGAGATAGGCGCCGGCCTCGGATTCGAGCAGCGTGCGCAACGCCACCGGCGCCCAGTTCAGATTGGTGATCTGGTCATGGGCGCGCGCCAGCGCCTGGATGCGGCCGCCGAGCACGGTGGCGAATTCGTCGACGCTTTTGGCGGTGTCCTTGCTCTGCGCCACCAGCGCACGGACGAGGCTCAGGATGTTGCGGACGCGATGATTGAGCTCGGCAATCATCAGCTCCTGCCGCTCCTGCGCACCGCGGCGCTCGCGGGCGGCGAGGTCGGAGAGTTGCAGGATCACCTCGAGCAGGGTCACGCGCAGGCTCTCGGCGATGCGGATGTCCGCCGCCGACCACGGCTTCGACTGGCCCGCGACCGTTTCCTGCCACAGCTCGAAGCTCTTGCGCGGCGTCAGGCGCGGCCCGTTCGGGCCTTCCTCATAGACCTTCTCGGGCGCGCCCGCCCAGGTCACCGAGCGCAACACCTCGCGGCGGAAGAAGATCAGGCAGTCGCGCGGGGTGCGCGAGATCGGAATGGCGAGGAAGCCGGCGGCACGATCGCGAAACACCTCGCCGGCCGCATAGAGCTTTGCAATCTCCGCGCTGGCGCAGATGCGGCCCGGCGAGGTGCGGTTGATGAAGGTGACGAGTTCCTTGACCTCGTCCTCGGTCGGCGTCTCGCCGTCGAGCGTGATCTTGTTGTCGGACCAGATCGCCACGCCGTCACAGGCGATCATCCTGCGATAATCGCCGACGAAGTCGACGATCGCGCGCCGGCTGTGCTCGTGGGTCGCAGCGGTCTCGATCAGCCGTTCCTGGATCTTCTGGGCGCTGGCCTCGTAGGCCACGTCGCCCTCGCGCTCGCGCCCCTCCACGATCCAGGAGAACATCTGCCCGAACAGCTCGGAGGCCGTGCGCTTCTCGAATGAAATGTAGTGCGGCGAGTAATGATGGCAGGCGAACAGGCCCCAGAGCTTGCCGTCGCGCAGGATCGAGACCGACATCGAGGCGCCGACGCCCATGTTGCGTAAGTATTCGACGTGGATCGGCGACACCGAGCGTAGCACGCTCATGGAGAGATCGAGCAGCCCCGCATTGTGCGTGGCCGTCGACACCAGCGCCGCCGGCTTCGCATTGATGTCCGCGATGATGCGCAGCCAGTTGCGCTGATAGAGGATGCGGGCCTGCTTGGGGATGTCGGAGGCCGGATAGTGCAGGCCGAGAAACTTTTCGAGGCCCGTTTCGGCGGCCTCCGCGATCACCTCGCCCGACCCGTCCGGATGGAACTGGTAGACCATGACGCGGTCAAAGCCGGTCAGCACCTTGAGCTGGCGCGCCGCCTCGCGGGCAAGCTCGGTCATGCCGCGGGTCTTGCGGATCCGCTCCAGCATCAGCCGCACGAGCTCGCCGGAATTCACGTCCGCCTCGATGACGCTGGGCTCGGCCTCGACGACGAGATAGGCACCGGAGAAATGGATCGAGAGATCGTAGAGCGGCTTGCCGGGCTGGATCTCGACGCCGAACACGCGCTCGGTCGAATCAGGACCGCCGAGCTGGTCGACGCGGCTGCGGATGGTCTCGATCGCGGCTTCCGAAAAGACGCCGGCCAATGGCCGCTGCAGGAGGTCGGTGACGTCGACGCCGAGAAAGCTGCCGGCATTGTCCGAAGCCATGCAGATGGTGAAGTCGGACAGCAGCGTGAGCAGGAAGCCGAACGGCTGCACGCTGCCGGGAATGTGGATCGGCTCGCGATCGCAATTGGTGAGATTGACCGCCTCGTTCATGCGCGATCCGCCGCCTGCTCGAATGCGGCAAACGCGCTGCGCGCCGCTTCGATCGCCTCGTCCTCGTCGCAGCTATGTTCGCTCGCAAGCTTCGCCAGAAAACTCTGCCAGAGCCGTTTTCCCGCACCGTGGTCGAGATAGGCCGTAGCCTCGGCCATGCGGGGATCGGCCGCATCCGCGACCGCTTTCAGCAGGAACTTGGCGCCGAGCCGGGAGCCTTCCAGCACATACATGGTGCCGATCATGCCGCTGGGCGTCAGCGGCAGCACCGACACGGTGGCGCGCGCCTCGCCGCCGAGCCGGTCGAGGTCCGCCGCGATCGCGGCGCTGCGTGCGCGCTCGGGCCAGTCCGTAAACAGCCTCGCGACCCCGCCTTCCACAAGCCCCGCTTCGAGCGGCAGCAGCGCGCCGGCGCTGGCCTGAAGAAAGCGGCGATAGCCGGCGAAGACGGTGAGATCGAATGCGGACATCTGCGCATCCAGCTCGCGATGCGCGGCCGCAGTCGCATCTCTCAATCGTTCGCGAAGTCCGGGAAGGCTGTGCCCCACACGAGTTGAAACGTCCAAAGCCCCGGCCAGCATGAAATTCCCGAACGCGCGCAATGCCGGAGCGCGATTGCTCCGGAACTGTGCAAACGTTGGCGGGAACCCAAAGGTTCCCGCCAACGGTCGAAAAAATGGAGGCGAGGCCATGCGCCCCGCCTCCCCCTTTATTTTCGCCGCCGCGGTTTATGGAGCTCGTACTCGATCTCCGCCCGGGTCATCCCGCAGTCTTGCAGGTCCCGCTCGGTCATGGCGGCGAGCTGAACCCGGTCCCGCGACCGCTCCCGACGGGCTTGCATGATCTTGACCAGGGCCCGCCAGGCCCGCGCGACAATCGCCCGCCATGACGGACCGCACCGACCGGCGGACGCGACGCCACTCACTGAGCTCAGCTCGCGGCCCTCACCGGCGTCTGCGGAAACGGTCCGAGCGCCTTCTCGGTCAGGACCGAGTCGCAGTACTCGCGGATCTCCTTGATCTTGCCGTTCTCGATCCGAAACACCAGGCAATAGTCGTTGTCGTAGCGGACGCCCTCGGGCGTGATGTTATCGCCCTTGGCCTCCACCACGACGATGTCGCCGTCGGCGATGAAGCGCTCGGCGACCGTGCGCGTCCGGTCGCGCAAGCGGGTGCGCACATAGCCGTGCAGATCGTTGAGGATCTCGTCCTTCCCTGTGAACGTGCGCGACCAGGAATATTGGCCGGTGACGATCCATTTGGCGTCGTCGGCAAGGCTCGCGGTGAACAGCGAACGGTCGCGCACAGCCGGGTCGGGGCTGGCGGCGGCGGCGAAAATATCCTGCATCAATTTCTTGTTGGCGCTCGCGCTCATGGCGGCATCTCCGTTTGGTGGCAACACGGAGAGCATCGCCGCTCGACGGTAATTCTTCAAATCGATAGCGAATATGATATCTATTCACCTCATGAATTTGAATTCACTCGATCTCAATCTATTGACCGCGCTCGACGCGCTGCTGCGCGAGGCCAATGTCAGCCGCGCCGCCATGCGGATCGGGCTGTCGCAGCCGGCCACGAGCCACGCGCTGCAACGCCTGCGCGACATCTTTGGCGACCCGCTGCTGGTGCGCACCGGCGCGCGGATGGAGCTGACGCCGCGGGCGCAAGCGCTGCGCGCGCCGCTGGCGCAGGCGCTCGACCAGGTGCGCGGGCTGTTCGTGCCCGACGAGTTCGACGCGGCACGCAGCGAGCGGGCATTCCGCCTGATGATGCCGGATCTCGCGGTCGAGCTTCTGATGCCGCCGCTGATGGAGAAGGTCACTCGCCTTGCGCCCAACGTCCGCATCGACGTCGTGCCGTGGCGGGGATCGGCGATCTTCCATGCGGACTTCGCCCGCACCATCGACCTCGTCATTTCGATCGGCAACGCCTTCAAGGGCTTTCACCGCCAGTTGCTCTACACCGACATCGACGCGCTGGCGGTGCGGCGCGGCCATCCGATGGCCGCGAAGTTGAAGCGACGCGAGACATTCCTGGCGGCCCGCCATGTCGGCGTGATCATCCGCGGCGCCAGCGAGGATCTGATCGACATCTGGCTTCGTACCAAGGGCATCGAGCGGCATATTTCGCTGGTGGTGTCAGGCTATCTCGAAGCGCTCCACGTCGCCGCGCGCACCGACCTGGTCGCCTTCGTGCCGCGCCGGCTGATCGCGGCGCTCTCGAAACAGCTCGGCCTCGTCACGGTCACGCCGCCGCTCGATCCCGGGATCGACGAGCAGTTCCTGTTCTATCCAACGCGGGCGCAGATGGACCCGGGCTCGATCTGGCTACGGCGGCTGATGCTGGAGACGGGACGGGAGCTGGAGAAAGGCAAACGATGAGCACCAAAGCGACGTCGCAGGTCGCTCGACTTGATACGAGCCCTCAGTGCCTTTAATGAGCCAGCCACAGGAACCGAAGGGGATCGACAGCATGCTGGGCCCGCACCAACCACTTGGATGGTTGATCCGTCTTCCGTTCAAGCTGGTTTCGCCATCGTCCGTCATGCGGGTGCTCAGCGGGCCGAACCGGGGTCTGAAATGGGTCGCGGGGGCCGGCAACCAGAGTTGCTGGCTCGGAACATACGAAAGCGACCATGCCAGGGCGATCGCCGCCCGCGTGAAACCGGGCATGACGGTTTTTGATGTCGGCGCACACGCCGGATATTACACCCTGATGCTTTCCAGGCTTGTTGGACCACAAGGCCGTGTCCTTGCGTTCGAAGCAAACTCCGCCAACGCGACGAAGCTCCGCAAACATCTGGATCTCAATAACATCAAGAACGCCGAAGTCATCGAGGCAGCGGTCACCGATCGGGTCGGAGAGACCTTCTTTCATGCCAACGAGGGAGCCAGCGCTTACGGTTACATGGGGAAGATTTCGGGATCGGGCACGCCTGTCAGGACAGTGCGGCTCGACGATTTTCCCACTCCGGACCTGATCAAGATGGATATCGAGGGCGCCGAGACGCTGGCTCTCACGGGCGCGGCGCGGCTCTTGTCCGAGCACAGGAGCGCGATCTTCCTGGCTCTGCACGACGGCGCCTTCGAACAGGCGCCGTCCATCTTGAAGCAGCATGGTTACCGGATCGAGCCGGCCGGAGAGCGCGAATTATGGGCCACTCCGACCTAGCTTCGTAACGCCGGTCAGCCGGCCTGCTATGTCCGGGCTCTCACGCCTTCTGCGCGTCCATCACCTTGCGGATCGCGGGGCGGTCCGACATGCGCTTGAAGTGATCGGCGATCTTCGGCGTCGCGTTGATGTCGACGCTGTCGCCTTCCAGCCAGTGCGAAAGCGTGTGGAGGTAGGGATCGCAAACCGTGAACTGGTCGCCCATCACCCAGGGGCCTTTGAACATCTTCTGCTCGATCAGCTTGAAGCAGGCTGCCATGGTCTCCGGAACCTTCGCCTTCATGTCGGCGAACGAGCTCTCCTGCGTCGCCCAGCGCGCGCCACGCATCTTGTGGGCGTGGTTGATGTGCGCGGTCGAGCAGAGATAGGAGTTGAACGACTGCACCTGGGCGAAGTCGAAGGCATCGTCGAGCGGCGCGAGCTTCGCCTTGGGGAAGGTCTGCGCGATGTAGGCCAGCATCGCCGGCGTCTCGGTGAGGACACCGCGATCGGTCACCAGCGCCGGCACGCGGCCCTTGGGATTGATCGCGAGGTACTCCGGGCTGTTCTGCTGGTTGTCCTTGAAGCTCAGCCGTTCAGCCGTGTAGTCGGCGCCGGCCTCCTCCAGGGTCATGTAGGTGGCGAGCGCGCAGGTGCCGGTGGCGTAGTAGAGCTTGAGCATGTCGGACCTCATGGGAAAATTGGAAACTAACGGCTGCGGGCCGCCAGGTCCATAGCGCGCGTCTCGGGGCTCCTGCTCTTCGCAGTTGCCCACCGCGGCCCGGCTATGCCAAGACGCCCGCAGTCGGAGGGGTTTGGTCATGACGGTACTCATCGCCGGCGGCGGCATCGGCGGGTTGACGCTTGCGCTCAGCCTGCACGGAATCGGCGTTCCCGTGAAAGTGTTCGAGAGCGTCGCGGAACTGAAGCCCCTCGGCGTCGGCATCAACGTGCTGCCGCATGCGGTGCGCGAGTTGATCGAGCTCGGGCTGATGGACAAGCTCGACGCCAGCGGCGTGCGCACCCGCGAGCTCGCTTATTTCTCCAAGCACGGCAAGCCGATCTGGAGCGAGCCGCGCGGGCTGGAAGCCGGCTACAAATGGCCGCAGTTCTCGATCCATCGCGGCACGCTCCAGCAACTCCTGCTCGACACGGCGGTCGAGCGGCTCGGCCGCGACAACATTCTGACCAGCCATCATCTGACCGGCTGGACCGAGACGGCCGACGGCATCCGCGCCGACTTCATCGACCGGGCCACCGGCAAGGCCGCAGGCTCCTATGATGGCGCGATCATGATCGCCGCCGACGGCATCCATTCCGCCGCGCGAGAAAAGCTGTATCCGCAGGAGGGCCCGCCGATCTGGAACGGCCGCATCCTCTGGCGCGGCGTGACGCCGGCAAAGGCCTTTCTCAGCGGCCGCACCATGATCATGGCCGGCCACGAGATCCTGAAATTCGTCTGCTACCCGATCTCGAAGGAGCCGGATGCCGCGGGCCATCATCTGATCAACTGGGTCGCCGAGCGCCACATGCCGCCGACCTATCAGTGGCGCCGCGAGGACTATAACCGCACCGCGCGGCTGGACGAGTTCTTGCCCTGGTTCGAGAGCTGGCAGTTCGACTGGCTCGACGTGCCCGGCCTGATCAGGAACTGCCCGCACGCCTACGAATATCCGCTGGTCGACCGCGATCCGGTGTCGCAATGGACCTTCGGCAAGGTCACGCTGATGGGCGATGCCGCGCATCCGATGTACCCGATCGGCTCGAACGGCGCCTCGCAGGCGATCCTCGATGCCCGCACCATCACCCGCGAGATCCTGGCGCATGGTCCGACGACCGCGGCGCTGCTCGCCTATGAAGCCGAGCGGCGGCCCGCGACCACCGACCTCGTGCTGCTCAACCGCAAGAACGGGCCGGAGCAGGTGATGCAGCTCGTCGAGGAGCGCGCGCCGGACGGCTACAATGTCGTCACCGACGTGCTGTCGCAGAAGGAGTTGGAAGACATCGCCGCGAACTACAAGCGCGTTGCGGGCTTCCAGGTCGAGGCGCTGAATGCGAAGCCGCCGATCGTGAGCAAGGACGCGCGCGCGAGTTAGCTCGTCGGCCTGCCGCGGGCTCCACTTCACCCGCCAAGAGCGAAAGCCGAACTACGCCAACGCACGGCGTGGCGCGCGACTACGCCAATCCTCTGTGACCATTCGCCGGGGAGTTCAAGAACGGTCAGGACTACGTCCTTACTGAATGGCCTTCATCGTTGATCTGGATCAACTCCCCACAGGTGCGCGCGCGATGTTTTACGCGGGGGCGCCAAAGTTCAAGGAGTCCGAGATGACGAAAGCAGCCGTTGCAGCGATTGCAATTCTTCTGACGACGTCGCCTCTCATCTACGCAGCTGAGACCACGTCCACTGTCGGAATGGGACACCCCAGCGCAGCCGACATGAGTAGCTTGACGGATATGCGTGTCGGCATCGTCAAAGCGACCCTGCAAATGACGTCCGAACAGGAGAAATATTGGCCGGCCGTGGAGGATGCCATCCGCGCCAGAGCGAAGAACCGGCAAGCTCGCCTCGAGCACGTAGCCGAATTGCACGAGAACGGCGCAATGGACGCCCTTCACGATCGCAATCCGGTCGACATCATGCAGCGTCGGGCGGACATGCTCGTCCAGCGCGGTACCGATCTCAAAAAGCTCGCTGACGCCTGGGCGCCTCTCTACAAAACACTGAGCCCGGATCAGAAGAAAAGGATGGCCTTCGTATCATACGTCGCCATGCGCGGAATGCGAGATGCGATCGAGCATCATGGCGAAGACGAAGATGATGACGACTAGAGATAAAGGTCTACGGAGGTGCACCATGCTCCGATATATTCTCGCTGCCGTGGCAGCACTCGCTCTCGTGACTGCGAGCCTCGTTCCGGATGAGGCGTTCGCCCGACGTGGCGGTGGCGGCGGATTCCACGGCGGGGGTGCGCGTGGCGGAGGCTATCACGGCGGAGGTATACGCGCCGGCCATGTGCGGGGTGGCGGATATCGGGTTGCAGGCGGCCGATATGGCGCCGCTGGCCGCGGCTACGGATATCGCCCAATACCTGGTCGTCCGGTAGCACGCGCGGCAGTGCGCGGAGGCGTCTATCGCAATGCGGGCTACTATGGCGGCGCCTGGCGTGGCGCCGCTTACGGTGCGGCCGCCGGAGCCGCAGCGGCAGGCGCCTACGGCTACTACAACAACTACAACAGCGGCTGCACCTACGACACCTACGGCAATTGGGTCTGTCCGGGTCAGTATCCCTACCGGTATTGATAGAGCCCATTGGCGGACGGTGGTCGAGCGACTGCTGCCGTCCGCCAGCACCGCGTCTGGTCCGCGGGTAGACTATTTCACTTCACCACCACCCTCGCCGCTTCCAACAACCGCTCGCTCGCGCTCGCCGTCGCCAGCACCGTGCCGTCTTCCGCCATCAGCTTGGCCTCGACGAACGCAATCGTCTTGCCGAGTTGCGTCACCTGCGCCTCGCCGATGATCGGCCCAGGCCTTGCGGGGCTGAGAAAATTCACGGTCATGCTGATGGTCGTGGTGTAGAGCCGTCCCTCGCTCATCACGAGCACCGCAGGGCCCATCGTGTCGTCCAGCATGGCGGAGAGCAGGCCGCCCTGGATGAAGCCGGCGGGATTGCAGAACTCAGGTCTGCCGTCGAAGCCGAGCTTGATCCAGCCGTCCTCGGGACGGGCATCGAGCAGGCGCCATCCGAGCAGCTCGGCGCAGGGCGGTCTCTTGAAGTTGTCGAGCGCAGTCTTGACCATGCGAACCTCCGTGACCGTCAAGACCTAGCGTAGACCTGCTGACAGCCTCATGGCAGCAGGCGATCCGCCGCAGCACAAACTCCCGGAAAATTACGGAAAACTGTACGAATTCAGGGCATTGCGCGCCCGATTAAGCCCGCTTCAACCAACCGGTTTCACGACCGATTCAATACGATCCAATTGAGCAATCGGCCGGTAAGCGGTTGGAAGTTACGACATGGCATGAGCGACGGTGACACCGGAGCCTTCCATGCGGACTTTCCTTCAACGGATCACAGACCACCTGCACGCGATCGAAGATCGACTGACGGTACGGACGCAGATCGCTGCGGCCGTCGCTGCCATGTCCATCGTGCTCGTGGGCACGCTCGCCGCAGGCGCCGCACTGATCAGTTATAAGCGCACCGCCGCGCTGGTCGAGAACAGCCTGGCCGGAATTGCATCGACCACATCCGGCCGGCTCGACCGTTTCATGGCGACGCGCCAGCAGGAGATGAAGCTGTTCGCCGAGCTGCAGCCGATGCAGCATCTGTGGCAGGGCAATCCCGACGAATTGCGCAGCGCGCTCGAGGCGCTCCAGCATTCCTTCGATTTCGCCTGGATCGGCTTTGCCGATATCGACGGCAACGTCGTCGCCTCGACCGGCGGCCTGCTGCAAGGCAAATCCGTGACCGCGCGCCCCTGGTTCAAGCAGGGTCTTGAAAAGATCGCCGTCAGCGACGTGCACGAGGCGATCCTGCTGGCCTCGCTGCTGACGCAGCGCGCCAACAACGAGCCTTATCGTTTCGTCGATATCGCCGTGCCGGTGCGCGATGCCTCCGGCAAGGTGCTCGGCGTGCTGGGCGGACATCTGGACTGGACCTGGGCCAGCAACCTGATCAAGGACGCAGAAGCCAACGACGGCAATACCGATACGCGGCTGACGATCCTGAGCAAGGGCGGCATGGTGCTGGTCGGTCCGCAGAAGGAAACCATCCGCTACGGTGGCGACCAACTCGCCGACATCCTGACGGCGCGCGACGGCACCTTCCGCGAGACGGCGGACGGACAGCAGATGCTGACGGCGTTCCACGTCGGCCACGGCTACCGCGACTACCAGGGCCTGAACTGGATCGTCACCGCAAGCCAGCCCGCGAGCGTGGCGCTCGCCGCCGCGATGTCGTCAGCGCAAACGATCCTGGCGATCGGCGGGGTCACCGCCCTGATCGCGCTGTCGCTGGCCGTGCTGGTTTCGCGCCGGATCGCAGGCCCGATCATCGCGCTGACGCAGGAGGCGGACCGTATCGGACGCGCCCATGGACCGACCATGCTGGCGCGGCAGAGCGGCTCGGTGGAGGTCGTCCAGCTCTCGCGTGCGCTGCGTTCGCTGCTGCGCCGCATCGGTCATGCCGAGGAACGCACCAAGGAAGCCGAGCTGCGCGCCACCGAAAATGCGCTGCAGCTCCAGGAGGACATGCTGAAGCTGCGCCATCTCGCCGACACCGATTTCATGACCGGCCTGATGAACCGCCGCTCCTTCCTCGCCGTCGCCGAAGACGCGGTCGCGTTCAGCCGCCGCTACAAGCGCAACATGGCGACCTTGATGATCGACATCGATCATTTCAAGAAGATCAACGACACCTACGGCCATACCGCCGGCGACGACGCCATCAAGCGTGTCGCCGAGATCGTCAGCCAGTCGATCCGGACCACTGACAAGGCGGCCCGCTTCGGCGGCGAGGAGTTCGTGGTGTTGTTGCGCGAAATCGACCAGGAGACTGCGATCCTGCTCGCCGACCGCATCAGGTCCTCGATCGCGAGCACCACGGTGCGCCATGGCGACACCGTCATCCCCCTCACCGTCTCGGTCGGGCTTGCACTGTTCGACGAAGCCGACCGCGACGTGCAGGACGTCATCGAGCGCGCCGACCAGGGCCTCTATGTGGCCAAGAAAACGGGACGCAACCGCACCTTCCTGATGCCGGCGGAGGACGAACGCGCCGCGCGCGCCGCCTGAGCCTCAGTCCAGCGCGTGCGCGATCACCTTGCGCATGACGTTGGGCAGCGCCTCGTCGGCG
This sequence comes from Bradyrhizobium sp. CIAT3101, assembly GCF_029714945.1. Classification (NCBI taxonomy): domain Bacteria; kingdom Pseudomonadati; phylum Pseudomonadota; class Alphaproteobacteria; order Hyphomicrobiales; family Nitrobacteraceae; genus Bradyrhizobium; species Bradyrhizobium sp. CIAT3101. The sequence continues at coordinate 7,302,417 of NZ_CP121634.1, forward strand.
AGCGTCGCGATCGGCACCCAGCGCATGCCTTCGGGCGCGCGCGTGCGCGCCTCCGCCTTCGCGGTGTAGACCACGAGCTCCAGCGGGAAATGCGTGAAGACGTGGGTGACCACGCCGACCTTGCGTTGCCAGCGCGACAGCCCTTTTAATTCCGGCGCCTGCTGTTTTGCCGCCGTGTCCTCCTGGCCGGCGCGCCAGTCGGAGCCCGGCACCTCGGTCATGCCACCAAGCAGACCCTTCTCGGGCCGCGAGCGGACCAGCAGCTCGTCACCGCGCGTGACGACGAAAGCGGCCCCACGCCGCAGCGTTCCGCTCTTCTTCGGCGCCTTGCGTGGAAACGTCTCCTGCGTGCCCTGCGCACGGGCCGTGCAATCCTCATTCAGCGGACACAGCGAGCAGGCCGGCTTCTTCGGCGTGCAGATCGAGGCGCCGAGATCCATCAAGGCTTGCGCGCTATCGCCGGCGCGGGAATTGGCGAGCAGCGTTGCCGCCAGCTGCTGGATCAGCGGTTTTGCCTGCGGCAGTTCCTCCTCGACCGCGTACAGGCGCGACACCACGCGCTCGATATTGCCGTCGACGGGCATGGTGTGGCGGTCGAACGCGATCGCCGCGATCGCCGCGGCCGTGTAGGGCCCGATACCCGGAAGCGCACGCAGCCCCTCTTCCGTATCGGGGAAGACACCGCCGTGCTCGCGCGTCACCGCCACAGCGCAAGCGTAGAGATTGCGCGCCCGCGAATAATAGCCGAGCCCGGCCCACATCCGCAGCACATCATCCTGCGAGGCGTTCCCCAACGCCGTGACATCCGGCCAGCGCGCGACGAATTTTTCGAAGTAAGGCCCGACCGCCTTCACGGTGGTCTGCTGGAGCATGATCTCCGACAGCCAGACACGGTAGGGATCCGACGTTTCCCCCGGCGCGGCACGCCACGGCAGCCTGCGGCGGTGGCGGTCGTACCAGGCGAGCAGCAATGTGGGGCGAGCCGACGGCGTGGTCGCCGTGGTGCTCCGCTCCTTCTTGCGCGCGGTCGTGGAGGACATTCGCCTTTACTAGAGGAGGATTTCGCCTGTGGCCAGCGCGACCCGACCGTTGCGGGCTATAACGCCTTGCGTTATACACAAACATGATCCAGAGCTTCGCCGACTCCGAGACAGAGCTGATCTGGTCCGGGCGACGCAGCAGGAAACTGCCGCCCGACATTCAGAATGTAGCCTTGCGAAAACTGCGTTTACTCAATCAAGCGCGGGTGTTGACCGATCTCAGGGTTCCCCCGGGCAACCGGCTCGAAGCACTGAAGGCCGATCGCCAAGGTCAGCATTCGATCCGGATCAATGATCAGTGGCGCATCTGTTTTGTCTGGGATGACGGAGGACCGAAACATGTCGAAATTGTCGACTACCACGATTAGGAACGGGCTCCTCCGCAATCCTCATCCCGGCGAGATCCTGCTCGAGGAGTTCTTAAAGCCGATGGACCTCAGCCAGAATGCGCTGGCGCGCGCTGTGCGCGTGCCGCCGCGGCGGATCAACGAGATCGTACTCGGCAAGCGCGACATCACGGCTGACACCGACCTGCGGCTTGCCCGCTATTTTGGTCTGTCGGAGGGCTTTTTCCTGGGGCTCCAGATGGACTACGATCTGATGCAGCGACGGCGCGAGATCGACCGCGACCTCAAGGCCATCCGGCCTCGCGCGGCAGCGTAGCGGACACGGCCCATGGCCAAATTCCCTCCCAAACCCGGCCCCATCAGCGCCAAGCCGCTCGGGATCCTGCTCAACGACGTCTTTGCCGAGGCCTATGCCAAGCAGGGTTTTGCGGCGCGCGAGCTGGTGACGCGGTGGGAGCAGATTGCGGGACCCGAGATCGCCGCCCATGCCGAGCCGCTCAAGATGCAATGGCCGCGGCCGGTCGAGGGCCAGCCGCAGGAGCCGGCGACGCTGGTGTTGCGGGTCGAGGGCCCGATGGCGCTGGAGATCCAGCACTCGGCCGACGTGATCCTGGAGCGGGTGAACCGCTTCTTCGGCTGGAGCGCGGTCGGCAAGCTCGCCTTCCGCCAGGCCCCCTGTCGCGTGCCCGCCGCCCGGCCCGGCCCGCCCCGCCGGACCCCAAGGCCGTCGCCAAGGTGGCGGAGAGCCTGGGGGATATCGAAGATGAAGAACTGAAGACGGCGCTGGCGCGGCTCGGGGCCGCCATCAAGCGAAATTGAGCCTCATTTCGCGGCCAATCTGGACCCGTCCCTGCCGCTCGCCATTGCCTCAAACCACGTTTCAAGCTAGCGACAGGCCGCCCGGGAACCCTGATGGGAGCTCAGGGCGCGAGACCACGCCAATTCGGGAGCCGACCTTGATCATCACCCGCCGCGCCTTCACCACGATGCTGTCGCTGACCGGTCTTGCCGCGCTCGCCGGGCTCTCGCCGCTGCGGTTCATCTCCGAAGCAATGGCTCAGGCCGCCGGCGATGTCGCCAAGCCGGTGTCGCTGCCCGACATGGCGCTCGGCCCGAAGGACGCCGCCGTCACCATCACCGAATTCGCCTCGATGACCTGCCCGCATTGCGCAGCCTTCAACGAGCAGGTGTTCCCCAAGATCAAGTCGGAATACATCGACACCGGCAAGATCCGTTACGTCTTCCGCGAGTTCCCGCTCGACATCAAGGCCGCCGCCGGCTCGATGCTGTCGCGCTGCATCGCCAATGGCGACGCGCCGAAATATTTCGCCGTCACCGACATGCTGTTCCGCCAGCAGAACGACTGGGTGATGAAGAACACCACCGAGACGCTGACGCGGATCGGCAAGCAGGCCGGCCTCACCCAGCAGCAGGTGGAAGCCTGCCTGAAGGACCAAGCGCTGCTCGACAAGATCGCCGCCGACCAGAAATATGCCAGCGACGTTCTGAAGGTCGATTCGACGCCGACGTTCTTCATCAACGGCGAGAAGATCAAGGGCGAGACCTCGTTCGAGGAATTCGCGAAGAAGATCAATCCGCTGCTGAAGAGCTGATTCGCTCGTCAAGATCCTGATTCGCATCTCGAAAGCCGTAGCTTTCCCGGCATAAATCCCTTGGGAAAAGCGGCTTTCGCAGGTTGCCCTCGCGGCACACCACGGCCATTGTCCGCCGCATGAGGCGCCGAGCGCGACTCGCCCCAGAGAGTGACATTGCCTTCCATGGTATTGTCTCGGCAGGGGGATTCGCGCCTGCCAACAGAGATGCGTGCTTATGAAAATCACCCGCCTACGCCTGCACGGCTTCAAGTCCTTCGTTGAGCCCACGGACTTCGTCATCGAGCCCGGCCTGACCGGCGTGGTCGGCCCCAACGGTTGCGGCAAGTCGAATCTCGTCGAGGCGCTGCGCTGGGCGATGGGTGAGACGTCCTACAAGAGCTTGCGCGCCGCCGACATGGACGCGGTGATCTTCGCCGGCTCCGGCAATCGTCCCGCGCGCAACCACGCCGAAGTGACGATGACGATCGACAATGCCGATCGCACCGCGCCTGCGGCGATGAACGACAGCCAGCTGCTCGAAATCTCTCGCCGCATCGAGCGCGAAGCCGGCTCGGTCTATCGCATCAACGGCCGTGACGTCCGCGCCCGCGACGTGCAGATCCTGTTTGCTGACGCCGCCACCGGCGCGCGTTCGCCCGCCCTCGTCCACCAGGGCAAGATCGGCGAAATCATTCAGGCCAAGCCCGAGCAGCGCCGCCGCGTGCTGGAGGACGCCGCCGGCGTCGCCGGTCTGCACGCCCGCCGTCACGAGGCCGAGCTGCGGCTGAAGGCGGCCGAGACCAACCTCACCCGTGTCGAGGACGTGATCGGCCAGCTTTCCGGCCAGATGGAAGGCCTGAAAAAGCAGGCCCGCCAGGCGGTGCGCTATCGCGAGGTCGCGGCCAAGGTCCGCAAGGCGGAAGCCACGCTGTTCCACCTGCGCTGGATCGGCGCGCACGCCGATGTCAATGAATCCGGCCAGACCCATGATCTCGCCGTGCGCGAGATGGCCGAGCGTACCCAGCATCAGGCCGAAGCCGCCCGTATCCAGGCGATCCGCGCCGCCGAAATGCCGGCGCTGCGCGATGCCGAAGCGCGCGCCGCCGCCGGCCTGCAGCGCCTGACCAATGCCCGCGAGCTGCTCGACCGCGAGGAAGAGCGCGCCAAGGAGCGTGTCGCCGAGCTCGAGCGTCGCCTCGCCCAGTTCGAGGGCGACATCTCCCGCGCCCAGCAGCAGACCATGGACGCCGACGTCGCGCTGCAGCGGCTCGACACCGAAGATGCCGAGCTGAAGGAAGAAATCAAGTCGCGCGTCGAGAAGCGCTCCGGCGTCGACGAACGTGTCGGCGAGGCCGAGGCGGTGCTGACCGAAACCGAGCAGCAGTTTTCCGAGCTCACCACCGCGCTCGCCGACCTGACCGCCAAGCGCAACCAGCTTGAAGCCAACGTCCGTACCCACCGCGACAAGCTCGCGCGTCTCGACCAGGAGATCGCGAACGTCTCCGCGGAAGAGCAGAAGCTGGCCACTGAGACCGGCGGCTTCGGCGATCTCGACGAACTGACCGCCGTGGTCGAGACCGCCGAGCAGACGCTCGCCGCCTCCGAAGCTGCCGCGCAGGCGAGCGAAGCCGCGCACGTCGCCGCGCGCCAGACGCTGGAATCCTCGCGCTCGCCGCTGGTCGAAGCCGACAAGCGCGTGCAGCGGCTCGACACCGAGGCGCGCACGATCTCCAAGATCGTCAACGGCGAGACCAAGAATCTGTGGCCGCCGATCATCGACGGCATCACGGTCGACAAGGGTTTTGAAAAGGCCATCGGCGCCGCGCTCGGCGACGATCTCGATGCGCCCGTCGATCCGTCGGCGCCGATGCGCTGGACCAATGCCGGCGTCACCGAGGGCGATCCGGAACTGCCCGAAGGCGTCACGCCGCTCGCCAACCATGTTCAGGCGCCGGCCGAGCTGACGCGCCGCCTCGCGCAGATCGGCGTCGTGCCGCGCGAGCGCGGTGCCGAGCTGGTGTCGCAGCTCAAGACCGGCCAGCGGCTGGTTTCGCCCGAAGGCGACGTCTGGCGCTGGGACGGCTTTGTCGCCGCCGCCCACGCCCCGACCGGCGCCGCGCGGCGCCTCGCCGAGCGCGCCCGTCTCGTCGACATCGAGAACGAGCTGGAGCAGGCCCGCATCGACGCGCAGATCAAGCGTCAGGCGCTGGAAAACGCCGAGTCCGAACTGCAGATGGCCGCCAGCACCGAAGGCGCCAGCCGCGAGGCCTGGCGCGCCGCGCAGCGCGAGCTGAACGTCGCACGCGAGCGCCACGCCACGGCCGAGCGCGAGATCAGCCGCCACGCCGCGCGCAAGGCGACGCTGTCGGAAGCGCACAGCCGTCTCGCCGCCGATCGCGCCGAGGCCGAGGCCGCCTACGAATACGCCGAGGCCGGCATCAGTGAGCTGCCGTCGAGCGAGGACACCGAGACCCGTCTCGCCGCCGTCCGCAGCGACATCGAAAACCATCGCCGCATGGCCGCGCAGGTTCGCGCCGAGGCCCAGGCGCTGGCGCGCGAGGCCGAGCTCGCCGACCGTCGCGTCCAGGCGATCCTCGCCGAGCGCACCGAATGGCAGAACCGCAAGGAGAGCGCGGCCTCCCATATCGACACCATCCAGACCCGCATCACCGAGGTCTCGATCGAGCGCAGCGACCTCGAGAACGCGCCCGCCGTGTTCGCCGAGAAGCGCAGCGCGCTGATCACCGAGATCGAGTACGCCGAGAACGACCGCCGCATGGCCGCCGATGCGCTCGCCACCGCCGAGACCGCGATGGCCGAGACCGATCGTGTCGCCAAGCTGACCCTCGAAGCGCTCTCCAGCTCGCGCGAAGCCACTGCCCGCGCCGAGGAGCGCATGGAAGGTTCGCGGCGCCGGCTCGAGGACATCGAGCGCGAGATCCGCGACATGCTCGAAGTCGAGCCGCAGGCCGTCGCCGGCCTCGCCGAGCTCGAGCCCGGCGCGGAGCTGCCGCCGCTGCACGACATCGAGGAGGACCTCGAAAAGATGCGCCGGGATCGCGAGCGCCTCGGTGCCGTGAACCTGCGCGCCGAGGAAGAGCTGCGCGAGGTCGAGACCCAGCACACGGGCCTCGTTACCGAGCGCGACGACCTGGTCGAAGCCATCAAGCGGCTGCGCCAGGGCATCCAGAGCCTCAACAAGGAAGCGCGCGAGCGGCTCCTGACCTCGTTCGAGGTTGTCAACAACCACTTCAAGCGCCTGTTCGTCGAGCTGTTCGGCGGCGGCGAGGCCGCGCTGCACCTGATCGAAAGCGACGATCCGCTGGAAGCCGGCCTCGAAATCATCGCAAAGCCGCCGGGCAAGAAGCCGCAGACGCTGTCGCTGCTCTCGGGCGGTGAGCAGGCGCTGACCGCCATGGCGCTGATTTTCGCGGTGTTCTTGACCAACCCCTCGCCGATCTGCGTGCTGGACGAAGTCGACGCGCCGCTCGACGACCACAACGTCGAACGCTACTGCAACCTCCTGCACGAAATGACCAGCTCGACCGACACGCGCTTCGTCATCATCACGCACAATCCGATCACGATGGCGCGGATGAACCGCCTGTTCGGCGTCACCATGGCCGAGCGCGGCGTCTCCCAACTCGTCTCGGTGAGCCTGTCCGAAGCCGTGGACATTCTCGATCAGAACGTGGCGTGATATCTCTGCCGTCATTCCGGACCTCGCGGAGCGAGAACCCTGGATGACGGTAGGCCATCATGATCTCACCCACCCTCCCCGCCGAACTCAAAGCTGCGCTCGACGCTAGGCTGCAGGGCTTTTCCCGCACCGACGCTGCGCAGCGATCGCAGAAAATCTCGACGACCTATCGCGCCGGCGGCGGCTCCGCCACGATCAAGTCGGAAGCCGATGCGCTTGCCTATGCGCTGGCGCGGATGCCGGCGACTTACGCGGCCGTCGCCGCAAGCCTGAGCGCGCTCACCGAGATTGCGCCGGATCTCGCTCCCGAAACATTGCTCGACGTCGGCGCGGGCCCGGGCACCGCGAGTTGGGCCGCCGCGGAGGCCTTTTCGTCGCTGCAGGATTTTACGCTGCTCGACGCCAACGCCACGCTGAGCCGGCTCGCGCTCGAGCTCGTGCGCGACAGCTCGCGCCTCGCGGATTGCCGCTATCTGCCAGGCGATGCCGGCACCAACCTCGCCGAGGTGCCGCAAGCCGATCTCGTCGTCGCGAGCTACGTCATCGGTGAGCTCGGCGAGAGCGATCAGCGCAAGCTCGCAGCGACGATGTGGGCCAAAGCGCGCCACGCACTGGTCGTGATCGAGCCGGGCACGCCCGCCGGTTATGCCCGCATCCTTGCACTGCGCCAGCAACTGACCGCGCTTGGCGCTTTTGTAGCCGCGCCCTGCGCACACGAAAGGCCCTGCCCGCTCGTTGCGCCCGACTGGTGCCATTTCAACCAGCGCCTGCCACGCTCGCAGGCGCACCGCCAGATCAAGGGCGCCGAGGTGCCGTTCGAGGACGAACGCTTCATCTACGTTGCCCTGACCCGCACACCGCCGGCAGCGCGCGCCGCGCGCGTGCTGGCGCCGCCAGATGTCGGCAAGGCCGAGATCACGGCCAAGCTTTGCACGAAGGACGGTGTCGAACTCGCCAAGGTCGCGCGGCGCGACAAGGCCGCCTATGCAGGCGCCCGTCGCTGGCGCTGGGGCGATGCCGTTCTGTCCGAAAGTTAACCCCGTTCCGGGTTTTTCCCTTGAACTCGGATGGCTCCCGATCCGACCAAGTCTTACCTTCCCTCCGCGCGGGGCTCGCCCCGGCCCCATTTTGGGTTACGCTGTCCGCCCCAATTCCCCTTCAGGAGTTCTCCATGTCGACCGGCTGGATCGTTCTCGGCGTCATCGTCGTCCTCGTGCTGTTCGCTTTCAGCGCCTACAACCGGCTGGTAGCGCTGGGCCAGCGCGTCGGCCAGGCCTTTGCCGACGTCGACGTGCAGCTCAAGCAGCGTCACGATCTGATCCCGAACCTGGTCGAGACGGTGAAGGGGTATGCCTCGCACGAGCGCGGCACGCTCGACGACGTCATCAAGGCGCGCAATTCGGCGATGTCGGCGCAGGGGCCGGCGCAAGTATCCGCCGCCGAAAACCAGCTTTCCGGCGCGCTCGGCCGGCTGATCGCGCTGTCGGAGGCCTATCCCGACCTCAAGGCCAACGCCAATTTCCAGCAGCTCGCGTCCGAGCTCTCCGACCTCGAGAACAAGATCGCGGCCAGCCGCCGCTTCTTCAACAACGCGGTCCAGGAATACAACACCGGCATCCAGCAGATGCCCGCGGCTCTGTTCGCCGGCATGTTCGGCTTCACCAAGAAGGACTTCTTCGATCTGGGCGCGAGCCGCGCCGAGGTCGAGGCTGCGCCTCAGGTGAAGTTCTGATCTGAGCCGACAGACCGGCAGGGCAACGCGTCATGGCCGCGTATGGTCTCTACACGCACATCGCCTCGAACAAGTTTCGTTCGATGCTGCTGCTCGCCGGCCTGTTCGCGCTGGTCTATGTGCTGGTCTATGCCGGCGCGCTGGTCGCCGAGGTCGTCAGCAACGGCAACCAGACCGTCGCCTATTATCTGAGCCGCGCCTTTGCTGACCTGCTCAAGGCCTTCCCCTTTGCGACGATCGCGGCAGTTGCCTGGATCATCATCGCCTATTTCTTCCATCAGTCGATGATCGACGCGGTGACCGGCGGCCATGACGTCACGCGGCAGGAGGAGCCGCGGCTCTACAATCTGCTGGAAAATCTCTGCATCTCGCGCGGCATCACCATGCCGAAGCTGAAGATCATGGAGAGCCCGGCGCTGAACGCATTCGCGACCGGCCTCAACCCGCGGCAATATGCGATCACCGTCACAACGGGCCTCCTCAAAGCGCTGAACGACCAGGAGATCGAGGCTGTGCTCGGCCACGAGCTCACCCACATCAAGAACGGCGACGTGCAGCTGATGGTGGTCGCCGTCATCATCGCCGGCGTGGTCGGCTTCTTCGGCGAACTGTTCTTCCGGCTGTTCACCAATTTGAGCTGGAGCTCCGGTGGCGGCTCGTGGTCGTCGGGTTCTTCCTCGTCGTCGCGGTCGTCCTCTTCGTCCAGCGACAACAAGAGCTCAGGCGGCGGCGCCATCGTGGTCATCATCATCGCGGTCGTGCTGATCGTGGTGGCCTGGCTGGTATCGCAAGTGGTCAAGCTGGCGCTATCGCGATCGCGCGAATATCTGGCCGACGCCGGCTCGGTCGAGCTGACCAAGAATCCCGATGCCATGATCTCCGCGTTGCGCAAGATCGAGAACCGCGGCGAATTGCCGGGCGCGACCTCCGCGGTGATGGAGCTTTGCCTCGACAATCCGCGCGAAGGCTTTTCGGATCTGTTCGCGACCCACCCCTCGGTGCAGTCCCGCGTCGACGCGCTGGTCAAGTTCGCCGGCGGCCATGATCCCGGTCCGCTGCCGCCACCCTCTGAGGAGACGGACCAGCCCGAGACCGACGAGCCCGACGCACAGACCGATCCGCAGAACGCCCCTCCTCCGGTCCCGCGTGGCCCGTGGAACGATGCAGGCAACCCACCCGGTCCGCCGCCCGTGCCTGCACCGAGCCCTGCCGGAACCGCAGCCGGCAATCCGCTGGGTCCCATCGGCAATCCCATGGGTCCGTGGGGCCGCCACTGAGCTTGCGATCTGCCGCGCCTCGCGCCGGTTTCACAACGTTTGGGAAAAACTGCGGGAATTGCCGCCGAGCTGTGCCAGAGATTTGAATTCTCCCTTGTTTCTGCCATGTTCGCGCCCAACAGCAGACTTGGGACTTCCTTGGGACATCCTTGGGACATCGATTTGGGGCCCGGCCGATTGCGACCTCGCGATCGGGGGCGCGTTAGGGGACAGCAATGGCAAAGCCGGCAGTGGTTGTGGTGGGCGCGGACAAGGGCGGGGTCGGCAAGACGACGGTGTCCCGCACCCTGCTCGATTATTTTTCCGCCAACAACGTGCAAACGCGCGCCTTCGACACGGAGTCACCGCGCGGAACGCTGAAGCGCTTCCACCCGGAGATTACCGAGATCGTCGACATGACGACGACGTCGGACCAGATGAAGATCTTCGACACGCTGAACGCCGTGAGCCCGTCGGTGACCGTGATCGACGTCCGCGCCGGCCTGCTCTCGCCGGCATTGGCGTCGCTGCGCGACATCGGCTTCCTCGATGCCGCCAAGGCCGGCCAGATCACCTTTGCGGTGTTCCACATCCTCGGCCCCTCGATCGCCTCGCTCGAGGAGATCGCCGAGACGGCCGGGTTCATGACCGGCGCAAAATATTTCCTGGTAAAGAACTTCATCAACGACACCCAGTTCTTCCAGTGGGACCAGGCCACCTACAATTCCTACTTCCACCGCATCAAGGATGCGACCGAGCTGACGATCCCGAAGCTCAACGAAATGGCCTATGAACAGGTCGAGGTCTCGTCCGTTCCGTTCCTGAAATTCGTCGCCAACAAGGGCATCAACGACGAGGCTGCGAACTATTCGTTCGTGCTGCGCGGCTATGTCCGGCACTGGCTGGCGAACGTCTGGAGCGAATTCGACCGGATCCGGCTGACAGACATCGTCGGCTCGAAGCCCACCTCCCGCAACAGCGAAAAATAGTTGCGCAGGCCGGGCTGATACGGCTGGATTGGGCGGCAAGTTGGCCTGATATAGCTGTCGATGTCCGCGACGCCCCTCTACATCATCTGCTCGCCCCGCCCGCAGGTCGGCAAGACGCTGCTGGCGCGGCTGCTCGCCGAATTCCTGCTGCTCAAGAACGGCAACGTCACGGCCTTCGACGTCAATCTGAAGGAACCGTCGCTGCTCGATTATCTGCCGAAGGTCACGGAAACCGCTGACGTGGTCGACACCTACGGCAAGATGCAGCTGATGGACCGCGTCATCGTCGATGACGGGCTTGCCAAGGTCATCGACCTCGGCTTCCACGCCTTCGACGAATTCTTCAAGATGACCGAAGAGATCGGCCTGCTCAAGGAAGCGGCGCGCCGGCATGTGGCGCCGATGATCCTGTTCGTCGCCGACACCGACCGCGTCTCGGCCCGCGCCCATGAGATGCTGCGCCAGCAGATCCCGCGGATCAACCTGATCACCGTCGACAACGAGTTCGTCATCCGCGGCGAGCTGCCGCCCGCGATGGCCGGTGGCCGGCTGTTCCGTCTGCCGGCGCTGCCGGGCTTCCTCAAGACCTATATCGACCGGCTGAACTTCTCCTTCACCGGCTATTTGCGCCAGGAGAAGGACTCCTCGACCGAGCTGCACCAATGGACCCGGCGCAATTACCTCGCCTTCCGCGAACTTGAGCTCAGCCTGATCCTGCAACGCTCCTAGGTCGCAAATTATACCCGGATAATATTGACGACTGGCCACGTTGGGCGTAGTGAGACGAGCTTCAACGTCCCCTCCAGCCAGGGCCCAGCCGTGAGCATCGACCGGAAAGCAGCCATCGCCGCCTACAAGGAGCGGAAGACCGTTGCGGGCATTTATGCGGTCCGCTGCGCGGCCTCAGGCGAGGCCTGGGTCGGCCAGGCACCGAACCTGGAGACCATCCAGAACCGCATCTGGTTCACCCTGCGCCAGGGCAGCCACCCCTGCCGCAGCCTTCAGGCCGCCTGGAAGGCGCATGGTGAGGCCGGCCTGACCTTCAGCGAATGCGAACGGCTGGAAGATGAGGAAAGCGCCTATGTCAGGAACGCGCTGCTGAAGGAGCGCATGCTGCATTGGCTGACGGAGCTGAAGGCCGAGGCGATCTGACGATCGCCGCGGCGGCTGCTCAATGCCCCTCGAACGTCATCAGCGTACGCACGGGCACGTCCATCGCGCGCAGCTTGGCGGCGCCGCCGAGATCGGGCAGGTCGATGATGAAGCAGGCGGCGACGACATTGGCGCCGATCTGGCGCAGCAGCTTCACCGCACCTTCCGCGGTGCCACCGGTGGCGATGAGATCGTCCACGAGGATCACGCGCTCGCCGGGCTGGATCGCATCGATGTGCATCTCCATCTCGTCGATGCCGTATTCCAGCGAATAGGCGATGCGCACGGTGGTGTGCGGCAGCTTGCCCTTCTTGCGGATCGGCACGAAGCCGGCCGAGAGCTGATGCGCCACCGCGCCGCCGATGATGAAGCCGCGCGCCTCCATGCCGGCAACCTTGTCGATCTTGTTGCCGGCCCAGGGGTTCACCAGTTCGTCGACCGCGCGGCGGAAGGCGCGTGCGTCCGCGAGCAAGGTCGTGATGTCGCGGAACATAATCCCCGGCTTGGGATAATCCGGGATGGTGCGGACGCTCGCCTTCAGGTCGTGGTCAAAGGTCATTGGTGCCTCTCAATTGACCGGCGCATCCAGCCGGAACGCGTTCTCGACAATCTTCAAGCCGACCTCGTTGCCGAGCGACATCAGCGACTCCGGGTGAAATTGGACGCCTGCGACCGGCAGGGTCTTGTGCTCCAGCGCCATGGCGACGCCATCCTCGGTGCTCGCAGTGACGCTCAGAACATCCGGCATGCTGTCGCGTTCGACAAAGAGCGAATGGTAGCGACCGATCACGATCTCGTTCGGCAGATTGCGCATCAAGCGCCCGCCGCGCACCTGCACCCGCGAGGGCCGGCCGTGCGCGGGATGGGTGAGCTGGCCGAGCTCGCCGCCGAAATATTCGCCGATCGCCTGCACACCGAGGCAGACGCCGAACACCGGCAGCTTGTTCTCCAGCGCCGCATCGATGGTTGTCTTGATCCCGAAATCCTCCGGGCGGCCCGGGCCGGGCGACAGCACCAGCAAGTCCCACCTCTTCTGCTTGAGCATGTCGAGCGCATGCACATAGCGGACCACGGTGACGCTGGCGCCGACCTGACGGAAGTAATCTGCCAGCATATGGACGAAGCTGTCATCGTGGTCGATCAGCAGCACGCGCTTGCCCGAACCGGTGGCATCGGGGGCAAACGCGGACAGCGGCTTCGGTGGATCGCCGCGCAGCGCCTGGAACAGGGCTGCGGCTTTCACCTGGCATTCGCGGTCTTCCGCGGCGGGATCGGAGTCGAACAGACAGGTGGCGCCGACGCGGACCTCGGCGAGACCATCCTTCATGCGGATGGTGCGGATGGTGAGACCGGTGTTGATGCTGCCATCGAAATTCACCGCGCCGATCGCGCCGGCATACCACCGCCGCGGCGAGCGCTCGTGATCCTCGACGAACTGCATCGCCCAGAGCTTTGGCGCACCTGTGACGGTCACGGCCCAGGCATGGGTGAGGAAGGCGTCGAGCGCATCGAAGCCGGGACGCAGCATGCCTTCGACATGATCGACGGTATGGAACAGCTTTGAATAGGTCTCGATCTGCCGCCGCGCCAGCACCTTGATCGTGCCGGGGACGCAGACGCGCGCCTTGTCGTTGCGATCGACGTCGGTGCACATGTTGAGCTCGAACTCGTCCTTCTCCGAGTTCAGCAGCTGGCGGATCTGCTCGGCATCGCCGATCGCATCGGTGCCGCGCGCGATCGTGCCCGAGATCGGGCAGGTCTCGACGCGGCGTCCGTCGGAGCGCACGAACATTTCCGGAGAAGCGGAGACGAGGAATTCGCCGTCACCGAGATTCATCAGCGCGCCATAGGGCGACGGGTTGATGACGCAGAGGCGCTGGAACACTTCGGCCGGCGAGCGCTCGCACGGCTCGGCGAAGAGCTGGCCCGGCACGGCCTCGAAGAGATCACCGCGGGCAAAGGCCGCGCGCGCAGTCTCGACAGTGGCCTGATATTCGCCGGGCGCGTGATCGGCAAAGCCCTGGCGCCCCGTCTTCAGATACGGGCTCTCGGCCGTCTCGCGCGGCAGGCCTTCGCTCGATTTGCCCTTCCACGCGAAATCGTAACTGAGCACGACGCCCCGCCCCGTGGCGCGGTCATAGGCAAGCAAGCGGTCGGGAACGTAGAGCACGATGTCGCGCTGATCATTCTCGCGCGGACGCTTCTGCACGAGGTCCTCGATCTGGAACACGAGATCGTAGGCGAAGGCGCCGAACAGGCCGAGCAGCCCATCGTCATTGGACGAGAAAGCGGCGACGAGATCGCGCACCAGCGACATCACGCTGGCGCGCCGCGTACGCTGGTCTTCCTCGATCGGCGCGTCGCCACGGATGATGTGGCCGGCAAGCCGCGTCGTGGTCTTCTCGGAGATCACGACGCAGGGTTCGCGCAGAACGTCGGCGAGGAAGGCGATCAGCACCTCGCCACGCGCATTGAGCGCTTCGAGCTTGAAATTGACCCCGGTGGTTTCGAGCTTGAGCGGCGGATCGGAAAAGCCGAGGTCGAAGCTCTCGTAGCGGCCGGGCACGGTCGTGCCCGAGGACAGCACCACGCCACGGCGACGATCGAGCAGGCTGATAAGATCGTCGAGCCGGTCGGCGTGGCCGGTGAACTGTTCGGCCACGCGCGTGATCGCGAGACCGCCGCGGGTGACGTAGTCGCTTCTGGCCGGGAGGGCAAAGACTGTCCTGTTCATGGGGTCCTCTTACGAAACTTGCCGAGGGAACACCACACAGGACAAACGATCAGGCCGCCGCGCTGTGCTGGCGACCTCTAGCGATTGGGGGGAAATAAATCGCACCGGCCACCTCTTAGGAGGTGCGCCACCAACGACGGGATGGGCGGGCTGCGGTGCTCATGGGGCGGATACTCACCATGGCGCGGGGACGGCGTCAAGGGCGCCACCCCGCACGCCGGGCTACGGAGGCTACCCCAGATGCTTCCGGAAAAACTCCGTCGCCCTGCCCCAGGCGAGCTCGGCGGCTTCGCGGTCGTGCACGGCCTGGCGCTGTTCGTTGACGAAGGCGTGCTCGGCGTCATAGCGGAACAGCTCGAGCGACTTGCCGGCGGCCTTCATGGCCTTTTCGAAGCCGTTGACCAGCTCCGGCGTGCACCAATCGTCCTTGTTGGCGAAATGGGCCTGCAGCGGGATCTTGACGTCGGCGGGCTTGGCCGCCTGCTCCGGCGGAATGCCGTAGAACACGACGCCGGCGGCGAGCTCCGGCACATGCACCGAGCCGATGATGGTGACGGCGCCACCGAGGCAGAAGCCGGTCAGGCCGACCTTGGCGCCGTTGCGCGACAGATATTGCGTGGCGCCGCGCACCGTCTGCGTGGTGGCATCCATGAAATCGAGCGAGTTCATCTCTTTGCCGGCCGCATCCGTGTCGTGATACGGCACCACCTTGCCCTTGTAGAGATCGGGCGCCAGTGCATCGAAGCCGGCGAGCGCGAAGCGGTCGCACAGGCCCTTGATCTGGTCCGACAGGCCCCACCATTCCTGGATCACGACCACGCCCGGCGCGTTGCCGCGCGCCGCGTTGGCAAGATAGCCCGAGGCGTCCTTGCCGTCCGGACGCTTGAAGGTGATGGCGGTTCCCATGGTGTCCTCCGATGGGTTTCTGGGGAGCGGTTGGCGGTATTTTGGCGGCTGCGCGCGCGATAGGCAATCGCGCCGAACAACACACGCGCGTGTGCAACAAAAAAGCCCCCTTGCGGGGGCTTCTTCAGTCTCGTTTCGCGTCGGCCGCTCAGTGCGAGTCGGCCCAGACCTTCTTCTTGGTGAAGTACATCAGGAACGCGAAGATGATCAGGAACACGAAGACCTGGAGGCCGAGGCGCTTGCGCGCTTCCATGTGCGGCTCGGCGGTCCACATCAGGAACGTGGTGACGTCCTTGGCGTACTGCGCGACCGTCGCCGGCGAGCCGTCGTCATAGGTCACCTGGCCGTCGCTGAGCGGCTTCGGCATCTTGATGGCGTGGCCCGGGAAGAACTTGTTGTAGTACGAGCCCTCCGGGATGCTCACGCCTTCCGGCGCCTTGTCCTCGAAGCCCTGCAGCACCGCCGAGACATAGTCGGGGCCCTGCTCCTGGTACTGGGTGAAGAAGTCGACCAGGAACATCGGGAAGCCGCGGCCATACGAGCGCGCCTTGGTGATCAGCGACAGATCGGGCGGCGCCGCGCCGCCGTTCGCCGCGCGCGCGGCCTGCTCGTTCGGGAACGGCGAGGGGAAGTAATCGGCCGGGCGGCCCGGACGCTCGAACATGTCGCCCGCATCGTTCGGACCGTCCTTGATCTTGTAGTCGGAGGCGAACGCCGCCGCCTGCGCCACCGAATAGCCGGGGCCGCCGGCATCCGCGAGGTTGCGGAAGGCGATGTAGGACAGGCCGTGGCAGTTGGAGCAGACTTCCTTGTAGACCTTCAGGCCGCGCTGGAGCGCACCGCGGTCATACTTGCCGAAAGGGCCCGCGAACGACCAGTTGTTGCCCGGCGGCTTGGTGCCGCCTTCCTCGGCGCGGGCATCCTGCAAGGTGCCGGCGAACAGCGCGCCGGCAGCAACGAGCGCGACCGCGATCGAGGCCACGGCCTTGCCGCCCTTGGCGAGGATCGCCTCCGAGATCGAGTTCGGTACCGGCCGCGGCGTCTCGATGCGCGCGAGCAGCGGCAGCACGATCAGGAAGTAGGCGAAGTAGCAGACCGTCAGGACGCGGCCGGCGATCACATAGATGCCTTCCGGCGGCTGCGCACCGAGATAGCCGAGCAGGATGCAGACCGCGACGAAGATCCAGAAGAACTGCTTGGCCAGCGGACGATACTTCGACGACCTGGTCTTGGCGGCATCGAGCCAGGGCAGGAAGCACAGGATGATGATCGCCGAGAACATCCCGATCACGCCCGCGAGCTTGTTCGGGATCGAGCGCAGGATCGCGTAGAACGGCAGGTAATACCATTCCGGCACGATGTGCGGCGGCGTCACGCCCGGGTTCGCCGGAATGTAATTGTCGGCGTCGCCGAGATAGTTCGGCATGTAGAAGATGAACCAGGCGTAGAGCAGCAGGAAGCAGGCGACGCCGAAGCCGTCCTTGATGGTCGCATGCGGCGTGAACGGCACCGTGTCCTTTTCCGTCTTCGGCTCGACGCCGTCGGGATTGTTCTGGCCGGCCACGTGCAGCGCCCAGACGTGGAGCACGACGACGCCCGCGATCAGGAACGGCAGCAGGTAGTGCAGCGAGAAGAAGCGGTTCAGCGTCGGGTTGCCGACCGAATAGCCGCCCCACAGCAGCGTCACGATGCTCTCGCCGACATAGGGAATGGCGGAGAACAGGTTGGTGATGACGGTGGCGCCCCAGAAGCTCATCTGGCCCCACGGCAGCACGTAGCCCATGAAGCCCGTCGCCATCATCAGGAGATAGATGATGACGCCGAGGATCCAGAGCACCTCGCGCGGCTCCTTGTAGGAGCCGTAATAGAGGCCGCGCAGCATGTGGACGTAGACTGCGAAGAAGAACATCGACGCGCCGCAGGCATGCATGTTGCGCAGCAGCCAGCCGAAGTTCACGTCACGAACGATCAGTTCGACCGACCTGAAGGCGAGATCGGCATGCGGCGTGTAGTGCATCGCCAGGATCACGCCGGTCAGGATCTGCATCCCCAGCATGAAGGAGAGGATGGCGCCGAACGTCCACCAGTAGTTCAGGTTACGCGGGGTGGGATAGACGACGAAGGAGGAGTGCACGAGACCCATGATCGGCAGACGTCGCTCGATCCATTGCAGGGCCGGGTTGCTCGGCTTGAATTCGGATGGTCCGCTCATGATGCGATCCTGAGGAAATAATACGACGAGACGGTTCGAGGCTTCGGACGCGGGTCCGAAGCTCAGCCGATCTGGATTTTGGTGTCGGAAACGAACTGGTACGGCGGCACCGGCAGGTTCGCGGGCGCGGGCCCCTGGCGGATGCGGCCGGACGAATCGTACTGCGAACCATGGCAGGGGCAGAAGAACCCGTCGTAATTGCCTTCATGGGCGATCGGGATGCAGCCAAGATGGGTGCAGATGCCGATCACGACCAGCCACTGGTCATGGCCGGCCTTGACCCGGGCCTCGTCGGACTGCGGATCGGGCAGGCTCGCCACGGGAACGGCGCGCGCCTCGTCGATCTGCTTCTTGGTGCGGTGGCTGATGTAGATCGGCTTGCCGCGCCAGAACACCTTGATGTCCTGTCCCTCCGCGACGGGGCTCAGATCGACCTCGATCGGCGCACCGGCGGCGATGGTCGAGGCGTCCGGATTCATTTGATGGATAAAGGGCCAGAGCGCGACTGCGCCCCCTACTGCTGCAGCTGCCCCCGTTGCAACGAATAAGAAATCACGGCGTGTCGGATGGTCCGCCGAAGACGCTGTCGTCACGATTCCAACCCTTTCTTCTTATGCTGCCGACGGAACCGCTCCGGGAGCCCCCAAGGTCCCCGGAACAGTCTGCCGGCGCCCGCGGCCCCCCGCGGCGGCAGAACTTGGCTTGTCCCCACCAAAACAAGGCGAAAAACAGCAGTCCAGAATCGTTCTATTGGCACCCTTGCAGGGCGAGCGCAAGCCCGCTAACGGCGCGGGAGCGTGCAATGCACGAATTCCGCGGCCAGCGATGTTTTATTGAGACATTTCCGGCCCACAACAGACCCGTCACCGCCCATGCAGATCGCACTTTTCCAACCCGACATCCCGCAGAACACCGGCACGATTCTCCGCCTGTGCGCCTGTCTGGGCATCGACGCCCACATCATCGAACCCGCCGGCTTCCCGGTCTCCGACCGGCATTTCCGCCGGGCGGGAATGGATTACCTCGACCACGTCAGCATTACCCGCCACGATTCCTGGTCGAAATTCGAGGAGTGGCGGGCGGCACACAGCTACCGGCTGCTGCTGTTCACCACCAAAGGTGCCACCGACTACCGCGATTTCCGTTACCAGACGTCGGACATCCTGCTATTCGGGCGCGAGAGCGCCGGCGTCACCGACGCGGTGGTCGAGGCCGCGGATGCGCGGCTGGTGATCCCGATCACCGAGGGGCTGCGGTCGCTCAATGTCGCCATGACCGCGGCGATGGCCGCAGGCGAAGCGCTCCGGCAGGTCCGGAACCCGCAAGTTGAGATATGACGAGGAGAGACCAGTGAGTTACGCGGTCAAGGAAATCTTCCTGACCCTGCAAGGCGAAGGCGCCCATGCCGGGCGCGCATCCGTGTTCTGCCGTTTTGCCGGCTGCAACCTCTGGAGCGGCCGCGAGGCGGACCGCGCCGGCGCGACATGTCAGTTCTGCGACACGGATTTCGTCGGCACCGACGGCACGCTCGGCGGCCGCTACGCCACGGCCGCGGAACTCGCCGACACCATCGCCGCGCAATGGACGGCCTCCACCGACAACCGCTACGTGGTGCTGACTGGCGGCGAGCCGCTGCTGCAGGTGGATGACGCCCTGGTCGAGGCGCTGCATGCCCGCGGCTTCGAGATCGGCGTCGAGACCAACGGCACGGTCGCTCCGCCCGAGGGCCTCGACTGGATCTGCGTCAGCCCCAAGGGCGGCAGCGAGCTGGTGCTGCGCCAGGGGCACGAGCTGAAGCTGGTTTATCCGCAGGCCCTCGCCGCACCCGAGAGTTTCGAGAGCCTCGCCTTCGAGCGCTTCTCGCTGCAGCCGATGGACGGGCCCGAGGTCATCGAGAACACCGCGCGCGCGATCGACTATTGCCTGCGCCATCCGCAATGGCGGCTGAGCGTGCAGACGCATAAATCGCTCGGCATCAGATAGGACTGAACGGACAGATGTGGGAATTGACGAAATCGTTCCGCTTCGAGGCGGCGCATACGCTGAAGGGGACGACCTTTGGCGCTGATAGCGAAGAGATCCACGGTCACTCCTTCCGCGCCGAGGTGACGGTGCGCGGCACGCCCGACCCTGCAACCGGCATGGTGGTCGATCTCGGCCTGCTCCAGCGCGCGATCGAGGAGGTGCGGCTGACGCTCGACCACAAGTTCCTCAACAAGATCGAGGCGCTCGGCACACCGACGCTGGAGAACCTGTCGCGCTTCGTCTGGGACCGGCTCGCCCATATCGGCAAGCTCACCCGCGTCAGCATCCACCGCGACAGTTGCAACGAGAGCTGCACCTATTACGGTCCGCAAGGCTAACCGCATGACAGCCACATTGGACCCAACACTGATCGAAGACCGCAAGGCCCGCGCGCGCAGCTGGTTCGAGCGCTTGCGCGACGACATCTGCGAAAACTTCGAGCGGCTCGAGGATGACGCGCCGCAAAGCCTCTATCCCGGCGACGCCGGCCGCTTTGCGCGCACGCCGTGGCAACGCACCGATCACAGCGGAGCCAAGGGTGGCGGCGGCGTGATGTCGATGATGTCGGGCCGCCTGTTCGAGAAGGTCGGCGTGCACTGCTCGACCGTGCACGGCGAATTCGCGCCCGAGTTTCGCGCGCAGATTCCGGGTGCCGCAGAAGACCCGCGGTTCTGGGCCTCGGGCATCTCGCTGATCGCCCACCTGCGCAATCCGCACGTGCCGGCCGTGCACATGAACACGCGCTTCGTCGTCACCACCAAGGCGTGGTTCGGCGGCGGCGCCGATCTCACCCCGGTGCTCGACCGAAGGCGTACGCAGGAGGATGCCGACACGCTCGCCTTCCACGCCGCGATGAAGGAAGCCTGCACCGGGCCGAACGGCGTTGCCGATTACGACAAGTACAAGAAGTGGTGCGACGAATATTTCTATCTGCCGCACCGGAAAGAGGCGCGCGGCATCGGCGGCATCTTCTACGACTGGCACGACAGCGGCGACTGGGACGCCGACCTCGCCTTCACGCAGGATGTCGGCCGCGCCTTCCTCAAGATCTATCCCGAGCTTGTCAGACGGAATTTCGCGAGCGCCTGGACCGCTGAAGACCGCGAGGAGCAGCTGATCCGTCGCGGCCGCTATGTCGAGTTCAACCTGCTCTACGACCGCGGTACCATCTTCGGGCTCAAGACCGGCGGCAATGTGGATTCGATCCTGTCGTCGCTGCCGCCGGAGGTGAAATGGCCATGACAACGACGAAGCCCGCAATGAGACCGCTGCCCCGCGCCATGCTGATCGACATGGACGACACCATCCTGTCGGCCTATGGCCGGCCCGAGATCGCCTGGAACACGATCGCCGAAGAATTCGCCGAGGAGCTCGGACCGCTGCCGCCGGCACAGGTCGCATCAGCAGTTCTGGCCTATGCGCGGCAGTTCTGGTCGACCGCGGGAGCTGAGTGGCGGATGAAGCTCGGCGAAGCACGACGGCTCACGGTGCGCGGCGGCTTCGCAGCACTTGCCGCGAGCGGCCACCGCGCCCTCTCCGACGATCTCGCCGCGCGCCTCGCCGACCGCTTCACCACCTACCGCGAGGAAGCGATCTTCGTCTTTCCGGGCGCGCATGATGCGATCGACGCGTTCAAGGCGCACGGCGTCAAGCTGGCGCTGGTCACCAACGGCGCCGCCGACATGCAGCGCGCCAAGGTCGAGCGCTTCGAGCTGACCCATCGCTTCGACCACATCCAGATCGAGGGCGAGCACGGTTTCGGCAAGCCGGAGGAGCGCGCCTATCTGCACGCGATGGAGGCGCTCGGCGTCACCGCCGATGATACCTGGATGATCGGCGACAATCTGGAATGGGAAGTCGTCACCCCGCAGCGGCTCGGCATCTACGCGATCTGGATCGACGTGCATGGCGACGGCCTGCCCGAGGGCTCGACCGTCAAGCCGGACCGCATCATCCGCTCGCTGACCGAGCTCGTGCCAGGCTGAATCCCGAAAACAACCCCATGCACAGTAGGGCCCTGCTGCAAATCCGACGGATTGCTGATTTTACGAAAAATCATTGACCCGTCGGGCAAAACAGGCGCATGATGCCATCGTCGGGATGCGTGCGATGACAGCGCAGAGCCTGGCACGCACCTCACCTGTGGCCATCCTTCGAGACGCCCGCTACGCGGGCTCCTCAGGATGAGGTCTCATTCCCGGCAAGATGTCAGACCCTCATGGTGAGGGCCCGCGTGAGCGGGCATCTCGAACCATGCAGGCCCACCTGTCGCAGCCCGCGAGCATCATGCGCATCGCCCCTCCCCCGTGTTCGGCGTGTCATGACAAATTGCTAGCTGTGGTCCGGATCGATCAACTCGAAAGGACAATCCATGGAATTGAAAGCCGGCGATATCGTCATGCTGAAATCGGGCGGCCAGCCGCTGACCGTCGCGGAGGTCAAGGGCGACGACGTGCTCTGCCTCTGGATGGGCATGGAAGGCGACCTCTTCCGCGAGACGCTGCCGCTCGCCACTCTCATCCAGGTCGAAGAAGACCACGACGAGGATGAAGACGAAGACGAGGAAGAAGACGACGAGGACGACGAGTAGGCACGCCTGAGATCGCGCCCCACGCGAAGGCAAGAGCAGGGTCGCGCCGTCAGTTGCGTCAAGGGCCCTGCCCCGCAGGTCCTGCTTTTGCCCTTCTCTGCGTGAACACTTGAAAAACGGGAACGGAAGCTTCTGCAAACGGTTGAATGAAACTCTGTGGGCATGGAGCCGGGCCCATGATGCTCCAAGCAGACTGCGAACGCTCGTTCGAAGAGAAATTGGCTGAGGAAGCCAGGCGTCTACGCGAAGAGGCCTATCGATTGCCCGACGGCAGGGAGCGCGAAGAGCTCTTCAGGCGGGCACGTAACGCGGCCGTCGCATCTCACATGACAGAATGGCTTCCCTACGTTGGACTGCCAAAGCGGAGATAGGTCCACGTCCATCGGCGGTCGAGTCTCATCCGCAATCGTGGCTTTGCGCACGCAGCTCAGTCCAGTCGCCGCTCGCTGCCCTCGGCAGGGCTCTGCTTGGGTGCGGCTGTTCTGCGCCAGGACGACGAGAGATCCAGCATAGGCGCGACAAGGTCGGCATCGAGCGGACACTCGGACCCGGTAGGGAGTACCCCCATTGAGGTCTCAAAGTGGTCCGTCGTGATGGTACACTGCGACAAGTTGCCCGAGAGGCTGTCGGACATTAGCGCCACGGCTTGCAAGATCTAGCGTCTTGCAACCGGCATGGGCGTGCGTGGTGCTGGAATAACGTTCGCTGCAAAAACCTCATGTCAACGTCGGCATCTGATCCTCATTGAAAGCTTGGATAGACGGAGCAGGAACATGACCTATTCCTCTCAGATCCAGACATCGTTCTCCGGGCCATTGGACACCAGCACCTATCCCCCGGATAGCGGCCTCGCCGTCGGGCTGAACTACGTCGTGATGATCGACGGGGGGCAGATTGAATGGACCAACCTGGCCGGCGGATCACCAACCCAGCAGTCGGTCTACAGCTTCTTCTCGCCGCTATCGCCAACCGGCGGCCTCTATGGTCAGCGCGTCGCGTACGACAGCGTCAATCAGCGCTTCGTCGCGATCATGGAGTACCTGGCGCCGGATGGCGTCACGACGTCCATCGATATCGCGGTCTCCAAGGATTCCAATCCGAACGACGGCTGGACCTTCTCGCAGCTCAATACAACCATCACGATCAGCGGTCAGCCGACCGACTCCGACCGCCCGATTTTGGCGGTCGACGGTTCGAACGTCTACATCTCGACAGCACAGTATAATACCAGCGCGTCCGGTTATGCCGGCACCGAAAACTGGGTCATCGGCGATACCGCCGGCGCGGGCGGAGGGATCTATGGCGGCGGCACGTTGAGCGTGACCGCAAGCGAAGCCATGCCGTCAACCCAAGGCAAATTTGCCGTCGCATCCGGCAACAACGGCAAGACTTACTACGCGAGCGACTTCTCCAGCGGAGGTCAGATCGTCGTCGCCGTGCAGATCTACGATAAGGCCACGAATACGTTCAGCACGACCAGCACCGTCAACCTCGGCAATATCGACCAGGGCGGCAGCTACACGGCCCAGCAGCAGGGGACCAGCCTCCCGCTCGATGCCGGCGACAACCGGATCGCCAGCATGGTCTATGCCAACGGCTTCCTCTACGCCGTAGCCGAGATGAAGCCGACCGGCTCCAGCGTGCCGCTGGTCCATTGGTTCAAGATCGATGTCAGCAATCCCAGCGCGCCGTCCCTCGTGGCGCAGGGCGATATCTCGGGCGCCGCGATCGGCACCAGTGTGGCGACGTTCAATCCATCCATCGCGGTGGACACCGCGGGCGATGTCCTCATCAACTTCACCGCCAGCGGCCCGAACATGTACCCGGCGGACTACTACGTCTTCCAGGGTGGTAGCGATCCCGTGGGCTCGTTCAGCGCCCCCATCCTGTACCAGGCGAGTACCGGTTTCTTCAACGCGGGCGATGGCGCCAGCGTCCAGAGTTGGGGCGTCAATTCGTCGGCCACTGTCGACCCGAATAGTCCGAACGCGTTCTGGGTCTCGAACGAATACGTCGCCAGCGGCTGGTGGCAGACGTCGGTCGCCAAGATCGCGATCCAGAACTCAACGCCGGCCGGGCCTGTGGTCTCTTCCATCGTGGCTTCCGGCACCGGCATCACCAGCGGTGCCGGCGATCTCAACGCCGGCAAGGTGGTCACGCTGACGGTGAACTTCAGCGCGGCCGTGACGGTCAACACCAGCGGCGGCACGCCGACGATCACCCTCAATGACGGCGGTACAGCGAGCTACACCGGCGGCACGGGGAGCACCGCGCTCACCTTCAGCTACACGGTGGCGGCGGGCCAGAACACCGCCGACCTCATCGTCTCGGCGCTCAACCTCAACGGCGCGACGATCGCCGATGGCAGCGGCAATGCCGCCAACCTGACGGGGGCGACCAACTACAATCCGACCGGCATCCTGCAGATCGACACCACCGCGCCGACGATCGCCTCGATCGTCCCGACCGGCACCGGCATCACCAACGGCACCGGCAACGTCAGCACCGGCGGGGTCATCACCTTGACCGTCAATCTCAGCGAGGCGGTGACGGTCAACACCAGCGGTGGTACGCCGACGCTCACCCTCAACGATGGCGGCACGGCAAGCTACACCGGCGGCACCGGCAGCACCGCGCTCACCTTCAGCTACACGGTCGCCGCGGGCCAGACCACATCCGATCTCGCCATCTCGGCCCTCAACCTCAACGGCGCAACCATCAACGACGGAGCCGGCAACGCCGCCAATCTTGCGGGAGCGACCAACTACAATCCCACCGGCACCCTGCAGGTCAACGTAACGGCGCCGACGGTTGCCTCGATCGCGGCCTCGGGCACCGGCATCACCAGCGGTGCCGGCGATCTCAACGCGGGCCAGGTGGTCACGCTGACGGTGACCTTCAACGCGGCCGTGACGGTCAATACCAGCGGCGGCACGCCATCACTTACTCTCAATGATGGCGGTACGGCGAGCTACACCGGCGGCACCGGCAGCACCGCGCTCACCTTCAGCTACACGGTGGCGGCGGGCCAGAACACCGCCGATCTCATCATCTCGGCGCTCAACCTCAACGGCGCGACGATTGTCGACGGCAGCGGCAATGCCGCCAACCTGACGGGTGCGACCAACTACAATCCCGCCGGCATCCTGCAGATCGACACCACGGCGCCGACGATCGCCTCGATCGTCGCGACCGGCACCGGCATCACCAACGGCACCGGCACTGTGAGCACCGGCGGGGTCGTCACCCTGACCGTCAATCTCAGCGAGGCCGTCACGGTCAATACCAGCGGCGGTACGCCGACACTCACGCTCAACGATGGCGGCACGGCGAGCTACACCGGCGGCACGGGCAGCACCGCGCTCACCTTCAGCTACACGGTCGCGGCAGGCCAGACCACGTCCGATCTCGCCATCTCGGCCCTCAACCTCAACGGCGCAACCATCAACGACGGAGCAGGCAACGCCACCAATTTGTCGGGCGCCACCAACTACAATCCGACCGGCACCCTGCAGGTCAACCCGACCACCGCCGCCAAACCTAACCACATCGTCGTCCTTTCCCTGGAAAACGAGAACTATTCCGACATCGTAGGGAGTTCGCAGGCGCCTTACCTGAACTCGCTGATCGCTCAGGGGATGCTGCTAACCAACTACAACGGTGTGACTCATCCGAGCCAGCCCAATTACATTGCCCTGTTTTCCGGCTCGACGCAGGGCATCACCACCAACGGCAACTTTCCCCAGCTTCCGGCCAGCGTGCCGACGCTGGCGAGCACGCTCGCCGCCAGCGGTTACACCTTCGGCGGTTACGCCGAAACCACGGCTGATCCCGAGCGCCAGCCTTGGATCCACTTCGCCAATTCGGCCAGCACCGCTCACGACTTCAGCGCTTTTCCTCAGACCGCGGCCGGCTTTGCCAACCTTCCGACCGTTTCCTACGTTTCGCCCAACGACGCCGACAACATGACGCCGACGAGCGACAACGGCGGCGGGATTCCGGCCGGCGACGCCTGGGTCCAGGCCAATCTCTCCGCCTACGCCGCCTGGGCGCAGGCCAACAATTCGCTGCTGATCGTCACCTTCGACGAAAACAACACCAATCCAGCGGTGACCTACCCCAGTCACGTTGCGGCAATCGTCGTCGGCGGGGGCGTTCCGGCCGGAGCCGTCAACGACTCGCCGACTGACCCGTATTCCCTGCTTGCCACGATCGAAAGCCTTTACGGCGCTGCACCGATCGGCGCCAGCGCCGGCGTACCGGCACTCAACCTCTATTCGGCGACACCGACGAGAGCGTCCGCCACGGTCACTCGGTCATTCTCCGGATTGTCCGACCGGACCAACACTCCGCCCCAAAATGCGTTGGCGGTCGGGCCGAATTACATTTTCACTGCGGAGACCACTCACTACGAGATCACCGACCTGAGCGGCAATCCAATCGTAGCCAACGGGTCATTGTACAGCTTGTTCTCGCCGCTTGGCGGCACGCTTGACAACGCCCTTCTCGACGCGCGCGCCGTCTATGACAGTTCGACCGGCCGCTACGTGGTCACCGCGGATAATTTTCAACCAGGCGGCGGGAATTTCGCCACCAATGTCGATATCGCCGTGTCGGTGGACAGCAATCCGAGCGACGGCTGGTATTTGGCTTCGATCGACACGTCCAACGGCAGAACGACCCAGTCGGACATGCCCTATCTGTCGGTCAGCAACGGCAAAATCTACGTCGCCACGCCCGAATTTTTGGACGCGGGAGGCGGCTACAGCAACGGCGAATTCATCGTCAACGAAAGTAGCGTCATAGCCGCCGGAAACCGCGCGATCACGCCCGACGCCAGCACCAGCGTGCCTAGCACCGCCAGCATCATGCGCAATGTCGCCGGCGACAACGGGGTGACCTATTATTTGAGCGCCCATTCGGACGCGAGGGAGACCACACTCACATATCAAACGTACGATCCGACGCATGGCTTCAGCGCGACCCAAACGATTTTCCTCGGCGACGCCGATGTGGGAGGGGGCGGAAGCAACTTCACCACCGCGCAGTTGGGCACGACCAAGAAGCTCGACATTAACGACGGACGCATCCAGAGCCTTGCCTACACCTCGTCCGGAGGACACAATTACGTCTACGGCGTGAGCGAAGCCATGCCTAGCGCGGGAGGGCTCGCGCAAATCGAGTGGTTCAAGCTCGATGTCACCGACCCCACGAATCCGCAATATGTCATCGGGAACGTCATTTCCGGCGCGTCCATCGGCACGGGTGTCGCCGTATTCAATCCTTCGATTGCGGTCGACCAGAACGGCGACGTGCTCATCAATTTCTCGGCCTCCGGGTCGAACATGTATCCTTCCGACTATTATACGGTGCTCGGCGCCGGGGCTTCCGCCTTCACCGCGCCGACGCTTTACCAGGCGAGCACTACGTTTTTCGATTCCGGTACTCTGAACGACCAGCGCTGGGGCACCTATTCGACCGCTATCGCCGATCCGAACAACCCGAACGGGTTCTGGATCTCGAATGAATATATTGCCAACGGCTGGTGGCAGACGGTGGTTACCCAGATCGCCGTCCAGGGTTCCGGGGCAACGGCACCGACGGTTTCTTCAATCGCGGCCTCGGGCACCGGCATCACCAGCGGCGTCGGCGATCTCAACGCGGGCAAGGTGGTCACGCTCACCGTGAACTTCAGCGCGGCCGTGACGGTCAACACCAGCGGCGGCACGCCGTCGCTCGCGCTCAACGATGGCGGCTCGGCAAGCTATACCGGCGGCTCGGGCAGCACTGCGCTCACCTTCAGCTATACGGTGGCGGCGGGCCAGAACACCGCCGATCTCATTGTCTCATCGCTCAACCTCAACGGCGCGACCATCAGTGGTGGCGGCAATGCCGCCAACCTGACGGGGGCGACCAACTACAATCCGGCCGGCGTCCTGCAGATCGACACCACCGCGCCGACGATCGCCTCGATCGTCCCGACCGGCACCGGCATCACCAACGGCACCGGCAATGTGAGCACGGGTGCGGTTGTCACCTTGACTGTCAATCTGAGTGAGGCCGTCACGGTCAACACCACCGGCGGCACACCGACGCTCACGCTCAACGATGGCGGTACGGCAACCTATACAGGCGGTACGGGCAGCACCGCACTCACCTTCAGCTACACGGTCGCGGCAGGCCAGACCACGTCCGATCTCGCCATCTCATCGTTGAATCTAAATGGCGCGGTCGTCAGTGACGGAGCCAGCAACGCCGCCAACCTGGCCGGCGCCACCAACTACAATCCCGCCGGCACGCTGCAGGTCAACCCGACGGCGACGACGGTTGCCTCGATCGCGGCCTCGGGCACCGGCATCACCAGCGGCGCCGGCGATCTCAACGCCGGCAAGGTGGTCACGCTCACCGTGAACTTCAGCGCGGCCGTGACGGTCAATACCAGCGGCGGCACGCCGTCGCTCACCCTCAACGATGGCGGCACGGCAAGCTATACCGGCGGCACCGGCAGCACCGCGCTCACCTTCAGCTACACGGTGGCAGCGGGCCAGAACACCGCAGATCTCATTGTCTCGTCGCTCAACCTCAACGGTGCGACCATCACCGGTGGCAACGGCATTGCCGCCAACCTGACGGGGGCGACCAACTACAATCCGGCCGGCATCCTGCAGATCGACACCACCGCGCCGACGATCGCCTCGATCGTCCCGACCGGCACCGGCATCACCAACGGTACCGGCACTGTGAGCACAGGTGCGGTTGTCACCTTGACTGTCAATCTGAGTGAGGCCGTGACGGTCAACACCACCGGCGGTTCACCGACGCTCACACTCAACGATGGGGGCACGGCGAGCTACACCGGCGGCACGGGCAGCACCGCGCTCACCTTCAGCTACACGGTCGCGGCGGGTCAGACCACGGCCGATCTCGCCATCTCGGCCCTCAACCTCAACGGCGCGGTCGTCAACGACCTCGCCGGCAATGCGGCCAACCTGGCCGGCGCCACCAACTACAATCCCGCCGGCACGCTGCAAGTCAACCCGACGGCGACGACGGTTGCCTCGATCGCGGCCTCGGGCACCGGCATCACCAGCGGCGCCGGCGATCTCAACGCGGGCAAGGTGGTCACGCTGACGGTGACCTTCAGCGCGGCCGTAACGGTCAACACCGCGGGCGGCACGCCGTCGCTCACGCTCAACGATGGCGGCACGGCGAGCTATACCGGTGGCTCGGGCAGTACCGCGCTCACCTTCAGCTACACGGTGGCGGCAGGCCAGAACACCGCCGATCTGATCATCTCATCGCTGAACCTCAACGGCGCAACCATCACCGGTGGCAACGGCGTTGCAGCGAACCTGACGGGCGCGACCAACTACAATCCGGCCGGCACGCTTCAGATCGACACGACGGCACCGACGATTGCATCGGTCGCGGCCTCCGGCACCGGCATCACCAGCGGCAGCGGTAATCTCAATGCCGGCAAGGTGGTTACGCTGACGGTCAATTTCAGCGAGGCGGTGACGGTCAACACCACCGGCGGCACGCCGACGCTGACCCTCAACGATGGCGGCACGGCAAGCTACACCGGCGGCACGGGGAGCACTGCGCTCACCTTCAGCTACACGGTGGCGGCAGGCCAGAACACCGCAGATCTCATCGTCTCCGCGCTCAACCTCAACGGCGCGACCATCAGCGATGGCGGCGGCAACGCCGCGAACCTGGCAGGTGCCACCAACGCCAATCCGGCGGGCACGCTCAAGATCGATACGACGGCGCCGACCATTGCGTCGATCGTTCCGACCGGCACCGGCATCACCAACGGCACCGGCAATGTCAGCACGGGTGCGGTTGTCACCCTGACCGTCAATCTGAGTGAGGCGGTCACGGTCAACACCAGCGGCGGCACGCCGACACTCACCCTCAATGATGGCGGCACGGCGAGCTACGTCAGCGGCTCGGGCGGTACTGCGCTCACCTTCAGCTACACGGTGGCCGCGGGCCAGACCACGTCCGATCTCGTCATCTCGGCCCTCAACCTCAACGGCGCAACCATCAACGACGGTGCCGGCAACGCCGCCAATCTTGCGGGAGCCACCAACTACAATCCCGCCGGCACCCTGCAGGTCAACACGACGGCGACGACGGTCGCCTCGATCGTCGCGTCCGGCACCGGCATCACCAGCGGCGCCGGCGATCTCAATGCCGGCAAGGTGGTCACGCTGACGGTCAACTTCAGTGCAGCGGTGACGGTCAATACCGCGGGCGGCACCCCGAGGCTCACCCTCAACGACGGCGGCACGGCAAGCTACACCGGCGGTTCGGGCGGCACTGCGCTCACCTTCAGCTACACGGTGGCGGCAGGCCAGAACACCGCCGATCTCATCGTCTCGGCGCTCAACCTCAACGGCGGGACCATCACCGGCGGCAACGGCATTGCCGCAAACCTGACGGGGGCGACCAACTACAATCCCGCCGGCACCCTGCAGATCGACACCACGGCGCCGACGATTGCTTCGATCGTGGCTTCCGGCACCGGCATCACCAACGGCGCCGGCAGCGTGAGCACCGGCCAGGTTGTCACCTTGACCGTCAATCTCAGTGAGGCCGTCACGGTCAACACCAGCGGCGGCACGCCGACGCTCGCGCTCAATGATGGCGGCACGGCGAGCTACACCGGCGGCACGGGCAGCACCGCGCTCACCTTCAGCTACACGGTGGCGGCAGGCCAGACCACGTCCGATCTCGCCATCTCCTCGCTCAACCTCAACGGCGCGGTCATCAGTGACGGCGCCGGCAACGCGGCTAACCTGGCCGGCGCCACCAACTACAATCCCGCCGGCACCCTGCAGGTCAACCCGACCACGACCAGCACCGGCGTCCCGAAGTACAGCCACATCGTCGTTGTCGTCGAAGAAAACCATAACTACGACCAGATCGCCGGCAGTAGCCAGGCACCTTACATCAACAGCCTGATGGCCGGCGGCGCATCGCTGACCAACATGACGGCGGAGTATCATCCGAGCCAACCGAATTACTTCGTCATGTATGCCGGTTCGACATTCGGCACCACCGATGACGGCTCCTACAGCCTTCCCGATCCAACGCTGTACACGGTGCTGAAGAACGGGGGCTACTCGTTCACGGGCTATGTCGACGAGGGCGGAATTGGCAGTGACTTCAACCATGATCCCTGGGTTTCATTCCCCGAGGGCCGCACGGTTCAGACGGATTTCACCAGCTTCCCGTCGCTTTTTGCCAACGGCAATTATTCCAGCCTGCCGACCGTCTCGTACGTCATTCCCAGCGTGAGTAACGACATGCACGATGGGACGATCGCGCAAGGCGATACATGGCTTCAACAAAACCTGAGCGCCTATGCTCAGTGGGCGGTCAACAACAATTCGCTGCTGATCGTGACCTGGGACGAGAATGACGATTCGACCTCCGAGGCTGCTGCCAACACGGTACCAACTCTGCTGTACGGCGCCAACGTGGTGCCGGGAAACTACAACACCGCCTACAATCACTACAATCTTCTGAGCACGATCACGGCTTCGCTGGGCTTGACCGCTCCCAACAACGCCGCGACGGCGGCGCCCATCCAGGTGTTTGGGACGGCCGCTGCGGGAGCGGCTGCGCTGGCGGTGGATCAGGACGGGGCGCCCGAGAGTCCGGCACTGAGCATCAGCAGCAATTCGCTGACGGTAAACGCCGGAGGATCCGTGTCGTTGGGCATCACCGCGACGCCCGTCGATTCCGACGACCAATTGTCGGTGAGCATCAGCGGCTTGCCGAGCTACGAGTCGATCACGGCTCCGGCCGGAAACACCGTCACCAGCAGCCTTCAATCCAACGGAACCACCACCTGGACCATTACCGAAGGCGCCTCCACGACGGGCCAACCGCTCACCGGGCTGACGCTGTCGTCGAGCTATACGGGCACCGACCATCCGGTCGCGACGCTCACGGTGACGGCGAGCAACACGACGTCCGGCGAAGCCGCCACATCGGCGTCACAGACCATGACGGTGACCGATCCGCCGGCGTCGGCGCCAAGTGGTCCCGGCGCCGCCCCGCCCTGGGACGCCGGGAATATCGATCGCCTTGCAGCGCTGATGAATCAATTCGCAGCCGCCGGCTTCGACGGACACGGCCCTGGCCCGTTCTGCCCGCCCTCCAATCCGAACGTCGGTTGGGACAACCAGGCCGCTCTCGCCGCTGCCCATCTCCACACGGGATGAGCAGCGGCGCACCGGCCGCGCCGTTTGCTCATCTCGCGACACGGCCTCTCTCGCGGAGGGGCGGCATGTTGATTCAAATCAATGGTTCTCCCGACGCCTGGAGATCAATGACCCGCTGAGGCCATTTGATCCTCGCGGGAGATGACCATGCGGACCCTGGCTGTCGCTGCTGTCATGAGCCTGACGCCGGCTACGGCGTTCGCCGTCTCCGAGTGCCGCGTCACCGGTCATCCGTCCGTGTTTGGCGTCGACATGACGGCCTACTTCGCGGTCAGGTCGGGGCAAACGTGCAATTTCCCGATGCGAATTCCGGGAGCGATGCACAACTCGGGCGTTTCCCAGAAGCCTGCGCACGGGACGCTGCGGCAGATCAACGTCACGACGTTCAGGTACACCGCGGCATCCGGTTACAAAGGCAACGACAATTTCGCCATCTACGGTGAAGGAAAGGGTCCCTACGGCTCAGGCCGATCGGTCATGACCGTGAATGCAACGATCGAGTAGCAGCGGCACACGAACCATCGCAGGCCGGGACGCGTCATTGCATTTGCTGTTGCCGCTGCGAACGCGCGTGGCCTAGTATCGTCGCGGTGCCGGGAGAGCCGGGATCTCTGTGGTCCGCAGTGCCCCGGCCGTCAGTGCCCTGGACGTCGAATTCGCAAATCCCCGGAGTCGCATGATGCGCGCGCTTCCCTTTCTCCTGATCATCTGGATCGCGATGTCTGCGTCCGCGCCGGCCGTCGCTCAACGGTTCGGCGGCCATCATCCGATTTGCCTTCAGAAGTGGGAATGGGGCGGTGCGAGCTCCATTTCGTGTCAGTACGATTCATGGGAGGCGTGCAAAGCGACCGCTGCAGGCCTTTCCGCCACGTGCCTGGTGAACCCTTACGCGCAACCAGCGTCCCCGCCGCCACTGTCGCCTGCAGACCGCGCTCCGCGTCTGCGATAGATGCGATTTGCGGCGACACATGACGCCTTCAGGAACGATGTCGTGTAGCGACGGGTTGATGCTTGCCGTTGCGGCGGCAATTCGTTAGCCATGGTCGGCGATCGGCAGCCGCCGTTCGATTGACATGATGGAGGATCTCATGCGGATCGCCTTGCTGGTTGTCTTCATGGTGGCGGGACTTGCTCCCGCAGCGCACGCCGAGCGTGACTATCCCTGGTGCGTGTTTGGCGGCGGGCTCGGCTTCCCCGGCGAGTGCATGTATTCGACGCGAGAACAGTGCCTGGCGTCATCGTCCGGCCGGTGGAATACCTACTGCGACATAAACCCGCGCGTGAGGTTCCAGCAGCAAACTCCGGCTCCGCGCCGGACGCGCTGATCACGGCAGCGCCGGCGGCTCACGCACGCGACAATCAGCCCGCGATGTCGACAAGCGACATTTGCCAAATTGCACGATCGCATCGCCCGATGCGGGTCCCCGATGCCGGGGATGTGACCGGTCGTGAAGCCCACACCCGTTGGGGCGCTGCAGCCGAGCCTTAAGTTACCAGACGAGAGGCAGCTGGAGAAAAAGCGATGCGTTCCATTTTGGCTTTGAGCCTTTTGATCGGCCTGTGCGGCGTTGCGAACGCGGCGCCGGCGCACCACAGCCATCGGCACGCTGTCGTTCGCTCCGATCAGGGCACGTTCGCGCCGGGCTCCGCTTCGAGCTTTGCGTACGCGCCATCGCGGCCGCCGACCGAATCCAGGTCCGCTGACCCCTGTGACAAGCCGGAAGCATATTACGGCGCGTGTCAGGGTTATGCGCCCGGCGAAAAGGAGCGGTTTCTGGGCAGCTTGCACGGCCCATAGACGCTCGAACCCGCAAGTGCCGGGAGCGATGTCGTCCGACTCGGACCATCAATCCAGCGGAACGTTCAGACTGGTCCCTTTGGTGATGATGCCGCCACGGTTGCCGATCTCGATCGAGCCATAGCGCTGCTTGAAGCAATCGGGCAGCGGCCGGTCACCTGCCATGCTGAGCCAAAGGCGCAGCAGATGACGTTTTTCGCCGGCATTGGGCCAATCGCGGAATCCGGTCCGGTCATGCAGCAAGGCATGATTGTAGACGAACTGCATGTCCCCCGGCTGTAGCCGCATGCCGAAATGCAAGCGGGGATCATTCGCGAGCGCGTCGAAGAGATCGAGCGCCTCGACGTGGGCCGGCGTCAGTCTCGGCGCATCGGGAAAGCGCTGCGCGCTGTCGATGTACTGGCGCTGATAGAACCCGGTCAGGAATCCCGCATGCCAATTCAGCACGGGGATTTCGAGATACGGCTTTTCGTTCTCCGGCACCTCGCCGCGCCGGTCGGTCGCGATCGGCTCGAACAGGAGCGCGGCAAGGTCGGGACGCCGGTCGAACATGTCGTTGTAGATCGACGTCGTGCTGACCAGGAGAGAGTCCCCTCCCTCCATCGCCTCGCGAATGCACAACAGTCCAACCACGTCGGACGAATCCGTGTGGAATGTCTGCCGTTCCGACGTCTGATAGATCCTCGTGTTCGGATCCCTGGCGTCGGCGCCAATGTCACGGACGTGACCGAGAATGTGACCCGCTGCATTCTGGGACCGCGCTGATCCCAGATGCGCGCCCACCCCGCAAAATATCGTAGCCGCAAACTCCCGGCTGTATGTCGCCACCGGGAGGCCGCGGATGACCTCGAAGCCCAGGCCGGTCAGCAGCTTTGCCTTGAGCTGTTCCAGATGCGCACCGAGGCGCGGAAGCGGAAAGCCGTCCTTGGTGATGTCGGCGATTTTCCTGCTTCGACCAAGATAGGATTCCGCCGCGTTCTCGAGCTCCGCGATCTCGCCGGCCTCGAGCGATACCAGCCACCGATCAGGATTGGCCTTCATCTCGGTGCCTAGCCAGGCGGATGGGATGTCGATCTTCCCTGACGGGCGATCGATCCCGCGGGTCGCTGAGACCACGTTCATATTGCTGGCTCCTGGGAAGATGGGTCGTCGGACACGGCGTCATATTGTGACAACGGCGTGTTGGCAACTTCGTGGGCCCACGGCCAGGGCCCGGGCAATCGTCGCACACAACGGTGGACGAACGGACATCACTGAATGTCACAGAAAGGCCGGAAGCCGACATCGCAACGGCGCGAGCGGGCGGCGTTCTGTCGGCCACCATGTCGATGACGGAGATGCTCTTGCGTCCTCCGAATTGTCGGTATCCGAATGCTGTGATACAACCATTAGCTGTCGGGATTACATTTCCGTCCTTTTTGGGGAGGCACCTTATGAGATTCTCGTTAGGCTTCGCCGTGCCGTCAGTCGTCGTTACCTTGGCAACCGTCTTGCTGTGCAGCACATCAGGCACGGCATGGTCTCAACCCACACCGAACTCTTCGCTTCCCGCCGTTTCCGTCGAAGCGCCTAAGGCAAGATCGACTGTTGTGCCGCGGCAGGGGCCAACGACCGCGAGAACCCACCACCGGGCACCAGGCTCGGCAACCGGTCAAACGGCGTCGTTCGCGCCGGGCTCACCGTTGGCGAGGCTTGCCAAGCTGGAGAGAGCGGCCCGCAGCTGCAACGGTGGTTGCGAAACAAGTTTCCCGGTCGGCAACGCCCCCTGGGTCGGATGTAGCAATAATCCCGGAGGGGGTGACAACAGTCTGTTCTCGCCAACGTGCACAGACACGCTCAGCTACAACACTTATGCGGAGTGCGTAGAGACCAAGGGTTTCCTTGGCGCGCAACCGAGAGAATCCCGGTGGCTTTGCACCAGCCTGCTGGCCGGGGGCAAGTTGCCCGGCGAAAAGCGCATCGCCGAAAGCCAGCAATGGGGCCGCCGCTAGTCTACGCCTGGCAGCTCTGACCAGGACACAAGACCGCATGGCTTGAGGATTTCGAGCCATGCGGAATGCCCGCATCGGATCATCAGCACAGGTCGGACGGAGTGGCGGCTGTGTGCGCGTCGGCCACTCCCAGCCATCAAGCCGTCAGCGCCGCCCCGTCATCGCGCTCAATTCCGTCTTGACGCGCGCCAGGGAGTTCGGGCCATCCGGGTCGGACGGAACGAGTTGCGCATAAGCTTCGAAGTCGGACACGGCCTCGACGAGACTGCGCTTCTTCTCCCGCGCCACGCCGCGGTTGTAATAGGATTTGGCAAATCTCGGATTGAGCCGGATCGCTTCGCCGTAGTCGGCGATGGCGCTGTCGAGGTCGCCCTTGGCCAGGAAAGCATCGCCGCGGTTGTCATAGGCTTCGACATATTTCGGATTGAGGCGGAGCGCGGAATCGTAGTCGCCGATGGCGCGATCGCGGTCCCCCTTGGTGATCCAGGCATTGCCGCGGTTGTTGTAGGCTTCGACGTAGTTCGCATCGAGCCTGATCGCCTCGTTGTAATCGGCGATGGCGCGGTCGGCCGCCCCCCTCTCCGACCAGGTCACGCCGCGGTTGTTGTAGGCCTTGACGTAGCCGGGATCGAGCCGGATGACCTCGCTGTAGTCGGCGGCGGCGCGATCGAAGTCGCGCTTGTCCTGCCGGGCGTTGCCGCGGTTGAAATAGGCAGCGGCGCGGTTGGGATCGGCCCGGATCGCCTCGCTGTAGTCGGCGATGGCGCGGTCAAGGTCGCTCTTGTTTTTATATTCAACGCCGCGGTTCAGGTAGATTTTCGCAAGCTCCTCGCCCCTGAAATCGCCCGACGCAATGGCGCGGGAGCATGCCGCGATGGCGGCGTCGCCTGATTGCCTTGCGCAGGTGTCCGCGTCGTCCGCGACAGCCACCGCAGGTAAGCCTGCGAGAGCCAGCACGGTCAGCCATGGAAACAACCGGTATCGTGTGGACCGCATCTGCATCACATGTGGCTTCCGCAATCGACGGGAGGAGCCGGGACGGCCGTTAGCCGTTCCCTTGGGCGCTGCTCCCGCTTTCTTGGTCGGCGGCGGCGCCCAGATGGTTCGTTAACGATGACCTCGTGGAACTTTGATTTTGCAACTTAATTCGTCGCTATTTCACGGGGTGTTGCCCGAAGTGCACAGGCGTCGTCTCGCGGCTGTGGTTAGATATGCTCGCGGGCTAACGGGAGATGGTCTGTGCGTGCGTGGGTTCCAGTTGCTGTCGCAACGATTGTGATCACCGGTTCGGCCAACGCGGCCGACCTCGCGCCCGTGTACAAGGCGCCGCCTGCGGCACCGGTCGCCTACAGCTGGTCCGGGTTCTACCTGGGCGGCAACGTCGGCGTCATCTGGAACGACAGACGGGCCGACCCCGTGTCATTCACGACCACCGGCGTTGACTTTCCCGGGCGCCAGGCCGTTGGCCAGTTTCCGAGCTTCGACGTCCGCGATACCGCTTTCACCGGCGGCGTTCAGGCTGGCTACAATTTCCAGTTCGGGTCGAATTGGGTCGCGGGTCTCGAAGCCGATATCAACTACAGCGGACTGAACAAGACCGATACGCGCGTATACCCGGCGACCCCTTTCATCGGCGGCGGCATCATCGACCCCAATACCGAATCCGCGACACAGAAGCTCGGCTGGCTTGGGACCGTACGCGGTCGCCTCGGGTTCACGACCCTGAACAACAGGTTGCTCGCGTTTGCAACCGGCGGCCTGGCCTATGGAAAGGTCGATGACAGCATCTATACCATTGGCGTGCCGAACGGTGCGGGCCCAGTCCAGATCAGCGCCAGCTCGTCGTCGGTTCGCGTCGGCTGGACCGCGGGCGGCGGCCTGGAATACGCATTTGCCAGCAATTGGAGGGCCAAGGTCGAATACCTCTACTACGATCTTGGCAGACAGAACCTCACCCTGGATTACGCGCCGATTCCGGGCGATGCGAACAACACGATCACGTACAGATTTCGCAACAACGGCAATCTGGTGCGCGTCGGCCTGAACTACAATTTCTAGAGACGCAGGGGACGTCGTCGTCGTCGTCGTCGCCGCACGCCGGGGCGTGCCTGATGCACCCTAAGCCGAATCCTTGGTCGGACGTTCGGGATGGCAGAGGCTGCAATTGACGCGGCAGCCTTGAGCCATCATGCCCGCTCGGCGAAGCTGCTCCGTTTTCCGGCGGGCCTCCGGATAGCTGGGAAACTCCTCCCAGAAGTAAGTGCTGCCGCGGCCAACGCGGATACTGCCCTGCTCCATTCCCTGGCCATTTCGGCACGCGACGCATTCCGGGTGGTGGATACGAACGCGCTTGAGCATCGTGTCCCAAAATACCCAGAACATTGGTTGTCCTCCCAGGCCTCGCGCTGGAATTTTGTTCGGGCAGATCTTTCCTGACACCATGGCCGATGGCCCATTCCCACTGCCAATTGCCAACAAAAATCGGCCCCAACTCCGGGGCTGCCCGAGCTGAGGCCAATTTGCTGGACTGACGGGCTTTCACCAGGCCAGGCACGTCACAATGCGCTACAGGCAGCACTCCGTGCCATTGGCCATCCGATCTACCTCGGAATTTTCCTACTTGCGGCCGATCGTTCCGCCTGCGGCCTGCTCGATGGCCGGAGGGTTCCAGCGTCCGTCGATCGCCTGCGGCCTCGGTCCGTAAAGACGCAGCGTCAATCCAAGTTTCCCGCTCTTCGGCGCTGGCAGCCAGTTCGCCTCCTTGTCTGCTCCCGGGGTCTCGTTCTGGACGTAAAGGTCGAGCGAGCCGTCGGTATTGTATGCGAGCGCGTCGCGGTCGCCGATGGCGAAGCGGTTGATCGGGTTGGCAACCTGGTAGCCCTCTTCGTCGTACATCGTCAGCGACCAGAACGCGCTGACCGGCGGCAGTTCATCCTTGTCGAAGTGCAGGACATACTTTTTCTCCGCCGTCACCGGCTTGCCCGCCGCATCGGCGACATTGAGGGGGTAGATCGCATCTTCCGGCTGATTGGCTCCGAGGCCTACGAGCGCAACGATGGCGCGCTTGAGATAGAAGTCGCCATACACACCCATCGTGTCGGTGTTCATCTGCCAGCCATTGGTGACGCGAGCCAACGTCGGTGCCTTGTCGTACATGCGTTTCAAGCCGGCAGCAGCACCTTGTGCGAGAACGTCCGGGCTGGCCTTGGTGCTATCGAACGTCCCGGGCTCGATCCCGATGCGCTTCATGCGCGCGAGGTTAGACCAGTCCGTCATGTGCGGCGGGTTCTGCTTCATCAGTTCGGCGCCATATTTGAAAAACTCGGCTGCCGGCATCTCGGCGACCATCCTCAACGGCTCGGTCTTGGTGTCGACCGACGGATCGATCTTCTGCGCGACCTTGGACGGCGCTTTCCCCCAATCGGCCAGAGCCGTGATCTTGTAGCCGTCCTGGATCTTGTGGACGGCGTCGTAGTCCTTCACGCCGTTGGTCTGGGTGCGGCCGATGATCCAGACATAGGACGTCGGCGCGTTGATGCGTTCGACGTCCGGCGGCAGCGTTCCGGCCCAGCCGGGCGGCACGAGGGCAAAGCTGGCAGCGCCGGTGCCGTTCGTTCGCTTGCCCGGGACGGCGAAGACATCGGTCCACATGTCGAGCATCGGCAGCAGGAAGTAGCGTCCGCCGGTATCAGCCGTCGAGACGACCATGGGGCCGCCGGTCAGATCGAGCCAGGCACTGGAATAGAGCGTATCGAAGTTTGGGCGCACCACGGTCCGCATGTCGGCTGTCGGAAACGCGCGGATATGCGTGAAGGCATTGGCCGGCCCGCCAAGCGGATTGGTCTTGGGGTCGAGATTGGTGAGTTGCTTGC
Source organism: Bradyrhizobium sp. CIAT3101 (assembly GCF_029714945.1). NCBI lineage: Bacteria > Pseudomonadati > Pseudomonadota > Alphaproteobacteria > Hyphomicrobiales > Nitrobacteraceae > Bradyrhizobium > Bradyrhizobium sp. CIAT3101. Next base: position 7,342,594 of record NZ_CP121634.1, read on the forward strand.
GCGTCAGGTCCATCAGGATCATGGGATAAAGATAGACATAGGCTTCCTGCGCGATCGTCAGCGTATCCTCGGCGGATGTCGATTGGGCCGCCGGGGCTGAGGATTGCTGCGCATGCGCCGTTGTCGTCGCGACCGAACCTGCCGCCGAAACCGCGAAGGCGGCTGCAACCGATGCCGCTCTCAACAAGGTGCGGGTGGTTTCTGCGTTGCGTGAGCACGTCATGATGCATCTCCTGCTTGGCCGCACGTGCAGCACGTCCCGTTCGAACGCGAGGTCGGCAGCGGCCAGGCATGCAGCTTGGGATGGGACCGCCGGAGCACCGCTTGATTTAGATCAAGGAACATCCGCGCCGGCGCACGAACCGCCGATGACGGTGCGGCACGCGCGCCGATGTCGTCGGGTCGTCTACGCGATGAGCTGTTTTGCCGCAGCCGAGATCATGACCAGCCCACCGGTGATCACGGCGACATCGAGGATCGCGGTGTGGATGTGCACCGGCATCCGCTCGACGAAAGCTTTTGCGAGGAACGCGCCGGGAATGGCGATGCCGCCGATCAGCAGCGCGAAGGCGAGCACCTGCGCGGTGACGGCGCCGGCGAGGCCGAACACCGAGATCTTGATCAGACCGGTGCCGAGCGAGATCATCGCATCGGTCGCGATCACGGCGGCGCCTTCGAGGCCTGCGGCCATCAAGAGCGAGAGCAGGATCACGCCGGAGCCCGACGTGCCTCCGACGAGAACGCCGTAACCGACCGATCCCGCGGCAAGGCCGGTGTCGCCGATCTTGACCTGGCGGCGACGCAGCACGCGGCGCAGCGGCACGCTGAGGATCAGCATGGTGCCGATCACGAGTGCCGCGCCGGCATTGGTGAGGCGCGTGTAGCCGTAGGCGCCGAGCGCAGTGGTCAGCGCCGCGCAGGCCAGCACGATCAGCGCACGGCGGCGATCGGCATAGCGGAGATAGGCGACCGCACGGCTGGAATTGGTGAAGAGCGCGGAGATCGCAATGATCGGCACCACGGGCTCGGCACCGACCAGTGGCACCAGCACCAGCGGCATCAACGCGCCGGTGCCGTAGCCGGCGAGACCACCGATGATCGAAGCAAACAACGCCATCAACGCGACCAGCAAGAGCTGAAATATCGAGATGTCGGCGAAGCCTGAAACGATGGTCACGTTCTCTCATCGCGGCTGATGCGTGCCGCAGCTTGATCGGCGATGGCAGCGAGTGCGGCTTCCTCTAGTGGAAAGTCCGCCGCAAGCCAAGCGTCCTCGGCAAGTGTCAACACATGTCCGAGCGCAGGTCCCTCGGCCATGCCGCGCGCGATGAAGTCGGCGGCTTTCAGCGGGAATTTCGGCGCAGTCCAGCGTTGCGGCAGCTCGGCGAGCTCGCGCCAGCGCGACGAATTCACGTCGCCGCCGCCCCGCGCCCAGGCCAGCAACACACGATCGTGATAGCGCTCGGGTCCCAGCCGATACACCAGCCGCCGCGCATTGGCTTCGCCCTTGGTCGGCAAGCGCCACCAGCGATGGCCCATCGAATCCAGCGCCTTGGCTTCGGCGTTAGAGAGCCGCAAGCGCGTCGCGACGCGCTTGGCGTCTTCGGTGACGGCCACCGTCAGCGCCGCCAGACGCCGTGTGACGCTGGCCGGCAAGCGCAGCTCCTGCTCGATCGCGATCATCGCCGTCAGCGGCCCGGTATAGACAACGCCGCCGATCATCGCTGGCAGCAAGCCGGCATCGGCCATCGCAAGCACGGCCGCGGATGCGCCGCCCGCCACCAGCAATTTCAGCATCTCCATGCGCACGCGCTCGGCCGAGAGCGTGGCAAGGCCGCCGCGGCCACGGATGCAGGCGAGGTAGCCGTCGCGATCGGGATCGCCGGCGCCGAACGCGGCATGGATGCGGAAGAAGCGCAGGATGCGCAAATAATCCTCGGCGATGCGCTGGTCGGGCGCGCCAATGAAGCGCACGCGCCGTGCTTTGGCATCCGCGATGCCGCCGACATAGTCGTAGACCACGCCGTGCGCGTCGACCGACAGGCCGTTCATCGTAAAATCGCGCCGCTCGGCGTCCTTGACCCAGTCGCGGCCGAAGACGACCCTGGCCTTGCGGCCGAAAGTTTCGGTGTCCTCGCGCAGCGTCGTGACTTCGTAAGGTGTGCCGTCGATGACCAGCGTGACGGTGCCGTGGTCGATGCCGGTCGGCACGCTCTTGATGCCGGCAGCTTTCGCGCGCCGGACCACCTCCTCGGGGCGCGCCGTGGTCGCAATATCGGTGTCGCCCGGCGGCAGGCCGAGCAGCGCGTTGCGGACGGTGCCGCCGACCACGCGCGCTTCCTCGCCATCGGCATTGAGCAGGTGCAGGACGCGCGCCGTCCCGCCCGAGGTCAGCCAGGGCGCACCAGCAAGTATGGGCTCCGCGCTCATCGTCCGGCCCTTATCTTTCCATTCAGCTGTCCCTGCCCGGCACGAGCTTGCCGTTCTCGATATGGGCGGGGATGTAGGTCGAGTTCGGTGCGGCGCCGGAGAAATGCGCTAACCCAATCAGCCCGGCGATGACGAGCACCAGCGCCGCCAGCACCTGGCGCGCGACGACGGTGATCGGCCAGGACGATTGCACGAACAGGCCGGACCGCGTGGCGGCCAGGAACAGCGCATAGACGGCAAAGGGGATGAGGAAGATTCCGATCTCGGTCAGAACCGGCCGGATCATGACGAATAGATCCGCTCATACAGCACACGCAGCATTCCGGCCGTCGCACCCCAGATGTAGCGCTCCGCAAACGGCATCGCATAGTAAAACCGCTCCATGCCGCGGAATTCCTTGCTGTGCACCTGGTGGTTCGCCGGATTCATCAGGAAGGATAGCGGCACTTCGAATGCGTCATCAACCTCGGAATGGTTGATCGTCAACTGAAATCCCGGCCGCACCCGGGCGACCGTCGGCAGGATGCGGAAGCCGAACGCGGTGCCATAGAGATCGAGATAGCCGATCGGCTCGACGAAATCTCTGGACAGCCCGACCTCCTCCTCGGCCTCGCGCAGCGCAGCGTCGAGCGGCGAGGAATCGGTCGCATCGATCTTGCCGCCGGGAAAGGCGATCTGGCCGGCGTGGTCGTTGAGATTGGCCGAACGCTGCGTCAGCAGGATGGTCGGCTCGGGATGGTCGACAACCGCGATCAGCACGGCTGCGGGACGCACCGGCTGCTCGCGCGCGACGATCTCGAGCATCTTGTCGGTGCCGGGATCGCCGGAGGCCGGAACGATGTTGGGATCGAACAGGCCCGGCGGAACGTCGAAGCCGAGCCTCGCCCTGGTGCGCGCAAAGAAATCCGTTCCACGGAAAGCGACGGGCTCGCTCTTCTCGCTTTTGGAGATAGGCTTGTTCAAAGCGCGGCCCTCACCTGCTCCGCATCGGCCATGGCGAAGAATTCGCCGGCCGACTCGACGCCGAACATCGGCTGGCCATCGACCATCCGCTCCTCGCCCATGTCAACCAGATCGTAGTAGAGCGCGCGGGTGACCTTGGCCCAAAGATCGGCGCGGACGTGGAGATAGGGCGTCAGGCCGCCATCCCTGGCCTGCTCGAACCGCAGCCGGTGCGCGGCATCGCAGGTGACCCAGTCGTCGACATTGGTACGGAAGCTCAGCAGGCGATGGCTTTCCTCGCCGGCCTTCAGCATCTCGACCGCCATGAACGGCGCGTCGTCGACGCGGATACCGACCTTCTCCACCGGCGTGACGAGGAAATGCTTGTCGCCCTCGCGTTTGAGGATGGTGGAGAACAGGCGGACCAGCGCGTGACGGCCGATTGGCGTGCCCATGTAGAACCAAGTACCATCGGAGGCGATTCGGATGTCGAGATCGCCGCAAAACGGCGGATTCCACAGATGCACCGGAGGCAGGCCCTTTTTGGCGCCTTCGGCACCGGCAGCACTTTTGGCGGCGGCAGTGAGCCCCTCAAGACCGCGATCGGCGCTCTGCCCTTGGTTCGCCATGGTTTGCCCTGACTTTGTCATTTCGCACGGATGTCGTTTGGCACGATTGGTGCAGGTCTACGTTGTAAATCGGTGCGCGGTTCCACCCCCGCATTAGTCCGGTGTGGAGGTCGCCACTTCGTGATGCCCTACATAACCCTAAGCCGATAAGGTGGGGATAGGTTAATTCAACGAATACATGGCCTTCCTGCAAGTCTAGCATGGGGCCCAACACGACGCGAAATGACGACGCAAGATGGCCGCGTGGCAGGCTTAAGGAGCTAACGGATGGCGGAAAGTGTCGAGAAACTCGAAGACGGCATCGTCCGTTCGGCCGAGCAGGTGTCGAGCCAGGTGCGCGCGGCAAAGGACGCGATCGCATCCGTGATTTTCGGCCAGGATCGCGTGATCGAGAACACGCTGGTCACCATCCTCTCCGGCGGCCACGCGCTTTTGATCGGCGTGCCCGGCCTCGCCAAGACCAAGCTGGTCGAGACGCTCGGCGTCACGCTCGGTCTCGATGCCAAGCGCATCCAGTTCACGCCCGACCTGATGCCGTCGGACATTCTCGGCGCCGAAGTGCTCGACGAGAGCACGGCGGGAAAACGCTCGTTCCGCTTCATCTCCGGTCCGGTGTTCGCGCAGCTCCTGATGGCCGACGAGATCAACCGCGCCAGCCCGCGCACGCAATCGGCGCTGCTGCAGGCGATGCAGGAGCAGCACATCACCGTCGCCGGCGCGCGCCACGATCTGCCGAAACCGTTCCACGTGCTCGCGACGCAAAACCCGCTGGAGCAGGAAGGCACCTATCCGCTGCCCGAAGCGCAGCTCGACCGCTTCCTGATGGAGATCGACGTCGATTATCCCGATCGCGATGCCGAACGCCGGATCCTGTTCGAGACCACCGGTGCCGAGGAGACGCTGGCAAAGGCGTCATTGACGGCGGATGCGCTGATCACCGCGCAGCGGCTGGTGCGCCGCCTGCCGGTCGGCGATTCCGTGGTTGAAGCCATCCTGTCGCTGGTGCGCTCGGCCCGTCCGGGTCCGGACAGCGGCGAGGCCGGCAAGTTCATCGCCTGGGGCCCCGGCCCGCGCGCCAGCCAGTCGCTGATGCTCGCCGTGCGCGCCCGCGCGCTGATCGATGGACGTCTCGCGCCTTCGGTCGACGACGTGCTCGACCTCGCTGAACCCATTTTGAAGCACCGCATGGCATTGACGTTCCAGGCGCGCGCCGAGGGGCGCACGATTCCGGACGTGATCAAGCAATTGAAAACACGGATCGGTTGATGGCCGCAGAGACCGGGCACACAACAAAGGAGATCATCGCGATCCGACGTGCCGATGGCGAAAGCCGTACGCTCGCCGCTTCGCTGCCGCGCCTGGTGCTTGAGGCCCGCCGCATCGCCGCCAACGTCATCCACGGCCTGCATGGAAGGCGCCGCGCGGGTTCCGGCGAAAACTTCTGGCAATACCGCCGCTTCGTGTCGGGCGAGCCGTCGCAGAATGTCGACTGGCGCCGTTCGGCGCGTGACGATCATCTCTATGTCCGCGAGCTCGAGTGGGAAGCCTCGCACACGGTCTGGATCTGGCCTGACCGGTCGCCGTCGATGGCGTTTGCCTCGAAGACCGCGCGTGAATCCAAATTGGAGCGCACGCTGATCGTGGCCTTCGCGCTGGCCGAGCTGCTGGTCGCGGGCGGCGAGCGCGTCGGCATTCCCGGGTTGATGGCACCGACCGCGAGCCGCAGCGTCATCGACAAGATGGCGCAGGCCATGCTGCATGACGATGCCGACCGGCTCAGCCTGCCGCCGTCCTTTGTTCCCGCCGCACTCGCCGAAACCATCTTGCTGTCGGATTTCTGGTCGCCGATCGCGGAGATCAGGACGACGCTCGCGGGGCTCTCCGGCTCCGGCGCGCATGGCACGCTGGTGCAGATCGTCGATCCCGCCGAGGAAAGCTTCCCCTATTCGGGCCGCGTCGAGTTCGTCGAGCCGGAAGGTTTCGGCGTGATCACCGCCGGCCGCGCCGAGAGCTGGGCGGAGGATTACACCACGCGGCTGGCGCTGCATCGCGACCAGATCCGCGCCGAGACCAACAAGCTCGACTGGCTGTTCACGACGCATGCGACCGACCGCTCGGCTGCCGAGCTCCTGCTGTTCCTCCATGCCGGCATGCAGGTGAGCAAGTCGGGCGCCCGCACCCATTCGATCAAGGCGGGGCCAGCCGCATGATGGGATTGCCGCTCGCCTTCACCGAACCGCTGCTCCTGATCGGCCTCATCAGCCTGCCGGTGCTGTGGTGGCTGCTGCGCGTGATGCCGCCGCGGCCGCGCCGCATCGAGTTTCCGCCGACGCGCCTGTTGTTCGACATCGCGCCACGCGAAGAGACGCCGTCGCGGACGCCGTGGTGGCTGACCGCCCTGCGGCTGCTCGCCGCAGCTTTGGTGATCTTCGCCGCCGCCGGCCCGATCTGGAATCCGCAGACCGGCCTTGCCGCCAGCAAGGCGCCGCTGATGATCATGCTCGACGACGGCTGGAGCGCCGCATCGAATTGGGACACGCGGATCCGGGCCGCCGACGAGCTGATTGCGAACGCCGACAACGACCGCCGCGCGATCGCGCTGGTGTCGTTGTCCGAGCCGAACCGCGACATCACGCTGATGCCGGCGGGTGCGGCGCGCGTTGCGCTGCGGCAGATCGTGCCAAAGCCCTATTCGATCGAGCGCGTTGAAACCCTCACCGCGGTCGATCGTTTCCTGAAAGCGACCGGTGACTGCGAGATCGCCTGGCTTTCCGACGGCGTCGACACGGGCCGCGGCGAAGAGTTCGTCGCCGGGCTCGGCAAGACCATCGGGGATCGCAGCTTGACGGTGTTCGAGGGCGGCACCTCCTCCCCGCTGGCATTGGTCGCGGCGGAAAACGCGGCGGCGAAGATGACGGTGAAGGTGCTTCGCACCGACGGCGGCATCGCCGCCGGCACCGTGCGGGCGCTGGACCAGAAGGCCTCGCCGATCGGCGAGGCGCGCTTCACCTTCGGACCACAGGACAAGGAAGTCGAAGCCGCGTTCGACCTGCCGGTCGAATTGCGCAACGACATCTCGCGGCTCGAGATTTCGGGCGAGCGTTCGGCCGGTGCGGTGCAGCTGCTCGACAAGCGCTGGCGGCGGCGCGCCATCGGCATCGTCTCGGGCGCAAGCAGCGAGACTGCCCAGCCGCTGCTGGCGCCGACCTTCTACCTGACGCGTGCGCTGGCGCCGTTCGCCGACGTGCGGCTCGCCGACAAAGGCTCGCCGCAGCAGGGCATCACACAATTTTTGGACCAGAAGCTGCCGATGATCATCCTGGCCGATGTCGGCACCATCGCGCCGGAATTGCGCGAGCGCCTCAACGCCTGGATCGCCCAGGGCGGCGTGCTGGTGCGGTTCGCCGGCCCCAGGCTGGCGCAGGCCGAGGACGATCTGGTTCCGGTCAAGCTGCGCAAGGGCGGCCGCACGCTCGGCGGCAGCCTGACCTGGGAAAAGCCGCAGCATCTCGCCGCGTTCGCGGCCGACGGTCCGTTCACCGGCGTCGTCGTGCCCAAGGATGTCACGGTGAGCCGGCAGGTGCTGGCCGAGCCCGACGCCGTGCTCGCCACCAAGAGCTGGGCCTCGCTCGAAGACGGCACGCCGCTCGTGACCGGCGAGCATCGCGGCAAGGGCATCGTCAGCCTGTTCCATGTCAGCGCCGACATGCGCTGGTCGGATCTGCCGATGTCCGGCACCTTCGTCGAAATGCTCCGGCGTGTCGTCGACATGTCCGGCTACACCGCCAAACCCGGCGCGGGCGTTGCCGCCGAGGCGACCGCCGAGACGCTGGCCCCGCTGCATCTGCTCGACGGCTTCGGCGCCTTCGGGCCGCCGCCGGCCACCGCCAAGCCGCTGACGGCTGATTATCGCGACCGCGCCACGCCGGACCATCCGCCCGGCTTCTACGGTCCGGCAGAAGGACCGCTCGCCGTGAACACGCTCGCAGCCGCCGACCGCATCGCAGCTCTCAATACCGCGGGCCTGCGCGCCCGGCACGCCACCTACACCAACGCCGAGCCGCGCGACTTGCGCGGATGGCTGCTGTCGACGGCGCTGGCGCTGTTCCTGGTCGACGCCATCATCGTGGCGCTGCTCGGCGGCGGCCTCGCCGCACTGCTGCGTCGCCGCGCTGCGCCTGCCGTGATCCTGCTTGGCGTCATGCTCGCCGGCATCGCGGTGCTGTCGCCGACGCCGTTGCGCGCCGACAGCGCATCGGACGATTTCGCGATGAAGTCGACCTCGCAGACCCGCCTCGCCTATGTCGTCACCGGCAATGCCGACGTCGATTCCATCGTCAAGGCCGGCATGTCGGGCCTGACGCTGTTCCTGGCGCAGCGCACCGCGCTCGAGGCCGGCGACCCCGTCGGCGTCGATCCCGCGCGCGACGAGCTCGCCTTCTTTCCGCTGATCTACTGGCCGATCGTGCCGGGCGCGCCGAAACCGCCGCAGGACGCCATCAACAAGATCGACGCCTACATGAAGCAGGGCGGCACCGTGATCTTCGACACCCGCGATGCGGTCGAAGCGCCGCCCGGCGAGAACGGCGCCTCGCAGACGCCGGGCATGCAGTCGCTGCGCGAGATCCTGTCCTCGCTCGACGTGCCCGAGCTCGAGCCGGTGCCGCGCGAGCATGTGCTGACAAAAACCTTCTACCTGCTGCGCGACTTCCCCGGCCGCTTCAACTCGGGCCAGACCTGGGTCGAAGCGCTGCCGCGCGAGGACGACGACGAGAGCGCGCAGCGCCCCGCACGCGGCGGTGACGGCGTCTCGCCGATCATCATCACCTCCAACGACCTCGCGGGCGCCTGGGCACTCCGTCCCGACGGCCAGCCGATGCTGCCGCTGACGCCGGGCGAACCGCGCCAGCGCGAATTCGCCTACCGCGCCGGCGTCAACATCGTGATGTACACGCTGACCGGCAACTACAAGGCCGACCAGGTGCACGCACCGGCCCTGATCGAACGTCTCGGCCAATAGGATAGAGATGAATTACGGCATCGCCTTCACGCCGCTGGTTCCCGCGATCGTCCTCTGGATCGCGCTCGCCGCTATCGTCGTCATCGCGCTCGTTCTGTTCGTGGCGCGGGCGCGCGGCGCCGCCGTGCGCGTGGCTGCGCTGGCGCTGTTCCTGCTGGCGCTCGCCAATCCCTCCTTCACGCGCGAGGACCGCGATCCGCTCACCTCGGTCGCCGCCGTCGTCGTCGACAAGAGCCCGAGCCAGAATTTCGGCAAGCGCAACCAGGAGGCCGCGAAGGCGCAGGAAGCGCTGGTCGACAGCCTGAAGAAGATCAAGGGACTCGAAGTGCGCGTCGTCGAAGCCGGCCAGGCCGACGGCGAGACCGACGGCACAAAACTGTTCGGCGCGCTGGCCTCCGCGCTGTCGGACGTGCCGGTCGACCGCGTCGCCGGCGCGTTCCTGATCACCGACGGCCGCGTGCACGACATCCCGGCCAACGCAGCCGCGCTCGGCTTCCAGGCGCCGGTGCAGGCGCTGGTCACCGGGCAGAAGGACGAGCGCGATCGCCGCATCGCGATCACAGCGGCGCCGCGCTTCGGCATCGTCGGCCAGAACCAGACCATCACCTACAAGCTGGACGATCAGGGCGTTACCGGCGAGCGCGCCAAGGTCACGGTCCGCCGCGACGGCGAGGTCATCAACGAGCGCACGCTCGCAAGCGGCCAGAGCGCCAGCGTCGACGTCGAGATCAAGCATGCCGGGCCGAACATCGTCGAGATCGAGGCCTCGCCGCTCGAGCGCGAACTGACGCCGGTGAACAATCGCGCCGTCGTCGCCATCGACGGCGTGCGCGACAAGCTGCGCGTGCTCCTGGTGTCCGGCGAGCCGCATTCCGGCGAGCGCACCTGGCGTAACCTGTTGAAGTCCGACGCCAGCGTCGACCTCGTGCATTTCACCATTCTGCGTCCGCCGGAGAAGCAGGACGGCACGCCGATCAACGAATTGTCGCTGATCGCGTTTCCGACCCGCGAGCTGTTCCAGCAGCACATCAACGAATTCCAGCTGATCATCTTCGATCGCTACGCCCGCCAGGGCGTGCTGCCGATCGCCTATTTCGACAACATCGCGCGCTATGTGCGCGCCGGCGGCGCCGTGCTGGTGTCGGCCGGACCGGACTACGCCTCGACCACCAGCATCTGGCGCACGCCGCTCGACACGGTGCTGCCGGCAGAACCGGTCGGCGTCACCGAGAAGCCGTTCTATGCGCATCTCTCCGACATCGGCAAACGCCATCCCGTCACGCGCGGGCTGGAAGGTTCGGCCTTCGAGCCGCCGCACTGGAGCCGCTTCTTCCGCACCGTCGAGACCCGCAATTCGGTCAACCCGCCGGTGATGACGGGCGCGGACGGCAAGCCGCTCTTGTTCCTGTCGCGCTTCGGCGAGGGCCGCGTCGCGTTGCTGCTGTCCGACCACATCTGGCTGTGGGCGCGTGGCTACGAGGGCGGCGGTCCGCATCTCGATCTGCTCCGGCGGATGTCGCACTGGCTGATGAAGCAGCCGGACCTCGACGAGGAAGCGCTGCGTCTCCAGGTGCAGGGCAAGGATCTCGTCGTGGTACGCCAGACCATGGCTGATAGCGTGCAGCCGGTGAGCGTGACCTCGCCCTCCGGCGTCTCGCGCGATCTGACGCTCAGCCCCGGCGACCCCGGCGAATGGCGCGCGAGCCTTCCCGCGAGCGAGCTCGGCCTGTGGGCTGCGACCGACGGCACGCTGAAGGCGCTGATCAATGTCGGACCGACCAATCCGAAGGAGTTTTCGGAAGTCACCTCCACCACCGACACGTTGAAGCCGCTGACGCAGGCGACCGGCGGCAGCGCGGTGCGGATCGCGGATGGCGGCAGCGTCGAGCTGCCGCGCATCGTCCCGGTGCGCTCGACCAGCACCTTTGCCGGCGACGGCTGGATGGGCGTGCGAATGCGCGACGCCAGCGTCGTCAAGGGCGTCGGCGTGCTGCCGATCTTCGCCGGCCTGATCGGCCTGCTCTTGCTGCTCGGCGCGTTTGCCGCGACCTGGGTGCGCGAGGGGCGCTAGTTGCCCGAACGACACATTTAGCGACGGTCCGCCTGGGCCGTTGCCGCGGCGGTTGACATCCGCTGACCGATCGGGCGATGTTACAATATAACATCGCGACGCCCGGTTGGCGCCTCGCGATGCGGGGTGGCGTTTTCAGATGAAGTGGTTCCGGTCGAATATCAGGCACGGCGCTCGGCTCGCGTTGTTCGCGATGCTGGTGCAGTTCGCGCTGACCTTCGGTCACAGCCACTGGTTCGCGCAGGCCGCGCCGCTTGCGCAAGGCCAACTGGCCGACAGCGCCAAGACGATCGCATCGACCGATCGCGCGGCGATCCAGAAGCAGTCCCCGGCAAATCCCGATCGCGAACCGCCGGGCGACGACAATTGCGCGATCTGCGCGCTGGTCGCGATGGCCGGCACGGTCACGTTCGCGACGCCGCCCTTGCTGTTGCTGCCGCAGGCGGTCGAGCTGCTCTACCGCACCACCGATGCCGAATTCATCCATCTGGAATCGGCAAGCCACGCGTTCCAGCCACGCGCTCCTCCCGCCTCCTGATCCCCATCGATTGAGCTGCCTTCGACATCGGCCGCGCGTCGCGCCGATTCCGCAAGGCTATCGAAATTGATCCGTCGCGTGTCGACGGCGCGTGCCGCCTGCAAGTGCTCCGAATGAGCGCGGCGGTGCGCGATCGGAAATCAGGACAATGGTGTCTTCAAAAGCAATATTGGCGGGCTCGAGCCTCGCCGCACTCACGCTGTTTCACCCTGGCGGCGGCGCCATGGCGCAGACGACGGCTCCCGTCGCGACGCTGCCCAGCGTCGAGGTCGATGCGCCCAAGCAGACGCAGGCGCCGCGCCGTCCCAAGGTTCGGGTCGCCGTCGACAGGCGACGTACAAATTCGCAGGCAAAGCCGCAGACGGAAGCGCCGGCGGCGGTCGAGGGGCAGAGCGACAGGATGGACGCGGCGCGCCAGAGCGTGCTTCCGCCCGGCGGCGCCACCGCCCACACGCTCACGCGCCAGGCGATCGAGGCCCTGCCGCAGGGCACCAACGCCTCGCTCGACAAGGTGCTGCTGCAATTCCCCGGCGTCACCCAGGATTCGGCGGCGAGCGGCGACCTGCACGTCCGCAACGAGCACGCCAACCTGCAATACCGCATCAACGGCGTCATGCTTCCCGACGGCGTCGGCGCGTTCGGGCAGATCCTCGACACCGGCATCGTCGGCAGCATGAGCCTGCTCACCGGTGCGCTACCGGCGCAATACGGCCAGCGCACCGCCGGCGTGCTCGACATCTCCACCAAGGCCGATGCCTTCAACAATTCCGGCGTCGTCGGTGTCTATGGCGGCAGCAACGGCACCATCTCGACCAACGTGGAATATGGCGGGACCGTCGGACAGACGCAGTATTTCCTGTCGGGACGCTTCCTGCAGAACAATCTCGGCATCGAGAACCCGACCCCGTCGGTCAATGCGATCCACGACCGCACCAACCAGGAGAAGGGATTTCTCTATCTCTCGACGATGATCGATCCGAACAGCCGCCTCACCTTCATGAGCGGCGTGTCGAATGCGACGTTCCAGATTCCGAACAACCCCGGGCAGACGCCTGCCAACACGGCGTTCGGCGTCTCGAATTTCGACTCGTCCCGGCTGAACGAGCACCAGAACGAGTTCAACCAGTTCAACGTCGTCTCCTACCAGACCTCGAATGGCGAGTTCGACACGCAGACCTCGTATTTCAATCGCTACAGCCAGCTGCACTTCTATCCCGACCCGATCGGCGATCTCGTGTTCAACGGCGTCTCCTCGGACGTCTATCGCCAGAGCGTGGTCAACGGCATCCAGCAGGACACCGCCTGGCGCATCGGCTATGCGCACACGTTGCGCTTCGGCCTCTCGGTGAGCGCGGAGCGGACGCTGGTCAACAGCGGATCAACCGTGCTGCCGCTGGCCGATCCCACCGACCCGACCGCGGGAACGAACGACGCGCCGTTCTCGGTGTTCGATTCCAGCGCCAAGACCGGCTGGCTGATCGGGACCTATGTCCAAGATGAGTGGAAGATCACCAACAATCTGACCCTCAACGCCGGCCTGCGCTTCGACCAGATGTACCAATATGTCGATGCGAACCAGCTCAGCCCGCGCGTCAGCCTGACCTGGAAGCCGTTCGAGGGCACCACGTTCCACGCCGGCTACGCGCGCACCTTCACCCCGCCCTCGCAGGTGATCGCGGCCCCGGTCAATCTCGCGCTGGTGACGCCGCCCGGCGCGCCCGCGAACACGTTGACGCCAGAAGTGGCGCAGAACAGTCCGGTGCTGCCGGAGCGTGCGCACGTGTTCGACGTCGGCGTGACGCAGAAGATCTACGCGATCCCGGGCCTGGAGGTCGGCGCCGACGCCTACTACAAGAAGGCGCGCGACCTGCTCGACGACGGCCAGTTCGGCGCGGCCTATGTGCTGAGCGGTTTCAACTACGATCACGCCGAGAACGTCGGCGTCGAACTGAAGTCGACCTACCGCAACGGCAATTTCAGCGCCTACGCCAACCTCGCCTGGGCCAAGCAGATCGCGAGCAACGTCGTCTCGAACCAATATCTGTTCGGTGCGGACGAACTCGCCTACATCGCGGGCCACTACATCTACACCGACCACGCCCAGATGCTGTCGGGATCGGCCGGCGCCTCCTATCTCTGGGAGGGCACGCGTTACAGCGTGTCGATGATCTATGGCAGCGGCCTACGCTCGGGCTTTGCCAACACCGATCACCTGCCCGGCTACACGCAGGTGAATTTCGGCCTGTCGCACGACTTCAACATCATCGCACCGAACAAGCCGACAACGGTGCGCTTCGACGTGGTCAATGCGTTCGACACGATCTACCAGATCCGCGACGGCTCCGGCATCGGCGTGTTCGCCCCGCAATACGGACCGCGGCGCGGCTTCTATGTCGGCATGTCGCAGCGGTTCTAGACCGTGATGAGATTAGGTTAGTTCGGCTTGCTCGGAAGCCCACCTCTCCCCAACGGGGAGAGGTCGGATTGCTTTGGCGCGCAATTGCGCGCCTGAGCAATCCGGGTGAGGGGGTGCAGCGATCGGCAAGACTGTAACCCCTCACCCGGATCGCATTTTCAATGCGATCCGACCTCTCCCTTCGGGAGAGGTGAACGCCTGGCGCGCATCGATTCAACCAAGGCTCATCCCGATCTAGCCCAGCGGACGCAGCAGGAGCAGCTTCACCTGCGATAGGCGACGCAGTCGATCTCCACCTTGCAATCCACCACCATGCTCGACACCACGCAGGCCCGCGCCGGAGGATTGGCGCCGAAATATTCGGCGAAGACCTTGTTGAAGCTTTGAAAGTCCCGGGGATCGTCGAGCCAGACGCCGCAACGCACGACATCCTTGGGCTCGTAGCCGGCCTCGGTCAGGATCGCGAGCATGTTGCGGATCGCCTTGTGCGATTGCGGGATGATGCCGCCCTCGATCACCTCGCCGTTCTCCATCGGCGTCTGCCCCGACACGTAGAGCCAGCCATCGGCCTCGACCGCGCGGGCAAAAGGAAGGTGCTGGCCGCCGGTGCCGGTGCCGCCGGCCGCGCCGTATCGTTTCAGCGTCATTGGTCTCGTCCTGTGTGTAGCGATTACGTCAGGGCCCGGCCTGGCCGCGCGAAGGTGCTGCGTCCGTCCGTGACCACGGCCTTGCCGGCGACGAAAACCGAACGGATGCCTGCGGGCATTTCCGTCGGAGTCTCGAACGTCGCCTTGTCCATGATGGTCTCGTCGAACAGCGTGAGATCCGCGACCATGCCCGGCCGCAGGATGCCGCGGTCGGACAGGCCGAAGCGCTGGGCGGGCATCGCCGTCATTCGCCGCACGGCATCTTCCAGCGTCAGCCAGCCCTGCTCGCGCGTCAGGCGGCCGGCGACGCGCGGGAAACTGCCATAGGCGCGCGGATGCGGCTTGGTGCCCGGGCGCGGAATGCCGTCGGAGCCGACCATGTGCAGGCGATGGGTGAAGGCCGCGCGCAAATCGGCCTCATCGAGCTGGAACATGATGATGCCGGTCTGGCCCTGATCCTCCTCGATGCAGCGGACCATGAGATCGAACGGCGAGATGCCGAGCTCGCGCGCGGCATCGACCATCGACTTGCCCTCGAGTGGCTTCAGCGCGGGGTTGCCGGTACCGGAGATGCGCACATTGTGCCAGCCGATCAGCACGATCTTGGACTGCGCGGCATGCGGATCGGGATCGCCCTCCTCCACCAGCACGCGCAGCGCCTCGCGCTTCGCGGAATCGCGCAGTCGCTCGCGCAGCGCGTCGATGCCGCCTTCGAGCGCGGCCGGCGGCAGCAATTGCAGCATGTAGGAACTGCCGGCCGGATACGGATACATGTCGAAGGAGATATCGATCCCCTCCGCGCGCGCCGCCTCGAGCCGGTCGAGCGCCTTGGGAATCGCGCCCCAGTTCGGCTTGCCCGCCGATTGCAGATGCGACAGCAGCCCCGCCGCGCCGGAGGCGCGCAGGATCGCGATGAACTCGTCGATGGATTGCAGCAGACCCGCTTCATAGCTGCGGATGTGTGCGGTCAGCAGCTTGCCGTGAGCGCGCACCGTCTCCGCCAGCGCGTTCAGTTCATTGGTGTCGGCAAAGGCGCTCGGCGGATAGACGAGGCCGAGCGACAGGCCGGCCGCACCCTGGGCGAGTTGCTGCGCCAGCAGCGCCTGCATCGCCGCGATCTCCGATGCCGTCGCCGCGCGGCGCTCGTAACCGAGCACAGCGAGGCGGATCGCAGCATGTCCGACCAGCGAGACGAGGTTGAGCGCCACGCCCGGCCCTTCCAGGGCCTGCCGGTAGCCGTCGAAACTGCCGAACACTTCGTCCGGACGGGTTTCACCGGCGAGACCCGAGAAGTGCAGCCGCAGCAGTTCGGCGGAGCCTGCGGTCGCCGGATAGAGCGAGAAGCAGCAATTGCCGACGACGAGCGTGGTCACGCCCTGCAACGTCTTCTCGGGCCTGTCAGGCTCGCGCAGGCAGATCAGGTCGTCGTGGCAATGCGCATCGATGAAGCCCGGCGCGAGATAGCATCCGCGCGCGTCGATGATGTCGGCCTCGTCCGCCGGCAACGAGGCGCCGATCGCCGCGATGCGGCCATCGCTGATGCGCAAATCGGCCTCGAACCACGGCGCGCCGGTGCCGTCGATCACCCGGGCGTTGCGGATCAGCGTGTCCTTGCTGTCAAGATTCTGGGGCATGCCCCTCTCCTCAGTGAACAGGCACGGCGCCTGCCGGCGACGCCTCTTCGAAATCCGGAATCGACTCGATCCGGCCGAGCACCACGACATAGAAGAAGATACCGATCAGCAGCACGACGCCAGCGATCATGAAGGCACCGGCAAACGATTGTGTCCAGTCGACCACGATGCCGGTGACGATCGGCGCGAGCACGCCCATCATATTGTTGGTGAAGTTGACAATGCCGCCGACACTTCCCGCGCCGCCCTTGGGCGCGATCAGCGACACGATCGAGGACCCGACCGGCGCCGCGGCCGACAGGCCGGAGATCGCGATCGACAGCCACAACAGCGCCCAGCCCGGCTGCACGGTGAAGGCGGCGCCGATCACGGCAAGCCCCATCAGCATGCCGATGATGATCACGGACTGGCGCACCCGCGTCGAGTCGTAACCACGCGCGATCAGATGATCCACCAGGAACCCGCCGATCAGGAGGTCGGACAACGTCGCGAAGATCCAGGGAATCGTCGAATAGCCCGCGGCCGACATCAGGTTCATATGCATGGTCTGGGCGAGATAGCCCGGCAGCCAGGTGAGGAAGAGATAGAAGGTGTAGCCATAGGCGGAGAAGCCGATGGTGAGGCCCCAAACCTTGCGGTTGCGCAGGAGATAACCGAGCATGCGGCTCTGTCCCGCGGTGGCCGGGCCTTCCGGCGTGCCGCCACCGGCGACGATGTAGTCATGCTCCGCCTTGGTGAGCTTCGGATCCTCGCTCGGATTTCGGTAGATGATGTAGTAGGCGATGAAATACGCAAAGCTCAGCAGCGCGGTGACGCCAAAACCCCAGCGCCAGCCGTAGAGAAAGATCACGTAGGCGACCAGCGGCACGCCGATCACGTTGGAGAATTTGGCCGCGGAATCGAAGATCGCGGTCGAGCGCGCGCGTTCGTCGAGCGGAAACCAGTGGCCGGTCGCCTTCTGGCTCGCCGGAAACGCCGGCGCTTCGGCGACGCCGAGCAACAGACGCGCGGCGAAGATTCCGTAAAGTCCGCTGGCGAGCGCGGTGATGGTGGCGGCAACCGCCCAGAGGAAGCTCGAGCCGCGGCCGACCTTGGTGACGCCGAAGCGATCGAGCACCATGCCGCCGGGGACCTGCAGCAGCGAATAGGTCCAGAAGAACGCGCTGCCGAGCAGGCCGATGTCGGTGGCGGTGAGGCCGAGCTCCTTGGTGAGCGCGGGCGTCGCGGCCGAGAGGCCAACGCGATCGATGTAGTTGATGAGAATTCCTACGCCGAGCAGACAACCGATCAGCCAGCGTCGTCCGGGTACCTGTTGTCCTGCATTCGCCATGTTGAATCCTCGCCTGGACACGCAGGATCGCGTCTCGCGCCCTGTCATGGGACCGCAAGAACCTCACCGCGCCTGCAACTACACTGTCTCTTATAATGGACAATATGTTCTTATAGCGTCACGTTAGATATTCGGACGGCGTGATGTCAAGCCCGGACATTCTAGTCCTGCGCGCCGCGACGCGCATTCTCCGAACGTTGTGCACTGCGTGCCGCGCAAACAGGGGACGCGCGGCGACGGCGCGCGAGGCGATGCGGGAACATCGGTCGCTGCGCTTGCAGGCCGGCTTGGCTCAGGGGCGATCGGAGAGTTCGATTGCGGTGGCGACGAGATCGTCGAGCAGCGCGGTCCTGCGCTCCTTCACCGAATCCGCGGGAACGACGAAGCAAAGCGTCGCAACCGCAACACCCTTCTTGTCGCGGATGGGGGCGGCAAGACACGACGTAAACCGGTCGGACAGCGCCGTCGTCACGCATTTGCCGTCACGCCGCGCGCGTGCGACGTCCTTGATGAAATCGTCGATGTCGAGGACGCGGCCGTCCGGAAGGCGAAAATCCTCCTTCGGAACAAAGGCGCGAATGTCCGCCGGGCTCATATGATCCAGCAGCAGCCGGCCGGATGCCGTCCACGGCAGCGGCACCTCGATGCCGACATCCGTCGTGATCCGGAACAGGCCCGACCCGTCCCGCGTATCGACCACCACATATTTGCGGCCGCGTAGCGCACAGAGTTGCGCGGTGGCGCTGTGCTGGGTCGCGAGCCGGTCGAGGGCTTCGCGACAGCGGCGATGCAGGGGATTGGCCTCCGCATAGGCCCGCCCGTAGAGATGCACCGCCTTGCCGAAATAGACCTGCCCGCCGTCGCCGACGCTCTCCAGCAGGTCCGCCTCGATCAGGCGATTGGCGATGGCATAGACGGTCGATCGCGGCGCGCCCATTTGCTTGGCGAGATCGCTGAGCTTGGAAGGTTCGCGCAAATGCAGCAGCGCTTCCAGGAGATCGATGGTCCGATCAATCCCGTTCTGGCGTTCCGCGGGCGAGGTGCCCTTCTTGGGTGCGGCCAAACTTCACATGTCCTTCGTCTGCTTCGCCTGCGGTTTTTGGCATAAACCGCGCCGACGGTACAGCGTGTAGCTGGTCGCAGGCCCTAGCTCGACAGAAAGTGCACCAGGTCGGTCATGCCGAGCCCCTCGCCGTCGGGAACGGCATCGAGCTGTTCGCGCGGTTGCTTCTGCCGATTGACCCAGAAGGTGGGATAGCCGAACAGTTTGGCGCCGGAGGCATCCCAGCCGGCGAAGGCTGCAAAGAGCACCTCTTCACGCTTCAAGGCGAAAGCGTCGAGGCCCATCTGATAGGCCCGCGGGTCAGGCTTGTAGGCACGAACCGCATCCGTGCTCAGCTGAAATTCGAAGACACCTTCGAGCCCTGCGGCGCGAATATTGGCGTCGAGCATCGCGGGCGAGAAATTGCTCAGGAGTGCGAGCCGCAAGCCGTTGTCCTTCAGCATGGACAGAGCGGGCGATACGTCGGGCCAGACCGTCATGCCGAGATAACCTTCGACCAGCGCACTTCTCTTGACGCCGGTCAGTTCGATATCGAGCGACTTGCAGGCGAACACCAGGGCGTCATCGATGACGCCGAGGAAGTCGCGATAATCTCCGCTCATGGTGCGGAGCCATGTGTATTCGAACTGCTTCGTTCGCCAGGCGTTTGACAGCTCGGCGCCGCGCCCGGGAAACAGGTTCTCGGCCAGCGCGAAGATCGGACGCGGATCGAAGATCGGAAAACCGTCGAACGCGATCGCCTTGATCGGCGCGCCTGCTCCATGGGAATCGCCTGCAATCGAGGACGCGACCGTCAACGACGCGATCGCGAGAAGTTGGCGGCGACTAAGGGACATCTGGGCGTTCTCATGCGGTGGACAAAATCCCGCCGATCATGATCGCCTGGTCACCCGGAATATTCCCGACTGCGTCGGAATCGGAGGTCAGGACCCCTGCATGTAGCGGACGGGATTTTCAGGATCCGCTTCGTAGATGCCGGCAACCTCCGCGACGAGAGCAGACACCGCATCGTGCTTGAGATCGTCGAACCGTTCGAAACTGAAGTTGTTGCCGCCCATGCGCAATTCGCCGAGCTTTCCGGCGTAACGGGATACGACGGGCGCGCCTTGCCTCGTCACCGTCACGTACATGCTGATGTAGTTTTTCTGGAGTGCAACACCGATCACCGGCCAATCCGTGCTTTTGCCCGATTTGATGGCATAGCGGAACTTTCCATAGCCGATCATCTTCATGCGCATTCCCGCCTCTCCCGCGGGCGTTCCCTGATGGAAATGGCGCTTGAGGGCTGGCGCGGCCGAGACCACCAGCTTGTGCAACTCGGTCAGATCACGCTTTCGCTTCGGATCGAAATCGAGGTAGGCCTGCAATGTGTCGGCAATCACGCGGAACATTTGGGCCTCGACCGATTGTTGGTGCGCTATCCCCGCGCCTTGCTCCAGTCCGGAGCCACTGTGCCCGAGACGCCTTCGAACGCGCCGTCGACGAGTTCGAACACCAGGACGCGCGCGGCATCGACCGGGCCCGGCATGGTGACGCGTCCCTTGGGGACGAGCTTGAAACCGACGCGGCTGTAATAGGGCTCGTCGCCGACCAGCAGCACGATGGCGTGGCCTTTGTCCCCGGCGTCCTTCAGGGCCCGCTCCATCAGCATGCGGCCGATGCCGCGGCTGCGGAACGGCGGCTCGACGGTGAGCGGCCCGAGCAGCAGCGCCGGCGTCTCGCCGATCGTGACAGGCAATTGCCTGACGGAGCCGACCAGCAGCGTGCCGATGCGGGCGGTGAAGGAGACGTCGAGCAGATGGTCGACGTGCTCGCGGATGCGGTAGGCGCTGAGCACAAAGCGGCCGGGGCCGAAGGTGCGCTCGTGCAGCCGCTCGATCGCCTGGGCGTCGCCAGGGGCTTCGGGACTGATGGTGATTGAGAGATCGTTCATATCATAGCGTTTTCGAGCGAAGTGGATTCCGGTTCGCGTTAAGAAAACGCGTCAATCCGGCAAGCGGAGTAGCATCTGCGCATCTGGAGGTCTATGGGCGCCGCGCCCGACTTCAGGTCCTTTTCGGCGCCGGCTGGGACAGATAGGCCAGCATCTTCATCTCCCGCCGTCCCCGCGTCACGGTATCGAGCACGAGGCCCGACGAAACGGACAGCATCGCCACGATCGTCAAGCCCATCGACAGCACGGCAGTCGGCAGGCGCGGCACCAGGCCGGTCTCGATGAACGTCACGACGATCGGGACCGCAAGGATGATCGCGGCCAGCGCCAGCAGGATCCCGATCACGGTGAAGAAGCGCAGCGGCCGCTCCGAGCGGTACAGCTTCAGCATGGTGCCGAGAATGCGGAAGCCGTCGCGCCAGGTGTTGAGCTTCGAGAACGAGCCTTCCGGCCGCGCGTAATAGGGCGTCTCGACCTCGGCAACCGGCAGCGACAGCTCCAGCGCGTAGACCGCGAGCTCGGTCTCGATCTCGAAGCCATCGGACAGCACGGGGAACGATTTGACGAAACGCCGCGAGAACACGCGGTAGCCGGACAGGATGTCCTTGAAGGCGTGGCCGAAGGTCGAGGACAGGAAGCCGGTCAACATGCGGTTGCCGGTGCGATGGCCGAGACGGTAGGCCGCCTGCGACTGGTCGATGCGGAGCCCGACCACCATGTCGAGATGTTCCTCGAGCAGCTTGTCGATCATGCGCGGGGCGCTCGGCGCATCGTAGGTGGCGTCGCCGTCGACCAGAACGTAGATGTCGGCCTCGACATCGGCGAACATGCGGCGCACGACGTGGCCCTTGCCCTGCCGCCGCTCGCTGCGCACGATCGCGCCGGCCTCGTGCGCAACGGCAGCGGTGCTGTCGCGCGAATTGTTGTCGTAGACATAGATCTCCGCCGCGGGCAGCGCCTTGCGGAAGTCGGCGACGACGGTCGCGACCGCCGCCTCCTCATTGTAGCAGGGCACCAGCACGGCGATGCGGGGTTGAGCCGATGTCATCGCGGCAGCGCTCCCAGACTGGCCGGCTCGGACCGGACCGATGCGGCCTCACGCACCTCAGCCGGCTGCAACAGCCGGGCAAACGACAGCGTCCACAGCGACAGCATCGCGATCGGCACGACATAGTACGGCGTGAAGATCGGATGGCTCAGGAAGAAGCCGAGATTGACCACGAGGTTGCCGGCAACGACGAAGGCCGCCTGCCGCACATGCCCCTCGCGCGACCACAACAGCGCGAGCGTCGCGCCGATCGCAAGCACGATCAACACGATCTGCATGTCGCGCAGATACTGGCCAAGTACGGCGAAGTCCAAGCCCGGCGCAACCACGTCGGCGCTGCCGTAAGTCGTCGCCAGCGCGCTGCCGGCGTTGATGGCCTGGGCGGCCAGCGTCGGCGCCATGCCGACGAGCACGCCGGCACCGAAGGCGAGGCCCTGCACGAACGTTGCAAGCGAGCGCGTCCACAGGAAGGGAATGCCGAGGAACAGGAAATAGCCGGCCGCCAGCAAGGCATTCGGCAATCTGAAATTGACGGACACACCGAGCAGGAGACCGATCACGGCTATCAGCAACACGCTGCGCTTGTCCCTGGCCAGCCACAGCGCCGTCAGGAAGCCCACGACGGCGCACAACGCCATGGTCGGCGCAACCGAATAGCTCGCTTTCGCCGGATTGATCATGAGATAGACGGCAAGCGCGCCGAACACGCCAGCGCCCAGGACCGACGGCAGCGTCCGCGCCATGGCAATGCCCGATAGCGCGAGGCCGCACACGATCAGGCTCGCGGCAATGTAGAGCGGCACGACCTGATGGCCTTGCGGAAACAGCGCCAGCAGGAAGCCGGTGCCCGGCGGATATTGCAATACGACCTTGCCGCCCGGCATCGGATTGTGGCAGGGCCAGCGGATCGGATCCTTCCATTCGGCGAAGGCGATTTCCTTCAGCTTGCCCTCGAAATAACGATCGTCGTCCCTGACCGCGTTGGTGTCGAGCCCGCCGGCGCCGAAGCGCTGGAACAGATGGGCCTGGCGGAGATAGCAGATGTCGTCATAGACCCCGCGCGCCTCGCTCCAGCGCGACATTGTCGCAATGTTGCTGGCGAGGATCGCGAGGCAGATCAGGCCGAAGACGAGTTTTGCCGCTTTCATCAGGTTTCCGTGACGCCCATTCGGACTGGTACTAGCATAGCCCGCCCTCAGCGCCACGTCGCAATCACGGGCTTGCCGTCAAGCACTTCCGCGATCCGCAGCCGCGTGCCGGGGGTCGCCTCCTCCGGAAGCGCGGCGGTGTCGAAGAAGCCGCATGCGATGATCTCGTGGTTTGGCGCCGGCAGCCGGTCCTGCCGGAAATGCCTGACCACATAGACCGCGACATGGTCGCGGCGGGAGATGTGGCTGTTGAGGAAGATGCCGTGCAGCACGGCCTCCCCGGTGAGATCGATATCGCCCTCCTCCTTGAGCTCGCGGCGCATCGCCTGCTCCATGGTCTCGCCGTAGTCGACGCCGCCGCCCGGCAGATACCAGCCCGAGACGTAGCTGTGCTTGACCAGAAACACCTTGTTGTCGGCATCGAGCACCACGGCGCGGACGCCGAGCGTCATGCCGCGAACCACCAGGAAATAGGCGTGGAAGACGCGCCGCAGCAGCGGCTCGAATCTCCGTCGGATCTGGTCCAGGCGCTCGCCCATTAGCCTCTCGTGATGCGCCCTTCCAGGCTTCCCTTGCGCGATGAGCGCGACCTTGCCATTACAGCAACCGAATAGCGAGGCAATCGCGCGCCATGACTTCCCACACGCCGGCACCCTTCACGCTCGCCCATCTGTCCGACCCGCATCTGCCGCCGCTGCCGAAGCCGCGACTGATCGAGCTCGCCGGCAAGCGCGCACTCGGCTACGTCAACTGGACGCGCAACCGTCACAAATACCAGCGCCGCGAGGTTCTCGACGCGCTGGTCGCCGACATGCAGGCGCAGGCGCCCGACCACATCGCGGTGACTGGCGACCTCGTCAACCTGGCGATGGACGCGGAGTTCGCGCCGGCGCGCGCCTGGCTCGACGGGGTCGGCTCGCCCGACCGCGTCACCACGATTCCCGGCAATCACGATGCCTATGTCCGCGCCACGCGCCATCGCTTCGGCGAGACCTTTGCGCCCTATCTTGCCAGCGACGACGGCAGCGCCGGCTTTCCCGGCGTGCGCCGGCGTGGACCGGCCGCGCTGATCAGCCTCTCCAGCGCCGTGCCGACGCCGCCCTTGATGGCAACGGGCACGCTCGGACGCGATCAGCTCGTAGCCCTCGAAGAGGTGCTCGACCGGCTCGCGGCCGAGGACGTCTTCCGCGTGCTGCTCGTGCATCATCCGCTGAAGTCCGAAGCGCGCCAGAAGCGGCTGACGGATTCCGCAAGCCTGCTGGCGCTGCTCAAGCGCCATGGCGTCGAGCTGGTCCTGCACGGGCACGACCACATCCATTCGACGATGTGGTTCGAAGGTCCCAACGGCAACATCCCCGCGATCGGCGTGCCATCGGCCTCGGCGCTCGCGCACGGGCGCTACCCGGCGGCGGCCTACAATCTGTTCGCGATCGAGAAGGACAATGCCGGCTGGCGCTGCGAGCAGATCGTGCGAAGCATCGATCCGGGCATGCAGGTGCGGGAGATCAAGCGCACACGGCTGGTTTGAGGCGCGCGCGTCAGCGCGAGCACGGACGACGGAGAGCAATCACCAGCTCCGCAACGCCGCGACCACGGCGACGCCGAACAGCGCGGCGGCACCGATGATGAATCCGAACACGAACGGCCAGACGCGCGAGCGACGGGGCGGCTCCGCGACCTCCGGCTTCGGCTCGGGCGGGACCACCATCGCACGCTCGCGCTCGACGATGCGGCGGGCGACATAGTCGGTGACGGCGTCCACGATCACCGCGGTGTCGTGCGATTCGGCGAGCACGATGCGGCCGAAGCGGGTGTCCTGGACGAAGCGGTACTGTCGCTTGTCGCGCCCCATCAGGATGTGGGCGACGACGTCGATCCAGAGCCGTGGCGTATCGCCCTGGCTGATGCCGCGGTCGAACAAATCGATCTGCTCGGGCACCTGGGCGAACAGCGGGTCGAGTGCGTCGTTGAGGATCTCGAGCCGCGCCACCTCGGCATCCCTGAGATCGACGACGACGCCGGTCCGGTCGGCGGCCTCGATCCGCGCACGCAACAGCGCGTCGCGCAGCCGGACCGGGCGCGGCTGGCTGGGTTGGGTACCGCTGATCTCGGGCTCTGACATGGTCGGCCTCGTCCTCGACTTTCCGCCGTTAACCTATCAGCAACCACAGCGCCCGCAAAGGGTCCACAATTCCAGATACTTACGACACCCACAGGCCGTTGATATGTGCCAAAAACAGACGATCCCACCCGGCTTGCGCCGGATGGGACCCTCCGTCCTTGGACGTCTTCTTGGATTTGTCAGGCAGCCGTCAGGCCGAGACCCGCGACGGCTCTTCCACGATCGAGAAACGGACGCCGGCCTTGTGGCGGTTCTCTTCCGAAACCGAGCGCCAGGCGTCTTCGGCTTCCTTGCGGGTCTTGAACGGACCCTGCACCTGGGCCGAGCCTTCGACGAGCTTGTGGAAGTTCATCGAGCCGAACTCGCCGCCGATCACCCAGAAATTGCTGCCTTTGGTCATTGTCAGTCTCCTGTTGAGTGGCGTTAGCCGAACTGGTTCATCGTGTTGTGGGCGCCGCCCGCCTTGAGGGCAGCTTCACCCGCGAAGTACTCCTTGTGGTCGTCGCCGATATCGGAGCCGGCCATGTTCTGGTGCTTGGCGCAGGCGATGCCCTGACGGATCTCCTGGCGCTGCACGTTCTTGACGTAGCCGAGCATGCCCTGATCGCCGAAATACTCGCGGGCGAGGTTGTCGGTGGACAGCGCGGCCGTGTGATAGGTCGGCAGCGTGATCAGGTGGTGGAAGATGCCGGCACGCTTGGCCGAATCCGCCTGGAAGGTGCGGATGCGCTCGTCGGCTTCGATCGCCAGCGGCGTATCGTCGTATTCCGGCTTCATCAATTCGGCGCGGCTGTACTTGCTGACATCCTTGCCGGCTTCCTTCATCGCATCGTAAACCTGCTGACGGAAGTTGATGGTCCAGTTGAACGAGGGCGAGTTGTTGTAGGCGAGCTTCGCGTTGGGGATGACCTCGCGGATACGGTCGACCATCTTGGCGATCTGCTCGATATGCGGCTTCTCGGTCTCGATCCAGAGCAGGTCAGCACCATTCTGCAGCGAGGTGATGCTGTCGAGCACGCAGCGATCTTCGCCCGTGCCGGGACGGAACTGATAGAGATTCGAGGGCAGCCGCTTCGGGCGCATCATCTTGCCGTTGCGGTTGATGATGACGTCGCCATTGCGGGCGTTCTCAGCGGTGATTTCCTCGCAATCGAGGAAGCTGTTGTACTGATCACCGATGTCGCCCGGCTTGTGGCTGACGGCGATCTGCTGCGTGAGACCGGCGCCGAGCGAGTCGGTGCGGGTGACGATGACGCCGTCCTCGACGCCGAGCTCGAGGAAGGCGTGGCGGCAGGCGCGGATCTTCGCGATGAACACCTCGTGCGGCACGGTGACCTTGCCGTCCTGGTGACCGCACTGCTTCTCGTCGGAGACCTGGTTCTCGATCTGCAGCGCGCAGGCACCCGCCTCGATCATCTTCTTGGCGAGCAGATAGGTCGCCTCGGCATTGCCGAAGCCGGCGTCGATGTCGGCGATGACGGGCACGACGTGGGTCTGGAAGTTGTCGATCTTCGCGATCAACTCCTTCTCGCGGGTCTTGTCGCCTTCCTTGCGCGCCTTGTCGAGCGAACGGAAGATGTCGTTGAGCTCACGGGAATCCGCCTGGCGGAGGAAGGTGTAGAGCTCTTCGATCAGCGCCGGCACCGAGGTCTTCTCGTGCATCGACTGGTCGGGCAGCGGTCCGAATTCGGAGCGCAGCGCCGCGATCATCCAGCCGGACAGGTACAGATAGGTGCGATCGGTCTTGCCGCCGAAATGCTTCTTGACCGAGATCAGCTTCTGCTGGGCGATGAAGCCGTGCCAGCAGCCCAGCGACTGGGTGTACTTGGTCGGATCCTTGTCATAGGCCGCCATGTCGGCCCGCATCAGCGCCGCGGTGTAGCGGGCGACGTCCAGGCCGGTCCTGAAGCGGTTCTGCAGGCGCATGCGCGCGACGGCCTCGGCCGACACCCCGTTCCAGGTCGGCTGGGTCTTGAGGAGCGCCTGGGCCGCCTCGACTTCGTTCTGATACGAGGCCGGGCCCTGGAAGGTGGTGATGCCACGGGGCTGGTAGTTCATGTGCCTTATCCCTTTTCGACGGATGACAAAGCGACTGGCGATGTCATCGACATTTTTGACAATGCATTGCGAAATGCGTGTCATGAGATAAACGCGAGAAAGAGAAGTTCGTACAGAGGCCTTGTATTTGAATGGTGATGTCATGTAACATAAGAACATGTAATAGATGTTATTTTGTAAAATTTGTAAAAATATAGGTCAGCCTATCTGTCCTTAATGCGTCTGGAGGTCTGGAAATGCCCGCTGAGTCCGGGAAAAAGCTGTTCGTCGGTCCACGCTTCCGGCGGATCCGTCAGCAATTGGGGCTGTCCCAGACCCAGATCGCCGAGGGGCTCGGGATCTCGCCGAGCTATGTCAATCTGATCGAGCGGAACCAGCGGCCGGTGACGGCGCAGATCCTGCTGCGGCTGGCCGAAACCTACGATCTCGATCTGCGCGACCTCGCCACCGCCGACGAGGACCGCTTCTTCGCCGAGTTGAACGAGATCTTCTCCGATCCGCTGTTCCGCCAGATCGACGTTCCCAAGCAGGAGCTGCGCGACCTCGCCGAGCTCTGTCCCGGCGTCACCCATGCGCTGCAACGGCTCTACGCAGCCTATGCCGAGGCACGCCAGGGCGAGACGCTGGCGGCGGCCCAAATGGCCGACCGCGACGTCGGCACACGCTACGAGGCCAATCCGGTCGAGCGCGTGCGCGAGCTGATCGAGGCCAACCGCAATTATTTCCCGGAGCTCGAGCAGGCGGCCGAAAACCTGCGGGACGAATTGGACGTGCCGGCCGAAGGGCTCTATGCCGCACTCGCGGCACGCCTGCGCGAAAAGCATTCGATTCAGACCCGGATCATGCCGGTCGACGTGATGCGCGAGACGCTGCGCCGTTTCGACCGCCATCGCCGCCAGCTCCTAATCTCTGAACTGGTCGATCCGCCCGGCCGCGCCTTCCAGCTCGCCTTCCAGCTGGGCTTGGGTGAATGCGCGCAGGCGCTTGAAACCATCATCGGCCGCGCCGGTCCACTCGACGACGCGCCGCGTCGGCTGTTCCGCATCACGCTCGGCAATTATTTTGCAGCAGCGGTGATGATGCCCTACCCGGCCTTCCTCGCGGCTGCCGAAGCGCTCAACTACGATATCCACGTGCTGGCGCAGCGCTTCAATTCCGACTTCGAGCAGGTCTGCCATCGCCTCACCACGCTGCAACGGCCGAACGCGCGCGGCATTCCGTTCTTCCTGCTGCGCGTCGACAATGCCGGCAACGTCTCGAAGCGCTTTTCCTCGGGCACATTCCCGTTTTCGAAATTCGGCGGCACCTGTCCCTTATGGAACGTGCACTCGACCTTCGACACGCCCGATCGCCTCCTGAAGCAGGTGATCGAGCTCTCCGACGGCACGCGCTATTTCTCGATCGCGCAGATGGTGCGCCGACCGGTGGCACCGCACCCGCTGCCGCAACCGCGCTTCGCCATCGGCCTCGGCTGCGAGATCCGCCACGCCGCGCGCCTGACCTACGCCGCGGGCATGGATCTGGAGAAGACGGAAGGCACGCCGATCGGCGTCAACTGCCGGCTCTGCGAGCGCGAAAACTGCGCCCAGCGCGCCGAGCCGCCGATCACGCGCACGCTGATTTTGGACGAGACGACGCGACGGGTGTCGAGTTTCGCGTTCTCGAATGCGCGGGAGTTGTGAGGAGCTCGGCGTTAGGCGGCACACCTGCACTACCCCTCGGTGTCGTCCCGGCGAAGGCCGGGACCCATAACCACAGGGCATAGTTTGATGAGACGTCGTCGTTGTACGTCCTTTGGTACGACGACCACCATTCACCGATAGATCACGCGGTATGGGTCCCGGCCTTCGCCGGGACGACCCGCGGAGAGATCTCGCGTCCAATCCCTACGCCAGCGTATGCACGATCACCGGCCCCGCCGCGGCACTCGCATGCCCTGCCAGCAGCGAGCCAAGATCCTTTTCGATCCAGGCGATCGCGCGCCTATTCGCTTCCTCGGCCTGCTCGAACTTGTCGAAGATGGAGATCGCGGTCACCGTGTCGTCGCCGGCATAGACCACGTAATAGGCCCTGAAGCCGTCGACGTCGCTGATGATCGGAACGGCGCCGTCCTTGATGCGGCGCGCCAGCTCTTCGGCGCTTCCGCTCTTGGCCTTGGCCTGACGGATGGCGGCATACATGGCATCCTCCCTTCCGGCTCGTGATGTGGGGCATGGTGCCCGGCGGCATGTTACGCCGAAGCGCGCGGCCGATCTACGGCTTGGTTAACCCTGCCCTAATCTCCTCCCGCGATCTGCAACCAACGATTAAGCACGCCTCAACATCGCGGCCTTAGTCTCGCCTCACTCACTTTTCGCAAACAACGGCAGCCTATCCTGCCGCGTGAAGTGACATCAGGGGGTTCATCATGCGCATTGCGTTGCTGCTGACCGCGACCATTGTCGGCGCGCTCTTCGCCCATCCGTCCAACGCCGGCTCGCTCGACGTCGCGTCCGCCGATGCCGCGAAGGCGCTGCCGCCCGGCTTCCAGAGCTACCGCGGCTACATGTTCGACGTGTCGGAGAATTCCGATCGCAAGGACGTCGACAAGCTCACCGAGAACCTGAAGCAGCAGATCGACGTCGTCGAAGGTGCCGGGTTCTCCCCGCGCGTGCTGCGCTTCTTCCGAACCGTCCCGATCATCGCAAGCGAGCTGGCCTGCCTCGACGAAGGCGCCGCGACCGCGTGCTACGGCCGGGTCACGCCGGACATCCAGCGCACCACCCCGCGGACGCTGACGGTGTGGGACCACGACAAGCAGCGCTGGACCAATCCGAACGCCGTCGACCTCGCGGTCGATTCCGGGCTCGGCGTGATCATGGTCCGGCCGGACATGATGCGTTACGAGAAAGAGGCGGTGCTGCTCCACGAGATGCTGCACGCCTATCACGCGCGGCTCTTGCCGGACGGTTACGCCAACAAGGGCGTGATCAGCTATTACGCCTATGCCAAGTCCAAGGATTTCCTGCCCAAGGAAGCCTATGCGCTGAAGAACCACATGGAGTTCTTCGCGGTGACCGCCAGCATCTTCCTGGCCGGCAAGAGCGAATTCCACGATCCCAAGACCCGCGAAGCGCTCAAGGAGAAGATGCCGGACTATTACAAATATCTGGTCGGCGTGTTCGGCTTCGACCCCGATCCGGCAGCGGCTTCGGCCGGCCCGGTCGCCTCGCTGAAGTAAGGCCGACACGGCGCACCTCGCGCCAAGCCAATGCCAAAAGCCGCGCGACATGCGCGGCTTTTCTGTTTTGGGTAACGGAAGCTGCGGATGACGCCCGGGCGGCAATTGCCAAGGTGGGGCCCGATCTGCATAGTCCCGCCGCATCGATTGGGACTGTTTCGAAGAGGATAGAAGACATGGCGGACGCCGACCTGGATGTCGTGATCCGGCAACTGGCCAGACAGCTGCAGACGGGCCTGATGACCCGCGCCAAGGAGCGGCGGGATCGCTTCAGCGGCCTTGCGGCCAAGGCCAAGGGCAAGGAGACCGGCGCCCGCTTCAAGATGATGGCCAAGGCCACCATGGAACAGGCCACCGCCGCCGCCAGGCGCCTGCAGATGTCCGCCGACAACGTCGCCGACAGCTACGCCCGCGCCATGCGGCTGGCCGCCAGCACGCCCATCGAGGTGAAGGCCGAGAAGCCGGCCAAGGACAAGCCTGCCAAGGACAAGCCGGCGAAGAAGGCCGCGAAGGCGAAGAAGGCCAAGAAGGCGAAGTAGGCGCGCATTCCTCCTTCTCCCCTGTGGGAGAGGGAAAGCGAAATTTCACCGCCGCGGTGTCGAGACCTGGGTCGGCTCGGCGTGGGCAAGCTCGGCGAGTTTGGCGCGCGCGGCGTCGCGTGCGCGGCTGTCCTTGCCGGACGGCAACGCAACGGCGGCTTCGAAATCTGAGCGGGCATCGTCGGCCTGGCCGCGGGCGAGGAACGCAAGGCCGCGATCGAGGCGCGCCTGTGCATCCGTTGGATCGAGGCGGACGGCTGTGCTGTAGCTCAAAATCGCGCGGTCGAGATCGCCCTTGGCGGCGAGCGCGAGGCCGCGCTCGTGATAGGGCACCGCCGGCTTGGGATCGAGCGCGATGGCCTCGTCAAAATCGGCAATCGCAAGGCCCAGATCGCCGTTCCGACGGTACGCCTGCGCGCGGTCGCGATAGAGCGAGGCGCGGTTGGGATTGAGGTGGATGGCTTCGTTGAAATCGGCGATCGCCCGGCCGTTGTCGCCGTGGCGCAGCGCGATCCGCCCGCGCCCCTCATAAGCAAAGGCGATCAGGGAGCCACGAAACGGCGAGAAGCCGATCACGGCCGAGCAGATATCGGGCTCGTCCTCATCGCCGCAATTCACGACCGTATGCGTGGACAGGCCAATGGCCACGCCCAGGACGATCAACAATGGCACGGCAGCTCTGGTCATCTTCGACGGTGTCCGGCGACGAGCCGGCCACGCATCCCCTTTCGAAGGAACACTCTCGATCAGGTGTTAACACCGGCTGGGCCTGCCCTGTGTGCGCCAGGTCACAAACTCAGCCGGAATCGGCCTGTTTCGCATCAGCCCCAGGGACCACGAGAAGGACCAGTTGAAGGACCACGGGAAGACGAACGGCCCCACGGGCCCTGCGGCGGATAGTTCTCGTTGGCGCCGACCGACGGCGCGGCTTGCGAGCCGAGCTCGGCCGCAAGTTGCTGGAGCGCCGCGATGCGGTTCTGCGTCGAGGGATGGGTGGCGAAAAGATTGTCGACGCCATGACCCGACAGCGGGTTGATGATGAACATGTGCGCGGTCGCAGGATTTCGCTCGGCATCATAGTTCGGCACCTGATGCGCGGCGCCCTCGATCTTCACCAGCGCCGAGGCCAGCCACATCGGCTGGCCCGCGATGCGCGCGCCGAGATTGTCGGCGGCATATTCGCGCGTGCGACTGATCGCCATCTGCACCAGCATGGCACCGAGCGGCGCCAGGATCATCATCAGGATCGAGCCGACGATGCCGGGGCCGTTGTTGTCGCGGTTGCCACCGAAGAACATGCCGAACTGCGCCAGCATGGAGATGGCGCCGGCGATGGTGGCGGTGATCGTCATCAGCAGCGTGTCGTGATTCTTGATATGCGCGAGCTCGTGCGCGATCACGCCGGCGAGC
Source organism: Bradyrhizobium sp. CIAT3101 (assembly GCF_029714945.1). Taxonomy (NCBI): domain Bacteria; kingdom Pseudomonadati; phylum Pseudomonadota; class Alphaproteobacteria; order Hyphomicrobiales; family Nitrobacteraceae; genus Bradyrhizobium; species Bradyrhizobium sp. CIAT3101. The sequence continues at coordinate 7,374,792 of NZ_CP121634.1, forward strand.
TCCTCGCGGCTGAGCTGGTTCATCAGGCCGACGGTGACGGCGACGGCGGCATTCTCGGGATTGCGACCGGTCGCGAAGGCGTTGGGCTGCGCCTCGTCCATCACGAACACGCGCGGCATCGGCAGGCCCGCGCGGCCCGCAAGCTCTGCAACCAGCCCGACAAGTTCCGGCGCACTGTGACGGTCGACCTCATGCGCGCCGTACATCGAGAGCACCGCGCGATCGGAGTTCCAATAGGTGAAGAGGTTGGTCGCCGCCGCAATCACGAGCGCGATCATCGCGCCGGTAGCGCCGCCGATCAGATAGCCCACGCCCATGAACAGGGCGGTGAGGCCTGCGAGAAGCATTGCGGTACGCAGGTAGTTCATGGCCGTCTCCCGAAGCGGCCGCGGGCAAAACCTCTGGCCGGCCCCCCGCAAGTATGACCGCGGCGGGCTGCTGCAAGGTTCGTGCGTCGCCCGGCCGCAGATTCATCTGCGTTGCCGCCAGGCTTTCACGCGTCGCTAAACCTTGACCGGGATTTGCGCAAAAACGCGCGCGGACGCTTAGCGACCTGGAAAGTGCAGCGTCGGCTTAATCCACGGTCACCGGGCACGCTGCGCGGCCCTTGCGCATTGACCGGTTCCGTTGGCCTCCCGCCCGCAAGGTGACTGTCATGGCAGACCGCTCACGCGCCGCTTCCGTCGACCCAGGATCCGCTGCTTCCTCCCAGGACACCAAGGCTGACGCAAAGGGATTACAGGACGCGCTGCACGAGCAGCTGTTCGCCAATGACGAGTCCGGCCATACGCCCGACGCGCAGACGTCACAGGAACCGACGCGCCGCTGGCCGCATCTGCGGCGCGGCGCCAAGATCGCGATCGGGCTCGCCATCATTGCCGTGTTCGGCTGGCTGCCGCTGCGCGCGGTCTGGGAAAATTCGAGCGTCGAGGCTGTGCTGAACTCCCGCATCGTCACGCTACGCGCGCCGATCGGCGGACGCGTGTCGGCGGCCCAGCACGTCACCGACCAGGCCAAGCTGGACGCCGGAACCGTCGTCCTGCGCGTTGTCAATTCGCGCGGCGACCGCACCCGGCTCGACGATCTGCGCCGGCAGAAATCACGCCTGGAGAACGAGCGGCCGAGCCTCGCCGCCAAGCTGGCCTCGGCGCAATCGGCGCAAAAGGATCTGGCGCGACAGGCCGCGCAATTCCGCGACGGGCGCGTGCTCCAGTTGGAGGCCCGCATCGCCGAGATCCAGACTTCGATCGAGGCCGCGGCGGCGCGGCGGGACGAAGCCAGTGCCGCGGTCGAGCGCGCGTCCTCGCTGGCGAAATCCGGCAATGTCTCGACGGTCGAGCTGGCACGGCTGACGCGCGAGCTTTCGGTGTCGCAGCAGACCGAGCTCGGTGCACGCAAGCGGCTGGATGCGGCCAAGGTCGAGCTGACCGCGGCACAGAACGGCTCGTTCCTCGGCGACAGCTATAACGACCGGCCGAGCTCGGTGCAGCGCGAGGAGGAGATGCGCCAGCGTGCCGGCGACCTCGAGGCCGATCTCACACGCACCGACACCGAGATCGCCTGGCTCGGCAACGAGATCATCGTCGAGGAGGTCCGCTTCGCCGATCTCTCCGAGGCCAACATCACGACGCCCGTCGCAGGCCGCGTCTGGGAGATGATGACCTCGCCGGGCGAGGACGTGCAGGCCGGCCAGCCGCTGCTCAAGGTGCTCGATTGCAGCGGCGCCGTCATCACCGCCAATGTCACCGAGAGCGTCTACAACCGCCTGCAGCTCGGCGACAGCGCCACCTTCGAGCCGAACGATAACGGCGCACCGATCTCGGGCACCGTGGTCAACCTGACCGGCGCGGCCGGTGCGCCCGCCAATCTTGCCATCAATCCGGATGCGCTGAGCAAGGAGCCCTATCGCGTCACCGTGGCGCCGCGCGATGCCGCGTCACACGCCTGCACCGTGGGACGCACCGGCCGCGTCGTGTTCAATCGACCCGAGACCGCGTCGTGATGACGGCACTGACGCCCGGCCTGATCACGCTCGGCGCTTTCATGGCGATCGTGCCGCTGCTCAGGCGCGACAGCACGATGGCGCGCTCGTTCCTCGCCATCGTATCGCTCGTTTTCCTGCTTCGCTATCTCGCCTGGCGTATCACGGCGACGCTGCCGCCGCCGCACCTGACGGCGGATGCGATCATCGGCTATCCCTTCATGCTGCTGGAGGCGATGTCGCTGGTCGCGGTCGCGCTGTCGCTGCTGTTCCTGAGCCGGACCATCGACCGCACCAAAGCGGCCAGGATCGACGCACGCGCCAAAGATCCGCACGCGCCGCTGATCGACGTCTTCATCTGCACCTACAACGAAGAGCGATCGATCCTCGAGCGCACCATCATCGGCGCGACCGGCATGGAGTACGGCCATTACCGCGTCTGGGTGCTCGACGACGGCCGGCGGCCGTGGCTGCGGCGGCTTGCCGGCGAACTCGGCTGCGAATATCTCACACGACCCGACAACCACCATGCCAAGGCCGGCAACATCAATCACGCCCTCAGGCACGTCGGCGCGCTGCCGGAGCGGCCGGATTTCGTCGCCATTCTCGACGCGGATTTCGTGCCGCGGCCCGACTTCCTCGCGCGCACCATCTCGTTGATGGACGATTCCAGCGTCGGCGTGGTGCAGACGCCGCAGCACTTCATCAATCCCGACCCGATCCAGACCAACCTCGCCGCGACCGACGTCTGGCCCGACGAGCAGCGCTTCTTCTTCGACATCCTGATGCCGGCAAAGGACGCCTGGGGCGTCGCCTTCTGCTGCGGGACCTCGTCCCTCATTCGCTATGAGGGTCTGGTGCGGATCGGCGGGTTTCCGACCGACTCCGTCACGGAAGACTATCTGGTCACGCTGCGCCTGAAGGAATACGGCCTCACCACGATCTATCTGAACGAACGGCTCACGATCGGGCTCGCGCCGGAGGGACTGAAGGAATACATCACCCAGCGCGCGCGCTGGTGCCTCGGTTTCATGCAGATCATCCGCGGCCGCAGCGGACCGTTTTCGCGAGTGTCGAAACTCGCCTTCATCGACCGGCTCTCGCTGGTCGATTCCTTCATGAGCTGGTCTGCGGTCTACACGTCGAAAGTGGCGGGCCTCATCGTGCCCTGGCTGTTCCTGCTGTTCGGCATCAAGGCGGTGCAGGCCGACCTGACCGAGCTGTTGCGCTTCTTCCTGCCGTTCTACGTCTGGCACAGCCTCACCATGGCCTGGCTGTCGCGCGGCCGTTCGCTCGCGATGATGACGGACGTGTCGCAACTGATCGCCGCGCCTGCCGTACTCAAGGCCGTGGCGGCCGGCCTGCTGAAGCCGAAGGGGCACAAGTTCAAGGTCACGGCGAAGGGCGGCGACCGCGACAGGCGATTTGTCGAATGGCCGCTGCTGCGGCTCTATGGCAGTGCGCTTGCGATCACGCTCGCGGCCATTGCCTATGCCTTCATCCTGCATCTGCGCGGCGAGAACATCGCCTATGGCGGACTGGCACTGGCCTGGAGCCTCTACAACGCCTTCATCCTCGCCGTGGTCTGCTTCGTCTGCATCGAGCAGCCGCGCAAGCGCAAGGCGGAGCGCTTCGATCGCAACGAGGCCGTGCTGCTGCGCCAGGACGGCAGGTCGCACCTGGCGCGGCTCGCCGACATCTCCATCACCGGCGCGCGGCTGATCGATCCCGATCCGGCCGCGCCCCGGCAGCACGATCGAATGCCGCATCTACGGCCGGTCGATCGCCGCGATCGTGGTCCGGCGCACCACGGATGGATTCGCGGTCCGGTTCGAGGAAGGCATGGATACGCGCGTGCACGCGATCCGGGCGTTCTACGCCGGCGAGTATGTGCGGGCCTATCGCGGCGTCCGTGCGCTTCCGGTCGGAAAAGCGCTGCTGATGCGACTGTTTGGCTAACTCGCATTCCGCGCCCCGCATGGCATGGAAAGGATGGCCCGAGGCCGTCACTTCACCTAGACTTCGGCCGAATCCACGCCTGCCCCTCCCCCCGCCGGAACCCCTATGGTCCAGACCCGATTTGCGATCGCGGCCGCCGCTCTGTTCGCGCTCTCCCTTCCCGCCTCCGCCCAGTTCGTGCCGCCGCCCGCGAAGCCCGCCGCGCCGAAGGCCACGGCGCCGTCGCCGCGCGCGGCGTCGTGCCACAATGGGCAAAACTTCGATCGCTTCCTCGCCGACGTGAAACAGCAGGCCGTCGCCGCCGGCGTGTCGCAGCGAACGATATCGGAGGCTGCGCCCTACCTCGTCTACGACCAGGGCATCGTCAATCGCGACCGCGGCCAGCGCGTATTCGGCCAGCTCTTCACCGAATTTGCCGGCCGCATGGCCGCGCCCTATCGCATGCAGAACGGCCAGCAGCACATCAAGCAACACGCGGCCGCGTTCGCGCGCGCCGAGAAGGAATACGGCGTGCCGCCGGCGGTGATCGCCGCGTTTTGGGGCCTGGAGAGCGATTTCGGCGTCAACATGGGCAATCTGCCGACGCTGAAATCGCTGGTGTCGCTCGCCTATGACTGCCGCCGCTCGGAGATGTTCGTCAACGAGACCATCGCCGCGCTGAAGGTGATCGACCGCGGCGATCTCACGCCCGATGAGATGATCGGCTCATGGGCCGGCGAGCTCGGCCAGACGCAGTTTTTGCCGACGCATTACGTCAACTACGCCGTCGATTATGACGGCGACGGGCGGCGCGATCTCCTGCGCAGCGAGGACGACGTGATCGGCTCGACCGCGAACTACATCGCCAACGGCTTGAAGTGGCGACGCGGCGAGCCGTGGCTGGAAGAGATCAAGGTGCCCTCGAACCTGCCGTGGGATCAGACCGACCTCAGCGTGCAGCTGCCGCGCTCGAAATGGGCGCAGTTCGGCGTCACCTATCCCGACGGCCGGCCGCTGCCGAACGACAATCTCGCGGCATCCGTGCTGCTGCCGATGGGGCGCAACGGGCCGGCCTTCATGGCGTATGCGAATTTCGCGGCGTACACCGAATGGAATAACTCGCTGATCTATTCGACCACCGCGGGCTATCTCGCCTCGCGCATTGCGGGCGCAGCCCCCATGCGCAGACCGGCCGGACAGGTCGCGCAACTGCCGTTCAACGAGCTCAAGCAATTGCAGCAATTGCTGGTCCAGGCCGGCTTCAATGTCGGCAAGGTCGACGGCGTGCTGGGCCAGCAGAGCCGCGTCGCCGTGAAGGCGATGCAGATCAAATACGGCCTGCCGGCCGATTCCTGGCCGACGGCGGAGTTGCTGGCCCGCATGCGCGGTGGCACGGCCCAGGCCCAGCCCCAGGCGACAGTGCGGTAGAATTTTCGCACTGCACAAGCGACGTCGGCGATTGTATTATTCCATGACGCTCCCATGTGAGTGGCTCAGGTTTTCTCCTGAGAATCTCCCACCATTGAAGCGAGCATCACATGTCCTTCTACGACGCCGTCGTCCCCGCGTATCTGCAAATGCTGAACAGCCTGAGCGGCCTGCTCACCAAGGCTGAGGCGCATTGCGCGGCCAAAAAGATCGACCCGAGCGTCCTGCTCGGCTCGCGCCTCTTCCCGGACATGCTGCCGTTGTCGAAGCAGATCCAGCTCGCCAGCGATTTCGCCGCCAAGGGCTGCGCCAGGCTGACCCATAGCGAGGTGCCTTCGATGCCCGACACGGAAAAGACGTTCGAGGAGCTGAAGCAGCGGCTCGCCAAGACGATCGACCACGTGAAATCGTACAAGCCGGAGCAGTTCGAAGGCGCCGACGCCAAGGACGTGACCTTCCCGGCAGGCCCGGACCGGACCATGACGCTCAAGGGCCAGCAGTTCTTCAGCGCGGTCTCGCTGCCGAACTTCTATTTCCACGCCACCACCGCTCACGGCATCATGCGTCACAATGGCGTCGAGATCGGCAAGCGCGATTTCCTCGGCGCGAACTAATTTGGGCGATCCGCGCGGCCGTGGCGGTGGAATCCCGCTGCCGCGGCCGAAATAGCGCATGAAATATGCTGCGCGGGGCCTGCCGCGCAGCTCGCCTGCACTTTCCGTATGGCTCGTCCCTTGCGCTGATTGTCGCAATGCACAAGTGTTCCGGACCTCTCAACCCCTGGAAGCACCCAATGAGCCGTCCGACCAAATTGTTTGATACCTATAAGCTCGGCCCGATTACGCTGGCCAACCGCTTCGTGATGGCGCCGCTGACGCGCAACCGCGCCGCGCCCGGCACCTTCGTCCCCGGCCCGCTCGCGGCCGACTATTACGGCCAGCGCGCTTCCGCGGGCCTGCTGATCACCGAAGCGAGCCAGATCTCGCAGCAGGGCCAGGGTTACCAGGACACTCCCGGCATCTATTCGAAGGACCAGGTCGCGGGCTGGCGCACGGTCACCGACAAGGTGCATGAGAACGGCGGCAAGATCTTCATCCAGCTCTGGCATGTCGGCCGCATCTCGCATGTCGACCTCCAGGCGGGCGGCGCAGCCCCGGTGGCGCCGAGCGCGATCCGCGCCAAGGGCAAGACTTTCGTGAACGGCACCTTCGCCGACGTCTCCGAGCCCCGTGCGCTCGAGCTCTCCGAAATTCCGGGAATCATCGACGACTTCAAGCGCGCCACGAAGAACGCGCTGGAGGCCGGTTTCGACGGCGTCGAGATCCACGGCGCCAACGGCTATCTGCTCGACCAGTTCGCCAAGGACGGCGCCAACAAGCGTACCGACGCCTATGGCGGCTCCATCGAGAACCGCGCCAAGCTGATGCTTGAAGTGTCCAAGGCCATCGTGGCGGAAGCCGGCGCCGACCGCACCGGCATCCGCATCTCGCCGGTGACGCCGGCCAACGACATCGTGGATTCCAATCCGCAGGCGCTGTTCGATCACATCACCGACGGTCTCAGCGCGCTGAAGCTCGTCTATCTCCACGTCGTCGAAGGCGCCACCGGCGGCCCGCGCGATTTCGCACCGTTCGACTATGCGAGCCTACGCAAGCGCTTCTCGGGCGCCTACATCGCCAACAACGGCTACGATTTCGATCTCGCGACCAAGGTGCTCGACGCGAACGCGGCCGACCTGATCGCCTTCGGCAAGCCGTTCATCTCCAACCCCGACCTGGTCGAACGACTGAAGACGGGTGCAGCGCTGAACGATTGGGACAAGAACACGTTCTACGGGGGCGGCGCCAAGGGGTACACGGACTACCCGGCGCTGGCCGCGGCGAAGTAAGGCTGCATCCTCCGCCAGTGCGAGAAGCCCTTGCGGGACGCCAGAAACAAAAAGGCCGGGATCGCTCCCGGCCTTTTTTGTTGTCCGCAGCCGGCTCAAGCCGCGTAGCGGTTGAACTTCGACTTGGAGATCGAGGTGGCAGCGACATGGACGTGCTGCGCCAGCTCGGCCTCGGCACGCTCCTTGGTCCAGCGCGTCGTCGGCACCGAAATATTGATCGCGGCAACCGCCCGGCCGTGCTCGTCGATGATGGGAGCCGCGACCGAGATGTCGCCCATCACGGTCTCGTTCATGATGACGGCATAGCCGCGCCGGGCGGCGACGCGAACACGCTCCAGCAACGCCTTCGGGTCGGTCAGGGTGAACGGCGTCAGCGGCACGAGCGACGTACGTTCGAGCAGCGCGAGACGCTCCTCCTCCGGCAGCGCCGACAGGATCGCGGTGCCCGACGCCGTGAAGAAGGTCGGCAGCCGGCTGCCGATCACGATATCGATGTTGATGAGATGCGCGCCCGGAAAGCGCGCCACGAAGACGACCTCATGACCGTCCAGTTCGTGCAGGTTGGTCGTCTCCCCGAGAGAGCGGCTGATCTCGAGCAGATAGGGCGATGCCCGGTCGATCAGGTCGTTGGCCTTGAGATAGCTGTGCGAGAACTGGAGCACCTTCGAGGTCAGTCCGTAATTGCGCGTGCCCTCGATCCGCTTGAGATAGCCGAGCGTCTCGAGTGTGTAGACCAGGCGCTGGGTGGCGCTGCGGTCGAGATCGGCGGCGCGCGCGATGTCAGCGAGCGTCATGTAGCGCTGCGGGCCGTCGAAGGCATGCAGGACCTGGAACGCCTTCTCGGTCGAACCGACGAACAGGGACGAGCGCTCCGGCTCCGCGCTCTTTCGCTCGGTCTTCCCTGAGCTGCGGGCCTTGGCCGCCTTCGCAGGCCGGCTGCCGCCCTCGCGGCTGCTACGCGCCATGCTGCCATCCTCTCACCCGATGCCCTCCGAAATCGCCAGTTGCCGGCCGAGCTCGGCGCGAAGCGAGGCGACCAACGCCGGCGCCGGCTGCACCAGCGGCGCGAGCATGCGCGGCGCCTCGACGCCAACGAGATCCATCACCGCCTTCATCGGTCCCGGATTGGTCTCGGCGAACGCCATGTTCATCAGCGGGATCAGGCGGCGATGCAGGCTCAAGGCCTCCGCCGTCCTGCCTGCCGTCGCCGTCTCGAAAATCTGGCGCCAGGCGTGCGGCAGCAGGCACGCAGTGACGATGATGCCGCCCTTGGCGCCCGCCGCGAGATGCAGCGGGAACAGGCTGTCCTCGCCGCTCAGCACCGCAAAGCTCTCGTCGACACCGGCCACGACCTGGAGGAAATGGTACATGTCGAGATTACAGGCTTTCATGCCGATGATGTTGGGATGCCTGGACAGCTCATGCAGGATCTTGGGTTCGATCGCGATCCGGGTGCGGTAGGGAATCTCGTAGATCAGGACGGGCACGGGCGAGGCATCGGCATAGCGCAGGAAATAATCGCGAATGCCGACCTGAGTCGGATTGGTGTAATATGGCGTAAGTACCAGCAGGCCGTCCACGCCCTCGGCCGCAAATTCCCTGCCCGCCTGCAAGGCGTCGTGGAAGCCCGTGTCGAGCACGCCGGCGATGACCGGCCCCTTGCCCGCCATCGCCTTCACCGACAGCCCGGCCATCTTGATGCGCTCGGCGCGTGCGACCGCGCCGTACTCGCCGGTGCCGCCAAGCGGCACGACACCATCGATGCCCTGCTTGTTGAGCCAGGCGAACATGGCCGCGACCGCGCCGGCATCGATGGTGTCGTCGGCGTTGACGGGGGTCGGAATGGCCGGGAACAGGCCGCGGAGACGATTGGCAGTGAGCATGGTGTGAGCCCTTGGTTGGAATGCGGAGAGGCTATCTCGCGGCGGCACGCCGGCGCAGGCGTTCGGCAACGAAGATCAGGAGCCCCATGAAAACGAACAGACAGGTCGAGACAGCGGCGATCGCGGGCGAGACCTGGAGCGTCACCTCGTCCCAGAACTGCTTTGGCAGCGTCGCGTTCAGGCCGCCTGTCGCAAACAGCGCGATGGTGAGCTCGTCGAACGAGGTCGCGAAGGCGAACAGGAACGACGACATCATGCCCGCGGCGAGGATCGGGAAGGTGACGTAACGCAGCGTCGCGATCGGGCGTGCCCCGAGGCTCTGCGCGGCATGGTCGAGCCGCGCGTCGTAGTTGCGCAGCACCGCCATCATGGTCATCACCACATAGGGGACCGCCACGACGGTGTGCCCGAGAATGAGGCCGACGGCGCTGCCGACGAGGCCCATGCGCGCGAAGACATAGAACAAGCCGACCGCGATGATCATGCGCGGCACCACGATCGGCGACAGGATGAAGGCGAGCCACGCCGCCTTGCCGGGGATTTCGCTGCGCACCAGCAGGAACGCGGCCGGCGTGCCGATCAGCATGGCGAGCAATCCCGTGCCGACGCCGACCATCAACGAACGCAGCAGCGCCTGGGTCCAGACCGGCGAGTTCAGCACGGTCTCATACCAATGCAGCGTGAAGCCCTGCGGTGGCCAGTTGAGGCCGCCGCTGCCGAACGACAGCGGGATCATCAGCAGGGTCGGTGCGCTGATGATGAGCAGCATGGTCCAGACGAAAGCCCGCAAGCCGAGGCCGGCCTGATCGGGATTGCGGTCGCGACGGCGTGACGGCATCATCAGGATGATGCGGTCGGAAATCACACCGAGCAAATTGAGGAGCGCATCGCCGGCCTTCTGAAGCGGGCCCGACAAAGGCGACGGTGCCGCATTGCGCGGTGCGGATGCGCCGGTCATGGTCGACAGACCGAGAAGCCTGTCATAGGCGGCAAAGACGACGAGGACCACGACCAGCAGCAGCACCGATATCGCACCCGCAAAACCCCAGTTCATGGTCTGCTGGACCTGGTCGATGATGAGCTGCGTGATCATGGTCTCGCGACGGCCGCCGAGCAGCGCGGGCACGATGAAGAAGCCGATCGCGGTGACGAACACCATGATCCCCGCGGCGGCGACGCCCGGCAGCGACAGCGGAAAATAAATCTTCCAGAACGCCATGCCCGGCCGCGCCCCGAGGGTTGCGGCCGCGCGCGGCAAGGTACGATCGATGTTCTCCATCACCGAGAGCATGGTCAGCACCGCGAGCGGCAATAGCGCATTGACCATGCCGACGAGCACGCTCCCGAAATTGTAGAGCAGGCTCGCTGGGCTCGAAATGATGCCGAGTGAGATCAGCAGCTTGTTGATGACGCCGTTGCGGCCGAGCAGAACGATCCAGGCGAAAGCGCGGACCAGGAAGCTGGTCCAGAACGACAGCAGCACCCAGAATAGCAGCGTCGCCTTGCGCTCCTTGTCGACGATCGAGATCAGATAGGCGATCGGATAACCGGTGACGACGCAGACCAGCGTGGTGACCAGCGAAATCTTCAGCGTGATCAGGAGAACGTCGAGATAAACGGACGAGGCAAAGAGCTGGCGGTATTGCGCCAGCGTGAAGCCGGCATCGCCGTAGATGCTGAGCAGCAGCAGCTGGCCGACGGGATAGATCAGGAACAACACGAGTAGCAGGACCAACGGCGCGCCCATCGCGACCCGCGTCAGGGCCAGATTTCGCTGTATCGCGCGCAGACCGGCCAAGTTCAGATCCCCTTCCCGTCGCAGATCGCAACGGCATCCGCCGCATGCCATCCAAGCGACAGCAACTGCCCGATTTCGTAAGGCGCCGAACCGCTGCGGGTCGGATGCGCGGCGACGAGCTGCGGCAGACCCGCCGTCTCCGGCGCGATATAGAGCCGCGTCAGGCTGCCGCTGATCATCACGTCCACGAGCCGGCCGGAGAGCTGGCCGCCCGCCTCGCCCACCACGAGGTTCTGGGGACGCACCATCACCTTGATCGCCTCCCCCGCAGCGAAACGAGAGCCATTGCCGACCGCGCGCGACGGCGCGGCCTGCGCGGCCAGGACGATGTCGAGCCCATCACCGTCGACGCCGCGCACCGTCGCGCTGAGCAGGTTGGACTCGCCGAGGAAGTCGGCGACGAACACCGAGCGCGGCCGGAAGTAGAGATCCTGGGGCGTTCCGAGCTGCTCGATCGCACCGGCGTTCATCAGGCAGATGCGATCCGACATGGTCATCGCCTCTTCCTGATCATGGGTGACGTAGACGATCGTGGTGCCGAGCTCGCGATGGATGCGCTTGATCTCGAGCTGCATCTGGTCGCGCAACTTCTTGTCGAGCGCGCCGAGCGGTTCGTCCATCAGGATGATCGCCGGACGGTAGACGATGCAGCGCGCCAGCGCGATGCGCTGCTGCTGGCCGCCGGACAGTTCGCGCGGATAACGTTTTGCGACGTGCGCCAACCGCACCGTCTCCAGCGCCTCCGCCGTCCGCCTGCGCGCTTCGGCGTCGGTGACCTTCCGCATCTTCAGGGGAAACGCGATATTCTCCTCGATCGTCATGTGCGGGAACAGCGCGTAGTTCTGGAACACGACGCCGATGTCACGCTCATAGGCCGGGCTGTGGGTGACGTCGGCGTCGTCGATCAGGATCCTCCCCTGATCGGGATGGGCGAGACCCGCGATCAGGCTGAGCAGCGTCGTCTTGCCCGATCCGGACGGACCGAGCAGGGTCAGGAATTCGCCCTTGGCAACATCGAGGCTGGTCGGCGCCAGCGCGACGAAGTCGCCATAGCGCTTGCACAGCTCGTGAATGCGCAGGCTCGACGAAACCATGGGCCGCTCCGATCGGTTTGATCCGGTCAAGCCAGGATCCAGCTGTTGAAGCGCTCGATGACGGCGGCCTGGTTGTCGTACCAGAATTTTGCGTCGATCTTCAGCCCGGCCTTGATGTTGTCAGGATAGCTCGGGCAGCTTTTGGCGACCTCCGGCTTAATGTAGTTGAAGGCCTCCGGCTGCGTGAGGCCGGCGGGGAAATATTCGACCAGCGCAGCCTGGCGCTTCGGATCGGACGCGAACTTGATGAACTCGCGGCAGGCATCGGCGTTCGGCGTGCCGGCGAGGATCGACCAATTGTCGGCGCCCCAGACGCCCTGGTTCCAGACGATCTCGACGGGCGCGCCGGCCGCCTGCGCCGACTGCGCGCGCGACACCCAGGTCGGGAGCATGTCGATTTCGCCCGAGGTCAGCATCTGCTCGACCTGTGCACCGCTGGTCCACCACACCGCGACCTGCGACTTGATCTTGTCGAGCGAAGCGAAGGCCTTGTCGAGATCGCACGGATAGACCTGCGCGGTTGGCGCACCGGCGCCCATCAGTGCTTCCTCGATCGTGTCGAACGGATGCTTGCGCACCGAGCGGCGTGCGGGGAAATCCGCCACGTTCCAGAAATCGGCCCAGGACTGCGGCGCCTTGCGGCCCTTGAAGGCGTCGGTGCGATAGGCGAGCACAGTGGTGTAGACGTTGGTGGCGACGCCGTAGGGCGAGGCGTATTCGGCCGGGATCGACTTGATCACCGGCTCGGATTCGAGGCCGTGCTTCTCCAGATATTGCTTGCCGCCGGTGGTCAGGATCTGGATCGCGGGCCAGGAGATCTTGGCCATGTCCCAGCTGTAGTTCTTGGTATCGACCATGGTCTTGATCTGCGCGACCGGCTCGGCATTGGCCTGCACGCCGACCACCTCGATCCCCGTCGCCTCGGTGAAGGGCCGATAATAAACGGCGCCATAGGCCTTGGTGTAGATGCCGCCATCGTCACGCACGACGATGCGCTTGCCCGCGGCGCGGGACGGCGACCAGACGGACGGTGCGGCGAGCGCGACGGCGCCGGCCCCTGCTCCGAGCAGCAAGCGACGGCGGGAAGTGATGATCTTCGGTGCGTTGGTCATGTCAGTCCCCTCTCTAGCGATGTTGCGATGGTCGGCGACGCGGCGGCCGCCCCGGTCGCCGATGACGGCGGCAGAACGCGACCAGGATTGAAGAGGCCAAGCGGGTCGAATGCCTGTTTGACCGCGCGCATCAAGGCGAGCTCGACAGGCGGCTTGTAGCGGGTCATCTCGCCGGTCAGCGTGCGACCGACGCCGTGCTCGGCGCTGAAGGTGCCGCGCAAGGAGCTGGCGACATCGTTCATGGCGCGACGGATTTTCTGCGCGGTGGCGTCGCGCTCCGGCAGCACATCCCATTCGGCGAAGCTGAAGAAGGGGATGAGATGGATGTTGCCGTCGCCCATGTGGCCGACCACGATGAACGGCAGATCCGGCACGATCGCGCGCACGGCCGCCATCGCCTGGTCGATGAAGGCCGGCACGGTCGAGACCGGAACCGCAGTGTCCGAGGTCAGGCCGACGCCGGCCTTCTTGTTGGCTTCCGACACGCTGTGCCGCACCAGCCACATCGCCTTGCGCTGCGCCTCGCTCGAAGCGACGACGCCGTCGCTGACGAGCCCGGCCTCGAGCGCCTGCTCGAGCACCGTCTGCATCGTGGCGGCGAGCTCTGCGGCATCGCCGGTATCGGACAATTCGACGAGAACGTGCCAGGTGTCGATCTCGGCGACCGGACAGCGCCGGCCCGGCACCTGCTCCAGCACGAGCTGGATCTGCTTCGCATTCATCAGCTCGAAGGCGGACAGCCGTGAATTGCAGGCGGCCTGGAACAGGCCGAGCACCTCGAGCGCCTGTTGCGGACCATCGACTGCGAGCCAGGCGACGGCCTCTGCCGTCGGCAGGGGATGCAATTTCAGCACCGCACCGGTGATGATGCCGAGCGTCCCTTCCGAGCCGATGAAGAGATGCTTGAGGTCGTAGCCGGTGTTGTTCTTGCGCAGCGCGTAGAGGCCGTCCCAGACCGACCCGTCCGGCAGAACGACCTCCAGGCCGAGCACATTATCGCGCGTATTGCCGTAGCGCAGCACGCCGGTGCCGCCGGCATTGGTGCCGATATTGCCGCCGATCTGACACGACCCTTCGGCGCCGAGGCTGACCGGATAGAGCCGGCCTGCGGCGGCAGCGGTCTCCTGAATGGTCGCGAGCACACAGCCGGCATCGACCACCATGGTGTTGTTGACGGGATCGAGCGAACGGATGCGGCGCATGCGCGTCAGCGCGACGATGACCGGCGGCTTGCCCTGCTCCGATGGTGTCGCGCCACCGCACAGGCTGGTGTTGCCGCCCTGCGGCAGCACCGGCGTCTCATGCGCGACACAGAGACGGACGATGGAAGCAACCTGCTCCGTGGTCGAGGGCAGCACCGCACAGAGCGCCGGCGCGTGAAAACGGCCGCGCCAATCTTCGGTCAGGCCAGCGAGATCCTCCTCGCGGGTCAGCACGGCCGTGTCGCCCAGCAACTGCTTGAACGCCTCGATCAATGCCATCTACCGGCCTCCGGAACGGGCCGACCCTGGCCCAAGCGGCTTTCGCAAAGTAATCGCAATACGATTACTTCAATCGGATTATGCTGATCATGAATTCGGCGTGACAGAGAGTCAAGCGGGGGTGCGCGTCGCCGCGCTGCTCTGGCCTCAGCCAGGACGACACCGAGGATGTGGGGCGGGCCTGTTCCAACAAGCACCCTCATCGCGAGCGCAATGACGCCGGGAGGCCGCGTGCGGCAAAGCGCAAAAGAAAAAGGCCGGGATTGCTCCCGGCCTTTCGTCGTTATGAGGCGTTGCTTACTGCAGCGAGGCGCGCTTGGGCGGGGTGGCCGGCCACGACTTGATCAGGGTGTCGTAGTCGATCGTTTCGCCCTTCGGCTTCTCGTTGGCGAGCTTGCGCTGCGGAGCAATCGTGCCGTCCTTCTGGGCCTTGGCGAACCAGAA
Organism: Bradyrhizobium sp. CIAT3101; assembly: GCF_029714945.1. Classification (NCBI taxonomy): domain Bacteria; kingdom Pseudomonadati; phylum Pseudomonadota; class Alphaproteobacteria; order Hyphomicrobiales; family Nitrobacteraceae; genus Bradyrhizobium; species Bradyrhizobium sp. CIAT3101. The sequence continues at coordinate 7,389,839 of NZ_CP121634.1, forward strand.
CTCGGCCGACTCCTTCTTGTGCAGCTTCGGACCGCAGGCACCCTGCACGCCCGACTTCTCGATGCGCTCCATGACGGAGTCCTGCGCGGCGGCAAGAGCATCCATCGCGGCTTGCGGCGTCTTCGCACCGGACGACGCATCGCCGATGTTCTGCCACCACAACTGGGCGAGCTTCGGATAGTCAGGCACGTTGTTGCCGGTCGGGGTCCACTGCACGCGCGCGGGCGAGCGGTAGAACTCGATCAGACCGCCGAGCTTCGGCGCACGCTCGGTGAACGACTTGTCCCAGATGTCGGATTCACGGATGAAGGTGAGACCGACATGGCTCTTCTTCAGCGACACCGTCTTGGAGACGATGAACTGGAGATACAGCCAGGCTGCCTTGCGGCGATCCGCCGGGGTCGACTTCAGAAGCGTGAGCGAACCCGCGTCCTGGTAGCCGAGCTTCATGCCTTCCTTCCAGTACGAACCGTGCGGCGACGGAGCCATACGCCACTTCGGCGTACCGTCCGCGTTCATCACGGCGATGCCCGGCTTCACCATGTCGGCGGTGAAGGCGGTGTACCAGAACATCTGCTGGGCGATGTTGCCCTGCGCCGGGACCGGACCCGACTCAGAGAACGTCATGCCCTGCGCCTGCGGCGGGGCATACTTCTTCATCCACTCGAGGTACTTGGTGATCGAGTAGACCGCCGCGGGACCGTTGGTGTCGCCACCACGCTCGATCGACGAGCCGACCGGGCGGCAGCCTTCCATGCGGATGCCCCACTCGTCGACCGGCAGACCGTTCGGAATGCCCTTGTCGCCGTTACCCGCCATCGAGAGCCAGGCGTCGGTGAAACGCCAGCCGAGCGACGGGTCCTTCTTGCCATAGTCCATATGGCCGTAGACCTTGACGCCGTTGATCTCCTTGATGTCGTTCGTGAAGAACTCGGCGATATCCTCATACGCCGACCAGTTCACGGGCACGCCGAGATCGTAGCCATACTTGGCCTTGAACTTGGCCTTGTAGTCGGGGTTGGTGAACCAGTCGTAGCGGAACCAATAGAGGTTCGCGAACTGCTGGTCGGGCAGCTGGTAGAGCTTGCCATCCGGCGCGGTGCCGAACGACTTGCCGATGAAGTCGTTGACGTCGAGCATGGGATCGGTGACGTCCTTGCCCTCGCCGGTCATGTAGTCCGACAGCGCGATGGTCTGGCCGTAGCGGAAGTGGGTGCCGATCAGGTCGGAGTCGTTGATCCAGCCGTCATAGACGTTCTTGCCGGACTGCATCTGGGTCTGAAGCTTTTCGACGACGTCACCTTCCTGGATGATGTCGTGCTTGAGCTTGATGCCGGTCAGCTCGGAGAACGCCTTGGCGAGCGTCTGCGACTCGTATTCGTGGGTCGCGATGGTCTCGGAGACGACGTTGATCTCCATGCCCTTGAAAGGCTCGGCGGCCTTCGCGAACCACTCCAACTCCTTCTTCTGGTCGTCCTTCGAAATGGTCGAAGGCTGGAATTCCGCAATCCACTTCTGGATGGCGGCATCGTCGGCGGCGCGAACCGGCGCCGAGGCTGCGAACGCGGTGGCGAGAATGGCCGCGGCGCTCGACACGGTCAGAAAGCTAATCTTGGTCAATGGACCTTTCCTTCTCCTAAACTGTCGCATGTTGTTCCTCCGTTGCAGCGACAAACTTTTATACAGGCCCGGGTTGACCCCGGATCTGGCCGTCCCTTCGCGAGCTTCAAACCGTGCGAAAAATGAGCACGGCCGTCGCCAGCGAAATTCCACTTGCGAGCCACAGGCTCGAAATCTCGATCCCCTCTTCGCCGATCGGCAGCGAGGCGATCGGGTTGGTACCGACCAGGCCGATCCATATCAAATGGATGACGGCAGCCGCGATCAGCGAGATGAATAATCGGTCACCTCGCGTGGTCGGAATGCTGAGCACGCCGACGCGCTCGGCTTCGGGATAGACTGCCGCGAGCCAAGTCATTACCGCGAGCGTGCAGGCGAGCGTGACGAAGAAGATCGCCGTCGGCAGCGTCCAGGCCATCCATGCAATGGATTCCATAAATCCCTCCTACACGCGGCCAAGCGCGAAACCGCGCGCGATGTAATTGCGGACAAACCAGATCACCAGCGCGCCCGGAATGATGGTGAGCACACCAGCAGCCGCCAGCAGGCCCCAATCCATGCCGGCCGCCGACACCGTACGCGTCATGATCGCCGCGATCGGCTTGGTCTGCACCGAGGTCAGCGTCCGCGCCAGCAGCAGCTCGACCCAGGAGAACATGAAGCAGAAGAAGGCGGCGACGCCGATGCCGCTCGCGATCAGCGGCACCAGGATCCGGACGAAGAACCGCGGGAAGGAATAGCCGTCGAGGAAGGCGGTTTCGTCGATCTCGCGCGGCACGCCGGAGACGAAGCCTTCGAGGATCCACACCGCCAGGGGCACGTTGAAGATGCAGTGCGCCAGCGCAACCGCCCACGGCGTATCGAACAGGCCGATCGCCGAGTAGAGGTTGAAGAACGGCAGCGCATAGACCGCCGCCGGAGCCATACGGTTCGACAGCAGCCAGAAGAACAGGTGCTTGTCGCCGAGGAAGCGATAGCGCGAGAACGCGTAGGCCGCGGGCAACGCCACCGAGATCGAGATGAGGGTGTTGAGGATGACGTATTCCAGCGAGTTGATGTAGCCGGAATACCAGCTCTCGTCGGTGAAGATGCGCTTGTAGTGCTGCAGCGTCGGCGCATGCGGCCACAAGGTCATCGTCGAGACGATCTCGGCGTTGGTCTTGAAGCTCATGTTGACGAGCCAGTAGATCGGCAACAGCAGGAAGATCAGGAACAGCCCCATGATGAGGCGGCGGCCGGGGATCGAGTGCATCACGCCGCTCCTTCCTGGGGTTTGCGTTCATTGCCGGCATTGGTCATGACGGTGTAGAAGATCCAGCAGACGATCAGGATGATCAGATTGTAGACCAGCGAGAGCGCCGCTGCCTTGCCGAGGTCGAACTGGCCGAGCGCGATCTTGACGAGCTCGATCGAGACGAAGGTGGTCGAGTTGCCGGGCCCGCCGCCGGTGACGACGAACGGCTCGGTGTAGATCATGAAGCTGTCCATGAAGCGCAGCAGCACGGCGATCAGCAGCACGCGGTTCATCTTCGGCAACTGGATCGCCTTGAACACAGCCCAGCGCGAAGCGCCGTCGATCTGCGCGGCCTGGTAGTAGGCCTCCGGAATCGACTTCAGGCCGGCATAGCAGAGCAGCGCGACGAGGCTGGTCCAATGCCAGACGTCCATCACGATAACGGTGACCCAGGCATCGACGGCGTTGGACACGTAATTGTAGTCGAAGCCCATCGCATTGAGCGTATAGCCGAGCAGGCCGATGTCGGGCCGGCCAAAGATCTGCCAGATCGTGCCGACCACGTTCCACGGAATCAGCAGCGGCAGCGCGAGGGTGACGAGGCAGGCCGCGACCGTCCAGCCGTCACGTGGCATCGACAGCGCCACCACGATGCCGAGCGGCACCTCGATCGCAAGGATCACCAGCGAGAAGAACAGGTTGCGGCCGAGCGAGGCCAGGAAGCGGCCGCCGAGATCGGTCGAGGGATCGAGCAATTCCTTGAACCAGCCGACGCCATTCCAGAAGAACTGGTTGTTGCCGAAGGTGTCCTGCATCGAATAGTTCACCACCGTCATCAGCGGCAGGACCGCCGAGAAGGCGACGACCAGGAACACCGGCAGCACCAGGAACCAGGCTTTTTGGTTGATGGTCTTGTCCATCAGGCGGCTCCTTCCACCAGAAGGCTGTCGGCGTAGACGTGGATGTGCGCCGGATCGAATTTCAGCCCGGCGGTACCGTCGGAGCTGGTGAAGCCAGCCGGTGCCCGTGCCGCGAGCTTGGCATCGCCCAGACGCGCGCGCGCGAAGCGAATGCGGCCGAGATCGTCGATGCGCTCGATCCTGGCAGTGAGCAGGCCGGACGCGGGCGCGACGACCTCGACGAACTCCGGACGCACGCCGATCTCGATCTTGGCGCCTGCGGGAAGATTGTCGTAGCTGCGGTTCAGCGCAATGACATGGCCGTCGATCCGCGCCTCGCGTCCCTTCACTTCCGCCGGCAGGATGTTCATGCCGGGCGAGCCGATGAAATAGCCGACGAAGGTGTGCGCCGGCTTGTCGAACAGCTCGGCCGGCGTGCCGCTCTGCACCACGCGGCCGTCATGCATGACGACGACGGTGTCGGCGAAGGTCAGCGCCTCGGTCTGGTCGTGGGTGACGTAGATCATCGTGAGGTCGAGCTCGCGATGCAGCGCCTTCAGCTTGGAGCGGAGCTGCCATTTCAGCTCGGGATCGATCACCGTCAGCGGCTCGTCGAACAGCACGGCGGCAACATCGGAGCGGACGAGGCCGCGGCCGAGCGAGATTTTCTGCTTGGCGTCGGCGGTCAGCCGGGTTGCCTTGCGGTTCAGATGGGGCTCGAGGTCGAGCAGGCGCCCGATCTCTGCGACGCGCTTGTCGATCTCGGCCTTCGGCACGCCGCGATTCTTCAACGGAAACGCCAGGTTCTGCCCCACTGTCATGGTGTCGTAGATCACCGGGAACTGGAACACCTGGGCGATGTTGCGCTTCTGGGTTGACAGCGGTGTGATGTCCTGGCCGTCAAACAGGATTTTCCCCCGCGACGGCGTGATGATGCCGGAGATGACGTTGAGCAGCGTGGTCTTGCCGCAGCCGCTTGGTCCGAGCAGCGCATAAGCGCCACCCTGCCGCCAGGTCATGGTCACCGGCTTCAGCGCAAAGGTTTCCTGCGGGGCATCATTGCCGCCGTAGGAGTGGGCGAGATCGACGAGGTCAATGCGGGCCATATCGCACCTCCCTCACGAGCCGGGTGCCGCGACGAGGCGATCAGCCGCATCGAAGACGAAGACATCGTTGGGATCGAGCACGGCGTCGATGGTCTGGCCGGGCTCGAACTCGTGCACGCCGTGCAGCACCGCAACCCAGTTCGATCCGTCGCGGGTCAAATGCACGAAACTCTCCGAACCGGTGATCTCGGTCACCGTCACCGTGGCATGGAAGGCGTGGCGGTCTGCCTGACCGTTGGCGAGCGCAAGCTGATGCGCGCGAAAGCCGACGCGATAGGCGCCGTCGGCAAGCGAGGAATAGAGACCCGAGGCCGGCGACGGGGTGCCGCCGGCATATTGCACGGAGCCATTCTTCTTCTCGATGCCGACGAGGTTGAGCGGCGGATCGGAGAACACCTGCGCGACGCGCATCGTCTGCGGCCGGCGGTAGACGTTGGTGGTCTCGCCGATCTGGAGCGCCTGGCCCTCCCACATGCAGACCGTGTTGCCGCCGAGCAGCAGCGCCTCGGTCGGCTCTGTCGTAGCATAGACGAAGATCGCGCCGGACGCCTCGAAGATGCGCGGCAGCTCGGCGCGCAGCTCCTCGCGCAGCTTGTAGTCGAGATTGGCGAGCGGCTCGTCGAGCAGCACGAGGTCCGCGCCCTTCACCAGCGCACGTGCCATCGCGGTGCGCTGCTGCTGGCCGCCGGAAAGCTGGAGCGGCGTGCGCTTCAGGAACGGCTCGAGCCGGAGCAGCCGGGCGGCTTCCGCCACGCGCGTCTCGATCTCCTCGCGCGGCTTGCCCTGCACGCGGAGCGGCGAAGCGATGTTCTCATAGACCGTGAGCGAGGGGTAATTGATGAACTGCTGATAGACCATCGCAACCGAACGCTGGCGCACATCGACGCCGGTGACGTCCTTGCCGTTGACGAGCACCTTCCCCGTGGTCGGCTTGTCGAGACCGGCGAGCAGCCGCATGATCGAGGTCTTGCCCGACAGCGTCGGGCCGAGCAACACGTTGAGCGTGCCGCTCTCCAGCGTCAGCGAGACGTCGCGAATGTGCGGGACCCCGTCGACGGTCCGGGTCACATGATCGAGTGTCACGCTCATGAGCGTCCTCCTGCTTCCAGCAGTGGACTTTGCGACACGACGTGGGTCCTGATCCAGTCGTCCAGAGTGGCAATTTGGTCGGCAGATAGTCGCAGGCCGAGCTTGGAGCGGCGCCAGACGATATCCTCGGCGGTCACCGCCCATTCGTTGGTCATCAGGTAGCGAACCTCGCGTTCGGTCAGAGTTGCGCCAAAGGCCTGGCCGAGATCGGCGGCCGATTTGGCGTCGCCGAGCAATTTGATGGCGCGGGTACCATAGGCGCGCGCGAGACGTCGCGCATGCTCATGGCTGAGGAAGGGATAGCCGCGCTGGAGCTCGCCGATCAGGCCGTCGACGGCCGACACGTCCATGTCGCCGCCCGGCAGGGGCCATTTGCCGGTCCAGCCCTCGCGCGCCTTCGCGCTGCGAAGATAGGGCGCGAGCCGTTCCAGCGCCTCTTCGGCGAGGCGGCGATAGGTCGTGATCTTGCCGCCATAGATCGACAGCAGCGGCGAGCCACCGGGCGTGTCGAGCTCGAACACGTAGTCGCGGGTCGCGGCCTTGGCTTCGCTGGCGCCATCGTCATAAAGCGGACGCACGCCGGAATAGGTCCAGACCACGTCCTCCGGCGTCACGGGCTTGGCGAGATATTCGCTCGCGGCGGCGCAGAGATATTGGATCTCCTCCGCCGTCGCCTTCACCTTGGCGGGATCGCCGTCATAGTCGCGGTCGGTGGTGCCGATCAGTGTGAAGTCATCCTGATAGGGAATGACGAAGATGATGCGGCCGTCGGCGTTCTGGAACATGTAGGCGCGGTCGTGGTCGTAGAGCTTCTTGACCACGATGTGCGAGCCCTGCACCAGGCGCACTTTGGCTTTCGCGTTGACGCCGGCACCGCGGCCGAGCACGTCCTCGACCCAGGGGCCGCCGGCATTGACCAGCGCGCGGGCCTGGATCTGCGAGCGCGCACCGGTCAGCGTGTCGACCATGCTGACGGTCCAGACGCCGTCGGACTGCTTGATATCCGTCGCACGGGTCCGGGTACGAATCTCGGCGCCCTTGTCGGCGGCGTCGCGCGCATTGAGCACGACGAGCCGGGCGTCATCGACGAAGCAGTCGGAATACTCGAAGGCGCGGCTATAGCGATTCGGGATCAGCGGACGGCCGACCTCGTCGCGCCTGAGATCGAGCGAGCGGGTCGCCGGCAGCAAATGACGACCGCCGATATGATCGTAGAGAAAGAGGCCAAGGCGCAGCAGCCAGGCCGGACGCAGGCCAGCGTGATGCGGCAGAACGAAACGTAAGGGGCGGATGATGTGGGGCGCGATGCCCCAAAGAATCTCGCGCTCGATCAACGCCTCGCGGACCAGCCGAAACTCGTAATATTCGAGATAGCGCAGGCCACCATGGACCAGCTTGGTCGACCAGGACGACGTCCCGCTCGCCAGATCGTTCATTTCGCACAGGAAAACAGTGTTCCCGCGGCCCACGGCATCGCGCGCGATGCCGCAACCGTTAACACCGCCTCCAATGATGGCGAGGTCGAAAATACGCTCCAACAGACGCATCCCCCGGCGACCACTCGTTCCGTCGAGTGGTTACTTTCGTTTTTGATTAGATCACACCGAAAAACGAAAGCAAGACGAAAGAGAGGGGAAAGGAAGCGAAAGAGGAACTTTTTTGGTGGGCAATTCGCCGTCGAAATGAGCGCTTAGGATGGTGATCTGGGGTGCAGTAGCGCGCTTGAATCAGCACTTCGAACATATATAGTCATAATAGTCATATTGGTTGTAAACGACATGACAGAGCACACCACAGCCCCCAAATCGCCGACCGATACTTGGACGCTTGCCAATGCCAAGGCGCGCCTGTCTGAGGTTGTCGATCGTGCCCAGACTGGTCCCCAGATCATTACCCGTCATGGCAAACCCAATGCGGTGGTCGTTTCTGCTGACGAATGGGCACGTAAGACCGCGCGCAAAGGCACGCTCGCCGAATTCCTGCTGGCGTCGCCGCTGCGCGGTGCCGAGCTCGAGCTGGAGCGCATGCGGGATGAACCACGCGACGAAATGCCGTGAACCTGCTCCTCGACACCAATGTGCTGTCGGAGGTTCAGCGACCAGTACCTTCTCCAAAAGTTCTGGCGTGGCTCGACACGGTCGATGAGGATCGTGCGTTCATCAGCGTTGCTTCGATTGCCGAGCTTCGCCGCGGCGTTGCGCTGCTGGACGACGGCCGTCGACGCGTCGCGCTGACCGCCTGGCTTAGCCATGATTTGCCGGCTCGGTTTGCAGAGCGCATCCTGCCGATCGATCATACTGTGGCCGAGCGCTGGGGTGATCTGATGGCGCAGAGCCGTCGCAGCGGCATCGCGCTGTCGGTGATGGACGGGTTCTTCGCGGCAACAGCCCTCGCCCAAAATCTCACGCTCGTAACGCGCAACATGAAGAACTTCGCGGCATTTGGCGTCCCCCTGCTCAATCCGTGGGACGCCGCGTAGGCCGCTAGCGCAGCCGCACGACCGGCGCGGCTTCAGGCGCGGCGTCCTGCGCTTCGGCCTGAGCGTCATCGATGTCGCTCGCCCCCTTCGGCATCGCCGCCATCACCTCGATGCCCTTGCTGTGGCAGATAGTGGCGAGGCGCTCGGGCAGTTCCTGATCGGTGACGAAGGTCTGGATCTGGCTGATATGGGCGATGCGGACCGGCGCGCTGCGGCGAAGCTTTGTGGAATCGGCCACCAGCATGACGCTGCGGGCATTGGCGATGATGGCCTGCGCCACCTGCACCTCGCGGTAGTCGAAGTCGAGCAGCGCGCCCTCCTCGTCGATCGCGGACGCGCCGATGATGGCGTAGTCGACCTTGAACTGGCCGATCAGCTGCGTTGCGGTCGAGCCGACCACGGCGCCGTCGGCGCGCCGCACCGTGCCGCCGGCCACCACCACCTCGATGCGGGGATGGCGGTAGAGCAGCATGGCGACGTTGAGGTTGTTGGTGATGACGAGGAGATCTTCGTGCGAGGTCAGGGCGCTCGCGACCTCCTCCGTCGTGGTGCCGATGTTGATGAAGAGCGAGCAACCGTTCGGGATCAGCGATGCGGCCGCAGCGCCGATCGCCTTCTTCTCGTCGGCAGCGACGAAGCGGCGCGCCTCATAGGCGAGATTTTCGACGCCCGAGGCGATGATCGCGCCACCATGGACGCGGGTCAGCGAACGGCGTTCGCAGAGATCGTTGAGGTCCTTGCGGATGGTTTGCGCCGAGACTTCGAACCGGCGCGCCAGCTCCTCGACCATGACGCGGCCGGAGGCGCGGGCGATGTTGAGAATTTCAGCTTGGCGATGGGTCAATCCGGTCACGGCAATGGCCTCAAATCAGAGCAGTGCATGGTGCGGCGGTTCGCGCGCGTGGTCAATGCGCGTGCCGATCACGGTTAATGGATGAAACCCTCACCACCCATCGCAGCTGCGAGCCGCGCGAGCAGCCCGGGATCGTCGAAGGCGCTGGCGGAAGCGACCGCGCCGGCCCCAACAAGGTCAGCATGGCTGAGGCTGGTCCGGATGCCGATAGTCGGAATGCCGGCAGCCGTGGCCGACTGCACGCCGGAACGGGAATCCTCGAAGGCAATCGAGGCAGCCGCGCTGGCGCCGACGAAACGCAAGCCCTCCTGATAGGGCAATGGATGCGGCTTGCCGTGCGGCAACTCGTCGCCGATCACGAGCGTCCTGAAGCGGTGCGTGATGCCGAGGCCGGAGAGCAGCAGCTCGGCATTGAGACGCGGCGCATTGGTGACGGCCACCATGGGAATGCCGGCCGCGTCCGCGCGGTCGAGCAGCGCCATCAGGCCCGGCAACGGCTCGATCTGTCCCGCGACGAGCGTACGGAACACTTCTTCCTTCTCGCCGAGAATCGCGGTGCGCCGTTCCGACGTTTCATTGGGCAGAAAGCGCTCGCCGATCGACACATTGGCGAAGCCCTGCAGCTCCCTGGAGAAGCGCGCGTGGTCGAAGACATGACCGTGAGGACCGAGCACCTGGTTGAACGCCTTCAGATGCAGCGGGTCGGTATTGGCAAGCGTGCCGTCGATATCGAACAACAATGCCTTGCCGAGAGTCTCGATCATGTCCGTACTTTCCTGAATGCGCCACGCATCAATGCTGAAGACGTATCAATAGAGCCCCGCGCGCGCAATAACGCATGCGGATGACGATCACGCGCCACTCGACAAAGCTACCCGTGGCTGTAACACTCCATACAAGATCAAAAAGGAGGAAACGATGACGATCAACCGACGCGATCTGGCTCTCTCGACTCTTGCCGTTCCAGCTCTCGCCGTCTCCGCGCTTGCGCTCTCGACACCGGCGCTCGCGGCTTCAGCGGACGAAGAAGCCGTGGCGAAGCAGGTCGAGGCCTTCCGCCTCGCCCAGATCGCGGCCGACCCGAAGGCGCTCGGCGCGCTTTGCTGGGACGATCTCAGCTACAGCCATTCCAACGGCAAGGTCGAAGACAAGGCGACCTTCATCACCAACGCCACCGACGGCAAATCGAAGTTTCTGTCGATCGCCTATCAGGACCCGACCATCAAGGTGGTCGGCCCCACCGCGATCGTGCGCTTCCACTGGGTCGCGGAACAGGAGATGGCGGCCGATGGGAAAAAAGTGCCGACCAACCTTCACATCCTGATGAACTGGCAGAAGCAGGGCGACGCGTGGAAGCTGTTGTCGCGCGCCGCGACGAAATTGTGATCAACGCCATCGTTCCGGGACGCGCGCAGCACACCGCTGCAACACTCGCGACAAGATCAAGAAGGAGGAAATGATGACGATTAATCGCGATCATGCTGCAGCGGCGGATCATGAGGCAGTGGCAAGAAATGTCGAGGCATTTCGCCTCGCCCAGATCGCGGCTGATCCGAAGGCGCTCAGCGTGCTGTGCTCGGACGATCTGAGCTACAGCCATTCCAGCGGCTTCCTCGAGGACAAGGCGGCCTTCATCGCCAACGCCACCGACGGCAAAACGGAATTCCTGTCGATCGCGTACAAGGATCCGACCATCAAGATCGTCGGCCCCGCCGCGATCGTGCGCTTCCACTGGATGGCCGAGATGATGACCGACGGAAAGAAAGTGGCAAACAGCCTTCACATCCTGATGAACTGGCTGAAGCAGGGCGACGAGTGGAAGCTCTTGTCCCGTTCCGCAACGAAATTGTGATGCTCTACTTACCCTCTCCCCTTGCGGGAGAGGGTGGCTCGCCGCCCCGCGCTTCGCGCCACCTTCTCCCACAAGGGTGAAGGAAAGTGCAGCGGTATCAAGGGCTGCAAAATTTTCCGACCACGCTTTGCGCGTCAGAACATGACCACAGCGGCTACGCCGCCTCTCTCACATCACCGTTAACCAGCTTACGCGCAGCGCGCTCGGCTTCGCGTGCGTTGCGGAAGAGCTGGCCTTCGAGGCGATTGAACTGATGCGACGAGGCGAAGAAGCAGTAGCCGCCTTGACCGCGAACGACGATGCCCGCGGTCTCTGAATTCACTTCGATGATGTAGCTGTCCGGCATGGCCCGTGGATTCCTCAGTGCGGGCGAATAACGGCATCCCTCCCCGAAAGTTCCTCGGGCAAATCAGCCGGTTTTCACCCCGAATCGACGCGTCATTGAGTACGCCGGGACCTCATCCGTTTTGTGACTGGTTGTTGGCAAAGGCGCGACGCGATGACTTAGTCATGCCGCGTTTCTTAACACCGCACGTCTTCGTGAGATGAGGCGCAAAGCCGCGCGTGATTACGTCGCGATCGGTGGAGCGTCGCGCTGGATCGCTTGCGGATGGCCGTTATCGTCGATCGAGACGTAGGTGAAATTGCCGTCGGTCACGAGGATCGGCTGCAGCTCACGCCGCCGCAACGCCCAGGCTTCGAGATGAACGGTCATCGAGGTACGGCCGACGCGCACCAGATTGGCGTAGACCGAGACGAGATCGCCGACATAGACCGCCTTGCGAAAGTTCATCGCGTCGATCGCGACCGTGACGGTGCGCGACTTCGCGACCTTCGATGCAAACACGCCGCCGCCGACATCCATCTGGCTGAGCAGCCAGCCACCGAAAATGTCGCCATTGGCATTGGTGTCGGCGGGCATCGCCAGCGTGCGGATGCAGAGATCGCCGTTCGGCTCGATGTCGGACTTTTCAGTCATGCAGGTCTCACTTAGAAGGTCTCACTTGGAAAGGCTCACTTGAAATTGTCCCAGCCCGGATCGGGCGCGAAGCGCTCGCCGAATCGCTCGGCCAGCGCGCGCATGGTGGATACAATATTTTCCACGCCGCGCGTGCGCGCATAGTTCAGGGGACCGCCGCGGAACGGCGCGTAACCGGTGCCGAAGATCATGGCGCCGTCGACCGCATCGGGATCGTCGACGATGCCTTCACGCAGGCAAGCGACGCAGACATTGGACATCGGCAGCACCAGGCGGTCGATCATCTGGTCGGTGACGCGCGGACCGGTCTCGGGCAATGGCGCCTTCTCCGCCTTGCCGTCCTTCCAGGTGTAGAAACCCTTCCCGGTCTTGCGGCCGAGCTCGCCCTTGGCGACCTTCTCGCGCAGCCAAGCCGGCGTCGGCGGCAGCAGATCGCCGAATTTCGTGCGCAGCATGTCGCCGACCGCAAGGCAGATATCGAGCCCGACCTGGTCGGCCAGCTCGATCGGCCCCATCGGCATGCCGAACTGTTCTGCCGCCGCATCGATCAGGCGCTGGTCGGTCTTTTCGTCCAGCATCACCATGGCTTCGAGCATATAGGGCGTCAGCGCGCGGTTGACGAGGAAGCCGGGCGAGCTCTTCACCGACAATGGCAGGCGGTCGATCGCACCGACGAAGGCGAGCGCTTCCTTCAGCACCTGCGCATCGTTGCCGTCATGGCTGACGATTTCGACCAGCTGCAGCCGCGAGACCGGGTTGAAGAAGTGCAGGCCGACGAGCCGCTCCGGCCGCGTCAGCGTGGTGCGGAGATCCTGAAGCGGAATGCTCGACGTGTTGGTCGCAAGGATCGCGCCCGGCTTCATCTTCGGCTCAAGGCCGGCATAGACCTTTTGCTTGAGCTCGAGCTTCTCGGGCACCGCCTCGATGATGAGATCGGCGTTGCGAACGCCCTCCCCGTCCATGTCGGGGATCAGCCGATCGAGTGCGTCGCGCACCTCGGTCGGCTTGCGGATGATCTTGCCGTAGAGCTCGGCCGCACGCTTCACCGCGCCCGCGATCGGCTCGGCCTTCATGTCGGCCAGCGAGACACACAGCCCCTGCCCGGCTACCCAAGCCGCGATATCGCCGCCCATGGCACCGGCGCCGATGACATGAACGTGCTTGACCGTGCTGCCGGAGCCGGCAGCCTTCTTCATCTGCTCGCGCAGGAAGAACACGCGGATCAGATTTTGCGCGGTCGGCGTCACCATCAATTTGGCGAAGGACGCCTGCTCCGCCTTCAGCATCGCGGCCTTGCTGCCGCCATGCGTCTCCCAGAGATCGATCAGCGCGTAAGGCGCCGGATAGTGCTCGCGCGGCGCGGCCTTCGCCGCCTCGGAGCGCATGCGTTTGGCAAGCAGCCCGCGCACGGGGCCGAGATTGGCCGCGCGGGCGAGAAGGCCGGGCTTGGCCCGCTTCAGGCGGCCGAACAGCACGTCCTTCACCGCGCCACGGACGTGACGCTCCTGCGTCACGGTATTGACGAGGCCGAGCGATTTGGCGCGGCGCGCATCGATGGTGCGGCCGGTGAGCATCAGTGCCATCGACTGGGTCGGATTGACCAGCGCGGTGAAGCGCGCGGTGCCGCCGAGGCCGGGATGCAGGCCGAGCATCACCTCCGGGAAGCCGAAGCGCGCGCCGTCGACGGCAATGCGCGACTGGCAGGCAAGCGCAACCTCGAGCCCACCGCCGAGGCAGAAGCCGTGGATGACCGCGACCGTCGGCAGCTTGAGCGCTTCCAGATGATCCACCACCGCATGCGCGGCGCGGATGCGCGTCTCCACCAACTCCGGATCACTCGCGCCACGGAATTCGTTGACGTCGGCGCCGGCGATGAAGCCGGACGGCTTTGCCGAGCGGATCACGAGGCCTGCCGGACGCTCGGTCTCGATCGCCGCGAGCGCGGCGTCGAACTCCTCCATCACGTCGGCGGACAGCGTGTTGGCGCTTGTCTCGGCGCGATCGAACAGCAGCCAGGCGACGCCGTCGGCATCGCGCGTCAGCTTGAAGTTCTTGTACGGACCGTCGGCGGCAGGCTTGGGCCCGAGCTCGAGCACGCGGTCCCCGAGTGCGGTCATGATCTTCGAATCCATGGTCACACCGCCTCGATCAGCATGGCGCCGCCGAGCCCGCCACCGATGCACTCGGTGGCAATCCCGCGCCGCGTGCCGAGCCGCTTCATCGCGTTGACGAGATGCAGCACGATGCGGTTGCCGGAGGTGCCGACGGGATGGCCGAGCGAGATCGCGCCGCCATCGACGTTGAGCTTTTCGCGATCGATCTCGCCGGCCGCGCCGTCGAGCCTGAGAATCTCGCGGCAGAATTTGTCGTCGTTCCAGGCGGCGAGACAGCCGAGCACTTGCGTCGCGAACGCCTCGTTCAATTCCCAGGTCTCGACGTCCTGGACGGTGAGGTTGTTGCGCTGGAGCAGCGGCGTCGCCGACATCACTGGGCCAAGGCCCATGATGCTGGGATCGAGCGCGGCCCAGTTGCTGTCGACGATTGCGGCCTTCGGCGTCAGCTTGTGCTTTGCCACCGCCGCGTCGGAAGCCAGGATCACCCAGGAGGCACCATCGGTGATCTGCGAGGAATTGCCCGCGGTGACCTGGCCCCAGGGACGCTCGAACACCGGCCGGAGCTTTGCCAGCGTCTCGGCTGTCGAGTCCGGACGCACGCCGTCGTCATGGTCGAAGAATTTTCCGTCGCGGGCGAACGCGGTCTCGACCTCGCCTTTCAGAAAACCCTCGGCCTGCGCATGCGCGAGCCGGCGATGGCTCTCGGCCGCATAGGCATCCGACTGGGCGCGCGTAATGCCGAAGAGGTGGCCGACCACCTCGGCGGTCTGGCCCATGTTGAGTTCAGTGATGGGGTCGGTCAGCCCGCGCTCGAGGCCGATGATCGGCTTGAGATAGCGCGGACGCAGCTTGAACGCGGCGGCGAGCTTCGCGGCGACGCCCTTGGCAGTGGCGAGGCCGGCAAACCAGCGCACACCGGAGTTCGGCCAGACCAGCGGCGCGTGGCTGAGCGCCTCGGTGCCGCCGGCCAGGATCATATCGGCATGACCTTCGCGGATGTAGCGGTAGGCGGTATCGATCGACTGCATGCCGGAGCCGCAATTGATCTGCACGGTGAAAGCGACCATGTCCTCGCCCATGCCGAGCCGGAGCGCCGCGACGCGGGCCGGGTTCATCTCGTCGGCGATGACGTTGACGCAGCCGAGGATGACCTGATCGAAGTCGGTCGGTGCAAACGGCTGGCGCGCCAGCAGCGGCCGGCCGCATTGCACGGCGAGATCGACCGGCGTGAACGGGCCCGGTCCGGAGCGCGCTTTCAGAAACGGCGTCCGGCTGCCGTCGACGATGAATACCGGTCGTGCCATCAGCTCGCCGCCCTCTGTTCACCGAGTTCCTGGAAGAACTGATGCACGTCGCCGGTTTTCTTGTAAATCGGCGACAGCGCCTCCGGCGCAAAATCGTCGACCTCAATGACCTTTGTGACGGCTTCATGAGCGGAAGCGAGCTGCTCGCCTTCGGCCTGCGTGATCACACCCTTAGTGACGGCGTCCTTCCAGTCGCGGATATGAGCAGCCCGCATGCGCTTGGCGATGGCGTCGCTCGCCGCGACCAGCTTGAACGCGCGCTCCAGCCGGGCAAAACCGCTGTCGTCGTCGACATGGGCGAGATCCGGCGTCAGGCGTTCGCGCGCGGCCGTGGGCTCCAGCACGAGGCTTGCGCATTGGTGCACGACGCGGTCGGAGGGCCCGAGCACGCGCGCGCCGAACGGCTGGACCACGAGCTTGAGGATCACGGCGACGAAGCGGTTCGGCAGATTGGCGAGAATCTCGGCGAGCCTGTTCTCGATCGTCCGGAAGCCCGACGCCATGCACCATTCCAGCGCGGCAAAGTCTTCCTTCTGCCGTCCCTCGTCCTGCCAGCGCTTCAGCGCGGCCGAGAGCAGGTACAGCTCGGAGAGGATGTCGCCGAAGCGCGCCGACAGCATCTCCTTGCGCTTGAGCGCGCCGCCGAGCGTCAGCAGCGCCATGTCGGCGCAAAGCGCAAACGCGGCGGAGTAGCGCGAGAGCTGGCGATAGAACGGCGTGGCATCGCCTGCGTCAGGCGCCAGCGCAAAGGCGCCAAAGGTCCAGCTTCGGCCGAAGGCGCGGAACAGCGTCTGGAAACTGTGACCGACATGCTTCCAGAACGCCTTGTCGAACGCTGTGAGCCCGCGCTCGCGGTCGGTGTCGGCCAGCGCATTCATCTCGTCGAGCAGATAGGGATGCGCCCGGATCGCGCCCTGCCCGAACACGATGAGATTGCGGGTGAGGATGTTGGCGCCCTCGACCGTGATGCCCACGGGCACGGCGCGATGGAGATTGCCGATATAGTTCTGCGGACCGTCGATCACGGCCTTGCCGCCGTGGATGTCCATGGCGTCGTCGATCGCGATGCGCATCCGCTCGGTCGCGTGCAGCTTCATGATGCCGGAGATCACCGCGGGATGAACGCCGGCGTTCAAGGCAGCGCAAGTCAGCCGCCGCGCCGCATCGAGCTGGTAGGCAGTGGCGACGATGCGCGCGAGCGGCTCCTCGACGCCTTCGAACTTCGAGATGGAGATGCCGAACTGCTCGCGAATGCGGGCATAGGCGCCGGTGGTGCGCGCCGCGTAGGCCGCGCCGGCCGCGGAGAGCGACGGCAGCGAGATGCCGCGGCCGGCGGCGAGCGCGGTCATCAGCATCTTCCAGCCCTGGCCGAGCCGCGCCTCACCGCCGATGACATAGTCGAGCGGGATGAAGACGTCGCGGCCCCAGTTCGGGCCATTCTGGAACACCTGCATCGATGGCAGATGACGATGTCCGATCTCGACGCCGGGCAGATTGGTCGGGATCAGCGCGACGGTGATCCCAAGCTCCTCCTGATCGCCGACGAGATGGTCGGGATCATAGGCTTTGAAGGCGAGACCCAGCAGCGTCGCGACGGGGCCGAGCGTGATGTAACGCTTGTGCCAGTTCAGCCTGAGGCCAAGGACCTCGCGGCCCTCGAAATTGCCCTTGCAGATGATGCCGGTGTCGACCATCGAGGCAGCATCGGAGCCGGCTTCGGGGCTGGTGAGGCCGAAGCAGGGAATGTCGCGGCCGTCGGCGAGCCGCGGCAGCCAGCGCTCCTGCTGCTCCTTGCTGCCGAAGCGCATCAACAGTTCGCCGGGGCCGAGCGAGTTCGGGACCATCACGGTGACAGCTGCTGCGATCGAGCGGGTCGAGATCTTCCGCACCACTTCCGAATGCGCATAGGGCGAGAAACCGAGGCCGCCGAACTCCTTCGGAATGATCATGCCGAAGAATTTCTCGCGCTTGATGAAGGCCCATGCCTCCTGCGGCAGGTCGCGCCATTCCCAGAAGATCTTCCACTCGTCGAGCATGGCGCAGAGCTCGTCGACGGGACCATTGAGGAAGGCCTGCTCCTCGCCGGTCAGCGTCGCCTGTGGGATCTTCAGCAGCTTCGACCAGTCGGGATTGCCGGTGAAGAGATCGGCGTCCCACCAGACGTCACCGGCCTCCAGCGCCTCGCGCTCGGTGTCGGACATCGCCGGCAGCACGCCGCGCGCCCAGGAGAAGATCGGCTTGGTCAGGGTGTCGCGGCGGAAGCTCATGGCGGACCTCATGAAACGGCGCGGGTATCGGCATTTTAGCGGAAAGTGGCCGGCATGCGTGAACACTTCGCCAGCAAAATGATGCGAATTGACGCGGCCGGGCGGCCGCCCCGGGGACCATAACGGCCGGGGCGTGGGGGCAGTTCCGGGAGGGGGCGCGGGCTGAATGTCTCCCCATGTCATTCCGGGGCGCGCCTCTTGGCGCGAGCCCGGAATCCATACGCCCGATGGTGGTTATGGATTCCGGGCTCGACGCTACGCGTCGCCCCGGAATGACTGCGTGGAGGGAGTGCGGCCCGGCCTTAATCCGGCCGGACCATCTCGAACATGTTTTCCGGCTTGATCTCGAAATAATCACCGCGACGGCCGGCGCGGACGATCGGGCGGGCGGCGGCGGTCTGGTAGACGCCGTCCTTGATCATGGCCTTGTCGATATGGACGGCGACGACCTCGCCGAGCGTCAGCCAGGCGTCGGCCTCCTTGCCGTCGGCGCCCTTGAGGCGGACGATGTCGGACACCTTGCACTCGAAGGCGACGGGGCTCTCGCCGACCCGCGGCACGTTGACCAGCCTGCCCGGCACGGCGGTGAGACCCGCGATCTCGAACTCGTCGACCTCAGGCGCAACATGCGCCGCGGTCGCGTTCATGTGCTTGGCGAGATCCATGGTGGCGAGATTCCAGACGAACTCGCCGGTCTGCTGGATGTTCTCGACCGAGTCCTTCCAGTTGGTGGAGGAGAAGCCGATGATCGGCGGCACGTAAGCGAAGGCGTTGAAGAAGCTGTAGGGCGCGAGGTTGACGTGGCCCTTGCTGTCGCGCGACGAGATCCAGCCGATCGGCCGCGGCGCGATGATGGCGTTGAAGGGATCGTGCTTGAGGCCGTGGCCCTTGGAGGGCTCGTAGAAGTACAGGTCTTTGTCGGTCACGCGCTGCTTCTCCGCTATCCCGCCATTCCGGGCAATGCGAAGCAGCTTATAGGGGAAACCCGGCGGCCCGTCAGTGGCGCGGCGACAGACCCGCGATGACGAAATCGATCATCTGGTCGATGGTCGGGCCCGGCTTGGTGGCGCACTGGGCGATCATCTGGGGGTGGAAGAAGCGCATCATCGCGGTGCAGGCGCACAGCGAGGCCAGCTGCAGGTCCGGCGCTTCGAATTCGCCGGAAGCAACGCCCTGCGCGATCATCTGGCCCATGAAGCCGGCAATGCACTCCATATGGGCGACACAGACGTCCCAGTCCTCCTGCATGGCGATCTCGACCATCTCATGCAGCTTGGAATCGCCGACATAGCGCTCGGTGTTCATGCGGTGGATGGTGGTGAGCAGCTCGCGGAAGCGCGGAAGCACCGGACCGGGTCGAGCCACGATCCGCTGCGCCTCCAGCTCGACCTCGCCCATCAGGCCCCGCGCCACCGCCTGGTGGATCGCCTTCTTCGATTCGAAGAAGCGATAGACATTGGCGGGGCTCATCCGGAGCTCTTTGGCGATGTCCCCGACCGTGGTCTTCTGGTAGCCGATCACGCGGAACAGCCGCTCAGCCACCTCGAGAATACGATCCCGGGTGTCGCCTTCGATATGTTCCGCAACCAGTGTCATGTGTCAGGACTCGTCCGTCGGTAGTCTTCTCATTTATTCAGCCGCTTCAGCAAGCGGAATTGCGTGCTGGTCATCGCTCCCATGCTGCGGCGCGGCAGGCTGCTCGGGGGTGCCGGCCTCGTCGAGGCTCTTGCGGAACCACAGGGCGTAAAGGCCCGGCAGGTACAGCAGCGTCAGGAACGTCGCGACGAACAGGCCGCCCATGATCGTGATCGCCATCGGGCCCCAGAAGGCCGACCGCGACAGCGGGATCATCGCGAGGATAGCGGCGAGCGCCGTCAACACCACCGGGCGGGCGCGGCGGACGGTCGCCTCCACGATCGCCTCCCGGCGAGTCAAGCCGTGAGACACGTCGGTCTCGATCTGGTCGACCAGGATGACCGTGTTGCGCATGATCATGCCGGCGAGCGCGATCAGGCCCAGCAGCGCCACGAAGCCGAACGGCGCGTTGGCGACGTTGAGGCCGAAGGAGGCACCGACGATGCCGAGCGGCGCGGTCAGGAACACCAGGATCAGGCGCGAGAAGCTCTGCAGCTGGAACATCAGCAGCGTCAGCATCACCATGACCATCAGCGGGAAGAGGATGAAGATCGAGGCATTGCCCTTGGCGGATTCCTCGAACGCACCACCCGGCTCGATGCGGTAGGCCGGCTCGAGGTAGTCCTTGATCTGCTGCAGCTTCGGCGTGATCTGGTTGGTGACGTCGGGCGCCTGCACGCCGTCGACGACGTCCGAGCGCACGGTGATCGCCATGTCGCGGTTGCGCCGCCACATGATCGGCTCCTCGTGGGCGTACTCGATCTTGGCGATCTGCTGCAGCGGCACGGCAACGCCGTTCTTCGAGGTGATGGTGAGATCACCGACGCCGCCGAGATCGAGGCGCTCGGACGGAATCGCGCGGGCAACCACGCCAACCTTCTCGATGCCGTCACGTACGGTCGTGACCTGCGCGCCCGAGATCAGCATGGACAGCGCCTGGGAGACGTCCTGGGGGGTGAGACCCATGGCACGGGCGCGATCCTGGTCGACGACGAGCTTGAGGTAAGGCGACTGCTCGTTCCAGTCGAGCTGGACGTCCTTGACGTTCTTGTTCTGCCGCATGACGTCGCGAACCTGGTAGGCGATCTCGCGCACCTTGTTGGCGTCCGGGCCGATCACGCGGAACTGGACGGGGAAGCCGACCGGCGGACCGAAATTGAAACGGTCGACGCGCACCCGCGCCTCGGTCAGCATGCCGTCGGCAACCGCGCCTTCGATCTTGGCCTTGACCCGTTCGCGTGCCTCGACGCCCTTGGCGACGATGACGATCTCGGCAAAGGCCTCGTTCGGCAGCTGCGGGTTGAGGCCGAGCCAGAAGCGCGGCGAGCCCTGGCCGACATAAGAGGTATAGGTCTCGATGTCCTTGTCGTCCTTGAGCAGCGTCTCGGCCTTCTTCACGGCCTTCTCGGTGACGTTGAAGGCGGTGCCTTCGGGCAGACGCAGCTGGAGGAACAGCTCGGGCCGCTCCGACAGCGGGAAGAACTGCTGCTGGACATGGCCGAAGCCGACGATGGAGGCGATGAAGACGCCGACGGTCGCGACCACCACGGTGATGCGGTGATTGACGCACCATTGCACGATGGCGCGCAGGCCGCGGTACATGCGGGTCTCGTAGACCGCGTGCGGATCGTGATTGTGATGCACCTTGATGTTGGGCAGCAGCATGACGCCGATATAGGGCGTGAAGATCACCGCCACGAACCAGGATGCGACCAGCGCGATCGCCACGATCCAGAAGATGCTGCCGGCATATTCGCCGACCGCGGAATTGGCAAAGCCGATGGGGAGGAAGCCAGCGGCCGTGACCAGCGTTCCCGTGAGCATCGGAAACGCAGTGGATTCCCAGGCAAAGGACGCCGCACGCATGCGATCCCAGCCCTGCTCCATCTTCACCACCATCATCTCGACCGCGATGATGGCGTCGTCGACGAGCAAGCCGAGCGCGATGATCAGCGCGCCGAGCGTGATGCGGTGCAGGTCGAGCGACATCGTGTTCATGACGATGAAGACGATGCCGAGCACCAGCGGCACGGAGAGCGCGACCACGATGCCGGTGCGCCAGCCGAGCGCGAGGAATGAGACGAACAGCACGATGACGAGCGCTTCCATGAAGGAGTGCACGAACTCGCCGACGGCGTGCTCGACCACCTTGGGCTGATCGGCGATCAGCGCGACGTCGACGCCCTGCGGCACGGCCTTCATGAACTCCGCGGTCGCCTTCTCGACCTCCTTGCCGAGCTCGAGGATGTTGGCGCCCTTGGCGGTGACGACGCCGATGCCGATCGCGGGCTTGCCTTCCTGACGGACGACGAAGCTCGGCGGGTCGACGTAGCCATGGGTGACGGTGGCGATGTCGCCGAGGCGGAACACGCGGCCGTTGCTCTCGACGGGGGTCTCGGCCACGGCCTTGGCGCCGTCGAGCGCACCGGTGACGCGCAGCGGCACGCGCTGCGACGAGGTCTCGACCGTGCCGGCCGGGGTCACGTTGTTCTGCTTGGCAAGCGAATCGAACAGCGCCTGCGGCGTGATGCCGAGGGTGGCGAGCTTCGCATGCGAAAACTCGACGAAGATGCGCTCGTCCTGATTGCCGTAGACGTCAACCTTGGTGACGCCGGGCACCTTGAGCAGGCGTTGACGAAAACCTTCGGAGACCTTCTTGAGCTGGGCGTAATCGGCGCCGTCGCCGGTCATCATATAGAGGATGGAATCGACGTCGGAGAACTCGTCGTTGACGACCGGTCCCAGAATCCCTGCGGGCAACTGGCCCTGCACGTCGACGAGCTTCTTGCGCAGGAGATAGAAGAGATAAGGCACATCCTTCGGCGGCGTGGAGTCGCGGAAGGTGACCTGAAGCGCGGTGAAGCCGGGCTTGGAATAGGTCTGCACCTTCTCGAAATAGGGCAGCTCCTGGATCTTCTTCTCGATGGGATCGGCGACCTGGGTCTGCATTTCCTGCGCGGTCGCGCCCGGCCACATCACCGAGACGTTGACCACCTTCACCGTGAAGAACGGATCCTCGGCGCGGCCGAGCTTCTGATAGGAGAAGAAGCCGGCGACGCCGAGCACGAGCATCAGGAACAGCACCAGCGTCGGATGGCTGACGGCCCAGGCCGAAAGGTTGAAGCGCTTCATCGCACTCTCCGGAAAAAACGATCCACTTGCCAAAAACGACAGCCACTCTGTTCAAGGCGTCGTCGCGAGGCAGCGAAGCAATCCAGGGGGCTGGGCAGGTTCTGGATCGCTTCGCCGCTTCAGCCGTTGCGTAGGGGCAAAGGCCGAAACTCACCTCACACGACGTAACTGGTCGTAACGCTCAGAAAGACAGTGACGACACCACCCGCACCTTCTGGCCGGGATCGAGCTTCTGCACGCCGAGCGTGACGATCTTGGCACCCTCGTCAACACCGCTGGTGATGACGACGTCGTTGCTGTCGTAGGACTTCACCGCCACCGGCTTCAGCGTGACCGCGCCATTGTCGTCGACGACATAGAAGGACGGCTTGCCGCCTTCGTTGAACAGCGCCGACAGCGGCAGCCGCGCGACGCGCTCGGTGGCGGCGTCCGACAGCGTCAGCGTCGCGGTCATGCCGAGCGAAACCTTGTCGTCGGCTTCGGGCAGCGAGAACTTTGCGAGATAGGTGCGCGTGGCGGAATCCGCGGTGGGCGCGATCTCGCGCAGCTTCGCCGTGTACTTCTTGTCCGGCTCCGACCAAAGAGTGACGCTGGCGGCGCCCGACTTGGCACGTCCGACCAGCGTCTCAGGGATCGCGACGACCGCTTCCTTTTCGGCAAAGCGGGCGACGCGGATCGAGGTCTGGCCTGCGGCAACCACCTGGCCGGGCTCGATCAGCGTTGCGGTGACGACGCCACGGGCGTCGGCGTTGAGCGTCGCGTAGGAAAGGGAATTCTTGGTCAGTTCAACCGAGCGGACGGCGCGGTCGAGGCGCGCACGGGCCTCGTCGGCAGCAGCGCGGCTCGAATCCAGCGCCGCATCCGTGGTCCAGCCCTTGGCCTTCAAATCCTTGGCGCGCTGCTCGGCGGCGGCGGCCTGGGCCAGCACGCCAGTGGCGGCGGTCTGCTCGGCGACGGCCTGCTCGGCCTGGAGCTTCAGATCGATCTCGTCGAGGGTAGCGAGCGGCTGGCCGATCTCGACGGTCTGGCCGACCTCGACCAGACGCTTGTCGACCTTGCCGGCGACGCGAAAGCCGAGGTCGCTCTCGATCCGGGGGCGGATGGTCCCAACGAAGCTGCGCTCCGGGGTCTCGGCATCATAATGAGCGGTTGCGACCAGAACCGGCCGCGGCGGCTCGGCCTTCTGCGCCACGGTATCGTTGCACCCAGCCAGCGCGGCGGCCATCAGGGCCAGCGACACACCCGCCAAGAGCCTGGAATAGCTGGACAAAACGGACCGAACGAACATCGGAGGACACTCCTGCGTCTGTAATGAGAGGAATGTCGACTAATCACTGATAAAAGTCAATAATCGTCAGTTATCAGAAAAGCGTGATCGTTAAGGGGTGGTAAGGATTGCGAGGGCACGGTTGAGGAGGTGCTATAGTAGGCTTCGCGGAGGCTTGTAGCCCGAATCCCTCGCCTCAGGCGCGATGCCGTAGGGTGGGCAAAACGAAGCGTGCCCACCCATTTTTCGTGATCGAGAGAGCTCGTGGGCACGGCGCAAATGCGCCTTTGCCCACCCTCCGGGCCTGTTCGCTCGGCGCTACCGCCCCTGCTCGGCGAACTCGTGCTTGGTCTCGTGGCCGCCGACAAAGACCAATATGCCGGCGAGCAGCGGCAGGACCGCGAGCACCAGCAGACCCGTCGAAGTCTGTCCGGTCGCTTCCTTGACCCAGCCGATCAGATACGGGCCGCCGAAGCCGGCCAGATTGCCGATCGAGTTGATCAGCGCGATGGCGCCGGCGGCCGCCGTGCCCGACAGCCAGGAGGTCGGCAAGGTCCAGAACACGCCGAACACGCAGAACACGCCGATCGCGGCGAAGGTCAGCGCCACCATCGTCATGGTGGGATCGGTGACGTAGCTGGAGATGGCGAGCGCGACCGCGATCAGGATCATGGGCGCGCCGACATGCATCACGCGTTCGCGCGTGGCATCCGAATGCCGCGCCCACAGGATCATGGCGACCGTGCCGAACACATAGGGGATCGCGGTGACGAATCCGGTCTGGGCGTTGGTGAGGCCGAACGCCTTGACGATCTGCGGCAGCCAGAACTGCATGCCGTAAAGCGCGCCGACGAAGCCGAAATAGATCAGGCTCAGCATGATCACCTTGGGTGAGGACAGCGCCTCGCCAAGCGTCAGATGCTTCACGGCCTGCTTGGCCGCGATCTCGGCATCAAGCCTCGCCTTGAGCCAGGCCTTCTGCTCGGCCGAGAGCCAGTCCGCCTTCTCCGGCCTGTCGGTGAGGTAGAACCAGGTGACGATGCCGAGCAGCACCGAGGGGATGCCCTCGAGAATGAACAGCCACTGCCAGCCCTTCAGGCCCATGACGCCGTCGAGCCCGAGCAGCAGGCCCGAGATCGGCGCGCCGATCACGGTCGAGACCGGCACGGCGATCGCGAAGGCCGCAAGGAAGCGGCCGCGATATTCGGCCGGGTACCAATAGGTCAGATAGAGGATGATGCCGGGGAAGAACCCGGCTTCGGCCACGCCGAGCAGGAAGCGCAGGACATAGAAGCTGGTCACACCGTTCACCAACGCCATCAGGGCCGAGATGATGCCCCAGGTCACCATGATACGGGCGATCCAGCGGCTGGCACCGAATTTCTCCAGCGCCAGATTGCTCGGCACCTCGAAGATGAAATAACCGATGAAGAAGATGCCGGCGCCCCAGGAGAAGATCAGCGGCGTGAACTTCAGCTCGGCGTTCATGGTCAGCGCGGCGAAGCCGAGATTGACGCGGTCGAGATAGGAGAAGAAGTAGGCCAGCACCAGGAACGGGATCAGGCGCCAGGAGATGGCGCGGATGGTCGAGGTTTCGATGGCGCTTTTCGCACCGGCGGAACCGGTATAGGTCGTGGTCTGGCTCATGGCTTCCCCCAGGGTTGTTGCTTTTATGGGCTAATTGGCGGTTTTCAGCATCGCGGGCAAAGAGTCAATGGAAGCCATGCACGGAGCGCAGCCGGTCAACACCCTTGCGCTGCGACGACGGATGCTGGTCCGAGCCGGACTGGCGCTCGCCGTGATCGCCTGCGGGCTGTCCCTACGCTGGTACGGCTTTCCGATCGGCCTTCCGGCCTTCGTGGTCAAGTACGGCGGCTCGCTGCTGTGGGCGACGATGGTGTTCCTACTGGTCGGGGTTGTGCTGCCGCTGATGTCGCGGAGCCAGATCGCGGCCGTCGCCATGGTGATCGCGATCGTGGTCGAGCTTTCGCGGCTGGTGCATACGCCCTGGCTCGATGCGTTCCGGCTCACCACCGCCGGTGCGTTGCTGTTGGGCCGGATCTTCTCGCTGTGGAATCTGGTGGCGTATGCGGCCGGGATTTTGCTTGGCGTTTGGATCGACCAGCTCGCGGCGTTGCACAGTCTCGTAGGGTGGGCAAAGCGAAGCGTGCCCACCACAAGCAGATGGTGGGCACGGCGCTAACGCGCCTTTGCCCACCCTACGGGACCGGTATCTGGCCTCACTCCGCGAGCTGAAACCGCTCGAACCGATCGAGCTCCTCCTCGATCTTCTGCTTCAGTTCCTTGCGCCCCGCCATCTTTTTGCCCTGCCCGAGCCAAGTCCATTTCTGCATCAACAGCTTCTTGGCCTGCCGGTCGGTCTTGAGATCGAGCGCGGCGACGATCTCGTCACCGACTAGCACGGGCAGCGCGAAGTAACCGAGCTTGCGCTTCGCCTTCGGCACATAGGCCTCGAACAGATGGTTGTAGCCGAAGATGAGATTGGTGCGCTTGCGCTGGATGATGAGCGGATCGAACGGCGACAGGATGTGGACGAGATCGGGTGACACCTCATGCGGCTCCAGCGCCGCAGGCGTGGCCCAGTGCTCCTGCTTGCCGGCGCCCTCGATCGCGACAGGCAAGACCTCGCCGCGGCGGACTCGCGCGGCGATCAGACCTGCCACCGCCTTCTTGCTCGGCGCATCGAGATGGCAGATCGAATCGAGGCTGACCACGCCTTGCGAGCGCAGCGCGCGGTCGAGCAGATAGGCCGTGATCTCCTTGGCCGAGGCCGGCTTCGGCAGCTTGTCCCAGCCGAAATGCCGCGTCATCAGATCATAGGTCTTGAGCATGCCCTGACGCGCGCTGACGGTCGCGACGCCGGTGTAGAAGGCAAGCTGAAGTGCCCGCTTCGAAGGCTTGCGGCTCTGCCACAGATGCTCCTTCTCGGTGAGCACGTCGTCCTCGATGTCGCGGATCGTCAGCGGACCGGCGCGGAGCAGCCGCATCACCTTGCGCGTGTCGGCCGGCGTCACCGAGGCATACCATCTGTGGCCCTCGCGCTTGTGCTCGCGCATCGCCGGCAGGAAGAACCGGAAATCGTTCGACGGCACGTAGGACAGCGCATGGGTCCAGTATTCGAACACGCTTTTGTCGATGCTTTGGGCATGACGCAAATCGGCCCGGCCATAGGACGGGATGCGGCTGAACAGGATGTGGTGATGGCAGCGCTCGATCACGTTGATGGTGTCGATCTGCACATAGCCGAGATGGGCGATCGCCTCCGCGACGGCCTGGGCGCCCTCGCCGAACGGCGCGCGCGTGTCGAGCCGCTGGGCGCGCAGCCAGATCTGCCGGGCCTGTGTCGTCGGGAGCGGAAGGGGTTTTGGTGCGCGGGACATTGCGACAGGCAATGTAGCGGGATTCGCGCCAGGAAAAAGAACAAGAAAAAGAACAGGTGACGGATCGAGGCAAAGAAAAGCCGCGCTGCCATCTGCTGACAGCGCGGCCGGCTCAAACCGGATTGGCGCGAAGCTTACTTCATCGCCATCGCCTTCTCGGCGCTCACGTAGTGCTTGCAGGCGCTGCGCATGTTGCCTTTGCTCATGTCGGAATTGGCCGAAGCCATCGACTTCCGCGCCGCGATCTTGCCGGGTGTGTCTTCACCGCCCAGGCCGACAACAAGCTTGGCCATATTCGCGCTGGTGCAGGCCATCTTGGCAGCCGATGCGGGAGACAGAGCAAGTGCAGCGAACGCCGCCGCGAGCAACAGGGTCTTCATCAAGTTTCCTCCTCCGGAAAACGAAACCAGCGTGATGCCGGCCTACGCGACAGCTATCTTTCCGGGATAGCGTCTCGCGGAGGAAGAGAGTTTCGCTCGATCTAACGTGCGGCTTTTGGGCGCTCCCCTACGCTCCCGGTGGCGATATCGGGCTCGCATGCGGCCTTGCCCCGGCCCTCCGCCTGGCAGCGATAGACGCTGCCGGTGAGGCGATCGACCAGCCACATGTTCTCGTCGGTCGGAGCTTCGAGGCCGACATAGCGGGAGGTCAGCCCTGTGATCAGCGTCGAGAGCAGGATCGCCACCGCGATCATCGCCGCACCGATATAAATGGGCATCGAGCCCAGGAAGACTGTCCGATCCGGCGGGCCGCCACGATAGAACTGATAATCACTCGACCTGGCCACTGGACGGAACTCTGCTCCCTCGTCTGCGATGTCTGATGAAGGATGTCTGCTAGGCGCGCATCTGGCCGATTTCTTGTTCGCGAGCAGGCCATGCGGCGACGGCTTTGCGACGAACGGTGAGCAAGGGTTTCCACAACGAAAAGGCGGCCCGAACCGGGCCGCCTTTTGCTTGCCTGCCGCTCAGCGGCGGCCGAACAACCCGCCCATCATACCGCCGAACAGACCGCCGGGGCCGCCCATCGGACCGCCACCGCCACCACCGCCGCTATAATGGCGCCGGCCGCCGCCACCGGAGGACCGGCGACGCGAAGGCTCATCGTCCGCCTGCTCCTCGGAGGAGGCCGCGCGGGTCGAGATGATTTCAGACAGCAGCGCCTTGTGCTGGAGCTTGTTCAGATAACCGGTCGCGGGATAGCCGCGTGCCGCCTGCCACCGCTTCATCACGGAACGGGTCTCGTCGTCGAATTTGCCCGTCGTCTTGACGTCGAAGCCGAGCCCGGTGAGGCGGCGCTGCACGTCGCGACGTTGGCTCTTGTCCAAACCGATCTGGTCTTCGGACACCTGATTGGCTTCGTCGGTAAACGTCGCGGGATCGATCCCGGCCGAGAGGTTGCGGGTGGTGTTGGACGGTCCATCCTGCAACGCCGCGATGCGGGCGAGCGCGATCGATTTGAACGTGCCGTTCGGATAGTTGGTGAGATAGGCGTTGAGCTCTTCCACCTTGTTGGTGTCCTTGATCGAGCGCCAGAACTCGAGCTCGATGTCGGAGCCTTGCCTGGTCGCGGACGACACCGGCGCGTTCGATGTGTCGGTCGTGGCCACAGCGGGCGTGTTAACCGGATTGAGATAGACGTTGCCGGTGAGGTTGGTATGCCCCCAGGGCAATTGTCCCTTGTTGGTCTCGTCACTGACCTGGGCGCGGACCTTGGTCATCGCCTGCTGGATCTCGATCCCGGGCTGGGCAATGTTGGCGACCAGTGCGCGGGTGAACGGGCTGTTGGTACCGGCCTCGCCGTCGAGCGCGGTCTGGCCGGGGCCGGTGGCAAAGGCAATCAGCGTGCCTTCGCCCGACTTCATCTCGGCAAGGCCGGTCTGCACGTTGACGGAGCGCGTGGCCTTGGCCGACCGGATCTTTGCCGCGAACGGGTTGTCACGACAGGCGTCCAGGAACACGAGCTTCACCTTCGCGTCCGACATGGTCTGGTCGAGCGTGAGATCGACATTGATCGCCGCGCCGAGCTTGACATCCATCTCCGACTTCAGGTCTGCGTCGATCGGCAACAGGTAGTTGACGCCATTCACGGCAATGCCGTGGCCGGCATAGAAGAACACGGCGACATCCGCACCTTCGCTCTTCTTGCCAAACTCCAGGAGCTTTGCGGTCATGGCGTCGCGGGTGAGGTTGGCGCCCTCGACGACATCAAAACCGACGTTGCGGAGCACCCTGGCGATAGCCTTGGAATCGATTGCGGGGTTAGGGAGCTGCGGGACATTCTTGTAGGCGGCGTTGCCGACCACAAAGGCGACGCGCTTGTCCGCAAGAGCCGCGTTGCCGCTGACAATGAATGCTACGATTGAAATTGCTGCGATCAAGAAGCGCATGATCATTCTCCCCTGATCTAAACTTCTTCGCTGCTCTCGGATCAGCTTGAGCCGATCCGATGAGAGCAACCTGATCCAGTTCACGACGGAATACTGTGATCTGGATCACCCGGGGATTTCTGCTGCTCGAACCGAGCCGAGAGACGCTGCGACGATTGCTTTTCTGGCTGCTGACGCAGCGGACAACAACGGCTGGTGACGAGCAATAGCGGGAGATTGTACCCGCATCGGCCGTGAGTCCAGCGGTTCGCGGGGCACGATCTCGAAAAGACCCTGCAGGAGGACCCGCTGCGTTCGACGATCGAATGAGACAGCGCTGCTTCCTGACGCGAGCCTCGTGCAGCACCGGCGATAAGCCGCTACCGCTGGCTGGCTGCCATGGATGCCGACCGGCACCGGCGCCAGGATGCGCTTCGACTTGTGGCTGGTTCTGAATGTGACCCGCATCACATCCGGGCCTTTGAACCTTCCCTATGCTCGCAGCATCAAATCGCCATCAGGCGTCACAGCGAGGATACGACAATGACCCATTTCAATAAGTTTTTTGGACTGAAGGCGATCACACTCACGGCCGCGCTGTCGCTGACGGCGGGCCTCGCTTTCGCCGGCGACACCAACGTCTCCACCAACCAGATCCTGGATGCGTTGAAGCCGAAGCCGATCACCCGCGGCCTGTCCGCCGGTCCGCAGGCCGATCCGACGGCGCAAGCCAAGGAAGCGACCTTCCTCAACACCGTGCGCAACCGGCAGACCCGTTCGCTTTCGATGGGCGAGCGCGAGCAGATTGCCGAGTTCGCGTCGACCAAGCCGAACATCGATCTGGAGATCCAGTTCGACTACAACTCGGCCGACATCGCCAAGACCTCGGTACCGTCGGTGCAGGCGCTCGGCAAGGCGCTGTCCGATCCGTCGCTGAAGGGCTCGACCTTCGTGGTCGCCGGCCACACCGATGCGATCGGCACCGAAGAATACAATCAGGGCCTCTCGGAGCGTCGCGCCGACACGATCAAGAAGTACCTGGTGCAGAACTATGGCCTCAGCGGCAATGATCTCGTCACGGTCGGCTACGGCAAGACCAAGCTGAAGGACACCGCCAACGGCGCCGACCCGATCAACCGTCGCGTCCAGGTCGTGAACATGGACACCAAGACCGCGTCGAAGTGATCCGGGACCTGATTGCCGAGATCGATAAACCGCCTGCCTTGAAAACGGCAGGCGGTTTCCGGTGTCAGATCCAGCTTTGGAACAGCATCAGCCGGTTGAACGTCTGCATCGACGTGCCGATGAAGGCGGCCGAGACCGGCAGCATCACCACAAAGCCGATCGCGGCGAGGCCGACATAAGCCCACAACAGCCAACGCGGCAGGCCCTCTCTTCGCATCACATAGACCAGCGCGAGCGAGGCCGCGGTTGCGGCCGGCAGATAATAATAGATGAAGCCCAGCGTGCGCGGCAGCAGCGCCCAGGCGAGCCAGGGGCCGAAATAGAACGCCGCGATCAGGAAAGCATCCCAGCGACGCGCGACGATGAAGTCGCGCAACACCACCGCGAGCGCGAGCAGCGCCGGCCACAGCACCAGCGGATTGCCGAGGAAAACCACCGCCGCGACGTTGTCGTCCGACGTCTTGTCGAACAGGAACCACACGGGACGCGCGAGCAGCGGCCAGGATGGCCACGAGCTCATATAGGTATGCCCGGCGATCGCGGTGGTGGTGTTGTCGGCAAAGATACGGCGCTGTGCTTCGACCAGATCCGGCAGCGACACACCATAGAGCGGCACGAAGGCGGCGAGATAGGTCACGGCCGGCAGCAGCGCGAAGCAGAGCGCGGCATGATGAAGCCTGAATTCCGGCCACAGATCGGGCCGGTACCAATCGCTTGGCTTCGCATCGGCAAACAGCGTGTGCCAACCCTGCATCAGGCGGATCAATGCAACGATCCCGATGCAAACACCGAGCGGAAACAGGCCGCTCCATTTGCAGGCGGCGGCCAGACCGAACAACGCGCCCGCGAGTGCGAACAGCGCCTGCGGCCGCTCTCGTCGAAAGCCGTGCATGAAAGCGGCAATGGCGAGCAGACCAAAGCCGAGCGCGAAGATGTCGAGCATGGCGATGCGCGCCTGCACATAGAGCATCTGGTTGAACGCCGCGATCAGCGCGGCTGCGATCGCGGGCCCTTGCGATCCGAACAGCGCCAGACCGCAGAGATAGATCGCGACGATCGCGAGCGCACCGAACAGCGTCGCCGGATAGCGCCAGCCCAGCGCATTGTCGCCGAAGGCTGCGATCGAACCCGCGATGAGCTCTTTCGCCAGCGGCGGATGCATCGGATTGAGCATCGGATCCGACGTCCCGAAGCCCAGCATCTGCCGCGCCGCCGGCACGTAGTGCACCTCGTCGAAGACGAATTTTTCCGGCGTCACCAGCCCGACCAGCAGCGCGAGATGCGCCGCTAGGAAGATCGCGACAGCGATCACTGCGCTTCGCGACAGTTGCGGAACCGCATGTGCCTCAAGCGACTGAAGTGGGGCTAGTTTGCGTGGCAAATCTGCGTCACCGCGAATAAAAAACAACTCAGCCGATCCATTGAACGCATTCTGCCGCAACTGTCACTAAGCTAACGCTCGTCTCGCGCCGCCACGGATCAGTCTACCACAACGCAGGCGCGCGATCAGGGACTTCGATCGGGTACCATATGAATTTTCGTTTTCTGCTTTTCCCTGCGCTGCTGTCGGCCACACTGTGCGCCGCGACCTGCACGCAGGCCCAAACGCGTGTCGGCGAAGCCGTCCTGGTTCAAAACGAGGTGGTGCGCGTCGCCGCGACCACGTCACCGATCAGCGTTGGCGACAGCATGCTGCGCGACGAGACCGTACGCACCGGCACCGACAGCGCAGCGCGCTTCGTCATGGCCGACAGCACCAATCTGTCGCTTGGACCGAGCGCCACGCTGAAGCTCGATCGCACCGTCTTCAACGACGAGCACAGCTATCGCGACGTCGCGATTCGCATGGCCACCGGCGCCTTCCGCTTCGTGACCGGGCATTCGGAGAAGACCGCCTACAAGATCACGACGCCGCTCGCGACCATCGGTGTCCGCGGCACCACGCTCGACATCCTGTCGCAGCGGGGCCGCTCGGTCGTCGTGCTGCAGGAGGGGGCGGCCAGCGTCTGCACGCTGAACTTCCAGTGCATCCAGCTCACTCAGCCGGGCGACACCGCGGTCATCACCTCGACAGGCGGCAAGGTCTCCATCACCAAGACCAACACGCCGCCCTGGACTTTCGCCGCCAACTGCGCCGCGAATGCGGGGCTGTGCGCCGTCAACCAGTATGCCGATGCCTCGCCGACCATTACGCCCGCCGTCCATGACGACGGCATGCTGTGCGGGCGCTGACGATGGCGCAGCTCGGCTTCAAGAGGCTTGTCCTGGCCGGCGCGTTGGCTGCGTGCGCGACGCTTGCGTTGTTCGGGCTCAACACCCGTTCGGCCGCAGCCGCGAGCACCTGCGAGTCTGAATGCGGCGAGCCCAACCCCTATCCGTCACCAACCTCCTATCCGTCGCCGAGTCCGTCCCCGTCGCCGAACCCGGTCCCGTCGCCAAGCCCGTCGCCCAGCCCCACGCCGACGGGCTCCGATTCCAGCGGCAACTCGGTTGGCGGTCTCGCCAACCAGCGCTTCAACCAGATGATCACCAACCGCGTGCTCGGTACGGTGCTGCTTGGCGTCAACGAACAGGTCAATTGCAGCGACTGCATCAGCGCGTTCGGCTCGGCCGGCTCGTTCTCGGCCGGCGTCCACGGCCGCAAGGAGCTGACGCCCAATCTGTCGCTGCTCGCCGGCCTCGCTTACACGCAATACAGCGAGGGCGGCTACAACATCACGAGCGCACCGATCGGCGCCTTCGCGCTGCGCTATGATTTCACCGATTGGGGCTCGTCGCGTCCGTTCTTTGACGTCGGCACGATCCTGACGCCGTGGGAGAAGGCGCGCTACACCCGCAGCTACAACACCAGCCTCGGCCCGGTGAGCGTGACCAGCTCGACCAACGCCGCGAACTACGCGGTCTACGGTCGCGCCGGCTGGATGAGCCGGTTGTCACCGCAGGATGAGGTCGCAGCCTCCGTCGAGGTCTGGCAGCTCTGGCAGCGCGTATCGGGCTATGCGGACAACACGATCGCGTTCAATCCGTTCGACGCCACCATTGCCACCGGCACCGATCGCACCAGCCTGGTCAAGATCGGGGGCCAATGGACCCATCTCTTCGCCGGCAATATCGAGACCAATATCAATGGCGGCTGGGTGCAGTCGTTCGCCAGCCATAGCGGCATCGTCGCCACCGTGACCGGCGACGGCATGGTGGTGCCGACGATGGGCAACCAGGGCTGGTTCGAATATGGCGGCCGCCTCGGCTTCCGCGTGCAGAAGGGCTGGGTCGTGGACCTCTTCGCCAACGGCACGCTCGGCCCGCAGCCGGTCGGCAACACCATCCATGGCGGCGTCGGGCTGCGGATCAACTACTGAGACGATTGGAGACGGTCTCGTAGGGTGGGCAAAGCGCAAGCGTGCCCACCACTCGTCTCAATCAAGAACAGATCGTGGGCACGGCGCTCTCGCGCCTTTGCCCACCCTACGGCACCTGTGTTGACCTCACGCCGCCGACTTGCCTTCGAACGCGCGGCGCAGAACCTCCACATCCAGCTTCACCATCTTCATCATGGCCTGCATCGCGCGGGCGGCGGCGGCCTTGTCGGGGCTCGTCAGGAAGTCGAACATCACCTTCGGCACCACCTGCCAGGCGACACCCCAGCGATCCCTGAGCCAGCCACACTGCTCTTCCTTGCCGCCATGGGCGAGGAATGCATCCCAGACGCTGTCCACCTGCGCCTGGTCGTCGCAATGGATCATCAGCGAGATCGCGTGCGTGTACTCCATCTTCATGCCGCCGTTGAGCGCGACCAGAGGCTGTCCGGCCACCATGAACTCGACGACGAGCACGGACCCCGTCTTGCCGGACGGGCCGTCCGAAACGTTCTGCTGAACGTGCGTGATCTCTGAGTTCGGCACCAGCGAGACGTAGAATTTCGCGGCCTCCTCGGCATCGCCGTTGAACCACATGCAGGGCACGAGCTTGGACATTGCGAATGCTCCTCTTCAGCTTTCGATCAGGCGTTCGCCATGGCGGGCTTCGGAGGAACCGCTGCCATGTCCAGCCAGTTCACACCCCACATATGGCCATCCGGATCCTCGAAGCTGCGGCCGTACATGAAGTCGTATTCGTCCTTCGGGCTCGGATCGGCCACCCCGCCCGCGGCCGCGGCCTTGTCGACGATCTCGTCGACTTCGTTCCGGCTGTCGGCGGACAGGCAGAACAACGCCTGGTTCGAGGTCTTGGCATCCGCGATCGGCTTCGGCGTGAAATGACGGAATTTGTCGTGGGTCGTCAGCATCACGTAGATGGCCTCGGAAAAGACCATGCAACTCGCCGTGTCGCCGCTGAATTGCGGATTCCTGGTCGCGCCGACCGCCTCGTAAAAGGCGGTCGCACGCTTGAGGTCGGTCACCGGTAGATTGAGGAAAATCATCCTGGGCATGGGAAGCTCCTTGGGCTGGGTCTGCCCAAGGACGGATGGCTGAGCGGCCATCCGACACGGCTTCCGAAATATTTTTCCGATCGCGAGCTGCGGGGTTCTGTCGCACCGAACCCCGCGCGCTTCGGCCTTACTTCTTCTCGTTCGGATCCCGATGGACCGGATCGATCCACAGCACTGTCTCGGGCTTTTCGACCGGCTCGATGTCGAGATTGATCGCGACCGCCTCGCCGTCGCTGCGCACCAGCACGCATTCCAGCACCTCGTCGGCGCTGGCATTGATCTCCTGGTGCGGCACGTAGGGCGGCACGAAAATGAAATCGCCGGGACCGGCCTCGGCAGTGAACTGCAGGCTCTCGCCCCAGCGCATCCGCGCCTTGCCCTTCACCACATAGATGACGCTTTCGAGATGACCGTGGTGATGCGCGCCGGTCTTCGCATCCGGCTTGATGCTGACCGTGCCCGCCCACAATTTCTGTGCGCCGACGCGGGCGAAATTGATCGCAGCCGCGCGATCCATGCCTGCCGTCGACGGAACGTTGGTATCGAGCTGATTGCCGGGAATGACGCGCACCCCGTCATGTTTCCAGCGATCGTCGTGATGATCGTGGTCATGGTGGGAATGCGAATGGTCATGGCCGGTCATGTGTCTTGCTTTCTGTTGGTTCCGTGCGTGCGAAAGTAACCAAAGGCCGCCTATCAAGCCATACCAAAATCGGAACCCTCATAGCCGCCCAGCGTTGTTATTCCGAGCAATCTGGAAGGAGAGTTTCATGGGTAGCACGAGCGACAAGATCAAGGGCACCGCCAACGAAGCCATCGGCAAGGCCAAGCAGGGCATCGGTGAAGCCACCGGTTCCGAGCGTCTTCAGGGCGAAGGCGTAGTCCAGGAGGTCAAGGGCAAGGGCCAGAAGGCCATGGGCGACGCGAAGGATGCCGCAAAGGAAGCAATCGATCGCGCCGCTGCGGCGGCTCGTCGCGCGGCCGAGTAACGCGCGCAGCTTAAAAATGAAAAGACCGGCCGAGAGGCCGGTCTTTTTGTTTGTGCCGATCTCGATCCGTCATGGCCGGGACATGCCCGGGCATGACGAGAAGGGTCACTTCACCGCGAGCAGTTCGACGTCGAACATCAGCGTCGCGTTCGGCGGGATCACGCCACCCGCGCCGCGCGCGCCGTAGCCGAGCTGCGGCGGGATGATCAGCGTGCGCTTGCCGCCGACCTTCATCGTGGCAACGCCCTCGTCCCAGCCGGCGATGACGCGGCCCTTGCCGATCGGGAATTCGAACGGCTCGTTGCGATCGACGGACGAGTCGAACTTCTTGCCCTTCTGGCCATTCTCGTAGAGCCAGCCGGTATAGTGCATCACGCAAATCTGGCCGGGCTTCGGCGAAGCGCCGGTGCCGACGACGCTGTCGATGGTCTGCAAGCCTGAAGCTGTGGTCATGGGTTTTCCTGCGGTCTGGGCCGATGCCGTGGTGGAGAGGAATGTCGATACGCCCGCGATCAAAGTGATCGCGAGGGCCGACATGATGGCGAGGAGTGCGCGCTGAAAACGCTGCATAGAACACCTTCCGTTTGAGGCGGAAGGTGTCTAGCGCAATGCGGTGGTCGTTTCCAGTCCTCGAGACCTTCGATCAATAGCCCAGCGCGCAGCCGTCCTTGCGCGGATCGGAACCGCCGGTGAGCGTGCCCTTGTCCCAGTCGATCCAGATCGCCTGAGCGCCGCCGAGCGGGCCGACCACGCTGGTGGTCTTGTGGCCGAGCTTCTTCAGGCCCTCGACGACATCGGCCGGCACGCTGTCCTCCAGCTGATACTGGCCCTCGTAGTGCAGGCCGCGCGGCATGTCGATCGCCTCCTGCACGTCACAGCCATAGTCGAGAATATTGGTCAGCAGGTGAGTCTGGCCGGTCGGCTGGTATTGACCACCCATCACGGCAAACGACATCGTGGACCGGCCGCCCTTGGTGAGCAGGCCCGGCATGATCGTGTGCAGCGGCCGCTTGCCGCCCTCGATGCAGTTGGGATGACCCGGCTGGATGCGGAATCCGCCGGCGCGGTTCTGGAACAGGACGCCGGTCTTGTTCGAGACGATCGCCGAGCCGAACGAATGCGCAACCGAGTTGATGAACGAGCAGACGTTGCGGTCCTTGTCCACCACCGTGATGTAGATGGTCGACGGATTCATCGGCGGCGCGACATTCGGCAGGTCGAGCATGCCGTCCATTCGGATCTTGCTGATGTATTCGTCGGCAAAGCCCTTCTCGAGCATCTCGGCGACGTTGATCTTCATGTGCTCGGGAGAGGCAACGTGCATCTCGCGGTTCATGTAGGCGATGCGCGCAGCTTCCGCTTCGAGATGAAAACGCTCGACGCTCACGGGGGCGTATTTGGTGAGGTCGAAGCGCGACAGGATGTTGAGCATCAACAGCGCGGTGACGCCCGGGCCGTTCGGCGGGCACTGCCAGACGTCGTAGCCCTTGTACGCGGTGCCGATCGGCGTCGTCGTCTCGGTGGTGTGCGCGGCGAAATCGTCGAGCGTGTGCAGACCGCCGATGCCGCGCAGGGTCTCGACCATGTCCTCCGCGATCGCGCCCTTGTAGAAGGCGTCGCGGCCGTCCTTGGCGATGGCACGCAGCGTCTTGCCGAGTTCGGCCTGGCGGATGACGTCGCCGGCGACCGGCGGCTTGCCGCCCGGCAGCAGGTAGCGCACGGTGTTGGTGCCGCCCTTCAGCTTCTCGAACTGGTTCTTCCAGTCGAACGCGATGCGGGGGGCGACGACATAGCCTTCTTCCGCCGCCTTGATCGCAGGCTGCAGCAAACGGTCGAAGCCGAACTTGCCGTGGTCGCGCAGCACGGTCGCGAAAGCGTCGATCACGCCGGGGATCGAGACCGCATGGGCCGAGGTCAGTGGCACGGAATTGATCTTGCGCTCGAGATACCAGTCGGCGTTGGCCGCCTTCGGCGCCCGGCCGGAGCCGTTATAGGCGATGATCTTGCCCTCGCCGCGCGGTTGGATCAGCGCAAAGCAATCGCCGCCGATGCCGGTCGATTGCGGCTCGATCACGCCGAGTATCGCCGAACCCGCCACCGCCGCGTCCACCGCCGTGCCGCCCTCGCGGAGCACCTCGATCGCGGCAAGGGATGCCTGCGGATGCGAAGTCGCGACCATCGCGTTGGTGGCGTGGACCGTGGACCTGCCGGGGAAATGGAAGTTTCTCATCGAAGTTTTGCTCTCTCAGGGCCGTCTAGGCTAAGTCTTGGGGCGCGCGCGGCGCCATCTCGAAAAACCGGGTCTTCATGACACATTCCGGGGCGCCCGGGCAATGCTGGCATACCAGGGAAATGGCTGCCATTCGCTGGGAATAGAGCTGTCGGTTGCGGGTTTTCTGGGCGCCGGCCGCCTGCTAAACGGGCGCATGATTTACAAGGTCTGCGCCTTCTACCAATTCGCCGCCCTGCCCGACTACCGCGAACTGCGCGAGCCGCTGCGCGCGTTCTGCGCCGGCCTTTCGCTGAAGGGCAGCGTGCTGCTGGCCCAGGAGGGCATCAACGGCACGATTGCGGGCGCGCCTGAGGCCATCGACGCCTTCGCTCACGAGCTCGCGCATGGGGCGATGTTCGGCGGCCGGCTGAACAATCTCGAGCTGAAGTGCTCGACCGCGGAAACCATGCCGTTCGGCCGACTCAAGGTGCGGCTGAAGAAGGAGATCGTCACGCTCGGCGATGCAGCCGCCGATCCGACCCGGCAGGTCGGCACCTATGTCGATGCCGCCGAATGGAACGCGCTGATCGCCTCACCCGACACGCTGGTGCTCGACACCCGCAACGCCTTCGAGGTGGCGATGGGCACGTTCGAGGGTGCGGTCGACCCGGACATCAAGAGCTTTGGCCAGTTCAAGGATTTTGCCGCCGCGAAGCTCGATCCCGCAAAACATCGCAAGATCGCAATGTTCTGCACCGGCGGCATCCGCTGCGAGAAGGCGAGCGCGCATCTGCTGGCCCGCGGCTTTGCCGAGGTCTATCACCTCAAGGGCGGCATCCTGAAATATCTGGAAGAGGTGCCGGAGGCGCACAGCCGCTGGCGCGGCGAATGTTTTGTGTTCGACGAGCGCGTCGCCCTTGGCCATGGCCTGCGCGAACGAGGTCTGCGCGAACAGGAATTGGGGCACGCACGTGACGAATGACATCAAGACGCTCGCCGAGCGCATCGACACGCTGGAGACGCGTCTTGCCTATCAGGACGACACCATCGAGACGTTGAACCAGACCATCACCGCGCAGTGGAAGCAGATCGATGTGCTGACGCGGCAGCTGGCGCAGCTCAACGAGCGACTGCAGGAGGCCGAGGCGAATGCGCCGGGCCCCACCAATGAGCGCCCTCCGCATTATTGAGTGATATTACTGACCGGATGCCTTCAGCAGGCTCATGACCTCGCCCGACATCATCAGACGATCGCGGCCGCCGGCCTTGGCGGCGTAGAGCGCGCGGTCGGCGGATTCCACCAGCGATCCCGCACCCGCGGTGCGCTCGAATGAGGGGCGGCAGGCCGCGCCGCCGATCGAGACGGTGACGCATGGCGCCACCGCACTGGAGACATGAACGAGGCCTGCGTCGTGGACGGCGCCGCGGATCCGCTCGCCGATCCGGGCGCAGCCGGCGGCATCGGTGTTCGGCAGCAGCATGGCGAATTCCTCGCCGCCGTAACGCGCCGCGAGATCGCCGACCCGCTGCATCTCGGCTGCGATGATCTTGGCGACCACGCGCAAGCAGGCGTCACCGGCGGGATGGCCATATTCGTCGTTGTAGGACTTGAAGTGATCGACGTCGATCATCAGGAGGCCGAGGCTGGAGCGGTCACGATAGGCGCGCGCCCATTCTTCCTTCAGCCGCTCGTCGAAGCGGCGGCGATTGGCAAGCCCGGTAAGGCTGTCCTCGATCGCGAGGGTCTCGAGCCGGGTCTCCAGTTTCTTCTGCTCGGAGATGTCGCGCGAGATCGCGACCACGCCGTCGACATTGCCGTTGTCCTTGCGCGTGACGCGCATGGTCGATTCCAGCCAGACCTCGGACTTCTGCCGGTGCACGTTGCGATAGGTGAGGCGCGCTTCGTCCGTGTCGCCGCGCTTCATGGCATCGACAATGGCCTGCACGTGCGGCCGGTCCTCCGGATGGATGCCGGCGAGCGCGTCGGTGCCGATCAGCTGATTGGGGCGCCAGCCGACGACCTGATTGGACGATGGCGAAACGTAGCGCAGCCGCTCGTCGAGCCCGATGCGGGTGACCATGTCGCTGGAGCCTTCGGCGAGCAGCCGGAAATGCGCCTCCTTCTCGATCAGGGCCGCCGCCATGCGCTGGCCGCGCTGCAGCTGCCGCACCAGCACCGCGCCGATCACCGCGATCAGCATCACCAGCGCGACCACGTACAGCATGCGGGAGATCGCAGCAGCCCGCCATGGCGCAAGCAGTTCGTCCTTGTCGACGGTTGCGAGCAACACCAGCGGGTAACGGCCGGAGCGCTTGAAGAAGCTGACGCGCTCGGCGCCGTCGAGCGGCGACTTGAAATGATAGGCGCCAAACGGCCGTTGCAGGCTGGCGTCGCGGAACAGCGCGGTGTCGGCGACGCTGCGGCCGACGAACTTTTCGTTGTTCGGGTTGCGCGCGATGATCATGCCGTCGCCGTACATCAGCGTCACGGAGCTGTTGCGGCCGATCTCGAACTGCTCGTAGAAATGCGACAGATATCGGGAGCCGATGGCCGCGAGCACCACGCCGCCGAAGCTGCCGTCCGGCTTGTTGAAGCGGCGCGACAGGGTCACGACCCATTCGCCGTCGACGAGGCTCTTCACGGGACGGCCGACATAGGGCTCGCGCTTGGGCGAGAGCTGATGATGACGGAAGAACGTATCGTCGCTGAGCGTCGAGGCGATCGTGCCGGGCGAGGTCAGCCAGTTGCCCTGGTCGTCGATGATGGCGAGGCTGTGGACGCGCTCCATCGCTTTCTTGCGCGCCTCGAGGAGGGTACGCAGCTTGTTGATCGTCGCGGGATCGGCGCCATCCATCTCCAGCCGGCTGACGACGCCAACGACGCCGGAATCCAGCAGATCGAGGCTGTCCTCGGCATGCTGCGTCAACGAGCGGGCGACGTTCGCCATCTCGGTCTCGGCGCCCTTGAGCACCGCATCCCGCGCGGCCCATTCACGCCAGCCGCTGACGCCGAGGATCGCCACGCAGGTGAGCACGACGAACGCCGCCGCGCGCAGCGGCAGGCGGCTCCATCCGGCTCTCTGGGAGGCGAGGTTCATGCGGCAGAATTCTCCAATAGTCGGAAACTCTGCCGCTTCTCTTATTGAACCCTGAAGCGCCCGGGCGGATTCGCATTCATCTACGGGGTTTTCCGTACTCCTACGGACCGGGGCTTCCGCAGATCACTAACAAGGTCTTATCAAGCCTATCGGAAACCGGCGGCCGCTAGCTGAAGATCGACTTAACCTTG
This sequence comes from Bradyrhizobium sp. CIAT3101, assembly GCF_029714945.1. Lineage (NCBI taxonomy): Bacteria > Pseudomonadati > Pseudomonadota > Alphaproteobacteria > Hyphomicrobiales > Nitrobacteraceae > Bradyrhizobium > Bradyrhizobium sp. CIAT3101. The sequence continues at coordinate 7,431,542 of NZ_CP121634.1, forward strand.
TCCCAGAGCGAGGGATTGTCGGCATCCGCATCGGCCTTCGACGGCGTCGGCTGCGTGGCGCTCACGGGATCGGAGGCGGGGAAGGTATCTTCCAGCCCGGTGTCGAGCTTGGCGTGGCGATCGGCCGCGAGCGCCTCGTGCAGATTGTCGGCGTGCTTGTCGTGCGGCGCGGGGTTGAATGTCTGAGCCATGGAATTCCTCCTCCATTGGCAGGGTCAACGCGGCGCAATTGCGCTGGTTCCCCTGTTCCGCTCGGGCCGCGCACGGTGTATCAGGAACCTCAAAACTGCATCAGGACCATTCGTGCCCCAGTCTGCGACAAAGCCCTTCATCGACGTGCTCTCCGGCCAGCGGCAAGCCGTCCCGCCCCTCTGGATGATGCGGCAGGCCGGCCGCTATCTGCCGGAGTATCGCGAGGTGCGCGCCAAGGCCGGCGGCTTCCTCGATCTCTGCTTCGATCCGGAGTTCGCCGCCGAAGTGACGCTGCAACCGATCCGGCGGTTCGGCTTCGATGCGGCGATCATCTTCTCCGACATCCTCGTGATCCCCTACGCGCTCGGCCGCTCCGTGCGCTTCGAAGTCGGCGAAGGCCCGCGGCTCGAGCCGCTGGACGATCCGGCCAAGGTGGCGACGCTCGCCGCGCAGGCCGACTTCGGCAAGCTCCAGCCGGTGTTCGAGGCACTGAAGATCGTGCGCGGCGCGCTCGATCCGAAGATTGCGCTGATCGGCTTCTGCGGCGCGCCGTGGACGGTTGCGACCTACATGGTCGCGGGCCATGGCACGCCGGACCAGGCACCGGCGCGGATGATGGCCTATCGGCATCCGGAGGCATTTGCGAAGATCATCGACGTGCTGGTCGACAACTCGATCCAATATCTGCTCGCGCAACTCGACGCCGGCGCCAACGCGCTGCAGATCTTCGACACCTGGGCGGGCGTGCTGCCGCCGGCCGAGTTCGCGCGCTGGTCAACCGAGCCGACCCGCCGCATCGTCGAAGGCGTGCGCGCCAAAGTGCCGGATGCGAGGATCATCGGCTTTCCGCGCGGCGCCGGCGCGCAGCTGCCTGGTTACGTCGAGGCGACCGGTGTCGACGCGGTCAGCATGGACTGGACCGCCGAGCCCGCCTTCATCCGCGAACACGTTCAGAGCAAGGTCGCCGTGCAGGGCAATCTCGATCCGCTGGTGCTGATCACGGGTGGCGCGGCGCTCGACCGTGCGGTCGACAATGTGCTCGCGAATTTTTCGCAAGGCCGCTTCATCTTCAACCTCGGCCACGGCATCCAGCCGGAGACGCCGATCGCCCATGTCGAGCAGATGATCAAGCGCGTACGGGGGTAAAAAAATTCCGCCCGTCAGGGGGCGGAAATCAAAACCGCGAAAACAACCCCATGCACAGTAGAAATCGTTGAAGGATTTCGCTTCGCGCGGGTTGAGCACCTCGCGCACCGACATTTGACACGTCGGGCAAAACAGGCGCACGATGACACTATCCCGACGATCGTGATTTCGCAACAACGCCTAGCGCGGCCGGCTGCGCTCGATGATTTCGGCGGCGCCCTTCCCGAGCAGATCGAGTCCCACGGCACGGCCGAGCTCACGCGGGCGATTGGCGGGGCCGGTGCGTGCGGCTTCGATGATGGTGTTGCCGGAGAGATCGAGCACGGATGCGGTGAGCGACATCTGATCGCCGGCGATGGTCGAAAAACCCGCGACAGGCGAATTGCAGTGGCCGTTCAGCACCCACAGCACCTCGCGCTCGGCATCGGCGCAGGCATGCGCGTCGGCGTCGTCGATCGATGACAGGATTTGTCGCGTGTGCCAGTCCTGCGCGGCGCATTCGACGGCGACGATGCCCTGCCCCGCGGCCGGCAGCATCTCCGCCGCCGTGAACTCATAGGCAATGCGGCTGGAAAGACCGACGCGATCCAGACCCGAGCGCGCCATGATCAGCGCGTCCGCGGGCCCCACCGCGCCGCCATCCGGCAGCTTCTGCATTTCGCCATTGTCGAGCTTTCGCACGCGCGTGTCGGCGGCACCGCGGAAGTGAATGACTTCAATGTCCGGAAACAACCGTCGCGCATAAGCGGCGCGGCGGACAGCATTGGTGCCGATTTTAAAACCCTTGCCGCGCGACTGGCGCAGCGCTTCCAACGTCATGCCATCCCGCAGCACCAGCGCATCGCTCGCGGGATCGCGCGACAGCGTGGCGCCGATGATGAGGCCCGGCGTGTCCTCGTTGCCGGGCATGTCCTTCAGCGAATGCATCGCCGCCTGCAATTCGCCCGCCAGCACCGCCGCGCGGATCTGCGCGACGAAGGCGCCGCCCTTGCCGCCATGGGGCAGCAGCTTGCTGGTCTGGTCGAGATCGCCCGTGGTGTCGAACTTGACGATCTCGACGTCGAGGCCGGGCACGGCAGCGGTCAGGCGGCGCGCAATCTCGTCCGTCTGGGCCAGGGCCATCGCGCTCTTGCGGGTGCCGATCTTGAATCGCGGTGCCAAGTCCAAATCCTCTCCAACGCGAATTTATCGCGCATCCTGCAATATCATATCGGACGCCTTCTCCGCGATCATGATGATCGGCGCGTTGGTGTTCCCCGAGACGAGGTCCGGCATGATCGAACCGTCGACGACACGAAGGCCCTCGAGCCCCCTCACCTTCAGCCGCTGGTCCACCACCGCGAGCGCGTCGTTGCCCATACGACAGGTCGAGGTCGGATGGTAGATGGTGCTGCCGCGCTCGCGGCAATAATCCAGAATTTCGGCATCCGTGGATACCTTCGCGCCGGGATCGTACTCGCTGACCACGAACGGTTTCATCGCCGGTGCGTTCAGGATCCTGCGCAGGATCTTGATGCCCTCGACATTGGTGGTGCGGTCGGTCTCGGTCGACATGTAATTGATGCGGATCTCCGGCGGCACCGTCGGATCCGCGCTCTTGATACGCAAGGAGCCGCGGCTCTCGGGCCGGAGCTGGCAAACAGATGCCGTGAAGCCGGAAAAATCATGCAGCCGCTCGCCCATCTTGTCGGTCGAGAACGGCAGGAAGTGCACCTGGATGTCCGGTGAAGCGAGCCGCGGATTGGTCTTGAAGAACGCGCCGGCCGTGCCGGCCGCGATCGTCAGCCAGCCTTTCCGGAACAGCGCATAGCGCGCGCCCGCCAGCGTGCGGCGAAGCGGATTGTTGACGGTGTCGTTCAGCGTGATCTTCTGCGAGCAGCGCATCACGATGCGGACCTGCATGTGGTCCTGGAGATCGTGGCCGACGCCCTGCGCATCCAGCACCACGTCGATGCCGTGCCTGCGCAGGAGATCGGCGGGCCCGACGCCGGAGAGCTGCAGGAGCTGCGGCGAGTTGTAGGCGCCGCTCGACAGCACGACCTCTTTTCGCGCCCGCGCGCGGCGTACATTCGCGCCTTGCCGATATTCGACGCCGACCGCACGACGGCCCTCGAACAGCACGCGCTGGCCGAGCGCTTCGGTCTCGACCTTGAGATTGCTGCGGCTCTTCGCCGGGCCGAGATAAGCCACCGCCGTCGAGGCGCGGCGGCCGTTGCGCGTCGTGGTCTGGAACAGGCCGACGCCTTCCTGCGTGGCGCCGTTGAAATCGGGATTGTAGGGCAGACCGGTCTCGACCGCGGCGTCGATGAAACCTTTCGACAGCGGATCGGTCACGACCATGTTGGAGACCGGCAGCGGCCCGTCGGTGCCGTGATATTGATCGGCGCCGCGCGTCTGGTTCTCCGCCTTCTTGAAATAGGGCAGCACGTCGTCATAGCCCCAGCCGGCATTGCCGTGCTGGCGCCAGCGATCGTAGTCTTCGTGCTGGCCGCGAACGTAGAGCAGGCCGTTGATCGAACTCGAGCCGCCGAGCGTTTTTCCACGCGGCTGGAACACCTGCCGACCCTTCAGCTCGGGCTCCGGCTCGGTCTGGTACATCCAGTTGACGGTCTTTTCCTTGAACAGCTTGCCGTAGCCGAGCGGCACGTGTATCCAGATGTTGGAATCCTTGGGGCCGGCCTCGAGCAACAGCACGCTGTGCTTGCCATTCGCAGACAAGCGATTGGCGAGCACGCAGCCGGCGGAGCCGGCGCCGACGATGATGTAGTCGAACTCGGGATCGGATGGCGCGAGGGCGGAATTTGCGTTCATGCGCTACGCTTCTTCTTGTTGGTGTGGGCGTTTCCGGTTCGTCACTAGCACGATCATGCCCGCAGACGCAGCGCCTCGACCAGCGACTTGAACGCACGGGCATATTCCGCACCTGCCCTTGCGATATCGGCGCGTCCGGCGCAGGCGACCGCGGCCTCGGTCACCGCGCCGAGCAGCAGCCGCGCCAACGGCTCGACCGGCTGCTTTGCGATCAGGCCCATCTCCATCGCCACCGAGAGCGCGCGCGGCATCTTGCCGCCAAAATGCTTTGCGTCGATCTCGCGCCAGCGCTCCCAGCCGAGCACGGCGGGACCGTCGCGCAGGATGATCTGGCCGGTCGGGCCTTTGGCGGTCGCGGCAAAATAATGCTGGGTGCCGGCGACCATCGCGGCCAACACGTCCTTCTCGGCGCGTGCGGCACTGTCGATCTCAACGACGAGATCGCGCGAGACGAGGTCGAACACGGCCTCAAATACCGCCTCCTTGGTCTTGAAGTGATGATAGACCGCGCCCTTGGCGATGCCGGCCGCTTCGGCGATCGCGTCCATGGTGGTGGCGGCAAAGCCCTGCGTCCCGAACAACCGGCGCGCCGCCGTCAGGATCGCCTCCGAAGTCGCTGCCCGCCGCTCCGCCTGTTTTGCCATGAGTCCCATCTAATCCAATTCGTCTCACGCGGCCAGTTGACTTTTCGACCGCCGGTCGGTATTTACCGACTAACAGTCGGTTTTAATCGTGAGGACCATCATGCCGAGCCGTGACATCGTCGAAGAATTTGCGAAGCGCCTCGAGAACGGAGACTTTATCGGCGCGATCGAGGACTACTGCACACCCGATGCCGTGACCTATGAGAACAACACCGCACCGACGGTTGGCCGCGACGCTCTCGTTACCAAGGAGCGCGGCGTGCTGGCGATGTCCAAAGAGGTGAAGGCCGTCCGCGTCGGGCCGAGCCTGATCGAGGGCGATAAAGTCGCCACGCGCTGGATCTTCAGCTTCACCAACACTGAAGGTGTCACGCGCAATTTTGAGGAGATCGCCTGGCAGACCTGGCGTGGCGAGCAGATCGTCGAGGAGCGGTTCTTCTACGATCCGAAGCAGCTCGGGCGGTAAGCTAGCGCGGACACTCCGCGCCGCTGTCGATCCACGCTTGCACGAGCTCGCCAGCAGCCTGTTGGCTGCCGGGAGCCGGCCTGCGACCTTCGCCGGGATTCCAGGCCCAACCGACGAGATCGTCCTTGGCGACATGCTCCTGCAACGCGGCGAGGTCGCGGCCGCCGTTGGCCTGGACATCCTTCAACTGGCGGCAGATCTCACCCAGTGACTTGCCTTGCCACGCCATCGACATCGGCGCAAAGCCCCATCGCGGATGACCGGGAATGCTTCGGTATGAAGCCGCCTCGAGCAGCGTGACGTTGTGAGAGCCATGGCAGCCCGAGCAGTTGGCCTCGAAATGCCCGGTCTCGGCCCGCCAGATCGGCGGCATGTGCTCGTGAAAATCGTCGCCCTGCGTTGGATGGTCGCCCGCCGGGTGGCAGTTCATGCAACGCGGATTCATGACCACCTTGCCGATTTCGTTGAAGATCGCGCGCGAGCGCTCGCTTGTGTTCGAGATCGACGAAAAATCGGCAGGACTTTTCAGCGGAGCGCTTGTCGATGATTGATCCGCGCCGACGGGCCGCGCAAAGGCCGCAACTGCCGCGAGGGCAACAATCACGAGACGTGCAGCACGAGCGGCTGATTTGGGCGCATCGGTCATGAGACCTTAATGGCCGCCCTCTCCTTTGGTTCCTGTCTTTCGCCGGGACGCCGACGTCCGGACGCCGGCTCGTGACCCTCAAGCCCGCAGCCTTACCAAGCGTAACGCACCACGCCCTTTCCGGCATAGCTGCGCGTGACGTTGGAGAACTCGCCCTCGAACGTGGCGGCCGCCGACCAGCCGTTCAGCCATTTCTTCTCGGCCGCGGCGGTGACCAGCGCCGTCTCCGAGGCCATCGCCGCGCCGTTCACGACGAAGCTCGCGCCGGGCAAGGTCTGGAACGTGGCGCCGATCGCGCGGTTGGGGTTGAAGTCGTGCGCCCATGCGACGCGGCCGCGCAGCGTGACGATGCCGTCGTCCTGAGCGAAGGCCTTGTCGGTGCGAAGGCCGAGCTCGCTCCGTGTATCGGTGACGCTCTTGGCGCCATAGGCGAGCGCGAACTGGTTGCTGCCCGCGATCGCCTGTTCAGCATAAGCCGGCAGGTCGAAGGCGGTGACCTGCGCCGCCGCATACGGCGTCAGGCCGATGCCCTGCGAGACGAAGCGATAGCCGCCCTCAAGCCGGCCTGACCAGGCATTGGCATTGAACTCGGCGCGCAGGCGATCGACGCCGGCGACGGTCACGGTGCGATCGGTGGTGATGTCCTGCCAGCCATAGGCCAACGCGCCCGTGATGTAGGCGGGACCCGCGTTGTGGCGGAAGAACGCGCCGGCCTGGAACAGGTCGGAGCGCCCGCCGCCGAGATTGTTGGCAACCGTGAAATTGGTGCCGCCACCTGCAAGTGCGAAACCGAGCAGCGTGTCACGCGACACGCGATAGTCCGCGCCGACGGCGGTCGCGTAAAGGCTGCTGGTGGTGTTGTTGGAGCCGAGTGCATTGTTGCCGTCGGTCTGCTGCGCACCGCCGAAGCCGGCGGCCCAGACGCTCCAGCGCTGCTCGAAGGACGGCGCCACCGGAGCCTTGGTGTAGGCGGCGAACGCGTCGCGCGCGCTGGCCGAACGTCCCTTCCCGGCGGCGGCGTAAGCCAGGCTCTCTTCGGCATAGGCATTCGGTGCGCCGCCGGCGCTGACGGGATCACCGCGTCCGGCGACGAAGGGGTCCGTCATCACGCCCATGAACTGGGTCATCGCGTTGAACGTCGACTGCTGCGGCGCGCTGCCGACCTCGCCGGAGAGCTGCGTCAGCCCGGCCGGCGTCAGGCCGCCGAACGCCATCGAGATCCCGCCGGTCGTGTTGAAGAAGTTGATGATCGCGTTACCGACGTTCTGCTGGTTGACGTTCAGGTTTCCTGACGGCGGTGCAAAGTTCAGCACGAGGTTCAGATAGGCGTGGGTGCCGTCGTTGCTCGCGCTGATGCTAAAACCCGCAGGCAGGCCAAGGCTGAGGATGGTGGGATTGAACGCGCCAGTGATGCTGCTCGCGGCGACGACCGTGTATTGCTTCGAGACGTAGCTGCCGGCCGCGAAGTTGATGCCCAGCGTCGCGCCGCCGAGATTCGCGTTACCGGTTACGATGCTGGAGGTGGACGTCGCCGGCGTCACCTCCACGAGATAGGTCGAGGCCGCGGTCATGACGAGGCTTCCCGTCACGGTCATGGACCCGCCGACCACGCCCTGGCCCGGCGCGAACAAGCCACCATTGACGGTGACATTGCCCACCATACCGACGCCCGAAAGTGCGCCCGCGGCGTTCACCGTCGTCATCGACGAGCTGGCAATCGAACCATCGACCCTGAGCGTGCCACCGTTGACCGTGGTCGTGCCGCTGTAGCTGCTGGTGCCCGACAGCGTCTCCGCGCCGCTGGACAGGACCAGATTGCCGGCGCCCTGCATCGCACCGCCAAAGGTCTGCGTGCCACCCGCGATCGTCAACGTCTTGGCGCCGAGGTTCACGGTGCTTCCGCTCACACCCGAGAAATCCGTAATCGAAAGACCGGTGGTGACGCCGGAGATATCGAGCGTTCCCGCCGCATTGGTGAGGCTCACCGCGCCGCCGATGGTCCCGCTGCCGGTCACGAACACCGTGCCGCCGGAGATCGTCGCCGCGCCGCTGATCGTGGCGTCATTGTTGAAGGTGCCGCCATTGTTGTTCAGCGTCGTGATCGAGCCGGTGCCGTTGTTGTTGAACGTTCCGGACGTGTTGGTCACGCCAGCCATCGTGCCGCCGTTGCCCACCGTGCCGCCGTTGTTCGTGGTGGCGCCCTGAACAGTGCCGAAGTTGTTGAACGTGCCGCCCGTCAGACCGAGGGTGCTCGCAAACGTACCGGCATTCTGCACGGTGCCTGAAGACACGGTCGCAGCGCCCGTGACCCTGCCCTGATTGTCGTTCTGGAAGAGGCCGCCATTGTTGGTCAGCGTCGTGATCGTGGCGTTGTTATTGTTGTTGAACGTTCCGGAGATGTTGATCGCGCCGGCCATCGTGCCGTTGTTGTTCACCGTGCCGCCGTTGTTCGTCGTCGCGCCCTGGACCTGGCCGCCGGTGTTGTTGGTGAACGAGCCGCCGGTCAGGCCGAGCGTGCTGGAGAACGTGCCGGCGTTGGTCACGCTGCCCGCGGAGATCGTCGCCGCGCCGGAGACCGTTGCGCCGGTATCGTTGGTGAAGGTGCCGCCATTGTTGTTCAGCGTCGTGATCGAGCCGCCGGTGTTGTTGCCGAACGTTCCGGAGGCGTTGGTCACCCCCGCCATCGTACCGTAGTTGCCCACCGCGCCGCCATTGTTCGTCGTCGCGCCCTGGACCACACTGCCAGAATCATTCTCAAACGAGCCGCCCGTCAGCCCGATCGTGCTCGCAAACGTACCTTGGTGATTTACCACGCTGCCTCCAGATATAGTCGCAGCGCCGGAGACCGTCCCTAAACTATAGAAGCTGCCGCCGCTATTGGTCAGCGTCGTAATCGAACCGGTGTCGTAGTTGGTGAAACTCCCGAACGAGTTGGTCACGCCGGCCATCGTGCCGTAGTTGGTCATCCCACCGCCGCTGTGCGTCGTCGCGCCCAGGACCTGGCCGTCGGCGGCGTTCGTGAAAATGCCGCCGGTCGCGTCAAGCGTGCTGGCGAATGTGCCGTGGTTCAACGTGATGTTTGAAGCAGAGATCGACACCGCGCCGGAGACCGTTGCACCTGCGTAGTTGCGGAAATTACCATCGCTGGCCGTCACCGTCGCGATCGTGCCACCGTTGTTGTTGTTGAGCGTTCCCGCGTTGATGGTCACTCCGGCCATCGTGCCGTTGTTGTTCACCGTGGCGAAGCTCATCGTGGTCATCCCCTGGACCTGACCGCCCGCGTTGTTGGTGAACGTGCCGCCGGTCAGGCCGAGCGTGGAGGAAAACGTGCCGGCGTTGGTCACGGTGCCGCCGGAGATCGTCGCCGCGCCGGAGACGGTCGCGCCGCTCTCGTTGGTAAACGTGCCGGCATTGTTGGTCAGCGTCGTGATCGAACCGCCGCTCTGGTTGTCGAACGATCCGGTGTTGGTCACCGCGCCCATCGCACCGCTGTTGGTGACGATGCCCGCGTTGCTCAGGTTGCCGGTCACGGTACCGCCGCTGTTCACGATCGTCGCGTTGGCGTTGTTGGTCAGGCCGCCGTTGGCGTTGAGGGTCGAGCCGGCGCTTACCGCGATGCCTCCGGCCGGATCGGTGCCCGAGTTCGTGATCAGTCCAGCGACGGTGTAAGAGCCGCTGGAAAAAAACAGGACAGACGAGGTGGTGCTGTTGGTGAACGTGCTGTCGCTGGTGACCGTGCCGAAGATTTCGAAGAGACCGCCGGTGCTATTGTCGATCGCGCCGTTGAAGGCGCCGGCATGGGCGCCGACCGAGTTAATATTGGTCAGCCCGCCATTGGTTGAACCGGCAAACTGAATATAACCACCCGAATTGATCAAGCCGCCGTTCAGCGTGCCCGAATTGCGCGTGACGCCGTTGTTGTCGAGGCCGCCATTCTGCGTGCCGGTGTTTTCGTAGGTCGCGAGGCTGTTCGTGACGGAAACGGCAGACGTCAGGGTGCCACTGTTGGCGAGGGTGCCGGCCGAGACACTCGTCGTCGTGAACGAGTTGGTCCCACTCAGCGTCAGCGTGCTGGCGCCGGCCTGCGAGATGCCCGCTCCCGTCATGTTGTTGCTGATCGAGATGCTCTGACCGGTATTGGCGTTGTTGACGAGGTTCGGTCCGGCGCCATTGAAGTTCACGTCGGCGCCCGACAAAGCGTAGTTGCTGGCGTTTGCCCCGAACGTCCACGAATCCGGGGTGATCGGGCCGGCAGTGACCGTGATGGTCGTACTGCCCCCTCCCGTGAATTGAGCTGACTGGCCGGCATTGATTGGCGGAGCGCCCGCCGGCGGATTCGACCAGTTCGTGTCGAGATTGTAATCGCTGGTGGCTGTCGAGTTGCCGAAGCCGTGCCACACACTCTGGGCCTGTGCCGAAACCGAAAACAGGCAGCTCGCCAGCGCCGAGGTCGCGAGCAGCAGACGCTTCATTCCCATTCCAACCACCGGCATTCCAGCATTCCAAGTCGCGCCTGGATTGATAGGGGGAACCGATGGTTCACACTATGTCGGCGCGGCAACACTCTGCGGCAATCCGATACCAATCGTCGTATTTCGACGCACAAAGGTGCGATGAGAGCGCGCTCGTGCGCTGGCTGAGAACGCGCAACAGCTCGCAAACATTTCCTCGACAATCCGTTCGCGTGCCCGGTCGACCGCGTCCGTCATCGCCTTTCCGCTCGGCGTGACGGCGGCTTCGCTGACATGGCGATCGGCTTCGCTGGCGTGCCGCCTGACCAGGCCGAGGCTTTCCGGGTGCGTCCCGACGGCTACATCGGCGCCTTCGTCGGCTCCGAGCAGACCGATACGCTCACGCATTTTCTGGCCGAGCAGGGGCTGGTCTGATTGAGACTCGCGTCCCGAACACCGCTGTCATCGCCCGGCCTTATGCGCAATTGCCCATCAGGACCGGGCGATCCAGTACTCCGAGACCGTCGCGATTCCTCGATAGACCACGGCGTACTGGATGCCCCGCCTTCGCGGGGCATGACAGCGGAGTGAGTGGCGGACGCTCGGCCTATCGTTACAGCCGTAACGCGGAGCGCCGCATTTGTATCGATTTGTTATCGATACTGCGACACGAACACGCAGAAGTGGTCGCGGCGACTGCGGCAATCGGGGATAATTCATAGTTCGTCAAAGTTTTGCGGTGAATTTTCCGGATCGAGCCGGACAAACGGCTCATGCTGCTAGGCCCTGGAATGCGGACTCAACTGACCAACTATGTCGCAAGGCTGTTTGCCGGCGATCTGTCAGCCTTTGGCGGTCCCGCAACCGACGAAGCCGTCGCCGGCCATATCCGCGCGGAACAGATGTCGCTGGTGCTCGGCTATTCCGTCGGCATCATGCTCGCCAATGCCTGCAACGCCACCGTGCTCGCCATTGCGCTGTGGCAGTCACCGGACCGCATCCCTGCCCTGATCTGGGCCATCGCTGTCGCCGGCGCCGCGATTGCGTTCGGCCTGCAATCCCACGCCTCGCGCCGGATCACAAAGCCGCAATTCGTCTCCCGCCGCGCCATGCACCGGCTGGTGCGCAATGCCTTCGTGCTCGGCACTGCCTGGGGCATCGTCCCCGTCGCCTTCTTTGCAAATGCTTCGACCGGCGGCCAGCTCGTCATCACCTGCCTGTGCTCGGGCATGCTGGCCGGCGGCGCGCTCGCCTTCGCCACCATCCCGATCGCGGCCATCGCGTTCACTGCCCCGATCTTCGTCGGCATCGCCATCTGCCTCAGCCGGAACGGCGACCTCGCCTTCCTGCTGATCGCTTTCCTGGTCGTGGTCTATGGCAGCGTGCTGCTGCGCGGCGTGTTCGTCAATTCGATCGGATTTGCACGGCGGGTGATGCGGCAGATCGAGGCCGAGCGCATCGTCCGCCAGGACCCCCTCACCCATTTGCCCAATCGCGTCGCCTTCAACGAGACGCTCGATGGCGCGCTGAAGCGGCTTGCGCTGTCCGGCGAGGAATTCGCCGTGCTGCTGCTCGACCTCGACCGCTTCAAGGAGGTCAACGACCGCTTCGGCCATCCCGCCGGTGATGAATTTTTGGTGCAGGTCGCAAGCCGGCTGCAACGCTGCACCCGCGCGGCCGAGCATGTCGCCCGCATCGGCGGCGACGAGTTCGCGCTGGTGATGGCCAATCTGGCGCGGCCCGAAGATGCGCTCGAGATCGCCGAGCGCTTCGTCGCGGCCTTTGCCGAACCGTTGCTGATCGAGGGCTGCGAGATCGTGGGCGCGACCAGCGTCGGCATCGTGCTGGCGCCGCGCGACGGCAACACGCCGCTCGACATCATGAAGAATGCGGACGCCGCGCTTTATCGCGCCAAGAAGGCCGGCCCCGGCACGGTCTGCTTCTTCGAGGAAGCCGACGACAGGGCCTCACGCGACCGCAAGGCCCTGCAAGCGGACCTCGCCGGCGCCGTCGCGCGCAACGAGCTGTTTCTGGTGTTCCAGCCGTTCCTCGATCTCGGCAACAACCGCATCACCGGTTTCGAGGCGCTGCTGCGCTGGCAGCATCCCGCGCGCGGCCTGGTGCCGCCGAGCGAGTTCATCCCGATCGCCGAAGAGACCGGGCTGATCCACGAGATCGGCGAATGGGTGATCCGCCGCGCCTGCGCGACGCTGTCAGACTGGCCGGAGAACATCCGGGTCGCCGTGAATTTCTCGGCGGCGCAGTTTCACAACGCGAGCATCCTCCAGACCATCGTGCAGGCGCTGGCCGACGCCAGGGTCGCGCCGCACCGGCTCGAGATCGAAATCACGGAATCGATGCTGCTGTCGAAATACGGCTCGGCCGCCTCGATCCTGAATGCGCTGCTCGAGCTCGGCGCCACGGTAGCGCTGGATGATTTCGGCACCGGCTTCTCGTCGCTGACATACCTGCGCAAGCTGCCGTTCAGCCGCATCAAGATCGACCAGTCCTTCATCCGCGACATGCTGGTGCAGCCGGACTGCGCCGCGATCGTGAAATCGGTGATCTCGCTGGCGCGCGACCTCAACATCGACGTCGTCGCCGAAGGCGTCGAGACCGCCGACCAGCTCGAATATCTGCGCCAGATCGCCTGCGACGAGGTGCAGGGCTATTTGATCGGCCGGCCGGTGTCGGCCGATGGCGTGCAGGCGCTGCTCAACTCGAAGAAGCTGCGGGCGATTTTCGCGGCGTAGGCCGCCTCAGACCGCATCCGCCCGCAACAGCGTATCCACCGTGATCGTCCCGCGCGCCCGCGAAACGCAGGCGCAGATCTTCTGGTTGCTGCTCTTCTGGTGATCGCTGAAGAAGACGTCGCGATGGTCGATCTCGCCGTCGACATCGACGACGTCGATGGCGCAGAGGCCGCATTCGCCGCGCTTGCAGTCGGATATCACCTCGAAGCCGCTGGCGTTGAGGACATCCAGCATCGAACGCTCGCGCGGGATTTCGAGCTCGACGTCGGAGCCCTTCAGGCGCACACGAAAGGTCTCGGTCGGCAGCGAGCCGCTGGAGCCGAAGGTCTCGTAGCGGAGATCGGGAAGCGGATGGCCGGCGCCGATCCAGGCGTGACGGGCGGCATCAAGCATGCGCATCGGGCCGCAGAACAGCGTCAGCGTGCCCTTCGGCAACGCGGCGAACAGCGTGTCGAGGTCGAGCCGCTTGCCTTCATCGCTGGCATGGACGACCAGGCGGTCACCGAGCAGGCGCGCGAGATCGTCGAGATAGGCAGCGTCAGCGCGACCGCGCACGGCGTAGTGCAGCGTAACGCTTGCACCGCGGCGCGCCAGCGCCTGCGCGGCACCGAGGATCGGGGTGATGCCGATGCCACCGGCGATCAGGCAATAGTTTTCGCGCGCCCAATCGACCGCGACGAGCGAGGCGGGCCGGGTGATGTCGAGCCGCGCGCCCGGCGCGAGCTGCCACATGTAGCGCGAGCCGCCGCGCGAATCCTCGGCGCGGCGCACCGCGATCCTGAAGCCCTGCGGCGAGGCTTCGCCGACCAGCGAATAGGACCGCGTCTCCGGTAAGCCGTCGATGGTGACGCTGACATTGATATGGCTGCCGACCGGATAGGCCGCGCCGTCGAATTGATCCGGCCGGATCAAGAATTCGCGGATGCCGGGCGAAAGATCGCGCGTCGACACCAGCGTCGCCGGAATCCAGGTTTCGATGAAGCGCATGGCATTGCCCTCAATCGGTTGCGGTCTTGATCAGCGCGAGCGCCGGCAGGAGATCGAGATGGGTGCGGTTGCGCAACGCGAGCCGCAAATTTCGCACCGCGAGCCGCGCGTGCTCGCGCATCACGGCTTCGGCGCGCGCACCCTCGCGGTTCTCGATGGCGTCGATCACGACGCGGTGGTGCTCCTGCCCGATGATCAGGATCTGCTGCGCCTCGGGCAGCGCCGACTGCGCCATCACGAAGCCGCTTGGAGACGCAAACGGCAGCGCCGAGGCACGGTCGATCTGCCGAACCAATGGCGGGCTGCGCGACAATTCGGTGAGCAGCGCGTGGAAGCGCGCGTTCAGCGCGACATAGGACGAGAAGGCTTCGATCGAGATCGGCACTTGCCGCAGCAGATCGTCGATCGCGGCGAGACACTCTTTCAGAGGTTCGAGCTCGCGCGCGGAGACGCCGCGCTCCGCGGCAAAGCGCGCGGCGAGGCCCTCCAGCGTGCCGCGCAGCTCGATGGAATCGGAAATGTCGCGCTCCGAAAACGCTTTCACCATGAAGCCACCGGAGGGGATCGCCTCCAGCAGGCCCTCCTCCTCCAGCCGCACCAGCGCCATGCGCACCGGCGTGCGCGAGGCGCCGGTGGTCTCCACCGCCTGCAGCTCGGAGATGCGCTCGCCCGGGCGCAAGGCGCCCGACAGGATCTGGTCACGCAGCGCGAGCTGCGCCTTCACGGTCTGCGAGACGGAGCGGTCGACCTCACGCTCGGGCGCTGCCTTCACCTGGATTACTCCGCGGCCTGGAGGTGTGTTGGCGGGTTTTCCTTCGCCACCATCCGGTCGATCAGCTTGCGCGTCCACATCGCGCCGGCGTCGATGTTGAGATTGTAGAAGATCCGATCCGGATTCTCGTCCATCGCGCGCTGCTGCGCTTCCAGGATCAGCTCGTCCTCGTGGAAAATGCCGGAGACGCCATCGCGGATCTCGGTGGTGATGCGCTGCTCGCCGATCTGGTAGTTGCGGACGAAGGCCCAGAAATAATGGCAGGTCTTTTCGGTCTCGGGCGTGATGGTGTTGAGCACGAAGCCGTTGACGCCCTGCGAGCGGTCGCCTTCGGGCGCGCCGGTGCCGGTTGGCGCGACGCCGACGTCGATGGCGATGGTGCACGGGGCCTCGAAGCGGATGATCTGCCAGCGGTCGACGAGGCCTCCCTTGCCGAGTTGCTTGGCCCAGAACGGCGGCGCCTCGATGCCGCGCATCCAGCGCGTCACCGTCACCGTCTTCTCGCCATGGGTGACATCGAACGGCGCTTCGGCGACTGCGTCATTGCCGATCGAGGAGCCATGCACGAACGTCTCGTGGGTGAGGTCCATGAGATTGTCGAGCACGAGGCGGTAGTCGCAGGCGACGCGGATGGTCTTGCCGTCGCCGGCCCAGGCCGGATCGTGATTCCAGTGCATGTCGGGCACGAGCGCAGGGTCGGCGAGCGCGGGGTCGCCCATCCAGAGCCAGATGTAACGATGACGTTCGACCACGGGATAGGCGCGCACGCAGGCCGACGGGTTGATGGTCTCCTGCGAGGGCATGAAGGTGCAGCGGCCCTGCGCATTGTATTTCAGGCCGTGATAGCCGCAGACGACGGTGTCGCCTTCGAGCCGGCCCTTGGACAGCGGCACCAGGCGGTGCCAGCAGGCATCCTCAAGAGCAGCGACCGAGCCGTCGGCCTTGCGGTACATCACGATGTGCTTGCCGCAGATCGTCCGCGGCAACAGCGCCGGCTTCACCTCCGCGTCCCACGCGGCGGCGTACCAGGCGTTCATGGGGAAGGGTTTTGTCACCGGCGATCTCCCAGGGCTTATGTATGCGTTATGTATACAATAGCGGAAGGATAGAATCGTTCAAGGGCAAAAATGCCTACCATAATACCTTTATGTATTCGGTATGGATACAAGAGCCTCGCTTACCCTCCCCTGGAGGGGGAGGGTCGGTGCGAAGCGCCGGGGTGGGGTGATCTCTCCATACGGGCACTGTTCATCGCGGAGGGACCTTCACCCCACCCCGCTGCGCATTTCGCTTCGCTGCATGCGCATCGACCCTCCCCCTCCAGGGGAGGGTAAAAGAGAAAGGCCGCCTCGGCCGTTACGCGCCGAACACCTTCGCCAGGCCCGCCTGCGCTTCCTGCTGAATCCGCTTCAGGTGCTCGGTGCTGCGGAAGCTCTCGGCGTAGATCTTGTAGACGTCTTCCGTCCCGGACGGCCGCGCCGCGAACCAGCCGAAATCCGTTTCGACCTTGATGCCGCCGAACGGCTGGCCGTTTCCGGGCGCCTTGCTCAGCGTGGAGCGGACGGGATCGCCGGCGAGATCTTTCAACCCGAGTTGTTCCGGTGTGACGGATTTCAGGATGTTCTTCTGCGGCCCGGTCGCGGCGACGTCGATGCGCGCGTAATGGGGGACGCCGAGCTCGGCGGTGAGATCATTGAACAACTGGCTCGGATCGCGACCGGTCTTGGCCATGATCTCGGCGGCGAGCAGGCCGAGGATGATGCCGTCCTTGTCGGTGGTCCACACCGTGCCGTCGCGGCGCAGGAACGAGGCGCCCGCACTCTCCTCGCCGCCGAAGCCGAAGCCGCCGCTGACGAGGCCGTCGACGAACCATTTGAAGCCGACCGGCGTCTCCACCAGCTTGCGGCCGAGCTTTTTCGCGACACGGTCGATGATCGAGCTCGACACCACGGTCTTGCCGATCGCGGCATCCTTGCTCCAGTGCGGCCGGTGCGCGAACAGATAGGAGATCGCGGTCGCCAGATAGTGGTTCGGATTCATCAGGCCGCCGGTGCGCGTCACGATGCCGTGGCGATCGGCATCGGTGTCGTTGGCAAAGGCGACGTCGAAACGGTCGCGCATCGCGATCAGGCTCGCCATCGCGTAAGGCGAGGAGCAGTCCATGCGGATCTTGCCGTCCCAGTCGACCGTCATGAAACGGAAGGTCGGGTCGATCGCCTCGTTCACGACGGTAGCCTTGAGGCCGTAGCGCTCGATGATCGGATGCCAGTAATGCACGGCGGCGCCGCCGAGCGGGTCGATGCCGATATTGATGCCGGCGGATTTGACGAGCTCGAGATCGACGACGTTGCCGAGATCGGCGACGTAGGGGGTGATGTAGTCGTAGGCATGAACGTTCGACGACTTCAGCGCCTTGGCGTAGTCGATGCGCTTCACGCCCTTGAGGCCATCGGCGAGATAGGCGTTGGCGCGCTTCTCGACGACACCGGTCACATCGGTGTCAGCCGGGCCGCCATTCGGCGGATTGTACTTGTAGCCGCCGTCCTCCGGCGGATTGTGCGAAGGCGTGACGACGACGCCGTCGGCCAAGCCCGATGTGCGGCCCTTGTTGTAGGTGAGGATCGCGTGCGAGATCACCGGCGTCGGCGTGTAGCCGTGGTCCTTGTCGATCATCACCTCGACGCCGTTCGCCGCGAACACCTCGACCGCACTCGCAAGCGCAGGCTCGGCCAGCGCATGGGTGTCGATGCCGATGAAGAGCGGACCGGTGAGGCCCTTCTCCTTTCGGTAGTCGCAGATCGCCTGCGTGGTCGCCAGGATATGGCCTTCGTTGAAGGTGTTCTTGAACGAGGTGCCGCGATGGCCCGAGGTGCCGAACGCCACCCGCTGCGCAGGATCGGCGACGTCGGGCTTGCCCGCGAAATAGGCCGTCACGAGCCGCGGAATGTTGGCGAGCGCGTCCGGCGAAACCAGCTTGCCCGCCGCGGGATGAATGTCAGCCACTGAAATATCCTCGTCCTGCCGTCCAGAGATTGCGCCACACCATAGCATCGGCGGGCCTTGCGCCAAACCACAACCCGCGCGATGGGGTGGCCGTTCCTGAGATCGTGCTATGGTGTTCTTTTAAATCGGACCTTTTCGAGTCGGCGCATGACGCGGTTTCACTGGCTCTCGTTTATTTTGATCGCCAGCCTCGCCATGGGCCTCACCCTGGCCAACGCGCCGGCGCGCGCCGCCCAGTTCTACGTCGAGGATCTGCGCATCCCGATGGCGGAAGCCGGACCGCAGGGGCTGGAGGCGTTTCTGGTTCGCCCGGCCGGGACCAAGCGCTATCCGCTGGCGCTGCTCAGCCATGGCACGCCGCGCAGCTTCGGCGATCGCGCGACCATGAACGCGCGCGAATATTACGGCATTGCGCTGGAATATGCCCGGCGCGGCTTCGCCGCCCTGATCGTGATGCGGCGCGGCTACGGCACATCGCCCGGCGGCCGGGTCGACAGCGTCGGCGGCTGCGCCAATGCCGCCTATCTGCCGGCGGCCGCGGTAGCGGTTTCGGATTTGCGCGCCGCGATCGATGCGATGGCGCGCCGGGCCGACGTCACCACGACAGGCATGATCGCGGCCGGCCATTCCGCCGGCGGGCTCGCCACCGTCGCCCTGACCGCGCAGCCGCCGCCCGGTCTCGTCGCCGCGATCAGCTTCGCCGGCGGCCGCGGCTCGCGCGACGACGACGAAGACGTCTGCAACGAGGATGGGCTGGTGCAGGCGTTCGCCAGCTTCGGCAAGACCTCGCGGGTGCCGATGCTGTGGGTCTACGCGGCCAACGACCTTTACTTCGGCCCGGATCTGGCGCGCCGCCTCTACGCCGCCTTTCGCGCCAATGGCGGCAACGCGAAATTCGTCTCCGCGCCGTCCTATGGCGACGACGGCCACTACCTCTATTCCGTGGCGGGCCGCCCGCAATGGACGCCTTATCTCGACGCCTTCCTGCGCGAGCGCGCCCTCGCCCACGACATTCTGAGCCCGCCCGACCCGCTGCCGCCGCCCGGCCATTTCAGTGAGGCGGCGAAAGCCGAGTTTGCGCGCTATCTCGCCAGCACCACGCCGCACAAGGCTTTCGCGGTGTCGCCCAATGGCGGTTACGGCTGGCGCTCGGGGCGCACCACCGTGGACGATGCGCAACGCGATTCGCTCGCGGCCTGCATGAAATGGTCGCCGACCTGCACGCTCTATGCGGTCGACGACCAGCTCGCGGCAGCGACGCGGCAAATCACCACGGATCAAAGCGCCCGCACACGATAGCTGCGCGGGCGATCAGGTCTTTCGCGAGATGGGATCAGAGCCGTTCGCTGAGCGCGAGCTTGTAGCCGACACCGGTGACGGTGGCGATGACAGGCGTACCGCTGCCGACCAGCTTGCGGCGTAGCCGCGCCACCAGCGCATCGACCGTGCGGATGTCGACCTCGGCCTGGCGGTTACTGACGACCTCGATCAGATAGTCGCGGCTGAGCGGCCGTCCGTCCGCACCGACGAGTGCGGCGAGCAGATCGAACTCGGCGCGCGTCAGCGCCACCGGCTTGCCGTCGCTGCCGAGCAGCTCGCGCCGCGTCAGATCGATGATCCAGTCGCCGAAGGCGATCGAATTATGGTTGCGCGCCGCCTTGCGGTCGATCGAGCGCCGCCGCAACACGCTGCGCGCACGCGCGAGCAGTTCGCGCAGATTGATCGGCTTGGTGACGTAGTGATCGCCGGCGATCTCGAGACCGAGGATGCGATCGACGTCGGTGTCTCGGCGGGTCACGAAGATGATGCCCGCATTGCTGGTCGCTTGGATCTCCTTGGCGAGCTCGAAGCCGTCACCGTCGGGCAACTGCACGTCGAGGAAGACGAGGTCGGTACGCGCGCGCAGCGCCTGGCGACATTCCGCGCAGGTCCCGGCGCCGATCACGTCGAAATTGTTCTCGCTGAAGTAACCGACCAGCATCGTGCGGGTTACCGGATCGTCTTCGACCACGATCAATCGCTCGCGCCCAATGGGACGCAATTCCTGAAGTGCGGAATCAGCCACGATGTTGGATGTCCTGTGTGCCTGCGACCCGGCTCGAAAATTCGAGTCGCCGCGTGATGCGTTGTCATGTGAACGAACATTCACGGCTTATTCGAGCCCCCGAAACTGCCTGCCGGAATACTAGGCTTCTTGTTTCGCCCAAACAATATAGGTCACGGTATTGCAGTATTAAGTATGAATTGGCCCACACTTCTCACTGAGCGCATGGATGTGTGGACCTGGCTCGCCGGACCGGCCCCGGCCGCACCCGGCACCGACAATTCCGTTCATCCGAATTCGGATTCAACTGCTGGTTAACGTAACGTCCGCTTCGATCTGACCGGCACCGCCTTCGAACCTCATTTGACCAAACCGACGAGTTGCATACGGGAGTAAGCGCCATGGAAGTCATTCTGCTCGGCACCGGCGGTCCGCGCCCGGACCCACGTCGCATGGCAACGACGACGTTGATCAGGCTCGGCGAAGAGAACATCCTGTTCGACGCGGGCCGCGGCGTCATGGTGCAGCTCAGCAAGGCCGGCGTGCCGCTCGGCGCCATCAACACGGTCTTTCTCACCCATCATCATTTCGATCACATCGGCGACCTCTACGACGTGATGCTGAATTCCTGGATGCATGGGCGCAAGGACGATCTGCGAATCTATGGGCCACCGGATACCGAACGGCTCGTCAACACGCTGGTGACGCAGGTTTACGACAAGGACATCGCCTGGCGCGACCAGGGCGAGCCGACGTTCGGCGGCTGGAAACCGGTGGTCGCAACCGACATCGTTCCAGGCCCCGTTCTCGATACCGGTCGCTGGAAGATCAGCGCCGAGCTCGTTTCGCATGGCGACGGGCTCGACATGTCACCGGCGTTTCTCGCGCGCTGGATGTGTCTCGGTTATCGCTTCGAGGCGGACGGCAAGGTCATTGCGATTTCGGGCGACACCGTCCCCTGCCCCGGCCTCGAGCGGCTGGCTGAGGGCGCCGACCTGCTCGTGCAAGTCTGCTTTCTCGCGACGCCGGAGATCAACAACGACCATTTCCGGCGGCTTGCGAAATACACGCTGGCTTGCGGTGACACCGTCGGCAAGATCGCGGCCAAAGCAGGCGTCAAGAAGCTGGCGCTGACCCATCACCGTCCCCGCACCGACGACACCATGCTGAACGCGCTCCTTGCGGATGTCCGGCGGGATTATTCAGGTCCCGTCGTGCTCGGCGAAGACCTGACGCGCATCGAGGTGTGAGAGCAAAGCGCGATGAGATGTGGATGAATCTTCATCGCGCTTCAGGTTGTTGTTTGCGCATGATCTTTCCGGAAAACCGCTTCACACTTTTCCGGATCATGCTCTAGGATATTCCCACGTCGACCCGAAACGACAACTGCTCCTCAGCGCCGGGTGCGATGTGCATCAAGCCCGGCTTGTCGCTGAATTCGCCGTCGAACGCCTTGGGGCTGGCATAGCCGCGCCAGGGTTCGATGCAAAGGAACGGCGCGCCTGACGGCTTCGACCAGACGCCGAGTTCGCGAAAGCCGCGCCAGGACATTTTGAGCCAGGGCCCGGTGCCATCCGTGGCGGCATAGCGGACCCCGCGGCTGTTGACGGGATCGAGGATGACGGCGTCGCTGCTGAACAGCGCTTCCGACAAAGGAAGTACAGTGCCTCGGACCGGGCTCGGATCCGTATCCGCGAGCAGGAGGCCGCCTTCGACACGGTGAACCGGGGACGGCTCCTCGTGCGTGAATGTCAGCGCGTAGCTCTGCTTCGGCACACCAGGGCGAAGCGGCCAGTTGAAAGCGGGGTGGCCACCGAGCGACACCGGCAGCGTCTCCTTGCCGGTGTTGGCGACCGTGAGCGAGAGATCGAGACCGAACGCATCGAGCGCATAGGCCGCCGTCAGCCGAAACGCGAACGGATAGAGCGCACGCGTCGCCTCGCTGTCCTCGAGCACGAGCGCGCAACGGTTCTCGCCACGCTCCGTCCAGGCAAAACGGCTGTCGCGCGCGAAGCCATGCTGGGTCATCCGGTAGGTCTTGCCCCGGTATCGCATTTCGTCATTGGCGAGACGCCCAACGATCGGAAACAGCAATGGCGCATGGCGCGCCCAGGCGGGACCTGCCTGCCAGACGAATTCGGTGCCGTCCTCGTGCCTGAGCGAGCACATCTCGGCGCCGTGCGCCTTGATGGTCGCGGTGAGGGAGCCACTGCGGATCGTGTGGGTGTCGTCGGTCATGGCAGTCTCCATCGCGGCAGGCGCGCCCGCATCATATCGCATCGGAAACGATTTCGCCCGCCTCACGATGAGGCGGGCGATGATCAACTCGGCATGATCGGTCAGGCTTGGACCCTGAGCCTGGGACCCTAAGCCTGGGACGACCGTCCCACGCTTTCATAAACGAAGCCGGCCTCGGCCATCTCTTCGGGGCGGTAGATGTTGCGGAGGTCGACGACGACGGGCTGCGCCATGACGCTCTTCAGCCGGTCGAGATCGAGCGCGCGGAACTGCACCCATTCGGTGACGATGACGATTGCATCGGCGCCTTGTGCGCAGGAATACGCATCCTCGGAATAGGTGATGTTGGGCAGTTCGCCCTTGGCCTGCTCCATGCCGACCGGGTCGAACGCCTTCACCTTTGCGCCCATGTCGATCAGGCCGGTCACGAGAGGAATCGACGGCGCGTCGCGCATGTCGTCAGTGTCGGGCTTGAAGGTGAGGCCGAGCACGGCGATGGTCTTGCCGCGCAAGGAGCCGCCGAGCGCCTGGCTGACTTTCCGTGCCATCGCGCGCTTGCGGTTCTCGTTGACCGCCAGCACGGATTCGACGATGCGCAAGGACACGTCGTAATCCTGCGCGATCTTGATCAGCGCCTTGGTGTCCTTCGGGAAGCAGGAGCCGCCGAAGCCAGGACCGGCATGCAGGAATTTTGTGCCGATGCGGTTGTCGAGGCCGATGCCGCGCGCGACTTCCTGGACGTTGGCGCCGACCTTTTCCGAGAGGTCCGCGATCTCGTTGATGAAGGTGATCTTGGTCGCGAGGAACGCGTTGGCGGCGTATTTGATCATCTCGGCGGTGCGGCGCGCGGTGAACATCAGCGGCGCCTGGTTCAGCGACAGCGGACGATAGATGTCGCCCATCACCTTGCGGCCGCGCTCGTCGGACGTGCCGACCACGACGCGATCGGGGAACTTGAAGTCGCGGATCGCGGCGCCCTCGCGCAGGAACTCCGGATTGGAGGCGACGACGACGTCGGCCTTGGGATTGGCCTCGCGGATGATGCGCTCGACCTCGTCACCGGTGCCGACCGGTACGGTCGACTTCGTCACGACGACGGTGAAGCCGGACAGCGACTGCGCGATCTCCTTCGCGGCAGCGTAGACGTAGGAGAGATCGGCATGGCCATCGCCGCGACGCGACGGCGTGCCGACCGCGATGAACACGGCATCGGCATCCGCGACCGGCTTCGACAGGTCGGTGGTGAAGTCGAGGCGCTTGGCCTTCACGTTGGTCGCGACCAGTTCGTCCAGGCCCGGTTCGTAGATCGGGATCTCGCCGCGGTGAAGCGCAGCGATCTTCTTCTCGTCCTTGTCGACGCAGGTGACGTCGTGACCGAAATCCGCAAAGCAGGCTCCGGACACCAGTCCCACATAACCCGTGCCGATCATCGCGATTCGCATGAAAAACTCTTTCCGTTGACGACGGATGTTTCACTGAACACCCTAGACCAATTCTCTATCCGGTCGCACGCCCAACATTAGGGCAAGCTGCTTCGCAAGCCGAACAAACCTTAACCGTCGCCACCCGAGTCTTTTTGTTGTCTTGCCGTTCGCTTCGGCGATCACACGCCGTGGTACTTTCGATACCATTCGACGAAACGCGCGAGGCCTTCCGCGATCGGCGTCGACGGCGCGAAACCGACGGCGCGCTGGAGGGCGGAGATGTCGGCGCGCGTCTCCAGGACGTCGCCGGCCTGCATCGGCAGCAGCTTGCGGATCGCGGGCTTGCCGATGATCTTCTCGAGCGTCTCGACGAACTCGAGCAGCTTGACCGACCTGTTGTTGCCGATGTTGTAGACGCGGTACGGCGCATAGCTCGACGAATTTTCAGGCCGCTCCGCGTTCCACGCGGGATTCGGAGCTGCGGGCCGATCGAGGGTGCGGATCACGCCCTCGACGATGTCGTCGACATAGGTGAAGTCGCGCCACATGTCGCCATTATTGAAAATCTTGATCGGCTCATTCGCGAAGATCGCGCGCGTGAACAGATAGGCGGCCATGTCGGGCCGGCCCCACGGACCGTAGACGGTGAAGAAGCGCAGGCCCGTCACCGGCAGCTTGTGAACATGCGCAAAGGTGTGCGCCATCAGTTCGTTGGCCTTCTTGCTCGCGGCATACAGGCTGACCGGATGGTTCACCGATTGCTCGGTCGAATACGGCAGGGTGCGGTTGGCACCATAGACCGAGCTCGACGAGGCGTAGACCAGATGCGCCAGGCCATGGCGCCGGCCGGCCTCCAGCACGGTGACAAAGCCGTCACAATTGGCGCGGATGCTGGTGATGGGATCATCGATCGAGGCGCGTACGCCCGGCTGCGCCGCAAGGTGGACAACCCGATCGGGCGCGACTTCATCGAATACGCGGATCACCGCGGCAAAATCGGCAAGGTCGATCTCGTGGAAGCTGAAGCCCGGAAGATGCTTGAGCTTTTCGAGGCGCGCGCGCTTCAGCGCCGGATCGTAATACGGTGTGAACGCATCGATACCAACGACCTGTTCGCCACGCGCCAACAGCCGTTCACAGACATGCATTCCGATAAAGCCGGCAGCGCCGGTCACGATCACTGGTCGCAAAGTTGTCATCTCGTTCATTCCGCGAATGCAATGCCAGACCAGGACATGAGAGGCAAGGTTTTGACGATGACGATCTCATCGAGTCAGTCTTGATCATGTAAGCGCATCGAAATGTGTAGGAAACATGATGGCATCATGCATCCACGCATGCTATCCGGCTGCAAGGATGCTCGGACGATAGCGCTGCATGTGCTAGAGATCATATCAACCGTCCATTCCGCGCGGATGCCCAGTCTTGAGGCACCAACCGCGCAAGACACGCGCAAAGAAAAAGATCGACTTTGAAACTCTCCATCAACGGCAGGTTCCTGACACAATCGCTGACAGGCGTGCAACGCTATGCCGCCGAGATCGTCAAAGCGATGGACCGCCTGCTCACGAGCGGCAAGGCTGCACAGCAACTCCTGGATGCGGAGTGGCAGATTCTGGTGCCCCCGGATGCCCAGACGCTCGCCGGCCTCGACCGCATCAAGGTGAAACAAGTCGGAACCTTGCGCGGGCACGCGTGGGACCAGGTCGATCTGGCGCGCGCGGCCGCCGGCACGCGCCTCGTCAGCCTCGCCAATTCCGGGCCGGTGCTCCACCGCGACCATCTCGTCGTGATTCACGATGCGCAAGTCTTCAAGCGGCCGGACTTCTTCAGCTGGAAATACCTCGCTCTGCATCGGTCGCTCGGACATTTGCTGGCGCGCACAGCAACCATTGCAACGGTTTCGACGTTTTCACGCAACGAACTTGCCGACGTGCTCTCGCTGGATCCCGGATCGATCCCGATCGTTCCAAACAGTGCGGAGCATTTCGCCTCGGTCGCGCCCGACTTCTCGATCATCGAGAGCCTGCGTCTCGAACCCTACCGATTCTTCCTGTTTGTTGGCTCGATGACGAAGAACAAGAATGTCGACACCGCCATCCGTGCCGCCGAGCGGCTCGGCCGCACCGATGTTCCGCTGGTCGTGGTCGGAGGCGACAACAGCAAGGTCTTTGGCGGCGGCGTGACCGAGCAGAAGGCCGGAATCGTCATCGCCGGCCGCCTCAAGGACGAGCAAGTCGCCGCACTGTTCGCCCGGGCTGCTGCTTTCGTGTTTCCAAGTCTCTACGAGGGCTTCGGCATTCCGCCCCTGGAGGCGATGTACTTCGCCTGCCCGGTGATTGCGAGTTCCGCGGAAGCCGTTCGCGAGACCTGTGCCGACGCCGCCGTCTATTTCGATGCGCTCAACCCTGGCGAGCTATCCGCACGAATGCACGAAAGAATCGATCTCGGCAGGATTTCGCCGGCGGAACAAGCGAAGCAGCGGGAGCGGCTCGCGACCTATTCGTGGACCAAATCGGCCGCCGCCATGCTCGACGTGCTCGCCAAATCGGCTCCGCAGGCCGCATCCGGCGGAGCGGCGCGATGATGCGGCCCAAATATTGCTGCTTGGAGACGGTACACATGGTCTCTGCAAGACAAGGAAGGATCGACCGTTGTCCAGCGGCCTGAAGGTTCTGCATGTCGCCGAAACGGTGAGAGGCGGCATCGCAACCTATCTCAACGAGCTTCATCCGCATCAGAGCGCGAGCTTCGGACGCGGCAATGTCAGCTATGTCGTTCCGTCCGATCATCGCGACGATCTGGTCAACATCGAGGATGAGGCGGTCACCACCTTCCCGCGCGACGGTCGCAACGCGATCGGCCTGTTCGCCATGCTGTCCGCGACCATGCGCGCGGTCCGGCAGCAACGACCGGACATCATTCACCTGCATTCGTCGTTCGCCGGGCTCGTGGTGCGGCCGGTGCTGTGGCTGACGTACCGACGCTCGCGCATCGTCTATTGCCCGCACGGATGGGCCTTCGGCCGCGAGACGGGCCGTCTCAGCCGCGCGGTCACGGAGTTCACCGAGCTCCTGCTGTCGAAGCTGACCCATCGCATCGTCTGCATCTCGGAGAGCGAGCAGGTCGATGCCAGGCGGGTCGGAATCGCGGCAAATCGTCTCGTCCTCGTGCATAACGGGATTTCCAAGCAGCGCCCCGCGCCCGATACGCGCGCAGCATCATGGCGGTCGGAGAAGATCAAGGTCCTGTTCATCGGACGCCTCGACCGCCAGAAGGGATATGATCTCCTGATCGAGGCGGCCCGCGCGCTCGGAGACACGCTGGATGTGCGCCTGATCGGCGCCTCGGTCGTCAGCAAATTCCGCAGAAGCGACCTGCCCTCCAACGTCTCGCTGCTGGGCTGGATGGATCGCAACCAGATCGAGGCCGAGCTGGATCAGGCGGACATGGTGGCGATTCCGTCGCGCTGGGAGGCATTCGGCCTCGTCGCCATCGAGGCGATGCGGGCGGCCAAGCCGATCATCGCATTCCGCATCGGCGCCCTGCCGGAAATCGTCGAAGACGGCGCCACAGGCGTGCTGTGCGACGAAGTCTCGCCCGAAAAGCTGGTTGAAGGATTCAAGCGCGCAACCAGGCTCGACCTATCTGCAGTCGGCCGGGCCGGATATGAGCGTTTCACCCGCCTCTACGACATCGAGCAGACCCATCGCAACCTGAGTGCGGTCTATGCCGACGTGCTGCAATTGAGCGAGAGCGAGGCCGGCGAGGCCAAGCTGCAGTCCGATTTCCCGAACAATCTGCGACCGTAGAGACCTTGTCGATCAGGCCATCCGGCGGGCGTCGTCCCGCGCCAGATCGGCGTCGATGACGCGTTGATCGGAGAACGACCACGCGATCGCGAACATGACGGCCATCGCACAGATGAGAAAGCCGGCCGCGAACAGCCCGGTTTGCAACATTGTCTTCGCCTTCCCTTTTGTTTGCCCGACACCTAGCCGGAACGGGATTAGGAAGACCTTACGGACGCCAGCGTGACGCCAGCTTCCAAATCTAGGGGTTAATGGAGGCGGAATCCCGTGACGGAATTATCGATGCAAATCCTGACGGGCCACAGCGAAGCCCGCCGTGTGCCCCGCGAAATACAACGCAGGGACGCTCTGATTCGAATTCGACACCTGGAGTTTATGGCTGGAGTTTATCGCTGGAGTTTGCGACGGCGCCGCCTCGCGGAGATGTCGTCGGATGCGACGGTCGCGCTCGCGCGCTGCTCGCTGGATGAACCGAGGACCCAATCGTGACATCGATCTGACACTGGCATGTCTAATTTGCGAGTTGCTTAGAAAAGAGCACATCTCGCACAAGATTTGATCAGAAAAATGCTCGTGTACGCGTGTTCACAAGTTGCAATAAGGTCACAGCCATAAGTGCTTTACCATAATCACGAAGACGCAGCAGTGACTCAGTAGCTGGACAGTTGCTACGGTGATTCAGATTTTACGTGTGTACGAGGGAATGACATTGGCTAATACCGAGCAAGCTCACTCGAATTTCGGGATTAGCCGGATTCTGGCCGTTGCTGCGATCAGCATGTCTTTGGCTGGCTGTTCGGGCTTCATTCCGTTAGACGCTCCCGATGCCGTGTCCACGCAAACACATGCGGCGCTCGTCACCGAGCCGACCGCGCCGCTCGCCTATGCTCTGATGCCGGTCAATCCGGCCGTGCTGCAGGCGACCAACGGGTTTACGGACAGCAACGGACTGATCTTCTCGCGCCTCCCCGGCGGCAATTACCGTGACGTCACTATCGGCGTCGGCGACATCGTCACCGTGACCGTGTACGAAGCCCAGGCTGGCGGCCTGTTCATTCCGCGCGAAGCCGGCGTGAGGCCGGGCAACTTCGTCGACATCCCGCGCCAGCAGGTCGACCAGTCCGGCAACATCAACATCCCCTACGCCGGATCGATCAAGGTCTCGGGCCTGACGCCGCGCGCCGTCTCGAACATCATCCGCGAACGCCTCAAGGATCGCGCCATCGATCCGCAAGCGGTCGTGAGCGTCGCAGAACAGCGCGGCAACCAGATCAGCGTGCTCGGCGAAGTCAATTCGCCGCAACGCTTCCCGGTCGACCCGGGCGGCATTCGCCTGATGGGTGCGATCGCGCGCGCCGGCGGCCCGAAATATCCGTCCTACGAGAGCACGATCACGATCAAGCGCGAGGGACGCACCTACAACGAGACGATGTCCTCCGTCGTGCACCATCCGGACCAGGACGTGCTGCTCGCTCCGGGCGACGTCGTCTTCCTGACGCGCATTCCGCGGGTGTACATGGCGTTCGGCTCGACGCCGTCGCCGGGTTCGATCGGCGGCACCAACAACCGCCGCTTCACCTTCGAGAACGACAACATGTCGCTCGCCGAGGCGCTCGCGAAGGCCGGCGGTCTCGATGGTTCTCGCGCCGATTCCAAGTCGATCTACGTCTATCGTTTCGAGCCGAAGCCGCTGCTCCAGCAGATCGGTGTCGACGTGTCGCAGTTCCCGACCAAGACCATTCCTGCCGTCTACAAGTTCGACATGAGCAAGCCGGATGGCTGGTTCCAGGCTGACACGTTCAGGATGCGCGACCACGACGTGATCTCGGTCGCTGAATCGCCGTCGACCGAGTTCATCAAGCTCATGGCCCCGCTGGACGCAGCTTCAACGAACGCGTCGAATATCTCCAGCGTCGTGGTCAACTCCAAGTAACGCCACGCTCGAGACTCTCTCTTGCCCGGATCTCGCCACGCGCGAAGATCCGGGCGGGATGTCATGGCCCGCTTCTTGAATATCGTGTGACAATTTCGGCCTCATTCCGACGTGATCGTTCACGTCGTTTTGGGTTCGAATGCGATTGCAGAGCCAGCTATTGCGTGGCAAGCGAGGTGCACCCCCCGTCTACGATCAACGCATGAGGCGATCGTTGAAGATACTTATCGTGAACACCCTCTATCCTCCCGACATCATGGGCGGAGCAGAGGTATCGGTATCGCTGCTCGCAGAAGCCTTCATGCGCAAGGGCCACCAGGTCGCCGTCGTCTGCCTGCAGGAGGCGGGCGACGTCTCGGTAGGAGATCGCAACGGCATCCGCACCTATCGGGTGCAGATCGACAATACATACTGGCCGTTTGGACAGACGCGGAAACCGCCACGGATCGACCGGCTGCGATGGCACTTGCGGGATACCTGGAACAGGCGCGCAGCCAAGCGCTTTGCCGCGATCCTCGACACCGAGAAGCCGGACGTCGTTCACACCAACAATCTGACCGGATTCTCCGTGTCGCTGTGGGCAGAGGCCAAGCGTCGCAATATCCGTGTCGTCCATACGCTGCGGGACTATTCACTCATCTGCAAACGGTCGACGCTGTTCAGCAAGGGCGATACGTGCAAGGAGCGCTGCCTGGCATGCAAGACGATGACCGTGCCGTATCTCTATGCCTCGCGCATGGTCGATGCGGTGGTCTCCAACAGCCAGTACGTGCTGGACCGGCACCTGAAACCCGGCTTCTTCCCGGGCGTACCTCACAAGGTGATCTACAACATCGCGGACGCCAGCGCGGGACTTGCCCCGCCGTCTCCGGACGCCGACCTGGCTTTCGGCTTCATCGGCCGGATTGAGCCCGAAAAAGGCATCGATGTCGTCCTGAAAGCAGTCTCTCTGCTCCCCGATTCGGGCTGGCAACTCAAAATCGCCGGAAAGGGCCTTGAAGCTTACGTGAGAGAGCTGAAGGGACGGTATGATAATCCGAGGATCAAATGGCTTGGCTTCGTGAAGTCCGCGGAATTTTACTCCGCCGTGGATGTTTGCCTAATTAGCTCGGTTTGGCCTGAGCCATTGCCGCGGACACTGATAGAAAGCATCAATGCCGGACGCGCGACCATTTGCTCAACCGCCGGCGGAATACCAGAAATCTCTCATTTCTCGACGACACTCGGCTCGTACGAGCCAAGTGACCACCACAAACTGGCCGAACTGATGAAGCAGGCAATCAGTGAGGCGGCAAAATGGAAGCAGACTTTCCCGCCTCGGCCTGACTTTGCAGCCAGCTTCACACCGGAAGCTGTCACCGGACAATATCTCGACGTTTATTTGGAAGGCACTTCGAACACCGATGGAGAAAGATGAGAAGAACTCTCGGGGTTCGTTCACAAATGTATATTGGATGAGATCCTTCCCATGAGGATATTGATCACATCGTCACTGTACCCGACACCGGGCGCACCGAAGGTGGTCGGCGGGGCCGAGATATTCGTGCGCCGCATTGCCGAAGGCCTTTTGAAGAGTGGCGATGAAGTCGAAGTCGTTCGCGCCGCCTCGCTGCCTGAGCAGGCGATGGAGACGAGCAACGGCATCGACGTATATTCGGCGCCGGTCCACAACATCTACCGGCCCTTCACCGGACAGCGCAGCGCGCCTGCGCGGGGATTGTGGCACGCGACGGAGGACTGGCGTCAAAACGCTGAACTTGTGGCCAGCAGGATCAAGGCATTCAAGCCCGACGTGCTACACTCGAACAACCTCTCGGGCCTCACCACGGCGGTATGGAAGACGGCGGCCGAGCTCAATGTGCCGGTGCTTCACACGTTGCACGACTACTACCTGACCTGCCCGCGGTGCTCGCGCTTCTCGAAGGGGAAGGCCTGCGAGCATACCTGCATGAGTTGCAGGCTGCTGACCATCAATCGCCGAAGCGCAACCAAATATCTGCGCGGCGTCGTCGGCGTGAGCCAGCGCATCCTCGACATCCATCTGGAGACGGGCCTGTTCGCCGATACGCAGCTGCGCAAGGTCATCCCCCATGCATCGACGATGCCGGTCTCCGCGCCTTCGAAGTATTCCGCGGGTCCCATCCTGACCCTCGGATTCATCGGCCGTCTGACCGAAGAAAAAGGCATCTACAATCTCATCAAGGCGTTCGCCTATCTTCCCCATGACAAGGTGCGCCTCGTCATCGCGGGCGTCGCGGAGGCGGAGATACAGCACGAGATCCGGGCCATGGCGCCGAAGGCGAGGATCGAGTTTCTCGGCTTCGTCGAGCCCGAGACATTCTACCGTCAGATCGACGTCGTCGTGATTCCGCCGATCTGGGAGGAGCCGGGCCCGCTCGTCGTTGCTGACGCGCAAGCCGCACGAAAGCCTTTCCTCGGAACGCAATTCGGCGGAATTCCCGAGGCCGTGAAGCGCGGCGCCGTCGGCTGGCTGACCGCGCCCGATCCGAAGTCGCTCGCAGACAGCATTCTGCGCATCATGTCGAATCCCGCGGAGCTGGCGGCGATGGTCGACAAGCTCAACGAAAAGAACAACCATCGGACATTCACCGATGTCATCGCCGAATATCGCGACGCCTTCGAGCTCCTGAGCCGGCACAAGCAATAGCACTGGGATGACCGGTTTGCGCAACGAGCCCATTCCGTCCTGCGCCTCAGCCCGCGGCCTGAACCTCCCATGACCCGTCTGTTCGCGCTTGTCGGCGTCGTCTACCAGAGTGCGGCGGCGATCATCCTCATCTTCCTGCTCGGCCGCATCCTCTCGCCGCTCGCTTACGCCAATTTCTCCCTCACGCTCGCCTCCAGTCAGTTGCTCAGCGTGCTGATGTTCGAATGGCTGCAACTGGCCGGCGTGCGCTTTCTGGCCGCCGCCATGCCGGACGACGCGGCGCGACTGAGAACGTCCCTGTTCGGCGCCGCGCTCGCCAGCGCGCTCGCGCTTCTGGTGATCGGGGGCCTCGCCGTGTCGATCGCGCCCCCGATCGCCGCGAGCGTAGGTCTGGTCGGCCTTGCACTGGCCGTAGCGCAGGGCGCGACCGATCTCCACTTCATGGTTGTCCGCGTCTCGCACCGGCTTGGCGCAGCCGCGTTTCTGCTCATTCTGCGAGCCACGCTGATGGTGGGCGGCGCGACGGCCGCCGCGTGGCTGTACGGCACGGCGCAGGCGGCGCTGCTCGGCATGCTGGGCGCGCAAATCGCCAGCCTGATCGCCGGGCAGTTGCTGCATCCTCACAAACTTCAGAAGGTAACGCGCCCGACCCTGCTGGAGGATTGGAGCGGCTTCGCCCGCTACGGGATGCTCGCCGCCGGCGCCTCCGTGCTTCACCTTTCGGTCCCGGTCTCGATCCGCTTCGTCGTCGTTTCAGCGCTGGGCGCGAGCGCTCCCGCGGTCACCGCGGGCTTCTCGATGGCGATCGATCTGCTGCAGCGGCCGTTTGCAGTGCTGGTCGCGGCCATCCACACCGTCAACTATCCCGAAGTCGTCCATCAATATGAGCGCGGCAGTGCCGACGACTCCCGCGCGGCCGTTGCCCATCTGCTCGATTTCATCATATGCGCCACGTTGGTGATGCTCGGCGGCCTGATCGGCTTTCTGCCGGACGCGGGACAATTATTCGTTCCGGCGTCCATTCTGGCGAGCTTTCTCCAGACTTCGGCGGCCGCGGCCGGCTTCTATTTCATGCACTGCCATCTGCAGTCCACGCTCGCGATCACGCCCCATCTGACGAAGTCCGCCACGCGTCTCGTCGTCGTCGCCCTCTGCCAATTGCTGCTCGTCCTCGCAATAGCCGTGCCGACGCAGGCGATCACGGGAGCGCCGACCTATGTCCTGGTCGGCGCGATCATCGCAACCGGGATCGTCATCGTGCTCGCGGCGGGACCCATGGTGCGGTTCGGCGCAACGCCGCGATGGGGGCTCGTCGCAGCATCCGTCGCGGGCGCCACGCTCATCGGCGCATTTTCGGCGGTGCCCTCGGCGTCCGCGCTTGGGCTGGTTGCGAAGATTGTGGCCGCAACCGCCATCGTCGCGCTCCTCGCGTGGAAAGGGCGCTTCCTCGAGCCCGCCGGCGCATCCCGATCGGATGTGTAACGACAGCGTGACGCCGCGATGCTCGCCAGAATGAAAAATGGCCTGCCCAACAACTTGGCAATGCCTGCTGCCCGATTGCTTGTCTTGCCAGTTGTGCATGTGCGAGATAAACGCGCGGGTGCAGGGCTGGGCCGCATGGAACCTGAGTGGGCGTCATCCCGTGGCGCCCGGAGATCGACGTAATGCTGAAAAACCTGCTGTCGATGTCCGGCATGAACGTTCTCAAATCCGGCCTGCAATTCGCGATGACCGTCATGATGACGTATTTCGCAGCACCGGCCGAATTCGGTCTCGTCACCTTTTCACTGCCGTTCGTCGGATTCATCGCGCTGTTGACCGATCTGGGCATGTCGAGCGCCATGGTGCAGCGGCAAACGCTCGATCGCGACGACGCGGGCGCCGCGATCACGCTGATCTGCGCCATCGGCCTGCTCTGCGCCGTGATCCTGGCGATCATCTCCGCGCCTCTCGCCGCAGGTCTCGAGATGGAGGGATTGGGAAGCGTGCTCGCCACGCTGTCGATTTCGGTGGTGCTCTCCATCGCCGCCCTCGGCCCGCGCGCCGTGTTGGAACGGCACCTGCGCTACCAGGTCGTGGCCAGCGTCGAGATCGTCGCCGTCATCGTTTCGGTGCTCACCTGCGTTCTCGGCGCTTTCCTGGGCTGGGGCGTCTGGGCGCTGGTTGCCTATTACGTGGTGGTCCAGATCGTTCGTGCCGCGGCCTTCGCCATCATCGCGCGCAAGGATGTGCAGCTCAACTTTCAATGGGGCCGCGTGCGCTCGATCCTGACCTTCGGCGGTTGGGTGCTGGCGAGCAATCTGCTCAACTTTGCCGGTCGCGCGGTTGGCAACGTCCTGATCGGCGGCGCGGTGGGCGCGGCCGCCGTCGGTCTGTACGGTCTGGCTTACCAGATCATGATCCTGCCGCTGATGGTGATCACCTGGCCCGGCAGCGGCGTGCTCATGGCGACGCTCAGCCGTCAAGCCGCCAAAGGATCGCTGCAGGAGCGCAACGAGATCATTTGCGGCGTGCTGTCGCTGACGGCGGCCGTGGTCTTTCCCGGCATGCTCTATCTCACGTTCGGCGCCGACTACCTTTTCACCGCGTTCTTTCCGGCCAAATGGACCGGCATCATTCCGCTGGTCGGGCTGATGTCGATAGCCGGTGCGGCGCAGTCGATCACCGCCTACAGCGGCGCCATGCTGCTGTCGCGGGGCAAGGCTCAGCTGCAATTCTGGGTTTCGACCGCGAACAGCATCTCGACCATCGTGGCGTTCGTCATCGGCCTGAGATTCGGGCTGATCGGGATCATCAAGATCTATCTTGCGGTGACGCTCATCGTGTCCGTCGCCACGATGCTGATCACCTCCTGGGAGACCAGGCTGCCGGTATTCGATCTGGTCAAGGCGCTTGCGCCCGCAACCGTCGCCACGCTGCTCGGCCTCTTTGCCGCAAATCGCGTCATGGAGATGGCCGCCACGCCGAAGTCAGCCTGGCTGCTCGGCACGACCGCATACGTCCTGACGATCGCGATCAGCTACCTGCTGTTTCATCGGCAACTGGCACGGAGCCTGCTCGGCCTGCGGGATCTCGAACTGAACAAGGAGCGCGTCGCTGCGACCTAGCCATCCCGCCGCGAGAGATTGATGAGATGACATCGAAAGGACCCATGAATATCCTGATCATGACGGCGACCATCACGCCGAAAGCCGACGTGCGAAGCCTTGGCCGGAAGGATCCCGCCCTCCGCCGCAAGGACTATGAAGACGCGCTCTGGTTCTACGGCCGGCTGGTCGGCCAGTGCATCGACCAGATCGTCTTCGTCGAGAACTCGGAATCCGACTTGTCCAGTCTCGAGGCCATCGCCAAGCAGTTGAACATCGTCGACAAGATCGAGTTCATTTCCTTTCCCGGGCTCGACTATCCCCAGATGTACGGCCGCGGCTACGGCGAGCTGTTCCTGCTCGACTACGCGATGGCGAACTCGCGCTTCATCAGGGAATGCGACGCCGACACGCCGATCTGGAAGATGACCGGCCGCTATATCGTCCTGAATCTGGCCAAGCTGATCCAGAAGACCCCGAAGGGGTTCGCCTTCTACGTCAACATGCGGAACTACCCCAAAAGGGTGGTCGACATGTACATGATGGCGTGGACCAAGGCCGGCTATCGCCAATACCTGCAGGGCAAGTGCAAGCTCTACGAGGAGACGTCCGCCGCCGCGTTCCCCGAAAAGGCGCTGCGCGATGATTTCGAGGCCGCGCCGAAGACGTCAAAATTCCTTCCACGGTTCCGGACGGTGCCGCTCGTGAGCGGCATCCGCGGCCTCGATAACAAGGGATATGCAACCGACAACATCTGGAAGTTCTACATTCGGGTCGCCCTGGACACGGTCTGCCCCTGGCTCTGGATCTAGGACGAATGTTGCCACGGGCGCGGCGTGTGCCGCGCCTACATTCCGCGCTTTGTCAGTTCCTCGGCCTCATGCGGCGCAAGCTGCCCTCCGGCGAAGCGTGACAGCATGTAGAGCGGAACCTTCGGCGTTTTGAGGTCGTACATCAGGCCGAAGCGGTTTTCCGGCGGGGCCTTCTTCGGCTCGTCGAACAGCTCGTAGATCAGCACGCTCTCGACGTCGGCATCGACCTGATTGGCGATGAAGCTCAACGTGGCGTGCAGGCTCTTGTAGCACGTTTCGGTGAGAGGCTTGCCGGCTTCGTTCTCGTAGGCCGGCTTGTAGATCTCCGCGCAATTGACCTCGTTGAAGACCACCGGCTTGCCATAGGTCGCGAGCTTCTTGAACAGATTGTAGGGCTGCCTGCTGCCGCCCCACGCGCGGTTCGGATTCTGATTCAGGACTTCATAATAGTGATAGGAGATGACATCGAATCCAACGCCCTTCGACGCCATGAAGTCGAGGAAGCCGAACATCGTCGACGTGGTGTTGAGCACCCGTCGCAAATGCGTCCCGTGCTCGCGATTGATCTTGTCGATCGCATCCGACATGCCCTTGAGGACCGCGACCCAGTCGTTCATGACCGGCATGTCGAATTCCTCGGCGGTCCAGCCGTGGCCATAGAGCTTCTTGCCGCTGGAATCCAGCGCCAGAAGGTTGATCTCGTTGCCCATCTCCCAATCGTTGATCTGGTCCTTGAAATTGATCACGAAGGTGTAAGTTCTCGAATAGGCCTGCTGATACAGCGCATTCCAGTCGCCGGCCGGATACTTGCCTCCGTCGGTGCGATCGCCCCAGGCAAACGGAGTAGCCAGGATCGGCTTGAGCGTGATGCCGTAGGTCTTGGCCAGCGCCAGCATGTCCCGGTACATCTGGACCTCGTAGGGATCGGTATCCCGCGCGAGATTTGCAGCGACGCGGTATTGCGTGAGCCCGCGGGCTCGCATGACCTCAAAGACCGCCTTCAGATCGACGCGCCGTGCGTCGGGACCATCGACCCCCCAGGTGAGCGGACCCGCGCTGGCTTTCTCGATGGATGCCACCAGACCGAGCGTCAGCAGCACCACGGCCAGAAACATTCTCTTTACTGCCACGAACATCGCGCCTCCATGCGCCCGAGAAACTGCATGCATCCGATTCCGATCCACCATCACCTGCATCTGCGCGACCGACCTTCACAATATGATCACAATGAGTCCTCACCGGCAAAGCGCGGCCGCTGTCGGAGCGAACATACGTTTGCACGCTTTTGTGGCGAAAATTGCCGGAGGAATTGCCGTTCCAATTCGACTGAGTATCTATAATGTCGCCCGAATGGAACGACTTAACGCCAAGCGAGAGTAAATTGTCGAACGCTCCCCTCGAATCGAAGCCACCGATCGTCCTCAATCGCTCGACCGAAGCGGGGCGCTCGGTCGCATGTGTCATCGTGACATACGGACGACGCGAGCAGCTGGTGCGGCGGACCGTTGCCGCCGTTCAGGCCAGCCCCGCGGTCAAACGCGTGATCGTGGTCGACAATGGATGCAACCGGCCGGTGATGGTTGACGATTTCGCAACCATGCCTCCCGTCGACGTTGTCAGGCTCGATTCAAATCTGGGATCGGCCGGCGGCTTTCACGCCGGCATCACCGCAGCCCAGCGGCTCGAGGACGCCGATTTGGGGTTCGTCCTCATTCTGGACGACGATAATGTCGGCGAGGACGGCTTCCTGGATCGCTTGCTCGCGCTGCATACGGCGCTCGGCGCGACGGACGATATCGGGCTGTGCGCATTGCGCAGGCATCGGGGCATCTATCCGACCCTGCTCGCCGATCAGAACGCCGTGGCCATCCGCGCCAACTCGTTCCTGAACTTTCATCTCGCCTCGCTTCCGTCGAAACTTTGGCGGCGGTTTGCGCGGTCCGCGCGGCGGAATCCGGAAAATTACGGGGAGTTTCATCTGCGCCGGATCGAGACCGCACCGTATGGCGGACTCCTGCTGCCGATCGGCGCGGTCCGGAAGGTTTCGCCTCCGAACAAGGAGTTCGTCCTCTACAGCGACGACCACGACTACTCGCTGCGCCTGATGGACGCAGGCATCGCCATCTATCTGACGGATGTCGGTTGCATCAACGACGCCGAAGAATCCTGGGACAAGAAGCCGAGCGCCAGCGCGCGCAGCGCGCTCGTCAGCCCCGACGCACCGGCGTGGCGGCTCTATTATGCCTGCCGGAACCGGATCTTGATTGAGAAACGGTATACAACCTCCCCGATTGTCTATCGAATCAATCGAACGAGCTACGTTGGCCTGCTCGCGATCGAGGCAATCCTGGCTTACCGCAGCCTCAATGGTGCCAGAAAGGCGCTTCGTCCGCTGCTCGAAGCCATCGCCGACGGCGACGCACAGCGACTTGGGTGGCGAACCGAATATCAATTGCCGGGCGCATCACCATCGAGCACTGCGTCCGCGCATTAGCGCACGACGAATCATTTTCGATTGCGCAAACGATTCACGCGACTGTCATGGAACATTCCGTAGAACGACGGGCCAATTGTGAATCGTAATTAGGCAATCGCGTCCAGTTCCTGCGAGGAACAAGCAGTGTCGCGCAATGTGCTGAAAATACTTGCAGTTCGTTCCGCGAAAAGCCGCGGATATCTACATCTTTAGCCTTCTTTCTAACGTCACTGACAAACTCTGCCGCTACGCATGGAGCAACACAGCGGGCATCACCAGAGTAAGTCATGGCGACCATCACCAGCAGCGATCAAACTGTTCTCTCGGCAAGCGCGTTCACAAGTTCAATCGGCGTCAACACGCACGTGTCATATGCGTGGGGCAGCTACAACAATCTGGCTCTCGTCGAAGCCGATCTCAAATATCTCGGCGTCACCACGCTTCGTGACGGTTTGACGAACATCCCGGCAGCGCAGCCGGTGCTCGATGGCCTGGCGAACGACGGATACAAGTTCGACCTCGGCGTCTCATCGTCGATCCCCGCAACAGGTTCCGCGGGCCTGCAGCAGTACATCGCCGCGCTCGATGCGTTCGAGGCGGCACACCCGGGCAGCATCATCGCGCTCGAAGGCCTGAACGAGGTCAACCTTCAGGCGTTCAGCTACAACGGCAGCTCGACGATCGAAGCGGCCGCGCAATTCCAGCAGGCGCTCTACACCGCGATCAAGGCCGATGCGAACCTTTCCAAGCTTCCGG
Source organism: Bradyrhizobium sp. CIAT3101 (assembly GCF_029714945.1). Lineage (NCBI taxonomy): Bacteria > Pseudomonadati > Pseudomonadota > Alphaproteobacteria > Hyphomicrobiales > Nitrobacteraceae > Bradyrhizobium > Bradyrhizobium sp. CIAT3101. Next base: position 7,470,662 of record NZ_CP121634.1, read on the forward strand.
TCTACAATCTGACCCTCGGCTACGACGATCCCAGCGATTTCGCCAAGCTCGGCAATCTCGGCGCGTCCTCGGACTACGCCAACTCCCACGCCTATGTCAGCACCGGCACCACGCCGGGTGCCGCGCTGGCGTCAGCGTTGAACCTCGCAAGCTCGGTGTCTCCCGGCGATCCCACGGTCATCACCGAAACCGGCTACACCACGCTGAGCACCACGCCGTATCTCGGCGTGAACGAGTCGGTGCAAGCCAAGTCGATCCTCAACACCTTGATGGATGCCTTCAAGGACGGTGTCGGCACGACTTATCTCTACGAACTGCTCGACCGCAATTCGTCCAGCAGCGATACCGATGCGCAGAGCCATTTCGGACTGTTCTACGACGACGGCACGCCCAAGCTGGCGGCTACCGCGGTCCATAACCTGACGACGATCCTCAACGATGACGGAACCGGCAGCGGCCAGCCGACGAGCCCGCTGAGCTATACGCTGAGCAACATGCCGGACTCCGGCAACAGCATGGTGCTCGGCAAGAGCAACGGCGCCTACGATCTGGTCGTCTGGGCCGAGCCGAAGGTCTGGGATCCGAAGACCAACACCGAGATCAGCAATCCGAGCCAAACCGTCACGGTAGAGCTCGACGGCGTGCATCAGTCCATCAAGGTCTATGATCCGACCAGTGGAACCGACCCGATCGAGACCTTCACCAATGTCAGCTCGTTCACGATTCCCGTGAGCGATCACCCCATCATCATCGAGATCGACGGCGTGGCCCGCGCGCCCTCGAATCCGGCCCAGGCCACCGACGTCACCGGCACGGCCGCCACGATCGTCGCGGAGCTCGCCGATCTCTCTGCATCCCCCACCCTGCATTCGATCACGCTGACCGACACCCACGTGCTCGCCGTCGCGTCAGTGTCGACGATGAACTACATCATCTCGCACTACGGCAACGCGCTCGCGGCGATCCAGGGCGGTTACTCCTTCTCCGTCACGACCTCGACGTCGAGCTGGAGCGAGACGAAGTTCTTCAACGCGTCCGGCACGCTGACGGGAACGCAGACGTCGAACTTCTCCAACGGCGTCATCACCAGCAAATCGCTCGTCAACGTCGACTCGAGCAGCGACACGATCCTGTACGCGGCCGGCGTCAAGACGCAGGAAGTGATCGTCAGTGCAAACGGCGCGAAACAGACCATCAACTACAATTCGGACGGCAGCATCTCGAGCGAGACGGTCGCCGCCGCCGACAAGACCGTCACGACGACGGTCTACACGAACGGCCTGAAGTCCAAGGTCTATGTGACCAATGCCGACGGAACGCACACCAACACGTTCTACGGCATCACGGGGCAGGCCTACGCGACCCAGATTCAGACCACCAAGGCCGATGGGACGATCACGTCCATCACCAACCTGCACGCCGACGGCACGACGCAGTACACCAAGGTGCTGAACGCCGACGGCAGCACCACCACGGATCTCTACAACAGCGCCGGTCAGAAGACGTCGGAAGTGCGCAACTACACCGACGGCTCAAGCCTGACGACGAACTACGACACCACCGGTACGGTGACGCAGACCGTCGCGAAGGCTGCCGGCGGCGCAAGCACGACAACCAACTATAGCGCCGGCGTGCTGGCGTCGATCTACATCACCAGCGCCGACGGTACCAAGGAAGCCAAGCTGTTCACGGCCGGCGTGATCGCCAGCGATCAGGTCCAGAAGACCGACGGATCGTCGTCGATGACGGTGTATGCCAACGGCGTCAAATCCAAGGTGTACGTCACCAATGCCGACGGCACCCACACCAACACCTTCTACAATATCACCGGCCAGGCCTACACGACCCAGATCCAGACGACCAAGGCCGACGGAACGGTCACGTCCATCACCCAACTGCACGCCGACGGCACGACGCAGTACACCAAGATCACCAATGCGGATGGTGGCACCACCACCAGCTTCTACAATACGGCCGGGCAGAAAATCACAACCGTCCAGAACTTCCAGGACGGCTCCAGCCTGACCACGACCTACAACACATCAGGGGTCGCGACGCAGACGGTTTCGAAGGCCGTCAACGGCACAGCCACGACGACGAACCTCAGCGCCGGCGTTCCGACGTCGATCTACATCATCAACGCCGACGGCAGCAAGGAAACCAAGCTGTACGCGGCCGGCGTGATCACCAGCGATCTGGTCCAGAAGACCGACGGATCGTCGTCAATGACGGTCTATGTCAGCGGCGTGAAATCGAAGATGTATGTCACCAACGCCGACGGCACCCACACCAACACCTTCTACAACATCACCGGCCAGCCCTATACGACACAGATCCAGACGACGAAGGCGGACGGAACCGTGACCGCCTTCACCAATCTGCATGCCGACGGCACGACGCAGTACACCAAGATCACCAATGCGGACGGCAGCACCACCACCGGCCTCTACAACACGGCCGGCCAGAAGATCACCGAGGTGCGCAACTACACCGACGGATCGAGCCTCACGACGACCTACAATACTTCGGGCGTCGTGACGCAGACCGTGGCCAAGGCCACCAACGGCACCACGACGACCACCAACCTCAATGCCGGCGTCCAGACCTCAATCTACATCACGAGCGCCGACGGCACCAAGGAGACCAAGCTGTTTACGGCCGGCGTGATCGCCAGCGATCTCGTCCAGAAGACCGACGGGTCGTCGACCATGACGGTGTTCGCCAGCGGCGTGAAATCGAAAGTGTACGTCACCAACGCCGACGGCACCCACACCAACACTTTCTACAACATCACCGGCCAGGCCTACACGACCGAGATCCAGAAGACCAAGGCCGACGGCACCATCACGGCGATCACCGATCTCCACGCCGACGGCACCCTGCAGTACTCCAAGGTCGTCAACGCCGACGGCAGCGTCACCACCGACCAGTATGACAGCACCGGCCACATGACGACCGAGGTCGTCAACTACGCCGACGGCTCGTCGCTGACGTCCATCTACAATACCGCAGGCGCGGTCACGCAGACGGTCGCCAAGGCCAGCGGCAATTCGACGACGACCAATTTCAGCAGCGGCGTCAAGACGTCGGTCTACATCACCAATGCCGACGGCTCAAAGGAGTCCGATCTCTACACGTCCGGCCACCTGACCAGCACGCTGATCCAGAAGACCGACGGCTCGTCGGCAACGACGGTCTACACCAACGACATCAAGACCGCGACCTACGAGACGCATGCCGACGGCACGCACACCAATACGTTCTTCAATGTCACCGGCAAGGCCTATACGACCGAGATCCAGCAGAGCAAGGCGGACGGCACCATCACCTCGATCACCGATCTGCACGCCGACGGCACCCTGCAATACAGCAAGGTCGTCAACTCGGACGGCAGCATCACGACGGATCTGTACGACTCGACCGGTCACAAGACGACCGAAGTGCAGAACTACACCGACGGTTCGACCCTGTCGTCCACCTACGATACGACCGGCAGCGTGACCCAGACGGTGGCAAAGGCCAACGGCAACACCACGACGACCAACTTCAGCGCCGGGGTCAAGACGTCGGTCTACATCACCAATGCCGACGGCTCGAAGGACACCCAGACCTATTCGAGCGGCAAGATCGCCAGCGACTACGTCCAGAACACCGACGGCTCGAACGCGACGACCGTTTACACGGACGGCGTCAAGGCGAAGATGTACGTCAACAATGCCGACGGCTCGCACGACAATTTCTACTTCAACGCGACCAACACGGAGCACGACTCCTACAACACGGCCGGCAACCTGGCTTATGTCGACATCCTGAACTCGGACGGCACGCACAATTCGTCGGCCAAGGTCGCCGGCATCACGCTGACCGGCGGCACTGGAAACGACACCTTCGCGGTGGCCGGCGCCGGATCGACCACAATCTCGTTCAGCGGTGGCAGCGACACGGTGAACGGCTTCCACGCCGGATCGGCCACGGGCCACGACACGGTCGCCATCGCCAAGCTGATGGCCACCGACTACAGCCAGCTCCAGCTCAGCCAGTCCGGTGCCGACACCCTGATCCACGTCACGGCGAACGACACCATCCTGCTGAAGAACGTCGTTGCCGCGAACGTGACCAGCAGCGACTTCATGTTCGTCTGATCGAGCCGGGATTGCGTGCGGCGAGCGCCGCCTTGCCGCACGCAACCCGGAATCGACGGCACGCCCGCATTCAGCCGCCTTATCGCTGCGGCATTGCCTCATCCATCATCATCGCGCCAAAAAATCAGGATTTGACCGATCACTGATGCGATCGGTAAAATCGAGCATCAGCGCGGCATTGAGGCGACATTGACGGATATCGAGGGTGCGCGGTCCCCCAAGGGCGGGATCGTACCGGGAATTCAATACCTGCGCGGTTTTGCAGCCATTCTGGTGGTGATCTGGCACGTCAACTGGCTGGTCAGCCTGCCGCCGTCTTACGGTGAGAGCCCGTTTGCGCTTGCCGAAACCGGCCTGTTCGGTGTCGCAATCTTCTTCGTCATCAGCGGCTTTATCATCACGATTGTTTCATTCGGCCCGATCCGCAGCACGCGCGCCGAATTCTTCGGCCGGCGCTTCCTGCGCATCATTCCCTTCATGTGGGTATGCGTGATCGGATACAACCTGCTGTCGATGGCCGGCTCGGCGAAGATCGATCTCCTCCCGGGCCTGCGCGCCATGGCGCTCTGGCCGATCGGAGAGCTGCGGCCCCACGTGGTCTGGACGCTCAGGCACGAGTTCATTTTCTACATCCTGTTCGCAATCACCATGTTGCGGCCGCGACCCCTTTCATACGTGCTGGCCGCCTGGTTCCTTGCGCCGCTGGCGTGGTACGCGGCGTCTCACTGGCTCGCGTGGCCGGAACTGCTGCAGCCCGAAGGTTCAGGCCTCGCGCTCGCCACCGTGGTCGGTTACGGCAACATCATGATGCCCAACCTTCAGTTCGGCATGGGATTTGCGCTGGGTCTGCTGTGGCTGAGGGGGAATCCCATCGTGCAGCGCCGCTATCCTGCAGCATTCCTGCTCACACTCGCTGCGACGGTCCTGGCAACGGCCCTTGTCGGGGCGACACTGTCGGAAGACAACGGGCTCCGCGCCCTCTGGTGGACGCTGTTCGCGACGCTCGTCGTCTGGCTGGGCATCGTCTCGACCGAGAAGCCGGGACCGCTGCATTCCCTCGGCATGCTGCTCGGCGACGCCTCCTATTCGATCTACCTCACGCACGCGGCGACCGCAGTCGTGCTGATTCAGATATCCGCGCGGCTCCACAATCCATTGCCGACCGCGCTGTTCGTCGTCGCAGCGGTGGTCGCGTCGGTCCTCGCCGGGATCCTGATCCATTGGTATGTCGAGCAACCGCTCATTGCCTATTGCCGCCGGCTCGGACGCCGCCGTTCCATTGTCGCATAGCGGCCATCGGTTGGGTGAACGCCGCAATTCGATGCTATGCCAAGCCGGCCGCACGGCCATGAATTGGCTTCAACTCCACGGCATCCGCAGATGCCGCCAAAACAGGCGCATGAAAGGCTGACGAGAATGTCGCAACCGGATCGAGACGCAGAGCTCGCAACCGTTTCGTTGCCGGGCGCCCTCGGCCGCGAGCGCCCCTCCGCTCCGACGCGGCTCCGGCGGCTGCCCGACACCATCCAGTCGGGCCTGGCGCGCCACGAAACCGCGGAAAGCATTCTGGCCAAGAACAAGGGTCTCGGACCCGGCTTCAACATGATGCGGCACCTGCTGTCGCTGGTCATTCTGTCGCATCATTGCCGTGTCGCGGTTGCCGGCCTGTTCGCCGGCGCCGTCTTCGTCAAGAAGCTCGATGAACCGGGAATGGCCGTCTATGTCCTCAAGGACCCCGGCGCCGCCGCCATCGACAAGATGGGCGGACTGACCGCGCTGTCCTTCAGCCACCTCCATGCATCCGAAATCATCCAGGAGCTGCTCCGTCCCGGACTGATCGCGCTCGTCGGGATGTTCTTTGCGCTCAGCGGCTTCCTGGTCACCGGCAGCGCCATCAGGAATCCGGATCTCAAGACCTTCTTCATCAACCGCGTGCTGCGGATCGTCCCGGCGCTCAGCGTCGAGGTGACGCTGTGCGCGCTCGTGGTCGGACCGCTGCTGACGCAATTGCCGCTGTCGCAATATTTGACCGAGTACCAGTTCTACCGCTACTTCGGCAACATCGTCGGTCACGTCACTTTCGAGCTGCCGGGCCTGTTCCTGCACAATCCCTGGCCGGAAATGGTCAATGCCAATCTCTGGACCCTGCCCTGGGAGCTCTGGTGCTACGTGTTCGCCTTCGCGCTGCTGCTTGCGCGCATGATCTCGGACGAGCCGCGAAAGATCCGCTGGATCACGTTGCTGGTGGGCGTAGCGCTCCTCATCGAGCTGGTCGCCTACTTCATCGATCCCGCGACCTTCAACGTCCGGTCCGATTCGACGAGGCTGGCAGGCTGGTACCTCGTCTTCATGTTCTTCTTCGGCATGCTGTTCCGCCTGCATGCGAAATACGTGCCGATCCACTGGGCGATCTTTGCCGCCTCGGCGCTCTGCTACGCCGCGATCATGTGGCTCAACGTCCTGCTGCCGCTGGCCGGGATCTTCCTGACCTATTGCACGGTCTACATCGGCATGCAGAGCTTCAAAGCATTCGATCGCCTGTTCAGCCAGGATCTCTCCTACGGCATCTATCTCTACGGATTCCCGATCACGCAGGCGACGATCGACATCTTCCAGCGCGTCTTAGGGCCCGATCACCGCCTCTCGCTGGCGGTGATCCTGCCGATCGTCATCGTGCTGACGCTCGGCTTTGCGGCCTTCTCCTGGAACGTCATTGAAAAACCGGCGCTGCGGCTGCGCCGGTTCTATCAGAGGCCGGCCTGACGGAGCCGCGCGTAGCCCGGTTCCGGATCAGCAGGTCAAGCCGGGCTGCGCTCCACCCTCTTTCCAAACAAGGCGCTCCGGAACGTGCTGTCGATCAGGCGGCGGAAACGGACCTCGATGAGTTCGTAGCTCATCGCGCTGGCGATCAGCACCAGCACTGTCCCGATGACCACGAAGCCCGACCACAGCAGCCATCGATCGTATCCGCGGTCGACCAGCTTCAGCCCCATCATCTGCAGCGGAAACAGCATGAAGGGATGGACCAGGTAGAAGCTGTAGCTGATCTTGCCGAGATATTGCAGCGGCGACGCCTTGAGAACCGTCGAGACGCCGGACCCCGGCGCGAGCACCATCCCGAACAGCAGGAAACCGGGAATGAGGCTGACGAAGGGATGAAAGAGGTCGAGCGCTGCGTACATCGCGGCAAAGCAGATCAGGCCCGCAGCCAGTCCCAGCGGACCGGACACAGGAATACGGATGTTCGTGGCACTGAACAGCATGCCGATGCCGAAGAACGCCGCGATCGGCCAATAGAGCAAGCAGATCACCGCCACCACCATCATCGGCGCCGCCAGCCACCAGTTCTTGAGTTGGATCACCGCGCAGAAGGTCAGCGCAAACCAGATGTAGAACGCCCATTCATAGGTCAGCGTCCAGGCGTTCTGCTGCGCGATCGGCAAGCCGAGCGCATTCTGCAGGAAGAACAGGTTTGCGATGAAGACCTCGATATAGCCCGGCAGGTCCAAGCCGCGGAAGAACTTGTATCCGACGAACGGCCCGACCAGGAACACCGTCAGGTGCAGGATGACGAAGAGCGGCATGATGCGCAGAACGCGGTCGTAGATGAACTTGCCGATCGACGCATGCCGCACCAGGCTTGCCGGAATCAGGAAGCCGCTGATCATGAAGAACAGCTCGACTCCGTGGCCGCCCGAGTTGAGCACGGCTTGAAGCCACGGCCAGATCGGCGGCAGGAAGCCTGCGACGGGCCCGTCAGGCATGCCCCCCTTCGGCATGTCGCGGAAGTGACAGATCAAAACGGTGAGCGCAGCAATTCCACGCAATCCCTGAATTGACGGCACGAAGGCGCCGCCGGACTCCGCGTAGGTTTTTTCGTTTTGGCTGCTCATTCGGCCCCCTGTCCCCGCAGCGACGGCTGAAGCCCGACCGCGGTAAATGCCTGCGAACGAAACCGGTGACCGAACGCCACCATCGGCTTCTCCACAGTGAGATAGTTCAACCAGCTGACCAGGATCGACCCCAAAGCAACTCCGATCACAAAGAGGGACCATTGGCCCGGGCTCTGACCCGTTCCGAAATACTGCACGATCACCACAAGCACGTAGGGCCCCATCAGATAGACCGAATAGCTGATGCGGCCGACAAAGGACAGAACGCCAGAAGCTCCGCGCTCGCCGAGAGCGGCAAACGCCAGGAACAAGAAGGCAGCTCCGATATAGGCGGCCCCCATGCCGTAAGCGCAGAAGAAATTGTCCTGATAATCCACGCCGTAGCGCCGATAGGCGCAGGCGGCCGCATAGAGCACGTAAAGCAGTGTGCAGACGGCGACGTGGCGCCATTGCAGACGCTCGCCGATCACGGCATCGCGCACCACCTTGCCGAGAAACATCGCCGTCAGATCCAGTATGAGCTCGAGCAAGCCCCAGACGAGATGGTTCTTGACGAAGGGAAAGGCCACGATTGCGGTCAGAGAAGCCGCGACGACGATGCAAATCGCAGTCCAGCGCGCCCTGAGGAGCCCGATCGCAAACAACGCGATGCATCCGACATAAAAGATCAACTCAACAGCAAGCGTCCAATATCCGATGTTGAGGTTCTGGATGTTCATGAACATCTGCAACATGGTGATGTTGGCCAGGATCTGCGACAGGGGAAACGTCTTCCCCTCGAACGCCGGCGCAATGAGCAGGACCACGACGATCGACACCCAATAGGCGGGGTAAAGCCTGAAAAAGCGGCTGATCGCAAAGTCGCGGATCGGCGCGGAGCTGTTCGGAAAGCTGTTTGGAATCACGAAGCCGCTGACGAAGAAGAACAGCACGACGCCGAACCGGCCGAAGTTGAAATACTCGCCGACCGCATTGTGGAAGAACCGATAATAGTCGCCGGCCGCCTGGTTCAGCACGATCTGCTCCAGCGCGTGCTGGAGCAGCACCGACAGAACAGCGATGCCGCGTAAGGTATCTATGAATGCGAGACGCCTGTGCATCACCGGCCCTTCAGCCCGATTCGCTTAATCTGGGCGTGGCTCCGCCCATGGCCGGGACGCCTTGAGCAGCCGCATTCGGAGGCAGCGCGAAGCGCCGCTTCAGCTTCCCTCCCTGGAAGACGAAGGAAGCACGCTTGGAGAACACCCCACTGAAGATGAACGACATCAACAACAGACCCGACGCCGGCCCGTAGTCGGCCACAGTGACGCTGAAGATATTCAGCACGAATGTGAGGGACAGTTTGTAGACATCGGTCGTCAGCAACGTCGCACGGATGACGAAGAACATGAAGACGACGAAAGGCAAGCCAAACATCAGGAAGGTGACGAGATAGAAATTGTCGACCGGCACCCAATACGACGTCAGGTTTGAAAACTGGTTCATCGGATAGTTGAAGCAGCCGACACCGCAGCCGGTGATGTAGCCGACCGGCATCAACTGGGACATGAAGATGAACGGCTTCTGCCAGCTATTGTTGATCCGGTCGACCAGGCTGAAGAGGAAAGCCTTTTGGCCGACAGACGTTCCGCCAAAGACCAGGATCAAGAAGATGGGAACGAGGATCGTGGCATAGGACCATGCCGCCAGCATCCTCAGGGTCGGGAAGCGCATATTTTCAGGCATGGCCCGGACGACGAGCAACGCCATCAGATAGATGGCAAGAACGCCCATGGTCGTCTTACTCGTCGTCAGCTTCAAGGCGTAGAGGGCAAGCGCGCCACAAACGAGGCACCACAACACGTTCTTTCGTATCGACGTCATGACGAAAGCAACGAGAATGAAGAGACTAACGACGGTGCTGTCCTCACAGAAACCGGACAGCCGCTGTTCGGAGCCCGCCCACCACAGGCGCCCCGCCTGTCGCTTCACGCCGAACGCCTCATAGGTGTAATTGAGCCACGGCGCCTTCCAATAGGCCGACACGACCACGCCGAAGATCGACGCGTAGAACAGAACCGTCATCAGCAGCAGAAGCTTCTTGTAGGTCCCGGTTTCCGCGTCGCAAAAGCTGAAACCGATGAAGACGGGCAGGATCATCTTGAAGGACGAGGCGAGCGCGGTGGTGTTGCCCAGGAAGAGATAGCCGATCCCGAGCGACAGAAAGATCCACACCAGCACGACCACGGCAATGATGCTGCGGTTCTGGATAATGCAGCGATTAATGAACAGGAAGAGACAGACGAACCCGAAGGCATCCGGTATGAACCAGATCGGGCTCAGATGGGCGATGTAGAGATAATATCGGGCGGCCGCCGAGAAATCGTCGCGCAGGAAATATGTGGCCATCGCAACGGCGTCGAGGCTGAACGCTCCCCACATCAGCACGGGGAATCGCAACAGCGGCATTGTCCGGCGCAGCGCTAGCGTTGTCGTCGTCATATTCGTCCTTAGCTCGAAAGGCGTGTAGAGGGTTCGGCCGGTGCCGGCGAATACGTCAACGCTCCGCGGAACATGTTCCGCACCAGCCTGGACCCAGGCAATTCAATCCACCGATACGTCAATTGCGAGAGAGCGAGTACGGCGCCGAGCACGATCAGCAGATTGAGCGTGGGCGCCAGTCCTGGATGGATCGCTTCCAGCCTGTCCACCGCCGGCTTGCCGGCAGCGCGAACAAAATACTCGGCAAGCAGCACGACGAAGGCGTGAACCATGTAGATCGAGTATGACCGCTGACCGAGCCATAACAATGGCCTGATCGTGAGCGTAGCAGGAACGACGGCGGCCTTCGGAAACGCCAATAGCGAGCCAAGGAGCACGGCAAAGGTTACGGGCGCGAGATAGCTGGCCCAGGGATATGCTTCGGTCAGCGACACATGCGCCACGGCTGCAACCGCGGCCGCAAACTGAATGCCGCCCTGAAAAGCGGGGCTGATGTCACGCGGCAGTACCTCGACCGCTTTCACGGTGAGCACGCCGAGAAAGAAGCTGGTGAAACATCGCAGCAGCCCCCAATCAAACTGGACGTCCAGTTGAGGCGTCGCGATCACCAGCGTGAGAATCAACCAGCTGCCGATCGCCAGAGCGACGGCCCCGACATAAAACCAGGCGAGCGAATTGAGCCGCTGCGCGGCCAGCAGCATCAGGCCGAACACCAGATAGGTGTAGAATTCGACGCTGATGCTCCAGCTCGGCGCATTCCAGTTCAGGTACTGAACAAAGCCCAGCGAGTGCAGCAGGAAGACGTTCAGGAAAAACGAATAGCCGTTGTTGACTTCAAAGGCCGCGGGAGCGGTCACGACGACGCCCGCCATCACCAGGCCAAGCCCGATGCGCGCGAGACGGAATAGCAACAACACCAGAAGCATCACGATGTGCAGCGGATAGACGCGCGCGAACCGTCGAACCATGAAGTCGCGCAGGGAGAAGCGCCCGAAATCGGTCTGCAGATAGCTCAACGACATCACGATGCCGCTGAGCACGAAGAACAGGTCGACCAGAAATCCGCCACTGCGGAAGAACGCACAGTCGATCCACGAACGATTCGGAAATGCCGCAAGAAAGGTCGGCATCAGGATCACATGGTGAATCACCACGGTGACCGCGGCAATTCCCCGAATGCTGTCCAGAGTGAGGACATGCGCTTTCTCGCGATGAGCGGGCACCGTCACGGCAATTTCCTAGTACCTTGCAGTGCAGCATTTCTACTGGGCATTCGATTTGAATACAATGTCCCGCCCGCACTCGTCGCATGCATATCGATTGGAGGTGTCGCCCATATCGAAGGCATTGGCACGACGGTTAATTTGCCGCAGGAAATGCACCCGGCAGGTGGCGAACGAATCGGCCGCGTGCCTCGGGATGTGCAGCTTGCCATCTGCAGGACAACAAGCTGATCGCGCCACACACCCTTCGCGTTAATGCTGCTCGCTTTGCATGTTCGCGAACTGTGCAATTAACCTATTCATTCGGCACGAATGTGGCAAAAGAGCACCCAGCTTCGGGAACTGGAATGCGGAGCCGCGCTGCGGCTCTCGGGAGTTGATCTTGTACAAGGTTTCGCGGTTTACGGCGATCGGGGTATTCATGCTGGCCCCGCTGCCGTTCGGCTCCGCCGAGACGGTCTGGATCTGCATCTGGACGGCGCTGCTCGCGTTCAGCCTCGCCACCGCCGACCTGCGCAGCGCGACGCTCGATGATTTCTACCTGTTGCTGCCGTTGTTCGCCGTTCTCGTCGTCGTCGCAGCCGTGATCACGGTCCAGTTATGGCCGAATTCACCTCTTCACGAGGTCGATGCGGCGTGGGCGGTGGCGCGAGGCGTGGTGGGAGCAGATCTGCCCGGCCGCGTCTCGGTCACCGCCAACGGGCCATGGCTCGCATTCGGCTATCCGCTATTGTTTGTGCTTGCCTTCACGCGCGCCGTCTACATCGCCACCGACGCGGAGAACGCGCGGCAGCTGCTGCGCATCCTCGCCTGGACGGGGCTTGCCTATGCTCTCTACGGAATCCTCGCGGGGATCGGCGATCCGACCTCGCTCCTGTTCCGCCGCAAGGAAGCCTATATCGGCTTCGTCACGGGCACATTCGTCAACAGGAACACGGCTGCGACCTTCTTTGCGAGCTGCGCCCTGCTGTTTCTGCTGCCATTGCTGCGCTTCATCTATCGGCAGGATCGGCCAAGTCGACCGCCTTCGCGGCAAATGACCGCACTGATCGCATATTATCTGTCCTCCCCCGTGGCGCTGGGAAGCGGCTTTGTCGTCTGCATGGTTGCGACGGCGATGACAGGCTCGCGCGCGGGGCTTCTGCTGCTGATCCTGACGGTCTTTATGGCGACCGCGCTCTTCTTCGCACCGCTGCGCATCGGCAAGCTTCGCCGCTGGGGCTGGCTCGCAGGAATCGCGGTGGCAGCGCTGTTGCTGTTTCAGCTCGTCGGCGGCGCTGTGGCGGGACGAATCCTGACTTACGGCCTCGTGGATGAACAGCGGTTCACGATGTATCGAACCGTACTGACAATGATCCAGGAGCATCCGCTGCTCGGGATCGGCTACGGAAACTTCGAAAGCGCATTTCCCGCCTATCGGCCGGATTCACTCGGAAGTCTCGGAGTTTGGGACCGCGCGCACAGCACGCCGCTCGAGCTTGCAGCCGAGCTCGGCCTTCCTGCTGCTTGTTTGATTATAGTCACATGTCTCTGGTATCTTTACCATTTGTTAAATGGAAGCTTGCATCGGCGGCGTGACCGCTACATACCGATCATCGGTGCAAGTGTGGCGACGCTTGGCTTCCTGCATACGAGCATCGATTTCTCGTTGCAGATTCCAGGTTTCGGCGTGTTTTTTGCGGCGATCACAGGCTGCGGGCTGGCGCAAAGCAGGCCCTCATCCGAGCAAAAAAAGTAGCGTAATTGCGGTTTTGGCAATATGTTAAGTCAAACTTTTTCGATTGCATGGTTGGGGAGCTGAATGCGTATTTCCGTGGGGCTCGGGGCTGCCTTGCTCGCCATGACGGCAGCGACGTCGACTTTTGCAGCACAGAACGGCTGCGTGCCAAATCCCGCAGTGACGTCTGAGGGGGCAATCCAATTTCTTGGTAACCCTGCCGCTCTGCTCGACCAGTTCAAGGACGGTCAGGGCGGTCTTGCTTCGCAGGTCCGCGATCTCCTGACCAATCGCCCGGAAAGCCTGGAAGGCATGGCCTCGCTGGCCAAGGCGAGTTCGGATGACCAGGGCCGTGCAATTGGCGCGGGAATGGGCACCGCCGCTGCGGTCTGCGTGCTGACGCAGCCCCAGTTCGCCCAGCAGATCCAAGAGGTCGCGCTGAAGACCGAAAAGCCGGGGCTGATCCAGTCCTTCACGAGCATCACCGGCGACATTCCGACCGAGGCCATCACCGGCGCGGACGCCAACGGCGACACCACCGCAGGTGGCGGACAAGGGACGACACCAACCCCGAGCTCGGGCGGCGCGATCAGCCCCCCTCCGCCCCCCTCGTTTAGTGCCGGAGCGGGCGCTGCTTCCCAGTCAACGACAACGACGACGACCCTGTTCGCGGCATCGACGGGGACCTCGTCGCTTACGGCCACTAGCCCGTCGCGCTAGCCCGGAACGAATTCAACCCCAGCGGATTGATTAACCAAACCGGCCACGTGCAGACGTGGCCGGGTCATTTGCATTCAATTTTAGAGGTTCGGGGAACCTGCCTCTAAAATCTTTTGTGCGACACCTGTTGCGTCAAGAAAGACGGATAACGGGGAATGACATGAAACTGTTGTACGCGCCGTTGCTCGCAGCCCTGATTGCCTGCGCCGGCAACACCGCGAAGGCCGAGTCGGACAGCACGCAACGTCCGGCCGGAGCTTCGTTCATCGAAGAATTCGACAACGCACTCGCGCCGATGAACTTCGTCAAATTCTGCATGAAGAACGATGCGGAATGCGGCACCGATGTCAGCGAGCGCTCGTTGCCGCCTGCCGACACCGCCATGGCGATGCTTCGCCAGGTGAACCTCTCGGTCAACGAATCGATTGCGCCGATGCGCAAGCCGACGGATCCGGTGACCGCAAACTGGACGGTCTCGCCGTCAGCGGGTGACTGTAATGACTACGCAGTCACCAAGCGTCACCAGCTGATCGCGATGGGATGGCCACAGGCCGCCCTGCGCCTTGCGGTTGTGCGCATCGATGGCGGACAGGGTCACCTGGTGCTGGTGGCCCGGCTTTCCGACGGCGACGTGGTGCTGGACAATCTGTCCGCGAGCGTCCGCCCCTGGAATTCGCTCGGCTACGAATGGATCTCGATGCAGTCCGGCGCCAACCCGCGCTTCTGGGTGAACATCGGCGATCATGGACGCAAGCTCCGCGAGAAGCGCTTCGCTTCCCTTTCGGGTTCGTCGCTCTGATTGTTGCGCCTCCGGATCCCACTTCTTAAGCGGATCGTGTATATCAACGCCCGTGGCTCGCGCCGCGGGCGTTGCCGTATACCCTGTTCGCAACAGGTCATCGCGCATTGTGAAATTTGCTATGAATCTCCGGGGTTCCAGACTATATTTTGCACCGCACAAGAATTTGACATAGTTAAGCGCGACACTCGGTTTGAGCGAAGTCTTGCGGCGATTTGAATGAACGCGATGAGTGGTTTGGGCCTGCCTCAACGACGACAATCTTCCGATCGTGCCTCAGGTGGTTTCTTGGGCGGATTTCGCGCGGCACTTGCTCTCGCAGTGCTGATGCTGGTGTGCGCTGCCGGCCGTTGCGAGGCGCAATGCGTCGAGCAGGGGGAGCGTGTGTCCGCGGAGATCTTGAAGGTCTTCCAGATGGAGCCGACGTCGCTCCTGCGGGACCGCGACGTCCGCGGCGACCGCAACAAGCTCACGGGTCGCCTTGCAGCCTATGTCGTGAGTGACATCACGATTCTGTCCGCGGTGCGCGCGCTCGTCAGCGAATCCGCCAATGTCGAACGGACCTCGATCGGCATGGCGCTGCGCCGGGCGCAGCTGATTTGCGTGCCGCGCAAACCCGAGAACGCCCAGAAGATCAGTCAGTTCGTGCAGAAGCTGTCAGACTCGGCCGTGAGCGCCGGCTACTCCGCGGAGCTCGAGGCTGTCGAATTCAATCCGAATGCGGTGGCGTCCCCGTCGGGAAGTGCGCCAGGGTCGGCGACCAACAAGCCTTCTGGTTCTGCCAACAGCCTCATGTCCGGCGAGTGGAGTACGGATGTCGGCGATCCGTTTGCTCCTGCGCCGCTCCCCCAATAATCCCACGTCAGGTCGATGAACATTCAGATGTATCAGCCCAGAGAGCAATTCCAGCTGCAAGAGAGGTCCGCCTTCGATTTGGCGGGGTCGTCTCTCAGCCTCGAGCGCATCATTGGCATTCTGCGCCGGCAGTGGCCTGTCATCGCGGGGGTCGTCGGCGTCGCGGTGGCGATCTGCCTCGTCTACCTGCTGACGGCGACGCCGATGTATACGGCGAACACGCGCATCCTGATGGACACCCGTCAGACGCAGGTGCTCGACAAGGACAACGGCACGCCCAACGCGCTGATCGACCCCGGCTTCGTCGATAGCCAGGTCGAGATCATCACCTCGGACGATCTGATCCGGTCCGTCGTCCGCCGCATGAATCTGACGGAGGATCCCGAGTTCAACGGCTCGGATCCGGGCCTGCTGCCCGCCATTATCGGAAAAGTCATCGGGCTGTTCGGATCGGACGGGCCTGCCTCGAAGGAACGCATCGAACGCGGGACGGTCGCTGCGGTCGAGAACAACCTCAAGGTCGAGCGCCTGCTGACGACCTACGTCCTGTCGGCCAGCTTCCGCTCGCGGGACCCCGACAAGGCGGCCCAGATCGCCAACGAGATCGCCGACGCCTATATCGTGGGCGCGCTCGACGCGAAGTATCAGTCCACCAAGCGCGCCAGCGAATGGCTGCAGCAGCGCAGTGCCGAGTTGCGCGAGCAGGCGACCGCCAGCGATCGCGCCGTGCAGACCTTCAAGAGCCAGAACAATATCGTCGGCACCAGCCGCGGCCTGATGAACGAGCAGCAGCTCACCGACGTGAACACGCAGCTCATCCAGGCGCGCGCGGCCACCTCCGAGGCCAAGGCACGGCTCGACCGCATCGAGGCGATCAGCGACAAGGATCTTGCCCAGCCGACGGTCACCGACGCGCTGAACAATCCCGTCATCACCCGCCTGCGCGCTCAATATCTCGATCTGCAGGCGCAGTATTCCGATTGGTCGGCCCGCTACGGCAAGACCCACCAGGCCTCGGTCAATCTCGCCAACCGCATGGAAGAGCTGCGCAAGTCGATCGCGGACGAAGTCAAGCGTATCGGCGACGCCTATCGCAGCGACTACGAAATCGCCAAGAGCCGCGAGACCTCGCTGGAGGAAAACCTCAAGAACCTGGTCAGCCAGGCCGGCAACACCGGCCAGGCGCAGGTGAAGCTGCGCGACCTCGAGAGCGCGGCCGACACCTACCGCAACCTGTACAACAGCTTCCTCGAGAAGCAGCAGCAGGCGATGCAGAACCAGAGCTTCCCGATCAGCGAATCCCGGATCATCAGCACCGCTGTGAAGCCGGACCGCAAGAGCTCCCCCAAGACCGTGCTTTCGCTGATCGGCGCGCTGTTCGGTGGCCTTTGCTTCGGCCTGGGCGCTGCCTTCGCCCGCGAGATGCTGAGCGACGTGCTGCGTTCTCCGATCGAGGTCGAGGACGAGATCGGCGTCAAATGTCTCGGAGTGCTTCCGGCCATCGGCGCCAAGGCGATGGGCTTGCCGAAGGTGCGCGGATCGCGACCGCCCGACGGCGGAGCCGACGCCGGCCCGCTCTCCCGCTACGTCATCGACCATCCCTTCTCGCGCTATGCCGAGACCATGCGCAACATCAAGGTCTCGATCGATCTCGCCCGCCTGTCCCGCGAGGTGAAGGTCATCGGCATCGTGTCGTCGCTTCCGAAGGAAGGCAAAACCACGGTTTCCGCCAACTTCGCGCACCTCACCGCATTCACAGGCAAGCGCGTGCTGCTGATCGACGGCGACCTCCATACGCGTTCGCTCACCAAGGAGCTCGACCCGACCGCCAAGAGCGGGTTGCTCGAGGCTCTCAAGAGTCCGCAATCGGTCGGACATCACATCCGGCGCAGCGCCGAGACCGGCCTGGATTTCCTGCCCTCCTTTGCCGTCACGCGCATGGTGAACTCCGCCGACATCATGGCATCGAAGGCGATGGCCGATTTGTTGACGCTGCTGCGTAACGAATACGACTACATCGTCATCGATCTTGCACCGGTGATGCCGGTGACCGACGCCAAGGCCATCAGCCACCTCATCGACGCCTATATCTATGTCATCGAATGGGGCCGCACCACGCGTACCGCCCTGCAGGAATCGATGTCGAGCTCAGAAGGCATCCAGAAGAAGGTGCTGGGCGCCGTTCTCAACGGTGCAAACCCGAAGATGCTGAAGCGCATCGAGGGCTACAAAGGCTCGCACTACAACGCGTACTATGTCGAGGGAGCCTAAGGCCGAAGCCGGCGCATCTCGCCGCTCGCGCTGGCTCGCGCGCGGCGCCAATTGCTTGCTGGCGGCTTCCGCCCTGGCATGGGCGGCATCGATCCTTCCCAACCTGACCGATCCCACGGTCTCGCGGGTTGCCCGGCAAATCGCCGCCGGCGAGAGCTACGATGCGCAATTGCTGAGGCGTATCGTCGCGGCGAACCTGCCCGCGGCTCAGCACCAGTGCGAACCGAAGGCACTTCGGGAGTTGCTCGTCCTGCAATTGTCGGCCGCCGACATGACCGTCCGCGGCACCGACCTGACGCAGGCGGATGCGGACGTTGATGCGGTCCAGCGCATGAGCAGGATCCTGCTGGGATGCGCTCCGACCGAATCACTCGGATGGCTGGCAGCGTTCTGGGCCGGCTCGCGCCAGGACGGACTAACGGCCAAAACGGTCGCTCTTCTCGGCGAATCGTACCGCCTGGCACCGCATGAGGTCTGGCTGCAAATGATGCGCGTGCCCCTCGCCTTCCGGGCATTCGACGCGCTGCCCACGGCGTTGACGGACGCGACAGTGCAGGATTTCAACGACGTCTTCCATGACCGGCTGTATCCGAGCGCAGCCGTCCTCTACGTCAAGGCGCCGGCGTCGACACGCGGCAGACTTCTCGATCTGACCTGCGACGTGTCCGCCAGGGAGAAATTGGCTTTCTGGTATCTGGTCAGGGACGCCGGAGGAAAGATCCAGCATCGCTGCTATCCGGCAGACGACCGCCCGCGCTATCTGCTCGAGAATTAGCGGCTGCGCCCGGCTGCACCGCTAGCGCACGGACAGGAGCACTGCGCCTCATCAGCTCTCATGAGATCGATGCGGTAGAGAACGTTCTGCCGACGACCGGCAGAGGCTCGCGCTTCTCAGTAGGCTTCCTGATGGATCAGGGCCAGAGCGGTCTTCAGGATGATCCTGATATCCAGCCAGATGCTCCAATTGCTGACGTACCAGACGTCATACTCGACGCGCTTCTCCATCAGGTCGATGGTCGGCGTCTCGCCGCGGAAACCGTTGACCTGAGCCCAACCGGTCAGGCCCGGCTTCATGTGGTGCCGATACACGTAGTTGCTGATCAGCTGGTCGTAATAATTGTCGTGCGCAAGCGCATGCGGCCGCGGTCCGACCAGCGACATCTCACCGCGCAGGACGTTCCAGAGCTGCGGCAACTCATCGATGCTGGTTCGTCGCAGCACGCGACCGACGCGGGTGACCCGGGCGTCAGACTTCGTCGCTTGCGTCACGGTGTGGCCATTCTCCGCCACCGTCATGGAACGGAACTTCCAGATCTGGAACGGCTTGCCGTTGAACCCGCGCCGGGACTGCTTGAAGATCACATTGCCCATCGAGTCGAGCTTGATCATGATCGCCGCCGTCATCAGCAGCGGTGCCAGCAGCAGCAGGGCAAACGAGGCAAGGCCGATATCCAGGCAGCGCTTCTGCGCTCGCTCGTACACGGTCAGCGGCGCGCGCTGGATCTCGATGGCCACCGTGCCGCTGACCGGCTGGAACGGCCGCGAGACCAGATCGGCGATCGGAAAATCCGGCAACAGACGAATCGGCTGGGGAACCACGCGCAGGTGCTGGCTCAGCTTCTGGAGCAGCGGCATCTCGTCCCAGTCGATGACCAGGAGATATTCCTCGACATCAGCCGCGCGCGCCTGGCGGACGACGTCGCGAATCTCGTGATCCCACCCCTCACCATCTTCGGACGGGCCGAGAACGAAATGACGCACGACATTGAAGCCGTGCTTGCGCAAATCCTTGAAACGGCTCGACGTGAAATCGAGCGGCTTCAGGCTGAGCAGCACGACCTTGCGGTCGACCAGGCGGCCTCTCGCATAGCTCGAGTTCAGCGCGATGCGCCACAGCACCCGGAGACCACCGAGGGCAGCACCACCGGTCGCAGCGAACAGCAGCGTGGTTCCGCGCGACAGATCCGCCGACGATTTGAGCAGGAACGCCTCGACCGCGAGAATGGTCAGCGAGATCGCCCAGATCGCGAGCGTCTTGCGGAGCTGCCAGACCGTGTTGAGCAGACGATGGTGATCGTAGATGCCCTGGAAGTAGGAGATCGTCACGAACACCGCGGCGACCACAAGGCCCGCGCCGACCGACGAATCCTGTTCGGCAACGAGCAGGCGATACAGACCGCTCGCCGCGAAATAGCTCAGCAGGAGTGCGAGAAAGTCACCCGCGATCAGAGCGATCTGGAGGGGACGTTGGAGGGCACCGCGACGGTTCGATATAGCCGAATAATAGTTTTCCGAACCATAAGTTGCTACAGCCATCCGAACCTCGCTGCCTCGTCACGCATTCGCAACCGCCGATTGCATGCAGTCGTTTTAAATTTGGGGGTGCGTCTTCGACAATGTCTTAACTAAACAAAGCAACAATGCGGCACCGCACCTAAAAAATCAAATCTATTTTCTGCAATACAGCACCCGCTTTCTGCAACACGGCGCTCGCATTCGCGCATGCTCAAAGTGTTGTCACAGGCCTGACATCTAACTGAGCATCGCGCCGTATTTCGCATCAAATCATTCTAGTTTTAAACATATTTGCGCGCGCATTTGAACGGTTGTTCAACCCTGTTACTTAAGCCGACCTTAGGCCGGCGCCATTAACACTCGTGGCAGTTTCGAGGGAGTTGTGCCGTGAGTGCCGTCGCCATTTTCAGTCTGCTGATCGGATCGTTGCTTGGAGGCAGATTCCGGATTTTTATTCTGCCTCCGGCAATCGTGCTGGGCGGAGCGATCATTGGCGCGGTCTCGGCCTGGCAGGGACAAGGCGCCGCTCACATTGTCGTTATGATCGTCGTCTTTGCGAGCTTGCTGCAGCTTGGCTATCTCTGCGGCGCGCTTCTGGTCCGCTCGCGTGCGGCAGCGTATCGCACCGAGGCCGCAGCGTCGTTCGACAGCCCGCAGCTTCGGTTGAGCGCACCCAGCGCGGCAAATCGACACCTCATCAGACCACACGGGTGATCAAGGCGGTTGCACGAACCGACGTTCACATGGCGTCGACAAAAAAAGCTGCTCGTGCGGCCCCAAATTCGTCGATAGCATATTGACATCTCGGGCGAAGCTCTCTGAAAGAGTTGGACCTCATGGTCACGACCCCGACTCAGACCTCGCCCCGGCCGAAGCTGCCGAACGGCGTGCGAATCTACGCACTCAGCGACATCCACGGCTGCGCGCATCTGCTTGAACAGATGTTCGCTGTCATCGATGCGGACATGGCGAACAGCCGGCCCTATCGCGCGATCGAGGTCTTTCTCGGCGACTACATTGATCGCGGACCGGACTCACGTCACACCCTCGATCTGCTGATCGACCGCAGCCGCCGCCGCAACACGGTCTTTCTCAAGGGCAATCACGAGGCCTATTTCACCTCGGTGCTGGATGATCCCTCGCGCACAGCCGACTGGTTTCAGTTCGGCGGGCTCCAGACCCTGATGTCATACGGGATCTCGGCAGCGCCCGATCTCAGCAAGGACGAACAGTCGGATCTCGTGCGCGAACTCACCTCCGCGATGCCGCCACAGCACATTGCGTTCCTGCGCCAGCTGCGGCCGACCTTCACATGCGGCGACTTTTTCTTCGTGCATGCCGGCGTTCGTCCGGGAATCCCGCTGTCCGAGCAGCGCGAGCAGGATCTGCTGTGGATCAGGGACGAATTTCTGCAGAGCAAGAAGCGATTCGGCAAATACGTCGTGCACGGCCATACGCCGGTGCGCCAAGCCGAGCTGCTCGAGAACCGCGCCAATATCGACACCGGGGCGTACGCGACCGGCAACCTGACCCTGTTGTCGATTCAGGGCAACAGCATGCTCGCGATCTAGCTAGCGTTTTCGAGCGAAGTGGACACCGGTTCGCGTCAAGAAAACGCGTCAAAACAAAATCCGGCGCGCCCGCGCACGGCGCGAAGCGTCAATTGGTCTGGCTGGCCGGCGGCCGGTATTCCGGGAACCGGCTGAGCATCGCGGCCTTCAGGAATTTGAAATGGGCGATCGAGGCGCTGAGCTCCTTGAGCCTGCGCTGACCGTTGAGGATTTCCGTGTCGAACAGATCCTGATGGTGATTGTCCAGCGCTTCGCGCTCGAGATATTCGTCATTGCCGTTGCCGATGGTCACGGCCGCGCGCGCCAGCACGTCCTCGACCCGGCGGTTCAGACCTGATTGCTCACGCTCCGCGGCCTGCAGCGCCTCCTCGATTGCGCTCATGATGCCTTCGATGCGCGTGCGATCGGTCTCGGCGTCGCGCTCGGGCGAGCGGGCACGGAACGTTTGCTCTCCGCCGAAGCGGTCTTTCAGGAAATTGTGAGTGCGGGCCCGCAAGAAGAGCTGAAACATGCGTGCACTTTCCGGTTCGAGGCGCCAAACCGGAAAATGGGCCCTGGATGGTTAACAAAGTTTAAAGGCCGCGGAACGTTGTGCTCCGATGCGGCCGCGTGAACAGGCGTTCAAATCGTCGCCTTGAAAGCATCCAGCTCGCGATCGAGCGCCTGTTGCCAGCTCGGCGGCGTAACGCCGAACTGCTCGCGCAGTCGCGTGAGATCAAGGCGGGAATTGGAGGGCCGCTTCGCCTTGACCGGAAATTCGTCCGAGCGGATTGGAACGATTTCCTTCACGGCGAATTGCACGCCTCTCGATCGCAGCCCGGCAACGATCGCAGTCGCAAAGCCGTGCCAGCTGGTCTCGCCCCCGCAGACCAGATTGACGACGCCGCCGCGCTGCTCGAACGTCTTGCGAAGGTCGTCGTCGCTCCGCGGCAGCATCGCAACCACTGCTTGCGAAATCGCATCGGCTGTCGTGGGCGCGCCGATCTGATCGGCGACGATCCGCAACTGCTCGCGCTCTCCGGCGAGCCGCACGATCGTCTTGAGAAAGCTCGCACCCGTCGCGGAATAAACCCAGGACGTCCGCGCGATCACATGCAGGGCACCCGCCTCGGCAATGGCCTGATCGCCGGCGAGCTTGCTTTGGCCGTAGACCGAGAGAGGACCCGGCGTGCTGTCCTCGCGCCACGGACGATGACCGGAGCCGTCGAAGACATAGTCCGTCGAAAAGTGCACCAGCGGCACGCCGCGGGGCGCCGCCCATCGGGCGATCGCCTTGGGAGATTCCGCGTTGATCCGGAACGCAAGCTCTCGCTCGTCCTCAGCACGATCGACGGCGGTGTAGGCGGCGGGGTTGATGATCAGATCCGGCTTGATCGAATCCAGCTTGCCTGCAAGCTCGTCCGGTCGCGAGAAATCGAACTCCTCCAGCTCCGGCGCAACGACATCGGCGCGTCCCTTGAGCAGCGGAAGCAGAGCTCCGCCCACCTGCCCAGCAGTGCCCGTCAGAAGAATCTTCATGTCAGACCTCCCCGTAGCGCGGGAGGTTCTTCACATCTGCGAGCAAGGGCGCATCGGCATCCTTGGCCGACAGCGCGGGATCTGCGAGGCCCCAGTCGATACCGATCGCCGGATCGTTCCATCGAATCGAGATCTCATCCTTCGGGCTGTAGAGCGCGTCGCATTTGTAGAAGAAATCGGCCGTCTCGGAGAGAACGGCGAAACCATGGGCGAAGCCGCGAGGAACCCACAATTGCCGTCGATTCTCCTCATTCAGTTCGACGGCGACATGACGCCCAAAATTTGGGCTACCGACGCGAATGTCGACAGCAACGTCCAGGACTCTGCCGCGGAGCGCCGTGACCAGCTTGCCCTGCGCGCCCGGATTTTGTAGGTGCAGCCCACGCAACACTCCATGACGCGAGCGTGACAGATTGTCCTGAACGAACGGCCGCGCAACCCCGCTCTGCGCGTAGCGCTCGAATTGGTAGGTCTCCAAGAAAAAGCCGCGTTGATCGCCGAATAGCTTCGGCTCGATGATCAAAACCTCTGGCAGATCTGTCTTGATGATGTTCATTCCAGCGACTTCAGCTCCGCACGTACAACAATCTTGTGCAGCGCACACTATCTGATATTTTCGAATTGGTAAACCAGAGGGACCTATGAAGGGAATTATACTCGCTGGCGGAACAGGCTCGCGCCTTTTTCCCGTCACGACAGTGGTGTCGAAGCAGCTGCTTCCGGTTTTCGACAAGCCGATGATCTACTATCCGCTGTCGACGTTGATGCTCGCTGGGATCCGCGACATTCTCATCATCTCGACGCCGCAGGACAAGCCGCTGTTCCAGCGCTTGCTTGGCGATGGATCGCAGATCGGCGTCAACTTCTCCTATGCGACACAGGACACCCCGCGCGGTCTTGCCGACGCCTTCATCGTCGGACGCGAATTCGTGGGATCGGATTCCGTCGCGCTGGTTCTCGGCGACAATATCTTCTACGGCCACGGACTTCCGGAGATGCTGGCCAGGGCGGCAGCACGCAAGAGCGGCGCCACGGTCTTCGGCTACGTCGTCAACTCGCCCGAACAATACGGCGTGGTCGAGCTCGATGGTGACGGGCGTGCGCGCTCGATCGAAGAGAAGCCCAAGCAGCCGAAGTCGAATGTGGCCGTCACTGGCCTCTATTTCTACGACAACAGCGTGGTCGACATCGCGGCGGGGATCAAACCTTCGGCGCGGGGCGAGATCGAGATCACCGACGTGAACAACGCCTATCTCGCGCGTGGCGACCTGTTCGTCGAAGTGCTCGGGCGCGGGTTTGCCTGGCTCGACACCGGCACGCACGCCTCGCTGGTCGAAGCCAGCCACTTCGTTCAGATACTGGAACAGCGCCAGGGCTTGCGCATCGCCTGCCCCGAGGAAATCGCGTTGCGGCGCGGTTACATTTCTCTCGAGGCCTTCAAGAAGGTTGCTGAGAGGACCGCCAAGAGCAGCTACGGCGAGTATCTGCAATCGGTTGCCCGCTCCTTCGCCGCTCACGACTGAGGCAAATCACACATGCGTTTCGAAGGCTCAACGATTTTCGTCACGGGCGGTGCAGGCTTCATCGGCTCTGCAGTCGTCCGTCATCTCCTCCGCGACACGCACGCGCGCGTCGTCAACATCGACAAGCTGACTTATGCGGCGAACCTCGAGTCGATCCCCGACGCCGAGGCCAATCCGCGTTATGCATTCGAGCAGCAATGCATTTGCGAGGCTGCCTCGCTCCGCAAGCTGTTCGAGAAGTACCAGCCCGCCGCGGTCATGAATCTCGCGGCCGAGAGCCATGTCGATCGTTCGATCGACGGCCCCGGCGAATTCATCCAGACCAACATCGTCGGCACCTTCACGCTGCTGCAGGAGGCGCTGCGATACTGGAGGGGGCTGAGCCCGGACCGCCGCTCGCAATTCCGCTTTCTCCACATCTCCACAGACGAGGTGTTCGGGTCGCTCGGCAAGGACGGTTACTTCACCGAGACCACGTCCTATTCGCCCAACTCGCCCTACTCGGCGAGCAAGGCGTCGTCCGACCATCTGGTGCGCGCCTGGCGCGAGACCTACGACCTTCCGACGATGGTGACGAACTGCTCGAACAATTACGGGCCGTATCACTTTCCCGAGAAGCTCATTCCCCACATCATCATCAAGGGGCTCGCCGGCGAGCCGCTGCCGGTGTACGGCGACGGACAGAACATTCGCGACTGGCTCTACGTCGAGGACCACGCCAAGGCGCTCACGCTCGTGCTCGAGCGCGGTGCAATCGGCGAGACGTACAATGTCGGCGGCCGAAACGAGCGCACCAATTTGCACGTCGTCGAAAGCATTTGCGACATGCTGGACGAAATGTCGCCACGCACCGCAGGTCCCCGGCGCGGCCTGATTTCGTTCGTCGCCGACCGCCCCGGTCACGATCGCCGCTACGCGATCGATGCTTCGAAGCTCGAGCGCGAGCTCGGATGGCGCGCCGACGAGAATTTCGAAAGCGGCCTTGCCAAGACGGTTCGCTGGTTCTTCGACAACCGCGACTGGTGGCAAGCCATTCTCGATCGCGGCTACCAGCAGAAGCGCATCGGCCTCGGCTAGGGATCGACCGCCCCCTTGGTGGCAGCTGCCGTCCCGCAAGATGTGACGGCAGCCGACCACGTCGATCCGCAAGAGGGACTCACACAAGGATGCACGAATCCTATTTCGTCTGGATTCGCGGCCTGGATGGTCGTCCGAAGCCGCAGATCTGGGACGCGGAGCAGTTTTCCGGGCCGGAATGGAAGTTCAGGCACGTCATGGCCCGACATGCTCTTGACGCAAGGGTACGTGGGATCGGGCTGGACCGCCTCGCGAAGCTTTTTCCCGCGCCGCCTGTCCCGGACGAACTGGCCTGAGATTGGAGCCTGTAAAAGGCTAGAGGTAGGGCCGATCGACGCGGCTTTGCGCCATCCAGACCTTCCATGCGTCTTCATGCTTGGCATAGAGCTCCAGCCAGCGCTGCTCGCCCGGAGCAGGCTGAGAGCTTCGCTCGATCCAGATTGCTCCGGTTCGACCGGCATCCGGCTCGCTGTCGAGCCGCTCGAACTCAAAGGTCTCCTCGAGCGTGAGCCCGATCAGAACGCGCCTGCCGACCGCATCGACAAAATATCGCCGCGGCGCATTGTTGTTCCTGACGCTCGTCATAGCGAACCTCTTTCGCGATCCACGGGCCGCTCAGACCAACCGGACGATGCCCGCAAGCCCGAACGGCCAGGGGCAAATTGCCGGACCATCCGCGTCGGATTCCAAAACTCAGTCACGCACGCAGGGACCATCAAGTCCCGCAAGAACCGTGCGCAACTTAGTGAGGGCATGCGAGCGGAACAATATCGGGCACGACCTAACCTGCCTCGTATGGTTACCTTCGCGCGGCGCGGTTTCGGCTGAATTCGCTCAGAACGCACGGCGCGCCCTGGCAAACGACAGGTGCTGGCGCTGCCAGGCAGCCTGGACCGGTCGCTGTTCCCTGCGCGCCCGCCGCCCGCGCATCGCATAGCCGATGCAGAAGCCGACGAAGATTGAAATCAGAATCGAAACCCAACTCATCCGAGGTCTTTCACTTTGGCCGCGCGTCCGCCGCCTCCTTTCGGAGTGCGAACATTCTCACCTTCGAGTTGTGTCGAGATCGTGATCGCGGTCGCTGATTTTGTCGTCACAGGCGGGAATTTTTGGGCAGCAGCGTGCTTGCTTCCTGGCCGTTCGCGTCAGCCAAACAGCCAGAAGAAGAATTTCACCGACAGCAGAACGATGAAATAGGCCCACCCTGCCATTGCGATCAGCGCAATGCCGAGAAAGGCACCTTCGAATGCCCGCTCTCTCATCTTCGATAGAGGCTTTGTAGATAGCGTTTTTTGAAGCATCTCGATCTTCTTTTTCTTGTATCGCTCGCGCGATCATAGCCGAATGAATTCGACGATCTCGTGACGGATGCAGACGAGAAACGGTCGCCGCGCATGCGGACTCCATCACGACAGCGATCTTCAACGAATTTTGAATCGATGCGGCCCGCAACGTCGGAACGCGGAACAATTTTTCCGACGACGCGTTTGTGCGTAATTTTTGCGAATCAAGAGTTTGCAACTTTCACGTGAGTCCTTCCGACTGCATGTGAAGTTTTGCAAGCTGTCTTGCGGACAGAGCGGAGACCGGTTCGGCGGCAACCGGACGTGGTGGCGGGATGTCAGGTCGGATGGTCGCGAAGGTCGCCGATTGACGCGCGACAAGGAAAACCCCGGAATTGTACGGAGCGCCAAGGGCTGATTTCCTCGCGGTAAGGTTGAGGGGTTAGCTTAATCCCCGTTGTTTGTTGCGAAGTCTCACCGATCGCATATCCATCTTCGCACCGGGCTTTCCCCAAGAGCCCGGCCCCACCCAAGCAAAGCCGTCGAGCGACATGGGTCCGCTTGGCGGCTTTGTCGTTGTGTCGATGGAAGAGGATGATTTCGGTTATGGCGCGGAAGCCCTGGTCGTTCAAGGAAGACCGCCGGCTCATGGAGCTGGCCAAATCTTCGACGTCGTTGGAGGACGCAGCGAAGCAGCTCGGGCGATCGCCCGACGCAATCAAGCGAATGGCCTTGCGTCTCGGCCTGGCGCTGAAGTCGAAGGCCGCCAAGAAGGGCTAGCCGGCTTATGCCGCGCGAGCGACAATTCGTGGATGCGGGCCATTGCCGTCGGCACCGGCCGAATGCAAGTCGCAAAACGACGCATTCCGGACGTCGCAGCGCTCTCGATCTCTCCGCGCCCGGATGTTAGGCTCTCCAATTGAACGTCGGCTTTTTTGTTACCGAGGCATTTGCTCGACGGCCTCGGTATCCGATCGATAATCTGTTGGAGGATTGCACCATGTTGTCCCGCGCTCTCGCCGTCGCCTTGCTCCTGGCTCTTCCTTCCGTGGCGTCGGCGCAAGTTCCCGTCGGGTTCGGTTTCCCGAAGGGGGCACCCTGGTGTGCGTTTGGCTTCGATTGCCGATTCCTGAATTTCCACGAATGCGCCGACCGGATCTATGACCCCGCGCATAACTGCCTCAAGAATCCCTACTTCGCGGCCCGCTACCCGACCAATGTCGACAAGGGCTGGTCCTACAATCGACGTTGAACGCGGCGCGCCGCCGACGCCATCGTCCTGGCAGCGAACCGATCCTCGTCGCGCTTGCCCCGACGGGCCGCACCCGCGGATGACGAGAATTTGAGCGGCGCCGCGATCGCTTGCCCAACCCTCGATAAACGGAACTCCCGGGCCGCCTCAGCATTGCTCCCTTAGGGAATGCGGGGGCGGAGCCCATCATGGCAAACTCTTTCCTAATTGTGATGTCGATTTGGCTCGCCATTAATGTCCTGGTCGCGGCGTGGCGATTGTGGGTGAGCCGGCCCGATAGCTGGAACATTGATACCCGCGCCCGCCATCTCGGTCCCGTCAGGGTGAAATCGCAATTGCGCCGCCACGCCTGACGCCGCCGACATCACCGGTCGCGCCGGAGGCCTTTCGGGCGTTCCCGGGACTGTCAACTGGCGTCATGCAACCACACGCGATCGCCTTAAACCCTATCTTAGCGCCTCCGAGGTTAGAGTTCTGGTCATTCTCTCTTAACCTCTGCGGGCCGGATGAAAGCAACACGGCCGATACTTTCACTGGCAGTGCTCGTGCTTGCGGGCATGGTTGCGTTCGCCCTTGCCGGTCACATCGCGGCGACACGGTTCATCCGGGATCAGCAAGCGCGCCAGCTCGACGAGCTGACCGAAGTCGTGCTGCGCCGGTCCGAATTCGCCGTCGACTTCGCGACCGCGAGCCTTGACGAGCTGGCCGGCCGCGGGCTCGCCACATGCGCCCCCGCCTCGCTCCAGGCGATCCGCCTCCACGTCTATCAGCGCTCCGCCGTGAAGGACGTCCGCCTCGTCAATTCGGACGGCTCCGTGATCTGCTCGGCCTATTCGGAGACGCTCGAATTCGACAAGGGCTGGGTCGATCGGGCCGACATGCTTGCATCCCGCGATTCGAAGCTGATGCTGTTCCGTGTCGAGCAGTTCGGCGGCGACGCGCTCGGCGTGCTCAGGGACATCGGCGACAACAAGGCACTGGTCGCCATTCTCGGCATCAACTCCAGCCTGTTCGACATCATGCCGGCCGAGCTGCGCGCCCATGGCGAGGTGCTGCTGGCACTCAAGAACGGCGCACAGCTCGGCGAGTTCGCGCTCGACGCCGACAAAACGCAGGCGCATCCGATTGAGTTCGAGAAAGGCTCAGCGCGCTATCCGTTGCGCGCGGTCATCCGCATCGACAATTCCGTGCTGTCGACCTGGAACAGCGAGATCTATTGGCCGGCGATGGCGGTCGCGGTCACACTCGGTGTGCTGTTCGGGGTCCTGTTGTCGCGGACGCGGCGCATGGAAGGACCCGTCGCCGATCTCGATCGCGCGCTGGCGCGGGGTGAATTCAAGCCTTACTTCCAACCGATCTTCGATCTCCACACCGGCGAGATCAGAGGCTGCGAGATGCTCGCGCGCTGGTTGCGCGAGGACGGCACGGTGGTGCCGCCGATGAACTTCATTCCACTGGCGGAATCCAGCGGACGGATCGAGGCCATGACCTGGCAGCTGCTCGGCCGCGCGCTGGCCGACCTCCAGCCGCTTCTCAAGGCCGACAAGGATTTCAAGCTCTCATTCAATGTCGTTCCCAGGCACCTGCTCGGCGCAGGGTTCGTCGAAACGCTTCGCAGCACCGTCGCGGCAGCACGGGTGTCCGCGCGGCAGATCGTGCTCGAGGTGACCGAGCGCGACGAGCTCGACGATCTCGCGCGCGCCGCGGCCGTGGTGGGCGAGTTGCGCGACTACGGTTTTCGCGTGGCCATCGACGACGTCGGCGTAGGCCATAGCGGACTGTCGCGATTGAAGGGGCTCGGTGCCAACACGATCAAGATCGACAAGTTCTTCGTCGACACCATCACGGTGGACGCCTCGACCACGACGATCGTTGAGATGCTGGTGGCGCTCGCCCGGGATTTCCACATGACCGTGGTTGCGGAAGGCATCGAAACCGAGGAGCAGGTCCGCGCGCTGATCTCGTGCGGCGTCGAAGAGGGTCAGGGCTATCTCGTCGCCGCGCCCCTGCCCTTGGCGAAATTCAGCGAATTGCTGGCGTCGCGGCGTGCCGCGACCGTGGCTCCGGCAGGCGATACCGCGCTGGTGGCGTAGGCCTGCCCGGCTGGTCCGAATTCGGACAGTTGCGATCCGCACCATGTCCCGGTGCGAACCACCTGTCATGAAGGCGCCATCGAAGAGATACGCCCCTTAACGATATTTTCCGCTTTCGAGAGCGGCACGCCGGTCGACCGGCTATGATGCTGCAATGCGCCGAAATCATCTCATCGCAGCTGCGGCCGTCTGCCTTGCGCTGATCGTCTATGCCACGCTGGCGACGCTTGCGGGCAGGCCGGTGTTGATCGGCCATGCCGAGGCGTATTGGGTCGTCGTCATCGAGCGCTTCAGCGCCTATTGCCTGCTGGGCTTCCTGCTGTCCTTCCTGCTGCCAGGACGTTTCAGGCTGGCTTGCGCATTCGTGATCGCGGTCGCCGTCGGACTCGAGGTCCTGCAGATGCTGGTGCCGGATCGCGATCCGCGATTCATCGACGTGCTGCAAAAGTCGGCCGGCGGCATCCTCGGCGTCAGCCTCGCCCAGACCATTCTGGCTTTCCTGCCCAGACCGCCGTCCTGACGCGGGCGGCGTCGGCTCACATCGCGAACGCGATATCCAGCCCGGGCCGACAGATCATTTTGCCATCTGCCCGCGCAGCTCACCGCCTGGATTGGCCGCGGTGTGAATGTTCGCATACCATTTGCCGGCCAGGAGATCGGCAGCCTGCGTCTCGGTGAGGGTTGCGGTGCCCTGGATCGGGCT
Source organism: Bradyrhizobium sp. CIAT3101 (assembly GCF_029714945.1). Classification (NCBI taxonomy): domain Bacteria; kingdom Pseudomonadati; phylum Pseudomonadota; class Alphaproteobacteria; order Hyphomicrobiales; family Nitrobacteraceae; genus Bradyrhizobium; species Bradyrhizobium sp. CIAT3101. The sequence goes on from NZ_CP121634.1 coordinate 7,502,078, forward strand.
TTGCGTCGACTTGAACGGCAGTGCGATGCCGGCATTCTTGCCGGATTCGCTCGGTCCATGGAAATGCGCGCCGAGCGCCGGACCGGTCAGATTCGCGTAGGTGACCGTGTAGGTCAGAACCTTGGTATCGGTGTCGAAAGCCGCCTCGGCCTTGCCGGAGCCGGAACTCGTGTTGGGCGGCACCTCGTTGCTGCCCTTGAGGTCGGCCTGCAGTTTGACCACTTCGGCGCTGGCGGTGGTCATGAGAAGAGGCGGGAGCGCAAAAACCAACGCACCCGTCAGGTACACGGCTCTCAACATGGCAACCTCCCAGCCCGGATTCCGTTGGCTTCGACCTGTTCCGGTGTGAAACACCGGAGGTCGCACCAAATTCCGCCTGGATGATTATGCCTGATTCGAGCGGAGCCGACTGCTGCCGGAGCGGCGGACCTACGCCACGCCGCGCCTGAAGCCGTCCTGATCGGCGCCGAATCCGGCGGACATCTGCCGGTGGGTTTCGCGCAGCGCCGTGATCGCGTCATCGAGGCCGAATTCGCCCTCGCGAATGGTCTCGAAGAAGCGGGTCATCAAGCCAAAGTCCAGCTTGACGCGGGTGTTTCCATCGCGGCTCTTGCGCCGATCGAGCAACAAGTGCAGTGCCAGCACCCTGGCTTCAGAGGCCGTGCAGCCGCTGAGCGTCGCGAGTTCGTCATAAGTCATCCAGATCTGAGGCATATCCCTGTCCGCCTTTTGTTATGGGCCTCAACCTAGATTTCACATCTAAAAGCACTGTTGCCGCGGTGCGGTCTTCACGTGCTTTCGCGACAACAGCGTCAACGCAAAGCTAAGGCGCGGGATGCGTCAGGACGCCGGAGGCCTGGAGGGCGTGAATGGCGGCCGCGGCCGCGACCGGCTGTCGAGCCCCTTGGGCAACTTGTCGGGATTGAGCTTGAGGACGGCGCATTTCGCATCGGCCGGCAGCGCTTCTTCCTGGCTGTAGATCAACGTGCACTCGAACCCGACCTCGGGCGCCTCTCGCGCCGTGCCCGAGCATGTCGCCATCGCGCCGCTGCAGAGGCCGGTCAGATTGACCTCGACCTCATCAGGACCAAACACGCTCGGATTGCCCTCGGCGTGGCGCTTCACGGTCAGAACAGCCGTGAAGCGTTGCTGATCGACCTGATAGGAGCCGCCATAGGTGAAGAAGCTGTCACGGCCCGAGATTCGCCCCTCGATCAATTCAACGAGGCCGGTGCCCTGGCCACGCGGGGTTCTGAACCAGGCAGCGTATTTGCCGTCTCTCAACATGAACAACATCCGTCGCAATATTCAAACGTATTTGCGACCAACTCTGGGGCGCGACAATGGCCGATATGGCGGGTATTCCGCCACGGTTAACGCCCTGCAAAACCAAAGCGTCAAATTGCGGTGTGCCGCATGCGCGACGCCCGCGGCAACTCAAAACAATTCGATGCCATCATCCGCAGGCTCGACAGCCTCGACCCGGCGAGCGGCAGCGCTCGACGACAGCCCGAGCGCTTGCAAAAATTCCCGGTGGACGTCGCGCTCGCGCTCCATCGTGTAGCGCGCGAAGAGATCGTCGAGCAGCGCCTCGTCCTGCGGCTGCGGCCGATGCGTGCCTGCGCTTGCCGTCTCCAGGCGCGCAGCGACGGTGGGCAGCGTCGCAGAGCTCTCGCCGAGCGAGCTCATCAGCCCTTGCGCCGAATTCATCAGGCCTTCGAACTCGGCGCCTTCGTCGACGAGCCGGCTCATCAGCTTGCCGAGCCGTTCGTTGCCAGCTTCGACCTCGCGCAGCGCCTGGAGGATCTGCGGCTCCAGATTGGCGAGTTGCGTCGGATCGCCCTGGACGCGGAGCTCCTTCAACGCATTGGCGGAGCGCTCGATGCCGTCGAGCACGGGGCGCAAGCGCCCTGCGCCGGCCGACACCTGGTCTGCAGTCGCCTTGAGCTCGTTCGCGATCACGACGAAGGCGCTGCCGCGGCTGCCGAGATGGCTCGCCTTGAGACCCGCGTTCATGCCGATCAGCGTGATGTCGACCGTGGCCTCCGCCAGCCCCGCAATCGCCTGGCGGAATTTCGCCAGCGTATCCTCGACCACCGCGAGCGCCTCGTCGACCGCGCGTCCGGCGCTTTCGCACGTGCCGATCAGGGTCGAGGCCTGGGCCAGCGTCTGCTTGATGCGGGTCAGGAACGACGCGGAAGAACCGTTCTCGCCACCGAACAGCGAGCGGCCGTGACCGACGACGCCACTTGCATCGTTCAGGATCGCCGACAGCGCGCGGATGATCTGGCCGATGTCGCCGCCGAACTCGCGCTGCGCGTCCCTGAGCTGAGCCGCCTGCAGCCGGCGGATCGCATGCGCGCCGTCATCGCTCGCAACCGGTTCCGGGACGAGGCTCGGCGCGGCGTCGGATGAGAGGCGCAAGCCGTGGCAGACATGTTCGAGGCGCTGCCGCGTGCTGTCGCCGGCCTGCAGGGAAATGATCGCACCGCCGACCGCCTCGGCGATCTTCCGCGTGCTGCCGCTGGCGAGATCGGCGAGATGGCTGCTCTTGCTGCGCTGGTCGCGCAGGCCGGAATAGGCCGCACCGAGTTCGGCGCTCTCGGCGACCAGCTGATCGCCGTAACTTCTCTCGAACTCCTTCTGCCGGCCGGAGGCAGTCGCGACCGCGTCCGACAGGCGCTGCTGGTCTCGCGCGCACCCCTCGATCGAGCCCTGCACGGCCTTGCCGAGATCGTAGGCTTCCTGCGTGAAGGCGAGAAAGCCCTCGCGATCGCCATCGAGCGACGCCGCCTCGATCCGCGCGCTGCGCGCGATGATGGTGATCATCTGGATATGCTTGAACAGCGGCTTCAGCAGCGCGGATGCCTCGGTCGTGCTCTTGCCGATCATCGCCAGCAGCGCACTCTCGGCCGGCAGTGCCTGCGCCAGCTCGCTCAGCCGCGCCGCGATCTCCTGCAGCGCAGTCGCGGCACCTTCGATCTCGGCACCGGAGAGCTCTTCGGAAAGAGACGCGAGCCCCTGATTCAGCTCCTTGAAGATGATCTGGCCGCGACCGAGCTCGTGACCGACGCGCGCAAACACGTCCTCGATGCGCGACGAGACGTCTTCGACCGCGGAAATCGTATCCGTCAGCGTGTTGGCCGGAAGCACGGACATTGCGATCAACCCACCGCCGCCGCGTGCCCGGCCTGGTACCAGTGCATGATCTCGCGCGGGATATGATTCAGCGCGACCACTTTCTCGACCCCGCCATGGGCGATGGCTTCCTTGGGCATGCCGAACACGACGCAGCTCTCTTCGTCCTGCGCGCGGGTCGAGGCGCCGAGCTTGCGCATTTCCAACATGCCGCGCGCGCCGTCATCGCCCATGCCGGTCATGATGACCCCGAGCGCATTGGCGCCGGCATGCTGGGCCGCGGAGCGAAACAGCACGTCGACGGAGGGCCGATGCCGCGACACCGGCGGGCCGTCCTTGATCGCGACCTGATAGCGCAAGCCGATGCGCTGGAGCAACATGTGCCGGGCGCCCGGTGCGATATAGGCCCAGCCCGGCAGTACCGGCTCGCCATCCTCCGCCTCCTTGACGCGGATCTGGCAGACGCCGTCGAGGCGCCTGGCGAAGGCGGCCGTAAAGCCCGCCGGCATGTGCTGGACGATCAAAATCGGAGGGCAGTTCGCCGGCAGCATCTCGAGCACGTCGTTGAGCGCTTCCGTTCCCCCCGTCGAAGCGCCGATGCACACGATGCGCTCGGTTGTCGGCCGGACCTTGCCCTGCACCGGCGGCGGGATGATGGCGTCGGCCGTCAGCTTCTTCTCGATCACCCGTCGTTCCGTGCGCGGCCGCACGCGCGCACGCGCCGCCGACTTCACGGATTCGCGCAGCCGCGTCGAGCACTCCAGCAGCGCCTGCCGCGTGTCGATCTTCGGCTTGGGTACGATATCGACGGCGCCGGCCTCGAAAGCCTCGAACATCACGTTCGAGCCTTCCTCGGTGAGCGACGAGCAGATGATCACGGGGATCGGACGCTGCGCCATGATCTTGCGCAGGAACGTCATGCCGTCCATGCGCGGCATCTCGAGGTCGAGGATCATGACGTCGGGAAGTTCGTCCTGGAGACGACGGGCCGCCACGAACGGATCCGACGCCGTCGCCATCACCTCGATGTCGGGATCATCGTTGAGGATCGTTTGAAGGATTTGGCGCACCGACGCCGAATCGTCCACGATCAGTACGCGAACTTTCCCTTTCGGCATATTCGGCGGAGCTCCAATCAGACCTGAAAAATGGTGGGCTGAACCTGCTTCAAACCCGGGACGGCACTGTGAATCATGGATTCCGAATGGCCGACCAGCAAATACCCGCCCGGCCGCAGATGATTGCAAAGCTGCTCGACGACCTTACGCTGGGTCGGCTTGTCGAAATAGATCAGCACGTTGCGGCAGAAAATCACGTCGACGTCCCGGTCGACGGGATAGGACGGATCCATCAGGTTCATGCGCATGAAATGCGTCATGCGCCGCAGTTCCGGCACGACGCGCACCTCACCACGCGACTTGTCGCGCGACGACAGGAAATATCGCTTCACGAACGGCTCCGGCACCGGTGCCAGCACGTCGCGGGTGTAGATCGCGGTCTTGGCGAGGCGTAGCACCGCGGTCGAGATGTCGGTGCCGAGGATGCGATACTGAAATCGCGACCCGCTCCGCGTCATGTCGTCCAGCACCATCGCGGTGGTGTAGGCTTCCATGCCGGTAGAGCTCGCCGAGCTCCAGAGTTTCAGGTTCGCATTCTTGCGGCCGTGCGACTTGAGCAGCGCCGGGATGGCGATGTCCCGCATGAAAGTGAAGTGCTGCGGCTCGCGGAAGAAGTCGGTCTTGTTGGTCGTCACCACATCGATCAGATGGGTGAGCTCGGTGTCGAAATGATCGGCCTCGAACAGGTTGTCGACATATTCGTTCAGGTCGGAGAAGTTCAACGCGCGCACGCGCTTGTGCAGACGTCCCTCCAGCATCAGCCGCTTGCCCTGCGGCAGCTTGATGCCGACCTGGCCTTCGATCAGTTCGGCAATGGTCCGGAAATGACGGTCCGACAGGTGCACGGCCGTATCCTGCATGGCGGGCATCATGGCCGCCTGCCCCGGCCCTGACGGCCCGCATGCAATGAATGTCGGGCCAACCGGGCCATTTTGCTTCCTACGCGTCTACACAAGAGAAGAGAACAAGTCCGCCCGATCGGCGGGCGGACCTGTTCCCGGAAAATCTCAGCGCTGAAAATCGGCGTCCCGATCATCCTCACCGTCGTTCATGTCGAAAGCAAAGCCGCCACCGCCCGCCGCCTTCATGGCGCGTGCCGGCCTGGCCGGCGGCTTCTTGGCGGGGCGCTCGGCCGCTGCCATGGTCGCGGCCTTGGCGCGGAGCTGAGTGACGGCCCGGTCGATAGGTGCCGGCGCGTTGCTCTTCCCGCCATGCTCGATGCGGAAATAGGCGATCGTCGACTGCAACTGCTCGGCTTGCGAGGCGAGCTCTTCCGAGGTCGAAGACACCTGCTCGGAGGCGCTGGCGTTCTGCTGGCCGACCTTGTCGAGCTGCTGGATCGCCTGGTTGATCTGGGCCGAGCCGACGTCCTGCTCGCGGCAGGCCGCGGTGATCTCCTCGACGAGCTCTGCGGTCTTCTTGATGTCGGGGACGAGCTTGGACAGCATGGCGCCTGCTTCCTGCGCGACCTTGACGGTGTCGGCCGACAGCGTGCCGATCTCGGCCGCAGCCGCCTGGCTGCGCTCGGCGAGCTTGCGCACTTCGGAGGCGACCACCGCAAAGCCCTTGCCGTGCTCGCCGGCGCGCGCGGCCTCGACCGCGGCGTTGAGCGCGAGCAGATCGGTCTGGCGTGCGATCTCCTGCACGATGGTGATCTTCTCGGCGATGGTCTGCATCGCGTTGACAGCACGGCCCACCGCAGCACCGCTGGCTTCGGCGTCCTTGGCCGACTGCGCAGCGATTTTCTCGGTCTGGTTGGCGTTGTCCGCGTTCTGCTTCACGTTCGAAGCCATCTCTTCCATCGAAGACGAAGCCTCCTCGGCAGACGAGGCCTGCTCTGTCGCGCCCTGCGAAAGCTGCTCGGCGCTGGCCGAGAGCTCCTGGCTGCCGGCCGAGACGTTCTGCGCCGCGGTCAGAGCTTCCGAGACGATCTGACGGAGCTTCTCCACCATCCGTTCGAGCGCGAGGCCGAGCGTATCCTTGTCCGACAGCGCCTTGGCTTCGACGGTGAGGTCGCCCTGCGCAATCTGGTTGGCAAGGGCCGCGGTGGCGTTCAGGTTCACCGTCATCGCATTCAGCGACTTGATGAGATCGCCGATCTCGTCATTGCTCGAAGACTCGATCTTCTGGCTCAGATCACCGATCGCGACCGCGTCGGCGAGGCCGACGGCCTGCGCCAGCGCACGGCTGATATTGAGCGCGATCCAGGTCGCCGCGACGACGGCGATCAGGAGCGAGGCAATCACCAGGCTGATCAGCAGCATCTCGGCGCGGGCGCCGTCCTGCTTGGACTGCTCGGCCTGCTCCGCCATGTTCTTCTTGACGTTCTTGATGTAGCCGTCAGCTGCCTCCAACGCGTCCGCGACGACCTTGCGGCCGTCATGCATGGAGCGGTCGAGCGCCTTCGGCTTGTCGGTCTTCGCAAGCTTGACGGTCTCGTCCTGATAGGCATTCAGCTTGGCGAACGCGACGGAGAAATTCTCCATCAGCTTCTTGCCGCTTTCGCTGGCCGCGGCGGTGATCTCGTCCTTGGACTTGGTCAGCGCTTCGCGGTTCTTGGCGAGGTCGGCTTGAAACTGATCATATTCGGCATCGCTTGCCGCGAGGATCGAGTTCTTCTCGGCGCGCACCAGGAACAGCACGCCTTCCTTGAGCTCGGCGGCCTTTTCCATCCGGCCCGCGCGGCCGACCAGCTGCTCGGTGGTACCGACCATATCCGACAGCTTCAAATACCCGACCGCACCGGCGATCATGGACAGCAGGATGACGACGCCGAAGGCACTGGCAAGCTTGGCTTTGACGGTGAATCTCATGATGTATCTCGTAGTTCTGGATTAATGTTGCTTACGCTTGCTGCACAAAATCTAGGATCAGGCGGCGCGAGGCGCCTCGCCCGGTAGCTCGTCATTTGCCATCAGCTTGGCGAGATCGAAGATGACGACGAATTTCTCGCCTTTGCGGCCGATGCCGGCGGCATAGTCGGACTGCCATTTGCCGCCCACCTCGGGGATCGGCTCGATCGCCTGCTCGTCGATGTCGGTGACCTCGAACACGCAGTCCGCGACGAATCCGACGCCGACCAGGCGCTCCTTCATCGGCACATCGAGGATGATGATGCGGGTCGCCTCGGTCGCTGCCACGGCCGGGAGGCCGAGCTTGGTGCGGAGATCCACGATCGGATAGCCGGCGCCACGCACGTCGATCATGCCAAGCAGAAAACTCGGCGCATGCGGCAGACGCGAGATCGGCCGCATGTCGAGGATTTCGCGCACGTTGCGGATCGAGATGCCGAACGTCTCGCCGGCGAGCCCGAGCGTCAGATATTGCGAGGTTGCGGCCATGCTCAAGTCCAGGGTCAGATGGTTCTAATTGTCAGCGCTGAAACTCGGCGTCGCGATCGTCTTCGCCGTCATGCATGTCGAAGGCGAAACCGCCGCCATTGGCGACCTTCATCGCGCGCGCCGGCTTGCGCGTGGGCACAGGCTTCTTTGCGCCACGATCCGCCGCCTGCATCTGCCCTGCCTTGCTGCGGAGCTGGGTCACGGCACGGTCGATCGGCGCGGACGAAGCGCTCTCGCCACGACCGGCCTGCTCGATGCGGAAGAACGAGATGGTCGACTGCAGCTGCTCGGCCTGCGAGGCGAGCTCTTCCGAGGTCGAGGACACCTGTTCGGAGGCGCTGGCGTTCTGCTGGCCGACCTTGTCGAGCTGCTGGATGGCCTGGTTGATCTGCGAGGAACCGACATCCTGCTCGCGGCAGGCGGCGGTAATCTCCTGCACCAGCTCGGCGGTCTTCTTGATGTCGGGCACCAGCTTCGACAGCATCTCTCCGGCTTCCTGCGCAACCTTCACGGTCTCGCTCGACAGCGTGCCGATGTCGGCCGCGGCCGCCTGGCTGCGCTCGGCGAGCTTGCGCACTTCGGAGGCAACCACCGCAAAACCCTTGCCGTGCTCGCCTGCGCGGGCGGCTTCGACCGCGGCATTCAGGGCGAGCAGGTCGGTCTGACGCGCAATCTCCTGCACGATGGTGATCTTCTCGGCGATGGTCTGCATCGCCTGGACGGCGCGGCCGACAGCGACGCCGCTGGCCTCGGCATCCTTGGCCGACTGCGCCGCGATCTTCTCGGTCTGGTTGGCGTTGTCGGCGTTCTGCTTCACGTTCGAGGCCATCTCTTCCATCGAGGAAGAAGCCTCCTCGGCGGACGACGCCTGCTCGGTCGCGCCCTGCGAGAGCTGCTCGGCGCTGGCCGAGAGCTCCTGGCTGCCGGCAGAGACGTTCTGCGCGGCAGTGAGCGCCTCGTGGACGATCTGGCGAAGCTTTTCGACCATCACGTTCAGCGACTTGGTGAGATCGCCGATCTCATCATTGCTGGAGATCTTGATCATCTGACTGAGGTCGCCGTCGGCAACCGAGCCGGCGAGACCCACCGCACGGCCGAGGCCGCGGGCGATGCTGAGCGAAATCCAGATCGCGGCAATCAGGCCGATGATGAGCGACGCCAGCACGGCCGAAGTCAGCAGGAACTGGGCGCGATTGCCGTCCTCATGGGCCTGGGCCGCCTGATCGGCCATGTTCTTCTTGACGTTGGAGATGTAGGCACTGGCGGCTTCCATCGCCTCGCCAACCGCCTTGCGGACGTCGGTCATCGAGCGCTCGGCGGCCTTGGCCTTGTCGGTCCGCGCGATCTTGAGAGCTTCGTCCTGAAGCGCATTCATCCGCGCGTAGGCGGCACCGAAGACATCGAGGAGCTTCTTCCCTTCGGGAGAGGCCGCCGCCTGGATCTCGTCCTTGAACTTCAGGAGTGCCTCACGCTGCTTGGCGATCTCGGCCTGGAAACGGTCCGCGTCGCTCTCCGCGGCCATGATAAGATTCTTCTCGGCACGGACCTGCAGCAAGATCCCCTTCTCGAGCTCGGCGGCCCGCTCCATCCGATTGGCGCGCGACACCAGGCTGTCAGCGGTCTCGATCATCTCGGTCAGCTTGACATAAGCGAGACCGCCCGCCGCCATCGACAGCAACAGAACCACGCCGAATGCGCTGGCAAGCTTTGCCTTGACCGTAAATCTCATATCCAGCCCCTAACCCCAGTCTCGCCCCGAGACGTCGTTTCAATTCAGAATGCGTTCCATGTTGGGAACGATGACGAACTCTTCACGCCATTTCGCGATGAAGCGAATGAACTCCGGCTTCCAGTGCATGCCGACGCGCGGCGTTTGCTGCACGTCGGTATGCGAGATCTCCGTAACCTCGTAGACCTTGTCGGCGGTAACGCCGACCAGCACCGGTTCGTTGTCCAGCTCTATCTCGATAACGACGATGCGCGTATCCGCGGAGTCTTCCGGCTGCGGCATGCCGAAGCGGATGCGCAAATCCGCGAGCGGAATGACATTGCCGCGCACGTTGATCACGCTGGGAACGAAGGCCCGCGCGCCGGCCACCTTGGTCACGGGCACGGGATCGATGATTTCGCGCACGAGGCCGGCGTCGAGCGCGAATTTCTCGTCGCCGAGCCCGATCATCACGACCTGCATCGCGCCGGCCTGATGTTCTCCCGCCAATCCGTCGCTCATCACGCCGCCTCGCTGATATGCTGTTTCTCGACCTTCGACTGCGCCAGCGCGACGAGCTGGGCGACGTCGAGGATCAGCGCCGCCGTGCCGTCGCCCAGGATGGTCGCGCCGGAGAAGATCGTGACGTCCGAATGCAGCTTGGAGAGCGACTTGATCACGGTCTGGTGGTTTCCGATGATCTGGTCGGCGACGAGGCCGACGTGAGTCTCGCCGGTCGAAATGATGATCGTCTTCTGGTGCCGATCAGGCGTGCCCGACGACGACATGATCTCGCGCAGGCGAAGGAAAGGCACGAGGTTGCCGCGCACGTTGAGGAAGTTGCGTCCGCGGGAGCGTTCGTCCTCGGCGGTCAGCTCGATGCATTCCTCAACGGCCGACAGCGGAATGATGTAGCGGCCTTCACCGACGCGGATCAAAAGACCCTCGATGATCGCCAGCGTCAGCGGCAGACGCAGCGTCACCGTGGTGCCCTGGCCCGGTCGGGTCGACAGGTCGATCGAGCCGCGCATGTTCTCGATGGTGCGCTTGACCACATCCATGCCGACGCCGCGGCCGGACAGCGCGGAAATGGTCTGCGCGGTCGAAAAACCCGGATGGAACAGGAATTGATGGATCTCGTGATCGGAGAGCACCGCACCGGCCGCGATCAGGCCCTGTTCTTCGGCCTTGGCGCGGATGCGGGCGGTGTTGAGGCCGCCGCCATGGTCCTTGACGGTGACGAGCACCTGCGCGCCGGAATGCACGGCCGCGAGCTCGATGCGGCCCTGCTCGGTCTTGCCATTGGCGCTGCGGGTCGCGGTGTCCTCGATGCCATGGTCGATGGCGTTGCGGATCAGGTGTACCAGCGGATCGGCCAGGCACTCGATCATGGTCTTGTCGAGCTCGGTATCCTCGCCAGTGGTGACGAACTCGACCGGCTTCGACAGGTCGCGCGACAGGTCGTGGATGAGGCGGCGGAAGCGGCCGAACAGCGAGCCGATCGGCACCATGCGCGCGCCCATCGTCGTATCGCGCAGGGATGAAGCCAGGCGCTCGATCTCCTCGGCGATCATCTTGATCGAGAGATCGGAACCGGAGGCGGCGAGCTGGGTCAGCCGGGCCTGGGCGATGACGAGCTCGCCGACGCGGTCCATCAGCTCATCGAGGCGCTCGGCCTGAACCCGGACGGTGGCGATGCCACGATCGTCGCGCTTGGCTTCGGCCTTCGATTCCGGCTTCGCGTCGACCTTAACTTCGGGCTTCGAGTCCGCCTTTGCGACGGGCTGAGCGGCGACGGGTGCAGTGACAACCTCACCGACCGGGGCAGCCATCTCGACCATCGGAGCCGGCTCCTCGTCGAGGAGCTGGAACAGCGGCATCGGCGCAGGCGCCTCGACATGTTCCAGCGGCGAGAGCGTCAGCTTCATCTCGTCCGAGACGAACATGAAGACGTCGTCGATCGCATCCTTGTCGCAGGCGGCGTGCAGCTTGACGTCCCACTTCAGATAGCAATCTTCCGGCTCCATCTCGTCGAGGAACGGGATGCCGTCGGTCACGGGAACGACAAAGCAGGGACCGAGCTTGCAGAGATCCTCCAGCAGATCGAGCGGGTTCGAGCCGTTGCGCAGGATGTGGGATTCGAATTCCAGGTAAAGGTGCCAGCCGGCCTGCTTGCTCTCGACGGGCGCGAGCGGCGGAGCTTCCGCGATCTCGGCGACCGGAGCGGCAGGCTGGTCCGACGAGACGAAGCGTTTGAGGTCGTCGAGGATGGCTTCGCCGATGATGTCGTCGGTCGACTGCGGATCCTCGATCAGCGCGCGGATATAGTCCTTGGCGGCCAGCGCGACCGAGATCAGCTCCTGGGTCGGCTTGATCTCGCCCTTGCGGACGCGGTCGAAGGCGGTCTCGAATTCGTGGGCGAAGGAGGCGACCTTGTCGAAGCCGAACATCGCACCCGAGCCCTTGATCGTGTGCAGGGCACGGAAGGCGGAATCGACCAGCTCGCGGTCGTCGGGACGCTGGCCGAGGTCGAGCAAGGCCCCTTCCAGGACCTCGAACAGCTCGCTGGCTTCCTGGCGAAAGACCTCGGTCGGGTCCATCGCGTTCATGCGCGCACCAGCTTTGCGACCACGGCGAGCAGCTGCTCGGGCTTGAAGGGTTTGGTGATCCAGCCGGTGGCGCCGGCGCTCTTGGCTTCCTGCTTCACCGCGTCATTGGATTCGGTGGTCAGGAACACGATTGGCATGCCGACAGCGCTCGGCAGCTTGCGCAGCGCCTTGATCAGCTCCAGCCCGTTCATGACAGGCATATTAAGGTCGGTGATGACGAGATCGAGCTTGCCGGCCTGCGCCTTGGCGAGGCCCTGCGCACCATCGCCGGCCTCGATCACGCTATGACCGGCCGGCTCGAGCACGACCTTGATCATCTGCCGGATGCTGGGCGAATCGTCGACGGTCAGAATCGTGGCCATTAGGCGCCATCTTTCTTTTGCGGGAAGTGCTGATCGATCATCGCCTCGCTGGCGAAGCCGGCGCGGCGAAGGGTGTTGCGCAGAGACTGGGAGAAAGACGTCAGGACCACCGGGCGGCCTTGGGCATCACCGGTCTTGGCAGCCGACAGCAGAAGCTGGATCGAGGTCACGTCGGCCTTGTCGACGCTGGAGCAATCAATCTCGAGCCGGTCCTGCCGGCCGAACGCTTCGCGGATCAGGTCATAGACACTGCGGATCGCAGCGATGCTGCAATCTGCAGGCAGCCGTAGGGACCACTTCGGCTCAGTGACATCAGACGACATTCGTCCCCCAAATTCATGGGATTCACTGCACGCATCGCGCGAATCCCGCACGATGACTATTCGCGTTGGAGAGTATGCAAACCCCTAATGGAATCCTCCGTACAACTACGGGTCACATTCCCAGAAACTTCGCGTGTGCATGCATGCGTGCATAGCCGGCGCAAATCTCATGCGCTGCGCGCAACGTTGAGGCAGTTTGACGCGGCATGGACGTTTGCTCCGCGTTAAATCGCGCGAGCTATCTGTTGAGGTCACGCCTCGCCATCCGAACGAGTCGGGCCGCCGATGCTGACCCAAGCGCTTCTGGTTGACGACAGCCGCTCTGTCCTCAATTTCCTGAAACGTCATATCGAAGCGGAAGGCCTCGTCGAGGCCACCACCTTCCTCGATCCCGTCGAGGCGCTGGCTTGCGCGCGCGAGCGGGTCTTCGATCTCGTGCTGGTCGATTACGAAATGCCGCACATGGACGGCATCAGCTTCATCCGCACGCTTCGTACGCTGCCGGGATGCACCGACATTCCGATCGCGATGATCACGTCGCGGCAGACCGACGACATCAAAATGGAAGCGCTGCAGGCAGGTGCAACCGATTTCCTGCCCAAGGCACCACAGAGCGTCGAGATGACGGTGCGGCTGCGGAATTTAATTCAGCTTGGTGCAGCCGTACGCAAGCTCAACGATCGCGCTGCCCATCTGGCGAGCGAAGTCGCCGCCGCAACGCGCAAGCTCGGCGAGCGCGAGGAGGAGATCATCCTGCGGCTCGCCCTCGCGGTCGAGTACCGCGACAACGACACCGGCGAGCACACGCTGCGGGTCGCGCGCTACAGCCGGATCATCGCCGAGCAACTCGGGCTCCCGCCCCGCCTCTGCCGCGACATCTATCTCGCCGCCCCACTGCACGACGTCGGCAAGGTCGCGATTCCCGACAACATCCTGCTCAAGCCCGGCCGGCTGACCGACGACGAGATGGCGGTGATCCGCACCCACGCCACGATCGGCGAGAAGATTTTGGCCGACTCCAGCTGCGAGCTGATCCAGCTCGGTGCGCAAATTGCCGCAGGCCATCATGAGCGATGGGATGGCGCCGGCTATCCGAACGGCCTCAGGGCGGACGAAATCCCGGTCGCTGCACGCGTGGTCGCGGTCGCCGACGTCTTCGACGCCCTGACGACGCGGCGCCCATATAAAGAGCCGATGCCGCTGGACGTGGCGCGTGACTATTTGGTCGAGAACCAGGGACGGCAGTTCGACCCGGCCTGCGTCGAGGCCTTCCTGTCGCGCTGGGATGAGGTGGTGGCGATCGCCGCCGGGCCGACGCCGCTGCCGAAATCCGAGGCCACCCTCGCACCCTTTATATTAGGGGCGACCGGGAGCCGCCCGGAGCTGGACCGCATGGGCGGGGCCACCGCGGGGGCTGACATTGCACCAACAGTAACGGTTTGCCGCGGCGCCGTTTTCTGCCATCACCGGTTTGAACCTGTTCCTGCTAGGGTGCACCAATACCAAGAGTGATTCTGATCACACTTGCCTGGGCGATCCACTGCTAGGCTCCCGCCGGGACGTGGATCAGTCGGGTATATCGTTCGAACTGGATGAGAAAGTCATGAGAAGCCTGATCGGCGCAATCGCCGGCGTGTTTTGCCTCGCGGGTCCGGCCATTGCCGAGACGCCCGCCGCCATCGTCGAGGACGTGCAAGGCAAGGTCGACGGCATCGAGTTCATGGACTACGTGGCGCCCGGCAAGATCATCAAGCTCGGCCCCAAGGCTGGCGTCACGCTCAGCTATTTGAAATCCTGCCTGCGCGAGACCATCACCGAGGGCGTCGTGCTGGTCGGCGCGGAGCAGAGCACCGTGCAGCTCGGCAACGTCGAGCGCGTCAAGGTGCCGTGCGATGCCAACGCCGTGCAGCTCTCCGAGCGCGAGGCCAACCAGAGCGCGGCGACCACGTTCCGCAGCATGCGCGCCGACGCCAATAGCTCACCGGCCAAGCTGCCGACGATCTACGGCACAGCCCCGCTGATTCAGGCCAAGAGCGGCAGCACGCTGGTGATCGAGCGCACCGACGGCAAGGAGCCCACGATCAACCTCCCGCTCAAGAGCGACATCATGGTCGCCGGAAAATTCTATGACCTCTCGAAAGCCGGCAAGTCGCTGACCCCGGGCGGCAGCTATCTCGCGAAGCTCGGCACCAAGCGCTACACGTTCCAGGTCGACGCCAGCGCGACCGCGTCGCCGACGCCGATCGTCGGCCGTCTGCTGCGGCTCGAATAGACGTCCGCGACGGCAACGATGCGGCTGATCGGCAAGCGGGACATCGTTGCGGCAATCCTGATTGCGCTCGTTGCGGGTGCGGCCTTCACGTCTCCGCCGTTGCAGACCCTGCAAGGTCTCTCGCTCGACATTCTCACAGCCTTGCGCTGGAAGCTGGTCGGCGACCGCCGCGATCCCGCGACATCGCCGGTCGTCGTCGTAGCGATCGACGGCGAGACCTACGAGACCCCGCCCTTCAAGGGATCGCCGACCCAGACCTGGACACGCGAGATCGGCCGGGTGCTCGGAAGCATCACCGAAGGCGGCGCCAAGGTCATCGGATTTGACGTCATCTTTCCGAGCTCGATCGAGCAGTCGGAAATTCCCTTTGGCGACACATCGTTCGGCAACCGTGTGAAGGGATTTGACCGGGACTATCTCATCGCCCTGCGAAAACTCTCCGACAGCGGCAAGCTCGTGCTCGGCGAGATTCTCAGCAACGACCATCCGGACAGGCCCGATCGCGCGCAGCAACTGGCGGTGAAAAACAACATCCGCGCGCTCAACGTCCATACCGACGCCGACGACGTGATCCGGCGAATGCCGCTGAGCTTTTCCATCGCGGGCCAGCCGATGCCCGCAATGGCCGTCGAACTCACCGCGCGCGCGCTCGCTGCCAAGCCCGAGACCGGGCCGACCGGCGTGACGAATTTGTCGGGCTACGCGATCCCAGGCCCGGTCCCCAACACGCTCACGCTCAACTTCCGCGGCATGGGCCGCGACATCCCCGCCTATTCCTTCGCCGATTTACGCGCCTGTGTCGAGAAGGGAGATGCCGAGTTCTTCCGCCGCGCCTTCGACGGCAAGATCGTGCTGCTCGGCAGCATCCTCAATTTCGACGACCGCAAGCTCACCTCTATGCGCCTGGCCGGCGGATATGACGGGACACCCGGCTCGCGATGCGCCCCGCCCGCGCCTGCGGGCGCGGCGCAACAAGCCCGCAACGCCGTCGCCGGCGTCTTCGTCCACGCCACCGTCGTGCGAAATCTGCTCGAACACGATGCCATCACCGAGCTCGGCTTCCCGCTGCGAGCGATCCTGACAATTGCGTTCGCGGCGATCATTGCCGCGGCCGCCTGCCTGCTCGCTCCGACCGGCGCGGCGATCACCTGGCTTGGGCTCACCGTCGCCTACGCCGCCGTCGCCGTCGGCACGTTCACGCATGCCATCGCGCTGCCCCTGACCGAGCCGGTGCTCGCGGGTCTCGCAGCGCTCGCGCTGATGATCGGCTACCGCTTCGTGATCGCCGACCGTGAGGAACGCTTCCTGCGCAAGAGCTTTGCGTTCTATCTCGCGCCCGAGGTGATCGACGGCATGGTCGCCTCCGGCAAGATGCCGGTGCTTGGCGGCGAGATGCGCAACATCACCATGTTCTTCTCGGACCTCAGTGGCTTCTCCTCGATCGCCGAAAAGATGACGCCGAGCGAGCTGGTCGCGTTGATGAACGACTATCTCTCGGCGATGACAGACATCATCGAAAGCCATGGCGGCTACGTCGACAAATATATCGGCGATTCCATCGTCGCGATGTTCGGCGCGCCGGCCGACGATCCCGATCATGCACGCAACGCGGTCGCCGCCGCGTTGCAATGCCGCGACCGGCTCGAGGAGCTCAACGAAAGCCATCCCGCGTTCCGCGGCCGCGGCCTCGCCCACCGCATCGGGTTGAACAGCGGCGAAGCCGTGGTCGGCAATATCGGCTCGCGCCGGCGCTTCAACTACACCGTCATGAGCGACACCGTGAATCTTGCCTCACGGCTCGAAGGCGCCAACAAATATTTTGGCACCGTGATCATGGCGTCCGAGATGACCGTGGACCAGAGCCGCAACGCCTACACCTGGCGCGAGCTGGACATGGTGAGGGTGCAGGGACGCGACGAGCCGATCAGGGTATACGAGCCGCTCGCCGACGTGAACCAGGAGACGCAGGAGCAGGGTACCCGCGCGGCAGCTTACGCCGAGGGACTCGCATGCTGGCGCGCGCGCGACTTCGCGCAAGCCGCTGCGCTGTTCGAAAGTGCCGCACGCGATGATCCGCCGAGCCGGTATTTTGCCAGGCGTGCCCGAGCCCTGGCAACGAATCCGCCGCCAGGCGAGTGGACACCGGTGAATACGCTCGAAGGGAAGTAGCGATCTCTTACCCTCCCTTGGAGGGGGAGGGTCGGCTCACATTAAGCGCAGCGAAAATGTGAGACGGGGTGGGGTGATCTCTCCCCGCGGGCACTGTTCATCGTGGAGAGACCGTCACCCCACCCCGCTCGCGCTACGCGCGATCGACCCTCCCCCTCCAGGGGAGGGTGAAGGCCGACGCCTAGAACGGCAGCCCCACATAATTCTCCGCGAGCAACCGCTGCGCCGTCTCGGACGACAGCAGGTATTCGAGCTCGGTCTGCTGCAGCCGGTCTTCATAGTCGGAGCGATCCGGGAAACGGTGCAGCATCATCGTCATCCACCACGAGAAGCGTTGCGCCTTCCAGATCCGCGCCAATGCCTTGGCGGAATAGCCCTCCAGTCCGGAATCGTCACCATCCTGATAATGCGCGAGCATCGCGTGGTAGAGGTAATAGATGTCGGAGGCGGCGCTGTTCAGCCCGCGCGCGCCGGTCGGCGGCACGATGTGGGCGGCATCGCCGGCGAGAAACAGGCGGCCATAGCTCATCGGCTCGGCGACGAAGCTGCGCAAGGGAGCGATGCTCTTTTCAATCGAGGGGCCGGTTGTCAAACGGTCGGCGACCTCGTCGGGCAGGCGACACTTCAGCTCCGCCCAGAACGCATCGTCCGACCAGTCCTCGACCTTGTCCGTCAGCGGTACCTGGACGTAATAGCGGCTCAGCACCTGTGAGCGCAGCGAGCAGAGCGCAAAGCCGCGCGCGTGCTTCACGTAGATCAGCTCCGGCGACACCGGTTTCGTGCGCGACAGCACCCCTAACCAGCCGAACGGATAAACCTTCTCGTATTCGCGCAGCACGTCTTTCGGGATCGATTTGCGGCTGACGCCGTGAAATCCATCGGCGCCGACGATGTAGTCGCAGTCGACGCGGATCGCCTCGCCGTTCGATCGATACGTCACGTAGGGCCGGGCGGAGATCAGATCATGCGGCGTCACATCCTCGGCGTTGTGCACGACCTTGCCGCCAAGACGATCGCGCGCCTCATAGAGGTCGCGCGTCAGCTCGGTCTGGCCATAGACCAGCACCGAATTGCCGCCGGAATACCTGTGCAGGTCGATATGGGAGAGCACGCCGTCATGGGCGATCTCGAAGCCGTTGTGGATCTCGCCCTCGCGGTCCATCCGCTCGCCGCATTGCGCCTCGCGCATCAGCCGGGCAAACCCGTGCTCGAGCACGCCGGCGCGGATGCGCGCCAGCACGTGCTCGCGGCTGTATTTCTCCAGCACGATGGTGTCGATGCCCTTCAGGTGCAGGAGTTGGGACAGCAGCAGCCCGGACGGCCCACCGCCGATGATGCAAACCTGGACTTTCATCTTTCCGTCCTCCCGTCGGCACCTTTTTGCAGATTCAGCAGTCCGGACCGATGGAGGGTTTCGCCATTGTCTTGTACTATTCGAACATGAGAACCGCAGCCCCCGCCCCGGCCATCCGGGTCTACAATCTGTTCGGCGAAGCCGGCGACCTGCCCGACGTCGTCCATTGCGAGACGATTGCGTCGCGTTCGGTGCTGCATGACTGGACGCTCGCCGTGCACCGCCACGCCCGTCTGCACCAGGTGCTGCTGATCGAGCGCGGCGGCGGCGAAGCGACGCTCGATGGACGTGTGGTGCCGCTCAAGCCGATGCGGATCGTCAACGTACCGGTCGGCCATGTCCATGGCTTCCGCTTCGTGCCGGGGACCCAGGGCTGGGTGCTGACCATCGCTGCGGAAATCCTGGATGAGGCCCTGCTCGCCGCCGAGGGCCTGCGCGGCGTGCTGTCACGATCGGCCGTGGTGCGCGGCACGCCGCAGATCCGCGCGACGATGAAGCAGATCTTTGCCGAGCA
This sequence comes from Bradyrhizobium sp. CIAT3101, assembly GCF_029714945.1. Lineage (NCBI taxonomy): Bacteria > Pseudomonadati > Pseudomonadota > Alphaproteobacteria > Hyphomicrobiales > Nitrobacteraceae > Bradyrhizobium > Bradyrhizobium sp. CIAT3101. The sequence continues at coordinate 7,520,986 of NZ_CP121634.1, forward strand.
CGCCGCGCGCGATTTCGGCCGCGCGCATGTGCTTCGCGCGTTGTCGGCGGCCATGATCGGACTCGTGGCACGCGCGCTGACAGGCGAGAGCGGCACCGGTAGCAGCTCTGAATCAAATCTGTTCCGCCGCTTCGAAGCCCTACTCGAACAACATCATCTGGAGCGCTGGACCGTTGCGGACTATGCGAACACACTGGCGATCACGCCGACCCATCTCAACCGCGTCACACGCGCAGCGACCGGCGACACCGCCTCGCATCTGATCCTGAACCGGCTGATCCGCGAAGCCCGCCGCAACCTCGTCTATACCAACCTGCCGGTCTCGACGATTGCGTACGCGCTCGGCTTCGAGGACCCCGCCTATTTCAGCCGGGTCTACGCCGCCGCCACGGGGCTGTCGCCGCGCGCGTTTCGGGAGCAACTGCTTGGCGGCGAGGGCTGATCCGGGGCCTATTGGTGCGCCCGATTCCCGGTTTCAGTTCGCGCATCCTCCGGATGCCTCTTCTCATAATGCAGGAAGAGATCGAGCAACGCCAGAAGCACGATGGCGATACCGAAACCGATGCTCAGATGCATCGCCCGCGTATGGGGAAATCCGAGCAGCCAGGGCGAAGCGATGAGCCAGACGCCCATCAGGACGTTGATCCATTCCTCCCAGTCCCGGTAGGCGATGATGGCCGCCAGCGAGAGCACGACAATGATGGCGCTGGTGACCCAGAGGTCGATCTTGCCCTGGCTGTTGGTCAGCTTGAACAGCCACGGCGATATAAAGAGGACGGCCGCGAGAAACAGATTGTAGACGTCAGGGGCAGTTTCACGCTCTTGCAGCTTGCTCATGGCAAACCCTCCGCGAGGGATCTGTCGAAGCAAGGGGCGGCGCGCGATTTTGTTCCTATTGGGTGCGGATTGGCTGCCTAGACTTTGGTCTCACTCAGGAACCGAAGCGGCGGCGATAGTCCTGCGGTGCGGTCGCGAGCACGCGCAAGAAGCTGCGGCGCATGGTCTCCTCGGAGCCGAAGCCGCAGCGCTGGGATATCCGCTTCACCGGCAGGCGCGTCTCCGACAGCATTCGCCGCGCAGCTTCCACCCGCAGCCGCTCGATGGCCCGAAGCGGCGTCAGCCCGGTCGCCCTGGCATAATGGCGGCTGAAGCTGCGCTCGCTCATGCCGGCCTCGCGCGCCAGCCTGGACAGAGAGAGATCGCCGGCGAGGTGCGTGCCGATCCACTGGTGCAGCGCGCCGAATTCATCCTCTGCGGATTGCAGCGATAGCGCCTCGCTGAACTGCGCCTGCCCACCGGGCCGCTTGAGAAAGACGACGAGATAACGCGCCACGGCCAGCGCCGTGGCGCGGCCGAGATCTTCCTCGACCAGGGCCAACGCCAGATCGATGCCGGCCGTCACGCCTGCCGAAGTCCAGATCGCACCATCGCGCACGAAGATCGGATCGGGCTCGACGCGCACGGCCGGGAAACGCCGCGCCAGCTCGGCGCAATACGACCAATGGGTCACCGCACGGCGCCCGTCGAGCGCGCCGGATGCACCGAGCAGGAACGCGCCGGTGCAGACCGACGCCACGCGGCGTGCCTTCTTCACCCGCTGCCGCAGCCAGTCCAGCAGCACCGGATCGGAGGCGGCGGCATCAACGCCCGGACCTCCCGCAACCAGCAACGTGTCCAGCCCGCTGCCGGCGCGCGGCAGCAGCTCCGTTGCAATCTCCAATCCCGAGGATGCCGTTACACACGCGCGGCCTTTCGCCACCACGCGAAGCACATAAGGCGGCGTTCCGCCGGCCTCCGCGATCTGCTCGTTGGCGGTCGCGAAGACCTGGAGCGGACCGGTGACGTCGAGCAGTTGCACCGACGGATAGGCCAGCACCTCGATCACCCGCGCGGAGTTCCGCATGGCGCGTGACCTGGAGCTTGGCGAGAAACGAGGGTTCTTTGGCATTTGCGCCAAAGCGTGCCCGGTTATGTTGCCGCTGTCCAGCCTCGAGGAGAGACCATGACCACCAAGACTTTCATCAAGACCGCCCCGCCGGACTGGCTTCTCGCGATGTGGAAGGAGATCGACGACAAGACCTTCGGCAAGGGTTTTGACTGTTTCGCCGAAGACGCGATCTGCAATCTCGGCGTCGCCGACTGGCACGGCCGCGAGGCGATCCGCAATAATCTGCGGCAGTTCATCGACCGCGGCTTTACCGCGCTCCATGACGTCGTCGAGTTCTGGGATAGTCCCGAGCTCAAGATCTTCCACGGCAAGGTCGCGATGCGCTTCGACGATCCCACCATCGCAGCCGTGAGGCCGACGATGGCCCATTTCTTCTACATGGACGAAAAGGACCCCAACAAGGTCAAGCGCTGGATCGGCGCGGTGGGACCGACCGGCTTCTAGCCGGCGCGCCGCCGACAAAACGCGGCGGTGCAAGCTCAACCACGATAAGAGAGCCGGCCTCATCATCGGATGCGGCCGGCTTATTCCTGGTCACGTGAAGGGAACGTCGAAGACGACGACCTCCTCCGGCCCTCCTGCAAGTTGATCGCGAAGGAATACACGAAGGCGGCCATAACCGGGATCGGGTGAATTTGGACCGGGCCCGCCCCTATTCCCGGCGCGTCTACTTACCTTCGTATAGAACGACCAACCCTTTTGATAGAATTCGTTTACCTCCGTACGATTGAGCCCGGAATGCCCACGCCTTATCGTGGCTGCATTCGGCGCCCAGGCGCTGGTGGCACGGGACCTCCCTAACCTTGGCGCAAGACGGCCACACCCTGTCCGGTCGTCTGCGCCGCCTTTTCAGCAGGCCGTAGCCACCTTCGTGTTTCCCCGGCCGCCACATCGAGCCCTCGCGGTCGAAACTGCCGGCTTCCATGCGAAACTGGAGCTTCGTGCATAATGTCTTCGTTTGAGAAGATCGCACTCTTTATCGATGGCTCCAATCTCCATGCCACCTCCAAGGCGCTCGGTTTCGACATCGATTACAGGCGTCTGCTCAGCGAATTTCGCAGCCGAGGCGTGTTGCTGCGAGCCTTCTATTACACGACCGTCATCGAGGATCAGGAATACTCGTCAATCCGCCCATTGATCGACTGGCTCGACTATAACGGGTATACCGTCGTCACCAAGTTCTCCAAGGAGTTCGTCGACGCCACCACCGGCCGCCGCAAGATGAAGGGCAGCATGGATGTGGACCTCGCCGTGACGGCGATGGAGCTCGCCGGACACGTCGATCAGATGGTGTTGTTCTCGGGCGACGGAGATTTTCGGTCGCTGGTTCAGGCGGTGCAACGCCGCGGCGTCCGGGTGACCGTCATCTCCACGCTAGCCAGCCAGCCGCCGATGATCGCCGACGAACTGCGCCGGCAGGCGGACATCTTCGTTGACCTGGCGGAACTGAAGCCGAAAGTGGGACGCGATCCGGCGGAACGGCCGGGATCGCGCGAGATGCGTCAGCAACCGCCACAATTCAACGCGCGCGGGTCGGTGAATCGAAGCGACCGGCTGGAATGATCCGGCGCGACGATCCCCGGGTCGTCAGACGTCGAAGAACACCGTCTCGTCGGGCCCCTGCAGATTGATCGTGAAGGAATAAACAACCTTGCCGGCACGCTCGCTGCGGGTCGCGATCAGCGTCTTGCGACGCATTGGAGGTTCGACCAGATTGAGCACCGGATCGGCGGCGTTTGCGGCTTCTTCGTCGGAGAAATAAAGCCGCGTGTTGAGCCCGATATTGATGCCGCGCGCGACAATCCAGATGTTGACGTACGGCGCGCATTTGCGCCCCGCCTTGTCGGTGATGGCGCCCGGCTTGATGGTCTCGAAGGTGACGAGCCCATTCTCGAAATCCGAGCCGCCGCGGCCCCAGCCGCGAAAATCCCCGTCCAAAGCGCCGGCGGAGCGATCGGCCGGATGATTGTAGCGGCCGACCGCGTTGGCCTGCCAGATCTCGAGCAGAACGTCGCGCAGTGGCGAACCGCTGCCGTCGATCACCTTGCCTTCCAGCGTGATGCGCTCGCCCTGCGTGTTCGGCGTCACCAGCACGTTGGAAAAATTCTTCTCGAAAATGTCGAAGCCGGCCATGGCCGGAATCAGGCCGATATGGACGTAGGGCCCGGCAGTCTGCGAAGCGGTTTCCTTGAGATAGTTGAGCGGCTGCGGCATGGCTCAGTTCCCCTCCGGGCGGTTCTCGAAATAAGTGGAGCGCTGACCGCGCAGCACGATGTCGAAGCGATAGGCGAGCGAGTCGAACGGCGTCGAGGCGTTAAGGTCGAGCGGCGCGACCAGACGTTCGAGCGCGTCCTTGTCCGGGATCGTCGTCAGGATCGGGCAGACCGGAATAAGCGGATCACCCTCGAAGTACATCTGCGTGATCAGCCGCTGTGCAAAGCCCGAGCCGAACACCGAGAAGTGGATATGGGCAGGACGCCAGCTGTTGACGAAGTTGCGCCAGGGATAGGGGCCCGGCTTCACGGTACGGAAATAATAGTAGCCGGTGTCGTCAGTCAGCGCGCGGCCGCAGCCGCCGAAATTCGGATCGATCGGCGCGAGATAGGTGTCCTTCTTGTGCCGGTAGCGGCCGCCGGCATTGGCCTGCCAGAACTCGACCAGCGTGTTCGGCACGCCGCGGCCGGTCTCGTCCAGCACGCGGCCGTGGACGATGATGCGTTCGCCGACGGGATCGCCGTCCTTGGCGTAGTTGCGGATCAAATCGTTGTCGAGCGGCCCGAGATCGTTATGGCCGAACACTGGCCCGGTGATCTCCGAGACCGAGTTCTCGATCGATAGCAGCGCCTGGCGCGGCGAACGCAGCACCGAGGATTTGTAGCCGGGCGCGTAGGCCGGCGGATGGATGGTGCGGTCGCGCTGGAAGAAGCCGCCGTCACGCGGGGTGAACGGCTCGGGGCTGTTGAGGCGGGGATCCCTTAAGGCTGGCGCCTGGACATTCATCGGCGTTGTCTCTCCCTGTAGCGCCTCGGTCCGGGCGCGCGGCTTATCGGGAGATCATGGGCCGGCCTATTCCACAGATAAATAGATCGATTATAATATATTGCATGAAAGAAATCGATCATTTGGCGCTGGACGGCCACGCCCTCGAACTGTTCCTCGCCGTGCTGGAGGAGGGTTCGGTGACGGCCGCCGCGACCCGGCTCGGCCTGACGCAATCGGCCGTCAGTCACGCCCTGAACAAGTTGCGGCGGATCGCGGGAGATCCGCTGTTCGCCAAATCCGGCCGCGGCATCGTCGCGACCGCCCATGCCCAGGCGCTGGCCGCAAAGGCGCGGGCGCTGATCGACGAGATGCGCAGCTTCGCCGGCGGCGTCACGTTTGAACCGGCAAGCGCCCAGCTTTCGCTGACGATCGCTGCGAATGATTTCCAGCGCGACCTGCTGCTGCCGCGCTTCTTCGGACATGTCGCCGCGCAGGTGAAGAGCCTCAATCTGCGCGTGATCCCGTCGCAGTCGCCCTCACCTGCCATGTTGCGCGAGAATCGGTGCGATCTCCTGATCACACCGCTGCCGCCGTCCGGCATCGACATCGTGCAGAAGCGACTGCTGCGGGATCATTACGTGTGCTATTTCGATCCCAAGGCACGGGCCGCACCGGGCAGTCGCAGCGCCTATCTCGCCGCGCGCCACATCACCGTGGTCTACACCGACAACGAGCGGCTCGACTTCGACCGCCGGCTCGCCGCGAACGGCTTTCACCGCGACATCGCCATCTCCGTGCCGAGCTTTTCCGGCGTGCCGTCGTTCCTGCGCGGGACGCAGATGCTGGCGAGCATGCCGAGCCTGCTGGCGCCCGGCGTGATGCACGGCTTCGCGCATGCGCGGATTCCGCTAGCCTCGCGCACACGCACGCTGGCCGAGCTGCCGATGTTCATGGTCTGGCACCAGCGTTATCAGAAGGACCCGGCGCATCGCTGGATTCGCGCGCAACTGGAGTCCATGGCAGCGACGGCCGCCGCCTGAATCCGACGCGTCGATTGCGAACGACGGTTCATTGGCGACACCACAAGGACGTGCGAAGGCAACGCCGATGCGAAGGCGTTCGGAGAAGCCTTGTGAAGTCCAGCCTGTGCCTTCTGACGGCCTGCGATTCCCTTCAGAGGCCGCTTGCCGACTTCACGATTCCCCGCATGCAAGCCTTCGCGGCAGCACAGGGATACCAGCAGCGTTTCGTTCACCGCAATGATTGGAAACGTCCGCGCGGATGGCTGAAGATCGAGGTGATCCGCGCCGCTCTCGAAGACAATTTCGACTTCGTGCTCTGGATGGACGTCGATGCCGTCGTGCTCCGTAACGATGTCGATGTCAGGACCGCGGCGATAGATGCCGCCGACCTGCACATGGCCTGGCACGGTCCCGATACATCCGAGATCATGGCCGCCGATTTCGTGCCGCACTTCAATTCAGGCGTCATGCTGATCCGCGTGACCGACTGGTCGCGCGCGTTTTTCGAACGGGTCTGGGAGATCGGCCAGGTGCAGCATGCCTGGTTCGACCAGGCGACCATCCTCCACGCGCTCGGCTACGATGACTGTCTGGGACTTGGACCGGATCGCCCGGACGAACCCAACCGGTCTCATGTCGCGCGTCTCGACACGGCCTGGAATTCGATCCCCGGGCTCGCCACCGCGCCGGACCCGATCGTTCACCACTATGCCGGGATCAGCAATCCGTCGACGCGGCTCAAGATGGTCGAGGCGGATGCCCTGACGGCGTCGATGCGCGAAGGGCTCGATGCCGATGTGCGTCAGGCGATCGCCCGCCAGTTCGGCCTGTGGCGCGAGGACGCGGCCATGCGCGACTGGGTCACCGGCGAGCGGGATTCCGCCCTCGCCAAACGGTACGAGCTCGCGTCGGAGCGGGATCAGGCGCGGGCGCAATTGGCGGCGGTCCACCGCTCGACGTCCTGGCGGGTGACAGCGCCGCTGCGCTGGACCAAGACGTTGTTTCAGCGCCGGTCACGATAGTGCTTGCCAGCAGCCGCGGCGGTGGCCTGCCCTTCGCCAAACCCACTGGTTGCGCGCGGGCGGCCACGCTAGAATTCGGCCATGACAGTGACCGATATCGCGAGCCGAACCTACAATCACAGCTGGCGGCTGGATCCCATCATCCGCAGCCTGCTTGATACCGACTTTTATAAGCTGTTGATGTTACAGATGATTCGGGAATCATACCCGCATCAGCAGGTGACATTTTCGGTCATCAACCGCTCGCGCCATGTCCGCCTTGCCGAGATCATCGACGAGGGCGAGCTTCGCGCTCAGCTCGACCATGCCCGCACCATCCGCTTCACCAAGAAGGAGCTGATCTGGCTTGCCGGTAACACCTTCTACGGCAAGACCCATATGTTCTCGGCGGATTTCATCCGCTGGCTGTCCGAATTCCGCCTGCCCGAATACGAGCTGCGCAAGGTCGAGGGGCAGTACGAGCTGCATTTCCACGGGCCCTGGACCCACACCACGATGTGGGAGATTCCAGCACTCGCCATCCTCAACGAGTTGCGTTCGCGCTCGGCGATGAAGGGCCGCGGCCGTTTCGAGCTCGACGTGCTCTATGCGCGCGCCAAGGCCAAGTTGTGGACCAAGGTGGAGCGGCTGCGCAAGCTGGAGAATCTGAGGCTCTCTGACTTCGGCACCCGCCGCCGGCATGGCTTCCTGTGGCAACGCTGGTGCGTGGAGGCGGTGAAGGAAGGGCTGGGTTCGTCCTTCATCGGCACCTCCAACGTGCTGCTCGCGATGGACAACGATCTCGAGGCCATCGGCACCAACGCTCATGAACTGCCGATGGTCGCCGCCGCACTCGCCAAGGACGACGAGGAATTGCGCTGGGCGCCCTATCGCATTCTCGATCAGTGGCGCCAGACCTATGGCGGCAACCTGCTGATCGCACTGCCGGATGCTTTCGGCACCAAAGCCTTCCTGCGCGACGCGCCGGAATGGGTGGCCGACTGGACCGGCTTCCGCCCCGACAGCGCGCCGCCGATCCAGGCCGGCGAGGAAATCGTCGCCTGGTGGGAGAAGAAGGGCCGCAACCCCAAGGACAAGCTGCTCGTGTTCTCCGACGCGATGGATGTCGGCTCGATCGAGGAGACCTATCACCACTTCTCCGGTCGCGTGCGCCTCTCGTTCGGCTGGGGCACCAACCTCACCAATGATTTCGTCGGCTGCGCGCCGGACGGCTCGTTCAATCTCGATCCCATCTCGCTGGTCTGCAAGGTGTCGTCGGTCGACGGACACCCCGCGGTCAAGCTCTCCGACAATCCGGAGAAGGCGACCGGCATGCCCTCGGAGATCGAGCGTTATCTGCGCGTGTTCGGCGATGCCGGCCGTGTCCGCAAGCCGGTGCTGGTCTAGTCCGATCCAAATTCTCTCAATCGGGTAAATCGCGCCGGTCGGATTCGCGACATCGGCGCGCCGATGCCGCGCTGGTTCCGGTTCAGCGGCATTTGCGACGATCTGCGCGCATCCGTTTCACAGCGCTTTCACCCTGCGAGACAGTCTCTCTGCTCTTTCAGGTTGAGTTAAGCAGCGTTCCCGCCTCATTGGCGTTATCAGCGGAACGCTCCGCTGGGATCGTTGAGTGATTTGGGGAACGCAGAGTGTTTCGCAGAACTGCAGCGTCGGCGAAGGAACGCAGCTTCCTTCACGTCATCAAGCTCGTCTCGCCTTTCGTCATGGTCGTCGTACTTCAGGCGGCGATCGCGGGATTCAGCCTGGAGGTGATGTCATCGGTTCGCGCCTATGTCGCGGGCGAAGCGATGTGGTCGCGCTCGCAGAAGAACGCCGTCTATTCCCTCAATCTCTATCTGCGTTCGGGCGAAGCCCACCAGTTCGCGCGGTATCAGAGTTCTCTCGCCGTGCCGATCGGCGACGAATATGCGAGATGGGCCCTCGAGGGCGATCCGGTCGACGTCGAGCTCGCGCGCATCGGCTTCCTGCAAGGCGGCAACCATCCCGATGATGTTCCCGGCCTGATCTGGCTGTTCCGCTATTTCAACAAGGTCAGCTTCCTGCGCGAAGCGATCCGCGAGTGGACTGCCACCGATCCGATGCTGCTGGAGCTCAGCGTGTTCGGTGAAGTCATCAAGAGTGAACTTAAGAACGGCCCCATTGGGGATAGCGACCGGCTGCAATTCCTGTCGTCGCGGCTGTCGGAGCTCAACAGGCAGTTCACGGGTCATGCCGAGCGGTTCTCGACGGTGCTGGGCGAAGGCTCCCGCGCCATCAAGTTCACGCTGACATGCCTCAACATCGTCACCGCCGCGACCCTGATCCTGCTCCTGATCTGGCACACGCGGCGACTGGTGCTGCAACGGCAGGCGTTCGAGGATGCGCTGCATGCCGAGAAGGAGCGCCTCGCCTTTCAGGCTTCGCATGACTGGCTGACCGGCCTCGCCAACCGGCGGGCCTTCGAGGCGCGCCTGCAGAGCGAGCTCGATGGTCGCGGCGAAAATACGCTGAGCCTGATCCTGCTCGACCTCGACCAGTTCAAAAGCGTCAACGACGGCTGCGGTCATCTCGCCGGAGATCGGCTGCTGTGTCAGGTCGCGCGACTGTTGCAGCAGGAGCGGCGGCCACCGGATCTGGTCGCACGGCTCGGCGGCGACGAGTTCGGCCTGATCCTGCCGCAATGCGCGCCGTACGACGCCGTCGACATCGCCGAGCGGCTGCGGCGGTCGCTCGAGCTGTTCAACTTCGCCTGGGACGATCAATGCTTTGCGGTGACCGCCAGCATCGGCGTCGCCTGCATTGCCGACGCCGACACCACGCTCGAAGAGGCGATGCGCCGGGCGGACGTGGCCTGCTATCGCGCCAAGGAAAAGGGACGCAACCGGGTTCAAGTCGACAACGGAAAACCGGACGTCGTGCTCGTCGCAGCGCGGCCGCGCGAAGCTGCCCGCGCGTGACCGTCGCAATTACCGCGCCGGCAGGATCCCGAGACCCAGGAGATGCGCGTCCAGGAACTGCGTGACCTGCTGGCGAAGCATCTGTGGCGGCACCGCGATCATTCGTTCTTCGAGGCCGAGCGAGATGATTCCATGCACTGCGGAGAACAGCGTGCGCGACAATAGTGCGATCTTCACGTCATCCGCATCCGGCAGCACACGCACCAGAGGCGGATGCATCAACGCGAAGGCGTCCATCACCATCTGAAGAATGTCGTCGGGATAGGGACGGTCGTCTTCCATCCGATGCTCGAACAGCGAGCGCAACAGATTGGCGTTTTCGGCGAAGAATTCGAGATAGGTCTCCGCCAGACCATAGAGCTGGCGGACCGGATCCTCAGCCGGAACCTTGCCCAGCCGCGCCGTCAGCGCCTGAACCGTTTCCCGATTGACCGTCAGGATCACCCCGTCGAAGTCGCCGAATTCATTATAGACGCTGCCGACCGAGCAACCCGCGGCCTCGGCCACGTCCCGAACCTTCAACGATCTCAATCCCTTAGTCGCGATAATGCTGCGGGCGATCTCCAGGATCTGGAGACGCCGTCGATTTTTTTTCTGGTCTCGCAGCGATTCTTCTTGAACATTGTTCATTTTCAAGCTACTCATGTGAACATTGTTCAAATTAACTCGGAGACCAGCAAAATGCAAACCCTCGCTGTTGATATCGCCGCCACCTTTCTCGATGACGCCGCGGCCCTCTTGAGCGGCTTCGGCCGCGCCGTGCTGCGGATCGTCATGGCCCCGGTCGATCGGATCGCAAATGCCTGCGACATTGCCGGCGTCCTCGCCGAGCGCCGCGCAACCTTCCGGATGTGGCGGTCCAGCCGGGCCCGTGCCCGCCACGAGCGCCGCCGCTTCAGCCTGCTCGGCCGCTTGAACCCCTTCCGCCATCTCGCCCACCTCACCTGAGGGGAAGCCGGTGCGCATGCGAATCCACTCGAATGCGAGGATTGGCCGCAACAAAAGACTCAATATGTCCGGAGATTCGTGGCCGATGCCGCTGATGTCGGAGATGCCGTTCAGCTTTTCCTCATCGGCCGTCGCGATATCCCCGTAAGCGCGGCAATTCCGCCCGAAACCGCGGCCGCAACCGGATAATTGCGAACCTAACGAGACCACCTGGAGACCAACAGGATCGGAAGGACCGAGGGGACTGCGCAGGCCGATGACCGTCGTCACCCTGCAACCGCTCTCCCACACCCTTCCGGTCGTGACGTTTCACCGACAACGCAACAACCTCAGGCTGCCTCCCGAAAACAGGACTCGTCATGATCAGGGATTTGATGTCGTCTCGCCGCTTCGCGCCGCTGTTCTGGGCGCAATTTTTCTCGGCGCTCAATGACAACGTGCTCAAGAACGCGCTCGTCATCATCCTGCTTTACAGTGCCGCGACCGGCCACGGCGATGCGCTGGTGACGGTCGCAGGCGCCGTCTTCATCTTCCCCTATTTCATCCTGTCCGGGCTCGGCGGCCAGCTCGCCGACAAATACGTCAAATCGGTCGTCGCAAGGCGGTTGAAATTCGCTGAGATCTTCGCTGCGGCTTTCGCCGCCGCCGGCTTCTTCATGCACTCGGTGCCGCTGCTGTTCACGGCGCTTGCGCTGTTCGGCATCATCGCCGCCCTGTTCGGCCCCGTAAAATACTCCATGCTGCCGGACCAGCTCGAGCTCGGTGAGCTCGCGACCGGCAACGCGCTGGTCGAAGGCGCGACCTTCATGGCCATCCTGCTCGGCACCGTCGCGGGTGGCCAGTTCGTGGCCGGCTCCGCCCATATGGGCTGGGTCGCATCGGCCGTGGTCGTGCTGGCGCTGTTGTCGTGGGCCTTCGCCTCCCGCATTCCGCAAACGACGCCGTCCGCGCCCGATCTGCCCGTCGATGCCAATCCCTGGACCTCGACGCTCAGCCTGTTGAAGACACTCCACGCGGACCACCGGCTGTGGGACGGCACGGTGATCGTGTCCTGGTTCTGGCTGGTCGGCGCGATCGTGCTGTCGCTGCTGCCGGCGCTGGTCAAGGACGTTGTCGGTGGCAGCGAAGGCGTGGTGACGCTGTGCCTGGCGATCTTCGCGATCGGCATCGCCATCGGCTCGCTGTTTGCAGCCAGCCTGAGCCATGTGCGCCCGAACCTCGCGCTGGTGCCGATCGGCGCCATCATGATGGGATTTGCCGGCATTGACCTCGCCTGGGCCATCGGCGTCACGGTGAAGGGCAACGACATCGCGGCGGTCGATTTCGCAACCTCGTTTGCCGGCCTGCGCATGCTGCTCGACTTCGTCGTCTTCGCTTTCGGCGGCGGGCTGTTCGTCGTTCCGTCCTTCGCGGCCGTGCAGGCCTGGTCGGCTCCGAACGAGCGCGCCCGCATCATCGCCGCCGGCAACGTGCTGCAGGCCGCCTTCATGGTGGTCGGCTCGCTGTTCGTCGCGCTGCTGCAGGCGGCCGGATTGCATGTCGGCTGGATCTTCCTCGGCCTGGGTGTCGCGAGCTTCGGCGCGGTGTGGTTCGTGCTGACGAAATGGGGCAAGGAAGGCGTGCGCGATTTCGGCGGGCTCTTGTTCCGTGCCCTGTTCCGCACCGAGGTGCGCGGGCTCGAGAACCTGCCGCCTCCGGGCACACGCATGCTGATCGCGCCCAACCATGTCAGCCTGATCGACGGCCCGCTGCTGCACGCCGTGCTGCCGATCGACGCGAGCTTCGCGGTCGATACCGGCATCTCCAAGGCCTGGTGGGCGAAGCCGTTCCTGCGCGTCGTCAAGCACTACACCATGGACCCGAGCAAGCCGCTGGCCGCACGCGACCTGATCAAGCTCGTCGCCGCCGGCGAACCGGTTGTCATCTTCCCGGAAGGACGCATCACCGTCTCCGGCTCGCTGATGAAGGTCTATGACGGTACCGCGATGATTGCCGACAAGGCCGACGCCGTGGTCGTGCCGGTTCGCATCGAAGGCGCGCAACGCTCGCATCTCAGTTACCTCAACGGCAGCCAGATCAAGCGCTCGTGGTTTCCGCGGGTGACGGTGACGATCCTGCCGCCGGTCAAGCTGCCGGTCGATCCGGCCCTGAAGGGCAAGGCGCGCCGCAACGCCGCGGGCGCGGCGCTCCAGGACGTCATGATCGATGCGATGGTCAAGAACGCCATGCTCGACCACACGCTGTTCGAAGCGCTCGGCCACGCCTATCGCGACCGCGACACCGGCAAGGTCATCATCGAAGACGCGCTCGGCACCAAGCTGACCTATCGCAAGCTGATCCTCGGCGCGCAGGTCCTGAGCCGCAAGCTCGAAACCGGCACGATGGCCGGCGAGAATGTCGGCGTGCTGCTGCCGAACTCCGCGGGCGTCGCCGTCGTCTTCATGGCACTGCAGAGCATCGGCCGGGTTCCGGCGATGCTCAACTTCTCCGCCGGCCCGGTCAACGTCCTCGCCGCCATGAAGGCTGCGCAGGTCAAGACCGTGCTGACGTCGAAAGCCTTCATCGAGAAGGGCAAGCTCGACAAGTTGATGGCCGCGATTTCGGCCGAGGCCCGCGTCGTCTATCTCGAGGACGTCCGCGCCTCGATCGGCACCGCCGACAAGATCAAGGGCCTGCTCGCCGGCACCGCACCGCGCGTTGCCCGTCAGGCCAACGATCCCGCCGTCGTGCTGTTCACATCGGGCTCGGAAGGCACGCCCAAGGGCGTGGTGCTGTCCCACCGCAACATCCTCGCCAACGCAGCGCAGGCGCTGGCGCGGGTCGATGCCAATGCCAATGACAAGGTGTTCAACGTGCTGCCGGTGTTCCACTCGTTCGGTTTGACCGGCGGAATGATGATGCCGCTGCTCGCGGGCATTCCGATCTACATGTATCCCTCGCCGCTGCACTATCGCATCGTGCCCGAGCTGATCTACCAGACCGGCGCCACGATCCTGTTCGGCACCGACACGTTTCTCACCGGTTACGCACGTTCGGCGCATGCCTACGACTTCCGCACCCTGCGCCTGGTGATCGCCGGCGCCGAAGCGGTCAAGGACCGGACGCGCCAGGTGTTCATGGAACGCTACGGCATCCGCATCCTCGAAGGCTATGGCGTCACCGAGACGGCGCCGGTGCTGGCGATGAACACGCCGATGGCCAACCGCCCCGGCACCGTCGGCCGCCTGTCGCCGCTGATGGAAAGCCGCCTCGATCCGGTCCCCGGCATCGAGGAAGGCGGACGCCTCTCGGTGCGCGGACCGAATGTGATGCTCGGTTACTTGCGGGCCGAAAATCCCGGCGTGCTCGAGCCGCTCGCAGAGGGCTGGCATGACACCGGCGACATCGTAGCGATCGACGCCGCCGGCTTCATCACCATCAAGGGGCGCGCCAAGCGCTTTGCCAAGATCGCGGGCGAAATGGTCTCGCTGTCGGCGGTCGAGAGCATCGCGACGACGCTGTGGCCGCAGGCCGCGTCAGTCGCCGTGTCGATCCCCGACCAGCGCAAGGGCGAGCGCGTCGTGCTGCTGACGACGGAGAAGAATGCCGAGCGCAGCGCAATGCAGGCCCAGGCCAAGACGATCGGGGCCTCCGAGCTGACCGTGCCCGCAACGATCATGGTGGTCGACAAGGTGCCGCTGCTCGGCACCGGCAAGACCGACTACGTCACGGCAACGACGATGGCCCGCGAGCAAGCGACGCCAACATCGGAGCGCGAGGTTGCGTGAGATAAAACCCATCGCCGTCGCGCCGGACCTCCGGCGCGACGGCGTGGTCTTGCTTCACGGCATCGGGGTTGGCTCCTGGACGCTGAAGCGGCTCGAACGAGCGCTGCAGCGCCGCGGTTTCACGACGCTCAATCTCGACTATGCCAGCCGGAAGAGGCCTCTCGAACAGCTTGCGGAGGACATCCACGCGTCAATCGCCGCATTCGCCGAGCAATGCGGCGGCACGATCCACTTCGTCGCTCATTCCATGGGTGGCTTGCTCGCGCGCGTCTATATTTTCAGGCACCGGCCGGCGCGGCTCGGCCGCGTCGTGATGCTGGGCACGCCCAATCACGGCAGCGAGGTCGCGGATCTCGTGAAGGATCTCTCCGTCTACCGCGCAGCGTTTGGGCCGTCCGGCCAGCAATTGACGACCATCCCGGATCCCGTGCTCGCCGCTCTGCCGTCGCCGGACTATGCGGTCGGCATCATCGCGGGGTGTCGCACCATCGCGCCGATCGCCTCGGCCTTCGTCCTGCCGCGGCCCAATGACGGCAGGGTTTCCGTCGCGAGTGCGAAGCTCGACGATATGGCCGACCACATCGTCGTCAAGGCGTCCCATACCAGGCTGCCGCGCCACAGCGTTGCGATCGAGCAGACGATCGCCTTCCTGCACGACGGCCGCTTCAGCCCGATTACCTGAGCAAGAGATAGCGAACCGGATTGTCGTCGCATTGGCCGGCGCCACACTCCAGCACCGTGGACAGCAGGTTTGCGGCAACCAGCAACGCGAAGATGGCGAACACTGCGTTCGATGCCGGCCCGCTTATCGGCGCAGCGGCATCTCGCTCGCCGGCCAAATCCTTCAGGATGAAGACCAGCGCGACATAGCAGATCATGCCGACGGCCGCGATCAGCGCCCAGGTGTAGAAATGCAGCCCGAACAGCGCCGAACCATATCCAGCGTCGCCGGGTGCGAGATGCAGCGAGACTTGCCGCATCGAAATGACTCCCGTGACGAGGCTGGCGATCAGGATCATCGCATAGTGCGACGGACGCTCACCGACGCGAATGTTGAACAGGAACCCCATGCCGATCGCGATGAAACCAGCCCGCTGCAGCAGACACAGCGGACATGGCAGCTCGCCGAGCGCAAGCTGATAGAAAAACGCGACCGCCAGAACCAGCGAGATCCCGAGCAGCCCGAGCATGTTCAGGACCGCACCGACCGATCGTTGTTCGCTCATTTCCGTCGTGCTCATCTCGCCCCCGTCAGAACGAGAACTTCAGCGGATCGGTCGCGTGGTGAAAGAACCATGCGATGGTGACGACGATCGTCGCGCTCCAGAGCGCATAGCTCAGTCCCGCGCGCGAACACCAGACCGACGCGCAGCCTGCCAGCGCCAGCAAGAAAGGCAGAAACATGTACATGAGCGCGGGCTCCCCCAGGCGATTCGCGCATCGCGCGAGCGGCGCAAGAGATACGTCAGCCCTGCACGCCCCTCAAGAGCCGGCTTCGCTGCGCCGCTCCTGAGCGTAGCGCACCAGCGCCGCGAAGCGATAGATGCCGTGCACGAACTTGCCATAGGGCATGGTGATGAACAGCGCGAACACCGCACCGAGATGCAGCGCCAGCAGCGGCCCCATGGCCGGAGTCTCGCGCAGGAGCAGAAGCAGCATGCCGGTGAAACCGGTCAGGAACAGCATGGCGATGAAGCCGACATCCATGCCGTAACGGTTCTCGTCGAGCAGGGCCGGATCGCGGCGCGTTTTCGCGAGGAACAGGCCAATCGGACCAACGACGAGCCCGATGCCGCCGAGTGTGCCGAGCACCACGGGCAGATCCCACAACGGATACGGCGCCTCACGGCCGAGAAGATAGTGGTACAGCGTAGCGACCGAGGTCGCGGCAAAGCACAGCAGGAAGCCATAGAACGTCAAATGATGGAAAAGCTTGCGACGGTCGGTCGGCGTGTCGTCCTCGTTGTAGCAACCGACCCCGCCACCATGGAGATAGCGCAACTCGCCGGCGTCCCGGGTGGCCTGGAAAATGGAGCCACCATCAGCCCGCCCGCCGATCGGCGTGCCGATGTCGCGCCAGAAGGCGCGGACGCTCATGACCAGTGCGAGGATCGCATAGAGAAAGGCTGCGCTGAACAGCGCGGCCATCGCATTGTGCGGCATCAGCTTGTAGAAGGCGCCGGGACCGGTGTGCACGCCAAGCAGCACGCTGCGATCGTTCAGGGCCGCAAAGCCGAAGATGAAGGCCGCCATGCTCAGTGCAGCGACGATGCTGATGACGAGGCCATTGCGTGCGAAGGCGCCGGACAGCGCCTGCGGCCAGGCATAAGCGGCATAAGATTCGGCGCGCGCGACCGCCAGCGTCTTCGGGACGTTGACGTTGAACTCGTGCGGCGGCGAGAACTGGCAATCGACGTAGCAGGCGCCGCAGGAATGGCAGAGGTTGGCGAGGTAGTTGAGATCGCCGTCGGAGAAGGCGCGGCGCATCTCCATCGCGGGAAATACCGCGCAAAGACCCTCGCAATACCGGCAGGAATTGCAGACCGTCATCAGACGGTCGGCTTCGTCCAGAATTCTAGTTCCGTGCATGTTTCGCCGCTTCCCGTCCTGCGATCCGCCCGAACACGCTGCCGATGGTCATGCCCATGCCGGCGGCATACCCCTTGCCGAGCACATTGCCCGCCATGATCTCGCCGGCTGCGAACATGTTGGCCGACGGCTTGCCGTCTGCCATCAGCATCCGCGCCTCCTTGTTCACACGCGTGCCGAGATAGGTGAAGGTGATGCCAGGCCGCACCGGATAGGCGAGATAAGGCGGCGTGTCGATTTTGCGCGCCCAGTGCGTCTTTTGCGGCGTGATGCCTTCGGTGCGGCAATCATCCAGAATGGTGTGATCGAACGTGCCGGGCCGCACCGCCGCGTTGAATTCGGTGATGGTCTTTTCCAGCGCGGCCGGGTCGAGCGTCAGCTTGCCGGCAAGCTCGGCGATCGTCTGCCCGGCGATCGGCGGAAACAGCGTCGGCATGAACGAGGTGACGACAGTGGAGTCAAAGATGATGTAGGCGATCTGGTCGGGCTGCGCCGCGACCAGCCGGCCCCAGATCGCGTAGCGCTTCGGCCAGATGTCCTCGCCTTCGTCGTAGAAGCGCTGCGAATGCTTGTTGACGACGATGCCGAACACGACGGAGTCATGCCGCGTAATGATGCCGCCGTCGAATTTCGGCGCGCGGGCATCGATCGCAACCGCATGGCACTGGGTGGGATCGCCGACCTCCTGCACGCCCTTGTCGAGCAGCATCTTCAGGATCGAGCCGCGATTGTAGGGCGTGCCGCGGATCAGGAAATTGTCGGCTGCCTCGCCCCAATATTGCTTCAACCATTCGATGTTCGCCTCAAACCCGCCGGCGGCGGCAACCAGCGACGTCGCGCGGACCTCGGCCTCGCCGTTGATCGGCCGCTTCAGGCGCGCGGCGAGAAACATGCCGTCTTCGATCACGAGATCGGTGACCTCGGCGTCATATTCGACGTCGACGCCGAGCCGCTCGGCGGTCAGATAAAGCGCGTTCAGCATGGCGCGGCCGCCGCCGAGGAAAAAGGAGTTGGTGCGGCCGAGGCTCAGAGTACCGCCAAGCGAGGGCTGCCAGCGCACGCCCTGTTCCACGATCCAGTTCAGGATGTCCTTGGACTCCCGGATCATATGGCGGGCGAGCACCTCGTCGGTCTGGCCGCCGGTGACGCGCAGCAGATCCTCCCAAAACTCATCCTCGGTGTAGGGACCGGTCAGGATTTCGGTCGCGGCGTCATGGGCACAGCGCATGTTGCGGGTGTGGCGGGTGTTGCCGCCGCGATAGAACTTTGGCGCACCTTCGAGCACCAGCACCGAGGCACCGCCGCGGCGCGCCGCGATCGCCGCGCACAGCGCTGCGTTGCCGCCGCCGATCACCAGCACATCGTATTTGCCGCTCATACCGTCAGTCCGATGCGATGAAGTTAGAGACATTCTGCCCGCAGGCAGCCCCGGTCAAGGCTGGCAGCCATTGCGTACTTTTGTATACAAAGATATACAGACGCGATGCAAGCCGCATCTCTGCATGGGCAGGATGCGCATTGCGAGCCCGAGGAATCATGGCCAGACGCCCGGCAAAGGCAGGCGGATCGATCGCACGCGGCGGTGGCGTCGCGCTGGGCGAAGCGGTGTTCCGCTCGCTCTGCGAGGCCCTTCAGGCCGGCAGCTACCGCGCCGGCGATCGCCTGCGCGAGGAAGAGGTCGCGCAACGGCTGAAGGTCAGCCGCACACCGGTGCGGGAGGCGCTTGGCCGGCTCGCCGCACGCGGCTTCGTTGAGCCCGCCGGCGGCCGCGGGCTGATCGTGCGCAACCTCGACATCTCGGAGGTGCTTGAGCTCTACGCCATGCGCGAGATCATGGAAGGCGCCGCCGCGCGCCTCGCCGCGGAGCACGCCTCCGCACCAGAGATCGACGCACTCAGGGACATCGAGCAGGCCTTTGTCGAGGCATCCGAGGCCGCCGAGATGGCCGGAGAAATGGCAAGGCTCAACCGCGCCTTCCACGAGGCGATCTGCCGCGCCGCGCGCAACCGCTATCTCGACAATGCCTCGCGCGAGCTGCAGGACTGGATCGCGCTGCTCGGCCCGACCACTTTCACCGTGACGGGACGGCCCTCGACCAGCCATGGCGAGCACCAGGGCATCATCGAGGCCATCGCGGCGCGCGACGGCGACAAGGCCGAGCAGCTCGCGCGCGCCCACATTCGCGAGGCGCTGCGCTGCCGGCTCAAGCTGCTGCAGAAGCAGTAGGGCGTTTGCGCATGAAAGTCAGCTCCCGCGGGTTTAGCGGAGGTCGCCCCGTTTGGTCGGCATCGACTGCTTATGACCTGAAGCGTCCGCGGGGCATGCCGCCGGGACGCGTCTGATATCAGAGGTAGATCTTATCGAGGTCCACCGAGGATTCGACGCCGAGTTTGACGAAGTTCTTCGCGAGCCAGTCGTCCGCGCATTTGCGGCCCTGATCGCGAAGAAAAATCAGGAAATCCCAGTCGGCGTTGTACTTGCTGGTCGGCGTGAGCGCGCCCATGAAGCCGTCATCCGAGATGCTGTGGATCAGCACGCTCTTCAGCCCGCCATCCGTGACACGCTTTTGCCTGATCAGGCTGGTGACGAAGCCGATCGCGCGCATCTCCCGCATCAGGGACGAGTTGAAGCTGATCTCGTTGATGCGGTTGAGGATATCGTCGGCCGTGCGGGGCACATCTGTGCGCAGCAACGGGTTGATGTGGACAATGACGGTGTCGGCGCTCTCGCAGTTGTAGATTAGCGGGAAAATTGCGGGATTTCCCATATAACCGCCGTCCCAATAGGCTTCACCGTCGATCTCCACCGCATGAAACATAGTCGGGAGGCAGGCCGAAGCCATCACTGCATCGACCGAGATCTCCTTTTCCGCAAAGATCTTCACCTTGCCAGTGCGAACATTGGTCGCTGACAGGAAGAGTTTGACCGGACAGTTCGCTCGTTGCAATACGCCAAAATCGATCGACTGCTCGACCACCTCACGTAAAGGGTTGTAGTTGATCGGGTTGAATTGATAGGGCGAGAGCATGCGTGTCACGAAGCCGATCATTGAGAATATCGGCGACCATGACAGCTTGTGATCGCCCAGCATCCGGTCGAACGGACTCGGCTGCAACGGCCCACGCCTCGCTGCCTCACTGACACGCTTCCAATAGTCGGTGAGCGCCTTGTGCGCGCCATCACGACCGCCAACCGTCAACCCGTATGCGAAGGCCGCGGCATTCATCGCGCCGGCGCTGGTCGCACTCAGTCCATCAAAGGCCAATTTCTCTTCGTCCAGCAGCCGATCGAGTACACCCCAGGTAAAGGCGCCATGCGCGCCACCTCCCTGAAGCGCAAGGTTGATCTTCCTGACCTGGTTGGAGGTTGGCTCAAGCCGCTCCCCGGCGTTACGCTCCGCACTCGCATCCATGGAGGCCATCGGCATCCCATCTGATTTGCTACGGTCGTTTCATTGCCTTTGAAAGCTCTTTGATCTGCTTGTCTGCGAAATTGCGCGTTTCCACAGAGCCGGATTGGCGCTCTGGCGGGTCTTGAGGATTAAATGATCCAAATCGGAAATGCTAGACAAGTCCATGTCGCTCCCATACCCGACCTTGGCATCCCGAGAGAGAACGCGGGCGCAGGACGCCAACCTTTCTCTGTTTTCTTGAGTGCCGTCACGCCAGCACGTCCGCCACCACCGCCTTCACGACATCGCGCACATCGGTCGGCTTCATCCGCACCTGCAAGCCACGCTGGCCGCCATTGAGATAGACCAGAGCATGCGCGAGCGCGCTCTGCTCGATCACGGTGCGGACCGGCTTGCGCTGCCCGAATGGGCTGATACCGCCGACCTTGTAGCCGGTGACACGCTCGGCCTCCGTCGGTTTCATCATCTGCGCCGACTTGCCGCTCACGGAAGCGGCGAGCTTCTTCATCGAGACTTCCTGGTCGGAGGGTACGATCACGCAAACCGGCTTGCCGTCCACCAGCGCCATCAGCGTCTTCAGGACGCGAGCCGGATCTTCGCCGAGCGCCGCGGCGGCCTGGATCCCGATGCTTTCGGCATCGGGATCATAGTCGTAAGCGTGAACGGTGAAGGCAACGCGGGCAGCTGTGAGTGCGCGGGTGGCGGGGGTGACCTTGGACATGGGCGATGTGTAACACCGTCAGCGGCGAAGCGGCATAGGCCGCGGCACGTGTAGCTGTCGTCCCGGCGAACGCCGGGACCCATAACCCCAGGAAGGAGTTTGGCTAAGGCTTGTAGTCCGGGACTGCGACCGTCAGCAATTGATGGACCACGCGGTATGGGTCCCGGCGTTCGCCGGGACGACAGCGGTTGGTTGGCCAAGCCGTCGCGTCAAACACCAGAAAGACGCTACTCCGCCGCGTCCCTCATCTCCGCGCGTTCGGCTCTCGCGGCGCAGAACTTGAATTCCGGGATCTTGCCGAACGGGTCGAGTGCCGGGTTGGTCAGCAAGTTCGCTGCCGCCTCTGCGTAGCAGAACGGCATGAACACCATGTTCTCCGGCACGTCGCGGTCGGAACGGACCTTGACCTCGACGGCGCCGCGGCGGGTCTCGAGCCGAATGAAATCGCCGGGCACCAGCTTCTTCTTGCGCATGTCCTTCGGCGACATGAATGCGACCGCCTCGGGCTCGATCTGGTCGAGCACCTGGGCGCGACGCGTCATCGAGCCGGTGTGCCAGTGCTCCAGCACGCGACCGGTCGAGAGCACCATCGGATATTCGTCGTCTGGGACTTCGTCCGGCGGAATGACATGGGCCGGCACGATCTTGCCGCGACCGCTCGCGGTCGGAAATCCCGTGGTGAAGATGATCTCGTTGCCCGGCTTGTTCGGATCATCGGCCGGATAGGTGACGGCGCCTTCGCGCACCAGCCGCTCCCAGCTGATGTTCTTGAGCGACGGCATCAGCTCCGCCATCTCGGTGTAGACATCCCCCGGGCCGGAATAATTCCAAGGCAGGCCCATGCGCTTGCCGATCTCCTGGATGATCCAGAGATCCTGCCGCGCATCACCCGGCGGCTTGATCACCTGACGCGCGAGCTGGACGCGACGGTCGGTGTTGGTGAAGGAGCCGTCCTTCTCCGCAAAAGCAGAGGCCGGCAGGATGACGTCGGCATGGAACGCGGTCTCGGTGACAAAGAGATCCTGCACCACGAGATGATCGAGCATCGCCAGCGCCTGGCGCGCATGCTGGAGATCAGGGTCGGACATCGCGGGGTTCTCGCCCTCGATATACATGCCCGTGATCTCGCCGGCGTGAATCGCATTCATGATCTCGACCACGGTCAGGCCGCGCACGGGATCGAGCTCCTGCTGCCAGAGCTTTTCGAAACTGCCGCGCAGATCGTCGCGGCCGACGGGCTGGTAGTCCGGCAGGAACATCGGGATCAGGCCGGCATCGGAGGCGCCCTGCACGTTGTTCTGGCCGCGCAGCGGATGCAGCCCGGTGCCGGGCCGGCCGACCTGGCCGGTGATCAGCGCCAGCGCAATCAGGCAGCGCGCGTTGTCGGTGCCGTGGACATGCTGGCTGATGCCCATGCCCCAGAAGATGATCGACGATTTGGCACGCGCATAGGTTCGCGCCACCTCGCGGAGCGTCTGTGCCGGGATTCCGCAGATCGCCTCCATCTTCTCCGGGGTGAATTCCTTGATCTTCTCCTTGAGGTCCTCGAACCCCTCGGTGTAGCCGGCGATGTACTGGTCGTCGGTCAGGCCTTCGGTGATGATCGTGTTGATCATCGCATTCAGCATGGCGACATCGGAGCCGGGCTTGAACTGCAGATGCTTGGTCGCATGACGCGACAGCGTCTGCCGGCGCGGATCCATCACGAACAGCTTTGCGCCGTTCTGCTTGACCGCGTTCTTCATGAAGGTCGCCGCGACCGGATGGTTCACGGTCGGGTTGGCGCCGATCACCCAGATCACTTCGGCATCCATTGCCGCCGAGAACGGCGCCGACACCGCGCCCGAGCTCAGGCCCTCGAACAGCGCCGCGACCGATGAGGCGTGGCACAGGCGCGTACAGTGATCGACATTGTTCGAACCGAAGCCGGTGCGGACCAGCTTCTGGAACAGATAGGCCTCTTCGTTCGATCCCTTGGCCGAACCGAAGCCGGCTAGCGCCTTCACACCCTTCTCGTCGCGGATCTTGACGAGACCCTTGGCTGCGATGTCGAGCGCTTCATCCCAGCTCGCTTCACGAAAATGCGTGAAGGGATTGGCGGGATCGACCTGGTCGTTGGAATCCTTCTTCGCATTCGGCAGCCGCACCAGCGGCTTCGTCAGGCGATGCGGATGATGGATGTAGTCGAAACCGAAGCGGCCCTTGACGCAAAGACGATTGTGATTGGCGGGGCCGTCGCGGCCCTCGGCATAGATCACCTTTTCGTCCTTGACCTCATAGGTCACCTGGCAGCCGACGCCGCAGAACGGGCAGAGTGAATCTACCTTCTTGTCCGCGTAGGTCACGCGGGTCTGCTTGTCGTCGAGCATCACCGCCGGCATCAGCGCACCGGTGGGACAGGCCTGCACGCACTCTCCGCAAGCGACGCAAGTGGACTCGCCCATCGGATCGTCGAAGTCGAACACGATCTTCGAGCCATGACTGCGGTAGGCCATGCCGATGACGTCGTTGACCTGGACCTCGCGGCACGCGCGCACGCAGAGGCCGCACTGGATGCAGGCGTCGAGATTGACGCGCATCGCCGGATGGCTGGCGTCGGTTTCCCAACGCTCGGCAGCGGGGAAGCGGCTCTCGGTGACACCGGTGGTTTCTGCCCAATGCCAGAACTTCGAATCCGGGTCGTGGCTGGTCTCGCGCGCCGGCTGATCGGCGACCAACAGCTCCATCACCATCTTCTGGGCAGACACCGCACGCGCGGATTCGGTCTTCACCTTCATGCCCACCGACGGCGTGCGCTTGCAGGACGCGGCCAGCACGCGCTCACCCTCGATCTCGACCATGCAGGCGCGACAATTGCCGTCGGGGCGATAATCCGGCGCGGGCGAATAGCAAAGATGCGGAATCTCGCGACCCTGACGTTTTGCGACTTGCCAGATCGTCTCGCCGGGCTTGGCTTCGACCTGCTTGCCGTCGAGCTCGAACGTAATCTTGGTCATTCGGCCGCTTCCTTGAACTCGTCAGGGAAATATTTGATCACGGAAGACAACGGATTCGATGCCGCCTGTCCAAGCCCGCAGATCGACGCATCGCGCATCGCCTGGCTCAATTCTTCCAGCAACGCGCGGTTCCAGACCGGCTTCTGCATCAGTTGCGCCGCCTTCTGGGTTCCGACGCGGCACGGCGTGCACTGGCCGCAGCTTTCGTCCTCGAAGAACTTCATCAGGTTCAGCGCCGCCGCACGCACACTGTCCTTCTGCGACAGGATCACGATTGCCGCCGATCCAATGAAGCAGCCGTATTTCTCCAGCGTGCCGAAATCGAGCGGGATGTCGTCCATCGACGCCGGCAGAATGCCGCCGGAGGCGCCGCCAGGGAGATAGGCGTAAAACTGATGGCCGTCGGCCATGCCGCCGCAATATTCGTCGATCAGCTCGCGCACGGTGATGCCGGCGGGAGCGAGCTTCATGCCGGGGTTCTTGACGCGGCCCGAGACCGAGAAGCTGCGCAGGCCGTGGCGTTCGTGGCGGCCATTGCCCTTCCACCAGTCGGCGCCCTTCTCGACGATGTCGCGTACCCACCACAGCGTCTCGATATTGTTGATCAGCGTCGGCAGGCCGAACAGGCCGACCTGGAACGGATAAGGCGGCTTGTGCCGGGGCAGGCCGCGCTTGCCCTCGATGCTTTCGAGCAGCGAAGACTCCTCGCCGCAGATGTAGGCACCGGCGCCGCGGCGCATGTGCAGCGTCGGACCGCCCGCGGGAAGTTTTGCGAGCTCGCGCTCGAGGATCTCGCGGGAGGCCGGATACTCGTCGCGAAGGTAGATGTAGACGTCGGAGGCCTGCACCACATGCGCGCCGATCAGCATGCCCTCGATGAAACGGTGCGGATCGCTCTCGAGATAGACCCGGTCCTTGAACGTGCCGGGCTCGCCCTCGTCGCCGTT
The DNA here is from genome assembly GCF_029714945.1 of Bradyrhizobium sp. CIAT3101. Taxonomy (NCBI): domain Bacteria; kingdom Pseudomonadati; phylum Pseudomonadota; class Alphaproteobacteria; order Hyphomicrobiales; family Nitrobacteraceae; genus Bradyrhizobium; species Bradyrhizobium sp. CIAT3101. The sequence goes on from NZ_CP121634.1 coordinate 7,546,279, forward strand.
GATCGCCATCAGGCGCGGACCGGGCTCACCGAGCACCGCGCGCCATTTGCGCCCCGTCGGGAAGCCGGCGCCGCCGAGGCCGCGCAGCGAAGCGTCGTCGAGACCCTTCAGCAGATCGTCCTTCGACATCTCGCCCGAACGCACGCGACCCAGCAGCTTGTAGCCGCCGCCGGCGACATAGGCGTCGTAGTCGATATATTTCGGCAGATGCGCGTGGGTGTCGCCGCTCTTCGCGGCCGCCATCACATTGGCGACGGTCGCATGGTCGACGAAGTTGTGGCCGACTTCGGCGGCCGGCGCCGTGTCGCAGCGGCCGACACAGGGCGCACGCACGACGCGGATGCCGGGTCCCGATGCGCGCTGCAGATCCTCGAGCAGCTTTTCACCACCGAGCATCGCGCAGGTCAGCGAGTCACAGACGCGGATGGTCAGCGGCGCGATGTCAGGCTCGCCTTCCTTCACCACATCAAAATGCGCATAGAACGTCGCGGTCTCGAACACTTCGGCGAAGGCGAGCTTCATCTCGTCGGCGAGCGCGGCAAGATGCGCAGCCGAGATCTGGTGATATTTGTCCTGGATCAGGTGGAGATATTCGATCAGGAGATCGCGCCGCCGCGGCCTGTCGCCGAGCAATTGTTCGATCTCATGGGAGGCAGTCGGATCGACCTGCCGCCCCTTGGGCGTGGCCTTGGCGCGCCGGCGGCCCTCGCCCGGATGCTCGAATTCCCTGACCTTGTGAACGTCGTCGTTGCTGCTCATGGAAACGTCGCGTTCTCCTCAAAAGCGCGATGATCTCAGGGCGGGATTGCCATCGCGATCCACCCTCATTTCCAGACCTGACACTCGGGAACCGCGTCGCACGCGGCCCTGAGGTCAAGCCTCATTCCACGCAACTCTAGCCGCTGGTATACCAGAGGCCAAGTAAATTTAGAACGTCTCTATAATCATTTAGGAGGCGGGCAGCCGCCCTGCCACGCCCCCTCTATGCGACTTGATCGTGGAACCTCCTCAGGTCTTGCTCATGCAATCCTGGATGTAAAACCAGCGGTCATCGCCGATCAGCCCCTTCGCCTTCACCTCGGCACGGCATGCCTTCAGCTTCGGCTTGTTGGCCGCCCATGTGGCCTTCATCTGCTTCAGCTTCTGCATGGTGAGCTTGATCTTGCCCGGCGGCTTGGCGTCAGTCGTTGCGGCAGGAGCGGTGGTGGCGGGCGCCGCTGCGGTTTGCGCGGACGCGACATGAACGCTTGCGGCCAGCAGCATGGCGGCAAGACAGATACGGGTGCGAAACATCAGAATCCCCCTAGATCCCATTCTCAGTTTTGTCAGGCGAGCATCGCGGGATGCTGAGGTGCAGCATCCCGCGACGATGTGGGTGTGCGATCAGAAGATCTTCACCGCGCTCTCGAGCGTCTTGTACACGCCGTAAGCCAGCGGAATGGCGACGAAAGCCCAGAACAGCGCGGCCTTGCCGTCGAGACCGCCGGTGCCGATCCCGAACGAGCCACTCTGCTGACCCGCACTCGCTCCGGCCGTTGAGGCCTGCAGTTTCGCCACCTCGGCTTCGCTCATGTACCACTTCGAATCGACCGGCTTGACCAGGTAGTTGCAGATCAGGCCCGCGATCAGCATCGCGCAGAGGATATACATGGTGGTGTTGTAAAGCTGGTCGCGCGGCACACCGGCCGCGAGCTGGAACTCGCGGATGTAGTTGACCACGACAGGGCCGATGATGCCCGCGGTGGACCACGCCGTCAGCAGCCGGCCATGAATGGCGCCGACGAACTGGGTCCCGAACATGTCGGCCAGATAGGCCGGCACGGTCGCGAAGCCGCCGCCATACATCGACAGGATGATGCCGAAGCCAAGCACGAAGAGCAGCTTCGAGCCCATTGCCGCGAAGGTCGGCGCCAGCGCGTAGAGCACGATGCCGAGGATGAAGAACGTGTAATAGGTGTTCTTGCGGCCGATATAGTCCGACAGCGACGCCCAGACGAAGCGACCGCCGATGTTGAACAGCGAGAGCAGGCCGGCAAAGCCCGCGGCGATGCCGGCGATCTGTGCCTTCTGTGCCGCGTTCAGCGCGTTGAAGCCGACGTCCGGAAGGCCGATCAGCTTGCCCGCGAAGATTTCCTGGAGCATCGGCGAGGCCATGCCGATCACGCCGATGCCGGCCGACACGTTCAAGCACAGCACCCACCAGATCAGCCAGAACTGCGGCGTCTTGTGCGCATTGTTGAGATGGACATGATGCTCGGAGATCATCGTCTTCTTCTCGCTCGGCGCCGTCCAGCCCTCGGGCTTCCACCCGGTCGGAGGCAGGCGATAGCGGAACGCGCCGATCATCATGAAGACGAAATAGATGATGCCCATGGTGAGGAACGTTTCCCAGACACCGACCGAGGTCGGGCTCTTGAACGTGTCCATCAGCCAGTTGGCGAGCGGCGCACCAATCATGGCACCACCGCCGAAGCCCATGATGGCCATGCCGGTTGCCATGCCGCGGCGATCAGGGAACCACTTTACCAGCGTCGACACGGGCGAGATGTAGCCGAGGCCGAGACCCACGCCGCCGATCACGCCGGAGCCGAGCCACATGATCCAGAGCTGGTGCAGATAGATGCCGATGGCGCCGAGCACGAGGCCACCACACCAGCACAGCGCAGCGACGAAGCCTGCCTTGCGCGGGCCGGCACGCTCGAGCCAGCCGCCCCACATCGCGGCCGAGAGGCCGAGCACGACGAAGAACAGCGTGTACATCCAGCCGAGGCTTGCGACCTTCCAGTCGCAAGTGGTGGTGAAGAGCTCCGACCACAGCGAGATGTCCGGGCAGGCCTTCGGCGCGGTCAAACCGATCGCGCGCGACAGCGGCAGCCAGAACACCGAGAAGCCATAGGCCATGCCGATGCACAGATGGATGCACAGCGCCGCCGGCGGCACCAGCCAGCGATTGAAGCCGGCGGTCGCGATGGTTCGCTCGCGATCAAGAAACCCCGCGCCGGCGCCCGAAATCGTTCCAGCGCTCTCAATTGTAGCCATGCATTCCTCCCCTGCAGCTGCCCTTCTGAGCAAAACTGCCGCTACCATCCTGGTCCTCAGCCCATTGCGGTGCAGCTGTTGTCCCTGCTGCTCCGCACAATCACCCGACACGCGCCAGGATCGTCACGCGCGTCTGAAAAGTTAACCCCTTGATCGGCGCTCTATGCCCGATACGATTTGCAGGCTTCGTACGTGGCCCGCTGATCCGCGTATCGCGGACGAGACTCAACCTCCGCGCCTGCACGGAGAAAGTCAATTGGGGCAGAAGCCGTCATCGATGTCGATAGATAAATGGTCGGTATCAGCGCGGTAACGCGCTCAAGAACGCAGCGCAGCATTGGCGCTGTCTATCGAACCATTTGCTTTTTCTATCAAGAACACGATGCGCGCCTCGTTGCGCTCGGTGATCTCCACCGTGTCGCCCGTCTCGCGGATCAGGTTCGGAATGTCAATCACCGACAACGGATCAGTACAGTGCACTTCGAGCTGATCGCCCGGCTGCAATGGTTTCAGCGCCTTGCGCGTTTTTAGGGCTGGCAGCGGGCATTTCAGCCCGGTGAGATCAAGCGTCGTTCTGGTCGTTGCTCTTGTCATGGGCGCAACATGGCGGGAGGGCTCGAGCACGTCAATGCAACGGCCTAGAGAAGATCAGCATAGGACAAGAAACCTACGCTCTCGCCCGGCTCGACCCGCACAACGTCTTCGCCCAGTTCGATCAGGCCATCAGTCTCGACCAATGACGACAGCAGGCCTGCCCCTTCGCGCGGAAACTTCACAGCCTCCAGTGCGCCATCCTCTGCTCGCCGCAACGATGCGCGCACATATTCGCGACGGCCGAGCTTTTTCTTGTAGGTGAACGCCGCGCGCAGCGGGATCGGCAACAGCGGCTGCGACAAGCTGCCGGCAAGTGCCAGCACGGTCGGCCGCACCACATGGACGAATGTGACAAAACTCGCGACGGGATTTCCGGGCAGCCCGATCAACGGCGTGCCGCCGATGACGCCCATCGCCACGGGCCGGCCGGGCTTGATCGCCATCCGCCACAGCACGAGTGAACCGACGCTCTCGACCGCCGCCTTGACGTGGTCTTCCTCGCCGGTCGAGACGCCGCCGGTGGTCAGGATCAGATCGTGGTGACCGGCAACCTGCTTCAATCCGTTGGCGAGCGAGGTGCGTTCGTCACGCAGAATGCCGAGATCCGAGACCTCGCAGCCGAGACGGCGCAGCATCGCCATGAGCATGAAGCGGTTGGAATCGAACAGCTGCGAGGCCGCGCGCGGCTCGCCGGGCGAGACTAGCTCGTCGCCGGTCGAGAATACCGCGACGCGGATGCGCCTGACGACATCGAGCCGGGTCAGACCGAAGGCTCCGGCAAGCGCGACATGCTGGGGCAGCAAGCGCTGGCCGGCGCGCAACGCGACGTGTCCCACTGGAATGTCCTCGCCTGCCGGACGAACATTGGCACCTCGCTTCAACCCGGGCGGCAGCACGATCTTGCCGGCCTCATCGATGCGGACATCTTCCTGCATGAAGACGGTCTCGGCCCCCGGCGGCATCGGCGCGCCGGTGAAGATACGCGCGGTATAGCCGGGCTTGATCGAGGTCTGCGCCAAGCCACCAGCCTGGATGCGGCCATCGAGCGGGAACGCCCGTTCGGCGCCTTGCGGAACGTCGGCATTGCGCACGGCGTAGCCATCGACGGCGGAGTTGGTGAACGGCGGCAGCGGCAGCGGCGCTGCGACATCGCGCGCCAGGACACGTCCGTCGGCATCGACGAGTGCGACCGTCTCGAGATCGGCAATCGCGCTGACGCGTGCCGTAATCAGGCCAACGGCCTCGTCGACCGACATCATCGGTCCGCCGAAGGCAAAGCAATCGTCCGACAGTTGCGCCATGGTGCCTCGTCAGCGCGTCGCCGCGCTTCTTGCCACCGCTTCCTCGACTGGCATCGCCGCGCGCAGCAGCAGTGCCGCAGCGGCCTCGATGTCATCGAGATGGACAGTCGGCAGCCGGGTTTCAACCGCGACGTCGGTCGCGATCCCGACAATGCCGGGATCGTCGGGGAACAACAGCGGCTTGTCGTTGCCGGCGCGATGCACCTCGATCTTGCGATGCGGCTCGCGCTTGAACCCTTCGACCACGACGAGATCGACCGCGGACAGCTTGCCCAACAGTTCCGGCAGCCGCGGCTCGGCCGCGCCGCGCAATTCGTGCATCAGGGCCCAGCGGTTCGCGGAGGCCACCAGCACCTCGGCCGCACCGGCCTCGCGATGGCGCCAGGAATCCTTGCCGGGCACATCGACGTCGAACTGGTGATGCGCATGCTTGATCACGGAGACGCGCAGGCCCTGCGCATTGAAATGCGGGATCAGCCGCGTCAACAGCGTGGTCTTGCCCGCACCGCTCCAGCCTGCAAGGCCGATGACTTTCATCGCAACTCGATCTCCGCCGGCCGCATAACGCGCCGGAACCGCTTCTCTGTCGTCGTGCGCATGCTTATATCGGCTTGACCCGAATGTCATGCTAACGTCGCCCCCATGATGAAGATCGACAAAGCCCCGGTCCCCCTGATCGCCCCGAACCCCGACGATCCGCGCCTGACCGAGAGCGTGACCGGGACCGACCAGACCGGCGCCAAGGTCGAGATCAAGGTCCCGATGGAGCGACCGCTGACGCTCTACCTGAATGCGCAGGAGATCGTCACCATGATGACGATCGGCGACTATCCGGAATATCTGGCGCTCGGCTACCTGCTGAACCAGAACATGCTGAAATATAATGACGCGGTCACCGAGGTCGAATACGACGACGACCTCCAGGTCGTGGTGGTGCGCACCGAGCACCACACCAATTTCGAGGCCAAGCTGAAGAAGCGGACGCAGACCTCGGGCTGCGCGCAGGGCACCGCCTTCGGCGACCTGCTCGAGGCGGTCGAAAGCGTCGCACTGCCGAAGGCCGAGCTGCGCACCTCCTGGCTCTACCGGATGACGCAGACCATCAACACCATGCCCTCGCTGTATCTGGAGGCCGGCGCGATCCACGGCTGCGTGCTGTGCAAGGCGGGCGAGCCGCTCTGCTACACCGAAGACGTCGGCCGCCACAACGCGGTCGACAAGATCGCCGGCTGGATGTACCGCCACGGCGTCGATGCCGCCGACAAGATCCTTTATACGACAGGACGTCTCACCTCGGAGATGGTGATCAAGACGGTGCGGATGGGCATCCCGATCCTGGTGTCGCGCTCCGGCTTCACCGCCTGGGGCGTCGATCTCGCCAGGCAAGTGGGCCTGACGCTGGTCGGACGTACTCGCGGAAAGCGCTTCATCGCGCTCGCGGGCGAGGAGCGGATCATCTACGACCAGAACCTTGATTACGTCGAAGAGGAGTCGGCGAAGCACAAGCGCAAGGGTGAGGCTGGTGACGACTGAAATTCCCGCCACGAGTATTCCATCAACTCTTGGCGTGCTGCTCGCCGGCGGCCTCGCACGCCGCATGGGCGGTGGCGACAAGCCGATGCGGACCATCGGCGGCCGCACCATCCTGGAGCGCGTGATCGCGCGCCTGAAGCCGCAGTGCGACGGATTGATCCTCAATGCGAATGGCGATCCGGCGCGCTTCGCCGCATTCGGCTTGCAAGTTATTGCCGATGACGTGCCCGGCTTTCCCGGCCCGCTCGCCGGCATTTTAGCCGCGCTCGACTGGACCGCGGCGAACCGGCCGGAAGTCGAATGGGTGCTCAGCGCCGCCGGCGACTGCCCGTTCCTGCCACGCGACCTCGTCGCACGGCTGCATGAGGCGCGGGCACGGGAGAACGCACAGCTTGCGGTCGCCGCATCCGGCGACCAGTCGCATCCGGTGATCGGCCTGTGGCGCGTCGCCTTGCGCGACGAGCTGCGTCATGCGCTGGTCGTCGAGGATCTCCGCAAGATCGACCGCTGGACCGCGCGCTACCCGCTCGCAACGGTGACGTGGCCGGCCGAGCCGCTCGATCCGTTCTTCAATGCGAACACGGTCGAGGACATCGCCGAGGCCGAGCGGCTCGCAGCGCTGGATGACGCGGCCTGAGCCGCTTTACGATTTTGGAAACTCGTTGAGAAGCTGCGCCCAGATAATCGCGAAGGCGATCAGGCCGGCAATGCCGACCACGGTGGTGAACCGCGGCAACCGGTTGATCGCGACCAGCAGCCAGGCCGGCAGGAAGAACAGCCCAAAAACCATGCCGAGCGGAAACACCGCGAGCCATTGAAAGCCGGTGCCGTCGCCCTGCGGGACATGGGCGATCGCATAGAACGTGTAGAGCCAGAACAGCGTGCCGGTGGCCGCCACGAGGGCCGCGATCTTGCGGAAATTGGGAGAGGTTAACGCGGTCATGGCCTGGCTCATGCCCCTTGGTCGCAGCGGCGGCCGTTCGCGTTCACGAGGGCGTCGAACCGGGCCGAGGCCGGCGGCGACTACTGGTCGGGATATGCCCCTGGATCAGCCATGGCCGACTCTCTCCTGAATGCCATATTCGCAGTCGTCGATTTCGTATTCGACCTCTCGGTCGCGATCGATCGCACGAAACGGCTGAGCCGACAGGCCACGGGCAGCGATGAGATTGTTGAGGTCCCTGTGGACCCGAAGCCGCTGCCGCCCGCCGCGCAGCGTGCCCTCGCTGAAGCCGAGGAGCGGGAACGCGTACGCGAACGGGCCGCTCAGGCCGCCAGCGGCACCGACCAGGCGTCGTAGCCGTAGACCCAGCTCGTATCGGTCCGCTCTTTCAGCCAGATGTTGGCGCGCGAGGTCTCCTGCACCCGCGTGGTCCGGACCTTGCGCGTCGCCTCGAAGCGGCGGAAGGCATCCGCGACGCCGTCGCGGTCGACACCATCGAGGCAGCGCGAGAGCACCGCGGCGTCCTCAATCGCCATCGCCGCACCCTGCGCCATATAAGGCGTCATCGGATGACAGGCGTCGCCGAGCAGCGTCACCCTACCGTCGGCCCAGCGCTCCAGCGCATCGCGATCCATGATCGCCCATTTGTGCACGTCGGGGCACGCCGCCAGCACCTGGCCGACTTGCGGATGAAAGCCCTCGAAAGAGGCGCGCAGATCGCGCACGTCGCCCTTCGCCGACCAGGACTCGATGCGGAAGTCGGGCTCCGGCTGGCTGGTGACGAGATAGACCTCGCTACGGTCAGGCTTAACGTAGTAGATCACGATGTGGCGGTCCTCGCCCCACCACTTCGTGCAGTCATCGATCTTCTCGCCGAGCAGCGCGGCCGGATAGGTGGTGCGGTAGGCGATACGGCCGGTGAATTTGACCGGCGCGGTGTCGAACAGAATGTCGCGCACCGCCGAATGCACGCCGTCGGCGCCGACCACGGCATCGGCAACAGCGCTGGTGCCGTTGGCAAAGCTGAGCCGAACGCCCTCGCCGGTCTCGTCGAGGCCGACGAGCTTGTGGTTGAGCCTCACGAACTCATCCGGCACCGCGCTCGCCAGCGCGGCGTGGAGGTCGCCACGATGCGCCAGCAGATAGGGCGCGCCGAACTTCTCCTCCGCGCTCTCGCCAAAGATCATGTCGAATTTGATGTCGCCGCTCTTCCAGTCGCGATTATTCCAGGACCGCGGATAGAACGCGTGCTCGCGCATCCGCGCTTCGAGACCAAGCGCGCGTAGCACCTTCATCGCATTGCAGCCGATCTGGATGCCGGCGCCGATCCGGGCGAACTGGGAGGCCTGCTCGTAGACCGTCACGTCGACGCCGACGCGCCTGAGCGCCGCAGCGGTCGCGAGCCCGCCCATGCCGGCACCGACGATCGCAACCGAAAGCGGCCTTGCCATCGCGTCCCCCACCCCGTCTTACGCGCGGCTTGGATACCGCGTCGTCTGTCGTCTATGCGGGCCGGAAACCCGCGCGCTCAAGTGCCGTGCGCGCCTCGTCCGAGCCGAGCGCATCGAGAAACGCCTGCACCGCTGGACGCTGCTTGCGTGCCGTCACCAAGGCAAAGTCATAATGCTCTTCCGCGAGCGGAATGAAACCGAGGCCGACCGCATGGGCGACCGGCGCAATGGTCATGCCCCAATCGGCGCGGTGCTGCGCGATGGCCGCGGCGACGGCATTGTGCGAGCGGGGCTGGTTCCAATAGCCTTCCGGACGGGCTCCGGCGAGCAGCCGGTCGATCAGGATGCGCGTGCCGGCGCCCTGGTTGCGGTTGACCATGATGCAGGCAGGGTCGGCGAGCGCGGCGGCAACCGCTTCCTTTGCGCCGAGCCCCTCGAAACGCTTGTCGTCCTTGCGGAAGACGATGCCCTGCATCCGCCGCCAGCCCGGCACGAGCTCGAGCCCCTCGGCGAGGTAAGGCGCGTTGTAGGTCTCGCTCTTGTCATCGAACAGATGGATCGGCGCGAGATCGCACTCGCCGCGCTTCGCGGCCGCAAGTCCGCCGAGGCTGCCGACGGCGATCGAGCGCACAACGAGGCCCGCATGCGCGAGCGGTGCGGTCACGAGATCGAGGCCGGTGCAATGGCTGCCGACGATGACGAGATCCGGCACGCGCACATGCGGCGTGAACAGAGTGACCTCGGCTTCGGCCCCCGCCGGCATCTGATCAGCAAGCGCGTCGATGCGCAAAAAGCCGTCAGCTTGCGCGAAGGACGTGATCGCGCCAGAGCCCTTGCCGGAAGGATAGGCGATCAGGCCATCCTTGCCGTCGACCAGCGAAACCATGACGAACTCGGTGCGGCCGAGCTCGGACGTAATGCGCACCGGCACCGTCGCACTCACCTTGGCGTCGGAGCGCGGCGGCAGGCCGGCCATCCTGCGCAGCGCCGGCACGATCATGTCGTGGAAGGTGAACATCGCCGAGGTCGGAAAGCCCGGCAGGATCACCACCGGCTTGCCGTCGCACACAGCGAGACACAGCGGCTTGCCCGGCTTGAGCGCAACGCCATGCGCGATGATGCCGGGTTGGCCGAGCCGGCCGATGATGCGATGAGACAGATCGCCAGCCCCCTTCGACGTGCCGCCGGAGAGCACCAGCATGTCGCAATCCGCCAGCGCCCGGCGCATGGCGGCTTCGAGCCTGGCCTCGTCGTCGGGAATGGCGCCGAGGAAGACGGCGTCGCCGCCGTTCTCGTCGATCGCGGCCGCCACGATGGCGCCGTTGGTGTCGTAGATCGCGGCCGGCGCAAGCGCCTCGCCGGGCTGGACCAGTTCGTCGCCGGTGGAGATCACCGCGACGCGCGGCTTCCGCGCAACTTTCACCTCGGCGATGCCACAGGCCGCCAGCATGCCGATCTCGCGCGAGCCTATGATCGTGCCGGCGCGCAGCAGCGCCTCGCCGCGCGCGATGTCAGATCCGGCATAGGACACGAATTGGCCCGGCGAGACGGCGCGACGAACCTCGATCGCATCGGCGCCGGCCGGCTGGGTGTGCTCGACCATGACGACCGCGTCGGCACCACGCGGCAACGGGCCGCCCGTGGCGATGGGCGTCGCGGTCCCCACGGCGACCTGCAGCTTGGGCGCGGTACCGCAGTGAATGGTCTCGCCGTTCAGCGCGAGCCGCACCGGTGTGCCTTCACCGGCGGCGGAAAGATCCGACGAGCGCACGGCGAAACCGTCAACATTGGAGCGGTCGAAGGGCGGCACGTCGATCGGCGCGGTGATGTCCTCGGCGAGCGCTGTGCCGAGTGCATCGCCAAGCTTGCGTTGCTCGCTTGGGATTGCGCGCGGAAACAGACTTGCCTCGAAGCGCGCGAGCGCCTCCTCGCGCGAGAGGATCTTGAGGAATTGCTCCTGCTCGAGCGCGCTGCGATCTGGCGCGTTGGGGATCATCGTCATGCCGGAACCCATATCATTCCCGCATCAAATAAGCATCGACCGGCTCGCCTGCCGCAAATCCCTCATGGCTGGCGGGAATGAGCAGCCAGGCATCCGCTCTGGCAATCGCGTGGAGCGGCCATTCACCGACTGCAAGCGGCATCCATGTTTTATGTTCCTCGGCCAGCAGGGCGATCTCGGCGATACCGACGCTGGAAGCGACTTTCCGCGCGAGCGGCAGGAACACTTGGCGGCGCGGCTGCCGTGCCGCCATTTTGTCGATGAGCGGAAGCACCAGTGCGAACCAGACCGCGAGCGCCGGACCGGGCGCCCCGGGCAAGGCAACGATGGGAACTTTTCCGACCCGCCCGGCGGCCGCCGTGCGTCCGGGCTGGAGCGCAAGACCATGGGCGAACTCCGCCCCGCGCTGAGCCAGCGCCGTCATTGCAGCATCCGCGCGACCGACGCCGCTGCCGCCGATCGTCAGCAGCAGATCGCAGGCGGAGACATCGAGTGCCTCCGCGATCGACGCCGCTTCGCGCGTGCCGGCTTCATGTGCGATCACATCCAGTCCTGCCGCGCGCGCGAGGCCGGTGATCGTCTGCATCGTCGCGGTTGCCCCCGGCACGTTGACGATGCGCAGCCGCGGTCGCCTGACGCTCAGCCTTTCGACATCGGCGACACGCGCGAGCAACAGCGCCCTTGCATCAATGGGACGTCCTTCCATTGCCACGGGCGAGCGCTCTGCAATGTCGCCACCGGCACGCCCGACGCCTTGCCCCGGCGCGGCTTCCGCCAGCACCTGGGCGAGCGGGCCCGATACCTCGACCGCGCCGGCATCGAGCACACAGTCGCATCCTGCCGGCATCGCATCGCCGGCATCGACCCACACGGGAAGCTCGCTCAAAGGCAACGGCGAATAGGAGGATGCACCGACGAGATCGTTGGCGCGCAACGCCCAGCCATCTACAGCGGCGATGTCGCGCGGCGGACAGGCTGCGAGCTGCGGCATCCCCGCGGCGATACAGCCGACCGCCTCAGCCAGCGGCAATTCGACCGGCGCGACCGGACCGACGCCGCGCAGCAAAATAGCGAGCGCGGTATCGAGCGGCGTCAACGAGGGCGGCAGGCGCTGGGTCATGCTTCATGATGGATCACGCATCGTGCGGTTTGGCAACCGCTCGTGCCTCGACCAATCAGCCGCCCGGCTTGTCCGCATTCGGAAAGAACACCTGTTGCCCTTCGACCTTGTAGCCCGCGATCGCGGCCTGCCCCTCCGGCGAGATCAACCAGTCGATGAAGGCCTGCCCCAGCTCCTTCCTGACGTTCGGATGCTTCTCCGGGTTCACCAGCATCACGCCGTATTGGTTGAGCAACCGCTTGTCGCCCTCGACGACGATGTCGAGATCGCCGCGCTCTCTGAAGGCGATCCAGCTGGCACGGTCCGCGAAAACATAGGCATTTGCCGTGCGTGCAGCGTCGAGGGCGGCGGTCATGCCTTGCCCGCTCTCGCGATACCAGGCGCCCTTGGTGCTGGCGATGTCGATGCCGGCGACGATCCAGAGCGCGAGCTCCGCCGCGTGGGTGCCGGACCGATCACCGCGCGTGATGAACGGCGCACCCTTGGCCTCGATCGCCTTCAGCGCGGTCGCGATGTCCTTGCCTTTCACGCCGGCAGGATCACTCTTCGGCCCGATCAGGACGTAGTCGTTGTACATCACGTCGTAGCGCTTCGCGCCAAAGCCGTCGGCGACGAATTTCTCCTCCTGCGGCCGCGCATGCATCAGCACCACGTCGGCCTCGCCTCTCCGCGCGCCGTCGAGTACCTCGTCGCTGCGTCGTGCGATCACCGTCACCTCGATGCCGGTCTTGTCGCGGACAATCGGCAGCAGATAGTCGAACAGGCCGGAGTCCTGCGTCGATGTCGTCGAGGCCAGGACAATCGCACGCTCCTCGGCTGACGCGGCCGCGATGCACCCGGCAAGGCTGCAGAGAAGCGCAAATGCGATGGTCAATCGGCGAACGGCCATGACGGGTTCCCATTGGATACGACGCGATCATGATGATCGATTGCGCCGCACTCGTGACGGTCTTGCCTCGCTTCGGCAGCAACAGGAGATAGAGTTCGGCTTTTAGCACTACCGAAAGGCAAGTTCACGGCGCCTCCGCGGCCACGCTGAGACGAGTCATTCGGGAAGTTCCGGCAATCAATCAACCGGCACGTTGATTGCAATCACGTGCAAAAACGCGTGTCGCAAGGTCCGCACCATTCGAGCCACGCAAGATCGTCAACCAAAATCAAAACACGTGTCAGGATGTGTTGCAAAGCAACGAGATCATCAGGCATGGTTCGCGCGGACAAAAATCGAAGTGCAGAATTCCACCTGCGTTGAACGTCAAAAAGAAGCAAGAATTTGCATAGGAATGCAGGATGGAATTCCTGACGACCAGTGAAGCCGCGGACTATCTCCGTCTCGGCGAACGCAAGCTCTACGAACTCGTCACCAACGGCGCGATCCCGTGCACCAAGGTGACCGGCAAATGGCTCTTCCCGCGTCACGAGCTCGATCTCTGGGTGCTGTCGGGCATGGCGCGTCCGGCCGGCATGCTGACGGCGGATCCGCCGCCGGTCGTGGGCGGCAGCCAGGACGAGCTGCTGGATTGGAGCCTGCGTGAATCCGGCTCGGGCCTGGGATCGATGACCGAAGGCAGCGCACGCGGGCTCGAGCGCCTGCAGCGCGACGAGGTCATGGCGGTCGCCGTGCACTTCCACAGCCTCGATACCGAAGGCAATCTCGCCTCCGATTCCAGCGTGACGGCGCTGCGGGACGCACCTGACCTGCATGATGCGCTGCTGGTTGCCTTCGTGCGCCGCGAGCAAGGTCTCGTGTTGCCGCCGGGCAATCCGAAGCGGCTGCGCGGTCTCTCCGACGTGCTCGCACTCGGCTCGCGGATGGCGATGCGGCAACAGGGCACGGGCGCGCAGATGCTGCTCGACGTGCTGCTGACGCGCGCGGGCGCCTCGATGCGCGATCTGCGCCGGGTGGAGACACCGGCGCTCACCGGGCCGGATCTCGCCGAGTTGGTCCGCGCCGGACAGGCCGATTGCGGCGTTGCGACACGCGCGGCGGCGCGCTCGGCGGGTCTCGATTTCGTCCCGCTGGTCTGGGAGAATTTTGACCTGGCGATGCGGCAGCGCAGCTATTTCCGCCCCGCCATGCAGGCCCTGATCCGGTTCCTCAGCGAACGGCGTCTGCGCCAGCGTGCCGAGGAGCTGACCGGCTACGATCCCTCGCCCGCCGGGCAGATCCGGTTTGCCGCCTGAGATTGACGCCCACCCCAAAATAGTTGCAAAAGAAACCAATTCAGCCGGGCATACCCGGGACAGGCAACTTTCGGCCAACGAGCCGGATCAGGGGAGGACAAGCGTGAATCCAGCGAGATTTGGACTGCCGGTCGCGGCTGCCTTGACGGCGGCGCTGCTGTCGGGTGCCGCAACGGCACAGGTGTCCGACGACATCGTCAAGATCGGCGTGCTCACCGACATGAACGGTCCCGCCTCCGCGCCGACCGGCCAGGGCTCGGTGACGGCAGCGCAGATGGCGATCGACGATTTCGGCGGCACCGTGCTCGGCAAGCCGATCAGCATCGTGATCGGCGACCACCAGCTCAAGGCCGACATCGGCGCCGGAATCGCGCGGCGCTGGTATGATGTCGATCAGGTCGATCTGATCGTCGACGTACCGGTCTCGGCCGTTGGCCTCGCGGTGCAGAACATCGCCAACGAAAAGAAGCGGCTGTTCATCACCCACTCCACCGGCACCGCCGATTTCCACGGCAAGTTCTGCTCGCCTTATGCCATGCAGTGGGTGTTCGACACCCGCGCGCTCGCCGTCGGCACCGCGGATGCCGTGGTCAAGCGCGGCGGCGACAGCTGGTTCTTCATCACCGACGACTACGCCTTCGGCCACTCCCTCGAACGCGACGCCTCCAGCGTCATCACCGCCAATGGCGGCAAGGTGCTGGGCTCGGTGAAGCCGCCCCTGGCGACGCCTGACCTCTCCTCCTTCGTGCTGCAGGCGCAGGCCTCCAAGGCCAAGATCATCGGCATCGCGGCGGGCCCCCCGAACAACATGAACGAGATCAAGACCGGCTCAGAGTTCGGCGTGTTCAAGGGCGGCCAGCAAATGGCGGCACTGCTCGCGCTGATCACCGACATCCACGGCCTCGGCCTGCAAGCGGCCCAGGGCCTGTTGCTGACGACCTCGTTCTATTGGGACATGGACGACAAGACGCGCGAATGGTCGAAGCGCTATTTCGCCAAGATGAACAAGATGCCGACGATGTGGCAAGCCGGCGTCTATTCCAGCGTGATCCACTATCTCAACGCCATCAAGGCGACCGGCACCGACGATCCGCTCAAGGTCGCGGCGAAAATGCGCGAGACGCCGGTCGAGGATTTCTTCGCCCGCAACGGCCACTTGCGCGAAGACAATCTGATGGTGCACGACCTCTGGCTGGTGCAGGTGAAGACGCCGGAGGAAAGCAAATATCCGTGGGACTATTACAAGATCCTCACGACGATTTCCGGCGACAAGGCGTTCGGCCCGCCGGACCCGGCGTGTCCGATGCTGAAGAAGTGAGAGCGTGACGGTCGCTCAGGCGACCGTCACATCACCACGCCAATCTCGCGAAAGTATTTCATCACGCCCGGGTGGATCAGCTCCGGCTTCGGGGCCGCGGCGACCGTGTTCGCCGCAGTGGTCTCGCAGGCCTGTGCGAGCTTCTTGCAGAAATCCGCCTCAAGGCCGTGCAGCGTCTTGGCAAGACGATAGGCGACGTCGTCGGGCAGGTCTTCGCGCGTCAGCACAAAGCTCCAGGAGCCGAGCGAGGCGATCGGCTCGGACTGTTTTGGATAGGAGCCGGCCGGCACGGTCAGCGGTTTGAGGAACGCATGCTTGGCGCGGATGCGAGCGATCTCCTCGGCAGTCGGCGCGATGAAGCGCGCACCTGGCGCGCTCGATGCGACCGCCGCAAAGCCCGGCCAGCCGATGCCGGCACCCCAGAGTGCGGCGACGCGGCCATCCTCGACCATCGCGGGCCCGTCACCGGCGCGATCGAGATAGATCGCCTTGAAATCCTCGTCCTGCTTCAGGCCGAGGCCGTCGAGCACATAGCGCGCCAGGATCGGCAGGCCGGATCCCTTCGCGCCGAACGCAACCGGCTGACCGACGAGATCGTGAATGGTCTTGTAGGGACTGTCCGCCCGCACGACGAACATGCCGGGGTTGGAGTAGATCGCGGTCAGGATCTTCAACCGCACCGGCGTCCGCCCGATACCGGCAAAGGCCTCATAGGCCGGCTCGCCCGCGACCAGCGCGAGATCGAGCTCGCCCTTCTCCAGCAGCGGAATGTTCTCGTTGCTGCCCTTGGTGTTGCGCGGGGCGATCGTGAGCGAGGCGTCCGCCGCGTTCATCACCTCCGCAAAGGCGTTGCCATAGAGCGGGAAGCCGCCGCCGGGCGTTGCGGTCCCCAAGCTGATTGTCCTGGTCGAAATGGCGTTGCCTCCGGTTTGAGCAGCAGCGGGGCTCAACAGCAGCGCCGCACTGACGAGAATCGTGATTGCGAATGTCATGGTCGTTCCGGCTGCGCCTGCGTCAACATCGACTTGAGGCGATGTAGGCAGCGGGCGGTTTTTGTGAAAGCATGCTCCGCAACGACAATAGAACAATGGGAGGCATCATGTTGCGAATTTTGCGTAACGGTTTTTTCGGGCTGGTTTTTCTGTCCGGTGTTTTCGCAGCCTCCCCTCCCGCTTCCGCCGCCTACCCCGACCGCCCCGTGCACTGGATGATCGGCTTTGCCGCCGGCGGCCCGGTCGACATCGTCGCGCGCATCATGGCGCAGGCGCTGTCGGATCGGCTCGGCCAGCAATTCATCGTCGAGAACCGCGCCGGCTCCGGCGGCAACATCGCGGCCGGTGCTGCGATCAACTCGCCCCCCGACGGCTACACGCTTCTGTTCGTCGCGCCCAACAACGCGATCTCGACCTCGCTCTACAAGAAGCTGCCGTTCGACTTTTTGCGCGACACCACCCCGGTCGCCAGCATCATGCAGCTTACCAACATGCTGGTCGTCTCCAACGCGATGCCGGTGAAGACGGTCCAGGAGTTCATCGACTATTGCAAGGCCAACCCCGGCAAGATCTCGTTCGCCTCCTCCGGCAACGGCACTTCGGTGCACATGTCGGCGGAGCTGTTCAAGGCGATGACCAAGTGCGACATGGTACACGTGCCTTATCGCGGCTCGGCGATCGCCTTCCCCGACATCATCTCCAACAAGGTGCAGCTGATCTTCGACAATCTGCCGTCCGCGCTCGAGCAGTCGCGCGGCGGCAATGTCCGCGCACTCGGCGTGACCTCGCCGCAGCGCTGGCCCGCCGTGCCCGACGTGCCGGCGATCGCCGAGACCGTGCCGGGCTTCGAGTCGGTCGGCTTCTACGGCATCTCCGCGCCAAAGGGCACGCCGGGCGAGATCGTCGAGATCCTCAACAAGGCCGTCGGCGACGCGCTGAAGGACCCGAAGGTGATCGCGCGGCTGACCGAGAACGGCGGCATCCCCAAGCCGATGACGCCGGCCGAGTTCGGCAAGCTCGTCGCTGACGAGACCGAGAAGTGGAAGAAGGTCGTGGAGTTCGCCGGGGTCTCGGTGGACTGAGCTGGCGGCGCGCCGGTCATGCGCCGGCAAGATGGGGGACCTTCGGGTCCCCCTGAAAACTTCAAAACAACCCCATGCACAGTAGGAAAATCCGGCGATTTCAGCGGGTTACGGAAGCGAAAGCGAGAGTCACCCCAAAACACGTTTGACACGTCGGGCAAAACAGTGGCATAAGCCCACAATCGCAAAATTCGGATATTTGGAAATCACCCGCAATGCGGCGTCGATGTGCAGATCAGCGAGCGCCAGCATTGCACGCCCGCCTCCATCCCTGTAAACGAACCGCGCACCGTTGCCGGCCGCGCACTTCCCGCAGGCCGTCTCGCGGCGGGGCCTGTAGCTCAATGGTTAGAGCCGGCCGCTCATAACGGTCTGGTTGCAGGTTCGAGTCCTGCCGGGCCCACCACGAAGATCAGTGATGCCGGGCCGATCTGAAACGCGCGGCTCAGGCCGAATTGCTGCTTTGCCGCACCGTTCCGCGAGGTCGCGTTTGGACCAGCAGCAGCCTCTGGCCAGCGAAAGATGACCTCAGCTGGTGCAGCAGCACATCCCACCGAATGATTTGACCAGCGCTCAGGATGGAGACAAGCCCCAAGGCCATCAGCAGCATGCCAAGCCAGGTCCAGACCCACCCGTCATCGACCGCCTCGGCTGTGGCAAGTGCGAGCGGCATCGCCGCAGCGGCAACGACCTCACCGGCGACCGGCGTCGCCGCCAAGAGTGCCTCAACGTCGACCTGGCGCAGCGCGATCGCGTCAGCCGTGAGCCGGTCGCGTTTGGAAAGGGGCGCCGGCGACGCGCTTGTTGCGATCCCGGTGGCGAGGACGGGACCGGCATCAACCACCTGCGCGGGCACGGACGGGCCCGGCCGAGACGTATCCGCAGGTGCGGAGCGCGGCAGCTCCGCGCGCGCATCCCCCACCGCCTTCCGCTCGCGCGCCACGGTCTTGTTTTCTTCGGCCGTGGCGACACGATGTTTGGTGGCGCGTTGCTGAACCAGCTTCTTCACCGTCTCTGTTCCTTCGGCGACCTGGAACCAGCATCTGCGCTGGCCTTCCACCCGATAGACCCAGTGCAGGCCATCGGCGGTCGACTTGCCGGGCCGCGTCAAGCACTCCGATTCCGCGGAAGCGCGCGCAGGGGCTGTGGCGGGACCAGCATTGAAGAGTTCGGAAAGGGAGGCCGAAAACGCGGATGATGTCGGCAGACCCGCAAGAAGCGCAAAAGCCGTGTAACAAAATCGCAAATGACCGGACATGAAAAACCCCGGTGTTGCGCCCCCTGCCGGACGGCAGTTTTGGCCGCGACCTAGGTCGCAATGCGACTTAAATCCGGCAATGCAGTGGATTCATTTTGGCGGCCGGCGAGATGCAGGCGACCTGGCGGTCAGCTCGATTGTCCATTTTCGTCATCCCCTCAAGGCGCAGCCACAGCAAGACCAAAGGGCGAAGCGTGTCCGGCGTAGCTGCAGCGAAGCGAAAGCGAAGGGGGACTGTTCGCGAGCTTCGGCCAGGCGCGCCAGCGCAACGAACTCCGGTCGAAGCGAACGAAGGCTGTCATGCCGAAGCCCGTAGGACGAAGGCAAGGACGGCAGCGACTGCATGAAGCAGTTAAGTGCCGCGTTGGAGCGGTTTGCCGCTGGCGAGGCAAATTTCACTCAGTTGCTGAACGCGAAGCGGAAGCAGCGCTGTCTCACAGGGCGTCACGATCGCCTAACGAACGTGTGACCCGGCACCAGTAAGCCACTTCACATCCAAAAAGCCCGAGCGTCGGCTAAATCGGCGAACGTATTCTTGTGTCTTTGAACCACACTCCTCGGGGGTGACGAATGTTTGGACGAAACTATTTTGGTGAGCCCATGAGCATCGATCGTGCAGCCAGCCGCAATGATTTTTCGACCATCTCCAATGCTGGACGCGCGCGATCAAGAGTCACGAAAGGATTGATTTTCTCCTTGTGTCTGGTGGTCAACTTCATCGCGATGACCGGCGCTGCATCGGCTCATGTGAAGTGGTTCGTGCCATGCGCCGTCTCCGACGATCCGCTGCCCGTCCAGGCGGTATTGACGACGACATTCTTTCTGTTCCTGGCGCTGTTCCTTGCGCTGTTCTATCTCGCTTGCGCGGCCGAGCAGACCAGGTTCGGCGCCATGGTCTCAAAATTTCTGGATCAATTGACCGAGCCTCTGCGCCGTCGCGCCGACGACCTTTTGCGTGCGGCGGCTGCGGTGTTCTTTGCGTTGCTGTGGGCTCATGGCGGTCTCATCCTCACCCCGGAACTCGAAGCAAACAGTTTCTGGCTCTCGGCCATTCAGTTGCTGATCCCGCTTTTCCTGGGCGCGCGGGCCACGCTCCCGGCAGCAGGGGCGGGCATCGTGCTGCTCTATGTCTATGGTGCCGCCAGCTATGGACTGTTCCACATGCTGGACTACCCGGTCTTTCCGGGGCTCGGGGTCTGGTTCGCGCTGTCCTCGTCGCGCAATGCCAAGCTGCTTGCTTTTCGATCTGATTTTCTGCGCTGGACCGTCGCGCTGTCCCTGTTATGGCCGGCGATGGAGAAATTCGTGTACCCGGCCTGGGTCGCGCCGATCGCGATCGCTCATCCGGAGCTGACGCTGGGCTTCGATGTCCCGACTGTCGTGACCGCCGCAGGGATCGTGGAATTCGGCCTGGCCTTCGCGCTGTTCTGGACACCGCTGGTCCGGCGTTTCGCCGCCCTCGCTTTGGTGATGGTGTTGACCGCCGCAACGCTGGATTTCGGCAAGGTGGACGGCATCGGTCATTTGATGATGATCGCCATACTTTTCGCGGTATTCGCCGATCGGGACGACAGGCCCGTCCGGTATCGTCCCGCGCTCGCACCGCTTGTCGGCAGCATGGCTTTGCCGGCCACGCTCCTTCTCTATACCGGCGCTCACACGCTCTCCTTCACATCCTTGACCACCCCCATCGCGCCGCTCGCGGGCGGCACGGCTTTGCTGCTCCTCGTCTTCCTTTGCCTGCGCCGGTTCGCGGAAGGTCCGGGCAACACACGCCACGAGAGCGGGCAAGACCTCGTGCACCAAGTCCCGCTTGAAGTCCCGCACCAGGTCTCGCTGCGCGCAAGCATCCTGGCGGCGTCCTCGGACGCTGCGCCCGAAGTCGCGGTCGGCGGTGTCGCTCTGACGGCCGTCGTGTTGATCGCGTTCATGGGCCTGCGCGGCCATGAGTTGCAAGCTCCGCCCTCGGCCGCAAGCGCACCATTTCCGCAGCAGCACTCAGGCATGAGCACGCCTGGCGTGATTCGGGCGACCTAGCCGAGGTTCTGAAGTCTGACGAGGGATGACAGCCGGTTTGCAGATTCGCACGAATTCGTCCGCCGCCCGCACGCGATGCCGCGGATGTGACCGGTCGTGGAAGGTGTCGCGGATTGCGAGGGCGTGAGCCAAATCTCACCTGACTCGTGCTTGTAGGTCCTTCGGAGAAATGACCATGCGATCGGGTCTGGTTCTGAGTCTTTTGATTTTCCTGTGCGCTGCCAACGCCGCTACGGCGGCTCAGGTGCATCGGCACCATGCAACTGTTCACTCCGCGCGTGGGGGGACGGCGGGCTCCGCTGCGGCCTGGGCCTATTCACCGGCACGGCCGACCCGCGCTCAGCCGGACCCGTACTACAATGAGCGACCGGAACCAGGTCATAATCCGTTTGCGGGATGGGGTGGTTAGCACCTCATTGCAAGATCCGCCCCAGCCATCTCTGCGCGCGCAAATAGACGCCTGGGGAAGCGAAGACGGATTGTCCGCGAGCTACGACTCGGCGAGGCGCGCTCGATTGCTGAGCGCGCCTCGACGTCACTACTTCGGCGCGTCTGCCATAGCTGCGAGGATCACTTTCGCAACTTCGGCCGGCTGTGAAATTTGTGGCGTGTGCCCGGCTGGCAAGCTCACGACATGGGCCGAGATCTTTTTGGCCATCGCCGTCTGCAGAGCCGGCTGAATCATGTGGTCCTGCTCGCTCACCACATACCAGGAAGGTTTCGTCTTCCAGGCAGCGGCGGTGACCCTCTCTTCGAAGTTCTTTCCGCGCACCGGGCCCTGTGTCGCAGCCATCAGCCGGGTTTGATCGGCCGGAACGTCCTGCGCGAGGTGTTTTGCCACGCCCTCAAGGCTGAGGGTCAGGAACCCCTCCTTGTCCGCGAGGATGTGCGCGGAGCCGGACGGCGTCGGATAATCCTTGGACAAGTCCGCGACCGACTGCCCTTCGGACGGAGCGAACGCAGCAACGTAGACAAGCGATCTGACACGCTCGTGCTGACCAGCCTCCGTGATGACGACGCCACCCCACGAGTGTCCTACCAGAACAACGGGGCCTGTCTGCTTATCGAGCATGCGCCGCGTGGTCGCGACATCGTCGGCGAGAGAGGTCAGCGGGTTCTGCACGGACACGACCGTCAGCCCTTTTTCCTGCAGCAAGGGAATGACCTTGTTCCACGCCGAACCGTCGGCGAACGCGCCGTGGACAAGCACCACAATGGGCTTCCGGGTGTCGGGGGTTTCAGAGGACGCTCCGGTTGAAGCGAGAGCCGCGCCGCCCAAAGCGGCAGCGAAGACAGCTCTCTGTGTAAATGATCGCATTGGACTTTCTTCCAGGTTTTGAGCTGGCCGCCGCCAGCGAAGGGCATCGTGCCGGTTGCAGTGCCATCGCTGTAGGATATAAAATGAAGAGAGATAAATGAGCAAAAATCACCGATACAACAAACGGCCTGTTTCAAATGGATCGATTGGCATGCATGCGAGCTTTTGTAAGCGCGGTCGAGCTCGGCTCCATTTCTGCTGCCGCGGCCGAACTTGAGTTGTCCTCGCAGCTGGCAGGCAAGCAAATACGGGTGCTGGAGCACGGCCTGGGAATCAAGCTGCTGAACCGCACGACCCGTCGGCAGAGCCTGACGGATGGCGGTCGCGTGTTCTACGAGCGGGCGAAGAACATCCTGGCGGAGATGGAGGCGGCTGAAGCGCTGATCGCGGAAACCCGCTCGACGCCACGCGGACGACTTCGAATCAGCGCGCCCATCACCTTCGGAAGTCACGCGCTCGCACCTGAAATCCCGGCATACCTGAAGCAACACCCGGAGGTATCCGTGGACATCAGTCTAACCAATCGGACCGTCGATCTGGTCGACGAGGGTTTCGATGTTGTTTTCCGGACCGGACCACTTTCAGACAGCACGTTGCTGGCGCGACATCTGGCCTCGCTTCGAATGGTTCTTTGCGCGGCACCGGACTATCTCAGATCAGCGAAAAAATTGCGCAAACCGGAGGATCTGCAACACCACGAATGCCTCGTGTTCTCGCACACGTCGCTTCGAACGCAGTGGTCGTTCGAGGGACCTCACGGTCGGGAGACCTTCCCGATCACCGGCAGATTCTCCACGGATAGCGGCGAAGCGCTTCGTGCAGCTGCCGTGGCAGGTATGGGTGTGCTTCTGCAACCGCACGAGCTTGTGGCCGAAGAGATCAAGGCGGGGCGCCTCGTGAGGCTCTTGCCAAAATACGAGCCCCCTGCCCGGCCGTTGCACGCGCTGTATGCTCCCGATAGACGAATGACGCCGAAGCTGCGTAGCTTCCTGGACTATGCGGTTCAGAGGTTCGGCGTGAAGCAGCGAAGTGCTGATGTGTAAGCAATCGGACGGGGAGCCGGCGAGGCCGCAGAGAAGCTTCACCTTACATATGCGAAGGTGAGCCCGGAGCAGAAGAAGGAGCCGGTGGCAGCGCGTGCGGAGCTTGCGCTGCGAAGCTTGGCTCCCGAACGCCCGACAATTCGCGGTCGCCGATATCGACTGCGGCTGCGTTGTGCTAGACAGCGCCATTGCCTGTATCCCCTGGAGGGGAGCACATGTCGACGGCGATTTCGGTCCTTGGCGGTGTTGGCCTGTTCCTGCTGGGCATGAGCGTCATGACCGCCGGCCTCAAGGGACTGGCCGGATCGGGATTGCGGATGGTGCTGAGCAAGGCGGCGGCGACCTCGCTGTCCGGTGCCTTCTGGGGCGCCGTCGTCACGTTGATCGTGCAATCCTCCAGCGCCACCACAATGACCACCATCGGTTTGGTGAGCGCAGGCGTGCTGACTTTCCCGCAAGGGCTGGCACTCGTCTTCGGCGCCAATGTCGGCACAACAGGAACCGGCTGGCTCGTGGCGCTCATCGGGGTGCGCGTCTCGCTCACGGCCGCTGCATTGCCGATGATCTTCGTCGGCGCCCTGGTCAAATTGCTGGGCCGCGGACGTGTGTCCGCAGCAGGCGCGGCGCTGGCCGGATTCGCGCTTGTGCTTTTTGGATTGACGACCCTGCAGCAGGGCATGGGAGGACTGGCCGAACGGTTGCACCCGGCCGATCTGCCGGCCATTCTCGGCACCACCTGGTGGTCGGGCCTGTATGGCGTGCTGGCGCTCGTCGTTGCCGGACTGGTGATGACTGCCGTGATGCAATCATCGACGGCCGCCATCGCGGTCACGCTGTCCGCATACCATGCGGGCGCCGTCGGACTGGATCAGGCCTGCGCGCTGATCATCGGGCAGAACATCGGAACAGCGACCAGTTCCGCCATGGCGGCGATCGGCGCGAGCAGCACCGCCAAGCGACTGGCCCTCGCCTACATCCTGTTCAAGCTGATCGCAGCCGTGATCGCCGTGGTGCTGTTTCCGGTCACGCTTGCCCTTCTGGTCCGCGCTTCAGACACGATCGACGGCGTGACGCTGCTTGCCGCCTATCACACGGCCTACAACGTCGTCGGCGTCATGGTGCTGCTGCCAATGATCGATGGGTTTACGCGACTGGTGGAGCGCCTCCTTCCCGAACGCGGCTCACCGCTGACGCGGTGCCTCGATCCGGTGGCGCTGGCGACACCGATTGCGACCGAGGAAGCCGTACGGCGCACCGTGGCGCGCGCCCTTGGAACGATGTGCGGATCACTCGCGCGGGCTCTCGCCGCGGGGCATCAGGGTGCACCCGCCCGCGCCAGGAACGACGTCTCCGTTGCAGCGGCCGCCGATGCGCTGCGCCAGGCCCAGGAGTTCATGTCGGCCGTGAGTGGCCCGCCCGAATCGGAGGATGAGCAAGAGCGGCTCACGCGCACATTGCATGCGCTCGATCACGCCTCGCGCCTCGCCGACACCGTGGGCGGTGAAGCCGAACTCGGCACGCCCGACGGGGAGCCCGAGGATATCCGTGCCACTGAGTTGTGCGCGCAAGCCATGCGTGGCGCGGCGACACTCGCCGCGGAGGTTGCCGGCGGGCCGCCAGACGGCGCGAAGGAGCCGTTCGGCCCGGAGCAGGACCTGCCCGCAACGGAAGCGTCGACCACGCAAACCCTCGCACTGCTGGAAGCGTGCGCGAAGGCCCTTGCCGAATTGCGGACAAGCCATCGCAGTACGACGCTTGGCTCGGTGGCGAGCAAAGGGTTGAGCGCGGACGAGGCAATCGCCCGGGTCGAAGCCGTACGCCGCCTCGAGGCGCTCGCGTATCACGCATGGCGTTCCGCGACGCATCTGGTCGGTCGCGGCGCATAGCGAGCCGTTCATGCGCCGGCTTCCGCGGCGACGACAATCAATCCTTCGGACGGCGGTGTCCCGGTGCTCAAAGCCTTTAGGGACGCCCTCCTACCTCATCCGGGTTATTGCATTGCCGGAGACGCCGCCGTAGCCTCGCCGGGCCAGAGGGCTTATCGATGGACCAGCATCGGACAGCATTGGTTCTGTTTGCATTCGCCGTGGCCACTGCCATCGTGGTTGCAGCCGCAGTCACGATGGACAAGGTCAACACGCGTACGGCGAGCAACGACGCGCCGCCCGGTACAATCGGCCTCGCCAAACCGCATCAGCCGCTGGACCGCGCGCCCGGCGAACCGCTGCAGAGGCGCTAACCAAAGCCGCGTCACACGCGCATGCGACAGCCCCGTTACCGAACACCGGCCGGGAGCACAGGCGTGCTGTGACTTATTTTCGACGAGCAAGGCCGGCGCCGGCCGGAGCCACGGCCTCACCGATGCGCTTCAGCGTATTGGCGTTGCGCAACGTGCCGACGCCTTTCAGGCGTCCCGCGCCCAACGCCGAAAGCAAACGCGATCGCGCCGGATCGCCGGTGAAATGGATCCAGAGATCGCCACCGGCGACGGCCATTCGTTCATCGCTGATGTAACGTGCCAGGGCGTTTTCGCCGCCTTTCGGAATCGGACTGCGCATCACGCGAACGGCGACGCTTTGCGGATCGGCGGCCGCCTCGTCACGAAACGGATTTGCGCGCAGCAGGCGCCGCCACGCATCGGCATTGCGGACGATGATCGCGACGTGCTTGCCGAACCGCGCGTTGAAGGCCGCTTCGAGATTGTGCTCCAACCCGGAAACCGACGCCTGGTCGCTCTCAAACGTCAGATTTCCCGTCGCGCCGATGGTCCGGGGGTCATGGAGGCCGAGGCCTTGCGCCATGGCACGCAGCTCGGCCATCGCCAACCGCCGGCCAAGCGGGAGAACCACGCTGTAGAGCAGCGCCACGTAGGTCGTCATGGTTGGATGGCTCTCGTTTTCGAGATTGCCAGGAGTTGCCTCGAGCAGAAGCGTCTCCGTCGTCGCGTCATGAAGTCCGAAAGACATTGATGATTGCCGCACCCTTGTTAACCAAACGTCAATTTTCGATCCTTCCGGCGCTCGGCGTGCCGCGAACCGGCCGCGGTTTATTAACGACGCAGAGCGAATTGCCTTCTGTGGAGAAGGCCGTCTTTGATAAATTGCGGATACAAGCCCAGACCACGCACCCAACAGGCCGCTTCCCTTGGACGGTGAATTCAGGCGCGAGCCGTTCCTGGTCGTGATCGACCAGCTCACCGGCAAGGAGAGATGAGATGCAGGTCCGATCCGCACTTCAGATCAATTTGCATCCGCTGGACGTGCGCCATGCGGTCCACACGCTTCCGCATCAGATCGACGTGTGGGGCGATCAGGTCGATCGTATCGTCTTCACGGTCGACACCAGGCAGAGCAAGAGCGGCCGCTACACCGGCAACGCTTACGAGGAGAGCCGCGGACGCCTGTTTGCGCTGCTGGAGGCCATCGCGCGGAAGTCGCCGAAGGCGGAAATCTCCGAGGTCGACTATTCGCCGGCGGCGCTTGAGGCCGTGCGGCAGCGCTATTTCTCGACAAGCCGCGCCTACCCGGAGAAGGCCTTCGATGGCGGGCCGTTCCACGCCTATTTCTACGGCCTCTCGAAGGCTGACGCGGACTATGTGGTGCACATGGACAGCGACATGCTGTTCGGCGGCGGCAGCCAGACCTGGCTGGAGGAGGCGATCGGCTGGTTGAAGACGACGCCGGATGCCCTGTTCGCCGGGCCGCTTCCCGGTCCGCCCCGCGCTGACGGCACGCTCGCCGACTTGCACGGCGCGTTTCCGGGGCTGACCGGCATCCAACCGCCCGAGCGTCTGGCCGCCGACTACCCGGCTTACCGCTTTCGCACCGTGAGCACGCGCATCTTCGTGCTTGATCAAAACCGGTTCGATGCATCGATCGGAGCGCTGGAGCTGGTGCGTCCGAATCTCAAACGCCGAATCCGCGCAAAACTGTTTCGCCAGTCGCCGCTGACGATGCCGGCGGAGGAGATCTTCTCCGCGGCCATGATGCGCAAGGGACTTTCCCGCATCGACCTTCTCGGTTCGGGCGCCGGGCTCTACTCGCTCCATCCGCCGTATCGCACCGAGACATTCTATCGGGAATTGCCGCACTTGATCGCACGCATCGTGGCCGGGGCGATACCGGAAGCCCAGCGCGGCGAGTATGATGTCAATTCAAGCATGTTCGACTGGACCGAGGCACTTCGACAGAAGACCGTCGGTCGCCGCCTTGTCCGCGCCGCACGCACGCTGCTGTCGAGCTAGGCGGCGCGGTTCGCCTCATCGCTGTGGCGTGGTCGCCGCTGCCGGGCGCCAGCCGCGATATTTCGGGTGCTCCTTGCCGATCGGCAGCGCCACCGCCGTGCCGGTCTCCGCGGCGTGATAGAGCGCCGTGATCAGCTCCAGCGAACGCCGCGCGTCCCTGAGCGTCACCGGAAACGGCCCGTTGGTCTCGAGCGCCTGATGATAGGCCGTCATCAAGCCTTCGAAGCGCGACGGCACGAACGTGAAGCCATCCAGCGCCTTTGCGATACGCGCCTCAGCTTCCGGGGAAGTGGCGATGATCTGCCAGGGATCGTCGCCGGGGGCATAGGGCGCGAGCGAGCTCTCGAAGGTGACGTGCTCGAAGCAGAACCGCAGGCGGCTGATCTCCTTGGCCGACCCCAGCGTTGCGGCCAGCGAGGCCAGCGCGCCGCTTTCCATCACGAGGCTCGCGACTGCGCAGTCCTCGACCTCGATGTCGTTCACGCGCGTGGCGGTGCGCGCAAACACCGAAGCGATGTCGCCCATCAGCCAGGTCAGGATGTCGTGGGCGTGGATGGCGTGGGTGAGCAACGCGCCGCCGAGCTCGGTCTCGAAGCGGCCGCGCCACGGCACCGAATAATATTTGGCGCCGCGCAACCAGGCGGTCTCGATGGTCGCCAGATACGGCTTGCCGGCAAGGCCGAGCTCGATGATGCGCCGCGCCTTCTGCAGGCCGTTGCCGAAACGATACTGGAACACCGGCATGATGCGCCCGCGCGAATTGGCCTCGGCGGCGGTGAGCTGGTCGACCTCGTGCAGCGAACCGACCAGCGGCTTTTCGCAGATCACATGCTTGCCGGCGGCGAGCGCCGCCATGACTTGCGGAAAGTGCAGCGTCGGCGGCGTGCAGATGTCGACGATATCGATGTCGTCCATCGCCAGAACCTCGTCGAACGAGGTGGTC
The DNA here is from genome assembly GCF_029714945.1 of Bradyrhizobium sp. CIAT3101. Lineage (NCBI taxonomy): Bacteria > Pseudomonadati > Pseudomonadota > Alphaproteobacteria > Hyphomicrobiales > Nitrobacteraceae > Bradyrhizobium > Bradyrhizobium sp. CIAT3101. The sequence continues at coordinate 7,574,680 of NZ_CP121634.1, forward strand.
CGGCGCGGCACAGAGAATTCATCGCCGACGGTGGTGAGGCGCTCTTGGCTGAGATCGCAGATCACCTGCAGATCGAACCGGTCGCGCAAGCGGGCATAGCCCTCCTCGATGTGGCTGCGACCGATGCCAAGGCCGATAACGGCAACTGTCCTGCGCTTCGACATGCTCTCAAACCCTTCCTTCCGCCATCGCCTGCGCGGTGAGCGCCAGCTCCATCGCCTTGAAGCAGCGCGCCTGCGGGATCGCGGTCTCGGTGCGATCGCGTACGTCGGCGATGAGCTGGCGGCCATAGGGCAATTCGACGTTGGAACAGTCGATGCGGTGGACACCCTTGCGGTCGACCATGATGAGATGGTCGATGCCGCCCTGGCCTGCGACGTCGATGTATTTGCGCAGCTCCATGTAGCCCTCGGTGCCGAGAATGGTGATCCGGCCGTCGCCCCAATTGGGCAGGCCATCGGGGGTGAACCAATCGACGCGGACGTAGCCGGTGACATCACCGGTCCGCAGCAGCATTTCGCCGAAATCCTGCAATTCTGGCCGGTCGGGATTGGCGCGGTTGGCGACGGTCGCGCTGACGACTTTTGCATCGAGCGCATCGGCGAAGAACAGGAACTGCTCGCACTGATGCGAGGCGATGTCGGTCAGGACGCCGCCGGTGCGTTCGCGCGAATAGAACCAGTCGGGCCGCGGCAGGTTCTTCAGTTTGTGCGGGCCGAGCCCGACGGTGTTGATGACCTTGCCGATAGCGCCGGCCGCGATCAGCTCGCCGGCTTTCACGGTGCAGCGGGTCTCGAAATGCTCGGAGTAGCACACCGAATAGATCCGCCCGGTCTCGGCCTGGACCCGGCGCACCTCGGCCAGTTGCTCCAGCGAGGTCATGCCCGGCTTGTCGCTCATATAGTCCTTGCCGTGGCGCATCACCTCGATGCCGAGCGGAGCGCGGTCGGCAGGGATACCGGACGAGAGGATCAGCGCGATGGTTTTGTCCTCGAGCAATCGCGCCCGCTCGGCCACGCGCGGCGCTTGCGGATATTTCGCTGCGAAAGCCTGGGCGAGATCGTCCTCGACGGCATGAAAGCCGACCAGCTCCGCGCCGGCGCGCAGCAGGCAATCGACCTGGCCATAGATGTGGGCGTGATTGATGCCGATCGCGGCGAAACGCAGTTTTCTCATGACTTTTTTTCCTTGGTTGTCAGTCCATGCAGGAATGCGTCCGATACCGTCAACCCTTGAGGCCGGTGGTGGCGATGCCGTCGATCAACAGACGCTGGAAGAACAGGAAGAGGGCGAACAGCGGCAGCAGCGTCAGCGTCGACATGGCGAACAAGGCGCCCCAGTCGGACTTCCCGGTGGAATCGACGAAGCTGCGCAAGCCGAGCTGCACCGTGTAGGAGCCCATGTCGTTCAGGTAGATCAGAGGCCCGAAGAAGTCGTCCCAGGTCCAGATGAAGGTGAAGACCGCGGCCGTGGCCAGCGCCGGCACCGACAGCGGCAGGATCACGATCCAGTAGACGCGCCAGGGACCGCAGCCGTCGATCATCGCGGCCTCGTCGAGCTCGCGCGGGATCGCGCGGAAGAACTGCACCAGCAGGAAAATGAAGAAAGCGTCCACCGCGAGGAATTTCGGCACGATCAGCGGCAGGAAGGTGTCGACCCAATCGAGATTGAGGAACAGGATGTATTGCGGGATCAACGTCACGTGATACGGCAGCATCAAGGTGCCGAGCATCAGCGCGAACCAGAATTTTTGACCGCGGAATTTCAGCCGGGCGAACGCGTAGGCCGCAAGCGAGCACGACATCACGTTGCCGACCACGCTGCACAGCGACACCACGAGTGAATTCAGGAAGAACTGTCCGAATGTCACCTGCAGCCCGGACCAGCCGCGCCAGTAGGCAGCGAGGCTGAAATGGCGCGGCCACAGCGAGGTGGTGCCGAAGATGTCGCTGTCCGGCTTGAACGAGCTCGCCAGCATCCACAGCAGCGGATACAGCATGGCGATCGAGGCGAGGCACAACACGACGTGATAGGCCAGCGCGCGGCGGCGTGGATTGCGCGGGGGAGAAACCTGATCCGGTGTCGCGAGATCAGCCATCGTAGTGCACCCAGTAGCGCGATGACAGGAAGGACAACGCGGTGAAGGCCGCGATGATCACCACCAGCACCCAGGCCAGCGCGGAGGCATAGCCCATGCGGAAATAAGCAAAGGCCTCCTGGTAGAGATAGAGCGTGTAGAACAGCGTCGCGTCGATCGGCCCGCCCGTGCCGCCGCTGATGATGAAGGCCGGCGTGAACGCCTTGAAGGCGTCGATGGTTTGCACCACGACGTTGAAGAACAGAACCGGCGTCAGCAGCGGCAACGTGATCCGCCAGAATTGCTGGCTGCGGCTGGCGCCATCGATCTCGGCGGCTTCATACACGTCCTTCGGAATCTGGCGGAGGCCGGCGAGAAAGATGATCATCGGCGAGCCGAACTGCCACACGCTCAGCGCCACCAGGGTGTAGAGTGCGGTGTCGGGATTGGAGATCCAGCTCGGTCCATGAATGCCGACGAGCTTCAGCGCCTGGTTGAGCAGGCCGTCGCCGGCAAACAGCTGGCGCCACAGCACCGCGACGGCAACGCTCGCGCCGATCAGCGATGGCAGATAGAAGATCGCCCGGTACAGCGGCAGGCCGCGGAGGCCGCGGTTCAGCATCATGGCGACCAGGAGTGCGAAGGCGAGCTTGAGCGGCACCGATAGCGCCACATAGAGAAAGGTGACGTGCATCGCCGCGCTGAACTTGGGATCGCTGGTCGCGATGCGCACGTAGTTGGCGGCGCCGACCCAGCGCGGGTTGCTGAGCAGGTCGTAATCCGTGAACGACAGATACAGCGAGATCAACGCCGGCCCCAGCGTCAACCCGAAAAAGCCGATGAGCCAGGGCGCGAGAAACAGATAGCCTGCCACACTCTCGCGCCAGGACAATTCAGCCGCCGGTGCGGCTGGCATGGCCTGCCTCGTCGTCGCAGCATCGATCAGCGTGTCGGCCACCACGTCTATCCGCGGGCCAGCACGGCGGAGGCCTCGGCGACAAATTGCTTGGCGCCATCAGCGGGCGTCAGACGACCGAAGCCAACCTGCTCGTTTACGCGCCGCAGCACGCTCTGGATCTCGCCGGCGCCCCGCGGTGGCGGCGGCGGCAGCGGCCCGACCTTGTCGCTGATCAGGCTGATGTAGTCGACCATGGCGCGGCCGAGGTCGTCGAGCGTCGGCGTCACGACGTTGCGCATCGCCGATGACGCCGGCACGCCGCGCTCGACACCAAGCAGCTTGGCGGCCTCAGTGTCGGCGACGAAGTAACTGACCAGCTGAACCGCCGCCTCGGCCTGTTTCGATTGTGCCGAGACGCTCCACATCATGGCCGGCTTCAGATACTGACCGGGTTTCGCGCCTTGCCCGCCATCGGGGAACGTTGAGAGGCCGAGCTTGCTCTTGTTGATCGCCTGGAAGCCGACCAACTGGTTGGAGTGGGCAAAGGTCATGGCGATCTTGCCGAGCGACAGCAGGTTCGAATCGATCTCGCCGCGGTCCAGCGCCTGGGTATCCGGTGTGGCGCAGGCACCGCGCTTGCGCTGGTCGCTCCAGAACGCGAGCCACTCGGTCATGTCCTTGTCGTCGTAGCCGACCTTGCCTTCGCTCGTGTACAGCGACTTGCCGCGCTGGGCGAGCCAGACCTCGAGCAGCGGCTCGTTGCCACCGCCGTCTTCCATGCCCGTATAGCCATCGCGCTTGGCCGCCTTGGTGACCTCGGCTGCGAGATCGCCGATCTCGCTCCACGTCATGTTCCAGACCGGCTCCTTCAGGCCGAGACTTTGGATCAGCCCCTTGTCGTAGACCATCGCCGTCGAGTTGAGGCCGAGGCTGACGCCGTAGATCTTGCCGTCGACCTTGCCGCTGTCGACCGCGGCCGGGCTGAAATCCGTCAAATTGAGCGTTTTCGGCACGTAAGCGTCGAGCGGCAGCAGGGCGCCCCGGCGGGCGTATTCGAAGATGTAGCGGTAATCCATCTGCAGCACGTCGGCCGCATTGCGACCCGCGGTTTGCGTCGCAAGCCGCGCCCAATAGTCGGTCCAGCCCAGCGATTCGCCGGCGATCGTCACGTCGGGATGGCCACTCGCATAGAGCTTGTTGACCTTGTCGGTGCGCTCCGCCCGTTCCTTGGCGCCCCACCAGAACATGCGCAGCCGCGACTCCCGCGCCGCAGCGGGCAAGCCGCCGAGGCTCGCCAGCGTTGCACCGCCGATCCCGGCTCCGATCAATGAACGACGCGACAGCGCGAAGCCGCTCATGACGTATCCTCCCTGACCTCGTGTCGATCAAGCCGCGTGTGACCGGCCGATGACACCAGTTAACCGCTTGCCAACGCACGAGTTGCGTGACGTGCTTTTTTGCAAGCAACGAGAAGGTAGCGGCGCCATGTTGGCTTTGTCAAACGCGCGCTGGACGCCGCCACGTCACCTCGCGATGCACTGTCACGGAACCTCTCGATCCGCGCCTGGTCTGGTCGCGGTGCCCGCGCCAGCTTCGCACCAGCTTTGCGCCAGAAACTACCGCTGCGGGACGCCAGGGTCGTGCAGATCCCGCAAACACAGCATTTCTGGTCCCCTTCATGAACCGCCAAGAACGCCGGGCCGCGGCCAAGCAGTCCCATAAGGCCGCGCCGCAAAATCTCGCGGTCGCCAAGAGCCTGGAGGCTGCGAAACAGGGTCAGGCGCTGTTCAATCTCGGCCGTTATGCCGAGGCCCTCGAATGCTTCAACATATTCGCGAGGCTCAATCCGAATGTCGCGCCGCTGTATCAGACGCGCGGGCTTTGCCTGCAGCGGCTGGGCCGGCTCGAGGAGGCGCAGGCCGACTTCGAGACGTCGATTGCGCTGAACCCCATCGAGGCCGAGACGCACAAGAACCTCGGTACGCTTCATTCGCGATTTGGCCGGATGGAGCAGGCTTTCGCGAGCTTCGATCGCGCGCTCGCGCTTCGTCCGAACTTTTCCGCAGCGCTCAACGAAAAGGCGCGGGCGCTGTGGAGCCTGCAATTGCTGGACGAGGCTTTCGCGGCCTTCCACAAATCGCATTCTATCGAGCCCGGCAATGCGGACACGATCTGGAATCTCGCGCTGCTGCAGATGCTGACCGGCGATTTCGAGCGAGGCTTGCCGGGGCGCGAAGCACGCTGGAAAGCGTCGTCCCTCGGCCTGCCCGATCGCGGATTCGCCCAAGCCTTCTGGCTTCGTGACCAGCCGCTCGAAGGCAAGACCATCCTGCTTCACGCCGACGAGGCCCTGGGCGATTCAATCCAGTTTGCGCGCTACGTGCCTTTCGTGGCCGCGCTCGGGGCTCAGGTCATCCTGGAAGTCAAGCCGGCGGTCCAGGCCTTGCTCTCGGGCGTCCCCGGCGTCGCACATTGTATCGACCGGTCGATGACGCCATCGCTGGCATTCGACCTGCACTGTCCGCTCGGCAGCCTGCCGCTGGCGTTCGGGACGCGGCTCGACACCATCCCGTTCGCGCAAGGCTTTCTGCCTGCGCCCGCGGCGGAGCGCGTGACAGCGTGGGAAGAGCGGCTGGGTCCCCGCACGCGCTTCCGCGTCGGCCTGGTCTGGTCGGGAGATGCGGGTCACAAGAACGACCATAACCGGTCGATGTCGCTGCGCGCGCTGGCGCCGCTGCTGGATTGCGACGTCCAGTTCGTCTCCCTGCAAAAGGGCATCAGGGATCAGGACCGCGCCTTCCTCCACGAACGCCCTGATATCCTCGACCTGACGGAGCAGCTCACCGATTTCACCGAAACGGCGGCGCTGGTCTCCTGTCTCGATCTGGTGATCTCGGTCGATACCAGCGTCGTGCACCTCACGGGCGCACTCGGCGCGCCGGTCTGGACCATGCTGCCGTTCAACCCGGATTGGCGCTGGCTGCTCAATCGCGACGACAGCCCATGGTATTCGTCCATGCGGCTGTTCAGGCAACCGGCACGAGACGACTGGGCCAGCGTCGTGGATCACGTCCGGCACGCGTTGGAAGCTAAGGTTTCCGAATGGCATGCGGACACACGGCCAGCCCGGCTCGAGGCTTTACCCTCCACGCAAGAGGAAGCGCTCGTCTCAAATTACCTCGGCGATCAGCTCCGGCAGCTCAAGCGTACGGACGAGGCTCTGCTGCACTTCCGGCAGGCGCTGCAACTGAATCCGCGATATTTCGAGGCCGCGGAGAATTGCGGCCGGCTGCTGCTCGATCTCGGCAGGCCGGCGGAAGCGCTGGACCAATTGGACGCAGCCGCGGCGTTGAATCCGAATTCCGCGAGCCTGTATCGGATCCGCGGCATCTGCCTCCAGGAGACGAACCGGCTCGCCGACGCGGAGGCCGATTTCGCGCGGTCCATTGCGCTGGATGCGAGCGTGGCGGAAACGCACAACAATTTCGGCCTGCTGCATTGGAAGCTTGGCCGGACCGATCAGGCCTTTGCCAGCATCGATCGCGCGATCGCGCTTCGTCCGGATTTTGCCGCGGCGCTTGCCAACAAGGCCTGGATGTTGCTGGATCTGCAATTGCTGGATCAGGCATCCGCGGCGTTTCGCAAATCGCTGGCGGTCGACCCGAACCGGGCGTCGACGGTTTTCAGTTTCGCGCTGCTGCAGCTGCTGACCGGAGATTTCGAGCACGGCTGGGCAGGGCGCGAAGCGCGCTGGAAGGCGTCGTCTCTCCGCCTCGCCGAACTCGGCTTTGCCCAACCGCTTTGGCATGGCGAACAGCCGATCGACGGCAAGACCATCCTGCTCTACTGCGACGAAGGATTGGGCGACTCCATTCAGTTTGCACGTTATGTGCCGATGGTGGCGGCGCTCGGAGCTCGCATCATCCTGGGGGTCCGGCCTGCGATCCAGCAGCTTTTGACTGGTATCGCCGGGGTCGCGGAATGCACCAGCCGGGAAGCCGCGACATCGCTGGCATTCGACCTGCACTGCCCTCTCGGCAGCTTGCCGCTGGCCTTCGGGACGCGGCTCGACACCATCCCGTCCGCGCAAGGCTTCCTTCCTGCGCCCCCGGCCGCCCGCGTGGCGGCGTGGGAGGAGCGGCTTGGCTCCCATACGCGCTTCCGTGTCGGCCTGGTCTGGTCGGGAGATCCCGGTCACAAGAACGATCATAACCGGTCGATCGCGCTGCACGCGCTTGCGCCGCTGCTCGATTGCGACGTCCAGTTCGTCTCCCTGCAAAAAGGCGTCCGGGACGAGGACCGCGCCTTCCTCGACGCGCGCAAGGACATCATCGACCTGACAGAGCAGCTTACGGATTTCAGCGATACGGCGGCGCTGGTCTCCTGTCTCGACCTGGTGATCTCGGTCGATACCAGCGTGGTTCACCTCACGGGCGGGCTCGGCGCACCGGTCTGGACGATGTTGCCTTTCAATCCGGACTGGCGCTGGCTGCTCAATCGCGACGACAGCCCGTGGTATTCGTCGATGAGGCTGTTCAGGCAGCCGACGCGCGGCGACTGGGCCAGTGTCGTCGAGCGGGTCCGGAGCGAGCTGGTGACCATGGTTTCCGCATGGCAGCCGGGGCAGAAGCCGTCTTCGCGTCTACCTGCCGAGTGATCGTCACGCTGATTGCCCCGCCGCCTCGAGAATGAGAGCCGCGATCTCTTCGGGATGCGAGATCAGCGCGAGATGACTCGCCTTCACCTCGATGGTCTTGGCACCCATCCGCTTGGCCATGAAGCGCTCGAGGTCGGGATTGATGGTGCGGTCTTCGGTCGAGACGGCGTAATAGCTCGGCTTCGACCGCCAGGCAGCATTGGTAGTCTTGCCCGCCAGCAATTCCTTGTGGAACGGCTCCTGCACCGCGTAGAGCACCTTGGCTTTCGCAGCCGGCAGGTCGCCGGCGAAGTCGCGCAGGAAAGCTTCCTCGGAGAGGCGGCCCTCGTCGCCGTCGAAGACGATGCCCGCGCTCGCCGGCGGCGTCGGAAAGGTCTTTGCGAGCGCCGTATAATCCTCGCCCGCGTCGGGCGCGCGTGCCGCAACATAGACCAGCGCTGATACGTTCGGATGCACGCCGGCCTCGGTCACGATCATCCCTGAGAAGGAATGGCCGACCAGGACCGTCGGGCCGTCCTGCCGCGCCAGCACGCGCTCGGCGGATGCCACCGCTTCGGGCAGCGTCGTCAGCGGGTTCTGCACCGCTGTGACGGTGAGCCCGGCCGCCTGCAGGCGCGGGATCACCTCCGACCAGCAGGAGCCGTCGGCAAACAGGCCGTGCACCAGCACGACGTTGCGCGCCTTCGGGGGCGCGGCGATGGCCGCGGACGCGCGTGTCGACAGCAGCGAAGCCGTCGCACCGGCGGCAAGGATGGTGGCAAATGTGCGTCTGGTCATGGTCATGGCCTATCTCCTGGTTCGGGCGTCATGGACCTGAATGCGGTCGCGCGAGGGGCTCTATGGGCTTGCAGCAAGGCATCGACCTCAGGCGACCGGACAATGGTGCCGCCGCGGGCAACGACCTCGTGGTCGGCCTCGATGCCGTCATTGTCATAGAGATAGTCGATCGTGATGCCGAAGGATTCCCCGATCCCACGAATAATTGTGTTGCCGAGCCCGTTGATCCGCTCGCGCGGCGCGCCGTTGCCGGGATGAAACCTTGCCACCGGGTCGGTGCGGTTTCCCCTGATGCCGGTCGCGTCAGATAGGCCGCACACGACCGCATCAGGACCGGGTCAGCGCGGCCGCCCTGCCGGCCGCCGCACAATCCCGCGCTGGCAGCAGCGCTGACAGCCGCGAGAACGAGTGCGCCTCAATGCTCCACCCGGTACAGGCGCCACCGCGCCGGCACGCCCTTGAGCTGGTGGCTGCCGTGATCCCTGAGGCCGATCTGGGACTGCGCCGCGAGCAGATCCTTCACCGCGCGCGAGACCAGGACTTCGCCGGCGCGCGCCTTGGCGGCGATACGGGTGCAGATATGGAAGGCAAGGCCGACCATCTCGCCGCCGCTGATCGTGTATTCGCCGGCGTGCAGGCCGACCCTGATCTCGAGACCGAGCGTGCGCACGGCCTTTTGAATCGCGGTCGCGCAATTGATGCCGGCGGCAGGCGCCTTGAAGGTCGCGAGCACGCCGTCACCGGTCGTCACGACCTCCTTGCCACGCGCAGATTTCAGCTCCTTGCGGACCGCCGCGTAATACAGGCCCATCACCTTGGTCCAGCGCGCGTCGCCGAGCTTTGCGGCCTTCGCCGTGGAGCCGACGATGTCGACGATCAGGATGGTGGCGAGCGCCTGCTTGAGATCGGCACTGCCGTTGGCGGATTTGCGCCGGGCCGCGATGGCGCCGGTAAGCGGCTCATAATCATGGCTGCGCCGCCGCGCGATTGCGGACTTGGTGTAATCCTGGGCGCGCGCGGCGGTGCCGCAGCGGATCGTCTTCTCCTGCGGCAGACGCGTCCAGTAGACCTTGCGTCCCTTGCCGGCGCCCTGCACCTCCACGGCGCCCCATTTCAGGAACACCGCCGAGCCGACCCGCCGCACGCACCATGCTTTCGAGGTGTATCCTGACACGTTCGACTGATGCAGGCCGATGCGTAGAAATTTGGGCATGAGTTTGCGGCCAATGGAAGGGCCGTTCGAGCTGGCCGGAATCGAGCGTACTTGGACATTGCCGCATTGGCAACGGGGCGGCTGCGACATGCCAATGCAAGCCGGAATCGGCTGCGCGGGAAAACGCTCTACATCACGCGACGAGACGGTCGAGATGAGCTGCCGAAAGCTTCCTCTTTTCGCGTTCGATAGATTGTGACGACCTCGCGGCACGCCATGACGTTCAGCCGGAAGAAATTGAGATTCAATCGCTCCAGCTCGCCCGCCGTTATGCGGTAGTTGGCCGCTCCCAGGAACAGCAAGGCCATCGTTGTGGGCCAGGAGAAATCGAGAGACTTGGCCAGGATCAATGCCGGTTCGCGATCCTTCTCGATCAGTGCTCGTTCCGCAACGTCGATCGGCAGACGACAGAGCAACGATAGCGCCACGGCGGTCTCGTTGAACCTGAGGGAGTGAGCCAGTTCGAAGACCTTGTCTTCCGTCAGCTCGCCTCTCTCATGCAGCTTCGCGACCGTGCGCTTGGCAGTGAAGTAATCCTTGGAGGCCGGACCGAACCTGGCGTGAATCGCTCCCGTGACGTCGGTGACGACGCGATCGATATGCGTCTCGATATCGGGACGTTCGTTCTGCAGCTTCCGCCGCACCTCTTCGGAGGCTTTCGCGATCAGCTGATGGAACAGGTGCCGGGGAATGTCCTTTCGGAGCCCCACCGATTCGGCGAGAATGGAATCGCCCTCCGACCGCCGCACCAAATGGAGAAAACCGGAATTGGAAAAATTCGCGCCGGCGTTCGATGCCACCGAGGTAACGACCTCGGGAGACCCCCGCACCACCAGGACATCGGTCACTGCGGCAGGCACCGCCTGTCGCCTGGAGATTGCAAGGAGATGCTGCTGGCTCTTGCTCTTGGCGCAGGCGATCAGCGTCTCCGTGTCAAGCCGCTCCGACTGGCTGAGAATCGGCCACGCCACATCGATGCAGTCGTCGCTGGCCATCTGCCGCGTCAGAGCGTAAGGCGCGTTTGGGCTGCAGGCGAGCTTACCCGCCAGCCTCGCCCGCGCGCCGACCTCGATTTCCTGCGCAAGCCGGCCGATGACCTCGCCGAAGGTCCAGATCTGGTCCTCGGAATAGGTGCCCGCGATCAGAACATCGGCGGCATGCCATAGCGCCCGAAGACAACTCTCCGGATTTCCCTTGGCAACCGCCTCGTCCAACTCCGCCAGAAAAGACGCAGTGACAGCCATGAACGTGCTCGCAGCTCTGAAATGATCAAATCGCAAGAATGACCGTTACGAAACAAAGCGATCAGATCACTCCGCGCTTCAACACGAAGTAAACTCGTCCCTGTCTCGTGGAGCTGAGCTTAAAGTGCGCCTAATCAGATCGATCAAATTCGAAGCAATTCGCGGCCCCTGGTCGGGCTCGGCCTCAGCCTTGAAACGCAAACAGCTCGATCGGCTCGCTGAAACCGCGCACGGCATGCTGACCGACCCGCTCGAGCTCGAACTCCGGCGTCACCAGTTCGGCAAAATCCCGCGACAGCAGCACCGGCTTGCCGATCTGCTTGGTGAGCGTCTCGAGCCGCGAGGCCATGTTGACGGCGGGACCGATCACGGTGAAGTCGAGCCGGCTGGTCGAACCGATATTGCCGTACATGACGTCGCCGACATGGACGCCGATGCCGTAGTTCAACGGCGCGCGACTGGTCGACTTGTTGCGCTCGTTCAGCGCAGCCATCGCCTGGCGCGCCTCGGTGACCGCACGCAGCAGATTGGCGCAGGCGTTGGGCTGGCTCAGCGGGAAGATCGCGAGCAGGCCGTCGCCGATGAATTTCAGGATCTCGCCGCCGTGCCGCGCGATCGGCTCGGACATCGCGTCGAAATAATCGTTGAGGAGATCGATGACGTCGTCGCGCGGCCAGTTGTCGGAGATCTTCGTAAAATCTCTGAGATCGCAGATCATGATCGCGGCGCGCACCGTCGTGCCGGTGCCGCGTCGCGTGGCGCCGGCCAGGATCAGCTCGCCGGCATGAGCGCCGACATAGGTCTCCAGCAGCGTGCGCGCCAGGCGGTTCTTGATGCGGATCTCGCTGACCAGCGCCAGCACCGGCAATACCTTCTTCAACGCGGCGACATGGGCGTCGTCGAAGCCACCGGGACGGTCGGTCGAGAACGTGATGAGATGGCGCTTGCCGAGCGTATGATAGAGCGGCCAGGCCACATAGTCGGTCAGGCCCTTTGCCCGCATCTCGTCGTAGAGCGCGTGCTTGCGGCCGAGCGCGGGATCCCGTTCGAGATTCTCACGCACTTCGGTTGCCCCGTCGAACATTTCGTTGGCCGGACTGCCGATATACTCGGAGCGTCCCATAACATCGAAATCGACCCGCCCGATCTCGGCCTCACGCATGCCGTCGGACCACATGAAACGCGCCCCCAGCCATTGCGGATGCTGGATCCGGACGTGGAGCGTCGATCGCTTGAGCGGAATGCCCGCTTGCTGCAGGCGGATGCACATCTCCGCAAAGATGTTGTCGATGAAGCGCTGGTCCCGCGTGCCGTTGGTCAACCAGTCGACGACGCCGTCGGAGAGAGAGGCGGGATTCATGTCTGGCGCGTTCATATCCTGCCCTTCGGCGACGGTCTGCATCGGGGCACATATCGTGTTCCGGCGCGGCCGCGTCAACCTAGCCAGTTGCACGGATTGTGCGCATCGTTCCGGCCGGCAGGAACGCCCGTTCAGGCGGCGATTTTGATCGACCCCAGCACGACCAGCCCGGAAACGAGCGCCAGCGTCGCGGCCGCAGTCAGTTCGACCTTCAGCGTGTTTTCGTGCGGAATCGCAAAATCCTGGCCCTCGAGGCGGATACTGCAATCGCCGCGCGCCGCGTAGAGCAAATGCGTTCCCGGGGGCAACGACCGATCGCCGGGCGCATCAAGCGCCACAAGCGCGATCTCCGCCGCACCGCGCCGCGCCATCAGATTGACGACCTCGACCGGGCCGGCCTCGAGCTCCGTGACGATCTCCATTTCGCCGGTGAAACGCACGGTCGTGAGCGGTTCGCGCTCGTCGAACTCCTGCCCGGGTGCTTTCAGCACCAGCCCGCGCCCGCCGACCACCATCTGCAAGCGATCGATGCCGGGCATGTGGGAGAACGGCCCGGGCGCCACGATCGGCGTGGAGGCGAAGCGCCACAGCAGGCTGGCCCAGTCCTTCACCGCCGCATCGGGGCGATGCGCGTCCGCGATATCGGTAAAGATGCCGCCGCCGTTCTTCCAGGGCGAGCGGGTGTAGTCCTCGGATTTCAGCAGCGTGGTTTTCATCTGTGCGGGCGTCCGGTCGTTGCTCACCCGCACATCATTAATCGCCTCACGCCTTGGCGTCGAGGTTCAGCCTGGTGCTGAGCTCGTTGACGAGCGAATCCACGAACTGACTCTGATAGGCCGAGATGCCGTTGAAGGCGACGGGGCCGCCCGCCTGCACCAGCAGGCCGCCGCCGGAGACCGTTGCGTCCGTGCTGCCACCGGATGATTTGGTGTCGAGCTTGCCCATGGCGTCGTCGAGCTGCGCGGCGGTCTTGTCGTCCATCTCGCCATTGGCCTGCAGCGTGGCGAGCAGCGACTGATAGGCACTGCCGAGATCGGCGCCCGTCCCTGTCTCCGCGGTCGCGGAGAACGAGCCGTTGGTCTTGCCGTTGTAGCTCTTGTAGGTCAGCGTTTCCGTTGTGGTGCCGTCGGTGTTGGCGTGGCTGTCGAGCATCAGCTCGAACGCGCTGCCATAGGCCCCCGTCGTCAGCATGTTCGGATCATTCGGATTCTTGTTCTTGCTCGCGCCCGACTTGTCGGAGCCGGCGGTCCAGTTCGGCGGGACGGTGTAGCTGACACTGGTCACGGATTCATTCCCATCTGCATTGCGCGGAAATATTCAGCAACATTTATGCCAGCGAGGCGCTGTTGATTTTCATCGGCTTTCTCGCGCGATAGACTCTCAGCGTTGCGCCACGCTGCAAAAATTGCCCGGCAGCTTCGTCCTGTTGCCTGCAGGCCTGACCGGCAGGACGAAGCCAGCAGTGCCGTCCGCGCTTGTCACGCCTTGGCGTCGAGGCCGAGCTTGCTGATCAGATCGTTGACCGGCGAATCGGCGAACTGGTTCTGGTTGGCGGAGACGCCGTTGAAATAAGCAGGGCCGCCGTCGTTGAACTGCGCGGCGCTCGTGTCGTTCATTCCGCCGTTGGCCTGGAGCGTGGCAAGCAGCGACTGATAGGCACTGCCGAGATCGGAGCCCGTCCCGGTCTGGCTGCTGTCGCTCGTGGACGCCAACGCATCCGTAGTGGTGCCGTCGCTATTGGCCTGGCTATCGAGCAACAGCTCGAACGGATTGCCAGAGGTTCCTGTCGTCGCCGAGCCCGCCTCGTGCGCGTGCTTGTGTTTGCCGCCGCATGATTTGCCGGAGCCTGCGGTCGAATACGGCGAGACGGTGTAGCTGACGTCGGTCATGTCGTCACTCCTTCGATCATTGCGTGGAAACATTCAGAAACATTGTGCCTGCGAAGGCGCCGCTGATGTCCATCGGCTTTCTCGCGAGGAGCACGCCGATGTCCGCTCAACGTCGCGCGACGTGGCAACAACTGCCCGACAGTTTGATCCCACTGCACGATGGTGCGGGGCTTGCGGTGCTCAGCCCTCGGTGTCGTCCCGGCGAAAGCCAGGACCCATCATCCCGACTCCCGTTGTCGGAGCGAGCTGTGGCCACACCCTCTTCTGACAGTATCGAGCGGTGGTTATGGGTCCTGGCTTTCGCCAGGACGACGGTGGAGAGATATCGCGTAACTTACTCGCTCTTGCCGCCGTTCAGCTTCGGCAGCGTCTCGACGATCTTCTGCTTGCCGTCGACGATCTCGGCCAGGAAGCTGGCGCGGTCGATGTCGCCGTTCTGGTCCCAGCTTGCCTCCATCAGCATGCCCGGCGCCTTGTCGGGCGTCAGCGTCAGGCCCTTCATCGCCGCGCCTAACGCCTTGCTGTCGAACCTGCCGATCTTCTCGGTGACGTATTTGACGAGATAGACCGCGGTGTAGCCCTTGATGCCGTTATGATCCGGCCGGTACTTGAAGCGGTCGCTGAACTTTTTGGTGAATGCCTCGATCGCCGGCACCGGTGCATCGGCTGAAAGACCGACATGGCCGCGCACACCGTTGGCTGCGGGGCCGGCGAGCTCGACCACCTTCTGGCTGAGCAGCGTGGTCTCCCCGAACAGCGGCGTCGACAGCCCCTGTCGCTTGGCCTCGATCAGGAAGCGGGCGCTCTCCTCCTCGTTGGTGTAGACGAACACGGCGTCGGCCTTGGCGCTCTTGAGCTTGATGACGTCCGAGCCGAAATCGACCTGACCCTGCTCGGTGGAGATATCGGCGGCAACCTCGATGTTGCGCGTCTTCATCTCCTTGATGAAATTGTCGTGGCCGCCCTTGCCGAAATCATTGTTGACCCAGACCACCGCAACGCTCTTCACCTTCAGCTTGTCGTGCAGATAGTTGGCGATCTTCGGCATCGAGAATTGCTGGCCGAAAGCGGTGCGGAACACCCAGGGATTACCTTGCGTCGTGATGTCGGCGGCCTCGGCGCCGACGATCTGCGGGATCTCCGCCTGTTGGGTCAGCGCCATGTTGACCTTGACCGAGCCGGAATAGATCGGCCCGAGCACCACATAGGGATCCTTGTCCAACACCTTCTGCACCTGCGCGCGCGAGATGCCGGGATTGCTCTGGGTGTCGAGATGCTCGGTCTGGATTTTCTTGCCCAGAATGCCGCCGGCGGCGTTGATCTCGTCGACCGCGAGCGCGACGCCGTCGCGCCAGTTGGTGCCCGAGACGGCGCCTGGGCCGGAGAGCTCAATGACATCGGGGATGTAGACGGTGTTTTGCGCGCGGGCCCCGCCCGTCGACAGCGACGCCGCCAAGGCAATGACGAGCGCTCCTGCAAGATGCCTCATGATGTCCTCCCCTTTGCTTTGTTTTTTATGATCCGTCGAAGCCAAGCAGTTTCGCCGGCGTTCGCCACAGCAGACGATGCCGGTCGCCCGGATCCGGAAACAGTTTTGTCAGCACCGCGAGCAGCGGCCCGTAGTCGAGCCGTTCGGGCGCGCGCAGGAACGGATAGTCGGATCCCCAGACGCAGCGATCGAGTGTGAAGGCCTCGACCAGCGCGGCGATGAAGGGCCAGGTGTCCTCATACGGGTACGGCAGTCCTGAGAATTTGTAATAGCCGGACAGCTTGACATGCGCGTCGCGCTCGCGGCCGATCGCGAGCAGCGCCTGGAAGGCCTTGCCGCTCACGCCTTGCGCGACCGATGGCCGGCCGCAATGATCGAACACCAGCTTGACGCTCGATTTGTCGATCAGCGGCAACAGGTCGAGCAGCTGATCGTTCTCGACCTGGATCTGGAGGAACAGGCCGAGGCTTGCGACCTTCTCCAGCAGCGGCGCGGTGCTGCGATAATAGTCGGCGCCATGGAACGGCACGTTGAAGGCGATTCCGATCACGCCGGCCGCTTTCAATCGCTCGAGCTCGCGGATGTCGACGTCGTTCTCGACGACGGCGACGCCCCTGAAGCGGCCGCCGCCCTGCCTCAGCGTGTCGAGCAGGATGCGGCTGTCGCTGCCATAGCCGGTGTTGGTGGCGACGACGAGCGCGTGGTGAACATCAAAGGCGTCGAACACGCGGATGAGCTGCGCCGCCGGCGCGATTTCCTGCCCGCTCGGCCGGTACGGCGTATCGGCGCCGTAGGGAAAACGCGCGGGATCGAGCGCGTGAATGTGGCAGTCGATCTTGGGGCCCGCCGGCAAGGTCATGGCGCAAAGTTCCCCGCGCGGTTCAGAACGTGGCCTCGATGGCCTTGATCAGCTCGGCTGTCACATCGGGCATGACACCGAACCAGGCCTTGAAGGCAAGCCGCGCCTGGTTGAGCAACAGGCCGAGCCCGTTCACGGTGACGCAGCCGCGGGCGCGTGCATCAGCCAGGAATGGCGTCTCGAGCGGCGTGTAAATCAGATCGGCAGCGAGTGTCGTGGGCTTCAGGCGCGACAGGTCGATCTCCAGCGCACTTTTGCCGACCATGCCGCGATCGGTGCAATTGACGAGCAGCGCAACATCACCAAGTGCCGTGGCACGATCGTCCCACGGAACGGTGCTGACGGCGGAGCCGAATTCGGTCGCGATCGCCTGCGCCTTCTCCGCCGTGCGATTGGCGATGCGAATCTCTCGCGCGCCGTTTTCCAGCAGCGCCACGACCACCGCGCGCGAGGCGCCGCCCGCCCCCAGCAGCAGGATCGGCCCGGCATCGCCGCGCCAGTCCGCCTTGGCGTCGCGCAGGCTCTGGATAAAACCGTTGCCGTCATTGTTGAAGCCGGACAGCGTGCCGTCGGCTTCGACGACGATGGTATTGACGGCGCCGATACGCTTGGCGGTCTCGTTGACGCGGTCGAGCATCGCCATCGCCGTCTGCTTGTGCGGCATAGTGACGTTGCAACCGCGGAACCCGAGCGCGATCAGCCCGTCCAGCGCGTCCTCGAGCCGCTCCGGCTTCACCGCGAGCGGGACGTAGGAGCCGCGGATGCCGTGTGCCTTCAGCCAGTAATTGTGAATGACCGGCGAGCGCGAATGCGCGACCGGCATACCCATGACCCCCGCCAGCCCAAAACCATCCTGCGACATGCCGCGATTCCCGTCCCGAACAGCGCCCTTCGGCGCGCGACCATTTTATTTGGTCATTTGTCCAAGACAATTAGAGGGAATGGCCAGCGGGTGCAATGTGAATCTGGGAAACAGCGGAGCCCGATACACGACGGATGGCCGCCCCGCCCCTGCCTAGAAGCCTATGCCGGGACGGCGGACACAGCAGGCACCATGCCGCGCGAGCGGAGGGTTTCGGACAGCGGCCGTGGCTTTCCCACCGCAAATCCCTGCGCGTAGTCCACGCCGACCTGACGCACGGCCTCCAGCAACGCCTCGCTGCCGACGAACTCGGCGATCGTCCGGATGCCCATGGTCTTGCCGAGACGGTTGACCATTTCAACGATGACACGATCCGTGTCGCTCTCGAGCATGTCCTTCACGAAGCCCCCGTCGATCTTGAGGTAATCGACCGGGAGAGACTTCAGATAAGAGAACGAGGACATTCCGCTGCCAAAGTCATCCAGCGCAAAACGACAACCGAGGGATTTCAGCGCCAGGATAAAACGTCTCGCACTATCGAGGTTGGCGATGGCGTTCGTCTCGGTGATCTCGAAGCAAACGATGTTGCCCGGAATACGGCACGCGCGAATCTGGTCGCGCACGAAATCAACGAAGCTTTCGTCGCCGAGCGTCTGACCGGAGAGATTGATGCTGCAATTTGCGATACGGGCTCCGCCACCGGCGAGGTGGTTGCCGAGCAGCTTGAGCGAATTGCGGACGACCCAGCGATCCACCAGTGGCATCAGGCCGTAACGCTCCGCGGAAGGTATGAATTCCGAGGGAGGCACGACCCGGTTTTCGGTATCGCACAGCCGCAACAGGACCTCGAAGTGCGCCCCGGCGGCGGCGCGAGCCGCCTCCAGCGGCACGATATCCTGCGCGTAAAGACAGAAGCGCTGCACATCGAGCGCCTCCTGGATGCGATGCACCCACCTCATCTCGTCGATCCGCCGTTGCAGGCCAGCGTCCTCGCTGCTGTAGGCCTGGACCCGGTTGCGCCCCTTGTCCTTGGCGCCATAGCAGGCGACATCGGCGCGTCGCAATCCGTCCTCGATCGAGGCGTCGGCGTGATCGATCCATGCAACGCCGATGCTTCCGGTGACGCCAAACGAAACTTCGCCCCAGCGAAAGCCGCCCTCCTCGATCGCCGACCTCAACCGCTCGGCCATATCGAGGGCCTGTTGGGCCTGGCAGTGATGAAGAAGAAGACCGAACTCGTCGCCGCCGAGCCTTGCAATCACGTCGCGCGAGGACACATGTCGCATCAGCAATCCGGCCAGACTGCAGAGCAGCTGGTCGCCTGCGAGATGCCCACACGTATCGTTGACGATCTTGAATTGATCGAGGTCGAGGAGGATCACGGCGTGAGGTACGTCACCCGCCTTGAATTGATCGAGCGCCGACCTCAGGCGCCGCTCGAACTCCCGGCGATTAGCCAGGCCGGTCAGCGAGTCATGCGACGCCTGCCAGGCAAGACGCTTCTTTTCCTCGATCAGCGCTGTTTCGAACGTCGCCCGTTGCAGGACAAGCCGGCGCGTATGCCAGACAATGAGCCCGGTCAGCACCGTGACGGTGAGGAGATTGACGTAGATCAACGTCGTCTTGATGGCCCGGGCTCCCTCGCCGAGAACCCGTGAGAATGCGTTTGCCCGCGCCGACAGGGCATCGTTCAATTCATAAAGCCGGGATGACAGCGATTGCAGCCGCAATGTGTCGCCCGGATGCGTTCCGACGGCCTCCGACTTGATCGCATCTCCGAAGATCGCCAGCTCAAGCAGCATGGAATCCGTCGCAGCCCATTCGGCGATGGCCGCCTTCAGGTAGCTCACGCCGCTGAAGCGGCGGAACAACCAGATCATCTGAGGAATATCGTCGACGTGGTTTCCTCCCTGCAGGAAACCCGCATTTGCAACCTCTAGATCCGGTTGATCCTGCTCCATCGCCAGCCGCGCGGTCCGGTCTCCGAGCGGCACTGCGAGGGCGGCCCTGTACTGGTCAAGAAGCGATTGTTGGCCCGTATACAAGTAAAGATGCAGGAAATAGACGGCGTTCTTCTGCGCACGCGACCAGGTCGCCTCGCCCGCAACGTAAGCCCGCACGGCGGACAGCACGTCGAGACTCACGCCGGCGACGAACGCCTGCAGCACGACCACGGCCACGAAGGGCGACACGAGCCTCAACAGACGATAGTAGATACGCCATCGCATCGAACTCATAAGTGGCTCCGCACGGCGCCATGCACGAGGACGGTCAATCCGTGGCACGACGATTTGCGAGGGGTGCGCATCACGCCAGTGCGGCCGCAGCGCGCTGCATGTTGGTCGACATATCGCTCGTCACGGTGCTCTGTTCGTCCACCGCCGCCGCCGTGCTGGTCACGTATTCATTGACGTGACCGATCGCGCCGCGAATCGCGTCGAGCGCCCCGACCACGTCGCGAGATACGCTCTTCAGCGCATCGATCTCGCCCGTAATCCGGTCGGTCGCGTGCTTGGCCTGGTTGGCGAGGCTCTTCACCTCGGAGGCGACGACGGCAAAGCCACGCCCGGCCTCGCCGGCCCTCGCCGACTCGATCGTCGCATTCAGCGCAAGCAGGTTGATCTGACCGGTAATGCTGTTGATCATCTCGATGATGCCTCCCATCTGATCGGCTGCCGTCGTGAGCCGATCGGCCTGCGCGTCGGCTGTCCCGACGTGCCCGACCGCCGCCAGGACGACCTCGCGCGACTTGACCATCGTCTCGGATATCTCCCGGATGGATGCGCTCATCTCCTCGCTTCCGGCCGCCACCGATTCAATGAGCTCCCTGGCTTCCTCTGCCTTCATGCGCGCCACGGCTTTCGCGGTGACGTCGGTGGCGTACTTCACCACCTTGAAGGGCTTTCCATTCAGATCGAGGATGGGGTTGTAGGAAGCTTCGATCCAGATCTCGCGGCCACCTTTCGCAAGTCGCTTGAACTCGCCCGCCTGGTAGGTCCCCCGGCGAAGGTTGTCCCAGAACTCGGTGTAGGCCCGCGCTGCGTGCTCTGCCGATTCAACGAAGATCCGGTGATGCTTGCCGACCACGTCCGCGAGCGAATAGCCCATCGCCTTCAGGAAGGCGTCGTTCGCCCATCTGATCGTGCCGTCCATCTCGAATTCGATCACGGCTTGCGACTTCATGATCGCGTCGATCTGGCCCCGGCTGTCCGCCGCCAGCAGCTTCTTCTCGGTCACGTCGGAGGCGAATTTGACGACCTTGAAGGGACGTCCGGCCTCGTCAAGGATGGGATTGTAGGAGGCCAGGATCCAGACCTCGCGACCGTTCTTGCCGAGCCGCTTGTATTCGCCGGAGACGAATTCGCCGCGCCTGAGCTTGGCCCAAGCGTCCGCATAGCCGGCACTCTCCCGCACCGCAGGCTCGACGAACATGCTGTGATGCCTGCCCGTGACCTCGGGCAGTGTGTAACCCATCGTGTCCAGAAAGGTGCCGTTAGCGGTGATGATGGTGCCATCCAGCTCGAACTCGATGACGGCCTGGACGCGATCAATGGCCGCCAGCTTGCCTGCGTCCTCCAGCGCCTTCATTTTCCTGGCGGTAATGTCGGTCGCGAACTTGATGACCCGGGTGGCCTTGCCGCGATCGTCCAGAACAGGATTGTAAGAGGCCTGGATCCAGACCGACCGACCATCCTTGCGTATCCGCTTGAATTCGCCGGTCTGATACTCGCCGCGATTCAGCCGGGCCCAGAAGTCCTTGTAGTCGGCCCGCTCGGCATCCGACTGCTGCATGAAGATCCGGTGATGTTTTCCCTCGATCTCGGAGAGCGCGCCATAGCCGAGGGCATCGAGGAAGTTCTGGTTGGCCTTGACGATGGTGCCGTCGAGCCGGAATTCGATCACAGCCTGCGAGCGGGCGATCGCCTCCGTTTCAGCGAGGGAGTTTTCGAGCCTAGACTTGCGCAGTCCGAACATGTTTCCACCCTCGAATAAGCCAGGGCTTGTCGCCCCCGCATGCCGTTGTGGAAATCAATTAGAACTGATTCAAATCTTCAAAGCGTAAAGCCATTTCGCTAAACACGAAGTCTCCCATCGTCCCAAAACGACAGAAATTGTGCCGCTTTCGGCCCGAAGCAGGAGGTTGCCGCAAAATTTGCGCGATGGAGGACACGGGCCACGGCAGACTCTCGCGAAATTCGCTGTCATCACTTGTCGTGTCGAGGGGGCCATGCGTGGCACGCGGCCTTAACGCAGCGTTGCCGTGGGCTTCATGTCGCTCGGAAAGATGAAGACGGCCCCTCGTCGCTCCAGCGCGTCACGGAGCCTCCGCGCACTCTCGGCGCCGTCGCGCGAGACCCCGTCGAGCTCTTCGAGCCTGCGAATGACCGCGATCGAGATATCCGCGAGTTCGCTGAGCTTCTGGACCGATATCTTGAGAAGGCCGCGCGCGGCCCGAAGCTGGGCACCGGTGACCGGCCGCCCCGGATCGAGCAGGGTCCGGCCGGTTCTCTCACCGTCGATATCGAAGCTCAATCCGAGCCATTCCAGGAAGCGGCCGCTCGCGCTGCGAATCGGAGCGGCGCGGAGCCGTCGCCAGCCGCTCGAACCATCGGCGAGGCGGACGCGCGCCTCGACCTCGACCTCCTCGCGACCGCCGAGGGCTTTCTGATGAGCTTGCATGATGGTGGCGCGATCGTCCGGATGGATCCAATCCATCCAGTTGGTGCCGAGTGGCTTCGCGTCACCCGCAAAGGGCTGCAGGTGCACGACGTCCGTGACCCTGCCGTCCGCCGCCGCGGTCGTCACCGTGGCCCTCGCGAGCCGCGCCACGGCGTGAAGATGCTGTGTCCGGATATGCAGAAGATTTTGTTGGGCGCGCTGCACGGTCACGTCGGCCATCAGCACAATGAGGCCGTCAGGACTGCCACGCTCGCTGAACAGAAACTCACCGTAAGCACGGACCCATCGGATCCTCCGATCCCTCAGGATGACCCGAAAACTATCCTCGAATGAAATTCGATTCTTGAGGGCCGCATTGACCGGCGCGCGGTTGCCGCGATCGGTCGGGTGCATTCGCTCCAGCAGGGCGGCACGGGACGGTGACACGGTACGGTCCTGATCGAACAGATCGTACATGCCCTCGGTCCAGGTCATCTGCCCGGATTGCAGGTCCACCCGACAGACGCCGATCTTCAACTGTCGCTCCAGGAAGCGGAAGTAATTCGACGGGATCACGCCTGGCTGCGCGGAGGCCATCTCATCATTGATCATAGACGTCTTGCTCTTGCCTTGCGGTCAGGCATAAGTCGGCGGCTGGCTGCCCGAGCCGATCCGGCTCAGGCAACTCCCGCTTTACTGACGCGGCGCTCGCTCTTTCTTGTGATCTCGCGCCAATATCTTGCTAATTCCGGCCAGATTTATCCGCGCAAGCGAGCCGTGCGGTCTCGCCGGTCAGGACATGACCAATGGATGAGGCTGCGCAGCGCCGGGCTGCCGCTCGAACCATTGCATGCCCCCGCGGCAGTGGCGGGTGCAGAGCCGCTCGCAATGGTCCTTCGGCTCACATCCCGCTCAGCCCGCTATCCACCGCCAGCGTTTGCGCGGTGACATACACGCTCTCGTCCGACAGGAAGAACAGCACCGCGTAGGCGATCTCCCAGGCGGTCGCTTGCCGGCCGAAGGGAACGTGGCCCTTGCCGCGGTTGGGGCGGCCGGCGCCGACTTCGCGGCCATTGGGGGTGTCGACGAGGCCGGGATAAACGAGGTTGGCGCGGATGCCGCGGCGCGCGCCGAGATGGGCGATGTTGCGCATCAGGCCGCCGAGCGCGGCTTTCGACGAGTCATACACCGCCATCTGTGATCCCGCTTTCAGCGCCGCGATGGAGGAGATGAAGACGATGGCGCCGCCCTCCTCGAAGCTCGGCATCGCCGCGCGGCAGCACAGCATCGGACCGCGGACGTTGACGTCGTAGATCCTGTTCCATTCCTCGGGGCTGACATTGTCGAGGCCGGTCTTGCCGAAGGTGCCGATGTTCAGCACCATGCCGTCGAGGCCGCCCATGGCGCGATGCGCTTCCTCGATCATGCGCTGGACGTCCGCCTCTGACGTGACGTCCGCCGCAATGGCAAAGCCCTCGCCGCCTTCATCAGTGATGTGCTTGACCGTCTGCTGCGCGGAGGTGTGGTTGAGATCGGCGACTGCGACTTTCGCCCCTTCACGGGCGCACAAGATGCTCATGGCGCGGCCGTTACCGATCGGATCTGTCGCCGCATCGAACACCCGCTGACCGCCGCCGACGATCAGGATGCGACGGCCCTTCAGGCGTCCCCTGCCCGGCGCTTCGCCCAACGACTCGGCGCTCGGCGGACGGACGTAACGCTCCGGCTTGCTATCGGTCTCTGCCATCTCAGCCGCCTACTTCTTGCCGCCGTCATAGACCTTCATGCCGGCCGCGGGATCGAGATCGGTTTCGGTGGCTTCGGTGACGCGCGCCATCATCATGTAAAAGCCAAGCGCGACGATGGACTCGACGATTTCCTGGTCGCTGAAATGTTTTCGCGCGGCAGCGAAGATCGCCTCGGGAACACGGACGTTCTCGACCACCTCGCGGCCGAACTTCAGCAATGCGCGCTCCGCTTCGCTCAGTGCGACCGAGTCATAGTCGCAACGCTCCACCGCATCGACCTGGCCTTGCGTGCAGCCGACCCCGAGCGCGATCGGCACGTGCTGGCGCCATTCATAGGCGCCGCCCTCGAGCTGCGCGGCCTGGAGGATCAAGAGCTCGCGGTTGACCGCCGAGAGCTTCTGCTTGTGCAGGATCGAATTGCCGAGCCGCATCGCCGGGATCATGTTGGCCTCGGCATGGGCCATCATGCGAAAGATGTTGAGCTTGACCGGCATGCGGTCGAACGAAGCGCGGATGTCGCCGCTCGTCGTGTCCGGATCAATCAGGGGCAGCCTTGCCACGCGTTTCTCCCTTGGTTTTTCGTTTCTTGTTGTCGTCGGTCCCGCCATCCGCCGCGATCAGCGACAGGAAGAAGGCGAGATAGCGCTCGATCGCCTCGATCACCTTCGGCCGCGGCGACGGCGCCGCGCCCATCACGTAATGTTCGAGGCGGATATAGATGAGGCCGGCGGCGAACAACCGGGCGGTCTCGCGCGGATCCGGCGTCTTGACCAGGCCGGCGAGCGCAAAGCCGCGAAAATAGTCCGTCATCATGCTCTGCTCGCGCGCATAGAAATGATCGGCGAACTTGGCGCGGATGCCGGGCACGCGATTACGCTCGGCCGTGATGACCTTCTGGAACTGGTGCTCGCGCGGGTCGGACCATTGCTCGACGAGGTCCAGTGCGAACTGCCGGCAGAACGCGGCGGGCTGGCGCGCGAGCTGCTTGTAGCGCGGCTCCTCCAGCCGGCTCGCGGAGCTTGCCGGGCCGTGCTCACTGACGATCGCTTCCAGGATCGCGGCCTTGCCGGCGAAATGATTGTACAGGCTGCTCTCGCGGATGCCGACGCGGCGTGCCAGCTCGCGCATCGAGGCGCCGCCATAGCCGCTCTGCGCGAACAGGTTGAGCGCCTCGGTGAGAATGCGCTCGCGGGTCGTGGGCGCAGCCGCTTCCGCCGCGCTGGAGGTGGTGAGAGCCATGCGGCTTGACTAACGAACGATCGTTCGCTAGTCAAGCGTACGAACGATCGTTCGTTTTGCCAGTCTGGCGGCGACGGTCGCGGCCCGCAAGCCTCGCGTGGCCACTGTTCTCGCGTTTCAACTCCGCTCCCTAGAGAAGCGGAGAGCAAATTTGGGGAGACGACCTCATGGCGCGCTTTGCCCGCCTTCGCCTTGCCGCGGCCTGCGTTCTGCTGCTCGCAGCCAGCACCGCCTCTGCCCAAACCGCAAAATACGATCCCGGCGCCGACGACAAGACGATCAAGATCGGCACCACGGCGCCGCTGAGCGGCCCGGTCTCCGCCTTCGCGCAAATCGCGAAGTCGGCGGAAGCGTATTTCCGCAAGGTCAACGACGATGGCGGCATCAACGGACGGCGCATCCAGATGATCATCGCCGATGATGCCTACAGCCCGCCGAAGACGGTGGAGCAGACGCGGAAGCTGGTCGAGAGCGACGAAGTGCTGCTGATCTTCGGCGGCGTCGGCACGCCGACCAACAGCGCCGTGCACAAATATCTCAACGACCGCAAGGTGCCGCAGCTCTTCCTCGGCTCGGGCGCGGCGAAGTGGGACGATCCCAAGAACTTCCCGTGGACCGTCGGCTGGCAGCCGACTTATCGCGACGAGGCGATCGCCTACGCCAAATACATCAAGGCGAGCCACGCCAATGCGAAGATCGGCGTGCTCTACCAGAACGACGATCTCGGCAAGGACTATCTGAAGGCGCTCGAGGAAGGGCTCGGCGGCGGCGAGGCGATCGTCGCGCGCGCGGCCTATGAGACTTCGGCACCGACGGTCGATACCCAGATCCTGCAATTGAAGACTGCCGGCGCTGACGTCGTACTGGTCGCGGCCACGCCGAAATTCGCGGCGCAGGCAATCCGAAAGATCGGCGAGATCGGCTGGAAGCCCACGACCATCGTCTCCAACGTCTCGGCCTCGATCAGCGGCGTGCTGGAGCCGGCCGGCAAGGACAATTCCACCGGCGTCATCTCCAGTCAGTATCTGAAGGACGCGACCGATCCGGCCAACAAGGATGATGCCGGCTACAAGGAATGGGCCGCCTTCATGGACAAGTATCTGCCTGACGCCAACAAGAACGACTGGCTCAACGTCTATGGCTACACCATCGCACAGACGCTGGTGACGGTGCTGAAGGCGGCCGGCAACGACCCCACCCGCGCCAATGTGATGAAGCAGGCGACAAGCCTGAAGGACGTGCATCTGCCGATGTTGATCAACGGCACCGCCGTGAACAACGCGCCCGACCACTACACGCCGATGACGAGCCTCCAGCTCATCCGCTTCGACGGTACGCGCTGGGTGCCGTTCGGCGACCTCCTGAAGAACTAAAGCATGCGGCAGGTGACGATCGGCAGTATGCGGGTTGACCTCGTCAGCGAGATCCCTTCGCTTGCCTTCGACAGAAAGTGGCTGTTCGCCAATGTCACCGACGAGGTGATTGCGGCGAACCGCGACTGGCTCGATCATCGCTATATCGAGCCCGAGACCGGCCGCTTTATCCTCAGCCATCACTCCTACCTGGTTCGCACGCCGCGCTGGACCGCGATCGTCGACACCTGCTGCGGCAATCACAAGAAGCGGCCGCGCGTGCCGGTGTGGAACGACCTCAACCAGCCGTATCTGGAAAACCTGCAGGCGTTGGGCGTTGCGCCCGAACAGGTCGACTTCGTGATGTGCACGCACCTGCATGTCGATCACGTCGGCTGGAATACGCGCCTCATCGACGGAAGCTGGGTGCCGACCTTCCCCAATGCGCGCTATCTGATGGGGCGCGAGGAGTACCGGCATTTTGAGACCGTACACAAGGCGGGGCCGAAGAGCCCGGTGAACCACGGCTCGTTCGAGGACTCCGTGCTGCCGGTGGTTGCGGCCGGCCTTGCCGAATTCGTCGAGACCGATCATCACCTGTTTGGCGATCGCGACGCTGCCTTGCGCTTCGCGCCGGCGCCGGGCCACACCGCCGGCAACATGCCGATCCATCTCAACGGCGGCCACGATCACGCGGTCATGTCGGGCGACGTAATCCATCATCCGATCCAGTGCGCGGCGCCGTGGCTCTCGAATGCCGCCGATGTCGATCCGGCGGCCGCCGTCGCGACCCGGATGGCGCTGCTGGAAGAGCTCGCGGATACGCCGAGCTATCTGCTCACCGGCCATTTTCCGTCGCCGACTGCGGGACGCGTGACCCGACACGGAGACGCCTACAGATTTCGTTTTTGGGAATAGGGGAATGCCGTCATGATGCTGCGCACCGTCACGCTCTCGTTTCTCGCATTGCTGTCGGCTACGCTGCCGACGCGGGCCGAGGATCCTGCCGCCTATCCGACGCACAAGATCCGCATGCTGCTGCCTTACGCGGCTGGCGGCGGCGGCGACGTGATCGGCCGGCTGCTCGCCGACAAGATGGGCAAGACGCTCGGACAGAGCATCTATATCGAGAACCACACCGGTGCGGCCGGTACGCTCGGCACGCAGATGGTCGCGACTTCGCCCAATGACGGCTACACCGTCACCGTCGGCGGCATGACCACGCATGTGCTGGCGCCCGCGATCTATCCAAAGCTGCCCTACGATTCGATCAAGGATTTTACCACCATCGGCCGTATCGGCGTCTCCGCGATCATGCTGGTGGCGACCAGGGATTTTGCCGCCAATAACATCAAGGAGCTGGTTGCGCTCGCCAAGAAGGGCGAGCCGATCCAGTACGGAAGCTGGGGCATCGGCTCGACCGGGCAATTCTGCGCGGAAATTTTGATGCAGCAGACCGGCATCAAGATGGAGCACGTGCCGTTCAACGGCATCGCCAAGCTCGCCGGCGACCTGCTGGGCGGCCACATCTCGCTCGCGACGCTCGACATGGCGACCGCGACGCCGCTGGTGAAGGACGGCTCGATCAAGGCACTGGCCGCCTGCGGCGAGCGCTCACCGAGCCTGCCTGACGTTGCGACCTACGGAGAACAGGGCGTGCCGTTCGACCGCAGCCTGTCCTGGGCGATGTATGCGCCGGCGGGCCTCGCGCCGCCGATCACGCAAAAGCTGTCGGCGGCGCTGAAGGACGCGCTCGGCGATGCCGCGGTGAAGGAGAAGCTGCTGGGCCTCGGCATCACGCCGCAATTCGTCCCCGGCGACGAGCAGCGCGACATCAATGCGCGCGATATCGCGGCCTGGAAGCAGGTTGCCAAGGACGCGGGCATTGAGGTCAAGTGAGCAGGGTGATTGAGGGAGCGCGGGCATGAGCCGCATCTTCGGCGCAGTGCGCCAGAACGGATATGTGGTGCGGGACATCCAGGCCGCGATGACGCACTGGATCGAGGTGATGGGCGTCGGTCCTTGGTACTACATGGACCGCGTCAAGACCGACTGGTTCCGCCATCGTGGCCAGGATTCATCCGTCGAGATGAGCATCGCGCTGGCGAACTCCGGCGATCTCCAGATCGAGCTGATCCAGCAACGCAACGATGCGCCCTCACTCTACAAGGAGTTCCTGGATGCCGGCCATGAAGGCCTGCAGCACATGTCCTACTGGAGCCACGACTACCAGGCGCTCTACGACAAGGCGGTGGGGCTTGGCTACAGGATCGGCCATGAAGGCCAGATCGGCGGCGACAGAGGACGCTTCGCCTATTTCGATACGCAAGCCCATCCGGGAACGATCATCGAGATCTCCGACATCAGCGGCACGAAGGGACCTTTCTTTGAGAAGGTTCGGCAAGCCGCGATGAACTGGGACGGCACGCGGCCGATCCGCGAGGTTGGCGGGGCGAAGTCGTAGAACCTCTTCGCCTCGGAGGCTCGCCCGCGTTCCCGGGCGGTCGAACCATGCTATCTTGCCCGTGATAGCCAACCTTCAGCGAGGCAAGCATGTCCAGCACTGACAAGGTTTTCGCCGGCTCGGTTCCAAAACTCTACGACGAATATCTGGTCCCGCTGATCTTCTCGATCTATGCCGACGACCTTGCCAAGCGCGTCGCTGCGCTGTCGCCCTCGGACCTGCTCGAGATCGCCGCCGGCACCGGCGCCGTGACGCGGGCCGTGGCGGCGCTGCTGCCCGCCGGTGTCCGCTATGTCGCGACCGACCTCAACGAGCCCATGCTCGCGGTCGCGAAGCAGCGTCAGGGCGATGACCCGCGCATGACCTGGCGTCAGGCCGATGCGCTGACGCTGCCCTTCGACAACGCTGCGTTCGACGTCGTCTGCTGCCAGTTCGGCGCCATGTTCTTCCCGGATCGCAGCAAGGGATATGCGGAAACGAAGCGGGTGTTGAAGCCGAACGGCACGTATTTGTTCAGTGTCTGGGATCGTATCGAAGACAATGTGTTCGCCGACGACGCGACGATCACGCTCGGCAAGATGTTTCCTGACAATCCGCCGCTGTTCATGGCGCGGACGCCGCACGGCTATCACGACAAGGCCGTCATCAAGGCCGATCTCGAACGCGCGGGCTTCAAGGACATATCGATCGAAACGCGGACGGCGATGAGCCGCGCGCCCTCCGCGGAATACGTGGCGATCGCGTATTGCCAGGGCACGCCGCTGCGCGGCGAGATCGAGGCCAGGGATGCGAGCAAGCTCGAGGCCGCGACCGATGCCGTTGCCGAGGCGATCCGGAAGCGTCATGGATCCGGGCCGGTCGAGGCGAAGATTCAGGCTCTGGTGATCACGGCAAGGCCGTAGCGGCAGGAGCCGCTACGCTCCGGCCCCGCGCCTACCAAAGGCTCCGCTGCATCGGCTGCGCCGGTTGATAGTACTGGTACTGGCCGGCGCGGCGGCGCGGATTGACGGGCTGCGGATTCGGATCGCGCTGCCCGAAGAAGAAGAAGCCATTGCCGCCAAATGCGCCGCCATTGCCCCAGCCATCGTCGCTCGCCATTTCCACCGGCGGCGCGGTCGGCTTGCGGGTGATGAAGCCGCCTTGTGGATGGTTGCTTAACACCGCGACGAACTCGGTGCGGTAGTTGGTCTCGGCGCTCAGCGGCTCGTCCGAGATGATGATCGACGAGCGCGGCAATGCGGTCGGCCCGATGCGATCCCACACCTCCTGCGGGATCGTGATGCGGTCGAGCGCGTCCTTCGCGCTGTCGCCTTCGTCGATGGTGACGACGCTCCAGCGCAGGCCGGCGTCGTTCTTCGCCATAGCGGTGAAGATGTGCGTGCCGAGCGGCTGGTCGGGATTGCGGATGGTGACGGGAACCTCGATGCTGGTGTCGAACACCTCGCCGCCGCCATCAGGCGCCGGCTTGTGGGTGTTACGCCGGACATAGAGCTTCTGTGTCGAGCGGCTGATGTAGACCGAGACCGGCTCCATCGCGAGCTTGGCATCGGTCGCGGCCTTCACGGCTTCGGCCTTCTTGGCCGCGGCCGCCTTGGCGGCGTCCTTTGTCGCGGCAACCGCATCGCGCTTCGGCTGCGCCGCAGCCTTGGCGGCGTCCAGCTGGGTCGCGGCATCCGTCGCCTTTGCCGCGGCCTTCTGCTTCAGCTCGTCGGCCTTCGCCTTGGCCTGGTCGGTCTTGGCGTTCGCGACGAGCTTGTCGGCATAGGCGTTCTCGGCATCGGCGCGGGCCTTCTGCTGCTCGAGCTTGCGCAGCGACGCCGGAAGCGATTGCGCGTCCTTCGCTGCTGCCGTCGCGGCCTTCTTCGCCTCGTCGGCGGCCTGGATGACTTCCTCCGCCTGCGCGGAGAGCTTGTCGGCACGCGCGGGCGCCGCCGCAATGGCTTCCTTGCTCGGCACGAACAGCGAGGGATGCGAGAAATCGACCGGAGCCGCATCCATCGGCGAGATGATCACCCGCATGCCGATATTGGTCTTCTCGAACAGGCCCTCGGCGAAGTTGAAGGGCATGCGCACGCAGCCGTGCGAGGCGGCATAGCCGGGCAGCGGCCCGCCATGCAGCGCGATGCCGTTCCAGGTGATGCGCTGCATGTTCGGCATCCAGGCGTCGTCATACATCGAGGAGTGGTGGTCCTTGTCCTTCTCGACGACGGCGAAGACGCCGGCGGGCGTTTCGCGTCCGGTCGTGCCGGTCGAGACCGGCGCGCGGAGGATCCAGCCCTCGGCATCGTAGAACGTGACCTGCTGGCTCTTGATCGACACGATCGCCATGATCGGCTCGCCGGCCTCGCGCTGCGCCACCGCCTCGGCGATCTGGCGCGGCTGCTTGGCAGCAACGGCCTGGCTCGGGGCAGCCAGCGCGACCGCCGCCGCGAACATCACGATTCCGGGAGCCCCCCAACGCCGCATCGCTTTCCTGGATTGCGCCGTCGTCATCAGGTCTTTCATGCCATTCCCCGGTTGCGTGTCCGCACTTGCGTCGATCACCGATCAGATTGCGATCTTTGGATTAAGAAATCGCAGCCACCATCTGTTCCGTTTCCGGCGATATTCGGTCCGTTCCGGCGACGAAACTCTCATATACGACGGTCCGTGCGGGCGGAAGGGCGGTTGGGAGCCGGGGCTGGCCTGGAGCTGGCCGGCGCGCTGCGGCAGAATGTCAGCCCTCGGCAGCGGCAGGACGGGATGTGACTGGAATCACAGAGAATTGCGTCAGGCCGCGGGAACATCGGCGGTAAATTCGCCAAACAGCGCATCGGAGGATGAACGGGTGTCCTCAACTCTCTCGCAGATTGCCGCGGCCGTGGCCGGGCTGGCGCTGCTCGCGACCGGCTTCATCGTCTTTTCCAGAGGCACGACCACGAGCCTGGTTAAAAGCCTGGCGGTCTCGATGTCGCTGGCCGTACTTGCAGCCGTCCTGATCACAGTTGCCCGCAATCTCGGATCGTGAGTCGCACCGGCTTCACATCACATTGCAACCGAACCAGATGGTTCTGATTTCCATTACATTTTTGTGACGTAAACCACAGAGGCTCGTGGAGCGCGCTGCTAGCTTCGAGCCCATGATGAAACATCTCAGTCTCCCCATCGTCCTCACCGCGCTGGTCATCTCGACGCAGAGCTTCGCTGCCGAGACCACGGGCGCCGGCTCAACCTTCGTTTCGCCCGTGATGGCGAAATGGATCGACGCCTACAAGGCGAAGACCGGCAACACCGTGACGTATCAGGCAGTGGGGTCGAGCATCGGCATCGGCTTGATCAAGAAAGCCACCGTCGATTTCGGCGCCACCGACATGCCGCTTGATCCCAAAGAGCTCGAGAAGCTCGGCATGATCCAGTTTCCGATTGTGATCGGCGGCGTCGTTCCGGTCGTCAACATCGACGGCGTGAAGCCCGGCCAGATGCATTTTTCGGGCGAGGTGCTCGCGAGCATCTATCTCGGCAAGATCAGGACGTGGAACGATCCGGCCATTCGCACCATCAACCCCGACGTGAGGTTGCCGAACGCGCCGATCACCGTCGTGCATCGCATCGACGGCTCCGGCACGACCTTCAACTGGTCGAACTATCTCTCCAAGGTCAGTCCGCAATGGAAGGCCGCCGTCGGCGAAGGCACTGCGGTCGAGTGGCCTGTCGGTCTCGGCGGACGCGGCAATGACGGTGTCGCCTCGCTCGTCGGCCTCGTACCCGGCGCGATCGGCTACCTCGAATATGCCTACGCGCTGCAACGGCTCGACAAGATCTCATTCGGCGTGGTGCAGAACAGCGCCGGCAATTTCGTCGTCCCTGACGCCGCGTCGTTCCAGGCGGCGGCGTCGAGCGCGGACTGGACGGCGGACAGGGATTTCCATATCGTTCTCACCAACGCGCCGGGCGAGGATGCCTATCCGATCACGGCCACGACGTTCGTGGTGATGCCGAAGCAGCCGAAGTCGCCGGAACGATCGGCTGCCGCCATCGACTTCGTGCGCTGGTCATTGGAGAACGGGAAGACGCAGGCCGAAACGCTCAACTACGTTTCGTTGCCGCAGGCCCTGGTCGAGCAGGTCGAAATGTACTGGCAGCAGAGCTTTGGACCGGCGACTGTGACTGCGTCGGCCGGCAGCAAGCGGTAACATTCCCCGAATGGCGCGCCGGTTTTATGGCGCGCCAACGGCCTTGTTTGCGACGAGCGCTTCGATCTCGGCGTCGCTCAGGCCGGCCTCGCGCAGCACCTCGCGCGAATGCTCGCCCAGGCGCGGTGCCATGCGGTGGATGCCGGCCGGGCTCTCCGAAAATTTTGTCGCCGGACGTGCCTGGCGAATCTTCCCCTCGGTCGGATGATCGATATCCGCAAACAGTCCGACGGCCGCGAGATGCTGCTGATCGCCGATCTCGGTCAATTTGGCAAAGGCGGTGTGCGGCACGTCCAGCTGCAGCAATAGCTCCTCCCACTCCGCCGTGGTGCGGGTCGGCCCGATCTCGCTCATGCGGTCGTAGATCTTGTCGATGTTTTGCGAGCGCAGCACGGGATCGCGCACGCCGAGCTCGTCGCTCAACTCGGGCCGGCCGACGGCCTCGAAAAAGGCACACCAATTGTCCCCGGAATACGGCAGCATCGTCAGCCAGCCATCCTTGGTCTTCACCGGACGCCGGTTTTTCATGCGCTTGTAGCCGGTCGGGCCGATCGGCGGATCGAAGGCGTGTCCGCCCAGCATCTCGATGCTGTTGAAGCCCGCAATCGTCTCCAGCATCGGCACCTCGACCATCTGGCCCTGGCCCGTGCGCTCGCGCCGGAACAGGGCGGCCGACACCGCACCGACCATCGCCATGGCGCAGATCTTGTCGCCGATCAGGCTCGGAACGAATTCCGGCTCCTCGTCGGATCCGATCGATGATGCGAGGCCCGATGCCGCCTGGATGATCTCGTCGAAGGCGGGCCGCGCGGCCCACGGACCGTCCTGGCCAAAACCGGTCGCGGCCGCATAGATCAGCCGCGGGTTGAGCTTTGCGCAGTCTCCATAACCGAAGCCGAGCCGCGCCATTGCGGCCGGCCGCACATTGGTGACGAGCGCATCGACCGTCGGGATCAGCTTCGCCAGTGCCGCCTTGCCGTCAGGATGCTTGAGATCAAGCGCAAGGCTGCGCTTGTTGCGGTTGACCGCCATGAACTGGCCGCTCATGCCGCGATTCCTAAACACGCCGGTATAGCGCCAGGTGTCGCCCGACGGCGGCTCGATCTTGATGACGTCGGCACCCCAATCCCCGAGCATCTGTGCGGCATAGGGACCGAACAGCACGCTCGTCAGATCGAGAACACGGATTCCGCTGAGGGGGCCGGTTGGTGCCATCGTCTCTTCACTGTCGTTGGAGGAAGCATTCACGGTGGGCGGTACAAGGGGCAAGGCTCGTGCCCTGCTCGCTTGTCACGATCGATCGAGACTACTCGCCGAGAACGTCGCCGAACAGTTCCCAGGATTTTCCGTTGAAGCGCGCCATCTGCAACTGACGGATCGGCGTCACCTGCTCGGCCGAGGTGTTGAGCTTGATGCCCGGCAGCAGCATCGGCAGCTCGACGTCCTTGAAGGACTGCGCCTGCTTCATCAAATTCGCACGCGTGAGATCGTTGCCTGCCCGCTGCAGCACCATCTCCATCATCTGCGCCATGGTGTAGCCGGTGACGTTGAAGATGTCGGCGGGATCGGCGCCGGAATTATAGGTCTTCATCCATTCGCGCCAGGCTTTCATGCCGGAATCGTTCTCCCAACGCGGATCACCGGGATCCTTCAGAAAGGCGCCGGTGACGATGCCGACGGAATTCTCGAGCCCGGCCGGCGCCAGCACCGAGCCGACGGAATTGGAAACGGCCGGAACGATGATCTGTGGCTTCCAGCCGAGCTCCGCGACCTTCTTGATCGCTTGCGCTGCGAATTTCGGCGTGCACTCGTTGAAGAGAACGTCGGCGCCGGCGGCCTTGAACTTGACGATCTGGGAGTCGACCGTGGCGTCCGTCGTCTCGTAGACCGCTTCCGACACGATCTGGTTGACGTGCTCGCCGAGACCTTCCTTGAAGCCGGCGAGATAATCACGGCCGGGATCCTCGTTCGGCGTGATGACCGCGATCTTGGCGTCGGGCTTGTTCGCCAGAATCCACTTGGCGTAGATCCGTCCTTCGGTCCTGTAAGTCGGCTGCGAACCGGTGGTCCAGGGGAAATGCTGCGGATCGTTCCAGCGGCTGGCGCCGCTCGACGGGAACAACTGCGGGACCTTCTTGACGTTGAGGTATTTTTGCGCGGCGATGTTCGGGCCGGTGCCGAGCATCGAGAACATCGCCAAAACCTCGTCGCTCTCGACGAGCCGGCGCGTCTGCTCCACCGTCTTCGCCGGCGAATAGGCATCGTCCATGCTGAGAAGATCGACCTTGCGGCCGTTGATGCCGCCCTTTTCGTTGAGCATCTTGAAATAGGCGATCTCGGCGCGGCCGATCGCCGAATAGGCCGACGCCGGTCCCGAATAGGGCATGGTCTGGCCGAGCTTGATGCCCGTGTCGGTCGCGCCGGTGTCGTAGGTTCCGGCCCTGACGGCCGAGGCAGCGCCCAGCACAGTGAGCAGAGCGACGGCTCCGCCGATGAACTTGAATGTGTGGCCGGGCATGCGCGGCATCTCCTTCCCTGGCAGAGTGCATCGACGCGCGCCCTCGCAAGGCCGCGGTCAACGTCCTCCACTTCTGTTCTTGGTTATCATCGGCCGCATCGCTCGCGATGGCGGCGGCGAGGACGATACCTCGATTAGCGGGCGTGAGATGTAGCGCAGAATACAGATGCGTATGCGCAGGCCGCAGCCGTCAGACCTCGAGCCATTCCTGCCGTACGGCGGCATTGGCCTTGAGCTCGTCCGGCGTGCCTTCGAACACCACGCGGCCGTGCCCCATGATGTAGACACGCTTGGAGATGCGCATCGCGATCGACAGTTTCTGCTCGACGAGGAGGATGGCGACGCCGGCTTGCGCGATCCGCGCGATGAGATCGCCGACCTGCTGCACGATCAGCGGCGCGAGGCCTTCGGTGGGCTCGTCGATCATGATCAGGTCGGGATCGCCCATCAGCGTCCGGCACGTCGTGAGCATCTGCTTCTCGCCACCCGACAACACGCCCGCGGCCGTGTCGGCACGCGCGGCGAGATTGGGGAACATGTCGAGCATGTCCTGAAGCCGCCATTTGCCGGGTCGGCGCGTGTCCTTGATGCCGAGCAGCAGGTTCTGGCGCACCGTCAGGCTCGGAAAGATATCGCGATGCTCGGGCACATAGCCGAGGCCGAGATGCGCGATCTTGTAGCTGGGCAGGCCGGCGATGTCCTTGCCCTTGAAGCGGATCGTGCCTTGCGGCGCGACCTCGCCCATGATCGCCTTGACCGTGGTGGAGCGGCCGACGCCGTTACGCCCCAGCAGGCTGACGACCTCGCCGGCGCCGACGTCGAGATCGACGCCCTGAAGAATGTGGCTTTTGCCGTAATAAGCGTGGAGATCCCTGACCTCGAGCATCAGTGCGCTTCCTCGCCGAGATAGGCTTCCTTGACCTTCGGATCGCGCCGGATCTCTTCCGGCGTGCCCGAGGCGATGATGTGGCCGTAAACCAGCACCGAGATGCGGTCGGCCAGGCCGAACACGACGCTCATGTCGTGCTCGACGATCACCAGCGTCTTGCCCTCGGTCAACCGCCGGATCAGCGCCACGGCGCGTTCGGTCTCCGCGTTGCTCATACCCGCGGTCGGCTCGTCCAGCATGACGACGGTGGCGCCGCTCGCGATGGTGATGCCGATCTCCAGCTCGCGCTGCTCGGCATAGGTCAGAAGACCAGCCGGCACGTCGCGCCGGTGCGTCAGATGAATGTCGTCGAGGATCTGCGCCGTGCGCTCGCGCACCTCGGGCAGGCTGTCGACGTTCTTCCAGAACGCGTAGCGATGTCCCGTCGCCCACAGCACCGCGCAGCGCACGTTCTCCCAGACCGACATGCGCGCGAACACGTTGGTGACCTGGAACGAGCGCGACAGGCCACGACGGTTGATCTCGAACGGCCGCAGGCCGGAGATCAGGTCGCCATTCAGCTTCACCTCGCCCGAGGTCGGCGCGATGTGACCGCTGATCAGGTTGAACGTGGTGGATTTTCCGGCGCCGTTCGGCCCGATGATGGCGTGACGCTCACCCTTGGCGACGCTGAGGTTGAGGTCGCGGATGATGCCGACATTGCCGAAGCGCTTCTCGACGGCGCGGACTTCGATGGCTGCGCTCTTTTCAGATACCGCTGCGCTCATGCGAGATACCCCCGGTCACGAGCAACCGTGGCAGCCCGGTCCCACGCCTCCGCGATCCGCCGCCAGGTCAGCCGCGCGACGAATGCGCCGCCGACAACGAGAACCGCGGCCGTCATCCACGTCACCGGCGACGTCGGGTTGAAGGCAATGCCGAACAAATTGATCGCGTCGCCTCCGGAGAAACGTGCGACAGTTTCGATGACCAGGATCACGCCGCAGGCCAGTGCGACCGTCGGCACGATCGCGACGAGATAGGACGGAATCACCGTCCACAGCGTGCCGGCGCGGATCAGCGGCCGGTGCATCATCAACAGGCCGGCAATGCCACCCGGCGCATACATCACGATGCCGATGAAGATGATGCCGAAATAGAGCTGCCAGGCCGTGGTGAGGTTGGTCAGTCCAAGCTGGAGGTAAGTGACCAGGATCGCACCCAGGATCGGGCCGAAGAAAAACGCGGTGCCGCCGATGAAGGTCGAGAACAGCACGAGGCCGGACTGGATCGCGCC
This sequence comes from Bradyrhizobium sp. CIAT3101, assembly GCF_029714945.1. Lineage (NCBI taxonomy): Bacteria > Pseudomonadati > Pseudomonadota > Alphaproteobacteria > Hyphomicrobiales > Nitrobacteraceae > Bradyrhizobium > Bradyrhizobium sp. CIAT3101. Next base: position 7,612,322 of record NZ_CP121634.1, read on the forward strand.
GAGATAGGCGGAATTCGCGATCTCGAAATTGATCGCGGCCAGACCTCCGGCGATGCCGGCGAAGAAGCCGGCAAAGCAGAAGGCGATGTAGCGGACGACGTGCGGATCGTAGCCGATGAACTGGACGCGCTCCGGATTGTCACGGACGGCGTTGCAGATCCGCCCGAGCGGCGTCCGCGTCAGCGCGTACATCGCAATCGCCGACAGCACCAGCCAGAACGCGATGAGATAGTAGACCTGAAGCTGCGGCCCGAACGACCAGCCGAGCATTTTCGGCAGCGCGGTGCGGTCCGTGGTGATGCCGGACTCGCCGCCGAACACCGACCGCAGGATCAGCGACGAGGACGCCACCAATTCGCCGATGCCGAGCGAGATCATCGCAAACACCGTGCCGGCGCGCTTGGTCATGACCCAGCCGATGATGATCGCAAACACGAGGCCGCCGAGGCCGCCGAACAGCGGAATGAACGGCAGCGGGATCGGCCAGCCATGCGAGACCACCGCATTCATCATGTGGCAGGCCGCGAAGCCGCCGAGGCCGTAGTGAACGGCGTGGCCGAACGACAGCAGGCCGGTCTGGCCGAGCAGGATGTTGTAGGACAGCGCGAACACGATCGCGATGCCGATCAGGCTGAAGGATGTCAGCGAGCCGCCCGATGAGAAGATCATCGGCAGGACGATCAGCGCGATGATGCCGATCAACCAGACGCCGTAGAAGCGCAGGCTGCCGCCGACGGGCTTGGCCGCAACCTTCGATGCCGAAGTGGTAGCTGTGGTCATGATTCGCGCGTCCCCATCAGGCCCATGGGGCGAACGATCAGAATGAGCACCAACAGCATATAGGGAACGATCGGCGCGACCTGGGCGATCGTGACGTTCCAGATGTCGGTGAGGACGGACGGTCCCGTCGACGGGTCGAGCGGCCCGAAGGCACTCGCCAGCGAGCCATCGAGCGCCACCGCGAACGTCTGCACCAGTCCGATGACGAGCGACGCGATGAAGGCACCCGGCAAGGAGCCGAGGCCTCCGAATACGATGACCACGAACAGGATGGGCCCAAGCGATGCAGCCATGTCGGACTGGGTCACCAAGGCGGGACCTGCAATGACGCCGGCAAGGGCGGCCAGCGCGCTGCCGACCCCGAACACCGCCATGAAGACGCGCCCGACATTGTGGCCGAGATGCCCGACCATGTGCGGATGCGTCAGCGCTGCCTGCACGATGAGGCCGACGCGGGTGCGTTTGAGCACGATCAGCAGCGCCACGAAGATGATGACCGACACCGCCAGCATGAAGATCTTGTAGGCGGGATAGTTGGTCGAGAAGATCGTGAAGGCCGGAAAGTCCAGCAGGGCCGGCACGCGGTAGTCGAGCGGGCTCTTGCCCCAGATCATCGAGACGATCTCTTCGATCGCGAAAGCGAGGCCAAACGTCAGCAAGAGCTCGGCGACATGGCCGTGCTTGTGGGTGTTGCGCAGGCCGTAGCGCTCCACCACCATGCCGATCGCGCCCACCAGAAGCGGCGCCAGCACCAGCGCCGGCCAGAAGCCGATCCACTTCGTGAGCTGGAAGCCGAAGAAGGCACCGAGCATGTAGAAGCTGGCATGGGCGAAGTTGAGCACGCCCATCATGCTGAAGATGACGGTCAGCCCGCTCGACAGCAGGAAGAGCAGCATGCCGAACAGCACACCGTTCAGGGACGAAATGACAATGAGTTCAAGCACAGCGCACTCATGGATATCCGGGGCCTGATGGCCCCGGTGAACATCGCCCAATCAAAAATCGTCCGGCTGCCGTCACCCCGCGGCCCATGATGGTCGCGGGACGACGACAGGCTGCGTGATTACGGCCGCACCATCTTGCAGGTCGTGGAGACCATGGCCTGCGGCGTGTCGATCTTCGACACCAGATGCCAACCCCAACCGGTGCTCTCCTCGTCGAACGGCTCGCTCTCGGTCAGCTTGCCGAAGGAGGAGATGTAGATCGGCTGCAAGAACTGATGGTCGTCCTTGCGCATGATGCCTTGGCCACCGTCCAGGACCTCGAACTTCAGGTCCTCGAGCGCCGCCGCCACCTTCACGGGGTCGATCGAATTGGCCTTCTCGGCCGCGGCCTTGAACATGCGCATCTCGTTGACCGCACGCGGATACCACAGCGACAGATTGACCTTGGCGCGGAACGCCTTCTCGTAGTCCATCGCGGCCTTGTTGCCGGAGTTGGCGAAGCCTTCGGTGATCTGGAAGACCTGCCCATCGAGACCGGTCTGCTTGATCGCGGTCGGGCCACCGGCGCCGCCGGCATAATAGGTGTACCAGTTGACCTTCAGACCGGCATCGGCCGCGGCTTTGAGCAGCAGTGCGAAATCCTGGCCCCAATTGCCGGTGACGACGCTGTCGGCGCCGGACGCCTTGATCTTGGCGATGTAGGGCGAGAAGTCCGTGACCTTCAGCAGCGGATGCAGCTCGTCGCCGACGATCTGGACGTCAGGCCGCTTGGCTCCGAGCATCTTGCGCGCATCGGTACGTACCGACTGGCCGAACGAATAGTCCTGGTTGATCAGGTACACCTTCTTGATGGAGGCGGTGTCCTTCATGTAGTTCGTCAGCGCTTCCATCTTGATGTCGGAGCTCGCATCCCAGCGGAAATGCCAATAGCTGCACTTCTCGTTGGTCAGGCTCGGGTCGACGGCGGCGTAGTTGAAGTACAGAACTTCCTTGCCGGGATTGCGCGAATTGTTCTTGGTGACGAAGTCCGTCAGCGCAGCGCCGACCGACGACCCGTTGCCTTGCGTGATGTAGTGAACCCCGGCGTCGATCGCCTTCTGGGCCTGCACCAGGCTCTCCTGCGGATTGGTCTTGTTGTCGAGCGGGATGATCTCGATCTTGTGGCCGAGGATGCCGCCCTTGGCGTTGAGCTCGTCGGCCAGATACTGGAAGGTCTTCAGACCACCCTCGCCGACGCTGGCGCCGCCGCCGGAGAGCGGATCGATGTAGCCGATCTTGAGCGTGTCCTCAGCCGACGCTGCATGACCGAGCATCGGGGCGATCACGGCAATGGCCAAAGTGAGCTTGCGCATAATGTGTTTCCTCGCTGGCTATCGACTTTAGTCGATGGGCTCTTTTGCGCATGTTGCAGCGCAATTTCAGCCCTCTTATGAGCAGAACGAACTTTGCTTTTCAAGCGCAACAGGACATGGCTCGGGCCGCCGCTATGAAATGTGATGCGGCTGTCCGGCCGGCCCTCAGCATTCCGCGACAAGGAATAGAACGCAAGCAGGAACTTGCGGGCGGGGACGTTGCTCCGGACGAAGCTGCGCCTCGTGAGGCGGTCAGACGCCGAGCGCCTTGCGATTGAACGTCCGCAGGACGCGCAGCGACAGCGTCCGCACGTTCGCTACATTCAGCAGCCAGGCCGCGGCCACATAGGCAAGGCCACCCGCAACGCTCACGATGATCAGCGCCACGATACCGGCGCCGTTGACCTGCGACCGCGCGACAAGGATGGCGCCTGCCATTGCCGCGGCCGACGCGGCGACGCCCGCGAGCCGGTTGACGTCGAACGGCACGGGATGGGCACGGTGCATCAGCACCACGGCGACGACGAAGCCGATCGCCTCGGTTGCGAGCGTCGCCAGCGCTGCGCCATAGATGCCGTAGCCCGCGACCAGCGCGAACATCAGCACCACGCTCACGACCAAGGTGAGGAACGACTGTGCCGCCAGCATGAAGGGCCGCTCGGCGAGCTGGAAGCTGAGCTGGACGTAGAACTGATTGGCGATACCGAAGAAGCGGGCGAGCACCAAGGTCGGCAGCAGCGCGGACACGCCGGCGCGAAAATCGACACCGACGAGCGTGCCGGCGACTTGGTCGGCGGCGAGCGCAAGCCAGACTGCGACGGGTGCGACGACGACCAGCAGCAGTTCGAGGCTCTCGGTCAACCGCTCCCGTGTCGTGTCATTGTTCTTTTCCGACAGCGAGCGGAACACCATCGGCACGGTGGCCGCGGCAACGCTGGTGGCGATCATGACCATGAACTGACGCGGCAGATCGGCAGCGACGCCGAAAATGCCGGCGGAATCCTTGCCGAGCAGATAGGCGACGATGAGCCGGTCGCTGGCCGAGTAAACCGCGACCGACAGTCCGGCCAGCGTCAACGGCAGGCCGTAGCGCGCGAGCTGCATGAACTGGCTGCGCGAAAAGCTCGCCATCCTGGCGCGGTCGCTGACGAGATTGAGGATGACGCCGGTGAGCGAGCCGAGGCCAATGGCCGCGAGCAGGCCCATGCCACCCCAGCCGAGCCAGATCCCGAGCAGGCCGAATCCGATGCTCGACAGGCTGCGCACCATCGATATGGCAGCGAACCGGAAAGGCCGGAATTTGGCGCGTTCGAACTCCTGGCCGACGTCGAAGGCATTCGACATGATCGCGACGAACATGCTGGCGAGCACCAGCTCGACACCGACGTCGTTGCGGAACAGGAACACCAGCGGGGTCGCCGCGCACATGGCCGCGACCGTCAGCGCGAAGCCGACCATCGCCGTGGCACGAAAATCCACCTCCGCCGACATCGCCTGATAGCGCGACACCGACAGCTTGATCCAGGCAAAGAAGATCGCGCCCAGAATGCCCGCGATGCTCATGCCGACGACGTAGACGCCATACTCCGCCGGCGTCAGCAGCCGCGTGTAGGCGGTAACCGCGAAGAATCCCACCGCCGCGGACAGGATGTAGCTGGCGAGGTAAATGGAGAAATGGCGGTTCAGCATGGATGCACGGGACTGGCGGCCTTGAAATGCAGTGGCCGTTGATCAGTTGGACCTTGGCGTGGCGATCAAAGGCTTGGCGGTCGGACCGCGCCGCAGCATCTCCCAAAATAGTCATTTAAGTCTGCAAATCGGCCGCCGAACGGGGGCGGTCCCACCGCTTTCGCGCGTTAGCGTTAAATTTGCCCTGTCCTTGAACGAGCCGCCGCGATCACCGAAAAGAAACCATGATTTCAGGTCGCCGCCCGACCTTTGGTTAATGCGTGGACGTGACTAAGATGGACGTTGTCGAGCGTTTGCGAGCAAATCCGGCCTCCCTGCCCCATGGCGGGACGGATGCGTCCCTGGTCCCGGCGTCCCCCGCGGACGGCGGCGAGCGGATGACGCTCAATCTGTTCTTCGAGGAGCGTGACGACCGCTGGTTTCCGGGCGACCGCCACGTCCGGCCGCTGCTGCGGCGCATGCTGCTCGGAAAGTCCTGGATCAGCGGCCAGCGGCGCGTGTTCCTCAATCTCTGCGCCGGGCTCGACCGGGTCGGCATTCCCTATCGCGTCAACGACTACAGCTACATCCAGAAGCATCCGGAGGAGCTCGCTTGCATCCTCGGACGCCCGTTCGTGCTTGACTGGTTCGCGTGGAGGAACCCGCTCCTGCTCGGGGTCGTCATGTACAACCATCCCGTGGACGTCCCCGCGCATCACCAGGACCTGCTGACCCAAACCATCCTGGTGCCCTGCGACTGGTATGCGGAGATGTGCCGGCCATACTGGCCGCATATCGAAGTATGGCCGGTCGGCATCGACACCGATTTGTGGACGCCAACGCCGGCCGCGCAGAAGAGCGTCGACGTGCTGCTTTACGACAAGGTGCGCTGGGAACACGGGCGCTATGAGAGCGAGCTGATCGCCCCGATCCGCCGGCATCTCGAGGCGAGCGGCCGCTCGGTCGAGGTGATCCGCTACGGCCATTACAAGGAAGACGATTACAAGGCGGCGCTGGCGCGCAGCCGCAGCATGGTCTTTCTCTGCGAGCACGAGAGCCAGGGCATCGCCTGCCAGCAGGCACTGTCGAGCGGCGTGCCCGTGTTCGCGTGGAATCGCGGCGGACCGTGGCAGGATCCGGATTATTTCCCGGACAGGGTGAGATATGAAGGCGGCGTGTCCTCCGTGCCCTATTTCGACGCACGCTGCGGCCGCACGTTCGTCGACGCGAACGGCTTCGTCTCGGGCTGGAGCGACTTCTGGTCGCAGGTCAGCGCGAGCGACTTCGCACCTCGCGATTATGTGATGGACAAACTGACGCTCGAAAAGGGCGCGCTTCAATATTACGCCATCGCCGAAGCCGTGATGCAGCGCCAGGCGCGCTGAGACGGCCGTCCGCAAAAGTTAACCCAACAACGGGAAACCACGGCGTCACAAGGCGCCGCTTGGTACATTGGCGCGTTGGTTCGAAAGGACGGCCGCCACGTGACGAAGCTCGACAGACGCGAATTTCTCCTCGGCAGCGCCGCAACGCTCGCGGCGGGCGCATCGGCGTCCGCACTTCCGGTGTCGAAACTTGCGCAACGCCGTCCGGGTTTTGGCGCCGCCGCCACGCTCTGGGACCTGCAGGCCGATCCGCGGCTCGGCGAGGCCATCAGCACCTATTGCACGCAGGTGGTGCCGGTGCTCGAACTGAAATGGCCGATGCTGCGGCCGGACGCGCACACCTTCGCCTTCGAGCGCGCCGACGCCATCTATGATTTCGCGCAGAAGAACGACCTGACCATGCGCGGCCACACGCTCGCCTGGTATCACGACATTCCCGACTGGACCAAACAGATCAAGGATTCAAAGGGCGTCGAGCGCGCCTATGTCGATCACATCAACACCGTCGTGTCCTATTACAAGGACAAGCTGACCTCGTGGGACGTCGTCAACGAGCCGATCCCCGACAATCCCAAAGGCATCACCGACCGGCGCGACACGTTCTGGACGCAGCATCTCGGCGATCGCTGGATTCCGCTCGCCTTCCGCACCGCGGCCGCGGCTGATCCCTACGTCAAGCTCGCGATCAACGAATACGACATCGAGTCGGCGAAGGATTCGTTCATCGCCAAGCGCGCAGCCTATCGCAACCTCATCATGAGTCTGCTCGACCAGGGCGTGCCGCTGCACGCCGTCGGCCTGCAATCGCATCTGCATGCCGAGCTCGAGATCGACACCCACGGGCTCGCCGAGTTCGTGACCGAGCTCCGCGCGTGGGGCCTCGAGGTCTACGTCACCGAGCTCGACGTCAACGACGAGAAGCTGACGGGTAGTCCTTCGGAGCGCGATGCCATCGTTGCCAAGCGCGTTAACGATCTCCTGACCGCAATCTCGGCCAGCGGGCCGGCGCGCTCGATCCTGACCTGGGGCATTTCCGACCGCTACAGCTGGATCAACGGGCTGGTTAAGCGCGCGGACAAGCAGGCGAACCGCCCGCTGCCACTCGATGGCGAGTTCAAGCCAAAGCCCTTCATGGACGTCATCAGCAAGTTCACGAAGGACGTCTGAGAAGGACGTGCGGGAGGACGTGTCAGTCCTGGCGCGGAAACGAATTTAGCCGTCCGACGGCAGCCCCTGCGCGATGCCGCGAAAGCGCAGCGGCGCGAGCGACGATGCCCGCTGCCACCAGTCGGCGACGCGATCATCGAGCGCCGTCACGCCGCGGCCATGGCCGGGAAAGATCCGGATCTGCTGCACCGCTTCGGCCTCGAATCCCTTGCCCTTGCGCGTGATCTTGAGCGCGGCACCTTCGCGGTCCCGCTGCGTCAGCGGCACCAGCAGGCGGCCGCGGGGCCGGAGCGATTGAAGCCAGAGCGGATGCGGATGCGAGAAGCCGGCATGGACGATGATGACGTCAGCCGTCTCGCCGATTTCCCGGCAGCCGTCGCCGTTGATGACCTCGACATTCCCGTAGGCGCGAAGATAGGCCGCGGCGCGCGCCGCGAGCCGCTCATCGCACTCGATGGCCTGCACCCTGCCCTTCGGGCCCACGATCTCCGACAGGATCGCGGAGAAATAGCCGAGCCCGCAACCGATCTGGACCACGCGGTCCTTCTGTCCAACGTCGAGCAGATCGATAAAGTGCGCCCACAGGCTCGGCAGTCCGGTGTCGAGCTTGCGGCGCGCATCGATCGCGACCAGCACATTGTCGTAGAGATGAACGGGGTCGGCGTCAGGCGTCAGCCGGTAGTTGCGCGCCGCCTCGCTCTTGATGCGCCAGGGCCCCTTCGCCAGAAACTCTTCACGCGGAATCGTCGCCAGCGCCGAGAGCAGGCGCGGCGAGGATATCCGCTCGCGCTTCGCAATCAGTTCGACATAGCGCGCACGGGCGGCGAGCAGATCGCTCATTTCACCGGATCGGCCTGCGGACGAGCCGGCGTGTCTCCACCGAGCTCGTGCACGAGCTGCATGGCCAGCTTCAGGTCCGGCGTCAAAAACCCCTCGTTGAACCTGCCGACGATCGGCACCAGCAAAAGGCTTGCATGTTCGCGCTTGCCGGCCTCGTGCGACAGCCGCGCGAGGCTCACGGCGGTTCTGAGCTCCCAGGACAGCGCGCCCTGCTTGCGCGCCGTCTCGAGCGACAGGCCAAACAGATCCTCCGCCTCCTGCACCGAGGCCGGATTGCCGTCCGACAAGGTGATCTCGCCCTGCAGGCGATAGACCTCGGCGAGGTAGGAGTGGTCGCCGGTCCGCCGCGCGGTCGCGAGCGCACCGTCCAGCGCGCGCAAGGCGGCGTCGCGCATGCCGACCTTGGCATAGGCCTCCGCGAGCAGGCAGCGAAACCAGCAGCCGGCAAGCCAGGAATCCATCGCCTCATATTCGTCGAGGCCGAACCGCATCTGGCTGATGCCCTCGTCGGCCTCGCCGAGTTGCGCCAGCGCCCAGCCGCGCAGGATCGCGGCCTGCTGCTTCCAGTGCAGGAAATTGTGCTCGGTGGCGATGATCATGGCGCGGTTGGCGTGGTCGCGCGTACCCTCGATATCGCGCAGATGCTGGCAGAGATAAGCGCCGAACACCAAGGCGAAGGCGAGCGAGAACGGATGGCGGATCTTCTCCGCAAGCAGGATCGCCTGCTCGCTGTGCTGGCGCGCCGCATCGGGCTGGCCGAGGAACCAGAGGAGATAGCCGAGATAGGACAGCGAAACCACGCCGGGGTCGGTGCCGTGACGCTCCATCAGGTCGGAGTGCAGATCGGGGCTGTAGAGATCGATGCAGCGGTGCAGATGATGCTGCGCGGCGGCGAAGCGCCCGCGATAGAGCATGGTCATCGCGATCGAGCGGTGCGCCTCGATCAGATAGCCGGTCTGTTGCGCCGCGTCCTCGTTCAACCGCTCGCGCTTGGCGAATTTCAGCAGCTCGACACTGAGATCGTGCGCACGGGTGAGATCGGCGCGGATGAAATGGCAGACCCAGAGCCCGCGGGTCGCGGCAAAGGTCTTCTCGTCATCGTCCAGCTGCTGGCCGAGTTCGAGGGCGCGGATGTAGTTCTCCTCGACCTCCTGCACGGCATAGCCCTTGGCGGCGATCAGCGCGTTGCCGAGCGCGATGCGCAGCTCGAGCTCCATTTCGTCGGCGCCCTGCATGCGCGCATTGGCCTGCACGACGCTCAAGCCGCGGCGCAGATGGCCGATCGCCTCGAGATTGGCGCCGCTCTTCGCCGCCTGCTTGCCGGCCTTGAGCCAGAAGCTCGCCGCGCCCTCGCTCTGGCCGGACTCGGTCAGATGATGGGCGAGCAGCTCCGGCTCGCGCTCGGTCTTCTCCGGATACATCTCGGCGAGCACCTGCACGATGCTCGCATGCAGCTTGCGCCGCTCGCTGTGCAACAGGCTGGCATGCGCCGCGTTCTGGATCATCACGTGCTTGAAGGAGTAGAGCGCATCCGGCGGATGGCCGCGCCGCGTGATCAGGCCGGCCTCCTCGAGATGCGTCAGCGCTGCCTCGATCTGCTCCGCCGGCGTGTTGGCGACCGCATGCAGCGTCTCGTAGGAGAACTCGCGGCCGATCGTGGCGCCGATCTGCGCGATCCGCTTGAACGGTCCCATCCGGTCGAGCCGCGCCATCAGCGAGTCCGTCAAGGTCGCCGGAATCGCCAGTTGCCGCCACGGGCCCGACAGCACGTAGCGGCCATGCCGCTCGGTCAGGAGGTTGGATTCGAGAACCGTCTTGGTCAGCTCCTCCAGGAACAGCGGCACGCCGTCGGTCTTGACGATGATCTCCTCGACGACCTCCTTGGGCAATTCGCGCCCGGCGACGCGCTCGACCAGCGTGGTGCGCAGCGGCCGGCTGAGCCGGTTCAGCACCAGCGTGGTGATGTGCGAATGCGCGTTCCAGCTCGGTTGGAATTCGGAGCGCGCGGTGATGATGGCCAGGATCGGCTGGTTCTGCACCCGGTCGACCAGGAGGTCGACCACCTCGCGCGAGGTCGGATCGATCCAGTGTAGATCCTCGAAGGCCATCACCATTGGCATCTCGCGCGCGAGGCCGAGGAAGTGGTTGACCAGCGCTGCGACGGTGGCGTCCTTCTGCTGTTGCGGCGACAGGTCGAGCGGCGGATAGCGCTCGCCGGTCGGGATCGACAGCAGCGCGGCAAACAGCGGCGTGACCTGCTCGATATCGCCGTGGGCGGCGGCGATCGCATTCTCCAGGCTCGCCAGCGACAGCGCGGACACATCCTCGCGATCGAGGCCGAGAGAAAACTTGAGCTGTTCGACGAAGGGATAAAAAGCAGTGGACGTGTAGTAGGGCGAGCACTGGAACGAGACCTGTCCGTGGCGGTCGCCTGCGATCCGCTCAAAGATCTCCTGGATGATGCGCGACTTGCCGATGCCGGGCTCACCGAACTTGACGACCACCTGGCCGTCGCCCTCCTTGACCTGCTGCCAGCGTCCCATCAGCAGCGCGATTTCCTCCTCGCGGTTGACGAGCGGGGTCAGCCGCGTGCCCATGGCGGCCGCAAAGCGGGTCTCCACCCGCGTGGCGCGCACGACGTGCCAGGCCTGGGTCTTGTCCGAGATGCCCTTCAGTGCGTGGGCGCCGAGATTGCGGTAATCGAACTTCCCCTTCAGCAACGACTGCGTCGAGGAGGAGATGACCACGCCGTTGGGCGGCGCCAGCGCCTGCAGACGTGCGGCCAGATTGACGGTCTCGCCGACCGCGGAATCGCGCTCTTCGGTGCCCTGACCGACGAGATCGCCGACCACGACGAGGCCGGTCGCGATGCCGATGCGGACGGCGGGCGCGTGGCTGAGCGCGCCGCGCGGCTCGATCGAGCGCGCCGTCGAGAGCACCCGCACGATCTCGAGCCCGGCACGCACCGAGCGCTCGGCGTCGTCCTCATGCGCAGTCGGGTAGCCGAAATAGACCAGAATGCCGTCGCCGACGAAGCGGGCGGCAAAGCCTTCGTAATGCTTGACCACGCGCACGCAGGTCTCGCGAAAGCTCGCGATCATGTCGCGCACGTCTTCCGGATCGAACTGGGCGGAGAGCGCGGTGGAATCCACCATGTCGCAGAACATGGTGGTGAGCTGACGGCGCTCGGCGCCGACCTCGGCGCGGGTCTGCGGGTGCGCCGGCGCGGCCGGCACCTCCGCCGCCTCTGCCTGGAACAGCGACGCGGTCGCCCGCTGCAGCCGCTTGCGATCGCCGAGCGGCAATCCGAGCTCGGCAAGATCAGCCTCGGTCAGGTCGCCCATGACGTCGAGATCGAGGCGGTGCTGCGCGAACAGATCGGTGTAGTGGCCGAGACCGATCCCTTCGAGCCAACGCTTCAATCCGACTTCCGTCTCCGGCTCTTTCTCCAGCATGGTGATCCCGCCCCGACACTCTCCCCGCCGAAGGGCTTAAGGTCCCTCAACCACAGATTTTGGGGCCAAAACTTCACCTCAGACTGGACGCGTTCCCTAACTCTTGGGAAGAATAGCCCAATCAGATCAAAAGGGAATGGCATTGTCGGCGATTGCATCCGGGGCGGGAGGGGGATCGGCCAGCGCGGGCGCCGAAACCGATACGTTTGCCCATATCGGCGGCCTACTCGCCTTCTACGCGCGAACGATACCGGCAGCCCCCGCCCTGCTCGCCCCTGGCCGGCCGCCTCTGACCTACGGAGCGCTCGGCGCCGGGATCGCGCATCTGGTCCAAACGCTGCGCGGGCTCGGCATGGCACCTGGCGACCGGATTGCTGTTGCACTGCCGCGCGGCGCCGACAGCGCCCTCGCTCTGATCGCGGTCGCATCGAGCTGTGCCTGCGTCCCCGTCAACCCGGACCTGACGGCGGATGAACTGCAGCGCTATTTCAGCGAGCTGAAGCTGACGGCACTGGTCACCCGAGCCGATATGAACTCACCAAGTCGTGACGTCGCCAGGGCGCTCGATATCGCGATGATCGACTTTGTTCCAGGACCCGAGGCGGATCTCGGCGGCTGCGAGTTCATCGGTCCGATGATCGGTCCGGCGAGCGCAAGCGGCCTCGCGCGTGCCGAGGACGACGCCTTTATCCTGCTGACATCAGGTACGGCGGCGCGGCCGAAAATGGTGCCGCTGACGCATCGCAATGTGTGTCTCTCCGCGCAAAATGCCGGCCGTGTGCTGTCGCTCACGTCGCAGGATCGCCTGCTCAATGCCCTGCCGCTGTTTCACGCCCATGGCCTGATCTCCGGCCTCCTGACCGCGCTCGCGGCCGGCTCCAGCGTGATCGCGACCGGCGGCTTCGACGCACCTTCTTTCTTCGGCTGGATGCGAGACCTGCAACCGACCTGGTACACGGCGGTGCCGACGATTCATCGCGCGCTGCTGACGGCCGCGGAAGCCAATCCGGAGCGCGCCCGCGCGTCGTCGCTGCGCGTGATCCGCTCGGCCTCGTCCTCGCTTGCGCCCGCGATCCTCAACGGGCTGGAGACGATGTTCGGCGTGCCCGTGCTGGAAACCTACGGCATGACCGAAGCGGCCTCGCAGATTGCCGCCAATCCGTTCGAGCTGCGCAAGATCGGATCGGTCGGCCGCGCCGCGGGTCCCGAGATCGCGATCATGGACGAGACAGGCCGCGCGCTTGCAAGCGGCGAGCGTGGCGAGATCATGCTGCGCGGAGCCAACATGAGCCGCGGCTATTATAATGACGATGCCGCGACGCAGGCCGCGTTTCGCGACGGCTGGTTCCGGACCGGCGATCTCGGCTATCTCGATGCCGACGGCTATCTCTTCATCGTCGGCCGCATCAAGGACGTCATCAACCGCGGTGGCCAGAAGGTCTCGCCGCTGGAGGTGGAAGAGGTGCTGCTGGCCCATCCGGCGGTGCTGGAAGCCGGCGTCTTCGCCGTTCCCCACGCCAAGCTCGGCGAGAACGTCGCCGCGGTCGTGGTGCTGCGCGACAATTCCGAGGCGACCTCCGACCAGCTGCGCCAGTTCGCGCGCAAACGTCTCGCCGCCTACAAGGTGCCAAGCCTGATCCGCAGCGTGACGGCGCTGCCGAAGGGGGCCAGCGGCAAGGTCAAGCGCAACGCGCTGGCCGAGCTGATTTCGCCGTCTCATGATGACGACGAGACGCAGCTGCCGCGCAACGATCTGGAGACCCGGCTCGCGGAGATCTGGGCCAATCTTCTGGAGCTTCCGAGACTAGGCGTCGACCAGGACGTCTTTGCGCTCGGTGCGGACTCGCTCGCGGTCACACAGATGCGCTCGCGCCTGCGCGAGCGTTTCAACGTCGACTTCTCGTTCGAGGACATTTTTGATTGCGCCACGGTCGGCGCACTTGCCGCGCGGCTCGAGACCACGGCGCATCGCGACACGATGCTGCCGGCATGGCGCCCGGAGATGTCCGAAGGCGACGCGCCGCTGTCGTTCCAGCAGCAGCGGATGTATGTGCTCTCGCGGCTCGATCCGACGCACTACAATTATAACGTGGTCGAAGTCGCCCTGCTCAAGGGGCAGGTCGATATCGCTGCGCTTCAGGCGAGCCTCGCCGCGATCTGCGCGCGCCACGAGGCGCTGCGCTCGGTCTTCGTCGAACGCGAGGGCGAGCCCGCGCAGCGCGCGCTCGAGGCGGCGCCGCAGTTCGAACGGATCAAGCTGAGACCCTGCCCTCCGCACCGACGGCTTGCGGTCGTCAGGCGCGAGGCGCTCAAGCTGGCGCAATATCCGTTCGATCTCGCCTTCGAGCCGCCGCTGAAGGTCACTCTGCTCTCGTTCGACAAGTCCAGCCATGCGCTGGTGGTCAATATCCATCACCTCGTCACCGATGGCTGGTCACAGCGGCTGTTCTGGGAGGCGCTCGCCGCCGGATATTCCGTCGCGCGCAAAGAGGATGCGACGACGCTGCTGCCCTCGCCCGGATTCCAGTATCGCGATTTTGCGCGCTGGCAGCAGAGCTGGGCACAGACACCGGCGGCGAAGGATCAGCTCGACTACTGGCGGTCGAAGCTCGACGGCGTCACCACGCTGCCGCTGCGGACCGACCGGCCGCGGCCGGACGTCTGGAGCGGTCACGGCGCCCGGCACTATTTCGAATTCCCAAAGACACTTTCGGCCGACATTCGCGCGCTGAGCCAGGACCAGGGCGTGACGCCGTTCATGACGCTGCTCGCGGTGTTCCAGTGCCTGCTGTTCCGCCATACCGGGCACGAGGATGTCGCGACGGGCTCTCTGATCGCGAACCGCAACCAGATCGAAAGCGAGCGGCTGATCGGGTTGTTTGCCAATACGCTGATCCTGCGCAACGATTTCGGCGGCGATCCGACGTTCGGGGAGATGCTGCGGCGGGTGCGCCAGGTCACGCTCGATGCCTATCGCAACCAGGACCTTCCGATCGAGGAGGTCCTGCGCGCGTTGCAGATCGCGCGAAGGAGCGACGGCAATCCGCTGTTCCGGATCATGTTCATCCTCCAGAACGCATCGATCGAGGCGGCAAGCTTTGCCGGCCTGTCGACGCGCCGGTTGGAGGTCGACCCGAAGGTCGCGCGCTTCGACATCACGCTCGAGCTGGTCGAGGCCGAGGGTCGCTTCACCGGCTTCTTCGAGTACGCCACCGATCTGTTCGACGCGCTGACGATCGAGGGCATGGCCGATCAGTTCAAGACGCTGCTCAAGGCTGCCATCGCCAATCCCGAGCAGCGCATCTCGCGCCTGCCGCTGCTCACCGACGCCGACCGCCGGCTGCTGCCGACAAAAGGCCGGCCGGCCAATTTCACCACGCGCGGCAATGTCTGCGAACGCTTCGAGCGGCAGGCGAAGAAGACGCCGAATACCCTGGCGATATCCGACGGACGCCTGTCGCTGAGCTATCGCGAGCTGGCGCGCCGCAGCCAGGCGATCGCACGCTGGCTTGCCCGCGAGGGCATCGGCGCAGAGACAGTCGTCGCGCTGCTGGCCGATCGCGGGCCTGACCTGCTCGCGGCGATGATCGCGATGCAACGCGTGGGCGCGGCCTTCCTGAACCTCGACCCCGAGCAGCCACCGGCGAGGCTCGCAACGATCCTCGGATCAAGCTGCGCAAGCGTGCTGCTGACGGGGCGCGCGCAGTCCGCCATGGTCGACGCGCTGCTCGAGCCGCTGGTCGCGCGAATCCAGGTCGCCGAGATCGAGGATGCGGGCGCGCTGGAATCGACCAAGCCGGCACGCGCGGCGCGGCGCGCAGCCGCGAGCCTTGCCTATCTCATCTACACGTCCGGCTCATCAGGCGCACCGAAGGGCGTCATGATCGAGCAGCGCGGGCTGTCCAACCATCTGGCGTCGCTGATCGCCGAGCTCGGCCTCACGCGCAAGGACGTGATCGCGCAGACTGCGCCGCAGAGCTTTGTGATCTCGGTCTGGCAGTTCCTCGCCGCTCCCATGGTCGGCGCACGCGTCCACGTCTGCGGCAATTCGGTCGCACAGGATCCGATCCTGCTGGCGCGGGAGATCGAACGCGAGGGTATCACCGTGCTCGAGATCGTTCCCTCGCTGCTCCGCGTGATCCTCGAACGCCTCGACGAGGCGCCGATGGCGCGCGCGTTTGCGAAGCTGCGGCTCCTGATCTCGACCGGCGAGCCGCTGCCGGTCGAACTCTGCCGCGCCTGGTTCGCCCGCTGCCCGAAGGTACCGCTGATCAACGCCTACGGCGCCTCGGAATGTTCCGACGACGTCTCGCTGCACCGGCTGACCAAGGCGCCGGCCACGACGACGACCAATGTCCCGGTCGGCGCACCGCTACCCAACACCCAGCTCCATGTGCTCGACGCCAATCTGGAGCCGCAGCCGATCGGCGTGGTCGGCGAGCTCTGCATCGGCGGCGCCGGCGTCGGCCGCGGCTATGTCAACGATCCCGCGCAAAGCCGGCAGCGCTTCATCCCCGATCCATTCGCACGTCAGCAAGGTGCACGGCTGTACCGCACCGGCGACCTCGCCCGCCGCCGCGCCGACGGGACGGTCGAATGCCTCGGTCGCGCCGACCTTCAGGTCAAGGTCCGGGGCTATCGCATCGAGCTCAAAGAGATCGAGGCTGCGCTTGGCGACCACGCAAGCGTGCGCGCCGGCATCGTCGAGCCACGCCGCGACGCCAATGGCGATATCAGGCTGATCGCCCATGTCGTCGCCAGGGCCGGTAGCCAGATCAGCGCCAGCGAGCTGCGCGACTTCCTCAAGAGCCGGCTGCCTGTTCATGCGATCCCGTCAGCCTTCCTGTTCCTGGATCAGGTACCGCTCAACGCCCACGGCAAGCTCGATCGCTCCGCCCTGCTGGCGCCGGCGCAACAGGAGAGCGCCGGGACTGAAGCCACTGTGCCGGCCCGCCGCTTCACCGAGAAGGTGCTGTCCGACATCTGGATCGATCTGCTGAAGGTCGAGAGCATCAGTGTTACCGACAATTTCTTCGACCTCGGCGGCCATTCCCTGCTCGCCGGCCAGGCGATGGCGCGTGTGGCCCGCGCGCTCGGGGTCTCGCTGCCGATCAAGACCATCTTCGAGGCGCCGACGATCGAAGAGCTCGCCCGGCGGGTCGATGAGGCCGTCGCCACGAAACCGCAAAAGCCCGCGGCCGGCGTGCCACGCCTGGCCGATCGCGGACCGCCCACGCTGTCGATCGCGCAGGACCAGATGATGCGGATCGAGCAGAGCCTGCCCGATCTGCCGCTGTTCAACCTGCCCTTCGCTTTCCACCTCGAGGGCCCGATCGATCCGCGCATACTGGCGCAGGCTATCGACGACATCGTGCGCCGCCACGAATCGCTGCGCACGGCGTTCGGCTGGACCGGCGAGGAGCCGGTCAGCCGCATCGTCGCGCCGGCCACGCTCGGTCCGGTCCTGACCGTCGAGACCATCGGCGACGGGCGTCCTCACAATAACAAGCGCCGCAAGGCGCTTGAGCAGAAGAAGATCGAGCTTCTGATCGCACAGGAAACCTATGCCCCGGTCGACGCCGCCCGGGCGCCGCTGCTACGGGCGCGGCTGCTGCGGCTGCACGCCGAGGATCACATCCTGCTGCTGACGCTGCATCACGCCATCGCCGATGGCTGGTCGATCGGCGTGCTGTTCGAGGAACTGTCCAACCGCTACGCCGCGCTCGCAGGCCATCCGTCGCCGCCCCTGCCGAAGATGCCGCTGGCGTTCTCCGACGTCGCACGCTGGCAGCGCTGGTGGTGCGGCACGGAAGCGGCCCGCCGCCAGGCCGCCGACTGGACCGAGACTTTGCGCGGATCGGCCCCCCTGTTTGACGGCGAAGCGCGGCCGGGCGCGTCGACCGGCCATCATCCGCTCAGTCTGGAGCGCGAGCTGGTCGCCCGGCTCACGGCCTATGCGCGACAGCACAACGCCACGCTGTTCATGTGCCTGCTGACCGGCCTCAAGGCCCTGCTGCTGTCGCGAACCGGACGGACGGACATTGCGGTCGCCACCGCCATGGCCAATCGCGCCCAGCCGGACACCGAAGGGATCGTGGGTCCGTTCGAAAACACGGTGATCGTCCGCAGCCGAATCACGCCGGATCTGTCGTTCACGCAGGCCTTGGGCCGGGTGCGCCACGGCGTGCTGGAGGCGCATGCCCGGCAGGAGCTGCCGTTCAACATTCTGGCCGACCACTTGGAGCAGGAGCGCGTCGATCCGGCATCGCTGCTCCAGGTCTATTTCACTCTGCAAAATCCGCTGCGCCAGCCGCTCGACCTGCCCAATGTCGCGGTGCGATCGATCGGAAACGTCGCGCGCGAGGGGCAGCCGGTGCTGCCGGTCGACCAGACCTGGCTATCGCTGATGCTCAAGGAGCGCCCGACCGGGATCACAGGTTCGTGCAATTATAAAGACGACTTGCTCGACGGCGCGATGGTCGGCGCGTGGATGGAGGATCTCGTCGCGCTGCTGGCGGCGGCCGTGGTCCAGCCCAATACGCCGCTCGACCGATTGCTCCATCGCCGGGCGGCATGACCGGCTGTTGGCCCACGCCGAACGTGGGTTCACTCGCCAAAGCTGTGAATGATCAAGTTGCATCTTGATTCTTTGGCGCTTGCCGCGCAAGATTATTCTCGCGTTTTGATTTGGACGATTATTTTCAACCGGGGGAGTGCCATTATGGGTTTCATCAAATTTACCAAGGGTACCTCACTGAGCGACAAGGACCGCAAGGCCCTGCAAAAGCTTCTGACCGCTGAGAGGAAGAAGCTCCAGTCCGCGCTGAAGGACGTCGATGCCAGCCTTGCGACGCTGGGCGGGGCGAAGAAGTCCAAGAAGAAAAAGTAAGACTCGTCGGCCGGGACGCCGCACGAATCTTCAATTTCATTTCCAATTTTTGGCCGCTCGCCTGTCGAGTTGGGGTCTCGCACAAGCTTGCGCCTGTAAACCGGCCAGCAATCGACAAGAATTTGCCTGGGTGGACCGCTAGAAGCGGTCTGCGCAGTTGCTTCCTGCTCGGTTGATTCTTCGGTCAGGGCCGGATTTGGCCTCCGCCTGACACTATGGGCCCAATTGATGGCAG
Source organism: Bradyrhizobium sp. CIAT3101 (assembly GCF_029714945.1). Classification (NCBI taxonomy): domain Bacteria; kingdom Pseudomonadati; phylum Pseudomonadota; class Alphaproteobacteria; order Hyphomicrobiales; family Nitrobacteraceae; genus Bradyrhizobium; species Bradyrhizobium sp. CIAT3101. The sequence continues at coordinate 7,631,037 of NZ_CP121634.1, forward strand.
ACGACGAAATCGAACTGTTTGTCGGACTGATCGAGAGCATCGACACGCCGGGCGCGGTTGCAGCGTGCCGGCGGCTGCTCTCGGTCGACGAACGGATCCGCGCCGACCGCTTCATGTTCGAGCGGCATCAGCGGCAATACATCTTCGCGCACGCGATGTTGCGCATGGCGCTCTCGCACGCGGCCCCCGAGGTCGAACCAACCGACTGGTCGTTTTCGACCGGCCGTTACGGGCGGCCCTTTGTCGCGGCGCCTGCGACTTCGACGGCCCTGCATTTCAGCCTGTCCCATGCCGACGGCTGCGTGGCTTGCGTCGTGTCGAAGCACGAGACCGTCGGCGTCGACGTCGAGACGGTGTCGCGGCGCGTCGCGCCGCTCTCCACCGCGCTTCGCTTCTTTGCGCCGGAAGAGGTCGAGACGCTGCGCACCCTGCCGGAGCCGGCCGCGATCGAGCGCTTCTTCGACTATTGGACGCTGAAGGAAGCTTATCTGAAAGCCAGGGGTTTTGGACTCAATTTGCCGCTCGACGCGTTCGCGATGCAGGTGTCGCGGGAGGCGATCGAGATCAGCTTCAAGCCCGATATCTCCGACGATCCCGCAGGCTGGCGCTTCTCTCTGTGCTCGCCCTCGCCCTCGCATCGCCTGGCGATTGCCGACGGATCGCGCGCGGCCGGCGGCCTTCGCATCACCCGCAACGCCTGGCCGCTCCAGGAAGCGGCGGAATAATGCCGGCGCGGCTGCGCGTCTTTCCCGCGATTTCGCGCAACCGCGATCCCCAAAAATATGTCGGCGAGTTGATGCGGGTGGCCGAGTTCGCCGACCGCAATGGCTTTGAAGGCATCCTGCTGTTCGAGGGCAATGACGTCTTCGTCGAGCCCTGGGCCATGGCCCAGCACATCCTGGCCGCGACCACGCGATCTTCGCCGCTGATCGCGGTCAATCCGGTCTACATGCACCCGTTCACGGCGGCGAAGTTCGTGTCGTCCTTTGCGCAGCTCTACGGCCGCAAGATCTATCTCAACATGATCACGGGCACCGCGATCAGCGATTTGCAGGGGTTGGGCGACGAGCAGTCGCATGCCGACCGCTACGTCCGGCTCGGCGAGTTCGTCGCGCTGATGCGCCAGTTGCTCGTGAGCCCACGCCCGGTCAATGTCGATGGCCGATTCTATCGTGCCAGCAATTTGCAATTGCGCCCGCGCCTGCCGGCCGAGCTGATGCCGGAATTCTTGATCGCGGGGCAATCGGATGCGGCACAGCGCGTTGCCGCGGAGACCGGCTGCATCAAGATGCAGATGCTGCCGCCCGACCTCGATCACGGTCTCAACGCCCCCGGCATGAATTTCGGCATCTTCGCGCGCGACAGCAGAGAGGAAGCGCGGCAGGCGGCGAAGGCCCGCTTCCGCGACAACCCTGATGACCGCGAGCTGCTCGCGCTCACGGTGGAGAACTCCGATTCCGTGTGGAAGCGGCGCTTGTATGAGGGCCAGAACGGCGAGCTCCAGGACAACGGCTATTGGCTGCTGCCCTACCTCACCTTCCAGGCCGACTGCCCCTATCTCGTCGGCAGCTATGCCGAGATCGGCGTGAAGCTGAAGGAATTTGCCGCAAAGGGCCTGACCACGATCATGCTCGACACGGTCGCGGACGAGACCGAGATGCAGCACGTCTGCAAGGCGCTCAGCGCAAGTGGATTGTTCTAGCTCGGCACGCCGAGCGGGCTCAGTCGCGCCAGTGGCTCGCGGCCTTCCGGCCGCCGCAGAAGCTGCATGACATGACGCTTCAGCCGAACGAACTCGGGTTCGGTGACGAGATCCTGGCTTCGCGGCCGCGCAAACGGCAGCACGATATCCTCGATCACCCGGCCTGGTCTTGCACTCATCACGACGATGCGGTCGGCAAGGAACAGTGCCTCGTCGATGTCGTGGGTGACGAACACCGTGGTCGTCGGGATCTTGCCCCAGATTTCGAGCAGGACCTCCTGCATCATGCCGCGCGTCTGCGCGTCGAGCGCGCTGAAGGGCTCGTCCATCAGCAGCACCCGCGGCTGGTTGATAAGAACCCGCGCGATCTCGACGCGCTGCTGCATGCCCCCCGACAGCTGCGCCGGATAAAACGCCTCGAAGCCGGATAGGCCGACAAGATCCAGGATCGCATCCGCCGCGCGGTCGCGCTCGGCGCGGGCGATGCCGCGCATCTTCGGGCCGAAGGCCACGTTGTCCCGCACCCGTTTCCACGGAAACAATGTGTGCTGCTGAAACACCATGCCGCGGTCCGGGCTCGGTCCCACGACCTTCTGTCCGTCGACTGTGAGCCGGCCCGCCGTGATCGGCAGATGTCCGGCCAGCGCACCCAGCAGCGTGGACTTGCCGCAGCCGGACGGGCCGAGAATGCAGACGAGTTCACCCGGCGAGACCGAGACATCGAGCCCGCTCACCGCCTCGAACGCATCGCTCCCCACTCCGAGCGAAATCGAGACATCGGCGAAGTCGATACGGCCGACGTTTTGCGTGCCGATATCCGCGACCCGAATGTTCATCGCGCCACCTTCGGACTGCGCCAGGGCATCGCGAGCCGTCCGGCCGTCGTCAACAGCCAGCTGGAGCCCATCCCGAGCAAGCCGATGATCAGCATGCCCACGATGATGTCGGCATAATTCTGGAGCGTGTAGGCCTCCCAGGTGTAATAGCCGATGCCGAACTGGCCCGAGATCATCTCGGCGGTGACAAGGCAGAACCACGAGGTGCCCATCCCGATCGCAAGCCCGGTGACGATGCTGGGCGCGGCATCCGGCAGCACCACCTCCTTCAGGATTGCCAACTCTCCCGCGCCCAGGCTGCGCGCGGACGCGACCAGCCGGCGGTCGACATTGGCAACACCGTGGACAGTGTTGAGCACGATCGGAAACAGGGCGCCGATAAAGGTGATGTAGATCATCGAGAGTTCGGAGGACGGAAAGATCAGGATCGACAGCGGTATCCACGCCACCGCCGGAATCGGCCGCAGCAATTCCAGCGGCGGCAGCAGGAGGTCACTCGCGGCGCGCGACCGGCCGATCGCAAAGCCGAGGATCACGCCAATCACCACCGCCGCCCCGTAGCCCGCGAACACACGCCCGAGGCTGCTGGTGATGTGCGCCGCCAGCTTCGGCGAACGAGACAGCGCGGCAGCGGATTCGACCACCTCGACCGGCGGCGGCACGTTGCGGAAGGTGACGATCCCCAGATTGAGATGCGTCACCGATGCGGCCTGCCACAGCGCGATGCAGGCCAGGATGGAAAGGCCGCGGACCACCCATCGGATGCCCGCAGACCGCGTCCGCGAAGCGATCGCCATGGTCTTACCGGCTCGCGCCGAGGGATTCGCGCGCAGCGGCGAAATCGAGCACCGTCCCGCCATGCTGCTTCGACCAGCGCTCGGCCCCGTCCTTGAGCAGGAACGCACTCAGCTCACCGCTTTGGGATCGCACGAACCACGCCTGGTTTGCGAACAGCTTGATGCCGCTTTCGCGATCCTGTGCATAGACGACGCGGATGGCCTTGCCGTCCTTCTCGAGTCCGGCGAGCGCCTTCAGCGCGTTCTCGGGCGAGGCGTAGTGGCGCACGCGCGGCTCATCCTTGACCCAGATCTGTGCGACGCGGCTGAAGTCGCTGATCTCGGTGCCCGTCGCCGCGTCCTTGGCGCGAAGCGGAAGCTGCGCATAATTTTTCAACCCGGCGTCGTAATCGCGGCCGGCCTGCGCGGCCGCAACGCGAATGTACTTGTCGGTAACGAACTGGTTGATATCGAGATCGCTGTCCGCGCGCTTGAGCAGCTTCAACGTCTTGATCGAGGTCGCAACGGCCTGGCGATATTCCGGCTTCCAGGTGATGTCGCGGGTCTGAAGCCCGAGCGGTCCGTGAAAGAGATAATCGACCTCGGCCTCGATGCCGGTCACCTTCGCGATCAATTCGCTGTATTTCTCCGGCTCCTCCGCGATCAGGCGATCCGCCTCGATTGCCGCGCGCAAATAGGCGATGACGATCTCCGGATATTTCTCGGCATATTCGGCGTCGACCAGTGAACCATGGAACGTCGGGGCGTTGGCCTGCGCGCCGTCAAAGATCTTGCGCGCGAAGCCGCGCCAGGGAAACAGCTCGGCGAACGGAACGAAGTCGGCATGCGCCTCGATCTTGTTGGCCTGCAAGGCCGGGCCGGCAACTTCCGGCGCCTGCGTGATGATGTTGACGTCGGTCTCGGGATTCCAGCCCTTGGCCTCGATGGCGCGGAGCAGCATGCCGTGCGAGGTCGAGGCAAAGGGAACGGAGATGGTTTTGCCCTTGAGCTCGTCGAGCGACTGCACCGGCGAACTCGACGGCACCACGATGCCGTTGCCGCTGCCCTTGGTGCTGCCGGACAGCACGCTGATGAAGAGGCTGCGACGCCCTGCCTTCTGGAACGCGACGCCATTCAGCGAGCCCGGAAAATCCGCCATCGCGCCGAAATCGAGCTTGCCGGCGACCATCTCGTTGGTGAGCGGCGCGCCGCTGGTAAAGTTCTTCCACTGGATGTCGTAGGTCACATCCTTGTACTTGCCGTCATGGGGCAGGAATTTTTCCAGCAGCTTGAGCTCGCGGATGAGCAGCCCGCCGGTCGCGCAATTGATGGTCGTATCCTGCGTCCCGACCGCAACCCGGATCGTCTCCGCCTGCGACGGTCCGAACATCGCGACGGTCATGACCATGACGGCCACACTGAGTCTCAAAGAGCTGAAATCGATCATCGAACTGTCCTCGGCAGGCCGGTCGCGTACCGGCAGCAACGCTGGTCGGCACTATCGAAGGCGCAACACAACCCTTGAAGCAATTACTTGCATCGCCACCGAGGGGCGCGCCCGCGTCATGATTCCGTCGCGCGACGACGCAAAGAATTTTCTCAGGACGATGCGATCGGCAGAGAAATCGTTTCGCCTCCGCTCGGCGCACATATCAAGCTTTGCTAAGTGATCTGGAACGATCGCAAAGAGATGGACATCGTACCATTGCCGCTCTTACCTAGTCGCAAGACTTCGTCGAGCTCAGGATTGCGATGACCATTCTCAAGGAAGCTGCCGCAACCGCGCCTGCCGCTTTCGCCGAACGGCAACATGCAGGTGCGCGGTTCGACTGGCCTGGCCGCGAGAAGCCGCGGCGGTCCCGCATCACGCGCACGAAGAGCACGAGCTCGGCGCTGTTCATGAGCGAGACGATCGACGGCTTGAATGCCGGCGCGCATTTCCTTGATCGCCTGTCGGCGTCGGAACAGGCGCGCGTGCACGCAGCCGGCCGCACGATCACGGTGCCACAGGGCGAGATGGTGTTCAGCCAGGGTGACGGCCATGACGGCATCTTCATCATCCGCCGCGGCCAGGTGCGGGTCTACTATACGGCACCGTCGGGTCGTGAGATCACACTCGCCTATTGGACGCCGGGACATTTCATCGGCGGTCCGGAGATCTCCGGCGGCGGCGTCCACATGTGGTCCGGCATCGCCATCGACGCCTGCGAGATCACAACGCTCTCCGGCCCGGCGCTCGAGAAGCTCCTGACCGGCATGCCGCAATTCGCGCTGGCGCTGATCGACGGCCTCATCGCCAAGGGCAAATGCTATTCCTCAATGGCGCAAATCCTCGGCACGCGATCGGTGATCGAGCGGCTGGCGCAGTTCCTGCTCACTTTGTCGGAGCTGCACGGCATTGCCGACGCCGACACCATCGTCATCAACCGCAAGATCACCCATGACCAGATCGCGGCCATGGTCGGCTCGACGCGGCAATGGGTTACGATGATGCTCAAGCGCTTCCAGAACCGCCGCATCATCGCCATCGAGGGCAGCACCATCCGGATCATGCGGATGGATTTGCTGGAGCAGATCCTGTTCAAGGACTAGGTGCGTCTTCTCCCTCTCCCCGTTCCTACAGGGAGAGGTGGAGAACGCGCTTCACCGCGCCTCTTCGAATCCCGCCAGCACCGAGGTCAGGTTGGCTCCGAGGATATCCGAGAGATAGCCGCCTTCCTGCACGAACACGGTCGGCAGGCCCAGCTTCGCGATGGCCTGGCCGATGCGGCGGAAGCCGGGCGTGGTGACGGCGAGGCCCTTCAGCGGATCGTGCTCGGAGGCATCGAGGCCGAGCGCGATGACGAGGGCGCCGGGCGCAAAGGATTCGATCGCCTTGCGCGCGAGATCCATCGCCTGGATGTAGCCGTCGTCGCCTGTGCCGATCGCCAACGGAATGTTGAGATTGGTGCCGAGACCGGGACCCTCGCCGCGCTCATGCGCATAGCCCCACACGAAGGGATAGTACGCGGTCGGATCGGCGTGGATCGAGATCGTGTAGACGTCCGGCCGGTCGTAGAAGATGCCTTGCGTGCCGTTGCCGTGATGCACGTCCACGTCGAGGATGACGACGCGCTCATGCTTGAGCCGCAGATGTGCCGCGGCAATCGCGCTGTTGTTGAGGAAGCAGAAGCCGCCGGCCATGTCGCGATAGGCGTGATGGCCGGGCGGACGGCACAGCGCGTAGGTCGCATCCTCGCCGTCCATCACCATTTGCGCGGCGGTGACCGCGACGTCCGTCGCGGCGCAGGCCGCGGCCCAGGTGCCCGGGCCGATCGGCGCGGCGGTATCGGCGGTGTGCCAGCCCAGCTTGCCGACGATATGGGTCGGATAGGTCGCGGCATGGCGCACGGGATGGATGTTGCCGATCATCTCCGGGCCGGAATCGCCGAGCGCCGTCCAGGCATCCCAGGCCTCACTCAGGAACGACAGATATTCCGGGCTGTGAATGCGCGCGCGCGGACCCTGGCCGAATGTCGTCGGCTCGACCAGTTGATGCTTGCCGTCCTTCAGGCCCTTGAGCAGGCGGTCAGCGCGCTCGGGCTGCTCGGTGGTGCGCTTGACGACGCCGCGGACCAGGAAGAATTGCGGATCGTGGCTGCGGTGCAGTTCGGTATGGACGGCTTTCACTCAACACTCCGTGGTCGCGTCTTCGATAATGCCACAGATGTCTTGATGCCTGCGGCGGTCGGATGCAAGCAAGAAGAATGCCGACCTCTCTGCGCCGGAAGCAGACCGCCCGTGAGGCGCTCAGCAGCGTCCGCGCTGAAGGCAGTGCTCGCGACCCTCGTGGTCGGCGCGGAAGGATTCGATAAAGCCGCCCTGGCGTTGGGTGACGAAGATTGTCTTGCCGTCGCTACCGCCGAAGGCGAGATTGGTCGGCTCTTTGCCCTTCAGCGCGATCTCGCGCTCGACCGCGCCATTGGGCTTCATCAGCGCGATCGTCCCCTTGAGAATGCGCGCGACGTAGAGGCGGCCGGCGACATCGGTGCGCAGGCCATCGATGGTGTCGGGCTGGAATGCCTTGACGGGCTTTGCGTCGGTGAGCTCATTGCCGCGGATCGCGTATGACCAGATCTGGCCATTGTTGGACTCGCCGACATAGAGCGTGCTGCCGTCGGGGCTGAGATCGATGCCGTTGGTGGTGCCCATCGCGCGCGGAGCCGACATGACCTGTCCCTGCACCGTGCCATCGGCGGCTTTCGCAATGCGCCAGACGTGGCCTTCCCGGCCCTTCCAGTTCGGATCGCTCGCATAGATCGTGCCGTCGCGGGCGATGGTGATGTCGTTGGGCTGGTTCATCTCGTCGGAGTGAAACCAGACGACGGGCTCGGAGCTACCCTTGGAGATCGCGAAGATGTTGTGCTTCTTGTAGTCGGCGATGAACATCGTGCCGTTGCGATCGAAGCGGATGGCGTTGCCGACGCTGCCCTCGGGAAGCGTCGTGAAGGCCTCCGAAGCCGTACCACCTGCGGGCAATCGGCCGATGGTGCCGGGCTTGCCGAAATTGACGACGAAGAGGTTGCCATCGAGATCGGCGGCAGGCCCTTCGATGCCGAACGTGTATTCGCTGGCCGGCGTCACCTGCACGCTTTCGAACAGCTTCGTCTCGGCTGCGACGAGCGGCGTGGCGACGGCGAGCAGGATGCTACTGCACAGGCACCAGAAATTCCTGCCGGATGTAATAGCCATCGTCGTCGCTGCATTCGCCATTCAAGTAAGGATCGGCCGGCCGGAAGAATCGGCTGAAGCCCGGTTTGTCTACAGCGTTCCTTTGTGTCACGACAACGACCTTGGCGGCCGGTATTTCGCCGCATTCCTTGTTCGTCTTGCTAAAGAATTTGCGCTGCGGCAAGCCCAACTTGACGAGCATCCGCGTTCCCGGAACCATTTTCGCGACGAGCAGATCCGCGGTCGTGAGCAGAGCCGCATAACCGGGCTCAGTCTTCGGCAGGTTCTCGCCGCCCGGCGGCATCAGCTTCTCCGCGCCAATGCCGCGCAGCCGCGTCCGCAGCTTGCCGGACTGCGGATCGCCCGGATAGATCCAGCCATCCTGCGACAGCATGAAACGGAGCACGGTCGCATCCTTGTCGGCATCCGACTGCCCCGCCTTCAGACCGAAATCGGAGTGGCAGCCGACGCAATGCTTTTCGACGAGGTTCTTGCGCAGCGTGGTGAGCCGGATCTTGTTTTGCGCATCCTTGGCGACGAACGCGGCGAGCTGGTCGATCAGAGCCTGGCTGCGCGTGTCGCAGGGCAGCGGCGGCGGTGGTTCGCCCGCAGCGCGGTCTATGCGGATGATCGTCTGATTCTTGTCCTCGACCAGCCAGATCGCACCATCCTCCGCGACCGTCATGCCGACCGGCGCGCCTTGCGGGCGCGCACCATTGACGCGATGCCAGCCGGCGATCAACTCCTCGAACGGCGCCGCAGCCACATCTCCCGCGTCGGTCTGAAAGTTATGGGTCGGATCGGCGGCACAGCTGACATGGTAGCGCACCGGCGCCGGCGCGGGTTTTGGAAAACCATGGTCGTCGACGTCGTAGATCAGCACGCGGCTGCCGGTCGGGCGATAGCCGTGCAGGCCAACCAGCAGCTTGCCTTCCAGCTCCGGAAATTTGGCGCCGTGATAATACAGCATCGCGAGCGGCGCGCCGTGTGGGGGCATGAGCGAGAACGGCTGCTTGTAAAGCGCGTTCGCCGTGCAAAGGGATTTATAGACGCCGGATTGCAGCACGAGCCTGAACTCGGGACTCGGCGTCGAGAGATCAAAACAATAGGGCCAGCCATAATGCCTGCCCTGCTCGATCGCGTTGATCTCCTCGTTCGGCTTGAAGATATCGGGCAGATCGCGGCCGTTCTCGCCTTGCAGGAACGCGTAACCGGCATCGGGAAAGTTCGGGTGCAGCGCCAGCGCCATCGAGTTGCGCAGGCCCCGCGCGTAGATCGTGTGAGCGGGATCGGGATCATTCGGCTTCAACGCCGGGAAGACACCGCCTGAAGGCGGCGTGAACAGCCAGATCGCGGCCATGGCGGAAGCACCTTCTGCTGCCGCGCAAGGCCTCGTGATCGGCGCCGGCGTGATGCAATCGTCGCTGTGGGCGCCGACATTGACGAAGAGCCGCCCGTTGCGATCGAACACGAACTGCTTGAGCGGATGCGCGGACTCGTCGAGCTTCGTCCCATCCGGCAGCGTGATGCGGCGGCCCGGCATGTGACGGATGACGGTCTCGACCGTACCGCGCGGGTTGCCCGCGAGCGGATCGAAGCGGAAGATGGTCTCCGCGGTCGAGGCGTAGAGCTTCTTGTCCGGACCGATCACCAGGCCGAACGGATATTCGACCCCGGTCAGGAGCTCCTTGAACCGCTGGCCGCCGGCGGCGTGGGGATCGAGCAGCAGCAGCCGGCCATCGGTATGGCCCCAGCCGCCCATGTCGGCGACCACGAACAGGTCACGACCTGGCAGCTGGATGATCGACCGCGGAAATTTCAGATGATCCTCTTCGCTGGCGACGAGGCCGGCGCAAAAGCCGGCCTTCATGTCGATCTGGACCCTGGGAAAGGCGAGATCGCCGCTGCCGCAGGTCTCCGGTCCCACCGCGTAGCCGCTTTTCCTCACGGAATCGGACGCAGCCAGCGAGGCAAAGCCGAGCAGGACCGCCGCGAAGGCGAAGACACCCACGCACAAGCTTCGGCGTCCAACCTGAAATGTGAGATGATTCACAGCCGCCTCCCGGATTTCGGTCGAAGGTTGTTCCATGCCCACCAGGCGCCGTCCAGTTGAACATCACCCGCCTGTGATCAAACCCGCAGGGCTCTTCGTGCCGACCAATCTCCGTAGATTCCCTTACCGGGCTCGCCCCGAATATTTCGCGAAGACGTCGGGTGGTATCCATTTGCCGTCCCGTCCGCTCCCCACAGGAGGCGCATATGGTCCAGGTCTATTTTCACTGCTCGAACACCGACGGCACGCTGATCGATCGCAATGGTGCCGCGGTCTCCAGCCTGACCGAAGCGCGCGACCGCGCCGCCCAGATCATGCATTCAATGATTCAGACGCCCGGTGCTGAAGACTGGCGCGACTGGGTGATCCATGTCAGCGGCTCCGACGGCGAGGATCTTTTCGATCTCCCCTTCACCGCCATGCTCGGCAAGCCGCATTGAGGTGATGTCATGCTGTTCGCTTCCTTGACCCTGTTCCGCCAGCCCTTCGCCTTCGTCGCCACCAAATGGCAGAAGCTGATGCGTATCGCCGGCACCCCCTATCGCCCCGAGTTGCACTACATGCGCGGACCTGGACCGAAATGGCACGCCAAGTATCAGGCCAGCCGGTTACACCGCGGGCTCTGAGTCCTGCGGCTTCGCCGCTGATCTCGATCTCTTCGACGTCATGGCCGGGCTTGTCCCGGCCATCTACGTTTTGAGGCCGGCGAGACGTGGATGCCCGGGCTTACGCCTCGCCGAAGCGGCTTCGGCCGCGCAGGCGGGACAAGCCCGGCCATGACGGCGCGGAGACAGAGTCACCTCCCCGTGAACTTCGCCTTGCGCTTCTCGACGAAGGCCTTGCGGCCTTCGACGGCGTCGGCGCTTGTGCGGATCGTGGCTTGAAGCTCGATCTCGCGGCGGAATTGCGCCTCGTAGCTGGTGTGCTCGCTCTCCTCGACCAGGGCGCGGGTCGCGACCAGCGCGCGGGTCGGGCCATCGGCGAGACGGCGCGCCAGCGTCAACGCCTCCTCCATCAGCTTCGCGTCGTCGACGACCTGCCGCACCAGGCCGATCTCCTGGGCACGCTCGGCCGTGAGCGGCTCGTTCAAGAGCATCAGCTCGAGCGCGCGCTGGCGGCCGATCAGCCTAGGCAGCAGCCAGGTCGAGCCGAGATCAGGCACCAGCGCGATACGGCTGAAGACTTGAATAAAACTAGCTGAGCGCGCCGCAACAATCATGTCGCCGGCCATCGCCAGACTGAAGCCGCCGCCGGCTGCGACACCGTTGACGGCAACGACGACAGGCACGCGGCATTCGCGCAGCGCCTTGAAGGCGGGCCAGTAGAAGCGCATCACGCCGGCTGCGAGGTCATCGCCCAGCGCTCCGGCCGCCTTCAAATTCTGTCCTGAGCAAAAACCACGCCCAGTGCCGGTGAGGACCAGCGTACGGACCTCCTCATCCCCACTCATCTCGACGACGGCGGCGGCAAGCGCGCCGAGCAGGTCCGGCGTCATTGCGTTCAGGCTTGCCGGCTCGTCGAGCGTCAAGATCCCGACGGCCCCATCCCGCGCCTGTTTCACACCTGCCATGCCGCGTCTCCCTTTCGATGTTCTCGTTGCCGGCAATGTGCCATTCTTCGCGCGCTCCGCCAATTGCGGAGCTTCGACGTCGGCGCAACGAAGCCAAGACACTGAATCCAGAAGACAACCGAAGACAGAGTTCACCGACATCATGCCTCATCAGTTCAGCCTCAACCAAACCGTCCGCAAGCCCGCCGTCTCCTCCAAGGGCGGCATCGTCGCCTCGCAGTCGCGGCGGGCGGCCGAGGTGGGCGCGCAGGTGCTGGCAGCGGGCGGCGATTGCGTCGACGCGATCGTGGCGACCACCTTTGCGCTGAACGTTCTGGAGCCCTGGAACAGCGGCATCGGTGGCGGCGGCGCGATGGTGCTCTACCGCGCCAAGGAAAATCGCACTGAGGTGATCGACTACGGCATGTGTGCGCCGCAGAGCCTGCGTACCGCCGACTATCCACTCAGCGGGGAAGGCGCTGCCTCCGATCTGTTTCCCTGGCCGCGGGTGAAGGACGACCGCAACATCCACGGCCCCGGTTCGATCGCCGTGCCCGGCGTCGTCGCCGGCATGGAGGAGGCTCATCGCCGCTACGCCAAGATGCCGTGGAAGGATCTTGTCGCGCCGGCTGCCGCGCTTGCCAGCGAAGGCCTGCTGGTCGATTGGTGGACCGCGCTGACGATCACCGCGTCGGCCGCCGATCTCCGGCGCTATCCGGCGAGTGCAGCAGCATTCCTGAAGGACGGCCTGCCCCCGAGCCCACCATGGGGCATCAAGTCCCAGATCCGGCTTCCGCAGGACACGCTCAAGGCGACGCTGTCGCATCTCGCCGACGCCGGACCCCGCGATTTCTACCAGGGCGATCTCGCCAAGAGCATCGCATCCGACATCAGGGCGGACGGCGGTTCGCTGTCGGTGGAGGATCTCGCCGCGTTCCGCGCGCACCTGCGCGAGCCGTTGGCAATCCCCTATCGCGACGGCAAGGTGTATGCGACGCCAGAGCTCACGGCCGGCCCGACGATGGCCCATGCGTTGCGATTGTTGCAGCAAGGCCTGAAGCCGGCGAGCGCGCCGGATTCAGCCGCCTATACCGAATATGCGCTTGCTCTTCAGGCGGCGTTCCGCGAACGGCTCAAGGACATGGGCGATGCCGCCGGCAAGCGCTCGCTCGGCGCCGAATATCTCGCGCCCGCCTGCACAACGCATTTCTCCGTGGTCGACCGCCACGGCAATATCGCGGCAGTGACGCAGACGCTACTCTCGTCCTTTGGCTCGAAATACGTGACGCCGCACACCGGCATCGCCATGAACAACGGCATCATGTGGTTCGATCCGACCCCCGGCACGACGAACTCGCTCGCACCCGGCAAGCGCTGCCTCTGTAACTACACGCCCGTCATTGCCGAAACCAAGGACGGCAAGCGCCTCGCAGTCGGCGCCTCCGGCGGCCGCCGCATCCTGCCGTCGGTGATGCAACTCGTCTCCTTTGCGATGGACTTTGGCATGGATCTCGATGCCGCCATTCACCAGCCACGCATCGACGCCAGCGAAGGCGCGATCGTGATCGGCGACGCCCGGCTGCCGGCGGACGTACGCAAGACGCTGGCTGCGCGCTTCAACTACGAGGAAACGCAGGTGCAGACTCTGCCGCAGAAATTCGCCTGCCCAAGCGTGGTGATGCGCGCCGACGATGTCAATTCCGGCGCGGTCGACATCTTCCAGCCCTGGGCCGACGCGGTGGCGGAGGACTGAGCCGCCATCAGCCAACGATGCGAGTTGGCGACGGCGACGCAACGACAGACGCGCGACGGCGCTAGCATGCGTTGAGTTAACGTATGCCCGTGCATCTCAGCGAGCGTCACGACTACTCCACATTCTCCGGGAACTTAGCCGCGCGCGGTCAGTTTGTTGAACGGGCAAGTGCGCTCATCCCGATGGAGGACCTTTATGAAGAAATTTGCGCTGGCGGCATCGCTGATCGTCGCAGCCGGCCTCACACTTACCAGTCCCGCACTGGCCCGGGGCGGACATGGGCACGGACACGGTGGCCATGGTCACGGAATGGGCCATCATCATCACGGCACGCCGCCCGGATGGTCGCATGGCCGCAAGGTCGGCTGGCGCGGTCACGGGTGCCCGCCCGGCCTGTGGAAGCAGGGTCGCTGCTGACATTCAATCTGTAGATCATGCAAGGCGTCGCTCTCTCATCGAGCGGCGCCCTCTTCATATGCCGAGCCGGTCGCGCACGCGGCCGGTGATCACCGCGGTCGTCACGCCGACCGGCCAGAACGCATGCATCGCGATCGGCTTGATGCCGGTAACGGGCATGTCGATCTCGGCCTTGGTACCACCGATCAGACGGCGCGCGAGCTGCGCACCCATCGCGGTTGAGAGCGCCACGCCGCGACCGTTGCAGCCGAGCGAGATCAGGATGTCCTCCGCGGGCTCATGCACATGCGGATAATGATCCTTGGTGATCGCGAGCCGGCTGTTCCAGCCATGGGTCCAGGCCACGCCCTTGAGCTGCGGCCACAACCGCTCGGCGTAGCGGATGAGATAGGCGACGTCGTTCGGCGAGTTGATCCAGCGCATCGGCCCGCGGCCGCCCATCAGCAGACGGTTGTTCTGATCGATGCGGTAATAGACCGTGATGTGGCCGCTCTCGTAGAGGACGGGCCGCGTCGGCATGATAGCGCGCGCGACGTCGTCCGAGAGCGGCGCGGTGGCGGCGATCGATGAAAACACCGGCACGATGGTGCGACGGAGCGCCGGCCAGAGATCGTCCGTAAAGCCGTTGGTTGCAAGCAACACCTTGTCGGCATGGACCACCGCGCGCGGCGTCTCGATGCGCCAGCTTCTGCCGTCGCGCCGGAGCGACAGCGCCGGCGTCTCGCCGTAGACTTTGGCCCCCGCCGAGATCGCGGCCCGCGCGAGGCCGCGGGCATAGCTGAGCGGATGCAGGTCGCCACCGCGGCTATCCAGCATAGCGCCGATGTAGCGATCCGTTCCGGTCATTTCGCGCAGCTGCTCGCGGTTCAGATACGACACCGGCATGCCGCGGCGGATGCATTGCTGCGCGGTCTTTTCGATCGCGGCGGCGCTGGCCTCGTTATAGGCCGCGCGCAGCGTGCCGTTCTGCCGCGCCTCGCACGGGATCTGGTAACGGCGGATCAGATCATGCGTGAAGTTCGTCGTGCCGTAGGAGAACTCGATCATGCGGCGGCCGAGCTCAGCGCCGAAATCGGCCTCGATCTGATCGGGATCGTGCTTCAGGCCGGGATTGGTGTGGCCGCCATTGTTGCCCGACGCGCCCCAGCCCGGCTCCTGCGCCTCCAGCACCAGCGCCTCGACGCCTTGTTCCGCCAGATGCAGCGCCGTGGAAAGCCCCGTATAGCCGCCCCCGACGATCGCGACGGAGACGGTCTTGTCCGCATCGAGCGGCGGCGTGGCCACCGGCGCAACGGCGGTGTCGGCATAGAGCGAGGGTGGCAGAGGCAGGCGCGTCATTGCAAGAGTCCGGTCAGAGCGGATGCAGCACGCGGCGCAAAAAATCCTGCGTGCGCGGATGCTGGGGTTGGTTGAGCAACGCCTTGGCAGGCCCCTGCTCGACGATGACGCCGCCATCGATGAACAGCACGCGGTCGGCAACGTCGCGGGCAAAGCCCATCTCATGGGTGACGACGACCATGGTCATGCCCTCATCGGCGAGCTTGCGCATCACGCCGAGCACGTCGCCGACGAGTTCCGGATCGAGTGCCGAGGTCGGCTCGTCGAACAGGATCGCCTTGGGCTGCATGGCGAGCGCACGGGCAATCGCGACGCGCTGCTGCTGACCGCCGGAGAGCTGCGGTGGGTGCACGTCGGCCTTCTCGGCAAGTCCGACGCGCGCGAGCAGCGCGCGGCCGCGCTCGAACGACTGGGCCCGCGGCTCCTTCTTCACGAACAACGGCCCTTCGATGACGTTTTCGAGCGCCGTGCGATGCGGGAACAGATTGAAGCGCTGAAACACCATCGAAACTTGCGTGCGGATGTTCACGATCGAGGGCGCATCGCGGTCGACTTTCAGACCTTCAATGCTGATCTCGCCGCGATCATAGCTTTCGAGCCCGTTGATGCAGCGCAGGATGGTCGACTTGCCGGAGCCCGACGGGCCAATGATGCAGACCACCTCGCCCTTCTGCACCGAAGCCGTGATGCCCTTGAGCACTTCGACCTTGCCAAAGCTCTTGTGGACGTCGTTCAGCTCGATCATCGCTTGCCCGCCCGCTTCTCGAAGTGCCGGACCAGCAGGATCAGCGGAATGCTCATGGTGAGATACATCAGCGCAACAAGCGTGAACACGTTGGTGTTCTTGAAGGTCGAGGACGCAATCAGCTTGCCCTGAAGCGCAAGCTCGGCGACCGTGATGGTGGACGCCTGCGAGGAGTCCTTCAGCATCATGATCATGACGTTGCCGTAGGGCGGCAGCACGATGCGCACCGCTTGCGGCAGCACCACGCGGCGCATGGTGAGCCACCAGCCCATGCCGATCGACTGCGCCGCCTCGATCTGGCCCTTGTCGATGGCCTCGATGCCAGCGCGGAAGTTTTCGGCCTGATAGGCTGAATAGGCGATGCCGAGCCCGAGGATCGCGGCCTGCAACGCCGACAACGTGACGCCGAGATCGGGCATCACGAAGTAGAGGTAGAACAGCAGCACGATGATCGGAATGCCGCGGATCACGTTGATCAGGCTGGCGCTGAGCATCGACAGTGCCTTGATGCCGGAGACCCGCATCATCGCCCAGATCAGGCCGAGCACCGTCGAGAGCAGCAACGAGCCGATCGTGACGACGATCGTCAGTGCGACGCCGCTCATCAGGATCGGGAAGAACTCGACGGCGTCGTGCCAGAAGCCTTTCATCGGGAAGCCTGCGATCAGCCTCTATCAGCCCTGTGCCTTCAGGCCCCATTTGTCGAGGATCTTGTCGATGGTGCCGTTGGCCTTGAGCTTCGCCAGCGAGGCGTTGATCTTGCCGAGCAGCGCGGCCTCGCCCTTGCGCACGCCGATGCCGACGGAGCCGACAGTGACGGGCTTGTAGCCGTCGACAAGCCGCACCTCGGGGAAGCCGCCCTGTTTGATGTTGTAGGCGAGGATCGGATAGTCGGCGTAGCCGGCCTTGAGGCGGCCGGTGTTCACGTCGCGCAGGATATCGGGGATGGTGTCGTAGGCCTTGACGTCGGCGAACAGTCCGGTCTTCTTCAGCGCATCGACGAAGGCAGTGCCTACTTGCGCGCCGACCGTCTCGCCCTTCAGATCGTCCTGCGTGGCATAAGCCTTGGTGTCGGTCTTCGGCACCACCAAGCCTTCGCCATAGGTATAGATCGGGTCGGAGAAATCGACGACCTCCTTGCGCGGCGCCGTGATGAACATCGCAGCAGCGATGATGTCGATCTTGCTCGAGGTCAGCGACGGGATCAGTGCCGAGAACTGCATCGGCTCGATCTGCACGTTGAAGCCGGCATCCTTGCCGATTTCGGTGACGAGATCGACCATGATGCCCTGAATGCTGTTGGTCTTGGTGTCGAGGAAGGTGAAGGGGATGCCGGTCGGCGTCGAGCCGACCTTCAGCACCTGCTGCGCCGATGCCGGCGTCACCGCTGCAATCGCGAGTGCCGCGACCGCGGCCAGACCAAAACGCTTCATCGCATCCCCCTTTAGGTCCGGCCGGTGGCGGCGCTCGCATGTCGTGATCGCAGACGTTGCGGACCGAGCCGTTTCGGCCTATTTTCACCAATATGAAAATTTGGTCACACTTTCGCGGATGACGCAAGCGGTTTTCATGCACATGAAGGAAGCGGTTTGACGTGAGCGGTGGCAAAAGAATGCGCAAACCGGCCGCCGCAAAGCCGGCCAGGAAGGTCAAGAAGGCTATCGCGAAGCCGGCGGAGCCGGCAATGGACGTCGCGGTCGGCCGCCGCATCAGGGATCTCCGACGCGTCAGGCAATTCTCGCTCGAAACGGTCGCGGCGCGCACGGACCTGTCGATCGGCTTCCTCAGCCAGATCGAGCGCGGCCTTTCGTCGCCTTCCCTGCGTGTGCTGGCCACGCTCGCCGACGTGCTCGGCGTCGGCATCGCCGCACTGTTCGGCGCCAGCCCGAGCGCCGACGGCGCGTCCGATCAGGTCGTTACGCGCGGATTGCAGCGTCCCGAGCTGAAACTGTGGCGCACCGGCGTGTCCAAACAATTGCTGAGCCCTGCAAATGCCGACAACAAGCTGAACCTGTTCCTGGTGCATCTGGAGCCTGGCGGCTCGACCGGCGACGAGCTGTACACCCATGACGGCGAAGAGGCCGGCCTCGTGCTCGAAGGCGAGATGATGTTGACGGTAGACAGCGAGACCTGGTCGCTGAAGACCGGCGACAGCTTTCGGTTTGCAAGCCGCAGGCCGCACCGGTTTTCCAATCCGGCGCAGGATGCGAAGGCCGTGGTGCTTTGGGTGAATTGCGTGACGGGGGCGGGGTAGCTTCTTTTCACGCAGCGAGCGCAACCCCAAACCCCGTCATCCTGAGGTGCGAGCAAAGCGAGCCTCGAAGGATGCACGGCCCCGATAGAGCTGGGCCGTCGCCCTTCGAGGGCCGCTGAAGGAGCGGCCACCTCAGGGTGACGGTGATGGATAGATTCGCAGGAGGACGCTTAGCCAAACCTGTGCGCGTACCGATCCACCGTCAGCGCACTCACATCCACATCCGGCTTCTTGCCCGACAGCATGTCCGCGAGCACGCGCCCCGAACCGCAGGACATGGTCCAGCCGAGCGTGCCGTGGCCGGTGTTGAGGTGGAGGTTGGAATATTGCGTCGGGCCGATCACGGGCGGGCCGTCCGGTGTCATCGGGCGCAGGCCGCTCCAGAACGTCGCCTTGGAGAGATCGCCGCCGCGCGGGAACAGATCGGTCAGCGAGTGATCGAGCGTGGCACGGCGGGCTTCGTAGAGCTTGGTCGAGAAGCCCGAGATCTCGGCGGTGCCGCCGACACGGATGCGATTACCGAGGCGCGTGATCGCGACCTTGTAGCTCTCGTCCATCACGGTCGATTCCGGCGCGCCGGATGCGTCCTTGATCGGCACCGTGATCGAATATCCCTTCACCGGGTAGACCGGCAGCGAGATGCCGAGCGGCGCGGCCATCCGCGACGAATAGCTTCCGAGCGCGAGGACGTAAGCGTCCGCCTGTAACGTCCCGGCGCTGGTCGCGACGCCGCTGACGCGGCCGCCATCCGTGACGATGCGATCGATGCCGGTATTGAACATGAAGCGCACGCCCAGCGCCTGGGCATGCTTGGCAAGCGCCTGCGTGAACAGGTGGCAGTCGCCGGTCTCGTCCTGCGGCAACCGAAGCCCGCCGACGAATTTTTCCTTCACGCCCGCAAGCGCCGGCTCGACCGCGATGCAGCCCTCGCGGCTCAGCGTCTCATAAGGCACGCCGTACTGCTTGAGCACCGCGACGTCTTCGCCGGTGCCGTCGAGCTGCGCCTGATAGCGGAACAGCTGGAGCGTCCCCTGCGAGCGCTCGTCATACTGAATGCCGATGTCACGGCGCAGGTCGCGCAGAGAGTCGCGGCTGTATTCCGCGATCGGGATCATCCGGCTCTTGTTGACCGCATAGCGCGCGCTGGTGCAGTTGCGCAGCATCTTGAGCAGCCAGACCCACATCACGGGGTCGAGCTTCGGCCGGATCACCAGCGGGCCGTGTTTCATCAGCAGCCATTTGACCGCCTTCACCGGCACGCCGGGGCCGGCCCATGGCGAGGAGTAGCCGGGCGACACTTCGCCGGCATTGGCAAAAGATGTCTCCAGCGCCGGTTCGGGCTGACGATCGACGACCGTCACTTCGTGGCCGGCACGGGCGAGGTAGTAGGCAGAGGTGACACCGATGACACCGCTGCCGAGGATCAGAACTTTCACGCTTGGTCAAACTCCCGCGGCATTACGCGCGCCGCTGCAAGATAGAACCCTGCAACGGCGAGAGCAATTATCAGGCCACCTTCTTGATGGCGTCACCGAGGATCGAGACCATCTGGTCGATGTGGCTCTTCTCGACGATGAGCGGAGGCGACATCGCAAAGCTGTCGCCGCTCATGCGCAGATAGAGGCCGGTGTTGAAGCAGTCGACCATGACGTCGTAGCCGCGCGCGCCGACGACGCCGTCACGCGGCGCGAGCTCGACCGCGCCCATCAGGCCGCAATTGCGGATGTCGACGACGTTCGGCAGACCCTTGAGCGAATGCAGCGCATCGCGCCAGTATTCGGCCATCGTCGCACCTCGCGTGAGCAGCCCCTCATCCTTGTAGATGTCGAGCGTCGCGATACCCGCGGCGCAGGCGGTCGGATGCGCGGAATAAGTGTAGCCGTGGAACAGCTCCATCGCATTCTCCGGCCCGACCATCATGCCATCATGAACCTTGCGGCTCGCAAACACGGCGCCGCAGGGAATGGTGCCGTTGGTGATGCCCTTGGCCGTCGTCATCAGGTCCGGCGTGACGCCGAAGAAATTGGCGGCGAACGGCGTGCCGAGACGGCCGAAACCGGTGATGACCTCGTCGAAGATCAGGAGGATGCCGTGCTTGTCGCAGATCGCGCGCAGGCGCTGCAGATAGCCCTTCGGCGGCGGCAGCACCGCGGTCGAGCCCGGCACCGGCTCGACGATGACGGCGGCGATGGTCTCGGCACCATGCAAGGCCACCAGACGCTCGAGATCGTCGGCGAGCTCGGCGCCGTGTTCGGGCTGGTCCTTGGCGAAGGCGTTGCGGGAGAGATCGTGGGTATGGCGGATGTGATCGACGCCCGGCAGCAGCGTGGCGAAGGCGCGACGGTTGGCGACCATGCCGCCGACCGAGGTGCCGCCGAAGCCGACGCCGTGATAGCCGCGCTCGCGGCCGATCAGGCGGGTGCGGCTCGACTGGCCGTTGGCGCGATGATAGGCGAGCGCGATCTTCAGCGCGGTGTCGACCGATTCAGAGCCGGAGTTGGTGAAGAAGATGCGATCGAGGCCCTTGGGCGCGATCTCGGCAAGGCGCTCGGCGAAATCGAAGGCCAGCGGATGGCCCATCTGGAAGGTCGGTGCGAAGTCCAGCGTCATCAGCTGCCGCTCGACGGCGGCGGCGATCTGCTTGCGGCCGTGGCCGGCATTGACGCACCAGAGGCCGGCGGAGCCATCGATCACCTTGCGGCCGTCGACGGTGGTGTAGTGCATGCCCTCGGCCGAGGAGAACAGCCGCGGCGCCTTCTTGAACTGACGGTTGGCCGTGAACGGCATCCAGAACGAGTCGGTCTTGATAGTGTTCGGAATCTGATGAAGGGTCACGGGCCACGCTCCTTTGCTGACGGGATAGCAGAGGCACGGCTTCCAAAGCGCAACAAGTCCTTTTCTGACGATCTGCAAGCCATTGATTTCACTGGGCCTGCCGGTCCATATTTGCGCGATCCGCAACACCTGCAACAGGGATTTGGGCATGAGCGTCGACATCGGTGGACGGCTGCGATTCATCCGGGCGCGCCAGAAGCTGTCGCAGCGCGAGCTCGCCAAGCGCGCCGGCGTCACCAATTCGACGATTTCGCTGATCGAATCCAACCAGATGAACCCGTCGGTGGGCGCGCTCAAGCGCATCCTCGACGGGATCCCGATGGGGCTTGCCGAGTTCTTCGCCCTGGAGCCAGAGACGCGGCGCAAGATCTTTTATCGCTCGGAGGAGCTGACCGAGGTCGGCAAGAAGCCGATCTCCTATCGCCAGATCGGCGACAATCTGTTCGGCCGCAGCCTGCAGATCCTGAAAGAGCGCTACGAGCCCGGCAGCGACACCGGGCGCGTGCATCTCGTTCATGACGGCGAGGAAGGCGGCATCGTGATTTCGGGAAAGCTCGAAGTCACCGTCGAGGACGAGCGCCGCATTCTCAATCCGGGCGATGCCTATTATTTCGAGAGCCGCCGTCCGCATCGCTTTCGCTGCGTCGGCGGCAAGGCCTGCGAAGTGATCTCGGCTTGCACGCCGCCGACGTTTTAGAGCGCACCAGCGTTATCCGGGATCCTACGGAGTGCCCCGGTGTCTTACGGAGCTTGATGCATCTCAATTTCCGCGCGTCCGTCCTCTATACGTTGCGAGCCGTAGCCGAGAGACATTCCGGCGCCGCTTCATAACCAGGCTCGCAGATGAAGATCACGCTCGCCAATGCAGAGGCCGCGCTCGACGAAGTGCAGCGCGACGCCGACAAGCTCCACTCGGAGGAGCTGCGCAGGGCCATTGCCGACTACATCGAGACGCAGCGCGAAGCGCTTAGGGCACTCCGCAAGAAGCTGCATTAGCGATACGCGGCGGAACGAGATGATCTCGTCCCGCCTTTTGCTTGCTTCAGCCCTGCACCAGCAGTTCCTCGATCCTGATCGGAAAGCGGCGCACCCGCACGCCGGTCGCGTGCCAGACGGCATTGGCGACCGCGCCGGCGCTGCCGGTGATGCCGATCTCGCCGACGCCCTTGATGCCGAGCGCATTGACGTGCGGATCGTGCTCCTCGACCGTAATCACGTCGAGCGGCGGCACGTCGGCATTCACCGGAATGTGGTACTCGCCGAGATTGGCATTCATGATCCGGCCACTGCGGCGGTCGGTGATGGCCTCTTCGTGCAGCGCAAAGGACATGCCCCAGATCATGCCGCCGAACAGCTGGCTCTTCACCAGATGCGGGTTGACGATGCGTCCCGCGGCGAAGGCGCCGACCATGCGGGTGACGCGGATCTGGCCGAGTTCGGGATCGACCTTCACCTCGGCGAACACCGCACCATGGGCATGCATCGCATACTCTTCCATCGCTGCCGGATTCGGCGCACCGGTGCCGCGGGCCTCGATTTCGGCGACGCCTGCCCGCGCGAGGATCTCGGTGTAGCCCTCGCCGCGGCTCTCGTCGTCGCGCCGGATCAACCGGCCATCGCGCGCGATCACCCCGGCATTGCCGGCGCCGAACAGCGGCGAGCGCTCGTCATTGGTGGCGAGGTCGGCGAGCTTGGCGATGACGGCCGCGCCCGCGCTGTGGATCGCCGCGCCCGCGGTCGCCGTGTGCGCCGAGCCGCCGGCGATGCCGGCGTCCGGCAGGTCGGACGTGCCAGCCTTGAACGTGACGCGATCGATATCGAGCCCGACGGCGTCGGCCGCGATCTGGGCAAGTGCCGTCCAGGCGCCCTGCCCCATATCGTGCGCCCCGATCTCCATCGCGCCCGTGCCGTCACGGCGGATCGCCGCGCGCGCTTCGGCCTGGAACATCAGCGCGGGGAATGTCGCGGTGCCCATCCCCCAGCCGACCAGCAGTCCGGCATCATCGCGCATCTGTCGCGGCTGGAGCGAGCGCTTCGCCCAGCCGAAACGCGCCGCGCCCTGATCGTAACAGGCACGCAGCGCTTTCGAGGAAAACGGTTTGCCGGTGATCGGCTCGACCTCGGCATAGTTCTTCAGGCGGAAGGCGAGCGGATCCATATCGCAGGCCCAGGCCATCTCGTCGATCGCGCTTTCCAGTGCAATCGATCCCGTGGCCTCGCCCGGCGCACGCATGAACAATGGCGTGCCGGTGTTGACGCGCACGGCGTCATGCGAGGTGCGGATCGCAGGCGCCGCATAGAGCGTATGCGAGGCGTCAGCCGCCGGTTCGTAGAAATCGTCGAACGTGCTCGACACGGTGCGGGCGTGGTGATCGAGCGCGGTGAGCCGTCCCTCGGCGTCGGCACCGATGCGCAGGCGCTGACGCGTCGGCGCGCGATGGCCGACCGGGCCATACATCTGCTCGCGGCGCAGCACGAGCTTGACCGGCTTGCCGACCAGCTTTGCCGCCATGATGCCGAGGACCGGAGGCCCCGCCATCAGCCCCTTCGAGCCGAAGCCGCCGCCGAGGAACGGGCTGCGGATGTGGATCTTGTCATGGGGAATGCCGAATAGCTCGGCAACACGCGCCAGGGACAACATCAATCCCTGGGTCGGCATGTCGATCTGAACACTGTCGCCGTTCCAGTGAGCCACGATCGCGTGCGGCTCCATCGCGTTGTGATATTGCGCGGGCGTCTCGTAAATCGAGTCGATCTGCTTATCCGCTGATGCAAGCCCTGCCGCGACATCGCCATGGTGATTTTCGGTTGGGTTGCCGACACCAACGACCGGCGGCACGTAGCTTTCACCAGCATCAAGCCCGACGAGCGCGGGCAGCGCTTCATAACGCGGCGCCAGCAGCACCGCGCCCTCGGTCGCCGCCTCGAGCGTCTCGGCGATCACGACGG
Source organism: Bradyrhizobium sp. CIAT3101 (assembly GCF_029714945.1). Lineage (NCBI taxonomy): Bacteria > Pseudomonadati > Pseudomonadota > Alphaproteobacteria > Hyphomicrobiales > Nitrobacteraceae > Bradyrhizobium > Bradyrhizobium sp. CIAT3101. The sequence goes on from NZ_CP121634.1 coordinate 7,654,954, forward strand.
CGATGGGCTGGTTGGCGTAGCGAACCTCGTTGCTCTGCAGCACCTCCATCCGGAACACGAACGGATTGGTCTTGATCTCCGGATCGATCGCAAGCTGCGGCTTGTGGTCCGCCGTCATGACGTCGACGACGCCGGGATGACGCTTGGCGGCCGCGACATCGAGCGAGGTCACGCGGCCATGCGCGATGCTGGACACGGCCATCACCGCAAACAGCATGCCGGGCGGATGATTGTCGGCCGCGTAAGTCGCCTGTCCCTTGACCTTGAGCACGCCGTCGCGGCGGGTCAGGGGTTGGCCGATGCTCGAGCCGTGACGGAGATGGGCGGGAGCGCTGGTGAGATTGAGCTCAGGCATGAATGGCTCCAGACGAAGCAAAGGGGGATGCCGGCAGCGCGGGGATGCGCGCAGGCGTACCGGCAGCGGCGAGGGTCAGCGCGCGCACGACGATGCGGCGCGCCAGCTCGATCTTGTAGGCGTTGTCGCCGGACGGCTTTGCGTCGGCGAGCGCGCGCCAGGCGGCTTCCTGGAAGGCATCCGCCGTTGGCGCGACGCCCTTGAGGACGTCTTCCGCGGCGCGGGCACGCCAGGGTTTGGCGGCGACGCCGCCAAGCGCAAGCCGGGCTTCCGCGATCTTGCCGTTCTCGATCCGCAGCGCCGCCGCAGCCGAGACGATGGCGAATGCGTAGGACGTGCGCTCGCGCACCTTGAGATAACGCGCATGCGCGGCGAAACCACGCGCTGCGGGCGGCAGGCGCACCGCAACGATGAGATCGCCGGGCTCGAGCACGGACTCGCGCTCAGGCGTATCGCCGGGCAGGCGATGCAATTCGTCGAGTGCGATCTCGCGACGGCCGTTTCTGCCTTCGATCTCGACGATGGCTCCGAGCGCCACAAGCGGTACGCAGAAGTCGGACGGATGCGTGGCGATGCAGCTCTCACTCCAGCCGAGCACGGCGTGCGTCCGGTTCTCGCCGTCGCGGGCGTCGCAGCCGCTGCCGGCCTCGCGCTTGTTGCAGCGGCTCGCTGTGTCGTAGAAATAGGCGCAACGGGTCCGCTGCAGCAGATTGCCGCCCACGGTCGCGGCGTTGCGCAGTTGCGCGGAGGCGCCAGAGAGAAGCGCTTCCGCGACGGCCGGATAGGATTTTGCGAACTCCGCATCATGCGCGAGATCGGCATTGCTGACGAGCGCGCCGATCCGCAACGACCCGTCGGCGAGAGTCTCGATTTGATCGAGACCGTCGAGATGCGTGACGTCGACCAAACGATCGGGTCGGCTGACGTTGCCCTTCATCAGGTCGAGCAGATTGGTGCCAGCAGCGAGATAGGTCGCGCCCGGCTGGGCGGCGGCGGCGACGGCCTCTGCGACCGTGGCGGGCCTGATGTAATCGAACTGTTTCATGCTGAGCGCCTCTGGCTGGATTCGTCGGCACCGGCCTGCGCCTCGAGCACGGCATCAACGATACCGGCGTAAGCACCGCAGCGGCAGAGATTGCCGCTCATGCATTCGCGGATGCGTTCGGGATCGTTGCCGGCCTGGGCTTCCTGCATCAGGCCGATTGCGCTCATGATCTGGCCGGGCGTGCAGAAGCCGCACTGGAATCCGTCATGGGCGATGAAGGCGGCCTGAACCGGATGAAGCTGGTCGCCGCGCGCGACGCCCTCGATGGTGAGGATGTCGGCGCCGTCATGGCTGATGGCGAGTGCGAGGCAGGAATTGATGCGTTTGCCGTCGACGAGAATGGTGCAGGCACCGCACTGGCCGCGGTCGCATCCCTTCTTGGTTCCGGTCAAATGGAGGCGCTCACGCAGGAGATCGAGCAGCGTAACGCGCGGATCGTCGAGGACGAAATCGCGCCGCGTGCCGTTCACGGTGAGGCTGATGGAGTGGTTCATATAAGGCTCCGATCAGATATGGACATGGCTCATCGCTCGGCGCGCCACCGCCGTGGCCGCCGTCGATATCGCGCCGCCCGGACCCGAAGTCCGCACCGGCACCCAGCGAAGATACGGAGGCACCCTCCGCTTAACAAGGGCCGTCGGAAAATATTTGGAATTCGTCAAAAGCCCGTGGGCAGACAACGCGATGCAGCCCTGCATGGTTCAGCAAGGGTTCAATCTAACCAATTCGTGATCTACATTGCCGGCATGGACGACCACACCGACCAGACCCGCAAGCCCCGCGCCGACGCCGTGCGCAATCGCGAGCGCGTGCTCGAAGCGGCCAAGCTCGTGTTCAACGCCGGCGGCCCCGAGGCAAGCCTGGAGGCCGTGGCCAAACGCGCGGGCGTCGGCATCGGCACGCTGTATAGGCATTTCCCCACGCGCGAGGATCTGTTCGAAGCGGTGTACCGGCGCGAGGTCGAACAGCTCAGCGAGCTTGCCGAGCAGTTGAAGAACGCCAAGGACCCGGTCGATGCGCTCAGGCGCTGGCTCGGCTCTACCGTCGAATTCGTCGCCACGAAAAAGGGAATGTCGGCCGCGCTGGCGCTGACGTTCCAGAGCTCGTCTGAACTCGCGGCCTTCTCGATGGACCGTCTGACCAGGGCGGTCGGCTCGCTGCTCGATCGCGCCGTCGCGGCTGGCCAGATGCGCGCCGATATCAGTCCGGAAGACCTGTTCAGGGCCCTGATCGGCATGTGCTACATGCACGACCAGCCCGGCTGGCAATCCTCGGTGCTGCGGATGCTCGACGTGTTCGTCGACGGTCTTCGCGTGCAGCCCGTCGCAAAAGCCAAGGCGCGCGCCACCAAGCGCGCGAAGACGGCGTTGAAACCGAAGCGATAGCGCGTCCGTATTTGCCAAGGCCGTGCTAGGATCAGCATCGCCGAGATGTCAACGCGGAGCCTGCCATGCGCATTGCCGCCTTGCTGGTCGTTCTCAGTCTTGCTTGCAGCTCCTTCTCTGCGCGCGCCGACGATGTCGCGACGGCGCAAGGCGTAATCCGGGCTCAGGAACAAGCTTTTGCGCGAGACGATGCGGCTGCGGCCTATTCCCAGGCCGCGCCGGCGATCAGGGAAATCTTCCCCGCGCCCGACATCTTCATGTCCATGGTGCAGAAGGGCTACGCGCCGGTCTACCGCCACAAGAGCTTCGAGTTCGGCGAGAGCAGGATCGAGGGCAGCTCAATTGCCCAGCGCGTTCACATCATCGATGCCAATGGTGAAGCCTGGGAAGCGCTCTACACGCTCGAGCAGCAGCCGGACGGAAGCTACAAGATCACCGGCTGCTCGCTGCTGAAGGCAGGACAGGCGGTCTAAGCCGCCTCCAGCCATAAGGACACCACGGTCGCGACGGCGCCCAGGGTGATCGCGGTGTCGGCGGCGTTGAAAATAGCGAACGACGAGGCGTGGTAGGAGAGGTGAACGAAGTCGATCACCGAACCGATCCGCGCGCGGTCCAGCATGTTGCCGAGCGCGCCGCCGATGACCAGGGCAAGTCCGGTTGCCAGGATCGGCTGGCCAGATGCCACGCGGCGGAGCCACCAGGCCAATAGTCCGCAGGCCAGAAGCGAGAGGCCAACCAGCGGCCAGCGCTGCACATCGTCGGCAAACCGCAGGAAGCTGAACGAGATGCCTTTGTTGTAGGACAGCACAAGGTCGACGGATGGCAATGCCGTGGACGAGAAGATGATCATCGGACGATCGGGCTCCAGCAAGCCGACGGCAAGCTGCTTCGTACCCTGATCCAGCAGCACGACAACAAGGACCAGCCAGATCCAGCGGACGCCGACATGTGGCGTCGTCCTAAGTCGCAAAACCCGGACCCGTCTTGACCAAATTCATCCGCGCCCGGATCAACAGCATCAGCACGATGCCGACATTGAGGGCATTCCACGCCACGCCGTTGGCGAACGCGGCCGCGTAGGAGCCTGTGGCGTCGAAGATGATGCCGGACACCCAACCCCCGAAGGACATGCCGAACACCGAGGCGAAGATCACGATGCCGACGCGGGTTGCGGCTTCGCTGGCCGGCATCGCCTCACGCACGATGATGGCGTAGCTCGGCACGATGCCACCCTGGAACAGGCCGAACATCGCGGAGATCAGATAGAGCGAGGCGAGGCTGTCGAAGAACAGGTAGAACACCAGCGCAAAGCCCTGCGCCAATGCCCCGATCAGCAGCGTCGGGATGCCGCCGATCCTGTCCGCGAGATAGCCCGAGCCGATCCGGCTGACGATGCCGCAGGCCATCATCAGCGACAGCATTTCCGCGCCGCGCGCCACGCCATAACCGAGATCGCCGCAATAGGCGACGATATGCACCTGCGGCATCGCCATGGCGACGCAGCAGGAAATGCTGGCGATCGAGAGCAGCACCGTCAGCGTGTTGGTCGAGAGCCTGAGATCGACACGGGGCGGCGCCGCATTGGCGTGATTGCGGACCTTGTCATCGCCCATCTGCGCGCGCAGGACCAGAACCAGGATCGACATCAACACCACGCAGACGAGACCGATACCGATATGGGTGTAGCGCCAGCCGATCCTCTCAATGCCCGTGTTGACGAGCGGCGGCCAGATCGTGCCGGCAACGTAATTGCCACTCGCGACAATGGTCACGGCGAGGCCGCGATAGCGCTCGAACCAGTGCGAGGCCTCCGCCATCAGCGGCGCAAAGGTCGCGGACGTTCCGAGCCCGATCAGGAAATAGGCGGCGACGAATTGCCAGAGCTGGGTCGACAGTCCTGCGAGCGTATTAGCCACGCCGAGAAAGGCGATGCTGATCGCCATGGCCGGCACGATGCCGAACTTGTCGGTGATCTTGCCCGCGATCACGCCGCCGAGCCCGAAGCCGAACATCATCAGCGTGAAGGCCAGCGACACCGCGCCGCGCGTGGCGGCGAACTCGGCCTGCACCACCGGAATCACCACGACGACCGCCCACATGCCGACGCCGCCGATCGAGCCCATCACCAGTGCGAGCAACAGCCGCACCCAGGCCTGGCGCGAGTCAGGGGTGAATGAGGCCGATTTCTGTCCGGGATGATTTGGTGCGTGCACGGCGCGGACCATGTTCGCGGATCGCCTCGCGGTCAAGCATCGTGCCGCGATAATGGGCATGCGCGGTGCACTGCGGTAAGAAGGCGCTTGGCGAATTCGCGCTTTGCCATTAGTTTGCAATCTGCGTGTGCAACATTGCCGCGCGGAGCATGCTGTCGGAATGTTGTTGCAATTGACGCGACCGATGCGGATCAGGGTGGGGCGCTTCATCGCGTTGGCCTATCTGTTCTGCGTGCTCGCGCCCGCGGCAAGCCTCGCCTGGGGCAGCGGTCCGGCGCCGTGCCTCGACGACGACGCCCTGCTCGCCGACCTCGTGCCTGTGCATCATCAGATGTCGGCCAGCCACATGCATGGCGACGTGACGCATGACCACGCGGGGATGCATGCGCATCACCAGCGTTCCGCGCAGGACACGCCTGCCCCGCATCATCATGACGGCAAGGGCAAGGTTGGCCCGTGCTGCGCGATGATGTGCGTCAGCGCGCTGCCGGCCGATCTGCCGAGCTTCGCAAAGCCGCTTCAGCCGGTGTCCAGCTGTGCGCCCGAGATCGTGGCCAGCCTGCACAGCGCGGCGCCGCCCCTGCTCTACCGCCCTCCCATCATCTGATCTGATTCCACGAGGTCAGGCCGAGCGCGCAATCCGCGCGCGCGAACCTGTGGTCTCCAGACAGATCAGGATGATTCATGCTTACGCTTCTCGGGGCGAAGTCCGCCGCCGCATCTGCGGCGCGTGGAGGATACTTTCTATTCCATTGGCCGCTGCTAGCCGCGATCGCGTTCGCGCTATCGGGCTGCATGCCGGCAACGACGTCTGTCGCCACCGCGGATCCTGCCGATCCCGCGGCAAAGGCATCGCACGTCGGCTACCGCTCGACGGTCGCGCCCTATACGAGCCTGCGGCCCGCAACGCCCGCGCCGTGGCAAGACCGCAACGACACGGTCACACCGCAGCCGAAGCAAGACCAGTAGGCGCGCGCCATGGCACATCATTTGGCGCGAGGCCTGCTCGTTCTCGGCGCGCTCAGCCTCTCCGGCTGCGCCGCGTTCTCGCCCGACAGCGGCATGACGGCCGTCTCCGAGCTGACGAGCCAGACCATCAAGAAAGACGTCGCCTTCGTGCGAACGGCGGAGGGGGCCGGAGCGGTCGACGCCCGCGTTCGCCAGTTGCTGTCGCGGACGCTAACCGCAGAGACTGCCGTGCAGGTCGCGCTGCTCAACAACAAGGGACTACAGGCCGCCTACAACGAGCTGGCGCTGGCCGAGACCGACCTGATCGAGCAGAGCCTGCCGCCCAATCCCGTGTTCTTGGTCTCGCGAATCTCGGGGAATGGCGCCAGCGAGATCGAGCGCCAGGTCGTCGGCGACATCCTGGCGCTGGCCACGCTGCCGTTCCGCTCCGACATCGCGCGCGAGCGTTTTCGTCAGGCGCAATTGCGCGCGGCGCTGGCGACATTGCGGCTCGCTGCAGACGTGCGGCGCGCTTACGTCCGCGCGGTGGCCGGCAACGAGATGGCGGCGCTGCTGACCGACGCGAAAGCGACGGCGGAATCGACTGCGCAGCTTGCGGTCAAGCTCGGTGAGACCGGCTCGGTCAACAAGCTCGATCAGGCCCGCGAGCAGGTGTTTTACGCCGAGACCACCGCCGATCTCGCCACTGCGCGACAATCTGCGACCAGCGCCCGCGAAAGGCTGGCACGACTGATGGGGCTGTGGGACGATGGTCTCGACTTCCGTCTGCCCAACGCATTGCCGCCGCTGCCACGCCGCCCGCAGGCCTTGCTCTCGCTCGAAGCCGATGCGGTGGCCCATCGCATCGACCTGCAGATCGCACGGCTCGAGCTGACGGCACTGGCGAAGTCGTTGAACCTCACCGAGGCGACTCGCTTCGTCACGCTGCTCGATCTCGCCGGCATCTCACGCCGCACTCAGGATCCGGAAGGCGCCCCGTTCCGCGAGCGCGGTTTTGACGTGCAGTTCCAGATCCCGATCTTCGACGGCGGCGAGGTGCGCGTGCGGCAGGCGGCGGAGACCTACAACCTCGCCTTCAACCGCCTGACCGAGCGTGCCGTGAACGTCCGCTCGGAGGCGCGCGATGCCTACCGGGTATATCGCTCCACCTATGATATCGCGAGCCACTACCAGCGCGAGATCTTGCCCTTGCGAAAAATCATCACCGAGGAGATGCAGTTGCGCTTCTCCAGCATGCAGGTCGACATTTTCGCGCTCCTGACCGAGGCACGACAACGTTTGGCGTCCCTGCGCGGCGCGATCGACGCCAGGCAAAACTTCTTCCTCGCCCAGTCCGAGTTGCAAACCGCCGTCAATGGTGGCGGCGCGCCTGCTGCCGGCGGCGACAACCCAACCAATATCGCCGCGGCGGCACCTGCCGATGGCGGCCACTGACATGGAGGCCAGCATGTTTTCCCGCCGAGGATTTTTGGGTACCGCCGCGCTGGTGAGCGCGTCCGCCGTCAGCGGCCGCGTGCAAGCCGCATCGATTCCGGAAGCGACACACATGGACAAGGCGGTGATGCAGCCGCCTCTGCATCCCATCGGCGGCCCCGACTACCGTCCCGTCGTCACTCTCAACGGCTGGACGCTGCCGTTCCGCATGAACGGCGACTGGAAGGAATTCCATCTCGTCGCCGAGCCCGTCGTGCGCGAATTCGCCGAGGGCATGAAAGTCAATCTCTGGGGCTACAACGGCCAGTCGCCGGGGCCGACGATCGAGGCGGTCGAAGGCGACAAGGTTCGCATCTTCGTCACCAACCGCCTGCCCGAATACACCACCGTGCACTGGCACGGCATGATCGTGCCGAGCGGCATGGACGGCGTCGGCGGACTGACCCAGCCGCATATCGAGCCGGGAAAGACCTTCGTCTACGAGTTCGAGATGAAGAAAAGCGGGACCTTCATGTACCACCCGCATTCCGACGAGATGGTGCAGATGGCGATGGGCATGATGGGCATGGTCGTCGTGCACCCGCGCGATCCGAACTTCCGCCCCGTCGACCGCGACTTCGTCTTCGTGATGAGCACCTATCGCGTCGATCCCGGCACCTATCTGCCGCGGGTCAACGAGATGACCGACTTCAACATGTGGACCTGGAACTCGCGGGTGTTTCCGGGCATCGATCCGCTGCCGGTCCGGCTCGGCGACAAGGTGCGCGTGCGCATCGGCAATCTCAGCATGACCAACCACCCGATCCATCTGCATGGCCACAGCTTTGCCGTGACCTGCACCGACGGCGGCTGGATTCCCGAGAGCGCGCAATATCCGGAGACGACGACCGACGTGCCGGTGGGCGCCGTGCGCGTGTTCGACGTCCTCGCCGACAACCCCGGTGACTGGGCGTTTCACTGCCACAAATCGCACCACACCATGAATGCGATGGGACACGACATGCGCAACATGATCGGCGTCTCGCGCAAGGATCTCGCCAGGGCGGTCGGCAAGCTTGCGCCCGACGCCATGGTGATGGGCTCGACCGGCATGGCGATGGGCAACATGGAGATGCCGGCGCCCGACAACACGCTGCCAATGATGAGCGGCGCCGGCCAGTTCGGGCCGATCGAGATGGGCGGCATGTTCACGGTGATGAAGATCCGCGAGGACCTCGCCCGCGACGATTATCGCGATCCCGGCCCCTATCAATTCCCGCAAGGCACCGTCGCCTACGAGGTCGCTTCCCCCGCGGCGGAGCCGGCGCGGCCGCCGGCCTCGCCCGCGCACAAGATGAAGATGTGAGCGCTTTGATGAACCACCAACTGGAGACCACAATGACGAAGACGATCAAACTCGCCCTGACGCTGGCCGCGCTGTCGGCCGCACCCGCGTTCGCGCATGAGGGGCACGACCATCACGGCTTCTCGGCCGGCGAGCCCGGCGACCCCAAAAAGCCGGCGCGCACCATCGAGATCGCGTTGAGCGAGATGTCCTACGAGCCGTCGAACATCAATGTGAAACGCGGCGAGCAGATCCGCTTCGTGCTGCGCAATGTCGGCAAGGAGGATCACGAATTCCTGCTCGCCACCACGAAGGAAAATCTCGCGCATGCCGAGGTGATGAAGAAGCATCCGCACATGGAGCACGACGACCCGAACGGCGTGCGGCTTGCACCGAACAAGTCCGCCGAGATCGTCTGGAAGTTCACCAAAGCCGGCACCTTCGAATTTTCCTGCCTGATCCCCGACCATCGCGACTACGGCATGGTCGGCCACGTCACCGTGAAATGAGGACAATGGAGACAATGATGAAGCCGATCATGCGCATGACCGCGGCACTCGCGCTGACGCTGGGCCTGACCGTGAGCTCGCTGGCGCAAGCCGCCTCCATCAGCGGCGAGGTCAAGAAAATCGACGAAAGCGCCGGCAAGATCACGCTCAAGCACGGCCCCGCCAAAAGCCTCGGCATGGACGAGCCCATGACCATGGTCTACCGCGTCAGGGATCCCGCCATGCTCAAGCAGGTGAAGGTCGGCGACAAGGTGTCGTTTGAGGCCGAGGAAGCCGCGTCGGGATATACGGTGACGAAGCTGGAGAGAGCCAAATAGGGCGCCCCCTCGACGGTCATTCCGGGGCGCGCCACTTGGCGCGGGCCCGGAATCCATTCCTCCTCGATACTTGCAGCCCGATGGATTGCGGGCTCTGCCCTTCGGGCGCCCCGGAATGACGGCCCAGGCCCCCGAAATACCCCCGCCCGACCTCCTGCCGCACCCCTCCGTTAACCCTTTGCTAACCATACACCCGGCAAGAATTGCCGGGTGAAGTCGAGTGTCGTCAGCCGCGTAAAACGGGAGGTCCCCCGTGGACGCCAGTGCGGTGCCTCACTTTCGGAACGGCGGCCCATCGGCCGCCGCGCAGACGTTTGGGGCGCGCGGACGGCAGTCGCGCGGGGAGGCAGCTACCATGGTCGACGTCACCGCGGGACAGGGCGTAGGCAGCGCCAAGCCGGGCTTCCCCTCCCTCAACGAAATCGTCACTATCCTCAAGCGCGGCGACATCGCGCTGGCGCTCGGCATCCTAACCATCCTGGTGGTGCTGATCCTGCCGCTGCCCTCGATCGTGCTGGACCTGTTCCTGGCGATCTCGATCACGCTCTCGATCCTGATCCTGATGACGTCGCTGTTCATTCAGACGCCGCTGGAATTCTCGGCATTTCCGACCGTCCTGCTGATCTCGACCATGCTGCGGCTGTCGCTCAACATGGCCTCGACCCGCCTGATCCTGTCGCACGGGCACGAGGGCACGGATGCCGCCGGTCACGTCATTGAAGCCTTCGGCAGCTTCGTGATGGGCGGCAATTTCGTCATCGGCATCATCGTCTTCGCCATCCTGATCATCGTCAATTTCGTCGTCATCACCAAGGGTTCGGGCCGCATCGCCGAAGTCGCCGCCCGCTTCCACCTCGACGCCATGCCCGGCAAGCAGATGGCGATCGACGCCGATCTCTCCGCCGGCCTGATCGACGAGAAGGTCGCCAAGCAGCGGCGCAAGGAGCTGGAGGACGAGAGCGGCTTCTTCGGCGCCATGGACGGCGCCTCGAAATTCGTCCGCGGCGACGCCATCGCCGGCCTCCTGATCGTCTTCATCAACGTGGTCGGCGGCATGATCATCGGCGTTGCGCAGCAGGGCCTGTCCTTCGCCGACGCCGGCCGCAGCTACACGCTGCTGACCGTGGGTGACGGCCTCGTCACCCAGGTGCCGGCGCTGATCGTCTCGACCGCGGCGGGCCTGCTCGTCTCCAAGGCCGGCGTCTCCGGCGCCGCCGACAAGGCGCTGATGAAGCAATTCTCCGGCTATCCGCAGGCGCTCGCGATGTCCTCGGCGGTCATGCTGGTCCTGGCTGCCCTGCCGGGCATTCCGACCATTCCGTTCCTCGCGCTCGGCGCCGGTGCCGGCGCGCTCGCCTGGAACGCCCGCAACCACAAGCGCACAAGCATCAAGGCCGAGGAAGCCGCCAAGAGCGCACCCGCAGCCGGTCAGCCCGGAGCCCCGGGCGCCGCCGCGGCCGAGGAGCCGATCTCCGCCGCGCTGAAGATCGACGACCTCAAGATCGAGCTCGGCTATGCGCTGCTGCCGCTCGTCAATGGCCCCGACGGCACCGACCGCCTCACCGAGCAGATCAAGGCGCTGCGCCGCTCGCTCGCGATCGAGATGGGCTTTGTCATGCCGGCGGTGCGCATTCTCGACAACGTGCAGCTCGAGGCGAACACCTACATCATCAAGATCAAGGAGGTCGACGCCGGCACCGGCAAGATCTGGCCGAACCAGTTCATGGTCATGGACCCCGGCGGCAGCCAGGTGCAGGTGCCTGGCATCCACACCACCGAGCCGACCTTCGGCCTGCCCGCGACCTGGGTCGACGCCAGCCTCAAGGAGGAGGCTTCGCTCAAGGGCTACACCGTCGTCGACGCCGCGACCGTGCTCTCGACCCATCTCACCGAGCTGCTCAAGGCCAACATGTCGGACCTGCTCTCCTATGGCGAGGTGCAGAAGCTGCTCAAGGAGCTGCCGAAGGAGCAGAGCGAACTGGTCAAGGACATCGTGCCGGCACAGGTTACCGTCTCCGGCATCCAGCGCGTGCTGCAGCTGCTGCTCGCCGAGCGCATCTCGATCCGCGACCTCTCGACCATCCTCGAAGGCATCGCCGACTCGCTCGCCTTCTCACGCAATCCCGCGACCATGGTCGAGCATGTCCGCGCTCGCCTGGCGCGTCAGATCTGCGCACAGAATACGTCCTACAACGGCTATCTGCCGTTGATCGCGCTGTCGGCGCGGTGGGAGCAGGCCTTTGCCGAGTCCATCGTGGGCCAGGGCGAAGAGCGCAGCCTCGCGATGCAACCCTCGAAATTGTCAGAGTTCATGACCGGTGTGCGCGAGGCCTTCGAGCGCGCCGCCCGCGAAGGCGAGGCGCCGGTGCTGGTGACATCTGCGGCAATTCGTCCCTTCGTCCGCTCCCTGGTCGAACGGTTCCGGGCCCAGACGACCGTGCTGTCGCAGGCCGAGATCCACCCCCGCGCGAGGTTGAAAACGGTCGGAAGCATCTGATTTGCCTTAAGAAGCCGTGTGTTTTTCAGCCACAGGCAAATGGTTTTTGAGTTCCTGGCGCCTTGTCGACCAAAGGCCGACAAGGCGCCCTCCAGGCAAATTACAGCTTTGAAATAATTGCGAAATCGAACGATCAAGCCTCGTTTTTGATCGCGATCGTTCACGTCGTGTCACGCTCTTGTGATCGCCCCTTGGGAACGAATCCCCCCAATACTAGGTTGTTGGGCACCGGAAGCATGAACCTGCCTAACAAAGGTGGCGACTACTTCGGGTAGATGGCGGCAGGAGCCTTCCATGAACCACTCGATTTACAGCGCAGATCGCTCGACCCACCTGAAGATTGTGGTCGTGGCCCTCGTTGCAGGGATCGCGGTGGCAGGTTTCGGCATTACGGCACGTACCGGTTCCGACGACGGCCTGACGCAAACCGCCCGCGTCATCAAGGCCGGCAAACCGGTCGTGATCACCAGCTCGAACGCATCGCTCGTTCGCTAAGGAGACACGAGTTTCAGGAATTCACGCGGCTCTTTACCAGCCCCCCAAAGTCGCCACGTGGATATGTAGACGACCCCAACCCCAAGTCGACTACAGAAAGCGCCCGCCCCCCACGGGCGCTTTCTCATGTCTGGGGTAGCGCAATGACGGATCGGTAGATTGGTAGGATGGGTAGAGCGCAGCGAAACCCATCGAGGCCCCCTCCGCGTTGACGCGTGATGGGTTTCGCTACGCTCTACCCATCCTACTCCCTTCACAAACACACCTTCGCGCTCTCGCGGCTTGTCTCGCCCGAGCTTTGCTCTGCCGCCTCACCCTCCATTTGAAAGAGGGCGCAGGGAAGACCGGGTGCCGGCTGGGCACCCGCGGTCCACTGTGCGAGGTAACAGTCAGAAGATCTGCACAGCGGCATACAGGTGAAGCCAAAACATCCGGCCTTCCCTGCGCAGTGGTTTGACGGCTTATGTCGTGATCTCCCCGGGGAGCGATGCACTATTGCCCCCGTCGCCCGGCAGATGACTGATGCGAGGGTCCGGTTGGACCGCACGCACCACCACAAGACTTGGCGCACAGGCTCCGGGCGCCAGGACCACACGATTTTGCCGTACGCCGATCACACCGGTCGTGCGCGCGATGTCTTCACTCACGGTTGCCCGCCCTGCAAAAACCCTTCGCGCCGATGTAACCCGCGCCCACCGCAGTCCCGGCCCGCGTCGTGACGATCGCGATACGCCCCTCTTCCTTGGGCCGGGTTGCCGCGACACATACGCTGTTTCCGAATTTCGGTAAAGCGGAATATTTTTGATCGCACGGGTTGACCGGCATGCAGGGTGTTTTGCCCGTCGCGCAACAGAGTCATGTGACGCGACTCAACTCGCAGCAGCGCTAACCACCCACGTCGATGAGATCGAACACGGCTGACGCCGAGCGAAGGTCCGCACAGGGCGAACTTCACGACCGATGGAGCGCGCGATTTGTCTTGAACCGATCGCAGCCGTTGATCTCGATCAATGTTCGGTTCCAAGGCCAAAATTCAATAAGCCGCTCAGTCGCGGATTTTGGACATGGCAAACTCCATCCATGCTTCGGTGCCCCAGAGACTCCTGCCGATGCTGGAATGGATTCCAGGCTATCGGCGCGAATGGCTGATGCCCGACGCCCTTGCGGGCATCGCGCTCTGGGCGGTGATGGTACCCGAAGGGATGGCTTACGCTGGGATCGTCGGCGTGCCGCCAATCATGGGTCTCTACACAATCGTGCCAGCGCTGCTCGCCTACGCCTTCTTCGGCACGTCGCGCCAGCTTGTGGTCGGGCCCGACACGGCGACCGGCCTGATCTCCGCGCTGACCATCGGCGCCGTGGCAGCACACGGGACGGTCGAATTCAATTCGTTGACGTCAACCCTTGCCGTCATGATTGGCATTCTGTTCCTGCTCTTCGGCATCGCCCGCATGGGATGGGTGGCCCGCTTCATTCCCACGCCGGTCATGCGTGGCTTCATCGAAGGCCTGGTCTACGTCACGATCATCGGTCAGATTCCTCATCTGATCGGCATCGGCGGCGTTCCCGGCAACTTCTTCGCCAAGCTTGAACATGTCCTGCAACATCTGCCGGATATCTCGGCCGCGGCGACCCTCACCGGGGCCCTGTGTCTCGCGGCGATGCTGGGGCTACGTCATTTCGTGCCTAGCGTACCGGCCGCGCTGGTCGTCATGTGCGCGGCCATCGTCGTGATCGGGTCCCTGGGCGGAGAGGCAAGCGGCGTGCGGGTGGCCGGCCACATTCCGTCCGGGCTACCCAGCTTGATCGCGCCAAACCTGGATCCGGCAATCCTGCGCGAACTCCTGCCGGGTGCGCTCGCGATCGTGTTGGTCGGCTATGCCGAGGCCCTCGGCGCCGCCAAGGCAGCCGCCCTGCAGGACGGATCCGACATTGATCCGAACCAGGAACTGATTGCGCACGGCCCCGCGAACATCCTGACCGGTCTCTTTGGCGGCTTCCTCGTCGTGGGCAGCCTGTCGAAAACGTCGGTTGCAATGGCGGCCGGCGCGCGCAGCCAGATCGCCAACCTCGTCGCCGCAATATTGTGCTTCCTCACCCTGCTTCTGCTGACGCCCCTGTTCCGAAACATGCCCGAGCCGGCACTCGCGGCGATCGTGATTGCAGCCATGCTGCACCTGACGAAGCCGAGCTATTTGCGCAGTGTGCTCGCGCGCAGCCGCTGGTCGTTCACGGTGATGCTGATTGTCATCCTGGGTGAGCTCACATTGGGCGTTCTGCAGGGAATCGGCCTTGGTGTCGTGCTGTCTCTTGCAAGGCTGGTCTATCTCGCGAGCCGCCCCAAGGGGGCTGTGCTCGGGCAACTCCCGGGGACGGAGGCCTATCGCGATGTCCAGATCCATCCCGAAGCAATGACATTTCCGGGGTTGCTGATCTGGCGAATTGGCGGCGATCTGTTCTTCGCCAGCATTGGCCACATCGGTGCGGGATTGAGGGCGGCGGTCGCCGGACCGTCGGGCGTCAAGCAGGTCCTCCTCGATTTCGGCTCGGTGGACTTTCTCGACATCACCGGAGGAGATGAGTTGCTGCGGCTCGTCCGCGAACTCCACGCCAAGGACATTGGTGTTGGCTTCGCGCGTGTTCGCGACCCCATTCGAGAGGAAATGCGACGAGCCGGGATAGAGGCCGCCGTTGGCCCCATCAACTTCTACGAACGGACGACCGACGGCGTACGCGCCTGGCAGCGGCAAGCCGGTCATTTCGCCGGCGCATCCGACCACAAGACTGGAGGCGCGAATGAAGGCCGGTGATCTGCAGCCACCTTCGACGTTTTACCGAATGACCGAGGCACATGGCGAACAGGCGCTGATCGACAGCTTTCTGCTCAAGCAGCCATCGGTCAGCGAACGCATGTCGGCAGGAAAAGCGCTTCGAAAGCAGGTCCCGCGCTCAACGCAAGCGGTCTACGAAACACGGGCGAGCCGCCCCGACCCAATCGATATTCTGAGGCGGCAGGATGCCAGCCGCGTCAAGGACCTCCTGCCCATCCGATACGGTCGTATGCTCGAGGATCCGTTCGCGTTCTTCCGCGGAGGGGCGGCCATCATGGCGAGCGACCTTGCGCCGATCCCGATATCCGGTACGTCCGTCATGGCGTGCGGCGACGCCCATGTGAAGAACTTCGGCGTGTATGCCTCGGCCGAACGCAGTTTGATCTTTGCGATCAACGACTATGACGAGACGTTCGTCGGCCCTTGGGAATGGGACCTCAAGCGGCTGGCCGCCAGCGCCGTCGTCGCGACGCGGTGCCTTGGCGGCGACAGGCCAGGATGCGAGCAAGCCGTCCGCGAATGTGTCCAGGTCTATCGCGAACGCATCTTTCAATACGCTCAAATGAGCTTTCTGGAAGTCTGGTATGACCGGATCGACGAACGCGCCGTGCTCGACAGCCTGACGCCGAAGCTGCGCCGTATTGCCCTGGATATCATTGACAACGTCCGGCACATCCGGCCGCTCGAAAAGCTGACTGAAGAGTCGAACGGGACCCACCGCTTCATCGAGCATATCCCTCTGATAGAACGTGTGACGCGCAGCGGATCGGGCACGTCGGCAAAAGTGTTCCTTGATCGTCTGCTGCAGACCTATATCGACTCGATGACCTACGAGCGAAGGCTGCTGCTGTCCCGATACCGGCTGGTCGATTACGCGCGCAAGGTCGTCGGCATCGGAAGCGTCGGCACCAGATGCTGGGTGCTGCTGTTGCAGGGCGTCGATGACGACGATCCGCTCTTCCTGCAGATCAAGGAAGCACAGCCGTCGGTGCTCGCATCTCATATCGGCATCAAGCTTCCATTTGACCATCAGGGGCGCAGGGTCGTGGTGGGACAGCGCCTCACACAGGGCTCACCGGATATCTTCCTCGGCTGGGGGCAGTCCGACGGACGGGATTTCTACGTTCGCCAGCTTTCGGAATTGAAGGGCTCAGCCGCTCTGGAGGATCTGGAAGCTCTGCCCGACTACTGCGGGATGTGTGGTTGGGCCTTGGCGCTTGCGCATGCCAAATCGGGCGATGCCGCCACGATTGCGGGGTATTGCGGCCGGAGCGAAGCGCTCGATGAGGCAATAGCCAAGTTTGCCCTGAGCTACGCGAAGCAGACCGAACAGGACCACGAAGCCTTTGCCAAATCGGCCCGGTCGGGCCGCATACGGGCCACGTCGGCCAGCGCTTAGCGCTGACCGGAAGTCCTGCCAGGCCTTGTTTTGGGGAGTGCCCTGTAAAAACCCTTCGCACCGAACGCCCACCGCCGCCCGGCCCGCGTTCGCGACGATCGCGATACCGAATTTCGGCAACGTGGAATATTTCGACAGCCCGGATTGACCGAGGGTTTGGATGTTTTGCCCGTCGGGCAACGCAAGGGCTTGTCGATGAGCCCACGATGCCTTGACAGCGACCGGCTTTGCTCGGCTAGGTTCAGAACCTGATGAAGCGGAGCACGCGATGGAGCAGCGCTTTACTTTCGATCAGATCGCGGGAGCATACAGGGCCTCACGTCCCGATTATCCCGAAGCTCTCGTCGACGACGTGGTTTCGTACGCCGCCATGAAGCCTGGAGATCCCGTTCTCGAAGTCGGATGCGGCACGGGGCAGGCAACAAAGAGCTTCGCGACGCGCGATCTGCAGATCGTTGCAATCGACCCTGGGCCCGAAATGGTACGCACTGCGCGCGAGAGCCTCGCCGGTTTTGACAATGTCGAACTGGTCGAGGCGACGTTCGAGGCGTGGTCACAGGACAAGGCACCGTTCCGGCTCATCGTCGCGGCGCAGTCGTGGCACTGGGTCGCTCCAGAATTGCGATTCGTGAAAGCGGCGAAGTTGCTTTCACCTGACGGATCATTGGCCGTCTTTGGACATGTTCCGACAGGACTGCCCGCTTCATTGCTCGAACGGTTCAAGGACATATACCTGCGTCATACGGGCCGCTGGGGACCGCCACCGGAGGCCTGGTACCTGCCCAGCGGTCCATTCAAAGGCTGGTTCGACGAGTCGGGATTGTTCGGAGCGGTGGAGCACCGCTGCTATCCCTGGAAGTGGCAGCACACGACATCAAGCTACGCAAATTTCCTGGGTACGCGCTCGGAGTTTCGAATGCTCACGCCAACTATACGCGAAGAGCTGCGCAATGACATTTCCAAGGCAATCGACCGTCACGGCGGAGAATTCGAGGTGGACTACGAAACCCACCTCTACATGGCCCGCCGCATCGGCCTCGGTGAGTAGCTCTGGATTGGCTCGAATGGAATCTTGGCTTCGTTTAGGTTCCGCTGCACAATTCAGGACTTCCGTGAGCGCAGGATATGAGGGCAAATGCAACGTCTCACCGAGCATATAGCTGCATTTTCCAACTCGCCGCTGGCTGCGCTGACTGAAAAGACGCCCTGGGCGCTGACCACAAACTCCGTCTCGGCAGTTCGACGTCTTTTGAACGGGATCAGCGAAGAGTTTTGCGTGTCGGATGACGTCGCAATCCATCGCACAACGACGGTGGAAGCCGGCGCGCTGGTCAAAGGGCCGGCGATAATCGGACCAAGGTGCTTCATCGCCGCCGGCTCGCTCATCCGTGGCGGGTGCTGGTTGGAGGAAAATTGCATCATTGGCCCAGGCAGCGAACTTAAATCCTCTTTCTTGTTTGCCGGATCGAAGTTGGCACATTTCAATTTTGTCGGAGACAGCGTCGTCGGGGCGAGAGTGAATCTCGAGGCCGGCTCCATCGTCGCCAATTTCCGAAATGAGCTTGCCGATCCAAGGATTCGAATCTTGCATGCAGGGGAGATCGTCGACACCGGCGTCGACAAGTTTGGCGCACTGATCGGTGATGACTGTAAGCTCGGCGCAAACGCCGTTGTCGCTCCCGGAGCAATCTTTGAAAGGGGAACAATCATTGCACGGTTGACTTCGGTGGATCAGCGACCGAGCTGATCGTCACAGCGGCGCACCGTCACTTCTGAAATTGGCGCATGGCGCCGGTTCGCTGTGACGCGGGATTTGGTCCGCTGTAGGGACATAGCGGAGTTCATAAGCTGGCCGTCCAGCTCAACTCCGCCGCGCTCCATAAGTCGGCGGCGGCGCCTGCACCGTTGGCGCGGCGGCAGCGAACAGTTCGTCCTTGCGCCCCGAGAGCGGGGGATAGATGCGTTTGCAGTTGATGGTCTGCTTGGTCGCCTTGGCTGCCTGGCCGGTCGTGCGCACCTCGCGGTCCCACCCCTCTGTGTAGAGCGCGCCCCAATCGCCGAGATCGAGCACGGTGACGTACCAGTCGATCCTCAGCGGCAGCAGCGGTTGGCCGACGAGATCGGCCACTACATTGTGGCCGGCGAAGCGGCCCATGGGACGGGCGAACTGGCAAGACATCACGGTCGGATGTAAGCCATCGACCACGCTCGAGGCGACGTCGCCGGCGGCGAAGACGCCCGGCAGATCCGTGACCCGCATGAAGGGATCGACCAGAAGGCGCCCGAGGCGATCGCGCGCGCCCCCAAAGTTTTCGGCGAGCCGGCTCGCGCGCATGCCGGCGCACCAGATCACCGTCTGCGTCGCGATGAACTCGCCTGAGCTCAAGCGAACGCCGGCAGCTTCGACCGACGCGATGCGCACGCCGAGCCGCGTCTCGACCTCGAGCGACGATAAAGCGGTCTCGATGACGGGGCGCGCGTGGTCGCCGATCGTGGCGCCGACCGCGGGATTGGGATCGACCAGGATGATGCGGCGACTGCCGGTGATACCGGCGTGCACCAGCCGGTCAGGCATTTCGGCGGCAACCTCGATGCCGGTGAAGCCGGCGCCGACCACCACGATCGTCGACCGACCCGGCGACGGCGCGCTGCGTCCGAGCGAGGTGAGATGATCCTCGAGGCGAAGCGCCGCGGCATAGGTGTCGACGTCGAATGCATGTTCGGCGAGGCCCGGAATATCCGGCCGCATCACCTCGCTGCCGAGCGCCAGCACGAGGCGATCGTAACTCAGCGTCTGCTCGCCGCTGCTCGTCACCAGCGCGATCTGGCGCCGCGCCGGATCGACCGCCTCGACTTCGCCGAGACCGTGCGTGACGCCGATCGGATCGAGCAGTTGCGGAAGCGGCAGCGCAACCTCGCTGAGGTCGACCTCGTAATTGCGCACGCGGATGTTGTGATAGGGATTGCGGTCGATGACGTGGATCTCGATGTCGCGGCCGGCCGCACCCATCTCGTCGCGCATGCGCGCGGCTCCGATGGCCGCCCACAGGCCTGCAAATCCGGCGCCGAGCACGACGATACGCGCCATGTCCGTTGACTTCGCTGTTCGAGACCATCCGGCGATCTGTGCCGCGTGCACAGATATAGCTCAATCATCCGGATCGACCAACTGCGGCAGCAGTCGACTGCTGCCCAAAATCGGGCCTCAGGCCTCGCGCAGCTCCGAGGGCGTCGCGCCAAAACGCTTGCGGAAGGCGCGATTGAAATAGGACAGATCCGAGAAGCCCGAGGAATGCGCGATGTCGCTGATCTTGCGCGCCCGCGCGCGGGGATCGCCGAGCAGTTTTCGCGCCAGCAGCAGGCGCTGCTCCAGCACGAACTCGGTGAAGGTGGTGCCGGCCTGCTCGAACAGCCGCTGAGCCTGGCGCGGGCTGAGCCCCGAGCGGGTCGCGACCTCGGACAGGCAGAGATCGTTGCGGCCGAGCGCGGCCATCACGTCGGCGCGCATGAGATCGAGACGGGCCGCCGCATGGCCGCGACCGCGCGCGAGCGCCGCGTGCTCGGCGTCGGTGCCGAGCAGGAGGCCGACGAGATCGACCATGTGCTGCGCGGTCAGGCGCTGGCCGACGGCGTCGAGATGCGGCGCGTGGTGGGCGGCAAGCGCGTGATAACGGAAGATGGTCTCGGCGACCACCCCGTCCGACAGCACCTGGGACAGCTTCTCCTCGGCGCGCGGATTGATGTCCAGCAGCGCGCGGCGCGGCATGCGAATGGTGGTGAAGCGGTTCTCATCGGTGTGACCGACGCTGCCGGTGATGGCCATGTCGGCAAGCACCATCTGCGCCGGCGCGAGCTCGACCGTATGGCCATTCTGCCGGACGCTGACGAGGCCGGCATGCGCGGCGATCAGCACGAGATCGTCACTGCCGTCGGCGAGACCGCTCTGCGTGCGCGAATATTGCGCGGAGGAGCCTTCGGGAATGGCGAGCGCGATATTGTCGACCACGCTGATCTGCAACCGGCAGTCGATGCTGTCGCCCTGGCTCGGTCCGATCTCGAGGCCACAGGCCCCCAAGGCCCTGTCGCGCCAATGTTCGAACGCCGGCCCCTGCGGCAGGCCTGCATATTGGTGAATAAAGACGCCCGGCGGCTTGGCTGCATCCATCTGGTTTCTAGCCCCTCTCCGGCACCATGATCGGCTGTGCCGACTGCAAATTCCGGGCATTTGACGCCGGGACATGCATGGAGGTTCAAATCACAGGTGGATTCAGCAAGACTTGTCGGATTGCGACGGAGAAACGGACCGTCGCGACAATTATGCGCCGTTGGGGCGGCTACTTCTTCGCCGGAACCTGGGGCTGGGACGGCGGCACGGTTTCGATCAGCTTGCCGGAAAACACCGGCGCCGAGGTCGGCTGGCCGTTGGGCGAGCCGCCCGACTGCTCGACCGTGACGGCATAGGTTGCGCCGTTGACGACATCGGCATCGTAACCGGCGAGCACCGGGCGCGCCGTGAAGTCGCCGTTACTGATCACGCCCAGCGAACGCGGGCGCGGCAACCTGTCGGAGATCAGCCAGAGCTCAAAGCTCTTGCCCGGCTCCGGCGTCGCACCGACCTTGCGCACCGTGAAGTTCTTG
The DNA here is from genome assembly GCF_029714945.1 of Bradyrhizobium sp. CIAT3101. Lineage (NCBI taxonomy): Bacteria > Pseudomonadati > Pseudomonadota > Alphaproteobacteria > Hyphomicrobiales > Nitrobacteraceae > Bradyrhizobium > Bradyrhizobium sp. CIAT3101. The sequence continues at coordinate 7,676,365 of NZ_CP121634.1, forward strand.
GTCGCCCCGTCGATGGTGAGGATGAAGGCGGGGCCGCCGCTCTGGCCCTGCAGCAGCGCGACATATTGCGCGGGCGAAGACAGCGGCGCGGCCGGTGCCTTGAGCTCGACCGTCTGGATGCGCGGTGCGGGCCGCAGCGCGCCGGGCAGCGCATCGGGCAGGAAGATCTGGAGCGACAGCGTCACCAGCAAGGCGGCCGCAAGCGCGCCCACGGCGGAGGCGATCGTGCGCCAGCGCTTCACGCGGCGCTCGAGATGGATCACGTTGCTGCCGTCGACGACCGGCGCCGGCGTCGCGGGCGTCACGCTCGGATCGGGCGCATGGGTCTGCGGCACGAACTGCGGCGGGAAAATCGGAACGGCATCGGAGTTGGAATCGGGCAACGCCTGCGGCGGCACGTCCAGCGACTGAGGTTCCGGTGATGGCGTCTCTGGCGTGGAAGACTCTGGCGCCGAAGACTCTGTCGTTGAAGCCTCGGGTGATGAAGGCGCCGGCGAATAGAACTCCGGCAGTGGTGGCGGCGGCGGCGCCTCCGACGGCACCGGCGGCGCTTCGAGCGAATCCCGCAACGTTAGCGTCTGCGCGATCGCGCGCTGGATGTTCTCCCACACGATCGGCCGCGGCTCGATCGTGCCGACCATCTGATTGAGGACGCCGAGCCGGAATTCCCAGGCCTGCACGACCGCGGCGAACTCCTGGTCCACCGCCATCATGGTCGCGACCTGCGCGCGCTCGTCGGCCTCGAGTGTGCCGAGCGCATATTCCGCGGCGAGCGCGATATGGTCCTCGCTGTAGGCCATCACTTTCCTTCACCTCTCCCATAGGGAGAGGTCGATTTGCTGCTGGCGATGCGAAGCATCGTCCAGCGCAAATCGGGTGAGGGGTTCAGGTCCCACGAGAGAGTGCAGCCCCTCACCCGGCTTGCATCTTGCGATGCAATCCGACCTCTCCCGATGGGAGAGGCGAAGAAAGGACGCCGCGTCAGCACATACACTCCCATCATCCTCTAAAGTCCGAGACACTCCCGGATATCCAGCATGCTGCGCCGCAGCCACGTCTTCACCGTGTTGACGGGCGCTGCGAATTTCTCCGCCAATTGCTCGCGGCTCCAGCCGTTGTAATAGGCGAGAAGCACGAGCCGCTGACGGTCCGGCTCGAGGCGACCAATGCATTCCAGCAGCCGCTTCAACTCCTCGGACATCTCCCGGCGCGCCAGGGGATCGGGACTGTCGGCGGCGACATCCATCGCCTGCGGCTCCTCCTCGATGGAGGCCTCCGTCTTCTTGCGAACGATATCGATGGCGCGGTTGCGCGCGATCGACGCCATCCACGTGATCGGCGATGACAGCGTCGGATTGAACTGGCCGGCGCTGTTCCAGATCTTGACGTAGGTCTCCTGAATGACCTCCTCTGCGAGATCCTGTCGGCGCAAGATACGGAGGACGACGCCATAGAGTTTCGCGCGCGTGGCGGCGTAGAGGCGCTCGAACGCGGCCTGGTCGCGCTTCGACACCGCCTCGATCAGCCCGACCAGCTCTGCTGGCGTCAGCATTCAGCCCCCCAAAGCTCAGGCCCGTCGCATCCGCGCAGACCCCGGCACTCGGCTACCATAGCGCGCGGTCAAGCCCGTCACCAAGAGGCGGCGCGCCGCGCTGTGGACAGCGCACGCAAAAACCCGGACCTTGCGGGTCCGGGCTCGCAAATTCTCTAGCGATTTTGACCGCTGGCGGCCGTCAGGCGACGGCGCCGATGCGGGAACGCATCAGGCCGATGCTGTCGAGATCGGCCTGCTCGCGGGCATTTTCCTCGGCGCGCTCGCGGGCCTGGTCGCGCTCGTCCAGGAGCTCGACCTTCTTCAGCTCCTCGAAAGCCTCGCCGAGCGCGGCCTTGGCCTCCTCGAGCTGGCCCCTCAGCTCGTCGGCCGAGCGGGTCAGGTTCTCGCGGCGCTGGATGGCGGCCTTGGCATAGGTCGGATAGGCGAAATGCGCGGGGTCGTTGATCCCGGCGCGGTCCTGCTCGGTCTGGATCTCGCGATCCAGATCGGTCGACATCCGCTGGAAGTCGGCGATCATGGACTCGATCTGGGCGACCCGGCGGCGCTTCTCGTCGACCTGAAACTTCTTCAGGCGAATGAGGGTATCACGTGACTTCATCGACTCGTACTCCCCAGAAGTCCCTTAGCTGCACGTGGGACGGCACCGGTCTCCCCACTGGCCCGATTGGGGCCAAGACCGGCTCTGCTACTCTGTGGGATCGGATGATGACGGGACAAAGTTAGCGTTCCGTTTCCAAATTGCCGAGGATTTGCGCCAACTGCCGGTAACCATCGGCCAGTGAGGCATTTTCGTCCTTGCGCTGCCGCAGGAAGGCCTCCAGCGGCTCGTGCAGGCGGATCGCCTCGTCAACCTCGGGGCTGGAGCCGGCCCGGTAGGCGCCGAGCCGGATCAGCTCCTCCATATCGGCGTAGGTCGCCATCACCGCCCGCGCCTTCTGGATGGTCGGCCAGAACTGCGGATCGGCCGATTTCGGCATGGTGCGCGACACCGATTTGAGGATGTTGATGGCCGGGTAGCGGCCGCGCTCCGCGATCGAGCGCTGCATCACGATGTGGCCGTCGAGGATGCCGCGGACGGCGTCGGCGATCGGCTCGTTGTGATCGTCGCCGTCGACGAGCACGGTGAAGATCGCGGTGATGGCGCCCTCGCCCAGCCCCGGTCCGGCGCGCTCCAGGAGCTTCGGCAACTCGGTGAAGACGGTCGGCGTGTAGCCCTTGGCGGTCGGCGGCTCGCCGGCGGACAGTCCGATCTCGCGCTGGGCCATGGCGAAACGCGTCACCGAATCCATCAGGCAGAGGACGTCCTGGCCCTCGTCGCGAAAATATTCGGCGACCGCGAGCGTCAGGTACGCGGCCTGCCGCCGCATCAGGGCCGGCTCGTCGGAGGTCGCGACCACCACGACGGAGCGCGCCAGGCCCTCCTCGCCGAGGTCGTCCTGCAAGAACTCCTGCACCTCGCGGCCGCGTTCGCCGATCAGCCCGATGACGCTGACGGCGGCATCGACGTTGCGCGCGAGCATCGAGAGCAGCACGGATTTGCCGACGCCGGACCCTGCGAAGATGCCCATGCGCTGGCCGCGGCAGCAGGTGAGGAAGGTGTTCATCGCGCGCACGCCGAGATCGAGCGGGCTGCCGACGCGCTTGCGCGAATGCGCCGGCGGCGGCGAATTGCGGTACGGCATCGGCGAGGCGCCCTGCGGCAACGGTCCCTTGCCGTCGATCGGTTCGCCCAGCGCATTGACGACGCGGCCGAGCCAGGCCGACGACGGACGGACCTGATTGGCGGCATTGGCGATGACGGCCTTGCAGCCGCGGCGCACACCGTCGAGGCCGGCGAACGGCATCACGACAGCGTTGTTGCCGGAGAAGCCGATCACCTCGCAGGGGATCGAACGGTTGGCGCCGGTCTCGATCACCAGCCGTGCACCGACCGACATCGCATGGATCGGGCCGGCAACCTCGACCATCAGGCCGCGCACGCCGACCACACGGCCATAGATATTGACACCGTCGATGTCGCCGATCTGTTCAGCCAACGCCTTCATATGAGGGCCTTCATAGGGGACGCGCCTGCATGATCGGGGCCTTCATGGCGAAACCCTTAAATTTCGCCATATTTCTGAACGGCGCTTAACTTCGTGTTTACCCGCATCGTTAATCATTGCGTCACTGTCTTTGTGACTGAGCGTGGCTCCCCTTCAGAAGAAGGCTGAGTCGCGGGAGTCGGTTAGGCCCGTCTCTTAAAGTGGAACTTGAACGGAGCCGGATAACGAAAGCTGCTTCAGCGCAAGACCTTAGGGCGATTCGAGAAAAATTGCACCGGGGGGACTTGCGTTCCAGAATCAGGATTTGTTAACCATCTGTTGTCAGGATCCGAATCAGTTGTTCAAAGGCGTTTTGTTGAGTGCCGCGAATGCGGCCGACCTGACGCCCAGGAGCGGCGACTATGGGGAACTGGCATGCGCGTTTTGCTGATTGAAGATGACAGCGCCGTCGCGCAGTCGATCGAGCTGATGCTGAAGTCTGAGAGCTTCAATGTCTACACGACCGACTTGGGGGAAGAAGGCGTCGATCTCGGTAAATTATACGATTACGACATTATCCTTCTCGACCTCAACCTGCCCGACATGTCCGGCTACGACGTGCTCAAGCAGCTTCGGGTCTCCAAGATCAAGACACCGATCCTGATCCTCTCCGGCCTCGCCGGCATCGAGGACAAGGTCAAGGGTCTCGGCGTCGGCGCCGACGACTACATGACCAAACCCTTCCACAAGGACGAGCTGGTTGCCCGCATCCACGCGATCGTGCGCCGCTCCAAGGGTCACGCCCAGTCGGTCATCCAGACCGGCGACCTCGTCGTCAACCTCGACACCAAGACGGTCGAAGTCGGCGGCCAGCGCGTGCACCTGACCGGTAAGGAATACCAGATGCTGGAGCTGCTCTCGCTCCGCAAGGGTACGACCCTCACCAAGGAAATGTTCCTCAACCACCTCTATGGCGGCATGGACGAGCCCGAGCTGAAGATCATCGACGTCTTCATCTGCAAGCTCCGCAAGAAGCTCGCCAACGCTTCCGAGGGACGCAACTTCATCGAGACCGTGTGGGGCCGCGGCTACGTGCTGCGCGAGCCGCACGAGCACGAAGAGCGCATCCCGGCCTGATCCGTTTACGTCGCGAGCCCCCGTCGGGCTCGCTCCTCCCAGCCTGGACCCCGCCGCAAATGGCGGGGTTTTGTTTTTTGGGGCTTTGTCAGGCGCCCGCGAACGCGGGGCTTGCGAGCGGCGCGCTCCTGACCGGGACGCGCGCGGCCGTCTCGCGCAGCCAGGCGATCAACGCGTAGCCGATGATGAATCCGAACGCGAAGGTCGGGAGCACGAAGGACCAGAAGAACGTCCAGCCCGAGACGTTGTCGACGACCTCCATGACCGGCATCGGGCTGACCTGGTGGATGGCCAGCAGCACCCACAGCAGCACCGTCATGCCGCCGCCGAAGACGAGGCCATCGCGCAACCGCCGTGTCTTGCGCGACCGCCTGCCCCAGGTCGAATCCTGCACCAGCAGGGCCGCCATCGCTGCGATCCCCCAGGGGAAGATCAAAATCGGCAGCTCGCGCAGGACCACGTCGAGATAGGGCTTTTGCGGAAACTGGTAGAAGTCGAACGCGGCCTGAATCGGGAACAGGATCAGCGCGCTCCAGAGACCGATCGTGAGAATGAATCCGATCGGCAGCCGGCCGAAGATGGTCTCGTTCGCAAACGCGTATTGGCGCTTGAAATAATAGACCAGCCAGAAGTTCACGATCAGGTACAGCGGCGTCATCAGCAGCGTCCGCATCATGCCGACATACTGGTCTCCAGGCTGGTGGACGATCCTGCCGGACCCCAGCAGCCACGCCAGGCACCAGATGAAGGCGAAGCCCGCCGCGACCGCCACGAACTTCACGATGCCGGGCGGGGCCGGCTGCAGCGTGAAGCCGATCGCTCCCAACCTTTTCCTGCTGCGGCCGAGCGTCCATTCGCCGGCGAGTGCTGCGCGCGCTGCGAACAGCAGGAGATTGTTGAGCAGGGAATCCATGTCCTTGCGCAGATCCTCCAGCATGCACCCCGCCGCGGTCTGGGCGGCCAGCTGAAGCTGGCTGACCGCGCTATGGCGGGTCGAGAGCTGGTCGAGCGCCTGCCAGTCGTTCGGCTCGACCAGGCTGTCCTCCATGATCGCACCGTAGATCTCGGCGCTGCTCTTGAGCACGCGGACGGTGCGGAAGCAGAGCGCATCGTAGACCGCGAGCAGCTCGGCATAGAGATCGGAATTGCGCTCCATGAAGGCATCATGGTCCGCGGCCCAGCGCTCGAGATGGAGCATCAGCGTCGAGATCTTGAGGAAGCGCGACTGGATCGCGGTCGATTGCGTGGCGCGGAAATCGTCGACCTGATAGCCGACCCTGGACAGCTTGCGCTGCAGGCTCGGCATGTCGTCCGGACCGACCTGGAACGGTGCCGCGGCCAGTGCATCGCGCAGCGCGAGCGCGCTGACGGGAATGCCGGCCAGCTCCTGGCAGAATTTCCGCCACGCCTTCGGCGCGACGGGAATGAGCCACGCGAACATCAGCAGCCACACCGCGGCGAGCGGCGACAGCTTGTCGGGAAGAAAAGCGTAGATCACCAGAAACGGCGTGATGAAGACGGCGAGGCCGAACAGGAACAGCGGCCGCGTCGTGAAGGAGCGGGTCCCCTTCATGGTGTGAAACCTGAACCAGTAGAACAGCACGACCAGAAGCGGTCCACCGAAGGACTCGAAGATCGCGTTCAGGGGTTCTACGACAGAAGCAAGCGGCACGATGAACTCCTATTGCTAGGGTTCGCTGTTGAAAGGCGCGCCCGACGCCGCGGCATCCGGCGGTGGCGTGGGAGTCAGGCAGCCTCGGCGATCATCTTGGCCTTCTGGACCAGGAGATCGATATTGTCGGGAGCCAGCGCGATCGCGCTGTCCATATCGTTCTGGGCCTTCGCCACGTCCTTGATCTGGGCGTAGGCATTGGCCCGGGACACCAGATATTTCGGCTCGTTCTCGTTGGTTGAGATCGCCGTTCCGAAAGCCTTGATCGCCTCCTCGACATAGCCGCGCTTGTCGTCGGTGCCGGCGGCCGTCATGCTGACGATGCCCTTGATCCAGTAGAACTCCGCGTTCTTCGGCTTGAGCTTGATGGCTTCGGTGATGTCGCTGAGCGCATTCTCGTAGAGGCCGACCGTCACGTTGAAATTGGCGCGGCGCACGAAATATTCGGGCTTCGCCGGATCGAGCTTCAGCATGTAGGCGAAGCTCGCGGCTGCCTTCGGGATCTGCTTCTGCTTGTGCTGAAGCGTGCCGAGATCGAAATAGACCCTTGCGAGCCGAACCGAGAGCTCGCTGTCATCCGCGAGCAGGCTGTGCAGCTCCTGTCCGCGCCGGGTCAGGTCCTCCAGCGCCTCGACCGTCGTCGGGGCAATGAGCAACGCCTCCATGAATTCATCGCGGCGCTGTTGCAGCATTTCCTTCGACGGGCGCGCCGCCTCGGGCGGAGGCACGGGCGGCTGCGACGCTTCGACGTCGAAGATCCTTCCGTCCGGCGAGCGCATGTAGAGAACCGGAATGCCCCATTCGACCCGGGACTTCTCCTGGATGAATTTGCGCGCGAGCGTCACCGCATCGTCGATCGGACGGTTGCCGGCGAGCGCTGCGTAAAATCCTTCCGACATCGAGATCGCGGCATTGTCGGTGATCGGAAACTGCATCGCCACCACGGCGGGCAGCCAGCCCGTCTTCATCAACCCGATCGCCGGATTGCCGAAGCGGTCGCCGACATTGACCCTGGCGCTCTCGCAGCAATTGAGCACGATGAGGCGCAGGCTGCGCCGTGCGCCCGTCAGCATCATCGCCAGGTCGGAGGCGAACTTCTTCACCGGCTTGCCGTCCTCGTCGACCATGACGACGAAGCCGCTCGCGCCGGAGCCGGGCAAGGCTTCCTCGACGCCGCCATGCCCGATGAAGTGGAAGATGTGCCACTCGCCTTCCAGCAGCTTCTTCATCAGGTCTTTGCCGGTCCCTCCGGGGACCCACTGAAAATCGACCTTGCCCTCGTGCTGGAGCGCATCGATGCCCTTGTTGATGCGATCACGCTCCCTGACGACGTTGAGCTTCGGCCATTCGCTGGTCGAGGGATCGGCGATCATGCCGAGGATGCGCAACGGTCCCTTGACGCCCATCCGGCCGACACCGCCCGCCGTCTCCAGGTAGCGCACGATGGGGCGCGTGAGGCTGACGAAGCCCGGCATGTCGTCTTCGTCGTAGAGATATTCCCAGGGCAGTCCGGCGAGGTCGGCCGCCTCGATGCGCAGCTTGATCCTCAGATCCTGCGCCGCGCCCTTGCTGCGTTCGTAGATGCGCTGGATCGACGGCACGTCGGTGAAGACGCTGCGAAACACCCCGCGGCCGAAATCCCGCAGCACCTGCTCGCCGCGCGTGGTCGGCCCCTGGCGATTCTTCTCGTCGATCTCGAGGACGGCGTTTTCCAGCTCGCCGCGCAGCTTGGCCAGTTCACCGGGCGCGGAGAACCAGAACTTCACCTGGCTCTTCGGCGCTTCGCCCGCCGGCGACCTGACGACGCGACCGTAATATTGCTGAGGACCGCCACCCACGGGCAGATCGGAGCCGATCTCGAGCTCGAAATCTTCGTATTCGGCAACAGGCATTTTGAGCCTCACTCAACACGATTTTGATCAGAACGAAGAAGCCCTCGAATGTGCGTGGCCGATCGCAACCAAGACGACCGTGAAAACAATAAGCTAGACTATCACACACAACCTCGAGACGCATTTGTGAAGCATGTCTCATGCGAACCGATATTTTGTGCAGTGCCGGGGCGTACCGCAGGGCCGATCTGTTTCTGGGGATCGAACCTGTTCGACCGATGCGGCGACTAAGCCGTCGTGCCAGAATTCGCGGCGCCAACGGTGGACCCTCCCCCCATGATCCTGCAATCGCTCGCCGGCCTGCCTGCCTTCCTGGTCTATTTCTGCACTGGACTAATCGCGATAGTGGCATATCTCCTCGTCTACACGCGGATCACGCCGCACAACGAGTTCCAGCTCATTCGCGACAACGATCCGGCGGCTGCGATTGCGCTCGGCCTCAGCCTGCTCGGCTTCGTGGCGCCGCTGTTCAGCGCGATCGCGCACTCGGCCAACGTGCTGGACTGCCTGATCTGGGCTTTCATCGCCCTGATCGTGCAGGTCGCCGTGTTCTACATCGTGAAGATCCCGGTGCCGAACCTGTCGGGGCGGATCGCCGCCGGCGAGCTGGCGCCGGCAATCTGGCTCGGCCTGTCCTCGCTCGCAGCCGGCCTCCTGAACGCCGCCTGCATGATCTACTGACATGACAACGAAGCCTCCCACCAAGGATTTCGGCAAGCGCCGGCCGCGCCTTCCGGCGGACCTGCCGCTACCGCAGCGGGAGCCGGTGAAGCGCTCGGGCCATGTCGCGCTGCTGGTGATGGGCACGATCGCGCTTGGCACCACCGCCTTCGTGATGATGCCGCGGCGGAACTGCGAGCCTTCGCCTCCCGCAGTCCCCGGGGCCACAGTCCCCGGGGCGACAGTCCCCGGAGCGTCGGTCCCCGGGGCGGCGACACCGGCCCAGACGACAAACTGCAGCAGCAGTTCGTCAGGCGGCAGCTCGCACTGGTCTTCGCGTTCGGGTTTCTACAGCAGCGACTCCTCGAGCCATTCCTCGTCAGGCACGTCGTCGGATTCCGGCTCCGGTGGCGTCACGCGCGGCGGCTTCGGCTCGTTTGCGCATGGCTTCTCAGGCGGCGGCTGAGACGCGGATTTGTGAATTCAACGCCGCGCACCGCTCTGCTTAGGTGATGCCGCGGAAGGAAGCGATATGAAGCGTTCGCGAAGAGTCGTGCTCACCTTGATGGGCACTGCTGCGGTCGGTGCGGTCTCGATGGGATTCGTGAAGCGCGAGCGCTCCTGCGGGTCCGGGCTCGAAGCCGTGCCCGGCATCGACGGCGAGCCGTACTGCCGGCCGAGCTATGGCGGCTTCGGCGGCACGCTGCATCACATGCACGGTGGCCATTCCGGTCACGGTCATGCCGGCCAAGGTCATGGCGGCGGCTGACATATGCAGCGCATCACTTGCCCCGAGCGCGACGACTGGCAACGGACCGCCGAGCAATGCGGCTTCGCCTTCCACACCATCGATGGCGAGCGCTATTGGGACGAGCGCGCCTATTATGCATTCTCGCTCGACGAGATCGAGCGCTCGATCGAGACGCCGACCGGCGAGATCGATGCGATGTGCCTGGAGCTCGCCGGTCGCGTGATCGGCGACGAACGCCATTTGCGACGGCTCAAGATCCCGGACGCGTTTTGGGACTTGATCGCGGACAGCTGGGAGCGGGACGACCGCAGCCTCTACGGCCGGCTCGACCTGAAATTCGACGGCAACGGTCCGGCAAAACTGCTCGAATACAATGCGGACACGCCGACCTCGATCTTCGAGGCCGCGGTGTTTCAATGGACCTGGCTCGAGCAGGCGATCGAGCGGCGTATCATCCCTTCGCGTGCCGATCAGTTCAACTCGATCCACGAGCGGCTGATCGAGGCCTGGAAAGCGATCGGCGCGGGCGGCCATCTGCATCTGACCGGCACGACCGGCAACGAAGAGGACGCGGGCACGCTCGCCTATCTCGAAGACACGGCGCGCCAGGCGGGCCTCTCGACCACGTTGCTCGACATCGAGGAGATCGGCTGGCGCGACGAGGCCGGCGGCTTCGTCGATCTCGACGACCGCGACATGGAGCTTGTCTTCAAGCTCTACCCCTGGGAATGGATGTTCCACGACGCCTTCGGTGCAAAGCTCGCCGGCGCTCCGACGCGCTGGATCGAGCCGCCATGGAAGGCGGTACTCTCCAACAAGGGCATCCTGCCGCTGCTCTGGGAGATGTTTCCGAACCATCCCAATCTGCTGCCGGCGTTCTTCGAGGACGATCCGCGCGCAGCCGAGCTCGGAAGCTCCTACGTCCGCAAGCCGCTGCTGTCGCGCGAAGGCGCCAATGTCACGCTGGTGTCGGGCGGAATGTCACTCGATGAGCACGCCGGTCCCTACGGCGCCGAAGGCTTCGTGCGCCAGGCGCTCGCACCGTTGCCGAACTTTTCAAGCGTCTATCCGGTGGTTGGAAGCTGGCTGGTCAACCACGAGCCGTGCGGACTGTCGATCCGCGAGGACGAGAGCCCGATCACGGGCAACAGCTCGCGGTTTCTGCCGCACGCGATTTTGTAAGGCCTTCCCCTCTTCCCTTGTGGAAGAAGGAAGAGAGCTCACCTCGCCGCAGCGACCTTCAATGGCTGCGGCATCAGTCCACCCATCGGACGGCCGGAGCGCGCCGGATTGAGCTGGTAGAGACCGCGGCGGTCTGACATTGGGCGGAACGCATCGGTGATGCCGACGACGGATTCGGCAGCCCCCAGCAACAGCGTGCCGTCGGCTTCCAGGCCCTTCGCCATGCGCTCGAAGATCACCGCCTTGGTGTCCTGATCGAAATAGATCAGCACGTTGCGGCAGAAGATCACGTCGAACGTGCCGAGATGGGAGAAGTCCTGCAACAGGTTGAGCTGACGGAACTGCACCATCGCGCGAATGTCGGCGTTGAGCTGCCAGACCTCGCCCGATTGCGTGAAGTGTTTCATCAGGAGCTGGATCGGCAGGCCGCGCTGCACCTCGAACTGGCTGTAGACGCCGGCCTTGCACTTCTCCAGCACTTCCTGCGACAGATCGGTGGCGACGATCTCGATGCGCCAACCCGCGAGCGCGGCGCCCATCTCCTTCAGGCACATCGCGATCGAATAGGGCTCCTGCCCGGTCGACGAAGCCGCCGACCAGATTCGCAGCGATCTGCGCGCGGCACGGGCCTGGATCAGGCCGGGCACGATGCTGTCGCGCAGATGATCGAAGGGGATCTTGTCGCGGAAGAAGAACGTCTCGTTGGTGGTCATGGCTTCGACCACGTCGGTCGCAAGCCGGCCATCGCCGTTCCTGATCTTGAGCACGAGATCGGGGATGCCAGGCAGGCTCGCCTTGCGGGCCAGCGGCAGCAAGCGGCTCTCGACCAGATATTGCTTGTCGGCCGAGAGATCGAGACCGGAGCGCTCTTTCAGGAACTTGCGCAGATACTCATAGTCCATCGGCGTCACGAGCGATCTCCCGCGAACAGGCGGTTGACCTTCGCGCCGATCTGGTTGAGCGGCAGGATCGCGGCGCAGATGCCGGCGTGCGCAGCTGCACCGGGCATGCCCCACACCACGCTGGACGCTTCATCCTGCGCGATCACACTGCCGCCGGCCGCGACGATGTCCTTGCCGCCGCGCATGCCGTCCGAACCCATGCCCGTCAGGATCACGGAGAGGATGTTGCCGTGCCAGATGTCGATGGCGGACGTGAAGAGCGGATCGACGGCGGGCTTGCAGAAATTGACGGCGGGGCCGTCGTCGAGCGCGATCGCAACGTCCGCGCCGTTACGTGCGACGCGCATATGCTTGCCGCCGGGCGCGAGGTAGATGCGCCCCGGCTTCACCGGCTCACCGTCGACGGCTTCGGCTGCCGGCTTACGGCTCGAACGTGCCAGGTGCTCGGCCAGAATGGTGGTGAAGGTCGGCGGCATGTGCTGGGTGATCAGCACGGGGACGCGGTCGATCACCGGACCGAGCTCGGTGACGAGCGCCATCAGCGCCTGCGGGCCGCCGGTCGACGAGCCGATCAGCAGCACCTTCGGCATCTGGCTCGAGAACGGACGCGTGGTCACCGAGCCTGAAAACAGGGCATGCGGGGCCGGTGCAGGGGCGGCGGGCCGTGCAACGGCCGGCGCGCGTGCAGCCGGAGCAGCAGCAGGGCTCGCGGGCGCCAGCGGCGGACTTGCAACCGCCGGCTTCCGGCGCAGCCGTGCGCCGAGGTGACGGATCTTCTGGATCAGATCATGATGGAAGATGTCAGCGGCGGACGTCTCGCGCGTCGATTCCGGTTTCGGAATGTAATCGGCCGCGCCGAGCGACAGAGCCTTGAAGCTGATCTCCGCGTTGCGGCGGGTCAGCGTCGAGGCCATGATGATGACGAGATCGCGCTTCTTCGCCAGCAGTCGCGGCAGCGCCGAGATACCGTCGAGCTCGGGCATTTCGATGTCGAGCACGGCAACGTCGGGATTGATGCGTTCGAGCTGGTTGACGGCCTCGAGCCCGGTGCGCAGCGAGGCTGCGACCTCCATGTCGTGCTCGGCGCCGATCCAGCGCGAGATCAGACCGCGTATGACGACGGAGTCATCGACGATCATCACCCGCAGTGGTCCCGCTTCGCGCGACGAACCCGTGGTCGAATTACCTGCGAACGCAACACTCATTACTCACCAACTCAGACTGAAACGGTTTAGTTGAAAACAAACGCCGAAGGAGCCGTTCAGCCTCCGGTGTTCGCTCAGATCAAGCCGACTTCCTGGAACTTCGCCGTCACGATGTCCTTGTCGAAGGGCTTCATGATGTACTCGTTGGCACCGGCGTGCAGCGCGCGCGCAATATGGGCCACGTCGTTCTCGGTGGTGCAGAACACCACCTTGGGCTGGTCGCCGCCGGGCATGCGGCGCAGATGGCCGAGGAACTCGTAGCCATCCATGACCGGCATGTTCCAGTCGAGCAGCACGGCGTCGGGCAGCCCGCGCTTGCAGGCCTCGAGCGCCTTCTCACCGTCCTCGGCTTCGAGAATCTGGAAGTCGAGGCCTTCCAGGATCCGGCGCGCAACCTTGCGGATGACGCTGGAATCATCAACGACGAGACAAGTTCGCATGTGAACCTCTGCTTCTGATCCCCCTGCGGGGACACTTCCAATTGCGAGTCCGTCGGCGGCGATGCCGCCGTATCAGGCCGCCATCATCTCGGGCGCGAGCTCGAGGACGCGATCGACATCGAGGACGACCATGAGCTGGCCGTCGAGACGGTGGACGCCGCCGGCGAGCTTGGCCATGCGGGGGTCGAGATTGACCGGGTTCTCTTCCATGCCGTTCTCGGACAGGCGCAGCACCTCGCCGATCTGGTCGATCAGGAGGCCATAGGATTCACCGCGCAGGTCGACCCCGACAGCCATTGGGGTCTTGCCGTCCTCGGGCTTGGGCAGGCCGAGGCGGGCGCGCATGTCGACCACGGTGACGATGCGGCCGCGCAGGTTCAAGACGCCCGCGATCTCGCGCGAGGACAAGGGAACGCGGGTGACGCGCTCGGGCATGAACACGTCCTGGACGCGGGAGATCGGCAGGCCGAACAGCTGGCCACCGATCATCGCGGTGACGTACTCGACCATGGCGCCTTCACCGGACTGGGTCTTCTTGGTCATATCGATATCTCCTGATCCCTGTCGTTACGCCGCTGCCCGGTTCAGCTCGGAGGCGCCGGCGGCACCCGCGGTCTGTTCCTTCAGCGCCGCGATCAGACCGGGACGGTCGAACTTGGCGACATAGTCGTGGAAGCCGGCCTGACGGCCGCGCTCGATCGCGGCCGGCGACACCAGGGCGGAGAGGCCGATGATCGGCATCGCGCCCAGATTGCTGTCGGAGCGGATGGTCTCGGCAAACTCGAACCCGTTCATGTCGGGCATCTCGATGTCGGTCAGCACCACGTCGAAGGTCTGGGCACGGAGCGCGGCGAGGCCCTCCTGCGCGGTCGGCGCGGTGCGGACGCGGTAGCCGGCGGCTTTGAGCACCGGCGCCAGCATGTTGCGGAAGAATGCGGAGTCGTCGACCAGCAGCACCGACTGCGAGTGCATCGACGGCTTCATCTCCTTGCGGGTGAACCAGTCGGAGAACGCCATCGGCAGGAAGTGGCCGACGTCGATCACCTCGGTGGCCTGGCCCTTGATCACGGCCGAGCCGAGGATGCCGCTAGCGGAGCCGCCGACCTCGATGTTGAGACGCTCTTCGACGATGTCGATGATCTCGTCGACGACGAGCCCCATGGAGCGGCCGTCATCGGCGAACACCAGGATCGGCTGCGCGCCCTGGCTTGCGATGGTGACGCCGTCCATGGCCACCAGCGGCATCAGCTGCTCGCGGTACTGCACCATGTAGCGGCCGTTACTGAACTCGATCTTGTCGGCGGGGAGCTCTTCCAGGCGGGTGACGAGCCCGAGCGGGACCGCCTTGGGCTGGCTGGAGCCGGCGCGGAACACCAGCAGCGAGGTGGTCTGCTCACCCGAGCCGATGTGGTGCGCGCCATTGTCGTCGGCCATGTCATGGGCCGAGGAGCCGGCGGCGCCGAGCGCCTTGGCAATGCCGTTGGGGTCGATGATCATGATGACCGCGCCATCGCCCAGGATGGTATTGCCGGAGAACATGTCGATGTGACGCAGCTTCGTCGACATCGGCTTGACCACGATTTCTTCGGTGTGGAACACGCCGTCGACGACGATGCCAAACGTCTGGCTGCCGACCTGCGTCACCACGATAAAACCGTTCTCGGGATCGCTGGCCGCGCCGTCGTCGATCTTGAGCAGCTTCTTCAGATGGATCAGCGGCAAGAGCTTGTTGCGCAGGCGCAGAACCGCGGTGTCCTTGATGCGCTCGATGCGGTGCTCCGAGTTGGCGCGGGCACGCACCAGCTCGACCACCGAGAGCTGCGGGATTGCGAAGCGATCACCGGCGGCCTCGACGATCAGCGCGGAGACGATCGCCAAGGTCAGCGGGATCTTGATGGTGACGGAGGAGCCTTCGCCTGCGACCGACTTGATGTCGATGGTGCCGCCGATCTGGTCGATATTGGTGCGGACCACGTCCATGCCGACGCCACGGCCGGAGACCGAGGTGATGGCGGCCGCGGTCGAGAAGCCGGGCGCGAAGATGAACTTGTGGATCTGGGCTTCCGACATCTTCTCCAGCTCAGCCTCGGTGACGAGACCTGAGGAGAGCGCCTTGGCCTTGATCTTCTCGGTGTTGAGGCCGCGGCCGTTGTCGGCGATGCAGATGATGATGTGGCCGCCCTCGTGATAGGCGGACAGACGAATGGTGCCCTGCTCGCCCTTGCCGGAGGCGAGGCGCTCGGCGGGGGTCTCGAGGCCATGATCGGCGGAGTTGCGCACCATGTGGGTGAGCGGGTCCTTGATCAAATCGAGCACCTGGCGGTCGAGCTCGGTGTCGGCGCCGTGCATCTCCAGATCGATCTGCTTGCCGAGTTCGGACGAGAGATCGCGGACGATGCGGGGCAGCTTCTGCCAGGCATTGCCGATCGGCTGCATGCGCGTCTTCATGACGCCTTCCTGCAGCTCGGCGGTGACGTTGGAGAGGCGCTGCAACGGCACCTTGAACTCGGTGTCCTCGTTGCGGCGGGAGATCTCCAAGAGCTGGTTGCGGGTCAGCACCAGCTCGGAGACCATGGTCATCAGGTGCTCCAGCGTATCCACGTTGACGCGGATCGACTGGTTGGCGACGCGGTCGCCTTCGGCGCCCGTCTCGTCGGCGGCCGACTTCTTGGCCGCTTTTTCCCGGGGCACCTTGGCGTCCTTGTTAGCTTCCTTGGCAACAGGTGCCGGAGCCTCGGCAACGGGTTCGGCCTTTGCAACAGGCGCGGGCGCTTCGATCGCGGTCTCGCGGAAGGCACGCTCGAGATCGTCGAGCGAGACTTCGCCGGGACGCAGCGGACGCTCCAGGGTCTGGTCGATCAGCGTGCCCGTGGTCATCTCCTTTGCGGGAGCGGGCGCAGCCGCAACGGGCGCCTCCGGCACCAGCGGCGGGGCTTCAGCGACAGGCGCAGCGGCGCCGGCGGCCATCGCGGCCATGCCCTGCTCGACCATCGCTTCCAGCTTGTCGATGAGATCGCGGTCGTTGCCCTCGGGCTCGGCTTCGGTTGCCTCGAGGCCTGCGAGGATCTCCTTGATGCGATCGATCGAGGACAGGATCAGCGTCACGGCCTGTCCGGTCACCGGCATGCCGTCGCGGAATTTGCTCATCAGCGTCTCGCCGGCATGTGCCAGCGCTTCGAGCCGCGGCAGTCCGAGGAAGCCGCACGTACCCTTGATGGTATGGACCAGGCGGAAGATGTTATCGAGGATCTTGGCGTTGTTCGGCTCCTGCTCGAACTTCACCAGCTGATTGTCGACGGTGTCCAGGCTCTCGCTGGTCTCCGTCAGAAACTCCCGCAACAGATCATCCATGAAAACAGGCCTTCATACAGGGAGGGCACGCACGAATTGTGATGCGCCATGTCAGAATGGGGCCAGCTTCACCGCAAAGCGTTTAATAATGGTTGAGTATGTGCAAAAGAACGGAACCAACAAAGAGATAAGGCGCTCCGGACAAGCCGAAGCGCCTCGTAAAGATTCGATTAACCTGCGAGAACGATAGGCGCGTTTACGAAGCGCTAATGATGATGGCTTCGCCTTCCGGCTTGAGCGTCACGGTGAGCCCGCAGGCCTGCGCCAACAGCCGCGTATAATAAGGCTGGATCGCGTGTGCATCCGCAGCCGGCCCGCGTTCGCCGCTCAGAAGCTCGGAGATGTTCTGCGGCAGGCGTGCGTTGTGTCCCGTCGCGGTGATGCGGAAGCTCATCGTTTCGCCCTCGCCGATCGGATCGACCGTGAGCATGCCGCCGCGCGGGATCGTGTGCTGGGACACGACCAGCATATTGAGCAGCAGCTTGACGCGATTCTTCGGCAGCAGCAGCCGCGGCAGATTCCACGTGATCGTGCACTTGCCGTCCTCGATGTGGCCACGCGCCATGGTCTGGGCGTCGCCGAGGTCGATCTGTGCGCCGGAGGAGCCGGCCGCGCCGAAGGCGAGGCGGCAGAATTGCAGGCGGGCGGAGGCCGTCTTCGCACTCTTGCGAATCAGGTCGAGCGCGAATTCGCGGTCCTCGGGCTTGGGATCGTCATCGAGCACCTCGAGCCCATTGACGATGGCGCCAACCGGGCTGATGAGATCATGACAGACCCGCGAGCACAGCAGTGCAGCGAGTTCGAGCATATCGGGAGCGGAAGCGGTACCGGGTGACGGAGCGTCAGACATAAAGGGTTCCTGGAATGGCACGGCGTGGACGCGGCGAATCACGCATGGCTTAAACTGTTGCTGCGGGTTCTATCATTCGCCAGCCCGTGGCAGCTAGCTTGCGATAGGTTCGAAGCGGCCATAAGGGACGCAGGCGAATCAAGCGACGAGAGGCGAGACTTGCCAATACGAGATTTGCCAATGAATGAGGCATGCAGGTGAGGATCATCGACGGCGAGGCCGCATCCCGGCTGATGGAGCCCCTGACCGCACTGGTGGTTCAGGCCGGCGAGGCGATCCTCGCGGTCAACCGCACGGCGATGCGGGTCGACGGCAAGCAGGACGGCTCGCCGGTGACCGAGGCCGACCTCGCCGCCGACCGAATCATCGCCGAAGGGCTCGCCAGGCTTGCGAACGACGTGCCGTCGCTCTCGGAGGAACGGTGCCAGCTCGCCTCGCCGCCGTTTCGCGGTAGCTTCTTCCTGATCGACCCGCTCGACGGCACCAAGGAGTTCGTCGCCGGCCGCGACGAGTTCACCGTCAATCTCGCGCTCGTGACCGACGGCGTGCCGCTGCTCGGTATCGTCAGCGCCCCCGCGCTCGGGCTGCTCTGGCGCGGCATCGTCGGCCGCGGCGCCGAGCGCGTGACGTTCGACGGCACCACGGTCGGCGCCGCCGAGCCGATCCGGACCCGCAAGCTGCCCGGGCACGGCGAGCCCTGGGTCGCCGCGGTGAGCCGCTCGCACGGCGACCCCACAAGCGAAGCCTTCATCGACCGACGGCCGAACGCCGTCAGAAAGACGTGTGGCTCGGCGGTCAAATTCGGCCGAATCGCCGAAGGCAGCGCCGACATCTATCCCCGCTTCGGGCCGACCTCGGAATGGGACGTCGGGGCAGGCTGCGCCGTGGTCACGGCAGCCGGCGGCAAGGTGACCGACGGCAAGGGCGGCGAGATCCGGTTCGGTGAACGCGGCGACACCGGCTTCATCATCCCGGCGTTCGTCGCCTGGGGCGACGCCGGGGCGGTCATGCCTACTGGCTGAGCTTGTCCTGGAGCGCCGGCCAGCGCTTGCCGACTTCGTACAGGAACCGCTCGGGATTGGCGGCAAAGGCGTCGCGATTGTCTTCGCGGCTGAACAGATAGAGGCGCTGCTCCGCGATCACGAAGAAGCGGGGATTGCCGGCGACGACGACGCCGCGCGCGATATCGGCCGGGTCGTAGCCGCCGTACTGCGGGCCGTAGATTTCGGGATGGGCCAGGAAAGAGGCCCGGTTGCCCTCGTTCCGGAAGCGCCAGACCGCGCCCCAGAGATTGGCTTCGAACTCCGCCGTCCCCTGCCCGGGGCTGCCATCGACGAAATAGGCCACGGGATCGAAGCCTTCGATGGCGACGCCCGAGAAGCGATTGACGACGATCCGCTCGGTGGTGGCGGCCTGCACTGGCCCCCCTGCGCAGGCGAGCCAAATGGCCGCCAACAGGCAGACCAGACGGCCGATCAAGGCAATTCCGGGGCGCAAAGGGCTATCTTCCTGCCGTTGTGCCGTCATAGTTGCTGCGGATAACATCCGAGTCGAGGGGACATCCGGTGCAACCTAGGACCGTGCCGTTGGCGTCAGGTTAAGGGAAGCGGACCGGAATCGATACCAGGGGTTCTTTTATGACTTTCGCATCACGCCTTGCCGCAGTGGCGCTCATCGCGCTGGCTGGCTGGACCGTGCCGGCCGCCGCCCAGACGGCCGCGCCGCCGCCGGACCTGCCGCCACCGCAGCGGACCCCGACGCCCAATACCTATGGGCCGGACGAGCTCGTCACCGCCGGCCATCGCTTCTTCGGCAACGTCTCGCGCGGCCTCGCCTCGATCATCGAGAAGGCGGTCAGCCAATGGGGCCTACCGAACGGCTATATCCTGGGCGAGGAAGGCTCCGGCGCGTTCGTCGCCGGCCTGCGCTATGGCGAGGGCACGCTCTACACCAAGAATGCCGGCGACCTGCGCGTCTACTGGCAGGGTCCCTCGCTCGGCTTCGACTGGGGCGGCGACGGCGCGCGTACCATGACGCTGGTCTATAACCTGCCCGCCACCAACGCGATCTACCAGCGCTTCGCCGGCATCGACGGCTCGGCCTACATCATCGGCGGCTTCGGCATGACGGCGCTCACCTCCAACAACATCGTGCTGGTGCCGATCCGCTCCGGCCTCGGGCTGCGCCTGGGCGCCAATATCGGCTACCTCAAATACACGCCGCGGGCGACCTGGAACCCGTTCTAGGTCTGCTCCGCTTATCCCGTTCCGGATTCACGTTAACAACAGGGCGGGGCTGGCTTTTTGCCGGCCCGCCATGCATTGTCTTTGGTAAATTTTTCCTTGTCTTTGGAGCTCTGACCCATGGTCGAACCGATCATGTACCTGGCGATCGGTTTCCTGCTCTCGATGCTGTGCGGGCTTGCCATCGTGCCGCTGGTGCATAACCGCGCGGTCCGCCTGACCACGCGCCGGCTCGAAGCCGCCACGCCGCTGTCGATGGCGGAGATCCAGGCCGACAAGGACCAGCTCCGCGCCGAGTTCGCCATGTCGGCGCGCCGGCTGGAGATGAGCGTCGACCAGCTCAAGAACAAGACCACGAGCCAGCTCGCCGAGCTCGGCAAGAAGAGCGACGCCATCAACCGCATGAAGATCGAGCTCGGCGAGAAGAACGCCACGATCTTCGCGCTGGAGGCGCGCGAGAAGGCGGTCAAGGAGCAGCTCCGCGCCACCGAAGAGGAATTCAACGCCAAGACCGCAGCCCTGCGCGAGGCCGAGATTGCGCTGAGCGACAAGCAGGGCGAGCTCGCGAAGATCAATTCCGAACTGTCCGACCGTTCCATGATGGCGGAGAGCCGCCAGGTCGAGCTGGTCGCGGTGCGCGCCCAGATCGAGGAACTGAAGAACCGGGTCGGCGATGCCGAGAAGGAGTTTTCCGCGACGCAGGCCCGGCTGACGCAGGAGCGCTCGGAATCGGAAGTCGCCTCGCGCGATCTGTCCGATGCGCGCGGCCGCGTCGAGAATCTGAGCCAGCGCGTCACCGAGCTCGATCGCCAGCTGATCGTGCAGGTGAAGGAAGCCGAGATGCTGTCCGGCCGCGTCGCCGATCTCGAAGGCCGTCTCGCCACGCAAGGCAAGCTGCTGGCCGAGCGCGACTATGAGAACAACCAGCTCCGCCAGACCAATGAGGGCTCCGAGCGCACCATCAAGGACTTGCGCGTCGAGATCGCCGGCTTGAGCGGCGGCAAGTCGTCGGCCGCGTTCGAGGCGATGCGTGCGGAGAAGGCCGCGCTGGAAGAACAGCTCGGCACCGCCCGCGACGAACGCGCAAAGCTCCAGCGCGACATCAATGCGATCCAGCAGCAGGCGGAGAGCTCCTGGGCGACCGAGCGCATGGAGAATGCGCTGCTGCGCGAGCGCATCAACGACATCGCCGCCGAGGTGGCCAAACTCGCGATGCAGCTCGAGGGCCCGAACTCGCCGATCGAGGCGCTGCTGGCGGCCGAGGCCGGCCAGCCACCGAAGCAGGCCACCCGCCCGGCCAATGGCGTCGCTGCCAACGGCGCGGTCGCAGCTGCCCTCCCCGAGGGTGGCGGAACGCTCGCCGAGCGCATCCGCGCGCTGCAGGCCCACGCCTCCCGCGCCCGCCAGCAGGGCGCGTAAATCGCCCGAAATCCGGCCTCGCCGCGGATTTAAGACACTGAGGCAAGGTTTTCCGGCCTCGAGCCGCCTGAAAACTTGACACGTCTCACCCGCACTTCTAAATCGCGGGCTCCGATGCGCCGGCCGGCCGACGAGGTCCGGCCGTCTGCATGATGGTCCCGGGCGCATAGCTCAGCGGGAGAGCGTTCCCTTCACACGGGAGAGGTCCAAGGTTCGATCCCTTGTGCGCCCACCACGCTTCGCCAAAAGGCTTCGCGTAGCGCAGCCACGCCCAACGATGGTGAAGCGTGTCCGGCGTAGCTCGAAGAGCGTAGACGGACTGGGGCGTTTTGCTTCCGCTCCGTCGAAATCTCGAAAACAACCCCATGCACAGTAGCCGGCGTCAGCCGGACAATCGGGCTACGACTTTTCCGAATCTCCGCTTGCTCCGTCGGGCAAAACAGGGGCATGATGGCACCATCAGGAGAATGTCCCCGCGTCGTCATTAGGAGCGTAGCGAAGCAATCCAGAGTCTGTCCGCGGAGGGATTCTGGATTGCTTCGTCGCATCAGCGCAAAATTGCTACGCAATTTTGTCGCGAGCTCCTCGCAATGACGGAGCAAGGAGCGAGACCGCGCCGGTTGACGCGCACGCGACCTCAAGCCTCACGCAACCCGGCTTGGCCGCCAGGCCGCATAGAGACCGACGAGGGTCCCGATGGCGACCAGCGCTGCCGCCAGCAGCACCTGCAATTCCCCATCATCGGTGGCGCCTACCGACGCCACGAGTCTGGTCACGACGACGAACAGAATGCCCACGGAGGCCGCCGCACCCACGCTGAGATAGGCGAGCTCCCGCGTCAGGTTCCGGCCGAGAAGTCCGATTGCCGTGAAATACATCGCGCAAGCGTTGGGATGAACGAACAAGGCAATTCGCGCGTAAGGACCGTAGGCATCGAGGAGTGACTCACACCGGCTCAGTGCGGCTTTCGAAGCAACCCGCTGCAAGAGCGGCCTGAAAAAACGCGCCTGTCCGTAGCTCAGAACGGCGCCCGTGATGATGGCCAGCCACGCCGCGAAAAAAACGGAAACATCCGCGGGCTTTGGATTGAGTGCCACGGACATCAGGAGGAGGGCGGTCCCGGGAAAATAGCCGAAATACGGAAAGACCGCCTCCAGAAGCACGCAGACGAAGATGAAGACCGGAAACCAGGACGAGCCGGTCGCGTCCTGAACGATGGCGTTCAAGTCGAACAGGTTCGTCTTGTACAAGACGAGGTACATGCAAATGGCCAATCCGGCCAACGCGTAAAACGGCAACGCTCCCGACAGAAACTGTCTCATCCGACCATCATACATGGATTCGCGGAAGGTCGCGCCGTGCGCAGCCGCGCAGCCAGATAACGAGGTCACGAAAGCACACCGCCAAACGACGGCGCCTTTCGTTGACATCCTCGATCCGCTGCGCGACCTCGTAGGCCTTGCGCCTGCGCTAGCCTCACGCCGATGGAAACGGATTTGCGGCCTTGGTGTATTTGAGCGCGCCGATGCCAAAGCCTTCCTGGCTGCGGTTCTGGATGAATTCCTTGTGCTCGTAGTGCGGCGACAATTCGCGCCACAGCTGCGGGACGCCGCCGGCCCAGGCGCTGGTGTTGCCGCTGGACTCGCAGATGTCGTGGAACAGGATGATGCCGCCCTCGCGAACGAAATGCCGGTAGCAGAGAAAATCCTGCTTGACGCCTTCATAGCGATGATCGCCGTCGATGAACAACGCGTCGATCAACCTGCCATTCAGAAACTTCTCGACCCGCTTGACGGTATCGTCCGCGTAGGACGGCATGTCGAAGAAGGTCCATGACTGCTTCGGCGTCGCAAGCAGCTTCAGCATTTCCTTGTTCTTCACGTGGAGATCGATGCAGATCATCGTCTCCATCGTCGGAAGAAATCGTCCGAACAGAAGCGACGTTCCACCATTCAGCGTGCCGATCTCAACCACGAGCTTCGGGGCGGACGCTGCGATATAGTCGAGGGCCGACGAGATCTCCGTCTCGATCTGGCAGGAGCCCGTGCCCATATGCTGCTTGGTGAAATCGATAACGTCCTGCACGCTCGATCCGCGCTTGTACTCGCCGATGATCTCGTCGCGCTTTTGCGTATTGAACTTGAGGCGTAGTGCGGGCCCGCTGTCGGCCAGACGCTTCTTGATCTGCCTGACCGCAAGGACGGCAGGATGAAATTTCAGTTCCGTTAGTCGCTCATTCAAGGCCTTGCTCAAGGACATTATCGAACCTCAATTCACTGGCGTGTTTGCCCGACAGCTCCAAAGCTAAGATCGATTCAAATTAGGGGCAACTTAAGGTTTTCTCTTGACAGCAGAATGAACCGGCGGCCCCGGCCCCGCCGCGCGATTTCAGATATCTGGAGTTCCTAGACCCGTGCCGACGACGTCGTTCACTGCATTTTCGATCAGGAACTTCTCGATCTGCGCATGAACGAAATCGACTCCAGGCCTGCGGCCGGATATCCGCCATTCAATTTCCTGACGGCAGCCTTACGCGCAGCATCCTTACGCGATCTCGACGAGCTCGATTTCCTGCGCGCCCGCGCCCACGACGTCGCCGACCGCCTTGCCCATCAGCGACTTCGCGACCGGAGATACGAACGAGATCGACCCCGCCTTTGGATCGGCTTCGTCCTCGCCGACGATGCGATAGGTCTGCACGCGGCCGTCGGCGCGGCTGAACGTCACCGTGCTGCCGAAGGCGACGACATCGTTCGACGCCGGATCGGGAACCAGCTGCGCCGTGCGCAGCCGTTCGGTCAGGTAGCGCGCATCGCGCAAGGGCACCGCCGACTGCCGGCGCTTCTCGTTGACGTCATCGATGGCTTGCGCGGCTTCATAGGCCTCGCGCGCCTGCTGGAGCTGCGTCTGCAGCGCCTGCAAGCCGGTCGCCGTCACGAGGTTCGGATGTGGCGAGATCGGGCGATCCGGCAACATCGTCTCGGCGGCGGTCTCGGCGCTTTCTTCTTTGGTAAAGGCGACGCTCAATTCGAATATCCTGTCGAACAGTTTCGGAGCATGGAATGAGGTTCGATCGGCTGCCAAGGTAAGTGGGGCCGCGGCACACAACGAGGCCGGAACCCCTCACCCGGACCGCATCTTCGATGCGATCCGACCTCTCCCTACGGGAGAGGTGTACGAGTTCTCGGCTCGCATCGATCAAACCAAATTCCGTCGACCCTTATATCTCAAGTTCGACGAAACGGCGCAGCTTGAAGACGAGGTCGGGCAGGGCCTGGCGGAACCGGGTCGCGTTCTGGAACGTGGTCGAGAACGGCGCGAAGGTGATCATCGCGTTCCAGTGCCGATAGCCGTAGACCGTCACCGAGACGCCGGTCGCCGGAAAATCCTCGATCTTGCGCAACTCGCCGAGCACGAGATCGGCAATCGCCTCCGCCGGCAGAAGCCGCTTGCCATCCGGCGTCAGGGGCGGACTGGGCGCAACCGGCTTCGGAGCCGCCACAGCCTGGTCGGACGCATCCTGGAGCTTCGGAGATTCCGCTTCCGGAATTTGCGCCAGTTCCGCTGTCGGTGCGTTCGCCGGCGCGACCGGCATGAAGTCGGCAAGTGGCGGCGGGCTCGCGGCCTCTGCGCGCTTGTTGCCTCCCAGGATGCTGCTGATCATGGCCACAAGGCCAGCATCCTTCGCGTCGTCACTCATCAAGGCTCCCCCCGGCTTGGCCCAGTCTAACACCGGAACCGCAGACCGCCACGGGGTCAACCGATCAGATCAGGCCATGCTCCTGCATGGCTCCCGCCCGGTTCCGCCGCGGCGCAAGACGGGGAGCCCGTCGCGCCGCGGCGATCGGTCACTGCTTCTCGAACGGAATATATTGCTGGTACTGCTTCGGCACTGAGCTGCGATAGCGCGCCGGGACGGTGCCGGTGTCGACCGAATGGTCGATCTCCTGCTGCCGCGTCATCTTCTTCTTCGCGGGCTTCTTCTCGGCACTCTTCTTCGCGCCGGCCGGGGCCGTCGCATTGTCGGTGGTCGCAGCCGGCGTGGAGGTTGCAGCCGGCGCAGTGGTCGCGGCAGGCGCCGTCGTGGTGGCCGCGGCGGCCGGCGGCGTGCCGCCTGTGGCGGGCGCGCTCTGCGCCAGCGCGAGCGGTGTCTGCATGATGAACGCCAGTGCCGCAGTCGCAGCCAGCAAATATGATTTTTGCATCAGAACCTCCAAAATACCTGATCCCCAATGACGGAAGCGTAGTCCCGTGGGATCGACGCGTGCAAGTGAACCGACGATAGGCGGGACCCCAGCTGCAAACTGTGGCCGAGATCACATGTCTCGCCAGGCCTTGTCTCACCAGGCTTTGGCCCACGACGGCTTGGCGCATCTTAGGCCCATGCCGAACGCGGCGCACGCGCCGATGTCAGGACGCTTACGACAATGTGTCGGGTGAGTCCCGGCGCGCGTCGGCGCATGCGAGGTTGTGCCATCAACCTGCACAACTCGATCGTGCAAGCACGCGATGATTGAAGAGGCGGCGTGCGCACGCCGCTGCAATTTTTACGCGAGCACGATGTTCGCTACGACGAATCGCGTTGCAGATTGGGTCGGCGAAGCTGACGTTGCTTCGCGTCGCGATTTTCGATGACGAGAATGTTATCCGGCGTCGATGCGGGAAAAATTTGCAAAGTGCATCCGCAGCTTGATCGCAACGATCGCGTACGGAACCGCATCGACATCACGCAATGTGTGAAGCAGCGCATTGCGACGCCAGATTCCGCGATCTAGCCTCACATGCAAATTATAATACAGACAACTTTAGCTTTAGTTGCTTGTCGTCGTAACTTTTCATGGAGGTACTTTATGAGCAGTCGTCACGCCATTACGCCGCGCGGCCTGAACGTCACCCGTTCGCCGCTGTCACAAGGCCGCTTCGGCCGCATGTTCCGCAATCTGACACCGGCGAAATTTGGCCCGACCGAGGCCGACAATGTCGCAAATCTCTCGGCGCTCGCCGACAACATGGTCGGCGATTTCGACCCGCCCAAAGACGGCCCCGATGCCGAGGAGAGCGGAATTCCCTCGCTCTACACTTATTTCGGCCAGTTCATCGATCACGACATCACCTTCGATCCCGTGAGTTCGCTGACCAAGCAGCAGGATCCGGACGGGCTCATCGACTTCCGCACCCCCTCGTTCGACATGGACAATGTCTACGGACGCGGGCCGAACGACCAGCCCTACATGTACGACAGCAGCGGCAAGTTCCTGCTCGGTGAAACCCTGACCGGCACCGGCGTATCCAACGCCAGCGACCTGCCGCGCTTCAAGGGCCGCGCCTTGATCGGCGATCCCCGCAACGACGAGAACAGCATCGTCTCGCAGTTTCAGGGGCTGATGCTGCGCTTCCACAACCGCATGGTCGACGACAATGACGGCATCCCCTTCGAAACGATCCAGCAGCGCGTGCGCTTCCACTATCAATACGTCGTGCTGAACGACTTCCTGCCGCGCATCGTCAATGCCGGCGTGCTGAACGATCTCAGGACCGGCGGCCAATACGATCGCAGCCGGCTCGCCTTCTATCACTGGAAGACGTTCCCATACATGCCGGTCGAGTTTTCGGTCGCGGCCTACCGGCTCGGCCACTCGATGATCCGGCCCGGCTATCGGCTGAACGACGCCGACAACATGCTGCTGCAGATCTTCCCCGATCCCAACAATCCCGACACCAACGCGCTGACCGGCTTCCGCGCGATGGGTCCGGGACGCGCCATCGACTGGGGACGGTTCATCGACATCGACACGCGCGCCTATGGCGTCGAGGACGACAGCACCAACGCGGACAACAAGCGGCGCCTCCAGTTCGCCTATCGCATCGACACCTCGCTGGTCGATCCGCTGCGCAAGCTGCCGCCGGAGGTCGCCTCCAATCCGTCATCGCTGGCGCTTCGCAATCTCGAGCGCGGCTGGCGGCTCGGGCTGCCTTCGGGCCAGGCGGTTGCCAAGGCGATGCACCTGACGCCGCTGACCGACGAGCAGATCATCATCGGCCGCGCCGTCGACAACCCCGACCCGGCGGGCGATCCGCAAGTTCCGATCGCCTCGATCGCGAACGGCGTGTTCAAGGGCAATTGCCCGCTCTGGACCTACATCCTCGCCGAAGCGCGGCAGTTCCAGACCGCGGTCACGATCCCGGCCACCGGTGCGCCGGCGGGCGGCATCAACACGCCGCAGCTCGGGCCGGTCGGCGGTCGGATCGTCGCCGAAGTCTTCCTCGGCATGATGTTCGGCGATGCCTCCTCCGTGCTGTCACTGGACCCGAACTGGGCGCCGGTGACGGGTCCCGATTTCCGGCTGAAGGATATCGTGACCTACGCGCTGGGTGGCGGCGCTCCGCTGCACTGATCTGCCGACGATTGACGGACAAGGCCGCTCGCCTCACGCGGGCGGCCTTTCCCGCTCAAAGCGCGATGAAACCAGGTTCGCGGG
This sequence comes from Bradyrhizobium sp. CIAT3101, assembly GCF_029714945.1. Lineage (NCBI taxonomy): Bacteria > Pseudomonadati > Pseudomonadota > Alphaproteobacteria > Hyphomicrobiales > Nitrobacteraceae > Bradyrhizobium > Bradyrhizobium sp. CIAT3101. The sequence goes on from NZ_CP121634.1 coordinate 7,704,127, forward strand.
CTGTCCCTATCCCGGCGGGAAGACGCCTCAATAGCAGGGCGGATAGGGGGCGTATCCACAGGTCCTGCGGTAGCCATAGGCTCCGTAGGCTCCATAGGCCGCGGCTCCGGCCGCCGCCGCGCCATAGTAGGCTCGCCGATGCACCCGGCGATTGACGCCAGCTACGCTCATCGGTGTGAGCGGCCGCCCGACTCTCGCTTGCGCACTGTCGAGGGATACGGATAGCACCGTCGCCGGCGAGTAACCGGGCGACAACGGAACGACCGCAAAAAGCGCGGCCGCCGCCATCAATCCAAGAAGTCTGGCATTTCGTGTCATGTTGCTCTCCCTGTTAGGCGATGGTCGAACATGACGTGACACGACGCCTTGCGTCGCTCCGTTGATATGAATCAATGGGAACCCATAACAGGGCCGAGGTCGCCGCCCGGCTCCAGGAGCGGCGCCGACGCTCCCAAGTCCACGCCCTAACGCGCGGACCCGAGGCCGCTCTCCCTCAGCCGCTCCGCGAACCAGAGCGACTGAGGCTGATCGAGGAGGCCGCCGACATAGACCTCGGACATCGTCACGTTGTGCTTGTCCAGCACCAGCAGCACGCCGATCCAATAGGCGAACCAGACATGCGCGTCGGTCATCGCCATCAGCTTGTGCTGGTCGTGCTCGAGCGAGGTGTGATTGCTCGCCTTGCGGATCTCGACGGTGAGCAGATTGTTCGGGATCTCGCGCTGATGCACGACAACGTCGGGGTAGATCGACTTGCCGAGATGATCGTCGGTCGAGATGATGGTGCCGTGCGGCAGACGCAGCGTGCGCTCGCCGAGCCGATCGTAATTGCAGTCGACCGCCCAGCCCGAGAACTGGCGCTCGAGATAGACGGCGAAGCGATGCGTGATCGCACGCTCGCCGAGATCCTTCTCGAACAAAAATCCTTCCTGGGCGTAGAAGTCCCGGAGCGCCGCGATCACCTTGTTCAGCTCGGTCTGCATCGTGCCTCGCGACCTACCACGCGCACTCCGTTGCGCCGCTATCAAACCCTCATGGTGAGGAGCGCGGAACGCGCCACACCATCAGTGTCGTCCCGGCGAAGGCCGGGACCCATACCGCGAGGTCAAACGAGTGCACACGGTTGTGCGTACCGGACCCCTAGTCTTCGCCAAACGTCTCCCTGGGGTTATGGGTCCCGGCTTTCGCCGGGACGACGTGAGGAGAGAGCCTACATCAGCACTTCGATCAGCCGCGGCCCCGGCTCGGCGACGGCTTCGGCCAGCGCCTTGTTGAACTCCTCGGCATTGGCGACGGCGCGGCCGGGCACGCCCATGCCCTTCGCCAGCGCGACGAAATCGAGCGTCGGGCGGTCGAGCCTGAGCATGTCGTTGGCGCGCTGGCCGGGTTCGCCGGCGCCGACATTGTCGAACTCGCCGCGCAGGATCTGGTAGATGCGGTTGGCGAAGACGATGGTGACGATGTTGAGGTTCTCGCGGGCCTGCGTCCACAGCGACTGGATCGTGTACATGGCGCTGCCGTCGCCGACCATGGTGATGACCTTGCGGTCCGGACAGGCGATCGCGGCGCCGATCGACAGCGGCGTGGAGAAGCCGATCGAGCCGCCCATGTTCTGGAGCCAGTCGTGCGGCGCCGCCGCCGCGGTCGGCGGGAAGAAGCCGCGGCCGGTGGTGAGGGATTCGTCGACCATGATCGCGTTCTCGGGGATCGCGCATGCGATCGCCTGCGCGATCGTGGCGAAGGTGAGCGCGCCGGTCGGCTTGACCAACTCAGCCGAGGCGTGCGGCTTGACGTCCTTTGCGCTCGCCTTCACGGCGCCGGCCAGCGCTTCGAGCGCTGCGACCGAATTTTCGCCCCAGGAGGTCATGCGATGGACGTCGCAGCCCTCCGGCTTGAGCATGCTCGGCTTGTTCGGATAGGCGAAGAACGCCACGGGATCATCGGACTCGACCAGCACGATATGACGGAATTTCGCCAGCATCGGCAGCGCGTTCTCGATGACGTAATGAATGCGGTCGATCGAATAGCGGCCGCGGCCGCGCGCCATTTTCGGGCGGAAGGTCGGGCCCATCACGGTGCAGCCGGTCTTGGCGGCAATGCGCTCGGCCAGCGCCAGGCCCTGCTCGCTCAGCGCGCTGCCGGTCATCAGCAGCAGCGTGCCTTCGCCGTCGCCGTGCAAAATCCTGGCGGCCTGCTCGACCGCCTGCGGCGAGTAGCTGGCGCGCTGCTGCTCGGCCGGCACCTCGGCGATGCCGTCGGCCTCGTTCCAGGCGGTGTCGGCGGGCAGGATCAGCGTCGCGATCTGCCCCGGCGCGCTCTTGGCGGCGGCGATCGCGGCGGCGCCGTCGGCGGCAACCGATTTGGAGTTGGGCGAGGTCCGGACCCAGGACGACATCGGCCGGGCCAGACCCTCGATGTCGGAGGTCAGCGGCGCGTTGTAGTCGATGTGATAGACGGCATGCTGGCCGACGATGTTGACGATGCCGGAATTGGCCTTCTTGGCGTTGTGCAGATTGGCAAGGCCGTTGGCGAGACCGGGGCCGAGATGCAGCAGGGTCGAGGCCGGCAGGCCCTTCATGCGGTAATAGCCGTCGGCCGCGCCGGTCACCACGCCCTCGAACAGGCCGAGCACGCAGCGCATGCCCGGGACGCGGTCGAGCGCCGCGACAAAATGCATCTCGGAGGTGCCCGGGTTGGTGAAGCAGACGTCCACCCCGCCCTTGACCATCGTCCGCACCAGGCTTTCCGCACCGTTCATTCTGTCTGCTCCCGCAACCGGCTATTTTTCAGTAATCCGTCCGGTCAATCATTGTTCGCGAGCCCCGTCAAAGCAATAGCCGGCATCGCGGCCCTGCCCCGCAGGGCGACCTGCCGGTTTGGCTAACGCCCCGTTCCGATCGAATCGGAACGGGGCATTAGATTCTTGTTTTGACGGGTTTTCTTGATGCGAACCGGCATCCAATTCGCTTGCAAACGTTATGATGCTTTCCGGCGAACCAGCGTGGTTGCCGATTTGCTAACGCCGAGCGCCTGGCATGGCCCTCTCACGGGGCCGTGGCTTGCGAAATGCGCGCAAATATGGCCTCTGGCTTCTGTTGAATCGATTTTTTTGCTGGGGGAAACAATGACCCGTTTTTTTGCCGCGCAGGTTACCGCAATGGCGCTCTTGCTCGCTGGCGCTGCCGACGCGTCCGCGGCCGGAATGATAGACTTCACGGGCACCAGCTCCACCGGCTTTCTCGGCGGCGGCTCGAGCCCGATCCCCCGCACCACCGTCATGTACAACGGCAATTATGCCCCCGGCACGATCGTGGTGAACACCGCCGAGCGCCGGCTGTATCTGGTGCTCCAGAACGGCCAGGCGCTGCGCTACGGCATCGGTGTCGGCCGTGACGGCTTCCGCTGGGGCGGGGTGCACAAGATCACCGCCAAGAAGGAATGGCCGGAGTGGACGCCGCCGTCGCAGATGATCGCCCGCCGGCCGGACCTGCCGCGCCACATGAAGGGCGGCATCGAGAATCCGCTCGGCGCACGCGCGATGTATCTGGGATCGACGCTCTACCGCATCCACGGCTCCAACGAGCCGGAGACGATCGGCCAGGCGGTGTCCTCCGGTTGCTTCCGCATGACCAATGACGACGTCACCGACCTCTACGGCCGCGTCGGGGTCGGCACCACCGTGGTGGTGCTCAACAACTGATCGGCCGGAACCGGCGGGGCGCGTGAATTTGCGGACTTGTGTGCGCCCCGCGAATACGGCAGCGTTGCGCAACGATGAGCGCAATGAACTCGGCCTCGCCTTGCCTCCGCATCGCCCTGGTGGCGCTCGCAACGCTCAGCTGTGTGCCTGACACCGCTACCATGGCGATCGCCGGCGAGCTGCCCGCGATCGCCTCGCGCCAGCGCGCCGAGAAGAAGAGCTTCACCGACGCCGAGATCGTCGACGGCTTTCTGAAGACCGCCTTCGGCGCCGAATACCATCTCGCCGGCCGCGTCGACCGCATCCGCAAGTTCGACGCCCCGGTGCGCGTGTTCGCCGAGACCGACCGCGCCGACCGCAAGGCGCAGCTCGCAAAGGTCGTGGCCGACATCGGCACGCGCGTGCAGCATCTCGACATCGCGATGACCGCGACCGCCGAAGCGGCGAATGTCCGGGTGAAGCTGGTACGCGACCGCGACCTCTATCGCACCATCGCGAGCTTCTACGGCGCGGAGAAGGCGCGCGAGATCCGCACCTCGCTCGATCCGCAATGCCTGTCGGGATTCCGCAAGAACGACAATTTCGAGATCGAGCATTCCGACGTCATCCTCACCGTCGACAATGGCGACTTCACCTTCCTCGACTGCGCCTATGAGGAGCTGCTGCAGTCGCTGGGTCCCATCAACGACACCGCGAGCGTGCCGTGGACGATGTTCAACGACAATGTGTCGATGGGGTATTTCGACATCTACGACCAGTACATCCTCAACCTGCTCTACGATCCCCGCATCAAGCCCGGCATGACCGTGCTGGAGGTGAGAGCGGTGCTGCCCGAGGTGCTCGCCGACGTGCGCGCGTGGGTGAAGCGGGTGAATGAGTTGAAGGAGTGAGGTCTTACCCTCCCCTGGAGGGGGAGGGTAAGCGCGGCTGCCCCTTACCCCACGAGATCCGCAACCGTGGTCGCGGCCTTCAGCCCGGTGCCGGTGAGGACTGCGACCGTGGTCTCGTTCGCCTTGATGGTCCCGGCGGCGGAGAGTTTCTCCAGCGCGGCGGCCGCACTGGCGCTGGTGGGCTCGGCGAACAGGCCCTGCCGCGCCAGACGGCGCAGCGCGGTGACGATCTCGTCCTCGGTGAGCGCGACCGTGCCGCCGCGGCTCTCGCGCAGAGCAGCGATGATCTCGCGCAGCCGCAGCGGGGTCTTGATCGCGGTGCCTTCGGCGATGGTCTTGCTGACCTCGCGCGCCACGGGCGTATCGACGCCGGCCTTGAAGCTCGCATCGATCGGCGAGCAGTTGAGCGGTTGCGCGGCGAACAGGCGCGGCAGTTTTGCAATCTGTCCCGCCTTCAACAGCTCGCGGAAGCCGAAGGCGCAACCGAGCAGGCTGCTGCCGGCACCGACGGGAACGATGACGTTGTCGGGCGCGCGAAAGCCGAGATCTTCCCAGATCTCATAGGCGAACGATTTCGTGCCTTCGAGAAAGAACGGCTGCCAATTGTGGCTGGCATAGAAGGTCTGGCTCGACTGCCGGATGGCTTCGGCCTCCGACTCCTCGCGCGGGCCCTCGACGAGCTGCACCTCGGCGCCATAGGCGCGCACCTGCGCGATCTTGGCCGGTGAGGTCGAGGCCGGCGCCAAAATCTTCACACGCATGCCGCCGGACGCGCCAAGCCCCGCCATCGACGAGCCGCCATTGCCCGAAGAATCCTCCAGAATGGCGTTGACGCCGATCTGCCGAAGGAACGACAGCATCACCGCCGACCCCCGGTCCTTGAAGCTGCCGGTCGGGTTGAACCATTCGAGCTTGAAGAACGGCCGCAAATCGCCCCAGACCTGCTGCACCAGCGGCGTGCAGCCGACGCCGAGCGAAATCGGATCCCTGATCTCCACCGGCAGCGCCGCGCGGTAGCGCCACAGCGACCGCGTGCGGCCGTCGATATCGTCGCGCGAAATCCCCGCCCCCGGCGTCACCAGCAGCGGCGTGCGCTCGTCCGAGCACCAGCGCGGCTCGTGAAGCGGATAAAGCTTTCCATTGCGGGGATCGATGTAGCTGGCGGCAGACATGACGCACTCCGAAAACGAGGCCGGAGCTGCAGGGTATGTCCGATTGTCTAGGTTTTGCCTAGCCCGATGCGGCGCATGAGCTCCGTGAACCGCGCATCACTGCGGAGCGGATCGAAGGCGGGCCGCAGCAGGATCGAGGGATTGAAGCGGGCCTCATAGGCCTTCTCCAGCCAGCCGAGCGCGGCGTCGCGATCGCCGAGGCCCAGGTAGATGAGCGCGATGTTGGCCTGCGCCGATGGATAGGCGTCGGCGTGTGCCGCCATATCGGCGGCGACCCTGGCGGCGTCGTCCTTGCGGCCCGAGACGGCATAGGCGTAGGCGAGATTGGAATCGAACACGCTGCTGTGGCCCGAAATCTCGATCGCTTTGCGGAACTCCGCGATGGCCTCGTCGAAACTGCCTGTCAGCACCAGGGCCTGGCCGAGCTCGTAATGGCCGACGGCAAATCCGGGATCGAGCTCGAGCGTCTTGCGGCTCTGTGCGACCGCGGCGTCGAAATCATGATTGATGCAAAACGCATCGGCGATGTCGGCGCCGATGATGAGGGAGAGCGGATCGAGGCTTTGCGCCTCCTTGAACTCTCGCAGCGCCTCGCTCGTCTTGCCCGTCAGCATCAGATGCCATGCGTACCAATGATGCGCCGTGGCGTAGCTGGGGTTGAGACGGATGGCGGCCTCGTATTCGGAAGCAGCGACATCCCAGTCCCAGCCGTAGAGATCGAGCGCAAAGGCGAGCGAGGTGTGGGCTTCGCCGAGTGTGCCGTCGAGCTCGAGCGCTTTGCTGGCCGCCGCCGTCGCCTTGGAGAACGCCTCCGTGGTCGACAGCACGCCGTACTCCCAATCGCCGGCGAGCGCATAGGCGTCCGCAAGGCCGGAATGCGCCTCGGCGTAGTTGCGGTCGACCTCGATGGCCTGGCGGAAATATCTGATGGCGGCGCGGAGGCCGTCGCCGGTGCGCTTGTTCAGGAAGTAGCGGCCCTTCAGGTAATTTTCGTAAGCCAGCGGATCGATGCTGCGCGGCTTGTCGAAAGCGGCGTGCTCGCCGTGGTTCAGCGTGGCGCGCACCTGCCCCGCCACGGCGCGGGCGACGCGGACCTGAAGCGTCAGCGCGTCGCGCACATCGCCCTCGTAACTGTCGGCCCAGACGCGGCTGTCGTCGGCGGCCTGAATCAGCTGGGCCGTGATCCGCACGCGCCCGTTCGCGCGCATCACGCTGCCTTCGATCAGGGCGTCGACGTGGAGCTCGCGCGCGATGGTCGCGAGCGATTTGTGCGCGCCCTTGTAGGTCATCGCCGAGGTGCGCGAGATCACCCTGAGCGCATCGACCTTGCCGAGCTCCGTGATCAGTTCGCCGGTCATGCCGTCCGCGAAAAAATCCTGCGACGGATCTTCCGAGGTATCGACGAGCGGCAGCACCGCGAGCGAATGGATGGCTTGCGTTCCCTGAGGCCTGGGCGAGAGCCAGGCCAAGAGCGCGGCGGCCAGCAAGAGCGCCAGGCCGATCGAGGCGAACAGGCCGTGACGGCGCCCGATGACGGGTCGTGCCGGAGGCGCCGTTTCCGGAGCGAGGACTGCCGCCGGCGGATCGGGTTCACGCGGCGCACTGCCATCGACGACGACGGTGACGTCGGCGAGAAAGCGATAGCCGCGGCGCGCCACGGTCTCGACGAAGCGCGGGCTCTCCGCGGAATCGCCGAGCGCCTCCCTGATCTTGCTGACGGCCTTGTTGAGCCCGTGATCGTAGTCGACCACCGTCTGCGGCCAGAGCAGCGTGCGCAGTTCCTCGCGCGTCACCACCTCGCCCGGCCGCTCCAAGAGCGCCGAGAGCAATTGAAACGGCTGCTCCTGCAAGCGCACCCGCCTGCCGTTCTTGACCAGCTCGCCGCTGCGCGGATCCGCCTCGAACGCGCCGAACTTCGTGCGCCTGCCGGGCTGTGCGGAGGCTGCCGCGGGTCTCTCGATCAATTCCGGTTCGAGCAGCATGGACATCTCATCGAGGCGTTGGGGAGGTGTCATCGGAAGCCGATGATTTCACAGGGCTTCCCGGGGGATTGCGATTCCAGCGAAAGACCACGCGCCGTCCATTGAGACCGGCTGCCGGGCCGGCGAAGAGAGCCGCGCACAACAACACGGGATCGCGCGGGGCTATCGATGCAGAACGGTGTCAATCCGGGACGGGACGGCATGCCTATGCTCGACTCGGCTTATAATTTTGCGCGCTTCCTGAGCGGCGACGCGGAAGCCGCCGAGCACATCGTGCAGGCGGCGTTTCTCCGGACCGATGTCGACGCGGGCGGGAGAGGCCGGACCCGGTTGTTGAGGGGCGTGCGGAATTGCTATCGGACATGGCTGACCACCCGGCGGCGACGCGATCGGCAAAGTGATGTATTCGCACACAAGCGGTTACCTGATGCGGTCGCCGCTTCCGTCCTCCGAACGGACGACCGTGCCGACAAAATTTCGGCCGCCGCCAAGTTCGATGCGACGGCAATTCGCTGCGCCATCGAGACCCTGCCGCGGCGCCTGCGCGAAATCCTGGTGCTGCGCGAGATCGATTTGTTGTCCTACCGGGAAATCTCCGAGGTGACGTCGCTGCCGACAGGCGAGATCATGTCGCGACTGGCCTGCGCGCGACGCAGGCTTGCGGGATTCGCGGGTCATTGATTCGAAAATTGTAATTATATCAATATCTTAAATGGATTGCACCCGGAGGCGAGTAGCCCAGTCGGTGCGCCCAACCATTCCGATCAGGCCAGACAGTCCCCATATAAAGGACGGATAAACCGCCCTGCCCGCCCCGCACGATTAACTTGTCTGTCGTGGCCGGCCGCTACAATATGTTGGATTGCGTCGCCGGCCTCTGCCGGCAACGCCGCAGAGCCAGGCCCGTCCGAGCGGCGGGCCGTTGGCTTTTTGGGAGTTTGGCCATGAGCCGCGCGAACCGTACTGAGCATATCCGCCTGACTTCTCATCCGGAGCCGGGCAAGAAGGCCGCTTACCCGATTCACTGGGGTGCCGCCGATGCACGTGCCCGCGGGCCGATCATCGGCACGGTGTCACGCGCCGGGGATCGCAACGTCATCGGCAGCCATGGCGGCTCCTACGCGATGTACCGCGCGCTCGCCGTCTCCGCCGGCGCGCTCGATCCGATCCGCCGTCCCGATCTCACCAACACGTTCCCGGCGGCGACCATCGGACCGTTCGAGCAATGGTGCGATCCCGCCAAGATCGTCGCGCTCGACCCCTGGGGTCATCTGGTCGCCGAGAATTTCGGCAAGGACATCGCCGAGGGCGTCGACATCCGCCCGAGCATCGCGGTGACGCGGGCGCGGCTCGACCTGCCCGAAATCCGCGAGGCGCTCGCGGCCAAGCGATTGCGTGCCGACGGCGAGGTCGTGCGTGCCAATGGCAGCGTCTCGGTGGTGAAGATCGCAATCGATCCGGTCTGGTACCTGCCCGGCCTTGCCGAGCGCTTCCAGACCAACGAGACCGAGCTGCGCCGCACGCTGTTCGAGCAGACCGCCGGCATGTTCCCCGAACTCGTGACCCGGCCTGACCTGAAGGTGTTCCTGCCGCCGATCGGCGGCACCACGGTCTACATGTTCGGCGATGTGACGAAGCTGCCGGACCACCGCACCAAGATCACCTGCCGCGTCCATGACGAGTGCAACGGCTCCGATGTGTTCGGCTCCGATATCTGCACCTGCCGGCCCTATCTCATCCACGGCATCGAGGAATCCGCGCGCGGCGCGCAGGAGGGCGGGCTCGGGCTCGTCGTCTACAACCGCAAGGAAGGTCGCGCGCTCGGCGAGGTCACCAAGTTCCTGGTTTACAACGCGCGCAAGCGGCAGGAGGACGGCGACGCGGCCGCCGCCTATTTCGAGCGCACCGAGTGCGTCGCCGGCGTTCAGGACGCGCGCTTCCAGCAATTGATGCCGGATACGATCCACTGGCTCGGCCTGAAGCGCATCGACCGCTTCCTGTCGATGAGCGACATGAAGTACGACGCGCTGACCTCGCAAGGCATCGACATCGTCGAGCGTGTGCCGATCCCGCTGGAGCTGATTCCGGCCGACGCGCATGTCGAGATCGCCGCAAAGAAGGCCGCCGGCTATTACACGACCGACATTGCGCCCGAGAAGGACGTCAACGGCGTGGTCGGACGTTCGCTGGAAAAATACTGATCAGGCGATGGCGGACGTTTCAGAACTGCAGGCACGCGCGCTCCTCACCGCAAAGGCGGTTCGCGCGCGGGCCGGCGAGATGCTCGCAATCGGACTGAGCGGCGGGCTCACGCATTTCACGGTCGATCTCGATCGGATGGACGGCGTTGCGGAGGCCGTGCTGGCTGTCACGCGCAAGGCCTATCCGACCCTCGACATTCCCTTCCATGCGCGGTGGCGGCACTTTGTGTTCGCTGGCATCGACCGCTGGGCGCAGCTGGCCGACGCGGCATCGTGGCCCGATCGCGCGGCGCGGGCGCGCGCGGAGTTCGACCTCGCCATTGTCAGTGTGCTGCTCGATGCCGGCGCGGGTGCTGCGTGGCGATATCGCGACGCATCGACGGGGCAAGGGATCGGCCGATCCGAGGGACTTGCGATTGCGAGCCTCGACATGTTTGCCGGCGGCCTGTTTTCCCGTGACGCGCACGCTCCCTTCAGGGCCGATGCGGACGTGCTCGCAAAGCTGCCGCTCGCGGCGCTCAACTCGGCCTTCCAGGCGAGCGACGCCAATCCGTTGCTCGGTCTTGAAGGCCGCACCGATCTGCTGCGGCGCCTCGGCAAGCAGGTTGCGGCGCGCGCCGATGTCTTCGGCATGCACGACGCGCCACGGCCGGGCGGGCTGTTCGATCATATCGCCGCGCAGGCCACGAACGGCGCCATTCCCGCGCCCGCGATCCTGTCCGCGGTGCTGAACCAGCTCGGGCCGATCTGGCCGTCGCGGCTCGAGCTCGCCGGTGTCCCGCTCGGCGATTGCTGGCGCCATCCGGCGATCAAGGCCGACGATGCGACCGCCGGCCTCGTGCCGCTGCACAAGCTGTCGCAATGGCTGAGCTATTCGCTGATCGAGCCGCTTCAGCGCGCCGGATTCGACGTCACCGACATCGACGGCCTGACCGGGCTTGCCGAATACCGCAATGGCGGCCTGTTCGTCGATCACGGGGTGCTGCGCCTGCGCGATGCCGCGGATGCCGATCGTGCGCATGCGGTGGACTCGCTGCTCGTCGTCGAGTGGCGCGCGCTCACCGTTGCGCTGCTCGATCGCGTCGCCGAACTGGTTCGCGCCAAGCTCGGCCGCACGCCGCAGTCGCTGTCGCTCGCCAGCATCCTGGAAGGCGGCACCTGGGCCGCCGGCCGGGCTATCGCCTTTGCGCGCCGTCCCGATGGTTCGCCGCCGCTCAAGGTGATCAGCGACGGCACGGTTTTCTAAACCCTCTCCCCCTGTGGGAGAGGGTGGCTTCGCGACAGCGAAGCCGGGTGAGGGGTTCTCTCCGCAGGAGCAACTCTCACTGGAATTCGCGGAAAGATACCCCTCATCCGGCGCTTCGCGCCACCTTCTCCCACAAGGGGAGAAGGGAAACAGCAAGAGCATCCGATCATGGAAGGCGTCACGATCGTCGATCATCCGCTGGTGCAGCACAAGCTGACGCTGGTTCGCGACAAATCGATCTCGACAAAGTCGTTCCGCGAGCTGATCAAGGAGATCGGCATGCTGCTCTGCTACGAGGTGACGCGCGACCTGCCGCTCACCGATACCATGATCGAGACGCCGCTGGCGACCATGCACTCGGCCAAGATCGCCGGCAAGAAGCTGGTGTTCGTGCCGATGCTGCGTGCCGGCACGACCTTCGTCGACGGCATGATGGACCTGGTGCCGACCGCGCGCGTCGCCCATATCGGTCTCTACCGCGAGCCAGAGAGCTTTGCCGCGGTCGAGTACTTCTTCAAATCGCCCTCCGATCTCAGCGAGCGCCTGGCGATCGTGGTGACGCCTGTCGTCGCGACCGCCAACACGGCGGTCGCCGCGGTCGACCGGCTGAAAGAGCGCGGCGCCAAGGATATTCGCCTCGCCTGCCTGATCGCAGCGCCGGAAGGACTCGAGCGCCTGCGCGGCCTGCATCCGGACGTGCATATCTGGACCGCTGCGGTGGATGAAGGCCTCGACGACAACGGCTTTATTTTGCCGGGCCTTGGCGACGCCGGAGACCGCGCTTACGGGACGCGGTAGCGTGGAGCAGGATGAAGTTGGATCGAGTTAGGCCAAGAGCATAACTCTCTCCGTTCCCTCCCCCCTTGCGGGGGAGGGGCAGGGAGAGGGGTTCACACGGGGATTCTATCCATCGCGCACCTGCCTCGGTGCGTCGGCAATAACCGAAACCTTTTCCTGGGCTACCCCCCTCCCTAGCCCTCCCCCGCAAGGGGGGAGGGAACGCACCTCCGTCGAGGCGCTCCTTGCCTCTCGTCGCAGCCCGCTTCAGATCTTCCCGCTGCCGCAGATGCCTTTCAGCGCCTGCCATTCCTTGTCGGTCAGCAGCGGTGGGCCGCTGGCGGGGCGGTCTTCCTTCGTCATGCGCGCGAGGCGGTCTTCGGTCAGCGGATGGCTTGCCAGGATCGTGAAGCCTGATCCGCCTTCCTTGCCGGTGATGCGGAACATCAACTCGGCCGCGGGCTTCGGCGAGCGGCCGAGCTTGTGCATGATGTCGATCGCGAAGGTGTCGGCATTGGTCTCGGCCTCGCGCGAATAGGAGGCTTCGACCAGGCTGCGCGAGGCGAAGATCACCGCGGACGAGCCGGTGACGTCGCCGAACAGCAGGCCGATCAGGAACGAGGTGCCGCCGTTGTAGATCAGGCCGCGCATGTTGTCGTGATGCTTGAGATGGCCGAGCTCGTGGGCAAGGATGCCGGCGATCTCGTCGGGACTTTCGGCCTTGTCGAGCAGGGCGTTGAGCACGAAGACCTTGCCGCCCGGCAGCGCGAACGCATTCGGCACCGAGCTCGGCAGCACGCCCGCCGTCATGGTGTCGTCGTCAAGCCCGGCCGCATCGCGCAGTCGGTTGACGAGCTTGGCGAAGGCCGCCTGGCCAGCCGGATCGCTGCAGGACTCGCGCCCGAAGATGGTCTTCACCTGGACCTCGGACGCATCGCCGATCCGCCGCTCGATCGGCTTCGGCACCAGCGGCGCCAGGCGATCCGCGGCGAGCGGCACGCCGAACAGCACGACGCAGACGATGGAGATGGTGGCTGCAAGCGACCAGCCGACGATTCGGGCAACACCGCGGCCGGTGGTCCGGTGCTCGTCAAGCCGCGGACATCGTGCGACGAGATCGGCGCCAAAAGCGGCATCGCGGATCTCGAGCCGTGCCAGCGACGGCGCGGACGTCGCAGTCAGGCGCAGGATGCCGGCCGGACTGTCCGCGCGGCGGATTTCGTCAAAAGCCCAGCGCGTGGCGGTCCGACCCGTCTCTCCGTCGCTGGGCTCGACGATCTCGAGCGCGTCAGCCAGTGTCAGCATGACCTGACGCCGGCGGCTCGAACGTCCGTCGAAGAAGATCGCTTGTTGTCCGGGCTGGGTCTCGGCGCCGGGCTCGGCGGTCACATCACTCACGATCTAGAATCCCGCGACATCGAGACCATCGGCAAAGCCTTCACCGAGCGCGCTGGCCAGTTCGCCGCTGGCGCGGACATCGGCTGCGGCTCCAATATCGTGCACCGTGACCGTCTCCAGCACCTTGGCCCAGAGATCACGCTGGAGATAGACGCGCATGACGATGTTGATGGCCAGCGCAAGCGCGAAATAGCCGATCACCATCATCACCATCATCGGGATGCTCTTGGCAGCGTGGTCGGGCCCGAACACCTGCTCGGCCGGCAGGCCGCTCACCTTGACGACGAGCAAGGTGGCACCGCCGATGTAGAGGCCGAACAGGGTCGAGAGCAGCATCCACCAGCCGACCATCTTCCAGTAAAGGCCGTAGAATGCATTGTGCGGCAGATCCGATGACAGGCTGACGCCGCCGATGCGGATGCCGTTCAGCCACCAGCGCCATTCGCGCGCCTTGAACTCGGCATAGAGGAACGGCGCGAGCGGGAAGATGATGACCGCGATCGGCGTAAGCAGCCACAGCCACCAGCCGCGCTTGAAGAAAGTCCAGCCGTCACCTTCGAAGTCGCCCTGCAGATCGCCGAAATGCGTGTGCCGCATCTTGTAGCGCTCCAGCGACGCCTCGCGCCACGGCAGCGCCAGGCCGAGCGTCAGGAACACCAGCAGGCCCCACAGCATTGCGCGAAACGAATACGCCCAGCCGGAGCCGTCCATCCAGAAGCGCACGCCACGCCAGACCGTGCGGGTCAAACGATAACGTCGTGCGCGAAAGATCGCGAACTGGCCGAAGGCGTAGAACGAGATGAACAGCGGGGTCGAAGCAAAGCCCTGCCAGCGCTCGAACTCGATACCGATGAGAAAATAGGCGAGATAGATCGGCACCAGGATCGCGAGCGCGAACAGGAAGCCGATCAAGAGCTCCTTGCCGCGGCCGGTATATTCGGCTGCGTCGCCGTCGATCGCGGTGTTCGACCACAAATGGCGGCGGATGTCGGTGACGAGCCAGAATCGGTAGAAGCCGAAGGTGACGAGCTCCAGCATGGCACCCTTGGTGACCATCTTGCGGAACTCGGTGCGATTGCCGGTGAAGTCGACCCGGGAGGGCGGCAGCGGCGGCGGGACCGGTTCGGGGCGGCCGATCGGGGCCCATTGCATGTCATTCACAGGCATCAACCTCGGGATGCGGATCTGATCCGCTCAAACTATAGATCAGAGATTGGTCGATCCCCAAGATGGGCGGGTTCGATTTACCTCGGTTTCGAGCGATTTCTTGCACGATTGCGCGGGCGGAGACGTGCGGGAGGTCACGTTCAAGCAAGACCATGACGGCCACCCGACGCTCTCGCGAAGGTTGGATGTGGCAAAACTCTCCCTTGCTCCGGCGCAGACAACGGGCTGTAATTGCTATCCAAATACCGCAGCGCAGAATTCAAGAAAATCGCGCGGTTCATGCCAGGGAGAGCGGTCATGCACGGGACCATGGAGAGCGCGGCGAATCTCGACGCATTGCGTGAGCGCGCGTCGTCACTTCCGCTGGAGCAATACGATCCCGGCGATCCCGAATTGTTCAGGACCGATACGTTCTGGCCCTATTTCGACCGGCTGCGGCGCGAAGATCCCGTGCACTATTGCAAGGATTCGATGTTCGGCCCGTACTGGTCGGTGACGCGCTACAACGACATCATGGAGATCGAGACCAACCATTCGGTGTTCTCCTCGGCGTCCGCGCTCGGCGGCATCACCATCCGCGACATCGATCCCGACCTGCGCCGCGAGAGTTTCATCTCGATGGACCCGCCGCGGCATGCCGCGCAGCGCAAGACCGTGGCGCCGATGTTCACGCCGACGCATCTGGACAATCTCGCGCTCAACATCCGCAAGCGCTCGGCCGAGTGCCTGGACAACCTCCCGCGCGGCGAGGTGTTCGACTGGGTCGACCAAGTCTCGATCGAGCTCACCACGCAGATGCTCGCGGTGCTGTTCGACTTCCCCTGGGAGGACCGCCGCAAGCTGACGCGCTGGTCCGATATCGCCACCACCATCCCCGGCCCCGACGGCCTGGTCGCGACCGAGGACCAGCGGCAGGTCGAGCTGACGGAATGCGCGCAATATTTCGCGCGGCTGTGGAAGGAACGCATCGAGCAGCCGCCGAAGAGCGACCTTCTCTCGATGATGGCGCATGGCGCCGCGACGCGCGACATGGATGCGCGGAACTTCCTCGGCAATCTCATCCTTTTGATCGTCGGCGGCAACGACACCACCCGCAACACCATGTCGGGCTCGCTTCTCGCGCTGAGCCAGCACCCCGAACAATACCGCAAGCTGCGCGAAAACCCCGCGCTGCTCGACAGCTTCGTGCCGGAGGTGATCCGCTGGCAGACGCCGCTTGCGCATATGCGCCGCACCGCGCTCGTCGATTTCGAGTTCCGCGGCAAGCAGATCAGGAAAGGTGACAAGGTCGTGATGTGGTACGTCTCGGGCAACCGCGACGAAGAGGCGATCGAGAAGCCCTACGACTTCATCATCGACCGCGCCCGCCCGCGCACGCATCTCTCGTTCGGCTTCGGCATCCACCGTTGCGTCGGTTTGCGACTTGCCGAACTCCAGCTCAAGATTATCTGGGAGGAGATCCTGAAGCGATTCGACCATATCGACGTGATGGGCGAGCCGAAGCGGGTGTATTCGAGCTTTGTGAAGGGTTTGGAAACGCTGCCGGTCAAGATTGCGGCGTGACCTCTGAATTATAGTGTATAACATTGGCACTTGCGACGATGCCCTCGCCCCTCTGCGCTGCGCCGCGGGGTGAACGAACACAGGGAGCGACTGCCCATGAACATTCAGACCCCGGTCAAGGCCGACAAGGCCGAACGCATGCGGCGTGCGCGCGAGGAAGCCTATGCGACGCCCCTGAAGAATTTTCATCCGGGCGCGCCGCGGCTGTTCCAGGACGACACCCTGTGGCCGTGGTTCGAGCGGTTGCGGAAGGAAGAGCCGGTGCATTACTGCACCAACGCGCCGATCGAGCCGTACTGGTCGGTGGTGAAATACAACGACATCATGCATGTCGACACCAATCACGGCCTGTTCTCCTCGGACTCGACGCTCGGCGGCATCGGGATCCGCGATGTGCCGCCCGGCTATGACTGGCCGAGCTTCATCGCAATGGACCAGCCCAAGCACTCGTCGCAGCGCAAGACGGTGTCGCCGATGTTCACGCCGACGCATCTGGACGAACTGGCAAAACTGATCCGCCAGCGCTCGCAGACCGTGCTCGACAATCTACCGCGCAACGAGACCTTCAATTTCGTCGAGCGCGTCTCGATCGAGCTGACCACCCAGATGCTGGCGACCCTGTTCGACTTCCCCTGGGAGGAGCGGCGCAAGCTGACGCGCTGGTCGGACGTCGCGACCGCGCTGCCCAAGAGCGGCATCGTCGAATCCGCCGAAGAGCGCCGCCGCGAGATGGACGAGTGCTACGCCTACATGTCGAAGCTGTGGAACGAGCGCGTTAACTCGGCGCCGCGCAACGATCTCCTGTCGCTGATGGCCCATAGCGACGCCACGCGCTTCATGGATCCCGACAATCTGATGGGCAACATCATCCTGCTCATCGTCGGCGGCAACGACACCACGCGCAACACCATGACCGGCTCGGTGCTGGCCCTGAACGAGAATCCCGAGCAGTACGACAAGCTGCGCGCCAACCCTGATCTGATCGACACCATGGTGCCCGAGGTGATCCGCTGGCAGACGCCGCTGGCGCATATGCGCCGCACCGCGCTTGCCGACACCGAGATCAACGGCAAGCACATCAAGAAGGGCGACCGCGTCGTGATGTGGTACGTCTCCGGCAACCGCGACGAGGAGATGATCGAGCGTCCCGAGGAGTTCATCATCGATCGCGCCCGGCCGCGCACCCACCTCTCGTTCGGCTTCGGCATCCACCGCTGCGTCGGCATGCGGCTCGCCGAACTGCAACTGCGGATCGTCTGGGAGGAGATGCTGAAGCGGTTCGACCGCATCGAGGTGGTCGGCGAGCCGAAGCGGATCTATTCGAGCTTCATCAAGGGATATGAATCGCTGCCGGTGCGGATTCCGGGCTGAGCTCTATCCGCCGTCATTGCGAGGCCATTCAGGCAGGCCGCATCTGCAATCTCCGCTGTCATGCCCCGCGAAGGCGGGGCATCCAGTACGCCGCAGCTTCTCGGCCCTATCACTGCTGTCTCTGGAATACTGGATCGCCCGCTTTCGCGGGCGATGACAGCGGAGGACCAGGCGGTCGGCTATAAAATTTCGGCATGACAGGTCGCGCCAGATGCGAAGGCAAGATGGCGCCCGACTGGTCTACGACACCGGCACATCTAACTCAGCTTGATGTCCCACACGCCGTCCTTGCGGCAGGCGGCAACCTCGTCGCGCAACAGCGCGGTGACGGCCAGCGAGGCCGTCGAGGCCGGGCGGTCGATCGGAGAGGCGAAAATGAGCTCGCGTGACATCGGCTTGGAGACGGCAGCGATTTCCAGCCGGCCGTCCGCGACCTCGGCGTGGACCGACGATGGCGGCAGCAGCGCAAACCCGAGGCCCTCCTCGACCAGGCTCGTCAGCACGCGGAACGAATCCGCCTCGAGCTGGACGTTGAGCTTGATCTTGCGCTGGGCGGCCGCGTGCTCGATCAGCGCACGGAGGCCGTGCGAATGACTGGGCAGCACCAGCCGCTGCCGCAGCAGCCAGCCGATATCGATGGTCTTCTTGCGCGCGAGACCGCAGCCGCGCGGACCGACCGCGACGATGTTGTCACGCCCCAGGCTCTGCACATTGAGATGCAGATCGGCCGAGCGGCCGTACAGGATGGCGAGATCCATCTCGCCGCGATGCAGCCATTCGACGATATGGCCGCTGTAGCTTTCGACGATGCGCAGCGAGATGCCGGGATATTTTTCGACGCAGCGCCGCGCAAACCGCGCCGACAGCACGCAGCTCACGGTCGGAACCAGGCCGAGCACGACCTGCCCGGATGGCGGCCCCTTGGCCGACTGGATGTCGTCGCGGATCTGGTCGATCTGCCGCACGATGCCGGAGGTGCGCGCCAGCAGCAGCCGTCCGGCCTCGGTCAGCACCATGCCGCGGCCGTTGCGGGTGAACAGTTCCGTGCGCAGCTCGTGCTCGAGCAACTTGATCTGCCGCGAGAGCGCCGGCTGCGCCACGCGCAACGTGTCGGACGCCTTGCTCAGGCTGCCGAGCTCCGCCACGCAACTGAAGGTCCTGAGCTGCCGGAAATCCATGCTTGCCAATCCTGGAAGGCTACTCCATACGCTATAGCAAATGAGCATAGGGGGCTGGCGATGTTTTCACAACGCCAGAGGATCGGCCGGCGTTATCTTAACTGCCGTACCAGACGGGAAACGCCATGATTGAAGAACACCACAGCGAAGATCACGCCGACATCCGCGAAGCCGTCGCAAAGCTCTGCGCGCAGTTTCCCGGCGAATACTGGCGCAAGCTCGATCGCGAGATGGCCTACCCCAAGGCCTTCGTCGACGCGCTGACGCAGGCCGGTTACCTCTCGGTGCTGATCCCCGAGGAATATGGCGGCGCGGGCCTGAAGCTGTCCGCCGCGGCCGCGATCCTCGAGGAGATCCAGCGCGCAGGCTGCAATGGCGGCGGCTGCCATGCCCAGATGTACACGATGGGCACCGTGCTCCGTCACGGCAATGACGAGCAGAAGGCAAAGTACCTGCCGAAGATCGCCAGCGGCGAGTTGCGGCTGCAGGCCTTCGGCGTCACCGAGCCGACCAGCGGCACCGACACCTCTTCGCTCAAGACCTTTGCGCGCAAGGAAGGCAACGACAGCTACATCGTCAACGGCCAGAAGATCTGGACCAGCCGCGCCGAACACTCCGACCTGATGGTGCTGCTGGCGCGCACCACGCCGAAGGAGCAGGCCAAGAAGCGCACCGATGGTCTGTCGGTGTTCATCGTCGATATGCGCGAGGCCAAGAACAATGGCCTCGAGATCCGCCCGATCCGCACCATGATGAACCACGCCACCACCGAGGTGTTCTTTACCGACATGAAGGTGCCGGCGGAGAATCTGATCGGCGAGGAAGGCAAGGGCTTTCGCTACATCCTCTCCGGCATGAATGCCGAGCGCATCCTGATCGCGGCCGAATGCGTCGGCGACGCGAAGTGGTTCATCGCCAAGGCCACCAACTATGCCAAGGAGCGCAGCGTTTTCGGCCGGCCGATCGGCCAGAACCAGGGCATTCAGTTCCCGATCGCCAAGGCTTACGCCTCGATGCGCGCGGCCGAGCTGATGGTGAAGGAGGCGACGCGCAAATACGAAGCCGGGCTCGACTGCGGCGCGGAGGCCAACATGGCCAAGATGCTGGCGGCCGATGCGTCCTGGGAGGCGGCGAACGCCTGCATCCAGACCCATGGCGGCTTCGGCTTCGCCGAGGAATATGACGTCGAGCGCAAATTCCGCGAGACGCGGCTGTATCAGGTGGCGCCGATCTCGACCAACCTGGTGCTGTCCTTTGTCGCCGAGCACGTGCTCGGCATGCCCCGCTCGTACTGAGGTCGCATCATGGGAGCGTTGGACGGGATCAGGGTGATTGCGGTCGAGCAGGCCGTGGCGGCGCCGTTCTGCTCGTCGCGTCTGGCGGACGCCGGCGCGGAAGTGATCAAGATCGAGCGGCCGGAGGGCGATTTCGCCCGCGGCTATGACGCGGCGGCCAAGGGCCAGAGCAGCTATTTCGTGTGGCTCAACCGCGGCAAGCAATCGGCGGTGGTCGATCTCGCCACCAAGGAGGGACGCGCCGAGCTGGAGAAGCTGATCGCGAGCGCCGACGTGCTGGTGCAGAACCTCAAGCCGGGCTCGATGGACAAGCTCGGCTTTTCGCGCGAGCGGCTCCTGAAGGACTATCCGAAGCTGATCTCCTGCACCATCACCGGTTACGGCGACGAGGGCCCCTACGCGCACCGCAAGGCCTATGACCTGCTGATCCAGGCCGAGAGCGGTCTCGCCTCGATCACCGGCAATCCCGACGGCGCCTCGCGCGTCGGCATGTCCATCGTCGACGTCGCGACCGGCGCCACGGCCCATGCTGCAATTCTCGAGGCGCTGATCGCGCGCGGGCGCAACGGCAAGGGCTGCGACATCCGCATCTCGATGTTCGACGTGATGGCGGACTGGTGCACCGTGCCGCTGCTCAACGCGGAGGCCGGTAATCCGCCGAAGCGCATGGGCCTGCGCCATCCCTCGATCGCGCCCTATGGCGTGTTCACCTCCAGGGACGGCAAGGACATTCTGATCTCGATCCAGAGCGAGCGCGAGTGGAAGACGCTCTGCGCCGAGGTGCTGGACCAGCCCGATCTGCCAAAGGATCCGCGCGTCGCCAATGGCGTCGAGCGCGTGCGCAACCGCGACTTCACCGACAAGACGGTCGCGGACAGTTTTGGCAGCCTGACGCGCGACCAGTTGCTGACGCGGCTGTCGGACGCCGACATTGCCTTCGCCGAGGTCAACACTATGACCGACCTCACCGACCATCCGCATCTGCGCCGGATCGAGGTGGATACGCCGAACGGCCGCGTCAGCTATCCCGCGCCGGCGCCGATCATCGTCGGCGAGACCCGCGCGTACGGCGCTGTGCCGGCGATCGGCGAAAATCCATCGAAGAAGTAACAGAGCGAGGCGTCATGACCGGAAAGCTCGACATCGATCATCTGCGGCAATGGATCGGCCGCAGCGAAGCGGCGACCGACATCGTCACCGCGCAATTGGTGAAAGGCCTGCGCGCGACGCTGTTCCAGGAGGTCGGCGAGCCCAAAGCGGGCGACGCCGCGCCGTTCACGGTGCATTGGTGCCTGGCACAGCCGGTGTTTTCGATGTCGATGCTCGGGCCCGACGGCCACCCGACCCGCGGCGGCTTCCTGCCGCCGGTGCCGCTGCCGCGCCGGATGTGGGCCGGCGGCGAGATCGAGTTTTTGCAGCCCTTGCGGGTCGGCGATGAAGCGACCCGGACCTCGCGCATCGCCGAGGTGCAGGTGAAATCAGGCTCGACCGGCACGCTATGCTTCGTCTCGGTCGAGCACAGCATTTCTTCACCCCGCGGCACCGCCATCCGTGAGCGGCAGGATATCGTCTACCGCGAGATGACGAGCAGCGCGCCCGCCGGCGGCAAGGCCCCGCCTCCGCCGCCGACGGCGCAGCACCGCGAAACCCATGTCTCCGATCCCGTGCTGCTGTTTCGCTATTCCGCGCTGACCTTCAACGGCCACCGTATCCATTACGACCGCGACTACGTCACCAAGGTCGAGGGCTATCCCGGCCTGATCTTCCACGGCCCGTTGCAAGCGGCGCTCATCATCGAGATGGCGGCGAAGCTGCACGGCGGAACGGCGCCGAAGAAGTTCACCTATCGCGGGCTGCAGCCGCTGTTCGAGGGCACGGAATTCTCGATCAACGCCAACGAGACCGAGGCGGGCCTGGAGCTGTGGACCGCGAACGCGGAGGGGCAGCCGACCATGAAGGGGACGGCGGTGTGGTGACGGCGCCGCCGTCATTGCGGGCGGCGACGTGACGATCTAGACCCTCACCCTGAGGAGCCGCATAGCGGCGTCTCGAAGGGCGAGGCCACAGCCGGGCCTTCATCCTTCGAGACGCGCCTTCGCACTCCTCAGGATGGGGAATCGATAGGGACGGAAACGATGACAAAAAACGGCAAGACCGGCAGCAAGTCCGTCACCGTCAAGCAGGCGACGCTCGACCTGCTGCGCTCCTTCGGCATCAAACGCGTCTTCGGCAATCCGGGCTCGACCGAGCTCCCGTTCCTAAGCGACTGGCCCGACGACATCGACTACGTGCTCGCGCTGCAGGAAGCCTCCGCGGTCGGCATGGCCGACGGCTATGCGCAGGCGACGCGCAATGCCGGCTTCGTCAACCTGCATTCGGCGGCCGGCGTCGGCAACGCGCTCGGTAATATCTACACCGCGCACCGCAACCAGACCCCGCTGGTGATCACCGCCGGCCAGCAGGCCCGCTCGATCCTGCCCTTGCAGGCGTTCCTCTATGCGGAGCGCGCATCCGAGTTTCCCCGGCCCTATGTGAAGTACAGCGTCGAGCCGGCGCGGCCCGAGGACGTGCCCGCCGCGATCGCGCGGGCCTATTACACCGCGATGCAGGCGCCATGCGGGCCGACCTTCGTCTCGATCCCGATCGACGACTGGACGCATGCGACCGCGCCGGTCGAGGCACGCAAGGTCAGCCGCGAGCTCGGGCCTGAGCCCGAAGCAATCAAGGCGCTGGTTGCCGCGCTCGGCTCCGCAAAGCACCCTGCCCTCGTCGTCGGCCCCGGCGTCGACCGCGCTGGCGCGGTCGATCTGATGGTGCGCGTCGCCGAGAAGGCGAAGGCTGCCGTCTGGGTCAGCCCGTTCTCGGCGCGCTGCTCGTTCCCTGAGCGGCATCCGCAATTCGCGGGGTTTTTGCACGCCTCGCCGGCGCAGCTCTCCGACGCGCTGCGCGAGCACGATCTCGTCGTCGTGATCGGCGCGCCCGTCTTCACCTTCCATGTCGAGGGCCATGCCGCGATTTTCGACGGCGGTGCGACCATCTTCCAGATCACCGATGATCCGGATGCCGCCGCGGTGACGCCATCAGGCACCAGCATCATCGCCACCATGAAGCCGGCGCTGAGCCTGCTGCTCGACCTTTTGCCAGACAGCAAACGTCCCACGCCAAAGGGCCGCACGCTGCCGCCGGCACCGCAGGCCGCCGATCCGCTGCCGGTCGAGTTCCTGCTGCACTCGCTGTCGCAGGCCATGCCGGATGGCGCATCATTGGTCGAGGAAGTGCCCTCGCATCGGCCGGCAATGCAGAAGTTTCTGCCGATGCGTGGCCAGGACAGTTTCTACACCATGGCAAGCGGTGGCCTCGGCTATTCGCTGCCCGCCGCCGTCGGCATGGCACTCGGCAAGCCGAACAGCCGCACGGTCTGCCTGATCGGCGACGGCTCGGCGATGTACTCGATCCAGGCGCTGTGGACCGCGGCCCAGCGCAAGCTGCCGCTGACCATCGTCGTCATCAACAATTCCGGCTACGGCGCGATGCGCTCGTTCAGCCAGGTGATGCAGGTGCGCAACGTGCCGGGCCTGGAGCTGCCGGGCATCGATTTCGTGCGGCTCGCCGAAGGCATGGGCTGCCACGCGGTGCGGGTGACGAAGGCGGCAGAGCTCGGCGAGGCACTCAAGCGCGGGATGGCGCACGAGGGCACCAGCCTTGTGGAGGTCGTCGTGGATTCGGCGGTGCCGGTGCTGTACGGGCAGAAGCACTAAGACGCGCTCCTCCACATCGTCGTCCTGGCGAAAGCCAGGACCCATTACCACCGCCTTTAATTTGGCGACGGCTGGTCATAACGATCTCGCGCTACGACTGGTCCCTGGGGTAATGGGTCCTGGCATTCGCCAGGACGACAGCAAGATTTTGGCTCGCGCCCACCATCACGCCGCCAAGAATCCCCCGTCCGCCGCCAACACATGCCCGACCACATACGACGACGCATCCGACGACAGCCACACCACGGCCTCCGCCACCTCCTCCGGCGTGCCCATCCGCCGCAGCGGCAAGCCGGCGCCAACGCTTGCGACGTCGCCGACGCCGGCGCTCAGCATCATGTCGGTGATGACACGCCCGGGCGCGATGGCGTTGATGCGGATGCCGCGCGGGGCATTTTCCATCGCCGCCGAACGCGTCAGCGAGATCGCAGCGGCCTTCGAGGCCGAGTAGAGCGAGAAGCCGGGATTGGGATTGCGCACGCCACTGACCGAGGCGTTGACCACGATGCTGCCGCCGCCATTCGCCAGCATCGCCGGCAGTTGATGGCGCAGGCACAGGAATAGCGCGCGGACATTGGTGTCGAACACGCTGTCGTAGATCTCCATACCCTGCTGCTCCAGCGGCGCACGGCGTTCCTGGAAACCGGCATTATTGAAGGCGACATCGAGCCGGCCGCAGCGTTCAACCGCCGTGCGCACCAGACGCTCGACGTCGTCCTCTCGCGTGATATCGGTCTGGATCGGGATGGCCTGCGCACCGAGGTCACGGCACGCGGCTGCGGAGGCCTCGATCTCGGCCTCGCGCCGGCCCGCGACAACGACCGCTTCGGCGCCCTCGGCTGCCATCCGCAGCGCGGTGGCGCGACCGATGCCGCTGCCGCCCCCCGTGACGAGGCACACCTTGCCCCTCATGCGCTCGCCGGCTGGCAAAGTTCCGCTCATGGCCCACTCCAAAACGCTTGCGCGCGCCGTTGCGCGCATATAGTTGTATGATACAACTATATGCCGGGAGTCAAGATGGCTGAACTCGCGCTGATCGATGACATCCGCGCCGCCTCGCGCCTGATGGTGCGTGAGCTCGGCTTCATGGATGCGACGGTGGCGGCCTCGGACTATCCGCCGTCAGCGGTGCACACAATTTTGGAGATCGGCATCCGCGGCCCGCTGACCTCGGGCGAGCTCGGCGATTTCCTGCGGCTGGAAAAATCCAGCGTCAGCCGCCTGGTCCGCAAGCTGATCGATTGCGGTGAGCTCAGGGAGACGCCGGACGAGCTTGATGCGCGCAGCAAGCTGTTGTCGCTGACCGCGAAGGGCCGGCGCACGCTGGAGGCGCTGCATGCGTTCGGCCGGCAGCAGGTGCGCGGCGCGCTGGCCGCACTGACGGAGGCGGAGCAGCGCACGGTGCGCGAGGGGATGACGCTCTATGCGCGGGCGCTCAGGCAAAGCCGGGGGGAGGATGAGGCGGAGACGACGGCCTAACTACCGCTGTCGTCCCGGCGAAGGCCGGGACCCATACCGCGTGATCTATCGATAAAGCGCAGGTATCAGTACCGTGGGAAAGAGTAACTGGCGGTCTTCGCCAAACTTCTCCCTGGGGTTATGGGTCCCGGCGTTCGCCGGGACGACACTGATCGTTTTGGCGCAGGCATGGCTCAAGCAAGCAGACCTGTCGGCTACTTCCCGAACTCTTCCCGCATCTTCGCCTGGATCTTGGCCATGCCGCCGATCCAGCGGTCGTAGTTCTCGGTCTTCTTGCGCATGTAGCCGAGCACCTGGGGGTGCGGCAGGATCAGGAAGGTCTCCTGATCGAGGCCGGCGAGCACGTCCTTGGCGACCTGCTCGGGCGTGAGGTCGCCGTCGCCGGATTGCGGGCCCTTCGGGATCGAGCGCAGCATGTTGGTGTCGACGCCCTGCGGGCAGAGGATCGAGACCTTGATATTGTGGGCCTTGTGCGAGATCGCGAGATTTTCGGCAAAGCCGACCGCGGCGTGTTTCGTCGTGGAATAGGCCGGGCTGCCGACCTGCGACAGCAGGCCCGCGGCCGAGATGGTGTTGAGGAAATAGCCGCCGCCGCGCGTCTTCATGCGGGGAATAAGGTGCCGCGCCGCATAGACATGCGCCATCACGTGGATCGCCCAGGAGCGCTGCCAGGGCTCGTCGGAGGCGCCGCCGGCATTGACCGACATCGGATCGAAGCCGCCGCCGATACCGGCATTGGAGCAGAACAGCGCGATCGGACCGAACTGCCGCTCGGTCTCCTCGATGACGTGAGAGATCTCCTTTTCCTGCGCGACGTCGCATTTGAAGGCTGCGCCATCGACCGTCGCGGCGACAGCACGCGCGTTGGCGGCATCCATATCCGCGACCACGACCTTGGCCGCGCCCGCCTTGTGAAAGGCCTCGCACAGCGCCTTGCCGATGCCGTTTGCGCCGCCCGTGACAACCACGACCTTGCCGGTCACCTGCATGCGACGTCTCCTCTTGTCTTGATACCGCGCTGCTTATGCCGCTGCGCGGAACTTCGCTAGCTCAACACGAGGTCGAGCACCGCGGTATAATGGCATGCCGCGCCGGCCAAGACAAAGCCGTGCCAGATCGCATTCTGGAAGCGCAGCCGCCGCCAGGCGTGGAAGATCACGCCGAGGCTGTAGAGAATACCACCCGCCAGCACGAAGCCCAGCGCCAGCGCGGGCAGCGCCTTGACCACGGGGCCGTAAAGCATCACGCCGCTCCAGCCCATCGCAAGATAGATGCCGACGGCGACACGGTCGAACCGGCCGGGATAGCGAAGCTTCAGCACGATGCCGACGATTGCGACACACCAGACGCAGACCAGCAGCGCCAACGCGAACACGCTGTCCTTCACCTCCAGGATGAACGGCGTGTAGGTCGCGGCGATCAGGAGATAGATCGCGGAATGGTCGAACCGCCGCAGCAGCCATTTGACCGGCGAGACCGGCCAGAGGTTATAGCTCGCCGACAGCACCAGCATCGACAGCAGGCCGGCGACATAGATCGAGACCCCGACGATGTCGGTGGCATCGGCATAGACCGCCGCGAGCACGACGAGAACGGTCGCAGCGATAATGCCGGAGAGCACGCCGATGGCGTGGATGACACCGTCGGCGATCAGTTCGGCGCGGTCGTAGTGCCAGCCGACCACGTCGGCCGCGGCATGCACCGAATGGGAGGCGAGCTGTTTCAATCTGAAGACGGTCATGGCAATCCGCAAAGCAAATACAAGGCCACTGTTCTATGGGTCTTTCGGGACCGGCGCGTCGTTCAATCGGTTGATTTGCCGACAAAGGCGGTGGAAGTATGAAGCTTGATTTTCCTCACGCAATTGCCACTTTTGTGAACGGCATCACTGTTCCGCCCGCCCGAGATCAATCACGTTCATATGGCATTCAGTTTCCAGGATATGATCGAAGAAGCGCGCCTGTCGGCCCGCGCGCTGATCGACTATGGCGAGCACTTCTTCAACCCGACGGTGCGGCTTGGCGTCACCGGCCTGTCGCGTGCCGGTAAGACCGTATTCATCACCGCGCTGATCCACGGGCTGACGCGCGGCGGCCGGTTTCCGGTGTTCGAAGCCTATGCCTCCGGCCGTATCGCGCGGGCGCATCTGGCACCGCAGCCGGACGACGCCGTGCCGCGCTTCTCCTATGAAAGTCATCTGCGCGCGCTGATCGAGGAGCGTCGCTGGCCGAGCTCGACCGTCGACATCAGCGAGTTGCGTCTCGTCATCGACTATCAGCGCCCGAACGGCGCCGATCGCACATTGACGCTCGACATCGTCGACTATCCCGGCGAATGGCTGCTCGACCTGCCGCTGCTGCAGAAGAGCTTCGAGCAATGGTCGACGGAAAGCCTGGCGCTCTCGCGCGAAGCGCCGCGTGCACATCTTGCCTCGGACTGGCACGCCCATCTGGCAACGCTCAAGCCCGAAGCGCGCGAGGACGAGCAGGCCACGCTGACCGCCGCAAAGCTCTTCACTCAATATTTGCGCGCCTGCCGCGACGAGCGGTTTGCCATGAGCCTGTTGCCGCCCGGCCGCTTCCTGATGCCCGGCAGTCTCGCCGACACGCCCGCGCTGACTTTTGCGCCGCTCGACGTGCCCGTCGGTGGCCAGGCTCCGGAGGGATCGCTGTGGGCGATGATGGTGCGTCGCTACGAGGCCTACAAGGACGTCGTGGTGCGGCCGTTCTTCCGGGATCATTTTGCGCGGCTCGATCGCCAGATCGTGCTGGCCGACGCGCTGTCCGCATTCAACTCCGGACCCGAGGCGCTGCACGATCTCGAAGCGGCGCTTGCCGGCATTCTCGACTGCTTCAACATCGGCCGCAGCACGCTCCTCTCCAGCCTGTTCAGGCCGCGCATCGACCGCATCCTGTTCGCGGCGACGAAGGCAGATCATCTGCATCATTCCAGCCACGACCGGCTCGAGGCCGTGCTGCGCCGCGCGGTGACCCGGGCGCTCGCGCGTGCGGAAAATACCGGCGCGCAAATCGATGTGGTGGCGCTCGCCGCCGTCCGCGCCACCCGGGAAGCCCAGGTCACCCGTGGCCGCGACAAATTGCCCTCGATCCTGGGAACGCCGGCCGCAGGCGAAAGCGCCGGCGGTGAGTTCTTTGACGGCAACACGGAAGTTGCGACTTTTCCGGGCGACCTGCCGCTGGACCCCGAACCGCTCTTCAACGGCACCGATGCCTTCCGCGGATTGTCGACGCAAGCTGCCGAGACAAGCGATTTCCGCTTCCTGCGCTTCCGTCCGCCAAAGCTCGAACGCGAGGGAACGGACGAGCCCGCGCTGCCTCACATCCGCCTCGACCGTGCCTTGCAGTTCCTGATCGGAGACAAGCTCGCATGAACGACCGATCCCAGCCGCGGCGGCCGGCGACATTCCGGCTCGACGATCCCGGCGTCGTCGTGACCGAGGCCGACGAGACGAGCCGGCTCGGTCGCGCCACGATCCAGATCACGCCGGAGCCCGATCCGGCGACATTGCCGGTGCCGATCGAAACGGCGCGCACCGCACGGCGCGGCTTTCCCTGGGGCGCGCTGTTCTGGTCCGGCGTCGCCGGGTTGACGCTGCTCGGCACCGGGCTCGGCGTCGTGCGTTTGGTCGAGGATCTGTTTGCGCGCAGCGAGAGCCTTGGCTTCGTCGGGCTTGCGTTCGCCTTCGTCACCACGCTTGCGCTCGCGGTGGTGATCGGGCGCGAGGCGTTTGGCCTCGCACGATTGGCCACGATCGAAAAACTGCACCGGCGTGCCGCCGAGGTGCTCGCCAGCGACGATCGCAAGGAAAGCCGCGCCATCGTGCAGGATCTGATCGCGATCGCGCATCAGAATCCACAGCTTGCGCGCGCCCGTGCCGCGCTCGAAAGTCATGCCGGCGAGATCATCGACGGCGCCGACATGATCCGGCTCGCCGAGCGCGAGTTGATGTCGCCGCTGGATGCGGAAGCACGGCGGCTGGTGTCGTCGGCGGCGCAGCGGGTATCGATCGTCACCGCCGTTTCGCCGCGCGCGCTGTTCGACGTGCTGTTCGTGTTCGTGGCTTCGCTGCGCCTGATCCGCCAACTCGCCCGGCTCTATGGCGGCCGGCCCGGCACGCTCGGCATGATCCGCCTGCTCCGCCACGTCATCGCCCATCTCGCCATCACCGGCGGTCTCGCCGCGAGCGACAGCCTGGTGCAGCAGATGCTCGGGCACGGGATCGCGGCCAAGCTGTCGCAGCGGCTCGGTGAAGGCATGCTCAACGGGCTCTTGACCGCGCGGCTCGGGCTGGCGGCGATCGACGTCACGCGACCGCTGCCATTCGCAGCCCTGCCGCCGCCGAAGCTGTCGGATCTGGCGACGGATCTGCTGCGGAAAAAAGAGGACGAGGAGTAGTACCCTCCCCTGGAGGGGGAGGGTAAGAACCGCGCTAGGCGTGCGCACGCTTCTCGAACTCCCCCGCCAGCACGCGCCACTGGAACAGCGGCGAGTCCTTTGGCGGAGAGAGCTCCGGGGTCCATCCGGTGAGCTTGTCGATCGTGTAGGTATCGATCAGGACACCGCGCCAGCGGCGCTCGACCTGCCCCAATGGCGTGTGCGTCGCGGGGATCTGCTCCCAGAGCGGCGAATGATCGTCGGGCTGGCGACCGACATAGATCCCCGCCTGCCCCTTGATCCGGTCCATGCCGGGATCACGAAAATCCTGGAAGCGGCCGCGCTCGTTGATTTCGACCACGGGCACGCGGCCGCGGAACAGCCAGCGCATCATCGCGTAGGTGCGGTAATCCGTGGTCGCGATCCAGGTCGCGCCGGTCTCATCCAGTGCGGCCTGTGCGCGCGCAACGACCTGCTCGTAGCCGGCCTCGGCGCCGACCGGATCCATCTTGCCGAGCAGATTCCAGGGCGCCGCGACGTAATAGAGGAACACGATCACGACGAAGACGATCCCCGACACCAGCGCCGTCTTCATCCAGAAGATGCTCGACCGGATCAACCGCGCCGAACAGCCGTCTTTCGGCATCATCGCGAGGTTCACCGCGGCGGCGGCGAAGCCGACCGGCCACATGAACATCGGCCAGGTGTCGCCAACCCTGAGCGTCAGTGACTTGAAGAAGAAATAGGCGAACGGCACCAGCACCGCGGTCGACAGCAGGATCGCGACCGGCTCGCGCCTGCGATAGCCGCGCCACGCCGTCATCACGAGGCCCAACAGCACCACAGGCAGCACGACGAAACCGACGAGGCCGAATTGCAGGCCGATAAAATCGCCGACGGTGCGCAGCGAGATGCCGTAATTGGCGGTGGCGCGCACGCCCTGGAAACGGAACGAGGCCCAGTCGTGCTGCGCGTTCCAGATCAGCACCGGGGAGAACACGGCGATCGCGATCAGCACCGCAAGATAAGGATAGGGGCTGCGCAGCCAGCGCCAGCGCCAATCCGGCACCAGCAGAAAGGCGGCGACCGCAGGCGCGAACATGATGGCGGTGAATTTCGACAGCAGCGACAGGCCGGCGAACAGGCCGGCCGCGAGCCACCAGCGTCCATCCCCGCTCTGCGCCAGCCGCACCAGCGACCACATCATCGCCACCGCGAACGGGACCAAGGCGACGTCCGGGGCGACCTTGGCCATCAGCAGGCCGTAATAGAGCGCGGCCTCGGGCATCAGCACCGCCGCCACGACCGCACGCACATCATGGGTGAGGCGGCGCACGATGTCGGCGAGAAGAAGCTGCGTCACCAGCATCGCGACGATGCCGCCGAAGCGGACCCCGAGCGCGGTGTCGCCGAAGATCGCGGTGCCGAACCTGATGAGCCAGGCAATGCCGGGC
This sequence comes from Bradyrhizobium sp. CIAT3101, assembly GCF_029714945.1. Taxonomy (NCBI): domain Bacteria; kingdom Pseudomonadati; phylum Pseudomonadota; class Alphaproteobacteria; order Hyphomicrobiales; family Nitrobacteraceae; genus Bradyrhizobium; species Bradyrhizobium sp. CIAT3101. Next base: position 7,735,153 of record NZ_CP121634.1, read on the forward strand.
GGATGATCGAGGAAGCTCAGCGCCGCCTCCTTCGACCAGGTCCAGTAATAGGCCTCGTCGGTGCGCAGCTCGATCGCGGAAGCATAGACGATGCGCAGCACCGTCATCGCGGCGATCACCAGCGCGGCCACGACAAGCGGCCGGCGCGACGCGCCGTCGGGCTTCACGGTAATGTCGGGAGCGATCGTCACGGCCGCGCTTTTCCCCGACTTGGGAGGGGGAGTCAATGTGGCCGGTGTTGCGGTCGATGTCTGCCGTCTCGGGCGGACTCGTAGGGTGGGCAAAGCGCAGCGTGCCCACCACCTGAGGATGCGTGGGCACGGCGCAAGAGCGCCTTTGCCCACCCTACGAGACTTTGCCAACCCGCGAGACTTACCGTTAGGTAACCTTGCCGCGCATGTGATCGGAGGGGCCATTCACCCGCGGAATTTAACTCTCTACTGGCTGTTCTCATCAGTGAACTGGTACAAGCGAATCATGGCCGCCACCGCCCTTTCACGATTGCCCGAACTCGTCCGCTCGACCAGCGCGCGGCAGGTGCGGCTGGTGTGCGGCGTCATCCTGTTCGCTTACGTGGTCAGCCATTTCCTCAACCATGCGCTCGGCAACATCTCGGTCGAGGCCATGCAGGTCGGGGTCTCCTACCACATGGCGTTCTGGCAGTTCCTGCCGGTCGCGATCGTGTTCTATGGCGCAGCCCTGACCCATATGGGGCTCGGTGTCTACGCGCTGTACCAACGCCGCCAGTTCCGCTGGCGGACGATCGAGCCGCTGCAGCTCGTGCTCGGCTTGAGCATCCCGGCGCTGGTGATGGCGCATGTCATCGGCGTGCGACTGGGCCAGACGCTGTACGGGCACGAGAAGCTCTATCCGCAGGAGCTGTATCTGTTCTTCGTCGTGGCGCCGGCCCGGCTCTGGACGATGACGCTCCTGCTGATCGTCGCCTGGGTGCACGGCTGCATCGGCATCTTCTTCTGGCTCCGGCTCAAGCCTTTCTTCATCCGCGCGGCGCCGTATCTGCTGGCGGCCGCCGTGCTGATCCCGACGCTGGCGCTGCTCGGCATCTACCAGGGTGGCCGGAGTGTCGCCGCCGACAGCGAGGATGCTGACTGGCGCAAGCAGAATTATACGCAGCGCGAGGTCGGCACATTCGCGCAGGCCGCTACGCTCGACCGCATCACCGGCGGACTGACGATGGGTTATTTCGGCCTGCTCGGGCTGGTGCTGCTCGGGCGTGGCGTACGCGGCTGGCGCGAGCGGCGCGGCGGCATGATCGCGCTGTCCTACGGCAACGGCAAGACGGTGCGGGTCCCCAAGGGCCTCTCCGTGCTGGAAGCGAGCCTGCGCCACAACGTGCCGCATGCCAGCGTCTGCGGCGGCCGTGCGCGCTGCTCGACCTGCCGCATCCGCATCATCGGCGACCATGGCGCCCTGCCCGAACCGTCGCAGCGCGAGGCCTTCGTGCTGGCGCGCGTCGGCACCGCCGATCCCTCGATCCGGCTTGCCTGCCAGCTGCGGCCTGACACCGATCTCTCCTTCTTCCAGCTGTTCATGCCGCACACGCTGTCGGCCAACGCGCATGCATCCGCGCCCGCCCGAATCGGCCAGGAGCGCTATCTCGTCAGCCTGTTCGTGGACATGCGCGGCTCGACACAGCTCGCCGAGAAGCGGCTGCCGTTCGATACGGTCTTCATCGTCAACCGCTTCCTCGGCGCGGTGTCGCAGGCCGTGATCGAGAATGGCGGCCAGCCGAACCAGTTCGTCGGCGACGGCATGCTGGCGCTGTTCGGCCTCACCAGCGATCCGCACACCGCCTGCCGCCAAGCATTGAAGGCGGTGGCCGGCATCGCGACCCATGTCGACGAGCTCAACGAGCTCTTGAGCCACGATCTGCGCCAGCCGATCCGCTTCGGCATCGGCGTGCATGGCGGCGAGGTCATCATCGGCGACATCGGCTATCGCGACCACATCGTCTTCACCGCACTCGGCGACGCCGTCAACGTCGCGGCCAGGCTTCAGGACATGACCAAGACGCTCGCCTGCGAGGCGATCGTCTCCGAAGAGGTCCGCCGCACCGCCGGCCTGCACGAGGATGCGCTGCCGCAGCAGGAGGTCGCGATCCGCGGCCGCGACGAACCGATGGTCGTGCGCGTCGTCACCGACACCAGGACCTTGTCCGCCCTCATCGCCGGCGGCGAACGCGTCGCGGCGTAACACCGCGTTGCTGCAGCGCAACGGCATGGGCTTGCTGCGAAAGCACGAATTGACTTCGCATGAGTCGTTGCGACAGATGGGCGCGGGCCTCGCGGTGATGACCGCGAGCCAACGAAAAGCTCCGGGAGGAGACCTGAATGTTCGATCGACGCGACCTGCTCAAAGGAGCGGGCCTTGCCGCTATGGCGGCCACACTGAATTCCACCAGAGCGCTGGCACTCGACACCGTGACGCTGCCCTTCGCCAATGGCGAGCGGCCGCTGGTGAAATATCCGCAGAAGCGGCCGATGATCGGGCTGACGAGCCGGCCGCCGCAACTCGAGACGCCGTTCGCGGTGTTCAACGACGGCCCGATCACGCCGAACAACGCGTTCTTCGTGCGCTATCACCTCGCCGGCCTCCCCTACGATCTCGATCCCGACACGTTCACGCTCGAGGTCAAGGGCAAGGTCGACAAGCCGCTGAAGCTGTCGCTGAAGGACATCCGCAAGATGAAGGCGACCGAGATCGTCGCCGTCAACCAGTGCTCCGGCAACAGCCGTGGCCTCGTCGAGCCGCGCGTTGCCGGCGGCCAGCTCGGCAATGGCGCGATGGGCAATGCGCGCTGGCGCGGCGTGCCGCTGAAGGCGGTGCTGGAGATGGCGGGCGTGCAGGCGGGTGCGAAGCAGGTCGTATTCGCAGGCATGGACGGCCCGGTGAGCGACAAGACGCCCGACTTCGCCAAGGCGCTCGACCTCGCGCACGCCACCGACGGCGAGGTGATGCTGGCCTACGGCATGAACGGCGACGAGCTGCCGTTCCTCAACGGCTTCCCGCTGCGCCTGGTCGTGCCCGGCTATTACGGCACCTACTGGGTCAAGCACCTCAACGAGATCACCGTCGTCGACACGATCTATGACGGCTTCTGGATGAAGTCGGCCTATCGCATCCCGGACACGCCGAACAATTCGATCGAGCCCGGCACCGCGCCGAAGGCGACGATCCCGATCAACCGCTTCACCATCCGCTCCTTCATCACCAGCGTGACCGATGGCGCCAAGCTGAAGGCGGGGCGCACGACGCTGCGCGGCATCGCCTTCGACGGCGGCAAGGGCATCAAGGACGTCTCGATCTCGACCGATGGCGGCAAGACCTGGGCCTCCGCCAAGCTCGGCAAGGATCTCGGCAACTACTCATTCCGCGAATGGAAACTGCCGGTGAAGCTTGCCGCGGGCCAGGTCGAGCTCAGGGTGCGCGCCACCAGCAATGCCGGCGAGACGCAGCCGGAGACGCCGCGCTGGAACCCGGCGGGATACTTGCGCAACGTCGTCGAAACCATCCGCGTCAGCGTGGCCTGAGGAGAATGATCATGCAGCGCACCGTTCTCCTCACCATCACGCTTGCCGCCATTGCCGCGGTGGGTTCGGCGCTGGCCGCGCCGGTCAATTACAAGACGCCGGATGAGGTCGCAGCCTTCAAGCCGGGCCCCAATCTCGAGGTCGTGCAGGGCAATTGCGCCGCCTGCCACTCGTCCGACTACATCGCCACGCAGCCGCCGATGAAGGACAAGAAAGCGTTCTGGCAGGCCGAGGTGACCAAGATGATCAAGGTCTATGGCGCACCGATCGACGATGCCGACGTCGGCAAGATCGTGGACTATCTGGCCGCGACTTATTGACGGAGGGCGCGGTGCGTCCGCGAGAATTGACCGCGAAACGGGCAAAACCGGCAAAAACGCCGCGAAGTTGAGCGAATTTCCGCGAAATGTCGATATGGTTTGATCTACCAAGCCCGCCACATTCCGCGTATCCTGTTAGGACCGAACCGGCCGGTTGGCGGGGACTGGCGGTTCGTGATCTCGGAGGAAGACCCGCGGAGAAGTCGTGATGGCTAAAGGTACGGTCAAGTGGTTCAACCCGACCAAGGGTTATGGATTTATCCAGCCTGCGTCGGGCGGCAAGGATGTGTTCGTGCATATCTCGGCAGTGCAGAAAGCCGGTCTGTCCTCCCTCAATGAGGGCCAGACGGTTGAGTATGAAGAGATCGCAAACCGGGGCAAGACATCCGCAGAGAACCTCAAAGTATAAGCCCGCCAGCCTTCGCTGCCTCCCGGATCTGTCCGGGAGTTGGGCCAAAAAAATTTTAGAAGACGATCAGTGCATTCGACGACAGGCGTTGCGACTGCGCGCGGAAACTATTTGCCCGTAGAGATCGCCATTTCAACGCCGCAGCAGTGACAATCGCGACCGCATTTCGTCAGCCAACCGGCAACGGTGCGTCGCGCTTGATCTCTTCCATCACCGCATAGGTGCGCGTCTCGCGCACACCCGGCATCGACAGCAGCGTCTCGCCGAGGAAGCGCCGGTACGCGGTCATGTCGGCCAGCCGCGCCTTCACTAGATAGTCGAAGCCTCCGGCAACCATGTGACACTCGAGCACTTCGGGCGCGAGTTTCACCGCGCGCGCAAAGCGCTCGAAATTGTCCGGCGTGGTCTTGTCGAGCAGCACCTCGACGAACACCAGCAGGCCGAGCCCAAGCCGGTGCGGATTGAGCCGCGCCCCGTAGCCCTCGACAAAGCCCTCGCGCTGCAGGCGCTTGAGCCGCTCGCCGACCGAGGTCGGCGACAGCCCGATGCGCTCCGCCAGCTCGACATTGGCGATTCGCCCATCCTCCTGCAAAATCGAGAGGATCTTCCGGTCGATTCGATCGAGTTCCATATTTTATGCGGCTACCATTCCAGAGAACTTCATTTTCTAAGGCAAATCGACTAATTTGTCTATCGAACTACGGTTATGCGGGCTTTATCCTGGATTTCAGCCACAGGACACGCCATGCCGAACATTCCGCCGCCCTTCACCGCCCCCTACGCGCCCGACGATGCCGACATCGCTGCGCGCCTGTTTCCGTCTGCACATCTAAGCTCGCCGCAGGAGGCGCGGATTGACCGCACCGCCACCCGGCTGATCGAGGCGATCCGCAAGCGTGACGACCGGCTCGGCGGCGTCGAGGACATGCTGCGGGAGTTCGCGCTCTCGACCAAGGAAGGGCTGGCACTGATGGTGCTGGCGGAAGCGCTGCTGCGCGTGCCGGACGCGCGCACCGCCGACCAGTTCATCGAGGACAAGCTCGGCGAAGGCGACTTCATCCATCACGAGACCAAGTCCACGGCGTTCCTGGTCAACGCCTCGGCCTGGGCGCTCGGCCTGTCGGCGCGCGTGATCCAGCCCGGCGAGACGCCCGACGGGACCATCGGCCGCCTGGTGAAGCGGCTGGGCGCGCCGGCCGTGCGCACCGCCACGCGCCAGGCGATGCGGCTGATGGGCAATCATTTCGTGCTCGGCGAGACCATCGAGCAGGCGCTGGAGCGGGGCAAGCCGCGCTCGGGAGAGAGGCCACGCTACTCCTTCGACATGCTCGGCGAAGGCGCGCGAACCGCAGCGGACGCGAAGCGCTATTTCGACGCCTATGCCAGCGCGATCGAAACCATCGGCAAGGCGGCGGGCAACCATCCCCTGCCCGACCGGCCCGGCATCTCCGTGAAGCTCTCGGCGCTGCATCCGCGCTTCGAGGCGATCAGCCGCGCGCGCGTGATGGCCGAGTTGGTGCCGCAATTGCTGGATCTGGCCCGGCGGGCCAGGGCGTATGACCTCAACTTCACCGTCGATGCCGAGGAAGCCGATCGGCTCGAGCTGTCGCTCGACGTCATCGCGGCAACGCTCGCCGATCCCTCGCTCGAAGGCTGGGACGGCTTTGGCCTCGCAATCCAGGCCTATCAGAAGCGCGCCAGCGCAGTGATCGACTACGTCCACGAGCTTGCACGTGCGCACGACCGCAAGCTGATGGTGCGGCTGGTCAAGGGCGCCTATTGGGACACCGAGATCAAGCGCGCGCAGGAGCGCGGGCTCGACGGCTACCCCGTGTTCACGCGCAAGGCGATGACGGATCTGAATTACGTCGCCTGCGCGGCGAAGCTGCTCGCATTGCGGCCGCGCATCTTCCCGCAGTTCGCGACCCACAACGCGCTCACCGTCGCAACCGTGCTGGAGCTCGCCGGCGATGCCGGCAGCTTCGAATTCCAGCGCCTGCACGGCATGGGCGAGGCGCTCTACGAGCAGCTCGCCAAGGATCATCCTGAGATCTCCTACCGCACCTATGCACCGGTCGGCAGCCATCGCGATCTGCTCGCCTATCTGGTGCGCCGGCTGCTCGAGAACGGCGCCAATTCCTCCTTCGTGGCGCAGGCGGCCGATTACCGCGTCCCCGTCCCGGCGCTGCTGAAGCGCCCGGTCGATCTCATCGTTCGTCCCGATCACGCCCATCACGCCAAAATCCCGCTGCCGGGCGATCTCTTTGCGCCGGAGCGGCATAACTCAGCCGGGATCGAGTTCGGCGAGCGCGCGGCGCTCGACCGGATGCTCGCCGATGTCAAGGCTGGCACGACCGATCTCAGGCCGGTCGCCGACGCAACGCCCGAGCAGGTAGGCGCAGCGATCGCCGCAGCCCGCGCGGGCTTTGCGGCCTGGAGCCGGACGCCTGCGGCGACACGCGCGGCGGCGCTGGAGCAGGCCGCGCATCTGTTGGAGAGCCGCGGCACGTATTTCATCGGGCTGCTTCAGCGCGAAGGCGGCAAGACGCTCGACGACGCGCTGTCCGAGCTGCGCGAAGCCGCCGATTTCTGTCGCTACTACGCGGCGCAGGGCCGAAAACTGTTCGGCGGCAAGGTCGCGATGCCGGGCCCGACCGGCGAGAGCAATGCGCTTACCATGCGCGGCCGCGGCGTCTTCGTGGCGATCTCGCCATGGAATTTTCCGTTGGCGATCTTCCTGGGCCAGGTCACGGCTGCACTGATGGCCGGCAACAGCGTCGTCGCAAAGCCCGCGGAGCAAACGCCGCGTATCGCGCGCGAGGCTATCGCCCTTCTGCATGAGGCTGGTATCCCCGCAAGCGCGCTGCATCTCGTCACCGGCGACGGCCGCATCGGCGCCGCGCTGACCGCACATCCGGATATTGCCGGCGTCGTCTTCACCGGCTCGACCGAGGTTGCGCGCCACATCAACCGGACGCTTGCGGCCAAGGATGGGCCGATCGTGCCGCTGATCGCAGAGACCGGCGGCATCAACGCCATGATCGCGGATGCCACTGCGCTGCCCGAACAGGTCGCCGACGACGTCGTCACCTCCGCGTTCCGTTCCGCAGGCCAGCGCTGCTCGGCGTTGCGGCTGCTGTTCGTGCAGGAGGACGTCGCCGATCGCATCATCGAGATGATCGCGGGCGCGGCGCGCGAGTTGAAGATCGGCGACCCCGCCGACGTCGCGACCCATGTCGGCCCTGTCATCGACGACGAGGCCAAGCAGCGGCTCGATGCGCACATCTCGCGGATGAAGAAAGAGGCGCGGCTGCACTTTGCAGGTCACGCGCCTGAGGGCTGCTTCGTCGCGCCGCATATCTTTGAACTCAAGAATGCCAGCCAGCTCACCGAAGAGGTGTTCGGCCCGATCCTGCATGTGGTGCGCTACCGCGCCGAGACCCTCGAACGCGTGCTGCAAGCGATCGAGCGCACCGGCTACGGGCTGACGCTCGGCGTGCATTCCCGCATCGACGACACGGTCGAGGCCATCATCGACCGTGTCCAGGTCGGCAACATCTACGTCAACCGCAACATGATCGGCGCCGTGGTCGGCGTGCAGCCGTTCGGCGGCAACGGCCTGTCCGGCACCGGCCCGAAGGCCGGCGGCCCGCATTATCTCGCGCGCTTTGCCACCGAGCAGACCGTGACCATCAACACCGCGGCCGCCGGCGGCAATGCCGCCCTGCTGGCCGGCGACCCGCCCGCACCCTAACGGGAGATGTAGCCCGCGGCCTCCGGCTTGAACCGATAGATCAGATAGGGCGTCTTGTTCTCTGCCTTGCCGTTGTGAAACATCGCGGCTGCGGAGACCTGGGACGCGGACACGTACATGTACCCGTCGGGAGACGCCGTAATGCCGTCCGGCCACACCATGTCGGCATCATTGAGATAGGTTCGATATTTCCGGTCCGCCCCGATGATGCCGATCGACCTGGTTTCAACGGCGGTCAGGTAGATATTTCCCGCGTAGTCGATCGATAGCCCGCCATTATTCGGCTTGTCGGAATAGCGTTCGACCCGCTTGCTCAATTCTTCGGACCCGAGCTTCTCGTTGCCGAGATCGGCGGCCTTGATCCGATAAAGCGACCGGCCGCTCAGCGGAGCGAAGTAGACCCACTCCGAATTGACGTCCATCGTGATGCCGTCGCAGCCGACCTTGATGATGGATTGCTTGCCGTCCTTGCCCGGCACGGTCAGCTCGTTGCCGTCCACCGTGATCGGGATATTTTCGGGAACGGTCGATCGATCGCCATCCAGCACGCGCCGCGCGGCACCGGTGTCCATGTCGATCACGATGATCGCCGCATGAGAGCCGTCGCCTCCCGGCCCGATGTTTTCATCGGCGATATAGAATTTGCGATGCTTCTGATCGATCACGATGTCTTGCGGTTGAGATCCCGTCACCGTGACCGGCTCCGGCATGTAGTAGATTCGCTCGAGCCTGTTCGCTCGCGTATTCCAGCCGACGAGCTTTGGCGTAATCGGGGTCCGAAACCCCATATCGATGATCCATACGACCCCGCTTTCGTCGGATCGCAAGCCGAGCACGTTGTCGAGGTATTGATCGGTTCCCTTCCTTGGCGCGTTCCACTCGGCATTCGGAAAGGGCTCGAAAGTCGTCGGCGACGTGAGCCGGGCCACTCTCAGATCGGGCTCATAGAACGGATGGTGACTGAAGATCAGCTGATTGTCCGGCGTGAACGCAATGTTGCCGACGGACTGAGGCAGCCTGGCGAAGATCTCCGCCTTACCGCCCTGCTCCTGGGCCTGGGCCGCTCCACCGAGACACACAACGGCTATCGATGCACAGATCAGATCTCGCCTCACACGTCTCATGTGTTTCTCTCCCTTGGGCATCTTTGTTGTTGATGAAGGCTTGGATATTTCGAGGACTGCGGCTTCCGCTCGCATGCGGCAGTCGCCGACTTGTCCGGACCACAGTTACCCGGTAGCCTCAGATCTTGCGATACGCACAAGAATTGCCACTAGTATCGAAAGGGATACCGTCATGGCCAAACCTCGGCACTCGCGCTTCGATTGCGCCCCGGGCTGCACGGTCGAAGCCGCCATCAGCCTCATCGATGGAAAATGGAAATGCGTCATCCTCTTCCACCTTCTGGAAGGGACGGTTCGCTTCAACGAAATCAAGCGGCGAATTCCTGCCGTCACGCACAGGACTCTTACAAATCAACTCCGCGAACTCGAAATGGACGGATTGATTGTACGAACGGTCTATCCGCAGGTACCGCCGAAGGTGGAATACAGTCTTTCGGAATTGGGAAGAAGCATGACGCCTGTGCTGACGGCGTTGAAAGCCTGGGGCGACTCCAACATCGGCTTGTTCACCAGCCGCGTGTCCGTCGCGGCCTGACGAAGCCATACCATCTCGCTCCGTCGCGTTTTCCGGCTAGAGGCAGGTATCGTCTTTGCTGCCGCGCCCGGAGCTGCCGCAAGGGATGCGCTTCGAGAGTTGCTGGATCTTCAGCTTGGACTGGGCCTGCGCCGCGATATCGAACACGTTGGCCGGATTCATCTGGGTGGCGCTGCGATAATCGCCGGTGGCCTTGTCCACATCGCCCTTGGCCTCGTAGACGCCCGCGCGCGCGAAATAGCGCTCGATCGTCGGCTTCTGCGCAATCGCCTTGCCGAGATCGTCCAAAGCCTTGTCGTATTGCTTCATCGACGTGAAGGCGATGCCGCGCAGGCTGAGCGCGTCTGCATCGTCGGGGCGCGTCCCCAGCACCAGATTGAGGTCGGTCATGGCACCGGCGGCATCCTTCTTGCCGAGATAGGCGCGCGCACGCAGCGTCCGCACGAATGCATCCAGCGCCGGCTGCTTGCCGACAATCTGGTCGAGCGCCACGATCGCACGGTCGAATTGCCCGGAGAGCAGCATTGCCAGGCCCTGGCCGAGCTCGGCAACCTGGTTGTTGGGATTGCGGTCGAGCGCGTTCTTGACGTCGACCAGGCCCTCCGCGCTATTCCCCTTCAGCAGCAGCACGAGGCCTCGTGCGGCGCGCGCGGTGTCGTTGACGGGGTTGAGGACCAGCGAATGGTCGAAATCGACGACCGCCTTGTCCATCTGGTTGAGGCCCATATAGGCCTGACCGCGCTCGGCGTAGGCCATGTAGTCCTTGTCGTTGAGCGAGATCGAGCGGTCGAAATCGGCAAGAGCGTCCTGAAACTTTCCGGTCAGGCGGTATGCCATGCCGCGGCAGATATAGGCAGCCGCATCGTTCGGATTGACGCTGAGCGCCTGATTGGCGTCGGCTGTCGCCTGGTCGAACTGCTTCATTCCGATCGAAGCGACAGCATGGGACACCAGCAACGGTCCATCGTTCGGCTTCATCCTGAGCAGCGCATCGATGTCGGTCCGCGCCTCCGCGAAATGAGAGAGCGACAGGTTCGCAGCGACCCGGAACTTGAGCGCGGCCTGGTTGTTCGGATCGGCCGCGAGCACCGTGTTGAGACGCGGCAGGGCCTCGGCATATTTTTTCTGCGTGATCAATTGCGCTGCCTCGGTCAAAGACGGCGGCAGCGCCGGGAAGGTTCCCTTCGGGATGATCGCCATTGGAGCGGTCGGTTGCGGCGCGACGGGCGGCGGGGCGGCAGCGGCCTCCTTGGGCGCTACGACAGCGGGCTGCCCGCCATGCACCTTCGCAAGCTCGGCCTGCATGGCGATCGCAGACTGCTTCTGCTGAAGCGCCGCAGGATCGTTCGGGGCCACCGACAGCACCTTGTCGAAGTCCGCGATCGCACGCGCGTAATCGCCCTTGGCGTTGAACAGCTGTCCCCGCGCGAAATAGGAGCCCCGATCGGGCTGCGGCGTCTGCGCGATCGCGCGTGAAAAATCCTCGATGGCGTGGTCGATGTCACCCTTGCGGCGATAGACCTGTCCACGCCAGAAGAAGGCGCTGGGCAGGCTCGCATTCATCGAGATCGCGGTGTTGAGATCGCTCATGGCCTGGTCAAGTTGCGACGTCTCGATAGAGGCCCGCGCGCGCCCGACATAGGCTGGCGCGTAGTCTTGCCGCAGAGTGATGGCCTGGCTGAAATCCGCAGCCGCGTCGGTCCACTGCTTCTGGTCGATTTTCAATCCTCCCCGCAATGCAAACGCATTCGGGTTCTTGGGGTCGAGCTCGATGGCCTGGTTGGCATCGGCCAGCGCACCGTCGGCATTGCCTTTCCGCTGCCGGGCATAGCCGCGCGACAGCAGGGCGGGCACCGATTTCGGGTTGAGCTGGACCGCAGCATCCGCGTCGGCCAGCGCCGCATCGAGGTTCGAGCGTCCCATGAACAGGCGCGATCTGTTCACATAGGCGCGCAACCGATCATCCGCGGCGCGCGATTGATCGCCAATGATGGCGGAGCACGCCGGCTCGACCTTCTCGGACGGCGGGCCGCCACAATCTTCGAGATCGCCAGCCCAGACCGAACCGCCCCCGCAGAACCAGCCGATCAACACGACCGGCGCCGCCAGACGGACGAAAGAAATCGACATCATCGGATCACCCAAGCCTGGCGAGTTGCCCGAGACGCTCGCGCAATGAAGGAATCTGTACAACCGGAGCGAGCGGATTGCCATAACCGTCTGGCATGACGCCCCCGAGAAAGCGGTGGCCGGACGGCGTTGCATCCGGCCAGAACATCGGTCAAATGACTGTGCTGACGGGGATTAAAGAATTCCAGCCAGCGGGAAACAACAAGAGCGAGGGAGCAACGCCGCGATGGAAAAGGGCATTTTTGCAGGTCTCAAGGTTCTGGACTGCGCGAGCTTCATCGCGGCGCCCGCGGCTGCGACCGTGCTGTCCGATTTCGGCGCCGACGTCATCAAGATCGAGCCGCCCGGTGCCGGCGACCCCTACCGCAATCTGCCCAACATTCCCGGCTATCCGAGCAGTGAGCACAATTACGCCTGGCTTCTGGAGGCCCGCAACAAGAAGAGCATCGCGCTCGACCTCTCCAAGCCCGAGGCACAGGCCGTGCTCTACAGACTGGTCGAGGAGGCCGACGTCTTCATCACCAACATGCCGCCGCCGGTGCGGACCAAGCTCGGCATCACCTATGACCACCTCGCCCATCTGAACGACCGGCTGATCTACGCCTCCTTCACCGGCTATGGCGAGAAGGGCGAGGAAGCCAACAAGCCCGGCTTCGACAGCAACGCCTATTGGGCGCGCTCCGGCCTGATGGACCTCGTCCGCGCCGACATCGACACGACACCGGCCCGTTCGGTCGCCGGCATGGGCGACCATCCCTGCGCGATGGCGCTGTACAGCGCCATCGTCACCGCGCTTTATCAACGCGAGAAGACCGGCAAGGGTTCGCATGTCGCCTCCAACCTGATGGCGAACGGCATCTGGGCGGCGAGCGTACTGGCACAGGCAAAGCTGAGCGGCGCCAAATTCGCCGAGCGACGGCCGCGCGAGCGCGCGCTGAACGCGGTCGCCAACCACTATCAGTGCAAAGACGGCCGCTGGCTGATCCTGTCGCTGCTGAGCGAGGAAAAGCAGTTTCCGACGCTGGCCAAGTGCCTCGGCCGCGAGGACCTGATCACCGATCCGCGCTTCGCCACCAAGCCCGACCGCCACGCCCGCTCGATCGAGCTGATCAAGATCTTTGACGAGACCTTCGCCACCAGGGACCTCGCCGAATGGCGAAAAATCCTCGACGGCAACGGGTTGGTGTTCGGCATCGTCGGCATTCTCGACGACATCCCGAACGACAAGCAGATGCTCGACAACGAGGTGCTGGTGCCGTTCGAGAACGACACCATGCTCACCATCAACAGCCCGATCTGGATCGACGGCACCAAGAAGGTGCAACCGCGCAAGCCGCCCGGCGTCGGCGAGCACAGTGACGAGATTTTGCGTCATGCGGGATACGACGAGGCCACGATCAAGCAGCTGCGTGCGAAGGGGGCTGTGGGGTAAGGGGGCTGTGAGGTAAGGGGCAAAGCCTGCGCCACATACTCCGCTGTCGTCCCGGCGCAGGCCGGGACCCATAACCCCAGGGAGCAGTTTGGCGAACACTAGTCGTTCGGTACTCCCACTGACCACGATCGATAAATCACGCGGTATGGGTCCCGGCCTGCGCCGGGACGACGCTGAGGTGATAACTTGTCTCTACAACTAGCCGTCCCGTGAGGTCCCATGCCCAGCTACCGCCTGCACTACTTCCCGGAATCCGGCAACAGCTACAAGCTGGCGCTGATGCTGACGCTTTGCGGTGAGACGTTCGAGCCGGTATGGACTGATTTCGGCGGCGGCGTCACGCGCACGGCGGAGTGGCGCAAGGCCGTCAACGAGATGGGCGAGATTCCCGTGCTCGAGGTCGACGGCGTGAAGATGACGCAGACCGCGCCTCTCCTGCTCAAGCTTGCAGAACAATACGGCCGCTTCGGCGCCGAGACGGAAGCGGAAAAGTTCGAGTTGCTGCGCTGGCTGTTCTGGGACAACCACAAGCTCACCGGCTACATGGCGACCTACCGCTTCATGCGGGCCTTCACCGAGACAAACGATCCGCAGGTGCTGAAGCACTTCCGCCGGCGGCTCGACGACTTCCTCGGCATTCTGGACGGACATCTCCAGCACAATGCCTTCGCGATCGGCAGCAGGCCAACCGTTGCCGATATCTCGATGATGGCCTATCTGCACTATCCGAGCGACGAGCACGGTTTCGATTTCGCGACGAGCCATCCCGCCGTCCACGCCTGGCTCGGCCGCATGGCCGCGCTGCCGGGCTGGAAACCGGCGTATGAGCTGCTTCCGGGCAAGCGGATGACGAACTACGCGAAGTGAGGGCTGGAGCTATTTCAGCGCCAGCCAGCCGAGCGTGAACAAAATCCCGCCGATGATGACGACCACCGCGACAGCCCAGGTGCTGACGCGGATGCTGCCGGTGACCTGTTTGGCTTCCTCATTGCGCGCGATCTCGCGATTGCGCTCCTTGTCGGCGTCGCTGGTATCCGTCATGGGTCATCCAAATCGGTTGAGGGCTTTATCTTGTGCGTGATCTTCTCGGAAAACCGCTACACACTTTTCCGGATCACGCCCTAACGCGTCTTGATGAAGCACATGCCAATGCGGCTCGAGGCCGCCGCAGCCTGACAGGTGAGACCTTTAGCACAGGTCCATGACGTAAAACTCTTATCGGGCGTTCCCGATCCCGCATTTTGCAGGGAACAATGGGCGCCCCAGCCGTCCTGATACTCGGTGCCGGCGAGCTCCTGGGCCCCGCGGGTCTGCGGCCGGCTGGCAAATCCGCGTGAGAAATCAGGGCGTTTGCCGGCGGCAAAGGCGGCCAGGATGTCGCGGCGGCGGGGCTGGTCGCCGACAAAATGCGGCGAGGCCGGCACGATGGTGGAATTCGACGCGTTATCCGAAAGCCAGTCCACGCCCGGGAAATGGAAGCCGCCGATGCCGCGGGTCTGGTGGCAGCCCGAGCAGGTGACATCGTTGAGGCGGCGCTGGAAGCCCGCGACCGAGCGGATGTTCTCCATGGTGATGCCGCGTGCCGCGGCCTGCTTCAGTGCGTCGACGACGTCATTGTCGGTGAAGACGGGATCGCTCTTGTCTCCCCCTTTGCCCTCGCCTTTCTCTTCCCCTTGCATCAAGCCGAATTCCGGCTGCATCGTCGAGGCGTCGAGACCCGCCGGTGTCGGCGCCACGGCAGCCTTGGCGAGAAATTTCTCCGGGATCAGCACGGTGCCGCGATCGAACTCGCGAAGATTCATTGGCGCAAGGAGCCAGGCCTTGAAGTCGCGCCGGAGCGCATCATCGGCAAGGATACGATCGCGGTCGATCTGGTTTTCCAGCGTCGATTCCTGGAAGGTCCTGGTGGCCGCGTCGTATTTGAACACCTTGAGCAGATAGTCGGAGCGGAAATCGTGCAGCGCCGATTTCGGCGCGATCGAGACCTGGATGTTGGTCTCGATGCGATCGATCATTGCATCATAGGGAACAGTGTGGCTGCCGATCAGTCCTTGCCAATCGCCATTGTCCAGCCAGCGCCGCGCGACCTCGGCGCAGGTGATGGGCTTGCCGCTCGGATCCGTCTGGCCTGCATCGCGCGCCTTCATCACGAGATTGAACGTCATCGGCAGGCGCGTCGCGGTGTTGCTGCCATCCGGTTTTGTCTCGAACCGTGCCAGACGATAGATCAGCCGGATCTCGCCGCAGGATTCCTCCGAGACATAGGCGCGGTCCATGCGGTTGACGATGCCGGCCAGCACGAAGCGCGTGTTGGCGGATGTCAGATTGGCCCGATCGAACAACTGGACGTCGAAACCTTCGCCGACGCCGATGGTCTCGCTCGGCCAAGCCTGCTTGTGCTGCGCGATGTAGCGATCGAACTCCGCATCGATCGCCGGCGGAATCGCTTTCAGCTGCGGCAGCGAGGCGAACAGCCGATCGCTGGTCAGCGGAACATTCGCGTTGCGCTCAGGCTGCAGCAGGCGGGAAATCGACAGCGCATCGCTCTGGTCGAGCTTGCGGAGCAGATCGGGATCGGTGATCGCGGTGCCGCGTGCGAGCTGTCCGATCTCCGCAGCTATCGACGGCATGCCTGCGCCGAACAACAGCGTGGTAGCCAGAAGAATTTGGACAGCAACGAGAATTCGCAAGGCGCGGCTCATGCCTTCACTAACACCGCGTGAGCAGGCCTATTCAAGCAAAAAGGCGCTTCACATCGTGGTGAAGCGCCTCCTTGAAAGTTCAGATATCGGTCGCTTAGCGCGAGACGATCAGACCCTTGCTGGTGACGACCACCCAGCGGCCGTCCTGGCGGCGGATCGCGTCGACGCGGCCAATTCCGGGGATAGGATCGCCGGCATAGACCTCGTACAGGCCATCCCGGCCCTCGATCAGCGCGCCGCCATTGGCGACGTCGCGGAGCCTCCAGCCGTCGACCGTCGGCAGGCGGCCGACCTCGGTCTTGGGCGCGGCCGGCGTGGGAGCCGGGGCGGCAGCGGCCGTCGCGACCTGGGTCGGGGCCGGTGCGATCGAGCCGGTGGTCTCCTTCGCGGGCGCCGCGGCTGCGGCCTGCTGCGCGGGGGCTGCCGGCGGCGTCGCGCGGAGCTTGTCGACGGTCTCGGACAGTTTTACGAGCTTGGCCATCGGTTCGGCCTGCGCCTTCTCGAGCTTGTCGAGACGGTCGTTGGCCCGATTGAGCTGGCTGACGCCGGTCTTCGAATTGTGCTCGACATTGGCCTTGAGCGCGACGATGTCGGCATCGATCCGGGAGACGGACGCATCCAGCGCGCTGGTATCGGCAATCTGCGCCGGCGCGGGGCTGGCAAAATGCATCATGCCGGCGGTCGCGAGCGCGCCGCTGACGGCGCCGACGCAGGCTGCGATCGCCACGACGGCGGCCATGGCCGAGAAGCGGCGCTTGCTGCCGGTGTCACGCACCTCGTCGGCCTTCACATGCGGGGCAAACTCTTCACGATCCCAGGACCGCTCCGAGGGCGCCATGACAATGAGCTTGCCGGGCTTCGGCTCGGGCTTGGTCTCGGCCTGCGGTGAGGCACTGATCCTGGGCACCTCGATCCGCGGCGGCTCGATCTTCGGCGGCTCGACCTGCGGAGCGTCCGCTTTCGGCGGCGCCTCATGGTCGGGGGCGATCGAGGGGGCCTCGATGCCGGCGGCAGCCTCGACGGCCTGCGCGGTTGCGGCGGCGTCGGCGGCTTCCTGGCCGGCCAATTCGGGCATTGCTTCGCTCACGGCTCAAATACTCCAGTCTGGGTTGACTTTTTGGTAACTTTCATTGCTTGCGAATTCCTTACCTCGGGACCCGCTTACCGAAATTTTAGGAACTCGTCCGAGGCCGAATTGGGTCGGGAAAGTGGAACCGGCGTGGCGCCGTGCAACAAATTGTCAGCCGATGCTGCCTTGCGGTAGGCCGCGCGCCTTAGCCGAAGGGGTTGTTTGCCCGTCATTGTTCCGCGGCTAACATGAGCCCGTCCCGTCAGCCAGAAGGCGTTTGGGGGTGTCATGACGATCGAGAAATGCATCAACGCGTTTGCTGTCGATGACGTCATCTTCGAGGAGGGCTCGACCGGCCGAGAGCTGTTCGTCGTGCTCGACGGCGAGGTCGAGATCGCCAAGGTCGACGGCGCGCACAAGACCAGCATCATCAAGCTCGGCAAGGGCGAGTTCTTCGGCGAGATGGCCGTGATCGACGGTTCGGCGCGTTCGGCGACCGCGATCGCATCGGCGCCGAACACGAAGGTGATGCGGATCAACCACGCGCGCTTCGTCTATCTCGTCAGCCAGCAACCGGCGTTCGCGCTGATGGTGATGGATGCGCTGTCGAAACGCCTGCGCGCCTCCAACGCCGTCACCTACCGGACAGCGCAATCATGAAGCAAGCGGAAGCCGACCGCATTCCCGACCCTGATGAAGAACGACACCTGCTCGCTGATCCAGGCGGCCGATGACGTCTACCAGATCCGATTTTCCAACCGCGCGGCCAACGCCTATCTGGTGCGCGGCTCGGCGCGCACCATCCTGATCGATGTCGGCCTGTCCTCGAACTATCCGGCGATGGTCGAATGCCTGAACTTCGTCGGATGCCCGCCGGAGACAATCGACATGGTGGTGCTGAGCCACGAGCATCTCGACCATATCGGCGCGGCCTGGCACTTCAACGAGCGCCGCACCTACGTCGCCGCCCATCGGCTTGCCGCCAACAAGATCATGCTGCGCGACGACTTTTCCATGCTGCGCAAGATGTTCAACGAGCCGAACGTGCCGATTAATATCGACATCTGGCTCGAGGAAGGCAATCTGATCGACCTCGGCAATTTCCGCCTCAACGTGATGTACACGCCGGGCCATACCTCGGCCTGCATCACGCTGTTCGAGCAGGACAAGGGCCTGCTGTTTGCCGCCGACACCTTGATGCCCGGCGGCGTGATGGGCGGCGTGTTCGGCTCCGGCAGCATCGCCGACTACATCCAGTCGCTGGAGCGCATCAAGGGGCTGAACACGAAGATCCTTCTTTCAGGGCATGGGAGGCTGTCGGACACGCCGCAGGAGGACGTGCGCATCGCCATTGCGCGGTCGCACGGCCTGCTGGAGGATACCGCGCAATTGTTCGATGCGCTGGATGCGCGCTCGAATTTCGAGCCGATCATGCAGTCGGTGCGGGATCTGAACAAGCTGGATGATTGAGCCACACCTGTGGTCCTGGCTTTCGCCAGGACGACAAAGGGTCACATCACCACCGGCTCATCCGGCAGCTCGTTCGGGTGCGGGCCCGCCGGCGGGAAATACTTCGCCAGCTCCCGCGACACTGCCGCGATGCCGTCGATCACGCCACGCTCGAACTGGCCGGCTCCGAACTCCGCTTCCATCGCGCGGCAGATCGTCTCCCAGCCGGCGGCGCCGACCTTCGCGTCGATGCCGCGGTCGGCGATGATCTCGACGTCGCGGTCGGCGAGCAGCAGGTAGATCAACACGCCGTTGTTGTGCGCCGTGTCCCAGATCCGCAAATGCGAGAACAGGTCGAGCGCTCGCTCGCGGGCATGCTGGTTGCGGAACAGCGGACGGCCGTCGAGCGCGCCTTCGACGACGAAGCGGACCTGGCCGGAATGCGTGGTTTCGCTGCTCTTGATCGACTGCTCGATGCGGTTGAGCACGTCTTGCGGAAACGCCTGCCTCGCACGCCAATGGTGCTGGAAGAGATGCCGGGTGATGCGCCCAATGCCCATGACTACCAGCTCCCCGAGGCGCCGCCGCCACCAAAGCTGCCGCCGCCCCCGCCAAAACTGCCGCTGTCGCTCGACGACGATCCGCTGCTCCAGCCTCCCGACGAGGAGCCGCCCGACCACGTCCCACCGCGCGACGACCCCGTCGATGCCGGGAAGAGATCGGCGATGAAGGACAGCACGAAGCCGATGATCCCCGCGAGCAGCGCTAACGCACCGGAGCCGATGATGAGCAGCGCCAGGAGGCCGATCACGCTGCCGGTCGCGACCGAGCCCAGCAGCCGCCCCAATAGCGCGCGCAGGAAGCCGCCAACAACGAGCGAGCCGAACAGCGCGACGGGGACAAGCGGCCCGATATCGTCGAGATTGGCAAAATTCACGCTGCGTGAGGGCGCCGGCAACGGCTCGCCGTCAACCACGCGCATCATCCGCTCGGCGCCGGCCGAGATGCCGCCGGCGAAATCGCCCTCCCTGAATTTCGGCGTGATGACCTCGTCGATGATCCGCCGCGAGGTCACGTCGGTGAGCGCGCCTTCGAGGCCGTAACCGACCTCGATGCGCAGATGCCGGTCGTTCTTGGCGACGACGAGGATCGCGCCGTCGTCGACCTTGTTGCGGCCGATCTTCCAGGCCTCGGCGACGCGGATGGAGAACTGCTCGATCGTCTCCGGGTCCGTCGTCGGCACGATCAGCACGGCGATCTGGCTGCCCTTCCGCTTTTCGAAATCAGCGAGCTTCTGCGACAGCGCGGCGACATCGCTGCTCGACAGCGTACCGGTCCGGTCGACCACGCGGCCGGTGAGCTGCGGCACCGCGACGTCGGCCGCGGCTGCAAACGCGAAGGCGAGGAAGAACGTTGCAACGATCGTTGCGCGCCACACCCTCAGTGTCATCGTCCAGCTTGACCGGGCGATCCAGTATTCCAGAGACGCCAGCAGGTTGCGGAGAAGCCGCGGCGTACTGGATTCCCCGCTTTCGCGGGGAATGACAGTGGTGAGTGGCGCGCGCATCGGAGCCGGACGCGCTTACTTCGACGGTGCGGGCGCAGGCGCGTTGAAATCGACCTTCGGTGCGGTCGAGATTTCCTTCTCGTTCTCGACCGAGAAGTTCGGCTTCTCCTTGTAGCCGAACATCATCGCCGTGAGGTTGTTCGGGAACGATCGGACGGTGACGTTGTAGTCCTGCACCGCCTTGATGTAGCGGTTGCGCGCGACCGTGATGCGGTTCTCGGTTCCCTCGAGCTGCGACATCAGGTCCTTGAACAGGGCATCCGACTTGAGTTGCGGATAGTTTTCCGTGACCACGAGCAGCCGGGACAATGCGCTGGAGAGCTCGCCCTGCGCGGCCTGAAACTTCTGGAGCGCGGCAGGGTCGTTCAACACCTCCGGCGTCGCCTGGATGCTGCCGACCTTGGCGCGGGCATTGGTGACGCCGAGCAGCACGTCCTTTTCCTGCTGCGCAAAGCCCTTCACCGAATTAACCAGATTGGGCACGAGATCGGCGCGGCGTTGATACTGGTTCACCACCTCGGACCAGTTGGCCTTGATCTGCTCATCCTGGCTCTGGATCGCGTTGTAGCCGCAATTCGTCAGGCTGAGCGAGGCCAGTGCCGCCAGCACGGTCAGGATCTTGCGCATGGAAATTTCTCCCGGTGGAATCGAGGGCAAACTACCAGATTGAGCGCGCAGGACGCCAGATGTCCCGACGGACGGCGCCGAAAGCAGCCGGCTGACGCAAGCCTCTTGCCTATCACCGGGCGACATAGTCAACTCCAAGCAAACAAGACGAAAAATCCAGGGGAGCGCGCCATGTCCTCGTTCGAGACCATCCTCGTGGAGCGGCCGGAGCCGGCGATCGCCAGGGTCCTCATGAACCGGCCCGAAGCGCGCAATGCGCAGAACCTGCAAATGACCTACGACCTCAACGCCGCCTTCGACGCGGCGGTCCAGGACGACGCGGTCAAGGTGATCATCCTCGCCGGCAACGGGCCGCACTTCTCCTCCGGCCACGATCTGCGTCCCGGGGCTAAGAATGCCGCCGGCGCGGATTTTCCGCCGATCGGGAATTGGGGCGGCTTTGCCGAGACCAACGCCCATGGCCGTTTCGCACGCGAGCAGGAAATATATCTCCAGATCACACGGCGCTGGCGTAACCTGGCGAAGCCGACCATCGCCGAGGTGCATGGCAAGTGCATCGCCGGTGGTTTGATGCTGGCCTGGGCCTGCGACCTCATCGTTGCCAGCGACGACGCGCAGTTCTGCGACCCCGTCGTCACCATGGGCGTCTGCGGCGTCGAATGGTTCGTGCACCCTTGGGAGCTCGGCCCGCGCAAGGCCAAGGAATTTCTGTTCACGGCCGACAGCTGGAGCGCCGAGGAGGCGCATCAGCTCGGCATGGTGAACCAGGTCGTACCACGCGCGGAGCTTTCATCGCGCGTGATGGAGCTGGCGCGGCGGATCGCGTCAAAGCCGTCCTTTGCGCTGAAGCTGACCAAGGAGGCCGTGAACCGCTCCGTCGACGTGATGGGCCAGCCCGCCGCGATCGACCAGGCCTTTGCGCTGCATCAACTCTGTCACGCCCACAATCTTCAGGAGTTCGGCATGGTGGTCGACCCGTCCGGACTGCACCCCTCCGTGCGCAAGCCGGCGGCCGCGGAGTAAGGACATGGATCTCAATCTCACCGACGAGCAACGGCTGCTGCGCGAGAGTGCGGAACGCTTCGTGGCCGAGAGCTACGATGCCGACCACCGCCGCAAGACGGCCAACGATCCACTCGGCTTCAGCCCCGCGGTGTGGAAGCAGTTCGCCGAGCTCGGCTGGCTGGCGCTGCCGATCCCTGAAGAGTTTGACGGGCTCGGCGGCGGGCCGGTCGAGATCGGCATCTTGATGGAGGCGTTCGGCCGTGGGCTGGTGTCCGAGCCCTATGTCGCAACGGTCGTGCTCGGCGCTGCACTGATCGAGCGATGCGGCAGCACCGCGCAGAAGCAGGCGAGCCTGCCCAAGATCGCAGACGGCTCATTGAAGCTCGCGTTTGCGCATTCCGAGCGCGCCGCGCGGTTCGACCTGGCAAAGGTCGCGACATCAGCGACCAAGACGGCGCAGGGCTGGCGTCTTGCCGGCAGCAAGATCGCCGTGCTCGACGGCCATGCCGCCGACGAGATCATCGTCTCCGCGCATCTGCACGATCATCACGGACCATCGGGGCGGATCGGCCTGTTTCTGGTGCCGGCGACGGCGCCGGGGCTTTCGATCTCCGACTATCCGCGCCTCGGCGGCGGGCGCGCCTGCAACATCGAGCTCTCCGATGTGCAGCTGCCGGCAGATGCCCTGCTCGGCGATGGCAAGGACGCGCTGCCGGCGATCGAATGGGCCGTCGACCGCACCATGGCTGCGCTCGGCGCTGAAGCCGTCGGCATCATGCAGACGCTGCTCGACACCACGCTCGACTACACCAAGATCAGGAAGCAATTCGGCCGGCCGTTGTCCGCCAACCAGGTGATCCGCCATCGCCTCGCCGACATGGCCATCCAGGTGGACGAAGCCCGCTCCATGGCCCTGCGCGCCGCGCTGAAGGCCGATAGCGCGCCGGTCGAACGGGCCCGCGCCGCTTCGGCTGCGAAGGCGAAGATCGGCAAATGCGCCCGCTTCGTCGGCGAGCAGTCGATCCAGCTCCACGGCGGCATGGGCGTCACCGAGGAGCTCGAGGTCGGCGCCTATTTCAAGCGGCTCGTCGCCTTCGACACGCTGTTCGGCGGCAGCGCGCATCATTACGGCCGCCATGCCCAGCTCGGCCGCACCACTCAACCTGCCTGACACCGGGAGCGCATCATGGACCTGTCGTTCAATGCCGAGGAGCGCGCCTTCCAGAGCGAGGTGCGCGGTTTCATCGCCAAAAATCTCACCGAGGAGATGAAACGCGCCACCGCGCTGACGCCGTCGGTGTTCTCCGATCCTGATATCGGCATGGCCTGGCAGCGCGCGCTGCACAAGCAGGGCTGGGGCGCGCCTGGCTGGCCCATGGATCACGGCGGCCCGGACTGGACGCCAGCGCAGCGCTGGATCTTCGAGAGCGAATGCGCGCGCGCCGGCGTGCCCAATGTCAACGTGATGGGCGTGAAGATGGTCGGGCCCGTCATCATCGGCTTCGGTTCGCCCGAGCAGAAGAATTTTTACCTGCCGCGCATTCTCTCCGGTGAGGACTATTGGTGCCAGGGCTATTCCGAGCCGGGCTCCGGCTCCGATCTCTCCTCGCTGAAGACCCGCGCGGTGCGCGACGGCGACGATTACATCATCAACGGCACCAAGATCTGGACTACGCATGCACACCACGCCAACCGCATGTTCGCACTCGTGCGCACCAGCGACGGCCCGCGGCAGCAGGACGGCATCAGTTTCATTCTGATCGACATGAAGACCCCGGGGATTACGACGCGCCCCATCCTCACCATCGGCGGCGACCACGAGGTCAACCAGGTATTCTTCGACGACGTGCGCGTGCCCGTGGCCAACCGCGTCGGCGACGAAGGCAAGGGCTGGACCTACGGCAAATACCTGCTCGAGTTCGAGCGCGGCTCGGGCATCGCATCCGCCAAGCTGCGCGAAGGGCTGCGCGCCATCACCGAACTCGCGGAGTCCGATCTCACGGGACGCGCAATCGACAGCCCTGATATCGCGTCCCGCATCTCCGAGGTCGAGATCGACATCGACGCGCTGGAGATGACCGAGCTGCGCGTGCTCTCGGCGCTCCAGACCGGCCAGAATCCCGGCGCGGTGTCATCGATTCTGAAGCTGCGCAACAGCGAGATCCGGCAAGCCGTGACGAAGCTCGGCGTCGACGTGATCGGCCACGATGCCCTCGCCGTCGAACCGATGCGCCCGCTCTACAAGCTCAACCACGAGCCGGCGCTGCCGGAGGACATGCTGACGGTGGTGCCCGAATATCTCAACGGCCGCGCCTACACGATCTTCGGCGGCACGTCGGAGATCCAGCGCGATATTATTGCGAAGATGATGCTGGGGATTTAGCGAGACTGGCGCTCCACACTCCGCCGTCGTCCCGGACAAGCGAAGCGCAGATCAGGGACCCATAACCACAGGGAGATGTGGTTACGAGGAACTCGGAGTGACCGGCTTCGCGTCAAACTCCGCCCTGTGGTTATGGGTCCCGGGCTCGCGCTGCGCGCGCCCCGGGACGACAGTTGTGGTTGCTCTGACAGCAGAGACTATACTTAGGCAGCCTTCGCATCCTTGATCGCCTTCCAGATCTTCTGCGGCGTCAGGGGCGTGTTGAGCTGGCTGATGCCGAGTTCGGCCAGCGCATCCATCACGCCGTTGGCGACGCAGGGCGGGCCGCCGATGGCGCCGGATTCGCCGCAGCCCTTGGCGCCGAGCGGGTTGGTACGGCAGGGCGCGGAATCATCCAGCGTCACCACGATCGGCGGGACGTCATCGGCGCGCGGGATGCAGTAATCCTGGTAGCTCGCGGTCAGGAGCTGGCCGTCGGCATCGTATGACACACCCTCGTACAGCGCCTGACCGATGCCCTGCGCGACGCCGCCATGGATCTGCCCCGTCACCAGCATCGGGTTCACGGCCACGCCGACGTCGTCGACGGTGGTGTAGCGCACGACCTTGGACACGCCGGTCTCCGGATCAATCTCGACCTCGCAAATATGCGTGCCGTTCGGCCAGCTCGGACCGTCGACCTCGCCTTCGGAATCGACGCTGAGCTTTGCGCCGGTTTCCTTCTCGGCAATATCGAACAGGCTGATGCGGCGGTCGGTGCCAACCACGGTGAGCATGCCGCCCTGGTACTCGATGTCCTCGACCGAGGTCTCGAGTACGTTCGCCGCCTTCTCGCGCGCCTTCTGGATCAGGTCGTTGGAGGAGACGGCGACCGCCGTGCCGCCGACGAACAGCGAGCGGGAGCCGACGCTGCCAAAACCCATCGCGAGATCGGTGTCGCCCTGGACGACGTCGATCTTGTCCATGGGAATGCCGAGCGTATCGGAGATCATCTGGGTGTAGGTGGTCTGCAGCCCCTGCCCCATCGCCATGGTGCCGGAATGCAGCACGACGCGGCCCTGCGAGGTCGCATGCAGGCTGACCTTTTCAGTGTGGGCGCGACCGCCGGTCCATTCGATGTAGGAGGTGAGCCCGCGGCCATAGAGCAGGCCCTTCTTCTTCGCGGCCTTCTTGCGCGCGGCAAAGCCGTCCCAGTCGGCCAGCTTCACGGCGCGGTCGAGCATGTGGGCGAAGGCGCCGGAGTCGTAAACCTGGCCGGCGGCGTTGGTGTAGGGCAGCTGCGCCGGCTTGATGTAGTTGGCTTTGCGGATCGCGCGCGGATCGATGCCGATTTTTCGCGCGGCGGCGTCGAACAGTCGCTCGACGATGAAGACGGCTTCCGGACGACCGGCACCACGATAGGCACCGACCGGTGCGGTGTGCGTCATCACCGACTTGACCTCGAAATGCACCAGCGGCAAATCGTAGACACCGGTCTGCACGAACGGACCGAGCACCAGCGGAATGATGTTGGCTGCGCCCGAGGAATAGGCGCCGGTGCAGCCGATCGAGGTGACGCGATAGGCCAGCACCTTGCCCTTCTCGTCCAGCGCGAAGGACGCCGTCGAGGTGAGATCGCGGCCATGGGTGCCACCGACGAATTCGTCGGTACGGTCACCGCGCCAGCGGATCTTCCTGTTCAGCTTGGTCGCGACATAGGCGACGATGCCGTCTTCCGGATAGAGGTTGGTCTTCTGGCCGAACCCGCCGCCGATGTCGCCGACGAGCACGCGCACGCTGTCCTTGGGACGCTTCAGCACGGCTTCCGCCAGCACGTCGCGGGTCGAGGCCGGGGTCTGCGATTGAACATGCAGAAGGAGACGGCCGGTCTTCTTGTCGATCTCGGCAATGGTCGAGCGCGGCTCCATCGCCGACGGCACCAGGCGCTGGCTGACGAGATCGAGCTCGACCGTGTGCGCGGCCTTGGCGAAGGCCTCATCCACCTTGGCGGCATCGCCATAGCTCATCGCACCGACGATGTTGTCGGGCGCCTCAGGCCACACCAGCGGCGCGCCGGGTTTGACTGCCTCGACGGGGTCGACCACGGCGGGCTGCACGTCGTATTCGACCACGATCGCTTCAGCCGCGCTCTGGGCTTCCGCACGCGACGAAGCCACCACCGCCGCCACCGCCTCGCCGGTGTAGCGCACGATTTCATGGGCGAGCAGCCGTCGCGGCGGCACGGTCATCGGCTTGCCGTCGGGGCGCTTGAAGATGCTCAGGGTCGGAATGGTGCCGACGTCGTCCTTGATCAGATCGGCGCCGGTGTAGATGGCGGTGACGCCGGGCATCGATACCGCGGCGCTGGTGTCGATCGAGAGGATCTTCGCGTGCGCATGCGGCGAGCGCAGCACGTGCAACCACAACGCGCCGTCCTCCGGCTTGTCGTCGATGAATTGCCCCTTCCCGGTGAGCAGCCGCTGGTCTTCCAAACGCTTGACGGGCTGGCCCGCTCCGAAACGCAAATTGCCGGGAAGAATGTTCATTCCGCTGGGTCCTCTAAGCCTCAAAGTGCGGCCGCCTTTTAGCGGATCGAGGCAGGCGAGACCAGCTGCGGTTTTAGGCGGAAATCCCGCGATTTCGGCATAGCGAGAGGGGTTAGGCCAACTCTTTGAGCGCCGCTTCCACGATCTTGCGCGCTTCCGCGGTGAGAGCTGCCTGCGGCGGGACGGGGTCGCCGACGTCATAGCCCTGGATCGCGAGACCGGCCTTGATGCAGGCCGCGAGATTGAAGCGGGCGAAGGCCTCGTTGATGCGCCACAGCCTGCGCTGGAGCGCCATGGCCTCGTCCCAGCGGCCGGCCTGGCAGAGATCGTAGAGTGCCACGCTCTGGCGCGGGATGATGCAGGCCGGGCCCGCCATCCAGCCGAGGCCGCCGATCAACATCACCGCGGCCGGGATGTGGGCGGAGGCCGAGAACACGCGCAAGCGATCGCCGCAGCGGTTCATGATCGACAGCAGGCGTCCGGTGTTGGTCGAGGCGTCCTTGATGTAGCCGATGCGCGGATGCTCGGCGAGGCGCGCGATGACATCGAGCGTGAGGTCGGACCGCTGGAATTGCGGATTGGTGTAGATCACGACGGGAATGTCCACGGCATCAGCGATGCCGCGGAAATAGGATTCGACCTGGGCGTCTGCGAGAGGAAAATACGCTTCGAGGATCGCCAGGATGCCGTTGGCGCCGAGCTTCTGGTAGGCCTGCGCCTGCGCCACCGCATCGGCCGTCGAGGTCGACGCAACGCCGGCCACCACGGGCACGCGGCCCTTCGCAGCCTCGATCGTGGTCTGCACCACCGCCATGCGCTGCGCGGCGTTGAGATAGGCGAACTCGCCGGTCGAGCCCAGCGGCGTCAGCCCGTGCACGCCGGCGCCAATCAAATCGTCGCAGAGCCTTGCGAGCACGTCCGTTCGCACCGCGCCGTCAGTGCCGACGGGCGAGACGAGATAGGGAAAAACGCCGCGAAAATCGGTCATGTCGGGAATAAAATCCGGGGAAGCGAGTCTTGTCTGGCAGGCGCGCGATCCAACGCGTGCTACCATGGGGTCCTATTGCCAGCAAGCGACCTGCTTTCGAAGAGCGTATTTGTGGTTTGGGAAATTGTCCTGCAGCGTTGGCGGGCGTTGTTGTGTTGCGCCGGCCTCCTCGCCGCGGCGCTATGTCCCGGCATGGCTCGGGCCGGTGAATGCCCCGCGCCGCAATCGGAGATCGCGACCGATCGTCCTGACGTGACCAATTCCAGCCTGGTCGTGCCTGATGGCAGCATCCAGATCGAGAACGGCCTCAACACGTCCAGCCAGAGCGCCGGCCAGGGCCTTGACGGCAGCAACAGCCGTCTTCGCTTCGGCATCGCGCCGTGCCTCGAAGTGCTGGTCGACGTGCCGAGCTATGTCGGGCGGTTGACCGGCATGGTCGATACCGGTTTCACCAATGTCACGCCTGGCGTGAAGTGGCAGGTCAGCGGACTGCCAGAGCCTGCGAACCTCTCGGTGGTGTTCGGCGTCGGCCTGCCGACCGGCACGCCCGCGATCACCGGCGCAGGCCTTCAACCCTATCTGCAATTCCCCTGGTCTTACGAGCTCGGCGGCGGCTGGGGCATCAGCGGCATGTTCACGAGCTTCTTCCGGCCGTCGGATCCGGGCAACCACCAGACCAGCGAAGCAACCTTCGTGATCGAGCGGAAGGTCAGCGAGAAGCTGGCGCTGTTCGCCGAATATGTCAGCGACACGCCATCACGCGGCGCGAGCACCGCGCTGCTCAATGTCGGCGGCGGCTATCTACTGAACCGGACCGAGCAGATCGATTTCCACCTGGCCTTCGGCCTCAACCGGAATTCGCCGGACTACATCATCGGCGTCGGCTATTCCTACCGCTGGGACAACGTCCTCGGCGCGGCCGCGCGACCGATGCTTCGGCATTGACCAAGCTGGTCAGCGCGGCCGCTCACACCTTGAGCAGCCGCACCCGTGTGCCCCAGGGATCGACCGCCTCGACGCCATCCGGCAGCTGCGCCACCCGGGCGCCGCCCTTGCGCAGGCGCTCTTCCTGCGCGGCGAGCAACTCCTGCTTCTCCGTCACCAGCGAAAACCAGGCGAGCCCGGTCATGGCATCGTCGCGCTGGCCTGCGCCCTGGCTCTGCCAGACGTTCATGCCGAGATGGTGGTGATAGCGCCCCGACGACAGGAACGCGGCGCCGTTGCGACTGCGGGTCGGGTCGAGGCCGATCGTGCCGTGGTAAAAGCTCTGGGCCTGCGCGAGATCGCCGACACGCAAATGCATGTGGCCGACCCGCATCCCGTCCGGCGCCTTCGCATAGTCGCTGACGCGCGTGTTGGTCAGCGACAGCAGGTCGGGGATATTGAGCTCGTCGGTCGCCATCTGCACGCTGCCCTCGCTCCACTGCCATTGCGAGGGATCGCGATCGGCATAGACCTCGATGCCGTTACCTTCGGGGTCGTCGAGATAGACGGACTCGCTGACGAGGTGATCGGCAAAGCCCGACAGCTTCACGCGGTGCGAGGCCGCGTGCACCAGCCAGCGCGCCAGGTCTTTTCGCGTCGGCATCAGGAAGGCGGTGTGGTAGAGGCCGGCGGCGTTGCGCGGCTCGATCGCGGCGTCGGGACGGGCTTCCAGCACCAGCAGCGTGATACCGGCGGTGCCGAGCTTCGCGGCGGCGCCGGAGCGCTCCATCACGGTGAGCCCGATGACGTCGCGGTAGTAGTCGGCGACCTTGTCGAGATTCTTCACCCGCAGCGTCACCATGCCGACCCGCATCGGCGTACGGCTGGCATAGGTCGGCCCGCCGCCTTGCGGATTGCCTTCGGCGCGCGCGGCGGCCGCGGCCGCCATCGCGAGCGAGCTGGCACCGGCGAGTTGAAGCAGGGTGCGGCGGGTGAGGTCGATGGTCATCGGTCGGGGCTCGCTGACATCCTTGAGGCCATATCGCGCAATTCGGGGATTGCTACACGTTCCCGTGAGCGGCTCCCAATCACATGTTCGTCGGCCGGACCCAGGGCGGACTGGCCACCCGGCCAGTTTCGCAATGGCCCGCGACATCCCAGATTGTGGACAGCTTACAGGAGCCTTCCATGACCGACTTCACTCCTCTCACCTCGCTATCGTCCGCGCTCGCGGATGTCGTGGCGCGCATCGCGCCGTCCGTCGTCTCCGTGCATTCGCATCGCTCCCGCTCGACCGGCTTCGTCTGGAAGCCCGGCCTGATCGTGACCGCCGACGAGGCGCTGGCGGACGAGGGCGAGGTCCAGATCGTGCTTGCCGACGGCAGCACGGCCCTGGCCACCATCGTCGGCCGCGACCACACCACCGATATCGCGTTGCTGCGCGCCGACACCAACCTCGCGCCGGTCAGGCTCGCCGCGACGGTCCCCGCCCTCGGCGCGCTATCGGTCGTGGTCGCCACCAATCGCGATGCGCCGAGCGCGGCGCTCGGGATGGTATCGGTATCCGGCAAGGGCTGGCGCTCCCTGCGCGGCGGCGAGATCGATACGCGGATCGAGCTCGATGTCCGCCTGCGTTCGAGCCAGGAAGGCGGCCTCGCCGTCGATGCCTCCGGCGAGGCCTTCGGCATGACCGTGCTCGGACCGCGGCGCGTGCTGGTGATTCCCACGGCGACGATCGAGCGGGTTGCGGCGCAGCTCGAAACGCGCGGCCGCATCGCGCGCGGGTATCTCGGGCTCGGCCTGCAGCCGCTGCGGCTCGACGACGGCATCGGCGCGATGGTGATGAATGTCGACAAGGCGGGTCCCGCCGCCACAGCCGGCATCCGCCAGGGCGACGTGATCGTCGCGGTCAATGACCAGAAGCTGTCCGGCGTGCGCGCGCTGTTGCGGACGCTGGGCCCGGCGAGCGTCGGCCAGGTGGTCGATGTCGCGATCCGTCGCGGCGGCGAGCCGGCGAGCTTCAAGGTCACGATCGGCGAAAGGCCGGAGGCGTGAGCGAGGACAACGCACCCGAGATCGTGCTGTCCCTGGAGATCGACGATCCCGCGCTGGCCGACCGCCTCGCGACACTGCTCGGCAGTGTCGCGGGGCTTCGCCTTGCTGCACCCGGCGAGACCGCCACGGCGAGCGTCGTCGCGCGCGATCCGCGCGTCATGCCGGAAGACATCGCACTGACGCAGCGCGAGCTCGACGTGCTGGCGCTGATGGCGGAAGGCGCCTCCAACAAGATGATCGCGCGGCAGCTCAGCATCTCCGTGCACACCGTGAAATTCCATGTCGGCTCGCTGCTGGACAAGCTGGATGCCACCGGCCGCACCGACGCCGTCGCGCATGCGGCGCGCCGCGGCGTGATCGAGCTATAGCGCGATCGGGAATTTGAGTTCGACGGTCAGGCCCGGCGCGTTGTCACGCAGCGCGATCTCGGCGCCGTGGAGGCGCGATACCGCCGCGACCAGGCTCAGGCCCAGACCGTTGCCGGGCGTATAGCGGCTCTGTTCGAGCCGGTAGAAGCGTTTGAAGACGTGATCATGCTGGTCGGCGGCAATGCCCGGACCGTCATCGGCGATGGCGATCGTCGCGCTGGTGCCGGCATAACGGCAGGTCACGGTCACTTGTCCGCCGGCGCGGCCATGCTTGATCGCGTTGTCGACCAGATTGGCGATGGCATCGAACAAGAGGTCGCGATCGCCGGTTACGGCAACGTCGCGGTCACCGCCAAGGCTCATGCGCGTCGCGACCTGTTCGGCGGCGGCGTCATAGAGCTCGACGACCTCGCCGGCGATCTCCGCAAGATTGAGCGCGCGAAACGCGCTGCGGCGAGCGCGGGTCTCGATCTCCGATATCCGTGTGATCGAGGCGAACATGCCGAGCACCGCATCGAGGTCGGCGATGGTATCGCCGATCAGCGCGGCATCGGCTTCACTGTTGCGCTCGTGGTGATAGGCCTTTTCCAGCCGGCCGCGCATGCGCGTCAGCGGCGTGCGCAGATCATGGGCGACATTGTCGCTGACCTGCTTGACTTCGCCCATCAGCGTCTCGATGCGATCGAGCATCTGATTGAGGTTTTCGGCGACGCGGTCCCACTCGTCATGGCTGCCGCGCAGGGGAATGCGCCGGTCGAGGCCGGACAGCATGATGGCGCGGCTGGTGGCGTTGATCTCCTCGATCCGCCCGACCGTGCGTCGCGTCACCAGCACGGCGGCGAGACCGGCCAGCACGACCAGCAGCACCGCAACTGCGACCATCGCCAGCTCGAGCATCGCGACGAAGCCTGAGTGGTCGCCGACATCGCCGACCCGGCTCCGCACAAAGGCGAGCGTGCCGAAATAGACATAGGCCATGATCGCCGCGACGATCAGGCCGAAGATCGCGATCGCGATCAGCGCCAGGCGGAAGGTCGAGGAACGAAGCGTGTCAGCCAGGAGCACGGAGGCAATATCCAATGCCGCGAATGGTGTGGATCAATGGATAGGCCTGGGCATCGTCGACCTTGCGACGGACGCGTCCGACATAGACGTCGATGATGTTGGTGGAGGGATCGAAATGCAGGTCCCAGACATGCTGGAGCAGCATCGCGCGGGAGACGACGCGGCCTTCGTTGCGCACGAGATATTCGAGCAATTGAAACTCGCGCGGCAGCAGCGGAATCTTGCGGCCGCGACGGCTGGCATTGCGTGCGATCAGATCCACCGCGAGATCGCCGACACGCAAAATCGTTTCCTTGGCGATGGTCTCGCTGCGGCGGCCGAGCGCCTCGAGGCGGGCGAGCAACTCGACGAAGGAAAACGGCTTGACGAGGTAATCGTCGCCGCCGGCACGCAAGCCGCGCACACGGTCATCGACCTCGCCGAGCGCGGAGATGATCAGGAAGGGCGAGGCAACGCCGTCATCGCGCATCTGCCGCATCACGGCGATGCCGTCGATGTCGGGCAGCATGCGGTCGATCGTGATCACGGCATAGTCGCGCGCAACGCCGTGACTGAGGGCTTCACGCCCCGTAGCGGCGAGGTCGACGTCATAGCCGGACATCGTCAGCTCCTCGACGAGCTGGCCTGCAGTTTCCGGATCGTCCTCGACGACCAGGATGCGACGGTGGCCTCCGGTCATGGCAAACTCCGAGCGACGATCGCCACCAGACTATCCCGTTCCGGGGCTGAGCGGAACTGCCTGGTGGCGATCGCGACAATGGTGCGGTACGGCGATGCTAGTACCAATTTTCCCCGCACACATTGACCCATTGCCACCCATAGGGCGTCAAGCTCCTGCGCCAGCAGCCGTCGTCGTAATAATTGGCGTAGTAGAAGGGCGCACCGATGAAGGCGAACCGGTGGAAGCGATGATGTCGGAAGAAGAAGGCGTGGCGGCCGATGAACGGCCTGCCGTGCCAGCCGGCACCGGCGAAACGCGGCCCGAAGGCCGCGCGGGTCGCTAATGGGGCACCGGCAAAGCGCGGCCCAAAGGCAGCGTGGGCCGCCATCGGCGAGCCGGCGAAGCGGGCGCCGCTGAAATGAGCACCGCCCATGCCGCCGAAGTGCATGCCGCCGCCCATACCGCCGACGTGCATCCCTCCACCACCGAAATGGCCACCACCGCCAAAGCCGCCGCCGTGACCGCCGCCGCCACCACCACCCCGGGCGAGAACGGGCGATGCAAGTGCCAGCGCCGCGACGACGGTCGCCGCGACGAGGCGAGTGAGACGTCTGTTGTTCATCGGAAATCCTCCATGCAGCGCGGCAACACGCGCCGCGCGGGGAGGATCAGATGAGAAGAAAGAGCCCTCTCCTTCAACTTACAAATGCGCCAGATTCTGACGCGGGTGTTAGGGAGGCTAAGCCCGCTTGCCGTTGTTCTTCTCGGCCGCACGACGCATCGCTTCGGCGAGCGCGCCACCGCCGGAAGATTCCTGCTGGCGCGGGGCCGATGACGTCATGCGGTTGGTGTTGCGCGTGTTGTCGCGCTGCATGCCGGGGGCGTCCTTCTTGGCGCCGACCTCGTCGTCGAGCCGGAGCGTCAGCGAGATGCGCTTGCGGGCGACCTCGAAGTCCAGCACCTTCACCTTGACGATGTCGCCGGGCTTCACCACCTCGCGCGGATCCTTGATGAAGGTTTTCGACATCGCCGAGATGTGGACGAGACCATCCTGGTGCACGCCGATGTCGACGAACGCGCCGAAGGCGGCGACGTTGGTCACGGTGCCCTCGAGGATCATGCCCTTCTGGAGATGCTTGATCTCCTCGACGCCCTCCTTGAACACCGCGGCCTTGAACGCCGGACGCGGATCGCGGCCGGGCTTTTCCAATTCGCGCAGAATGTCGGTGACGGTCGGCAGACCGAAGGTCTCGTCGACGAAATCCTTCGGCTTCAGCGTACGGACGACCTCGCTGGAGCCAATCAGCGCCTTGATGTCGCTCTTGGTCGCGGCGAGAATCCGGCGCACCACCGGATAGGCTTCCGGATGCACGCCGGAGGCATCGAGCGGGTCTTCGCCGCCGAGGATGCGCAGGAAGCCGGCGCACTGCTCGAACGCCTTCGGCCCGAGCCGTGGCACTTCCTTCAGCGCCTTGCGCGACTTGAACGGACCGTTGGCATCGCGATGCGCGACAATGCTCTGCGCCAGACCCGAGCCGACGCCCGACACGCGCGCGAGCAGCGGCGCGGAAGCCGTGTTGACGTCGACGCCGACCGCGTTCACGCAGTCTTCGACCACGGCATCGAGCGATTTGGCGAGCTTGGCCTGGCCGAGATCGTGCTGATACTGGCCGACGCCGATCGCCTTGGGCTCGATCTTGACGAGCTCGGCGAGCGGATCCTGCAGACGACGGGCGATCGAAACCGCACCGCGCAGGGTGACGTCGAGATCGGGTAATTCCTCCGAGGCGAAGGCCGAGGCCGAATAGACCGACGCGCCGGCTTCCGACACCACGATCTTGGACATCTTCAGCTCGGCGAGGCCCTTGACGAGATCGCCCGCGAGCTTGTCGGTTTCGCGCGAGGCGGTGCCGTTGCCGATCGCGATCAGTTCGACGCGGTGCTTGATCGCGAGCTTGCCGAGGATCGCGAGCGACTCGTTCCACTGCCGCTGCGGCTCGTGCGGATAGATCACGGCGGTATCGACCACCTTGCCGGTCGCATCGGTGACGGCGACCTTGACGCCGGTGCGGTAGCCGGGATCGAGACCCATGGTGGCGCGGGTGCCGGCGGGCGCCGCCAGCAGCAGATCGCGCAGGTTCGAGGCGAACACGCGGACGGCCTCGGTCTCGGCCGCATTCCACAGCCGCATGCGCAGATCGATATTGAGATGCACCTGGATCTTGGTGCGCCAGGCCCAGCGCACGGTGTCGATCAGCCAGCGATCGCCGGCGCGCTTGAGGTCGGCGATGCCGAACCGCTTCATGATCTTCAATTCATAGGCGCCCGGGACACCCGCCGGCGGCACCTCGGCCTCGGCCTGGATCTGGAGATCGAGGATCTCTTCCTTCTCGCCGCGGAACATCGCGAGGATGCGGTGCGAGGGCAATTTGGTCAGCGGCTCGGAGAACTCAAAATAGTCGGCGAATTTTTCGCCCTCGGTCTTCTTGCCGTCGCGCACCTTCGAGGCCATGCGCGCGTTGGTCCACATCTCCTCGCGCAACACGCCGATCAAATCGGCGTCTTCGTCGAAACGTTCGACCAGGATGGCACGGGCGCCGTCGAGCGCGGCCACCGCATCGGCAACGCCCTTCTCGGCGTTGATGAAGCCTTCGGCGACGACCTTGGGATCGTTGCCAGGCTCCGCGATCAGCTGGTTGGCGAGCGGCTCCAGGCCGGCCTCCTTGGCGATCTCGGCCTTGGTGCGGCGCTTCGGCTTGAACGGCAGATAGATGTCTTCGAGGCGCGCCTTGCTGTCGGCGGCGAGGATGGAGGCTTCGAGTGCGGCGTCGAGCTTGCCCTGCTCGCGGACCGATTCGAGGATCGCCTTGCGGCGATCTTCCAGCTCGCGGAGATAGCCCAGGCGTTCCTCCAGGGTGCGCAATTGCGCGTCGTCGAGCGCACCGGTCGCTTCCTTGCGGTAGCGCGCGATGAAGGGAACCGTGGCGCCGCCGTCGAGCAACGCCACCGTCGCCTCGACCTGCTCTGCCCGTACCCCAAGCTCCTGCGCAATTTTCTGGTTGATATTTGCCACGCGAGAATCCCTCTATATCCAAGCACGCGACGCAAACCGAAATCCGGCCGCGGGACGCCGCTTATGGACCAACCGAGGTTGATTCATCAAGGTGCGGCGCGCAACCGTCGACAGAGGATTTTTTTTGTGGGACCGATGCGGTCTCGCCACAATCGTGGGGATGTCGCGGGGCACACATGAAGTCCTGTAGGATGGGTAGAGCACTTGCGAAACCCATCAACTCTTCTTCCAATCGGAGACATGATGGGTTTCGCTGCGCTCTACCCATCCTACGGCCTCGCAGACACACCTTCTGCACCCTCGCGGCGCGTTTCACCCGAGGGGAGTTGTTTGGCGAAGACTCGTCGTTTGGTACTGATATCGAGCGCAATCGATGGATCACGCGGTATGGGTCCTGGCTTTCGCCAGGACGACATCGGGGATTGACATCCACCCCGCGTCCACGGCTGGTTGGGCCTGCCGGACCATCGAACTTCCCACGAGGACACTCCATGCGGACGACATCGGTCGGCGTCTTCAAGGTCGCCACCAAGGGCCCCGGCGACGTTTCCGGCCTCATGAGCCTGATCGTTTCAGGCGCGATTGACCCGACCTCCATCCTGGCGATCCTTGGCAAGACCGAGGGCAATGGCGGCGTCAACGATTTCACCCGGGAATATGCCGTCGCCGCGCTGTGCGCGGCGCTGGCGTCAAGGCTCGATCTGACGCCGCACGAGGTCGAGCAGCGCATCGCGTTCGTGATGTCCGGCGGCACCGAGGGCGTGCTCAGCCCGCACATCACGGTGTTCACGCGCCAGCAGGTTGCGAAGCCGCTCACAGGCATCTCCGGCAAGCGCCTGAGCATCGGCATGGCGCAGACCCGCGATTTCCTGCCCGAAGAGCTCGGCCGCTCGGCACAGATCACCGAGACCGCCAAGGCGGTGAAGGCCGCGATGGCAGATGCCCGCATCAGCGATGCCGCTGACGTCCATTTCGTCCAGATCAAGTGCCCGCTGCTGACCAGCGAGCGTGTCGAGGCCGCGAGCGCGCGCGGCAGCAAGACGGCGACGATCAGCGCCTACAGCTCGATGGCCTATTCGCGCGGCGCCTCCGCGCTCGGGGTTGCAGTCGCGCTCGGCGAGATATCTCCCGATCTTCGCGACCAGGACGTGCTGCACCGCTACGATCTGTTCTCGAAGGTGGCCTCGACCTCGTCAGGGATCGAGCTGATGCACAACGTGGTCATCGTGCTCGGCAATTCGGAAGGCTCCGCAAGCGAATTCGAGATCGGGCATGCCGTGATGAGCGACGCGATCGATGCGCCTGCGGTGGTATCCGCATTGACAAGTGTTGGCCTTGACATCGCGCCGCAAACCAGCACCGGCCGCGAGCTCGTCAACATCTTCGCCAAGGCCGAGGCCTCGCCGGATGGCACCGTGCGCGGCTTCCGCCACACCATGCTCGAGGACACCGATATCAGCTCGACACGCCATGCCCGCGCGGCGGTCGGCGGGTTGATCGCCGGCCTTGCCGGCACCGGCGCGGTCTACGTCTCCGGCGGCGCCGAGCACCAGGGGCCCGCCGGCGGTGGACCGGTTGCGGCGATCGCAAGGCTGCTTTAAAGCGCCCCGACCTCTCCGTCCGGCGCAACCCTGCCCTTCGCGCCGGCTCAGTTGATTCACGCGGGCCCTTGCGAAAAAGGTGGCGCCGCGACCCAAGGGGATTTGAACTTCATGACTTTGCCGATGAGCTGGAACGAATGGACGCAGCACGATGGCGTCGGCCTTGCGGCGCGCGTCCGCAACGGCGAGCTGACGGCAAAGGAACTGGCACGTCAGGCCGCGGCCGCCGTGGCCAAGGTCAATCCGACGCTGTCGGGCGTGGTCGAGCTGTTCGATGACGTGATCGCCGATCCCGCCAAGGACGGCGCCAATCTCGCAGGTCCGTTCGCCGGCCTGCCTTTCCTGATGAAGGATCTGGGTCCGACCATGAAGGGCCGGCTCCAGGAAATGGGCTCGCTGCTGATGCGCGGCAATCGCGCCACGGCCGATACATTCCTGACCGGCAAATTCCGCCAGGCAGGCTTGAACCTGATCGGCCGCACGACGACGCCGGAATTCGGCGTGTGCAGCTCCGCCGACAACCCGGCCGTCTATGTCACCCGCAATCCCTGGAATACCGACTACACCACCTGCGGCTCGTCGGCCGGCAGTGCGGCGATGGTCGCGGCCGGCGTGGTGCCGATCGCGCACGCGACCGACGGCGGCGGCTCGATCCGCATTCCCGCCGGCGTCAACGGCAATATCGGGCTGAAGGTGTCGCGCGGCGTGTTCTCGCTCGCGCCGCACATGTCCGACCTCACCGGCCTCGTCTCGATCCAGGGCTGCCAGTCGCGCACGGTGCGCGATACCGCCGCTTTCGTCGACCACGCCCGCGGCCCCGCGCCCGGCGAGTTCATGCCGTTCTGGACCACGGCGCAGCCTTACGGCGAGATGATCAAGCGCGATCCGTCCAAGCTGCGCATCGCGCTGTCGCACACCTGGGGCGATTACACCGCGACGCCCGAGATCGCCGCCGAACTGGAGAAGACCGGCCGCTTCCTCGAGGGCCTCGGCCATCACGTCGACTACGCACTGCCCGAGCTCGATTTCCGCGCCGCCTTCGCGGCGCAGACCACCTGCTACATCTCGAACTTTTCCGTGGTGATTTCCAACATGCTCGCCGCGCGCGGGCTGGAGCGTCCGCCGGAAGATCTGATCGAGCCGATGAACATCCGGATCTGGGAAGCCGGCCTGCACACGAGCTTCGCCGACCGGGCGAAGATGCAGGCGGTCTTCAACACCACCTCGCGCGGCTTCGGCAGCTTCTTCGAGCAGTGGGACGTGATCCTGACGCCGATCACGGCGCTGCCGACGCCGAAGGTCGGCACCAAGGAATATCTCACCATCTCCGACAATCCGGATGTGCTCGACTGGTTCGGCAATCTCTGGCGCTTCTTCGCCTTCACGCCGCTCGCCAATCTCTGCGGCATGCCGGCAATCTCGATGCCGATGGCGGCCCAGGACCACGGCCTGCCGCTCGGTATCCAGGCGATCGCGAAGCAGGCCAATGACGGCCTGCTGCTGCAACTCGCCGCCCAGATCGAGCGCGCGCTCGACGGCAAGTGGAACGGCGGGAAGACCGCGAAGGTGCATGTGACGAAGGCGTGAGCTAGCCTTTTTCTTTGCCAGCGCTTCGAGCGATGGCCTTGTCCACGCGAAAGCGTGACACGCCCTGGTCGGCGAGCATGCGCGCCGCGGGGCTTCGCGTCTCCGGAAACAGAGCGACGAGTGCATTGGTGCCCGTCACTTCAGGGTTGCCGGTCTCCTGGGCGAGAAGTGCGGCGCGACGATCGACGCGCAGGAATGCGGCGGTCGGCACCGGGGTGCCGGTCTCGATTACGGTGTGCGCGAGCTCCTTGTCGATATAGTCGGTGAGGTTCTGCCGGAGCAGGCCGAGATCGGCGTTACTGGCCTGTAAAACAGGCGCGGCATCGCCGTCTTCGGTCAGCGCCAATAGCAGGTGCTCCAGCGTCGCAAACTGATGACGGCGCTGTTCGGCAAGAACGAGCGCTCGGCGTCGCGTGGCATCATAGGCCGGACCGAACGGGCGAGCCGGCACGTCCAACAGCCTGTCGATCTTTTCCAGCCGCTTGACGGGATCGAGGATTGCCAGCAGTTCGTACTTGTCCCTGACCGGCAACCTCATGCGCATCGCCATGGTATCGGCAATGCGGCCAATATCGCGCGTCTGATCGAAGAACAGCCAGATGTCAGGCATCAGCAGGCCGTGGGCGGCTGCGTAATCCTCGAAACGCAGAATGGTCCGGCGCATCAGATCGGGTGCGTCAGCGGGCGGACTCTCCTGCAATTCGGAAGCCTCCGACCGATAGCCACCGGACAGCGCCGCGAAGCTGCGCATCGCAACGCGACGGAGTGCGCGCGTGAGCACCCTGATCGAACCGTCCTGCAGCCGCTCGAGCTCGACCAATTGAACCAGCACGCCGACCTCGTAGATGTCGGCAAATCGCGGCTCGT
The DNA here is from genome assembly GCF_029714945.1 of Bradyrhizobium sp. CIAT3101. Taxonomy (NCBI): domain Bacteria; kingdom Pseudomonadati; phylum Pseudomonadota; class Alphaproteobacteria; order Hyphomicrobiales; family Nitrobacteraceae; genus Bradyrhizobium; species Bradyrhizobium sp. CIAT3101. The sequence continues at coordinate 7,774,924 of NZ_CP121634.1, forward strand.
CGACGCCGCTATCGCGCTGGATTGCGCAAACCATCTCGCGTTCGTTCTCGAATGCATGGTTGAGGGCGAGCACAGTGTTCTCGCGCCCGACGAACAGCGGGAAGGTCGCGCCCGGGAACGGCACGAAGTCCCGCAGGGGGACCGCGGGATAGACCGCTGTCGAACTCTTGAACTTTACAATCGGCGGCGCCGGTTCACGGCGCTCGGCGTGAAGCAGCGCCGACAACGTATTCCAGTCGGCAACGCCGAGCATTTTCGACACCAGCTCCAGGCTCTCGCTGTGGCTGATAGTGACGGCCTTGGTGGTCAGGGAGTCGCGCAGGGTCTGCGCCATAGCCTTGGCATCGCGAAAATCGCGCATCGGTTCGTCCTCTGCATGAGCGATCCAGGTGTGTCAGGTGGTTGCGTTGCTGACCCGGTCGCTCGGGCAAAGGGGGGCCGATCAGGGCTCGATACATTCACCGTTCCACGGAGGGCGCAACCGGCAGGTCGTATCAACCTGCGCGGAAGGTGACGTAAAGGCGGATGGCTGTCAATCTCGGTTCCTGCTCAGTTCTTGCTCAGTTCTTGACGGCCGGGATCGCTTCGTCCGGCTGCTGCTGTCCGAGCTTGAGCATCGCAAGCGCCTTGTCGAGCGCTTCGCGCAACGCCAGCGCCGCGGCCGGGCTGCAACGCAGATGCGCGGTCTGGACCACGTCGACCCTGACGGCGGCACCAATCGGCATCAGCAAATTCGCGGCGAGCTCGATCTGGATCGCACCGTTGTGATGGCCGAAGCAGGACGCGCCGTCGAAATAGATGATCGGCGCCCGCTCCGAGCTCGAACTGGAAATGGTGACGAGCCCCTGGCTGGTGGCGGGCGTTTCGGGATCGGCCATGGGCACTCCTTGGGGCAGGTCGACAGGCGAAGCGCCCACCATCGTTGCTTCGGCGCGCTCTGTCGAGGCCAAACCGGTTCCTGGCAGATCTGCCGCGCGGGGCGCATTTCCGGCTTTTGCGCCGTCCCCGACAGTGGTCTAGAACGTCATCATGTCCATCTCATCGACCACGCTTCCTTTCGAGGAACTCGCCGAAGCTATCAAGGGCCGCCGCTCCGATTACGGCCATATCAGCGGGCTCCAGCTCGACCGGTTCGCGCCGGGCGAAGCCTGGTCGAGCCTGCCCTATCGCCCCGTCTTCGTCGGCGACACCGAGACCGGTGTGCTGCACGGTGGCGTCGTCACCGCGATGCTCGACGAAAGCTGCGGCATGGCGGTTCAGCTCGCGCTCGACGGCACCAGCGCAATCGCGACACTCGACCTGCGCATCGACTACCAGAAGCCGGCTACCCCCGGGCTCGCCATCAAGGCGCATTCGGTCTGCTATCGCACCACGCGCTCGATCGCCTTCGTGCGCTCCACGGCTTACCAGGAGTCCGAGAACGATCCGGTGGCGACCGCCACCGGCTGCTTCATGATCGGCGCCAACCGCACCAACATGCTGGCGGACCGCCGAATGGACTCGCGCAGCATCCCGACGCTGGAAGCACCGGAGGATCCGGACGGCCCGTTCGCCAACAGCCCGTTCGCGCGCTGCCTCGGCATTCGCGTCAATGATGACGGCACGCTGACGATGCCGTTCTCGCCCAAAATCATCGGCAACCCGATCCTCCCCGCCATCCACGGCGGCATGACCGGCGCTTTCCTCGAGACCACCGCGATCCTCGGCGTGCGGCGCGAGCTCGGGATCGCGACGCTGCCGAAGCCGATCGGGCTGACCGTCAATTACCTGCGATCCGGCCGGGCGCTGGACACCATTGCCAATGTCTCGATCGTGAAACAGGGACGGCGTATCGTCGCCTTCGAGGCGCGGGCCTGGCAGGACGATCCGGGCAAGCCGATCGCCTCAGCTTTCGGCCATTTCATGCTGCGCCCGACGCCGGGAAATGACGAGGAATAGGCGTATTTTACTTGACGACCGGGATTCGGGACACAACGATAGCGCGTTCCCGCGAGAGGTATTGGGTTGCGGCATCCGATCGACATCATCGCCATGTTTGCCGCCATCTGGCTGTTGGCCTCGATGGTGCTCGACGCGGTGACGCCGAAGGAGCTGACCGCGGTCATGATCGCCATCGCGATCGGGCCCGCCGTGGTCATCACCGCCGTGTTCTATTATCTGCGCTGCCCGCGCACGGATTTCGCGGTGATGTTCGCAGCGCTCTGGCTGATCTCCGACATCGCCATCGCCTTCATCTCGCCGAAGGAACTGCCGCATTTCCTGATCGCGCTCGGCTTCGTGCCGGCGGCGCTGATCGGCCTCGTGCTGCACTGGCAGCGCTTCCAGCGCCGCCATGAGCGGTTGCCTGTGCCGTCGGCCAAGCGCAGCTAGTCCCCTTGTTCACCTCTCCCCATCGGGGAGGGGTGAACCGAGCCGCCTCAGCCGAAATCATCGCGACAGAAGGTTGGTCTTCGCGAGGTCGATGACCTCGTCGCCACGGCCGCTCATCACAGCGCGCAGCACCCAGAGGCTGAAACCCTTGACCTGTTCGGCCGTGATGGTCGGCGGCATCGACAGCTCCTGCTTGGCGGTGACGACGTCGAGCAGCGCCGGGCCATTGTGGGCCAGCATCTCCTTCATCGCGCCGGGGAGTTCGCCGGGGTCCTCGACGCGTTTCGCAAAAATGCCCATCGCGCGCGCCATCGCGGCGAAGTCGGGATTTTCCAGATCGACATTGGTGTCGACGAAGCCTGCGGCCTTCATCTCCAGCGCGACGAAGCCGAGCACGCCGTTGTTGAAGACGACGATCTTCACCGGCAGCTTCATCTGCGTCAGCGTGATCAGATCGCCCATCAGCATGGTGAAGCCGCCGTCGCCCGACAGCGAGATCACCTGGCGGCCGGGCTGCGAGGCCTGCGCGCCGATCGCCTGCGGCATGGCGTTGGCCATCGAGCCGTGCACGAAGGAGCCGATCAGCCGTCGGCGGCCGTTCATGTTGAGATAGCGCGCGGCCCACACCGTCGGCGTGCCGACATCGGCGGTGAAGACGGCATCGTCACTCGCGTGGTCGCTGATCACCTTTGCTAGATATTGCGGATGGATCGGCTTGGCTCCCGGCGTGCCCTTGGCGAGTGAGTCCAAGCCTTCGCGCGCCTTCTTGTAATGCGCGATGGCGTCGTCGAGATGCTTTCGTTGCGTCTTGGTCTTGAGCAGCGGCAGCAGCGCCTCGATGGTCAGCTTGACGTCGCCGACGAGACCGAGATCGATCTTGGTGCGCCGTCCCAGATTTTCCGGGCGAATATCGATCTGCGCAACCTTCGCATCGGTCGGGAAGAACTGCTTGTAGGGAAAATCCGTTCCCAGCATCACCAGCGCGTCGCAGGCGTGCATGGCGGCGTAGCCTGAGGAGAAGCCGATGAAGCCGGTCATGCCGACGTCGTAAGGATTATCGTATTCGACGTGCTCCTTGCCGCCGAGCGCATGCACGATCGGGCTCTTCAGCGCTTCGGCCAATTGCATCAGGGGCGCATGCGCGCCGGCACAGCCGCGGCCGCAGAACAGCGTGATGCGCTCGGCGCTATTCAACAGATCCGCGAGCGCTTTCAGCTCGTCGGCCTGCGGCACGATCTTGGGCGCTGCGAGCGCAAGCCCGCGATTGGTCGACAGCGCGCGCTTCGGCGGGCTGCGGAACGCGACGTCGCCGGGCATGGCGACGACGGCGACGCCGCGCAGGCCCACCGCCGCGCGGATCGCGTTCTCCAGCACGAAAGGCAGCTGGCTCGGATCCGAGACCAGCTCGCAATAATGGCTGCATTCGCGAAACAGATTTTGCGGATGGGTTTCCTGAAAATAGCCGCCGCCGATCTCGGCCGACGGGATCTGTGCGGCAATCGCCAGCACCGGCACGCGGCTGCGATGTGCGTCGAACAGGCCGTTGATCAGATGCAGATTGCCCGGGCCGCAGGAGCCGGCGCAAACCGCGAGGCTGCCGGTCATCTCGGCTTCGCCAGCGGCCGCGAAGGCCGCGACCTCCTCGTGGCGCACGTGCACCCATTCGATGGTGCCGCGGCGGCGCAGCGCCTCGGTGAGACCGTTCAGGCTGTCGCCGACAATGCCGTAGATGCGCTTGACGCCGGCCTGTTCGAGCGTTGCCACGAACAGATCGGCTATGTTGTTGATCGCCATGTCGGTCTCCTGATCTCGCTATTGCAGCAAGATAGGACAACGCACGACCGTGACGACATCACGGCTTGTTTATTGCTCGATCAGTCTTTCGCAATCGCCCGATCATAGGCCTCGATCGTCGCCTTCGCACGCGCGGCGACATCGGCGGCCGACATGCCGGGCTTGTAGAGGCTGGAGCCGAGCCCGAATGCGGTCACGCCGCCCTTGATGTATTCTGCAAAATTCTGGTCGGAGACGCCGCCGACGGCGGCGATCATCACGCCTGCGGGGAGCACCGCGCTGATCGCGGCGATGCCGGACGCGCCGAGCACGCTCGCCGGAAAGAATTTGAGGCCGGATGCACCGGAGCGAGCCGCAAGCAGCGCCTCGGTCGGCGAGAACACGCCGGGCAGCGTCACCATGCCGTGCTGATGCGCACGCGCCAGCACCTCGGTATCGACATTCGGCGAGACCATCAGCTTGCCACCGACATCATTGAGGCGATCGACATCCGCCGCGGTGAGCACCGTGCCGGCGCCGATCAGCACGCCTGATGGCGCGAGCTTGGCGGCGAGCCCGATGGAGCGGAACGGATCGGGCGAGTTCAGGGGAATCTCGATCGCGGTCATGCCGGCCTCGACCAGCACGCCGACGATGGCCTCGGTCTCCTCCGGCTTGACGCCGCGCAGGATCGCGACCAGGGGCCGCTTCATCGGCGGAAAGGGAACTCTCATCTCAAAGATCCTTCTGACTTCGTCCAGATCGCCGCAGCCGCCATCGACAGGCCGCGGCGCACCGCTTCATCGGCATCGATCGGGTTCACGTTGACCGACAGCGCATCGAAGGCCAGCCGGTACAGATCCGCCAGCCGCCCCGAGGCAATCAGCGTGATGCCGGCTTTCGGCACCGTGCCGGAAAGGCCTGCGGCGAGCTCGGCGCCGATCAACGTGCCCGACAGTGTCTCACGCGCCGCAGCCGGCGTGCCGCCGAACAGCAACTGACGCGACCTTGCGGTGAACAGGAGATTGGCCGCGAAAGCCGGCGCCTCGTATGCGGCTTTCACCGCCGCCTTGAAGCTCGCGACATCCTCGGCGTCATCGGCGCCGGCGACTGCGAGCGACAGAATCGTCTCGCGCGAGACCACGCTGAAGAGCTCACCGGTCATGAAGGTGGAGAAATGCGCGACGGTGCCATCCTTCACCCGCACCCATTTCGAATGGGTCCCAGGCATGCAGACCAGCGCCTCGCCCGTGGCATGAAGGCCGAGCGCGCCAAGCAATTGCGTCTCCTCGCCGCGCATCACGTCCGGCGCGACTGTGTCGCGCTGCGCGATGCCCGGCAGGATGCGGATGTCGCGCGCCTCGCCCGGCACGCGCGCGGCCTGCTTCAGAACCGCTGACAACGGCGCCGGCGTATCGACATAGCCGGCCTCGACCCAACCGGTTTTGGCACCGGCCATGCCGCAGACGAGCACGGGCAGATCAGCGGGCGCCGCGACTGCGGCAAGGTGCGATTGCAGCACGCCGGGGAAGCCGGCCTTGGCCGCGGCCAACATGCCCTCGCCGCTGCGGCGCTCGGCCAGCACGTGGCCCGTGCGGTCGACCAGCCAGAGCCGGAAGCTGCTGGTGCCCCAGTCCACCGCGACAAAAGCGGGATCGGTCATTTCCAATCGTATCCTCGAGTCTCACGGCCAAGACGGCGTCTCGCGACAATGAGACGGCGCTTTGCAAATCCGCCCCGGGATATCGGCTATTGCGGCCCTAAACCAGCGTTTTCTCGCGGGTCTGGGGCGCCTCCCACGCTGGCACACCGCTTGCTGAAGCTGTTCCTGTTCACGTCAGCGAACGCGCAGCAAGACGCGTCAACATCAGATGAGGAAACCCATGGAGATCGGCTATTTCACGATGCCTTCGCATCCGCCGGAGTGCGGCCTGAAGGAAGGACATGACTGGGACCTGCAGGTCCTGCGCTGGCTCGACGAGCTCGGCTATCAGGAAGCCTGGATCGGCGAGCACCATACCGCGCCCTGGGAACCCAATCCCACGCCGGACCTGCTGATCGCACAAGCCCTGATGCAGACCAAGCGCCTGCGCATCGGACCAGGTGGCTTCCTGCTGCCCTATCACCATCCGGCCGAGCTCGCCAACCGCGTCGCGATGCTGGACCATCTTTCGGAAGGCCGGCTGAATTTCGGCGTGGCGGCCTCGGGCCTGCCGAGCGACTGGGCGATGTTCAACGTCGACGGCATGAGCGGGCAGAACCGTGACATGACCCGCGAGGCGCTGGAGATCATCCTGAAGCTCTGGTCCGATCCCGCGCCCTTCACCTACAAGGGCAAGTTCTGGACCGTGACCAAGCCGGACACGATGTTCGACTTCCTCAAGCCTCACATCAAGCCGTTGCAGGCGCCGCATCCGCCGATCGGCGTTGCCGGGCTGTCGAAGAACTCGGACACGCTCAAGCTCGCGGGCGAGCGCGGCTTCATCCCGATGAGCCTCAACCTCAACCCGGCCTATGTCGGCAGCCATTGGGACTCGGTCGAGATCGGCGCCGCCAAGACCGGACGCAAGCCGAACCGCGCGGACTGGCGCCTGGTGCGCGAGGTGTTCGTCGCGGATACCGACGAAGAGGCCTGGAGGCTCTCGACCGGCGACATGATGGGCCGGATGATGGGCGAATACTTCCTGCCGCTGCTCGGCCATTTCGGCTTCAAGGACTATCTGAAGCACACGCCCGACGTGCCCGATAGCGACGTCACCGTCGAATATTGCGCCAAGCGGAACTGGGTCGTCGGCTCGCCCGCGACGGTGGCCGAAAAGATCGAGAAGATCTACGACGAGGTCGGCGGGTTCGGTGTGCTCTGCGTGTTCGGCTTCGACTACAAGCACAAGCCGGAAGCCTGGCACCACTCGCTCTCGCTGCTCAAGAACGAGGTGATGCCGCGCCTGAAGCATCTCGGCTCCGCGAAGAAGGCAGCTTGACCGGATGCGGGTGCGGCGCAATCGTGTCGCACCCGCCATTACTTCGGAGATTTCCGCGTGAGCGTCGACGCAAAGGATTTCAAGCAGGCGATGCGCCAATGCGCCGGTGCGGTCGCACTGGTCACGGTCGGCGCCGAGCACGGCAAGCGCACCGGGCTGACGGTGACGTCGGCATGCTCATTGTCAGACAATCCGCCGTCGCTGATCGTCTGCGTCAACCGCAACGCCAGCGCGCACGCCCGCATCCGCGAGGAAGGCGCCTTCGCGATCAACTTCCTGCACGAGGATCACGCGCTGCTGGCGCTGACCTTCAGCGGCCAGAAGGGCGTCAACGGCGACGATCGCTTTGCGTTCGGCCAGTGGACCCGAGGTGCCACGGGCGCACCGGTGCTGACCGATGCGGTCGCGGCGTTCGACTGCGTACTGGCGCAGGAGTTCGAGACCAGGACGCATTCGATTTTCGTCGGCGAAGTCCGCTACGTCTCGCATTCCGACGGCGCCGCGCCGCTCGTGTATCTGCGCAGCAGCTTCCACGTCCCCCACGAAATCCGCGAGACCGTTTCAGTCGGCGATCTCGATTCGCGGCATTTGAGCTGGACGGATTTTTCCTGAGGGAAGCGCCGAGCTCGGTGCCCTTCCTTCTCCCCTTGCGGGAGAAGATGGCGCGAAGCGCCGGATGAGGGGTATCTCTCTACTCGTTCAAATCAGAGTTGGACTCGCGGAGAGATACCCCTCACCCGTCTCGCCGCTAGCGCGGCGAGCCACCCTCTCCCGCAAGGGGAGAGGGTAAGAAAGATCACTGCGCCGTCTCGATCTTCAGCTGCTTGATCTTGCGATACAGCGTCGCGCGGCTGAGTTTTAGCGCGCGGGCGGCTTCAGTGACGCGGCCACCGTGCTTGCGGAGCGCCTCGATGATCGTGGCTCGCTCGGCCGCTTCGAGATCAATCCCCGCCGTTCTCCCGCCGAACGGCGGCAGATCGAGGTCGGCATCCATGATGACGCCATCCCCCGCCGTACAGCCGGCAAGCCGGAGCACGTGGCGGAGTTGGCGCATGTTGCCGGGGTAGGAATAGGCCGAGAGCAGCGACCAGGCTTCGCCCGAGAGGCGGCAATTCGGTGCCTCCTCGCGCGCGATCTGGCGGATGATGTCATCCCTATCAGCGCGCTCGCGCAGCGCCGGCAGCCGCACCTCCATGCCGCGCAGGCGAAAATAGAGGTCGGCACGGAAAGCCCCCTCCTCGGCCATGCGGCCGAGATCGCGATGGGTGGCGCTGATCAGGCGAATATCCACCGGCACCGGCTTGAGCGCGCCGAGCGGCCAGACTTCGCGGTTCTCCAGCACGCGCAGCAAGCGGGTCTGCAGCGCGATCGGCATGTCGCCGATCTCGTCCAGAAACAGCGTGCCGCCGTCAGCCTGCACGATCAGGCCCTTCGAACCGTCGCGCCGCGCGCCGGTGAAGGCGCCGGCCTCGTAGCCGAACAGCTCGGCGTCGATCAGGCTCTCCGGCATCGCCGCACAGTTCAGCGCGACATAGTTGTTACGGGCACGGTTGCTCGCGGCATGAATCGCGCGCGCGAACACGTCCTTGCCGACGCCGGTCTCGCCATGCAGCAGCACCGGCAGATTGTGATCGCCGATGCTCCGCAGCCGCTTCACGCTTTTGACGAGGCCCGGATCGCCGCCTGCGAGCCGATGCAGCGCGTCGAAGCGATCGACCGGCGCATCGCGGCGAAGCATGGTGGATTTTGCGCGCAGGGGCGGGGCGACATGGCTTTGCCCCAGCGGACGGCCATCGGCGCGGCGCAGCTCGACGATCTCGTCCGCGTTGCGCGCGTGATCAAGCTTGATGTAGCGCGCCAGATCGATGCCCGACGCGATCAGGCCGTCGGTGAGGCCCAGCAATGCGCGCGCCGACCGGCAGGCGCCGACGATGCGACGATCGTCATCGTAGGCAAGCAGGCCGCTGCCGCCATCACCCGGCACGGTCGCGATCCAGGCGTTGCGGAAATGATCGCGGAAGATCGCGCCCTCCATCCGCCGCGTCGCCTCCATCGTCACCGCGAGCGCAAGCTGATGCGCGGCCCGTTCGAGATCTTCCCGACAAGAGGTGATGTTGACCGCGCCGGCGAGGCGCCCGGCCTGATCAAACAGCGGCGCCACCGCGCAGGAGAACATGTGCCATTGCGCACGAAAATGCTCGTCGCGATGCACCAGGATCGGCTTCTGCTCCGCGAGGCAGGTGCCGAGCCCGTTGGTGCCCTCGAACGTCTCGGCGAAATTCGAACCGGTGTAGATCTTCCAGTCCATGAACATCCGTGCGTCGGCCTCGCCCGGCAGGCGGCTGAACAGCATGGTCGCGTTCGCGTCAGCGAGGTTGACGCAATAGCCGGCGTCCCGCAGCACGCGGGCGAGATCGTCGAGCTCCGGCGTCAGCAGCCGGATGGTCTCTTCCAGCGGCTCAGCGACGTGACGAACCTCGGCCTCGGTCAGTGTCTGCGGCGGGCCCTGCCGGGCAGGATCGAGCTTGTGGCTGATCAGGCAGCGCCGCCACGAGTTCTCAATGCGCGAAGAGGCGTCGACGTCGGCCACGTGGCTGGCGACGGACAAGACACGGGCGACATGGTTCGAGGCCGAAAGGCTGGCCATCGCGGACGTCTCCACCCTGTATTATTGTGCAAAGTCTGGCAGCACAGGCGGGGATGTCAATCGGGAACCGGGACGCAGGCTATTGCTGCACTGCCCTCACCAGGTGTCGATGCACGGCCGCTTCTTCGCCGTCCGCACCGGCGGCTTCGGCACCGAACGGAGCCCCGCCATGATCCACCGCCGCGTCTCGGCGGGGTCGATGACGTTGTCGATCTCGAACACCGAGGCGATCGAGACCGCCTTGCCGTTGGCGTAGAGCTCGGCGACCTTGTTGCGGTAATAGGTCTCGCGCTCCTCCGGGTCCGCGATCGCCTCCATCTCCTTGCGGAAGCCGAGGCGGACATAGCCCTCCAGGCCCATGCCGCCGAACTCGCCGGTCGGCCAGGCCGCCGTGAAGAACGAGGCGTGGAAGCCGCCGCCGATCATCGACTGCGCGCCCAGCCCATAGCCCTTGCGCAGCACGATGCCGAACAGCGGCACGGTGAGGCTCGCACCGGTGACGAACATGCGCGAGACGTGGCGCACGATCGCGGTCTTCTCCGCTTCCGGACCGACCATGAAGCCGGGCGTGTCGCAGAGCGAGACGATCGGCAGATCGAAGGCGTCGCAGAGCTGGAGGAAGCGCGCGGCCTTGTCGCCGGCGTCGGCATCGATGGCGCCGCCGAGATGGCGCGGGTTGTTGGCGATCAGGCCGAACGGCTTGCCTTCGATGCGGATCAGCGCGGTGATCATGCCGACGCCGTAGTCGCGGCGGAGCTCCAGCACACTGTCCTTGTCCACAACGAGATCAATCACGCTGCGGATGTCGTAGACGCGAAGACGATTCTCGGGGATGGCGCGGCGGAGCAGGCGCTGATCCGCAGCTTCCCAATCGCTCATCGCACCCTGGAAATAGGACAGGTATTTTTGCGCGACGCGCGTCGCCTCCTCCTCGTCCTCGACCACGATGTCGATGACGCCGTTCGGCGACTGGAACGAGACCGGACCGACCTCGGCCGGGTGATAGACGCCGAGCCCGCCGCCCTCGATCATCGCGGGGCCGCCCATGCCGATCGAGGCGTTCTTGGTGGCGATGATGACATCGCAGCAGCCGAGCATTGCGGCGTTGCCGGCGAAGCAATAGCCGGAGACCACGCCGATCACAGGCACGAGGCCGGAGAGCTTTGCGAACTGCACGAAGGACGGGCCGTCGAGGCCGGTCATGCCGAGCCGGTCGGTGTCGCCGGGCCGGCCGCCGCCGCCTTCGGCGTAAAACACCAGCGGCACGCGCCAGTCTTCTGCCAGCGTGAGCATGCGGTCGATCTTCTTGTGGTTCATGTGGCCCTGCGTGCCCGCGAGCACGGTGTAGTCATAGGCCACGACGATGCAGCGCGCGGCCTCGCCGCCGAACTTTTCGGCATTGACGGTGGCCACGCCCATCACGAGGCCGTCGGCCGGCGTGTTCTTGATGAGATCGTCGAGCTTGCGGCGGCGGCGCTGCGCCGCGATCGCGAGGCTGCCGTACTCCATGAAGGAGCCGTCGTCGACGAGCTGGTCAACGTTTTCGCGCGCGGTGCGCTGGTTGGTGTTGCGACGGCGCTCGACCGAGGCCGGGCGGTTCGCATCGAGCGTGTTGGCCTGGCGCGCGATCAGCTCGGCCAGATCGGGACGGATGTGGTCGAGATCGATGTCGGCTTCCGCCGCCGTGTGATCGGCGGCGACGTCGAGCGGCTCCAGATACAGGATCGGCTCCCCATGCATCAGGGTGACGCCGTCGCCGGCGACAAGTCTCATGACGCGGCCGCCCTGCTCGGCCATGACCAGATGCTCCATCTTCATGGATTCGATCACGGCGAGCTGCTGGCCAGGACGCACGATCTCGCCTTCCGTCACCTGAATGGTGACGATGGTCCCCTGCAGGGGTGCCGCGACCATCACCGCGCCTTCCGGCACGATCTGCGCGACATGCGCCTCGGCGGCGTGAGCACCGCTACGCTCGGCTGCGGCAAAATACAGCGGCTTGGCCGCGCCATCCGCCGCCTCGACCAGCTTCGCAATATTGCGATCGATGAAATCAGTCGCGATGCGATTGGTCCTGAAGTCGGGATGCGCCAGCACGGCCTGCAGGAACGCGATGTTGGTGACGACGCCGTCGATCCGGAACTCGCGCAAAGCGCGCGAAGCCTTTGCCACGACGTCATGCCAGGCTTCACCCGGCGTATGCACGATGACCTTGGCCAGCAGGGAGTCGAACGCCGCGCTGGTCTTGTAGCCGGCATAGCCGAAGCTATCGACGCGGACACCGGGACCTGACGGCGGCTCGAACACGGCGAGCACGCCGCCGGTCGGATGCGTCGCACCGGTCTCGTCCAGCGTTTCCATGTTGACGCGGAGCTGCATGGCATAGCCGCGCGGCTTCGGGATCGATCCTTGCGCGAGGCCAAGCGAGGCCAGCGAAGCGCCCGCCGCAACCGCGAGCTGGGCGCGGACGAGGTCGAGGCCGAGCACTTCCTCCGTCACGGTGTGCTCGACCTGGAGCCGCGGGTTGGCCTCGATGAAGGCAAAACTGTCCTCGGCGGTGCCGTCGACCAGGAACTCGAACGTGCCGAGATTGTCATACGACGCCGCTGTCGCAAGCTGCCTGGCCGCCTCGATGATGCGGCCACGCAAAGTCTCGCTCAGCGACGGGCTCGGTGCCACCTCGACCAGCTTCTGGTGCCGGCGCTGGATGGTGCATTCACGCTCCCAGAGATGCGAGATCGCGCCGTGCCTGTCGCCGATGATCTGCACCTCGATGTGGCGGGCCTGCCGGATCAGCCGCTCGGCATAGACCCCATCGAAGCCGAACGCGGCCTTGGCTTCGGACTGACAGCGCGCATAGGCTTCCGCGAGATCGGACGCGTTCTCCACCACGCGCATGCCGCGGCCGCCACCGCCGGCCATGGCCTTGATCACGATCGCCGCGTTGCTGCCGAGCGAGATGAAGAACGCCGTGATTTCGTCGAGCGACGACGGTCCGCTGGTGCCGGCAATGATCGGCACACCGCAGCGTTTTGCCAGTTGTCGTGCGGCGACCTTGTCGCCGAACAGTTCGAGCGCCATCACCTTTGGTCCAACGAAGGTGATCCCTGCGTCAGTGCAGGTCTTGGCGAATGCCGCGTTCTCGCTCAGGAAGCCATAGCCGGGATGCACGGCATCGCAGCCGGCGCCCTTGGCCGCTTTCACCACGGCCTCGATATCGAGATAGGCCCGCGCGCCGCGTCCGGGGATTTCGACCGCCTCATCGGCCACGCGCGCATGCAGCGACAGCGCGTCATCGGCGGGGTGGATCGCAACCGTCGTGATGCCGGCATCGGCCGCTGCGCGCGCGATGCGGATGGCGATCTCGCCGCGATTGGCGATCAGGAGCTTTTTGAACGACATCGGTCTCTCACTCAGACTGAAGCAGGCTGGTTCGGGTTGAGGTCCTGCTTCTTCACCTTGCCCGTGGCCGTCAACGGCAGCGCCTCGATGATGCACACCTCCGGGATCTTGTAGACCGCCATGCGTTCGGCACACCAGGCGCGCAGGTCTGCCGCGGAGATCGTGCCGACCGCTTCCGGCTTGAGCTGGATGTAGGCCACCGGCACCTGTCCCTTGTCGGGATCGTCGCGCCCGACCACGCCGGAGCCCAGCACTTTCGGATGTTGGCCGAGCAGCGCCTCGATCTCCGGCGGAAACACGCTCATGCCCTTGACCTTCAGCATCTCCTTGCGGCGGCCGAGGAAGTGCAGAAATCCGTCCTTGTCGATGGTGCCGATGTCGCCGGTGCGCAGCCAGCCATCGATCAGCGACTCCGCGGTTGCCTCCGGCTTGTTCCAATAGCTCTTGAGCAGCGACGGCGTCCGCACGCGGATCTCGCCTTCGGCGCCGAGCGGCACCAATGCACCGGTCTCGAAATCGGTGATCTTGAACTCGGCGCCGGGCACCGGCAGACCGACGAAGATCGGCTGGTTGTTGAGATCGAAATCGTCGTCCTGGAAGCCTGATGTGAACGTGTTGGAGGTGTGGGTCTCCGTCATGCCCCAGGCCGCCTCCATCAGGATCGTGCCGGTGAGATCCTTCCAGCGCTTGCGATAGTCGGCATTGAGCTTCTTGACGAAGGAGACGACGCGGACCTGCTTCAGCGACGACAGATCGAACTCGCTCCAGCGTGGATGATCCATCAGCTCGACCGCGCCATCGACCGGCATCGCCGTGATCGTGACCTTGTATTTGTCGATCGCGGCCATCGCGCCGACGGCGTCCCAGCGGGCCAGCAGGATCAGCGTCCCGCCGGAGAACAGCGGGAAGATCAGGCCGAAATTCTCGCCGGCGATCCAGAACTCGGGAAAGAACGACAGGAAGACGCTGCTCTCGTCCGACAGCACCGAGATGCCGTAATTGGCGGCCGCCGTATAGACCATGTCGCGATGGGTGTGGACGCAGCCCTTGGGCATGCCGGTGGTGCCGCCGGTGTAATTGAGTGCGGCGACTTCATCGAGACCGGGCGGCGGCAGCGACGATGGCGCCGGCAGTGCGGCGAGCGCGGGCAGTAGATCGGTCGCGCCCGGGATTGCGATCCGCGGCATACGGATCGAGTCCGGCGTCGGAAATGCCGGCGTTGCCGGCACGACATCGGCAAAGCTGGTGACGATGACCTCGCGCAGGCTGACCTCGCCCCGGACCTGCTCCACCACGGGGATGAGCTGGTCCAGCGCCACGATCACCTCGGCCTTGGTGTCGTTGAGCTCGTAGGACAGTTCGAACGCGCGCGACAGCGGGCTCACGGGAACATGGACCGCGCCGAGCTTCAGAATGCCGAAGAACACGACGTGGAATTGCGGACAGTTCGGCAGGAAGACGGCGACACGATCGCCTTTGCCCACGCCCTTGGCCTGCAGCAGCGCCGCAAAGCGATCGCTCTGCTGGTCGAGCTCCGCATAGGTCGTGACATGGCCGTAGAAGATCACCGCAGGCCGCGCCGGGCTCTGCTTCGCCCAGGCGCGCAGATATTCCGTCAGGGGAACTTCGCCGTGCAGATAGTTCGGCGAGCGCGGCATGCCCTTCGGCCAGGCTTTCTCCCACAGGCCGCGCAAGGTGGCGAGGTAGTCCTTTTCGGTGAGGCCTGCACTCATGACGTCTTTCCCGTGTGCTTTTCTTGTTCGCTGCGGCACGCGCGATGCCGCCAATCGACATGGTTACAGGTCGAGCACGGCAGAGGTCATGTCAAGGAAAACAGTTTTCCACGTCGCGGCCGATGCCGCGCCGCGGAAAAACTACACCGTCACGAGGCGCATGATGCGCCTGACGGCCGACGGGATCGGCGCGATGACAGGCACGGTGAACGTCGGCTGCAATTCGCGCGCAGCCTCGCCGAGCGGCCCGCCGCCGATGATGACAGCCTCCGCGCCGTCCTGCGCGATGCAGGCCTCGACCGCTCCGGCGAGCGCCGCACGCAGCCGGGCAGGATGGCGCATCAACTCTTGCGGATCGCCGTCGGCGAAGCGGGTGCCGGTATAGCGGGATCGCAATCCCAACGCGTCGGGCAGCGCGTCGATCTTTGCTTTCAACAGCGGCGTCGTGGTCGCGACGCCGAAGCGGCGGCCGCCTTCGGCAGCTTCCAGCATCGCGGACTCGCCGATGCCGACCGCGGGCAGCTTCATCGCCGACCTGATTCCCACGAGGCCGGGATCGCCGAACGCCGAGACGATGATGCCGTTGCAAGCGCCCTGATGCGCGCGTGCGATCTCTTCGACCTCGGGGGCGGCAGTGTCGAGCGCTTCGGGTGTCACGATCATCGAGGGCGCACGCGTCGCCGTGGCGCCTTTGATGTCGAAACCATCGCCGGCGACAGACGTCGCAATCGCGACCATCATTGCCGTGGTCGCCTCGAGACTGTTCGGATTGATCAGGAGGATGCGCGCGCGGCGATCGGAGTTTTGGCCCATCCCCCGCTATACTAGGCCGCCCGCACGCCGGCAACGAAGGCGCTGACCTCGTTCTCCAGCGATTGCAGCTTTTCGGTCAGGCGTCCGCTCGACTGTAGCACGCGCCCTGCAGCCGCGCCTGTTTCCGCCGTCGCATCGGTCACGCCGGAGATGTTCTGCGAGACTTGGTCGGTGCCGGACGCCGCCTCCTGCACGCTGTGGGCGATGGCCTGCGTCGCCGCGCCCTGCTCTTCGACCGCGGCCGCAATCGACGAGGAGATCTCGTTGACCTCCATGATGGTGGCGCGGATGCTCTCGATATTGCCGACGACCTGGTTGGTCTCGGCCTGGATCGCGGAGATCTGCGCACCGATCTCGTCGGTCGCCTTCGCGGTCTGGCTCGCCAGCGATTTCACTTCGCTCGCGACCACCGCAAAGCCCTTGCCGGCTTCGCCCGCTCGCGCGGCTTCGATGGTGGCATTGAGCGCAAGCAGATTGGTCTGCGAGGCGATCTGGTTGATGAGGTCGATGACCTCGCCGATCTTGTGGGCGGCCGCGGCCAGCCCCTGCACGGTGTCGTTGGTGCGCTGGCCGTCGGCCGCCGCCTTGTCGGCCACACTTGCTGCCTGCGCGACGCGCTGGCTGATCTCGGTGATCGAGGATGACAACTGGCCGGCGGCGGAGGCCACCGTCTGCACATTGCTCGAGGCCTGCTGGCACGCGGTGGCGACGAAGCTCGCGCGGTCGGTCGCCTTATCAGCGGTCTCCGACATGCCCTGGGCGGCCTGCTGCATCGCCCGCGCCTCGTTGAAGACGTCGCGGACGACGGCCTGGACGCTCGCCTCGAACTTGCCGGCGAGATCGGTCATCGTCTTGCGCTTCTCGTCGTCGACCCGCTGCTTCGTCTCCTGCTGCTCGGCATGCATCCGGCCGACCGCCGACGCGTTGTCCTTGAACACGGCGAGCGCCTTGGCAAGCCCGCCGACCTCGTTGCTGAGGTTGGTGTAGGGCACCTCGAAGGCGCTGTCGCCGGCAGCGAGGCGCTCGGTCAGGCCCGTGATTTTCGCGAGCGGCCTGGTCACGCTACGGCCGATCACGAACGACGCGCCGAGCACCAGCACGAACACCGCGAGACAGACAAAACCGAACGTCATCGCGTCCTGCCGGAACACGGCGTCGACGTCGTCGAGATAGATGCCGGTGCCGATGATCCAGCCCCAGGGCGCAAAACCCTTCACATAGGAGATCTTCCCGACCGGCTGGTCGAAGCCGGGCTTCGGCCAGAGATAGCTGTAGAAACCCGCGCCCTGCTTCTTGACGACGTCAACGAAGCCGACGAATAGCGCATTGCCGGAGGGATCCTTCATCCCCGCGAGATCCTTGCCGTCAAGCTCGGGCTTGATCGGATGCATGATCATTTTGGGGGTCATGTCGTTGAGCCAGAAATACTCGACCTTGTCGTAGCGGAGGCTCTTGATCTCGGCCATGGCGCCGGCCTGCGCCTGTTCACGCGTGAGCTTTCCCTCGCTCTCGAGCTTCTGGTAATGCGCGAGAATCCCGTAGCCGACATCGACCATATGCTGCGTCTTGGCCTGACGGTCGGCGATCATCTGGCTGCGCAGCGTCGACAGCGCGATTGGCGCGAGCGCGATCATGCCGAGAAGGCTGATGCCGACAATGAGGACCAGCTTGAAACTGATGCGGGAGAAAATCATTGGTGCTCGCAAGAATTGGCGGGGCTGATATGCCATTTTATCCCGCCCGTCTTAGCAAAGCCTTAAGCATTCGGGTTCCCGACATCCCGCGGCTCAATTTGGCGTTAATCGGCCCGCGCATAACTGCGCCACCGGAGCCAGACACAATGCCAATCACGCCCACCATCGAAGCCCGCCGCCTCGACACGCTCGCGTCGCTCGACATTCTCGACACGCCGAAGGAGGCTGCGTTCGATCGCCTGACGGCGCTGAGCAAGCGGATTTTTGGCGTGTCGATGTCGACGCTGACGCTGATCGACGGACACCGGCAATGGTTCAAGGCCGAGGTCGGCATGGCCGATCGCGAGACCGATCGCCGCCCGGCGCTGTGCAGCCTCGCCATCGCGCAGGATACCCCCCTCGTCATTCCCGACACCTACGAGGATCCCCGCGTCACCGACAATATCTTCGTCCGCGGACATCCGTTCATCCGTTTCTATGCCGGCGTGCAGCTCAAGATCTCCGGCGTCAACATCGGCACGCTCTGTGTGATGGATACAAAGCCGCGCGAGTTCGAGGCGGGGGAGCTCGCGGTTCTGGTTGATCTCGCAGCGATCGCCGTCGACGAGCTGCTGCTGCGCAATCTCAGCATGCAGGACAATCTGACCGGCGCGCTGTCGCGCCGCGCCTTCCGTACGGAAGCGCAGCGCCTGTCGTCGCTCGCCAACCGGCACCACCACAAGCTGACGCTCGCCGTGCTCGACGTCGATCACTTCAAGCAGGTCAACGATTGCCACGGTCACGCCGCCGGCGATGCCGTGCTGGCGTCGATCATCGCGACCTGCCGCAACAATCTGCGCGGCTCCGACATTATCGGCCGCATCGGCGGCGAGGAGTTCGCCGTTCTGCTGCCGCACACCGATCTTGCCGGCGCCATGACGACGCTGGAGAAGGTGCGCCTGGCGATCGCGGCCGAGAGCGTCGACACGCCCTGCGGCCCGGTCCCGGTGACCTGCAGCTTCGGTGCCGCATCGCTGCTTCCCGGCCAGCATTTCGACGACGCCCTGCACAACGCCGATCTCGCGATGTATTCCGCCAAGAATGCCGGCCGCAATCGCGTGATCGCCTGGGTCGATGCCGCACCGTCGATCTCTCCCGCGCGCCGGCGGGTGTTCAAGGCCGGCCAGATCACCTTCAACGCAGGCCGCTCGACCTTCGACTGCACGGTGCGCGCACTCGCCGATGACGAAGCCACGATCGAGGTGATCTCGACCACCGACATCCCCGAGCAGTTCAAGCTCGCGATCGCCAGCGACGGGCTTTCGCGCGCCTGCCGCATGCTCTCCAAGTCGGACAACAAGATCGACGTCGCGTTCGTGTAAGCGCACTTTAGAATTCATCGATCGTTTGCGACTGCATTGGAATCGCTCCAGACAAGGAGCTTCCGATGCGTGCGCGTTTCTAGAAGACCTCGATATCGGCCTTCCCGGCGTTGACTTGCACGCGCCCCTGGCAGAACGATCGGCGCAAGGCGCAGCCATTTGCCAGAGGCTCCATGTATCAATCGACAGACACCAGGACGCTTGACCTTCCGGCGCTGAGCGCGGGCGAGCGGCTCTTCATCTGGGGATTTCGCGCGAAGGCGCGAAGCGGGACCGCCGTGCCGACCGCGGCCGACATCCAGCAGGTCTACGACCATTTTCGCGTCGGCGATGCCGTGCTCTCTCTCGAGGCCATCATCGAGATCTTTGCGTGCACGGCGCATACCGCCATCGAAGTGCATTGCCCCACTTGCCCGAAGATGTCGGAGAGCGAGCACGGAATTCTGCACGCGATCGCAGCGGCGCAAGAGGAGCGCATCGATATCGCGCGCGAGCAGTTCGAGAGCTGGCTGCTTCCGGTCGGCGCGGATTGGGCGCTCGCCCCCGTCAGGGGACTTGCGACGATCTTCCGCATGGCCGGTCTCATCCTGCCGGATCGGCAGTTTCGGACGCCCAACGTCGAACGGACGATGGCGATGAAGAGCTGGTTCGTCGGAAGCCCGACATTGCACTGACGAGGTCGGTCATGATGCAGGACAATCCGCGAAGCATGGAAGGCTGCGATGATTTCTGCCGCACGGCGCTCTCGCTGTTCCGGTTCATCGGGGCAGCCTATGCGACCGGCGCGTCCGATTGCTGGGAGGCCGCCTATCGCTTCGCCGACGAGGCACCCGGCATTTCCGACAGCCCGCTGCTGGTCGCCCGCGTGGCCGCGCTGGTCAGAATCTTGCGCAGCGGACGTCCCTGCGATCTTTGCTTCATGCCGCCGTCGTGCCGGCGGCTGTCAAAGGACGAGGCGGAATTGATGCGGCTCCTGGCCGTTGCGCGCCGCAGGGAGCCAGGCGAGCTCAAGACCGCCGTCGGCCAGCTGGTCGGGATCGAGCAGGAGAGCGCGGCCACGCAGGCCGTCAACGCGCTCGCATTCTGCTGAGGCCTAGCGAGCGCCCTTGCCGAGCACGAGATCGATGGTGTGGGCCGCGATCTTGCGCAGCTGCGGCTCGTCACCGAACGCACGCTCCAGCACCGCAAGACCGCGCGTGACCGTGATGATGTGCAGCGCTGCGGCCGCCGGGTTGCCGCTGAACTCGCCGCGCTCGGCGCCCGCCGACAAGGTGTCCTCGACCAGCGCGGTGATGCGCGACACCAGGTTCGCAAAAGCGCGCCGCGCCTCTTCGTCGAGCCCCTCGCCTTCGGCGGCGCCGAGCTCCATCAGCCCCCGCGTCGTCGGACATCCGCGCGGCGGCGAGCCTGAGCGGAAATTGGCGATGGTCAGATCGAAGAACGCGGTGAGCCGTTTGCGCAATGAGCCCGTGCCGAGCGCCTTCTGCAGGGCGACGAGATAGTCGCCGGCGTAACGCTCATAGGCCTGCAGGAACAACGCCTCCTTGCTGCCGAACGCATTGTAGAGGCTGCCGCGCTGAACGCCGGCATCGCGGGCGATGTCGGACAGCGAGGAGCCGCGCACGCCCTTGCGCCAGAACTGATCGAACGCGATGCGCAGGACGTCGTCGTGGTCGAATTCGCGCGGCCTCACATCATGCTCCTTTGTCGGCGCATATTTGACACGACGTCAAAAACATGCTTTCTGGACATCGTGTCAAAAATAAAATGAGATTGATAGCCCGTTTCGTCAATGGGCCGAACGGCCGGCGCTTGCATGCGTCCTGGCCGGTCGCGGCCGCATGCAAAGGGACCAGCTGATGCCTCTGCTTCACATCTCCATGCGGGCCGGAAAGCCGGACGCCTACCGGCAGGCGATCCTCGACGGCCTTTACCGCGCAATGCGCGAGGCGTTGAACGTGCCGGAGGGTGACGAGTTCATGACCATCAGCGAGTTGTCGCCTGCAAACTTCCGCTGTGGCGATGCCTATGGCGTCAAGCGCAGCGACGACGCCATTCTGATCCAGATCACCGTATTCGCCTCACGAACGCCCGAGCAGAAGAAGGCGCTGTACTGCCGGATCGCGGAACTGCTGGGCGACAATCCCGGCATCCGCCCCGAAGACGTCTTCGTCAACGTGCTCGATGCTCCCGCGGAGAACTGGTCCGTCGGCCACGGCATCGCGCAATTCGCTTGAGCGTGCCGGACCTGCCGCCCTCTTGAGAATTGCCGCCCGGAAGGGTCTGATGAGCGGCGGAGCCAGCCTCCGCCAGGCATCGCCCCGATCAACGCGGGCGCATAGGCGGAGGGGACGACATGACCGCATTCCGGGGAAGCTGCTTGTGCGGCGAGGTCGCCTTCGAGGTCGAGGGTCCGTTCGATCGTTTCCTCAACTGCCATTGCTCGCGCTGCCGCAAGGCGACCGGGACCGCACATGCTTGCGAGGTGATCGTCGAGGCGAGCGCACTGCGCTGGCTGCGCGGCGAGGCATCCGTCACACGCTACGATCTGCCCAACGCGCGGAGTTTTGCCACCGCGTTCTGCAGGACCTGCGGCAGCCCGATGCCGCATCTCACACGCAGCGGACGCGAGGCGATCATTCATGCCGGCGCGTTCGACGAGCCGCTGGGCGCGACACCCGACCGTCACGTCCACTGGACGTCGCGTGCGGAGTGGTATGTGCACGGGGATCGGCTGCCTGTGGAAGATTAAAGCTCAGCTTCCCGCATGCACGCCGTGGTGACGGTGATACGCACTCGGCGCTGGCCAGGCCCAGCCATTGAGCGTCGCTCGATCCGGCTCGAAGATTTCGATCTTGAGCGGATGGCACGCTGCGACATCGCTGGAATGGGTTGCGCTACAATCCCCACCGGGACAGGCCGACAACACTCCGAGCAGGTCGATCTCCGCGAAAAACTCGATGAAGTCGTCGGGGCGGACCGGACTTGCCTTCATGAAATATTGGTGTGTGTCCTGCGTGAAGCCGGTGCACATGAAGACATTGAGCACATCGTGGACATGATGCTCCACCGCGGCCGGATCGAGCTTCAATTCGGCGGCCAGCGCGCGGGACAGGTTGGAGTGACAGCAGAAATCGTACGTCGTGCCGTTCAACAGGAGATTGGTGTAGGGATCGCAGCGCGTGCCGATGACATCGTGAATGCCGGCGCCGTCCGCGTCGAAACCGTACCAGCCGAGCGTATCGTGACTGATGGTCGCCATCGGCCGAAGATAAGGCATCGTGCTCCAGAGCCGGTCACCGAGGCCGACATGCGTGCCATGAAGCGCCCGCGTCTTGCCGCTGAAGAAACGTTCGGCGAGATCGCCCCCGTTCCAGAGATTGAGGTCGCCGACCTGAGGGCCTTCGATGCTGACGATGCGGAAGAACTGGCCGTGCGCCACGCGAAATGGCCTCGCATCGCGCGGCGGCACGATGATCTCGCGCGTTTTGACCATCGTCTGCCGCGCGGCTTCGAGCGTCGCCATATCCGGCCCGGTCATCGTCCCGGCCGGATAGGCGATGGCCGGCTTGGCAGCGCGGCGTGAAGCTGCATCGGCAGGGGCGGATGGAACATTTGAGGACATGGTTCGGCCTCGGATCGGCGCGGCAAGAGGGCCCGCGACGGCTGACAACGGGAGCGATCAAGTCTATCGCCTGACTTCACCCGGCTGCAACACACGCCGCCATGGTCTCGTCGAGCTCAGCTTTCGATAGCACCCCGAGTTCGGCGATGAAGACGATCCGTACCCGCGGCACGTCTTCGCCCGGCGGTTCACCCGGCGCGAGTGTCGCGCGGCCGCCGGCGAACTGAAACACCATCAGACGTCCGGGCTGCTCAACCGTCTCGAACAGCCCCTTTGCGCGCGCAAGCTTCGGCGCGAGCTTGCCGATCGCCTGCTGCAGACGCGGCAGCGAGAGCGGCCGATCGGAGGTCCAGCTCAGCGTTTCGAAGCGTTCTTCGGCCGGTCGTTTCGGCCCCGGCTCGCGCGGCGCAGGCGCACGATCGCTCGCGGGAAACAGCAGCGCGGATGGAAGCTCGCCGTACTTCGCATCGACCACCAATGCGGGCACACGCTGCGCCCGGATGGCTTCGCGCATCCGCGCGCCCGCGCCTTCGTCCGCCAGATCCAGCTTGCTCAACGCCACGATGTCGGCGACGCGCAGCTGCGAGCGCTGCAGGGCGTCATCGAGGGCAGAAGGCGGCGTGGCCGCGTCCATCACACAAAGCACCGTCTCCAGCGGCGCCTCGCGCAGGATGACCGGGTCCATGAGATTGCGGACGATATCGGCGGGGTCGGCGACACCGCTGGTCTCGATCACGATATACTCGGGCTTCGGATCACGCCGCAGCAGCGTCGACAGGGTGCGGAGCAGATCGCCTTCGAGGGAGCAGCAGATACAGCCGTTACTGAGGCTGACCACGCCGTCGCTCGCGCCCGCGATCAGCTCCGCATCGATGTTGATCGCACCGAAGTCGTTGACCACGGCGGCAATCCGCCGCCCCTCGGCATGCGCCAGCAGATGATTGACGACCGTGGTCTTGCCCGCCCCCAGAAAGCCCGTCACCAGCAGAATGGGGACCGGCATGGATCAGCCCCCGACGACGGGGCGGCGCACAGGCCGGCCGGGCCGCGCGGCCACATCGAGCACGCCGTCGGTGATCAGCATCTCGCCGCTGACCACGAGATGACGGACGCCTTCCGACGGACGGTTCATCGCGGTGAATGTCGCGCGATCCGAAAGCTTCTCGTAGTCGAACACCACGATATCGGCATCGGCATCCTGCGCCAGCCGACCCTTGGCGCGCATCGCGGGCGTGCTCTGCGACAGAATCTCTGCAGGGATCAGCGCGCATTTGCGCACGCCTTCCAGCAGCGACACGGTCTTGCGCTCGCGCACCCATTCGCGAAGGAACTTCGTGAAGCAGCCGGCCGAGCGCGGATGCGAGGTGGCATCGTCGGGCAGCGGCCAGGCATCGCCGGTGTAGGTCTTGCCGTCCGACGTCGTCCACGGCATCGCGTCGGAGGCGATCGCACCGCCGGGATAGAGCACCGACATGTCGAGCAGATCGCGGTGATGCGCATTGTGCTCGGTATCGAGGATGTGCCAGAGCACCAGCGAGGACGGATCTTCGGCTTGCGCCTTGAGGAGCTCCTCGCGATCGTGGAAGCGATAGCCATCGGTCACGCGCTGCACGGAATCGTAGCCGGTGCCATTGCGCTCGACGAACTGCGGATCGCTGAAGAACGCCGCCGCCAGCACGGTCGAACCGGTGCCGTAGGGGTAAGCCTCGACCGTGATGGGCAGGCCCTGCGCCTGCGCCTTCTCGATCAGCACGCGACAGCGTTCGATGTCGGTCTTGCTCGACGAGTTGAAGTGGCAGATGTGCATGTGCGCGCCGGTCGCGCCGGCATAGCCGATCAGGCGAATATAGGCCTCCGCCGCGCTTTCGGGGTCGATCCGCGACATATAGGCGACGTGGGTGAAGGTCGGCACGTCCAGCCTGGCCGCGAGCTGGCACACCGCCGTCAGCTCCTGCACGCCGGCGCCCGGCGCATAGGCGTTCAAGATGCCGATGCCGATGCCGCCCTCGTTCAATCCGCGCCCGAGGCGCTCGAGAATGCCGGCGACCTCCGCATCGGTTGCAACATTGTCCATCCAGCGGCGATCACGCATGGCGTTGCCGAACGCCTCCAGCGAGCTTTCCGCGTTGGAGCCCGTCATCGCGCCGATGCGCGCGAAGGCCCAGTTGGTGGCAGCGCCGTAGTTCAGCACCCGGCCCTTTCGGGCCTGGCGCTCGTACCAGGAGCCGACCGGCAGCACGCCGGCCTCGAGATCGAGCGTCGTCGTCACGCCGTCGAACGCCTGCATGCGGTCGGCGGGGATCGACTGGCCGTGGGCGTGCAGATCGATGAAGCCGGGCGCGACCACGAGCCCGGTGGCATCGATCACCCGCTCGGCGCCGCCAAGCGAGGAGCCAACGGCGGCGATCTTGCCGTCCACCACTGCCACATCGCCAACGGCGTCCATTCCGCTCGCCGGATCCACCACCCGGCCGCCAGAGATCACCAATCCGCTCATATCGTCACTCCGCCAAGCAAATCACCCCAACCTCCGAAGGTCCGGCAGCAGCTCCGGAGGCATTCGTGGGGCATAGAGACAGATTTTCGGGACAACGACCACCGCCACGGACGCCGATGCATCATGCTGGAGCGGCCGAACCGGATAAGGCTGTGGGCCTTTTGGGAACGTCCCGGCCAGGTTGCTGGCTTTTGCGCCACTGTGCCGGCGTGATGCCCATGTGGCTCTTGAAGGCGCGCTGGAATGCCGCTTCGGATTGATACCCGACAGCTTCCGCCACGGCGCCGGTCGACAATGAAGATTTTTTCAGCTCGTTCGCTGCGAGCGCCATCCGGATATCGGTCAGGAGATCTGCGGCCGAACGCCCGAGCTTCTCCTGGAATTGCCGCACGAGCGTGGCGCGCGACATGCCGCACAGACGCGCCAGCTCGGGCAACGACCATGCGCGCGCCGGCTCTTTGAACAAGGCGGCCACCGCCGGTGCAAGGCGCGGATGACCGGCCAAGGCAAGCAGACCCCGCGGCGCATCATCTGTGAGGCTGGCGAGCCGCAGCACCAGCGCGAACATCGCGCTCGACAGTGCGTTCAACATCGCGCGGCCGCCGAGACGATCGTCTGCCGACTCCCGACGCATCAAGGCGACAAGGCCGGCAAGTTGACCCGCCGTGTCTCCGTCGCCAGCGTCAGCACTGGCATGGACGACGAGGCGCGGCGGTAAATAGCTGCGCAGCAGGCGGTCGTGCGGCGGCGCGATGGCGAAATGTCCGCACAACAGATCGAGCCGTTCCCCCGAGCCGGGATTTTCGCTGATCGTGAAATTAAGCGAGGTGCGATTGCGCGCCGGCAGTGGCGCCGCCCCGCTGCCGTCGTGCATGACGTGTCGGGGATTGCTGGGGAGCAGCAGGATGTCGCCGCGCTCGAGCTTCAGCGGCCGCCCGCCCGACGGATCTTCCAGTACAGCCGAGCCGGCTAACACGGCATGATACGGAATTTCGTTCGGTTCGCCCGGTCCCTGGTCGATACGCCATGGCGCACCGTAAGCGCAGCGCAGGTCGAGCCGCCCACGCACAGGCATCATCTCGAACAGCCGGCTCAACCAATCCGTCACGGTTTCCCTCGAGTTGACCTCGTCATGAGACGATTGAGCATGTAATCGAGATTTATCGACATTTGAAGTATCAATTTCGACCCCTATTGTCACTCCGCAATCATTCACCAGCCCAAACCAAGGAGTGCCAACATGTCCCGTCTTTCCGTCCCCGATCTCGAAACCGCCACCGGCGCGACCGCTGAAGTCTATGGTCAGATCAAGAAGGCGATTGGCAGCGTGCCAAACACCTTTGCCGCGATCGGCGCCCACGCGCCGGATGCGCTCAAGGCCGTCCTGCTCGCCGACAGCGTGCTCGCTTCGGGTTCGCTATCGAAGCGCGACCAGGAAACCGTCAAGCTCGTCATCTCAGAAGTCGCCGGTTGCGATTACTGCGTCGCCGCACACAGCCTGCTCGGCAAGCTCGCGGGCCTGAAGCCCGAAGAATTGAAGAATATCCGCGAGCGCCGGGCGACCGGCGACGACAAGCGCGATGCGCTCGCCCGCTTCGTTCGCAAGCTCGCGCAATCCAGTGGCACCGTCAACGACGACGACTTCGCTGCCATCAAGGCTGCCGGTTACACCGACAAGCAACTGGTGGAGATCAGCCTGGCGTTCGCGACCACCGTCTTCACCAACGTGTTCAACCGCATCAACGACACCGAGATCGACTTCCCCGCGATCGCGTGAAGCGACCGCCCCAGTCAGATCTTGAATGAAAGGATCACGACAATGACCGCGATGATCGGCAACATGCAAAATCCGTTTGTCCGCGCGCTGCGAAACTCCGGCCTGCTTGCGGAAGATCTCGACTACCACGTCGTCCGGGCCGCGATGGTGATCATGTTTCTCTTCTTCGGCTATCAGAAATGGTTTCCGTACGAGTTCGAAAGACTGGTCCCGTTTATCAGCAACGGACCGCTGATCTGGTGGCTCTATCCTCTCTTCGGTCACGCCGGCGCAAGCTACTTCCTCGGCGCCTCGGAGTGGACGTTCGGGACGCTGCTGCTCGCGGGCTTCTGGGACAAACGGCTCGGCGTCGTCGGCGCCCTCGGCTCGACCGGCACCTTCATCGCGACGGTCACGATCATTCCGTTTATGCCGGACGGATGGGATGCTGCGGCAGGAGGATTCCCGGCTATGACGGGCAACGTCCCCTTCCTGATGAAGGACGTCGTTCTGCTGGCAGTGTCGTTCTATCTGCTGAGGCAGGACGTGGTTCGGCTGATCCGGGAATGAGGTTTGGAATCAACGTGCAAAACCTCCGGACCCGAGGGCCCGGAGGTCGCAGCTTCTCAGTTCTGCCTGTGAATGGTGATGTTGATGTGGCTGCTGCCCAGAGCAGAGGCCACCGCGTTCTCGGCTGCGGCGAATTCCGAGCCAACCCACTTTGCGGCAGCAACCGCTTCATGCTTGATCCAGCCCCACAGCCCAGCTGCAGCAATGCCGTCGAGTTCGTCGATGGACAACTCGCGGTTTTCAAAGCCGGTATCGTCAGAGCGTTTCATATTGGTCTCCAGTTGGTGACGCGGGCCATCCCGCGATCACGAACAGGATGCACGCATGCGCCGAAGACAGCTGTGATGAGAATCACCTCGATCGCGACAGGTGAAAAATGATCGCCCGGTCGTGACGCGATAACCAACTACGACGCCAATCTCCGCTCGGCGACGATCCGCACGGGCGGAAACACAACGCAATCCACCACGTCGAACATCACTTCGATGGTGCGATCGAACGCCCGCGCAAAGGCGATGGCATCGTTGCGCCGTTCATCGGCGATGGCCGTGCCGAGCGTACAATGCGGGACCCATGCGCCGGGCCGGTAATGAGGACGACAATGCGCTGGATCGATTGCCGCGCTGACAGCGCCATGGATGCGAGCCAGAACCTCGTCGACCGCCGGCTCCGCCCAGAGCACAAGCGGAGAGCCTTCGAACCACCGAATGCGCTTGAAGCGAATGCGCAGTTGCGTTTCGCCAGCAACGGCTGCCTGCATGGCGTCCCATGCGGTCTCTTCGTCGATCGCGGGCCCGTCATAGATCGCAAATGTAAAATGCGGACGGTAGCCGAGCGCACGCATCGACGGCGTGGCCTCGAATGCGCCAACCTGATCCCACAGCCGCTCGATCTCGTCCGCTGAACTGTTGTCGGCGCGAATGTTGATCGCCAAGGCCACAGGCTCACCCCGCGGGAGGAACAACCAAATCGAGACGGAGGGGTGGTGATTTCGAGAAATGGCGCTCCCTAGGGGAATCGAACCCCTGTTTCAGCCTTGAGAGGGCCGCGTCCTAACCGCTAGACGAAGGGAGCGTGAGGGCTAGCCAATAGCCTCGAAATTTGTCGGCCGCAAGGACTGAACTGCCGTTTTACGGCTCATTGGCAAATTTCAGCTTTCCGGCCGGCCTCAAGGTGTGCGCATCGAAGGTTCGGATCTCGATGACACCGCCGGTATCGAGCGTGACCACGAGGCGGTCGCCGGCCACGCCGGTGGAGACGATTTTTGCGCCCTTCGGCAGGGTGGCCGTGATGTCGCTCAACGGCTCAGCCGCCCTTCCCTCCGACCTGAAAAGGCGGTAGCCCACCGCGATCAGGACGGCGCAGATGGCCAGCGCCGAGGTCAACCCCGCGATCAGCATCATCCGCCGCACCCGCGCAAACAGCGCGGCCTGCTCGGGGGTCGGTTCGGGAACAGCGGTATCAGACGTCGTCATGGATAGCTCAGGCTCAGCGCAACGGTTGGAGGTCACGGTCGAAGGCGACGAGGGCTCGGCCCGGCTCGACCGCGTGCTGGCGGCGCGCCTTCCCGACCTGTCGCGATCAAGGCTCAAGGCCCTGATTTTGGCCGGCGCGGTGAGCCTGAAGGCCACCGAGGTCCGCGACCCCGCTTATCACGTCGCATCCGGCGATACGATCATAATCGACGTGCCGGAGGCGGCCCCGCCGGAGCCGAAGGGCGAGGATATCGCCCTCGATATCGTATTCGAGGACGACGACATCGTCGTCATCAACAAGCCGAAGGGGCTGGTGGTGCACCCCGCCGCCGGGCACGAGACGGGTACGTTGGTGAATGCGCTGATTGCCCATTGCGGAGGCTCGCTGTCGGGCATCGGCGGCGTGCGCCGGCCCGGCATCGTGCACCGACTGGACAAGGACACCACCGGGCTAATGGTGGTGGCCAAGAACGACCTGGCGCATGCTTCGCTGACCGCCCAATTCGCCGACCACGGCCGCACCGGGCCGATGCGGCGCGGCTATATGGCATTCGCCTGGGGACTGCCCGGCCGGCATCGCGGCACAATCGACGCGCCGATCGACCGTCACCCCCATGCGCGAGAGAAGATGGCGGTGCGCCAGGGCGGCCGCGAGGCGGTGACGCATTGGGAGCTGCTGGAAAGTTTTGCTGGCCGCGACGGCAAGCCGATCGCGGGGCTGCTGGCCTGCGAGCTCGAGACCGGGCGCACCCATCAGATCCGCGTCCACCTCGCCCATATCGGCCACCCCCTGATGGGCGACGCGGTCTATGGCCCACATTTCAAGACGAAGGCGAACCAGCTCGGCCCCGAGTCGCAAGCGGCTTTAACGGCGCTTGGGCGGCAGGCCTTGCATGCTTATTTGCTGGTACTCGAGCACCCCCGAACCGGAGAACTTCTTCACTGGGAGGCGAGCCTGCCGGAGGATTTGCTTCTCTTGGAAGGCGCTCTGAAAGCGGCGCTATGACGCAGGGGCTTTGAGAAA
Organism: Bradyrhizobium sp. CIAT3101; assembly: GCF_029714945.1. Taxonomy (NCBI): domain Bacteria; kingdom Pseudomonadati; phylum Pseudomonadota; class Alphaproteobacteria; order Hyphomicrobiales; family Nitrobacteraceae; genus Bradyrhizobium; species Bradyrhizobium sp. CIAT3101. The sequence goes on from NZ_CP121634.1 coordinate 7,804,645, forward strand.
ACCCTTACCTTACAAAAAGTTATAGCTGCCACACGGGGACGTGACGTCAGCAATCCTTCCCTTTTTGACCCCCGATGGGGTATATTGCGCCTGCGTTGGAAATGACCAACGTGGAACATCGCAGCTACGGCCGGCTTTAACCAAGCGGTCGTCTGCCTGGCCCGCCGCTATCGGGGGCCTGAACCTTTGGAGGGGCTTAACAATGGCCCGTACCGCTGCTCTGCCGGTCCTCAATGGAGAATCCGGCCTTTCCCGCTACCTCGGCGAAATCCGCAAGTTCCCGATGCTGGAACCCCAGCAGGAGTACATGCTCGCCAAGCGTTGGCGCGAACACGATGATCGCGACGCTGCACACCAACTCGTCACCAGCCATCTCCGGCTCGTGGCCAAGATCGCCATGGGCTATCGCGGCTACGGCTTGCCGATCTCCGAGGTCGTCTCGGAAGGCAATGTCGGCCTGATGCAGGCGGTGAAGCGTTTCGAGCCCGAGAAGGGCTTCCGTCTCGCCACCTACGCGATGTGGTGGATCAAGGCGTCGATTCAAGAGTACATCCTGCGTTCCTGGTCGCTCGTGAAGATGGGCACCACCGCGAACCAGAAGAAGCTGTTCTTCAACCTGCGCAAGGCGAAGAGCAAGATCAACGCACTGGACGAGGGCGATCTCCGCCCCGACCAGGTGAAGATCATTGCCAAGCGTCTCGGCGTCACCGATCAGGACGTGATCGACATGAATCGCCGCCTCGGTGGCGACGCGTCGCTTAATGCTCCGATCCGCGACGACGGCGAAGCCGGCGAATGGCAGGACTGGCTGGTCGACAATTCGCCCAACCAGGAAGCCCTGCTGGCCGAGCACGAGGAGTATGACGAACGCCGTGACGCGCTGAACGGCGCCATGGGCGTGCTCAACCCGCGCGAACGCCGCATCTTCGAGGCCCGCCGCCTCGCCGATGAGCCGATGACGCTGGAAGACCTTGCTGCCGAGTTCGGCGTGTCGCGCGAGCGCGTCCGCCAGATCGAGGTCCGCGCCTTCGAGAAGGTGCAGTCCGCGGTCAAGGGCACGATCGCAAGGGCCGAACAGGCCGCGCTGGAAGCCGCTCACTAAGCGAGGGCTTTCGCGACCCACGAATTGGCGGATCGAGACAAGACAAAAGCCGGCGGCAACGCCGGCTTTTTTGTTGTGTGTGAGCTGCAGCATGGTCGCAGGGCACGCCGGCGAGGCATCTTGAACGCACGCGACGGGTCAACCGACCCAATCTTGTCGGGCCTCATCCAGAGAACGGACACACCGTGTCGATCATCCTGCAATCCACCGTCGGCGGCTTCTCCGCCCAGTTCATGCGCAAGCTGCCGCTGGTCGAGCAGGCGATGCGCGACCACGGGCTCGATCCCAGTGAGTTCGTGATCTCCAAGGACTATGCCTCGACCGCGACGATCCCGATCATGGGCCCGTTCTTCTTCAACTACAGCGTCTATTTCGGCGAGGAGACATTCACCGTCACCGAGCCGAACGACATGGTGTTTCTGGACTACTTCCTCAAACGCGTACTCGCCGCAGACGAGTCGCCGGAATTGCCGGAGCAGCCGGGACTGATCCGGCGCCTCTTCGGCTGGATGGCGCAGCCGGTGTAGGCCTGTCATTTCGGCGCGCAACGATCACTCCAATCAATCTCGCTTGTCGCAGCACGCCTGCTGGTGTATGTCCTGCCGCCCCGGCGCGGCGTCGCGCCCTTTTTTTGTTCAGCGCTTTCGAGGGAGGCGGCATGATTTGTAGATCGATACGTTCCGACCGCAGCCCATCTCTGATCGGCAACCGGTCCTGAGCTGAACGCGGCTTTCGCGGCTGCTTCCCATTCATCCATCTGGTTACGAGGGGCGTGACGCAACAATGCGTCGCGCCGTGTCGTCATGTATTTGCGGTTCGTTACACCGCTCATCCACCCGCACAGCCGCGTGGAGAGCGGCTTCTTTCGTGCATCCTGGTACATCCAGCGCAACAACTGTCCGGACTGGATCCGGCACGAACTCTCGGACCAGTTCACCTGGTTCGCGGAGCATCTGCCGCTGCCCGGACGTATCGCACGGCACTTCAAGCGGCGCGATACGATCTGGGGTATCTGCTGGTTCGATCCCGGGGCACGCGAGGCCGTCAGTCGCGCGCGCTACTGCGCCTGGCTGCTCGAAGAGGGCGGCCTGCCGGTGCGCGTGATCACGACCTCACGCCAGCGCGAGGTGATCTGGCGCGATGCGCACCAGATCGTCACGAAGCCTGCGGCCGATCTTCCCAAGGCATTTCCTTGAACAGGGAAGGCTCCGGTCGGCCCAGGGATGACGATGCTGTCGGGCACCGGAGGTTTTCGACCTCCGGTGCCCGCTAGATCACTCGCCCCAGGTCCGCGCCAGCGTCGCGAGCCAGCAGCCTTCGCAATAGCGGGCGTCTTTGAAGTCGATCCAGTTGTGGGCGTAAACGTGGTCGAGCGGGATATCGTAACGCGCGCGCAGGACCTGGACCAGGATCTTCCAGGCCGCCACCTGTGCCGCCGTCGGGCCGATCGTGACATCGGGATAGTTGCCGGCGAACTCGACGCCGATCGAATTGTCGCGCACGACCTGATGATAGGTCACGCTGTTGTCGATGTATTTGTTGTCGTTGCGGTTGGCGCCGTCGGTATGGGTCGGCACCAGATTGTCCGCGACCGACCAGTAGACCGTACCGTCGGTCTCGACCCAGACCATCACGCCGCGCCGGGTCGGGTTCTTCGACTGCTCTTGCGCGCCGCCGCGCGCCGAGCCGGTCGGCCCTTCGGTCTGGTGCACGATGATGTTGCGCCAGCCATGAGCGTTGGCGACATCGCCCCATGGCGCGAGCCAGACGATCTTCAACCCGGGAATGTCGGGCGTGCCGGTGCTGCGCGCGAGCCTTGTGAGCTCGGCGTCCATTGCGGCGGCGGGAGCGATCAGAACGGCGGCGAGAATTGCCGCGACAAGGCGGGACAGCATTACGGGGATCCAACAAGGGACCCCGAGCCTAGCAGGATTCAGGCGAATTTGCGCGCGGCTTCGACCGGCTCGGGCGAGAGTGGCGGGGCGGGATCATAGACCGCAAAATCGTTCTTGCCGTTCTTCTTGGCGGCATAGAGGGCGTGGTCGGCATGGGCGATCAGCCGATCCGGGAATTGGCCGATGCCGCGGTCCCACTCCGCAACGCCGATCGAGATCGCGATCGGGATGTCGTTGCCGGCGCAGCCGGCGGCATCCTGGCGGCAGACCTCGAGGATGCGGCGGGCGATCAGCGCGCCCTCGCGCATGGAGGAGGACGGCAGCACGACGCAGAACTCGTCGCCGCCGGTGCGGGCGAGCATGTCGCCGGGCCGCAGCCGCGTCTGCGCCATCAGGGTGAAGTGCTGGAGGCAGGCATCGCCCGCGGCATGCCCATAGGTGTCGTTGATGGTCTTGAAGCCGTCGAGATCGATCACCAGCAGCGAGAACGGCTCGCCGCTGCGCTCCGAGCGGGCGCATTCTTCCGACAACCGCTGCAACAGATGGCGGCGGTTGGCGACGCCGGTGAGATCGTCGAGCAGCGCGAGGTCGGCGACCTCGTTGCGCAAGCGGTCCATCGCCATCAGCAGGAAGCCGAAATTGAGCGTCATCGACAGGAAGAGCAGCACCAGCACCATGACGGCGTGGGTCTGGCCGCCCGCCCTCGCCGAGAAATCGTAACCGAGCATGTTGCCGATCGCGCGTATCACGAAGATCCCGATGATGCTGAGGATCACGATGCCCGACAGCCGCGCCCCCGGGCTGACGCGGCCTTCGGGCGGCGACAGCAACAGGCGCAGCGACAGCACCAGCGGCAGGCCTTGCCCCACCGTGTAGAAGAGCATGCGCAGCTGCATCTGGTCGAAACCGACCATGAAGATCACGACGCCGGCGAGGCTCAGGATCCCCGTCGTCAGCATAAGGCGCAGATGCACCGGCCGGTCGTAGAAGCGCTGAATGCCCATGGCCGCGAGGCAGCTCGCCGCCATGATGCCGGCGGCCCCGAACACAAGCGGGATGGGAGAATCGACGAACAGGCGGACCAGCGCCGTCAGCGAGCCGGCGGCGCCGACGAAGGCCGACGCCATCCAGTATCGTGCCGCCTCGAATTTCGGATAGGAGCGCGTCACATAGGCCCAGATCAGGCCGAGCGCCGAGAAATTGACGACGAAGACCATCCAAAGTGTCGGTACGTTCAGCATGGCGCCCGCGATACGCGCAGCGTCCCGCCCCCTGTCACTGGCAGAAACTCGTCCATGACCCGTCCCCGTGTTCTTGCGGAGGATCATGCGCGGATTGCGCTTAACGGAACCTCACTTCGTTCGTCCAAAACGCGCCCTTGGTTTTGGATTCATGAACGACGCGTCCCGATTATCGGATCGTTAGGCACGTCGCTGGCGTGCATCGCGGTCGCGTCGGCATGCTCTGCGATGCGGATTCGCGGGCCGAAATCACCCAAAAATGCATCTGAGCTGTGGATAACGCAATGACACAGATGTGACAGCGCGGGGCATGGACGCGCGAATCTGCTGAGTTCGTCATCGAGGATGTTGCGAGGCTGGCCCTCCGCCGAGCGTTCCTCGTGTCGCGTTTCACCATTAACCCTTAAGAGGATCCTATGGCTAAGAAAGCGAAGAAGGCTAAGAAGGCGACGAAGAAGAAGGCCAAGAAGGCTGCGAAGAAGAAGTAACGCAGCTTCTTTTGATTTCGCCCGGGTGGAGCCTCGCTCTGCCCGGGCTCCGGATAAGGCTAAAATCGGCGGGCGCAAGGCCCGTTTTTTTATTGGCTACCGCTCGGCGAAGGCGAGCTTGGCGCCAAGCAGGGCAAAGCCTGCGGCAAAGGAGCGGCGCAGCCAGGCCATCACGCCGGGACGGGAGATGACGCGCTCGCGCACGGACGCCGCGCAGAGGCCATAGACGACGAACACCGCAAAGGTCATGGCCATGAAGGCGCCGCTCAATTCCAGCATCCGCGCCAGCACGGACGCCTCGTCCGCCGCGATGAACTGCGGCAGGAAGGCGAGGAAGAAGATCGAGAGCTTCGGGTTCAGGATGTTGATGAGGAAGCCGGTGACGATGACCCGGCCGCTGGAGCGCTCCTTGATCTCGCCGTCGACCGCAAGCGCACCTGTCTCGCGCAGCGCCTGCCAGGACATGTAGAGCAGATAGGCCACGCCGCACCATTTCAGCGCGGCAAAGGCGAGCGCGCTGGTGTGCAGCACGGCGGCGAGCCCAAGCATCGCCGCGACCATGTGCGGCACGATCCCGAGCGTGCAGCCGTAGGCCGCCGCCACGCTGGCGCGCGAGCCGCGGGTCAGCGCCGCAGCCAGGGTGTAAAGCACGCCGGTGCCGGGCGAGGCGACGACGATGAGCGAGGTGAGCAGGAAGGACCAGGACATGCCTTGTCCCTATCACCCCTGCCGTTTGCCGAGAAGTCACGACACGGTCAGCCGCGCCGCCGGACAGGAAACCGAAGCGCGAACGCGCCTCAGTTCAGCTGGGCGATCTCGGCTTCGCGCAGGACGTCGAGCGGCGCCCAGGGCTTGGCCCAGAATTTTGCACCGTCGGGCAAAGGCTGCCTCAGCGGGCGGCCAGACGTGACGACGACATCGAGCTTCGGATTGCGGTCCTTGGCGACGTGCGCGAGCTCGACGCCGTTCATGCGGCCGGCGAGCTGCACGTCGGTCAGCATCAGGCAGAGTGCGCCGGCGCTCTGGTCCAGCACACGCTCGGCGGCTTCCGCACTCTCGCACTGGATGACCTGATACCCGCTTTCTTCGAGCAGCAGACTGAGCATCTCCCGCTGCATGGCGTCGTCTTCGACGATGAGGGCTGTGGCCGTAAACGGTTTGGATTGTCCCATCGGTGGCTCCCAATGCTGCTTGCCGCCGTTCAAGTATCGTATGTTAAAGATGGAACCTGATTTAGGTTTCGGTTCCTATCTGAAAAAATGTAAATCGTAGTTCCCTGGTTCGGGGTTGACGGGAGGCATCATGACGGCGATTCGCGGCGCGGCCGCCATCACGGGCGCGGCGAGCGGCATTGGCCGTGCGCTCGCCATCGAGCTTGCACAACGCGGCTGCGACCTCGCGCTCGCCGATCGCGACGAGGCTGGGCTGAAATCGCTCGCCGCCGAGATCGGCGGACAGCGCAAGATCAGCGTGCATCGCGTCGATGTCAGCAACCCCGCTGACATCGCGCAATTCGCGCGCGAGGTCATCGCAGCGCATCCCGCGCTCGGCATCCTCGTCAACAATGCCGGCGTGGCACTGATGGGGACGTTCGAGGAGATCGACCAGGCGCAGATGGACTGGCTGTTCGACATCAATTTCTGGGGCGTGGTGCACGGTACCCGCGCCTTCCTGCCGCATCTGAAGACGCGGGCAGAAGCGCATATCGTCAACGTCTCCTCGATCTTCGGCATCATCGCGCCGCCCGGACAATCGGCCTATGCGGCGGCGAAATTCGCGGTGCGCGGATTTTCCGAGAGCGTGCGGCATGAGCTCGCGGTCGCGGGGAGTGCCGTCAAACTGTCGGTGGTGCATCCCGGCGGCGTCGCCACTTCCATCGCGCGCTCATCGCGCACCGGCGTTGGCGTCACCGACAACGCCCGCCGCGCCCAGATGATCGACCGGTTCGAGACCGCGGCCCGGACGACGCCGAAGGACGCGGCGCTGCGCATCATCAAGGGCATCGAGCGAAACGAGCCGCGCATCCTGATCGGCAACGATGCCAGGTTCATGGACATCCTGCAGCGCTTCCGCCCGGCAACGTATTGGGCGCCGCTGCAGCGGAAGCTGGAGAAGATGGCGAAGGGGAAGTGAGGTGAGCGCGATGGCCCTCCGCCGTCGTCCTGGCGAAAGCCAGGACCCATAGCCACCGAGTTCAGTTTGGCGAAAGTTGGTAGTTGTTCAGTGAAAATCCGTGACGGCTAGTCGTCGCCAAACTCCTCCCTGGGGTAATGGGTCCTGGCTTTCGCCAGGACGACGGCGGAGTGAACTTTCGCGAAACTACTGCCCCACCAGCCGATCTGCAAAATACCCGATCGTCTTGCGGTAGATCACCGCCCTGTTCCACTCGCGCATCGCGTCGAAATTGGCCGAGCCTTCGTCATAGGGCTGGCCCATCTTGAAGCCGTTGGAGTGGAGCAGGTTCGCGGTCGAGGCGAGCACGTCGGCGACGCTGTGGCGGAGGTCGACATGGCCGTCGCCGTCGAAATCGACGCCATACTTGATGTAGGACGACGGCAGGAACTGGGTCTGGCCGATCTCGCCGGCATAGGCGCCGATCAGGTCGCGCAGCGGCAGGTCGCCGCGCTGCACGATCTTGAGCGCGGCGAGCAGTTCGCCCTGGAACAGCTCGGTGCGGCGGCAATCATGCGCGAGCGTGGCAAGCGTGCGGATCACCGGCAGCTTGCCCATGTCGCCCTTGCCGAAATCGCTCTCCAGGCCCCAGATCGCGACCAGGATCTGTCGGGGCACGCCGAACTGCTGCTCGATGCGCGAGAGCAGCGCGGCGTGACGCTGCAGCAGTGCGCGACCGCCATTGATGCGGCCGGGCCCGACGCGGGTCGAGACGTACTGCTCAAAACTCTTGTTGAACGTGTAGCGCTGGCGCCGGTCGAAGGCGAGCACGGCGCCATCCTGGGTGATGCCGCCGAACGCCGCGCTGGTCACGCCCGCCGACACGCCCGCGGCCTGCGCCTCCGCCGTCATGCCGGCGACGAAGCTGTTGAAGTCGCCGCCGCAGCGCGCGGCCTCGGCCGAACCGCCGGCCAGGCAAACGATCGAAGCGACGGCGAGCGCGTATCTCAACATGCGGGGAAATCCTCAGGAACCATGCGCGGAAGGCGGCGGGCGATCATGCCCGGGAACTGGATTCGCGTCAAAGCGGCACGCAGCCGGTCATCTTGGGGACCGCGGCCAGCTGCACTGAGACGAAAATCGCAAAACAATCCCATGCACCGTAGGCGCGCGACGATCGAATACGATTTTTCCGAATTCAAGTTGACCCGTCGGGCAAAACAGGCGTATGGTGTCAGCATCGGAGACTCCGGCGTGAGTGCCTGCTCGCGCCACGCACCCCGTCGGCGGATTGCTCCGGTTGAACCGATCCCGCCAGAACCGAACAGGCCGAGCGCGCGACTAAAGGGCAGCGCTCGCCCCGTCCCCCAACCGATCGAGATGACCATGCCCCTTCCCCGCCGGATGCTTGCTGTCCTCGCATTGCTCTCGCTCCATGTCGTGGCCGCCTCGGCGCAGACGCGCGATGTCGCCGGCAGCCGCGACTATCCCGGCATCGGCCGCTTCACCAGCAGCGTCATCACCGGTTATGTCGTGAAGGATTTTGACGCGACGCGGATGCAGGCCGCCGCCTTCAGGGATGGTCAGCCGACCGACGCGCGACGGCTCGAGGGCCGCATTGTCCGCATCGCCTACCGCACCAATCCCGGCCCCTCGATCCTCGAAGTCTCCCGCAATTTCGAGACGCAGCTGGCGAAAGCCGGCTACGAGACCCTGCTGGCCTGCGACACCGACGCCTGCGGCGCCATTCCCTTCACCGAGTCCATCGACACGCTGCCGGTCCCGCAGATGTGGGTCGACGGCTTCAACTATCGCTATTTTGCCGGGCGCAAGACCGAAGGCGGCCGCGAGACCTATGCGAGCGTCATCGTCAGCCAGAACAACCAGGACATCACCGCGCAGGTCACGATCGCCGAGCTGGGCGCCATCGCCAACAAGATGGTCGACGCTGCGGCGATGGCGAAAGGTCTTGGCGAAACCGGCCACATCGCGCTCTACGGCATCTATTTCGACACCGACAAGGCGGTGCTGAAGCCGGAGAGCCGCCCGACGCTGGAGCAGATCGCAAAGCTGCTGACCGGCCAGCCTCAGCTCAACGTCTTCATCGTCGGCCACACCGACAGCCAGGGCGCCTATGAGTACAATCTCGATCTGTCGAAGCGGCGTGCGGAGGCGGTCGCGGCGGAACTGGTGAAGAGTTTCCGGATTGCGCAAGCGCGGCTGCGCACCGCCGGCGTCGGATTGCTGGCGCCGGTCGGCTCCGACGCAACGGACGCCGGCCGCGCGCTGAACCGGCGCGTGGAACTCGTAGCGCCGTGATCCCACGGAGAGAGCACACAACCAATGTGATGTGTGCAATGCACGAACGACATTGGCCGGCATGCGCTGGATGAGATCACGTGCATGCAACAGGCACGAGTTCGCAGCTCAATGACTTCTTACAACGCATGCTCGCTCTCGTTGCACTGCGAGAGCACCGCCAGATGAACAAACTGCTTCGATGATCCAAGCATCTGCTTTGCGGAATTGCGGGAACCCGCAGCGACATGCGCCGCATATCTGATGCGCTCGCTGCGACATCAGCACGGTGACGATTTATCTTGCCATCGCAGAGCGCAAGCGATAGCCTTCTATCTCAGGTTGTTGCCCTGCCAGCCCCGGGCGACGCTGACGACCAAAAATAAACGGCGGGCTTATCGGCCCGCCGTTTATTGAGGTCGGGGTCGCATCGGACCTTCCGGACGCCTGGCGCTCCGATCGGGCCAACAAATCACCAAATGATTGTGCAGAAGGCGGCCGGATTGATGCCGGCGGCTGTCGAAGTCATTTGACTGCGGCGCCCTGATCGACGACAAGCCGCCATGGCCAAAAAACCCGGAACCAATCCCAAAGGCGAATTCGCCTTTTTCAACGTCTTCTATGAAGACGATTCCCAACGCTCCAACCGCCGCGTGCCCAGCGAATTGCTCGGCGGCCTCGACGGCGACGAACCCGCGCGCAACTTCATCATGGAGCAGGACCGCGAGATCGCGGAGAAGGGCGGCCGCCCCGCGCTCGAGATCAAGCGGATCGAGCGGGTCGGGGCGAAGAAGAAATAAGCTGCGCCCGTGAGACGCGCGCAGCGACTGCACAGACAAAAACGGCGGGCCTCGGTCCGCCGTTTTCGTTTGTAGAGGCTCTGGCCCCCCTCAATAGGCCTGCATTGACGGACCTCCTCGCCGGTCCACAAACCAGGACGCGGCCTCGTTAAGGCGCAGCCAAAAAAGATTGATGGGCGAAATCGCTCGCAGCAAAGCCGGCGATCAATCTAATTTATGACACCTCGGAAAAGCGCGGTGAAATCAGCTTTGGTTGGGGCCCGGTCACGACCGGTTGATGAGGGAATTTTCAGCAACGTCCGCCGATATCTTCACGTTGGGGGGATTCCAGCATGAGAGGTCACGGATGTATCGCAATATCGCGCTTGGAATGACGATTACTCTCGCAATGGCGCTAACCGCGCCGGCGGCCGTTGCGCAGCAAAAGCACCACGTCAGCTATGATACGCCGGCAACTCAGACCGTATACACCCAACAACACGTCATCGACGTTGGCGACATTCCCGGACATCAAGCTCGGCTCTTCGAAATTCGGCGGACCTATGGTGACGATGCCCCCCTCATCAACGGTTCGAGGTTGAAGGAGCAGTGGACACGCGGCATGTCTGATTACATCGACAACAACGGTCCAGCTCTCATCTACAACGTTTGGATACTGGAGAACGGAGAGAAGTTTTTTGTCAGGACATCTCTGGTCGCTCAAAGCAGTGGAGATGGGAAGCTTACGAACATGACATCGGGCGTCATTACCGGCGGCACGGGTAGCCTCGCCGGAATACGTGGCATCATCAGCAGTCATGGCCCGTCCGAGCCGAAGGCCGCCATCAATGCCAATCAGACGGACATCGACTATTGGATGGAGTGAGAAGGCCTTCTCGATGGACGATGGACCGGTGAAAAAGTTGCCGGTCCATCATGTCCGTTCTGATACGGCATGTCGTGATCACAAAGTGCTCGAAACCAGCCGCTATCCCCTATGGAGAATTCCCATGCCGCACGGTCGAAGCGTGCGAATTGTGATGTTCCTATTTTGCTTGTTCGGCCTGGCCTCGACGACGCGGCCAGCGAGCGCAGAAGTGACTCGGATCGAGTTCACGTCGAAGCAGCCTTACGGCACATTTCGCGCCGGCGACTATGTGATCTGGCAGGGCAAGATCCGCGGCGACCTGTCGCCACAAGAGGCCATCCCCGGGATCGACAAGGCGCCGCGCAATGAACGTGGGCGCGTCGACTACGCGGCGAAGATCATTCTCATGATGCCGGCGGCTCCGCGCGGGGAAAACGGCGCGTTGCTGGTGGACGTACCCAACCGCGGGCAAGTCTGGGCCGAGGCGATCTACAACTCGCCACGCGATGTGCGGTTTCTCCCGGGCACGCTGGAGCAGGGCACCGGCTTTCTCCAGGACCATGGCTTCGCGGTTGCGGAGGTTTTCTGGGAGCTTGGACAGGGTGCGGACCTGCCTTCGTTCGCTGACGCCGATGGCAAGACACGCTTCGTCGAGGGCGTGGGCTTTGCGATCGTCCGCGATGCCGCGGATTTCTTCGCGCATGCGGCTTCTGACCAGGATGGAACGCCCAACCCGCTCAGGGGAGCGATCAATCGCGTGCTCGCGAGCGGCAGGTCCCAGGATGGACGATTCCTGAAGACCTTCCTCCTGAACGGCTTCAACATGATCGGCAACCGGCGCGTCTTCGACGGAATGCATGTGTTCGTCTCGGCCGCCGGCCTTCTTCCGATCCTGCAGACCGGCCTTGGACCAATGTCGAGCGCCGAGGGGGCGCCCACATTCGACAACCCGGATTTTCCCGGCGTGAATGACGGACCGCTCACGATCGGGGAGATCACGGCCAAGGTCGAGACGCGCGGCGAGGTGCCTCCAAGGATGATCCTCGTGAACTCCACCACGGACTACTATTCACTGCGCGCTTCGCTCGGCCGAACGGGCGCGTCCGGAATCGCGGATCAGCCACTGCCCGCCAATGTGCGGATGTACGATATCGCGGGAGGCCCGCATGTACCGGCCCCCAAGGCACCGGCCTGCACACTGGCGCCGGGCCGCCTCGATTGGTCGCCGCTGTCGCGGGCCCTCCTGCTGCACCTTGATGCCTGGGTCAGCCGCGGCACCGAGCCGCCCGCGAGCGAACTGATGTCGCTCGAAACCGCGGACGGCGAGCCCCCTGCACTGCGCGCCCCTGCTCGGCTGTCCGCCGCAGTGATACAAGTGCCGAAGCGCGATCAGGACGGCAATGCGCTCGGCGGCGTGCGGCTGCCGGATGTCGCGGTGCCGACCGGCACCAATGGCGCCCAGAACCAGCCGCAGACATTCACCTGCATGCTGATCGGGTCCTTCTCACCATTCGCAGCGACGAAAGCGGAACGAGAGCGTACCGGTGACGCCCGCCTGTCGATCGAAGAGCGCTATCACGGCCGCGACGATTACGTGAACCGGATCCGGATCGCTGCCCAGGATCTGATGGCGCGCGGGTTTCTGCTGCCGGAAGACGCGGCAGTGATCGTTCAGGAAGCCGCGTCGACGAACCTGTTCGCGCCCGCACCAGAGAATGCCGAGCCACGTTGAGCCCTCGACGGCGACGAACCCGTCAAGAGCATTGCCGATCTTGGCCCGTTACGGACCTGCCGCCCCACGGTCGCGGTCCTCGCGAAAGTCGCTCATGCGTCAACTTTTGCTGTTATGTTGCAGGCATCATGAGAGGAGAAACGCCCGATGATGAACCGCAAGCTCGTTGCCGCGCTGTTCGTGTTCGGCCTGGCCTTCCCCGCCCCCCCGCGTGCGGAGGACGCGCCCGTCGAGCAACAGCTCGTCGACCAGATGAACAAGGTGTTCGGCGTCCACGCCGGCTTTCGCGCTAATCACGCCAAGGGCGTCGTGGCCGAAGGAAAATTCAAGGCCTCGGCGGACGCCGCCGGCTTGAGCAAGGCTGTGCTTTTCGGCGGCGCCGAGGTTCCCGTGACTGTGCGGTTCTCGGACTCCACCGGCGTGCCCAAGCTGCCTGACGGCTCCGGCGACGCCAACCCGCACGGCCTGGCGGTGAAATTTCACCTGCCCGACGGCAGCGACATGGACATCGTGATCAATTCGCTGAAATTCTTTCCCGTGTCGACCAGCGAGGAGTTTCGCGACCTGCTCGCCGCGATCGCGCAGAGCCCGCCGGACGCGGCCAAGCCGACCAAGGTCGAGCAGTTCGTGGCAAGCCATCCCACCGTCCCGGCCGCCTTGGCCACGGTCGCCACGCCGGACAGTTTTGCCAATGAGGCCTATTTCGGCATCAACGCGTTCGTGTTCGTCAACAAAGCGGGCCAGCGACAGGCCATCCGCTATCAGATGATCCCCGAGAAGATCGTGCACCTCGACAAGGCGGAGGCTGCGAAGAAGGCGCCGGACTTCCTGATGGAGGAACTGCCCGCCCGCCTGAAGCAGGGACCGGTGGTTTTCCACTTCAAGGCGCAACTGGCCGCGGCCGGCGATTCCACCAAGGACCCGTCAAAGCCCTGGCCTGACGATCGCAAGCTGGTCGAACTCGGCACGCTGACGATCGACAAGGCCGTGGCTGATAGCGACGAGGCGCAGAAGAAGCTTCTGTTCCTGCCGGGCCAACTCACCGACGGGATCGAGCAGTCCGACGATCCGATGGTCGATGTCCGCAACGGCGCCTATGCCATCTCGTTCTCGCGGCGCAATCCCTGACGGTCCGGGTTGTTTGCGAAGTGACCTCAACTCCCAGAGGGGCGAAGAAGAAATAGGTGGCGCGGCGCTCACCAGCGCCCGCACCACCTATTCCAGGCAAACAACAGATCGGCAAACCGGTCATAGAAGAACCGGGTGAACGGCAGCGCCACGCGGTTGCCGAACAGCGCCGCAAGCCATCCCTCCCCTGGCGTTAGCCGCCACAGCGCAATCGCGACATCCGCGCCGACGATGAGCTGCCCGGCCTCATCGGTCGCATGCAGGCGCCGCCTGATGTCATCGAGCGAGGCGCCAAAGCGCGCCAGCGCATCGGGCTGTTCGTTGATGTCCTTGAACTCAACCGTGCCCGCCCGCACCAGAGCCAGCAGCTTGTTGCGCTGCCAGTCGATGCCGGCGTCGCAGACGGGGCAGCGGGTGTTGTACCAGACGGTGAAGTGGGGTGACATCGATACGCCTTTCGCGTCGGAAGTATAGTCCGAGAGAAAGCCGGATAAACCTTCTAAAGGTTGCCGATATTTAGGCGCAAGGAAAGCGACCGACCTAGGCCCGCCAAATTGCTCGGCGGCCTTGACTGCGAATAACCCGCGCGCAACTTCATTAGGGAGCAGGACCGCGAGATCGCGGAAAAGAGCGGGAGGCCGGGGCTGGAGATCGAGCGGATCGAACGGATTGGGACGGAAAAGAATTTGGCTTCGGCTCCATCCACATCATTGCGAGCGCAACGAAGCAATCCAGATACGTCTGCGGGAACGTGGGTGGCGCACAACCTCAATTGCCATCCGATTTCGAACAGCTTCGCCAGTACTGGAGCAGATCGACCGAGAAACGGTCCACCTAGGCGAGCTGCCGCGACAACTCACCGGGATTCTTAAAAACCAAGAGGGTCAAAACCTCGCGGCTAGCAACCCTTATAGATTCTTCGACAACCTCGTACCTTGATGCATCAGCTCTAGCAAACCAGGTAGAAGCGCTAACTGATTTGGCGGGCATCGCATCAGGGGCCTTCCCATAAATCATCGTAAAAGCAGAGCTTTCAGGACTGAGTTCGCTCTTGGGAAACCAGTCACTAGTCACAGCTGACGACCGGGCGAACCACTTCCGTCCATTCTGGCCATGGCAGATTAGCAATATCGGTGCATGATTTGTCTCGACCAATCTAATCGCAGCCGCCGTTTGGCTTACGTTAAATCGTCCGGCCAACTTGCGTACTGCAGCCATTGTAGGGCGCCCAAATTCACCGGAAATAGGCCTAAATAAGAAGTCCGGCATGAGGAGTTCGGACGCAAAGCGGTCCGCTGCGCGCTCCATATTTGCCGCTTCTGGGCTAGGCCTCTCGATCTCGTCGCCTTGGCAAAAAAGCATACGACGACGGTGGTAAATCCAATGACCGAGCTCATGACAAACCGAGAAACGCTGCCGTTGGGCAGACGAAGCGCTGTTTACAGTTATAACTGCTGAATCATCAGCCCCAATAATCCTTGCTTCACAACCTTCTAGTGGAGCGTATCGAACGGTTGCGCCCAGGTGCCAAGCGATGGCTTCCACATCTATTTCTTCCGGCTCAGATACACCTAGAGACTTCAAAAGATGCTCAGCTTTTGGTGCGTCTCCGAAGCTTAGACGAGGAACAGCGTGAGAACAGCTAAGGAGCTGACAAAAATCAGAGAGCGCACTCATAACGTCAGCCTGAGAACCAGCATTTCCTTTTCGCGCGGCCATAGTAAAGCGAGACCTGCCAGACTCTGCCGATATAAATTCATCAAACAGTTTCTTGGCTCGCTCAATATCCATTTTAGTTTCAGCCGCAGTTTCCTTATGACTTGCAGCAGCAGAGCGTGCGGCCGCCAACGTTGCCTTTGCAACATGGGCTTTAGCGGATTGAACCTCTGCTCGCAGAGCCTGAACGACAGCATCGAGATCGTCGAAATCTTCTGCTGCTTCAGACACGACTTCAGCGTCGGAAAGCATCTCAAGCTCCGACAAGAACTCCTCAACGAGAAGGTCGAGATGTTCGCTTTGGGTCTTGGTGGTCATTGGACCCACCCTTTTGGAAACGCCCTGTCGATGCGACGACGAACGGAGCGACGCTTTGATGCGAAGGCCACCTCATCCAAACCAACAAGCTCTCGCAATTCTTGACCTTCCATCCCCTCCATTAGTCCGTCGACTAATGTTTGACCAACCACATCGCCTTCGAACAAGAGACGTACCGCATTCCGAATTACAGCGGTCATTTCTTGCTTGAGCGCCAAATCTTCCGGGCTGAGGCGGGGGTCTCGAATTTCCAGCGCGGCGCCCTCGCCGACCCGCGACACCACTGAGAGAGCTGGCCTCTTACTTTGTGTCTTACGATCCGATGAGGCGATGCTTCGCATCGCACCAATGAGGAACTGAACGATGCCCAGATTGCAACGGCATTTCCTCGTTCCATCGAGAGCGCGTCGGAAGGCCTCTTGCCGCAGTTCGTCAGCTGGCCGCGCTCCTCCATAACACAAATACTGCGAAGCCCGCCTGATGCGCAGAAGGTCTGCATCGGACAGGTGCGCCAGACGCTCGGTGACTTCCGCCACCGGCAGCATACCGTCGGGTGCGGATACGCTGGTTATCGCCATAAAACCGTCCTTTGGAGCCTAGTGCTCCAGAGCAGCGTCCGCTCGGACAAGATCTGGAAATTTTTTTCGGCTTGTCTGATCCTGTTGAAACAGGAGCCTTTTTGGGTATCCGGCGATCGACGCCGGCACCCAAATCAGGAAAACCTAGCATGATCTACGCAATCAACTACGACTTGAAGAAGCCTGGACGCGACTATTCTGGCCTGTACGATGCCATCAAGTCTTGTGGAGCCTGGTGGCACTATCTCGGCTCGACTTGGCTGGTCGACACGAACCGCAGTTCCGCGGCCATTTGGGAACTGCTGAAGTCCCATGTCGACCAGAACGACAGCATGCTGATCATCGGCGTGACGTCCGACTACAACGGCTGGCTGTCGCAGGAAGCCTGGGATTGGATCAACACGCGGATCAAGAAGGCCGCATAATTCAACTCGCCGAAGTACAAAGTACAAGAAAAAGGCCGCCCAATTTGGCGGCCTTTCGTTTTACTTATCAATTATCCAAGAAGCTCCGCAGCTTCCTTGACCGCGACGGATGCTTCAGCTTGCGCAGCGCCTTCGCCTCGATCTGGCGAATACGTTCGCGCGTCACCGAGAACTGCTGGCCGACTTCTTCCAGCGTGTGGTCGGTGTTCATGCCGATGCCGAAGCGCATGCGGAGTACGCGCTCTTCGCGCGGGGTGAGCGAGGCGAGCACGCGCGTGGTGGTTTCGCGCAGGTTCGACTGGATCGCGGCGTCGATCGGCAGGATCGCGTTCTTGTCCTCGATGAAATCGCCGAGGTGTGAATCCTCTTCGTCACCGACCGGCGTTTCGAGCGAGAGCGGCTCCTTAGCGATCTTCAGGACCTTGCGGACCTTCTCCAGGGGCATGCCGAGCTTCTCGGCCAGTTCTTCCGGGGTCGGCTCGCGGCCGATCTCGTTGAGCATCTGGCGGCTCGTGCGCACGATCTTGTTGATCGTCTCGATCATGTGCACGGGGATGCGGATGGTGCGCGCCTGGTCGGCGATCGAGCGGGTGATCGCCTGCCGGATCCACCACGTCGCGTAGGTCGAGAACTTGTAGCCGCGGCGGTATTCGAACTTATCGACGGCCTTCATCAGGCCGATATTGCCTTCCTGGATCAGGTCGAGGAATTGCAGGCCGCGGTTGGTGTATTTCTTGGCGATCGAGATCACGAGACGGAGGTTGGCTTCCACCATCTCCTTCTTGGCCTGGCGGGCTTCGCGCTCGCCCTTCTGCACGGAGTGCACGATCTTGCGGAACTCGACGATCTCGAGGCCGGTCAGCGCGGCGAGCTGATGCACCTCGTGACGCAGATCCTTGATCCGGTCCTTCTCGTGATGGACGAAGTTCTTCCAGCCCTTGGCCGAGAGTTTTGACACCCGGTTGAGCCAGCGCGGGTCCAATTCAGAACCGGTGTAGTTGCGCAGAAAATCTTCGCGGGCGACGCCGTGGCTGTCGGCGAGGCGCATCAGGCGGCCCTCATGCGAGACGAGGCGCTTGTTGATGTCGTAGAGCTGCTCGACCAGCGAGTCGATACGGGCCTGGTTCAGGCGCAGCGACTTCACCTCGACGATGATCTCGTCCTTCAGCTTCTTGTACTTGCGCTCCTGGTGCGGCGAGAGCGACTCGTTCTGGAGCTGGTTCTGGATGTCCTGCTCCTGAAGCTTGCGCAGCTTCTTGTAGCTGTCGGCGATCTTGTCGAAGATCTCGACGACCTTCGGCTTGAGCTCGGCCTCGATCGCCGCAAGCGACATCTGGTTCTCGAACTCGTCGTCCTCGTCCATGTCGGCTTCGGCGGCGGCTTCGCCCGGATCCTTGTCCTCGCCACCCGGCGCAGCGCCGGGGGCGGGCTGCGCGGCGCGGAACGGGGTCGGCGACGGGGGCGCTGCGGGCGGCGCGACATGCGCGGGCGCCCCGTCGGCGGCAGGCTGGCCACCTTCGGCCGACGCTTCGCCGTTCTCGCCATTGGGACCGGCGATCATCGCGGTGTTCATGCCCGCCTTGGCATCGGGGCCGGCATAGGTTGCTTCGAGATCGATGATGTCGCGAAGGAAGATCTTTCCTTCGTTGAGCTCGTCGCGCCAGATGATGATGGCCTGGAAGGTCAGCGGGCTTTCGCAGAGGCCCGCGATCATCGCCTCGCGGCCGGCCTCGATGCGCTTGGCGATGGCGATTTCGCCTTCGCGCGAGAGCAGCTCGACGGTGCCCATTTCGCGCAGATACATGCGGACGGGGTCGTCGGTGCGTTCGCCCGGCTCGCTCTTCTTGACCTCGGTGACGGCTTTCTGGGTGACCTCGACGAGCTCGTTGTCGGTCTCGTCCTCGCCGCCCTCGTCCTTGTCTTCCTCGCCTTCGCTATCGTCGGCTTCGGTGACGTTGATGCCCATGTCCGAGAGCATGGACATGATGTCCTCGATCTGCTCGGGCGAGGTCTGGTCGGACGGCAAAACTTCATTGAGCTGATCGAAGGTCACGAAGCCGCGCTTCTTGGCCTGCTTGATCATCTTCTTCACTGCCGCGTCGGACAGATCGAGCAAGGGAGACGGCGCGTCCTGGGAGTCCTTCTCCGGCGCGTCCGCTGCCTTGTCGTCTTTTTCCTTGTCCTTCGCCTGCAGCGTCTTTGCCTTGGTGGCCATCCATTGCTCCTAAACGCGCTTCATGCAGTGGGCACACCGGCCCGCCCGCGTGAATTCACTTGAACCTGTTGTTCGACGCTCTCGCTTCGTCAGATCTCGACACGGAAAGGGCGGCGCGCACACATCTCGCCACCCCGACCTTTCTCTCGCCGGATTTGCCTAACGCTTCGTGAGCCTCTTTGTCGCAGCGGATGCAGGTGAAGTGCCAACAGCTATTGCGCGGATTCATTCCTGACGCGTCTGTTCTGCCTGCGGCCGCCTGGGGGCCAAAGTGCTACAAGACCGTTAAGCCTCGATTAACCCTGTTTTTGCCGCCAAACCTTGGATTTGGCGAGTCTTTTAGCGGTTCCGGCCTCAGCCGTCCGCATGATTCTTTCATCACACGCTCTTCTGGAACCGGCCCGACAGCTCGCCAAAACCCTCGATCAGGGCCTCGGTACCGTCGACCTCGGCCAGCCGGGCCTTGACGTCACGCAGCCACGCCAAATTGGCCTCGCTGGGGTCCTCCCCCAAGGCCAGCTCGGCGTCCTTCAGCTCTCTAAGTAGTGAATGGTATTGCCGATGCAAGGCAACAAGCTGGTGCCAGGTGGCAAGAACGTCGTCGCGGGCCGCGCCCTCGCGGGCGCCCCACACCGCCGCGGTGGTGATGCCACCCTCAACCCTTTGAAGAAGCTGCGCAAATCCGCCCTTCTCGATATCGGCCCGCATCTTTTCGGCCTGCTCGCCGGGGTCGGGCGAATGGTGATGGTCGTTGGCAAACGCGGCGATGATGCCGGCCCTGAGCTTGTGGGCCTCGGGGTGGGCGAACTCCAGGGCGGCCACCTCTTCGAGGTGATCATCCAGCAGCCAGGGGTGGTTGATCAGGCTTTGCAGGATCAGGGCTTCGCGGCGCGAAATGGCGCTGCGCTGGCCCCGCATGATCGGGCTGGCCGCAAGCTGGGGGCTCGCCGCCTGGTAGGGGCCGGAGGGGAGCGGGGTCGGACCGGGCGGGCCGCGGCGGCCTCCACCGAATCCCTGACCGCCGAATCGATTCGCCTGCCCCCCGCCGCGGGGCTGGAACGGGCGGCCGCCGCCCCCCTGGCGGAAATTGCCCCGGCCGGCGAAGCCGCCGCGACCTCCATCGGGCGAGAAGGCGCGCTGGAGCCGCTCGACGAACTCGTCGCGGTAATAGCGCCGGACCACCTCGTCGCGGATGCCGTTGGACAATTCCTTGATGCGCGCTTCCAGCGCCGCGCGGCGCTCGGGCGTGGCGAAATTGCCGCCTTCGAGCTCGCGCGACCAGATCATGTCGGCGAGTGGACGCGCGGCCGCGATCACCTCCTCGATCGCGCCACGACCGCCGGAGCGCGCGAGATCGTCGGGGTCCTGCCCCTCCGGCAGCAGCGCAAAACGCAGGCTCTTGCCTGGCGCGAGAAACGGCAGCGCGAGATCGGCGGCGCGATACGCGGCCTTCTGTCCGGCGCGGTCGCCGTCGAAGCAGAGGATCGGCTCGTCCGCCATCTTCCACAGCAGCGCGAGCTGGTTTTCGGTCAGCGCAGTGCCGAGCGGCGCGACGGCGCCTGCAAAGCCCGCGGTGACCATGGCGATGACGTCGACATAGCCTTCGACCACGATCAGCGCGCTGCCGTCATGGGTGGCTTTGCGCGCGGTCTGGTGATTGTAGAGATTGTCGCCCTTGTGGAAGAGCGGCGTCTCCGGCGAGTTCAGATATTTGGCCGGGACGTCCTTCTCCAGCGCGCGTCCGCCGAACGCAATGACGCGGCCGCGCAAGTCGGTGATCGGAAACATCACGCGATCGCGGAAGCGATCGTAGGGCACCGGGATGTCGTTGCCGGCAACGAGCAGCCCGGTCTCGATCATGTCCTCGACGGACACGCCGAGCTTGCCGAGATGCTCCTTCAGCGCAAAACGCTCCGGCGGCGGCGGCGCATAGCCCAGCCGAAACTGCAATTGCGTCGCCGGCGAGATCGCGCGGTCCGCGAGATAGCCGCGCGCCTTCGCACCGACACGCGAGGCCAATGTCTCGGAGAAGAATTTCGCCGCGAGCTCCATGACGTCGTGCAGCGTGCGGCGCCGCTGCTCGTGCCGCGCCGCATCCGGCGTCACCGCCGGCAGCGCCAGGCCGGCCATGCCGGCGAGCCGCTCGACCGCCTCGGCAAACGGCAGGCCGTCGGTCTCCATCACGAAGGTGATGATGTCGCCGTGCTTGCCGGAGGAGAAGTCGTGATAAAAACCCTTCTGGTCGTTGACGTAGAAGGACGGCGTCTTTTCCTGCTGGAACGGCGACAGCCCCTTCCACTCCCGTCCGGCCTTCTTCAGCTTGACGCGCTTGCCCACGACCTCGGAGACCGAAAGCCGGGCGCGCAGCTCGTCAAGGAATTGGGGCGTGAAGCGGATGGCCATGGGCTGTGTGTAGCGCGAACCGAAGTGAGTCGGGCGAAGGATCAGGGATATAGGCGCGGGCCGGCCAAAAGTCAGGTTTGTCAGGATTATACGCGCTGTTCACAGCCCTTTCCGGCGCGATGCGCGGGCCCGGAATGACGGGAAAAGCTTGAACCCCGGCCGGTTCCACGCTTCCATGGGCCATGTTCAGGACCTTTCGGGGTGGCCATAGCGGGGGCTGGCGGGTGACCTCGATGTCGCCTGTGACGGGCGAGCCCCTGCCCTTCATGCCGGCGCTGTCGGTCAACGACAGCGAGGCCGTGGCGTTGCCGTTGGTCCCCTCGCGCAATGCCTGGCGCCTGGTCGGTGTACCCAGCAGCTTGCGCTACACCGAGCGCGCCGAGAAGGAGCAGCTCGTGAGCGTGCAGGCCGGCCTCGGCCGATTGGAAGCAACCAGCGCGGCGCTGATCCCGATCCGCAAGTCGCAGGCATGGTGGGATCTGACGCAAGAAGAACGCCGCGAGATCTTTGAAGACAAGTCGCACCACATCGCCAGCAGTCTTCGTTTTCTGCCCGCAATCGCGCGCCAGCTCTATCACTGCCGCGACCTCGGCGAGCCCTTCGATTTCCTGACCTGGTTCGAGTTCGCGCCCGCCCATGCCTCGCTGTTCGAGGAGCTGGTCGGCATGCTCAGGCAAACCGAGGAGTGGAGCTATGTCGAGCGCGAGGTCGACGTGCGCGTGGTGAAGGAAGTGCTGTCGGCTTAGTGGTCGAGGAAGCGGCCGGATTCGATGTGCGGCAGATCGGTGACGGGCCAATTGTAGACGTAAGTCCAGGCCGGCGCGGTCGCGCCGTCGGCGCCGGTCACGTCGATCAGCTGGCGCAGATATTCCGTCGGCTCCGGAAAGCCCTCGCCGCAGGCCTCGTACATGTCGAGCTCGCGCAAGAGCTCGTCGCCGGCGCGCAAGCGGAAGAGCTCGCCGTGCACGAGCTCCGACGGCGCGTCGGACAGCAGCAATCCCGGATAATGCTTCACCAGCACGAGCCGGCCGCGGCAGCTCGCCTCGCCCAGAAAATCCGCATGCTGCGCCAGCAGCCGCGCCATCGGATGATCGAAGCCGCGCATCAGGGTGCCGTAGACGAAGAGACGATCGGAGGTCATGGGGCTCTATAGCTGGCAATGATGCGGAGCGACAGAGCCGCATTTTCCCCTGTCGTCCCGGCGAAGGCCGGCAACTGTTATGTCGGCCCGGTCTGAAGGTAGGGCTTCCTGTCGCGCATCATGGCGTTGAGGACGGTTAGGAGCTTCCTGGCGACGGCAATGAGAGCGAGCTTGGCTGGTTTGCCGGCCTGTCGCAGTCGTGCGTAGAAGGCCTTGAACGGATCGGCCCGGCGAACCGCGTTGAGGGCAGCCATGTAGAGGGCGTCACGAACGCGCTTTCGACCGCCGGCGATCTTGCGTTTGCCACGGAAGACGCCGCTGTCGACGTTGAAGGGGGCAAGGCCCGCGAGTGCCGCGATCTGTTTTGCACCAACACGTCCGAGTTCCGGCATCTTCGAGATGAGCTGCATGCAAGCCACGGGACCCACACCCGGAAGCGAGCGGATCAACTTTGCATCGTCCGCGATCTCCGGCTCGGCCTTGGTCAGCGCCTTGATGTCGGCTTCGATCTCGGCAACTTCGCCGTCGAGAACCTCGATAAGGCGGCTGATCCGTTCGGCCATGGCGCGGTCGTCAGCCTCGCTGCGCCGGTTCTTCTCCTGCGCGCGCATGAGAACCAGCTGATCCCGCCGTTTTGCAAGCCTCGACAAGGCGTTGCGGGCGGGATTGGCGGCCTGCTCGGTTGCCGGCTGCATGACCCGGCCAAAAGCCGCCAGCATCCGTGCATCGATCGGGTCGGTTTTGGCAAGTTGGCCGCTGGCCCGCGCAAAATCGCGAGCTCGAGCCGGATTGATCCGGGCGAAGCGGACACCGGCCTGGCCCAGGGCCTCGCGAAGCGCGAGGTCATAGGTACCCGTGGCCTCGAAGACGATCAGCGCATCGCATCGCCAACGCGCCACCTGCTGTGTGATGGCCTGTGCCGCGTTGGCGATGCGCCTGGGCACACCGTCAGCTTCATCAAAGATATCGAGATGCTTTTTGGAGACGTCGATTCCGACGTAACGAAGAGGTATGATCACGGTGCCTGTCCCTGTGATGCGAGGTCTGTTGCCGCAGCCTCGTGCAACTGTTCAGGTTGGTAATGGAACGGGCGGGAGGCCGAGCCGGCTCACGGCGTCAAGCGCCAAGGACCCAACGGCTTCCCGCCCAACCCATCCTGACAGACTTCAAAGACACAGGGACCCATAGCCACAGGGAGAAGTTTGGCGAAGAGTCGTCGTCCGGTACTCCGACCATCCGCATCGATAGATTCCGCGGTATGGGTCCCGGCCTTCGCCGGGACGACGATGCAGAGGTCGGCGTACCCTCGCCTACAAAGGCTCCGCCTCAAGCTCCGCGCTGCTGCGTTCCTCGTCCGAGACCACGCTGATGTTCACCTCCATGACATCGAAAGCGTCCTGCGTGCCGATATAGATGCCGTGCAGCGGGATGGCCTGACGCGGGTCGCGGGCGACCGCGACGCGGATGAGGTCGCGGGTGCCGACGATGCCGTTGGTGGGATCGAACTCGATCCAGCCCGCGCTCGGCAGATAGACCTGCACCCAGGCATGAGTCGAGCCGCCGCCGACATGGTGCTGCGCGATGTCTTCGGGCACGAAGATGTAGCCGGAGACGAAGCGCGCGGCGATGCCGAGACGGCGCAGCGCCTCGATCATGAACAGCGCGTAGTCGCGGCAGGTGCCGGTGCCCAACCGCAAGGTGTCGAACGGGGTCTGCGTACCGGGTTCGTGACGCCTTTGGTAGTTGAACTGCTTGCGGATGGCGTGTGTGATGCGGCTCAGCAGCAAAAAGCTCGGCGCCGGCGCATCTTCATCGAAAAAACCGCGTACCCACTCCGCGATCCTGCCGCCGGGATCGGGATATTGCGGCGTGATGTACTGGACGAGATCCGGCAATTCCGCGTCGTCATAGACGAAAGGATAGAAGTAAGCGGGATCGTCCGGCGTCAGCGCGAACTCTTCCACCGGATTGTGCTCGACGGTGACGTGCCAGTCGAAGATCAGACGGTCCGCGCGCGCGTCGAAATCAACAATCGCCACCGAATTGCCGAACACGTCGTGGATCCAGCGCAGCGACATCGGCTGCGGCGAGATCATGAGCCTGGAGTCAAGCACGCGCAGATCATGGCCGTCGCTTGGGCGCAGCATGAACCTGTGTTCGCCGAAGGCCACGGGACGATTGTAGCGATATTCGGTCTTGTGGTGAATCGTCAGCAGCGGCATCGTCAGCAGATCATGGTGATTTTGGGCAGACCCATTGTGAATGATTCTTTGCCCAATTTCCGGGGCGACTGCTTTTTCCATAGGCAATCAGGATGGCTTTCAACACAGCCGAGGCGACGGATCAACTCCTGGGACAAGGCGATATTCCGCCAGTGCATGAGGTGAATGCAGAAGGCACATCGCCCTTCCTGCTCACATCGGACCATTACGGCCGCATTCTGCCGCGTGCGCTCGGCGATCTCGGTGTATCGGAAGGCGAGCTAATGCGGCACATCGCCTGGGACATCGGCATCGCCGGCGTCGCCGATCGGCTTGCAAACATGCTTAACGCGCATCTCGTCGCGCAGCGCTATTCGCGCCTCGTGATCGACTGCAACCGGTCGCCCGGCGTCGCAAGCTCGATCCCCGTGATATCGGAGGCGACCACCATCCCGCGCAACGAGGGCATTTCCGACAGCGAGCGCGCGGCGCGGCGGCGCGAGATCTTTGAGCCCTATCATCATCGCATCGACGCGGTGATCGACAGCCGGATACATGCCAGGCGGCCGACCGTGCTGGTATCGCTGCACAGCTTCACGCCTGTGTACGCAGGCGTCGCGCGACCCTGGCACATCGGCGCGCTGTACAACCGCGACACCGTGCTGCCGCAGATGTTGCTGAAGCATCTGCGCGCCGAGGGCGATCTCGTCGTCGGCGACAACGAGCCCTATGCGGTGAGCGATCTCAGCGACTACACCATCCCCGTGCACGGCGAGGCTCGCGGCCTCGTCAACACCGGCATCGAGATCCGCCAGGACCTGATCGCAGATCAATCCGGCCAGCAGCAATGGGCGGAGCGGCTGGCAAGGATCTTCGCGGAGATCGAGATGGAGTTGAAGCCGGAGCTGTTGACAAGGTGAGGTGTCGCCACGACACGCGGTGTGTTCCCTCCCCCCTTGCGGGGGAGGGTTAGGGAGAGGGGTACCACACGGGGACTCTCTCATTGCGGCGCGCGCGGCTTTCGACGACGCATAAACCTTTTGCTTGGCTACCCCTCTCCCCCGCCCTCCCCCGCAAGGGGGGAGGGAGCGCAGCGGAGTATGCGGCCCAGGATTTAGCTCAACCGCCCCGTGTCGCGACGAACAGCGCGAGCGCGGCAAAAATCGCGGCGATGCCCCACAGCACATAGGCGATGCGACCGTCGCCGCGGGCATCGAGCGTCGCCTCGGCCGGGTTGTCGGGATTGACGTGGACCTCCACGGTCGCGCCGTCCTGGTAGCGCGACATCAGCTTCTCCAGCATCTTGTTGGAGGCCTGTGGCGTGCCCGCCGCGACCCGCGCGCATTCATTGGTATAGCGGACATTCTGGTAGCTGTAGGTGTAGGTCACGCGCTTGCCGAACATCTCGGCACCGCGGGCTTCGCCGGGCTCGCTCGCCTCGTGGTATTCTTCCATCTCCGACAGCTTGATCGTGCCCGGCACCACCGGCCAGCGCGTCGCCATCGAGGCCTGCCGCCGCACCGCCCAGGCCATCAGCGCGATGACCAGGCCGAACGCGCCGAAGCCCACGACCATGCCCGCCAAATCAGGCCGGCCGATGTGATGCGCGAGCCAGGCGTAGCTCTGGTTGAGGCCGAACGCCGAGCCGAAGATGATGGCGACCACAATCGCCGAGCCGATGCCGAGACAGCCCCACAGGCCCTTCGGCAGGTCGCGCTCCAGCACGGCCTGATCGGGATGGCGCGGATTGTAGTAGACCATGACGATGCTGCCGGCGGGGTATTTCGCGAGCTTCTCGGCCACCTGGAAATTGCCGAGGTCCTCGCCGATCGAGATGCGGTTGCAGCTCAGTTTCCGGCCGCTCACCGAATATTCGTAAGCGACATTGGCGAAGTTGCGGCTCTCCATGCGGTAGCCGTCCTCGCGCTCGTCGTCGGACACCCTGACCTCGCGCACCTCCGCGACTGACGTGACGACCTTGCCTGATACCTGCGGCCAGCTCCGTGCCTCACGGGCCTGCCAGGTCTTCACAATGGCGGCAATCAGGATCAGCGCGAGCGGCGCGAGCAGCATCGCGTAGACGAGCGGGGGCAAATTCGGCACGGCAATATCCTTCGTCGGCGGCAATGCTTCCTTGGACGCACCGCCACGGACGAAGGTTCAACCGGCAGGCTCGCTTGCTTTACGTCTTGCTCACTTGGCCCGGATCAGCGCCAGCCAGATGCCGCCGCCGATCATGAAGCCGCCCGACACGCGCGACACCATGCGGGTGCGGCGTGCCGAGAAAAAGCCGCGGACCTGACCGGCAAGCAGCGCGTAGATTCCGTCGGTCAAGCCGGCAAGCACCATGAAGGTGATTCCGAGCACCAGGACCTGCGACAGGTGATCCTTGCTCATGTCCATGAACTGCGGAATGAACGCGCCGAAGAACACCAGCAGCTTCGGGTTCGACAGCGCGACCACAAAGCCCTGCAACAGAAAGCCTCCGCGAGGGGGCGGCGGCGGCTCGTCAGCGGAGACGCCCTCGACCGGAGAGCGGATCAGCTTGATGCCGAGCCAGACCAGATAGGCCGCACCTGCAAAGCGAACCCAGTTGAACCAATAGCCCATCGTCGCCATCAGCGTGGTGAGGCCGATCGCAAGGACGCCGATCACGATCAACAGCCCTATCTGCACGCCGAGAATGTTGGTCAGTGCCGAGCGCGTGCCGTAGCGCAGACCATTGGCGATGACGAGGGTGACGATCGGTCCCGGCAGCAGCGCCAGCGCAATGCAGGCGGCGACGAAGGCGAGATAGGCTTGCATGGACATCATGGGGAGGACTCGGCTTGGGGCGTTTGTGGGTATTAATGCATGGCACTTACTTTCCGTCCAGCGCCGCCGTCACCCACGTTTTCATCTGCGGTGTCTCCAGGAATGCGAGCGCGGCATGCTGCATCGCGCTGGCGTCGCCCCGCCCCTGCGCCGCCGCGACGAAGAGATCGCAGCGGCGCGAGAGCGCAACGCCGACCGCGGCGTGGCTCGCACCGTCAGAGATCGCGAGATCATAGCGACGCGCACGTCCGTGCATCTCGCCGACACGCACCGCCTCGCCCGGCGCGGTCGCCGTAAAGCGTGGGGTGATCAGATCGATATCGGCAACGCGATCGACCTCGTCGTCATCGGCGACGCCGCGATCGCAATTGCAGAAGCCGCGCTTGGCGCGGATATAGAGCTCGGCGCCGTCGCAGCCACCGCCCTCGCAGCGAAACGCGCGACCCGCGGGCCAGCCGTCGCGCGGGAACGGCCAGGCGAGTTCGCGCCAATGCGCTGATGCCGGCGCGGGCGACGGCGCCAGCTGATAGGCCCCGACGCCGGATACGCCGAGCGCGGCAAGCACGAGCGCGATCGTCGCCGCGCGCCGCATCGTCAGTTCTTCGGCAGGCCGGCGACGGCGCGTGCCGGCCCGGTCAGCTCCAGGATATGCAGGCCGGTGTTGGCGCGGTCGACGATGTAGATGTAGCCACGGTCGTCGGTCTCGACATTGTTGGTCTGGATCGCGACCTTGCAGCGTTCGCCGCCTTCGACGGGAATGCAGCGCTTGTCAGTCGCCTGCGTGATCGCCGGGATGAAATAGCCGACTTCCTTGGGATGATAGGGATCGCGAATGTCGAGCGCGCGCACCCCGGCATTGAAGAAGGCGATGAAGGCCATCTTCTTGTAGTAGACCGGCGCCATGCTCTCGTTCGAGGAATGCGAGCCGAAGCGGCCGCCGCGCTGGCAGAACTGCCCGCCCGCCTCCGGCACGGTGTAGCTCGAGATCATCATCGGCCGCGCTTCGGTGGTGACGTCGGCGAACCACACCATCTGACGCGCCTCGCCGCATTCGTTCAGGATCGCCTCGTCGACGATCATGACGATGTCGCGGGTCTTGCCGTCCTTGTCCTCGGCGAATTCGGCGACGGGCATGTCGAGCATGGGGAATGTGGTGTGCGCGCCGTTGAACGCGGACATCGGCATCCGCGAGATCTCGGGAAAGCGCAGATTGTCCGGCGTCGGCTCCTTCGGCCCGGTCAGAAGCTTCTCGCGATCGACGATCTGCAAAATGCCGCCCTTGTTGGTGCCGTAACCGAAATAGACGCGGTTGCCGTTGGGCCCGGTCGAGATCGGCCCGTGCAGTTCGGTCGGCACCGCGCCGGTCGATCCGGGCTCCTGGCCGGGCAGGCCGAAGTCGCGGATTTTCTGCGGATGGGCGGGATCGGAGAGATCGTAGATCTGTGTCATGCGCCGCGTGCGCCAGTCCGGCGCGCCCGAGACGAGATAGGCAATGCCGGTGTCGCACTCCCACCAGTTCTTGTGCGTGTCCTTCAGTCCGCCGATGCGCGTGATCAGCACGGGATTGGCGGGATCGGCGACATTCCAGATCTCATGCGCCTCACTGCCAAAGGTGCGCAGCATGTAGACCGCATTGGGATCACCCTTCGGCAAGGTCTTGCCGTCGCACACGCGCACCATCTGCGCGCCACCGGATTCATACTTGCCCTCCTGCCCCGGCAGATGCCTGAGATATTTGGGATGCGCGGGATCGGTGACGTCGACGATCGAGGTCCCGTTCGGCTCCGCCTGGCCCGTCATCGGATTGACGGGCGCCGGCACGTCATCGGTGCCGCCGTGGTGGCCGATATAGGCGATCCAGCGGTCGCCCTGGTGATGGATGGTCGGCTGATAGGCGCTGCGCGCCTGCAAATCGTTGGTGCCCACCAGCTTCATGTTGGACGCCTCAGGCGGCGCACCGATGGTCTGCTTCTGGGCGTGAACAAAATTGCTGCCAGCGAAAAGGACGAGGGCGGCAGCAGTCAGGACGCAACGGAACATCAAAGTCCTCCCGGAACCAATCTGCGTTGGCTGAGATTCAACGCTAGCACAGCCGCTCGCGCGCGCCAAAGACATCATCTTGACATGCAACCATTTGGTTGCCTATTATCGTCGCCATGGATGAGGTCTTCAAAGCGCTCGCCGATGCGTCGCGACGGTCGCTGCTGGACAGGCTTCACGCCAGGAACGGCCAGACCTTGAACGAGCTTTGCGAAGGCCTGGAGATGACGCGCCAGGCGGTGACAAAACACCTGGTCATCCTGGAAGAGGCCAATCTGGTCACGACCATCAAGCATGGCCGCGAGAAGTTGCATTATCTCAATCCTTTGCCGATCCATCAGATCGGCGAGCGCTGGATCAGGAAATTCGAGCGCGGCAGGCTCGCCGCACTCAGCGAGTTGAAACGCCAGTTGGAGAAGCGTGATGAGTAAGCCGCAATTCGTCTATGTCACCTACATCGAGACCACGCCGGAAAAGCTGTGGGAGGCGCTGACGTCGAGCGCGTTCACGCGGCAATACTGGTTCGGCGCCGAGGTTCGCTCCGACTGGACGGTCGGCTCACCCTTCGCGTTGACGCTGGACGGCGAGGTCACCGATTCCGGCGAAATCCTCGAGGCCGATCCGCCGCGCCGCCTCTCCTACAGCTTCAAGCACCTGAAATACGAGGAACTTCGCGACGAGCCGATCTCGCGCGTCGTGTTCACGCTCGAACCATTTGGCTCGCTCGTGCGTTTGACCGTGCTGCATGACGGTTTCGTCGAGGGTGGAAAATATCTCGGCGCTGTCTCCAATGGCTGGCCGGCGATCCTGTCCCAGCTCAAGAGCCTGCTCGAGACCGGCAAACTGCTCGGCATTCCGCGCGCGGCGCTCAACAAGGGGTTCGACGCAAAATGAATCTCGATCAATTCAAGCCGCTGACGGTCTACACCATCTACATCGCAGCGACGCCGGAAAAGGTGTGGGAAGCGCTGACCTCGGCCGAGTTCAGCAAGCAATACTTCTTCGGCAATGCCGTGGAGGTCGAGCCGCGGCTCGGCGGCACATTCATCGTACGCACGCCTGACGGCGCGCTGCATATCAGCGGCGAGGTGCTCGCCTACGATCCGCCCCGCAAGCTCGCCGTGACATTCAACGTCAACTGGCCCGAGCTGATCGAGAAGTTGGGACCGACTCTCGTCACCTACGAGATCGAGCAGGCCGGCGACGCGGTGCGGCTCACCATGAGCGAAGGCCACGATCGCCCGCTCAGCGATGATATTCTCGCCGGCGGTCGCTCGGGCTGGCCCGCGATCCTGTCCAGCCTCAAGAGCCTGCTCGAGACCGGCAAGCCGCTGGTGGTCAAGATGGGCCCGCCACAGCGGATGCTGGATGCGCTGAAGGCGATGGGGATCAAGACACCGTAGCACCAACTTCCGCTGTCGTCCCGGCGAAGGCCGGCAACTGTTATGTCGGCCCGGTCTGAAGGTAGGGCTTCCTGTCGCGCATCATGGCGTTGAGGACGGTTAGGAGCTTCCTGGCGACGGCAATGAGAGCGAGCTTGGCTGGTTTGCCGGCCTGTCGCAGTCGTGCGTAGAAGGCCTTGAACGGATCGGCCCGGCGAACCGCGTTGAGGGCAGCCATGTAGAGGGCGTCACGAACGCGCTTTCGACCGCCGGCGATCTTGCGTTTGCCACGGAAGACGCCGCTGTCGACGTTGAAGGGGGCAAGGCCCGCGAGTGCCGCGATCTGTTTTGCACCAACACGTCCGAGTTCCGGCATCTTCGAGATGAACTGCATGCAAGCCACGGGACCCACACCCGGAAGCGAGCGGATCAACTTTGCATCGTCCGCGATCTCCGGCTCGGCCTTGGTCAGCGCCTTGATGTCGGCTTCGATCTCGGCAACTTCGCCGTCGAGAACCTCGATAAGGCGGCTGATCCGTTCGGCCATGGCGCGGTCGTCAGCCTCGCTGCGCCGGTTCTTCTCCTGCGCGCGCATGAGAACCAGCTGATCCCGCCGTTTTGCAAGCCTCGACAAGGCGTTGCGGGCGGGATTGGCGGCCTGCTCGGTTGCCGGCTGCATGACCCGGCCAAAAGCCGCCAGCATCCGTGCATCGATCGGGTCGGTTTTGGCAAGTTGGCCGCTGGCCCGCGCAAAATCGCGAGCTCGAGCCGGATTGATCCGGGCGAAGCGGACACCGGCCTGGCCCAGGGCCTCGCGAAGCGCAAGGTCATAGGTACCCGTGGCCTCGAAGACGATCAGCGCATCGCATCGCCAACGCGCCACCTGCTGTGTGATGGCCTGTGCCGCGTTGGCGATACGCCTGGGCACACCGTCAGCTTCATCAAAGATATCGAGATGCTTTTTGGAGACGTCGATTCCGACGTAACGAAGAGGTATGATCACGGTGCCTGTCCCTGTGATGCGAGGTCTGTTGCCGCAGCCTCGTGCAACTGTTCAGGTTGGTAATGGAACGGGCGGGAGGCCGAGCCGGCTCACGGCGTCAAGCGCCAAGGACCCAACGGCTTCCCGCCCAACCCATCCTGACAGACTTCAAAGACACAGGGACCCATAACCACAAGATTGAGTTTAGCGGACACTCGTCGTTCGGTACTCCGACCGTTCGCAATCGATAGATCCCGCGGTATGGGTCCCGGCCTTCGCCGGGACGACACCGAGGTTACGGCACCGGCACCACCAGCCGCCGATAAAGATGCCACGTCGCATGCCCGAGCACGGGCAGCGTCACCACCAACCCGAGAAAATACGGCAGCGCCGAGACGATCAACAGCATCACGATCACCGCCGCCCAGCCGATCATCGGCAGCGGGCTGGTCACCACCGCGCGCACACTC
The DNA here is from genome assembly GCF_029714945.1 of Bradyrhizobium sp. CIAT3101. NCBI lineage: Bacteria > Pseudomonadati > Pseudomonadota > Alphaproteobacteria > Hyphomicrobiales > Nitrobacteraceae > Bradyrhizobium > Bradyrhizobium sp. CIAT3101. The sequence goes on from NZ_CP121634.1 coordinate 7,836,973, forward strand.
GTCACCATGGCCGTGACGAAATCGACCTCGCGATCGAGCAGCAGCGGAAATGACACCACAGTCAGCGAAAACAGAATCAGCGACAGCGCCGCCCCCACCGCGTTGCCGATCGCGAGGAACAGCAGGCCCTCGTTCGTGGTCAGCACCACCGTCATGAATTCCTGCAAGCTCGAGAACGAGGCGTGCAGGCCGAGCAGCAGCGCGATCAGAAGCCGGACCTGGTACATCCAGATCACGAACACGAACAGCGTGACGAAGGCCATCCAGCCGATCTCGCTGCGCGAGCGTATCGCCGACCAGATCGCTCCGAAAGAGATCGGCTCGCCGCGCTCGCGGCGGCGGCTCACCTCATAGAGCGCGATTGCCACGAATGGCCCGATCAGCGCAAAGCCGGCGGCCAGGGGATAAACCAGATAGATCATGCCGAAGGCGGTGAGGCAGAGCATGATGGAGATGCCGCCGGCAGCATAAAGCGCGCCGAAGCAAAGTCCGTAAAGCGGCAGCGCCTGGAAATCGCGCAGGCCCTCGACCAGCGCCTCGGCGATGTCGGTCGCCGCGACGGGACGCACCACCGGATCGACCTTGCCCGAGATGGACATCAGCTCCCTCCGCAAAAGCGCAATCTTCCGTCGCGCTCAAACCGCGATATTAGCGCCGCTGCGTACACACGCAACTTGACGCCCGATAACGGGATGATTGTGGCGACGCCGCAATGCACGCGCAGCGAAATCTTGACCATCGGTACGATTTTCCAGCCGATGGCTATGGACTGCGCAGACGATCGTGCCGCAGATTGTACCTCCAAACAAATACGCGCGAAGAGCGGACCCGCCCCCACCGATGAGCCTGCGTACCCGGTTACTGATCCTCGTCATCGCGGCCATGCTGGTGCCGGCATGCCTCGTTGGCTTGCGCTTCGTGCAGAATCGCACCAGCGAGATCAACGCGGCCCTGGCCAATCTGGCCGCGTCCGCCGACGATATTGCAAGCGATCTGGAAGAGAAGATTCAGGGCACCGCCCAGCTTCATTACGGCCTCGCCCGTGCCCGCGACCTCGACACGCGCGACAAGGCGGCATGCTCTGCGTTCCTGTCCGATGTGCGCGAAGAGTACCCGCAGTTCACCGGCATTTTGACCATCGATCCCGATGGCAGTCTGTTCTGCGACTCGCTCCGGACCAACCGTACGCTCGATCTGAACGATCGCGCCTATTTCAGGCAAGCGAAGGTCTCGCAGGGTGTCGTCGCGGTCGAGCCGGTGTTCGGCCGCCTGACCGGGCTATCGGTGCTCCAGATCGCCTACCCCGTGCGATCCGATGCCGGCGTGCTGAAATTCGTGCTGCTCGCTTCGTTCAACCTGAACAAATTCGCGGAATTTCACGACAAGCGTTTGCTCGCCGAAAAGGAGATCCTGTTCGTCGACAGCAAGGGCACGGTGCTGGTCGCACCGAGGGGAGGTGACTGGAGCGAGCCCGTCGGCGCTTCAATCGCCGGTTCCGACTTGTTCCGCTTCGCTGTAACACCCGATGGCCAGGCGTCCCGCGAGGTGACCGATCGCGAGGGCCGCACGCAAGTCTGGGCCGTCGCGCGCTCGCCGTCGATCCGCAAGGCCGGCCTCTATGTCATGGTCGGACGCTCCAAGGACGGACTGGTCGCGGCAGCGAACCGCCGGCTCTACGAAGACATGGCGATCCTCGCGGTGGCCTCGCTGTTGCTGCTCGCCGGCATCTGGATCCTTGCGACCGTCGGCGTCGGGCGCCAGGTCGGACGGCTCGCCGCAATGGCAAAGCGGCTCGGGCTTGGCGATCTCAGCGCGCGCATTCCGCCGCCGCATCCGAGCGGCGAGCTGGGTGGATTGATGGCCCTGCTCAACGGCACCGCCGAGTCGCTGGAGCAGCAACGCGCGGCCATCGCTGACCTCAGCCACAAGCTCAGCCAGTCCCAGAAAATGGAGGCCATGGGCCAGCTCACCGGCGGCGTGGCGCACGATTTCAACAATCTCCTCACCGTCATTCTCGGCAACTCCGAGCATCTGGCCGACCGGCTGGCGGGCAACAAGGAATTGCAGCGGATCGCCGGCGATATCGCGACCGCCGCCGAGCGCGGCTCCGACCTGACACGCAGCCTGCTCGCCTTCGCGCGCAAGCAGCCGCTCCGGCCAAGAGAGATCGACATTGCCGAGAAAGTCGTCGGCATGGAGCAGCTGTTGCGCCGGTCGCTCGGCGAGCACATCGAGTGCAGCTTCGCGTTTGGAACGGATCTATGGCTGACCAGTGTCGATCCCGGCCAGTTGGCAACCGCCCTGCTCAACCTCGTGCTCAACGCGCGCGATGCGATGCCCGACGGCGGCAGATTGACGGTCGAGGTACGCAACAACTCGCTCGGCCCATCCGACCTCGACGTCAACGGCGAGCCGCGCCCCGGCGACTACGTCATGGTGGCCGTGACCGATACCGGCAGCGGTATGGAAGCCGACGTCGCCAGCCGCGCGTTCGAGCCGTTTTTCACCACCAAGGAGGTCGGCAAGGGCACCGGCCTCGGCCTGAGCATGGTCTACGGGTTTGCGCAGCAGTCCGGCGGACTCGTACAGTTGCAGTCCGAGCCGGGGCAAGGCAGCGTCGTGAGGCTGTTCTTCCCCCGTATCGCCTCCGTGTCGAACGAGGACCCGGCTCCCGCAGAACAGATCATCGCCCCCGACGGAAGCGAGACCGTTCTCGTGGTCGAGGACGACGACATGGTGCGGGCCTATGTCGAGAGCGAACTGAGGACGCTCGGCTATCGCGTCATCGCGACGTCGAACGGGCCGGCGGCGCTGGACGTGCTGCGCCAGCCCGGCGATATCCATCTGCTGTTCACCGACGTCGTGATGCCTGGTGGCATGTTCGGACCGGAGCTTGCGCGGCAGGCAACCGCGTTGAGGCCCGATCTCAAGGTGCTCTTCACCTCCGGCTATAGCCAAAATCCGGTCAAGACGCCCGACGGGGTCGACGCCCGCATTCTGACCAAGCCGTTCAAGCGGCAGGATCTTGCCGCGATGCTGCGGTCCGCCCTGTCGGCGCCGACGCGCTAGCGGGACACCAGCAGCACCGCCACGCCGAGATTGGCCGCGAACAGCGCCGCATCGATGACGAAGATCCTGAGCATCGGGCCTTTCAGCACGGGCCAGTAAGCCACGCCGACGCGGCCGCCGCGCATCAGCACCGGAAGGTTATAGGCGAATTGGCTGAAGTGGCAGGCCGCAAAGAACAGGAACAGCGCCAGCTGCGCCTCGACCGGCTGGAAGAAGAGTGGGCGCGCGGCCAGCAGATAGAGCGAGAGTAGGCCGATCGGCAGATTGATCCCGCCGAGAAACGCCACGCTGGCCGCCAAGGTCGGCGCGATGGGATTGCTGCGCTCCTCGCGCGGCAGGAGGATCTTCAGCGTGTTGGCTTGCGCGATGCTGAACTGGATGAAGGCGCCACCGAACCAGAGCGCATTGAGGAGCAGGACAAAATCCGAGAGGTGCATGATCATTTTCCGTAGAAGGCTTCGCTGCGCATCACGCGACCCGCATCGTCGAAATCCATGAACTCGCTGGCTCTGACATCGCCGAGCTGCCACCACACCGTCAGGCGCTTGATCCCCTCGTCCCAGCTCCAGCTCAAGATCTTCAGGTCCGCGCTTTGGATGTGACCATAGGCCTCACGCCAATAGGCGCGGATACTCTCGGCACCCGTGACAATTGGCGAACCGGTCAGCGACAGCGCCAGAGGACTGCGCATCTCCGCATCGTCGGCGAAATGCGCGACGACGGCGTCGATATCGACCTTGCACCAGTTTGCGCACCACGCCGCGACAAAGCCTTCGGCGGCGGCACGATCCATTGTCTGTGCGCCCATGACGCGGCCCTCCCCCGGTTCGTTGCCGGGAAAGTGGCAAAGCTCGCGGCTCATGTCAACTATATTGACTTGACGGCCTGTCAGTTGTTGTCGGCGATCGTCTCCATGACCGCCATCCATGCCGCCGCGCCTCGCGTCCCGACCCGATCGAACGCCTCGCGCATCACCTTGCGTTCGTGGCCGGACGCGGTTTGCTCAATGCGTTTCCCGGCTTCGGTCAGCCGCAAGAGCTTCGAGCGATGCTGCTCGGGCGACCGCTGCGATGTCACAAGCTTGCGCTCCAGCAACAGATTGAGCGGCCGGTTCAGGGCCTGCTTGGAAATGCCGAGGATTTCGATCAGCGATCCGATGGCGATGTCGGGTTGACGCGCCACCACGTAGAGGATGCGATGGTGCGAGCGCGACAGGCCCTGCTTGGCGAGATAGTCGTCGGCCTCGAGCGTCATCCCGCGCCAGCCGTAATACATCAGCTCCAGCGCCGCATCGAGATCGTGCAGCTTGGTAAGGGAGGCGCGGTGCAGCCCCGCGGCTTGAGACGTCTTTGGCATTCCTGGAAGCTACCCCCTCGCCCGCAGCTCACGCCGCAGCACCTTGCCGGTCGCCGTCATCGGCAAGGTCTCGGCGAATTCGACGAAGCGCGGATATTCATGCGCCGCAAGCTGCACTTTCACGAATTCCTGGATCTCGCGCGCGAGCGTATCGCCCGCCGCAAAACCCGGGCGCAGCACGATCCAGGCCTTGATCGATTCCGTCCGGATCGGATCGGGAATGCCGACCACGGCAGCCATCGCCACCGACGGATGCTTCATCAGCGTGTGCTCGATTTCGGACGGGCCGACGCGGTAGCCGGCGGTGGTGATGACGTCGTCCTCGCGGCTGACATACCAGAAATAACCGTCTTCGTCCTGCACGCCGAGATCGCCGGTGAGCAGAAACTCGCCGGCATATTTCTTCGCCGTCGCCTCGGGATTGCGCCAGTATTCGAGCATGGTCACGGGGCATGGCTGGCGCACGCCGATGATGCCGCGCTGCCCGTGTGGCTGCTCCTCGCCCTTGTCATTGACGATACGGACATCAAAACCCGGCGTCGCCTTGCCCATCGAGCCCGGGCGGATCGGAAACAGGTTCGCATTGCTGCCGATCACCAGATTGCACTCGGTCTGGCCGAACACTTCATGGGCGTCGATGCCAAAGGTCTCGCGCACCCAGCCGAGCAACTCACCGCCGAGCGATTCGCCGCCGGTAAAAATGCTGCGCAGCTTGACGCCCGCATGTTTCACGCCGGCCTGCCGCATCAGCTTCAGCGCGGTCGGCGGCAGGAAGACGTTGCGCACGCCGAGATCGGCCATCATCTGCATCGCCGCCTGCGGCTCGAATTTTCGCGCCCGATGGCCGACCAGCGGGATGCCGTGATACCAGAACGCGAACAGGCCGTTGACGAGACCGCCGATCCAGGCCCAGTCCGCCGGCGTCCACATGAGGTCGCCGGGCCGCGGCAGGAAGTTGTGGCACATCTCGACATTGGGGAGATGGCCGAGCACGACGCGATGCGCATGCAACGCGCCCTTCGGATTGCCTGTCGTGCCCGAGGTGTAGATGATCAGTGCGGGATCGTCGGGGGAGGTGTCGACGGTCGCGAAGTCCTCGGACGCGGTTTCGATCGCCGACCAGAATGGCTTGGCGCCGGCGTGGACGGCACCGCTCGTGACATAGATGTCCTGCAGATAAGGCAGCCGATCGCGGATCTTCGTGAGCTTCTCCCAGCCCGCCTCATCCGTGATGATCGCCTTCGCTTGCGAATTCGCCAGGCGGAATTCCAGCGCGTCCTCACCGAACAGCGCGAAGAGCGGAATCGAGATCAGGCCGGCGCGGAACGCCGCCATATGCACGATCGGCAGCTCCAGCGATTGCGACAGGAACACCGCAACGCGGTCGCCGCGCGTGAGCCCGTCCGCCGTCAGCACATTGGCGAAACGGCGCGACATCTCCGCGATCTCATCGAAGGAGGTGCGTGTGGTGGCGCCGCTCTCATCGACATAGACCAGCGCGAGACGACCGGTGCCGTCGGCATGACGATCGCAGCACGCCTCCGCCATGTTGAAGCGCGCCGGGATGTCCCAGCGGAAGTTGCGGATGAGTTCGTCGTAGGTTGCGGCTTCCGTGAGCATGGGCTTGATCCTACCGCACGGTCGCGAAGAACTTGCGGACATCGCGCACGAACAGCTCCGGCTGCTCGAATGCGGCGAAATGCCCGCCCTTCTCCATCTCGCTCCAGTGGGTGATGTTGGAAAAATTCGGCTCCATCCAGCGCCGCACCGGCGTGATGATCTCCTTGGGGAACACCGCAACACCGGTCGGCACCTTCACGGCCGGCGTCGTCCGGCGCTTGCCGAAGCTCTCCCAATAGAGCCGCGCCGAGGAGGTCGCCGTCTCCGTCGTCCAGTAGAGCATGACGTTGTCGAGCAGCTCGTCCTTGTCAAAGATGTTTTCGGGGTGGCCGTCGCAATCGGTCCAGGCCCAGAATTTCTCCAGGATCCAGGCCGCCTGCCCACTCGGCGAATCCGTCAAGCCGTAGCCCAGCGTCTGCGGCCGCGTCGATTGCTGCTTGGAGTAGCCGGAGTCGAGATCGACGTAATGCTTGAGCCCCGCAAGCGCGCGCTTCTCTTCCACCGTCGGCTCCCCCTCAACCTTCGGCGCGGCGTTGAACGCGAGCGTGATGTGGATGCCGGCGCAATGCTCCGGGTCCTGCCCACCGAGCGAGGTCGTCACCGCCGAGCCCCAGTCGCCGCCTTGCGCGCCGTAACGCGCGTAACCCAACCGGTCCATCAGCTTCGCCCAGGTCGCCGCGATGCGGTCGACGCCCCAGCCGGTGGTTTTGGGTTTGGCCGAGAAGCCGAAGCCCGGCAGCGAGGGGCAGATCACATGGAAGGCGTCCGCGGGATTGCCGCCATGCGCGGCGGGATCGGTGAGCGGCGCGATCACCTTCTGGAATTCGACGATCGAGCCGGGCCAGCCATGGGTGATGATCAGCGGCAGCGCGGCCGGCTCTTTCGAGCGGACATGCAGGAAGTGGATGTCTAGCCCGTCGATCTCGGTGGTGAACTGGTCGAAGCGATTGAGTTTTGCTTCGCGCGCCCGCCAGTCGTAGCCATCCGCCCAATAGGCGCAGATCTCCCGGATCCATTTCAGCGGCGAGCCCTGGCTCCAATCATCAACCAGTTCCGCTTCCGGCCAGCGCGTACGGGCGAGACGTGATTTGAGGTCGGCGAGAATGTCGTCGCTGATCGCGATGCGAAACGGTTTGATGGCGCCGGTCATCGGTTGCCTCCCGATTGTTTCTGTCGGGAGAGAGTAGACCGGATCGCCACAACAACAAAGGTGCCCATCCTCCCCTGGAGGGGGAGGATCGGTTCGCATGGAGCGAAGCGCAATGCGAACCGAGGTGGGGTGATCTTTCCACACGAGCGGTACCCGAGTGGAGAGATCACCCCACCCCGCTCGCGCTTCGCGCATTCGACCCACGAGCGAGTTCCGCTCGTCTCGGACCCCTCCAGGGGAGGGTAAGAGGCTAGCCCGACAGTGCCGACTTCACGAGACCAGATGCCTTGCCAAAGTCCATCTGGCCGGCGTACTTTGCCCGCAACGCGGCGATCACCTTGCCCATGTCCTTCATGCCGGCGGCACCGGTTTCGCTGATGGCGTCCGCGATCGCCTTCTTCACCTCGTCGTCCGACATCTGCTTCGGCAAGTACGCCGAGATGACCGCGATCTCTTCGCGCTCCTGGGCTGCGAGCTCGGCACGGCCGCCCTTGTCGTAGAGCTCGACCGACTCCTGGCGCTGCTTGATCATCTTCTGGAAGACGCCGAGCAGATCGGCGTCCGACAGCGGCGGCTTGCCGTTGCCGCGCGCTTCGATATCGGCATTCTTGATGGTCGAATTGACCATGCGCAGCGTGGACAGCTTGCGCTCGTCCTTGGCCTTCATGGCCTCCTTGACCGCATTGTTGATGTCGTCGCGCAGCATGATGGTGATCCCTTCGAGTATCCGACGCCTGATCTAGGCCGTTCGCGCCCCTGACACAACCGGAGTTCCCAGCCATTCGGCCAGCGCCCGCGTGGTCGCCTCGGGCTGCTCCGGCTGCGGCAGATGTCCGCAATTGGCCAGAACGACGAGCTTCGCGCCGACAATGCCCTCCGCCATCTCCTTCGAGAAGGCGTTGGGAATGGTGTTGTCCTGATCGCCCGTCAGCACCAGCGTCGGGCATTTGATCGCCGCCAATGTGGGGCATGAATCCACCCGCGCGATGATCGCGCTCTGTTGCCGCAGATAGCCTTCGACGCCGACGTCGTCGCCCTGCTCATGCACGAGTTGACGTAGGCTGAGATCGTCACGGCGCGAAGGATGCACCAATTCCGGAAACATCTCCTCGCGCGCGGCGCGCAACTCGCCGCGCTTGGCGCGCTCCATCAGGCCAAGACGGCGCGCGGTCGCCTCCGGCGTATCAGGCCGCGCCTGGGTGTTGATCAGGGCGAGCTTCGCCACCCGCTCGGGGGCCTGGCGCATGATCTCCAGCGCGATGTAACCGCCCATCGAATGGCCCGCGAGCGCGAAGCGCGGCGGGGCCTCGCTCAGCACGCGAGCGGCGATCGCAGCCATGCTGTCGTCGCGGATATGGTTGGCAACCATCACGGGGCCAAAGCGCCAGAGCGCGGGGATCACGGGCGCATAGATGCGGGCCGAGGAAGCCAGCCCCGGAACCAGTAGAAGCGGGGTGGTCTGGTCCATTATTGCCTCGCAAGCCCAGGAATTTGCCGGAAATTATTCCGCCAAGCTTAAGTGCCTGAGGAGACCTGTCAAATATGCAAAAACGCATGTGAATCCGCCGTTTCCCGCTTTGACGGGCGCGCTTCGGGGGCTTATGAAGCGGGCTCATGACACAACATGAAAACGATAACGCTTGGCCGGACCATAAACCGACCGCGCTCCTCGTGCTCGCCGATGGCACGGTGCTCGAAGGCTTTGGTCTCGGCGCCGAAGGCCAGGCCGTCGGTGAAGTCTGCTTCAACACCGCGATGACCGGCTATGAAGAGATCCTCACCGATCCCTCCTATGCCGGGCAGCTCATCACCTTCACCTTCCCGCATATCGGCAACGTCGGCACCAACGACGAAGACATCGAGACGGTGAACATGGCCGCGACGCCCGGCGCGCGTGGCGTGATCCTGCGCACCGCGATCACCGATCCCTCGAATTACCGCGCCACCAAGCACCTCGACCAGTGGCTGAAGGCGCGTGGCATCATCGGCCTCTCCGGCATCGACACCCGCGCGCTGACCGCGCTGATCCGTTCGAAGGGCATGCCCAACGCCGTGATCGCACACGCCAAGGACGGCGAGTTCGATCTGCATGGGCTGAAGGAAGAAGCGCGCGAATGGCCCGGCCTCGAGGGCATGGACCTCGTGCCGATGGTCACCTCGGGCCAGCGTTTCACCTGGGACGAGACGCCGTGGCTGTGGGACAAGGGTTTTGGCCGGCAGGACAACCCTGAATTCAACGTCGTCGCCATCGACTACGGCATCAAGCGCAACATCCTGCGCCTGCTCGCCGGCGTCGGCTGCAAGGTGACGGTGGTGCCGGCAACGACCTCGTCCGAAGACATTCTGGCGATGAAGCCGGACGGCGTGTTTCTGTCGAACGGCCCGGGAGATCCGGCCGCGACCGGGAAATACGCGGTGCCCGTGATCCAGGACGTGATCAAGTCGGGGACGCCGACCTTCGGAATTTGTCTCGGTCACCAGATGCTCGGCCTCGCCGTCGGCGCGAAGACCAAGAAGATGCATCAGGGCCATCACGGGGCCAATCATCCCGTGAAGGACGAGACCACCGGCAAGGTCGAGATCACCTCGATGAACCACGGTTTTGCGGTGGACGAGAACACGCTGCCGAAGGGCGCGACGCAGACCCACATCTCGCTGTTCGACGGCTCCAATTGCGGCATCCAGCTCGACGGCAGGCCGGTGTTCTCGGTGCAGTACCATCCCGAGGCGTCGCCGGGTCCGCGCGACTCGCACTATCTGTTCCAGCGCTTTGCCGATCTGATGCGGCAGAAGAAGAGCGCGTAAGGCGCGCTCGACATTGCTTCGTGACATCAGGCCCGGGTTCGTCCCGGGCCTTTTTGCTGTTCCGAGAACCGGGAACACCACCGAATTTCTCTCGTTGAACCTGCTACGCTCACGCAGGAGCCCTGCCATGTCCGTCGTCCGCGACTATGCCGAGCCGCTCGCCATCGTCTTCAGGGATGACGGGCTGGTGCCGAACAACATCCTCCCCTTCCTGGTTTACCAGGGCGCGGTGACGCTCGATCCGAAGCGCCCTGAGGAGACCATCGAAAACCTGTTCGAAACCAACAATTGGGGCGGCACCTGGCGCAACGGCGTCTACGATTACCTGCACTACCACGCGACGGTGCATGAGGTGCTCGGCGTCGCGCGCGGCCATGCCCGCGTTCGTTTCGGCGGCGATCACGGCCAGGAGCTGGACATCAAGGCCGGCGATATCGCGATCCTGCCGGCCGGCACGGGACATCAGCGCATCAATGCGAGCGACGATTTCTGCGTGATCGGCGCCTATCCGCCGGGCTCGCGGATGGAGGTCACGCGGGCCACGCCGGAGAACCACGCCAAGGCGTTGAAGACGATTCCGAACGTCGCACGGCCGCCAGCCGATCCGGTCACGGGCAAGCACGGCGCGTTGATGCGGCTGTGGCGGTAGTTACCGGCGACGGTGCCGCAGGGTGGGCAAAGGCGCATTTGCGCCGTGCCCACGATCTCTCAATGATTGATACGAGACGTGGGCACGCTTCGCTTTGCCCACCCTGCGGAGGTTCGGCTTAAGCCTCGTTGCCGCCTTCCTGGCGGGTGGCTTCGAACAGGAACCAGGTCCGGCGCTCGGTCTCGTCGATGAAGTTTTCGAGGATGCTGGCGCTGGCGACGTCGCCGGCGTCGTCGCAGACCTCGTGCGCTTTGCGCATTGCGGCCGCGACATGCTTGTTGTCCTGCATCAGCTCGCGCAGCATTTCGCGCGGCGGGACGTAGTCCTCGTTGTTGTCCTTGATGGTCTGGAGCTTTGCGATCTGGCCGATCGACTTCACCGTGGTGCCGCCGATCTTGCGGACGCGCTCGGCGAGCTGGTCGGTGGTGGCAAAAATCTGGTCCGACTGCTCGTCGAGCAGCAGGTGATAATCGCGGAAATGCCGGCCGCTGATATGCCAGTGGAAATTCTTGGTCTTCAGGTACAGCGCGAACGCATCGGCCAGAAGCACGTTGAGCGCCTCCGAGACCTTGTTGACCGCCTGGGGCTGCAGATCGGTGGGGGTGTCGAGGTCGGGCGAGACCTTGCTGGGGGCTTTGCTCACGGGAAACCTTCCTGTTAGGACGCGGACATTGACGGCGCGCCGTCGCACCCCTAACGCAAGGCGGGCAGCGCGGTTCCTAGATAGGAACCGCCGGGCGGGATACCATGGACGATTGGATCGATTATTACGACTCGACGCATACGATCTATGTCAGCAAGCTGCATCGCGATTTGCACTTCCAGATCATCGCGCGGGACATCATCGGCTACATCACCTCGCCCGACGCGACCGTGCTGGATTATGCCTGCGGCGAGGCGCTGTCGGCGAGCCAGGTGGCGGCGGCCTGCGGCCAGCTGATCCTGGCCGAACCCGCGCCCGGCGTGCGCGGCCGGCTGATCGCGCGGTTTGCGCCGAATACAAAAATCCGTGTTCGGTCACTCGACGACGTCCGCAAGATGCAGGATCAGTCGATCGATCTCGTCGTGATGAACTCGGTCGCGCAATACATGACGGCGGAGGAGTTCGATGCCGCACTCATCAATGTCAGGCGCATCCTGAAGCCGTCCGGCAAGCTGGTGCTCGGCGATATCCTGCAGCCCCATGTCGGCATGGGCCGCGACGTCACGGCGCTGCTCTCCTTCGGCCTGCGCCACGGCTTCCTGAAGGACGCACTGATCGGGCTCGTCAGCACCGCGCTGTCAGATTACCGTCATCTGCGCACGCGCATCGGGCTCAAGCGCTACAGCGAGGACGAGATCGCGGCCAAGCTGAAGGCAGCGGGCTTCGCAGGTCAGCGCGCCAACACCAATATCGGCCACAATCGCTGGCGCATGACTTTCATCGCGCGGCCGCCTTTGGTGCGTTAAGCATAACACTTGGCTGAGGTGGCTTGTCGCAGCTCGATCGGACATGATCGCCGCGGCCCGGTGGCGGAAGCGTCTACGCGAGAGCAGTGCATTGCTCTTCATCCTGGTTCAAATCCAGGCCGGGTCTCCACGCTTCGCCCCTGCGGGGCTACGCGTGGCGCAGCCACGCAAGGCCCGCAGGGGCGAAGCGTGTCCGGCGTAGCCGGAGCGAAGCGACGGCGAAGACGGACTGTCCGCCCAAAGACTTCAATCCACCTTCACGACTTCGCACGTCGCACTCAGCTGAAGCCTGTCCGCATCCTTCGCCGCTGACTTGAGCACGGCGTCAAGCAGGCCGGGAAAGCGTGCCTCGAGATCCTCGCGACGGAGCCGCATGAAGCGGTTGGTGCCCGCGATTCGCGTCTGCATCAGCCCGCAATCGCGCAGCTTTGCGAAGTGATAGGTGAGGTTCGACTTGCCGGAGAGGCCGTTGAAGTCGCCGCAGCAAAGCTCGCTGCTGACACGTTCCTGCTGGGCGAGCTGATACACGATCGCCAACCGGATCGGATCGCTCAGACAATCCAGAATCAGGGGCAGCTCGATCTGTTCGCGCGTGGGATGGGGAGGCGTGCGGCTCATGATCCCTGAATCATAGCGATGCGATCACAATGTTCAATAGTTCTTGAACCAATTGACTCCTGAATCGCCATCTTCGATAGTTCAATAAACATTGAACATAGGGACTACTAGCAATGAGCGTATTCTGGCTGGCCCTGGGGGCCTTTGCGATTGGCACCGAAGGCTTTGTGATTGCTGGGCTTTTGCCGTCGATCGCCAGCGACCTCTCGATTTCGGTCTCGGCCGCCGGCCAATTGGTCACCGCCTACGCCCTCACCTACGCCGTGGGCTCGCCGATCCTGGCGGTGACGCTGAACAATATCGACCGCCGCACCGTGCTGGCGCTCGCGCTCTTGACCTTCATCGCCGGAAACCTCGCCGCAATGGTCGCCTCCAATTACGCCGTACTGCTGGCCTCGCGCATGCTGATGGCGCTGGGTTCCGGGCTGTGTATGCCGACGGCGCTGGCGGTGTCCGTGGCGGTCGCCTCGCCGGAACGGCGCGGCCGCGCGGTGGCGCTCGTCACCTCGGGCCTCACCGTCGCGACCGTCATCGGCGTGCCCCTCGGCAATCTCGTCGGCAGCTGGTTCGGCTGGCGCGCGACTTTCGCCATGGTCGCAATGATCGGCGCCGTTGCACTCGCCGGCCTTCTGCTCGGCCTGCCTCGCGGGCTGCCGCGCAACACGGCCTCGCTCAGCGAAAGGCTTGCGGTCGCGCGTCACAGCAATGTCGTGATCGCGCTTCTGATCACGATTTTATGGGCGCTGGGCGGCTTCACCGTGTTCACCTATTTCGCGGTCCCGCTGCGCGGCCTCGGCTTCGACGCTTCGCAGATCAGCCTTGCCCTGCTGGTGTTCGGCGGCGCAGCCGCGATCGGCAACATGCTTGGCGGCGTCCTGGCCGACCGACTCGGCACGATGGCCACCGCGGCGCTCGGGCTCGCCGGCATGGCGAGCGCGCTGATCCTGCATTCGCTGGTCCTGAAGCTCCTGCCCGGACAGGCGCATTACGCGGTGCTTGGGGCGATCTTCCTCTGGGGCCTTTCGGGCTGGGCGTTCTATCCGGCCCAGATCGCCAGCATTATCCGGATCGAGCCGCAGGCCTCGATGATCGCGCTCTCGCTCAACGCCTCCGCCATGTATCTCGGCTTCGCCATCGGTGGCGCCCTGGGCGGGGCGGTGCTGGCCACCCTCTCGCCAAACGACCTCGGCTGGATCGGTGGAACGAGCGTTGCGGCCTCGCTTCTGGTGCATCTCGCCCGCGGCTGGCAGGCGCGGCCGAAACCCGTCAAAATTGCCGGTTGATGGGCGTTTTTCGGGGTTTCGCCGCCCCGAAAACTGGTCTAAGACCCACCCGCGCGCGAGGGAGACCAACGCGCTCTCGGCCACAGGGGACGCGCAGCAAGCGCGCCCTTTTTTTGTGCCCAAATTCCACTTCGGCGAGAGTTGATGCCCAAACGTACAGACATCACCACCATCCTGATCATCGGCGCCGGTCCCATCGTGATCGGCCAGGCCTGCGAGTTCGACTATTCGGGCACGCAAGCGGTGAAGACGCTGAAGGAAGAGGGCTACCGCATCGTCCTCGTCAATTCCAATCCGGCCACGATCATGACCGATCCGGAATTGGCGGATGCGACCTATATCGAGCCGATCACGCCCGAGATCGTCGCAAAAATCATCGAGAAGGAACGTCACGTCGTTCCCGGCGGCTTCGCGCTGCTGCCGACCATGGGCGGACAGACCGCGCTGAACTGTGCACTGTCGCTGCGCCGGCAGGGCACGCTGGACAAGTTCAACGTCGAGATGATCGGCGCCACGGCCGATGCCATTGACAAGGCCGAGGATCGCCAGCTGTTCCGCGAGGCGATGACCAAGATCGGGCTCGAGACGCCGAAGTCGCGGCTCGCCAATGCATCCGAGCTGAAGAAGTCGTTCCGCGATAAATACCACGCCGAACGCGAGAAGCTGTCGGGCGCAGCACTCGAGGAGCTCGATCGGCAATGGACCCTCGGTGAGAGCGACCGCCGCAAGCGCTACCAGGAATACGCTTTCGGCCAGGCCATGATGGCGCTGTCCGAGATCGGCCTGCCTGCGATCATCCGCCCCTCCTTCACCATGGGCGGCACCGGCGGCGGCATCGCCTACAACAAGGAAGAGTTCCTCGACATCATCGAGCGCGGCCTTGACGCCTCCCCCACCAACGAAGTCCTGATCGAGGAATCCGTCCTCGGCTGGAAAGAGTTCGAGATGGAGGTGGTGCGCGACAAGAAGGACAATTGCATCATCGTCTGCTCGATCGAGAATTTCGATCCGATGGGCGTGCACACCGGCGACTCCATCACGGTCGCGCCGGCGCTGACGCTGACGGACAAGGAATACCAGATCATGCGCGACGCCTCGCTGGCGGTGCTGCGCGAGATCGGCGTCGAGACCGGCGGCTCCAACGTGCAGTTCGGCGTCAATCCCGAAGACGGCCGCATGGTCGTGATCGAGATGAATCCGCGGGTGTCGCGTTCGTCGGCACTGGCCTCGAAGGCCACCGGCTTCCCGATCGCAAAGGTCGCGGCAAAACTCGCGATCGGCTACACGCTCGACGAAATCGCCAACGACATCACCGGCGGTGCGACGCCGGCCTCGTTCGAGCCGACGATCGACTACGTGGTGACCAAGATCCCGCGTTTCGCCTTCGAGAAATTCCCGGGCGCATCGACCACGCTGACGACGTCGATGAAGTCGGTCGGCGAGGTCATGGCGATCGGCCGCACCTTCCAGGAGAGCCTGCAGAAGGCGCTGCGCGGGCTCGAGACGGGATTGACCGGCCTCGACGAGATCGAGATCGAAGGCCTTGGTCGCGACGACGACAAGAATGCGATCCGCGCCGCGCTCGGCACACCGACGCCGAACCGCATTCTGCAGGTTGCGCAGGCCATGCGGCTCGGCTGGTCGAACGAGGACATCTTCAACTCCTGCAAGATCGATCCGTGGTTCCTCGGCGAGATGCGCGGCATCGTCGACATGGAGGAGAAGGTCAGGAAGCACGGCCTGCCCGGCAATGCCTTCGGCATGCGTACGCTCAAGGCCATGGGTTTTTCGGACGCGCGCCTTGCGGTGCTCGCCGAGACGACGGAGGCCGAGCTCACCGCGAAGCGTCACGCGCTCGGCGTCCGTCCGGTCTACAAGCGCATCGACACGTGCGCGGCCGAATTCGCCTCGCCCACTGCCTACATGTACTCGACCTACGAATCGCCGTTTGCAGGCAGCACCGCCGACGAGAGCACGCCGTCGGACAAGAAGAAGGTCATCATCCTCGGCGGTGGCCCGAACCGTATCGGCCAGGGCATCGAGTTCGACTATTGCTGCTGTCACGCCTGCTTCGCGCTGCATGACGCCGGCTACGAATCCATCATGGTCAACTGCAACCCCGAAACGGTGTCGACCGACTACGACACCGCGGACCGGCTCTATTTCGAGCCGCTCACCGCCGAGGACGTGCTGGAGATCATCGCCAAGGAGCGCAGCAACGGCACGCTGCATGGCGTCATCGTGCAGTTTGGCGGCCAGACTCCGCTCAAGCTTGCGCGGGCGCTGGAAGCCGCTGAAGTGCCGATCCTCGGCACCTCGCCCGACGCCATCGACCTTGCGGAAGACCGCGACCGCTTCAAGCGCGTGCTCGACAAGCTGCGGCTGAAGCAGCCGAAGAACGGCATCGCCTATTCGGTCGAGCAGGCGCGCCTGGTTGCGACCGATCTCGGCCTGCCGCTGGTGGTGCGTCCGTCCTATGTACTCGGCGGCCGCGCGATGCAGATCATCCGCGAGGAGAACCAGCTCAGCGACTACCTGCTCGGCACGCTGCCGGAGCTGGTGCCGGCCGACGTCAAGGCGCGCTACCCGAACGACAAGACCGGGCAGATCAACACCGTGCTCGGCAAGAACCCGCTGCTGTTCGACCGCTATCTGTCCGACGCGACCGAGATCGACGTCGACTGCCTCTGTGACGGCAAGGACACGTTCATCGTCGGCATCATGGAGCACATCGAGGAAGCCGGCATCCATTCCGGCGACTCCGCCTGCTCGCTGCCGCCGCACTCGCTCGACGCCAAGATGATCGAGGAGCTGGAGCGGCAGACCCGCGAGCTCGCGCTCGGCCTCGACGTCGTCGGCCTGATGAACGTGCAATACGCGATCAAGGACGGCGAGATCTACGTGCTCGAGGTCAATCCGCGCGCCTCGCGCACGGTGCCGTTCGTCGCCAAGGTGATCGGCACGCCGGTCGCCAAGATCGCCGCGCGCATCATGGCCGGCGAGAAGCTCGCCGACTTCAAGCTGAAGAAGGCCGACTTCAAGCATGTCGGCGTGAAGGAATCGGTGTTTCCGTTCGCCCGCTTCCCCGGCGTCGACACGGTGCTTGGTCCGGAGATGCGTTCGACCGGCGAGGTCATGGGCATCGACCGCTCCTTCGCGGTCGCCTTCGCCAAGAGCCAGCTCGGCGGCGGCACGCGGGTGCCGCGCAAGGGCACGGTGTTCGTCTCGGTGCGCGAGAGCGACAAGACGCGCATCGCGGAGGCCGTCCGCGAATTGCATTCGCTCGGCTTCAAGGTGCTGGCGACCTCCGGCACGGCGCGCTTCCTGACCGATGAAGGCATCCCGACCGAGAAGGTGAACAAGGTGCTGGAGGGCCGGCCGCATATCGTCGACGCCATCACCAATGGCGACGTCCAGCTGGTCTTCAACACCACCGAAGGCCCGCAGGCGCTTGCCGACAGCCGATCGCTGCGGCGCGCGGCCCTCTTGCATAAAGTGCCGTATTACACCACTCTTTCCGGGGCCGTGGCGGCCGCGCAGGGCATCCGCGCCTATCTTGGCGGAGACCTTGAGGTTCGTACCCTGCAGAGCTACTTTTCGGAAACCTGATCGCGGGCGGCAGCTTCGCTGCAGCTAAGTGATTGGCAATGAAGCCACAATGGCCGGAGGAACTGTCCCGGCCATGTGGTTGTTCTGTTCCGGCGCCAGACCCACATAACGCTCCGGCGGCGGCGTGTTCAGCCCCCGGACATACTGACGAATCAAGGTTGGCGCGCCCTCTGTTGTTGGCGGGCGCGCGACCGAAGGACGAGAGAAGAGATGGAAAAGGTTCCGATGACTGCGAGCGGCTTTGCCGCACTCGGGGAAGAATTGAAGAAGCGCCAGTCCGAGGACCGTCCGCGCATCATCGAGCATATCGCCGAGGCGCGCTCGCACGGCGACCTGTCCGAGAACGCCGAATACCATGCCGCCAAGGAAGAGCAGTCCCATAATGAGGGCCGCATCGCCGAGCTCGAAGACAAGCTCGCGCGCGCCGACATCATCGATATTTCCAAGCTCTCCGGCGACACCATCAAGTTCGGCGCCACCGTGACGCTGGTCGACGAGGACACCGAGAAGAAGGCGGTGTGGCAGATCGTCGGCGAGGTCGAGGCCGACGCCAAGAAGGGCCGCATCTCCATCACCTCGCCGCTTGCGCGCGCGCTGATCGGCAAGAAGAAGGGCTCGACCGTCGAGGTCAACGCCCCCGGCGGCGCCAAGGCATATGAGATCACCAAGGTCGAGTGGCGGTAATCCACTCCGCAGGATCTGCCTGAAAAGCCGCGCCATCTGCGCGGCTTTTCTGTTTCGCGAGGTGTCCAGCCCGCGATTGTGAACCGCACTGCCCTCCATCATGCTTTAGGCTGCCGTCCGAGCAAGGGAGGACACGATGAACATCGATCGCATCGCCGCTCGGAGCCAGCCTTATCTGCTCAGCCTCTTCCGCTTCATCACCGGGCTGCTGTTCTTTCACTACGGCGTGGCCAAGCTGTTCAAGTTTCCGCCGGTCGAGATGTTTTCCGACGTCACGCCGCTGTCGCTCTGGGGGGTTGCCGGGATGTTCGAATTCGTGCTCGGCGGCCTCCTGATGATCGGGCTCTTCACGCGGCTGGCCGCCTTCATCCTTTCGGGCGAGATGGCCTTCGCCTATTTCATCGAGCACCTGCCGCACAGCTTCTTTCCCGTCGTCAACGACGGTGCGCTGGCGATCATCCTGTGCTTTGCCTGCCTCTTCCTCGCCGCCGCCGGCGGGGGCCCGCTCAGCGTGGACGCGATGCGGCGCTGACTGCCCGCTTCTACCGCCGGCCCTTCACGTCGAGCGGCACAGCCGCCTCGTACTTCGAGTTGTGCAGCACCAGTGACGTGCGCACGTTGCGGACATGGGGCGCGGCGGTCAGGTGGGTGACGAAATCCTGGAAGGTCGCCATGTCAGGGGCGACGCATTTCAGGATGAAATCGACCTCGCCCGACAGCATCCAGCACTCCCGCACCAAAGGCTCGGCGCGGACGAATTCCTCGAAGGCACGCAAATCGGCTTCCGCCTGGCTGGAGAGGTGCACGGCTGCGAACACCGTGACGTCGAAGCCGAGCTTTCGCGCATCCAGCAGCCCGCGGTAGCCATGGATGTAGCCCTCCTCCTCCAGTGCCCGGACCCGGCGCAGGCAGGGCGGGGGCGAAATACCGACCCGTTTGGCGAGCTCGACATTGGTGATTCGGCCGTCGGCCTGGATCTCGGCGAGAATTTTGAGGTCGATCTCGTCTAGGTTCCGCGACACGTGATTGGAACTCCTGGCCTTTATGGCGGTATCGGGTGGATCTGATGCAATCCTCATAGCCAGTCACGCAGGTTTGCGCAATTTTATTGCGCGTTCACCCCACCTGACTTTTGTTCCTTGTTGGAAAAATCCGCCGATTGGGAATGCAATTCTTGCATAGCTCATCAGAAGGCTTAGATTAGCTCTGATATTTCAGCGCCTCCGCGAGGCCTCCCGGCACGTTCCGCGCCCGCGCTGCAAATCCCCCGTGAAAGGCGTCCGCAAATATGTCCGCTCCTGTTCATGCAAAGGTCGTCATCATTGGCTCCGGCCCCGCCGGCTACACCGCGGCGATCTACGCCGCGCGCGCGATGCTCGAGCCGATCCTGATCCAGGGCATGCAGGCCGGCGGCCAGCTCACCATCACCACGGATGTCGAGAACTATCCCGGCTTCGCCGATGTGATCCAGGGCCCCTGGCTGATGGAACAGATGGAGAAGCAGGCCGTCCATGTCGGCACCAGGATCGTCACCGACCTGGTGACCAAGCTGGAGACCGGCCAGCGGCCGTTCCGCCTCACCTGCGACTCCGGCGACGTCTATCTCGCCGAAACCGTGATCCTTGCGACCGGCGCGCAAGCGCGCTGGCTCGGGCTGCCATCCGAGGTGAAATTCCAGGGTGGCGGCGTGTCGGCCTGCGCCACCTGCGACGGCTTCTTCTACCGCAACAAGGAGGTCGTGGTGGTCGGCGGTGGCAATACCGCGGTCGAGGAGGCGCTTTACCTGACCAACCATGCCTCGCAGGTCACCATCGTGCATCGCCGCGATCACTTCCGCGCCGAGCGCATCCTGCAGGAACGCCTGTTCAAGCACCCCAAGATCAAGGTGATCTGGAACTCCGCCGTCGACGAAATCTGCGGCACCGAGAACCCGAACAAGGTCACCCATGTGCGCCTGAAGAACGTCAAGACCGGTGCGCTTTCGGACGTGAAGACCGACGGCGTCTTCATCGCCATCGGCCACGCACCGGCAACCGAGCTCGTGAAAGACCAGATCAAATTGAAACCGTCGGGCTACGTCGAGGTGGCCCCGAACTCGACCGCGACCTCCGTGCCTGGCCTGTTCGCCGCCGGCGACGTCGCTGACGAAACCTATCGCCAGGCCGTCACGGCCGCCGGCCTCGGCTGCATGGCAGCCCTCGAGGCCGAACGTTTCTTGGCCCTGCGCGCCAGCGAGCGCGCGGCAGCGGAATAACGATCATGCCTCGAACACGCGACGGATTTACGGATATGGATTGGGACAAGCTGAAGGTGTTTCACGCGGCGGCGGAAGCGGGCAGCTTCACGCATGCGGGAGAGCAGCTCGGTCTGTCGCAATCGGCGGTCTCACGCCAGGTCTCGGCACTGGAGCAGGAGCTCTCGGTCTCGCTGTTCCACCGCCACGCCCGCGGCCTGATCCTCACCGAGCAGGGCGACCTGCTGTTCCGCACCGCGCATGACGTGTTCATGCAACTGCAGGCGGCGCGCGCGAAATTGACCGACAGCCGCGAGCGGCCGAGCGGCGATCTCAAGATCACCACCACGCCCGGCGTCGGCATCAACTGGCTGATCCCGAGGCTCGGCGAATTCACCGCGCTCTATCCGGAGATCCGGATCTCGCTGATCGTCACCGACGAGGAGCTGGATCTGTCGATGCGCGAAGCCGACGTCGCGATCCGCACGCGCAAGCCAACGCAGCCGGATCTCATCCAGCGCAAGCTCTTCGCGATGGGCTTCCACGCCTATTGCTCGCCGGATTACATCAAGCGCTTCGGCACGCCGCGGACGCTGGAGGAACTCGACTCCCACCGCATCATCACGCTGTCCGACGGCAACTTCGCGCCGCATCTGCAGAACCGCAACTGGCTGATCGAAGCCGGCCGCAACGGCTCCGGTCCGCGCGAAGCCTATTTCAAGGTCAACAATATCCTTGGCCTCGTGCGCGCCTGTCAGCAGGGCCTCGGTATCGCAGCGCTGCCGGACTACCTGATCGAAGAACAGAGCCGCCTCGTACAACTGTTCGGCGAATCTGATTCGATTCAGCTCGATACGTATTTCGTCTATCCGGAAGAGCTGAAGACGGTCGCGCGCGTGCAGGTGTTCCGCGACTTCGTGGTGAGCAAGGCGCAGCGCTGGCCGTCCTGATTTCCGCATGACTGACATGCGGCCTCGGCTGTTGCTGCATGCCGCTCGTCAAGCCCATACTGCTTGCACGCTGAGCCTTCGCGTTGCGCATTTGTCCCCCTCCTCCAGTGGCGCGGGAGTTCAGTAATCCCTCTTGGAAGGTGATTGTGTCGGCCTCACGTGGCCAATACCTAAGCCGGGCCTTCGGGTCCGGCTTTTTTTCTACCCAATCCGGGTTTCGCCTTCCGCGTGTATTGACAGTTTTGGGTATCCCCCGCATCATTTCCAAATGATCACGAAGTCGTGCGCAATCGTCTCGAAAAAAGGCCCCCACCCGGGGACCTCGGATTTTTGCGCGCGCTAATCACCGCTTCGTCATCGCAAGCAAATCCCGAAAACCCCGCCGCCTGGACGGGGTTTTTTCATGTGCCCTCCGTCTCAGGTTTTTCCCGAGAAGGAGAATGAACATGACTGATGTGCGAACTCATATGCACGGGCTCTGGCTGCCGCTGGTGACGCCGTTTCGGAACAGTCGCCTCGACGAGACGTCGCTGCGACGGCTGACGCGGCACTACTGCACCCAAGCCATCGACGGCTTCATCCTGGGCGCGACCTCGGGCGAAGGCATGACGCTGCGCGATGCCGAGCTCGAACGCCTCGTCGCCATCGTCCGCGACGAGATGGCGACCGGCCGACGGACGTTGCCGATCGGTCTTGGCCTGTCGGGCGCGGACACCTCGCGGATGAAGGAGCGGCTCGATGAAACCGCGGACTGGCCGATCGACTTCTATCTGATCGCGAGCCCCTATTATGTGCGGCCGTCGCAGCGCGGCATCCTCGCGCATTTCGAGACGCTGGCCGATCACGCCGCCTGGCCGCTCGCGCTCTACAACATTCCTTATCGCTGCGCCGTCGGCATCACCAACCAGACCCTGCTGCGGCTCGCCGAACATCCCAACATCATCGGGTTGAAGGATTGCGGCGCGAGCCGTGAGCAATCGATCGCGCTGCTGCGCGACAGGCCGAAGGGCTTTCGCGTGCTGACCGGCGAGGACGCGAACTATTTCGAGGCGCTCGGCGACGGCGCCGACGGCGGCATTCTGCTGTCGGCCCATCTCGAGACGGCAACCTTCGCTGCCGTCCATGCCGAGCTGAAGCGCGGCAACGTGGATGCGGCGCTGTCGCGCTGGCAGGAGGTGTCGGACCTGACGCGGCTGCTCTTCACCGAGCCGAGCCCGGCGCCGGCGAAGTACTGGCTGTGGCGGACAGGCCTGATCGACAGCCCCGAGGTGCGCCTGCCGATGGTGGAGGTGAGCAGCGAGCTCGCCGCCGCGATCGATCGCGAGATCGAGCGGAGGTCGGAAAAATCGGTCTTTGAAGAACCGTTGGTGGCACTGCGCCCCGACAGCCGTATGGCAACACCTTTCGTCCAGACCTGAGCATCGAAGGGTCGTGATAGATCCGATGTCCACCTGGCTGCGCCGCGATATCGGGCTGAGCGAAGACATCGTGACATCGGCTTGGGACCGCGTGGACGAGATCAGGCGCAGGCATAGTGGGTGGTGGTAGCCCCTCACCACGCGCTCTCTCCGTGAGGACGGCGAGAGCGCGTGAGAGAGCATCGCTTGGTTAACCGGGCGCGAACTTGCTTCGCACCTGCCGCATGGCGCATCCACGCCTCGTTTACGTAATCGCGCCTATCGTTTCGCTTCCACGTCCATCAAGAGGGGGAATGACCATGGGACAACGCGTTCGCCCGACTGCGGCGGAAGACTTCGCGCCTGCCGATCTTTTGCAGGGAATCCTGGTGGTATCGTCGTTCGGTTTCTGGGCGGTGATGCTCGGCCTGATGCCGGTGCTGCTGTTTCGGGTCTGGCTTGCCGGCTGACGAAGCCTGCTTGCATGGTTAACCCGTGGATCGCGATTGCGTTTAAATGCGAGCGGGCCCGCAAGCCGGAATCTTAAAACATCCAGCCTATCGTCGTCCCCATAAGCGAAGAAATCGCGGGGGCGATCTTGAACAATCAGAATGATGCGGCGTCGCATTACGACGCCGGACAGCAGGGCTTTTCCACCGAAGACATCATCTGGGCCGTCGGCATCTGGTCGGTGATCCTGACGCTGTCGCCGGTCATCGTGTTTTACATGCTGATGGTGGCCTAACCTTCATCCTCATTTTCTTTTTGAGCACGATCTTATCGGAAAACCGCTTCACACTTTTCCGGATCGTGCTCGCCCAAAAACGCAAAACGCGCGGACTTCCGCGCGTTTGTCGTCCGGGGAATGATTGATGAAATTATGCCGCCTGCTTGTGCATTGCGCCGGACGCCGACGCCGTGCCGCGAATAGCTTTCACTGAACGCTCGATCGCCGCCCACAGCCTTGCAATTTCCTGAGCAGCACGGCTCTCGGCCTGATACTCACGCGCGCCTTCGCCGTGGCTGAGTGCCATCAACAAATCGGAACGATTGGTGATCTGACCGCCCCACACCGGAGCGCGGAATTTGGCCAGCGCCTCGCGGGCGATGGTGACGATCGGGCTTTCGGACTCGTCGCGACGCGCCGGAGCACCATTGAGCACGACCGCGTAGGGCTTGCGCGCCGCGCGGCACATCTGGATGGTTTCCTGCACCGCGTTGACGTCGAACACGCCGGGCCGTGCCGGGATGACTACCATCGTCGCGTTCTTGATCGCGTCGTCGACCACGGCCGAGAGATTCGGCGGCGTGTCGATCAACACCCATTCGTAACCGTCGCGCTTGGCAGCGGAGACGATGCCGCTGACCGAGTTCACCGCCGGCTTGATCGGCGGCTCGTTGGTGCCACGCAGCTTGTGCCACAGCGTGAGCGAGCCTTGCGGATCCGCGTCCACAAGCATCACCTGCTTGCTCGCCTTGATCTGCGCAGCGAGATGTGCGGCCAGGGTACTCTTGCCCGAGCCGCCTTTACGCGATGCAAAAACAATAACGTTCATACCTCTGGCCTCCAGATTGACCCCAGGTCGCGAAAATGAATCACCGCGCTGATTCGTGAAAGAAAAATTTATCAGGAGTTGCGTCGGAGCCACGAAATAACAAGACGTGTTGGCTTTGAGTCACACTGCCGCGAGCGACGACAGACACGAACCGTCATGAATCGCTGTTCGCACAGCCGATCGTGTGTTTTCCGGGCCTATTCACGGGGGAAGAGCGCCGTACAACCTCGCCGCGCAAATCCTCACGCGACCTTTGCCATCGCGCGGGCTCGCAATCGCTGCAGGCATGCGCGCGGGCGGAGCGAACAAAACGAGTCCGGGGGCTGTCGTGAAGCTGATGCGCCTTGAGGCGTTTTGACGCGCGGGGGGTCGAGCGTGTCGTGAGAGGGGGCGCGAGCGCCTAGCCGTCGTCGGTCTTTTTCTTCTTCTTCGGCTTGGTCTTCTTCGCCACGACGGGCTTGATGTTGGTGGGCTGACCGGCGCGGACCTCGCCCGGCTCCGGCCCCTGGCGGAAGAACGCCCGGCACTGCGGCGACAGCTGCGACTTCTTCCGGATCATGCAGGCGGTGATGGCGTCGACGTTCGGCACGAACTCGCCGCACAGGTTCATCGCATCCGGCGTGCAGGCCTGCTGCTGCTCCTGCGTGTAGGCGAAGCCGGTGCCCGGCTGGACCAGAACGGCGAGCGCCAGCGAGAGGCCCGCGAGAGCCAAGGATGTCTTCAAGCGAAACGCCGGCATCGATCCCCCCAAATGTCGAGCAAGTGTCGAGTCAGGGCGGGAGTGTGGGTGAACGGGCGTTGGTTGGCAACGAGGGCCAAACGAGGCTCAAGGCGAAAACGGCCACCTGTGCGCTCCCGGCAACAGCGAGGCAGTGCTTTCCTCTCCGCTGTCGTCACCCGCCTTGAGCGGGTGACCCAGTATTCCAGAGACGCCCGACGTTCCCCGAGATGCCTCGGCGTACTGGATCCCCCGCCTTCGCGGGGGATGACAGTTGTGGGTGGGCACCCTGCCCGGCCAAACCTCGAAAACAACCCCATGCACAGTAGCCGGGGTTCTCGGCCGCCTCACGAAATCCGCGCACTTTGCGGATTTTGCGAATTTCCTTTGACACGTCGGGCAAAACACCGGCATGATGGCAGGATCGAGAGCTGCGTGGGGTGGTGGGCCTGATCTCCCCGTGAGGGGGAGGACCGCATGGCCACCGTGTTGATCGTCGCACCGGTGTTTGCGCTGATCGCGGCCGGCTATGCGTCGGTGCTGTTTCGCTTCGTCTCCGAGGGCGCGCACAAGGGCATCTCCGAATTCGCCTTCAGCATCGCGATCCCCGCGCTGTTGTTTCGCACCATCGTCGTCTCGGAATTCCCCGATGTCAGCCCGTGGCGGATGTGGGGCGCCTATTACGGCGCGCTGGCGCTGACCTGGATCGCGGCGCTGGTGATCTCGGCGCTGCTGCGCGAACGGCGCGAGGACCACGAGGACGGCGTCGTGTTCGCGATCGGCTCGGTCTACGGCAACATCGTGATGCTCGGCATTCCCTTGGTGCTCTCGGCGCTCGGCAACGAGGGCGCCGGCCCGATGTCGCTGATCCTGTCGGTGAACACGCCGCTGCTCTGGCTCTGCGGCATCCTGCAGATGGAGCTCGTCAGCCAAAAGCGCACCGGCTCGCCGCTTGCGGTGATCCGCCCCGTGCTCGCCGATCTCGCGCGCAACCCGCTGATGCTGGGCATCGGCTTCGGCGTGGTCTGGCGCTTCACCGGCCTCGGCCTCAACCCCGTCGTCGACAAGACGATCGAGCTGCTCGCGCAGGCGGGATCGCCGGCAGCCCTGATCGCGCTCGGCATCACTCTCTTTCGCTTCGAGGTGAAGGGTGAGATGCTGAGCGTCGTCGTGATGAGCGCGCTCAAACTGCTGGCGATGCCGGCGATCGCGTTCGCTCTCGCAAAACTGCTGAACCTGCCGCCGATCGTGACCGGCGTCGTCGTGCTGTTCGCGGCGATGCCGACCGGCGCCAACGCCTACATCTTCGCGGT
This sequence comes from Bradyrhizobium sp. CIAT3101, assembly GCF_029714945.1. Lineage (NCBI taxonomy): Bacteria > Pseudomonadati > Pseudomonadota > Alphaproteobacteria > Hyphomicrobiales > Nitrobacteraceae > Bradyrhizobium > Bradyrhizobium sp. CIAT3101. The sequence continues at coordinate 7,863,432 of NZ_CP121634.1, forward strand.
GCAGTATCAGCGGCTGGTGAACCCGGTGTCGGGCGCGGTGGCGCTGGGGACGCTGCTGGCGGCGCTGACGTTGCCGGTGGTGGTGGTGCTGGTGGCGCGCTGAGCCCCTGCCGTCATGCTCCCGAGAGGTTAGCCGCCCCAGTGCATGGCTTGGTAGATATCGGTGTATCCGCCCGAGTATGGGGATCCACCCGAGTACGGGGCCGAGTAGGGCACATAGCCAAAGCTCTCAGCCGCACGCGGCGTGAGTTGGGGTGCGAAGGTTTGTGTGGCCGGCGCGGCATGTCGCCTATGATGTGCCGTCCCGGCACTGGCGGAGGCAGTCAGGGCGACAAGGATGCCCAAGGCCAAGATCGCACGCATCGCAATGGCTCCTGTTGAGGGGAGGTATTGACGTTGACGTGGGCTTCGGCCCTTGCCGCACCAGTCCGCCACCCTTCACGATTGCTCACATCCCCGGCATCAAAGTGCCGGCAGAACTCGCATCACGACGACCTGGCGGGGTTACGGTGACGTTGCCGGCGGTGGTGCTGCTGGTGGCGGGGCGAGGTAGCGGTCGCCCGACGGTTGCCGAAACCGCTATTCAGCACGCTTGCCCGCGCGCCAGGCCATCTCCCAGAAGTCTGCCTCGAGCCGGGTGGCTTCCTTGAAGATCGCAATCAACTCGGCCTCGCGGGCCGGCGTGGCGTAGAGATCGGCGAGATGATCCAGGTGCGCCCGCGCTTTGGCGGCGACCTCCTGGTACGGCACGCCGGCGTACTCGGCGATCCAGACGCTGTAGGCGTTCGTCGCAGCGCCTGCATCGGGCAGCGCGGCGAGCCGCGTTGCGATCTCCGCGTACCCGATCACGCAAGGCGCAAGCGCCACCTTGAGTGCCAGCAGATCGCCGCGCATTCCCGCGTCGAGCACGTAGCGCGTATAGGCCAGCATCTCGGCCGCCGGAGGCGCCTGTTCGAGGTCGGCCGGCGACAGCCCCCAATCGGCACAGAGTTTTACATGCAGGTTCATCTCGACATCGAGGATGGCCGACAGGCCGGCCGCGGCTTCGCGCATGTCGTCAAGTCTGGGCGACTTGTAGACCGCGAGCGCGTAGGCGCGCGCAAACTCGATGAGGAACAGGTAATCCTGGACGAGGTAGTGACGAAACGCCGCTTCGGGGAGCGAGCCGTCCGCCAATCCGTTCGTGAAGGGATGCTCGGTGTAGGCCCGCCACTCAACGGATGCTGCTGTCTTGAGACGCTCGAAGAAACTCACGATGTTTTCCGCCTGGCTTGCTTGTCCATGAACGTGCTGGGCTCGCTACCGATATCGCAATGCGAACCGAGGAGCTACGGTAAGGGACGTGAACGCGAGAAGGAATGGGGGAAAATGTGTATATTATCACAAGCGCAGGAAAAAAGATCTCAACGACATCGAGAGCGCCTGTGAAAGAGGCGCCCGATGAGTACTACGCGAAGTTCGATTTTCAACGAAAATGACGAAGCACAAAGTAGACCCCAGCGACAAGGACGGCCGCGATGACATACTTCAGCTTGAATATCGAAATAATTTGCAACCAAGCTCGCGGACGCTCTGGTTCAGCGGCACCTTCAACAACTTCGCCGCTATCCAAGAATGGGAACCAGTATTTTTTGCAGAAATCAGCAGACAGGAAATAGCCGTGCTCTGCACCGTTGTGCCATCGATCGCGAACCAGCGGCCGGCGAAACCCATAAGTGCCCGCGCTGCCATAGCCAAGCGTCACACTCTCCGCGATCGCGGGCCAGATGTCTCTCGTCCCAACCTCATTTAGAATTGGCGGATGAAACCGGTTCTGGAATTCTTCGAACGGATAAGAATAGGGCACAACGCTACCGCAGAAGATTACACGCTTGAACCGTAAGTCGAAGTTTTCTTTCATCATCTGAGAGATAATCAAAGTACCGAAGCTGTGCGCGATGACGGAGATCGGCGAATTAGGATTGTTAGCTCTGATGATTTTGATCTGCCTCCACACCGAGTCTATGGCCTTACGGCGAGCCCCGGAAAAGGGCAGCAAGAACTGCAGCAGATTTACCCGACCATAATTAGTCGCCTCTACAAGGTAATAATTGTCCTCGAGAGTTTTTCTGATCATGTTTTGCCAGAGCGCGAAGTCACGAATGCCGTGAACCAGCAACACAATTGGCGCTCCCGTCAGAAGTTCAACGGCATGAGCGTCTTTCGCTTTTATGTAACCGACGATCTTGTCTTGAATTTTGAACAAGCCGACTATCAAACGCTCGTAATCGTCAGCGATGCGCCGAAGATATTCTAATCCTGATGGGGAGATTGGATACGACATTGAGTTCACTTCGGCGATCAAACGATTGCGATCGGCTAATCCCATGACTAGCTCCCGATAGGTCCGATGGCCATCAATGATAAAATCACCATCAAACCTTTTTAGTTCTTGAGAGATGAAGGTGGTCTCGAGCACCACCGCTTCAAGTGTAAGATGCAGAGACTCCCATCGCCTCGGTGTTGGATCGTCACAGAACATTTTGATCTGCCATGGCACAGGAGCTTGCTGATAAGCTAACCTTTCAATCAATTGGCGAGTTAGATGTTGCAAGCTCTTCAGCTCAGCAAGATCAGCCTTAGGCAGCGCCGCAGGCAATCCTTCGATAATTTGCGCGGCAATTCCAAATCCGCGTCCCATTTCTCCCGCCACCACTGACCTCCAAATGTAACTTCTATGAGCGCGATTACTTTGGGTGATATCCTATAGTCCGCACTACCGACGGTATATCGGAATTTTGAAGCGTCAGAAGCGATGGCGCCCGGAATTACGGCGACAGTGCACAAATTCGTCTCGGCGCAAGCGTTGCGAATAGCCCGGTCCTAAGTGATCGAAAGTTTAGTGCACTGTCACCGCAATCCATGTCGACCTGTGCCGATGCGTACATCTTTGCAAGCAATTACAGTGAAGGTGCTGGACTGATGTCGCCTGATATCGTGGAGTTTCGTAACACAACAGTTCGCAGGGCGAGGAAATGCTTTATTTCAAGGTCGCGGCCGGATTGATGTTGATTGTTGGACCGTGGCAAATCCACGACTGCCTAACAGCACGACGTATATCGCCACGCAGATCCGGTCCGGACATTGTGAGAGATGAGCGCCCCCGCTCGTTTTGGGCCTATATCGCGCTGTACTGCCTGCTCACAACGGCTGCGGGCGTGTTTCTCATCATTTCACTCGGAAGCAAATAACGGGGTCGATGAGCGAGCATGAGCGCCCTCGCAATAGCTGAGGGGAATTTGCGATGACCATGCGCGAAATTGATGTCGCCTGATGTAGCGGAGCTCGGACTCTTTCAAAATCGAGCAGGCGGCGGCGCATTGCGCTTGGCGACCGCCCGCTTCTCTTCCTCCAGCATGGGCTTGCTAAAAAACCACACCAAGAAGCGATCCGGCTCGGGCGAGAGGATCGTTAGAGTCAAGCCATCGCCCAGATCGAATTCATCTTTGAAGTTTGTCGTCGATATCTCCGTCTTAGTGCCGCCCATACCTCCAATCTCGTACGGAACGCCCGTCATCTTCGCCGGACAGGAAATCGCAAACTTCTCGCAGATTTGATGAAAAAGGTTTTCGCGAGAGACCGGTCCATCAATCCGAACCGTAGTCGATACGGCGAGCAGCTTAGAGGACGTAATCCCGACATCGATTTGCACCGACTGGTTTGCATGCAACTGGCATAAGAAGCCTACCGCGACTGGATTGTAATCGCCGCCTTGCTTGAAGTCGCACTTGAGGCCGCTCTTGATCTGGTCGACGGTCATGCCAGGCGTCAGCCCGAGCAACTCACGACTGGGCTCGGCTATAGCCGGGGAAGAAAATAATACTGCGCCTGCTACGAGACATCTTAGACCAACATTTCGCATTGTTTGTCTCGTCATCTTGACCCTCCAACTGCGTGTTTTGCATCCACTGACGGTCCAGTCCACGAGAGGGCTGCACCTTTAGACCTCCCGTTCCACTCCCGCTCGGTTAACCCTGGAGTTGCGGTGACAGTGCACATAATTAGCCCTGACCAGCGTTGCGAATAGCGCACGGCCTACGGGATTGGGGGCTTAGTGGCTGTTGCCATAATCAAAGCCACAACCGGCTCACGGTCAGCCTTGAGAACGGCGGCACGATAGAAGAACTCGTCGTGAGTGCGTGATCACGCAGTCCTAGTCGAACAGCGGCATGTCGCGCTCTGGTCGGATGATGGTCGCGCGGCGCGGCCTCACCAGTTCGCGTTCGGCGACATTGCGCAGTGCTTCCGCGATGAGGTTGAGGCGGTCGGCGAGACGTTTTTCCGACCACAGGTTCAGTTGATCGAGCGAGAGCCTGCGCACTCGCCTGTCGAGGCCCTTACCCGGCGCGCTCAGATCGACGTACTCTAGGTCTGAGGGCTGACCGAAGAACTCAATGTCCAGCAGGTACCGCTTGTGGATGGCGGCGACCATTCCGAGTTGGTCATCCGTCAAGGCGGCATCTTTTCGAGGCTGCAAGTAGTAAAGGCGGATCTTGCCTTCCTCCACAAAGAAGAAGGGAATGCGGTATCCGGCCTGCAGGTCGCTTCCAAACGGAAACTTCCGCGCGCTCAAGTCAAATACTTGCACGGAGCGATTGAAGGCGAGCGGTGCAGCGAGAGCAACGACGTCGATGTTGGCCTTGCGGCCAATCTTGTTGGTCTCGGCTTCGCAGGATTGGATCAGTTGGCTGATATCCCACATACCCCTGTAGGCATATTTCACTGCCCGGGTGCCGCGGCGATAATTAAAGGGGGCGCTCGGCGTTTCGTAATAGCGGATAAGCGAGGCTTCGACCGCTTTAACTGTATCGCCTTCGAGGCGCGCTAGGTCCGGCACGGCTGGCGTCGGCGGTTTGATCATGGCTTCCATCCGAGGTACGCCCTACTCGGAATGGTTGCCGGTCGTGCCGAAACCAGTCACGAATCGAGTCGTTCGAGATTACCATGCCGGGCACTGCCCGCCGAGTCGCGGCGTTCCACACCTGATCCCACGGAGAGCCTTCTTCGTGCGTCAGGTCGGATAGTTTGAAGGGGTGGTACGTCGCGTAATAATCGAAGATGTCGCGCAGCAGCGTGGCGGTTTCGTCGTCCATGTCGTTGCACTGCGCGGTCTCGTACCTGCCGGCCGCTGCGTTCAAGATCTTGGCCCTCGCATCTATGGGCTTGTCTTTGAATTGCTTGAACTGATCGTAGACGACCCGATTGACGGGCCCATACGTCCACGCCTCGAAAGGCTGCCCTACAAGGGGTTTGTCATTCCTTGCGAGGTGCCATGCGTGCGCGAAGAACAAGATTTTCTGCAACGACATCATGCTGATGGCGCGCCCCTTGGACGACCCATAGTCCAACAGGAAATTCGCCACTGCGCGCGCATCATAAGGCATCTGAGCGTAACCTGCTTGCTTTGCTGAACGCTCGGAGATCGGCATTCAATTTCCAATCCCACAGACAACTCAGCGCGCTCAACATCAACGCTGCTGAACCAATACGCCCGATCTTTTCGAATGTGGATAACTCGATGCTTGACTCCGCGTTGTGTGAAGGATCATTTTGTTCTTGTTATGTTCTTATTCTCGGAAGTCGCGTTTTGGAAGCCCGATGTTGGACCGTCCGACGAGCAATCGGAGTCGGAGCGATTGGATATGGCCGCCGATCAAACGATCGCTGGTGCGCGGTGGCGATCTGCACTCGATCATCGGTTCGCTCATCTTGGCCAACGAGTTCCTAGAGTACGAGTCGGAGACCAAGGTTTCGCAGGCGTAAGGCACGGCAGGTGGGACACCTACTCAGGTTAGCTGTGTGGGCGAGTTTGCAAATGTGCCCACCCGACGGCTTATGAAGATCGAGCGCCTTGAGGTAGCTGATTGTTGACGCTGGTACAGTTGGGTGGGCTCGAACCACCGACCTCCTGTTCCACAGACAGGCGCTCTAACCAACTGAGCTACAACTGCATCCTTGCGAGCCGCCTTGGGGCTGCCTGAAAAGGCCGACTGCCGAGGGGGGCTGGACGGGGCGGAAACTAGGTGCAACGGGCCTTTTTGGCAAGGCCGCAAACGCACGAAAAACCAGCGGAAATCACCTCTCGCGCGATGAAATCGGGTTAATTGGGGGAAACTCCCGTGGGGGGAGAGCCCTCACCCGGCGCGCGCGACGATGCTTCGCATCGCCCGGAGCGCCGACCTCTCCCGCGCGCGGGAGAGGTGAAGAAAAACCCGGGCCTCGCGGCCCGGGTTTCGCAAACTCGATCGATCCGCCTTTTGATCAGGCGGCCGGGTAGAACTTCGAGGCGGAGGCCTTGATCGGCTCGGCGGTCGCACTGGCGGCGCGCTGGGCGATCTCGAGCAGCTCCTTGGCCTGGGCCTGGAAGGTCTCGAGCTGGGTCTTGGCGTGGCCGCTCCAGAGCTGGAAGGCGTCGGTCGGCGACTTCACGCCGAGCAGCTCCTGGGTGAAGTCCAGATGGGCGGTGGAATTGGCCTTGGCGAATTCCATCAGCTTGGCGGTGTACTCGTTCGCGCCCTTCTGGGCGGATGCGAACACGGCCTCGATGGTGCCGTTGTGGGTCTCGGCCGCGTCCTTGAACTTGGCGTAGTTCTCGCGGGCCTGCGAAACGCCCTTTTCGGCGAACGCACGCACCTGCTCGGGAACCTCGAACGGAATGATCGAGGCAGAAAACGGATCAGTCGCACCTGTCATGGTTGGTCCCTCGCGATAAACAAAAATGGAGTGAGCCTTCTGGCGCGCCCGCCGACCCAACCGGGGCCATTTCTTCTTGACGCTTGGCGGGTACGAAAGACTGGAAAACGCAGAACAAACGAGATGGCTCGTCCAGCGCCCAGTAGTATCGCTGCCTAACATGTCAACATTGTGCACCGCAATGTGATCCGGGGGTGCTGCGCAAAATTTAATCTCGGAGAGGATGAGGTTCCCGGGATGGGGAACCGGGGGTTGAGGTATTTTGGTCCCGGTGAAGCGGCGCTCTCTCTCTCTCTCTTACCCTCCCCTGGAGGGGTCCGAGACGAGCGAAGCTCGCTCGAGGGTCGATCGCGCGTAGCGCGAGCGGGGTGGGGTGATCTCTCCTCACGGGCACCGCCTGCGGGGAGAGATCACCCCACCTCGGTTCGCATTTCATGCGAACCGATCCTCCCCCTCCAGGGGAGGATGGGCACCTGTGGCGCCGCGCCGGACCTCGCTCATCTCGCTGGCCTGCCCGAGGCCACTGAATCCTGCGGATGCGCGCCTGCTGCTCCTTGCGGGGGCGGCCGGATTAAGGTTATCGCGGCTTTAGGGCTTCCTCTGTAGACCTGCACCGTGGACCTGCCCGTGACCGCGGGCGATAGTAACCCTTTCTTAAGGCTGCCCTTCCCGGCAGCCCCCCAAGTGACGCGTGAGAGAGACTTAAAGCCGGTCGGATGACGAATTCGGATTTCCAGTTGCGAGGCGTCGGCGATCCGCGGTTGTCCGTGCATGCGACCTCTCCGCTGCCGGCCTGGCTCTGGTCGCCCGACGGCAGCCGCCTGCTGTGGGCCAATGCGGTCGGCGCCAGGTTCTTTGGCGCGGCCAATGCGGCGGCGCTCGCCGGAAAGACGTTCGGCCCAGCCGATACCCATCGCCGCCAGGTCACCCGCCTCGCCCGCAAGCTGCCGGCGAACGGCGCCGTCCGGCTGGAGCGGCTGCGCGGCTTCGGCGCCCGGCTCGGCACGCTGATGACCTGCGCCTGTGCGCGGCTCGACTTTGCCGACGGCAGCTCTGCCGTGCTCGTCACCGCGATGGATGCGGGCGCGCGCACCATGTCGCTGGTCGAGCGGCTGCATCGTCTCGTCGACGGCGCTGATGTCCCGATGGCGGCGTTCGCGCCCGATGGCATGTTCGCCGGCGCCAGCGAAGCCGCGCGCGCTCTGCTCGGCTTTCGCGATCTCGGCGAGGCCGGCCTCGAACAGGCGCGCAGCGATGCGCTGGCGCAAGGCCGCGTCGAGATGCCGATCGGCATCGGCAAGATGGTGCTGCAGCGGGTCGGCACCGGGGCCGATGTCGGCCTCGTCGCGCTGATCGAGCCGGCGGTGGCGCAAGCTGCGGCCGACGCTGAGATCACGCGGGATCCTGCGCCCGCTATGATGCCTGACGCGGTGGCGGCCCCTGCCCCGCACGCGCCGGTCGAGCCCGCGCCGCAAACCGCGAAAATGCCGCAGGCCAACGAACCTGCCGCGGGGATCGACCTGTTCGATGCCTTTGCCGATCTGGACGAGACGCCTGAGACGGCCGCGACGATCACGCCGGAGCCGCCCGCGCCAGACTTGCCGACGGAGAATTTGGCGACGGAAGATTTGGCGACAGAGATCGTCCCAATCCAGGACGCCGTGAGCGAGGCGGCTGAGGCGCCTGTCGCGGACACGATCGCGGCAGCCGCACCGGAAACACCGGTTGAAAACCCGCCCGCAGCCATCGTGCCGCCGCAAGCCGCGCCGATCACGGCCGCCATGGTCGAGCCGCCGCATGCGCTAGCGGAAACACCGCGCCAGCATCCGCTGCGTTTCCTGTGGCAGATGGATGCGGAGGGGCGGTTTGTGCTGGCCTCGGCCGAATTCATCCGTCTGATGGGCGCGCACACCGCGGCCGGCTTCGGCCGGCCTTGGCGCGAGATCGCTGACGAATTTGCACTCGATCCGGACGGCCGCGTCGCGCAGGCGCTGGCGAGCCACGACACCTGGGCCGGCATCACCGTGAACTGGCCGGCCGATGGCGGCGAGCACCTGCCGGTCGAGCTTGCAGGCCTTCCCGTCTACGACCACGCGCGCAACTTCGCGGGCTTCAAGGGTTTTGGCGTCTGCCGCGATCTCGACGGGCTCAACCGGCTCGATGCGCTGCGCCGATACGAACTGTTCTCCGAGCCGCGCGCCGCGCAGCGCCTGTCGGCCGATGTGGTCGAGCCTGATCCCGAACCCGAGGCGGCGGCGCCTTCGATCGAGGCTCCGCCGGTCGAGCCGCCCGCACCTGAGCCCGAACCGCCGACTGCCACTGAACCCGAACCGCCCGCAATCTTCATCGAAGCGAATTCACACCCAACCGATTTGGAAACGCCCGTGGAAACGCCTCCCAATGTCGTGCCGTTCCGCGCACCCGGCGATCAGAGATCATCCAATGATACGAGATCGCCGACGCTGACGCCGGTCGAGAACAGCGCGTTCAACGAGCTCGCGCGGCAATTGTCCGAGCGGCTCGAACGCGAGCGCGAGCAGATTACATCCGCCGCAAGCGCGCCGCCGACGGAAGAGATCGCGCATGAACCCTTGATGCCGGCCGAGCCCGACGCGCCGCCGGCCGCGGCCGAATGGCTGATCGAGCCCGCGCCGCCCGCGCACGGCCACAGCATGCGCGACCGCGCGCTGCTCGACCTGGTGCCGACGGGCATGCTGATCTACCGGCTCGATCGCCTGCTCTACGCCAACCCCGCCTTCCTCGCCCGCATGGGCTATGCCAGCATCAGTGCGCTGGAAGATGCCGGCGGGCTGGATGCGCTCTATGTCGAGCCCGGCGTCTCCGCCGCCAGCAGCACCTCGCAGGGCGGCACGCCGGTGACGATCAGCGCCGCGGTCGCCAATGGCGAGCAGCCGCTGGCAACCACCGAAGCGCATCTGCACACGATCGACTGGGACGGCGCGAGCGCGCATGCGCTGATCTGCGCGCTGCCGCAAGTCACGCCTGTCGTGGTCGCACCCGCGATGGCGGAGCCGATGGTGGTGATCCCCGACCTGCCGGAGCCTGAGGCGGAATTGGAGGCCGGCGATGCCGACGCCGAAGATCTCGCCGCGATCCTCGACACCACGGCCGAGGGCATCGTGATGTTCGATGCCGAAGGCAACATCCACGCCTGCAACCGCAGCGCGGAAGCGCTGTTCGGCTATGACGGCGAGACGCTGATGCAGCAGAATCTGCTGACGCTGTTCGCGCCCGAGAGCCAGCAGGTCGTCGTCGACTATCTCGACAGCGTGAAGAACGAGGACATCGCGAGCCTGCTCGATCACGGCCGCGAGGTGCTCGGCCGCGAGAAGAAGGGCGGCGTGCTGCCGCTCGCCATGATCATGGGCCGCACGCGGCCGGACGGGCCGAACTTCTTTGCCGTGTTCCGCGACCTCTCGCATGCGAAGAAGGGCGAGAGCGAGCTGACGCAGGCGCGACGGCTCGTCGACGGCGCAGCCAATGCCAAGGCCGACATGCTGGCGCGAATCAGCCACGAGATCCGCACGCCGCTCAACGCCATCATCGGCTTTGCCGAGGTGATGATCTCCGAGCGCTTCGGCGCGCTCGGCAACGAGCGTTACGGCGAATACATGAAGGACATCCGCGCCTCCGGCGAGCGCGTGATCACCATCATCGACGATCTCTTGGAGCTGTCGCGGATCGAGACCGGCAAGCTCGATCTCGTCTTCGCCAATCTCAACCTCAACGACCTCGTCGAAGCCTGCGTCACCGTGATGCAGCCGCAGGCCAACCGCGAGCGCATCATCATCCGCACCTCGCTCGCGCACGCGCTGCCGCAGGTGACGGCCGACACGCGCACGCTGCGGCAGGTGACGATGAATCTGATCTCGAACTCGATCCGGCTGGCCAGCGCCGGCGGCCAGGTCATCGTCTCGACCGCATTGAACGATCGCGGCGAGGTGTGCTTGCGCATCCGCGACACCGGCCAGGGCCTGAGCGAGCGGGAAGTCGCCGCCGCGATGGAGCCGTTCCGCACGCCGCCGCCGGGCGATGCCGCGGACAATTCCGCGCTGAGCCTGTCGCTGACGAAAGCGCTGGTCGAAGCCAACCGCGCCCAGTTCAACATCAAGAGCGCAGGCAGTTCCGGCACGCTGATCGAAGTGACGTTCGCACCGGTGGTGGCGCGGGCCTGAGGTCGACGCCGCCGCTATTCGACGGATCGGATGCCGCGCGGGTCGCGCCACTGGTTCGAGGCGACGTAGTCGATCTCGCCGCGCGTGGTGCCGATATCCATCAGCTCCCTGTCGCTGAGATTGCACAGGTCGGTGCGCAGCCTCTCGCGGCAGCGCCATTGCAAAAACGCACGCCAATATTGCCTGAAGACATGGGAGACGTACCGCTTTCTCGCGGCGGTCCGTCGCAGCCCAGTTGCACCATAGGTTATGCTCATCACAGCATCTCCCGCGGGTGTTTCTTTTCATTGGATGAATGTGTCAGGCCGCGCGAGAAAATGCTCGACATCCGGTTGACCTGCCGATCGTACCGCGGCTTCGGCGTTGCCCTGTGTGAACGAGTTCACATGGTTTCCGCCGGCCGCTCACATGGCCGTGACGTGGGTTCGCCGAACCATCGGGCCGCAGCGAGAGCAAGCTCATCGGCGTCGGGGGCGCCATCACTGGCCCACGCGACGAAACCATCGGGGCGGACCAACACCGCGCTCAAGCCGAGCCGATTGTTCGGCTCGCCTGCAATATACGCAACCCGATCGCCCCAGCGGCTGGCAAGCACTTGCAGCGGCGCACGCGCGTCGAAATCCAGCAACAGGCCTTTCGCTGGCCTGAGCAGCTCTCCGACCGTCGTGCCGCCCGAGAGCTCGAAATCGGGACTACTGCGGCCGACCAGCGGATGGCTGCCGCCGAGATCGTAGCGCAGCGAGACGCCGCGCACGCGACAGGCGAAATAGGTCGCGCCGTCGCGGGTCGCGACGAGATCGCGGATGATGGCCTGCAGCGCGCGGGCGCTTGGCGTCGGCCGCATGATCGCGACCTGCGCGCGCGACCAGTCGAGAATCTGCGCGCCGATCGCGTGCCGCTCGTGCGAATAGGTATCGAGCAGATCTGCGGGCGCGTGGCCGCCGATCGTCGCGGCCAGCTTCCAGCCGAGGTTCATGGCATCGCCGAGACCGAGATTGAGGCCCTGGCCGCCCAGCGGCGAATGGGTATGCGCGGCGTCGCCTGCGAGCAGCACGCGCCCCTTGCGATAGGTTGCGACCTGCCGGGCGCGGTCCGTCCAGGTCGCGGCCAGGCGGAGCGCGGTGATGGTGACGTCGGTGCAGGAGACGCGGCGCAGGACATCCTGCACATGCTCGGGCGTGATCGGCGCGCTGCGGTGGAACGCGCCGCCGTCGAAATCGACCATCGCGATCGTGCCCGGCTGCGCATAGGTGTACATGCCCGTGGGCGTGTAGTTGCGGCCGGGGTTGAGTTTCTCCGGATCGGCCAGCTCGACGTCGATGGAATAGCCGGTGAATTCGGGGTCGGTGCCGACGAAATCGAATCCGCAGAGTTTGCGCACCGCGCTGCGGCCGCCGTCGCAACCGACCAGCCAGCGACCGCGAAACGTTTCTCCCCCCGCCTGCACGGTCACGTCGTGGTCCGACGCTGCAATGGCGGTGACGCCGAGACCGCATCGGATGTCGGCACCCATGCGTCCGGCGCGCGCAGAGAGCGCGGATTCGAGCGTGTCCATGTCGACGGCGACGTTGGCATCGGCTGGCGTCGGCAGGCGCCAGGGCCACTTCGCGGCGTCGACGTCCTCCTGATAGAACTGGAGACCGGCGAAATGACCGGCGGGCCGGCGCGTCTGCTGCATCCAGTGCGCGGCACTCTTGATCGCACCCGACCTCGCGCGCTGCGCGGCCAGGATATCGTCAAGCAGGCCGCGCCGGTGAAAGGCCTCGGTTGTCGGGATCGAAAGACCGCGCAAGCCGAACGGGAGCTGCTTCAGCGCCGAGTACGGATCCTCTGATTGTTCCAGCACCAGCACCGAGAGACCGCCGAGCCGCAGCTCGCAGGCGAGAAACAGGCCGACCGGTCCGGCACCGGCAATGACGACGTCGTAGATATCGAGGGATTGGGTTCGCATGAGACGCTCCTGTGGTCGATGTTCGACCGGAGCGTTCCCTGAGATGCGAGAATCACACGGACGAACGATTGAGCGCCTGCGTGGCGCCCGATGTTCGTCGCGGGGATCTCGGCACAAGGCCAAAGACCAGAGCTTCCGTTACCAGAAGGACTTGGGCTTACCAGACCAAGTCTGCCTTTTCCGACGGGGCCTCTATAGTTTCGTCGCGATGGATGCGCAACAAAAAAGGCACGGCGCTTTGGGCGCCGTGCCTTTCGTTAATTCAGGCGGTTCAGATCAGCTATAGATCTCGAACAGGCCGGCGCCGCCCTGGCCGCCGCCGATGCACATGGTCACGACGCCCCACTTGGCCTTGCGGCGGGCGCCTTCCTGCAGCAGATGGCCGGTGAGACGGGCGCCGGTCATGCCGAAGGGATGGCCGATCGCGATCGAGCCGCCGTTGACGTTGTACTTCTCGGGATCGATGCCGAGCTTGTCGCGCGAATAGAGGCACTGGCTGGCGAAGGCCTCATTGAGCTCCCAGAGATCGATGTCGTCGATCTTCAGGCCGTGACGCTTCAACAGCTTCGGCACCGCGAAGATCGGGCCGATGCCCATCTCGTCCGGCTCGCAGCCCGCGGCTGCCCAGGCGACGAAGCGGCCGAGCGGCTTGAGGCCGCGCTTCTCGGCGTCCTTGGCTTCCATCAGCACCACGGCGGCGGCGCCGTCGGAGAGCTGGCTGGCGTTGCCGGCGGTGACGTACTTGCCCGGGCCCTTCACCGGCTCGAGCTTGGCCAACCCTTCCAGCGTGGTTTCGGGGCGATTGCACTCGTCGCGGTCGACCACGTAGTCGACGATGCTCTCGGCCTTGGTCGCCTTGTCGACCACCTTCATCTTGGTCTTCATCGGGACGATCTCGTCCTTGAACTTGCCGGCCTGCTGGGCGGCGGCCATGCGGCGCTGCGACTCCAGCGAATACTCGTCCTGGTACTCGCGGCTGAGCTTGTAGCGCTCGGCGACGATGTCGGCGGTGTCGATCATCGCCATGAAGATGTCGGGCGCGGTCTTGAGCAGTTCGGGATCAACCCACTCCTTCGGCGAGCCGCCGCCGGGGATCGAGATGCTTTCGACGCCGCCGGCGACGATGCAGTCGGCGCCGTCGGAGCGGATCGAGTTCGCAGCCATCGCGATGGTCTGAAGCCCCGAGGAGCAGAAGCGGTTCACCGACACGCCGCCGGTCGACTTCGGCAGGCCCGCAAGCAGCGCGGCCTGGCGGCCGATATTCGGTGCGCCATGGGCGCAATTGCCGAGATAGCAATCCTCGACGTAATCCTTGTCGACGCCGGCGCGGTCAACCGCGTGGTGAATGGCGTGGGCCGCGAGCGACATCGGCGGGGTGATGTTGAACCCGCCACGGCCGGACTTGGCCAGGCCCGTGCGCGCGTAGGAAACGATGACGGCTTCACGCATTGTTTTCTCCCTTTGGCAAAAAGCGTTCTGGGCGCCATTGGTACACAAAGTTCGGCAGCCTTGGGAGACATAAAGCGGCGCGCCGCATCAACAAAAACGCCGCCCCTCGCGAGAAGGGCGGCGTTGTTCCGCACGTCGGAATATATGATGGGCGTCATTCCGCGAGGCGCGCGCCCCGCGGACGCCTCAGAACGTCAGCGCCTTGACCTGCTTGACCTGCGGCAGCGCCTGCACCTTGGCCAGCAGATCTGCCGGCACCGCACCGTCGACCTCGACCAGCGCGATGGCATCGCTTCCGGGCGCGACGCGGCCGAGATGGAAGGTCGCGATGTTGATCTTGGCATCGCCGAGCAGGCTCGCGAACTGGCCGATGAAGCCCGGCTTGTCCTCGTTGGTGATGTAGAGCATCGACTTGCCGAACTCGGCATCGACACGGATGCCCTTGACGTCGACCAGTCGCGGCTTGCCGTCGTGGTACACGGTGCCCGAGACCGAGCGCTCCTGGCGCTCCGTCGCCACCGTGACCGTGATCAGGCTCTCATAGTCGCTCTGGGCGGCGCGGACGATCTCGTCCACCACCATGCCGCGCTCCTTGGCGACGACCGGCGCGGACACGACATTGACCTCGCCCAGCATCGGCCGCAGCAGGCCCGACAGCACCGCTGACGTGATCGCCTTGATCTTCATCTCGGCAACGTGGCCCTCATAGGTGATCTCGACCTTGAGGATGCCGCTCTCGGTGAGCTGGCCGGCGAACGAGCCGAGCTTCTCGGCGAGCGTGATGAACGGCTTCAGCTTCGGCGCTTCTTCCGCGGTGATCGAGGGGAAGTTCACCGCGTTCGAGATCGCGCCGGTGAGCAGGTAATCCGACATCTGCTCGGCGACCTGAAGCGCGACGTTCTCCTGGGCTTCCGTGGTGGAGGCGCCGAGATGCGGCGTGCAGATCACGTTGGGATGGCCGAACAGCACGTTGGTATTCGCGGGCTCCTCGACGAACACGTCGAAGGCGGCGCCCGCGATGTGCTTGGCGTTGAGCGCATCGACCACGGCCTGCTCGTCGACGAGACCGCCACGGGCGCAATTGATCAGGCGCACGCCCTTCTTCATCTTTGCGATTGCGGCCGCGTCGATGATGTTCTTCGTCTTCTCCGTCAGCGGCGTGTGCAGCGTGATGAAGTCGGCGCGCTTGAGCAGGTCATCGAGGTCGACCTTCTCGACGCCGATGTCCTTGGCGCGCTCCGGCGACAGGAAGGGGTCGAACGCCACGACCTTCATACGCAGGCCAAGCGCGCGATCGGCGACGATCGAGCCGATATTGCCGCAGCCGACCACGCCGAGCACCTTGCCGGTGATCTCGACGCCCATGAAGCGGTTCTTCTCCCACTTGCCGGCCTGGGTCGAGGCGTCGGCCTGCGGGATCTCGCGGGCCAGCGCCAGCATCAGGGTGATGGCGTGCTCGGCGGTCGTGATCGAATTGCCGAACGGCGTGTTCATCACGATGATGCCCTTGGCGGTGGCCGCAGGGATTTCGACGTTGTCGACGCCGATGCCGGCGCGGCCGATCACCTTGAGGTTGGTGGCCTTCTCCAGGATCTTGGCGGTCGCCTTCGTCGCGGAGCGGATCGCGAGGCCGTCGTAATTGCCGATGATCTCGGCGAGCTTGTCCTTGTCCTTGCCGAGGTTGGGCTGGAAGTCGACCTCGACGCCGCGGTCCTTGAAGATCTGAACAGCGGCGGGCGAGAGCGCGTCGGAAATGAGAACTTTGGGTTTGGTCATGAGGTGTATCCTTCACACCCTCCCCTGGAGGGGGAGGGTCGGCGCGAAGCGCCGGGGTGGGGTGAAGCTGCAAAAAGAAAGTTGCCGGTGCGCCGTGTGGAGAGATCACCCCACCCCGACGCACCTGACGGTGCGTCGACCCTCCCCCTCCAGGGGAGGGTAAGAACTTACGCCGCCTTGGCGAGCTGGGCCTTGGTCTCGGCGAAGGCCCAGTCGATCCACTGCGTAAGCAGCTCGACATCCTTGGCCTCGACGGTGGCGCCACACCAGATGCGCAGGCCTGCCGGCGCATCGCGGTAGTACGCGAAGTCGTAGCCGGCGCCTTCCTTCTCGACGAGAGCGACCAGCTTCTTGGAGAAGTCGGCCTGTGCGTCCTCCGAGAGCGAGGTGATCGCGGGATCGGTGAACTTCAGGCACACCGAAGTGTTGGAGCGGATCGCCGCGTCCTTGGCCAGGAAGTCGATCCAGGGCGTCTTCGCCTTCCAGTCGGCGAGCACCTTGGTGTTGGCATCGGCGCGACCGATCAGCGCCTTCAGGCCACCGATCGACTTGGCCCAGTTCAGCGCATCGAGATAGTCCTCGACGCACAGCATCGACGGCGTGTTGATGGTCTCGCCGACGAAGATACCTTCGTTGATCTTGCCGCCCTTGGTCATGCGGAAGATCTTCGGCAGCGGCCAGGCCGGCTTGTAGGTCTCGAGCCGTTCCACCGCGCGGGGCGACAGGATCAGCATGCCGTGCGCGGCCTCGCCGCCGAGCGCCTTCTGCCAGGAGAAGGTGACGACGTCGAGCTTGGCCCAATCGAGCGGCTGCGCGAACGCGGCCGAGGTCGCATCGCAAATGGTCAGACCTTCACGGGTCGCGCTGATCCAGTCGGCGTTCGGCACGCGCACGCCGGAGGTGGTGCCGTTCCAGGTGAAGACGACGTCGCTCTTGGGATCGACCTTCGACAGGTCGGGAATCTCACCGTAAGCCGCGTTGAGCTTGGTGACGTCCTTGAGCTTCAATTCCTTGACGATGTCGCTGACCCAACCCTCGCCGAAGGATTCCCAGGCGAGCGTGGTGACGGGCCGTGCGCCGAGCAGCGACCACAGTGCCATCTCGACCGCGCCGGTATCCGACGCCGGCACGATGCCGATGCGATAATCGGCCGGTACTTCAAGCACTTCGCGCGTCAGATCGATCGCGAGCTTGAGCTTGGTCTTGCCGACCTTCGCGCGATGCGAACGGCCGAGCGCTGCGTCCTTGAGATTTTGGGCGTTCCAGCCGGGGCGCTTGGCGCAGGGGCCGGAGGAGAAATGCGGCACGTTCGGCCGCGAAGCGGGCTTCGCTACAGTCATGATCTACCCTTCCAGATAGTAAGCCTCCCGTTGGGGGGAGGTGTCCCGCCGCGGCTGATACGGGAATCGGGAAGGATCGTCAAGAAACTTCCGGCGGCTCACGGCGGCGTGAGGGCAATTCCGGCACGATATCGGGGGATTCCACCGCAGCGAGCGCGTTCAGCAAGTCCGTGGCATCGCTGATCAATTGCGCTGCGCGCCGACGGCTGCCGACTTTCAAAATGCATTTGTCATTGGCCTGCACAACGTAGTCGTTGCCGACCTTGATCATCGAATAATTTGTCATCGAAATCCCCGAACCGACCGAGCCCGGTGTCCTGACGTTGCGTAGCACCGTTCGTTCCCCGATCAACGTGAACGACGAACGGGTAGTTTATCAGCTGTTAAGATGAACGAATGCGCGATCCGATTTCGCTGATCATGCAACGCTCGCATTCACCTGCCTCAAAACGCGCCGCTTCAAAAGCGGACAGTCATGCCGGCGTGACTGAGTGAAAATCCGAGACGCTTGTAGAAGCGCTGCGCGTCGACGCGACTCTGATGCGTCAGCAATTCGACCAGATTGCAGCCGCGCACTTTGGCTTCCGCGATCGCCCATTGCACCAATTGTTCGCCGATGCCGCGGCTGCGGCAATCGCTGGCGACACGGACATCCTCGAGCAGGCCGCGAATGCCGCCCTGCGAGCTGATGCCTGAGAGCACCGCGAGTTGCAGGCAGCCGACCACCCTGCCCTCGCTCTCGGCAACCACGAGCGTGAGATTTGGGTCGCGCTCGACGCGCTCGAACGCCTGATAGTAGACGGCCGGAAGCGGATCCTCGAGGCGCTCGCGGGCGCGGCCGAGATGATCGTCGGCGAGCATCGCCACGATCGCGGGAACGTCCTCGCGGCGCGCGGGACGGATAGCGACTGATTTATCGTTCATGCAGGCAACTCCAGAGCTCCGCGCCAAGGGACGCTAGCGCGCCGACGGAAGGCCAAGATGGGCCTCGGTCTCTCCGATCCAGCGGCGGATGGCGGCATAGCGGCCGAGATCAAAACCGCCTTCATGCGCGAGGCGGGTATAGGCGAGCAGCGAGACGTCGGCGAGCGAGACCTCATCGCCCGCAAAGAAGCTGACGGCGGCGAGATGCGCCTCCATGCGGTCGAGCGCCGCATAGCCGCGCTTGACCTTGTCAGGATCGAGCTCGGAGACGTCCTTGCCGAGATAGACCAGCTGGAAGCGGCACACCGCGATATAGGGCTCGTGGCTGTACTGCTCCCAGAACAGCCATTCGTCCATCTTGGCTGCGGCAAAGGCATCGCGCGGAACGAGCGCGCTGTCGCGGGCGAGATAGCGGATGATGGCGTTGGACTGCGCCAGCGTGCGGCCGTCGTCGAAGGCGACGGTCGGCACCTGGCCGGCGCCGTTCATCTTCAGGAATTGCGGCGTGCGCGTCTCGCCCTTGCGGGTGTCGATCTCGATCCAGCGATAGGGCAATGCGAGCTTGTCGCAGACCCACTTCACCTTGAGACAATTGCCGGAATTGCTGTCGCCGTAAATCTGCATCGCTGCCGCCCGCATCTGGCGACAGAGCATCAGGACGCGGCCGACCTGTCAACCGCGGCGCAGCAAAGCCGCGTCAGAACTTGTAGCCGAGCCCGACGCGCGCGTTGTTCAGCGTCACGGAGGTGTTCATGACGGGCGAGAACTTCACGTATTCGTATTCGATCCGCGCGAACAGACCGTTCCAGATGCAGTATTCGAGGCCAAGGCCGGCGACCCAGCCCACCGCGAACGCGTTGGTTCGATGCTGGCTCTGCGTCTGCGACTGCGCAGGAACGGCATATGTCGTGCTCGTGGTCGTGGTGGCGCCACCCGCGCCCGTCGTCGTCACGATCTGGGTCAGCGTCACATCGCTCGTCACCGTGCGGGAAACGTCCATCCGGCCGATGGCAGCACCGGCGAAGGCGTAAGGCATGAAGTCGCCGCCGTCCCAGCCGACGCGTCCGCGGAGCGAAATCATGTCCTTGACCTTCGCCGCGGCGGTACCGGTCAACGTGACGTTATAGTTGTCCGTCGTGCCGGTGGGCGGGTTGTCGCCGGCCGGATTGGTGATGATGAGCGAATTGGAGCCCGACGTCGACGTGGCAAGGTTGTTGAAGTAGCTGTAGGTGCCCTCGAGACCGAGAATGGCATCGTACCATTGCCAGTTGCGGCCGACGAAGGCGCCGAAATTCGTGCTCTGCGTGTTGGTCTTGTTCATGAGCGACCAGCTCGCGGTCGGCTGCTGCAGCACGCTGTCGCGGAAGATGAAGTTGGTCAGGCCGACGACGCTCTGGCTGAAATCGGTCGCGTTGGTCGTGTAGCCGCCATTGACGCCGACATAGGCGCCATCCCAATTGTGGGACGTCGTGGACAGGCCGTCGGTGAAGCCGCCGCGCAGGACGGGCAGATCCGGCATGTCGGCCGCGTGTGCGGCGGACACAGATCCCAAGGCCGCCACCACCACCCAAAGCCTACGCATTGCAACGCTCCATCGAACTCCGAACTCTTGAGCGTGATCATCGCCTGTTAACCTTAACCAATGGTTGCGTCTGACGTTTTCGTCGCCGCGCGCCATGAAAAATATGCAAAGCAAAACGGCGCGGGATGATCCCGCGCCGTTAAGAGAAGTTAAGCGATGAAGCTTGCGATCAGCCCTTGGTGACGAGCGGCGGCGGCACGTAGGCCGGCGGGCTGTTGAGCTCCCAGCGCACGCCGAGCTTCACGTCGTTCGAGGTGATGTTCTTGATCTTGATCGTGGAGGGGCCGGAGATGCTGCCATCAAACGCACGGAAGTTGCCGGGCGCAGCGTCGCCGAGATTCATGTAGCTGTAGGCCAGTTCAACGGTGAACCCGGGATTGACCTTGTAGGCGAGACCGGCATGGGCGGCCCATGCGAAGTTCCACTTACCGTTGGTGTCGAAATAGGTGACGCTGTTGGACAGCGCGCCGGCGGTGTAGCGAACGCCGTTGTCCTGGAAGCTCGAGAGCTGGTTGTAGGAGCCGCCGACACCGGCGCCGATGAACGGCGTGATGCACCACCACGTGCCGAGATCGACATAGGCGTTGGCCATGACGACCCACTCGGACTTGCTGCCGGTGTAGGTGTTGGCTTCGACGTCAGCCGCGCCGAGGGCAACGCTCTGCGAACCGTGCAGATTGGACTTGCCGCGGTACTGGCCGGTCACGTCGGCGCGGAACCAGTTGTTGAAGCGATAGCCGACACCGACGTCGAACAGCGGCGAGGAGTCGAAGCCAAGGCCGGCGGTCGTGGTCGGGAACGTCGCCGACGTCGCGCTGTCGATGCTCTTTGCAGTCTGGTTGGTCATGCCGATGTCGCCGCGCAGATACCAGCCCCCGAAGTCGGCGGGCGGAGCGGGCGGCGCGTACATGGGGGGCGGAGCCGCGATCGGCATATCGGCGGCAAACGCCATCGACGAGATCAGAGATGCCGCACCCGCGGCAAGGAGAGACTTAACGCTACGCATTGGCTTCGTCCTTATGGCCGGTGAGACAAAATGCAGATGCCTCACGTTCTGGAAACTCACGGGCGGACGATGGCAGCAAATGCTTAAGCGCCACTTAACCCTAATTTTTAAGGTTGATATTTTCTCACCGCACACGCGGATGAGGTGCGAGCGTTGCGAAAATGCCGCGCCAAAGCGGCGTTTTTCGCCGCATTTCCTAACGATGTATGAAGCCGCAATGCAGCGAAGGAAGCTTTGTTAACGCTTGTGCTGCGGCAGCTTGGGCAGGAACACCGCAAGCAGCCCGATCGCCGGCAGGTAGGCGCAGACCTGGTAGACGAACTCGATCGAGGTGTGGTCGGCGAGCTTGCCGAGCACCGCCGCGCCGAGGCCGCCGATGCCGAAGGCGACGCCGAAGAATACGCCGGAGATCATGCCGAAGCGATGCGGCACCAGTTCCTGCGCGAACACGATGATCGACGACGTCGTCGAGGAGATGATGAGACCGATGACGACTGATAGCACCGCGCTCGCGTAGAGCCCCGCATAAGGCAGCGCCAGCGTGAACGGCAGCGCGCCGAGGATCGAGATCCAGATCACGATCTTGCGGCCGAAGCGATCCCCGAGCGGTCCGCCGAGAAACGCACCGACGGCGTTCGCCGCCAGGAAGATGAAGAGGTACATCTGAGCGGCCTGCGTCGACACGTTGAAGCGGTCGATCAGGTAGAAAATATAGTAGCTCGACAGGCTCGAGACGTAGAGCTGTTTTGAGAACAACAGCGCGACGAGCACGGCAAGCGCGACCGCGACGCGGCGCGAGCTCGGCGCATCGGGATGAGCCTGAACCGCCGCGGCCTTCTTCGCCTTGATCTGCGGTTCGTACCAGCGGCCGATGCGCCAGAGGATGACGATCGCGAGGAACGCGATCGAGGAGAACCAGGCGATGCTGCCCTGCCCGAACGGCACCACGATCAGCGCCGCAAGCACCGGGCCCATCGACGTGCCAAAGCTGCCGCCGAGCTGAAACACCGATTGCGCGAAGCCGTAGCGGCCGCCGGAGGCGAGCCGCGCAATGCGCGCCGATTCCGGGTGAAACACCGCCGATCCCAGACCGACCAGGGCTGCGGCAACCAGGATGACGAGATATTGGTGCGCGGCGCTGAGCAGCAGCAGGCCGAAAAAGGTCGAGGCCATGCCGATCGACAGCGAGTACGGCTGCGCCTTCTTGTCGGTGTAGTGCCCGACCACCGGCTGGAGCAGCGACGCCGTGAACTGGAACGCCAGCGTGATCATGCCGATCTGCGCGAAGTCGAGCGCGTAGGTGTCCTTCAGGATCGGATACACCGAGGCGATCAGCGACTGCATGGTGTCGTTGAGGAAGTGCGAGAAGCTGATGCCGGCGAGCACGACATAGGCCGGCCCCGCGACCACCTTGGCAGCGGAGGGCGCAACATCGCTGACGACGACGGGCTCGGTCAGCGTTTCCTCAGAGACGACGACAGGCTTGTTCAAGGGAGCATCCCGGCAGGCGCGGCGAACCACCGCATCTACTGGTTACGATGCGTGAGGCGGTGGAACCACCGCCAATCGTCGATAGCTGGGATGCGTGTGTGCTCTCGTCGCTTACCCTCCCCTGGAGGGGTCCGAGACGAGCGTAGCTCGCTCGTGGGTCGGCTCACATCGAGCGCAGCGAAAATGTGAGACGGGGTGGGGTGACGGTCTCTCCACCTCGAATGCTGCCCGTGGGGAGAGATCACCCCACCCCGCTCGCGCTTCGCGCGATCGACCCTCCCCCTCCAGGGGAGGGCAAGAAAGGCTCAGGCCGCCGCGGCCTGGCCCAGCGCGGAGACGATGGTGTCGACGACGTCCTCGACCAGGACGCGGTCCTCGCCCTCACCCATGACGCGGATCACGGGCTCGGTGCCGGAGGAGCGGATCAGGAGGCGGCCATGGCCGTTGAGCCGCTTCTCGCCGTCGGAGATCGCCGACTGCACCTCGGACGCGTCGAGCGGCTTGCCGCCCTTGTGGCGAACGTTCTTGAGGATCTGCGGCAGCGGATCGAAGCGATGGCAGACTTCGGACACCGGCCGGCGCAGCTTCTGCACCACTGCCAGCACCTGCAGCGCGGCCACGAAGCCGTCGCCGGTGGTGGCGTAGTCGGACAGGATGATGTGGCCGGACTGCTCGCCACCGAGATTGTAGCCGCCGGTCAGCATCTGCTCGAGCACGTAGCGATCGCCGACCGGCGTGCGCACGAGATCGAGCCCCTGCCCTTTCAGGAAGCGCTCGAGGCCGAGATTGGACATCACGGTCGCGACGATGCCGGGATGCGACAGCCGTCCGTCTTCCTTCCAGCTCTGCGCGATCACCGCCAGCAGCTGGTCGCCGTCGACGACATGGCCGCGTTCGTCGACCAGGATGACGCGGTCCGCATCACCATCGAGCGCAATGCCGATATCGGCGCGCATCTCGCGCACCTTGCGCGACAACGCCTCAGGCGAGGTCGAGCCGCAATCCTTGTTGATGTTGAAGCCGTCGGGCTCGACGCCGATCGGCACCACGTCGGCGCCCAATTCCCACAGCGCTTCCGGCACCACCTTGTAGGCGGCACCATTGGCGCAGTCGATCACGACGCGCAGGCCGTCGAGCGAGAGATCGCGCGGCAGCGTGCGCTTGGCGAATTCGATGTAGCGGTCATGCACGCCGTCGATACGACGGGCGCGGCCCAGGCTCGCACTTTGCGCGAGTTTCTTGTCCATCGGCTCGTCGAGCAGCAGCTCGATCTGCTTCTCGACATCGTCGGAGAGCTTGAAGCCCTGCGGGCCGAACAGCTTGATGCCGTTGTCCTCGAACAGATTGTGCGAAGCCGAGATCATGACGCCGAGATCGGCGCGCATCGACTTGGTGAGCATCGCGACCGCCGGCGTCGGCATCGGGCCGACCAGCAGCACGTCCATGCCGACCGAGGTGAAGCCCGCGACCATCGCGTATTCGATCATGTAGCCGGACAGACGGGTGTCCTTGCCGATCACGACACGGTGGCGATGCTCACCGCGCTGGAACGCGAGGCCCGCGGCCTGGCCGACCTTGAGCGCGAGCTCCGGCGTGATCAGTCCGTTGGCGCGGCCCCGAATCCCGTCAGTCCCGAAATATTTGCGGCTCATATCGTCCCCCACGCAACAACCAGGGATCCCCACGACAACTACCGGATGCCTTCTACGGCTCCGCCATCCCTGATTACGCTTGGGTCTTATAAAGCGTTCGCGGCTAACTTGGCTTCAAAAAATATGATGAATCATTACGGAACCAGGGCACGCTCTGCCCATAGTAACATATTGTTAACGCTATATTTTCTCCCAAAAGGCGGACCGAGCGGGAATTCCGGGCTAATCCGTTCGCTTGACGTGGCGGTCCCCGCGGCTCGGCGCCGGCTGGGTGACGTTCACGGGATCGGAGCCGGGAAAGGTCTCTTCCAGACCCTCCTCCAAGGCGTCCTCGAGGTCCTGCTTCTCCTTGATCTCTTCGGGCGAAGGTCCCGTGCGCGGCTTGGTCATGGCGCCCCTCTCGCAAACGATTTGGCTGTGCATCCAACCATGCTAGATGACCCCGAAACCTTCCGATGCAAGACTTTAAATACGAGACGGCCGGGGAACGTTCATGAAGCACATCACCTGTATCGACGATCTTCGCGCGCTGCATAAGCGCCGGGTGCCGAAGGCGTTCTTCGACTATTGCGATCGCGGTTCCTATGCCGAGGAAACCCTGCGCGCCAATCGCGAGGACATGCAGGCGATCAAGTTCCGCCAGCGCATCCTGGTCGACGTCTCCAAGCGCGACACCTCGACCACGATCCTCGGCGAGAAATCGACCATGCCGCTGATCCTGGCGCCGGTGGGCCTGCTCGGCATGCAACACGGCGACGGCGAGATCCACGCCTGCCGCGCGGCGCAGGCCGCCGGCATCCCGTTCACGCAGTCGACGATGTCGATCTGCTCGATCGAGGACATCGCCGCCGCCGTCGACAAGCCATTCTGGTTCCAGCTCTACGTCATGAAGGACCGCGGCTTCATCAAGGAGCTGGTCCAGCGCGCGATCGCGGCGAAGTGCAGCGCGCTCGTGCTCACCGTCGACTTGCAGGTGATTGGCCAGCGCCATGCCGACATCAAGAACGGCATGACGATCCCGCCGGAATGGTCGCTGTCGAAATTCATCGATTTCGCGACCAAGCCGGCCTGGGTCTCCGGCGTGCTGCAGGGCAAGCGCCGCACCTTCGGCAACATCGCCGGCCATGTGAAGAACACCGAGGACCTCAACCGGCTGGCCGAATGGACGGCGTCGCAGTTCGACACCTCGCTGAACTGGAAGGACGTCGAGTGGATCCGGAGCATCTGGCCGGGCAAGCTCATCATCAAGGGCATTCTCGACGTCGAGGACGCCGAGGAAGCGGCCAAGACCGGCGCGCAGGCGCTGGTGGTGTCGAACCATGGCGGCCGTCAGCTCGACGGCGCGCCGTCCTCGATCGAGGTGCTGCCCGAGATCGCCGACGCCGTCGGTGAGAGGATGGAGATCATGTTCGACGGCGGCATCCGCTCCGGCCAGGACGTGATGCGCGCGCTCGCGCTCGGCGCAAAATCCTGCATGATCGGCCGCGCCTATGCTTACGGGCTGGGGGCCGGCGGCCAGGCCGGCGTCGCCAAGGCGATCGACATCATCCAGAAGGAGCTGCTCACGACCATGGGCCTGTGCGGCGTCAACCGGATCGACGAGATCGACGAGCACATCATCGCGGAAGCGCCGTAACGACGGCGGTGCCGTAGGGTGGGCAAAGCGAAAGCGTGCCCACCATTTTCATTGCGTGGGCACGGCGCGTTGCGCCTTTGCCCACCCTACGAGTTCAGCGCTCGATCGCTCACATCGGCGGCGTAATTCCATCCCGGCCGACATTGACCCGGTTCGCTTCCAGCGTGCCGTCATCCTTCTTCGCCGCACCGAAGATGATCAGCTTGGCGCCGGGCTTCACTTCCGACTTGTCGCTCGCGACGAAGGTGACGATCGGGGTCTCCGGCGGCACCACGACTTTCTTCTCGCCGTCCTTGTATTTGACCGTGATGTTCTGGCC
The DNA here is from genome assembly GCF_029714945.1 of Bradyrhizobium sp. CIAT3101. Lineage (NCBI taxonomy): Bacteria > Pseudomonadati > Pseudomonadota > Alphaproteobacteria > Hyphomicrobiales > Nitrobacteraceae > Bradyrhizobium > Bradyrhizobium sp. CIAT3101. Next base: position 7,889,486 of record NZ_CP121634.1, read on the forward strand.
GTCGGTGCCCTTCACCGTCTGCGCCACGGTGGCATTGGTCATGGTCGAATTGGCGCGGGCATCCCAGGGGCGGAAGCCTTCGGCGGCGCCGCGCTGGTTCTCCGGGAAGATGTGGACGGCAATGGCCTTCTGCGTGCCGTCGGGCTCGGGCATGGCGGTGACGCCGATATAGGAGCCCTCCTTGATCTCGGAGAGCTCGGTCTTCACCACCGCGAAGACGGCGACGTTGTCGGTCATCTTCACCTTCACGTCGGTGCCTTCGCGCGTCTTGATGCCGAGCGTGTTGCCGTCGACGCTCTCGATGGCGCCACGGATGCGGACGGTCGGCGCCTGCTGCTGCGCCGAGGCGGTCGATACGGCGATAAAGGTGGCGAGCGCTGCCACGACGGCGCGCGGCATCCAGTTGCTCAGTGTCGGCATGGCCTTGTCCCTTCCAGGCATGTTGCGGCGATCACACGGCAAACCCCGTGCGACCGCCGCTATTCCCTGAATTCCTGATCACATCGGCGGGGTTAGGCCGTCGCGGCCGACATTGACGCGGTTGGTCTCGAACGAGCCATCCGGCAATTGCTTCATGAAGGCGATCACCTTGGCGCCGGCCTTCAGCTCGGACTTGTCGCCGGGCACGAAGGTCACCACCGGTGTCATATCGGAGACGAACACCTTCTTCTCGCCGTCCTTGTACTTCACCAGCAGCGTGTGGCCGTCATTGCCGACCACGCTCTCCGACACCGTCGCGTTGGTCATGCTGGAATTGGGCTTGAGGTCGTAGGGCCGCGAGCCTTCGCCGGTGCCACGCATGCTCTCCGGAAACACGTGAACCTCGACGGCGTTCTCGCCGCCGTCCGGTCCCGGCACGGTGGTCGCGCCGACGAAGGAACCGACCTTGATATCGGCGAGCGAAATCTTGGTGACGCCGGCCACGCGGACGTCGGATGCGATGTGGAGCTTGACGTCCTCGCCGCTGCGCGACTTGACCTGCAGCGTGTCACCATCGACGCTCTCGATCGTGCCGCGCACGCGGGTCGGCACCGGCGCCTTTTGCGCGACGGCAGCAAAGGTGGAAGCAGCCACCATCGCAACGGCGATGAGCGGGCGCGTGAAACTGGCACGTTGGATCGTCATGAATTGTCTCCGATTGTCCCCACGAATAGTGAACGCCGGAGACGGCGCACTATTCTCTCAAGTCTTTGTGAGATCGGCCTCGACCAGCGCGCGCAGCTCCGCGGTCACCTCGGGCCGCTGGCCGAACCACAGCTCGAAGCCGCGCACCGCCTGGTGCAGCAGCATGCCGAGCCCGTCGCCGGTCTTCAGCCCGCGGGCTTCGGCCGCCGCCAGCAGCGGCGTCACCAGCGGGACATAGACGAGGTCGGCAACGACGGCGTCTGCCGGCAGGTGCGCCACATCGACCTCGAGCGCGGGCTGGCCGTGCATGCCGAGCGAGGTCGTGTTCACGAGAAGTTTTGCCCGCGGCAGGACGTCATTGATCCCGTCCCAGCCGAGCGGATGCACGTTCGGCCCGAATTGCGCGGCCAGCGCCTCGGCCCGCGCCAAAGTGCGGTTGGCGAGATGAATGCGCTTGAAGCCGCGTTCGAGCAGGCCGAACACCACCGCGCGCGAGGAGCCGCCGGCCCCCATCACCAGCGCTTCGTTGGCCCCGTCCCAACCGGGCGCGCTGGCGTCGAGATTGCCGAGAAAGCCCTCGACATCGGTATTGGTCGAACGCAGCTCACCGTCGGCAAACCACAGCGTGTTGGCAGCGCCCACGGCCCGGGCACGTGCATCGGGGATCGAAAGCTCCAGCACGCCGACCTTGTGCGGGATGGTGACATTGGCGCCGACGAAGCCGCGCAGCGACAGCCGCAGCACGAAATCGCGCAGATCCTCGGGCGGAACGGCCTCGATGACATAGCCGCCTGCAATGCCGAGCGTACGCAGCCAGTAATGATGGATCAGCGGTGAGCGCGAATGCGCTGCCGGCCATCCGATCAAACAGGCTGCGGGCGGTTTGGTCACAATCGTCGTCCCCTGAAACAGAGCGTGGGAGGCGATCCATTTCGCGTCCCGCAGGCGCTGTCAAGCGCGCGGGCGCCGCATCGCGGCAGCGACGATCGCGGCCAGCGCCAGCGCCGCGCCCGCGGCAAACCAGATCGCGGCGAGATTGATCCTCAGATAGGCGAGCGCTCCGGCTGCGGAGCCCGCGACCAGCGCCGCCCACAGCAGCAGGTTCGGCGCCCAGCCCCAGCGCGGTCCCCCGGTGAGGCTGACCGCGAGGAGCTGACCGGCCTTCACCAGCGCGCCCGTGACATAGGTGAGACCGAGGCCCGCGCCGCCGTCGATCTGGAACACGGCATTCTCCAGGCCCATCGCGAGCACGATCCCCGTGATCGCGAGGGTTTGCAGGCCAAAGGCATGGCAAAGTCCGGCGCCGGCCAGCAGTGCGGCTTCGATCAGCAAGAGCCAGGGCTGCCGCTCGGTGCCGCCCCCGAGCACCACGAGGCTGCCGGCTGCGGCGCCCGCCACGAACAGGGCGATCAGGCCAAGCGCGCCGGCGGCCTGCCACCACTGCGTCTCCGCCAGGCTGACGCCGAGGCGCGTGGAATTGCCGCTCATGAACGAGACGAACAGGCCGCCTAGATGCAGGAAGCCGATGCCATCGACATAGCCTGCCAGCATGCTGAGCGCGCATGCCAGCGCAATGTTGCGACCCGAATTGAGCATGTTGAAGACACCACCGCCGCGATGCGGCAGTGTCGGTCAAATCGGCGGGCTTGAGAAGTGCGCGACGTCAGCTCGCGAGAATCGCGGCTTCGCCGCCCTTGATGTCGGCGACCGCGCGCTCGATCGTCTCGCGATAATGCGCGTGCGGCTCGGTGACGCCATGGGTCTGCAGCGCTTCGCGGACGGAGGGCGAGGCGGCAGTGATGAACAGCTTGATGTCCTGGCGGTGCGCCTTGGCGGCGACGCGGCCGAGCACGTTGGCCGCGGTGGAATCCAGGAACGGCACCGCGGCGAAATCGACGACAAAGCCCTTGCGCTCGTCGGCGACGCCGTCGAGCACGTTGCCGATCGCCGACGCCGCACCGAAGAAGAACGCGCCGGTGATGCGATAGACCAGCACGTCGCGATCGACCGCGAGCGCGGGATCGTAAGGCACGCGCTCGCCATTGCCGTCATCGGGGCGATCGGCCGCGACCAGCGGCAAGCGCTCCTCGATGCCGGTCATCTCGGCCATGCGATGGATGAACAGCACCGCACCGAGCGCGAAGCCGACCAGAATGCCTTCGGTCAGATCGCGGAAGATCGTGAGCAGGAAGGTTGCCAGCAGCACGACGGCATCGCCCCAGGACGATCGCAGCAGCGTTGCGAATTCGTGCTTCTCTGCCATGGTCCAGGACACCACGACCAGCACGGCGGCCAGTGCGGCGAGCGGGATGTAGCTCGCGAGCGGGGCTGCGACCAGCATGAACAGCAGCAGGAAGATGGAGTGCAGCATGCCCGCCAAGGGCCCGCGCGCGCCGGCGCGGATGTTGGTCGCGGTGCGCGCGATCAGGCCCGTGACGCAGATGCCGCCGAACAGCGCCGCGCCGATATTGGCGGCACCTTGCGCCACCAGTTCGCAATTGGAGCGGTGACGGCGGCCGGTCATGCCGTCGGCGACCACCGCCGACAACAATGATTCAATCGCGGCCAGCAGCGCGAACGAGATCGCATCGGGCAGCACCGCTTTCGCCTTGTCGAGCGAGAACGCCGGCAGCGCCGGTGACGGCAGTTCGCGCGGGATGCCGCCGAAGCGCGAGCCGATGGTTTCCACCGGCAGCGCGAACACCGCGCAGACGACGGCCGCGAACACCACCGCGATCAGGATGCCGGGCCAGGACGGCCGCCAGATCCGCAAGCCGGCGATGATGGCGATGCTGGCGAGCGCGACCGCGACCGCCGACGGATTGATCGTGTGCAAGCCGCCGGCCAGCGCGACGAGCTTTGGAACGAACTCGCTCGGCTCCTTCCCGGCAAGCGTAATCCCCGAGAGATCGCGGAGCTGGCTCGAAAAGATGATCACGGCGATGCCGGCGGTGAAGCCGACCGTGACGGGATAGGGAATGAACTTGATGTAGGTGCCGATGCGCAAGAAACCCGCGGCGATCAACACCATTCCCGCCATCATGGTGGCGAGGATGACGCCGTCGACGCCGTGCCGCTCCGCGGTCACCGCGACGAGCACGATGAAGGCCCCCGCGGGCCCGCCGATCTGAAACCGGCTGCCGCCGAGCAGCGACACGATGAAGCCGCCGACGACCGCTGTATAGAGCCCGCGGTCCGGCGTCACGCCCGAGGCGATAGCGATCGCCATCGACAGCGGCAGCGCGACGATCGCAACGGTGAGGCCCGCAAATATGTCGGCGCGGAAATCCGCGACGCCATAGCCTTCGCGCCAGACGGTGATGAGCTTCGGCAGATAGAGTTCGGCAAAGGTCGGCTGACGCAGCCCGCCTGCCCGCTCGCTGGTGATGCTCATGCTCCGCTGCCCCACAATGCTCAACTGCATCGTGCGGCCGCGATCGGACGCGACGGTGCGTTAGTTCATCCTGATCCCGGGCACGATCATCGCGATCATGCCCCCACGCGGCGCGGCGGCCCCGGCTGCTTCAGGCGAACGCCCCGCCCGCCGCTGTCGCTGCGGGCCTGTTCGCCGATCAGTTCGACGCCGGCCCGGTCGAACGCCTCGACCACCTTGATCAAGGTCTCGACCACGCCACGCACATTGCCGGTGGACGCCTCCATCCGCTGGATGGTCGGCAGCGACACGCCGGCGAGCTCGGCCAGGGCTTTCTGGTCGATGCCAAGCAGCGCGCGGGCTGCCCGCATCTGGAATGACGTGATCACCTGGGCCTCACGTGTCAGGAGTTATAAGTGATATATGAAGCATTCACAATGATGTAAAATACATCATGAAACGGCGAACGCAAGCGCTCTCACCGCCAATCCATCTGCCAATGAACCTGCCGTAGCTCCGTCATCCTGAGGTGCGAGCCGAGCGGCGCGGCGCGCCGTTCGGGGAGCCTCGAAGGATGTACGGCCACGATGCAGCCGGGCCGTCGCCCTTCGAGGCTCGCCTTGCCTCGCAAGACGAGCACCTCAGGGTGACGGTGATAGATGAGCGCCAAGCTCCTCTTCCGTCATCGCGAGCGTAGCGAAGCAATCCAGAAATCCCGCGATGGAGGCAGACTGGATTGCTTCGTCGCTTCGCTCCTCGCAGCGACGCGTGGAGCGGCTGCAGCACATCTCCTCTCCCCGCGCGAGCGGGAAGAGGAGCGGGAGAATGACCTCCTTCACAGAATCACGCCGCGTGTTGATGCGCGGCGATGATCTGGTCGGCGGCGCGGCCGGTGACTTCGGCCATGTGGTCGAACTGACGGGTGAAGCTGCCCGCACCTGCCGTTGCCGAACGCAGCTCGACGATGAGCTCGCCGATCTCGGCTTCCGGCATCATGGCGCGAACGCAGTCCCAGCCGCTCCAGCCGTCGCGGGTGTCGAAGCCGAGGATCTGACCGCGCCGCGCCGACAGGATCGCGTTGATCTTGGCGGTGGCATCAGTCGGACAGACGATCTCGACCACGTGGATCGGCTCCAGCAGCACCGACTGGCATTGCGGCAGGCCTTCGTTGAGCCCGACCCGCGCCGCCGTACGGAAGGCGAGGTCGGAGGAATCGACGCTATGATACGAGCCGTCGGTCAGCGTCACCTGCAGATCGGTCACGGGGAAGCCGAGCGGGCCGCGGGCGAGCCCGTCGACGACGCCCTCTTCCACCGCACCGATATAGTTGCGCGGCACCGCACCGCCGACGACCTTCTCGGCGAACTTGAAGCCTTCGCCGCGCGGCAGCGGCTTGATGTCGAGCACGACATCGCCGAACTGGCCGTGACCGCCGGATTGCTTCTTGTGGCGGCCACGCTGGACGATCGGCTTGCGGATGGTCTCCTGGTAGCCGATGGCGGGCGGATGCGAGGCGATCTTGACGCCGAAGCGGTCGCGCAGCCGCTCGCTCGCGACACGTAAGTGCATCTCGCCCTGTCCCCACAACACGGTGTCGTGGGTCTGGGGGTTCTGCACGACGACGAGCGACGGATCCTCCTCATGAAGCCGCATCAACGCCTGGCCGAGCTTGACGTCGTCCTTGCGGTCGGTGGCCGCAACCGAGATGGCGAGCACCGGCGGCGTCGGTTCCGGGGCAGTCAGTCCCGCGGGCGGCGCCTTGCCGCTCGACACCGTATCGCCGGTCTTGATCGGATCGAGCTTGGCGAGCGCCACGGTGTCACCGGCTTCCGCCGTGGCACGCTTGGTGTCGTAAGCGCCGTTGACGGCGAGGATGCCGGAGATGCGGCTCGTTCCGCCGGAGGAGGATTGCAGCGTGGCGCCGTCGTCGAGATGGCCGGCGAGCAGCCGCGTCAGCGACAGTTTTCCGCCGTGCTGCGAGTGCAGCGTCTTGAAGACGAAGCCGAGCGCGTCCTTGGTGGAGGGGGCGCCGAGACGTTTTGCGGTCTCCGCAATGCCGGGCGCCTCGTGGCGCAGCGCCTTCATCAGACGCAACACGCCGTTTTCGCGCGCGGCAGCTCCGAGCAGGACCGGGCAGATCACGCCCTCGCGCAGCTCGCGGGCGAGATCGTCGAACACGGCATCGCGCGGCGGCTGGATATCCTCCAGCAATTGCTCCATCAGCGCGTCATCGTGATCGGCAAGCTTCTCGAGCATCGAGAAGCGGGCCTCCTTCTCGCGATCGAGATCGCCGCCTTCGAGCGCGACCACTTCGGATGCCTTGTGCTCGCGATAGACGAAAGCTCGTTCCAGCGCGAGATCGACAAAGCCCTCGATCAGCTCGCCCTTCCAGATCGGGATCTGGCGCAGCACCAGCGGCACGCGCGAGGCAGGCTGGAGCATCGCGAGCGTCTCGCGGATGCGCTTGTTGGCGCGGTCGATCTTGTTGAGGAACAGGAAACGCGGGATCTTCAGCTCCTCCAGCTCGCGCAGGATGATCTGAAGCTGCGGCAGCTTCTTCTCGTCGGCCTCGCAGACCACGATGGCGGCGTCGACGGCAGGAAGCGCGGCGCGCATGTCGTGGGCGAACTCGACGGAACCGGGACAATCCAGGAAGGTATAGCTGTCGCCCATGAAACTCGTGGTGGCGGCAGTAAGCCCGACGGTCATCTTGTGATGACGGGCCTCGGGCGTGGCGTCGCCGACGGAGGTTCCGGCGTCAACGCTGCCGGCACGCGGGATTGCGCCCGTTCGCGCCAGGATCGCTTCGAGAAGTGTGGTTTTACCGCTTTGGAAAGGGCCCACCAGCGCAATGCACCGTGGACCTCGGGGACTTCTGACGTCTTGTCCCATTCGCCGCCTCCTTGGTGTGGAGCTCGGCCCATGATTGGGTCGGCAAACGCAGATGCTCTGCCCGTCCCCGAGATTTGGCAAGCATCAAACGTCGCTGCGGTGCGTCGTCAGTGAGATCAGGTCTTAACGGATGGTGTTCCACCTCTCGCCAGCGGAGAGAGGTGGAGCAGCACTACCATTGGCGCGTCTCAACGGCCCGGACGGAGTTCCAGGCTCTCGAGTCCGGCCGCAACGTTGAGGCCGACCTGGCCCTGCACGCTGAGCGGCTGAAGCGCGATCGAATTGTTGGAGCCACCGACCAGCACGTTACCGCCGAGGCCGACGCCGACCGAGGCGCTGCCCTGCGCGCCGGCATAATTGCCGGAGAGATCGCCGGGGCCGAGGCGGTTGACGGGTGCGAACACGCCCCAGGCAAGCGCCGTCTCCTGGGTGATGCCGAGGTCGATGCCGATTTTGCTGATCGTCGCGACATAGCGGTCGTCGGGCATGCCATCGACGCGCAAGACGCAGCCGAGATGCGTCACCGATCCGACCACGAAGCCGACGCTGGCGCCGCCACGGCATTCGAGCACGCCGACCTGCACCAGTCGCGACTGCGCGCTGGCGCCCGCAACGGAGGCAACGAGGCTGGCGGCCGTGAGTCCGGCAAGAAGGAGTGAGCGGCGCATGAAAATGTCTCCGGCGATGAATGTGATGCGGGCATTGGAGAAGCGCGGCGGGACGCCGCAGGACGGTCTATGCCACAAGTGGCGCGGACGTGCCAGATCGCGCGGACGTGAAAGAAAAAAGGGCCCGCGCTACGCGGGCCCTTTCGTGTCGGATCGTTACTGCGGGCTTAGCGCAGATTGCCGCAGAAGCGCTGGATGCGCTTGCAGGCGTCTTCGAGGTCCGAGGTCTTGGTCGCGTAGGAGATGCGGAAGGCCGGGCCGAGGCCGAAGGCCGAACCCTGCACCACCGCGACGCCTTCGGTCTCGAGCAGCTCGGTCACGAAGGTCTCGTCGTTGTCGATCACCTTGCCCGACGGCGCGGTCTTGCCGATCGTGCCGGCGCAGGACGGATAGACATAGAACGCGCCTTCCGGACGCGGGCACTCGATGCCCTTGGCCTGGTTGAGCATGGAGACGACGAGGTCGCGGCGCTCCTTGAACACCTTGTTGTTCGCGGGGATGAAGTCCTGCGGACCGTTCAGCGCTTCGACCGCAGCCCACTGCGCAATCGACGACGGGTTCGAGGTCGACTGCGACTGGATCGTCGACATCGCCTTGATCAGCTGCGCAGGACCACCGGCGTAACCGATGCGCCAGCCGGTCATGCAATAGGCCTTCGACACGCCGTTCACGGTGAGCGTGCGGTCGTAGAGGCTGGGCTCGACCTGCGCGACGGTGGTGAACTGGAAGTCGTCGTAGACGAGGTGCTCGTACATGTCGTCGGTCATCACCCACACATGCGGATGCTTGACCAGCACGTCGGTGAGCGCCTTCAGCTCGGCGCGGGTGTAGGCCGCGCCGGTCGGGTTCGACGGCGAGCACAGGATGACCCATTTGGTCTTCGGCGTGATCGCGCGCTCGAGCGCATCGGCCTGGAGCTTGAAGCCGGTCGCGGCGGTGCAGACCACCGACACCGGCTCACCGCCGGCGAGCGCCACCATCTCGGGATAGCTGACCCAGTACGGCGCGGGGATGATCACCTCGTCACCCGGATTGATGGTCGCCATCAGCGCATTGTAGAGCACCTGCTTGCCGCCGGTGCCGACGATGATCTGGTTCGGCTTGTAGACGACGCCGTTCTCGCGCTGAAATTTGCCGATGATGGCTTCCTTCAGCTCGGGGATACCGTCGACCGCAGTGTACTTGGTCTTGCCGGCTTCGATGGCGTGGATCGCCGCCAGCTTGATGTTGGCGGGCGTATCGAAGTCGGGCTCGCCGGCGCCGAGGCCGATGACGTTGCGGCCCGCCGCTTTCAGCGCGCGTGCTTTATCCGTGACCGCGATGGTCGCGGACGGCTTCACACGGTCGAGCGCAGCAGCAAGGAAGGCCATCGTCATCTCCTGACAAGCGTCGTGAACCCTTTGGCCTCACGACTCTGATTGTGGGAATGCAGACACCCTAAAACGTGTGCCGCTGCACCGCAAGAAACTTCGGCCCGATCTCGAAAAAGTTTACGGGGTTTGGAGCGTTTCAAGGCGCGATTTCCCGCAATTTTCCGCAACTTTGCCGGGCAAACCGCTCATATCCCGCAAGGCTTGTCCTCGGAGCAATTTTGAAGCCGCTCAAGTGCCACGAGACTGACGGCGGGCTGACGCGCGAGGCCAGCGACCGATCGGCAGCGGGTGGCGAGATCGCGACCCATCACCGCTTCGCACACGATCGCGCGACGCGACTTGTCGCACACGTTGACGCAAGCGTGATCTGATTTGCGGCGTGGCACGAACATGATCTTCCGCAGCGTTGCAGTGCGGTAGGGTTTTCGAGTTTTTCTATAGGTCAGCCCTTGCGGCGGATTCGCATCGGCATCATTGTTTAGCCGCGGTGCGGGGCAACAAGCCGCGCCTTTCCGTCCTTTGCCGTCCCTTGGAATCGAACTCCCAGAATGTACAAGCTCTATTCGATGCAGCGCTCGGGCAACAGCTACAAGGTCCGCCTTGCGCTGGCGCTTTTGAACGTGCCCTACGAACCCATCGAGGTGGACATTCTGCGCGGCGAGAGCAAGACGCCGGACTTCCTGTCGAAGAACCCGTCCGGACAGGTGCCGCTGCTCGAGGTCGGCGACAATCGCTATCTCGCCGAGTCCAACGCCATCTTGTGGTACGTCGCCGTCGGCACGCCGCTCGCGCCTGAGAACCGGATCGACCGCGCCGAGGCGCTGCAATGGATGTTCTTCGAGCAGCACGCGCTCGAGCCCAACATCGGCGCGGCATATTTCTGGCTGTCGCTGGTCAAGGGCGGCCGTGACCTGCAGACCCACGCGCTGGAGGACTGGATGGAGCGTGGCTACGGCGCGCTCCAGGTGATGGAAAACCACCTCAAGACCAACGCCTATTTCGCCGCCCGCCAGCTCACGGTCGCCGACATCGCACTGTACGGCTACACCCACCTCGCCGACCGCTGCGATTTCGATTTGGCGCCCTTCCCGGCGATCCGGGACTGGCTGAAGCGCGTCGAGGCCGCGCCCGGCTTCGTGGCGATGGACTGGCGCCCCGCCGACATCGACGACTCCGCCAGCATTGCCGCCGGGGTCTAAAAACCGGTGCGGCGTTAAGGAATAGCGGGCATTGCGTTAACCTTTGCCCCAATCCCGCCATTTTCAACGCGACCGCCGCCGCAATATTGCCGGTTGAAATTGTGACGTTGTTCGATGTCGCGGGTGATTCGCTCGCACGTTGAAGGATTTAGACCCATGATGCGGGCGTCCGGCACGGTCGGCTTTCAGGGCCAAACCGATACCGTCTCGTCTTCCCGGCTGACCAATGCGGTCGCGGCCTCGCTCGCCGTCGCCGCCCTCTCGCTTTGCCTGATCGTCACCCTCACGGTGCTGTCGACCAAGGCGACCATGGCGATGGGTCTGCCGGTCTGATCCCCGTTTCATCTGGATGACCTTCAAGGTGCCGCGCGGCCCCGCGCCGATCAGCATCGCGACGGGACACCAATGAAATCGCCTGTGGTAGTCGTTGCAATCACCCTGACTGCGGCCATCCTGGTCGCGGCGTCGCTTTTGATCTTCGTAGGCACCCGCAAGGGCCCGGGCACGTCGACATGGAATGCGCCGACGCTGCAGGAGCGTATCAAGCACGCGCATTTGGTCTAAAATCATCCGAAAGCTTTGGGCGCGCGGGCAAGCGCCTCTTAAGCGCACCGCGCGAAATCGTCTTGCGCGCGCGCAACCATGCGCCAGTCTGACGCCGTTATCTCGTTCAGGGAGGAACGAGTCAGGCCCATGTGGTTCGGATGGCGTGCCATTTCCGGTCCCGTGCTCACGGCAGCGATCGCACTGCTGGCGATCGTGCTCGATCGCGCCGTCCCCCTTCCCTCGCCTGCGCCGCTGTTCGTCTGTGTTGTCGCGCTTGCGGGCGCGCTGTCGGGCTTCGCTTCCGCCATGACCAGCGCGGCGCTCGCCGTGATCGGCGCCGCGCTGTTCTTCCTCGGCCACCGCGCCATGCCGTTCCATGCTGCCGCCGATCTGGTCGGGCTCCTCGCAGTGACGGCCTTCGGCACCGCAGGCATCACCGGCCTCATGCGCGAGCGGCTGCTCGACACCTTTGCGGCCGAGCGCCAGAGCCACGCCATTGCCGCGCGGCTGTCGGCAGCGCTCGACCAGGTCGATATCGGCATCGTGCTGCTCGATGCCGAGACCCGCGCCGAATTCATCAATCGTGCGTTCCGCGATTACTTCGCGCTGCCGGACGAAAAGGCCGACGACAAGCCGCCCTTCATCGCACTGATGTATCACAGCCGCGACACCGGCGCATTCGAGCTGCCGGAGGACGAGCTCGGCGTCTTCATCGCGCAGCGGATGGAGATGGTGCGGGTCGGCGACGCCACGCCGATCAACATCAATTTGCGCAACGGCGAGGTGCTGCGGTTCGTCTGCACCGCGCTGCCCGACGGCGGCCGCATGCTGAGCTACACGCCGGTGACCGATCTGGTGCGCCACACCGACGCGCCCGCACGCGCGGATTATTATCGCTCACTGCGCGATCCGACGGGACGCAAGCTGCTCCGGTACTTGCGCGTTGCGGAATAGAACAGATTGGACCGAAGCTCTGGCGGCGCTCGAGGTTCACCTCTCCCCGACGGGGAGAGGTGACCGAAGTCCGAGCCGCCACCGATTCAACTCATCGACATGCGATTGATCAGCGCGCCCTTCATCCCGTATGAAGGAAACCTCATCGATCGCGGATTTCCCAGATGTCGCTCACCATTCGCTCCGTCACCCGGCAGGATTACGATCAATGGCTGCCGCTGTGGGATGGCTACAACGCCTTCTACGGCCGCTCCGGCCCGACCGCGCTCGCGCCCGAGATTACGAAGGTGACGTGGCAGCGCTTCTTCGATGCCTATGAGCCGGTGCATGGGCTGGTCGCCGAGAGCGACGGCCGCCTGCTCGGCATGACGAACTATCTGTTTCATCGCAGCACCACGGCGATCGAGCCATCGTGCTACCTGCAGGATCTGTTCACGCTGGAGGCCTCGCGCGGCAAGGGCGTCGCCTCGGCACTGATCTATGGCGTTTACGAGCGCGCGAAGCTCGCGGGCTCCCCACGGGTCTACTGGCAGACCCATGAGACCAACACCACGGCGCAGAGCCTGTACGACAAGGTCGCGGAACGCTCCGGCTTCATCGTCTATCGCAAGATTTTCTGATTTTTCCCGGACAGGGGCGCGATGAACCATCATCGCGCCCCGGTTCGTTTTGAGCATGATCTTTTCGGAAAACCGCTACGCACTTTTCCGGATCATGCTGCCTGTGGATAACTTTGGTTGTCACCGGCGCGTAACACACCGGGACTAAGTTGCAGTTGCGTCTGATCAGGCCCCCCGTCACCGATCAAGCGCCCCAAGCGGTCCCCGTCAGTCGCCGCGTCTGACAGGGGCCGCATTTTTTTGTCCGCAGTTCCTTTCAGCATGGCTGCAACGCAGCCAGCCGCTTGCCGGTGCGGCACGCCGCGGTCACAATGGCCGCCTGCTTTTTCTGACAGGATCTCCCATGGAAATTCGTAATCTCGGCGGCTCCGGCCTGCGCGTGTCTGCAGTCGGGCTCGGCTGCAACAATTTCGGCCAGCGCACCGATCTGGAAACGTCGCGCAAGGTGATCCACCGCGCGATCGACCTCGGTATCACGCTGTTCGACACCGCCGACATCTATGCCGGCCAGGGCGGTTCCGAGACGGTGCTCGGCACCGTGCTCGGCGATCGCCGCAAGGACATCGTGCTCGCCACCAAATATTCCAAGCCGATGGCGGCCGACGGAACCAAGCAGGGCGCCTCGCGCCGCTACATCATGAATGCGGTCGAGGCCAGCCTGACGCGGCTCAAGACCGATTACATCGATCTCTACCAGCAGCATGATTACGATCCGCTGACGCCGCTGGAAGAGACGCTGCGCGCGCTCGACGATCTCGTCCGCCAGGGCAAGGTCCGCTACATCGGCCATTCCAACTTCCCGGCGTGGCGCATCGCGGAGGCCGAGTTCACCGCGCGCGCGATGAACGTCAGCCGCTTCGTCTCGGCGCAGGACGAGTACAGCCTCGTCGTCCGCGACATCGAGAAGGATCTGCTGCCCGCAGCCCAGGAGTACAAGCTCGGCCTGCTGCCGTTCTTCCCGCTCGCAAGCGGCCTGCTCACCGGCAAATACCAGCGCGGCACGGCAGCGCCCGCCGACACGCGCTTCGGCAAGGCACCGGCGCTGCGCGACCGCTACGTCACGCCGCGCAACGAGGACATCGTCGAGAAGCTCCAGAGCTTTGCGCAGGCCCGCGGCCATTCGATGCTCGAGCTCGCCTTCTCCTGGCTCGCCGCGCGCCCGCAGGTGTCGAGCGTGATCGCCGGCGCCACCCGCGTCGAGCAGGTCGAGCAGAACGTCAAGGCGATCGCCTGGCAGCTCAGCGCGGACGATCTTGCCGAGATCGACAAGATCACGCTGGGATGATCCTGGCGACGCGGCGCGCTACTTCGCGCCGCGTCCGACGGTCTGCTTGACCTCAAACCCTTCGAACTGGGGATGCCCCTGATAGAGTGGCTTGTTGTCGCCGGCACGGGCATGCGCCGCGCGGAACGCCTCCGACTTGGTCCAGGCCTCGAACGCCGCATGATTGGCCCACACCGTATGCGAGGCATAGAGCGTGTGGTCCTCGAACTCGGGGCCTTTGAGCAGATGGAATTCGACGAAGCCCGGCACCTTGTCCAGATGCGTGTCGCGCGACGCCCAAACCTGCTCGAAGGCAGCCTCGGAGCCTTTGGTGACGCGAAAGCGGTTCATGGCGATGTACATGCGGGTGGTCTCCTGATGCTCACGCGATCATGTCGTCATTCCGCGACGCGCTGCAAGGCGCGGGCGCAGGATGACGGCGGCCGCGGCTAAGCCACCAGCCCCTTCATCGGCCTTGCGCTTGCGCTGTCCGGGAAGACGGTCTGGGCCAGCACCTGATCCGACAGGCCGAACTGACTCTGCAGCACGCCCTTGATCACGGAGCGGAGATCGGTGGTGGGCTTGAGGTCGCGGGCCTCATAGAGATTGGCGGGCTTGAGGCCGGGCCAGTCGGAGATGACGCGGCCGCCTTTCACGGCGCCGCCGGCGAGCAGCGCGATGGTGCCGGTGCCGTGGTCGGTACCGTCGGTGCCGTTGATGCGCGCGGTGCGGCCGAATTCGGTGGCGACGACGACGACGGTGTCGCGCCAGCGCTCACCGAGGCCGCTTTCGAACTCGGCGAGCGCGCCGTCGAGACCGCCGAGCAGGAAGGCGAGACGCCCGACCGGGCCGCCTTCATTGGCATGCGTATCCCAACCATCGAAGGCGAGTGCGGCAATACGCGGACCGTCATCGGCGGCCATCAGCTTCGCCGCGCCGCGCGCGACCTGGCGCATCTGGGCGACCTGATTGCCGGGCTTCGGCTTCATGTCGTCGCCGGATGCCGCCTTTTCGAGCTGGAGACCCTGCGACAGCGCCAAGGCCAAAGCGGGATCGCGATGGCGATAGAGATCGACGAGCCGCATCGCAGTGTCGTCGTCGGCCTGCGGCAGCGCGACCGGCGCCCAGCCGACGGTCGGCGCATTGCCGCGCAGCACCAGCGGCGTGGTCGGGCCGACCGCAAGACCGCTCGACACGCGTTCGCCGCGCGGCAGCGCTTCCAGCGCGCGATTGAGCCAGCCGGACTGCACGCGGCCCGGGCCGGCATAGCCGCTCTCGAGCACGTCCTGACCGTCGAAATGCGAGCGATCGCGATACGGCGTCGCCACCGCATGAATCACCGCGGCATGCTGCGCGCGATACATCCGCGCGAATTCCGGCATCGACGGATGCAGCGCGAAGAAGCTGTCGAGCATCAGCGCGGGATGCGCGCCATCCGCCGCAAGCGCGATCGAGCCGTGCAGGCCGGCATAATCGGGATCGCCGATCGGCGCGACGGTCGCGAGCCCGTCGAGCGCGCCGCGCAGGATCACCACGACCAGGCGCGGGTCGCGTCCGTCGGCCGCGCGCGCGAATTTCGGCAAATAGGCCCAGGCCGCGAACGAGGCGCCGCCGAGCAGAAGGCCGCGGCGCGAGGTGAGGAGCCGGTTTTCGACGCAGTCGATCATCATCATCTCCTCTGCATTTCCGGCGACATCAGCAGCAGTGCCAGCGCCTGCTGGCGCGATTCCGCGCGCTCGATGGTCTTGCGCGTTTCGACCGAGGCCGCATCCGCCGCAGCGAATTCCAGGAGATCGAGCGGATCGATGTTGGGCCCGAGCCGCGCGCCCATCTGCGAAGCGATGTCGAGCCGGAGCTTCATGCCTTCGGGTGCGGCCCAAGCCGCAGACGTGTCGGGGAAACCGTTCGGTCCGGCCGGCGTCCACAAGGGCTGGCCGAGCAGGTTCAGATTGTTGAGATAGAAGCCGGGATCCTCCGGCACGCGCGCGAGCAGCCGGCCGCTCGCGACCAGGAAATCGTAAGGCGAGCGCATCTTGGCCAGCGGCACCTGCCAGGCCTCGTTGGAATCGACCAGAGCGGCGGCAAGCGCCTTCAGATCGCCGTCGGTCTTGACGAAGACATCGCGCAGCCGCGCGACCAGCACGGGCGGCGGATCGTCGGCGACGAAGTGACGGACGAATTTGGTGGCGATGAAATTCGCGGTCGCGGGATGGCGCGCAATGTCGGCGAGCGCGGCCTCGCCCTGCGCAAGGCCCGTCGCCTCGTAGGTCTTGCCGAGCAGCATTTGCGGCCCGGGCTGATGCGCATTGGCGTTGAAGACGAACGAGCCGGGCGCTCCGAGCTGACCCTGCCGGCCGGCAAAGGTCCAGCCGGTGATAATGCGCGCGAGCGAGGTGACGTCCTCCTGCGTATAGCCGCCGCCGACGCCGAGCGTATGCAGCTCCATGATCTCGCGCGCGAGATTCTCGTTCAGCCCGCGCTTTCGGTTCTGGCCCGCGCGCGAATCCGGTCCGAGCGATTGCTGGTTGTCGAGGAAGAACAGCATCGCCGGATGCTGCTCGACCGCCTTCAGCATGTCGGCGAAGCGTCCAAGCACGTGCGGGCGGATCGCCTCGCGCTCGAACGCGCCGGCCCACATCCGCGCCAGCTCGCCCTTGCTTGCGGAGATGCAGAAATGGTTGGACCAGAACACGACCAGACGCTCGGTGAAGCCGCAATCGACCATCATCGCGCGCTGCAGCCGCGCCAGTGCCTCGGCGCGAAAGGTCTTCTGGATCACGTTGAGCGGCTGCGCCGGTTTTGCAGCAGCCGGCGCGGCGGCACCGGGCTGCATGGTATCGGGCTTCATCGCAGGATCGGCAGGCTTGTTGTCGGCGGCAGGTTTGGCCTCGGCCATCTGCTGACCTGCGATCTCGGTCATCACCGTGTTGAGCGAGAGATTGCGCCGCAACTGATTGTCGGGCTTCGGATCGGCGGGCGGCTGCGGCGCCGGCGCTTCGGTGGGAGCTGCCGCCTTCGCGGCCTCGCGCGCCTGCTTGACCTGGTCCTGATAGGCGAACGCGGCTTGGCCGAGTTGCGGCGTCGATTGCAGGCCCGGCGCCTCCAGCAGCGCGCCCACCGGACGCGCCAGCTCCGCCTTCACAAAACCGCGGGGATCGGAAGCCGCATTGATGAGATCGCCGGAGGCTCCGCCGCGGGCGCCGAAGCCGAAGCGGTTCAGCGCGACGAGGGCGGCTTGCGAATCGCGGGCCATCGATTTGTCCTCCGCGCGGTGCCAACCGCTTCCCTGGTCCGGGCGTGGCGCCTAATATACCGCAGCCGGAGATGAACCCGACATGAAAATGACGGCGAGGCTTTTGCGTAAATCATGACAAATCCGAAAGAAATCACGCTCCCGCAACCGGCCCCGCGCCGCCTCGCCTGCTCCCGATGCGGCGCCGAATTCGGCTGCGATCTCTCGGGCGAGTGCTGGTGCGCCGAGGAGACGGCAAAGCTGCCGATGCCGGTGAAGGGCGAGGATTGCCTGTGCCGGGAGTGTCTGCGGAAGGCGGCGGGGGCGACAGTATCGTAGGGTGGGCAAAGCGAAGCGTGCCCACCATTTTCATTGCGTGGGCACGGCGCTCTGCGCCTTTGCCCACCCTACGAAGTCTACACAGCAAACCCCGGCGACTTCCGCGCCATGCCGTCGAACGCATCGAGCAGCTTCTCGCGCCAGGCATAGACGGGATCATCGGCCTCGATCAGCTTGAACGGGCTCACCACGCGCGCCCACTGGAAGCCGCCGAACACGATGTAGTCGGCATAGTTCGGCGCGGCGCCGCCGAGATAGGCTTGCGTCTTGAACGTCTGCCGCATGATCTCCAGCGATTTGCGGAACGCGACGACACCGCTGTCGCGGCTCGCCATGATCTCTTCCAGCCTCTTGCCGCCGAAACGAGCCTCGCGCGATTGGCGAAAATAGGCGGCATCGACCTCGGCGAGATTGTTCGGGATGTCGGCGATGATCAGCGGAAAGATGCCGCCGACGATGGCGATGTCGCCCCAGGCATTGATCATGCGCGCCATGGCGCGCCCGCCCTCGCCGCCGAACAGCGATGGGCGATCGGGGAAATTGTCTTCGAGATAGTTCGCGATCGCCCAGGAATCGACCACGGGCTTGTCGTGATGCAGCAGCACCGGAACCTTCTCCGAGCCGTGCGGCGCGATCATGCTCTTCTCGGTGAAGCGCCAAGGCAGCGAGTCCGCCGTCAGCCCCTTGTGCGCGAGCGCCATCCGCGTGCGCCAGCAATAGGGACTGAAGGGGCGCGAGGCGTCGGTGCCGACGAGTTCGAAGAGCTTGAGCGACATGGTGGTGTTCCGTCATTGCGAGCGCAGCGAAGCAATCCAGTCTGCCGCTGCGGAGACATTCTGGATTGCTTCGCTTGCGCTCGCAATGACGTTGTGGCGTCACCGCCCGTGGGTTCGCAGCCACCTTTCGCCGTCTTCCGTCACCGCGATGATCAGGCCGATGCCGGGCAGCGTCTCGCGCGCGACGAAGCCGCGATCGGCGGCGTCCTCCCAGATGGTGAGGCGCGGGCACGAGGTCTTCCAGGTCGAGATCACCTCGGCATAGGCGCGCGGCTCGCGCGCGATCCATTCGACGAAGTCCAGCACCAGCGGGTCGGCGGTCTCGCTCATTGCAAACCTCCCTTGTCGAAGGCAGCCAGCACCGGCGTGCGAAGCAGGAGCCAGCCACCATAGGCGATGTAATAGCAGGCGATGGTGGTGATCAGCTTGTTCGACCAGGCGATGAATTGCTGATCGGTCATGGCTTCGAGAATGCGCCGCGCCAGCGAGGTGCCGATCATCGAGGCTGCAATGGCGATACCGGCGAGGACGGGATCGAGCGTCGCGGCCTGGTCGATGATTCCGCCGAAATAGATCAGCTTGGTGAAATGGCTGACGAGCTGGCACATCGCCTTGGTCGCCACCTTCTCGCGCCGGCCGAAATCGCCGCCGAGAAAGAAGGTGTCGAGCAGCGGACCGGAGACGCCGGTCATCAGCATCAGGCCCATGCAGATCGTGCCGTAGACGGTGCCCTGCCAGAGGCGGTCCGGATCGGGCTTGATATTCGTCGGCAGCAGCCGCGCCATGAACGGCGTGGCACCGAGCATCAGGAGCGCCATCGGCTTGTCCGGCACGTAGCGGGTGAGCGACCAGGCCGCCAGCGCGATGGCCGCGCCGACCATGTAGTTCGCGACCGGCCGCCAGCGGATATGGGCGCGCCACAGCAGCGCGCGCCAGCCGTTGGAAGCCATCTGCGTGATCGCGTGCAGCACCATCGCGGTCGGCAGCGGCATCAGCGCCAGCAGCACGCCGATCAGGATCAGCCCGCCCGCCATGCCGAACAACCCCGACAGGAACGCCGTGGCGACCATCAGCAATCCGAGGGCAGCGATCATGATGGGCGTCACGCGAGGGGTCTCCTATTGGAATGGTCAGGGACGCAGACTGCTCAATCCCCTTCGCCCCGTTTGGGGGAGAAGCGAAGAAGGGCGCCTCCGGCTCAAATCAGCATGAATTACGCTGATATTTGTGCCTCGCTTGCTCCGTTCGGGCAAACTGAGTTATCTTGCCCTGGCATCAGCTTTCCTGAGGGTCCTTCGGTTGCGGCGGCTGCTCTTTCTCAACGGCATCAAGGCATTCGAGGCGGCGGCGCGGACCGGCAGCTTCGCCGCGGCCGGCGTCGAGCTGAGCGTGTCGGCGGCCGCCGTCAGCCGCATGGTGCATCTGCTGGAAGAGCGGCTCGGCGTCGCGCTGTTCGAGCGCAAGGCCAACAAGCTCGTGCTGACGCAGGCGGGCCGCGCCTATCAGAGCGGCCTGACGCCGATCTTCGACGCGCTCGCCAGCCTCACCGCACAGGTGACGGCGCCCTCCGGCGTTCGCGTGCTCACCATCGGAGTCGGACATACGTTCGCGATGCGCTGGCTGATCCCGCGGCTGTCGGAGTTTCGCAGCGAGGAGCCCGACATCGAGGTGCGCTTCACCACCGGCGGCGCCGAGGTGCCGTTCGGCGAGGATTGGAGCTGTGGCATCAAGCTTGGCACCGGCGACTGGCCAGGGCTCGTCGCCGAGCCGCTGTTCGCCGGCGACCTCACGCCGGTCTGCGTGCCGCGCCTCGCCTCCGGCCTGAAACGCCCGGCCGATCTCAAAGGCCCGAGCCTGATCCGCGTCACCCATTCAACCGAGGACTGGCCGATCTGGCTGAAAGCCGCGGGCCTGCCCCGCATCAATGCGCGCGGGCCGGAGTTCCAGTTCTATGGCCAGGCGCTCCAGGCCGCCGCCGACGGGCTCGGCATCGCCATGGGCATCCGGCCCTATATCGACGACGATCTCGCCGCCGGACGCCTGATCGCGCCGTTCGACCTCTCGGTGCCAAAAGGCATGCGCTGGTACCTGCTCTACCGCAGCTTTCAGACCGAACAGCGCGATTTTGCCGCGTTCCGCCGCTGGATCATGCGTTCCGCAGCGGAACCCGCAGCCCGGCCGCGCCGGTCGAGCCGCGCCGCCGGACGGGGCTAGATTCTTGTTTTGACGCGTTTTCTTTACGCGAACCGGTATCCACTTCGCTCGAAAACGCTCTGGCCCATCACCCGATCGGGTGAAAAAGCCGGCCGCGTGTGAACGGCTTCACATTTCGAAATCCGCAAACGTGGTCCTCTAACCCTCCGACAAGAGAGCATTTGGGGACTACCTATGACGACCCTTTACGACGGCTTTGACATCGAATCCTTCGAAGCTGGCAAGGGACTGTGGCACGCCCGGATCCGGCGCGCCGATTTCAGCCCGGTTGCCATCGACGGTGTGCTGTTTCCGGCCATGGAAGTCGGCTTCGCCTGGCCCGATCCCGACGCCGCGATCGCGGACGCCAAGCATCACATCGATCGCTTCCGCCGACGCGCCGACGACATCGACGACGAATAGACCTGTCGAACGACAGCGAGGCGCCACAGGGGGACACCGGTTGATGTCGGTCATCGATTTCGAAGACGGTCCGCGGCCGCGGATTTATTCGCGCAAGGTGCTGGCGATATGCCCGGAATGTAACGGCGATCTCACGGTCCTCCGTGTGATCGGCGGCCGCGCCGGGTGCGAGTACTGGACCATGCGCTGCACCGATTGCGGCGGGATCCATCTCGACATCCTCGAGCCGCGCCTGACGGTCGTGGACGGCGACGGACCGCTGCCGGCGGCATAGTCGCGCCCCTGCTGCCAACCTGCTGTCAGCAGCCTGCGTGTGGACGGGTATTCGCCCTTTTCTGAGGGGCGGACTCGTCCCATATTCGGGGCATGGCGAAGAAAGCTGCTCCCCCAAAATCCCCGAAATCCAAGACTGCCAACAAGGCGCCGAACTCGAAGGCACATCGACCCGATGTGCAGCCGATCGGGCCGGCCCTGGCCGAATTGCTCAATCCCGCGATCAATCGCGGCGATGCCGGGCTGGGATCGGGCACCGGGCTGCAACCGCCGCCGGACAATTCGCGCGACCGTCGCTCCGGCGGCGAGGCCGCCGCGCATCGGGCGCGGGCCTCGACGCCGAAGGAGTTTCCGCAGGATCGGCCGATGCCGCTGCGGCCCAATCCGCAACCGCCCGGAACTCGCGATGCGGGCTTCGACGAGGCGCCGCAGGCCAATTACGGAACGGCGGCCACGATCCCGACGCTCGATCCGGAACTGGCGCGGCAGCTCGGCCTTCCCACCGAAGAGGACGATGCCGAAGCGCTGGCGCGTCCGCCGCGCACCAAGATGGAGGCGCTCGGCGTCAAGGCCACCGCAGATGCGCTGGAATCGCTGATCCGCGAGGGCCGGCCGGAGTTCCGCAAGGATGACGGCTCCACCAAGGTGTGGACCCCGCACCGGCCGCCGCGCCCGGAGAAGTCCGAAGGCGGTGTGCGCTTCGAGATCAAGTCGCCCTACCAGCCGCGCGGCGACCAGCCGACCGCGATCGCGGAGCTCGTCGAGGGCATCCAGCGCAACGACCGTTCGCAGGTGCTGCTCGGCGTCACCGGCTCCGGCAAGACCTACACCATGGCCAAGGTGATCGAGGCGACGCAGCGGCCGGCCATTATCCTGGCGCCGAACAAGACGCTCGCCGCCCAGCTCTATGGCGAGTTCAAGAGCTTCTTTCCCGACAACGCGGTCGAGTATTTCGTCAGTTATTACGACTACTACCAGCCGGAAGCCTACGTTCCGCGCACCGACACCTATATCGAGAAGGACTCGTCCATCAACGAGCAGATCGACCGCATGCGCCACTCGGCGACGCGCGCGCTGCTCGAACGCGACGACGTCATCATCGTCGCGTCCGTGTCCTGCATCTACGGTATCGGCTCGGTCGAAACCTACACCGCGATGACCTTCGCGCTGAAGAAGGGCGAGCGCATCGACCAGCGCCAGCTGATCGCCGATCTCGTCGCGCTCCAGTACAAGCGCACGCAGGCCGATTTCACCCGCGGTACCTTTCGCGTGCGGGGCGACGTCATCGACATCTTCCCGGCGCACTATGAAGACCGCGCCTGGCGCGTGAATCTGTTCGGCGACACCATCGAGAATATCGAGGAATTCGATCCGCTCACCGGCCACAAGCAGGACGAGCTCGAATTCATCAAGATGTACGCCAACTCGCACTATGTAACGCCGCGCCCGACGCTGGTGCAGGCGATCAAGTCGATCAAATCGGAGCTGAAGCAGCGGCTCGACCAGCTGAACAATCAGGGTCGCCTGCTGGAAGCGCAGCGGCTGGAGCAGCGCACCACCTTCGACCTCGAGATGATGGAAGCGACGGGAAGCTGCGCCGGCATCGAGAACTATTCGCGCTATCTCACCGGGCGCCTGCCCGGCGAGCCGCCGCCGACGCTGTTCGAATACGTCCCCGACAACGCGCTGGTGTTCGCCGACGAAAGCCACGTCACCGTGCCGCAGATCGGCGGCATGTTCCGCGGCGACTTCCGCCGCAAGGCGACGCTGGCCGAATACGGTTTCCGCCTGCCCTCCTGCATGGACAACCGCCCGCTCCGCTTCGAGGAATGGGACATGATGCGGCCGCAGACGGTCGCGGTGTCGGCGACACCCGGCGGCTGGGAGCTGAACGAGAGCGGCGGCGTATTCGTCGAGCAGGTCATCCGCCCGACGGGGCTCATTGATCCCCCGGTGAACATTCGCCCGGCCCGCACCCAGGTCGACGATCTCGTCGGCGAGGTGCGCGCCACCGCGCAGGCCGGCTACCGCTCGCTGATCACCGTGCTGACCAAGCGCATGGCGGAGGACCTCACCGAATATCTGCATGAGCAGGGCATTCGCGTCCGCTACATGCACTCGGACATCGACACCATCGAGCGCATCGAGATCATTCGCGACCTCCGGCTCGGCGCCTTCGACGCGCTGGTCGGCATCAACCTCTTGCGCGAAGGCCTCGACATTCCCGAATGCGCGCTGGTCGCCATTCTCGACGCCGACAAGGAAGGTTTTCTGCGCAGCGAGACCTCGCTGATCCAGACCATCGGCCGCGCCGCGCGCAACGTCGACGGCCAGGTGATCCTCTATGCCGACCAGATGACGGGCTCGATGGAGCGCGCCATCGCCGAGACCAACCGCCGCCGCGAAAAGCAGGTCGAATACAACACCGCCAACGGCATCACGCCGGAGAGCGTGAAGAAGCAGATCGGCGACATCCTCAACTCCGTCTACGAGCGCGACCACGTGCTGGTCGAGGTCGGCGGCCACGACATGACCGACGACGTCATCTCGATCGGCCACAATTTCGAAGCCGTGCTCGCCGATCTGGAGACGCGGATGCGCGAGGCCGCCGCCGATCTGAACTTCGAGGAGGCCGCGCGCCTGCGCGACGAGGTCAAGCGCCTGCGCGCCACCGAGCTCGCGGTCGTCGACGATCCCACCGCGAAACAGCGCACCGTCGCCGGCAAGGCCGGCGCCTATGCCGGCACCAGGAAGTACGGCGACGCCGCCAACCTCCCCGTCAGTGCGATGAAGAAGAAGACCGTGAGCTCCGCGCTGAAGGCCAGCGGCGGTGGCAGCAGCAGCGGCTCGAAGGTCCACAAGCCGCATCTCGACGAGATGCACGGCCCGGAATCCCTGCCCTACCGCGAGAAACAGACGCTGCCGTCAAAGCCGTTCGGAAGCACCAGCCGGATCATCCAGCCGACGGACTCACGGCAGTCCGGGCCGGAGTTCGGGCCGGCGCCGAAGTCGACGGGCGGGATGCCGGGGCGGCGGGGTGGGTGGAAGAAGAGGTAGGCGACTGCATATCGTCCGCACTTGTCGTGACCATGGATTCTCAGATGCGCAATTGCGCATCATAGCTCGCCGGTGTGCGCCGCTCCGGAAATGACGTGGCGGATTGAGGCTCCTCACCCCACGCTCGCCGTCACCACCGCCATCACGGACAGCAGCAGCACGATGGTCACGAGCTGGAGCGAGGCGACCGGGTGGGTGCGCCATTCGGTGATCTTGTCGGAGAGCGACAGGGTGCCATCGAAGAAACTTGGCTCGTAGAGAGTCTTGAACAGGGCCGGGAAGATCGGCCCGAGCGTGACCGCGATGGTCGCATGAACCAGCGAGGCGAAGGCGACGAAGATGGCGACGCCGGGGTCGCCGACGAGGTCGTGATTGCCGCACAGCTTGAGCAGCAGCGCGGCGGCGGCGAAGGTCGGGAAGCTCTGCAGGATCGCGGTCAGCGCAAAGCCCTCGAGCGCGTTGCGCAGGCGGGACTTTCGCGCAGCGGCGGTGACGGCCATGGCACGTCTCCCTGATGACATGCGGATAATGTTAGCCGCGATGTCAAAAGCGAGATGTGAGCTGGCTCACGCGGTGCCGGGGCCCGCGGCGTGAAGCCGGCTGAAGGAACTCAGAGCTGGCGGAAGAAGACGAGATAGATGGCGAGGCCAATCGTCGAGAACGACAGCAAGACGCTGAGCCAATTGTATTTGACGCCCTGCGAACGGGACGCGTTTCCCACGAAAGCGACGACGCAATAGAGGAACACGATTGCGACGACGACGACGCCCCACAAGGACTTCCCGACGTCCATCGTTCCCTCGCCCGACTCAACCCCAGCGTTTGCGGCTGGAATTTACCATCGGCACGACCTGGACAGAAGGCCGCCGGTGCGAGGTTTTTCGGCGTCTCTACAGCTTGCCCTGCCCGTTCACCTGGCTCTGCTGTTGCTGCTGCTTGTCCTGCTCGTTGGCGCGGTGGCGGCCGTAGAGGCAGCCGGCGGCAGCGCCGAGCACGCCATGATGGCCGGCATAATGGCCGGCGACGCCGCCGACCACGGCGCCTTTGATGCAGCCCTTGGCGTTGGCGGCGGAGCTCGCGCCTAGCATGAGCAGCGCGGCAGTGACGGCGATGAGCGGGGATTTCATGATCGATGTCTCCGGATACGGTGTCGCCGTCTCAACGAGCGTGGGCCGCTCCGGGTTCCAGCGCTCGCCACGCGGCAACGATTGAAATTCGTGCATGCGGATGCAAGCGCAATCCGCCATTGAATGGTGTGAACCCACGTACATTGCAGCGTGACCAATCGCTCGGTAGCCCGGTGTTTTCGCGGATTGATGGACCCGCGCGCCGGGCCATAGCGTTCCTCAATCCGTGGCCAATGAAGGCTGGAGCAGCATGACGGTTGAAAAGTTGAACAGGCAACGCGTGCTGCATCTGCTCGATAATTTTGCGCGCGGCGACATCGAGGCGGCGCTGTCGTGCTGCACCGACGACGTCGACTTCCTCACCCACGCGCCGATCGACGTGCTGCCGCATATGGGCCCGCGCCACGGCAAGGCCGAGCTGCGCGAGCTTTGGCAGACGGTGTGGTCGCGCTATTCCGAGATCCGCTACAAGGCGCCGCACGTCGTCGCCGACGGCGACGATGTCGCGACCTACCTGCACACCTATTTCACCAAGCGCAGCAACGGCCGCATCGTGCAGTTCGACATGGCGGTGTTTTATACCTTCCGGAACGGACAGATCGCGCAGATCCGAGAGATCATCGATTCCTACGATCTGGTGCAGCAGGTGCTGGAGCGGGAGATCGGGCCGCTGATCACGCGGGCGGGGGTGGACGACATCGAGTACTGGGCACCGCCTCGCGCTTGAACCTCCCTCACCGCTTCCCCGACTTATTCCTCGGGGCGTCATGCACGCCGGCTCTGGTGATGTTTGCCGATGAAAGTCGCGTTGCTTGCAATCTTGGGGCTGTTCCTGGGGGCGTTGGGGGGAGCCGCGCTCGGCGTCGGCGCCGGACTCGCCTGGGTCGAGATCGCACAGACCACCAGCTTCGAAGGCTATAGCGGCATGCTGGTGTTCCTCACCTTCATGCCAGTGGGGGCTGCGATCGGCGGGATCGGCGGCGCCGCTCTCTTCGCCATGATGGCTATGCGCGACGATGCCATCGCGATCGAG
This sequence comes from Bradyrhizobium sp. CIAT3101, assembly GCF_029714945.1. Classification (NCBI taxonomy): domain Bacteria; kingdom Pseudomonadati; phylum Pseudomonadota; class Alphaproteobacteria; order Hyphomicrobiales; family Nitrobacteraceae; genus Bradyrhizobium; species Bradyrhizobium sp. CIAT3101. Next base: position 7,915,953 of record NZ_CP121634.1, read on the forward strand.
CGGGAACCGGCACGCGGCCACGACTGATCGAACTCCGGTAAGATTACGGGGTTCTATTGTAAATCTCACACTTGGCGCTCACTTGTGCATTGCAAAAACGTGAATTGCGTTTTGGCCGAAATCCCGTATTTGTTCGCATACAAATGAGTTGACCGGCCCCGGGGCACATTGCGGTGCATGGGGTTGTTTTCCGTTTTTCTACAAACCCAGCGTCAGGACTGCCCAAAATGACAGAGCACAGCCTCTGGCGTTTCTCGCGTGCGTTGCACCGCGCGATCAACGACCGGCATTTCGAGGACATCGAGGCCCTGATCGACGAGGACGTCGAATGGGCGATCTATGGCCCGATCGACATGTTTCCGTTCCTGGGCGCGCGCCAGGGCAAGGCGGCCGTGCTCCAGGTCATCCGCCAGCTCGCCGACAATTTCCACGTCCGCCGCTTCGAGCGCGAGAGCATCATGCTGGGCGTCGATTCCGCCTCCTCGATGCTGCGCTATTCGCTCACGGCACTTGATTCCGACAAGCCGATCAGCTTGCGCGTCGCGCAGTTCGCCCAGTTCAGGGCGGACCGGCTCATCAGCATGCGCGTGCTGATCGACACCTTCGACCTGGTCGAGCAGGCACTCGGCCGCGCCATTCATCTGCCGAAGATGACCAGCGTCGGCTGAGGGGGACACCAACGGGCTCCGCAATTCGGGACCGATCGATTGATGCTTCCGCGACCTTGTCCTGGCCACCAGCCCCGCCGGATGCCGTCGTGGAAATGCTCGTCATCGGGCGCGCGCTTGCTCGCGCGGCCCGTTGGTTCGTTATTCTGAAGGCCCGGGCAGCTTCCAAACTGTCGCGGCATGCGCCATAATTTCGCAACGTTAGCGCCGCATCCTGTGCGCGAACTGGGCTTGCGGGCAAGGCAATGGAATTCACGACAGGTTTTGGCTGGACCCGGCTGCCGCTGGCGGCCGCGTTCATTTTCGGCTCTGTGCTGACGGCCCCGGCGCAAATCATCCCGCCCTTCTCCCCTCCCCCCGCTGCGACGGCGCCCGACGAGGAGGACGAGGTCGCGGAAGCCCCCAACGTCAATGACACCGACGTGCTCAAGGGCATCGACGTCGACAAGCTCGACTGGAGCCAGCTCGCCATCGACGCCGGCACGCTCAACGATATCATCGCCGCCAAGAAGCGCGCGCAGGCCGCCGCCAATAACGGCATGAACTGGTCGACCAACGCCAACGCCAACGGCTCCTCGGCCGTGACCGTGAAGCAGTCGGTGTCGTCGTTCTGGGACACCCGCGTCGGCGCCGACATGACGGTGGCGAAAGAGCCGACCACGATGTCGGAGCTGATGGCGCAGAAGGCCGCCAATGGCGGCAACCTGCCGCAATCCTCCGGCAGTGCCTGGGCCGCCGCGACCGCACCCGGCGCGGGCGCGGTCTGGGACAAGACCGCGGTGGAAGCGCGCGTCGATCCCGGCGCCGAGCAGAGCAAGCTCGGCGCATCGCTGACCAAATCGGTGCCGCTGTCGGGCGATTATTCGCTGACGCTCCAGAACGGCTACAGCGTCAACCAGCAGGGCACGACGGCGCTGCCCGGCGTCGGCGGCCACATCACCCGAAACTACGAGACCGATCAGTCAGCCAAGGTGACCATTACCGACACCGGCACCAGCATTACCGCCGGCCAGACCATGTCCACCACCGACGACAAATGGCTGCGCAAGGTCGGCGCCGAGCAGAAGCTGTTCGACAACGTCACCGTGTCCGGCTCGGTCGGCGAAACCTCGCAAGGCGCGATCAACAAGAGCCTGACCGCGGGCTTCAAGAAGAGCTGGTGAGCTTTCTTAGGAATCCCGTAACCATACGCCACGGCAAAACCCCCGAATGGTCCGCCCTTGCCGCATCTCGGCCCCTTTGCGGTCAAAATCGGACGCCCTGATGCACCGGCCTGACACATATCGTCGTGCGGGGGACACTCGCGCTGCGCTCAACGCGAACAGGGGAATAACGATGAACGCCATGCGTCCGGAAAAGACCGAGACCACCACCGCCGAGACCGAGACGGTCGACACCAACCTCGCTGCCGTGACGGAAGTCGAAGCCGGCATCCGCGATTTCGTCCGCAACGACATCGCCTATCTGCGCCGGCCGGCCGCGGCCACCACGACCGACGCGCCGCCGCTCGATCCGAGCGCGGAGGCCACCGTCACCAACGTCAACTCGCTGATCCAGCGCGTCGCCGGCACCTCGCTTGCCGAGATCGAGAATCTGATCTCCGAGCTCGAGAGCCTGCGCGACCTGCTTCATGCCGAAGGCCAGCGCGTCCAGCGCGAGATCTCGGGCTACGCCCAGCTCAGCCAGGCCGCGATGAAGTCGACCCGCATGATCGCCGACAACGTCGCCCAGTGGAAGCGCGCCGCCGACGGCCTGCGCAACAGCTGATCGCACGTACCAAGCATCACCAGCCGCCGCGCTCCGGAAGGGGCGCGGCGGTTTTGATTCTGGAAACGTGAGGAGCGTGCACACGCTTCACACGAAAGGCGTCATCACCCGCCTTGTGCGCAATTGCGCACTGGGGCGGGTGATCCAGTATTCCAGAGACAACAGTGACTGAACCGAGAAGCCGCGGCGTACCGGATGCCCCGGTCGAGCCAGCGGTTTGAACCCACCGCCCATCCCCGCCGACCAATGCCTAGCGCCCGCAGCCTTGCGGCCGGGCCTCGGGGACATCTCAAATGGAAAGCATTCGGCCCGATAACACGGACCCGATACCGCTGCGGCCCGCGCCGAACCAGTTCGGGACCATCATGCTGCGCTTTATCGGGCTGCTGGCGGTTGCGATCGCGATCTTGGCGTTCGTCTATAGCCGCTGAGAGCGGAGGCCGTATCGCGGCCCCACGCGGAGGCCACTTCGCGGCCCCGCGGAGTTAACGAGTGCTTAACGGCTCGCGTCGACCGTGGAGGCTTCCAGGGTGTAGGCGCCGTCGGCGTAGCCCTTCACCACCATGCCGGCGATCAGCATCACGGCCAGCGTCGCGGTAGCGAAGATAAATCCGACCAGCTTGAGTGCGCCGCGGTCTGCCATTGTTCTCGTCCCCTGTACTCTGCCCAGTTTGTTCAAATAGACAGCGACAGGTTCATAATTGGTTAGCAACTCGATGGTTCCGGTTAACTGCTTCGCAACGACCGGCCATCTCGGACAGGCTTATGCCAGCCGCCCGGAATCGCGTCCATAGCGCGCGGGCAACACCTGCGCGCTGATTTCTGCGCGCTGATTTCGGCCGTTCATTCTGGAACTGGTCTAAGCGCCCTTCCGCATCGGCACGAAGGCCGAAGCGGTGATGGAATAGACCTCTTCGCCACGCTGGTTGGTTCCTGTGGTGCGGGCGGTCAGGATGCCCCAGCCGGGACGCGAGGCGGAGCTACGCTTGTCGATGACGACGCTGGAATAGCTGATGGTGTCGCCGGCCAGTACCGGCTTGATCCAGCGCAGGTCGCGAAAGCCCGGTGACGGCCCCCACACCGCAACCTCCTCGCCGCGCGCCACAGCCTCCCGCGCCAGGCGCTGGCCGTCGGCGACAAGCAGGCTCATGCAGGCCGAGCCGACATGCCAGCCGGACGCAGCTAACCCGCCGAACAGCGAGTTCTTGCCCTCCTCCTCGTCGAGGTGGAAGCGCTGCGGATCGAACTTCGCGGCAAAGGTCTTGATGGAGTCCGCCGTGAAATTGTAGCTGCCGATGTCGCGGCGATGGCCGATCTCGATGTCTTCGAAGAACCGCATCAGACCGCTCCCGCGCGCCGCTCGATCAGGATCGGCGAGGTCATCTCGCACAGCGCTTCGCCCCTGGCGTTGCGTATCGTGCATTTGAACTTGACGATGCCGAGGTTCGGCCTGCTCTTCGAAGTCCGGGCTTCCACGACGTCGACGTCGAGCGTGAGGTCGTCGCCGGGTCGAAGCGGGGACAGCCAGCGCACCTCGTCGACGCCGGGCGACCCCAGCGACGCGGCGCGCGTGATGAAACCGTCGGCCATCATCCGCATCATCAGCGAGCAGAGGTGCCAGCCCGAGCCGGACAGGCCGCGCAGCATGCTTTTGCCGGCGGCCTCCTCGTCCAGATGCATCGGTTGCGGATCGAACTCGGCGGCGAAAGCCAGGATCTCGTCGCGGGTGACATGGCGCGGGCCGAACGTTCCATACCGGCCGGTCGGGAAATCTTCGAAGGTCAGGGTCATCTTGGGAATGCTTTGCGGGAATGACAGATTGTGGCCGCACTTTGCGGCAATCTCAACCCGCCGGCCCGCATGGCTCGTGCTACATTCGGCGAGTCGGGCCGAACCAGCCTCATTGTTCGATTGGCGCGGCCGGGGGCGCGATCTGCCCGGGGGAGAGAGATGTTTTCATTCAACGATCTGTTTCAATGGGACCGCTTCATCACGCCGACGATCATCAAGACCTTCTACTGGCTGGTGATCGGCGTGATCTGCCTGTTCGGGCTTTCCGGAATCTTTGCCGGTCTCACCGCGATGGCGATCAGCCCGTTCGCCGGCTTCCTGGTCGTGCTGGAATCGATCGCGGGTGTCGTCGTCGGAATCGTGTTCTCGCGCATCGCCGCGGAATTGATCCTGATCGTGTTCCGCATCAACGAGCATCTCGGTGCGATCCGGGATCAGGGCGGCGGGGCGCGCTGAGGCGCCCCTCTCCGCGACTTACGTATTGAACCGGAAATGCATCACGTCGCCGTCGGCGACGACATATTCCTTGCCTTCGAGGCGCAGCTTGCCGGCATCGCGGGCGCCGGCTTCGCCGTTCAGCGCGACGTAGTCCTCATACGCGATCGTCTCGGCGCGGATGAAGCCCTTCTCGAAATCGGTGTGGATCACACCGGCGGCGCCCGGCGCCTTGGTACCGCGATAGATGGTCCAGGCGCGCGCTTCCTTCGGTCCGACCGTGAAATAGGTGATGAGGTCGAGCAGCGTGTAGCCGGCGCGGATCAGGCGATCGAGGCCGGCCTCTTCGAGACCCAGCGTCTCCAGGAAGTCGGTGCGCTCCTCGCGCGAGATCGTGGCGATCTCGGATTCGATCTTGGCGGAGATGACGACGGCAACCGCGCCTTCCTTGGCGGCCTGGTCCTGCACCGCCTTCGAGAACGAATTGCCGGTGGCAGCCGAACCTTCCTCGACGTTGCAGACATAGAGCACGGGCTTGGACGACAGCAGGCCGAGCATGCCGAAGGCGCGCTCTTCCTCCGCCTTGCGCTCGACGAGGCGCGCGGGCTTGCCCTCGCGCAACAGCACCAGCGTGCGGTTGACGAGGTCGAGCTGCTCCTTGGCGTCCTTGTCGTTGCCCTTGGCCTTCTTGGTGAGGTTGTCGACGCGCTTCTCGAGGCTGTCGAGGTCGGCCAGCATCAGCTCGGTCTCGATGGTCTCGATATCGGCGAGTGGCGCGATCTTGCCCTCGACATGGGTGATGTCGGAATCTTCAAAGCAGCGCACGACATGCGCGATGGCGTCGACCTCGCGGATGTTGGCGAGGAACTGGTTGCCGAGGCCTTCGCCCTTGGAGGCGCCGCGCACGAGGCCGGCGATGTCGACGAAAGTCAGCCGGGTCGGAATGATCTGCGCCGATTTGGCGATCGCCGACAGCTTGTCGAGCCGCGGATCGGGTACCGCGACCTCGCCGACATTCGGCTCGATGGTGCAGAACGGATAGTTCGCGGCCTGCGCCGCGGCCGTCTCGGTCAGCGCATTGAACAAGGTCGACTTGCCGACATTGGGCAATCCGACGATTCCGCATTTGAATCCCACGAGCGTTATTCCTTGCCGTTCTCGTCCTTGGTCAAAAATCCCTTCGCCTGCATCGCGAGATGCACCCTGTTGGCGAAGGTCGCGTCCGTGCCTTTGACGATCAGCGCGGCATGCTCGGCCACCGCATCGCAGAGCGTCGTCACCCAGTCGCTGTCGGCCTTGGCGAAGTCGGACAGCACATGGCCGTGCACCATCTCCTTGACGCCGGGATGACCGATGCCGAGCCGCACCCGGCGATACTCGTTGCCGATATGCGCGGAGATCGAGCGCAGGCCGTTATGCCCGGCGATGCCGCCGCCGATCTTCACCCGCACCTTGCCCGGCGGCAGTTCGAGCTCGTCGTGAAACACCGTGGTGTCGCCCGGCGCGATCTTGAAGAAGCTCGCCGCCTCCTGAACGCTGCGGCCGGAGTCGTTCATAAAGGTCGTCGGCTTGAGCAGGATGATGCGCTCCGTGCCGAGCGCGCCTTCCGAGGTCTCGCCCTGAAAGCGACGGCGCCATGGTGCGAAACCATGACGCCGCGCAATCTCGTCGACGGCCATGAAGCCGATATTGTGCCGGTTACGTGCGTATTTCGCGCCGGGATTGCCGAGCCCAACAAAGAGTCGCATGACGCGGCGCGCCCCTCAGCCAGCACGCGGTCAGCGACCGCGCGCCAGCTTCTCTGAGAGATTACTTCTTCTTGTCGCCGCCGGCCGGAGCCTTGGCAGCCGCCGCCGGAGCAGCAGCACCCGCCGCCGGAGCAGCACCTGCCGCCGGGGCAGCAGCACCTGCCGCCGGAGCCGCGCCACCAGCAGCAGCCGCAGCCGCGGCCTTCTGCTCTTCGGCGTAGCCGGACGGCGGCACGATGGTGACGAGGGTCGCGTCCTCGCGGGTCAGCGCCTTAACGCCGGCCGGAAGCGTGACGTCCGACAGATGCAGCGAGTGACCGATTTCCAGCGCGCCGACGTCGGCCTCGATGTACTGCGGGATGCTCTCGACGCCGCATTCGAGCTCGATCGCGTGGGCGACGATGTTGACGGTGCCGCCGCGCTTCACGCCGGGCGAACCTTCAGCCTTCACGACATGCAGCGGGACGCTGATGCGGATGGTGGCGCCTTCGCCGAGACGCATGAAGTCGACGTGGATCGGGAAATCCTTGACCGGATCAAGATGGTAGTCGCGCGGAATGACGCGGTGCTTCTTGCCGTCGAGCTCGACGTCCACCAGCGTGGTCAGGAACCGGCCCGCGAGGATGCGCTGGCGCAGTTCACGATCATCAACCGAGATCGGGAGCGGGGGCTGGTTGTTACCATAGATCACTCCGGGTACGCGCCCGGCGCGACGCTCAGCCCGGGCGGCCCCCTTGCCGCTCTTCGGACGTGCGGTCGCCTTCAATTCCTTGACGGTCGTCGCCATAGTCTAAGTCCTTGTTTTTGCAAAAGTTAATGGGCCGCAGCGCGGCCCATGGCATCGTTCGCAGCAAGCCTCCAGGGGTGCGGGGGCCACGAACTGGCGGGCTTTTACCCGGAAGATGCAGAAATGACAAGGAGAATGGGCGGGCGGCCCGGGTTCCTACCCTCCCTGGAGGGGGAGGGTCGGCGCGTAGCGCCGGGGTGGGGTGACAGTCCATCCATTGAAGCGGTGCCCGAGTGGAGAGATCACCCCACCCCGCAGCGCATTCCGCTGCGCTCCATACGCTGCGACCCTCCCCCTCCAGGGGAGGGTAAGAAGAGCGACTACCCGCCGAGCTTGGCCTCCAGCGCGGCGATGCGCGCCTTCAGGGCCTCGTTCTCCTCACGGGCGAGGCGGGCCATGTCCTTGACCACCTCGAACTCCTCGCGCTTGACCAGGTCCATGTCGCGCAGGAATTTTTCGGCCTGATTGCGCAGCACCGTGTCGAACTCCCGCTTGGCACCCTGGGCAGCCCCGGCGGCGTCGTTCATCAAGCGGCCGATCTCGTCGAAAAACCGGTTGGTGGTCTGGGTCATGTCGGTCTCCTGATCGGTTTCTCGATCGGTTTCTTGGCGGCCTGCGATAAACTTTGCGCGAACGCGCCAAAAGACAATGGCAATCCGCGGAGGCCGGTTCAAGGGCCGCCGGCGGTATCCTTGTCATGCCCCGGTTTCCTTGCAATCGTATTCCACGTCCCTGCATAACAAGAATCAGAAGGCGGAACGCAAGACATGATCGAGCAGCAGATCGCTATTCCCACCAAGGACGGCCACACCGCGACCTTCATCGTCCATCCCGAGCGTGGCGGACCGTTCCCGGTCATCCTGTTCTACATGGACGCGCCGGCCATCCGCGAGGAGCTGCGCGACATGGCGCGCCGGCTCGCGACGTCAGGCTATTACGTGATGCTGCCGAACCTCTATTACCGTTCCGGCGTGATGGAGCTCGGCGCGCTGCCGGTCGATCCGAACGCGCCGGAGCGCAAGCGCATGTTCGCGCTGATGGGCTCGCTCACGATTCCCATGATCATGGACGACACGCGCGCGCTGCTCACCTATGCCGAGGGCCAGACCGCCGCGAACACCAAAATCATCGGCACCGTCGGCTATTGCATGAGCGGTCGTTACGCCGTGAATGCCGCCACGCATTTCCCCGATCGCGTCAAGGCCGCCGCCTCGGTCTACGGCACGCAGCTTGCGACCGATCAGGACGACAGCCCGCATCTCGCGGCAGCCAAGACCAAGGCCGAGCTCTACTTCGCCTGCGCCGAGACTGACATCTATGCGCCGACCGAGATCATCGAGAAGGTCAAGCAGGGCATGAGCGGCGCCAAAGCCGAGGTCGAGATCTATCCCGGCACCCATCACGGCTTCGCCTTCCCCAAGCGTCCGGTCTATGACCGCGACGCCGCCGAGCGGCATTGGGAGCGTCTGCTGGCGCTCTATCGCCGCAACCTCGTCCAACATTAGCAGGCGCGATGCCCTTTCTGCTTATCGACTTTCCGTCGTTCAGTCCGGTCGCGGTCGCGATCGGACCGTTCGCGATCCGCTGGTACGCGCTCGGCTATATCTGCGGGATCACGTTCGGCTGGTTCTATGCGCGTACCCTGATCAAGAAAGACAGGCTGTGGGCCGGCGCGTCGCCGATCAGCCTGACGCAGATCGACGATTTCATCCTGTGGGTGACGCTCGGCATCATTGTCGGCGGCCGCACCGGTTACGTCCTGTTCTACAATCTGCCCTTCTTCATCGAGCATCCCTCTGCCATCTTCAAATTGTGGGAAGGCGGCATGTCCTTCCACGGCGGCTTCCTCGGCTGCGTCGTGGCGGTGATGTGGTTCGCCCGGAGGAATGGCATCTCGATCCTGTCGCTCGGCGACATCACCTGCGGCGTTGCGCCGATCGGGATCTTCCTGGTGCGGCTGACGAACTTCATCAATGGCGAGCTGTGGGGTCGCGCGGCCGACCCGAGCCTGCCCTGGGCCATGATTTTCCCGACCGGCGGTGACGTACCGCGCCATCCGAGCCAGCTGTACGAAGCGGGCATGGAGGGCATCCTGCTGTTCGTCGTGCTCGCGGTGATGATCCGGATGGGGGCCTTGAAGCGGCCGGGGCTCATCCTCGGCAGCTTCATCCTGATCTACGGCCTGACCCGGATCATCGGCGAGCATTTCCGCGAGCCGGACGTCCAGCTCGGCTACCTCTGGGGCGGATTAACCATGGGCATGCTGCTGTCGATCCCGATGCTTATCGTCGGCGGTATACTTATTGTATGGGCTATCAGGCGCGGCGCGCCGAAGCCGGTCGATGCCGTTGGTTAATTCATTTCGAGAAGACACGTGACCGAACAGCCATTGCTGAACGAGATCAAGGCGCTGATCAAATCCTCAGGCCCCATGCCGGTCTGGCGATACATGGAAGCGTGCCTGATGCATCCGCGCTACGGTTATTACGTCTCGCGCGATCCATTGGGCCGCGAAGGCGACTTCACCACCTCCCCCGAAGTCAGCCAGATGTTCGGCGAGTTGTTGGGATTGTGGACCGCCTCGGTCTGGAAGCAGATGGGCTCGCCGCAATTCCTTCGGCTAATCGAGATCGGCCCCGGCCGCGGCACCATGATGGCGGACGCGCTGCGCGCACTGCGCGTGCTGCCGCCGCTCTATCAGGGGCTCAGCATCCACCTGGTCGAGGTCAATCCGGTCCTGCGCGAGCGGCAGAGTGCGACATTGTCGGGCGTGCGCAACAGCATCACCTGGCACGACAACATCGACGACGTGCCCGAAGGACCGAGCATCATCCTCGCCAACGAATATTTCGACGTGCTGCCGATTCACCAGATGGTGAAGCGCGAGGACGGCTGGCACGAGCGCGTGATCGAGATCGATCCCAACGGCAAGCTTCAGTTCGGCGCGGCCGCCGAGCCGACGCCGCGCTTCGACGTGCTGCTGCCGCCCCTGGTACGCGCGGCGCCCGTCGGCGCGGTGTTCGAATGGCGGCCCGATACCGAGATCATGAAGCTCGCCACCCGCGTGCGCGACCAGGACGGCGCGGCGCTGATCATCGATTACGGTCATTTGCGCAGCGATGCCGGCGACACCTTTCAGGCCATCGCACGTCACACCTTCACTGATCCCCTGAAGGCGCCGGGCCAGGCCGACGTCACCGCCCATGTCGACTTCCAGGCGCTGGCGCGGGCAGCCGAGGATGTCGGCGCCCGCGTGCACGGGCCGGTGACGCAGGGCGATTTCCTCAAGCGCGTCGGCATCGACACCCGCGCAGCCGCGCTGATGCAGAAGGCGACGCCGGAGGTGGCCACCGACATTTCCGTGGCGCTGAAGCGGCTGACCGACACCGGGCGCAGCGGCATGGGCACGATGTTCAAGGTGCTCGGCATCTCCGAGCCGCGGCTGACGGGCCTTGCTGGCCTCAGCGATCTCGAACAGGCCGGAGGCCATTGATGACTCTCACCTCGTCGCTGCTATCAGCGGTGCCCGGCCTGCGCCATTCCTTCTTCACCCGTGAAGGCGGTGTTTCCAACGGCATCTATGCGGCGCTGAACGGCGGGCTCGGCTCCAGCGACGATCAGACCCTTGTTGCGGAGAACCGCCGCCGCATGGCCGAGCATGTCGGCGTTGCACCGGAGCGCTTCGTCAGCCTGCATCAGATCCATTCGCCCGACGTCCTCGTCGCAGATCGCGCATGGCCGAGCGGCCCGCGGCCGAAGGGGGATGCGCTGGTGACCAAGACGCCGGGCATCGCGCTCGGCGTCTCCACCGCCGATTGCGGACCGGTCCTGTTCGTCGATCCCAACGCGGGTGTGATCGGCGGCGCGCATGCCGGCTGGAAGGGCGCGCTGACGGGCGTGCTGGAATCGACGATTCTCGCGATGGAAAAGCTCGGCGCCAGCCGCAGCGGCATCATCGCCGCGATCGGCCCGCTGATCCGGCAGGACAGCTACGAGGTCGGCAACGAGTTCGTCGCGCGCTTCATCGAGGCGGATGCTGACAACGCCGTGTTCTTCATCCCGTCGGTGCGCGAGGGCCACGCGATGTTCGACCTCGCCGGCTTCATCCGCAAGCGGCTGGAAGCCGCCGGCATTCTGATGATCGACGATCTCGGTCTGGACACCTATGCCGACGAGCGCTTCTTCAGCTATCGCCGTTCAGTTCATCGCAAGGAGCCGGATTACGGCCGCCACGTTCACGCGATCGCACTGGAAGGGTGAACACACAGGCAACGTCGTTTCATTCCGGGGCGATGCACAAACTTCGCGCCCGTAATGCACCGGATCTGTGTCGCCTCTGCCCTAGACCTTAATCGATTTTAACGATATCGCTGCCCTCAATGAGGGAAGCGTCATCCATCTTGCGCCGCGCCGGTTCGCGCGGGCTCGCGGTCATGTTGCTGGCGGCAGCGACCGCGCTGGCCGGCTGCGCCGGAGGCGGCGGTAATGCCGCCAATTCCTATGCGATGGCGACGCCAAGCGCCGGCTCCGGAGCGACGGTTGCCTTCGAGTCCATCGACGGGCCGCCGCCGCAGGTTTTCGACCGTATGGTCGGCGTCCTCGACAGCGAATCCAAGCTGCGCAGCCTGTCCGTGGTCTCCCGCGAGGGGACGGCTGCCTACCGCGTGCGCAGCTACCTCTCCGCCCAGGTGGTCCGCGGCAAGACCGTGATCGCCTGGGTCTGGGACGTTTACGACGCCAACCAGCAGCGGGCGCTGCGCCTCTCGGGCGAGGAACCGACCACGGCCAAGGGTGGCCGCGACCCCTGGACTGCCGCCGACGACCTCGTGCTGCGGAAGATCGCCCAGGCCGGATTCAGCGGACTTTCCAATATGATCAACGGTGCTCCGGGTGATGCGCCGGGCCCGGTTCCCGGCCTGCGCGGGCCCGCGGTGGCGAGCACGACGCCGGAGGCGGCGGCGCCGGAGGTGCCGGCCTCGGCGCTCGGCTACGCCCAGCAGTAACCACCGCTAAACCACGGGCCCAACTACCAGCCAAGCCGTTGGCCCGACTCAGGATTTTCAGAGGGAAAACGTAGCATCCCGGGTTGCCATTGCGGCCTCCCGCCTGATATTTCCTCGCCCGTCGTAACCGTGCTCCCAGTGGGTATTCTTTGATGTTGAACGTCGTATCCAGCAAAGCGCGGGAGGAAGCATCCATGTCGGCCAAGAACGGCTCCATCAAGCTTGTCGCCGGCAACTCCAACCCCGCGCTCGCGCAAGCGATCGCGCAGGGCCTCGATGTGCCGCTGACCAAAGCAGTGGTCCGGCGTTTCGCCGACATGGAGATCTTCGTCGAGGTCCAGGAGAACATCCGCGGCTCGGATGCCTTCATCATCCAGTCGACCTCGTTTCCGGCGAACGACAATCTGATGGAGCTGCTGATCATCACCGACGCGCTGCGCCGCTCCTCGGCGCGCCGCATCACCGCGGTGATCCCCTATTTCGGCTACGCCAGGCAGGACCGCCGCTCCGGCTCGCGCACACCCATCTCGGCCAAGCTCGTCGCCAACCTGATCACCCATGCCGGCGTCGACCGCGTCATGACGCTCGACCTGCATGCCGGCCAGATCCAGGGCTTCTTCGATATCCCGACCGACAATTTGTTCGCGGCCCCCGTGATGGTGCGCGACATTCGCGAACGTTTCGACCTCTCCAAGGTGATGGTGATCTCGCCCGACGTCGGCGGCGTGGCCCGCGCCCGCGGCCTCGCCAAGCGCATCAACACCCCGCTCGCGATCGTCGACAAGCGCCGCGAACGCCCGGGTGAATCCGAGGTCATGAACGTGATCGGCGACGTCTCCGGTTACAGCTGTATCCTGGTCGACGACATCGTCGATTCCGGCGGCACGCTGGTGAACGCGGCCGATGCGCTGATCGCCAAGGGCGCCAAGGATGTCTACGCCTACATCACCCACGGCGTGCTCTCCGGCGGCGCGGCCGCGCGTATCGCCGGCTCGAAGCTGAAAGAGCTCGTCATCACCGACTCGATCCTGGCGACGGAAGCGGTGACCAAGGCGCCGAACATCCGCACGCTGCCGATCGCAAGCCTGATCTCGGATGCGATCGCGCGCACCGCGGCGGAAGAGTCGGTCTCGAGCCTGTTCGACTAAGCTTTTCGGACTTGTAAGGTCTCGTAGGGTGGGCAAAGGCGCAAAGCGCCGTGCCCACCTTTTTCTTTTGAGATGCAGACGGTGGGCACGCTTGCGCTTTGCCCACCCTACGGCACCGAGCCCTGACGCAGCGCCCTCCCCGCACCCGCGGGTTGTTGCCGGCTGCCGCCCATGACATCATCATGACACCGAGTCATCTCTGCCCTCTGGATGCCTGATGCCCCGCCGGAAATTCGCTTGGGAAAAATTGTCGGATGACGAGTTGCTCAAGCAGCGTCTCTCCAGCCTGAGGGTCACGGTCGAGGGCACCTGGCTCGAAGACTGCGTTGGCACGCTTCACGAAGAGCTCGAGGAGCGCGGCATCCGGCTACGGCCGCACACGTGGATCTCGAGCGAATGGTTCAGTCCGGGAGATGTGCCCGGCATCGCGCTGCCCTTCTATCTCGCCCATCCCCGCCTGATGAAGCTCGAGAAAAAGATGATGTTCGACGTCGAGGGCGGAACCTGGCGCGAGTGCATGGCCATCCTTCGCCACGAGGCGGGCCACGCGCTGCAGCACGGCTACCAGCTGCAGCGCCGCCGGCGCTGGCAGCAGCTGTTCGGTCCGTCGTCGAAGCACTATCCGCGCTACTACCGGCCCAACCCGGCAAGCCGGCGCTATGTCCAGCATCTCCGGCTCTGGTACGCGCAGAGCCACCCGGACGAGGACTTTGCCGAAACCTTCGCGGTATGGCTGCGGCCGCGCTCGAACTGGCGGACGCGATATGCCGGCTGGCCGGCGCTGAAGAAGCTCGAATATGTCGACGAGCTGATGGGCGAGATTGCGGGAAAGCGGCCGCTGATCACGACGCGGGAGCGCGTCGATCCACTGAGCAAGCTCAGCCAGACGCTCGAAGACCACTACAAGAAGAAGCAGGATTTCTACGCCTTCACGCCACCGAAGACCTACGACCGCGACCTCTCCCGGCTGTTTTCAGCCGATCCCCGGCATCATCGGTCCCAACCGGCTTCGAGCCTGATCAGGCGACATCGTGCCCAGATCAGGCAGTTGGTCGCGCGATGGACCGGCGAGAACCAGCTTACGCTCGATGCCGTGCTTGACGACATGATCTCCCGCTGCCGCGAGCTCGATTTGCGCGCGGTGGGCCCTGAACAGAAGCTCGTTCTCGATTTCACCGTCCTCGTGACCGCCAAGACGATGCACGCGCTGTTTGGCCCGTCTCGGCGCAAATGGATCGCGCTATGAGACGACTCCGTATTCTCGTGCTGATGCATCCGGACTTCATGCCGCCGGACTCGACCGACGGATACACGCCACAGGAAATCAACAGCTGGAAGACGGAATACGACGTCGTCAGCACCTTGCGCGCCGCCAAACATGAGGTTCGCGTCCTCGGCGCTCAGGAGGAAATCAGGCCGGTGCGCGAGGCGATCGAGCAATTCAAGCCGCACGTGGTTTTCACGCTGCTCGAGGAATTTCACAACAACGTCGCTTACGACCAGCACATCGCCAGCTATCTCGAGCTGATGAAGGTGCCCTACACCGGCTGCAATCCGCGCGGCCTGATCCTGGCGCGCGGCAAGGATCTGTCCAAGACGCTGGTGCATCACCGTCGCATCGCAGCGCCAGCTTTCGCCGTGTTCCCGATGCGGCGCAAGGTGAAACGGCCAAAGCATCTTGCGCTGCCGCTGATCGTCAAGGCGCTCAACATGGACGGCTCCTTCGGCATCTCGCAGGCCTCCATCGTCGATACCGACGAGAAGCTCGCTGAACGCGTTGCCTTCATCCACGAGCGGGTCGAGACCGCCGCCATCGCCGAGCAGTTCATCGAGGGCCGCGAGCTCTATGTCGGCGTGCTCGGCAACAACCGGCTGCGCGTGCTGCCGGTGTGGGAATTGAAATTCGGCAGCATGGGCGGGCGCAGCTCACGCCACATCGCAACCGAAAAAGCCAAGCACGACACCGACTATCAGGAGAAGGTCGGCATCGTTGACGGGCCGGCGAAGGACCTTGCGCCCGAGGTCACCGCACGCATCCAGCGTGCCGCAAAGCGCATCTACCGGGCGCTGGGCCTCGACGGCTACGCGCGCATCGACTTTCGCCTCGCCGCCGATGGCACCCCGTATTTCATCGAAGCCAACCCCAATCCCGAGATCGCCAAGAGCCAGGAATTCGCCACGGCGGCTCAGCATGACGGGCTGAAATACAGGGAGCTCCTGCATCGCATCCTGACGCTTGGCATCAGTCGGGCGAAGGCGGGCGTATCTCTGGGCTAGGAGAGGGGTTCAGGCAAAGCTCGGCAGCACCACCTCCTTCATGAGTGCGAACATCACGGCGGTCTGTTCCTGGCCGGATAGCCGATAGTTTCCACAGTGGATGACGACGGCGAGATCACGCGCCGGAATGACGAACAGATATTGGCCGCCCCAGCCGATGCCACCGAACCAGTGCAGCGGTTGCGCGGCGGCTATGTCGCCCATGTACCAGTGATAGCCATAGTCGCGGCCAAAGCGGGTCTGGACGACAGGCGTGGTCACGCGCTTCACCCATTCGGCTGGAACGATGGACTTTCCATTCCAGCTGCCATTCGCCAGCATGAGCTGACCAACCTTGACGAGATCGCGTGGCAACAGACGCGCCCCCGACGCCGCACGCGCCTCGCCATCGCGACCAACACTCCAGTCGGACGGACCAAAGCCCAGAGGATCGAACAGCACACGGCGGCAATAGGCCGGCAGGGCCTCTCCGGTCCCCTTCGCTATGAGCCGGCCGAGCAGCGCGGTGGCGCCGCCGCAATAGCTCCACTTCGCGCCGGGCTCGCCAACGATCGGGCGTTCGAGAATGAAGCGATAACGATCGGGCGCGGCCTCCATCGCCGTCTCTGCGTTACGTGGATCGCCGTAGACGATCGTGAGCTCGTCCCAATCCAAACCAAGCGTCATCGAGAGCACGTGATGGATCGTGATCTTGTCACGGCCGGGCTGCGCGGCGAGATCGGCATACTCCGGAAACTGGGCGTAGAGCTTCGCGTCCGGCGGCGGCACCTTGCCTTCCGCGAGCGCAATGCCATAGGCGAGACCGACGACGCTCTTCGAGACAGACCGCAGATCGTGCAGCACGTCGGGGCCAAACTTTACTTGGCCGAGTTGCCGGTCCCAGCCCTGGTCGGCGCCTTCCCCATAGTGCTCGAACACGAGCTTGCCACCCTGGCTCAACAGGAGCGCATGCAGACCGGGTGCCTTTCCGGCCTGCATCAGCGCGGCGAGCCGCTCGGCAGCATCGGACGATGCGGCAATCGCGGGCATGGCCCGCGGAAGCACGACGCTCGCGCCAAGACCAGCCAGCAGATGACGACGGTTGAGATAGGCCATGGGTCATTTCCTCCGGAATAGGGTATTCACAGGTACCTTGCAATACATAGTACCTTGCTATATAAGCTCCCTTGAAAGCGGTGTAGTCAAGGAGGAAATGGCCGACTCGTCGAATCAGGTTCAGCTCAAGAAGGGCGCGCTGGAGCTCTGCGTGCTCGCTCTGCTCGCGCGCGGCGAGAGCTATGCCTATGAGATCGCGAGCACGCTGTCGGCCGGCGTCGGCATGGGTGAAGGCACGATCTATCCGCTGATGCGGCGCATGCAGGATGACGGGCTGGTCGATACCCGCCTGGAGGAATCCAGCAGCGGCCCGCCGCGCAAATACTACCGGCTGACGGCCGCCGGCCGCGCCGCCTTCACCGCGCAAAAGCGCGAATGGCGAAGCTTTACGGACGCCGTGGACCGCCTCCTCGGAGACAGCAGATGACCCGCGACGATTTCCTTCACATCCTCGCCGATGGGCTCACGGGGCTGCCCGCGCGTGAGATCGACGACATCCTGGCCGACTACGCCGCTCATTTCGAGGAAGCGCGAGCGTCAGGACGGACCGAGCAAGACGTCGCCGCCGCGCTTGGCGATCCCCGGCGGCTGGCGCGCGAGCTGCGCGCCGAGACCGGATTGCGCCGGTGGGAGAACCATCACTCCTTCCGCAACTCGACGGCCGCCCTGTTCGCGCTCAGCGGCCTCGCCGTGGTCGATATCGTCCTGCTGCTGCCGCTGCTGCTGGCCGTTCTGCTGATCCTGCTCGTGATCGCCTTCGTGATGTGCGTGCTGGGGATCATCGGCATCGGCTTGCTGATCAGCGTCTACAAGCATTTCGGCGACGGGCGGATCGTCGAGCTGATCCTGCGCGGGCTGGCAGGCGTCGCGCTGGTGACCACGGGCGCAGGGTTCGCTGCGCTACTGGCGCTTGGGCTCAATACAGCCGTCCGATGGCTCGGCAACTATGCGCGGCTGCATTACCGGTTGCTCAAGCCGGACCCGAGCGCGCATTCGTAGGGTGGGCAAAGCGCAAGCGTGCCCACCATCTCCATCAATCGGAAAAGATCGCGGGCACGGCGCTTTGCGCCTTTGCCCACCCTACGGCACCTAGCCGGCGTCTACTTTCGCGCTCACCACCTCGGCAAATGACTTGAAGAACTCACCCGCGAGCTTCGTCGCGGTCGAGTTGATCAGCCTGGCGCCGAGCTGGGCGAGCTTGCCGCCGATCTGGGCGTCGACCTCATAGTGCAGCACCGTGACGTCGGCGCTTTCGGATTCCAGCCGCACCACGGCGCCGCCTTTCGCAAAACCGGCGACGCCGCCGGAGCCTTCGCCCGAGATGCGATAGGCGTTCGGCGGATCGAGATCGGACAGGGTCACCTTGCCGCTGAACGTCGCCTTCACCGGGCCGACCTTGAAGACCACCGTGGCGGTCATCTCGTTCGGCGCGGTCACATCGAGCGACTGGCAGCCGGGAATGCACTGCTTCAGCACAGCGGGATCGTTCAGCGCCGCCCACACCTGCTCGCGTGACGCCGGGATGCGCTGGCTGTCGTTCATCTGCATGATCGGTCACTCTCTGCTTGCTGGCTGATTGGCGGCGCGCTGACCGCGCCTACGTTCGACGGTGATCTCGGCGAGGATCGACATTGCGATCTCCTCGGGCGTGATGGCGCCGAGATCGAGCCCGGCCGGTGCCTTGAAATCATCGATCGCAGCAGCGTCGGCGCCTTCCGCAAGGAGCTTTGCGCGAAGCGAAGCCATCTTTCGGCGGCTGCCGACGAAGGCGTGATAACAGGCCCGGGTCGCGACCGCCGCGCGCAAGGCGGCCTCGTCGCCCTTGCCTTGCGTCGAGACCACGACGAAACGCTTGGCGTCGTTGAGCTCGCCGAGCTGGTAGCCGTCCATGATCATATCGGCATCCGGCGGCGCGGTGAGATCGGCGGCAGGCGCGGCAAGCGTGACGTGGTAACCAAGCACGCGCGCCTGTGCGGCGAGCGACAGGGCTACCGGGCTCGCACCGAGAATGACGAGCGAGGGATGCGGCAGCACCGGCTCGACGAAGATATCCATGGCGCCCTTGCTCGGGCACATGTTGCTGGCGAAGCGAATGCCGTCGCGGCTCTCGCCGGCACTGACGCCGAGCTCGGCCAGCAAATTTTCCGGCTGCACCGAGACCATCCGCGGCTCGCCGTCGGCGAGCGCCTCGCGCGCCGCCTTCAGCACCGCGCCCTTGGCGCAGCCGCCGCCGATCCAACCCGCGACGATGGTGCCGTCGGCCGCGATGATCGCTTTGGCGCCAGCCTTCGCCGCGGTCACCGAAACCGTCCGCACCACCGTCGCGAGCACGAAGGCGCGCTCGGCAGCCTTCATCTGCGCTATGAGATCCAGCACCTCGACATGAACGGTCATCGCAACATCCCTCAGAGCTTCGCCAGATAGGGTTCGAGCGCACGCAGGCTTTGCAGCGAATTCGCGGGCGCATAGAGATCGACATGCGGCAGCGCCGCCTTGATGCCCCTGGCTTCGGGCGTATAGCCCTCCCAGGCCATCATCGGATTGAGCCAGACGATGCGCCGGCAGCGGCGGTGCAGCGCCGCCATTTCGCGGCCGAGCAGCGAGGCATCGCCGGTCTCGTAACCGTCGGACACGATCATCACGCAGCTGCGTGAATGGATCACGCGCGCGGCATGCCAGCGGTTGAAGGTCTGCAAGGACTCGCCGATCCTGGTGCCGCCGCCCGCGCCCTGCGCCATGATCGAGAGCCGGTCGAGCGCGCGGCTTGCATCCCTCTCCTTCATCGCATCGGAGACGTAAGCGAGCCGCGTGTGGAACAGGAACGCCTCGGCCTCGCGGAATTGGTCGAGTACGCCGTGGATGAAGCGCAGGAACACGGCGGTGTACATGCTCATCGAGCCGGAGGCATCGAGCAGCACGACCAACCGCAGCGGCTTGTCCTTGCGCTGCCGCTTGACGAGGCTGATCGGCACGCCGCCATGGCTGATGTTGCGATGAATGGTCCGCCGGAGATCGAGCCGGTAACCGCGCCGGCGCGCCAGATCCCGCCGGGTCAGGCGCGTGCGCATCGCCTTGGCGAGCTGTGCCGCGGCCTCATGGGCCTGCGCAACCTGGTCGGGATCGCTGAGCTTTCGGAAATCGACTTCGGCAAAGTTCTCGGTGCGCGAGGCGCCCTCCATGCGGCCCTCGCCTGCGCCGCCTTCCGGCGCATCGCCCGAGGACGGAAGCTGATCAGCAACGGACTGATGGCCGCCCTGCTCTGCGGCCGTATCCTGCAAGCGCTTCAAGGACGGATTATTGGCGCCGGGCGTCGACCCCATGGTGCGGGACCGCGAGCGCACGCGCTTGCCGAGCCAGAACGCATCGAACAGCCCGTCGAACCTGTCCCAGTCGGACTTGCGCGCCGAGAACAAATGCTTGAACGCCGCACGCAGCAGACCCGGTCGCGCGGCGTAGCCTGATGACATCAGCGTCGCGGCATCCTGCCCCTCCGCCAATCCAACGCGAAAGCCGGCATCGCGCAGCGTGCGCAAGAAGGCGGCGAGCCGCGCGGACACGAGGCGGGAGACCTCATTGAGATCATCAAATCCAGGACTGGAGCCGCAGCAGCTCATGCGACCTTCCCCAGCAGGCGTTGCGTCACCTCGGGCGTGACCCGGGCGCGGTCCTCGTGGGTCTTCAGCAGGCAGACCAGCGTCTCATGCACGGTTTCGGGCGCATCGTGGAGATCGCGCACGTCGAGACCGACCAGCGCCGCTGCCCAGTCCAGCGTCTCCGCGACGCCCGGAACCTTGCGAAGCTCCTCCTTGCGCATGCCTTCGACCATACGCGCGATCTGCAGCGATAACGACGGGCTCGCGCCTGCGACACGCGCGAGAATGATGCGGGTCTCGCGATCGACGTCGGGATAATCGACATAGTGATAGAGGCAGCGCCGGCGTAGCGCGTCGGAGAGCTCACGCGTGCCGTTCGAGGTCAGCACGACATGCGGGATGGTGATTGCGGGGATGGTGCCAAGCTCGGGGATCGAGACCTGGAAATCGGATAGCAGCTCGAGCAGGAACGCCTCGAACTCGTCGTCGGCGCGGTCGATCTCGTCGATCAGCAGCACCGGCGCCTGCGGGCGGCGGATCGCCGCGAGCAAGGGACGCTCCAGCAGGTATTTTTCCGAGAAGACCTGGTCCTCGATGCTGTCGGTGCCGCGATGGGCCTGGATGGCCAGCAATTGGCGCTGGTAATTCCACTCGTAAAGCGCGGCGGACTGGTCGAGCCCCTCATAGCATTGCAGCCGGATCAGCTCGGTCGCATGCACCTTGGCGAGCGCCTTCGCCACCTCGGTCTTGCCGACGCCCGCTTCGCCCTCCAGCAGCAGCGGACGTCGCAGCAATTGCATCAGCGAGATCGCGGTCGCGAGGTCCGCATCGGCGATGTAGCCCGATGCGGCCAGCGCTTGCGCGATCTCGTCACGGCCTTTCATCGTCAGGCCACCGCCCCGAGATCCTTCGCCGCCTTCCAGTTGCGCCAGAAATCGTGCGGCATCTGGATGTGCGTGGACCCCAGGAACGAGAACGCGTCGTTGACGGCGTTGGAAAAGGCCGGCACGCCGCCGACATTGGGGCTCTCGCCGACGCCCTTGGCGCCGATCGGGTGATGCGGCGACGGGGTGACGGTGAAGTCGGTCTCCCAATGCGGCGTCTCCACCGCGGTCGGCATGAAGAAGTCCATGAACGAGCCGGTGACGACATTGCCGACCTCGTCGTAGCGGATCTCCTGGCCCATCGCGATCGCGAAGGCTTCGGTGAGGCCACCATGGACCTGGCCCTCGATGATCATCGGGTTGATGCGGGTGCCGCAATCGTCGAGCGCGTAGAAGCGCCGGACCTTGTACACGCCGGTATCGACGTCGATGTCCATCACGCAGAGATAGGCGCCGAACGGATAGGTCATGTTGGGCGGATCGTAGTAGCTGACCGCTTCCAGTCCCGGCTCCATGCCCGGCGGCACGGAGTTATAAGCCGCCCAGCAGATATCCTTCATCGACATGAATTTTTCCGGCAGGCCCTTCACCCGGAAGCCGTCGATGTCGAATTCGAGATCGTCCTCGTGGACCTCGAGCTTGTAGGCCGCGATCATCTGCGCCTTGGCCTTGATCTTTCGCGCGGCCATGGCGATTGCCGCACCAGCAACCGGCGTCGAGCGCGAACCGTAGGTGCCGAGCCCGTAAGGCGCGGTGTCGGTGTTGCCCTCTTCCACCATGATGTTGTCGGCGGGAATGCCGATCTCGGTCGCGATGATCTGGGCCCAGGTGGTCTCGTGGCCCTGGCCCTGGCTCTTTGTGCCCATGCGCGCGATACCCGCACCGGTCGGATGCATGCGGATCTCGCAGGAATCGAACATCGCGATGCCGAGGATGTCGCAATTCTTCGACGGGCCGGCGCCGACAATCTCCGTGAAGAAGGAGATGCCGAGGCCCATGATCTCACGAGTCTCGCCGCGGGCGAACGCGGCCCGCTTCTCCGCCTGCTCCTTCCGGAGCGCGGCATAGCCGGTGGTCACCATCATCTTGCGCATGGCGGTGTGGTAGTCGCCGGAATCGTATTCCCAGCCCAGTGCCGAGTGATACGGAAACTGCTCCGGCTTGATGAAGTTCTTCAGCCTTAGCTCCGCCGGATCCATGTTGAGCTTCTGCGCCAGAATATCCATGGCGCGCTCGATGCAGTAGGCGGCCTCCGTGACGCGGAACGAGCAGCGGTAGGCGACGCCGCCGGGCGCCTTGTTGGTGTAGACGCCGTCGACAGCCAGATGCGCGGTCGGGAAGTCATAGGAACCGGTGACGATGTTGAAGAAGCCGGCCGGCCATTTCGACGGGTCGGCGCAAGCGTCGAACGCGCCGTGATCGGCGAGCACGTGCACACGAAGCCCCGTGACCTTGCCGTCCTTGGTCGCGGCGATCTCGGTGGTCATGTGATAGTCGCGCGCGAACGAGGTCGCGGTCAGGTTCTCGATGCGGTCCTCGACCCATTTCACCGGCTTGCCGGTGACGATGGAGGCGACGGCGGCGCAGATATAGCCGGGATAGGCGCCGACCTTGTTGCCGAAACCGCCGCCGATATCGGGGGCGATGACGTGGATCTTCTGCTCCGGCAGCTTGGCGATCAGCGCCACCACCGTGCGGATCACGTGCGGGGCCTGGAAGGTGCCGTAGATCGTCAGCTCGCCCTTGATCTTGTCGAAGGAGCAGACGCACTGGCAAGTCTCCAGCGGCGACGGATGGGTCCGGTGGTAGGAGATCATCTCCTTGATCTTGACCTCGGCCTTGTTGAAGGCCGCGTCGGTCAGCTCCTTGTCGCCGACGGTCCACTCGAAGATGTGGTTGTCGTGCTTGCGCGGTCCGTGCGCGCCCGACATCTTGCCAACGAGGTCTTCGCGCAGCACCGGCGCGTCCTTGTCCATCGACTTGAAGGGATCGACCAAAGGCGGCAACGGCTCGTATTCGACGACCACCTTGTTGATGCCGTCGTCAGCCGCATAGCGGTCGGTGGCGACCACGAAGGCGACCTCCTGGTTCTGGAACAGCACTTTGCCATCGGCCAGAACCATCTGCACGTCGCCGGCCAGGGTCGGCATCCAGGCGAGGTTGACGGTCTTCAGCGTCTCGGCGGTGATGACCGCGAGCACGCCGGGGACCTTCAGCGCCTCGCTGTCGTCAATCTTCTTGACGCGCGCATGCGGATGCGGCGAGCGGACGAAGTCGCCGTGCAGCATGCCCGGCAGCTTGACGTCGTCGACGTAGTTGCCCTTGCCTTGCGTAAAGCGGATGTCCTCGACGCGCTTGCGCTTGCAGCCCATGCCTTCGAGTGCGGCGGTGCGTTGTTCCCGCGTGGGAGTCATGTCGTTCATTCTGCGGCCTCCCGGAATTCCACGCCGTTGATCTTGGCGCTCGCATATTGAATGGCTTTGACGATGTTCTGGTAGCCGGTGCAGCGGCAGATGTTGCCGGAGATGCCCATCCGGATTTCCGGCTCGCTCGGCGAGGGATTCTCCTTCAGCAGCCGATGCGCGCGGACAATCATGCCCGGCGTGCAGAAGCCGCATTGCAGGCCGTGCATCATGCGGAAGCCTTCCTGAAGCGCGGACAGCGTGCCGTCGGCATGGGCCATGCCTTCGACCGTGGTGATGTCGCTTCCCTGGGCCTGCACCGCGAACATGGTGCAGGACTTCACCGACATGCCGTCGATATCGACGGTGCAGGCGCCGCAATGGGTGGTCTCGCAGCCGATATGGGTACCGGTCATCTGCAAGTTCTCGCGGATGAAGTGCACCAGCAACGTGCGCGGCTCGACGAGGCCTTCGACCTCGGTACCGTTCACCTTCATGGTGACGTGTGTTTTGGCCATCGGTCCCCTCCCCTTATTTCGCGACGGACGCGGCGCGCTGCAGCGCCCGTGTCACCATGATGCCGCCGACATGTTTGCGGTATTCGACCGGGCCGCGCGCATCGGCGGCCGGCGCCATGATCGCTTCGGCCGCGGCCGCGGCCTTCTTCAGGGTGGCCGCATCGAGGCTCGTTCCGATCACGGCCTTGGCGGCGTCAGCGGCAAGCAGCGGTGTCTCGTGGACATTGGTGAGGCCGATCGAACAGGTCGCGACCTTGCCGCTCGCCATGGTGAGGACGACGGCCGCTGCCGCGGTGGCGTAGTCGCCGACCTTGCGCTTGAGCTTTTCATAGGCGTAGCCGTGGCCGGCCGCCGGCATGGGCACAGAGATGGAGGTCAGGATCTCGCCGGGCTCGAGCGCGGTGAAATAGGCGCCTTGGTAGAAGTCGGTCGCGGCGACATCGCGGGCACCGCCGGCGCCTTCGAGGCGGTAGGTCGCGCCCAGTGTCATCATCAGCGCCGGCATGTCGTTGCCGGGATCGCCGTTGGCGACATTACCGCCGATCGTGCCGCGGTAGCGCACCTGCGGGTCGGCGATCAGCAGAGCCGCCTCATGCAGGATCGGCATGGATTTGGCGATGTCATCGGAGGCCAGCAGCTCGTGCTGGGTGGTCATCGCACCGATGACGAGATTATTGCCGTTGCGGCTGATGCCCTTCAAGGCGGCGATGCCGTGGAGGTCGATCAGATGGGCGGGGGTGGCGAGCCGAAGCTTCATCATCGGCACCAGGCTGTGCCCGCCGGCCAGTGGCCGCGCATCCTCGCCGAGGTCTGACAACAGTTTCACGGCGTCGGCGACACTCGCCGGCCGGTAATAGCTGAATGAGCCCGGGATCATCATCTCCTCCCATATTCGTCCTTGGCGCGTGACGGCGCGGACGTTGGAGGGGACGGTCACTCCGGACCGGGCAAGCCGCAATCATTCGGGCACGGAACAGCGGATTTCGCACGAGTTGCGGCTGGGAACGCACGAATTGCGTCAGGTGTGGCGACGTATGGCGCGGCCACTTACCCTCCCCTGGAGGGTGTTCAGACCGGGGAGAAGGTGGACAGGTGTTCGGAGACATCGTGGACACTTTCGAGCCGTCCGTCGAGAGGTCGGATGTCGGCGGTTGCAATCGTCTGGGTTCTGAAGAGGACGTCGAAGACGCCATCCTCCATGGTTGGCCGGAATGCGATGTCTTTGCCGCGGAAGGCCTTCGGGACTTTGAGATTGCGACCGCGGAAGCTGACGTGACCGCTCTGCTGAACCCGGCGCACAGCGTCGTTTGGTGCGTATTCGAAGGGCGCGATCGTCTCGACATAATCGCGCGGGCTCGGTTGATAGCGGCTGGCCGGCACTGCGAGCTGGAGCGCTTCGTGCGGCCGTTGCGTGTTATAGACGGTACGCCATCGCTCGAAAGCCCGCTGAGCGGCAGCGATATCGGCGAAGGCAGGAGCCGACAACACTTCGGCCTTGAGGCTGCGGTGGAAGCGCTCGTCCTTGCCCATGGTCTGCGGATGATAGGGCCGGGAATGGCTGATCTTGACGCCATGCTCGATCAACCAGACGCCAAGCGGGGTAAACGGGCTGCCCGGACCGTCGCCCCAGGGCGAACCGTTGTCGGTGATCATCCTCTCGGGCAGGCCATAGCGGCGGAAGGCCGCGATGAGGTGCTGCCTGACCGTCTCGGTCTGCTGGTCGGCGCACGCCGCCAGTGTCACCGAAAAGCGCGAATGATCGTCGAGCACGGTCAATGGATGAAGCCGGCCGGTGTGCATGGCCACGTGGCCCTTGAAGTCCATCTGCCACAACTCGTTCGACCGCGACCGCTCGAAGCGAGTGAAGGTGGGCGAGCCGCCACCAAACTTGCCCAGTTCCACCCCATGACGCTTCAGGATTGCCGTCACCGTCGAGGGCGACGGAACGGCTTCCTGCCCCAGATCCTTCAGCCGCCTGGCGATCTTCCGCCCGCCCCAGGCCGGATGCTCGGCTCGAAGCGCAAGCACGGCCTCCTCGATCGCCGCAGCACTGCGTGCCGGCGACGTCTGTGGCCGCCGCGACTGCTCTTGAAGCCCGCTCATCCCGGCCGCTCGCCAACGCTCCAGCCACTTGTAGCCGGTCGTCGGGCTGATGCCGAACCGACGGCACAACTGCCGAACATTGGCTCCCTCGTCCGAGGCCAGCACGACAAACTCCGATCTCGCGTCCATCCGGGACACCTCGTGGAACGGCATCCGACAGCCTCCTTACTGAGCTGTCGAAAGTGTCCACGATGTCTCCGAACACCTGTCCACCTTCTCCCCGGTCTGAACAGAGGGGGAGGGTAAGTGGGCTCGCCTCCTGTGCTTCGTGACCTCTACGCCTGCCGCCGGTTCACCAGCCCCAGCCTCGCCTTCACCTCGGCGATCTTGGCGCGGCTCACCGGCACCCGGTGCGGCGACGGGCCGTCGAGCTCGAGCACCGCACCGTCGCCCTCTTTGCGGACCAGGGCGACATGGGGGATGGCGACGATATGGCTGCGATGCACCCGGAGGAACAGCGAGGGATCGAGCTGGGCCTCGGCTTCCGAGATCGACCATGGGCACATCCGCTCGCGTGTGCCGTCATGGACGCGGGTGTAATGTGCGTCGGCGCGGACGCTACGGACATTGGCCGTCTCGATGAAATGCGTGCCGTCAGCGCTTTCGACCGGCAACCTCGGAACCGGCGCACGCGGCGGCTGGCCAAGGCCACCGAGCGGAGCCGCCGCGCGCGGAGCTGCGGCCGGTGCGGCGATCAGTTCAATGGCCGCCTCCGCTACCGGCGAAGCAACCGGTTCGGCGGCAGCGGAATTCGAGGCCTGACGCCGCTGGTCGGGAACCAGCGACAACAGGAAGCCCGCCGCGATGACGAAGCACAGCACCGCGACGATGATCGACAAGACTTGCTGCGACGCGGCAAGGCCGACGCCGGCATGGTGATGCGCCGCACCGGTCAGCGGCTCGAAGTGCATGCCCAGCATCGCCGTATAGTGCATGCCGGAGACCGCAATGCCGAAGACGATCGAACTGACGATCAGCCGAACGCCTTCCTGCTGCGCCAGAAAAGCGCGCAGACCGCCATAGGCCGTGACGACCGCGACCACGACCGACAGCAGCACCATGACCGGGTCGTGCACGATGCCGAACGGACCGGCCAGTCCATGGATCCCGACATAATGCATGCTCGCAATCCCGACGCCGAGCAGCACCGCCGACGACGCCACGCGCTTCAAGCTCGGCTCGCCGATCGAGACAAAGAAAAGCGAGATCCCGACCACCAGCGCGCAGATCAGGAACGAGATGATGGTGGGAAGAACGAGATACACCGTGTCCGGCGGCAGCGGCGCCGCCAGCATGCCGACGAAATGCATGGTCCAGATGCCGACGGCCAGAAACGCGGCCGCACCCGCGAGCAGAACGCGGTTGCTGACGCCGGGCGTGTTGCGGATGCGAGCAGCAAGCGCAAAGCCGGTATAGCCGCCCAGACTCGCGATCGCCACAGAGAGCGCGACGAGATAGGGATCGTGTCCTTCGAACATGATCTTGTCGGCCGCCCGTCTCCACGGCCCGGCCTCCTCCCGCCGCCGACTTTATAGGGACGGCGGCGGGATTGACAATCAGCGGCGTGTGAAGCGGCGGCAATGCCAGACCCTCATGGTGAGGAGGCGCGCAGCGCCGTCTCCGGACGATGCTTCGCATCGCCTGGAGAACCATGCAGGCCCAACTGTGGCCTTCATCCTTCGAGACGCGCTGACGCGCTCCTCAGGATGAGGAGCGCGCGTCTCTGTCGCCCCTACACAATTCCCGCCGCGACCTGGCCGCGCAGGCGCTCCAGGCCGTGCAACGTCTCCGCACAGGCGGCCGCGACCTCGATGCCCTTGGTCGTGAAGTGCCTGCGGAAGAAGTCGTAGTGCACTTCGGTCTCGTGGAATTGCTGCGGCGTCAGCACGGCGGAAAACACCGGCACCTCGGTGCGGAGCTGGACGTCCATCAGCGCCTTGATCACGGTGTCGGCGACGAACTCGTGGCGATAGATGCCACCGTCAACGACAAGGCCTGCCGCGACGATCGCGGTGTAGCGCCGCGTCTTGGCGAGGACCTGCGCATGCAGCGGGATCTCGAACGAGCCCGGCACCTCGAACACGTCGACATGGGTGAGATGCCGCGCCTCGGCTTCCTTGATGAAAGCGATGCGGGCTTCCTCGACCACGTCGCGGTGCCAGCAGGCCTGCACGAAGGCCACCCGCTGCGGCTTTGCGAAGCGCGGATGTTCGGTCGCCGGTGGAACCGGCGGTTGGACGACTTCGGAAGTTTCGGTTTGGGGATCTTGCAACATCTGATTCATGGCTTTCCTTCAAAGGACCAGAATCAGGGCACACGGAACGACAAACAGCCGCATCCTGCGATGCGTCTGCCACCGACCGTTCTCTTTCATCCGGACTTTAACCGTCGGCTTCGGAGTTGCACCGAATCTGCTGACCCTTTCCTTTGGAGAAAATCCTTTTCAGGAAACCCCTCTGGGAAGGCGCTCGCGGGCTTAGGCCTTTCGGCCCTTACCGCCGGTGGGGACTTTCACCCCGCCCTGAGAACATCGGCCGTCCGGAATGAACGGCCTGAGCGGAAATATGACGCCGGTCCGGGGCAGCACGCAAGCGTGTTCCGCAGCAAAAATCCGCATGGTCCCATGTCGCCATGGCGGGCTGGCCCTCGCTGGACGGAATTAGCGATCGGTGCGCGGTCCGGGGAGTCCGATTCCGATTTGTTCTCTTCGTTAATAATTGTGGCGGAGATGAGCTGTGGACGAACGAGTCCTGGCTTGTGGACGGACTCGGCAGCCGGTTGCGCAGATTCCGCAAATCACATCAGTTGATCCGCGACAAGCCCGCGCTGGTCTGAGGGATCGCAACAGCGACTCCTAGGGGATCGCCTTAACGACATTAGGGGAGCGCGCGCCGGACCAACCGCGTGCGTATCTAACGACAACAAGAAGGCAAGAGGTCGAGACGGCATGTCCCTGCTCGAAGGCACTATCGATTCCAAAAGCCATCCGCTCGCGGTGGTCGAGGATATCGCTGCCAGCAACAACTGGCCGTTCGAACGCTCCGGCGAGGACGAACTGACCATTGTCTCGAAGGGGCAATGGACCGACTACCAGATTTCGTTCACCTGGATGGGCGAGATCGAAGCGCTGCATCTGGCTTGCGCTTTCGACATGAAGATTCCGCTCACACGCAGGGGCGAGGTGCAGCGGCTCGTCGCCGCGGTCAACGAGCAATTGTGGATCGGCCATTTCGATCTGTGGACCAACACCGGCATGATCATGCACCGCCAGGCGCTGGTGCTGCCCGGCGGCCTCACCGCCTCGACCGCGCAATGCGAAGCCATGCTCGCCGGCGCCATCCACGCCTGCGAGCGCTATTTCCCGGCGTTCCAGTTCGTGGTGTGGGCGGGCAAGACCACCGCGCAAGCCATGGACGCCGCGATGTTCGATACGGTGGGCGAGGCGTAGGGAGCCGACGCTCCCTCCCCGACGCGGTGAGGAACGCAAAGCTCGCCCCTCATCGTCGTCCTGGCGAAAGCCAGGACCCATACCGCGAGGTCTCTCGGTAGCCCGCGATGCTTGTTGCTCTGCCCGCCATCCACTAGAACCCTTTGGGGTAATGGGTCCTGGCTTTCGCCAGGACGACGGGATTATTTGTGGCGGCAGCGATGGCAGACAACAACACTCTCCAAAACATCACCGGCACCATCCTGCTTGCCGGCGCCGGCAAGATGGGCGGCGCGATGCTGACCGGATGGCTGGCAGGCGGGCTCGATCCGCGCCGCGTCGCGGTGGTGGATCCGTTCATCTCGCCCGAGATCACCGCGCTCGCCGCCAAGGGCGTCGCGCTCAATCCCGATGCGAAGGCCGCAGGCTTTGTCGAGACGATGGTCGTCGCGGTGAAGCCGCAGATGTTCCGCGAGGCCGGCGCCAAGCTGAAATCATTCGTCACGGAGAAAACTTCCGTGGTCTCGATCATGGCGGGAACCACGATCGCCTCGCTCGACGAGGTCTGCGGCGGCGCCGTGGTGCGCGCGATGCCGAACACGCCGGCAGCGATCGGCCGCGGCATCACGGTTGCGGTTGCTGCGAAGAATGTCAGCCCCTCGCAGCGTGCGGTGGCCGATGCGCTGCTGCGCGCTACCGGCTCGGTCGAATGGGTCGAGGATGAAAGCCTGATGGATGCGGTGACCGCCGTCTCCGGCTCGGGGCCCGCTTACGTGTTCCTGCTCGCCGAAGAGCTCGCGCGCGCCGGCGTCGAAGCCGGCTTGCCCGAAGCGCTGGCGACAAAGCTCGCGCGCGAAACCGTCGCGGGCTCCGGCGAGTTGCTGCACCAGTCGGATCTTCCTTCCGCTACGCTGCGCCAGAACGTCACCTCGCCCGGCGGCACCACCGCCGCAGCGCTCGGCGTGCTGATGGGCGAGCCGGGCCTGCGCGATCTCATGATCCGCGCGATCGCGGCGGCGACGAAGCGGTCGAAGGAGCTCGCGAAGTAGCCGCTACGCGCCCAACCGCTTGTTGAACGTCTCGACATTCACGAGCCCGCGCGCGTGCCGGCCTTCGCCGAGCTTGCGCGTACCCTCGAAGGCCTCGACGTCGAAGCGGATGACGCGGCGCTCGACCGCGATCACTTTCGCAGTGGTCCGCACCGTCGCGCCGACGAGCGCGGCAGCGAGATGGCGGATATCGACCTCGGTACCGACCGTGACCCAGCCCGGCTGCAGCGCGGCGCGGATCGCATCGCCCGACGTCATCTCCATTTCCAGGATCATCATCGGCGTCGCATAGACCATCGGCATGCCTGGCACGAAATGCCCGACCGTGCGCTCGGCCGGCACCACCAGCGTGCGCTCGGCGCTCATGCCGACCTTGATGAAGTCGCGTGCGTCCATGATGCTTGCTCTATGTCGTCCCGGACAAGCAAAGCGCAGATCCGGGACCCATAACCACAGGATCGAGTTTGACGAAGACTCGGAGTTACCAGCTCGCCCCACAACCACGCCCTGTGGTTATGGGTCCCGGCCTTCGCCGGGACGACAGCTGTGATTGCTGCTGCGGCAGTGGCTGCCGAAACAGCGCGGCCTACTTCTTCGCAGCCGCCGCGCGCTCCACAAACGTCTTGCCGCCCTTCATCTTGTGGCGGAGGGGCGCTTCGTTGATCTGGATGACGACGGCATCGGCGTCGACGCCGAGATTCTTCACCAGTGCCTGCGTGATGTCGCGCATCATGCCGGCCTTCTGCTCGTCGGTGCGGCCTTCGGCCATGCTGACGGTGATCTCAGGCATTGTCTTCTCCCTGCTGCTGTCGCGATGACCGGGCACACCCCGGTCGTTCATGAAGGTGCGCATCAAACAGGACGCGGATGACCGGGACAAGCCCGGGCGTAAGGCAATGCGCGCAGCTCAGTCATGCAGACCCCGGACCGGGCGGCTCGATGTGGTGCCACCTCAGCAACTTTCGTACTTCATCGACGAGGCTAGAAGCTGGCACTTTCTGCTGGATCAGCTTCTGCGCTTGCAGATAACGATCTCTGTCCTTCTCCACGTCCGTTACTGTAGAGCCGACCCATAGATCCTTGATTATGACTTGGGGGCCTTCTGGATCATTCAGTTCGTCAGCCCCCTGAATGATGACGCAGGGTGAGTTGCGGCGGTCGGCATATTTGAGCTGGTTGCCCATGTTCTTGGGATTGCCGAGATAGAGCTCGGCGCGGATGCCGGCGTTGCGCAAGCTCGCGACCATCTTCTGATAGTCGGCGACGCGATCGCGGTCGAACACGGTAACGACGACGGGGCCGACTTCGGGTCGCGAGTCGAGCTTGCCGAGCAAGGTCAGCGCAGCCTGGAGCCGCGACACGCCGATCGAGAAGCCGGTCGCCGGCACCGGCTCGCCGCGGAAGCGGGAAACGAGGCCGTCATAGCGGCCACCGCCGCCGACGGAGCCGAAGCGCACCGGGCGGCCCTTCTCGTCCTTGGTTTCAAGCAGCAGTTCGACCTCGTAGACGGGACCGGTGTAATATTCGAGGCCGCGCACGACGGACGGATCATAGGCGATCTGGTCTTTCGAATAGCCGGCCTGATCGCAAATGTAGAGGATCTGCGTCAGCTCCGACGTACCGCTTATGTCGCCACCGACCTTTTCAATGGACTTTCGAACCCGATCAAGCTTTTCAGCAGCATCATCCCCGGTCGACGTGATGTAATCGAGCACGATTTCTATTGATTCCGAGGAAAGTCCCGCGCCCGGCGTAAAATCGCCCTTGCCCTCTTCCCCCCCGTCCCAGCGGCCATTCGAGAGCAACAGTTTCACGCCGTCGATACCGAGGCGATCAAGCTTGTCGATGGCGCGAAGAACAGTCAGCCGCCGTCCCGCATTCTCATCGCCCTTGAGACCGCAGGCCTCCAGTACTCCATCGAGGATCTTGCGGTTGTTCACCTTCACGACGTACTGGCCGCGCGCAACGCCGAGCGCTTCCATCGTGTCGGCTGCCATCATGCAGATCTCGGCATCCGCCGCCGGCGTCGCCGAGCCGACCGTGTCGGCATCGAACTGCATGAACTGGCGGAAACGGCCGGGGCCGGGCTTCTCGTTGCGGAAGACGTAGCCGACGCGATAGCTGCGATAGGGCAGGACCAGACCGTCGGTGCCATAGCGCTCGCCGACATAGCGCGCGAGCGGCGCGGTCAGATCATAGCGCAACGAGATCCACTGCTCGTCGTCGTCCTGGAACGAGAACACGCCCTCGTTGGGGCGGTCCTGGTCGGGCAGGAATTTGCCGAGCGCGTCGGTGTATTCCATCGCCGGCGTCTCCACCGGCTCGAACCCGTAGAGCTCGTAGACGGCGCGGATCTTCTCGACCATCTCGCGCGTCGCGCGGATCGCGGCGGGATCGCGATCCTCGAGCCCGCGCGGCAGGCGCGCCTTCAGTTTCTGGGGTTTTTTGGGTTTTTCGGCCATGCGGGCGTTTACCAGCCGACGCGCGATGCGGCAACTGCCGGCTGGCCCTACGGCTGCTCCATCCGCGCCCGGAGCGCGTCGGCGTCGGCCTTCGGCATGGATTTGAGCAGGGGCTTGATGGTTTCGCCGCCGACGATCTTGCCGTTGCGCATGAACATCCAGTCCGAAATGTCGCCTTGCGCGAACTGGACCTGGTCGCCTGAGTGCTTGCCTGGCAGATCACGCGGCTCGTTGGCGAAGTGGCCCGAATAGGAACCATCCGGCCGCTTCGTCACCTCGGCCATCCAGATGTGCTCGGCGCCCTTGCGGGTCGGAAAGCGCACTTTGAGCGAGTGCCCTGTCTCGGACGGTTTTGGTGCGTCGTAGGAAGCCCAGAAGGTGGGCAGCGTGTCGCGGGCGCGCAGGATCGCGGCGTTCATCTCCATGTCGGCCGTGCGCACATCAACGACGGGCGAACGATCCTCGGCCAGGACCTCTCGCTTCGTGCCGATGGTGAGAATGCCGTAGATCGTGCCGCCCATGACGGCGATGAGCACGGCCCATCTCAGGGGTTGGGAAGGGGCGGAAGCCATGATCGCGATGTCCAAATGCCTCAAGGTCCAAATGATCTTGGGCTTTGTCGCCCGGGCAAGGCGGTGCGTTCACCGCGGCCGGCCCTCTCCCCGCAAGCGGGGAGAGGGAGAGGCAATCAAAGCACCTTGCGGATCCAGTTGTGCGGATCGTTGGTGCGGCCGTACTGGATGTCGACGAGCTGCTTGCGCAGGCCCATGGCAACGGGGCCGGCGGCGCCGCCGCTGATCTCGAAATCACCGCTCACCGAGCGCACCTTGCCGATCGGCGAGATCACGGCCGCGGTGCCGCAGGCAAACGCCTCCTTCAGCCTGCCGGAGGCCGCATCCTTGCGCCACTGGTCGAGCGAATACGGCTCCTCGCGCACGGTCTTTCCGGCATCGCGGGCCAGCGCGATGATGGAGTCGCGGGTGATGCCGGGCAGGATGGTGCCGAGCGGCGGCGTCGAGAGCGAGCCGTCGTCGAACACGAAGAACACGTTCATGCCGCCGAGCTCCTCGATGTATTTGCGCTCGACCGCATCGAGGAAGACGACCTGGTCGCAGCCGTGCTGGATCGCTTCGGCCTGGGCACGCAGGCTCGCCGCATAATTGCCGCCGCATTTGACGGCGCCGGTGCCGCCGATCGCTGCGCGCGTATAATTCTCGGAGACCCAGATCGAGACCGGCGCGGGGCCGCCCTTGAAATAAGAGCCGACCGGCGAAGCGATCACTGCAAAGATGTATTCCGACGACGGCTTCACGCCGAGGAAAGTCTCGCTCGCGATCATGAAGGGGCGCAGATAGAGGCTGCCCTCGCCGCCCGGCATCCAGGCGCGATCGATCCGCACGACCTGCTCGACCGCCTCGATGAAGACGTCCTCGGGGATCTGCGCCATCGCCATGCGATCGGCGGAGTCCTTGAAGCGGCGCGCATTGGCGTCGGGGCGAAACAAGTTCACGCCACCGTCGTCGCGCTTGTAGGCCTTGAGGCCTTCGAAGATTTCCTGGGCGTAGTGCAAGACGGCGCCGGCCGGATCCATCTGGAAGTTGGCGCGCGCCTCGATTTTCGCCTCGTACCAGCCACCCTTGGCCTGGTTGTAGCGGACGATCGCCATGTGATCGGTGAAGACGCGTCCGAAGCCGGGGTCCACCAGCTTGGCGACCCGGTCCTTCTCAGGAGTGGGATTGGATGCGGGCTGGATGTCGAATTTCATGCTCATGTCCTTGCCTCCCGCTGCCGGTAGCGGCGCTTTCTGGCGCCCGCCCGCCCGTAATCGGACCCGGCTGGCTTGATGTGGTTTCTGGCCGAACCACCGCCAGCCTTGTTACGGCCGGTTTCCGTGGCCAGCATGTCGTCCGAGGACATGCTTTTGCGGAAGGCGGAAGTCCAGTATGTTTTGCCGAAATGCCGCTCGACAATCGCACGGTAGATCTGATCCGGCCGTCGTTGCCTGTCTGGCTCACTCCGGCCGCTGTTAGAAATGCCGCCCGACACGAAACGATCTAAAATTTCGTGCGGGCTGATCGTTTTGTAACATTGAACCCAAGATACGTCAATATGCCTGACATAAATTTCGCGACTCCCTCTCAAGACGCTGCCGAGCCACGGCCGGCGGCAGACGATGGAGGCAATTTGCGCTGGGATATCATCGAGCTGCTGTTTTTCGCCTATCGCGATTTCGTCGGCGATCCCGACCAGGAGCTGGAGGCGTTCGGCTTCGGCCGGGCCCATCACCGGGTCATGCACTTCGTCTATCGCTATCCGGGCCTGAAGGTCGCCGACCTGCTCGATGTCCTGCGCATCACAAAACAGTCGCTCGGCCGGGTGCTCAAGCAGCTCCTGGACGAGGGCTACATCGTGCAGAAGACCGGCGACAATGACCGCCGCCAACGCCTGCTCTATGCAACGCCGAAGGGCGAAGCACTGGTGCAGAAGCTCGCCGGGCTCCAGACCACGCGGATCACCAAGGCGCTCGCCGAGATGGCGCCGCAGGATGCCGAGACCGTCAAGCGCTTCCTGCGCGCGATGATCGACCGCGACGATCCCGACAAGGTGCTGGAGACGATCTTCGCCACCAATCAAGACTCAAAGGAGTGACCGTGCCGCTCGCTGCCACGCTCGCCCGCCCGCCGGTGCAACCGGCCGACGATGCCCCGCATCTGCTGCTGGTCGACGACGATCGCCGCATCCGCGATCTCTTGTCGCGCTTTCTCGCAGCCGAAGGTTATCGCGTCACCACCGCTTCGAGCGCCGGTGATGCGCGCTCAAAGCTTCTGGGCCTGCATTTCGACCTGCTCATCCTCGACGTCATGATGCCCGGCGAGACCGGCTTCGATCTCGCCCGCTTCATCCGCACGTCCTCCTCGGTGCCGATCGTGATGCTGACGGCGCGCCATGAAGCGGAAGCCCGCATCGAAGGCCTGCAGATCGGCGCCGACGATTACGTGGCAAAGCCGTTCGAGCCGCGCGAGCTGGCGCTGCGCATCAACAACATCCTGAAACGCGCCGCGCCCCCGGTCCAGGCCGCGGCGGTGGAGAAGATCGCATTCGGTCCCTACGTCTATCATCTCGATCGCGGCGAATTGCGCCAGGGCGAGGAGGTCATCCACCTCACCGACCGCGAGCGCGAGATGCTGCGCATTCTCTCGGAGACGCCCGGCGAGACCGTGCCGCGCAGCGCACTGACCGGCAATGGCAGCGTCAACGAACGCGCTGTCGACGTGCAGATCAACCGGCTGCGGCGCAAGATCGAAACCGACCCGGCCAATCCGCTGTTCCTTCAGGCGGTGCGCGGCATCGGCTACCGGCTGGTAGCCTCGCCGTAGAAGCAGTGAAGCGCAACCGATGAGCACGATCGATACCGGCCTGACGCTGCTCAAGAGCGCCGCCGGGCGCGTCTCCGCCGCCAATGGCTGGATGGGCAACGCGTTCAAGGGCTGGATGCCGACCGGCCTCTACGCCCGCGCACTGCTGATCATGATCGTGCCGATGGTGATCCTGCAGACCGTGGTCGCCTTCGTGTTCATGGAGCGGCACTGGAACACGGTGACGCGTCGCCTGTCCCAAGCCGTGGCGCAGGACGTCGGCAGTCTCGTCGACGTCTACAAGGGATACCCGCAGGACAAGGACCACACGCAACTGCGCCGCATCGCCCAACGCATGCAGTTCGTGGTCGATTTCCTTCCTCCCGGCGACATGCCGCCACCCGGACCAAAGCCGTTCTTCTCGCTGCTCGACCAGACGCTCTCGGTGCAATTGGGACGGCAGCTCAATCGTGCGTTCTGGATCGACACCGTCGGCAATTCCAATCAGGTCGAGATCCGCGTTCAGGTCGACGATGCCGTGATGCGCATCTTCGCGCAGCGCAGCGCCGCCTACGCTTCGAACTCGGAGATCTTCCTGTTCTGGATGGTCGGGACGTCGTCGATCCTGCTGATCGTGTCGGTGCTGTTCCTGCGCAACCAGATCAAGCCGATCCTGCGGCTTGCCGACGCTGCCGAAAGTTTCGGCAAGGGCCGCGAGGCGCCGAACTTCAGGCCGCGCGGCGCGCGCGAGGTGCGGCGCGCCGCTGGCGCCTTCCTCGAGATGAAGTCGCGCATCGAACGCGCGATGGAGCAGCGCACCGCGATGCTCGCCGGCGTCAGCCACGATCTGCGCACCATCCTCACCCGCTTCAAGCTCGAGCTGGCGCTGATCGGTGACAGCCCCGAGATGGAGGGCATGCGCAAGGACGTCGACGAGATGTCGATGATGCTTGAAGACTACCTCGCCTTCGCCCGCGGCGATTCCGGCGAGCAATCGCAGCCGACCGACATGGCGCAGGCACTCGAGGAATTGCGCAGCGATGCCGAACGTCACGGCCACACCGCGACCGTAACCTTCAGCGGCCTGCCGGTGGTCACCGTGAAGCCGGCCTCGTTCAAGCGCTGCCTCGCCAACCTCGTCACCAATGCCGCGCGCTACGGCCAGGCCATCGCCATCTCCGGCCAGCGCGATCACCGCTATCTCACTGTCACGGTCGACGACGATGGTCCGGGCATTCCCGTCCATCTGCGCGAGGAAGTGTTCAAACCGTTCCTGCGGCTCGACAATGCCCGCAACCAGGACGAAGGCGGCACCGGCTTGGGGCTCGCGATCGCCCGCGACATCGCCCGCTCGCATGGCGGCGACATCACGCTGGGCGACAGCCCGATGGGCGGGTTGCGGGCGAGTGTCAGGATTCCGGTGTAGCTGCGATAGCCCCGCCTACTTCGGCAGCAGCGCCTTCAGCTTGTCGACGTCGCGGACGTTCATCTTGAAGCCGCCGGGCATCACGATATCGCCGGGCTTCTGGTCGGGCTTGCAGGCGCCGAGCCATTTCGCCTCCAACGTCATGGTGGAGTCGCGCCCGGCGGCACCGGCGGCACCGCCTTGCGCATGCGACGAGGTCTTCACCGTGTAGGCCGAGTTGAAATCGCCCGTGATCTCGGCGTGCGAGGTCGTCGACATGCCGGCGACGCTGCACTCGGAATCGCTGACATAGCCGGTCGCGGTCTTCTTGATGTCCTGCTTGGAGCAGACCTGCTTGGCCATCGGCGAGATGTTGTTGTTCATCTCCTTGTCGACAGCCTCGTCGGTGCAGTGCTGCATGGTCATTTCCGGCATCGCCGAGCCGGTCCTGACCATCTTCAATTCCCAGAGACCGGCCTTGCGAACCGGCAGATCGTCGGCGAAGGCGCTCGCCGCCGACAGCACGAGGCAAACGGCTGATCCGAGCAAAGCAAGCTTGCGCGTCATGCGAGAGACTCCCGGCTCAGATGTCGTAGCTTTTTCTTTGGCGTGACCTTAGTCGTTCCGAAAACGCCTCAGTAGAGCGTGCGGATCGGCCGATCGGCGGCGCCGTAGGGCACCCAACGGCAGGCGAACGAGATGTAGCCGCCCTCATAGGCCTGCACTGCGAGGAATTTCACCACCTTGCCGTACCGCGCACAGTGGTCGACCGCGACCTGGCGCGCATCGGTCTGCGTCGCCATGGAATAGGCGATGATGCCGCCGGTGTCGTTGCCCTTGAAGGGCGGCACCGGAAAGATGTCGGCCTGCGCCGACTGGCTCGCCACCGAGAAAACCAGGCTGGCAAGAAGGCCCGCGGCCGCAATGATTCGCATTCCCGTCACTCCGATTGATTGGCGCCAGTTTACGGTGCCGGCGCGGCGGTGGAAAGAACGGAAGGCCGGTTGACGGCGCCGTTGTGAGCAACTCCTGGCCAAGTGTTGCCGTGCTGCACTTGACCTCCCCCGCCCTTCGCGGCACCGTCCCACCTTCACAGATCATGCTGTCTGGATTGCCCATGCGCGCCTCGACCTCCCTGAAATCGCTTCGTTTTGCCGCCGTTCTCGGCCTCATGTTCGGAGCGTTGTCGCTCGGTGAGGCCAGGGCCGCCAATCCGCTGGAGCTGAATTTCTGGCTCAGCGGGCCTCGCTATGACGGCAATGTCGCCGAGTGCGACAGGGCGCTGCCAACGATCGCGAGCCAGTTCTCCGAGAAGGAAGGCTCGTTCTGGAATTCGCCTTTGCGGATCGAGGGCTTCGCGGCTGTCCATGAGACCGCGTTCCGGCCCTGGGCGTCCGACAACATTCCGCGCCGCTACTGCACCGGCGAGGCCATGCTGAACGACGGCAAGGTGCGCAAGGTGCACTTCTCGATCATCGAGGACGGCGGCTTCGCCGGCTACGGTCAGGGCGTCGAATGGTGCGTGGTCGGGCTCGATCGCAACTGGGCCTACAATCCGGCCTGCCGCGCTGCCAAGCCCTGATTCGAAGGTCCCTGATCCGAAGGTCCCTGATTCGGACCGATCAAGCAGGCGATTGGCCGTCGCCTGAATTTTGTTCTTGAAATGTTCTTGTTGCCTGCTAGGCTTGTTGCACAGTCTAGTTGAGGGGCGTTGCCATGTTTCATTTTAGATTGCATTCGTTCTCCCGCCTTGTGATCTCACTGACCCTCCCCCTGATTCTTGCCGCCGGGCTGATCTCGCTGTCCGGTGGCGCGAAGGCGCAGGACAAGCGCCAGAACGCGCCCGGTGAATTCGATTTCTATGTGCTGTCGCTGTCGTGGTCGCCGTCCTTCTGCGCGGAGGCGGCCGAGCGCGGCCGCGGCGGCGGACGCTCGAATATCCAATGTGAGGGCCGGCCCTATTCCTTCGTGGTGCACGGACTGTGGCCGCAATATGAGAACGGCTTCCCCGAATATTGCCAGCGGCCATCGCCGCGGCTGAACCGCAACATCGTCTCCACGATGCTCGATTTGATGCCGGCGCCGGGGCTGATCTTCAACGAGTGGGACAAGCACGGCACGTGCTCCGGGCTCGACGGCCGCAATTATTTCGAGACCATCCGCAAGGCACGCGCCGCGATCAAGATTCCGGCCGAATATCTCGACCTGTCGCAAGCCAAGACCGTGGCGCCGGGTGAGGTGGAAGAAGCCTTCATCAAGGCCAATCCGGGCCTCAGCGATGCGGCCATCTCAGTCACCTGCAATCGCACCCGGCTCTCCGAGGTCCGCATCTGCCTCAGCAAGGATCTGCAATTCCGCGCCTGCGAGGAAATGGAACGTCGCGCCTGCCGCCGTGACCAGGTGACGATGCCGCCGGTCAGGGGTGGGTAGCCCAGGCTGTCGTAGCTCTTTGCTCAGGCCCTCACGTGGCGTAGTGCTCTTCGCATGAACTATCGCCACGCCTTTCACGCCGGCAACTTCGCCGATGTCATCAAGCACATCGTGCTGGCGCGCATCCTGACCTATCTGCAGGACAAGCCGGCCGCCTTCCGCGTCATCGACACCCATGCGGGCGCGGGTCTCTATGATCTCGACAGCGACGAGGCACGCCGCAGCGGCGAATGGCTGACGGGGATCGCGCGGCTGATGCAGGCGCGCCTCACGAACGAGACAGTCGCACTGACCAAGCCGTACATGGATATCGTTCGCGCCTTCAATCCGAAGGGCGAGCTCAAGGCCTATCCGGGCTCACCTTTGATCGCGCGCGGTTTGATGCGGCCGCAGGACCGGCTCGTCGCTTGCGAGCTCGAACCGAAGGCACGCAAGGCATTGATCGACGTGTTGCGGCGCGACGAACAGGCCCGCGTGGTCGATCTCGACGGCTGGATGGCGCTGCCGGCGTTCGTGCCGCCGAAGGAGCGGCGCGGACTCGTGCTGATTGACCCGCCGTTCGAGGCGAAAGACGAGTTCGAAAGACTGGGCGAGGCCTTCTCCACCGCGTTCGCGAAATGGCCGACCGGTATCTATGTAATCTGGTATCCCGCCAAGAGCCGCCGCGCCACCGACACACTGGCGCAACTCGTGGCGCGGACCGCAGTTGCAGCAAAGACTCCGGGAAAATGTCTGCGGCTCGAGTTCAGCGTTGCACCACAGCTTGATGGCGCAGCCCTCACCTCGACCGGACTCTTGATCGTCAATCCGCCCTACACGCTGCAGAGCGAGCTCAAGACGATCCTGCCCGAGCTGGAAATGCCGCTCGGTCAGGGCGGAGCTGCCAGATTCCGATTAGAGGTACCCAAGCCCTAAGCTGCCGCCATTCTTGGGAAAAATATGCAGTAGCGGTAGTCAATCTGCAAAGAACCGTATTATGCTATTTGCGTGACTGGCTTTACGTTCCGCTTCCGCGAATGGTTGCGGCGGAGTGAAGGCCTAAGAAAGATCCAGTCGGACCGAAGGGTCTGCCCAAGGATGGCCAGCTCTCCCGGGCTTCGTGATGCCCGGTCATGTCGCGACGCGTGTCTGCGTTGCGACGGAGGAGCAATGAGGGGGAGTTTCCCGATGGCCAATACGGGAACAGTTAAGTTTTTTAACGGCGAGCGCGGCTACGGTTTTATCAAACCGGACGACGGCGGTCGCGATGTATTCGTTCACATCACCGCTGTTGAGCGGGCGGGACTAAAAGACCTTGCCGAAGGACAGCGTATCACTTTCGAAGTCGAACCGGACAAGAAGGGGAAAGGGCCGAAGGCGGTCAATCTCGTGATCCTTTCGTAGCGGACCTTTCCCAAAACACCTGGCGCAAAAAAAGTCCCGGCCGCGAGCGGCCGGGAGACTGTTGTCCGGTATTTTCTTATTTGGCTATCAGAAGTGATAGTTCACGCCTGCGCGAACAACGCTGGCGCTATAGCCGTTTGACACGCCTGTAATTGCGAACTGGCTCGACGACAGATCGATGTAGAGATATTCGAGCTTCGCGCTCCAGTTCGGCGCGAAGCCGACTTCCGCGCCGACGCCCGCGGTCCAGCCGGCGGTGGTGTGCGATTCCGTCCAGCCGAAGGTCTGCCCACGCAGCTCGCCGAAAGCGAGGCCGGCGGTGCCGTAGACCAGGACGTTGCTGAACGCATAGCCGGCGCGACCGCGCAGCGTGCCGAACCAGGGATTGGAGAACTTCCACGGCGCGAAAGTGTCGTCGGCGCCGGCTG
Source organism: Bradyrhizobium sp. CIAT3101 (assembly GCF_029714945.1). NCBI lineage: Bacteria > Pseudomonadati > Pseudomonadota > Alphaproteobacteria > Hyphomicrobiales > Nitrobacteraceae > Bradyrhizobium > Bradyrhizobium sp. CIAT3101. The sequence continues at coordinate 7,958,112 of NZ_CP121634.1, forward strand.
CCTGGATGTCGCCCTCAACGCCGAACACCCACGGGCCGTTCTGGAAATTGTAGCCTGCCTGCACGCCGCCGACGAAGCCGGAGGGCTTTACGGACGTGTTGCTGACCGAGCCCCATTCATAGCCGAGATTGGCGCCGAGATACGGGCCGGCCCAGCTATAGCCATTGAGCGGCTGATTGACGGTATAGGGCGCACGCTGCCCGTAACTGAGATCGGCGGCCTCTGCCGACGCCGTCCAGCCGGCTGCAACCAACGCGGCTGCGCCCACAACGAGCCTCTTCATCACACACTCCAACGCAACTTGCCGCAACCGGCTGCGATGCCCGCGCCGCCGCGCAAGGCCAGACCGCATGGTTACGGAACCACCACTTTTTCGCGTAAGATTTATCGAGAGTTTTAAGTTAAAGGGCTGTTAAGACCCGTTACCGCGCTGTTAACAGACTTAAGGAAGCGTTACCGGGACCTGCGCCGCCATCCTGTGCGTGCGGCACGGCCGGAACTTCAAATCGGCTCCCTCAGCGCCTAAATTCGCACCATGGTTCACGATTCCACCGACAATCCGGACGACCGCGCGCGCAAGTCACCGCGCGCCGCGACCTCCGACGTCCCGCCCCAGGAGACTTCGCACGAGACAGCGCCGCCCGACCTCGATCCCGCCACCAGCGGCGGCGATGAGGAGGACGACGGCCGGCTGCCGGATATCCTGGAAGAGAGCGGCGCGATCGGCGAAGAGCCGCTGGCGACCGGTCACGAGGCGATCGAGCGCGCGGTCCGCCTCGCGCCGACCTCGCCCGGCGTCTATCGCATGCTCAGTGCGAATGCCGACGTGCTCTATGTCGGCAAGGCCAAGAACGTCAAAAAGCGCCTCTCCAACTATGCACGCCAGAGTGCGCCGCTGCCGGCGCGCATCCTGCGCATGATCGCGGCCACGGTGACCGTGGAGATCGTCTCGACCACGACCGAGACCGAGGCGCTGCTGCTGGAGGCCAACCTCATCAAGCAGCTGCGACCGCGCTTCAACGTGCAGCTGCGCGACGACAAATCGTTTCCCTACATCCTGATCACCGGCGACCATTGGGCACCGCAGATCCTGAAGCATCGCGGTGCGCAGACCCGCCCCGGACGTTATTTCGGCCCGTTCGCCTCTGCCGGCGCCGTCAACCGCACCATCACCGCCCTGCAGCGCGCATTCCTGATCCGCTCCTGCACGGATTCCTTCTTCGAGAGCCGCACCCGGCCCTGTCTGCTCTACCAGATCCGCCGCTGCGCCGGTCCCTGCACCCGCGAGATCGACTTCCCCGGCTACACCACGCTGGTGCGCGAGGCGACCGACTTCCTGTCCGGCAAGAGCCAGGCGGTGAAGCAGGAGCTTGCAGGCGAGATGGAGAAGGCCTCCGGCGAGCTCGAATTCGAGAGCGCGGCGCTCTATCGTGATCGCCTCGCCGCGCTGTCGGCGATCCAGTCGCAGCAGGGCATCAATCCGCGCACCGTGGAAGAGGCCGACGTGTTCGCCATCCATCAGGAAGGCGGCTTCTCCTGCGTCGAAGTGTTCTTCTTCCGCACCGGCCAGAACTGGGGCAACCGCGCCTATTTCCCGCGCGCGGAAAAGACCTTCACGCCGGAGGAAGTGCTGGGCTCCTTCCTCGCCCAGTTCTACGACGACAAGCCGCCGCCGAAGACCATCCTGCTCTCGCACGAGATCGAGGAGATGGAGCTTCTCGCCAATGCGCTGTCGATCAAGGCCGGCCACAAGGTCGAGGTCGTCGCGCCCAAGCGCGGCGAGAAGAAGGAGCTCGTCACCCACGCGCTGACCAATGCGCGCGAGGCGCTCGGCCGCAAGCTCGCGGATACCGCGACCCAGAGCCGCCTGCTCGACGCCATGGCCGCGACGCTGAGCCTGCCGCATGCGCCCAAGCGCATCGAGGTCTACGACAACAGCCACATCCAGGGCACCAATGCGGTCGGCGCCATGATCGTCGCGGGCCCCGATGGCTTCGTCAAAAACCAGTACCGCAAGTTCAACATCAAGTCGGAAGGGATCACGCCGGGCGACGACTTCGCCATGATGCGCGAGGTGCTGGAGCGCCGCTTCAAGCGCCTGATCAACCCGCCTGAAGAGGGCGCGGCCAAAGCCAAGGACGACGACTTCCCGCAATGGCCCGACCTCGTCATCATCGACGGCGGCCGCGGCCAGCTCAACGCCGTCCGGGAGATCTTCACCAATCTCGGCCTGACCCAGGTGTCGCTGATGTCGGTCGCCAAGGGGCCGGACCGGGATGCCGGCCGCGAGACCCTGTTCATGCCGGAGCGCGAGGCGATCAAGCTGGAGCCGCGCGACCCCGTGCTCTATTTCATCCAGCGCCTGCGGGACGAGGCCCACCGCTTCGTCATCGGCTCGCACCGCAAGCTGCGCAAGAAGGACATTCGCGAGGCCGGTTTGCAGGAGATTCCGGGCATCGGCCCGTCACGCAAACGTGCCTTGCTGCACCATTTCGGAACCCTGAAGGAGATCGAACGCGCCTCGATCGCCGATCTCGGCAAGGTTCCTGGGGTGAGCGCCGAGAGCGCCCGCAGGATATTCGACTATTTCCATCCCCAGCCGGGGTGAACTAAAGGGGCTGTAGTCATATGGTCGTCGCATCCCGCACCCCAATTGGGGACGGACGGTTGACCTTCAGGCTCGAGCGGTATTGGTAGGACGGATGAACATCGCCACGACACGAGGGACCACCAGCCGCGCGATGTCCCTCCCGAACATCCTGACCTATGGCCGGATTGCCGCGATCCCGGTCGTGGTCGGATGCATCTATGCGCAGTCCATCATGGACTACCCGCTGTGGCTGCGCTGGGTCGCGGTCGCGATCTTCATCGGCGCTGCGGTGACGGATTATCTCGACGGCTATTACGCACGGATCTGGAATCAGCAATCGGCGTTCGGCCGGATGCTCGACCCGATCGCCGACAAGCTGCTGGTCGCCTCCTGCCTGCTGATGCTGGCCGCCGACGGGATCATCCATGGCTGGTCGCTGTGGGCCGCCATCGTGATCCTGTGCCGCGAGATCCTGGTGTCGGGTCTGCGCGAATATCTCGCCGCGCTCCGTGTCAGCGTGCCCGTGACCAAGCTCGCCAAATGGAAGACCACGGTCCAGCTCGTCGCCATCGGCTTCCTGCTCGCCGGCCCGGCCGGCGATGAGGTCGTCCCCATGGTCTCGCTGATCGGCCTCATCCTGCTGTGGGCCTCGGCGATCCTGACCATGTACACCGGCTACGACTATTTCCGCGCCGGCATCCATCACCTCATCAAGGAGGATGAGGGATGAAGGTAAAATACTTCGCCTGGGTGCGCGAACGCGTCGGCAAGGCCGAGGAGACGATCGAGCCGCCCGCGACGGTGCGCACCGTCGAGGAGCTGATCGCCTGGCTATCCGGTCAAAGCGAGGCTTACGCCTATGCGTTCGAGAAGCCGACGGTGATCCGCACCGCGATCGACCACGCCCACGTCAAGGCCGACGCCGCGATCGCGGGCGCCCGCGAGATCGCATTCTTCCCGCCGATGACCGGCGGCTAGGCCATGACTTCCCCCGTCACCACCTGCCCCGTTGCCATCCGCATCCAGGAAGACGATTTCGACATCGCGCGCGAGATCGCGCTCCTGACCGCGAGCCGCACCGACATCGGTGCGGTCGTCAGCTTCTCCGGCATCTGTCGCGCCGACGAGGACAGTTCGAAGATCGCGGCGCTCACGCTCGAACATTATCCTGATATGGCCGAGGAAGAAATCAAGCGCCACGTCGACGAGGCCATTTCGCGCTGGCCGCTCAACGGCGTCACGGTCATCCATCGCGTCGGGCGGTTCATGCCCGGCCAGAACATTGTGCTGGTGCTTACCGCCTCGCAACACCGAAGGGCGGCGTTCGAGGCGGCCGAGTTCCTGATGGATTATCTCAAGACCAGCGCACCGTTCTGGAAGAAGGAAGAGAGCGCCACCGGCACCGGCTGGGTCGAGGCCCACGCCCGTGACGACGAGGCCGCCGCACGCTGGACCAAATCCTGATGGCAAAAGCATCCAAGAAGCCCGCGCGAAGCCGCGCCGCGCCGAAACTCGCGAAGGTCGGCCGTGGCGAGTTGCTGACGCTGCTCGATTTCGTCCGCTATGCGGTCAGCCGTTTCGTCGAGGCGAAACTCACCTTCGCCCACGGCACGACCGATCCGGTCGCCGAAGCCGCCTTCCTGGTCTGCGAGGCCCTGCATCTGCATCCCGACCAGTTCGAGAGCTTTGCGCATGCCCGCGTCACCGCCGCGGAAGCCAAGACCCTGCTCGACCTCATCCATAAGCGCGTGACGACGCGCAAACCGACCGCCTATCTCGTCAACAAGATCTACATGCGCGGCCTGCCCTTCTATGTCGACGAGCGCGTCATCGTTCCGCGCTCCTTCATCGGCGAGCTGCTGGATTCGCATTTCGGCGGCGACGGCGAAGCGGGGTCATTGATCGACGATCCCACGGCCGTCGAGCACGTGCTCGATCTCTGCACGGGATCGGGATGTCTTGCGATCCTCGGCGCCTATCATTTCCCGAATGCCATGGTCGATGCCGTCGACATCTCCAAGGGCGCGCTCGAAGTCGCCGCGCGCAATGTCGGGGAACATGGGCTGGATGAGCGGATCACGCTGCATCGGGGCGATCTGTTCGCGCCGCTCGGCGCCAACAAATATGATCTGATCATCACCAATCCGCCCTACGTCGACGCGGAAGGCATGGCGGCCTTGCCGCCGGAATGCCGGGCCGAGCCGAAGCTTGCCTTCGACGGCGGCCTGGACGGCCTCGACGTGGTCCGCCGTATCCTGCACGAAGCGCCCAACCATCTCACGCCCGATGGCGGCCTGCTTTGCGAGATCGGCCGCGGCCGCGAGCTGGTCGACGAGGCCTTTCCGGAACTGCCGCTGCTCTGGCTCGACACGGAAGATTCCGAGGGCGAGGTGTTCTGGATCGCGGCAGCCGATCTCGGCTGATCCGCCACGCGCAGGCCCGCTCCGGCGGAACAAGTCAAATTCCGCCACGTTCATCCCCCGACCAATGTCTCGCTCTCGGAGGATGTCCGCATGCTCGCGCCATCGGGCGAATTGCTGCGCGCCGGCATGGCGCTGAAACTCAACCATCTCAAGCGCGCGGCGCAGTCCTATCTGCGTGACCGCACCAGCCAGACCACCGGGCGCGTGACGTCCTACGCGGTCGCTGCGGGACTGTTCGCGGTGGCCGGGCTGTTCCTGATTGCGGCCTTCTTTGTCGGCCTGATCGCGCTCTACCGCTGGATCGCCATCACCTACGGACAGTTCTGGGGCTTTGGTGCCGTTGCGGCCGTGCTGCTGGTGCTGGCCGCAGCCTGCGCCGGGGTTGCCATGGCCCAGATGAACCGCCGCACACGACCGATCGTGCCGTTCGCCAGCCGCATGCGCGTGGCGATCGCCACGCCGCGGATCCCGCGCGGGACGGTCAAGCAGGCGGTCAAGGAGGTCGCGACGACGATCCCATTGGTACCGCTCGCGCCGGGCGAACGCGGCCGGGACGGCAAGACTTTCCCGGCTCGGACCAACCGCCCCGTACAGCTTGGCCTGATGCTTGCCGCGATCGGGTTGCTGGGCTTCACGGCCGCGCGCAGGCGGCGCCACGGTCACAGACTGGACGCCTGACATGCGTGCGCGGCACAGCGAGCAGCTCGACTCCTGGCTGCTGGTCGCCGCCACGGCAGTTTTCGTCCTCACCGCGGAACGCTACTTTCAGGAAGCGGGGCTCGTCCGGCCGGGACCGCCACAGGATCATCGCAACAACGAAGCGAATTCGCCGGAAACAAGCCCCGCAAACGCAGCCATGCAGCCCGGCCACGGCCGCGGCTCGACAAGCCCGTTTGCGATTCCCTGGTCCGGCTGGAAGGACATCCTCTGGCGCACCTATCAACGCATCGACGACGATCGCCTGCTGGCGACCGCAGGGGGCGTCGTCTTCTTCGGTCTGCTCGCGATCTTTCCCGCGGTAACCGCACTCGTCTCGTCCTACGGACTGTTCGCCGATCCCTCGACCATCAGTGACAATCTGCAGACACTCGCGATGATGCTGCCCCAGGGCACGTTCCAGATCGTCGAGGATCAGGTCGCCCGCGTGGTCTCGAAAGGCAACACGGCGCTGGGCGCCACCTTCGTGTTCGGCCTGGTGCTCGCAATCTGGAGTGCCAATGCCGGCGTCAAATCCATCTTCGACGCCCTCAACGTCGCCTACGAGGAGCGCGAGAAGCGCGGCTTCATCAAGCTGAACCTGATTTCCCTGTCCTTCACGGTCGGCGGAATTGTCGCACTCCTGCTGATGGTGGCCGCCGTGGTCGCGTTCCCGCTTGCGCTCGATCACCTCGGTATTGCGCCCGAGAGCAAGCTGATCGTCGCGCTGGCACGCTGGCCGCTGTTGCTCGTCATCCTGCTGGCGGCGCTCGCCATCCTCTACCGCTTCGCGCCCAGCCGCGACGCGCCGCGCTGGCAATGGCTGAGCATCGGCGCGGTGACAGCCTCCCTGCTCTGGATCGCCGGCTCGGCGCTGCTGTCCTGGTATCTCTCGGCGTTTGCCAATTACAACGCGACCTACGGCTCGCTTGGGGCGGCGATCGGTCTGATGACGTGGATGTGGATGTCGGCGATCGTCATCATGTTCGGCGCGGAGCTCAACTCGGAGGTCGAACGGCAGACCTTGCGGGATACGACCACCGGTCGGCCCAAGCCGCTCGGCAGCCGCGACGCCGTTTCGGCCGACACGGTCGGCGCCGCCGCACCGTCTTGACTCGGCGCTCGCCGCCCTCGGTCGCTATCCCCCCGAATCAACAATGATGTTAGGGTCGCGCATGCTTGGGGAGCATGAGGCGTGACGGGTGCGATTTGCAGCCCGTGTTTTCCCGGGTGAGGCAGCCAGCTCTTGAGGCGTAACGCGCGACATGATTCGCATTTCGACGATTTTCATCGCCATCTGCATGGTTCTGGTCGCGGCCTCGCTCGGGCTCGTGCTCTACGCGGTCGCCGGCATCAGCGGAACCGAATCCGCGATCGTGGCGCTGACCGCGCTGACCTTCCTGATCCTCTACAACGCGGTGTCGATGCGGTTGCGCGACCGCAGCGACGTCGGCGGCCAGATCGCCGACCTGTCGCGCGGCACCGCCGACCTCGCCCGTCAGGTCGCCGAGTTCGGCCGCCGGCTCGCCGCGATGGAGGGCCGCATCGCCTCGTCCAATTCGACCAATTCCGATCGTGTGCAGTCGGTGGTCGGCGAGATCAACGAGCTCGGCGGGCTGGTCAGGCAGCTTGCCGCCACCGTGTCGACCCATGAGGACCTGCTGGCCGGTCACGCGCCGGCCCCCGCTGCGGTCGCCAGACTGGAGCCGGAAGCGCCGGTCGACCTGATTGCCCCCTTCGAGGAGCGGCCGGCCGCTCCTCCCCGCTTCCCGCGCCGCCGCCGCGGCCGACCCCGCCGGCCGTCCAGACCCAGACCGCCAGTGCCGTTTCGACGGCCAACGGCCGCAACCAGACCCAGATGCTGGCCACGTTGCGCAATGCCATCGACGAGAACCGCATCGACATCTTCCTCCAGCCGATGGTGACGCTGCCGCAGCGCAAGGTCCGCTTCTACGAGGCCGTTACCCGGGTGCGCGACGAGCGCGACCAGCTGATTGCCGCGGAAGAGTTCATCAGCATTGCCGAGGCCTCCGGGCTGATCGGACGCATCGACAACATGGTGCTGCTGCGCTGTGTCCAGGTGTTGCGCCGGCTGATGGTGCGCAACAAGGATGTCGGCGTGTTCTGTAACGTCGCGGCCTCGACCCTCGGCAATTCCACCACCTTCGCGCAATGCCTCGATTTCCTCGAGGCCAACCGGGCGCTCGCGCCATCGCTGGTGCTGGAGTTCAAGCAGTCGACCTTCCGCGGCCTCGGCCCTGCAGAGACCGAGAATCTCGCGGCCCTCGCACAGCGCGGCTTCCGCTTCTCGATCGACCATGTCACCGACTTGCGGATCGAGCCGCGCGAACTCGCCGATCGCGGCGTACGCTTCATCAAGGTCCCGGCCTCGTTGCTGCTCGACCCGAGGCAGGCCTCGACCTCGGACATTCATCCCTCCGACCTGTCCGATCTGCTCGGCCGCTTCGGCATCGATTTGATTGCGGAACGGATCGAGGGCGAGCGCGCAGTGGTCGACTTGCTCGACTATGACGTGCGCTTCGGCCAGGGCTTTCTGTTCGCGCCGCCCCGGCCATTGCGGCCCGAGGGGGCATCTGCTACCGGCGGAGCCGCGTCGAACCCGACGCAGGACATTCAGGGATCCAATGGTTCCGGTACACCCAGCCCAAGCGCAACATCAGCTGCGACGCCTGCCACCCCGTCACAGCGCATCACCGGCAACGCGGCGCTGGCGCGCCGCATCTGATCGGCCTCACGCATCATGACCACGCTGCATTTCGCCCAAAGCCTGCGCGAACTCGTGGGCGGGGTCGACGTCGTGCTCAGCGACATCTGGGGCGTCGTCCATAACGGACTGGAATCCTTCCCCGAGGCCTGCGAGGCGCTGCACACCTATCGCAGCCGTGGCGGTACGGTGATCCTGATCACCAACGCGCCGCGCCCGGCCGACTCCGTGCAGCGGCAATTGCGCAAGCTCGGCGTCGCCGACGAGACCTATGACGCGATCGTCTCCTCCGGCGATCTGACGCGACTCTATGTCGCCGAGCACCCCGGCCGAAAAATGTTCTGGCTCGGCCCCGAGCGCGACAACTCGATCTATCGCGGCCTCGATGCGAAGACCGCGCCGCTGGAAGAGGCCGACTATATCGTCTGCACCGGCCTCTATGACGACGAGACCGAGACCGCGGAAGACTATCGCGGCATGATGCTGAAGGCGCGCGAGCGCAAGCTGACGCTGGTCTGCGCCAACCCCGACATCGTGGTCGAGCGCGGCGACCGGCTGATCTATTGTGCCGGCGCGATTGCCGAGCTGTATCGCGAGCTTGGCGGCGAGGTGATCTTCTACGGCAAGCCGCACCGGCCGATCTACGAGCGCGCGATGCGTCTGGCCGGCGAACGCCAGGGCCACCCGATCGACCGGAAAAAGGTGCTGGCGATCGGCGATTCCGTCCGCACCGACCTGACCGGCGCGCGTGAATTCGGCATCGACTGCCTGTTCGTCACCCGCGGCATCCATGCCGAGGAGTTCGAGGGCCTCGACCAGCTCGATCCCAAGTCAGTGACGGAATTGTTCGGCCACCCGCCGAAGGCGCTGATGCGCGAATTGAAGTGGTGATCAAAGCGGCCTGACGTGGGACCGGCTTAGACGAATTGCCGAGTGCCGTCGTGGCCAGGCTTGACCCGGCCATCCACGCCTTCTCTCGCAGACCCCAACAACGTGGATGCCCGGGACAAGCCCGGGCATGACGATCTATTGGAAGATTGTTTGTCCGGCCTCGAAGCGCGCTTACGCGCTCGCCATGTCCGGGAAGACCGCCTCGATCTTGGTCTTCAGCGTCGCCGCATTGAACGGCTTGACGATGTAGTTGTTCACGCCGGCCTTCTTGGCCGCGATCACGTTCTCGGTCTTCGATTCCGCCGTGATCATGATGAAGGGCGTGGTGGCGAGGTTGGGATCTGCCCGCACTTCGCGCAGCAGGTCGTAACCCGTCATCGGCTCCATGTTCCAGTCGGAAATCACGAGCCCATACTTCTTGCCGCGCATCTTGTTCAGCGCCGCCGAACCGTCGCTGGCATCATCGATATTCTCGAAGCCAAGCTGCTTCAGCAGATTCCGGATGATACGGATCATGGTGCTGTAGTCATCCACCACCAGAACCGACATCGACAAATCAACCGCCATCTCGACTCCCCCAACGCAAACCCAGGAAATATTTACGATCGGACCCGACGGGACGGCGCCCCGCAGTTCCACGTTTCAAGGACTAGCACCAAGGCTTTAAACAGCGCGTTAATCGGGGCGGCCTTCGAAAGATTGAATCGTGTTCAGCGCGGCCACCCCTCCCGCTTGACTTCATCGGCCGGGTCACGCCACGGTCCCGGCCGGTCCCGCCGGCTCGAGAATTCCCCTGATGGCCCCGCAATTTACCGTTATCCGCGATACCACGCCGGATTCTGCCATCCTGAAGGGGGCGGTGGTCGCCATGGGCAATTTCGACGGGGTCCATCTCGGCCACCGGGCCGTCATTGCAGCCGCCCTGGAAATGGGCCGACTGCATGGCCGCCCTGCGCTGGCGCTGACCTTCGAACCGCATCCGCGCCGGTTTTTCAGTCCCAACACCCCGCAATTTCGCCTGACGGACGAACGCGCCAAGCTGCGGCTTCTGGCCGGGACCGGGCTTGCCGGTGCCGTGGTCATGACCTTCGACAAGGCCCGCGCCGGGACCAGTGCGCAGGACTTCATTCACCATGACCTGATCGACCGCCTCGGCGTCAGCGGGATTGCGGTCGGCTACGACTTCCATTTCGGCAAGGGACGCGTCGGCTCGCCCGGCCTTTTGGTCAACGAAGCCCCCCGGCTGGGCATCGAGGTCGATGTACAGCCGCATGTCGATATCGACGAGCGGCCGGTCTCCTCCAGTGCGATCCGGATCGCCCTCGCCGAGGGGCTCATCGACGAGGCCACCACCATGCTGGGCGCGCCCTGGTTCATCACCGGCGAGGTCATTCATGGCGAGAAGCGCGGCCGCGATCTCGGCTATCCCACCGCCAACATCCGGCTCGACGCCAATTGCGGCCTGAAGCATGGCATCTATGCCGTGCGGGTCGGCCGCGGGCCTGAGCGTCTGAACGGGGTGGCGAGCTTCGGCCGCCGGCCGACCTTTGATGATGGCGCGCCGCTGCTCGAAATCTTCCTGTTCGACTTCAAGGGCGACCTTTACGGGCAGGCGCTGGACTGCGCCTTTGTCGGCTTCATCCGCGAGGAGCTGAAATTCAACGATATTGAAGCCCTGATCCGCCAGATGGACGACGATTCCGCCCGCGCCCGCGCCATCCTGGCCGCCGCCCCGGACGCTTTTCCGCAGCTCGGGACCGTCGATTGAGGGGGCCCGAAGCCGGCGGCCGGACCTTTGCGCTTCCCTTTTGCGCTTCCCCTTTTGCGCTTCCCTTGGCCCCCTGCTATGGAGAGCCCATGTTTGCGCGGCGCATCATAGGGATTAGCGGCCCGGCTTCCGCCTGAGCCTTCGGCTCGGCGCAAGACCGGGATTTTGTCGTTTCACCCCGCGATTCCGCATCGCCATCCGTTCCCGCGCCATTCCGAGCCAGTCAGCCTCATGTCCGAAAAGCCGCAGAAGTCCCAAAAGTCTGAAGCCAAAGACTATTCGAAGACCCTGTTCCTGCCGCAGACCGAATTCCCGATGCGCGCCGGCCTGCCGCAGCGCGAGCCGGAAATCCTCAAGCGCTGGTACGAGATCGGCCTCTACGAAAAGCTGCGCGAGAACGCGAAGGGCCGCGACAAGTTCGTGCTGCACGACGGCCCACCCTATGCCAACGGCAACATCCACATCGGCACGGCGCTGAACAAGATCCTCAAGGATCTCGTCACCAAGAGCCAGCAGATGCTGGGCTTCGATTCCAACTACGTGCCCGGCTGGGACTGCCACGGTCTGCCGATCGAGTGGAAGGTCGAGGAAGAGCACTATCGCAAGAAGGGCAAGCAGAAGCCCGACTTCCGCGACTCAACCGCGATGATCGCCTTCCGCAAGGAGTGCCGCGCCTACGCCACGCACTGGCTCAACGTGCAGCGCGAGGAGTTCAAGCGTCTCGGCGTGATCGGCGACTGGGCTCATCCCTACGCCACCATGAACTATCCGGCCGAAGCCCAGATCGCGCGCGAGCTGATGAAGTTCGCCGCCAACGGCACGCTGTATCGCGGCTCCAAGCCGGTGATGTGGAGCGTGGTCGAGAAAACCGCGCTCGCCGAAGCCGAGGTCGAGTACGAGGACTACACCTCGGACATGGTCTGGGTGAAATTCCCGGTCACCTCGCCGGCACATGGCGCGCTGGCCTCGGCCAGCGTCGTGATCTGGACCACTACACCCTGGACCTTGCCCGGCAACCGCGCGATCTCGTTCTCGCCGAAGATCGCCTATGGCCTCTACAAGGTGACGGACGCTCCGGCGGATAATTGGGCCAAGACCGGCGATCTCCTGATCCTCGCCGATGCGCTCGCCGAAGAAGTGTTCAAGCAGGCCCGCGTCACGGCCTTCGAGAAGGTCCGCGACATCCCCGGCGACACCATGGACGCGATCGAATGCGCGCACCCGCTCAAGGGGCTTGCCGGCGGCTATGATTTCATCGTGCCGCTGCTGTCCGGCGACCACGTCACCGACGACACCGGCACCGGCTTCGTCCACACCGCGCCCAGCCATGGCCGCGAAGACTTCGACGTCTGGACGGTGAATACCCGCGAGCTCGATGCCCGCGGCATCAGCAGCGCGATCCCCTACACCGTCGACGAGAACGGCGCCTATACCGACCACGCGCCGGGTTTTGCGGGCAAGCGCGTCATCAACGACAAGGGCGAGAAGGGTGACGCCAACGAGGCCGTGATCAAGGCGCTCGTCGACAAGGGCATGCTGCTCGCGCGCGGCCGGCTCAAGCACCAATATCCGCATTCCTGGCGCTCGAAGAAGCCGGTGATCTTCCGCAACACGCCGCAATGGTTCATCGCGATGGACAAGGACATCGCGGCCAACGGCAAGGCGAAGAGCGGCGACACGCTGCGCGCCCGCGCGCTGCACGCGATCTCGGTGACGCAATGGGTTCCGCCGTCAGGCGAGAACCGCATCAACGGCATGATCGAGGCGCGCCCCGACTGGGTGATCTCGCGCCAGCGCGCCTGGGGCGTGCCGATCGCCGTGTTCGTCCGCGAGAAGGGCGACGGCTCCGCCGAGATCCTCCAGGACGAGGCTGTCAACACCCGTATCGGCGACGCCTTCGAAAAGGAAGGCGCGGATGCCTGGTACGCCACGGGCGCGCGCGAGCGCTTCCTCGGACCGCATGCCGGCGAGAACTGGCAGAAGGTCGACGACATTCTCGACGTCTGGTTCGATTCCGGTTCGACGCACGCCTTCGTGCTTGAAGACCCCGTGCAATTCCCCGGCCTCGCCGGCATCAAGCGCAAGGTCGACGGCGGCACCGACACCGTGATGTACCTCGAAGGCTCGGACCAGCATCGCGGCTGGTTCCACTCTTCGCTGCTGGAAAGCTGCGGCACCCGCGGTCGCGCGCCCTACGACATCGTGCTGACCCACGGCTTCACCCAGGCCGAGGACGGCCGCAAGATGTCGAAGTCGCTCGGCAACACCATCGAGCCGCAGTCCGTCATCAAGGAATCCGGCGCCGACATCCTGAGGCTCTGGGTCGCGTCCTGCGACTATACTGACGATCAGCGCATCGGCCCCGAGATCCTGAAGAATACGGTCGAGACCTATCGCAAGCTGCGCAACACCGTGCGCTGGATGCTCGGCACGCTGCATCACTACAAGCCGGCCGACGCGATCGCGCCCGCCGAGATGCCCGAGCTCGAGCGGCTGATGCTGCACGAGCTTGCGCTCCGCGCCGAATTGGTCCGCAAGGCCTATGAGACGTTCGACTTCAAGAACGTGGTCGCAACGCTGTCCGCCTTCCTGAACAGCGAGCTCTCGGCGTTCTATTTCGACATCCGCAAGGACACGCTCTATTGCGATCCGCCGTCCTCGCTGACGCGCAAGGCGGCGCTGACCACGATCGACCTGCTGTGCAACTCGATCCTGAAATGGCTGGCGCCGGTCCTGAGCTTCACCGCCGAGGAAGGCTGGCGGATGTACAGGCCGGACGCCGAAGCATCGGTGCATCTGACGCTGTTCCCGGAAGGTCTCGAAAAGCTTCGCGACGACAAGCTCGCCGCGAAGTGGGAGAGCATCCGCAACGTCCGCCGCGTCGTCACCGGCGCGCTGGAGCTCGAACGTGCCGCCAAGAACATCGGCTCCTCGCTCGAGGCCTCGCCGGTGATCTATGTCGCCGACCGCGACATGCTGGCGACGTTGTTCGACACCGACCTCGCCGAGATCTGCATCACCTCGAACTACGAGGTGCGTGAGGGCGAGGCGCCGGCCTCTGCATTCCGTCTCGACGCCGTGCCCGGCGTCGCCGTCGTGGTGGAGAAGGCCGTCGGCACCAAATGCGCCCGCTCCTGGAAGATCTCGCCGACCGTGGGTGAAGACCCTGAGTATCCCGACGTCACCCCGCGCGATGCCAAGGCGCTGCGCGAATGGAAGGCGTTGGGCGTGAGCGTCTGATCGGCCTGCCATGACCCCGCTCCGCGCCGGCATCCTCGCGGCCGTGGTCACGCTCGTGGCCGATCAGGCCTCAAAGCTCTGGCTGCTGAACGGGTTCGACCTCGCCCGCCGCGGCGTGGTGAAGGTGATGCCGTTCTTCGACCTGGTGCTGGCCTGGAACATCGGCATCAGCTTCGGCTGGCTCCAGAATGACGGTCAGGCCGCGCAGCTCGCGCTGATGGCGGTGAAGGTCGTCGCGGTGATCGCGCTCGCGATCTGGATGGCGCGGTCGCAGACCCGGCTCGCCACGGTGGCCCTGGGGCTGATCATCGGCGGTGCCATCGGCAATGGCATCGACCGCCTGGCCTATGGCGCGGTGGTCGATTTTGCCCTGTTCCACATCGAAATCGGCGGAATTACCTATAATTGGTACGTCTTCAACCTGGCAGACGTGGCCATCGTTGCTGGGGTGGCGGCCCTATTGTATGATTCCTTCCTGGGGGTACCCGCCGCAAAAGCGCCCTGATCCCGGCCGATACGGGCCGGAGGTGGAACCTTGCATGGCGAGGGGTGGTCGCGCGCGACGCGGCAAGGCTGGCACGATCAAATCTGCCACAATATGGAACAGGTATAGGCATGCGCAGCTTCCAGACCAGCGGTTCGATCGGCCGAGACGCCCGGCGGGGACTTTGGCTGGCGCTGAAATTGTCAGCCGTAGCCCTCGGCATCGGTCTCGTCATGTCGGCAGGCCCGGTCCGCGCCGGTGATGATGGCGACGATGACGACGACATGACCTTCGAAGAGAAGCTCATCGACAATCTGATGTCCGGCATCGGCGCCAAGAGCATGGAGAAGAAGGGCATCGAGTACCGCGAGCGGTCGCCGCTGGTGGTGCCGCCGAACCTCGACCTGCCGCCGCCTGCCAGCGCCGACGCCGCGAACGCGCCGAACTGGCCGAAGGATCCCGACGAGAAGCGCCGCAAGGCGGCCATCGCTGAGCGGAAGAAGGCGGGCAACAAGCAGGCGGAGTATTTGAAAAATGCGCGGCCGCTGTCGCCGGCCGAGCTGGACGCCCACAAGACGGCCGGCCCCGACAAGACGGTCAATGATCCGGCCCAGCCGGGCTCCAATACCAACCACCCGACGATGAGCCCGGCCGAACTCGGTTACACCGGCGGCCTGTTCAAGATGTTTTCGAACAACAAGGACGAGAGCAAGCAATTCACGTCCGAGCCGCCGCGCCAGTCTCTGACCGAACCGCCGCCGGGATATCAGACGCCTTCGTCGAGCTATGCCTATGGTACCGGCGAGGATAAGTCGAAGCGGACCTATTTCGACGTCAGGTCGGGTAAGGAAAAGGAGCAATAGGCTCCTTGTCCATCGCACGCAGACGCGGCCCCGCCGCGGCCGTCCGGCGTAGGCCGGACGCGGCAGATGACCTATTTTTAAGTACAACTTGACCGCGTTCTCTGCTTCGTGACCCGAAGCTCAAAGCCGCGCGGTGTAGCATGCCGTGCTTTCACGCCCGGACAGGGTCCGGGCCTTTACAAGGATCGTGATGTCCTCACACCGATCGGTTGTTTGCCTCTTCGCCGCGCTGCTTTCGACATCTGCCCTCGTCGTCGGCAGCGCACTCGCCCAGACGACGGTCACGTCTGCGCCGCCCGCCAGCTTCACGCTCAGCAACGGCCTCCAGGTCGTGGTGATCCCTGATCACCGCACGCCCGTGGTCACGGAGATGATCTGGTACAAGGTCGGCTCGGCTGACGAGACGCCAGGCAAATCCGGCCTCGCCCACTTCCTCGAGCACCTGATGTTCAAGGGCACGGAGAAGCATCCGGTCGGCGAGTTCTCGCAGACCGTGCTCCGCGTCGGCGGCAACGAGAATGCATCGACTTCGGTCGACTACACCAACTACTACCAGCGCGTGCCGAAAGAGCAGCTCCCGACCATGATGGAGTTCGAGGCTGATCGCATGACCGGCCTGATCCTCAAGGACGAGAATGTGCTGCCCGAGCGCGACGTCGTGCTCGAAGAGTACAACATGCGCGTCGCCAACAGCCCGGACGCGCGCCTCAACGAACAGATCATGGCTGCGCTCTATCTCAACCATCCCTATGGCCGGCCGGTGATCGGCTGGCACCAGGAGATCGAGAAGCTCAATCGCGAGGACGCCCTCGCCTTCTACCGCCGCTTCTACGCGCCGAACAACGCGATCCTGGTGATCGCCGGCGACGTCGAGGCCACCGACGTGCGCCCGCTGGTCGAACGCAATTTCGGCCCGATCCCGGCCCAGCCCGCGATCCCCGCGCAGCGCATCCGCCCGCAGGAGCCGGAGCCGGCGGCACCGCGCACCGTCACGCTGTCCGACCCGCGCGTCGAACAGCCGAGCCTGCGCCGCTATTATCTGGTGCCGTCGGCGACGACGGCCGCGGCCGGCGAGAGCGCCGCACTCGATGTGCTGGCGCAGTTGATGGGCAGCGGCAGCAACTCCTATCTCTATCGCGCCCTCGTGGTCGACAAGCCGCTCGCGGTCTCCGCCAGTGCCAGCTATTCCAGCATCTCGCTCGACCCGACCCAGTTCGCGGTGTCGGCCTCGCCGAAACCGGGCGTCAGTTTTGCGGAGGTCGAACAAGTGATCGACGGCGTCATCGCCGACATCGCGCAAAACACAGTCCGCGCCGAAGATCTGGAACGCGTAAAGACCCAGCTGATCGCGGAAGCGATCTACGCTCAGGATAATCAGGCGGTGCTGGCGCGCTGGTATGGCGGCGCACTGACCACCGGCCTGTCGATCGAGGACATCCGGAGCTGGCCGGACCGCATCCGCGCCGTCACCGCCGAGCAGGTCCGTGAAGCCGCGCAAAAATGGCTCGAGAAGAAGCGCTCGGTGACCGGCTATCTGATCAAGGACACCAGCACCGCTGCCAAGCGCGAGGAGAAGCGTTCGTGACCCATTCCTTCCTCCGTGCAAGACACGTCCTGCGCGCAAGACACTTCGCGCTCTCCGTCGCCACCGGCGCGGCACTCGCGCTCGCCACGATCTCGCCGTCGCAGGCGGCAGCAAAAATCCAGCGCCTGGTCTCGCCGGGCGGCATCGAGGCCTGGTTCGTCCAGGACGCGACCGTGCCGCTGATTGCCATGGAATATTCCTTTGCCGGCGGCTCGGCGCAGGATCCCAAGGACAAGCCGGGCGTCGCCAATCTGGTCGGCGACCTCCTCGATGAGGGCTCCGGCGATCTCGATTCCAAGACGTTCCATGAGCGGCTCGACCGCCGCGCCATCGAACTCTCCTTCAGTGCCACCCGCGACACCTTCCGCGGCAGCCTGCGCATGTTGCGCGACAACAAGGACGAGGCCTTCGATCTGTTGCGGTCCGCGCTGACCTCGCCGCATTTCGACGCGGCCGATGTCGAGCGTATCCGCTCGCAGGTCATCTCGGGCCTGCGACGCGACACCACCAACCCGACCTCGCTCGCGAGCCGCAAGTTCCTGGAGATGACGTTCGGCGATCATCCCTATGGACGGCAGACCAACGGCACGCTGGAGAGCGTGCCGACCATCACGGTCGCCGACATGAAGGATTACGTCGCGCGCAACCTTGCCAAGGACACCCTGAAGGTCGCCGTCGTCGGCGACGTCGACCCGGCGACCCTGGGCAAGCTGCTCGACCACACGTTTGGCGCACTGCCGGCCAAGGCCAATCTCGTGCCGGTGCCGGACGTCGAGGCCGCCAAGCCGCCGCAGCGCGCCTTCGTGCCGCTCGACGTGCCGCAGACCGTGATCACCTTCGGCGGCCCCGGTGTGAAGCGCAGCGATCCGACCTTCATGGCGGCCTATGTCGTGAACCATATCCTCGGTGGCGGCGGCCTGTCCTCGCGGCTCTACCGTGAAGTGCGTGAAAAGCGCGGGCTAGCCTATTCCGTGTTCGAATCGCTGCTCTGGATGGAGCATTCGGCGATCTTCATCGGCAACACCGGCACCCGTGCCGACCGCTCCGGTGACACCATGGATGCCATCGAGAAGGAAGTGCGCCGCATCGCCGACGAGGGTCCGACGCAGAAGGAGCTCGACGAGGCCAAGTCGTACCTCAAGGGCTCGCAGATGCTGGCGCTCGACACCTCGTCCAAGCTCGCGCAGGCGCTGCTCCAATACCAGCAGGACAAGCTGCCGATCGACTATATCGAGAAGCGCAACGCCATCGTCGACGCGGTGACGCTGGACGACGCCAAGGCCGCCGCCAAGCGGCTATGGGGCCAGGGACTGCTGACCGTCATCGTCGGCCGCGCCCCGCAGGCTGCGGCGCAACCGGCCGCGGCGCCGGCGACCAAGTCGAACTGACGTCTCCCGACGTTTCCTGAAATGGCCGGGCTCGCCCGGCCATTTGCGTTTCCAGATGCACCATTGCCGAACAAGGATGTTCCGCGATATGTCGTGATATCGCCAATGGTGCCATCATGCTGCGGATATCCCGCGATCTCGTTATCGACGAGGACGACATCGAGATCGGCTTTGTCCGCGCCTCCGGCCCGGGCGGGCAGAACGTCAACAAGGTCTCGACGTCGGCCCAACTGCGCTTCGACACGCGCAAGCTGACCATCCCTGAGGATGCGGCGATCCGGCTCGCCCGCATCGCCGGCCAGCGCATGACCAAGGACGGCGTGATCGTAATCCACGCCCAGCGCTTCCGCACCCAGGAGCGCAACCGGCAGGACGCCATCGACCGCCTCGTCGAGATCCTGAGCGAAGCGATGATCCGGCCGACGCCGCGCCGCGCAACGCGGCCGACCTTTGCCTCCAAACAGCGACGGCTCGACGGCAAGAAGCGCCGCAGCGACGTCAAGGCCGGTCGCGGCGGACGCTTCGACGATTGAGTGGCCTTCATCGGCCACGAAGATTGAACTGCCGGGCATAGCAAAACCTCCGGCCGCCATGCGACCGGAGGTTCGCTCACTCAAATCTCGTGCGTCAGTAGCGCTTGCCGCTGGTCGCCGCCCCGCCCGGAGCGGACCCGTCGGTGGCGCTCTTGTGCGTGGCACTGCCCGTGGTGCCGACCGTGCCCTTCGTGCTCTTGGCCGGCTTCATGCCAGTCTGGCCCGCACCGCCCGGCTGCGCTTCCAGCTCTTCTTCGCTATTGCCCGCGACGCCGCCTTGGATTGTCTTGCCTTGCGCGCCGCCACGCAACTTGGTGTCGGATGACACTCCCTGCGCAAGGACGGGGCCCGCAAGCAGGGCGGAAAGAGCACAAGCGATCACTGAGGTCTTCACCAACTTCATCCATGTCTCCTGGATTTTCCGCGATGAGCAGCTTGGCCATTCCCCACGCCGTTCGCGGAAACCAAACCGCCCGATCGCGTCGATTGCACGAACGGCGTGCCCGCGATCCAACCCGCATGGTGTGGTCATCGTTTAGGGATTTGGAGGCGCTTTCGCGAAATTGCGCTCCTCATATGCGGCAGCGCGGAACATTCGCGTGGAATGACTGATCGCGATTTTGCAATTTGAATCGCTTGCGCGATGAAACAGCCCGCTACTACCACGGCATGTTTTGTGCCGCCTAGAGTTTGCGCACGCTGATTTTTGTCGTGGATAGACGGGTCTTGGCGATGCGCGCAGTCGTTCTTGGATTGTGCACCGCGATGGTGCTGGCGACACGTATTGCCGATGCGCAGATGCCGTTGCCGGCCGCGAAGCCGCCGGATGGCGCGACACTGTTCAAGCAGCAATGCGCGGTGTGTCACACCACCAATCTGTCGGAACCGATGCGACAGGGTCCGCCGCTGGTGAAGGTCGTGGGGCGAGCGGCCGGCAAGATTGAAGGCTTTCGCTACTCCGACGGTCTCGCGAAAGCTGATTTCACCTGGGACGACGCCAAGCTTGATGCGTGGCTGACCAATCCGCAGGCCGTCATTCCCGGCACGATCATGGCCTACCGTCAGGGCAAGCCGGAAACGCGCACCGCCATCATCGCCTATCTCAAGGAGCTGAACTGAATGGCCAAGCCTGTCCATTCCATGATCCGCGTACGCGACGAGGCACGATCGCTCGACTTCTACCGGCGCGCTTTCCACCTCGAAGTCGTGGATCATCTGAAGTTTCCGGACTTTGCACTGATCTATCTGCGTCACCCCTCCTCACCTTTCGAGGTCGAGCTGACGGTCAACTTTGATCGCAAGGAACCGTACCAGCTCGGCGACGGCTACGGCCATCTCGCCGTGGTGGTCGAGGATCTCGATGCCGAGCATGCCCGCTTCGCCCGCGAGCAGCTCGCACCGGGGCCGCTGCGCGACTTCAAGCACGACGGCAAGACGCTGGCGCGCTTCTTCTTCGTCAGCGATCCCGATGGTTACAAGATCGAAGTGATCCAGCGGGGCGGACGTTTCGGCTGATCACGATCACGGAAATCCCAATCATAAAAGACCTACGGAGGAACCCATGAGAGAAGTCGATCGTCGAAGCAAGCATAGCCGTCGCGTCTTTCTCAAGGGCGCAGCGACCGCCGTCCCGGTCGTGGCTGTGGCGACCAGTGTCGCCGTCAACATCGAGGACGCCTGGGCCGATGAGGCCGGCACACTTTCGCCCGCGACGATGAAGACCCTGCTGAAGGTCGCGCGCGACATCTATCCGCACGACGTTCTCGGCGACAGCTACTACATCACCGCGATCAAGCCGTGGGACGACAAGGCTGCCAAGGACCCCGCCGTCAAGTCGCTCATCAGCGACGGCATCGCGCGGCTCGACCAGAACGCGAAGGATCGCCACAAGGCGCCTTATGCCGAGGTGCCCTGGGAAGCCGATCGCGTGGTGCTGCTGAAGGAGATCGAGGGAAGCGACTTCTTCCAGAAGGTTCGCGGCGATCTCGTCGTCTCCCTCTACAACCAGAAAGAGGTCTGGCCGCGGTTCGGCTACGAGGGCTCCTCCGCCGAGCACGGCGGTTACATCAACCGCGGCTTCGCCGACATCGACTGGCTGCCGAAGGCCTAGGTCGCACCCAACGGTTCAGGAGAACGCATATGGCAAAATTCGATCTGAACGATAACAGCGTTGTGGTGATCGTCGGCTCCGGCGCCGGCGGCGGCACGCTGGGCAACGAGCTCGCGCAGAAGGGCGTCAAGGTCGTCATCCTCGAGGCCGGTCCGCGCATCGAGAACCAGGACTTCATCAATGACGAGTGGGACAGCTTCTCACAGCTCGCCTGGACCGATGCCCGCACCACGTCAGGCAACTGGCGCGTCGCCAAGGATTTCTCGGGCCTGCCCGCCTGGATCGTCAAGGCGGTCGGCGGCTCCACCATCCACTGGGCCGGCGCCTCGCTGCGCTTCGACGAGCACGAGTTCAAGATCAAGAGCACCTACGGCAACATCCCCGGTGCGAACGTTTTGGACTGGCCGGTGACGCTCGCGGAGATGGAGCCGTGGTACGCCAAGGCCGAGAACAAGATGGGCGTGACCCGCACCAACGGCATTCCCGGACTTCCCGGCAACAACAATTTCCGGGTGCTCGAGGCCGGCGCGAAAAAGCTCGGCTACAAGACCGTGCACACCGGCAACATGGCGATCAACAGCCAGCCGCGCGACGGACGCGGGTCCTGCCAGCAGATCGGCTTCTGCTTCCAGGGCTGCAAATCCGGCGCGAAATGGTCGACGCTCTACACCGAGATCCCCAAGGGCGAGGCAACCGGCAATCTGGAGGTCCGCCCCGGCAGCATGGTGGTCAAGATCGAGCACGATGCGAGCGGCAAGGTCACCGGCGTGGTCTATGCCGACGAGAGCGGGGCGATGCAACGCCAGAAGGCGCGGATCGTCGCAGTCGCAGGCAATTCAATCGAGAGCCCGCGGCTGCTGCTCAACAGCGCGTCGAGCATGTTCCCCGACGGCCTCGGCAACTCGAGCGGTCAGGTCGGCCGCAACTACATGCGTCACATGACCGGCAGCGTCTACGCCGTGTTCGAGAAGTCGGTGCACATGTATCGCGGCACCACAATGGCCGGCATCATCCGCGACGAGGCGGCCAATAATCCGAAGCGCGGCTTCGTCGGCGGCTATGAGATGGAGACGCTGTCGCTCGGACTGCCCTTCATGGCGGCGTTCCTCAATCCCGGCTCATGGGGCCGGCCGTTCACCGCTGCGATCGACGGCTATCCGCGGATGGCCGGCATGTGGCTGGTCGGCGAGGACATGCCGCAGGAGACCAACCGCATCACGCTCGATCCAACCGTGAAGGACAAGTTCGGCCAGCCCGTCGCGAGCGTGCATTACGACGATCATCCCAATGACCTCGCGATGCGGGCGCACGCCTACAAGCAGGGCGCGGCGGTCTATGACGCCGTCGGCGCCACCGTGACCTATCCGACACCACCCTATCCGAGCACGCACAATCTCGGCTCCAACCGGATGAGCGAGAAACCGCGCGACGGCGTGGTCAACAAGTTCGGACAGAGCCACGACGTGAAGAACCTGTTCGTCTCCGACGGCAGCCAGTTCACCAGCGGCGCGGCCTGCAACCCGACGCTGACCATCGTCGCGCTCGCGATCCGGCAGGCGGACTACATTGCAGGGGCGATGCAGAAGAAGGAGATCTGATCTGGCGCCGTCATCGCGCAGGACGGCATCGAGGAGAGATTGCGTATCCACACTCAAGGTGTCGTCCCGGCGAACGCCGGGACCCATAACCACAGGGAGAAGTGTGACGAAGATTAGTCGTTCGGTACGCCGATCACCCGCACTCGATTGATTCCGCGGTATGGCTCCCGGCGTTCGCCGGGACGACATCGAGAATGTGGATGCGGGCTCGCACTTAGCGCTATTCGGCCGCGTCGAGAATCGGCGCCACGGTGGCCTTGAACTCCTGCACCGGCGCCAGGCTCTTGGAGCGATAGATCAAGCACGAGCAGCGCAGCAGCGAGGCGAAATTGTTGACCTCGCCATGGTGGTCGAGCACCTCGTTGTAGAGCGTCGTCAGGAACTTGCCGACGCTCATGCTCTCCTTGGCCGCGATCTCCTCCAGCGTGTCCCAGAACGCCATCTCCAGCCGGATCGACGTACAGTGCCCACCGATCCGCAAAGACCGGGTCTGGGATTCATAGTCGCGTTGGGGCTGGTGCGCGAAGAGATGGCACATGGCGTCCTCCCGTCCTGTTGCCATTTTTTCACGATGCTACACCGCTGCCCGGCCCCCCACAATCAGGGACCGTAGCCGGAGAGCGGTCCGCGCCGGTTGCGGGATTTTCTCGAACGCCCAATGTCTTCAATGTGATAGGCATCCCTCTTCCCCAGGCTCCCACACGCCTGTTGCCCAACACATGCTTTTGACGCAACACGGCCTAGAATAGCGCCGTTCCGCGAATCCAAATCGAAAGCCCCATGCCCGTCCGTCAGCTTCCAGAGCAGGTCGTCAACCGCATCGCCGCCGGCGAGGTGGTCGAGCGTCCGGCGAGCGTGGTCAAGGAACTCGTCGAGAACGCGATCGATGCCGGCGCAAGCCGGATCGACGTCTTCACCGATGGCGGCGGACGGCGGCGGATTGGCATCACCGATGACGGCGGCGGCATGACCCAGGGGGACCTGTCGCTAGCGGTCGAACGCCATGCTACCTCCAAGCTCGACGACGAGGATTTGCTTCAGATCCGGACCCTTGGGTTCCGTGGCGAGGCGCTGCCCTCGATCGGTTCGGTCGCGCGTCTCGCCATCACCACGCGGCACGCCAGCGAGCCGCATGCCTGGGCGCTCACTGTCGAGGGCGGCGAGAAATCCGAGATCATGCCGGCTGCGCTCGCGCACGGCAGCCGCGTCGAGGTCAACGATCTCTTTTATGCGACGCCGGCGCGGCTGAAGTTTCTGAAGACCGACCGCACCGAGGCGGAGGCAATCCGCGAGGTGGTGCGGCGGCTCGCGATGGCGCGGCCCGATGTCGCCTTCACGCTCGCGGGCGAGGAGCGCGCGCCGGTGACCTGGGCAGCGGCGCTGCCCGGCGCCGCCGGGCGCCTGACGCGGCTCGGCGATATCCTGGGCGCGGAGTTCCGCAGCCATGCCTTCGAGGTCCATGCCGAGCGCGAAGGCGTCGTCGTCGCAGGCTACGCCGCAGCACCTGCGCTGACCAAGGCCAACGCGCTCGGACAATATCTCTTCGTCAACGGCCGTCCGGTGCGCGACAAGCTGATCCTCGGCGCTGTGCGCGGGGCCTATGCCGACTATCTGCCGCGCGACCGGCATCCGGTGCTGGCACTGTTCGTCACACTGGATCCGCGCGAGGTCGATGCCAATGTGCATCCGGCCAAGACCGAGGTGCGCTTCCGTAACGCAGGCCTCGTCCGTGCGCTGATCGTGCACGGGCTGAAAGAAGGCCTCGCGCGTGAGGGACGCCGTACCGCGGCCAACAGCGGCGAGAGCGCGCTGTCGTCGTTCCGCCCGGCCTTCACGCCGCCACGACCGGCAAGCTGGGACTGGCGAGCCTCGCCATCCGCTCCGGTCGCGCCGATGCCGTCATTCGAAGGCTCCGCCGCGCCCGCCTTCGCCGAGCGGGCTCAGGCCGCGTTCGACGTCGGCGCGCCGAGCGCCGACGTACGCTTCGACCCGCAGCCTGTGACCGATCTCGTCGACCGTCCGCTTGGTGCTGCGCGCACCCAGCTTCACGAAACCTATATCGTTTCGCAGACCCGCGACGGTCTCATCATCGTCGACCAGCACGCCGCGCATGAGCGCATCGTCTATGAGCGGCTGAAGGCTTCGCTTGCCGAAAACGGCGTGCAGCGGCAGATCCTGTTGATCCCCGAGATCGTCGAGATGGACGAAGCAACGGTCGAGCGCCTGCTCGAGCGCAGCGAGGAACTCGCTTCATTCGGACTTGCGATCGAATCCTTCGGCCCGGGCGCGGTCGCGGTGCGCGAGACGCCGTCGCTGCTCGGCAAGACCAATGCCGGCGGGCTGTTGCGCGATCTCTCGGAACACATGGCAGAATGGGACGATGCACTGCCGCTGGATCGCCGCTTGATGCACGTCGCCGCCACCATGGCCTGCCACGGTTCGGTGCGCGCCGGCCGCCGCTTACGGCCCGAGGAAATGAACGCGCTGCTTCGCGAAATGGAGGAGACGCCGAACTCCGGCCAGTGCAATCACGGCCGGCCGACCTATGTGGAGCTGAAGCTCGCCGATGTCGAGAAGCTGTTCGGGCGGCGGTGATTTCGTAGGGCGGGTTAGTGCCGTAGGGTGGGCAAAGGCGCAACGCGCCGTGCCCACGATCTTTGCATGATCGGCAGCGAGGCTATGGCCTCTTCAGAAACACGAACTCCGTATCGTCATACGCCCGCCGCTCCAGCTCCTCGTACCCTTCCGGCGTCACGAACTGCGCGGCCTTCGCCTCTTCCACCACCAGCAACGCCCCGGGCGTCAGCCAGCCGCCGTCCCGCAAGCTTGCCAGCGCCTTCTCCGCAAAACCCTTGCCATAGGGCGGATCGAGGAACACCAGCGAGAACGGCTCGACGGGATGTGCCAGGCCGAGATCGGTCGCATCGCGACGATAGACTTTTGTGACGCCGCCGAGGCCGAGCGACTCGACGTTGTTACGCAGCAGCGCACGCGCCTCCGCACCATTGTCGACGAACAGCGTGAACTTCGCGCCGCGTGACGACGCCTCGATGCCGAGCGCCCCTGTGCCGGCAAAGAGATCGAGCACGCGGGCGTCCTCGATCGGATTGTCATAGGCGTGCACGAGGATGTTGAACACGGACTCGCGCAGCCGATCCGCCGTAGGACGGATGTCGCGCGAAGACGGTGAGGCGAGATTGCGCCCCTTCAAGCGACCGCCGACCACGCGCATGTTATTCGTCCCGCGGCGTCAGATCGCGCTTGCCGTGATAGCCGCGCTTGGGACGGCGCGGCGGGCCGTAGCCGTTCGCCTCTTGCTCGTTGCGCTCGCGCGCTTCGTCGCTGCCGGTGCGCTGCACCAGCACGCGGCGACCCTTGCTGTCCGCGATCACGGCGCGCTTGGACGTCTTCGCACCGGAAGCATCGCCCTCGACAGATTTCCTCGGCACGTCGAACTGCGCGCCCGACTTCTCGATCACCTTGTCGCCGAGCTGATCGCGCAGCACGCGCGCGCGGACCTCTTCGACCTGGCCTTCGGGGACCTCGCCGAGCTGGAACGGACCGTAGGAGACGCGGATCAGCCGGTTCACCTCGAGCCCGAGATGGGCGCAGACGTTACGCACCTCGCGGTTCTTGCCTTCGCGGATCGCGAACACCAGCCAGACATTGGCGCCCTGATCCCGCTCCAGCGTCGCCTCGATCGGACCGTATTTCACGCCCTCGACCTCGATGCCGTCCTTGAGCTGGTCGAGCTGCGCCTGGGTGATGTCACCATGAGCGCGAACACGATAGCGCCTCAGCCAGCCGGTGTCCGGCAGCTCGAGCGTGCGTGCGAGGCCGCCGTCATTGGTGAGCAGCAGCAGGCCTTCGGTGTTGAAGTCGAGCCGGCCGATCGAGATCAGCCGCGGCAGGCCCTCGGGCAGATTGTCGAACACGGTCGGACGCCCCTCGGGGTCGTCATGCGTCGTCATCAGCCCGCGCGGCTTGTGATAGAGGAACAGCCGCGTGCGTTCGCGCTCCGGCAACGGCTTGCCGTCGACCAGAACCACGTCGTTCTTGGTGATGTCGAGCGCCGGGGAGTTGATGACGCGGCCGTTGACGGTGACGCGGCCCTGCGTGACCATCTCCTCGGCGTCGCGGCGCGAGGCGAGGCCCGCGCGCGCAAGTGCCTTGGCGATGCGCTCGCCGGCCTTCTTCGGCTTGGGCGCTTCTTCGCGACGCGGCCGTCCCTCGAAATCACGCTCGCGCGCGCGATAGGCGCCACGGCCGCCGAAGGCCGGACGCTTCTCGAAGATCCTGCTGTCGTCCTCGTTGTCGCGGCGCGGACGGTCGCCGAAGCGACCCTCGCTGCGCGGATGCTCCTGCCAGTCCATGCGGCCTTCGGGCCGCTCGCGCGGACGGTCGAATTTCGGACGGTCGCCACCGCGCCCGCCGCGCGGGCCGTCATCATCACGACGCGGCCGGTCGAACTTGGGACGATCGCGGAACGGACGATCGCCGGAGGCGCGATCATCACGCGAGCGCGAAAAGCGCGGACGGTCGTCACCGCGGCCACCGTCGCGGCGGTCATCGCGCTTCTGCCAGGGCTTGTCCTCGCCGCGGTCACGGCCGCCGAAATCCTTGCGCGGGCCCTTGCTGAAGTCCTTGCGCGGCGGCCGGTCGCCACGCGGGCGATCCTCGCGCTTCTGCCACGGCTTTGAATCGTCCCGCTCGCCGCGATCGCGCGAAAACTTCCGCTCGCCGTCGAACTTGCGTTCCGGACGCTCGCCGCGCGGCGCATACGGTCGCTTGTCGCCGAATTTCTTGTCGCCGAAGCGACCGGCGGGGCGCGCATCATCGCGATCCCGGCTGCGCGGCGGACGGTCGTCGCGGCCGGAGAAGGGACGGTCACCGCGCGGCTTGAACGGCCGCTTCTCGCCGTCACGCGACGGACGATCGGAGAAGGGGCGGTCGCCACGCGGCTTGAAGCCGCGCTCGCCGCGGCCCTCGCCGCCGCGATCGTCGCGCTTGAAGCGGGGACGGTCGGAAAAATCGCGGCGGGGCGCGTCGCCTTCCTCGCGGCGGCGGAACGGTTTACCCTCGCGGGGCGGGCGGCTGTCGCGGTCGCCACGCCCCTCGCTCTTGCCCTCGAAGCCGCGCTTGGCGAACTTCTTGTCGGGGCCGCGCGGCTTGCCGCTGCGGCCGCCCTTTGCGGGCCCCTTGGGAGGGCCTCGCCGGCCGCGGGAATCGTTGTCTTTGTCGCTGTCGCGAGGCATGAATAATCTCACTCAGGGGATGGCCAGTGAGCATTGTGCGCGCTCGTTTCGAGCCGCATGCTCAGGCAAAATCGGTAAGCACTTCTGCTGAAGGCGCAGCTACTAGCAGGTTTCTTCGGATGATACGAGGCTTGAAAGCCCCCTCTTTCATGGATTTAGCGCTCAAAACGGCCGAAAATGCCGGAAAGGCGGGCGAAGTTCCGATCGGATGCGTCGTCGTCAGGGATAACGAGGTCATCGCCACCGCCGCCAACCGGACGCTGACCGATTACGACCCCACGGGACACGCCGAGATCATCGCGCTGCGCGAGGCGGCGAAGAAGATCGGCAGCGAGCGCCTGGTCGACTGCGACCTCTACGTGACGCTGGAGCCCTGCACCATGTGTGCGGGCGCGATCTCGTTTGCAAGGGTCCGCCGGCTCTATTACGGCGCGGCCGACCCCAAGGGCGGCGCGGTCGAGTCCGGCGTTAGGTTCTTTGCTTCCCCAACCTGTCACCACGCCCCGGATGTCTATTCCGGCGTCGGCGAGAGCGAGGCGGCGCGGCTGCTCAAGGCGTTCTTTCGCGAGCGGCGTTAACCACCTGCGAAAAACGCGCGCAGCGCCTTGGCGGTCACGTCCGGGTTCTCCTCGGTGAGGAAGTGGCCGGAGTCCACCGGCTGGCCCTCGACGTTGGTCGCCCATTGCTTCCAGACATCGAGCGGCGTCGCGGCAGCCTGGGCGATGCCGACGCCGCCCCACAGCGCCAGCATGGGAATGGTGATCTTCTTGCCGGAATCGAAATCGGCCTTGTCGAGGTCGTAGTCGATGGTGGCGCCGGCGCGGTAGTCCTCGCACATCGCGTGCACGCGGGCGGGATCGCGGAACGGGGCGATGTAGTGCGCGAGCGCGCGCGCGTCGATCGCGTCCAGCGTCTTCGACTTGGTCTGGCTCGCCATCTTGAAGCGCAGGAAGAATTCGCCCTGGCCGGAGATCAGCGTCTCCGGCAGCGGCGCGGGCTGGGCCAAAAACGTCCAGTGATAGATCTTCAGCGCATAGGCGCGGTTCATCCGCTCCCAGTAATTATAGGTCGGCAGGATATCGAGCACCGCGAGCTTCGACAGCCGGCCGGGATGGTCGAGCGCCAGCCGGTACGACACCCGGCCGCCGCGGTCGTGGCCGGCGAGCGCGAAGTGGACGTGGCCGAGTTGCTCCATCGCCTCGACCATGGCCTTGGCCATCGCGCGCTTGCTGTAGGGCATGTGCAGCGCATCGCTCTCGGGCATGTCGGACCAGCCATAGCCGGGCAGGTCGGCGATGATCAGCGTGAACTCGTCGGCCAGCTGCGGCGCGACGCGGTGCCACATCACATGCGTCTCGGAGAAGCCGTGCAGCAAGAGCAGCGGCGGTCCGTTGCCGCCAACGCGGGCGAAGATGCGGCCGAACGAGGTGTTGATCCATTCGGAGGCGAAGCCGGGATAGAGGTCGGCGAGATCGGACATCTTCTGCATCCTTAGTCTAGTCAGTCGCGAGGGCGCCCCGACATGAAAGTCGAAAACAACCCCATGCACAGTAGCCAAGTTCAAGACTTGCCTGCACATTTTCGGCGTGCCGACGGGCGGAGCCGGGAATGACGCGGCGGGCGGCAAAAAGCCCGCCAGTTCCCTATCAGCCCTTGGCCTTCTCGGCTTCCACCGCCTGCCAGCCGATGTCACGGCGGCAAAAGCCCTCCGGCCAGTGGATGCGGTCGACGGCCTGATAGGCGCGCGCCTGCGCTTCGGTCACGGTCGCCCCCAGCGCGCAGACATTGAGCACGCGGCCGCCATTGGCAAGGATGGCACCGTCCTTCGCGACCGTGCCGGCGTGGAAGATCTCGGCGGTCTCGACCTTGGCGGCGTCATCGAGTCCCTCGATCCGCGTGCCCTTCTGATAGTCGCCGGGATAACCCTTCGCCGCCATCACCACCGTGAGCGCGGACTCCGGATACCAGCGAAGGTCAAAATTCCTGAGCTGCCCGTCGCAGGAGGCGAGGAACGCCGGCACGATGTCCGACATCATGCGCATCATCAGCACCTGGCACTCGGGGTCGCCGAAGCGGACGTTGAATTCGAACAGCTTTGGGCCCTGCGTCGTCAGCATGATCCCCGCATAGAGAATGCCGCGGAACGGCGTGCCGCGCTGCTTCATGCCGGCGACCGTCGGCAAGATGATCTTGGCCATGATCGCGTCGTGGATCGCCGGCGTCACCAGCGGCGTCGGCGAATAGGCGCCCATGCCGCCGGTGTTCGGGCCGACGTCGTGGTCGAACACGCGCTTGTGGTCCTGCGCGGAAGCGAGCGGAATGGCGGTCTCGCCGTCGCACAGCGCGAAGAAGCTGATCTCGCGGCCGGGCAGAAACTCCTCGATCACCACCTCGGCGCCGGCCTCGCCAAACGCGCCCTCGAACATCATGGCGATGGCGTCCTCGGCCTCGCGCACGGTTTTCGCGACGACGACGCCCTTGCCGGCGGCGAGGCCATCGGCCTTCACCACGATCGGCGCGCCCTGGCTCTGGACGTAGGCACGCGCATCGTTGGCATTGGTGAATCGCTTGTAGGCGCCGGTCGGAATGCCGAATTCGGTGCAGAGCGCCTTGGTAAAACCCTTGGAGCTTTCGAGCTGGGCGGGGATCTTGTTCGGCCCGAACGCCTTGATGCCGGCGGCGGTGAGGTCATCGACGATGCCGGCCGCCAGCGGCGTCTCCGGGCCGACCACGACCAGCTCGACCGCATTGGTCTTGCAGAAGTCGATCACGGCGGCATGGTCGGCGACGTCGAGCGCCACGCATTCCGCCTCGCGCGCGATGCCGGCATTGCCG
Source organism: Bradyrhizobium sp. CIAT3101 (assembly GCF_029714945.1). Taxonomy (NCBI): domain Bacteria; kingdom Pseudomonadati; phylum Pseudomonadota; class Alphaproteobacteria; order Hyphomicrobiales; family Nitrobacteraceae; genus Bradyrhizobium; species Bradyrhizobium sp. CIAT3101. Next base: position 7,989,096 of record NZ_CP121634.1, read on the forward strand.
GGCGCGCACCAGAATTTGGTCACCAGGGGGGAGGCTGCGATTTTCCACGCCAGGGCATGTTCGCGGCCGCCGGAACCAAGCAGGAGAATGTGCATCGAAGGCTCGAAATGAGGGGTTTTGCTGGGGCCGGAGGTCGCACGAATCGGGGTGGGGCTCAAGGGGGGACGCCCCACGCTCCCCGTCATTCCGGGAGGCGGGGCAAGAACCGCAATCCATTTGGACGGCATTTTTGGTGGTTCGCTGGATTCGAGGCTCACCGCTTTCGCGGCGCCCGGGAATGACTGCGGAAAGTTACGGTGACAGTGCATCAAATTCCAAAGCCAAAGGGTCAGTTGGCGCCGTCACCGTAATCCCCCGTAATTCGGCTTGATGCGTCGGGCAAAACAGGCGCACAATGCTATTATTCCGAAATCCCGCATACACTGCGGCAAGCGCCTCACACACGTGAGCCCGCATCTGTCGACATCGCCGCTCCTTCCGGCGAGGGGGAGTTATCACTTTGAATACACATTACCGCAGGTTTATAACGCGCCTCCCACACGGAGAACGCGTCCCCCTCGATGCGCTCCGGCAGTGGACCGAAAGCGGGTCTGTTGAGGCGGCATTAAAGGCCATGGCGAAGCAGGAAGAATTGCCCCATTGGGGCTCAAAGGGTGCGATTAATCGCGCCGGCGACGCGCTCCGTGGCGGTAAGTTGGAGCCAGGACATGCGGCTATTCTAGAATCGTGGAGGATGGCCCATCGCGATGTGATCAACTCGTTTCAGTCGCTCTTGCGGGCCAGAGCCAAGAACTTGGATGTGCAGGTGGCGCAACGATTGAAGCGCCGCTCAACGATCATCGACAAACTGTCACGCCATGACGGAATGCAGCTTGCTCGCATGGATGACGTGGCTGGTTGCCGGCTGATATTTCCTAGTATCAAAATGCTCTACGAATTTCGTACCAAGGTCCATCATGCAAAATTCAAGCACATCCGCAAAAACGAGAAAGATAAGTACAACTACATAGAAAGACCTTCGGATCGCGGTTACCGGGGCATCCACGACATCTACGAACACAGATCCAAGTCAAAGAAGGGGAATCCGAGGTGCGACGGCCTTCTTATTGAAATTCAGTACCGAACGAGCATTCAGCATGCATGGTCTACAGCCGTCGAGGTCGTAACTGAGGTTACTGAGCATGAGCCAAAATTCGATCGTGGCGACCGACGCTATGTCGAGTTGTTTCGGCTAGCCAGCGAGATGCTTGCTAGGACCCTAGAGGAATGCCCACCTCGATTGTTTCCCGATCTAAACAACAAAGAATTGTATGCCGCATTCGAGAAGCTAAATGGCGAAATTGGTGTGATGCATATGCTTGTCAATTTGGTCATCAACGATTGGGTTGGAGACCATATAGAGGCAGACCACATCATCTTGCATATCGGCAAGAAGAACGGGTTTAAGCTTTATCAGTTCGATCTGGAATTGGAGGCGTCTTCCAGGCTGCTTGAACTCGAAAAGGAGTTTCCGGAAGACAACATCGTCTTAGTGGGCGCCAGAAACGTCGAAGAAGTAAAATCAGCATTCAGAAATTACTTCAACGATGTGAGGGATTTTCTGGGTATGATGATGCGAGCATACAAGATGCTCGATCCGGAGACACACGCCGCAAGGATGGCTGAATATGACATTCAATGAGCGACGAGTTTAATGGCGACGAGACCGCATGCAGGCGTGACGAGATAATCCGCCGCATTGCAAATACGTCGAAGCAACCGAAGGCTATTTCTCGTCATCTTTCAAAAAGAGTATAAAGCTGGTGGGTGGTCGCGCGGTCCGCAAAGTCCGCGCACGCTATGAAGCCGAGACCTTCATTAGAGTTGGCACTAAACTTCAAGCCAAAGCATCAGCTGACGCAGTTAAGTGCACTGTCGCCGTAATTTCTCCTGCTCTGCGTGTGCGGAGCAATGCAATAGTCACCGGAACCGACAGATGTCTCATAGACCTGACTGGGCAGAGCAGCGGCAATTCCTAATCCGCCTTTACTTCGGGGACTTGGATGTAAGGGACGGATTCATTGGGAGAGCCTATCGCGACTTCAATCGTACGCTGCACGGCTTGCGGCAGCATGCCGACAAGGAACGGATGAAGGAGCGAGCCGCAATCCGCATGACTGCGTTGTTAAAAGAATTGGCCGCAATGCCTGCACCTTCAGCAGGGAGCCTTCAGGAACATTTTGACGGCTGGCACAATGACGCTTGCTCAATGATCATACGTTGCTTCGCGGACTTCGGAACATTTAACTACGGGCAAGCTCAGAAGTGGCTGAACATGACAATCAAGTATCGGTGGTTCTTCGGCGAAGTCGATCCACTCAATGGATGGTTCAAGGTCGCTCACATTCCTGTTGACGATTATGTTTTACGCGCTGCGAAGGCCAACGGCATTCCGATCCCGGTGCGGCTTCCTTGGTCTAGATGGGAGGCGTCAGCTTATCTCCGCTTTCAAGCCTGTGTGCGAGAATATGCAGCCCAACGAGGCATGACTCCGCTGGAGGTTGAACACCTTTGGTGGATGGGGTCACCAAAGGGCGAGATTGATAGCAAAGTCCTGAGCTGAGTTGTTGCGCCCAAATACAAAAGCGGCAGAGGCGAGCACAAATTCTGCAGAATTTCGGTGACAGTACACTAAACTCCAAAGCATCAGCTGACATCGTTTAGTGCACTGTCACCGCAATCCCTCAAGGGGCAAGCCCCAAACTCCCCATCGCTCCGAGGCGGGGCGTACATCTGGTCTCGCCCTCCCCTAGAGGTCGCAAAGAAGAGTAGCTAAGGTGAACCACGACGCCTAAGCGTGGCTAAGATTAACATCAACGCGTTTGAGACTGGGGAGAGGTGTCACCTTGGCGACCCGATATTTTCTTCGACAAGTCGTGGATGGAAGCGACAGCTGCGTCGAAATTGAACGAGCGGCTTATACCGAGCTACGGATTGCCGATGGCCACTTCGAACACGTCTTGAGCGTCGAAGATAAGTACGATGTTACGATCCAGAATTATCTGGAGTTTGAGACATCCATAGTTCAGGAGGCTGTTCGCGAGTTGATCGATCCTGGTCCCAGAGAGCGTTTTGATCAGCTTCGACGACTGCTGGCTAGGCGGCTTTCGAATGTTCTCTCCTCTGCTCGTCTATATCTCGACACGCTCAAACACCATTCGAGAGAAATCTTGGCGGACGACCCGATGCGGCTGGAGCGAGTTGAGGCAGCTCCCAGCTCACAGTACGATAGTTGTCGCGAATATCGCGTAGCTGAAGCTCTGAGGAACTATGCTCAACATCGCGCTCTGCCGGTGCATGGCTTGATCGGGCCGGCTACTGACGTGGTTCTATCTATGCGGCGGGATTTCTTCGTTGAGCCGTATGTTGATCCGGACGAACTGCGAAAAGATGGGTACTTCAAGGCGCAAGTACTCGAGGAGTTGCCTAGCGACGGAGAGGTCGTGAAACTCAAGCCGATACTGAGGGCATACATTGATGCAATTTGCCAAATTCACGATGCGTTCAGAAGGGAAACCAGATCTAAGCTTGAGATGGCCGCCGAATTTCTCGAAGCAGCCAGGGATCGCTTTGGAGAGCGATATCCTTCGGAGCACACCCATTTTCTTGGTGCCTTGATTGAAGACGAGAGCGGGATGTGTAGCGATGTAGTTTATATCGATGCCCAACTGTTGAAGCTTGTTCGCTATCTCCACTCGGATCGTCCATCGATGGAAAATCTACGACATCGCCGGATTGAGTACTGAGGTTTCGAACCCTTGTCGCTGGTGGCAGCAAGTGGTAGCAATAACCTAGCTGCAAATTGTTTCGGTTTTTAGTCCTTGCTAGAGCTGGCGCAGTATCCCCAGGGGACGCCACTTTCAATTCGACCATCGAAATCGCATTCCAATAAGGTGCGACGATTTCTGTCTGCGCTTTGGCTGTCGCCTCGCGTAACGATTGGCGCCTGCCAAGGAGAAGGAAATTATGCGGGACCTGTTTCTCTGCAAGGCAACCGCTCACTGGCTAGCATATAAGAAAGCTGCTGGCTTCGAGCACGCCCTTAGCGAGGCCCTTCTTATCGTCCCTGTAGCCGAATGCCTAGCCGCCAATGGATATACCCTCAAAACAGAGACAGACACCACGAAGTACGGCGTTGGAACGCCCGGCTTGTTCAACTACGACGTAGTCGCCGAGAAAGAAGGTGAGGTCGTATTTCTTGAGACCAAGTACCTAAGGGCTAAGCCCAACGCAAATCGGTGCCTGACAGATTTGATGAAACTGGCTCTGCCTGCCACCGATAATTGTCAACGCCTGCTGCTGGTTGCCGGCAAGGCGAAAATTGTAGAACTGCTCCAATTGGAGCGGCAGTATCACGTGGATGATCTCGATGACGTAGCGAAGTCGGATAGGGAGTTCGGCCGGTTCCTAAACAAGTTCAAGACCGAGAAAAGCAGCCCCAAACTTGTTCTTGTTCAGGCCTCAGACCCTATCGAAGCGGATGGCGAAGTCGTGAAGGCGTTCACTGTCAGCCGAGAATAACGTGGGATGAGTGCCTGCGCAGCATTTAAGCTTCGCAATCGCCTCGCGCGCGGGCTGCGTTGCCCGCTCGATCGGTTTGAGTATGGTCTCGCGACTTCCCATCTTCGCGTCGCGCAACGATCGCCTACATCTGCCTCCCCGCAATGATCTCCTGCAACGTCGCCACATGCCGCGCAAACGCGCCGCGGCCCGCCGCGGTGGCGGTCACCGTCGTCTGCGGCTTCTTGCCGACGAAGGCCTTGTCGACGGAGACGTAGCCGGCCTTGGCCAGCGTCTCGATATGCGCCCCGAGATTGCCGTCGGTGGCGCCCGTGAGCTTCTTCAGCCGCGAGAATTCGAGACCCGCCGCCGTGGCCGGCAGCGAGTTCAGCGCGGCCATGATCTTGAGCCGCAGCGGCTGGTGGATGATGTCGTCGAGCTCGGCCATGTCGCTAGCTCCGCCGCATCCAGAGGCCGCCGACGACCAGGCCGGCGCCGTTGACGACGGCCATCCACGGCAGGAACGCATCACCCGTGACGAAGAAATAGCCGACCAGCGTCAGTGCGGTGATCGCGAGCGCGATGACGACGAAGGCCGTGCCGAACCACAACCCCGCCAGCGCGTAGAACAGCATGAAATAGATGGTCCAGAACGCGCCCTGCTGGCGCGGCGTGAAGTGGCCGAGCACATGCGCGCAGAGGAAGCCGAAGGCGATGAACATCAGGAAGGCGAGCAGGATCCGCATGTCGAAGCCGCGAACACCGGTCGAAGCCTGGTTCGCCGCGCTGATCGCGAACGAGCCGGCGATGCCGAGGACGTAGACCGCGAGCCAGTAGTAATTGGCGCCCTGCGGCAACAGCCAGGTCGCGATGTCTGCCGCGAACACCAGCACGCCCCACAGGATCATCATCCGGCTGGCGAGATCGTAGATGCGCGACTGCCGCACGCGCTGGACGATGTCGTCGATCTCCGCCAGGGCCTCGGCGGCCTGCTTGCTGTCGATCATGTCAGCCTCCATCAACCCGGCATCATCGCAGCATCGTGCGCGCGGTCGACGGCCCGCCTGCGACGCGCGGCAGCGATGGTGCGCAGGAATGCGTAACCGATCAGGAACATCGCGGCCTTGCTGACGATGCCATAGATCGACATGACCACCGACCAGGTCGCGACGTCGACATTGAGCGCGACGATCACGTTCAACGCCGCGGAAAAGAACATCAGTGCCGACCAGGCGTAGCCGACGATGATGGCGACATCCGGCACCAGCTCGATCGCGACCGGCGGCAGATAGCGGTTCATCCATCCCCGCTTCAGCATCACGACCCCGACGATGACATAGATCACGCTCGGCTTGATCATCACGAACCGCGGATCGTCGGTGAGCAGCGTGACGGTGCCGGCGCCGAGCACCAGGAACAGGCTCATCCACTGCATGGTGTCGATCGGCTTGCGGCGCGCGGCTTGCCAGCCGATCTGGGCGATACCCAGCGCCATGCCGAGCACGACCGACAGGGTTACATTGTGGGTCAACAGATAGAGCACGAGAAACAACAGCGTCGCCGCCATGTCGAGCAGCAGCAATTTGCCGGCCGCGAACAGATTCTTCATGGCTGTCTCCACGGCTTGCCGGCGACGGCAGGGCAATCGCATATGATGTTTCGGATGGGCCTGAGCAAGCGCCTCGTCCTTCGAGACGACCGCTTCGCGGTCTCCTCAGGATGAGGCTTCGTGGTAGCAGCGCTCGTGAAACCGCTACTGCATACTCTGCCCTCATCCTGAGGGCCCGCCGAAGGCGGGCGTCTCGAAGGATGGCTGCGGGCGAGCTCTTCGCTAGGTTTGTTCATATGCGATTGCCCTGCCGGCAACGGGTCGCATCATGACTGCCCTGCCCCTCTGGTCGCCACGTCTTCGGCGATGGCATTGACCGCCTTCGGATTGGTGACCATGCCCATGTGGTTGACGCCGTCGATCAGCTTGACGTCGACGGAGGGTTTGATGGCCTGCACGGTCTCGGCATATTTGTCCGAGATCATCATCTCGTCCTCGGCGCCGCCGAAGATCGTCATCGGATGCGTCACGAGCGGCAGATCGAGGCGATAGCCGTGCGTGGCGAAATTGCGCATCAGGCGGTCGGAATAGGTCGGCGTCAGGAAGCGCTCCGAATTCGGCGGCACGGCGAAGGCGAGCACCGGCAGCTGCGCGCAGCAGTCGATGCCGAGCTTGCGCAGCGCGGTGAGGCCGAGGAAGCGCGGGATGTCGGCGTTGGCCCAGCCGCCGGAGTGCGGCATGTTGGTCGGCGCGTCATAGCCGAGATAGGGCGCGACCAGCACGGTGCGCACGAACAGGTCCTGCACGATCGGCGTCGCGGCGACGCGCAGCGAGAAGCCGCCACCGGCGGAGTGGCCGACCAGCGTGAGCGGCAGATCCGGCGCGCTCCTGCGGACATGGGCGACGAAATCGACGAGGTCGTCCTCAAGCTGGCCGACATAACCGATGTCGCCGCGCGTGCCCGACGCGCCATGGCCGCGCGTATCCAACGCCCAGGTCTCGACGCCATGCGCAGATATCGCCGACGAGAGCGCGTGATTGACCGTGCCGGACGAGCCGGACGAACCGTGGATGAAGATCGCGCCGCGCCCGGTGTCGGAGCCGCCGGCGGCGTAATGGCGATAACCGAGCCAGGTGCCGTCGCGGGCCTGGAAGCGCTCGAGCGCCGGCAGGGTCGACATGTCGACGCCCTTGCGGGAGTCGGAGACCGAGCGCAGCTCGGGCGGCCGCTGCAGCGGCGTCGCGATCAGGGCGGTGAAGATCAGCGCCACTGCGCCGACGGCGCAGAGACCCCATTTCAACAGGCCGAGGGCACCTCGCAGCAACTGCTTCGCCATGGCGCAAACTCCCTGACCGGATCATCAATAGAGAACTCTATAATACAGAGTACTCTCCCGATCAAGTCCCGGATTGGCGCCGCGCTGCGAAAATCCTTAACGTCGGGTCTGACCCCAAAATGCCGAATCGTTTGCCGATGCCGCCTGCGGAACAACTGAACAACGCGCCCGAATTCACCGTCTCCGAGCTCTCGCAGTCCCTGAAGCGGACGGTCGAGGACACCTATGGCCATGTCCGGGTCCGCGGCGAGATCTCCGGGTTCCGCGGCGCCCACTCCTCCGGCCATTGCTATTTCGCGCTCAAGGACGAGAGCGCCAAGATCGAGGCGGTGATCTGGAAGGGCGTGCACGGGCGCATGCGCTTCAAGCCCCAGGAGGGGCTCGAGGTCATCGCCACCGGCAAGCTGACGACCTATCCGGGCTCCTCGAAATACCAGATCGTGATCGAGGCGCTGGAGCCGGCCGGCATCGGCGCGCTGATGGCGCTGATGGAGGAGCGCAAGAAGAAGCTCGCCGCCGAAGGCCTGTTCGACGAGGCGCGCAAGCAGCTCTTGCCCTGGCTGCCGGAGGTGATCGGCGTCGTGACCTCGCCGACCGGCGCGGTGATCCGCGACATCCTGCACCGGCTTGAGGATCGTTTTCCGCGCCACGTGCTGGTGTGGCCGGTGAAAGTGCAGGGCGAAGGCTCGGCCGAGCAGGTCGCGGCCGCGATCCGCGGCTTCAACGCGCTGCAGGAGGGCGGCAAGATTCCGCGGCCCGATGTGCTGATCGTCGCGCGCGGCGGCGGCTCGCTGGAAGATCTCTGGTCGTTCAACGAGGAGATCGTGGTCCGCGCCGCGGCCGAGAGCATGATCCCGCTGATCTCGGCGGTCGGCCACGAGACCGACATCACGCTGATCGATTTCGTCGCCGACAAGCGCGCGCCGACGCCGACGGCGGCCGCCGAAATGGCGGTGCCGGTGCGCAGCGAATTGTTCGTCGAGGTCGCCGATCTCGCGCGGCGCACCCGCGCCTATTGGCAGCGTGCGAACGAAAGTCGCCGCAGCGAATTGCGCGCAGCGGCACGCGCGCTGCCTGCGGCCGGCGATCTGCTGGCCATTCCGCGACAGCGGCTGGATTCGGCAGGCAGCGCCCTGCCCCGCGGATTGAAGGCCAACACGCACGCGCATTTCCGCAGGTTTACGGCTGCGAGCTCGAAGCTGACGCTGCGGGTGCTGCACGGCCAGATCGCGCAGGCCGGGCACCGTCTCACCGTGTGCGGCGAACGGCTCGGCCTGTCGACGCGCTCGCTGCTGCGGCAACGGCGCGACCGCTTCGCCGGACTCGAGGTGCGGTTGCGGGCTTCAAAATTGTCCAACGCGCAGGCCCAGCGCAATGCGATTCTCCGCCAGCGCGAACGCACGCATCGTCTCGCCGAGCGCGCCAACCGCGCGCTGGTCACGTTGATGCAGCGGCTCGATGCCCGCGTCGAGAACAGCGGCAAGCTGCTCTCCGCGCTGTCCTATCGCGGCGTGCTCGCCCGCGGCTTCGCGCTGGTGCGCGACGAGGCCGGGCATCCCCTGCATTCGGCGGATAGCGTCGGGCCGAACGCGCGGATCGCGATCGAGTTCGCGGATGGACGCGTGAATGCGACGGCGGATGCGGATCGGCCGGCGCCTGTGGCCAAGCGCGCGCCGGCGCAGCCGAAGACGGCCGCGCAGGACGCAAAGCCCGCGCCGAAGCGCGTGGGCAAGCCGGTGGATCAGGGCAGCTTGTTTTAGGGGCGATGACGGCGTCACAGCCACGCCGTCGTCCCGGCGAAAGCCGGGACCCATACCCCCAGGGAGACGTTTGGCGAAGGCTCATCGTCCGGTACTTCGACCGACCGCAACCGAGAGATTCCGCGGTATGGGTCCCGGCTTTCGCCGGGACGACATTGGAGTTGGGGGCGCGCTCTCACTCGGTCATTGCGCGCGTCGCCCTACCGGCAGGACAATCCCGCGTCGATCGTGGTCCAGAAGCCGCAATGTTCCGGCGTCGGCTGTGGCGCGCCGGCGTGGGCTTCGAACAGGAAGATCACCACGGTGAAGACGACCAGTGCGGATGAGAAGATGGCGAGGCGATTGCGCATGAAAGATGCGTTTAGCCGACATCATGGTCGAACTAAGGCACCGATATCAGCTGAAACCGCGTGATGCGCCAGCCGTAGATTCACAGTCGGCCATTTCGATCCGTGCAGGGCGGTGGTCGATGCGGGGCTGTCTGCCTCACCTTGTTCCTCGGGCGGCCCCGCCTCCCGCCTTCGCTCTGCCGAGCTTCGGCGTGACAAGCCGCTCTGCCGAGCTACGGCGGGGCAGGCCCGCTCTTGCGCGCTAGCGCGCCAACCATTCCGCGACTTCCTTCTGCGACTCCGCGCGCGCTTCGGAATCGGTGCCGAGATGGCCATGCTCGGGCACGGCGGCATCGGTGCTGCTGGCGGCCGCGTGCAGCGGCGTGTTGGCGCGGTCGAAATCGTGATAGGCGCCGGGATAGACCACGATGCGCGCGAGCGCGCTGCGGCCGTGGGCGCCATCCACCATCTGGCGGCAGGCCGGCGGCGACGAGACGTCGTCATTGGCGCCGATCAGCACCAGCGTCGGCACCCGCGTGCTCCAGCCGAGACCGGCGGAGATCCGGCAATCCGGATAGAATGCGATCGCGGCGCGGAAATCCGGTCCCGCATCACGCGCCACGCTCTGCGGACGCACCGCCCAGAGCAGCGCGCTGGCGCCGTTGGCCCAGCCCATCAGGCTGACACGGTCACGCGCCACCCAGTTCTGCTTCATCAGCCAGGCGCGCGAGGCCGCGATATCGGTGACGCGCTCGCGCCGCGCCTTGACGTGCATCTCCTTGACGCGGCATTGCGGGCCGAGCTCGCGCGAGCCGTAGCTGTCGGGCAGCAGCACCGCATTGCCGGCCTTGAGCAGGCGCTCGGCCCAGTCGCGATAGCGCGGCTGCACGGACTCGGAATGGCTGCCGAGACCGCCGCAGCCGTGCAGCGCGATCACGGTCGGAAACGGCCCCTCGCCCTCGGGCTTGAACAGCTGCGCATGCAACACGCCGGACGACAGCGGAATCTCGACCTGCGCAGGCGCGGGTGCCGGTGCAGCATGCGCGACCGACATCAGAAACATTGGGAACAGGGCGGTCAGGGGAAAGCGCATCGGTGACTGTCGCAGGAGGTGCCGCACGGCCTCAAGCACTATCATGCGTAAACGGCGGCAAAACATCACAAACCGGTGGGTTTAACGGGCGGACAAGCCACCCTATCTATGCTACATCCAGTCCAACACATCGTGCCCCCCATCTTCTTCAACGGGGCGGCCTCCCACGGAGACTTTCGACCGTGCTGAACAAGTTCGGCCCCTCGGGCCATGGCGAAGCGCAAGTGCAATATCTCGACGGCGATTTCCGCGTGATCTCGCCGGGCACCTTCGTGCGCTGCGCCATCACCGACACGCGCATCCCGCTCGACGAACTGAAATACTGGAGCGTGGATCTGCAGGAAGCCTACGCCACGCCGGCCGCCGTGCTGCAGCGACATTTTCCGAACGCGCCGAAGCCGTGATCGCGATTTGGTAGATCTCGTAGGGTGGGCAAAGGCGCAACGCGCCGTGCCCACGGCCTCTGCATGATCACGACGAACAACGTGGGCACGCTCCGCTTTGCCCACCCTACGGCACCGGGGTTGTGGCATCGTTCTGCTATTGCGGCTCCGGACCATCGCCGCCTACGCAAGTCTTGATCGCACTCCTGCGCGCTTCGCCGACGATCTTCTGATCGATCGCCTGCTTCAGGCAATCGACCCGCGCCTGCGCCATGCAGAGCTGCATCTGGTCGCGCTTGTCCTGCCCCTTCAGATTTTGCGCGGCGGCGAGACACGTCACGCGCTTGGTCGCGGGAACCGGCACCGTGGCGGTTGGAGCAGCGGGCGCCGGCGTCGTCTGTGCAAACACCGGCGCAACAATCAGACACACAAGGCTGGCGGCCAGCGCCGCGAGAGGCAGTTTCATCGCAGTCTCCGAGATCGTCCGAAATCGATAGAGGATTGCGATGAACGCCGCCTGAATGGCGCGGTACCGTAGGGTGGGCAAAGCGCAAGCATGCCCACCACCTGTCTCCGGACGCGACAGATCGTGGGCACGGCGCAAGAGCACCTTTGCCCACCCTACGGGATCAGCTACTGCAGCCACCGTGGCACAGGCAGTCCCTTCCCGCGCAGAAATTCCGGGTTGAACAGTTTTGACTGATAGCGCTGCCCGCCGTCCGCCAGGATGGTCACGATGGTCTTGCCTGGACCAAGGTCGCGTGCGAGCCGCATGGCGCCGACGACGTTGATCGCGCTCGAGCCGCCCAGCACCAGTCCTTCGTGTTCGATCAGGTCGAACAGGACGGGCAAGGCTTCCGCGTCCGTGATCTGATAGGCCGTGTCGATCGGCGTGCCTTCCAGATTCCGGGTCACACGGATTTGCCCGATGCCTTCCATGACGGAGTCGCCTTCGCTCGTCAGCTCGCCCGTGGTGAACCAGTTGTAGAGCGCGGCGCCCATGGGATCGCTGAGCGCGATCTTGACGGCGGGATTTCTCTCCTTGAGCGCCCGCGCGATCCCGCCGAGCGTGCCGCCGCTGCCGACCGCACAGGTGAAGCCGTCGATTTTTCCGTCGGTCTGCGCCCAGATCTCCGGACCGGTCGTGCGATAATGGCCCTCGCGATTGGCGACGTTGTCGAACTGATTGGCCCAGAAGGCGCCGAGCTCCTCGGCGAGCTGACCGGAATAGCGCGCGTAATGACCGGGATGGGAAGAGGACACGGCGGGCACCAGGCGCAAATCGGCGCCGCACAGCCGCAGCATGTCCTTCTTCTCCTGGCTCTGCGTGTCGGGCATCACGATGACGCTGCGATAGCCGCGCGCATTCGCCACCAGCGCGATGCCGATGCCGACATTGCCGGCGGTGCCTTCGACGATGACGCCGCCGGGCTTGAGCTTGCCGCGCCGTTCGGCATCGTCGATCATGGCAAGCGCCGCGCGATCCTTGATCGAACCGCCGGGGTTGAGAAACTCGGCCTTGCCGTAGATCTCGCAGCCCGTGGCCTCTGACGGTCCACGCAGCCGGATCAATGGCGTGTTGCCGATGGAGTCGAGGAAACCTGTCCGGACGTTGTTCATCGCCAGCCCCGTGGTGTTTTTGCAAGCTTAGGCGGGCCGGCGGGCAATTCGGTTCTCTAGTTCGGATCATGTGCGAAAGGTTTTTGGTGCCCAACGTTCCTGATCGGCAATTCTGTTCTCAAGCCAAGTCAGCGGAGCCGTAGGGTGGGCAAAGCGGAAGCGTGCCCACCACCTGTGTCCGGACGCGACAGATCGTGGGCTCGGCGCAAGAGCGCCTTTGCCCACCCTACGAGATCGCGGCGTGAGGCTGGATCAACGCCTGCTGAAGCGGCGCTCGCGGGCCTTGTAGAGATGATCGCTGATCAGCTGCTTGAGCCTGGCTGGATCGTCGAACTCGAGCTTGACCGCGAACGGCACGATGCCGTCCGGCACGCCCTCGGTGCCGTGCAGGCGTGAAACATCCTTTTCCGTCGTCACCAGGATGAGCTGCTCGCGCTTTGTGTCGGCGGCGAGTGCGGCGAGCTCGTCTTGCGAAAACATGTGGTGATCGGCGAAGGGACGCGTGCGGGCGACCTCGATACCGCAACCGCGCAACGTGCGGAAAAAGCGTTCGGGATCGCCGATGCCGGCAAACGCAAACACCTGCTTGCCGAAGAGCTGTGCGATGGCTGCCGCATCCGGTTTGAGGCGCGCCCGCAACACCGGCTTGCCGCGCGCGGAAATCTCCGCGGCAACGCCGTCAGCGGCATGGCCGTCGCCGATCACGACCAGCGCATCGGTGCGCGAGAGCTGCGCCCTCAGCGGCGCGCGCAACGGACCTGCGGGAAACACCTTGCCGTTGCCGAGGCCGCGCTCGCTGTCGATCACGATCAGCGAGGCGTCCTTCAACAGCAGCGGGTTCTGGAAACCGTCGTCCATCAGGATCACGGTGGCGCCCTGCGACTTCGCCAGCGCGACCCCGTCGAGGCGGTCGCGCGCGACCGCAACCGGCGCGTCGCGCACCATCATCAGCGGCTCGTCGCCGATATCGGCGGCGGTGTGACGTTCGCGATCGACCATCACCGGGCCGTGCAGGCGTCCGCCATAGCCGCGGCTGAGCACCACCGGTGTCTCGCCGAGCTCGCGCAGGAGCTTCGTCAGCGCCAATACGGTCGGCGTCTTGCCGGCGCCGCCGACATGGTAGTTGCCGACGCAGAGCACGGGGATGCCGGCGTCAAATCCCTTGCGCGCCATGCGGCGCGCGGTGATGGCGCCATAGAGCGCGCCCAATGGGCTCAGCAGATGCGACTTGGGGGAACGCGGCCGGTACCAGAAGGCCGGCTCACGCATTGGCGGCTCCCATCTCGATCCGCAACTGCATCAGATACGGCTCGAGTGCCGTCATGGTGCGATCGAGCGCGCCGCCGAGCTCCTCGACCACGTCAGCGCCCGCGCGATGCATCTTGTCGCGCACGGTCGGCTCGGCCAGCAACAGGCCGAGCTGCTTGACCAGCGCCTCCTGCGTGTCGGCCTGGCGTGCCCCGCCGCTTTGGTCGAGTGCCGCATAGACGTCGGCGAAATTGAAGACGTTCGGACCATGGACGATGGCCGCCCCTAGCTTGATCGCCTCGATCGGATTCTGGCCGCCATGGCGGATCAGCGAGCCGCCCATGAACACGATGGGCGACAGGCGGTAGAACAGGCCGAGCTCGCCCATGGTGTCGGCGATATAGATATCGGTGGTCGCCGCCGGCGGCTCGTCGCGCGAGCGCAGTGCCGGCTTCAGGCCGGACGCCGTGACCATGCCCGAGATCGACGAGCCGCGATCGGGATGCCGCGGCACGATCACGGTCAGGAGCTGCGGGAAGATGCCGACGAGGCCGCGATGCGCTGATACCAGCATCTCGTCCTCGCCCGGATGGGTCGAGGCCGCGACGATGATCGGGCGCCCGCGCGTCATTGCCATCAGCCGTTCGAGTTTTGCCGGATCGGCCGGCGGCGCCGGCACGTCGAGCTTGAGATTGCCCGTGGTGACGACGTCGCGGCTGCCGAGCGCGGAGAAACGTTCGGCATCGGTCCTCGACTGCGCCAGGCAGATGTCGAAGCGCGACAGCAGCGCCGAGATGGTGCCGTACATCCGCCGCCAGCGCGGGAAGGAGCGCGGCGACATCCGCCCGTTGATCAGCACCATCGGCACCCGGCGCGCGGCGCCCGCCAGAATCAGGTTCGGCCACAGGTCGGATTCGATGAACAGCGCCAGCGACGGCTTCCAATGATCGAGGAAGCGCGCCACGTAGCGCGGGGAATCATACGGCACGTATTGATGGATGACGTCGGGCGGAAAACGTTTGGCCACCACGGCCGCCGAGGTGACCGTGCCGGAGGTGAGCAGGATGCGCAGATTGAGGTCGCGCAGGCGCTCGATCAGCGCGGCTGCGGCCAGCACCTCGCCGACGCTGGCGCCGTGGATCCAGACCAGCGGGCCGTGCGGGCGCACATCCCGGCTGAGCCCCCGCCGCTCGCCGACGCGCGCGGGATCTTCCTTGCCCTGCTTCAGCCGCCGCTTGATCAGCGCAGGCGCGAGCGGCACCAGGCTGGTCGCCAGGCGCCGATACATCCGCAGCGTCATCGGCAGGGCATAAGGCAGCGAATTAGCCATCTGCAGGTCCCGGGCGGCCGAGTTGCGCATAGGCGCGGCGGGTCGCTTCGTTCAGCGTGTCTTCCAACTCCTGCCGCAGCGCTTCCATGGTGGCGGCATCGGCATCCGGCGGCACGTGGATCTCCTTGATGCCGACCAGCGCGCCCCGCCCGAACGGCAGGTTGATGGTGGTGCGGTCCCAGTTCTTGAGCCGGATGAAGCGGCTGGTCGCCATTGCGAAAGGCATGATCGGCCGCCCCGATTCCCGTGCCAGCATGATGATGCCGAGGCCAGCCACGCGCGAGCGCTTGGGGACATCGGCGGTCAGCGCGACATTACAACCGTCCTGGAGCGTGTACACCATTTCCCTGAAGGCGCCGACGCCGCCTTTCCGGTGGAAAGCGCCGCCATGATCCCCGGAACCGCGGATAAGGCCGATGCCGAGCCGCTCGACGGCGATCGCATTGAACTCGCCGTCGCGATGCCGGGAGATCAGGACCTTGGCCCGGTAGGACTCCTTGGTCTTGATGAACGGGGTGAGGAAATGCTGGCCATGCCAGAACGCGAAGATCGCCGGAATCTGCGGCTCGACGATGTCATAGACATCGGGCGGATCGAACGTGAATTTGTTGGTCCGCCAGACCAGACGCAGATATTCGGCCGCCAGGACCCCGACGGCACGCTGAAACCAGCTGCTTCGCAGCGTATTGCGAAGCAGTTTTTTCAACGCGCCTTCGTTTCTTGATTCGGGTCGAGCAACCGGTGGAGATGAACGATGAAGTAGCGCATCTGCGCGTTGTCGACCGTGCTCTGCGCCTTGGCGCGCCAGGCGACGTGGGCGGCCGCGTAGTTCGGATAGAGGCCGACGATCTCGACGTCGTCGAGGTTCTTGAAAGTGTTGTGCTCGAGATCGAGCAGCTCACCGCCAATGACGAGATGGAGCAGTTGTTGCGGGGCACTATCAGACATGGGTTCTCCTAACGGGCTGCCCGGCAAAGCAGTGTTCGAAAAGCAAAACGGACGCGCTCAGGCCAGGGGACGGTTTCGAAAATGCGCGACAATGCTCGCATGACGATCGCGTCCCGCTGCCACCAGCACCCCGTGCGTCACTTCCCGACGATTATAGAGGATGGGATCTCCGGAGAGGTCGCTCATCCTACCATCCGCTTCCTGCACGATCAAATCGGCCGCCGCAAGGTCCCAATCATGGCTGTTGCCCCCCGCAAAAGCCGCATCCAGGGTGCCGTTGGCGACCCGGCAGAGCCGGAGTGCCAGCGAACCGATTCGCGGATGCAGCTTGATGTCGCCGCCTGTCGTGAGTCGCTCGACCATCGGCTTCGGGCCGGCGACCCGGGCGAAGTCGAGCGCGGTCCCGCCTGTCGCCCGGACCGGCTTGCCATTGAGAATCGTGCCCTGGCCGCGGACGGCGAAGAAGAACTCGTTGCTGACAGGCGCGAACACGGCGGCCAGCACCGGCGAGGCCTCCTCGACCAGCGCGACGCTGACGCACCATTCGTCATGGCCGTTGAGATAATTGCGGGTGCCGTCAATGGGATCGACCACCCAGGTCAGCCGCCGCGATAGCCGCGTGGCATCGTCGGCGCTCTCCTCCGACAGCCAGCCATAGTCCGGCGTGGCGCCGCGCAGGCGCGCTTCGAGCAGATCGTTGACGGCGATGTCGGCTTCCGAGACCGGGGAGGACGCGCCCTTGGTCCATTTCTTCAGCTCGGTTCGGAACATCGACTGCGCGAGCGCGCCCGCGTCGCGCACCGCATCTTTCAGGAGCGCCGCATCGTGCGTCAGAACGTTTGCGTCGAGACTGTCAGCGTCCGCCAAGCGTCAGTCCTTCGATACGCACCGTCGGCGCATTGATGCCGTAGCGAAACTCGAGATTGTTGGCCGGCTGCATCGACTTGAAGATCTCGAACAGATGGCCCGCGATCGTCACCTCGCTCACGGGATAGGTGAGTTCGCCGTTTTCGATCCAGAAACCGGAGGCGCCGCGGCTGTAATCGCCGGTGACACCGTTGACGCCGGAGCCGATCAGGTCGGTGACGTAGAAGCCCTGCTTGATGTCGGCGATCAGCTCGGCCGGGGTCGGTGTGCCCGGTTCGAGATGCAGATTGTACGGCCCCGGCGACGGCGAGGACGAGACGCCGCGATGGGCGTGGCCGGTGGTGGTGAGGCCAAGCTCGCGCGCGGTGGCGCAATCGAGCAGCCAGGTCGTCAGCACGCCCTCGTCGATCAACGCGATCTTCTTCACCGCGACGCCCTCGGCGTCGAAGGTCTGCGAGCGCAGGCCGCGCTTGCGCAGGGGATCGTCGATGATGCGGATGTTCTTGGCAAACAGCTGCTGCCCGAGCTTGTCCTTGAGGAAGCTGGTCTTGCGCGCGATCGAGGCGCCGTTGATGGCGCCGACGACATGGCCGACCAGCGAGCCCGCGACGCGCGGGTCGAACACGACCGGCACCTTGCAGGTCTCGACCTTGCGCGGATTGTAGCGTGCCACGGTGCGCTCGCCGGCGGAGCGGCCGACCACTTCGGGCGACAGCAGATCGGCACCGTGCGGCGCCGAGGTGAAGTCGTAATCGCGCTCCATGCTGGTGCCTTCGCCGACGATCGCGGTCGCCGAGATGCCCTGGCTGGAGCGGAGGTATGAACCGTGGAAGCCGGTCGAGGTGACGAGCACCATGCCGCCCATGCCGGCGGAGGCCGAGGCACCGCCGGATTTCGACACGCCCTTGACGGCAAGCGCCGCAGCTTCGGCTTCGAGCGCGCGGCGCTCGAGCTCGGCGGTCGCAGGCACATCGGGATCGAGCAGATCGAGATCGGGGAAATCGCGCGCGAGCAGTGCGGGATCGGCGAGGCCAACATATTTGTCTGACGGAGCGACCCTGGCCATCGCGACCGCGCGCTCGGCAAGCTTGGTCACGGCATCGCCGCTCGCGTCATTGGTGGAGACCACGGCCTGGCGCTGGCCGACCAGCACGCGCAGGCCGACATCGTCACCCTCGGACCGCTCGGATTCCTCGACGCGGCCGTCCCGCACCTCGACGCCTTGCGAGATGCCGCGCACCGCGACCGCATCGGCCGCATCGGCGCCGGCGCGCTTCGCCGCCTCGACCAGACGCTGAGCGAGTTCTGACAGCGCGGACTGATCAAACAGGTCGCGATTGGCTTTAGGCGAAAGCGTCGAGCTTGGTGAAGGGTTCACAAACGAAATCCTGTTGGGGCGCGGGAGGTTTCGGGGCGATCTTAGGCCCTGAACACCAGATGTGCCCAAATGGTGCGAACTTCAAGCATTATCAGCCCGCAAATGGCTCAGATTCGCGGCTTCCGCGCAACGTCTCGTCAATCATCCGCGCCAAGGTCTTGTCAATCATGGCGGGCGGTGACGCTGGATTAACCAGCCTTTTTAAGCGGTTTCGGAAAGCCCCGCGCTAAGGTCCTCGCATCGACCGGGAACATAATCCTGGCGGGGAGAACGAAAGCCGTGAGGCGTCAAACAGCAATAAGCGGGGCCGCTCCCGCAGGGTCGAGCCGCAATCTGCGGCTCGACCCTCTTTCCCTTCCGGTCCGTTTCGATGCGCATGATCCGCGCGCCGACGGCTACACCAGGCAAATCGAGCTTCATCGCGAGCGTGTCGTGCTGCGCCGTGCCGTCCGCGGCATGCAGATGGCCATCAACGTGCGCGTCAGCGACTTCACCGGCGTCGCACTGCGCGGCAATGACGAGGCACAGACCCTCGTCCTGGTGCATCGCGATCCCTCACTCTCCGTTCCGCTGCTGGTCAGCGCCGATGGCGACGATCTCGCCGAGGCCTGGGCGATCTGGAGCGAGATCTTCGCGCTGCCGCAGCTCAACGAAGGTGCCAGCAAGCCCGCACCGCGTCGCCGCCGCCGCAACGCGATCCGCGACCGCCGTCCGAAATTCCTGATGCGCCGTCGCACCGCCATGACGCGCGAGCTGCCGATCCATCGCGCAGAACGCGAGATCATCGCAAGGAACTAAGCGACGGGCACGGCCGTCGGGTGGGCAAAGCGAAAGCGTGCCCACGTCTTCTATCAATCATTGAGAGATCGTGGGCACGGCGCGAGTGCGCCTTTGCCCACCCTACGGGAGCTACGCGGCCCGCATCACCGCGTCGGCCAGCAGTCCCGCAAACAGCAACAAGCCCGCATATTTGTTCGAGTAGAACAGACGCTTGCACAAGTCCGGGTCGTCGATCCGGAGCCGCATGATCTGCGACGCCAGATGCACGGCGAAGGCGGCAAGCCCGAGCCAGGCCGGCCAGCGCGCATCGCCAGACGCCAACGCGACACCGATCAGCATCACCGACAGCCCGTAGAACAGGATCAGCGCCTGGTGTGTATGTGCGCCGAACAGGCGCGCGGTGGACTTGATGCCGATCAGCGCATCGTCCTCGGCGTCCTGATGCGCATAGATGGTGTCATAGCCGATCACCCAGGCGATCGACCCGGCATAGAGCACCAGCGCGGTGACGTCGATGCGTCCGAAGGTGACGGCAAAGCCCATCAGCGCGCCCCATGAGAAGGCGAGCCCAAGGAAGACCTGCGGCCACCAGGTGACACGCTTCATGAAGGGATAGATCGCGACGACCACGAGCGAGGCGATGCCGGTCGCGACCGCAAAACGGTTGAACTGCAGCAGCACAACGAGGCCGACCAGCGCCTGCGCGACCAGAAAGGCCAGCGCCTGCTTCACGGTGATGCGCCCCGACGGCAACGGCCGCGAGCGGGTGCGCTCGACCTTGGCGTCGAGGTCGCGGTCAGTGATGTCGTTCCAGGCGCAGCCTGCCCCGCGCATCACGAAGGCGCCGATCAAGAACAGGACGATGGTGAGCGGCAAGCGGCGGACGTCATGCGCCATGCCGGCGGCGAGCGCCGCCGACCACCAGCATGGCATCAAGAGAAGCCAGGAGCCGATCGGACGATCGTAACGCGACAATCGCAGATACGGCCGCGCCCATTCCGGCGCGAGCGTATCGACCCAGTTGCCGGTGGAATCGGCAACGCGGGCGGATGTGTCGCTCATCGGGTGAGGACGTTGCCGTTGAGCGTATCGAAAGTGCTGCCGCCCTTCTTGCCGGCATTGGCTTCCGGCGCCGAGCCCGAACCCACCACCTCACTCAGCGACGGACCGGCCGGACCGCGCGGCTGGTTCGCCATCTGCTGCGCGACGTTGCAGACCTTCGTCGCCATGGCCTCGGTGTTCTTGTGCCCGGCCTTCATCTGCTCGCCGACGTTCGGCGGGATTCCGCATTTGGCGGCGTGAACCTCGATGTATTTCATCATCTTGGTCTCAGCCTGGCTGAAACTGCGGATCAGTTTGCAGGCTTCGTCCGGCGGAGCATGACGGTTGCTCGCGGCCTGGATCAGCTTGCCGCGCTTCTCGGCCTCTTCGCGGAGCGGCATGAACGCCTTCATGCAGTCCTCGCCGGGACCGCCCTGCGTCGGCGGCGCCGCGCTGAAAGCGCCGCCGGCACCACCGATGGGGGCGGCACCGTTCGTGGGGAAGGATGCTTGCGGCGCAGTGCCGACGGAGGCGACCGGTGCCGAACCGTTCACGGGCGGAAACGCGGAATCGGGCGCGGACTGGCCCGGCAGCGGCGCCGGGAATCCCTGGGCATAGGCGCCAGCAGTCCCCATGGCGAGCATGGCGGCAGCGATCGGAACCATCAAACGACGGATCATCAAGATAGTCTCTCCGGCAGGAGCTTACGGGGCTCGGCGCCTTCCCAATTGAAGCGCAACCAGCGTGTTCGCAATTTTACGATTCCCGCCGCCGCTTAACAACCCGTCGAATAGGGCAGGAGCGCGGCGCGCCGACGCACCGATTCGGCAATATTTACCCCTGAAACGGCTGCTTTCGGTTAAGAACGGGGGCAAATTGGACTTTTGATCAATGCCCTCCCACGATTTTCGCGCCCCCCGCCTGTTCGTCGAGCCCACCCTGGCCCAGGATGCCAGGGTTCCGCTCGACCGTGACCAGAGCAACTACCTGGGTAATGTGCTGCGGCTTGCCGCCGGGGCCGAGGTTCTGGCGTTCAACGGCCGCGACGGCGAATGGCAGGCCGCGATCGAAGGCCGCAAGCGGCCCGACAACCTCGTCATCCTCCAGCAGGTCCGCCCCCAGGATCGGCTGCCCGACCTCGCTTACGTCTTCGCCCCGCTCAAGCATGCCCGGCTCGATTACACGGTCCAGAAGGCCGTGGAGATGGGCGCCGCCATCCTGCAACCGGTCCAGACCCGGTTCACCCAGGCCTCCCGCGTCAACATCGAGCGGATGCGCGCCAATGTCATCGAGGCGGCCGAGCAATGCGGCATCCTGAGCCTCGCCATCGTGGCCGAACCCGCGCCGCTCGAGCGCTACCTCAGCCAGCGCCCCGCCGACCGCCTGCTGGTGTTCTGCGACGAGGCGGCCGAGGTCGCGAATCCCATCCAGGGCCTGCAGCAGGCGCGCGCATCCGGGCACGGTATCGACATCCTGATCGGTCCCGAGGGCGGCTTCGCCGAAGAAGAGCGGGCCCTGCTGCTGCGCCAGCCCAGCATCCTGCGGCTGGCGCTCGGCCCGCGGATCCTGCGGGCCGACACGGCCGCAGTGGCGGCGCTGGCGCTGGTGCAGGCGGTGCTGGGCGATTGGAGCGGCGCGCGCGACTAGGTCGCGATCTCCGCTAGCTGTGCTCCCGCACGGATCGATGCAGGGTCTCGGACGGCAACTCGCCGAACGCCGCCCTGTAGCTCGCCGCGAACTCGCTCAAATGCCAGAACCCATGGGCAATGGCGCAGGCCTTCACGCTGCGCCGTCCCGGTCCGGTCCGCAGTTGCAGGCGCACCGACCAGAGACGCAGGACCCGGCTATAGCGGTGCGGGCTCATGCCGCAGATGGCCTGCGTCGCACTCTGGAGGGTCCGAACCGACACGCCGACCCGCTCGGCCATTTCGGTCGTCTTGAGCCAGACCGTCAGGTCGTGCCGGATCAATTTCTCCATGTCGGCGACGATCCGCAGATAGCTCTCCGTCGTGGCGTGCACGGACCTGCTGTCCACGCTGGTCCGGACCGCACCGTCGATCGCGCCGAGCAGGGATTGTTCGACGGCCGCTCGCGACGTCGGCTGGCTCAGGAAGTCCGGATCATTGGCGGCGGTTTCGAGCGTCGTGGAGATCAGGCATTGCAGGGAGGCGAGGACGTCCGGTGTCGGGCTCAGCAAATGATAGCCATCCAGCCGAGACCAGAGCTCGCACGCGGGCGGCGTGAAGTAGACGACACCGATCAGACGTCCGACCGGCTCATATACCAGGCAATCGGACGCGCCCTTCAGAATGACGATCGAACTGCCGATTGCCTGCCCATTGATGCGGGTCGAGGCCACGTGATCCATCGGCACCACCACGGCGGCAGCATGCGCCAGCTGATAACCGCGAATGATCCGCGGGAAGGTCTTCACCAGCGACAGGCTCAGCGTCGGCAGACTGAGCCGCGCGCGCATGATCGCGGTCGACCCGGCAGACAACGGCATGCTGGACGCACCGGCATATCTCTCACTGTCGCCGAAATGATCGATGTCATACGACTGGAGCTCGAGCGCCGATGACGGCTTGAGACCCTGGAACGACAACAAGCACTCCGCAGAGCCTTTTTGAGCTCCGTCGCGAGCAATGTTGAGACGGCTTTGATCCATGTCCTGCCGCCTACCTCGCCTTCTTCGTCGCCGCGACGACCTTGGCGCCACTCAGATCGTCCGGTCCGTTGATGCCGGCGCGCTTGAGATCGCGGAGCAGTTTCGTCAGCAGCAGCATGTTGGTCTTCTGTAGCTCGTGATTGTTGCCAAACTTGAATGCGTTCTGCTCGGTCACGATCAGCCCGGCTTTGGTCTCGGCGAGAATCTTCCGCCTCTTCAATCCCGACACACGACGGCGAACCGTCTCCAGCGGCAGGCTGAGGAAGCGCGAGAGTGCCGCGCGGGACACGCCCTGCTTGATCGTATCCGGTTCGACAGTGTGAATGCTGGAGAACTTCTCGTCCAGCGACGGATCGTTCATCACATTGATAACGTTCGCATTGAGAATCGCGTGAACGATCAAAAGGTCCATCGGATCGAATTCGTCGTAGTTCCGGAACATCTCGCTGATCGAGAACAGCATATAGGCCAGCGTATGTCGCGAGACCGTCCGGATGATATCAGAAGCATTGCGCATGAATCGGAAACCAATATTCATCTTGTAAACGAAGGCAGCAACGAGCGTATCGTCCCGCATACCCAAATTGAGTATGTGACAACTTGCCAAGTGTGCTCAATCTCTCATTGTGACTCACAATGACGCTGCAGGTTCATGGGGCGCGTGCGTCGGACGATTTTCGCGATCGGCATCACGGCTGACCATCGACACGATCGTCGGGTCCACGATCGTCGCCGCGACCTTGATGCACTGCATCCAACGATGTCGATGACGCCGGCGCGATTCAGCCGGCCGTCGCGCAGGAACGAGTGGCCATGGACGACGAAGGCGAGCGACGCCAGGAATTGCGCCTGATCAAAGCGTTTCTCAGCATCACGGACGCGCGCAAGCGGCAGAGAATTCTCAATCTGGCGGAGCAGCTCGCCGACGACGCCGCATCCGACACCGCAGCACTGGCCCCGGCCGACGTATCGAAGCCGGACGGGTGCGGAGACGCCACTGGCCGGGTTGAATGAGCGCGAAACAGCGTCGCGGCGCACCGGCCGCCGCCGCCAACCCGGAAATCGGGAATTAGGTATTTAGTTACCTAGAGCGGGCAAGGCGGCAAATCCAGGCGGGATCGTCCGGACGGCTCCGAAGTCGTTAAGCGATTGATCCTTTGGAGGTCGAAACCGCTTTCCGGCCATGCTAAGGGCTGCGCAAATTCCTGTGCCTCCCCGTTGGCACCCTTTGGCCTCCCGGTTCCGCCGGGACGATGGACCCCTGTTATGACCGCGACTGCCACCTCAAATGCTGCCGGCTCCGCCGCCTGGGCGGATACGCTGCTGTTGTCGTTTGCGCAGGCCGGCTACGTCAGGGCCGAGCCGGCCATCCTGCAACCGGCCGAGCCGTTCCTCGACCTGTCCGGCGAGGACATCCGAAAAAGCCTCTACCTGACGACGGACCTGTCCGGCGAAGAGCTCTGCCTGCGCCCCGACCTGACGATCCCCGTGGCGCGCGACTATCTCGCCTCCAGCCGTGCCGGCCAGCCGGCGGGGTTCAGCTATCTGGGCCCCGTGTTCCGCTACCGCAGCGGACAGGCCAGCGAATTCCTCCAGGCCGGGATCGAGTCGTTCGGCCGCCAGGATCGTGCGGCCGCGGATGCCGAGACGCTGGCGCTGGCGCTGGAGGCGACCGCCGCTTTCGGCGTGCGCGACGTCGAGATCCGCACCGGCGACGTGGCGCTGTTCAACGCATTGCTCGACGCGCTCGACCTCTATCCGGTCTGGCGTCGCCGCCTGGTCAAGGACTTCCACCGCAAGATCAGCCTGGAGCAGGATCTCGAAGGGCTGGCCCGCACGACCGCAACCACGCGCAGCGAATATGAGGGCGTGCTGGCTGCGCTCGCGGGGTCCGACCGCAAGGCGGCGCTGGCCTTCGTCACCGATCTGATGTCGATCGCCGGCACCACCAATGTCGGTGGCCGCACCACGGCCGAGATCGCAGACCGCTTCCTCGAGCAGTCGACGCTGAAGGGTGGCGCGCTGCCGCGCGAGGCGATCACCGTGCTGAAGCGCTTCCTGTCGATCTCGGGCAATCCGGACGATGCTATTGCCGAGCTGCGCGCGCTGACCGCCGATGCAAAGCTCGACCTTGCCGGCGCCATCGACCAGTTCGAGAGCCGGATCGGCTTCATGGCGGCGCGCGGTATCGACGTGAAGACCACACGCTTCTCGACCGCGTTCGGGCGTGGCCTCGACTACTACACCGGCTTCGAATTCGAACTGCACCACACAGGCAACGGCGCCGAGCCGCTGGTTGCCGGTGGCCGCTACGATGGACTGATGACCCAGCTCGGATCGCCGGCGCCGATTCCGGCCGTCGGCTTCTCGGTCTGGGTGGACGCGCTGACCAGGATCGGCCGCAAGGTGGGAGCTTAAGTCATGAGCGCGCCATTCGTTCTGGCCGTTCCCTCCAAGGGTCGCCTGCAGGAAAACACCGAGGCCTTCTTCGCCCGTGCCGGGCTGAAGCTGTCGAAGGCCGGCGGCGCCCGCGACTATCGCGGCACGCTTGCGGGCCTGGACAATGTCGAGGTCGCCTATCTCTCGGCCAGCGAGATCGCATCGCAGCTCGCCCGCGGCTTCGCGCATCTCGGCGTCACCGGCGAAGATTTGGTGCGCGAGAATATCGCCGACGCCGACAAGCACGTGTCGCTGATCGACGGGCTCGGCTTCGGCTATGCCGACGTCGTGGTCGCGGTGCCGCAGGCCTGGATCGACGTCCGCACCATGGCGGATCTCGACGACGTCACCACCGGCTTCCGCGAGCAGCATCACATGCGGATGCGGGTCGCGACCAAGTTCGTCAACCTCACCCGCAGCTTCTTCCAGAGCCACGGCATCACCGACTACCGCATCGTCGAGAGCGCAGGCGCGACCGAGGGCGCGCCGGCGGCCGGCAGCGCCGAGCTGATCGTCGACATCACCACGACCGGTGCGACGCTTGCCGCCAATGGCCTGCGGGTGCTCGACGACGGCGTGATCCTGCGCAGCCAGGCCAATCTGGTCGCCTCGAAGGAGGCCGACTGGTCGCCGCAGGCCCGCGAGACCGCCCGCGTCATCCTCGACCACATCGCGGCCCGGGCCCGGGCCAACAAATACCGCGAGGTCCGGACCCGCTTCCGGCAATGCGACGCCACCCTGCTCACCGAGGCCCACAGCCGCTTCGGCGTCGAGGCTCCATTCGGCGGACCGACCTCGTCAGGCATGCTCACGCTGCACTGCCCACCAGGGCAGCTTTATGCGCTCGCGAGCTTCCTGCGCGAACATGGCGCCGAGACCGTCTCGGTGGTCTCGCTCGACTACGTGTTCGACCGGGAGAACCCGCTGTTTGCCAAGCTCGAAGCGTTCCTGCGGCGGTGAGCCCAAAGTTTGCCGGACAGCTCCGTTCAGCGTAGCGACAGCAAGCGGCAGCTATCATATGCTGTTGAGATGATTTCGACGCCTCTGGAACCTTGATCGATGATGCTGGGCTCTGACGTTTCCGCCCTGACCACCACCGCAGCGAGTGCCGCCGCGAAGGGGCTGTCGATTGTCGTCCCCGTCTATAACGAGGCGGCCGGCCTCGCCGTCCTGCACCAGCGCATCTGCGATATCGCCAAGACCTTGCGGCAACGCTACCGCCTCGCCTGCGAGGTCGTTTACGTCGACGACGGCAGCGCGGATGCGACGCTGTCGATCGCGCGTTCGCTGCCGGCCGACACGATCGATGTCCAGGTGGTCTCGCTGTCGCGCAATTTCGGCAAGGAGGCGGCGCTGATGGCCGGCCTCGACCACGCGCGCCTTGGCGCCGTGATGTTCATGGATGGCGACGGCCAGCACCCGCCGGCGCTGGTCGAGCAGCTGGTACGGCACTGGATCGAGGACGGCTATGACGTCGTCTATACCGCCAAGGCGCATCGCGATAACGAGCCCTTCCTGCGCCGCGTCGCCGGCCGCGGCTTCTACGCGCTGATCAATTGGGGCGCACGCCAGAAGATCCCGGAGGACGCCGGCGACTTCCGCCTGCTGTCGCCGCGCGCGGTCGCGGCACTGCGGCAGCTGCCGGAGCGCAACCGCTTCTTCAAGGGTCTCGCAAGCTGGATCGGCTTCCGCCAGATCCGCGTCGACTACGAGCCCGCGCCGCGTGTCCATGGCGTGACGACCTTCAGCGCCGCGCGGCTGCTCGGCCTGTCGATCGAAGGCGTGACCTCGTTCTCGGTCGCGCCGCTGCGCTTCGCCAGCCTGCTCGGCGTCATCCTCGCCGGCGGTGCCTTCCTGTTCGGCCTCTCGATCCTCTGGGAGGTCTGGACCACCGGCAAGCAGGTGCCCGGCTATCCCTCGCTGGTGATCGGCCTGATGACGATCGGCGGCGTGCAGCTCATCATGATCGGCATCGTCGGCGAATATATCGGCAAGATCCTCTCGGAGCTGAAGGCGCGTCCGATCTACTTCGTCGCCGAGCATAGCGAAAAGCATTTCGAGGCCGACAAGGCCCAGGACGCTTCAAGCCAAGATGCTTCAAGCCAGGACGCATCCAGCAGGACCGCAGCCGAATGAGCGCGGCGGCAGCGCCGCGACCGATCTGGCTCTGCGCCGACGATTACGGCATCAGCCCGGGTGTCAATCGCGCCATCCGCGACCTGATCGAGCGCGGCCGCCTCAACGCGACCTCGGTGATGATGGTGGGCCCCGCGATCGAGCGTGGCGAGGTCGATGCGCTCCAGGCTGCGGCGAAGACCAGCCCGCGCTGCGCGATCGGATTGCACGTGACGCTGTCGGCGCCGTTCCGTCCCCTCACCATGCATTTCCGTCCACTCGACGGCGACATGTTCATGGCCTTTCCAAAACTGCTGCGCGCCGGATTTCTGCGACGGCTCGACCGCGAATTCTTCCGCAACGAGGTGAGAGCGCAACTCGCCGCTTTCGCGGAAGCGTTCGGCCGCGCGCCCGACTTCGTCGACGGCCACCAGCACGTGCAACTGTTTCCGCAGGTGCGCGACGGCTTCATCGATGCCGTCAGCGAGGCAGCACCACAGGCGTGGGTGCGCCAGGGCGGACGCGACCTGCCGCTGGCGCAACGGCTGGCGTCACCAAAGGCCATGGTGCTCGATGTCCTCAGCGCACAATTCCGCCGCCGTGCGGGGCGCGCCGGTCTTGCGTTCAATCCCGCCTTTGCCGGCGCCTATGATTTCACGCGCGCGGCCGATTTCGGCGAATTGATGCGGCAGTTCCTGGACGGTCTCCCCGAGGGCGGTCTCGTGATGTGCCATCCCGGCTTCGTCGACGAGGTCCTCGCCGGCCTCGACCCGATGACGGATGTCAGGGAACGCGAGCATGCCTATCTCGCCAGCGACGCCTTCGCGCAGCTGCTGGCGGCCAGCCACGTGACATTGGGATGAAACCGGCGAAGGCCGGGGGTCGCGAGGCAGTCTGTCGCATACGGAAATTTAATCCGGCCGCCACTGTTGGGGCCACAACGGAACCCTACATCCCGCTTGCGCTTGTTTCGCGCGAGGGAGACAGACCATGACGCCGCAGGAACGCCAGCTCGTCGACGAGCTTTTCGACCGGCTTTCGAAACTGGAAAATGCACCGCGCGATCCCGACGCGATCGCCGCGATTTCGGACGGCCTACGCAAGGCGCCGGGCGCAGTCTATGCGCTGGTGCAGACCACGCTGTTGCAGGACGAAGCGCTGAAGCGCGCGCATAACCGCATCCAGGAGCTGGAAGCGGCCCATGCGCCCGAGCAGCCCCAGTCCGGCGGCTTCCTCGACACCATGCGCGACACGCTGTTCGGCTCGAGCCCGTCGCGCGGCTCGGTTCCGAACGTGCCGCCGCGTGACTCCCGGCCGGTCTGGAACAGCGGCCAGGCGATGCAGCAGGCCCAGCCGGGCTACGGCCAGCCGCCTTATGGTCAGGCCTACGGACAGGGTCAGGGTTACGGCCAAGGCTACGGCGCCCCGCCGGTCGGCGGTGGCGGCGGCTCGTTCCTGGGCACGGCAGCGGCGGCCGCGGCCGGCGTGGTCGGCGGCTCGCTGCTGCTCTCCAGCATCCGCGGCATGATGGGCGGCGGATCGCATCAGGCTTTTGGCGACACCACGATCATCGAGGAACGCGGAGGCGGTGGCAGTGCAGGTGGCAATCCCTGGAGCGGCGACCAGTCCGGCAGCTCGCTCGCCCGCGATGCCGGCCTCAACGACATCGGATCGAACCGGGATTCGCGCCAAGGCTTGTTTGACGAGGCGTCGAACGATCGCGACGGCAACGATCAGGATTACGACAACAACGATAGCGGCAATATGGACCTGGCCGACGACAGCGATTTCGGCAATGACGACGGCGGCAGCGATTACGCCTGAGCAAGTCCGATCCGCAACGCAGAACGGCCGCCCAATGGGCGGCCGTTTTGTTTCGTGCGGCGGTCAGCCGCCCCAGTACGGATAGCGATTGCTGTATTCGTCCGGCGTCGAGGACGAGTACGGGACCGGGCGAGGAACATAGGCAAAGCCCTCAGCCGCGCGCGGCGTGAGCTGAGGGGCGAAGGTCTGGCCGGCAGGGGCGACATGGCGCCGATGATGCACGGTCCCCGCACTGGCCGAGGCGGTCAGAGCGACGAGAACACCCAAAGCCAAGATCGTACGCATCGCATTGCTCCTGTTGAGTAGCTATGCGCACCACATAGGACCAGGGCATGACCGCACCAATCCGCCGCTCCTTCACGACTGCTCACAACTGCGGCATCATTGATGCCGCAGGCCCTCACATCACCACGACCTTGGTGCCGACATTGACGCGGCCGTAGAGGTCGATGACGTCCTCGTTGCGCATGCGGATGCAGCCGGAGGAGACGTTGGTGCCGATGGTCCAGGGCTCGTTGGAGCCGTGGATGCGGTAGAGCGTCGAGCCGAGATACATCGCGCGCGCGCCGAGCGGGTTTTCCGGGCCGCCTTCCATATGCCGCGGCAGATCGGGACGGCGGGCGAGCATTTCCGCCGGCGGCGTCCAATCCGGCCATTCGCGCTTGGCGGTGATCGACTTCACGCCGCTCCAGGTGAAGCCCTCGCGTCCGACGCCGATGCCGTAGCGCATCGCCCGGCCGTTGCCCTCGACGAGATAGAGAAACTTGTTGTTGGAATCGACCACGATCGTGCCGGCACTTTCCTTGCCGCTATAGTCAACAAGTTGTTTCTCGAATTTCGGATCGAACGGACGCTGCCGCGGATCGATCGCCTCCTGCTGGTAGCTTGCGCCCTGCTGATATCCACCCTGCATCTGCGGCTCGCCCATCGGCGGCAGGCGGCGTGGATCGTTGTAGGCGGGCTGCTGCTGATAGATCGACTGCTGCGGCGCATAGGCCGGACCGCGGCCGGGCCCGTCGCCGAACAGGAACTCGATGAAGCCTCCGCCCATGTTGGCATTGGAGGCGACGCGCACCGGTGCCGGCGGGACATGCGGCTGGTAGAGCACCGCGGGCGGATCGTTCGGCACCGTATTGTCGAAAGCACTGGCGCGATCGGCGCCGGCAATGAAGGCGCAAGCGCTGCCAAGCAGCGCGACAGACATTTTCTTGAACATCGACGTACTCTGTACTGTTTCGTCTAGTTGCATTCGCCGCCGAACGCGATGGCTGTCCGCGTCCTCGACGTGGTCAATAAAGAGCAAACTCCGTTTCGTTTGGTAAACGCATCGGGCGTTTCGATTCACCACGTCGCGATCGGCGCGGCAATTCGGCGATCAGCGTTTATTTTCGATGAAGGGCGAAGCCTCATGGTTAATCGCCCGTTTGCATGCCGTCGCGCGCGGCCGCACAAGAGTTCCTGCTGTGAACCTCGTGTTAAATCGCTTCTGTCTACAAAGACGCGTGAGTGAGGTGGGGGGAGTTCCTGATGGCTGTTCACCGCAAGCGTTTTCGTGTCGAGGATATCGCCGGTGGCGAGATGCCAATTCTTGACGTAGCAGAAGAGGCAGGCCCGATGCATAGCGAGATTATGGCGGAGCTGCGCGCGATCCGCGCACAGATGGCGAAGGGCGCGGCGCCCTTGACCGGCAGCGCTGCCATGGCGGCGATCGACGCCTCCACGGCGCAGGAGCTTTCCGACGCACGCACGATGCTCGAGACCTATCGGGCCCAGATCGAGCAGTGCGAGAAGCTCAAGGTCGAGCTCGACCTGATCCATGACGCCATCGACCGCACCAAGCGCGAGATCGCGACCCTGCACGGCAAGAGCTTCGACGGCGGCGAGATGGCCAAGGTCAACGGCGAGCTCGGCGCGGTGGTCGGCGGTACCGAACAGGCGACCCAGCAGATCCTCGAAGCCGCCGAGTCGATCGACCAGGCGGCATCCGCGCTCGGCAAGGTCGACTCGGTCGACCAGCAGAAGCGCCTTGCCGACGACATCCAGGAACGCGTCATCTCGATCTTCGAAGCCTGCAACTTCCAGGACCTGACCGGCCAGCGCATCAGCAAGGTCATGACCACGATGAAGTTCATCGAGCAGCACATCAATGCGATGATGGACATCTGGGGTGGCGTCGACGCGATCAAGTCGCACGTGCCGGCCCCGGTCGACAGCCGCAGCGAGGACGAAAAGCTGCTCAACGGCCCGAAGCTCGCCGGCGACGTCGGCCACGCCTCGCAAGACGACATCGACGCGCTGTTCGACTAAGCGAACGCGACAGAGAGACAAACAAGAACGCCGGCGCGAGCCGGCGTTTTTTGTTTGGGGTCCGTCATTGCGAGACTGCCTTCCCTTCTCCCCTTGTGGGAGAAGGTGGCATAGGCGGCCTTCGGCCGCCGTTCATAAGGACGCCGAAGCGGAGCTTCGGCTAAGGCGCCGGACGACGGGTCTGTCTCCGCGAACTCAAATGAGAGTTGGACTCGGGGAGAGATACCCCTCACCCGTCTCGCCGCTGCGCGGCGAACCACCCTCTCCCGCAAGGGGAGAGGGAAAGATCATCCTTACGCCCTCGGCGCGCAGCGGACGTAGACCATGTTGCCGTAACGGGTGGCGGCGTCCTTGTCGACGAAGCGGGTGATCATGACGCGGCCGTCGAAGGAGACGATCTCGCGGTCCTGCTCGCCCGGCGTCGGGCCGGAGGGGCCGATATAGTTCTTGCCGCCCGGCGAGCCCTTCAGCCGCAGTTCCTGCGGCGTGGCCTGGTCGGCGAGATGCATGATCACGCCGCCGGAGGAACCGGCGCCGATCACGTAGGGGTTCTTGCACTGGGCCCGCGCGGCCGCCTCGGTGCGGGCGCGGTCGGCCGGGTTCTGGAACGAGGCGAGGCCCCAGCGCCCGACGATCTCGTCGGCGCGGATCGAGGCCGGCATTTCCGGCGCGACGCCGGGCTCGGTCTCGGGCGCCGGCTGGGACGAAGAGAAGGACGGCAGGCTCATGCCGCCGCCGCAGGCGCCGAGCAGCAACGCCAGGCAAGAGGCGGCCGCCAGATTGGCAACCGTGCGCGCGTGAGCTGAACTGATCATGGCATTCCCCCGAACAAGACCATGGCCGCATCCCTCCCGCAGCCAAGCGCAAAACCGCAGCCGTAGCAATGACGTCCTAATATACGCCCGCGCCGGAATCGAGTTTCCGTAGACACCATCCTATATCCGCCTCACCAATCGCTTAACCACCTTTGCTTGACAGGATCGCAGCCAAGCCATATCCCCTGCGCACTATTAGCACTCGGAAAGACCGATTGCTAAGCGCGCCGTTCGCTCCTCGGGCTGAGGGTGAACGGGAGCGCCGCCCCCACCCACTTCCGCTGCTTTCGGAAAAGCGAGCCTCCAAAGGGAAACGTCATGGCTAAGTCCAAATTTCGTCCGCTGCATGACCGTGTCGTGGTCAAACGTATCGACGCCGAGGAAAAGACCAAGGGCGGCATCATCATCCCCGACACCGCCAAGGAAAAGCCGTCCCAGGGCGAAGTCGTCGCCGTCGGCCCCGGCGGCCGTGACGAGGCTGGCAAGCTGATCCCGATCGACCTCAAGG
This sequence comes from Bradyrhizobium sp. CIAT3101, assembly GCF_029714945.1. Lineage (NCBI taxonomy): Bacteria > Pseudomonadati > Pseudomonadota > Alphaproteobacteria > Hyphomicrobiales > Nitrobacteraceae > Bradyrhizobium > Bradyrhizobium sp. CIAT3101. Next base: position 8,021,974 of record NZ_CP121634.1, read on the forward strand.
TCGGCGACCGCGTGCTGTTCGGCAAGTGGTCGGGCACCGAGGTCAAGATCGACAACGAAGATCTCCTGATCATGAAGGAGTCGGACATCATGGGCGTGATGGCCTAAGGCCAGACGCCTGAACGGCCGCTGAATGCCATGCCCGGATCATGAGGTCCGGGCATCCATCATTCCGCCGCACAGCCTCAAACAAGACACATCACGACACACGAAGGGATAGCAGACCATGGCTGCCAAGGACGTCAAGTTTTCCGGAGACGCGCGCGATCGCATGCTGCGCGGCGTCGACATTCTCGCCAACGCCGTCAAGGTGACGCTCGGCCCGAAGGGCCGCAACGTCGTCATCGAGAAGTCGTTCGGCGCGCCCCGCATCACCAAGGACGGCGTCACCGTCGCCAAGGAGATCGAGCTCGAGGACAAGTTCGAGAACATGGGCGCCCAGATGGTGCGTGAGGTCGCCTCCAAGACCAACGACCTCGCTGGCGACGGCACCACCACCGCGACCGTGCTGGCCCAGGCCATCGTGCGCGAAGGCGCCAAGGCGGTTGCCGCCGGCATGAATCCGATGGACCTCAAGCGCGGCATCGACACCGCGGTGACCGCCGTCGTCAAGGACATCGAGAAGCGCGCCAAACCGGTTGCCGCCTCCTCCGAGGTCGCCCAGGTCGGCACCATCTCGGCCAACGGCGATGCCGCCATCGGCAAGATGATCGCCCAGGCGATGCAGAAGGTCGGCAACGAGGGCGTCATCACCGTCGAGGAAAACAAGTCGCTCGACACCGAAGTCGACATCGTCGAGGGCATGAAGTTCGACCGCGGCTATCTGTCGCCCTACTTCGTCACCAACCCCGAGAAGATGACCGCCGAGCTCGAGGACGCCTACATCCTCCTGCACGAGAAGAAGCTCTCCGGCCTGCAGGCCATGCTGCCGGTGCTCGAAGCCGTGGTGCAGTCGGGCAAGCCGCTCGTCATCATCGCCGAGGACGTCGAGGGCGAGGCGCTGGCCACCCTGGTCGTCAACCGCCTGCGTGGCGGCCTCAAGGTCGCCGCCGTCAAGGCGCCGGGCTTCGGTGACCGCCGCAAGGCCATGCTGGAAGACCTCGCGATCCTGACCGGCGGTCAGCTGATCTCGGAAGATCTCGGCATGAAGCTCGAGAACGTCACGGTGAAGATGCTGGGTCGTGCCGGCAAGGTCGTGATCGACAAGGAGAACACCACGATCGTCAAGGGCGCCGGCAAGAAGCCGGAGATCGAGGCCCGCGTCGGCCAGATCAAGGCCCAGATCGAGGAAACCACCTCGGACTACGACCGTGAGAAGCTCCAGGAGCGTCTCGCCAAGCTCGCCGGCGGCGTCGCCGTGATCCGCGTCGGTGGTGCCACCGAGATCGAGGTCAAGGAGAAGAAGGACCGCGTCGAGGACGCGCTCAACGCCACCCGCGCCGCGGTGCAGGAAGGCATCGTCCCCGGCGGCGGCGTCACGCTGCTGCGCGCCAAGAAGGCGGTCGGCCGTCTCACCAACGCCAATGCCGACGTGCAGGCCGGCATCAACATCGTGCTGAAGGCGCTGGAAGCTCCGATCCGCCAGATCTCGGAGAATGCCGGCGTCGAGGGCTCGATCGTGGTCGGCAAGATCCTCGAGAACAAGTCCGAGACCTTCGGCTTCGACGCCCAGACCGAGGACTATGTCGACATGATCGAGAAGGGCATCATCGATCCCGCCAAGGTGGTGCGCACCGCGCTGCAGGACGCCTCCTCCGTGGCCGGCCTGCTGGTGACCACCGAAGCGATGGTCGCCGAAGCGCCGAAGAAGGACGCTCCGGCCGCCATGCCGGCCGGCGGCGGCATGGGCGGCTTCTAAGCCCATCCTCACCCGACAGTGTTGCGAAGGCCGCCTCCGGGCGGCCTTCTTTTTTGCCGACACTGGCCTGCGCTTCAACCGGCGGCCAAAACCCACTACGGTGGCGCCCGATTCTGTTCCTCCGAGGATTTCGTCGATGCGCGCGCTTCTGGTTTGTTCGACAGCCCTTCTGGCCGCTCTGATTGCAGTATCGCCCGAGGTCGCCTCAGCCCAGATGAAGCTGTCGCCGAAGGCCACGGCGCCCGGCGGCATGGAGACGCGCTATTTCACCTCGATCGACGGGCTGATGGACGGCAATGCCGACGTGATCCTGAAGGAGACCCGGCAGGGCAAGACGGTGACCGCGGCGGTGCTCGACGTCTGCTACCCCGTCGCCAAGAACTCCGATCGCAAGGACCGCTTCGTCGTCAATCTCCAGATCTCCGGCCAGACGCTGAGTGGAACGACGCAAAGCCTCGGCGCCAAGGCGCCGGTCACCGTCAAGCTCACGCGCAAGCCGACCGGCGACACCTTCGAGTTCCGCGGCCAGATCGGCATCGGCCAGACCATGACCGAAGTGACCTCGCCTGATAATGCCGATCTCAGCGAGAAGGAATTTTTGGACAACCAGACCACCGACGACGGCATCACGCCCCAGCCGAAGGATTTTACCGAAGTGTCGCCGGAAGCGATCGCGGTCAAGGTCAAGCTGGATAACGCGACCGAGTTCCTGAAGAGCCTCAAGGGCCAGGACGTCGAGGTGACGCTGGCAAGCCTCTCCGTCGGCTGCGACGCGCTGCGCGCCGGCGAGCAGACCATCAACATGTCGGTCGATCCGGAGCGCTCGGCCGCGCTGCTCGCGAAATTCAAGGCGATGCCGGGCGTCACGGCCGCGGGCTGGACCGCGGGGCTCGCCGAGATGGATCGCACCGTCCGCATTCCCGCCGCCGACTGGCGCGACGGCGACAAGATCAACCGCGACAAGCTCGCCACGGCAATTGCCGGCGTGCTGAGCAAGACGCTCGCGGCCAAGCCGGCCTCGCAGGGCTTCGACGCCGCCACCGGCAAGCTCAAGCTCGTTTTCAAACGGCCGAACCAGGATTTCCCGGCGCTCGAGCTCACCGACACGATCGAGGTCTCGGGCCTCATCTCCGCCGACAAGCCGGGGACATCAGACAAGCTGATGGTCTGGATCGGCAGCCCCTCGACCACCACCGCCGACGAGAGCACGGGCGCCAAGCTCAACGTTTCCGATGACGCAACGGCCGATGAGGAAGGCGACCAGCCCGACGACAACGGCTCGATCGAGGCGCTCGCCAAGGAGCTGAAGGGCCAGCGCTGGGACGCCGACAAGTCGGTGTGGAAATAGGCGGAACTCTCGACGCGCTGTCATCGCCCGGCTTGACCGGGCGATCCAGTACTCCGAGACCGCCGTGCTTGAATCGATAGGCCGCGGCGTACTGGATGCCCCGCCTTCGCGGGGCATGACGGAGAGACCTAATTGCCGTTGGCGCGGAAGCGCAGCGGCTTCGGGCCGATCAGCGTGAGCACATCGCCCTGACGTTTCCAGGTCTCGACGGCGGCGAGAGCGGCGACGAGGTCGTCATCCGCCTGGGCCTTTGCCGGCGGACAGGACCGATCCTGAATTGCGCCGGGAACGAAAATCACGGTGTTGCCGGCGACCGAGAACTGGCCCTTGCCGCCCTTGCACCAGAGCTCGAGCACGACCTCACCATTGTCGCCGATCTCGATGTTCGGGATTCGCTTCGAGCCGGGTTGCGGCACGGCCTCGAGCGTCATCTCGGTGCCGAAGGGAAAGCCCTCTTCCGCTCGCGCAACGGCGGACATCACGAGCAACGCAGCCGCCGCGCACACCATCTGCTTCAACGATACCATGAGACCTCTCGACCGACCCGCTTTGCGGGGTCTTTTATAAGACGGCAAAGCCTTTGAGAAGGTTCGCCGATCCAGGACGCAAAAAGCCCCGCGGGACGATCCCGCGGGGCTTTTCGTCAATGCCGGACCGTCGCTGCTACTTCAGGACGAGCTCCGTGAACGGATAGACATAGGCTTGCAACGTCACGAACACACCGACGAGGCAGGCCAGCACGATCGAGTGCCAGAACACGAAGCGCAGGATCGTGCCTTCGTGGCCGTACCAATTGGTCGCGGTGGAGGCGACGACGATCGATTGCGCGTCGATCATCTTGCCCATCACGCCGCCGGACGAGTTCGCCGCCGCCATCAGGATCGGCGACAGGCCGAGCTGCTGCGAGGTGATCTTCTGCAGGTTGCCGAACAGGATGTTCGACGACGTATCCGATCCGGTCAGTGCCACGCCCAACCAGCCGAGCAACGTGCCGAAGAAGGGATAGAGCACGCCGGTTGCGGCAAAGGCGAGACCCAGCGTCGCGTCGACGCCGGAGAGGCGCGTCAGCGTTCCGATCGCGAGCATCGCCGAGATCGTGATCAGCGAGATCGCGCAGAGCCGGATGGTGCGACCGTATTCAACCAGCAGCCTGCCGGGACCAACGCCCATCAGGACGCCGGAGATGATCGCCGCAATCAGCATGCCGGTGCCGGTGAAGGACAGATAGGTGAAGCCGAACACCGCCGCTTCCTTGGTCGGCCCTGGTGCGACCGGCGGCATCTTGTTGATCATCTGGTGCAGCTCCGGAACGGGATAGTTCCAGACGAAGATCGAGTTCGCCCAGGTCTTGAAGGCCCCATTGCCCCAGATCAGCATCACGACGCAGACGATGATCCACGGCAACAACGCACTGAAGAGCTCGCTTTGGGTCAACGGCGTCTTGTCGATCGGCTTTGCCGCGGCCATCGTCGCAGCCGATTCATCATGTCCGCGCAGCGCCGGCGACAGCCAGAGCTGCTTCGGCTGCCAGACCTTCAGGAACAGGATCAGCGCGCCCATCGAGATCAGCGACGCGCCGATGTCGACGATCCAGGGATTGACGTAGTTCGAGATCACGAACTGCGGGACCGCGAACGTCACGCCGGTGACGAGGATCGCCGGCCAGACATCCTTCATGCCCTTCCAGCCCGCGAAGGCCCACACCACCCAGAACGGCACGATCAGCGAGAACAGCGGCAATTGCCGCCCGACCATCGCGCCGAGGATGTAGGGATCGAGCCCGGTGACGGAGGCGAGGCCCTGGATCGGCGTCCCCAGCGCGCCGAAGGCGACAGGCGCGGTGTTGGCGATCAGCGACAGGCCGGACGCCGCGAGCGGCGAGAAGCCGAGGCCGATCAGCACGGCGCCGGTGATCGCCACCGGCGTGCCGAAGCCCGAGGCGCCCTCGAAGAAGGCGCCGAAGGAGAAGGCGATCAGCAGCAATTGCAGCCGCCGGTCCTCGGTGACGCCGCCGACCGCGCGCTTCAACAGTTCGAACCGCCCGGTCGTGACCGTCACCTGGTAGAGGAAGATGACGTTGAGCACGATCCAGCCGATCGGGAAGAAGCCGGTCACGATGCCGAGGATCGAGGCGCGGATCGACATGTTCACCGGCATGGTGAAAACGAAGATCGTGATCAGGTTGGTCACGATCACGGCGACGATGGCTGCGATGTGAGCCTGAACGCGCCCGCTCGCGATCAGGACCAGAAGCGTGACGACGGGTATCGCCGCCGCGATCGTCGACAGCACGGGGCTGTGCAGCGGATCATAGATTTGATTCCACATGGTCTTCCTCCCCCACGCGTTTATGCCGCAGGCCGGCCAGCGTGGACGGCGGACCTGCTTGACGTTGGAAGCGATAACCCCCGAGTTGGACGCGAATTCCTCGCGAAAGCCGCGGTTCCCGGCTGCTCACAAGCTCGCGAAAATCAGGAGGCCCCCACCCCACGCCGTTGTACCCATGCTAGGGTTGCAAGCCGCGGCTAGCCAACGCAAATTGCAGAACTTGCGACTTTAGTCTAAGCGCACCCATTTTCTGCCATCGCCTCAGCCGCTTGGCTCTGGCGCCGCTGTGAATATCCGTCAGGAGATCCCCCTCTGTGAAGAACATCAGCGCCACGCTCGCGACCGTCTGGCGAATCGCCGGTCCCTATTTCCGATCGGAGGACAAATGGGCCGGCCGCGGCCTGCTCGGCGTCGTCGTCGCAATGGAGCTGACGCTCGTCGCGATCAACGTGCTGCTCAATCAGTGGCAGAACCGGTTCTACAGCGCACTCCAGGCCTACGATCTGAACGAGTTCGTCATGCAGGTCTGGATCTTCCTCGGCCTTGCCTTCACCTACGTCGCGCTGGCCGTTTACAAGCTTTATCTGAACCAGTGGCTGCAGATCCGCTGGCGGCGCTGGATGACGCAACACTATCTCGGCGAATGGCTCAACGGCGCCACGCACTACCGCATGCAGCTGAAGGGCGATGCCGCCGACAACCCGGACCAGCGCCTCACCGAGGACGTCACGAACTTCGTCGAGCAAACGCTCGTCCTCGGTCTCGGCCTGCTGTCATCGATCGTGACGCTGGCGTCGTTCATCGTCATCCTCTGGGGCCTGTCCAACAAGGCGCCCCTGCACATTTACGGCACCGATATCGTCATCCCGGGTTTCCTGGTCTGGTGCGCGCTGGCCTACGCGCTTCTGGGTACGGCACTGACGCACTGGATCGGCAGGCCGCTGATCAATCTTTATTTCGAGAAGCAGCGCTACGAGGCCGACTTCCGCTTCAACCTGATCCGCGTGCGCGAAAATTCCGAGCAGATTGCCCTCTTGAAAGGAGAGAACGCGGAGCGAGGCCATCTGCTGCAGCGCTTCGGCCACGTCATCGGCAACTGGTATGCGATCATGAGCCGGACCAAGCGCCTCACCGCCTTCACGGCGAGCTACGGTCAGGCCGCGACGATCTTTCCCTATGTGGTGGTCGCGCCCGCCTACTTCGCCAAGAGCATCCAGCTCGGCGACATGATGCAGACCGGCTCGGCCTTCGGCCAGGTGCAGGATGCGCTGTCGTTCTTCGTCACGGCCTATCGAACGATCGCGGAATGGCGCGCGATCGTCGCGCGTCTCGACGGCTTCGAGATGTCGGTCGAGACGGCGGCAAACCTGCCGGCGCATGAGGCCACGATCGAACTCAGGGTGGCCGGCGGCAGCCGCACGATCGGCCTCGATAAGCTCTGCGTGTATCTCCCCAACGGCACGCCGCTGGTCGCAGCCGACGGCTTCGCCATCCAGGCTTCGGAGCGCGTGCTGGTGACCGGGCCGTCGGGCTCCGGCAAGTCGACCCTGTTCCGGGCCATCGCCGGCATCTGGCCGTTCGGTACCGGCACCATCGCCGTCCCCGCGCAGGCGAAGCTGATGATGCTGCCGCAACGCCCCTATTTCCCGGTCGGTACGCTGGGTGACGCCGTGATCTATCCCGCGGCACCGGGCGCGTTCCAGCCGACCCAGATCCGGGATGCGGTCATCGCCGTCGGCCTGCCTGACCTCGCCGACCGGCTGGGCGAGGACGGCCACTGGAACCGGATGCTGTCGCTCGGCGAGCAACAGCGCCTCGGGCTCGCCCGCGCGCTGCTGCATGGGCCGGACTATCTCTTCCTCGACGAGGCCACCGCCTCGCTCGACGAGCCGTCCGAGGCGCGGCTGTACCGGCTGCTGGCGGAGAAGCTGCCGCAGGCCACCATCGTCTCGATCGGCCACCGCGCGACGCTCGACGCCTTCCACACCCGCAAGGTGGCGATGGCAAAGGACGGCGCGATCCATGTGCTGGGCAATGGCGATGCGCCGGCCGAGCCGGAGCCGAGCGCGGCGCGCTGATATCTCGAGATCGTCATGGCCGGGCTTGTCCCGGCCATCCACGACCTTGCCGGAAGCACAGAAGAGAACGTGGATGCCCGGGACAAGCCCGGGCATGACGAGCGAATCTGGAGCGACCGCCAAGCTCTATGGCACCCCGGCAAAACAAAAGGGCGGCAGATTGCTCTGCCGCCCTCGTCAGTCGTCTCGGGACAAAACTTACTTCAGGTTGCTCATCGCCGTCAGGTCGAAGGACAGCTTGGCGATACCGGCCGAACCGCACCAGTTGGAGCCGGCGCCGCCCGGGTTGATCGCGGTGACGTTGGTGGTGCCAGTGGCGTTGAAGGCGCTGGTGAAGGCGTTGCAATCACCCTTGTTCAGGTCGGTGCCGGAGTAACGCAGGTCCAGCGTGAACACCTTGTAGGTGAAGCCGACACCGACGTTCCAGGTGTTGTAGCTCTTGTAGGGAATGCCGTTGGCATAGATCGTTCCGGGGATGCCGTAGAAGGCGTCCGAGGTGCCGAGCCACTGCCGGCCGAACTCACCCGACACGTACATGCCGACGCCCGAGGCACCGAAGGTGGTGCTCGGCGCAGTCCACTTCGCGGTCAGCGAGGAGTAGTTGCCCCAGGCGCCCGAGTTCAGGAAGTTCGGCGAGTAGTACTCGTTTACGCCGACGGCCCAGTTGTCGTTGATGGTGTAGTTCAGCTTGCCGTAGACTTCGAAGAAGCTGACGTCCTTCTTCATGACGTTGCCGTCGGCAAGGAAGATGGTCGTGGTGCTGACGGGGCAGACGCCGCCGCCGGGAACGAACCCGCCACCGGCGGGGACGACACCGACGTTATCGGCGCAGCTTCCGCCCGGATACAGGTAGCCCCAGACACCGATGTCGAAGGCGAAGGCGCCGAAGGTCGGGCGGATACCGCCGTAGACGTCGACTTCGGCCGCGGCGCGGTTGGCGAAGGAGATGCTTTCAGCGGACACGCCGGCGTACAGCTGCAGGTCCTTGGTGACGTTGTAGCGCGGCTCGAAATAGGCGGCGACCGACGGCTTGTGGTTCGACTGGGTCACGCCGCGGAAGATGTAGTCGCTCATGATCGCGCCGCCGAAGGCGATATCCCAGGGATCGAAAGCGGGCGCGGGAGGAGCCTTCAGAGCCTTCATAGGCATGTCCGCCGCGAAAGCCGAGCCCGTCACCATTGCCAGCGCCGTTGCCAACAAAGTCACTTTCTTCATTTCGATCCCCATCACCAGTTCTAGACCCCGGTCGAGCTCCGGAAAGCCCCCCGGGGCACCCGACCTGATTGCAAATTTCGTTACCGCCGCAATCTGGAGGGAGTGACGTAAAGCGAGAAGCAAAAAACAAGAGCATCTGCCGACTTTTTGGGCGTTCTGACGATTCCACGAAAGGTTGTCGGTTGGTGTTGCTTCTCGATCACATTATTTTCACTCCAAAGTGCACAGAGGCGTCCGGGATACTACGTAGGCCGCCGGCGCCGTGGCGCGCGTGCCACGAATCAGCTGACTCAAAAAAGGGCAGCCCCCCGCCGGAGCCACGATGCAAAAAGGCCGCAGCGTCACCGCTGCGGCCTTTCTGTTGTCGATCGTGGTCGGGGAGATGGACCGGGCCTCAAGCCTGGGCTTGGCGCCCAGCCCCTTGAACCTAACCCTGCCCTTCCGCCGGCGTGGGCTCCGCAGAAGACGAAGGCATCGCCCAGCTCGTCTCGGCGGCGGGCTCTGGGGCCGGCGCTGCCACGGGAGCTGCGGGCTTCGGCGCGGGAGCTGCCTTCGCCTTCTTCGGTGCTGCTGCCTTGGCTGCTTTCTTGGCTGCCTTCTTCGGCGCGGCCTTCTTCACGGCCTTCTTGGCCGCAGCCTTCTTTGCCGTCTTCTTGGCGGCCTTCTTCGGCGCAGCCTTCTTGGCCGATTTCTTCGCTGCCTTCTTGGCGGACTTCTTGGCCGCCTTCTTCTTCGTCGCCTTCTTCGCCGCTACAACCTTCTTGGCCTTTTTGGCCTTCTTGCTTTTTTTCTTACTCGCTTTCGCCATCGTGGTCCTCCTGTTGCCGCCGAACAATGGTCGATCGGGCGCCCTTCAACCGTCACCTCCGGACGAAAGCTCAGCGCGACGCATTGAGTGCCGGCCGCGCCCCGCCCGTAGCCCAATCGAGAAGCTCAATCGTGTGTACGACCGGAACTGACGTGCCACTGGCAATCTGCACCATGCAGCCGATATTGCCTGCGGCAATCATGTCCGGCTTGACGCTCGCGATGTTGGCGACCTTGCGATCGCGCAACCGGCCCGCAAGCTCAGGCTGGAGAATGTTGTAGGTCCCCGCCGAACCGCAACACAAATGGCTCTCCGGGACATCTTTCACCACGAATCCATTCTTGGAAAGCAATTCTTTCGGAAGGCCCGTGATTTTCTGCCCGTGCTGCAACGAACACGCTGAGTGATACGCGACGACGATGTTGTCCTGGCGCGCGGTGGGTTCGAGTCCGAGGCCGGCGATGTACTCAGTGATGTCCTTCGCAAGCGCGGACACCTTCGCCGCATCGGCGGCGAACGCGCCGTCCTCGCGCAGCAGATAGCCGTAGTCCTTGATCACCGTGCCGCAGCCGGACGCCGTCACCAGGATGGCATCGAGCCCCTCGCCGGCGGCCTCCTTCTGCCACGCCGTGACGTTGGCGCGGGCCCTGGCCAGCGCATCGTCGTCGTGACCGAGATGATGGGTGAGCGCGCCGCAGCATTGCTCGTCCCTGACCAGGACGACCTCGATGCCGTGGCGGGTCAGCAGGCTGATGGCAGCCTGGTTGATGCGCGGCGCCAGCACCTGCTGGGCGCAGCCCTGGAGCAGTGCGACCCGGCCGCGCTTCTTGCCGAGTGCTGCGAACACGCTGCCGGGAAGCGCGCCCGGCGCCGGCAGCTGGCCGGGAGCCAGTGCCAGCATCGCCTTGAGGCGCTGGATCAGGCCGGGCGTGGCCGAGGGCCGCGGGGTCGGCAGGAAGACGGCGAAGGGCCGGGCCAGCCGCGCCAGCTGCATGCTGATGCGAAACCGCTGCGGGTCCGGCAGGACGTAGGCCAGCACCTGGCGCAGCAGCCGCTCGGCGAGCGGACGCTGATAGCGCTGCTCGATCCTGACACGGGCCTGGTCGACGAGGTGCATGTAGTTCACCCCGGAGGGGCAGGTCGTCATGCAGGCAAGGCACGACAGGCAGCGGTCGACATGCTTGACCACCTCGGCCGTCGGCGCCTGGTCCTTCTCCAGCATCTCCTTGATCAGATAGATGCGGCCGCGCGGGCTATCGAGCTCGTCGCCGAGCAGCACGTAGGTCGGACAGGTCGCGGTGCAGAAGCCGCAATGGACGCAGGCGCGCAGGATCTTGTCGGCTTCCGCGATGTCGGGGTCGGCGAGCTGCGCGAGTGAGAATTCGGTCTTCATGCCGCAGCGCCCCGCGTCAGCCGTCCCCGGTTCAGAATGGACTTCGGATCGAAACTGGCGCGGACCCGTTCGCTCAGGGCCGCGACACCCGGCGCTTGCGGATGGAACACGTCGACGCCGCGCCTGACGTCCTCGGCCGCTCGGATCAGCGTGGCGTGCCCGCCGAATGCATCGGCGCGCTGGCGCACGGCCGGGGCATGCGCATCGGCCTTCGGCGGCAGCGCCGCCCAGATCAGCCCGCCGCCCCAGTCGTAGATGACGTCGCCGCCGGTCTCGCGCGCCAATTGCGTGCCGAGGGCCGCGCCCGACGCCGGCGGGCAGACGATCCGCCACACCGGCCAGCCGCCAAGCGCGCCGCTGGCCGCGAACGGCAGCACGTCGCGGATGGTTGCCCACAGTGTCGACGAGGCGGCGTCCTCGACCAGCGTGGCGGTTCCGAACGGGGCCAGCAATTCGCGCAGCGAACCGGCGCGATGGGCGGCGGAAGCCGTGATGCCCTCGAGCCGCAGCACCGTCAGCGCCTCGCTCTGGCTGGCGATATCGCCAAGCCCGTCGGTCCTGGCGCGGAAGGCCGATTTCGGCAGATGCGCGGCGGCGGAGACGTCGAAGGGCGAGCCGAGCGCCGCGGTCATCGCCTTGTTGGCGACGGCATCGTCCAGCCCGCGCAGCAGCAGCGTCCGCTCGGCTTCGGGCTTCGGCATCACCTTCAGCGTCACTTCCGTCATCACCGACAGCGTGCCCCAGGAGCCCGCGAGAAGCTTGCAGAGGTCGTAGCCGGTGACGTTCTTCACCACCTTGCCGCCGGTCTTGAAGCTGTCACCGAAACCGGAGACGGCATGCGCCCCCAGGAGATGGTCGCGCGCCCCGCCGGCCTTGATCCGGCGCGGGCCGGCGAGCCCGGCCGCGATCATGCCGCCGATGGTGCCGAACGCCGGTGTGCCGAGCAGCGGCGCGGTGTTGACCGGCTCGAAGGCGAATTGCTGGTTCTTGGCATCGATCAGCGACAGCACGTCGGCCAGCGGCGCGCCGGCCTGGAGCGTCACGATCAACTCATTGGGCTCATAGGAGGTGACCGCATTCAGCGCGGAGACGTCGAGCACGGCCTTGGTCGCCATGGCATGCCCGATGCTGCGCTTGCTGCCATGACCGATGATCTCGAGCGGCTGCTCATTGGCAATCGCCGCGCGCACCACCTCTTCGACGTCTTTGGCGTCTCTGACCCTGAGCGTATCCACGCCTCTAGCGGGTAACGAAATTTGGTCCCAAAATCAAATGCGGATGCCGAACAGGGAGCGGAATGCGTCGAGCCCGCTATCGGTGATCTCGACGGAGCGTCCTTGCGGCCTGCGGCGGATCCAGTCGCGCTGGAACGCCAGCTCGGCAAGTGCCGCCCCAGCCCGTCCGGCCAGATGCGGCCGGCGTTCGCTCCAGTCGAGGCAGGGCCGGCACAGCACCCGCCGGTGCCGCGCCGACGGGCGGAGATCGAGACCGAAACTGCCGAGGAACGCCGTGCCCGCTGCCGTCAGCTCGCCGACCTCCTGGTCGAGCACCAGATAGTCGCGCTCCCGCAGCGCGTCAGCGAGGGCGACACCGAGCTCGCCCGCGAGGTGATCGTAGCAGGTCCGGGCTCGCCGCATCGCGGCATCGATCCGTGCCGGTGGCTGTGAACCTGGCGGACCGATCGCAGCGACCGTCATCATGCCCTCCAGGATCTGCGCGACCAGCGGCGTGGCGAGCCGGTACAACCGCCGCGGCCCCCGCCGCTCGACTTTCAGAAGCGCGTGCTGCACCAGCCGGCCGAGATGCCAGCTTGCCGTTTGCGGCGTGACGCCGGCGACCAGCGCCAGCTCACCCGCGGTTTGCGGGCGTCCATCCATCAGTCGCGACAGGATCAGGGCGCGGCCGGGATCGGCGATCAGGGCTGCGAGGTCAGCAAGTTCGCGTGCGATGGTCGGCATGGCCGGCTCCGGCTTGTGACGAAACCCATTCTGCTTCTGGCACGGGATATCGCCGCAACGTTTCGATCATGATCGAAATGTTCACGACATCGACACTTCGATGTCAGGCGAACCCAACCGGCAAGCCGTCGCGACATGGTCGCAGCGATCGCGATCGAGACGAAGCAATGGAGACACAGATGGAGCGATCGAGACATGCGCGGCCAGCGCCGCGCGCACGTGCAGCGTTCAGCCGCAGGTCGGTGATCCGCGCCTGCGGCACCGTCCTGGCGATCTATCTCTCGCCCTGGACGGCGGCGCCATCTCAGGCACAAGAGCAAGGAGCAAAGACAATGAACCACTATGCCACACAGAAATCGATCAGCGACGCCGTCGACGGCGGCGGCCTGCTCGTGGTCGCGCAATGGGAGGCGAAACCGGGCGAGGCGGACAGGATTGCCGCCATCCTCGACCGCTTCCTGCCGGAGGCGCAGCGCGAAGACGGTGTCAAACTGTTCCTGATCTCGCGCGGCAAGGATAATCCGGCGCAGTTCCTGTTCTACGAACTGTTCCGCGACGAGGCGGCATTCAAGGCGCATCAGGAGAGCGCGCATTTCAAGACCTACATCGCCGGCGAAGCGCTGCCGCTGCTGGCGAAGCGCGAGCGCGCGCAATACACGCTCATGTAGGAACGCGCCTGGGCGCCGCGGTTCGATCCGGACCGCGGCGTCGCACGACTAGATGATCGCGCGCAGCGGCGATTTCCGCAGGATCAACGCCGAGACGGCGAGGCTGCCGATCCCCGCCAGCATCGTCAGCAGCAGCGCCTTCGTGAGTGCGAACAGCGGCAGCGCGTGCAGGAGCAGGGCGAAGCCGATCAGGATCGGCGGGTGGATCAGATAAACGCCGAAGGCGTTGTCCGAGAGCCATCTCGCGACCGGGCCCTGCGCGTCGAAATGGCGGCGATAGACGGCCAGCATCAACAGGCCCATGCCGACGCAGACAAGCGCCTCCCACAAGCACTTCCCGGCACTGACAAGGTTGAAGCCGCCGCCATAGAGCGCCGTGTCGCCGTGCAGGGCGCCACCGAACAGCACAAGCGCCGCGAACAACGGTGCGGAAAGAGATAGCGCGAACAGTCCCCACCGGATGCAGGAGCGTTCGGCGACGCCCAGCATCCAATTGCCGCGATAGCCGAGGCTGCCGGTTGCGAACATGAGAACATATTGCGGGATGTCGCCGGGGTGAACGTTGAGCACGGAGGCATCGGCGCGGATCGCAATGCGGACGGCGAAGGTAGTCGCCGCCATAGCCGCAACGAACAGGACGATTCCCCAGCCGCGCAGCGCCAGTTGCGGTTCGCGCCATCCGGCCCGGCGGATCAGGCCATACAGCAGCGAGACCAGCAGCAGCACCGCGCAGAACCACATCGGTCCCGTCTCGGAGAGCCACTCGCCATCTTTCAGATGGATCAGCCATTGATGCCCGAAGCCGCCCTTGCCCCAGGTCCAGGACAGGAAATACTGCGTCAGCGGACCGATCACCAACATGTAGAGCAAGGTCGGCGGGCCGAGCCTGATCAGCCGGTCACGCGCAAATCTGGAAAACCCCTTCCGATCGAAGGCAGCGGCGGCGAAATAACCGGCGATGAAGAACAGCGCCGCCATGAAGAAGGCCTGGAGGAAGCTCTGATAGATGCCGAACAACACAGCCGTTCCGAAGCCGGTCTCCTTCCGGTCGACATAGTACCAATTGCCGAATGGGCTGTAGGTGTCGGCCGCATGCATGCTCAGCACGAGAATGATCATCGACCAGCGGATGTTGTCGATGAACAGCAGGCGCGACGTCACCGCCGGCCTGGCCGGAGCTTCTTCCGTAGCCCCCATGAGAACGTCGGCCATGCCGCCACCGCGCCGGATCTTCGGCCGTCAGAACCGCGGAATATCCGGGAACGCCACCTTGCCGGCGTGCACATGCATGCGGCCCAGCTCGGCGCAGCGGTGCAGGGTCGGAAACACCTTTCCGGGATTGAGCAGGCCCTGCGAGTCGAAGGCGCATTTCAATCGCTGCTGCTGGTTGAGGTCGATCTCGGTGAACATGTCAGGCATCAGATCGCGCTTCTCGATGCCGACGCCGTGCTCACCGGTGAGCACGCCGCCAAATTCGACGCAGGCGCGCAGGATGTCGGCGCCGAAGGCTTCGGCGCGCTCGATCTCGCCGGTCTTGTTGGCATCGTAGAGGATGAGCGGATGCAGATTGCCGTCACCGGCGTGGAACACGTTGGCGCAACCGAGCTGGTATTTTTCCGAGAGCTCGCGAATTCGGGCGAGCGCCTTCGGCAGCGCGCCGCGCGGGATGGTGCCGTCCATGCAGAGATAGTCGGGCGAAATGCGACCCACCGCGGGGAACGCGGCCTTGCGGCCGGCCCAGAACAGATTGCGCTCGGCCTCCGAGGTCGAGATCTGGCAGCTGGTGGAGCCGCAGCCGTTGGCGATGGTCTCGACGCGCGTGATCAGCTCGTCGACCTCGATCTTGGGACCGTCGAGCTCGATGATGAGCAGCGCTTCGACGTCGAGCGGATAGCCGGCATGGACGAAGGCCTCAGCGGCGTGGATCGCCGGCTTGTCCATCATCTCCATCCCGCCGGGAATGATGCCGGCCCCGATGATGCGCGCCACGCATTCGCCGGCTGCCTCGACCTCTGCGAAGCCCACCATCAGCGCGCGCGCCGTCTCCGGCTTCTGCAGGATGCGCACCGTGATCTCGGTGATGACGCCGAGCAGTCCCTCGGAGCCCGTGATGACGCCCATGAGATCGTAACCCGAGTTCTCGCACCCCTTGCCGCCGATGCGCAAAATCTCGCCGCTCATCAGGACAATCTCGCAACCGAGCACGTTGTTGGTGGTCATGCCGTATTTCAGGCAATGCACCCCGCCGGAATTCTCCGCGACATTGCCGCCAATCGAGCAGGCGATCTGCGAGGACGGGTCGGGCGCGTAATAGAAGCCATCATGCGCGACCGCCTGGCTGATCGCGAGATTGGTGACGCCGGGCTCGGTGACGACGACGCGGTTGTCGAAATCGACCTCTCGGATGCGCTTGAACTTGCCGAGGCCCAGCAGCACGCCGTCCTCCAGCGGCAGCGCGCCGCCGGATAGCGAGGTGCCGGAGCCGCGTGGCACCACCTTGATGCCCTGGGCGGCACAATATTTCAGGACGAGCGAGACCTGCTCGGTGGTGTCGGGCAGCACCACGACCATCGGTGGTTGCCGATAGGCGGTCAGCCCGTCGGATTCATAGGCTCGCATCTCGGCAGGCGTATCGATCACGCCCTCGCCCGGCACGATTGCGCGCAATGCAGCAACGATCTCCGCGCGGCGCGTGAGCACCGCCTGGTCGCTCGCAGGCATCATGATGGCCATATCAAACCCTTCATGGCATATCCTTCCGCACGTCAATTTATCACGACAAATCAATCATGTCCGCGACGGTTTGGGTAGGCCGTCCGAAAGTCGGAGCCACGATCCGCGGCGAGTTCGCTCTGGGACAAGTAGGCAGCCATGAAACCTGTCATGGTTTCGTGGCTTGTCCAAGCCGAGCGGGCCGTGCCAAAACCGGCAGGGTTCGACGACCGCCGACCAAATAAGACCCCACCGGGAAAGAGACGAAGAGCACCCTATGAAAAAACTGACTTTTGGCGCGCTGATGATCCTCACCGTCACTGCCACGGCCACCAGCGCGATGGCGCAGGACGCTGCGGCCGGCAAATCGTCGTTCAACAAGTGCCTGGCCTGCCACGCGATCGGCGAAGGCGCCAAGAACAAGGTCGGCCCCGAGCTCAACGGTCTCGACGGCCGCAAGTCCGGCACCGCGCCCGACTACAATTACTCGGATGCGAACAAGAATTCCGGCATCACCTGGAACGAGGCGCAGTTCAAGGAATACATCAAGGATCCGAAGGCGAAGATCCCCGGCACCAAGATGGCGTTCGCCGGCATCAAGAACGAGACCGAGATCAACAATCTCTGGACCTATGTGTCGCAGTTCGACAAGGACGGGAAGATCAAGCAGTAAGCGAAAAAGCGGCGGCCGCGAGAACTTCGGTTTTGAATCAGAACTGAAGTTCTCGCGTCTTGTTTGGATGCGCTTTCTTCAAGCGAACCGGTATCAACTTCGCCCGAAAACGCTTTAGTCTGCCGCCGCCTGCGCGGGGACAATCTTCCCGATCATCGTTTCGATCTCCGTCTTCACGAGATCCGGCACCGCGTTCTGCACCATGTGGCCGAGATCGGGCAGCACGATCAGCTTTGCGTTTGACACCGTCGCCGCGAACGGGCGAGCGTGGATGTCAGTCTTCACCGTCTTGTCGGGCTCGCCGGCGATGATCGTAACCGGCACATGGATCTCGCCGTAGCGGGCGACTTGTGCGGCGACGGCCTGCTTCAGCGTCACCAGATCAAAGGCATTGGCGATGAATTCGCGCGGACGCAGCAGCAGCGGCGTCGCCGACTCCTTCACAAAGCCATCCGGCATCGTCTGCGGCAGGAAGACATTGCGCGCGCCGGAGTCGGCGACAAAATAGCCGAGCGGCAGCGTGATGGTGTAGGCCAGCAGCGGACCGATCACCGGCGTTGCGATGATCTCGTTGTAGCGGCCGACGCCGCCGCGCCAGGGATGGGTTACCGGCGCCAGCATCACGAGGCCGGCAACACGGCTCGAATGATCGAGCGCCAGCCGCGCGCCGAGCGCGCCGCTCCAGGAGTGCACGACGAAGACGGCACGATCGACGCCGAGTTTGGCCAGGGCCTCGTCAATCATCCGCGCCTGAATCGCGGGCGTGGAATCCTCCAGCCGTGCGCGCGTGCTCCAGCCATGGCCGGGACGGTCGATCAGGATGACGCGATGCTGCTTCGCCAGGAGGTCACCGAGCGGATGCCGCATCACTTCGAGATTGGAGCTCGCACCATGCAGCATCACGATCGGCAGGCCGCCATCGCGCGGGCCGATGTCGACGACGTGGAGCACGGCACCTTCGACTTCGATCATCCGGCCCTGCGGTGGAAAGGCGCGCTGCACGGCCACGACGCCGGCCTGCGTGACCAGCGCCAGCAGCACCAGCGCCGTCACGGCTGACATCACAATCATGAAGAGAGTCCGGGCAATCCAGGGCACATCGCAGTTACGGGGTTAGACAGTCGGCAGTTTCGCTCAAGCCGGCACAGCGCTTCCACCGGAAATGCCGCCCTGTGGATATGTGCATAATTGCGGAGCCAAAAACCTCAATGGAATCAATCGTTATGGGTGGTACCCCGTAAGCTCCGGACCAGCTTCATGTAGTCGTCATCGCAGCTTCCTTATAATCGCCACGGTCGGTTCCGCCATCTAGACGCGGATGGGCGCCGATCCCTCCTCGCAGCCCCAGAGGATGCGGGAAAGACCGGCAGGATTGTCCTGGTTTGAACCGGAGGATTTTCGATGAGCCTGAGATCGAACGATACCGCAATCGACGAGATCGTCGCGAGCTGCAACGGCGACCTGCGCGGTGCCGTGCGGGCGCTGCTCCTGATCAACGAGCATCTCGAAATGGAACTCGCAAAGGCGTATGCCGCAGCCGCCGATCGCGGCCTCGCGGAGCGCGGCACCAGCGTCCTGCACTAGGCCGCAACCGGCCTCCGTTCACAGGATGAGCGCCGTCCCACGTAACGCCGCTGCGCTCAGCCCGCCATCGCGCCAGGTGACGGCATCTGTTGCCCCACCAGGAACGCCGTGACCTCGTTCCCGAAGGTCTTGAGCGCGGCGCCGATGGCTTGGTGCATATCGAGATATTTGTAGGAGCCGAGCCGGCCGCCGAAGATGGTGTTCGGACGCTTCTCCATCATCATGCGGTAGCCGGACAGGATGGCCCGGTCGGCGGCGGTGTTGATCGGGTAGTAGGGCTCGTCGTCGCGGCCGGCGAAGCGGGAATATTCGCGATAGATCGTGGTCTTCGGCTCCCGATAGTCGCGCTCGGGATGCAGATGCCTGAATTCGTGGATCCGGGTGAACGGCACGTCCGCGTCGGCGTAGTTGATCACCGAAGTGCCCTGGAAGTCGGCGACGTCATGCACCTCGCGCGCGAAGTCGACGGTGCGCCAACCGAGCTCGCCGCAGCGATAGCGGAAGAAGCGGTCGATCGGCCCGGTATAGATCACGAGCTGGTCGGGGCGGATCTGGTCCTCAATATCGAAATAATCGACGCCGAGATGAAGCTCGATATTCGCTGAGTTGAGCATGCGCTGGAAGATCGCGGTGTAGCCGTCGACCGGCATGCCTTCGTAGCGGTCGGCGAAATAGCGGTCATCGAAATTGAGCCGCACCGGCAGGCGGCCGATGATGTCGGCCGAGAGCTCGCTCGGCTCGGTCTGCCACTGTTTCTGCGTATAGCCGCGGATGAGAAGCTCGTAGAGCGTACGGCCGACGGAGGCGATCGCCTTGTCCTCCAGGTTCTCTGCGGCGATCGCGCCACAGGCGTGAGCGTCAGCCTCGGCCGCAATCAGGAGCTTCGCCTCTTGCGGCGTCATGACACGGCCGAACGCGGCCGAGATGGTCGCGAGATTGATCGGCATGGAATAGAGCCGCCCGCGCGCCACCGTGAAGACGCGATGTCGGTAGCTGGTGAATTCGGTGAAGCGCTGCAGGTAGCGCCAGACCGTTTCCGAGTTGGTGTGAAAGATGTGCGTGCCGTAGCGATGCACCTCGATGCCGCTGTCGGGATCGATCTCGGAATAGGCGTTGCCGCCGATATGGGCGCGCCGGTCGAGCACGCAGACCTTCCGCCCGAGCTCGTTTGCGACCCGCTCGGCGATGGTCATGCCGAAGAATCCGGCGCCCACAACCACGACATCGAAGCCATCAAGCTGCATGCGTTCCCTACCCTGTCGGCGTCGCACGCGCACACATCCACGGCCGATGAGGCTTCAACGGCGAGGGACGCCGGCTCAGGCGGAACAATTGCGCGACGTGCCAACAATTCGTGAGCCCGGAACGGCCGCCCTGGATCGTTCAACAGTCGGGGGCGCGACGGCGGTGCGATCGGCAGGCCGCGCGACGCCATCGGCTTCGGAGACCGTCGACCATGGCTTTGATCTGCATCCTGTCTGCGACCAACAGCGCCTATCAATCGGTTCGCGGCATCCTCCTGATGGCGGGTGCCGAACTCGACCGGCTCGGCCATGAGGTGAAGATCCTCGATCTGGAGGCGCCCGACACGCCGGCGCGGATGGAAGCCCTGATGCCGCGGCGCGACGAGATGATGGCGCTGGTGATGTCCGGGATCGGCCTCGAGATCTACGCCAACGAGGGCAAGCTGCTCTGGGACGCGGCGCAGATTCCCGTGTTCAACTGGAACTGCGATCACCCTTCCTATTTCATGCGCCGCCACCGGCTTGACAGTCCCTACGTCGTGCACGGCTACGTGTTTCCGGATCATGCCGTATTCAACCGTGACCATCTGCATGCCAATGGCGCGGCGTTCGGGGCCCATATCGGCATTCCCGATCCCGGCTTCTTCGGCGCCCTGCCGGCCGAGCGACGCAACGGCCGGATCGTCTTCGCCAAGTCCGACTGGAATCCGGCCAAGCTGGAGCGCTCCTGGCGCAAGGCGTTGCCACCAAAACTGTTCGCCATCCTGTTCGATGCGATCGCCGCCGCACGCGGCAAGACCTGCTCGGCTTTTCCCGAGATCATCTGCAACGTGGCTGCCGAGCATCTCGTCCATCTCACGCCCGGCGGCGATGTCTTCAACGCGCTCTTGACCCGCCTCGATAATTACACGCGGGCGGTCCGCACCCGTGAGGTGGGCGCAGTGCTGTCAAAATATCCGGTGGATTTCATCGGCGGCGGCTGGGAGGATTTCAGTGCGGAGACGCGTCACGCCCGTTTCCTCGGCGCCATGCCGTTCGACACGCTGCGCGAAACGCTCGGAACCTATCTCGGCGCGGCCTCGCTTAACCCCAATGTCGATCTCTCGGTGCATGATCGCGTGTTCTTCGCGCTCGGCGCCTCGACCGTGCCGATCTTCGATGCCAACAGCTTTTCGCGGGCGAATTTCCCGCGTCTCTCCCGCTTCGGCTTCGGCCACGATGCCGAGAGCATTGCCGCAGCCGTCGAGGCCGTGCTCGATGATCCCGAGGCGGCGCAGGCGGCGACCGCCGCGACACTCGCCGAGACCTATCCACGGCTCTCCATGCAGCGCTCGGTGCAGGACATTTGCGAGATCACGACGCAGATGGCGGGCAAGCCCGGCGCGAGACTGATTCCAGCTGCGCCCTCGCCGGCGAGCTATTGGACCAAGGAACGTCCGACGGCCGCAGCCTGAGCTTGCTCAGCCCGCGCCGTCCTCGGCCTTTTGCTCATCGGGGGTGAGCACGGGACAGGCGCGGATGGTCGAGCGTGCCAGCTTGGCATCGCCCTTGGATTTGTAAGGGCCGTCGCCGAACCAGATGTCGCCGTCGATGACCGGATTGCGGGTCACTATGTTGCATTTGCCGGTGGCGCGATTGCCGACCACCCAGAACAGTCCGTCGGCGAGGCTCATCGTTCCCGACGCCAACAGCAAGCTACAAGCAAGGATCAGACGCTTCATGGCTTTTGCTCCTGCCATGCAGGTAGACCTGCGGCGGCGCCGACAATAGTCCTTGCGACATTGCGCCTCCGATCGTGGTTAATCGGCGGGCGCCACAACCGCTCAAGAAATGATCGAGTTATCGGCTAGATGTCGCGGCCCTCGACCTTCTCGGTCAAAGCCTTCACCTGATCGGGGATCTTCTCGAGGTGCGGATTGACGGCGAGCGCCTTGCGATAGGCCTCGAGCGCGCGCTTCTCGTCGCCGACGTCCTGCATGATCATGCCGAGCCCGGCGAGCGCGCCGAAATGGCGGGGCTCGCGGATCAGCACCTCGCGGATGTCCGAGAGCGAGCGGGCGTAATCGTTCTGCATGTAATAGAGCGTGGCGCGGCGATTCCAGGCTTCGATGTAATCGGGCCGGAGCTTGATGACCGAATCCAGCAGCTTGATCGCGACCTCGATCTTCTGCGCATCGACGGCCGCCTTGGCCCGCGCCATCAACAATGCCGCCGTGTCGCTCGGGGTCTGCAGCCAGATCGCCCAGATCCGCGCCTCGACATGCTTGGCGCTGGCGTCGTCGGGGGCGACCTTCAGCGCGCCGAACAGGAAATCGAGGTTCTTGGTGCGCTCGGCCTTGGGCAGCTTGGCCGGCGCTTCCGGCAGCTTCTTCTGCTGTTTCGCCGGCGGGGCCGGATCATCCTGCGCCAGCGCCGGCGCCAAGCCGGCCGTTCCGAGAACCAGGGCCAGACACAGCGTGCGTAGATGAGGGAATCTCACTGCCATGGGCGAAAGTCTAAACGCGTAAAGCCGCCCTTGCCAAGCAAAGGCGGCGTCAAACTCGTGTGAGACCGTGGTCTTGCGGGAGCGCGCGAAAGGCGTCCGGCAGGGCAATATCAGCCTTGCTGATATCAGCCCTGGCGAGCCTTGAAGCGGCGCTGCACCTTGTTGATCACATAGACCCGGCCCTTGCGGCGGACCAGGCGGTTGGCGCGATGGCGACCGCGCAGCGACTTCAACGAGTTACGGACCTTCATGGCAGAATCCTGAACGTTCGAAAGGCCGTGTTCGGCACTACCGTTTCGGCACGCGCGAATGTGGCAAAATGAGATCTTTCCCGCTGGCGGACCGACCGCCCGGGACGGGGCGGTTCTTAAGGCATGGCGGGAGGTCATGTCAATGTTAACTGCCCGGTTCCGAACCGCCAAATTCGCGAAAACAACCCCATGCACAGTAGAAACGGCCGGATCGGGCCGATTCCACCCCTTCGCGACCGAACCCGGCAAGACTTTTGCGGGCTGCGGTTTGAGCTTCAGCAACGCCTTGCCAAATTCGTTATATCATATAATCAATTCGGCAACCCGTCGGGAGGACACCCATGCCGAAGCTGAAGCTGCCGAACATCGACGACGTCGTCGCGATCGACATCCACACCCATGCCGAGGAGCCGTGCGGTATGCATGGCGACGACGGCTATGACGATTTCCAGGCGCAGATGGCCGACTACTTCAAGTCGCCGCACAAGCATCCGCCGACCGTGCCGGAGACCGCGGCCTACTACCGCTCCAAGAACATCGCCGCGGTGATCTTCCCGGTCGACGCCGAACGCGAGACCGGCTTCCGCCGCTACAAGAATGAAGAGATGCTGGAGATCGCCTCGGACCATCTCGACGTTCTCATCCCCTTCGTCTCGATCGACCCGCACAAGGGCAAGTTAGGGGTGCGCGAGGCGCGCAAGCTGATCGAGGAATACGGCGTGCGCGGTTTCAAATTCCATCCGACCATGCAGGGCTTCTACGCCAACGACCGCATGGCCTATCCGCTCTACGAAGAGATCAACAATGGCGGCGCGATCGCGCTGTTCCACACCGGCCAGACCGGCGTCGGCTCGGGCATGCCCGGCGGCATGGGGATGCGGTTGAAATATTCCAACCCGATGTACATGGACGACGTCGCGGCCGATTTCCCCGACCTCAAGATCATCCTCGCCCACCCCTCCTTCCCCTGGCAGGAAGAGGCGCTGTCGGTCGCGACCCACAAGCCGAACGTCTACATCGACCTCTCCGGCTGGTCGCCGAAATACTTCCCGCCGATCCTGGTGCGCTACATCAACTCGATCCTGCAGGACAAGATGCTGTTCGGCTCGGACTGGCCGGTGATCACGCCGGACCGCTGGCTGGCCGACTTCGCCAAGCTCGACATCCGTGACGAGATCCGGCCGAAGGTGCTGAAGGCCAACGCGCGGAAGATTCTGGGAATCTAACCGCGTCCAGGCATTGAGGGCTTCGATCCCAATGGTCGAGGTCCTCACGGATTGGGACGGATGTCGGCGTTGGATGCGCCGTGTGCAAGTTGTGCGGCGATCGTGCGCAATGTCCGCTTCATGAACCAGCCCCAGAACCAGCCTGTGCCGGTGTATTTCGCGCGAAACCGGGCCTGCCAACGGATCGACGTCCCTCCGCTGGCTTCAGGCGCGAGGCAAACGTCCGCGCGATAATCCTTGAGAGGTAGACCCGACAGGAGCGTGTAGCTCAGCTGTCTACCCTCCACGAGTTCGACCACTTCTTCGCGCGCGCGTGTCACTTTGGTCGAAAAGACCCGCACAGCGCCAATGCCAAGCGGCTCGCTCCGGCCGGCTTGCTCGAGTTCAAACGACTCGAACAGGCTCCATTGCGGCCAGGTGGCTCCGTCCTTGAGCAGGGCAAATACCCTGGACGGGCCGGCGACGCTCACCGCAATGGCGCACACTGTAATTTCCCCCATCGATCGCCCCTGCTTCCCGCTGGTCTTCCGTGACGTCATGCTCGGCGGTGCATCGCAAAGTTCTCAGTAGCCTGCGGCAGCCATGGTCGCAGCTGCGCCGAGGACGATCCAGCCAAAATGCCTTCCCTTACTGCTCAGCCCGTTGACGAGGGCGCTCATCGCAAGCGCCACGGTTGCCGAGATGACGATCGCGTGCCGCGCCAGTTCCGAGGCGAGCGTCGGCGCGAGCAGCAACAGCACGCCGAAGCAGATCCAGTCGACGGTGAGAAGCTGGAAGACCAGGCGCACGAGGGTGCGCGGACGCTTTGGCTCGATGCTGACGCTTCGGAACACCCTGACCTCAGAGAGAACGCCATGGATCATGGCGGCCAGGATCGCAATGACACCGGCACACTGAAGTAGGACGTCGCGCATGGGAGTCTCCATACAGTACTGTATGTTTATAGGCGCGAAGTTTGGCGCGGTCAATACACTCCTGTATGTTGACGCATCGCCCCGGATGCAAAGCTGGCGACAACCGGCGGCGCTGGAACGGCTAAAACCATGCTCCTTGCGTATTGGAAATGACGGCGATCAATGCCGTCAGCAGGCTTATCGCGCTGAAGAGAACGGTCGCCTCGATTCTGTCGCGTTCAACCTGCGCGCGGGCCGCCCGGTTTGTGCTCATGGGGCGCGGCTGGATCAATGTTGGCATGAATGATTCCGTTGAGCCTGTGTCAGGATGCCCAGCCCATAGCGGCGGGTATTCCACGGCTTTTCATTCTGACGGCGGCGCGAGATTCGACATCAACCAATCGGTTGAGCATCCCGAAGAAATTCGCGTTACGGTGACACGCCGATGCTTGTCACGTTCGACAACATCGAGGATGCGAATTCCGTGCGGGAGGTGGATCGGAATGCGCTCGATCGCACGCCCGGCCCTGGCTATGGACCGGTGGCCATGACGCTGACGGACACCAGCGAACGCGCAACCCAGGGAACGCTCGCTAAAAAATTTCCTGCGCTTCATGCGGCGATGACGGCGCCGCGATCTCCTCCGCCGCCTGCAAAACCTGCATGGCAGAGAGAACGCGAGAAGAAGGAAAGAGACGCCGCCGGCGACATTCCGCCCACGCCGCAAAAGCCGGACGCTGTCCGGCACAACGTGCTGCGGATCGACTGGGGGCCTTTGCCCAGCCAAGGCCCTAAACCTCGCAGGATGGGTAGAGCGAAGCGAAACTCATCCTTCATACGGCGCGGTTGCACTATGATGGGTTTCGCTACGCTCTACCCATCCTACTGGACTCTCGCACGAACCCCGCGCGTGGGCTTCGAACTGCGGGAGGCGCCTCGACGATAGAGCTTGTCTAGGCTTGCGCGGAAGATGTCGTTGCAGGCTCCCGGTGTGCGTGGACGCAAGTGATCACGCTCAGGACGACGAAGCAGAAGGCGGCGGTTTCAAGCGTTGTGGGGAGCCGGTGCTCCCATGCCAGGCCATAGAGCAGCGCGAACAGCGTCTCGAACAGGATCATCTGGCCTGCGAGCGTCAACGGCAGCAGCCTGCTCATCCGGTTCCAGAATGCATTGCCGACGATCGAAGCAAGAATTGCAACGCCCGCTGACACGGCGACGAACCGCATCCACGCCATTGCGTCATGCTCGGTGTCGATGAAGGCGAGACATGGGATCAACACCAAACCTTGAAGGCCTGTGGCTACGCCGGTAAGCAGATTCCAGTCATGGGCGGAGACATCCTTCAAGCGGGCGAGCGCGCGGCTGTTGCCGATCGCGTAGCTCGTCCAGCAGACGAGAGCTCCGACGGCGCAGAGCAGACCGGCTCCCTGCTGGAGCAGCGATGTCGACGGCGGCAACGCCAGCGCCTGCAGTCCGATGCAGACCGCGCCCGCCGAGCAGAGCAGGAGCGATGGTGCAAGGCGCGAGATCGGCACGGCCCGCTCCGCGTTGCTGCCGATGACCGTGACCGCAACGGGCAGGAAGCCGATCACCAGCGATGTCATCGCGATGCCGCCGAGTTGCACGGCGCTTGCCATCAGCACGTAATAGAGCGTGTTGCCCGCGAGCCCCAGCCAGGCCAGCGTAATGCAGTCGGACCATCCAAGCCTGCCCGCGATGTCGCGCCAGCGCGGCAGGATCAAAGCGGCGGAAACGGCTCCGAAGATCAGGTAGCGACCCATGGCCAGTTGAACGGGCGCGAAATCGGCCACCATTGCGGGGCCGAGGAATGCGAATCCCCAGAACGCGCCCGCGGCGGCACCGCACGCTATTCCTGTAATCAGTGTCGAACCAAGCTTCATGATGACTCGCCGAATATCGATTGGACGAGCAATATCCACACCATGGTGATAAAAGGGTTCTGAATTATCCCCTCAAACGAGACAATTACTCGCTCATGGCCAGAAAGCCGCCCGCGCACCCATCGCTCGACCCGTTTGACCGAGCCATCCTCCGGATCCTCCAGGCGGACAACAAGACGCCGCAGCGCGCGATCGCCGAGAGCGTCCATCTGTCGACAGCTGCGGTGCAGAGACGGGTCGCCGCGCTCGAGGCCGCGGGTGTCATTGCGCGCAACGTCGCGGTGGTCGATCCGGAAGCGGTGGCGATGTCCATCACCGCGATCGTGGAGGTCTATTTGCGCGATGAGCGATCGGCGACGGTTGATGCAGCTAAGGCGGCGTTCAGAAAGACGCCCGAGGTGCAGCAATGCTACTACGTCACGGGCGGGACGAGCTTCGTCCTCATCGTCGTGACCCGCGACATGCGAAGCTACGAGACGTTCACGCGCAAGGTGTTCGAGGAAAACGACTCGGTCAACAACTACCGAACCCTCGTCGTGATTGATCGCGTGAAAACGGACACGCAGATCCTGATCGAAGACTGACGGTGCTGGACATCGCTATTGATCCAAGCGGGTCTCAGCCATTTGCTCAACTTCGGAACACTGGCCGCCGATCACGCAGTGGCCGACGTCCGCCCTGCGCTCGCGGCGCTCAAGCCGCGCAAGCTTGCCATCCTCTCCAATGGCAGCCGGGGGAGGGAGCACATCTCCGATCAAAGCCTCAGACTTGCGCGAGGCCGCCGTCGACGAAAATATCGTCGCCGATCATGAAGCTGCCCTGATGACAGCTGAGGCGTGTGCGACGCCGCTATCTACTTCCTGGCTTGTTCAATCCTGGTCGTGCTGGCCGGGCCGACAGCCATCGCTTGAAGAACCACCTCGCCGTCCTTTGCCATCGCGTAATGAGAGATTCTCGCCGGCTCGATCAGGAACGAGCCGGGCGGGTATGCCTTGAGTTTACTTTCATCCCACTGGTCGCCGTTCGCGTAGTAAAATGTGCCGGACAAGACGACGGCGGTTCGTGTCTCTCCGTGCCAATGCGGCATGATCTTGAAGCCAGCCGGGATCCTCACCCGTTCCGAAAATACTTCCGCTTTTTTCGGGTCGCCATACAGCACAGCGATTCCCACCGCCCCGTCGAATCCCTTGAACTGAATGTCCTGAGGAAGCGTTGCGACAACGGCATCCTGGGCAAAAGCCGGCACCGACCCGCTCAGCATGAGCAACGACGCAGTCGCAAGGCCGATCAATGAAGATGCCGGCCTTGTAGAAATTGCGTACGTCATGTCTCAATTCCCCCTGGGTGTCGGTTGGACCCGCGTGTGCAGCCCGAGCTACGCCACGCGCCTGAGGCAAAATGGAGGCGCCTGATCCTGTACTTCCTCGCCCAGGGCGGTCCGACCCGCTATGGCGAACTCCGGCGCGCCATACGTGACGTCAGCGACAAGATGCTGATCCAGCAGCTTAAGGAAGCGGAGGCCGACGGTCTAGCTCGCGCTGCAGTGCGTGTGAGCGCCCCGTCATTTCACCAGGAGAGCTCGCCAATAATTCCTCCTTTGTCGGAGACCCGCGCCAACCGCACGAACAAAACCTTACGCCGAGAACGGGCCCACCTGCAGCTTGGCGCGTCCGCTTTCCTTGCCGCCCTCCTTCAAAAATCGACGTTCTTGAATCAGCTTCTCAGCCAGGGCTGTCTTGTTAGCGCGTAGAGCGGCTTCGAGAAGATACTGGTCGAAGATGTCCCGCTGGGCATGGCTCGCGCCGACCGGACCGGTCACGTGACGCAACGGTAAGATTCCGTCGATGACGTCGTCATATCGCTTCTGCTCGAAGGCGACGATGCTCTCGCAAAGCGGAACGCCGAGATTCCGGATGACGCTGCTGACGTACTTCGTCTCGTCGCGAGAATAAGATTTCATGGAATCGATCAATCGTCTGGCTGAGTCGAACCGGCCGTCACGCGCCAACGACATGACGAAATGAATGTCGGTGAAGATCAAAGCATGATCGTCGATGTGGTTTTCGGCGTAGTCCGCCAGCTTCGCCCAACGGGCACCGACGTCAACGCCGCGGAATTCCAGTCGCGTCAACAGCGACGCCGCATTTTGGATGTCCAGATAGAAATCCGATTTTTCGCCCATCACGGCCACATCGTAGAGATCCAAAGCGCCATCGAGCCGGCCCGCATCGATGTTGAATAGCGCCTTGTGCCACCAAAGGTGCCGACGGAACGGATTCCGGTCGTTCCAGATGTCGAGCGGATGGTCGAGCCACTTCAGGCCGTCGTCGTGCCGACCTTGCATCTCTAACACGTGCGCGACGGCATGCAGCGCCCAGAGGTCGTCCGGACTGACTTCGGAGGCTTCACGTCCATAACGCTCGGCGTTGACGTAGTCACCGTTCTCCTCGCATCCGAAAGCGAGCATGCCGAGAAGATTGCCATAGCCGGGGACGTCCTTTCGCCAATCGGCCAGCACCGATGCGGGCACCGACCTCAGCGCACGGGTTTGTCCCGTCCAGAAGCTGTTGAAGTGATGGAGGCGCAGGGCCAGAAGATCGTGCGGATGGTCGTAGAGAATGCGCTCCCAGCACGCGTTCGCAGCCAGTAGATCGCCGTCGATCCAAAGACGCAGCGCTTCGACGTGCCGCCTTTCGCGATCCGTCGCTCCTTCGGATGTGAGCAGGGCTTGCACAAGCGACGCCCTGG
This sequence comes from Bradyrhizobium sp. CIAT3101, assembly GCF_029714945.1. Classification (NCBI taxonomy): domain Bacteria; kingdom Pseudomonadati; phylum Pseudomonadota; class Alphaproteobacteria; order Hyphomicrobiales; family Nitrobacteraceae; genus Bradyrhizobium; species Bradyrhizobium sp. CIAT3101. Next base: position 8,051,344 of record NZ_CP121634.1, read on the forward strand.
CCTTGTCGAGAACCGCGAGCGTTCCGAAGATCATGAAGAAGTAGCCGCGCAGACAGTGCGCCATGCAGAACTCCGGATCCAGGTCCGTCGCCCGCTTCGCCAATGTCATCGCCGTCGTGCGGTACTCGAGGAAACTCCCGATCGCCTGGTTGTAAGCGGTAACAGCGTCCTCGTTCCTGGAACTCAGCTCCAGATTTCGATCGTCAAACATGGGATCCCCGTTCCGTCGGGCTTAGCGAGGAGCGATCGCGGATCGGCTGGAGCAGCGTCGAGCGTGCTCGCCGGCACTGTCGGTCGCAGCTCGTCGCCAAAAACGAGCGACGGCCTGACCTATTCGGCCGCATCGCGAAGCGCGGCGGTCGGTTTGTAGCCGTCTCGCGTTTGCGGGGCCTTCATGCCGAGCATCCGAGAGGCGACCAACGTCCTCAGGACCTGCGCGGTACCGCCGGCGATCGTGAACATGCGCGCGTCCCTGACGGCGCGCTCCATCGGATAATCCCTGGAGTAACCACGCGCCCCGAAGAGTTGGAGCGCCTGATTGGTGACTGCGTTAGCAGTCTCCGAGGCGATGATCTTCGCTTGGGCCGCCAATAGCGGGTCCGGGAACGGATCGGCGCTCAACGCCGCCTGGTGAAGAGAAAGCCGCGCCGCGTTGAGCGCGATGGCCATATCGGCCACCATCCATTGAAGGCCTTGAAATTCGGCGATCGGCCGTCCGAATTGCTCGCGCTCCTTCGCGAAGGCCACCGCTCTCTCGAACGCGCCTTGGGCGATCCCGAGTGCGACGGTGCCTGCACCAACGCGTTGGCTATTGTAAGCGTTGATCAGATCCGCAAAGCCGCGACGCAGACCGCGCGGCGGCAGGACGAGCATGTCTTCCGGGATCTCGAGATCCTTGAAGATGATTTCCGTCTCCGGGATCCCGCGCAGCCCCATGGCGGGCTCCCGCTTGCCGACGACAAGTCCCGGGGTCCCCGCCACAGCGAGGAAGCCGCCGATGCCCTGCTCGACGCCGCTCTGATCGAAAACGCGCGCGAAGATCAAATGGAGCTTCGAGACACCGCCGCCGGTAATCCAATGCTTTTTGCCGTTGATGACATAAGCCCCGCCACGCTTGTCCGCACGTGTCGTCATTTCGGTCGCGGCCGACCCGGCCTCCGGCTCGGTGATGCAGATGGCAGGCTTGTCGCCGCCGAGGACCAGTTCGGCCGACATGCGCTTCTGCTTCTCGGTCCCGTACTGCATGACCGCCGAAATGGCGCCCATATTCGCTTCGACGGCGATCCGCCCCGTCGCACCGCACACGCGGGCCATCTCTTCGATGATGAGCGTGGCCTCGAAGAAGCTCCCGCCGCGACCGCCATACTCTTTCGGAATCGTATATCCCATGAAGCCGGCCTGCTTCAGCCCGGCCACGTTGTCGAAAGGATAAGATTCGGTCCTATCGACCTCCGCCGCCTTGGTTGCGAACTCGGATTCAGCCAACTCTCGCGCGGTGGCCCGGAGCTTCGCGTGTTCGGGCGACAATTTCATCTGCATGGTCGGGACCCTTTCCGGCAACGGGACATCCCGGCAATTCGCTCGGAAACCCATCGAAAATCAAACGAATATTTTATGGGCCCGACTTCAAAAAATGTTAAGTCAAGGTGATGAGCATCAGACAACTCCGGACACTCGTAGCCATCGCCGACCGAGGCAGCTTCAACGCCGCCGCGCAGCGCCTGTTCATCACCCAATCCGCAGTCAGCATGCAGATGAAGGCTCTCGAAGCCGAGATGAGAGCGAAACTGTTCGACCGCGCCAGCCGTCCTCCCGTGCTGAACGCCAACGGCTGGAGGCTGGTCGACGAGGCGCGCCAGATCATCGAGCGGTACGATGCGCTTCGGCTGCTCGCTTCGGCCTCGACGACCGGCCTGACTGGATCTGTGCGGCTGGGGGTGATCCCTTCAGTAGCGACGCACTTGCTGCCTCAGACCTTGTCCAGACTGCGGGCCGACCACGCGAGCTTGCGTATCCAGGTGCAGAGCGGACTTTCGCCCGAGCTTGCATTCAAGGTCGAAAGCAATACTTTGGACGTCGCCATTATCACGGAACTGGAAAGGCTCGATCCGGCAATCGTTTTCGAACCGATTTCCGAAGAGGAGTTGAAGGTCGTTATCCATAAGGATCTGGCCCGCGGCTCGATCGCAGATCTCTTGCGGGCTCATCCGTTTATTCGCTTCGACCCAGCGATGGGTGTTGGCAGGATCATCGATGCAACCTTGCGCGAGCGTCGCATTCCGGTGAACGACTTTATGGAATTCGACAGCATCGAGACGATGGTCAGGATGGTCAAATTGAAGCTTGGGGTCGCAGTCATCCCCGTCGGCTTGTTTTCCTTCGGATCGGCCGACAATGTCAGATCGATTTCGTTCGTCCCACCGGTCCATCGGAGGATCGGGATGGTGGCGCGTCGCGGCATGATCGACGCACCCACGGTTCGGACCGTGACCGAGGCGTTCAAATCTTTCGCTGGCGCATCTCGCACCACGGCGCACGTCCGCAGGAAGAAGAAGTGAAGGAAGCCAAATCGGGGGAAACTCCGCTTCGGTCACGAGCCACCGATCACGCTTGCAGTGGTACACCTCCGCTACGCTTTGATAAGCTGACGATCGCGCGCACTCCCTTACTTGGAAGGACAGCCCATGAGCATCAAAGCCGTCGTCTTCGACGCCTACGGGACGCTCTACGACATCCAGTCGGTCGCGGAGATCACCGAGGACGCGTTTCCGAGCTATGGCGAGATCATCACGCAGGTCTGGCGCATCAAGCAGCTCGAATACACCTGGTTGCGCACGCTGATGGGGCGTTACCAGGATTTTGCCGCCGTCACGCGCGACTCGCTGGCCTATACGCTGCGCGTGCTGGGGCTTGCCTACGAGAACGAGGCCTTCGAGCGCGTCATCGAGAAATATCTGCATCTCGATCTCTATCCGGACGCCACCACCGCGCTCGCGGCGCTCAAGCCGCGCAAGCTTGCCATCCTCTCCAATGGCAGCCCGGATATGCTGAATGAGCTGGTGCGCAACTCCGGCCTCGATCGCCTGCTCGATGCCACCATCAGTGTCGACGCGAAGAAGATCTTCAAGCCGAGCCCGCAGGCCTATGAGCTGATCGGCGAGGTGCTCGGCACGAAACCGGACGAGGTTCTGTTCGTCTCCTCCAATCCCTGGGACGTCGCCGGGGCCAAGTCGTTCGGGCTGAATGTTGCCTGGATCGAACGGGTGACGCCGGAGGCCATGGCGCTGGCTTGCGTCGAGAACGAACTCGTGGCACCGCTAACGATGTTCAAGGCGATCCGCACCCAGATGGACGAGCTCGGCTTTGCGCCGGATCATCGTGTCCATTCGCTCTCGGAGCTGGCAAAGATCGTCTGACTATCGCCGCCCGCCCGCAAGTCCTCGATGAGCTGACTGGAATGAGCCTGGAATCCGTTCGCGCCTTCTTCGCCGAGAAAGCCCCCGACATAACAGTCATGGAATCCCCGATCAGCTCGGCGACCGTGCCGCTGGCTGCCGAAGCCTATGGCGTCGAGCCCGGCATGATCGCCAAGACGCTGTCCTTGCGTGTCGGCGAGCGCGTGATCCTGATCGTCGCGGCCGGCACCTCGCGCATGGACAACAAGAAGGTGAAGGCGCAATTCGGCGGCAAGCCGAAGATGCTGGGACTGGAAGAGGTCGCCGAGATCACCGGCCACGAGGTCGGCGGCGTCTGCCCGTTCGGGCTGAAGGCACCGCTGCCGGTTTATTGCGACGTGTCGCTGAAAGCGTTCGACGTGGTGGTGCCGGCTGCAGGCTCGACCCACAGCGCCGTGCGCATCACGCCGGACCGGATGGCCGAGCTGACCTCCGCCGAATGGGTCGATGTCTGCGAGCACAGGCCGTAACGCGGGCGTCTAGCCGCCCCAGCCACAGTAGGGACGACAGCGATAGCGTACGCTATGCCCGAAATGCCAATGGCCGAAGCCCCGGTGCCACCAGCCGAAACGCGCTTGCGCGAGGTCGCTCTCCTGCACCATCGGCCTGGCGGCTCCGGATAAGGGAGTGACCGGGGCGGCCATTGCGGGTGCGCCGAGCAACATCGCGCTGATTACGATAAGCGTCGCAGGCATTTTGGTCATGGACATGCCATTCCTCCGATCCGCAACGTCCGACCGCAATCAACCTGGCTGACCGCAATTCGTTGCACCCTTATGACGATTTCGGGGCAGGACGGCCGGTCGCCGAACCGCGATGGCGCCGGATGTGATGGCTGATGCATTTGCCGGTCAGGGAGGCTAGTGTAGGAACCATGACCGACGACAAGGTGAAACGACGACTGACCACCGTGCTGTGCGCCGACGTGCACAGCTATTCTCGTCTCATGGAAGCCGACGAGACCGGAACGCTGGAGACGCTCCGCCGCTACTTCGCTACTATGGCGCGATTGGTCGAGCGGCATGATGGCCGCATCGTCAATACCTGGGGCGATGCCGTGATCGCCGAATTCGCCAGCGTCGTCGAGGCCGTGCAATGCGCGATCGAAATCCAGCAGGAAGTTTCCAATCAGGAGTCGGCCCCGCCCCAACTGAACCCGATGCGATTCCGCATTGGCATCAACCTCGGCGACGTCATGGTGGACGGCACCAATATCTATGGTGACGGCGTCAATATCGCATCACGCCTGCAAGAGCTCGCCGACCCCGGCGGCGTCGTGATCTCGAGCTCCGTCTACGATCAGGTCCACAACAAGCTGTCCGTCGGCTTCGATTGCCTCGGCCAGCGCCCGATGAAGAACATTGCGCCCCAGACCAGCTATCGGGTGACCATGAGTGGCCGGACCAGCGGGCAAGGAAGCTTTGCGGTCAACGAAAGCCCACCTCGCCGGGAGCAAGCAGGTCCCCTGCAGATGGGCGACAGGCGCGATCCATCCTCATGGATGGGTGCCCTCTCGAATTGGCTGGCCAAGCTGCCCCGCCCGGTTGCAGCGGCCCTTACGATCTCGGGCTTTCTGATTCTGATCAATCTTTTCACCAACCCGCACAGGATCTGGTTTCATTGGCCAGTCGCAGCAATATTCTTCGGTGTCCTCATGCGAACCGCGCTCGGACATCGACCCGACAGCAAGGAAGAGCGCTGAACGCGGCGGCGCGACCGCACCTTCGCGCCTGCCCCTGCCACTCCGGATCGTGCCCTCACCGGCGCTAATCGTCGTCATCGTCATAGGGCCGCGGCTGCGCCTGCGGCGGCGGAAGCGGCGCATTGTTGTAGCGCGGCGGCACGCCTCGACCGCGCGGAACCTGGCTCTGCTGCGGCATCTGATTGTTGGACTGGAACACCGCGCGGCATGCGCTCGAGAGCTGCGGCGTGTTCGCTTGCAGGCAGGCCACAATGCGGTTCTCGTCGGGAATCTGATCACTGCACAGGCGCCACACATCGGGCGTACAGGCCATCTGTTGTTCCAGGGTGCCGCGATGCTCCTGCGCGAACGCGGCACCCTGCGTAGCCAAGCCGCCGATGACAAGCGCCACACCCAGCGCAATTCGCTTTGTTCGCATGGTCCCAATTCCTTCTCGGGTCTCTCGATTTGTCTTCAATCAATGAGACGCGGTCAGGTTCTGGACCAACAACAAAACGTGAAAACGCGGTGGGAACCTACTCGACCTTGCCGATCTTCTTGACCGCCGCAATCAGCCGCGCGCTGTCGGTCGCGACGAAGTCGGAGAATGCCGGCGCATCCTGATAGGCGACGAGGCTGCCCGAGGCATCGAATGTCCTGAGCACGTCCGGGCTCGTCATCACCTGCGCCATCGCCTCGCGCAGGCGGCTCGCGATCGGCGCCGGAAGAGAGCTCTGCGCGAACAGTCCGGCCCAGATGTACATCTCGACATCCTTGTAGCCGAGCTCCTGGAAGGTCGGCACGTCGGGAAAGCTCGCGACGCGCTGCGCGCCGCAATTGCCGAGCACGCGCAGCTTGCCGTCGTCGACCTGCGGCTTCAGCGTGCCGGGCGCGGCGGCGATGGCCTGCACGGTGCCGCTGAGCAGCGCGGTCAACGCCGGCCCTGCGCCGCGGAACGGCACGTGCAGCAGCTTGATGTCGGCGCTGTTGGCAAACATCTCCATGGCCACGTGCAGCGTGCCGTAAGGCCCGGATGAACCATAGGTGATCTGGCCCGGGCGCTTCTTCGCATCCTCGACGAATTCCTGCGCCGTCTTCCATGGCGCCGAACTCGGCACCGCAAGCAGCGTGGGATCGGCCAGCACGCGCGCGATCGGCATGAACTGCGACACTTCATAGGCGACGGGGCGATCGAACAACCGGTCAGCCTCGGGCAGCACCGCGAGCGAGGACAGCGTCATCAGCAGCGTGTAGCCGTCGGGCTCGGCGCGCGCGGCCGCGGCATTGCCGACCGATCCGCCGGCGCCGCCGGCGCGGTTGTCGACGATGACGGACTTGCCGAGAATGCGCTCCAGCGCCTGCGCGACGGGACGCGCCGCCAGATCGGCCTGGCCGCCGGCCGGGAACGGCACGATCATGGTGATGTTGCGCACCGGATAGGCTTGCGCGAAGGCCTGGTCCGGTAACGTGGCCCGCATCAACGGCAATGCCGCAACGGCGCGCAAGACGTCACGTCGGTCCATGGCAGCCCCCTCCCTTATTTTCTTGTTTCGGCGCCAGCCTAGCGTGGCGACCGGCAAGAACAAGCCGTTTACGAAGCGTTATCCATGTTCGCCCCGCTCCGGAACGCATCCCTCCACCCTCCGTTGCCTTCAGAGGGTCTTGCCGGGGAGGATGCCGAGGGAGTGTGTCATGGGAAAGCTCGCGACCATCGACTTGGCGCTGGACGAGATGCTGGTGAACCTGGCTACGATCGTCCTGCGGCTTTCAAAGCCCGAACTGACGCGAACGCCGGAAGCGCGCCGCGCCCTGGTGCAATCGGTCCATCAATACGCGGTGTGCGCGGCACGCTCGACCGACCCGCGTGTTCATGAATTGAAGCTGGAGCTGGAGCAGACGCTGAAGCCGAGCCTGCGCATCGTCGCGATCGATGGGGTGAAGGTGACGTAGTCGGGCCACAAAGCGAGACGCCCCCGTGCGCGCCGATATCGAGACGCTTGCGATCCCTTCAGGCGAAGACGTGGGCACGCTGCGCTTTGCCCACCCTACGAGAGTTTGCTCGGACGATGGATTCGCGAGATCTCGTAGGGTGGGCAAAGGCGCAAAGCGCCGTGCCCACGATCACTCACCGAATTGCCCCGCGATATCCCGCATATCCCCTCCCCAATCCACGGGAAGGGTGCCCTGCTCGACATACCGATGAAAACTGCTGAGCGACCAATCGCGCACCTGGGTGACGAGGCCGTGCTTCACGGGGTTGAAGTGAATATAGTCAACGTGCCGCTCCAAATCCGCGTCGTCGCGAATGGCGTGCTCCCAATAGCGGCGCTGCCAGATGCCCTTTTCGCGCTTTCTCAATTTGCTCATTGAAGGCGGCCCAGCCTCCAAGCCTCGCGAGAAGCCGCCCTTGATCAGATTCCAGCGCGATGGAAAGTCGACGTCGCCATCCGGCAACGCCCAGATCGCGTGAAGATGGTCTGGCAAGATACAAATAGCGACCGTCTCGAATGGGCGGCGTTGCTGGACAGTCCGGTAAATTCGCCTCAGGCGATCGAAATGATCTACGAGCAGAGTGCTTGAACGGTCCGCGAGCACGACTGTGAAGAAGAACGTGCTGCCCTGCGCGCGCCGATATCGAGACACTTGCGATCCCTTCAGGCGAAGACGTGGGCACGCTTCGCTTTGCCCACCCTACGACAGCTTGCGAAGACGATAGACTAGCGAGGTCTCGTAGGGTGGGCAAAGGCGCAAAGCGCCGTGCCCACGCGATCTATCCCGCCTTCCCACCTTTCTTCGGCTTCCGCTTGCACGTGCCCGGCAGCTTCGCGGCGAGGAAATCGCCGAGCGCTTCGACGCGTGCGGGGCGCGGGCCGCCGGGTGGGGTCACGAGGTGCACGGCGCCTTCGGCCTGCTTCCAGTCCTTCAGGATCACTTCGACTTCACCGGACGAAATTGCCTCGCCGACGATGAACTCGGGCAGCTCGGCGATGCCGAGGCCAGCGATCAGCGACGGCATCACGGCTTCGCCGTTGTTGACACGAAGCAGGCCGCCGGGGCGGACGCTTGCCTGCTCGCCGGCGGAATTGGTGTAGTGCCAGACGTTCGGCGTCGAGAGATAGGCGTAAGCGAAGCATTTGTGCTCGGCGAGATGCATCGGATGCGTCGGCCGGCCGTGCTTCTTGAGATAAGACGGCGCAGCGACCGTGAAGCGCGGCATGGTGAAGAGCCGGCGCGCGATCAGTGACGAGTCCGGCAGCCGCGCGATCCGCACCGCCATGTCAAAGCCTTCGCCGATGAGATCGACGGTCGCATCGCTCAGATGCAGATCGACGGAGACTTCCGGATAGACCGCGAAGAACTCCGGCAGCAGCGGCGCCACCGCCTTGATCCCGAACGTCATGGGCACCGCGAGCCGCACCAGGCCGCGCGGCGCCACCGATTGCGCCAGCGCCTCGTTCTCGGCCGCCTCGCCGTCGGCGAGCAGGCGCGTCGCGCGGTCGGCGAGCTTGTGCCCGGCATCGGTCAGCGCGAGCCGGCGCGAGGTGCGGTTGAACAGGCGGGCGCCGAGCCGTTCTTCCAGGCGCGTGACCGCCTTCGACACCGTCGCCTTGGACATCGCCAACTCGCTCGCGGCCCCCGCAAACGACCGTAATTCCACGACTTTTGCGAAAATCGCGAGCGCCTCGAAATCTGGAAGTTTTGCCATGGCAGCGATCCAATCGGGATATTTAAGGAAACAATGCGTTTCAACAGTTTCTATTTCTATACCACAGGCGGAGGCTTATCCAAGGGTCGTCAGAAATTCAGGAATGGAGAAATCCAATGACCAAGAAGCTCTCAGGCAAGGTTGCCCTCGTCACCGGCGGCTCGCGCGGCATCGGCGCGGCCTCGGCCCGCGCTCTCGCCGATGAAGGCGCAGACGTCGCGATCAGCTACGTCGCCTCACCCGAAAAGGCCGAGGCCGTCGTCACCGAATTGAAGGCCAAGGGCGTCAAGGCCCGCGCTTTCAGGGCGGATCAGGCCTCCGCCAAGGACGTGACGAAGCTCGTCAACGACGTCGCCAGGGAATTCGGCCATCTCGACATCCTCGTCAACAATGCCGGCGTCGCCAATGGCGGTGCGATCGACGACGCCAATGCCGACACGACCGCGCTGGAGCGGCAGGACCAGGTCAACGTGCACGGCGTGATCGCGGCGATCCGCGCCGCCTCGCAATTGATGGGCGAAGGCGGCCGCATCGTCACCGTCGGCTCGATGCTCGCCGACCGCGCCTCGTTCCCGGGCCTTGCCGACTACGTCGCCACCAAGTCGGCAGTGGTCGGCTACACCAAGGGCGCGGCACGCGACCTCGGCCCGCGCGGCATCACCGTCAACGTGGTGCAACCCGGCTCGATCGACACCGACATGAATCCGAAGGACGGCGGCGAGTTCGCCGAGACCCAGCGCAAGCAGCACGCGCTGCAACGCTTCGGCCGTCCCGAGGAAGTCGCTGCCGGCGTGGTCTTCCTCGCCAGCCCCGAAGCCTCCTTCGTCACCGGCACCGTGCTCAACGTCGACGGCGGGTTTGGCGCCTGATCAAGGCGCCAAACCACTCACACAAGGACTACGCAGATGATCGAACTCAGACCTTTCAACAAACTTGGCGGCGCCGATCACGGCTGGCTGAAAGCAAAACATCATTTCTCGTTCGCAAGCCATTATGACCCGAACAATATGGGTCACGGTGCTCTGCGGGTGTGGAACGATGACGAGATCGCGCCGAACACCGGCTTTCCCGCCCATCCCCACGCCAACATGGAAATCATCACCTATGTGCGCGAAGGCGCGATCACCCATCAGGACAGCCTCGGCAACGAAGGACGCACCGAGGCGGGCGACGTGCAGGTGATGAGCGCCGGCAGCGGCATCCGCCACTCCGAGTACAATCTGGAGCCGACACAGACGCGCATCTTCCAGATCTGGATCGAACCGACCGCGCGCGGCGGTCAGCCGACCTGGGGCTCAAAGCCGTTTCCGAAGTCGGATCGCTCCGGCAAGCTCGTCACCATTGCGAGCGGGATCGAAGGCGACACCGACGCGCTGCCGATCCGCGCCGATGCGCGGGTGCTCGCCACCACGCTGAAGGCCGGCGAGAGCGCGGAGTACGAACCCGAGAGGTCACGTCACCTCTATCTGGTGCCGGCGGCAGGCGCAGTCGAGATCAACGGTGTGCGCGTCAACGCCCGCGACGGCGCCGCGATCCGCGACGAGGCCAGGCTGAAGATCACCGCGCTCGAAGACTCCGAGCTCGTGCTCGTCGACGCCGCGTAACCCTTCAAGCAATCAATCATCTCACCCAATTCAACGGAGACCACCATGACCAAAGTTCTCGTCCTGTATTATTCCGCCTACGGCCACATCGAAACGATGGCGAATGCCGTTGCCGAAGGCGCGCGCGAAGCCGGCGCCACCGTCGACATCAAGCGCGTGCCCGAACTGGTGCCGGCCGAGGTCGCAAAGGCTTCCTATTACAAGGTCGATCAGGCCGCACCGATCGCCAAGATTGAAGACCTCGCCAATTACGACGCGATCATCGTCGGCACCGGCACCCGCTTCGGCCGCATGGCCTCGCAGATGGCGAACTTCCTCGACCAGGCCGGCGGGCTCTGGGCCAAGGGCGCGTTGCACGGCAAGGTCGGTGGCGCCTTCACCGCAACCGCGACCCAGCACGGCGGCCAGGAGACCACGCTGTTCTCGATCATCACCAACCTCCTGCATTTCGGCATGACGGTGGTCGGCCTGAACTACGGCTTCGCCGGCCAGATGAAGCTCGATGAGGTCACCGGCGGCGCGCCCTATGGTGCTACCACGATCACCGGCGGCGACGGCAGCCGCCAGCCCAGCGCCAATGAGCTGGCCGGCGCGCGTTATCAGGGACGCCAGATCGCGGAGACCGCCAAGAAGCTGCACGGTTAAGCCTGGGGTTCACAACAGCTGCATGGCTGATGCGACCGGGGCGGCATTCTCTCAAGGGAATGCCGCCCCATCTATGTCCGTAGAAACGATGCTTACGAGACGCAGGACTTCCGAGACGCAGGACTTCTGAGACGAATGGCTTTCGAACTTCTCTTGATTGCACAGATGATCCGCAGGCCGGCCCAGGCGTTTGCGCGCCGCTGGTATTGCCGCAGCCTGTTCCGCGCCTCGCGCGGCCGGTTTCACTGCGCCGAGTGCAAGGGATCCTGACCGTCACGCCTGCGTGATGTCGCCGTGCGCCGGGATGCTGACGGTTGGCGCAGCAGCGAGCGCCGTTGAGAGCCACCAGCCGTCGCCGGCAAACCAGCAGGTCTCGTCGGGCGTGTCCGCTCGCCGAAACGACTGCACGCTCTCCCATCCCCTGGCGAACGCCGCGGCCAATCGCTTGCCGGCATCCGCATCCTGAAGTCCGGCGCAACCGATGAACTGCGCGCGGCTCAGGAACTTGGCGGGCCAGGCGCCCCCCTGCTCCGGGCGCGTGATCATCAACATGCCGCCGAGCATGCCCTCCGGCGCCAGCGGAAACACCAGCCGGCCTCCGGGACGCAACGCCGCGAGCCATTCCGTGGCCGGCTGCGCCGCGCCCGCGCAGACATAAATCACGTCGACATCGGGCAGATCGGACGCAATGCCCGAGCGCTCGCGCAATTCGACCGTGGCGATGTCCTTCAGGTTCTCGCGGGCAAGCGCCGCCAGGCGTTCGTCGATCTCATAGGCATAGACGCGGCCATTGCGGCCGACGAGTTCGGCGAGAATGGCGGTGTAGTAACCGGTGCCCGCGCCGATCTGCAGCACGGTCTCGCCTTCCCTGACGCCGGTGCCACTAAGCCAGTAAGCGTGTGCGCCCGGCATGCCGATGTTGACACCGCGCGCGGGATCGAGTGCCAGCAGCGCGTTTTGATAGAGAAAGGCTGGATCGTCATCGGGCGTCACGACATAGGGATGGCCGCCGAACGAAATCGACCACGGGCCGGGGCCGGCGAAAGGTTCGCGCCTCACGGTGCGAAAAGCCTGCTCGAGACGAGGGTCTGTTGCCTTGGCCGCAGCGCAGATCAACTGCGCATAGAATGCGCGATATTTGGCCGAACGATCGTCCATGTCGCCTCCGGGTTGCGGCAAAGACGATAGCACAACGATTGCGATATTCGAGTGACCTTGCAACCCGCGAGGGTGCGCCGCCCTAGCGCGGACCTTTGCCAAGCGCCCGCGCCGCAAGGGCAGCAAGCTTCGGATGGCGGCGCAGGCCCTGAGCCGTATGATCGCGAAGCACATAAGGCAGCCCGCGCCAGGACAGCGCGACGGTGACATCGGTCAGGGCGACCTGTTCGGCGCCGAAGCGGCGCTTGTAGTCGTGATTGCCGATGCTGAGATCGAACCGGCGCGCGCCCTGCGCATGCAGGGCCGCCATGGTGCGCTCGGTGACGAGAAGCCCGGGCGAGCAATTCGCCCATTTCTTGCCGGCATGGCCGATGCGCAGCAGATAATAGGTCGCGCCGTATCTGACGCCGAGCGTGGTCGCGACGATCCCCTCGTCGCAGACGAGCGCCGAGATCACCGCATAGCCTTCCGCAACCCCCTGCCGCGCCACCTCGCGATAGAAGGCTGCATGCGCTTCGTCGTTGAGGACGAACCGCGAGCCGAGCTTCCGCATGCGCTCCTGCTGCTGGGCGTCCAACACGTCGAGAAGCTCATGCGCCCGCGCAACATCGGTCGCGATCTCGAACCGCGCGCCGGCATGGCGGCTGAACACGCGCCAGCAGCGCGGCATCTGCATGCGCCTGATCGAGGCCTGATAGTCCGCATAGTCGTCGCCGGTCAGCACGAGGTTCGCGTTGAGCGAACAGGAGCCGAGCCGACCGAGCGACACCAGCGGGTTCGGCTTGGTGCCGACATAGGTCGGCAACTTCTTCAGGCGCAGCAGGTCCAGGCCATCAGGCAAGGCGCGTAAAGCATTCACCAACGCCGCGCCGATGGCCTGCGCGCCGGCGGCATCGAAGGTTGCATCGCAAGCCAGGATCGGCGCGTTGTTGTCGGAGACGCCGAGATCGGCAAATTCGACGACGCGGATGCCGCGTCGTGCGTGGCTGAACATCGGCACCATCGCGATGTCCTTGCCGGTCGCCGTATCGGTGATAACAGCGATCAAGGGGGCTACGCCATGAAAGGCGTTGTACCAGGCACCCAACCAGTAACCATGCTGGAATGCCGTGCGATGACCCGCATTCAGGCGCAATGCGGCCGCTCGCCAGTCACGCAGGAAATCAACCGAGATTCCCGACGTGCTGGACACCCGACCGTCTAGTTGTTCGACGCTGAGAAACGCCATGTGCGGGGCATACAGTTACAATACGTGTCCAGATAGATTATGTTTTGTCGCACACCACAAGTTACGTCGCTGCTTATCGTTAAGCGGATACCGTCGCGGCTGACCCAATGTCCTCGTGTCCCGATATGAAACGCGCGCTGCGACAAGTTGTCAGCGCGCGGGTTCCATTTGCGCGACGCATTGGAACCTTGCGAGGAAATGCAATCCGGCGACCGCAAGCGCGAACATGAACCACACCGGGTTCTGCCGCTCGAGCAGGAAGGTCTCGGTCGTCCCGAAATACAGGCCGAACAGCCAGATCGTCAGGAACAGCTTGCCCAGCGCGTTGCTACGGTTGTGGGCCTGGACCTGCTGGAAATTGCGCAACGGCGTCCAGACGAAAATGAGGATGACCAGCAGCAGGCCCGGCAGGCCGATGGTGACTGCGAGATCCAGATAGCTGTTGTGGCTGTGCGCTGCGGCCACGGCCCATTCCGAGCCCTGGGTGGTCTTCCCCTCCGCCGCGCCGTCCCAGAACGCCGCATAGCCATGACCGGTGATCGGCTTTTCCGCGACGGCCGTGAGCGCAAACTCCCAGACCTCGGCACGACCGGTGAAGGTCGGATCGACCGGAAGCGCCCGCGTGATGCTGCCGAGCACCGGGCTCATGACGCTGCCGACCGTCAGCAGGTTCATCACGATCAGCGGCGCGAAGCAGATGACCCGCTTCAGCCACAGGCTGCGCGTGGCGTAGACCAGCGACGCCAGGGCATAGATCGCAAGGCACAGCACCGACGAGGTCTTGCCGCCGGTGAAGATCAGGAAGATGCCGGCCAGCAATGCGATCGCCGGCCCCATCACGAAGGAGCCCACGGCTGACAGGTAAATACCGACATAGACCAGGATGCTCATCACCGGCGAGGCGACGTTCTTGTGGTCGAAGCTGCCACGCCAATCGCCGGCAAGCTGCGGCTCGGTGATGTCGAGCGCGCTGTGGATCGCATACTGCGGGGCAAAGAAGATTCCGAGATAGCACACCACCAGCAACACCAGCGCGGCGCCGCCGAGGCACAGATTGAAGCTCCGCGGTGTCGGCGGCAGCAGCGGTAGCAGGACCGCAAGCGTGGTCGCGCTGGCCGCAAGCACGAAGCGCTGGATCGAGACGTCGCGGCTCCCGGAGAATGCGAGATTGATCAGCATCCAGCCGATCAGGCAGAGATGCAGCGGCGTGACCAGGCTTCGAAGCGCGGGCGCATCGGTGGTGAGGGTGAGCAGCACCGCGACCGCGGCCAGCAATCCGAACGAGATGTAGGTCGTCGCCAATCGTCCGCCGACGACGGTGGCAATGTCGGGGCTGCTCAAGTCCTGAAACGGATCGAGCGTGATCAGGACCAGCAGCAGGGCCGCGACGGCGACAAGACAGCGCGCCACGGTGACGACGTCGAGCCTCGCCAGCACGCCGTGCAGCGCGTGGCCGAGCGAGCGGGCCTCGACGTCAGTCATGTCTGCGGCGCTGCGATCCATGCCTCAAGGCCTGACAGGACGATGGGGGACCTCCGAGGTCTAGCCCATCCCCGTTAACCATCCGTCAACCAGCACATCGGCAGTTGCAGGAACCCGGCTCTGCTGTGCGACGCTGCGCGCGATCTCGTAATATTGCAGCGCGCGCTGCTCCAGTGTCAGGTTGTCCATGATGTAGCCGCGCGGATCGAACTTGCCCGCGGTGCAGCCGGCCCAGAAATCGGTCCAGCTGTCCTCGAAGCCGGCGCGGTCGGCGAATTTGAGCCCGCAGCGATCGTCCCAATAGGGCACCGACGACACCGGCCCGAACTGGACCCGGTGCGGATAATAGTCGGGATCCCGCCATGGACCGCCGGGATCCCAGGCGAACACCGGCACGCCGCAGGACAGCGCCTGCTGATAGGCGATGCCCTGGCTCTCGTTCTGGCACAGGAAGATCATCGCGCGCGAACGCGCCAGCGCGGCCTGATAATCTTCCTCCTTGTAGCTGCCGTAGCGCAGCTCGGTGAAGGTTCGGCCTTCGCTTCTGAGTCGGGCGCGGACCGGCTCGACCAGCTCCGGCACGTAGCGCTCGCGGTTCAGGCTGACCTTGTCGTAGAGCAGGATATCGACGGTCTTCTCGCGCGGGCGCGACGGCGCCCAGAGTTCGGTATCGATGCCGACGGGCCAGGCTTCGGTCTCAGGCCAATGGGGCCGGTACATGTCGGCATACCAGTCGCCGGGCACCAGGAATTTCTTGACCGGAAGCCGCTTGAACAGGTCGGGATCGTCCAACGGATGATTATAGGCACAAACGCCAAGCAGGATCGGGTTCTTCCATGCGAACTTGTCGAGCAGGAAGGCGCGGCCGATGATGCAGGCGACTTCCTCGGGATGCTGCGCGATGTAGCCGTAGTCGTTGACGCGGTAGCGGATGCCGAGCCGGTCGAGCCCTGCACAGAGATTGAGGAACACGCGCAGCTGCCCGCTCATCCGCGGCTCGCCGAACAACATCTTGCGCGCCATGCGACGCAGATGACGGTCGCCGGGAAACCAGCGATCGTCCTTGTCCTCGTAGAACAGGTTGAGGATCATGTCGTCGGGATCGTAGTCGAATGTCTTTGCGGGCACAGGGTCCATCCGGGGCAATCAGGCCTGCATTCTCGCATGAGACCGGCCGTCGCATCTCTCGAAAGCAGTGACAGACTTAACGCCACAGGTTTAACGCTAATCTACGAAACCGACGACGAGACGGCCTTCGCAACAACGATTTGATCGTTATGTGAGTATGATCCGCGACTGCCCGATCGCCGACAGCCTGGTTAACAGATCCTTAAATACGACGAGCCTTCGCTTGACACTCGCCGACACCACGCTCGATGCGCCCACCGCCGCGCCCGCGATAACGGGCGCGCGCGCGCCGACGCCTGTGGTTTCGGTCGTGATCCCCGCGAAGAATGCCGCGGCCTATATCGGCGAAACCATCGCAAGCGCGCTGGCGCAAGCCGACGTCGCCGAGGTGATCGTCGTCGATGACGGCTCGACCGATGACACTGTGGCGATCGTCCAGGCCATCCGCGATCCGCGGCTGCGCCTGATCAAGAACGACGCCAGCGGCGTGTCGGCTGCGCGCAACCTCGGCGCACGAGGCGCGCGCGGCGACTGGCTGATGTTCCTCGATGCCGATGATCGCCTGCGCCCCGATGCGGTGACGACGCTGCTGACGGCGGCGACGACTGCGCCGCGCGCGGTGCTGGTCTATGGCGACTACAACACGATCGACAGCGCGGGACGGCCCATCGGCCGCCGCGGCCTGCTGAAGGGTCGCCAAAAGCCCTCCGGCAACGTGCTGGAGCGGCTCGCCGCCGGCAATTTCATCGTCAATGGCGGCATCATGTTGGTCCACAGTGATGCCTTCCGCGCCACCGGCGGCTTCGACATCTCGCTGCGCTATTGCGAGGACTGGCATTGTTGGTGCCGTCTCGCAGCACTCGGCGAGTTCGCCTATGTACCAAAGCTTCTGCTCGACTACCGCCTGCACACGGCCAATACGATGAACGCCGCGGTGCGGACGCCGCAGGATTTCTTCCCGGCGGTCGCGCGGGTGTTCGACGATGAATTGATCCTCGGCAAGCTGCCGTCCGACGCGGCGCCCCGGCTGCGGCAGGCCGCCGAAATTCATCTGGTGACCTATGCGGCGACCCAGGCCGTCCGCTTCGGGAGATATCGCCAGGCGCTCGATTATCTCGGCATGGTCGGCCGGCGCTCGCCCAAGGCGATGCCGCGAGCTGCAGCCAAGATCGCTTTGTCCTATTTTGGAATCTAGCTTCTGACGCGTCAGGAAACGATCTTCGAGGCCTCATAGGGCTTCGGATCGTAACCGAACGCCGCCAGCATCGATCCGACGGCCATCAGCACGGGGTGCATCGCGACGACCGCCTTCGAAGACGTCAGCAGGCGAGCCGAGCGCAGCAGCGACAACGGCAACCGTCCCAGTGCCTGTGCAAACAGGCGCATCCGCGCCGCCGCGCTTCCCGC
The DNA here is from genome assembly GCF_029714945.1 of Bradyrhizobium sp. CIAT3101. Classification (NCBI taxonomy): domain Bacteria; kingdom Pseudomonadati; phylum Pseudomonadota; class Alphaproteobacteria; order Hyphomicrobiales; family Nitrobacteraceae; genus Bradyrhizobium; species Bradyrhizobium sp. CIAT3101. The sequence continues at coordinate 8,068,838 of NZ_CP121634.1, forward strand.
AGCCTTGACCTGCACACTGTAGTTGATCACGCCGATGCGCAGGCTGCGCTTTGCGATCCAGGCGGGATTGCTGCGGCTTTGCGGCACGGTCTCGGTGATGACGGCTTCCGCCGTCCAGTGGAAATTCAGGCCGGCGTCGCGACCGCGGTTGAAGAAATCGCAATCCCCGCCGCCAAGAAAATTGAAGCGCGGATCGAAGGCCGGACTGCCGAGCCGATCGAACGTGGCGCGCGTGATCAGGCAATTGCCGCAGCCATAGATCAGCGGCACGGCACCGGTGTAGTCGTAGGCGGCACAGAAGACGGGATGACGCGCGAGCCAGGGCTGGCTGTCGTCGTCGAACACCGGCAGCACCGGCCCGCCGACGATGTCGGCACCAGTCGCCTCCGCGGTGCGAACCATCAATTCGAGCCAATCGGGCGAAGCGATCTCGTCGTCGTCGATCATCAGGAAGCGGGTCGCCGCGGGAAACACTGCCTGCGCCGTCTCGAACGCGGCGTTGATCGCCTGGCAATTGCCCTGCCGCTTCTCGACCAGACAGATGCCCTGAAGTTTGCCGGACGCGAGATATTCCGCAGCGACCGGCGCACTCGCGCGCCCGGCCGCATCGTTCTCGACCATGACCACCGCAAAGGAGCGCGGGGTGCGCTGGCTGACCAGCGAATCCAGTGTCAGCCGCAGATGGTCGGGGCGGCGGAAGCAGGGAATGCAGACGACGATGCCGACCGAGAGATCAATGACGCGCGAGCTCGCCGCGATCTCCCGGTTGGGATCGCGCACGGCATCCGAGATCCGGCTGGCGGACAAGTCGGTCGGGATCAGCGTCATCGCGCGCTACTAGATGGCTGAGACATATTGAGAAAGCCTTGCGCCCATTGTCCCGGGGCGACACGTCCGCGCGGGACAGATCCGTCCCAAAATGAACGGCCTGCTTCGGCGCGCGAACTGCACCGCGACGCTGATGTCGTCGCTATGACGCCCTATCACCCGCTTGACCCCTTTCGCGTGTTTTCCCTGCAAATTCCTGCACGCGTGGTCCTGCAATTTGCAGTCCATCACCCTCCGACGGCACAACATCGGCAATGCCGTAGTTAACGCGTGTTCGAATTAACCCCGCCGTAAGCACCGCGGTCGGTGAAGGCCCGCGGCATCGGATTTGCTCTTCGGGCACGAGAGATTTTTCCTGTAAATTTGAATCGAACAAGCGCGGTCATAGCGAGGGTCAGGAACGAACGTGGTGCCCAAGATCGAGAACCCGGTGCTGCGGGCCGGCGCGCTCCTGTTCTTCGCCTGTCAGCGCGCCTGGCTGACGGTGCAGTACGGGCGCAGGCTCCAGCTCGGACCCGGGATCATGTTCAAGGGTCGGCTGGTGCTCGGTCGCGGGGTCCGGGTGTCGATCGGTGCGAACTGCCGGATTGGCAAGCGCGTGCTCATCACCGGGCGCGGCCAGGTAACGGTGGGCAATGACACCTTGCTCAACGGCTGCTGGATCGGGTGCGAGCAGAAGGTCGACATCGGGTCGTCCTGCTTGATCAGCGACTGCGACATCGTCGACACGGACTTTCACAACCTTCCCCCGCGGCTACGGCACGAGCCTGCAGTTGCTCGGGCCGTCGCACCGGTACACATCGGGGACAACGTGTGGGTTGGCGCGCGCGCGATCGTGCTCAAGGGAGTGACGATCGGCGACCACTCAGTCGTGGGCGCCGGAACGGTGGTGCGTGAGGACGTCGCCCCGCGCGTGGTCGTCGCCGGCAATCCGGCGGCTGTCGTCAAGACGTTCCGCGACGACGAATAGGCAGGCACGAACGCCGGGCCCGCGCAGCGCCGGCACACATGGTAACGGACCGTTAAGCACTGAGGATCGTGATGACACCAAAGCGGCAGAACGACGCGGCAAATGGCGGCCTGCGCTTAAACGCTTTGTTTGCCATTTCGGTGAATAGTCCCTCAATGAGTATGGTTAATTTTCCCTGTTGCGTTGATTGCGCACCTATATCCCCGGTGCGGGGCGTAAAGCGAAGAGTAACCCCTCAGCCCGCGGTCGTTGGAATGAAAGCTGGGGACTATGCTTGACTATAACCAGCCGATAGACCGGGCCGGAGATCCAGCGAGATCGGAGGCCCCGCAACGGACACCCGAGGCCAGCTTCAAGGTGCTGGAGCTCGTCAGCTTGCTATGGCGGCGCAAGATTGCGATCGCCTCCGCCGCGCTGATCGGTGCGTGCCTCGCCGTCACCGTCGGCAAGAGCCTGACACCCCGCTACACCGCGACCGCCCAGCTTTATGTCGACCCGCGCGAGCTTCAGCTCGTCGATCGCGAGCTCACGCCGCGCGCGCAGGACGTCTCCGGGATGTCCATGGTGGTGGAGAGCCAGGCACGCCTGATCACCTCCAACAGCGTGCTGTTGCAGCTGATCCAGCAGGCCAATCTCGACAAGGATCCCGAGTTCGGCGGCAGTGACGGCAGGGGCCTGATGACGTCGCTGCTGGGCCTGATCGGCCTCCAGCCCCGCGCGCCGTCCGCCGCCGACATCAAGGACGTGCAGCTCGCGGCACTCGAGGCGCTGAACAAGCACATCACGATCCGAAAGACCGAGAAGAGCTTCATCGTCGACATCGAGGTCTGGTCGACCGATCCGGCGAAGGCGGCGATGCTCGCCAACGCGCTGACCAACACCTTTCTGACGGACTCGCGCAATTCGCAGGCGCTGGCCGCGCGGCGCGCCACCAGCGAATTGTCCGGCCGGCTGAAGGAGCTGCGCGAGCGGCTGCGCAACGCCGAGACCGCGCTTGCCACCTACAAGGCGCAGAACAATTTCGTCGGCACCCAGGACTCGCTGATCTCCGATCAGCAGCTCTCCTCCAGCAACCAGCGGCTGTCCGCGGCCCGCGCGGCGACGATGGACGCTCAGGCGCGGCTGGACCAGATCGAGGCCAACAAGCGGACCGCTGCGGATGCAGGTGCAATTCCGGAAGCACTGCAATCACCGACGATCGCAAACCTGCGCGCGCAATATGCCGACGCCCGCAAGAAATATGCGGAGCAGACCGCCGAGCTCGGCCCGCGTCACCCGGCCCTGCGTCAGACCGAAAAGCAGGTCGAGGATCTCAAGCGCACCATCAGCGAGGAGATCGAGCGCTTCGCACTGTCCGCCAAGAACGATCTGACCCGCGCCCGCGACTACGAGGCGTCGCTCAACCGGGCGCTGGAAGTGCAGAAGCGGCAGAGCGTGCAGCTCAGCCAGGCCGCCGTGCGCCTGCGCGAGCTCGAGCGCGAGGCTGAAGCCAGCCGCGAGGTCTATCAATCCTTCCTGAAGCGCTCGCGCGAGACCGAGGAGCAGGAGACCCTGAACACGTCGGCTGCCCGCGTCATCGGCGAGGCCACGGTGCCGCAGCGGCGCTCGTTCCCGCCGGCGATGAGCCTGTTCGCGATGATCGGCTTCATGTTCGGCGCGCTTGCCGCCGCCTCCTGGTTCGTCGCGGCCGAGTACCTGTTCGACGGCGCGAGCGCTCCGCAACCGACCCGCCGCGGACGCACGCCTGCGCCGGACGTTCCGAGGCCCCCCGTGGAAGCCGCAGCGCCCCCGCCTGCGCTTGCGCTGGTCGAGAAACCGCTAATCGCCCGCCTGCAGGAAGCCGACGTGATCCGCACGCTCGGCGCCATTCTCGCCACCGGCAGCGGCGTCGATCTGACCCGCGTCGGCTGGCCGACGTTGCGCCCCGGATTTCCGCTGACGACGCTGCTCAACGCCTTGCGCGACATGCGGGCGGCGATGGCTCGTCGTTCCGGCGGCAAGTCCATGCCGGTGATGGCGCTGGTCGGCGCCGGCGCCACCACGGGACGCAGCGTGACCGCACTGAATTTCGCGCTGGCAGCCGCACGCGACGGCAGCCGCGTGCTGATGATCGATGCCGACCATCAGGCGCACGCGCTCTCGCGCAGGATCGATCGTCCCGGCAAGAGTGAGCCGGGCAAGCTTGGCTGGCTCTCGATCGGCAGCAAAGCCGCGCGCGAGGTCAAGACCGTCAACGGCATTTCGGTGCTGCCGGCGACCGAGAGCGATGCCGGCAAGGCCACTGAGGCCATCCGCAAGGCAATCGCACAGGCGCGTTCGGCCGGCGGCTATGACCTCGTCATCCTCGACGGCCCCGCGATGCCGCTCTCGGCCGCAGGTCGCAGGCTGCTCGACGACGTGGACGCGCTGGTGGCGGTGCTGCCGACCAGCCTCGACATCAATGACAGCATGGAAGAGATTCTGGCCGCACTCGGCGGCGCCCAGCGCAAGCTCGTCGGCGTGGTGCTCGACGAGCTCGCTCCCGCAACCGAAACGCGCCAGCGAGGCAAACAATATGCTTGAGCGCCGCATCAATCTGGACGGCAGGGCTGCGACTGCAGAGGTGCCACGGATCACCGTCGGCGGCCTTCGCATGGCCGCACTCGACCTGGAAGCCACCGCAGATTTCATGATCGAGGCGACCGATCCGCGCCATCGCATCGGCCGCCCGCTGTATCTGACGTCGGCCAATGGCGAGGTGCTGGCGCGCTGCTCGACCGAGCCGCAGACCGAACGCCTGTTCCGCGCCGCCGACCTGATCAATGCCGACGGCCAGCCGCTGGTGGCGGCCTCGCGGCTGCAGTCCTGGTTTCCGTTGCCGGAGCGCGTTGCGACCACGGACCTGTTCCATGTCGTCGCACGCAAGGCGGAAGTCGCCGGCCGCAGCTTCTACATGCTCGGCGCCAGCGAAGAGGAAAACGCCGCGGCGGTCCGGCGGGTCCAGAACATGTATCCGAAGCTGAAGATCGTCGGGCACAGCCACGGCTATCTCCGCGGCGACGCGTTGCGGGCCAAGGTCGAGGAGATCAACGCGCTCGCACCGGATTGTCTGTGGGTCGCGCTCGGCGTCCCTTCCGAACAGGCCTTCGTCGAGGAATACATGCCGCTGATGACCAATGTCGGCGTCATCAAGACGTCGGGCGGCCTGTTCAATTTCCTGTCGGGCAGCCGCTCGCGTGCGCCGCAATGGATGCAGCGGATCGGGCTCGAATGGGCCTGGCGAACCTGGCTCGAGCCGCGCCGCCTGTTCTGGCGCTATTTGACCACCAACCCCCGCGCGATCTATCTTCTCTTCAGCCGCAACCGGCCCTTCAATCGCTGAGAAGGTAGCACGCCATGAGTGACCGGCCGACGATCCTCGTCACAGGAGGCGCGGGCTATATTGGCTCACATGCCTGCCGCGCCCTTGCCGCCGCCGGCTATCGGCCCGTCGTGTATGACAATCTCACCACAGGTCATCGTAGCTTCGTGGCCGGAGAGCTGGTGACCGGCGATCTGCTCGATGGCGCGACGCTGGCGCGCGCCTTCGCCGACCACAAGGTCTCGGCGGTGATGCATTTCGCGGCGGCGAGCCTGGTCGGCGAGTCCATGACCGACCCGCAGAAATACTACATCAACAACGTCCAGGGCACGTTGTCGCTGCTCCAGGCGATGCGCAACGCCGGCTGCCACCGCATCGTGTTCTCCTCGACCGGCGCGGTCTATGGCAACGCCGATTCCAAGGAATTGCCGGAGGACTTTCCCTGTGCGCCGATCAATCCTTACGGCGCATCGAAGTGGATGATCGAGCGCATGCTCGCCGACTACCGCGCCGCTTACGGCTTCGGCGCGTTCTGCCTGCGCTATTTCAACGCCAGCGGCGCCGATCCGGCCGGCGGCATCGGCGAACTGCGTGACAATGAGACGCATCTGATCCCGCGCGCCATGATGGCGTTGCAGGGGCATGTCGACTTCGCCGTGTTCGGCGACGATTACGATACGCCCGACGGCACCGCGATCCGCGACTACATCCACGTCACCGATCTCGCTGCCGCGCATGTTGCGGCGTTGAAGCTGCTGGAAACCGGACATGCCGGCGGCAGCTTCAATCTCGGCACCGGCTCGGGCTTCTCGGTGCGCGAGATCCTCACGGCCATCAAGCAGGAGACCGGGCGCGAGGTGCCGCACACCGTCAAGCCACGCCGCGCCGGCGATCCCACCTATCTCGTCGCCGACCCCTCGGCCGCGCGAAAGGTGCTGGACTTCGTGCCGCGTCATTCCGACCTGTCGACCGTGATCCGCACCGCCTGGGCCTGGCACCAGACGGCGCATCCGCTCAAGGGCCGTTAAGCAACCGTAACATCCGTATCTTGCCGGCCGCACCCTTGAGCGGCTAGAATGGCCACTCGCTGCCGCCGTGGGCGCTTTGCCGACGGCCGCACTTTTGGGCATGGCCGACGATGATGTCGGCATGCATGGCTCCGCCAACTGCGCGAGCCGATTTTTCCAAACGTCAAGGCCACGATCAGATCCGCGCGCCGGCCTGCGATCAGACGCGGATTCAAGGAGTACCTGCGTATGCATCAGGCTGCACGCCTGGAGTTCGAGCGCGTGATGGATGAGTTCGTTCGCTGGCATGTCGTGCCCGAGGGCGAACGCTCCCCCGCGCCCGCCTGGTGGTGGGGCCCCGCCATGGCGGTGGTCGACGACCACGAGCCGTTGAGCGAGACATGGCGCGGCGCGCTGGGCCTGGGTGAAGGCGCTAGCTTCGCCGACGGCGCGGGCAGGATCGTCTCACTGTTCGTCGAACAGACGTCGCTGACGGCACCTCAGGATTTTCCGAGCAAGGCGGAGGCCGCCGATCACGACATCCGTGAATTGCAGCCGCTGCCGTCAGACGACAGCGCGTTTCAGCCTTAGCGCCGCAGCTTCGGTCACGGCCGGATCGGTCTCCGGCTGGAGTGGCGGCGCGACGGCCAGCTCCACCGGCCGCAGCAATTCGGCCATCTGCTTGGCCGGCAGCGGCTTCGCGATCAGGAAACCCTGCATCTCGTCGCAGCCATGGGTGCGCAGGAAGGCCTCCTGCTCGGCGTTCTCGACGCCCTCGGCGACCACAGTCATGCCGAGCGCCTTGCCCATGCTGATGATCGCCTGTGCGATCGCCTGGTCTTCCGAATCCTGCGGCAAGTCACGCACGAAGGAGCGATCGATCTTGATGGTGTCGATCGGGAAGTGCTTCATCAGCGACATCGACGAATAGCCGGTGCCGAAATCGTCGATGGCGAGCCGGATACCCCGGCTCTGAATGGCGTCGAGCACCTTCAGCGCACGACCGACGTTGCGCATCATCATGCTCTCGGTGACCTCGAGCTGGAGCAGCACCGGCGACATGCCGGAGGCCGCCAGGGCCTCGTCGACGTCCTGCAGCAGATGTTCGTCGGCAAACTGCCGCGGCGACAGGTTGACCGCCATCGACAGCGGCAGCAGGCCGCGGCGCTGCCATGCCATGGCCTGCGCGCAGGCCTCGTTCAACACCCAGCGGCCGATCGGCACGATCAGGCCGGTCTCCTCCGCAAGCGGAATGAACTGGGCCGGCGAGACGTTGCCGAGATCGGGATGGTTCCAGCGCAACAGCGCTTCCACGCCGGTGATCTGGCCGGTCTCCATGTCGACCTTGGGCTGGTAGTTCAGCGAGAACTGCTCGCGCTCCAGCGCCCGGCGCAGCGCGCTTTCGAGCGACAGCCGCTCGATCGACTGCGTCTTCACTTCCTTGGAGAAGAAGCGATAGCCGTTCTTGCCGTCTTCCTTGGCGAGATACATCGCCATGTCGGCATTCTTGGTCAGCGTCTGCGCGTCGGCGCCGTTGGCCGGATACATCGCGATGCCGATCGAGGCCGTGGTGTGGCACTCATGGCCGGCGAGCTCCATGGGCTCGGCGAGCGCCGTCAACAGACCGGTGGCGATGTGCTGGACGTCGTCGATCTCGCCGCACTGATCGAGGATCACCACGAACTCGTCGCCGCCGAGACGCGCCACGACGTCGCTTGTCCGCAGCGCGCCGCGCAAACGGTTCGCCACCTCGAGCAGGAGCAAGTCGCCGGCTTCATGGCCGAGCGAATCGTTGATGACCTTGAAGCGGTCGAGGTCGATGAACAGCACAGCGAAACGATGATCGTGGCGTTGCGCCGCGTCGATGGCCTCGCGCAGCAGCCCGTTGAAGGTCTCGCGGTTCGGCAGGTCGGTCAGGCTATCATGCGAGGCGAGATATTCGATGCGCTCGTCCGCCTCGTTCTTCTCGTCGGCACGATCGAAATTCTCCATCGCGAAGGAGACGTTGTCGGCGAGACGCTGCAACAGCTCGACGAATTCGGTGGTGAAGGTTTCCTGCTCGATCGACATGTAGATCATGACGCCGACAGGCCTGTCGTGGGTGATCAGCGGGAACGCGGCGCCGGAGCGTGCGCCGTCGCCCTGCAGCACGGTATGGAAGGCGCTGACACGGTTGTCGTTGACATAGTCGTTGCTGACACAGGGCTGCCGTGTGCGGAACGCCGTGCCGCTCATCCCGCGCCCCTCGGGCCGGTCGGCATCGATGGAAAGACGAACGTTCCGCGTGGTCTCGGCCGACGGCCCCGCGGCCGCGACGATCGCCAGCTGGTCGCTGTCGGCCTGGGCGAGCGCAATGGTCGTCGAGGTGAATTTGCCGCCGGTCGACGCGGCCTGACACACGAGCTCGAACAGCTCGGTGCGCGACTTGGCGCGCACGATCGCCTCGTTGGTGGCACTCAGCGCCGCGAACATGCGGGTCAGGCGCTCCTTCTGCGCCTCGGTGCGGGCCTTTTCCACGGCGCGATCGAAATTGTCGAGGGCGAAGGAGACGTTTTCGGCGAGGCGTCCGAGCAGCTCGACTAGATCAGGCGTGAACGTATTCTCTTCCGGTGCGAGGAAAAGCAGGATACCGATCGGCTCCTGGCCCACGCGCAGAAGCGGGAAACTCGCCGCCGCACGCGTTCCATCCTCGGTCGCCTTGGAGCGCCAATATGCCGATCGCGGGTCGTTCATGTAGTCGTTCATGACGCAGGGACGGCGGGTGCGCAGCGACGTGCCGATGATCCCCTGTCCCTCCGGATGGTCGGCAGAGACAACGGCGGTGCGCCCGATCATCCGATCCTGGAGGCGCCCCTTCACCGCAACGACGCGAATAAGCTCGCACTTCTCGTCAAGGATGCCAATCGTGGCCGATTCAAACACATCGCCCAGCACCGCCGCCTGGCACGCGACCTCGAACAGTTCCTCGCGCGACTTGGCACGCATGATGGCTTCATTGGTCGCGCTCAGCGCCTCGAACATGCTGCTCAGCCGGCCGCGCTGCTTATCGGCCCGCGCCTTCTCCTCCGCACGATCGAAGTTTTCCAGCGCGAAGGCGACGTTGGCCTGCAATCGCTGGAGCAATTCGACGAACTCGGGAGTGAATGTGTCGCGCTCGACGGCATTGAAGAGGAAAACACCATCGATCCGGCTGCCGTTGAACAACGGCAAGGCGGCTGAAGAATGTATACCGGCGCGGCGCGCGCTATCGTGCCATGGCTTGATGCGCTCGTCGGCCAGGATGTCGTTGCTGATATAGGTCTGGCTGGTCCGGAAGGCGGTTCCGGTCAGCCCTCGTCCCTCCGGCACTGCATCAGTGAGGGCGAAAGTGTAGTTGCGCAAGTCTTCCGCATGCGGCCCATAGCTCGACACGACACGGAGCAACTCGGCTTCACGATCGGCCAGGAAGATTGTGCTCGACGCGAATTTTGCACCTTGTACCGTCGCCTTGCAGACCAGATCGAACAGTTCGGCGCGCGATCGCGCGCGCAGAATCGCTTCGTTGGTGGCGCTGAGCGCCGCATACATGCGGGCGAGGCGCTCCTCCTCGGCCGCGATCCGTGTCTTCTCGGCTTCGCGGCCGAAGTTGTCGAGGGCAAAGCAGACGTTCTCGGCGATGCGCAGCATCAGCGCGACGACCTCGTCGTCCTTGGCCCAGGACTGGCTGAGGAAGGACAGGATCACGCCCATGCTCTGGCCGTGCTTGATCAAGGGCGCCGCGACAACTGCGGCGACGCCCGTGTTGACGTTGGCCTGCTCCCACGGCGTTCCCCTGGTGCGGCGCGCGAGATCGCGCTCGACAATGGGCTTCTGCGAGCGAAACACTTCGCCGGAAATCCCGCGTCCGTAGGGATTCTCGGGATCGACCGAATAGCTCGCCTGGGCGACGATCTCCACGTTCTCGCCGGTGCCCGCGACCGGCTTCAACCAATGCGAATCCTGCTCCTTGAGCAGGACAAAGGTCGCCAGCGACTTGCCGCCATGCACCGACGCGTCACAGACGAACTGGTACAGCTCCTGCTCGGTTTCGGCGCGCAGGATGGCTTCGTTGGTCGCGCTAAGGGCGCCGAACATGCGGTTGAGCCGCCGCGTCGCCCGCTCGCTGGTCTGCCGCGCGGTCTCGCGCGAAAAATTCTCCAGCGCATAGGAAATGTTGGCCGACATGCGCTCGAACAGCGACACCATCTGCTCGCTCAGCGAGCCGGCCTCGCTGCGGGTCACGAACAGCACACCGACGCTCTTGCCGTTGCACAGCAGCGGCAGCGCCGCCGCGGCGCCGATGTTCGCCCTGGCCGCGCCTTCACGCCATGCCAGCGAGCGCGGATCGTTCAGATAGTCGTTGCTGATGCAGAGCTTCTGGCTGCGAAACGCCTCGCCGCCGACACCCGACCCCTCGGGCGCGCCGGCTTCGGTGGTGATTTTGATCGCGCGCAGACGCGCCACGTCGTCACCGCGCCCTGCGGCAAAGCGCAAGTGCTGGCCATCCGGCTCCACCAGGAACACGGCAACGGCCATGAAGTCCCCGCTCGAAAACCCGGCGTCGCAGACCATCTGGTACAGCTCGTCCGGCGATTTCGCGTAGAGGATCGCTTCATTGATGGCGCTCAACGCCGCAAAGGTGCGCGCGAGTGTCGACGGCACGATCTTAACTCCCGGGCATTTCTGCCTATTTCTCCCGGGTGCGTTATGACCGGGGATCGCCTAAGTGGTCGTTATTGCAGCAGGGAAACCACCAATCAGAGTGAACGAGCAGCGAATGACCGGCAAGAAATGTCCGGGAATACCGCCGCGCGGGAGGAATCTTCGACGAAAGGCGCGTTCTCTTTACGAATTTGCAGCCCTGTATTGGTTTACGGGAGATTGATATCGCAGCTCCGCTTTGAGACGATGGCGTCCAACAAGCAGGTCCGTTAAGGGCACCAAAGCCGAGGGAACGCCATGCCCGTCGTCAAGGCCGACCGCCTCACGCGCGTCAGCGCTGCGCTGCTCCATGCCGCCGGAGCCTCCGAGGAAGAAGCCGACGCCGTCGCCGTCGGCTGCGTCAACGCCAATCTCGCCGGCCATGACTCGCACGGCGTGATCGCGGTTCCGACCTATATCGATCGCATCAAGGCCGGACACATCGTGCCCGGCGCCAAATGGACGATCGTCCAGGAATCGCCGACCACGACAGTGATCGACGGCCATTGGGGCTTCGGTTTCCACGTCAACGCCAAGGCGATGGCGCTGACGATCGAAAAGGCGAAAACGGCGAACGTCGCCGCCTGCACCGTGTTCCGGCAGAGCCATGTCGGTCGCCTCGCCGCCTATCCGCTGATGGCGATGCGCGAAGGCATGATCGGGATTGCCACCGCCGATTCCGGCCGCTCGCCAAAACACGTCGCGCCGTTCGGCGGCAAGGAGGCGCGGCTCGGCACCAACCCGATCTCGATCGCCGTGCCGTCCGATCTCGAGGCGCCGTTCTACCTGGACATGGCGACATCAGCCGTTGCCGCCGGCAAGATCCAGCTCGCGGTCGCGCGCGGCGAGGAGATCCCGACGGGGTGGATCATCGATGCCGAGGGACGGCACACCACCGATCCCACCCAATACCGCAAGGGCGGCGCGCTGCTGCCGCTCGGCGGCACCGAAGGTTACAAAGGCAGCGGTCTCGCGGCCATGGTCGAGGTGTTGTGCGGCCTGCTCACCGGATTGGGATTCGGCGTCGAGCCGACCGGGCGGCACAATGACGGGTGCTTCATGGCGGTGTTCAACGTCGCCGCGTTCCGGCCGCTGAAGGAATTCAAGCGCGAGGTCGCCGAGTTCGCGCGCTATTTGAAATCGACGCCGCCGTCCGAGGGCAGCCGAGGCGTCTACTATCCCGGCGAGATCGAAGGCGTGCGCGAGCAGCAGCGTTTGCGTGACGGCATCGAGGTCGAGGACGCGACCTGGGAGAAGCTGCGCGCGCTGGCGCGCGACTACAGGCTCGACACCGTCCTCGATCTGGCCTGAGGCAATCCGGAGAACAGCAGCATGAATCGGCAGATGGTCCTGGTCGGCTTCCTTCAGGCGCAGAATTGCACGAACCTGCCGAGCTCGTGGCGGCATCCGGAGTCGCGCAGCGATTCGATGTCGGCGGACTATTACCAGGAGATCGCGCGGATCCTCGAAGCCGGCAAATTCCACATGGCATTCTTCGACGATCGCCTGGCGATGCCGGACCGCTACGGCAACGACCACGCCCACACCGTCGAATACGGCATCCGCTGCGTGAAGATGGATCCGCTGATCGTGCTGACGACGATGGGCATGGTCACCGACAAGCTCGGGCTGGGCGCGACCTGCTCGACCACCTATTACGAGCCCTTCGACGTCGCGCGTCGCTTTGCCACGCTCGACCTGATGTCGGGCGGCCGCGCCGGCTGGAACGTCGTGACCTCGCTGAACGACGGCGAAGCGCTGAACATGGGGCGCGACTCCCATCCCGAACATGACTCGCGCTACGACAAGGCCGACGAATTCATGGAGGTCGTGCTCGGCCATTGGGACACCTGGGAAGACGGTGCGCTCATCATGGACAAGACGAGCGGCCGCTTCGCCGATCCGACGAAAGTGAAGCGGCTCGATCACAAGGGAGCGGCCTTCAAGTCGCGCGGGCCGTTCACCGTCCCGCGCTCGGACCAGGGCCACCCGGTGATCATCCAGGCCGGCGCATCCGGCCGCGGCCAGCGCTTTGCGGGGCGTTGGGGCGAGGTGATTTTTACGGCCGCACGCAATCTCCAGGGCGCCAAGGACGGCTACGCCGCCGTGCGCAACGAGGCCGCCAAAGCCGGCCGGGATCCGGAGCAGATGTTCCTCTGCAATCTGACGACGCCGGTCTGCGCCGCGACCAAGGCTGAGGCCGAAGACAAGATGGCGCTGATCAACAAGCTGCCGCTGGAGATCGACGCGCTGTCGCTGCTCGCCGAAGCGCTCAATTACGACTTCGCCTCCAAGGACCTCGACGCGCCGCTGACGACCGACGAGCTGAAGAGCATGCAGGGCATTCTGGGCATCCGCGACGGCGTGTTGAAGACATCAGGCAAGAGCAATCCGAGCGCGCGCGACTTCGTCACCTTCTCCGGCCGCGGCCAGGTGCATGACGCCATGGTCGGCGGCCCCAAGGAAATCGCGGACAAGCTGGAAGAAATGTTCGTCGAGCGCGGCTGCGACGGCTTTGTCATCGCCGCGACCTATGTGCCCGGCTCCTACGCGGACTTCGTGCAGCACATCGTGCCGGAATTGCAGCGGCGCGGCCTGTTCCAGAAGGACTATCGCGGCAAGACGTTGCGGGAAAATCTCGGGCTGAAGCGGCCGGCCGCCGGCGCCTGGAAAGTCCAGCCGCGCGACGCCGCGGAATAACAACGAGGACACGACATGCGCTGGCTGAAATTCACCACCTCCGGCAAAACCTCCTGGGGCCTGGTTGAGGGCGACCAGGTGATCGCGATCGACGGCGATCCGTTCGGTGAATGGCAACGCACGTCGCGCAAGCATCCGCTTTCGCACGTGAAGATCGAGCTGCCGCTGATCCCGCGCACCTTCTATTGCGTCGGCCTGAACTACCTGAAGCATCTCAAGGAAGCCGCCGACAAGGCCGGCACGGTACCGGCCGTCCCTGAACGGCCCGAAATCGGCTACCGCGCGCAGAACGCGCTGATCGCGCATGACGAGGACGTCGTGATCCCGCCCTTCGCGACGGAGAAGATCCATTACGAGGGCGAGCTCGCGGTCGTCATCGGCAAGAAGGTGAAGCATTTGACGGCCGAGAACGCGATGGACTGCGTGTTCGGCTACACCATCGGCAACGACGTCAGCGAACGCTCCTGGCAGAAGGCCGACCGCAGCCTGTGGCGCTCGAAGAACGCCGACACGTTCAAGCCGATGGGCCCGTGGATCGAGACCGAGGCCGATCTTGCGACGATGGAAACGATCGTTCGCGTCAACGGCCAAGAGACCAACCGCTTCCAGACCAACGACATGATCTTTGGCGTCGTGGCGTTCCTGGTCGAGCTGACGAAGTATTTTACGCTATGGCCGGGTGACGTGATCTGGATGGGCACGGATGGCGCTTCGCCTGACATCAAGCACGATGACGTCGTGGAGATCGACATCACGGGTGTCGGCACCTTGCGGAACAGGTTTGTGCGGGAGGGGCGGTGATTCCTCATCCTGAGGAGCGCGTCTTCGCGCGTCTCGAAGGATGAAGGCCCGACTGTGGCCTCGCCCTTCGAGACGGCCGCTACGCGGCCTCCTCAGGGTGAGGAGATAAATTTGCAAACGCCGCACAAAATCAAAACGGCAGCGCCACGCTCGTCTTGATCTCCTTCAGCACCACGTTGCTGCGGACGTAGCGGATGCCGGGGATGCGGAACATGAACTCGTCGAGGAAGCGGTTATAGGCCGCCATGTCCTGCACGACGACGCGCAGATGGTAATCGGCGTCGCCGGTCGTCGCAAAACACTCCAGTACCTCGCGACGCGTGGTGACGCGGGAGACGAACTCGTCGACGAATTTGGCGTCGTGCCGCTCCAGCGAGACGTGGAGGATGGCGGACATCGCGAACCCCGCCTGCTCGCGCGCGACCAGCGCCGCATAACCGCGAATGACGCCGCTGTCCTCGAGCGCGCGCACCCGGCGCCAGCAGGCCGAGGTCGACATACCGACCTCGTCGGCGAGCTGCTGGTTGGTGGCGCGGCCGTCCTTCTGGAGATGGGCGAGAATCCGCGTGTCCTGGTCTTCAATCATCGAGAACCCTCAAATCGATTAATTCTACCAAATTCCAGCCAATCACGCAAAATTATACCGAATTAGCACCACCAACGGGAAAAATAGGTAGGACCTACCAGCCCGCCGGGCCTACCCTTTACCTATTCGGCAGAATGCCGCGCGAGGTCCGCCATGGACGCCATTCCGTCACTCGACGCCTACGAACTCTCCGACCGCTACGACCGCGAGGACGGCCGCGTCTTCCTCACGGGCACGCAAGCCATCGTGCGCATTGCGCTCGACCAGGTCAGGCGCGATCGCGCCGCGGGGCTCAACACCGCCGGATTCATCTCCGGCTATCGCGGCTCCCCGCTCGGCGGCATCGATCTCGAACTTTGGCGCATCCAGCAGCGATTGAAGCAGGACCGCATCGAATTCCTCCCCGCCGTGAATGAGGACCTCGCGGCGACCGCGGTGCTCGGCTCGCAGCAGGTCGAGACCCAAACCGACCGCAAGGTCGATGGCGTGTTCGGGCTCTGGTACGGCAAGGGTCCCGGCGTCGATCGCTCCGGCGATGCGCTCAAGCACGGCAATGCCTACGGCTCGTCCCCGCATGGCGGCGTGCTGGTGGTCGCCGGCGACGACCATGGCTGCGTGTCGTCCTCGATGCCGCACCAGTCCGACGTCGCCTTCATGAGCTGGTTCATGCCGACGCTGCATCCCGCCAGCGTCAGCGAATACCTCGAGTTCGGCGAATATGGCTACGCGCTGAGCCGCTTCTCCGGCATGTGGGTCGGCTTCAAGGCGATCTCGGAGATCGTCGAGTCGGGCGCATCCGTCGCGCTGCGCCGACCGCGCATTTTCCGCACGCCCGACTTCACCCCGCCGCCGGGCGGACTGCACTATCGCTGGCCCGATCTGCCGGGCCCGCAGATCGAGGAGCGGCTGGAGGCCAAGAAGCACGCGGTCTACGCCTTCGCCAAAGCCAATCCGATCGATCGCCACATCTACGACATTCCCAACGCCACCTACGGCATCGTCACCACGGGCAAGGCGCATCTCGATCTAATGGAAGCACTGCGGCTGATGGGCCTCGACGAGGCCGCTTGCCGCAGCATCGGCATCGACATCTACAAGGTCGGGATGGTCTGGCCGCTGGCGCTGCATGACGCCATGGATTTCGTGAAGGGCAAGCGCGAGATCCTCGTGGTCGAGGAGAAGCGCGGCATCATCGAGAGCCAGTTCAAGGAATATTTCTACGACTATCCCGGCACGAAACCCGAGCGGATGGTCGGCAAGCACGACGAAACCGGCGCGCGGCTGATCTCCTGGATCGGCGAATTGTCGCCGCGCGCGCTGGCCTCCGTGCTCGCCCGCCGGCTCGATCCGATGTTTCCGGGCCTCAATCTTGCCGCGCGGGCGGCGGCGCTGTCGCCGGATGCCGAGCGTACGATCAACGTCGCAGGCGCGACGCGTACGCCCTATTTCTGCTCCGGCTGCCCGCACAACACGTCAACCAAAGTGCCCGAGGGATCGAAGGCATTGGCGGGCATCGGCTGCCATTTCATGGCGAGCTGGATGGACCGTGAGACTTCCTCGCTGATCCAGATGGGCGGCGAAGGCGTGAACTGGGCGGCGTCATCGCGATTTACCGGCCACAAGCACATCTTCCAGAATCTCGGCGAAGGCACCTACTACCATTCCGGCTCGATGGCGATCCGGCAGGCGATCGCCGCCAAGGCCAACATCACCTACAAGATCCTGTTCAACGATGCCGTCGCCATGACCGGCGGCCAGCCGGTCGATGGCCCCGTCAGCGTGCATGCCATTGCGCACAGCGTCCGCGCCGAGGGCGTGGACCGCATCGCGCTGGTATCGGACGATCCCGCGCAGTTCTCTCCCGTGGATCTGCCAATCGGCGTCACCATCCATCCGCGCGAGGAGATGGACGCCATACAGCGCGAGCTGCGCGACGTCGCTGGCGTCTCCGTCCTGATCTATCAGCAGACCTGTGCCACCGAGAAGCGGCGCCGGCGCAAGCGCGGACAGATGGCCGATCCCAAGCGCTTTGCCTACATCAACGATCTCGTCTGCGAGGGCTGCGGCGACTGCTCGGTCGAATCCAATTGCCTCAGCGTCGAGCCGAAGGAGACGCCATTCGGCCGCAAGCGACAGATCAATCTGTCGGCCTGCAACAAGGATTTTTCCTGCCTCAATGGATTTTGCCCGAGCTTCGTCACCGTCGAAGGCGCGACGCGCCGGAAGAAGAGCGCAAGCCAGATCGATGCGATCGGTCGCGCGGCCACGCTTCCCCTGCCCGCCCCCGTCACGCTCGATCACCCCTACGATCTGCTCGTGACCGGCGTCGGCGGCACCGGCGTGATCACCGTCGGCGCGCTGATCGGCATGGCCGCGCATCTCGAACGCCGCGGCGTCTCCGTGCTGGACTTTACCGGCTTCGCGCAGAAGTTCGGGCCGGTGCTGAGCTACATCCGGCTCGCCGCGAGTCCCGAGGCGCTGCACCAGGTCCGCATCGATCAGGGCGCGGCCGATGCGCTGATCGGCTGCGACCTCGTCGTCAGTTCCTCGCCGAAGGCATCCGGCACCTATCGTCGCGGCACGCGCGCTGCAATCAATACCGCGGAAATGCCGACCGGCGACGTCGTCCGCTTCCGCGACGCCGATCTCGCGTCCCCCGCCCGCCTGCGCGCGATCCGGCAGGTCGTCGGCAGCGGCCATCTCGACTGCATCAACGCCAATGCCCTGGCCGAGCGGCTGCTGGGCGACGCCGTCTATGCCAACATCATCATGCTTGGCTTTGCCTGGCAGCGCGGACTGGTGCCGGTTTCGTTATCGGCGCTGCTGCGCGCGATCGAGCTCAATGGCGTCGCGGTCGAACGCAACAAGCAGGCTTTTGCCTGGGGCCGGATCGCCGCAGCCGATCCGGACTTTTTGCCGAAGGCGAACGAGCGGCCCGAGGCCGAGACGCTCGACCAGCTCATCGCCAGGCGCGCCGATTTCCTCACGGCCTACCAGAACGAAGCCTACGCAGGGCGCTATCGGACGCTCGTGGCAAAAGTCCGCAGTGCCGAGGCTCCGCTCAACAGCGAAGCACTGACCGAGGCCGTCGCCCGCGCCTTGTTCAAGCTGATGGCCTACAAGGACGAATACGAGGTCGCGCGCCTGCACATGCAAAGCGGCTTCCTTGACGAGCTGAAGCGCGAATTCGAGGACGGCTTCAGCGTCAGATATCACATGGCTCCGCCCTTCCTGCCGTCCGACCGCGACGCGCGCGGCCGCCCGCGCAAACGCGCCTTCGGCCAGTGGATCCAAAAGCCGCTCGCCATGCTGGCGCGGCTGAAGGGATTGCGCGGGACGCCGTTCGATCCGTTCGGATACACCGCCGAACGGCGGACCGAGCGGGATCTGATCGGCTGGTACGAGGACGTCGTCGCGCAGCTTCTGAACCGGCTCGCAACGGCGGATCTGCCCGATCTCGTCGCCATCGCGAAAACGCCGATGGAGATCCGCGGCTACGGCCCCGTGAAGGACATCGCGATCGCCAAGGTGAAGCCCGAGGTCGAGCGGCTGCTCGCCGCTCTGGTCAAATCTTCATCGGCAAAGATGCGTGCCACCGGTTGACGTGACGCAACCGAGGCTTCAGCCTCCCGGGTTGAAGAGGCTCCCTCATGGAGTCCTGCAATCAGGTGGCGCATCATGGAATACGACCAGTTGACCCTGACCCAGGCTGCGGCCGAACTCGCCGCGGGGAAAATCACCAGCCACGCGCTCACCTCCGAGGCGCTAGCCCGTGCCAAGGCCAACGCCGATTTGAACGCCTTCGTCACTCTGGATGAGGAAGGTGCCCTCAAGGCCGCTGTCGCGTTCGACGCGCAGGGCGCGGGCGCCGGGAACAGACCGCCCGGCGGCGTCCCGATCGTGATCAAGGACAACATCGAGGTGGCCGGACTGCCGTGCACCGCCGGAACGCCGGGGCTGAAGAGCTTCATTCCAGGCGCTGACGCGCCGGTCGTGGCGAAGTTGCGGGCCGCGGGCGCCGTCATCATCGGCAAGACCAACATGCACGAGCTGGCTTTCGGCATCTCCGGCTACAACACCGCGTTCAAGACCGGCGCCGAATACGGCATCCGCAACGCCTATGACCGCGCGCTGATCGCCGGTGGCTCGTCTTCCGGAACCGGCGCGGCAATCGGCGCGCGGATCGTCGCGGGTGGGCTTGGCACCGACACCGGCGGCTCCGTGCGCGTGCCGGGTGCACTGAACGGTTGCGCCTCGCTGCGGCCGACCGTCGGCCGCTATCCGCAAGCCGGCATCGCGCCGATCTCGCACACCCGCGACACCGCAGGCCCGATGGCGGCCACCATGGCGGACGTTGCGCTGCTCGATCGCGTCATTGCCGGCGGCGATGCGGTTCAACCGGCCGATCTGAGCAAGGTCCGTCTCGGTCTCGTGAAGAGCATGCTGGCCAACCTCGATGCAGACACGCAAGCCGCCTTTCAGGCCGCCCTCGCCCGATTGAAGGCGCAAGGCGTGAGCGTGGTCGATATCGAGATGCCGGAGCTGGCCGAGCTCAACGGCCAGGCCGGATTTCCGGTCGCGCTGTACGAAGCCTATGACGACATGGTCGCCTATCTCAAAAACACCGGCACGGGTGTGACGATCGAGGCCATGGTCGCGCAGATCGCAAGCCCCGACGTCAAGGGCACCTATGAGGGTCTGGTGTTGCCGCGCAAACTGCCGGCGCCCGATGGCAGCTTCGTCGATGCAAAGCCGCTTTATGATCATGCAATCAACGTCGCGAGGCCGGCGCTTCAGGCGCTCTATCAGCAGACCTTTGCAAACAACGGGCTGGACGCCATCGTCTTTCCGACCACGCCGCAAGTTGCGATCGCGTCCAATCCGGAGTCCAGCAGTCTGGAGAATTTCGGACTGTTCATCCAGAACACCGATCCCGGCAGCAATGCCGGCATTCCCGGCATCCAGATTCCGATCGCGTTGGGCGCCACGAGCAAGCTTCCGATCGGCCTTGAACTCGATGGCCCGGCAGGCAGCGATGAACGCCTGCTTGCAATCGGCATCGCGCTAGACGGCGTGTTCGGGCGATTGCCGTCGCCGCGTTGACGCACCCGTAGGGTGGGCAAAGCGCAGCGTGCCCACGATTTTCATCAATTGGAGAAGGACCGTGGGCACGGCGCAAGAGCGCCTTTGCCCACCCTACGGCACAGTGCCCGGGGCTCACGAATACGGATTGATCAGCTTCTGCTGCTCGGCGCTGTGATGCACGAGCATGTCGATGAAGGTCCTGACCTTTGCCGACAGATGATGCTTGTGCGGATAGACCGCATTCATCGACATCTCGACCGGCCGATATTCCGGCAACAGGCGCACCAGCCGGCCGGCGTCGAGATCGTCGCCGACCAGGAATCCGGCCGCGAGGCTGACGCCTGCCCCCTGCAACGCCGCTTCACGCAGGGCTTCGCCGCTGTTGGTGATCAGATTGCCTGATACGCGCACCGAGGCCGGCGTGCCCTTGCGATCGAAGAAGCGCCATTCATCGAAGGGGTAATTGATGTGGCGCACGCAATTATGTTCGGCAAGTTCCTCGAGCGTCTGCACGCGTCCATGCGCCTCGATATAGGAATGCGAGCAGCACAGCACGTGCCGCCAGGTCGCAAGGCTCCGCACGATCAGGCTGGAGTCGGGCGGCGCGATCATGCGCAATGCGAGATCAAAGCCTTCCTCGACCAGGTCGACATTGGTCTCGCCCATGCGCAGGTCGACCTTGACCTCCGGATAGGCCGCGAGGAACTCGACCATCACGGGCGCGACGAACGGCACCATGTGGGTGGCGGTGTGGATGCGCAGCGTGCCGCGCGGCGCCGATTGCAGCGCGCCGGCGATGTCGTCGGCCTGCTCGAGATCGGCGAGGATCTGGGTCGAGCGGTCGTAGTAGGCCTTGCCGATTTCGGTGAGGCTCACTTTCCGCGTGGTGCGGTTGAGCAGCCGCACGCCGAGCCGGTCTTCCAGCGCCTGGACGTGGTTGCTCACCATGGTGGTCGACATGTTGAGGCGACGGGCGGCGGCGGAGAAACCGCCGTTTTCGACCACGCGGACGAAGGCGGTCAGGCTGGTGAAGCGGTCCATGCTTTGAGGCTCCGATTATCCGCCATGGCTGGATAATGCTTCCATCAATTCCGGGATTATCACAACGGCCGGGACAACGCATCTTGCAGCCATCAAGAGCGCACTGGTCCCAAACAGGCGCATGGAAATTCCGAGGGTGCCATGTCGAACGCCACATATACCACTGAAACGACTGACAAAATCAGCCTGAAGCCGTCCCGCCAGGCGATCAAGCGGGCAGCCCTCGCGCTGGCACTGGTGCTCGGCGTCGCCGCGGCCGGTGACTTTGGCTACGACTACCTGACGACCGGCCGCTACCTGGAAACGACCGACGACGCCTATGTGAAGGCCGATTCCACGATCATCGCGCCCAAAGTGTCGGGCTACATCGCCCAGGTGCTGGTCGGCGACAACGAGAAGGTCAAAGCCGGCCAGCTCCTGGCCAAGATCGACGACCGCGACTTCAAGGCGGCGCTGGGCCAGGCTCGCGCGGATGTGGCCGCGGCCGAAGCTTCGGTTCGCAACCTCGATGCCCAGCTCGAACTGCAACAGCCGATCATCGAGCAGAGCACCGCCGACGTCACGGCTGCCGACGCCAATCTGAAATTCGCGCAGGAAGAGCGCGCCCGCTACGACGACCTCATGAAGTCGGGCTCGGGCACGATCCAGCGCGCGCAGCAGACCGACGCGGCGCTCCGCGCCAGCAACGCGCAATTGCAGCACGCCAAGTCGGGCCTCGTCGCCGCGCAGCGCAAGGTCGACGTTCTGACCACCCAGCGTGCCCAGGCCACGGCGCAGCTCGATCACGCCCGCGCGGTTGCGGATCAGGCCGAGCTGAACCTGTCCTACACCGAGATCACCGCGCCGGTTGAGGGCACGGTCGGCGCCCGCTCATTGCGCGTCGGCCAGTACGTGCAGGCCGGCACGCAGTTGATGGCGGTGGTGCCCCTCGACGCGGTCTATGTGGTCGCGAACTTCAAGGAGACCCAGCTCACGCATGTGCGCGCCGGCCAGCCGGTCGAACTGATCGTCGACAGTTTTCGCAATCGCACGCTGCACGGTCATGTCGACAGCCTGTCACCGGCGAGCGGGCTTGAATTCGCGCTGCTGCCTCCCGACAACGCAACAGGCAACTTCACCAAGATCGTGCAGCGCGTCCCGGTGAAGATCGTGCTCGACGATCACAGCCTCACCGGCCTGCTGCGGCCCGGCATGTCGGCAGTGCCGACCGTCGACACCAAGGCAACCGTGGTGGCCGAGCGCGAGACGACCAAGCGCATCGCCGACAACGCGCCGCGCGGCACCGGCGGCTGACGCTCAGGGGGATCCCGGCAAGGATTATCAAGCCCCGCCGGATGATCCTTCCCGGACTTCCGCGATTATCGAAACCATCCGCCTAATGCATCCTGTCTCTGTAACCGAGACGAGGCTTCCATGAGCACGCTTCAACCGACCCTCAACGCCGCTTCCGCCGCCAATCTCCCCGCCCCCGCTGCGGCTCCCGCAACGCCGGCCGTCTCGGCCAAAACCTGGATCGCCGTGATCGGCGCCACGCTCGGCGCCTTCATGGCGGTGCTGAACATCCAGATCGTCAACGCCTCGCTCGCCGACATTCAGGGCGCGATCGGCGCCGGCATCGATGACGGCGGCTGGATCTCGACCTCCTACCTGATCGCCGAGATCGTGGTGATCCCGCTCTCCGGCTGGCTCGCGCAAGTGTTCTCGATCCGGATCTATCTGCTCACCAACGCGATCCTGTTCCTTGTTCTCTCCGCAGCCTGCGCGCTGGCGCAGGACCTTCCGCAGATGATCGTGCTGCGCGCCGTGCAGGGTTTCACCGGCGGCGTGCTGATCCCGATGGCCTTCACGCTCATCATCACGCTGCTGCCGCGTGGAAAACAGCCGGTCGGCCTTGCGCTGTTCGCGCTGTCGGCGACGTTCGCGCCTGCGATCGGCCCGACCATCGGCGGCTATCTGACCGAGAATTTCGGCTGGCAGTACATCTTCTACGTCAACCTCGTGCCCGGCGCGATCATGGTCGGCATGCTCTGGTATGCGCTCGACGCCAAGCCGATGAAGCTGTCGCTGCTGCGCGACGGTGACTGGGCCGGTATCATCACCATGGCGATCGGCCTTTCCGCGCTGCAGACCGTGCTGGAGGAAGGCAACAAAGACGACTGGTTCGGCTCGCCCTTCATCGTCAAGCTCAGCGTCATCGCGGCGGTCGCGCTCGCAGCCTTCCTGATCATCGAGCTGACGGTGAAGAAGCCGCTGTTGAACCTGCGCCTGCTGGTCCGCCGCAATTTCGGCTTCGGCATGCTCGCCAACTTCCTGCTCGGCGTCGCGCTGTACGGCTCGGTGTTCATCCTGCCGCAATATCTGGCGCGCATCCAGGGCTACAATTCCGAACAGATCGGCATGGTGCTGGCATGGACCGGATTGCCGCAACTGCTGCTGATCCCGCTGGTGCCGCGCCTGATGCAGAAGTTCGACGCGCGGCTCATCATCGGAGTCGGCTTCGCCCTGTTCGCAGGCTCGAGCTTCATGAACATCTTCATGACCAACGACTACGCCGCCGACCAGCTGTTGTGGCCCAACGTCGTTCGCGCCATTGGTCAGGCGCTGGTGATGGCGCCGCTATCGGCCGTGGCAACCGCCGGCATCGAGCCGGAGAATGCCGGCTCGGCCTCCGGCCTGTTCAACATGATGCGCAACCTCGGCGGTGCCGTCGGCATCGCATTGCTGCAGACCGTGCTGACCAAGCGCGAGCAGTATCATTCCAACGTGCTGATGCAGTCGGTCTCGGTGTTCGAGCAGGCGACGCGCACACGGCTGGAGCAGCTCACGCAGTACTTCATCAATCACGGTGTGCTCGACCGTGCGGACGCGTCGCATCGCGCCTATGTCGCGATCGGCCATATCGTGCAGAAGCAGGCATACATCTTCGCCTTCAGCGACACCTTCTATCTGCTCGGCATGGCGCTGATCGTGGCCCTGATCGCCGTCCTCTTCCTGAAGAAGCCCGGCCATGTCTCGGCCGGCGAGGCCCACTGACCTCAACCCAAGAGACCAACTCAAGCAAGGAGAACGACCATGAAACCCCGCATGAATTTCTACCAGGCCGCCCCCGACACGATGAAGGCGCTGATGGCGCTCGAAGAGCAGATCCAGTCCACCGGACTCGAGAAATCGCTGATCGAGCTCGTCAAGATCCGGGCCTCGCAGATCAACGGCTGCGCCTTCTGCATCAACATGCACACCGAGGATGCGCGCAAGCGCGGCGAGACCGAGCAGCGTATCTATCTGCTCAACGCCTGGCGTGAATCCCCGCTCTATACCGACCGCGAGCGCGCCGCGCTGGCCTGGACCGAGTCGGTGACGCTGATCGCGGAAGCGCACGCGCCGGACGACGTTTACGAAGAGGTCCGCGGACGATTCTCCGATGCGGAGACGGTGAACCTGACCATGCTGATCGGCGCCATCAACGCCTGGAACAGGCTGGCGATCGCGTTCCGCGCGGTTCATCCGGTGAAGGTGAAGGCGTCGGTGGCGTAAGCCGCACGGGCAGTCTCGTAGGGTGGGCAAAGGCGCACTTGCGCCGTGCCCACCACCTGTCCATGAATTCAACGGAAGACGTGGGCACGCTTCGCTTTGCCCACCCTACGGCAGCGGAGTCTGCCGCCTAAACAGCCGTCGCCTTCGCGAACTCCACATAGATCTCGCGCAGCCGCGCGGCGAGCGGGCCGGGCTTGCCATCGCCGACCTTCTTGCCGTCGATCGCCACCACCGGCTGGACGAACAGCGAGGCCGATGTCGCAAAGGCCTCCTTTGCGGCGAGCGCCTCTTCCACCGTGAAGGACCGCTCTTCGACGCGGAGCTGGCGCTCTTCGGCGAGCGCGACCACGGCCTTGCGGGTGCAGCCCGGCAGGATCGCGTTGGAATTCTTGCGGGTGACGATGACGTCGTCCTTGGTGAGAATGAACGCCGACGACGAACCACCTTCGGTGACGTAGCCGTCCTGCAGCATCCAGGCCTCGCCGGCGCCGGCTTCCGCAGCCGCCTGCTTTGCCAGCACCTGCGCCAGCAGCGCGACGCTCTTGATATCACGCCGCTCCCAGCGGATGTCGGGCACTGTGATCACGTTGATGCCGGTCTTGGCCGCCTCTGCATTAATGATGTCCTTTTCGGAGGTGAACATCACCAGGCTCGACTTGACGTCGCCCTTGGGGAAAGCGAAGTCGCGGCCCTTGTCGGCACCGCGCGTGACCTGGAGATAGACCAGGCCGTTGACCACCTTGTTGCGGGCGATCAGCTCCTTCTGGATCTCGGTGATGCGCTCGACCGTCTCCGGAAGCTTCAGCTTGATCTCGCCGACCGAGCGCTCCAGCCGCGCCAGATGCGAGGCATTGTCGACCAGCTTGCCGTCAAGCACGGCCGAGACCTCGTAGATGCCGTCGGCGAAGAGGAAGCCGCGGTCGAGCACCGAGACCTTCGCGTCCGAGAGCGGGACGAATGAGCCATTGACGTAGGCGATCGAATCCAAGGCTGGTCTCCAGAAAAAGGGGGATTTATCGACGGGTATAGGGGATTTGAAGCGCGCGATAAACCCTCGATCCGTCATTCCGGGGCATTCGCAAAGCGAATGAACCCGGAATCCATAACCTCAGCTGGTGGTTATGGATTCCGGGGCTCGCGCGACGCGAGCCCCGGAATGACGGAGGAAGTGGCTAGTGCGACAAGATCTTCGACAAGAACTTCTGCGCGCGGTCGCTGCGGGGCTTGCCGAAGAAATCGTCCTTCGGCGCGTCCTCGACGATCTCGCCGCGGTCCATGAAGATCACCCGGTTGGCGACCTTGCGGGCAAAGCCCATTTCGTGGGTCACGACCATCATGGTCATGCCGTCATGGGCGAGGTCGACCATGACGTCGAGCACCTCGCTCACCATCTCGGGATCGAGCGCCGAGGTCGGCTCGTCGAACAGCATCACGATCGGATCCATGGCGAGCGCGCGCGCGATCGCGACACGCTGCTGCTGGCCACCGGACAGCTGTGCCGGAAACTTCTGCGCCTGTTCCTTCAGGCCGACGCGCTCGAGCAGTTGCATGCCCTTCGCCACGGCCTTGTCGGACGACCGGCCCAGCACCTTCTGCTGAGCGAGGCAGAGATTGTCGATGATCTTCAGATGCGGGAACAGCTCAAAATGCTGGAACACCATGCCAACGCGCGAGCGCAGCTTCGGCAGGTCGGTCTTGGGATCGTTGACCTTGGTGCCGTCGACCGAGATGTCGCCGCTCTGGAACGGCTCCAGCGCGTTGACGCATTTGATCAGGGTCGACTTGCCCGAGCCCGAAGGGCCGCAGACCACGACGACCTCGCCCTTGGTGACGCTGGTGGTGCAGTCGGTCAGCACCTGGAAGGTCGGGCTGTACCATTTGTTGACGTGGCTGATTTCGATCATGACCGACTTGCTCTAGCGGATGATGGCGATGCGCGCCTGGAGGCGGCGGACGCCGAAGGACGCGATACAGGAAATGGTGAAGTAGACGATTGCGGCGAACAGATACATCTCGACCAGACGGCCGTCGCGCTGCGCGACCTTGCTGGCGGCCCCGAGGAAGTCCGTAATCGACAGCACGTAGACCAGCGAGGTGTCCTGGAACAGCACGATGGTCTGCGTAATCAGCACCGGCAGCATGTTGCGGAACGCCTGCGGCAGCACGACGTAGCGCATGGTCTGCGCATAGGTCAGGCCGAGCGCGCTGGCCGCGGCCGGCTGCCCCCGCGAGATCGACTGGATGCCGGCGCGCATGATCTCGGAGAAGTAGGCCGCCTCGAACATGATGAAGGTGATGAGCGAAGAGGCGAACGCGCCGACGCTGATCGGCCGCGAGGCACCGGTCACCCATTGTCCGATATAGGGCACCAGGAAGTAGAACCAGAAGATCACCAGCACCAGCGGCAGCGAGCGCATGAAGTCGACATAGAGGCCGGCGATGCGGCCGAGCGTCTTGTAGCCGGACAGCCGCATCAGGGCGATGGCGGTGCCGAACACGAGGCCGCCGAGCGCCGCGAGCCCCGTCAGCATCAGCGTGAACGTCATGCCCTCGTAGAACAGATAGGGCAGCGCGCGGATGATGACGCCAAAATCAAAATTGCTGAACATGGCGCTATTTCCCCGTGATGTAGCCGGGGATCGCGACGTAGCGCTCGAGATAGCGCATCGCGGTCACGACGACGGCGTTGACGAGGAGATAAAGGATGGTCGCAGCCGTAAAGGCTTCGAACACCTGGAACGAGAATTCCTGCATCGAGCGGGCCTGTCCGGTCAATTCGATCAGGCCGATGGTGATGGCGACCGCAGTGTTCTTGATGGTGTTGAGGAACTCCGAGGTCAGCGGCGGCAGGATGATGCGGAACGCCATCGGCAGCAGCACGTAGCGATAGCCCTGCACCGTGGTCAGACCGAGCGCGGTCGCGGCCATCTTCTGCCCGCGCGGCAGCGAGGAGATGCCGGCCTGCAATTGCACCGCGACGCGCGCCGACATGAAGAAGCCGATGCCGATCGCGGCCGTCCAGAACGGCGCGTTCGGCAATTGCTTCAGCCACAGACCGGCGGCCTTCGGCAGCAATTCCGGCAGCACGAAGAACCACAGGAACAGCTGCACCAGCAGCGGCATGTTGCGGAAGAACTCGACCCAGCAGAAGCCGAACCAGCCGGCGGCCTTGGAAGGCAGCGTCCGCATCACACCGACGATCGAGCCGAAGATCAGCGCGATGATCCAGGCGAGCACCGCCGTCTTCAGGGTCAGCACCAGCCCCGACAGCAGCATGTCGAGATAGGTGCCGGTCCCCATCGGGTTCGGCTCGAAAAAAATTCCCCAGTTCCAGTGGTAGTTCACGTGTCCCCCGCGCGAACGCGCCAATCAAAATTGGCTCGAAAGAAGTTCTGGGCGCCTATGCAAATGTCCGGCCACTCTGGTGTCAAGAGTGGCCGGACATGATCCCGATCCCGAGGGATCGAGGTATATCTTACTTATAGTCGTCCGGGTTCGGCGAGTCCGAAGGTTTTGCGAACTCGTTCTTCAGCTCGGCCGAAATCGGCGTGTTGAGGTTCAGGCCCTTCGGCGGGATCTTGGCGGTGAACCACTTGTCGTAGATCTTCTGGCCTTCGCCGGAGGTATAGAGTGCAGCGGTCGCCGCATCGACCACCTTCTTGAACTGCGCGTCGTCCTTGCGCAGCATGATGCCGTAGGGCTCAGGCTTCGAGAACGCGTCCTTGGAGATGACGTAGTCGTCCGGCGTCTTCGAGCCGGCAACCAGGCTCGCGAGCAGAACGTCATCCATCACGAAGGCGACTGCGCGGTCGGTCTCGACCATCAGGAAGGCTTCGGCGTGGTCCTTGGCCGGGATGATATTGGCACCCAGGCTCTTGGCGACATTGGCCTCGGTGAGCTGCTTGATGTTGGTTGTGCCGGCGGTAGAGACCACCGTCTTGCCCTTGAGGTCGTCGATCGACTTCAGCCCGCTCGACTTCTTGAAGACGTAGCGGCTGGCGGTCAGATAGTGGGTGTTGGTGAAGGCGACCTGCTTCTGGCGGTCGGCATTGTTGGTGGTCGAGCCGCATTCGAGGTCGATAGTGCCATTCGCCATCAGCGGGATACGGGTCGCCGAGGTGACGGGATTGAGCTTCACCTCGAGCTTGTCGAGCTTGAGCTCCTTCTTCACGGCGTCGACGATCTTGTAGCAGATGTCCATCGCGAACCCGACGGGCTTCTGGTTGTCGTCGAGATAGGAGAACGGGATCGAGGAATCGCGGAAGCCCAGCGTGATCGCGCCGGTGTCCTTGATGTTCTTCAGCGTGCCGGTCAGTTCTTCGGCGCCGGCCTGGCTGACGACAAAGGTCGCGGCGAGCGCAAGGCCGATGTGACGGAAATGTTTCACTTTTTCTCCCCTTTCAGGATGATGCGGCCGGATGCAAGCACATCTGGGCCCGGATTAGAATGTGACTTTCGGCTGGATGCCGGCTCAGGTTAACGGGCTCAGGCGAGTGGCTTGGGCAATTCGCCGAGATCCCAGAACAGCCCGGCCATCACCGTCAAGGCCTCTTCGGTCAATGGCAGCAGGATGTGCTCATTGGGCGCATGCTGGGAACAGCCGGGATAGGAGTGCGGGACCCAGATCGTCGGCAGGCCCAGGATCTCGGAAAACACGTCGTTCGGCAGCGAGCCGCCGAAGTTCGGCAGCACCGCCGGCGCCTTGCCGGTGGTGTTTTGGACTGAATCCGCGGCCCATTTGATCCAGGGGCTGTCGAAATCAGTGCGCGAGGCCGCAAAGCTCTGCGCCGCCCGTACCTCGACCATCGGAAAGCCCTTTGCGACCAGATGGGCGCGGACGGCATCGATGAGGCCGTCAACCTTGGTGCCGACCACGAAGCGCAGTTGCAGCACGGCATTGGCGTGGCCGGGAATGGCGTTCGCCGGCTTCCCGATATTGCCCGACGACATCGCCAGAACCTCCAGCGTGTTCCAGGCATAGAGCCGCTCGGCCGCGGACAGACCGTCCTCGCCCCAATTCTCCGCAAGCGCCGGCTCGTCCTCGGTCGGCACCACCTGCACATCGGCAAGATAGCTGCGGATCTGGTTGGTGAGCCGCGGCGGCTTCAGGGCATCGAGCTGAAGCCGGCCGTGGCCGTCGACCAGCGTCGAAATCGCGTTGACCAGGATGGTCGCGGGGTTGGCGAGCACGCCGCCCCAATTGCCGGAATGATGGCCGCCGTCGCGCAAGGCCACGTCGAGATGGATGCGGATGCCGCCACGGCAGCCGAGGAACAGCGTCGGCCGATCGGCCGACAGCCGCGGCCCGTCGGAGGCCATGAACAGATCGGCCTTGAGCGCGTCGCGGTTGAGGTCGCAGACCTTGCCGAGATCAGGTGAGCCGATTTCCTCGCCCATCTCGACGATGAATTTCGCATTGAAGCCGAGCTTGCCGCCGCGGGCCGCGCGCACCGCGCGGAGCGCGGCCATGTTGATGCTGTGCTGGCCCTTGTTGTCGGCCGTGCCGCGGCCATAGAGACGAATGCCCGCCGCCGTCGTGCGCCAGGGATCGCGGCCGTCGCGCCATTCGCCTTCCATGCCGTCGACGACGTCGCCATGGCCATAGATCAGCACGGTTGGTGCAGACGCACTCTCATGGTGCTCGGCGAACAGGAATGGCGACTTGCCGCTCGGGGATTCGACCAGGCGGCTGGTAAAATCGAGCGCGGCAAAAGCCGGCACCATCTCCTGTTCCAGATAGCTGCGCAGCTCGGCGGCGCGCGACGGATTCTGGCTTTCGGTCCGATACGCGACGCGGCGGTCGAGTTCAGCGAGGAACGCACCGGATTGGAAGTCGTCCCGGGCGCGGGCGATGGCGTCGGCTCTGGTCATTGCTTTCGTTTTCAAGGTTTCGAAGCGGGAGAGCGTAGCGGGCTACACTGGGCCTCGAAAGTGGCGGGGACTGGATAGTTCTTGGGTCGATCTTGCGATTTCGTTCTTGCGCTCTTGAGATTGGCTTGCCAAGGGCTGGAGGACCGCTGATTTTGGCCTTGCCAATGCCCAAGCATGTGCAAGAACGTCGCCAAGTTGGGGCGCACATCTATCATTCGAAGAGCGCTCAGTACAGGGCGCCAGGGGACCAGCATGGCCAAGCAGATCAGGCTCAACGCATTCGCGATGAATTGCGTCGCGCATCAATCACCGGGCCTGTGGACCCATCCACGCGACCGCACCGCCGAATATAACCGCCTGCCCTACTGGATCGATCTCGCCAAGACACTGGAACGCGGTCGTTTCGACGGATTGTTCCTCGCCGACGTGCTCGGCGTCTACGACGTCTATGGCAATAGCCCTGACGCAGCCTTGCGCAATGCAGCACAGACACCGTCGAACGAGCCGCTGCTACTGCTCTCGGCGATGGCCGCGGTCACCAAGAACCTCGGCTTCGGCGTCACCAGCAACCTTTCGTTCGAACCGCCCTACCCGTTCGCACGGCGGATGTCGACGCTCGACCACCTGACCGAGGGGCGGATCGGCTGGAACGTCGTTACCGGCTATCTCGACAGCGCCGCACGCGGCGCCGGCAAGGACAAGCAGACCGGGCATGACGACCGCTACGACATCGCCGACGAATATATGGAGGTGGTCTACAAGCTCTGGGAAGGAAGCTGGGAGGACGACGCGGTGCTGCGCGACCGCAAGCGCGGCATCTTCACCGATCCCGGCAAGGTTCATCGCGTCAATCATGAGAGCGCGAATTACCGCATCAACAACACCATCCATCTCAGCGAGCCATCGCCGCAGCGGACGCCGGTGCTGTACCAGGCCGGCACCTCGCCGCGCGGGCGGCAGTTCGCCGCCAAGCACGCCGAATGCGTGTTCATGTCGGGCCCGTCGGCCAAGATCATTGCGCCGCGGGTCTCCGCGATCCGCGAGGAAGCCGCCAAGTTCGGCCGCAACCCGGCCGAGATCCTGATGTTCAACATGATGACGATCATCCTCGGCAACACCGAAGCCGAAGCAGCGGCGAAATATGCCGACTACCGGTCGCACATCAATCCGGAAGGCGCGCTTGCCTTGATGTCGGGATGGACCGGCATCGATTTCTCCGGCTACGAGCTCGACCAGCAGGTCCGCCACGTCCAGAACGATGCCGGCCGCAGCGCACTCGACAATGTCACGCGCGGCGACCCCGACCGCGTCTGGACCGTGCGCGACGTCATCGAACATGTCGGCATCGGCGGTGCCGGCCCGGTCGTGGTGGGCACGCCGGAAAGCGTCGCCGACAAGATCGAGGATTGGTTCGAGAAGACCGACGTCGACGGTCTCAACGTCGCGTTTGCGATCTCGCCCGGCGATTTCGAGGACATCGCCGACATGCTGGTGCCGGAGCTGACCAAGCGCGGGCGCTACAAGTCCGAGTATGCGAAGGGGACATTGCGCGAGAAACTGTTCGGCGACGGCCGCGCCCGGCTCGACGCGCCGCATCCGGCGGCTGGGTATCGGGTGGGGACGAAGGGGTAGGCGCGGCGCCACACCCTCAGTGTCGTCCCGGCGAAGGCCGGGACCCATAACCCAGGGAGTAGATTGGCCAAGATGGGTCGTTCGGGATTAGCACCATCCACGATCGATAGATCACGCGGTATGGGTCCCGGCCTTCGCCGGGACGACGATGTGCCTACACCTTCCCGTCCACCATCACCTCGATCAGCTTGGTCCCCGGCCGGTTGAACGCCGACGCCAGCGTTGCCTTCAGCTCACGGGGATCGCTGATCTTGATCGCCTCGCAGCCGAGCGCCTTCGCCACGCCGGCGAAATCCACGGGCGGATCGGCAAAATCCATGCCGACGTAATTGTCATCGCCATGGAAGGCGAGCAGGCGCTGCTTGATGATGCGGTAGCCGCCATTGTTGGCGATGACGACGTTGAGCGGCAGCTTGTGGTGCGCGGCCGTCCACAGCGACTGAATCGAATACATCGCGCTGCCGTCGCCTGAGAAGCACACGACGGGCCGATCCGGATTGGCGATGCTGGCGCCGACCGAGGCGGGCAAGCCCCAGCCGATGCCGCCAGAGGCAAGGCCGTGATAGCCATAGCGGTCGCGGTGCGGACGCAAGTTAGTGATCTGACGGCTGGACGTGAGCCCTTCGTCGACGAGGATCGCATGATCGGGCATCGCCTCGACCATTTGCAGCACGAGATAGTCGGGATCGATGGGGCTGCGTCCCGCGGTCTTGCCGATCTGCTCGACCAAGGCCGCGCGGCGCGCGGTCCAGTTCTTCGGTGCGAGCTCGGCGAGACGCTGTTTCGCACGCTGCGCCAGCGATACGCCGCCCATCTCCTTCAGCACCGGGATCAGCGCGCGCAGCGTTTCCTTCACATCCGCCTTCAGCGCAATCTCGGCGCCGTAATTCTTGGCGATCTCCCAATCGACGAGACCGATCTGAACGATGCCGAGCCCGTCCGGCAACGCATCGACCTCGCTATAGACGGACATCCGCAACGGATCGCCGCCGAGCGCGATCAACAGGTCGTAGGGCGCAAGCGTATCGCGCGCGACCTTTTGCACGCGCGCCAGCGTGCCGACGAAGCTTGGACTCTCCGACAGGAAGTGCGAGCCATACGGCGTGGAGGATTGGTAGGCGGCAGCCCCAAGCAGCTCGGCGAGCTCCGCAGCCTCCTTCAGCGCATCGCTCTTGACCACCTCGTCCATGGTCACGATCACCGGACGCTCGGCCTTCAGTAGTCGCGCTGCAAAAGCCCTGAGCGCTTCGTCCGACGGCTTGACGCGCGCGTCGATACGGGTGGAGCGGCCGAGATCGATACCGGCCTCGCTGTTGAGGATGTCGCCCGGCAGCGAGATGAACACCGGCCCGGTCGGCGGCGTCATCGCAACCTTGGCGGCGCGGCGCACGATGCGCGGCAGGTCTTCCAACCGCGTCACTTCCACGGCCCATTTCACCAGCGGCTCGGCCATGCGCACCAGCGGGCCATAAAGCACCGGCTCCATCAGGCCGTGGCCCTGCTCCTGCTGGCCCGCGGTCAGGATCATCGGCGTGCCCGTGAACTGGGCGTTGTAGAGCGAGCCCATGGCGTTGCCGAGGCCCGGCGCGACATGGACGTTGCAGGCGACGAGCTTGCCGGAGGCGCGGCTGTAGCCATCCGCGATCGCCACCACCAGGCTCTCCTGCATCGCCATCACATAGGTGAGATCGGGGTGGTCCTTCAGCGCATGCATGATCGGCAGCTCGGTGGTGCCGGGGTTGCCGAACAGATGCGTGATACCCTCGTCCTTGAGCAGCGCGAGAAAGGCGGAACGGCCGGTGATCTTGTTCTTCATGTTTCCTCCAAGGAGCGGACGTTGCCGCAAGGACGGATCACATGATGGCCGAAAGTTCAGGAGGCGCGCAAGGAAGCGTGGTCATGGCTGCCTTGCGTGGGCGCACCGAACGCGACTCTCGTGTCCCGGACGCGCTGCAACGCGCAGCGTTGCTGCGCAGAGCCGGGACCCAAGAGGCGACACGGCACCCTACGGCGAGATGGGCCCCGGCTCAGCAGCGCATCACCGAAGAGGTGCTGCGCTGCGTCCGGGGCACGAGAGCCATGTACGCGGCGGCTACATCTCCTCCCGACCCAGCTCGAAAGGATCCTCGCCGCTAGCGCGCTTCTTCTTTTTCGAGCGCTGCCAGACCACGCCCGGAAAGCCCTTCAGCGGCACCAGCGGCTCGCCGGTATAGGCCCATTCCTGCAGCTCCTCGATCGCGATGTGATAGAGCGGCTGGCGCCCGGTGCGCTCCTTGAACAGCGCGCGCGGGATGTTGACCATGTGCGGGCCGCGCGGGCGTTCATAGGCAATCGGCGTGCCGCAATGCGAGCAGAAGCTGCGCGCGGTCTTGGTCGCCTTGTCCTCGTAACGTGTCAGCATAGTCTTGCCGGAGGTGATGCGAAATCGCTTCTTCCAGCTGCCGACATAGGTGGCGTAGGCCGCGCCATGAGCACGGCGGCTGGCCGCGGAGTGATCATGCCAGGCCCAGCGCGCGGGGATGTCGATCTCGAAGGTGACCTTGCCGCAGAGGCACTGGCCGGTGGCAGTTCCTGCGGCGACTGCGGCTTTGGCCATGGTCTCTCCTCATCGTCATGGCGCGCGACAATACACGATCGTCATTCCGGGGCGCGACGAAGTCGCGAGCTATGATGCGCAATTGCGCATCGGAGAATCCATCGAACCTCAGGTTCAGGCAGAGGAATGGATTCCGGGCTCGGCGCTACGCGCCGCCCCGGAATGACAGGAGAGAGATCAGGCCGGCGTCAGTTCGTCATACCCCGGATAATCCGTATACCCCTTCTCCTCGCCACCATAGAACGTCGCACGGTTATACGGCGTGATCGGGTAATCGTGCTCAAGCCGACGCGGCAGATCGGGGTTGGAGATGAAGATGCGGCCGAAGGCGATGATGTCGGCGTGGCCGTCTGCGATCGCGGCATTCGCCGTCTCGCCGGTGAAACCACCCGCGGTCATCAGCACACCGCTGTAGTGCGGACGGAACAGCACCATGGCCGACGGCACGTTCTCCCAGTGGACGTCGGCACGGCCGGCGCCGCTGGAGCGTGGCTCGATCAAGTGCAGATAGGCGAGGCCGAGCTTGTCGAGCGCCTTCACCACATGGGTGTAGAGCGGCATCGGGTCGGGATCGGCGGAATCATTGGCGATGCCGTGAGGCGACAGCCGCACGCCGACGCGGTTCGCGCCCCAGACGTCGATCGCAGCCTGGGTCACTTCGAGCAGCAGACGGGTTCGGTTCTCGATCGAGCCGCCATATTGATCGGTGCGCTGGTTGCTGCGCGACTGCAGGAACTGCTCGAGCAGATAGCCGTTGGCGCCGTGGATCTCGACGCCGTCGAAACCGGCGGCGAGCGCATTCTTCGCGCCCTGCCGGAAAGCCTCGACGATGCCCTTGACCTCGTCGGTTTCCAGCGCGCGCGGGGTCTCGTATTCGGCGATCTTGCCGTCGGCGGTCATCGCCCGCATGCCTTCGGCCTTGATCGGGATCGCCGAAGCGGACACCGGCAGCTCACCACCATGGAACGAGGAATGCGAGACGCGGCCGACATGCCAGAGCTGGAGGAAGATGATGCCGCCCTTGGCATGCACGGCGTCGACCACCTTGCGCCAGCCGGCGATCTGCGCCTCCGAATAGATACCTGGCGTAGCCGGGTTGCCGCGGCCTTGTGACAGCACCGGAGAGGCTTCGGCAATCAGCAGGCCGCCCGGCGTGGCGCGCTGGCCGTAATATTCGGCGTTGAGCGGCCGCGGCGAAAAGCTCTCGCGCTCCGCGCGCATGCGCGTCAGCGGCGCCATCGCGACGCGATGCGCGAGCTTGTACGGACCGACCTGCAACGGTTGGAACAACGCCTTGAATTTCATGGGGGCCCCGGATGTCTTTGAAAGGATGCGGATCATATAGCGAGGGGCGGCCACCGGAAAAGGCGCCGCCCCTCACAAAAGCAGATATTCCCCCGCGCGGAACGCGGGAGAGAACAGGCCTTACGCCGTCTTGACCCAGACGGCCTTGACGTTGAGATATTCCTCGACGTGCTGCTTCCCGGACTCGCGGCCGTAGCCGCTCATCTTGTAGCCGCCGAAGGGCACTGCGGGGTCCATGGCCTGATAGCAATTCACCCACACCGAGCCGGCACGCAGACGCTTCGCAACCGCATGCGCCTTGGTGACGTCACGCGTCCACAGGCCGGAGCCGAGGCCGAAGGTGGTGTTGTTGGCGCGCTTGACCAGTTCGTCCATGTCCTTGAACGCGATCGCGGAGATGACGGGCCCGAAGATCTCCTCCTGCGCGATACGCATGTTGTCCTGGACGCCGGCGAACACGGTCGGCGAGACGAAGAAGCCCTTGGCAAGCGCGCCTTCAGTGACGCGGCCGCCGCCGGCAAGCGCCCGCGCGCCTTCCTTCTGGCCGATGTCGAGATAGCCGGTGACGCGCTTGAGTTGCTCCTCGGACACGAGCGGGCCGATCTGGACGTTGGGATCGAGGCCGTTGCCGACTTGCAGCTTCTTGCCGAACTCGGCAACGCGGCCGACGAACTCTTCATAGACCGACTGCTCGACGAACAGGCGTGTGCCGGCGCTGCAGATCTGACCCGAATTGGCGAACACCGCCATCGCGGCGCCCGGCACGGCGGCATCGAGATCCGCATCCGCGAACACGATGTCCGGCGACTTGCCGCCGAGCTCGAGCGAGACGCGCTTGAGGTTCCCGGCCAAGGCACGGATGATCGACTGGCCCGTGATGTGCGAGCCGGTGAAGGCGACCTTGTCGACGTCATGGTGCGAGGCGAGCGCGGCACCGGCGGTCTCGCCGTAGCCCGGCACGACGTTGACGACGCCGGGCGGAATGCCGGCCTCGATCGCGAGCTCGGCGATACGCAGCGACGTCAGCGGCGCCTCTTCGGCGGGCTTGAGCACCACGGTGCAGCCGGTCGCGATTGCAGGCCCGATCTTCCAGAGCGTCGCGGTGAGCGGGCCGTTCCAGGGAATGATGGCGCCGACGACACCGACCGGCTCCTTCAGCGTGTAGGAGAAGATTTCGCCCGGCAGCGAGTTCTCGATGGTCTCGCCATGGATCGCGGTGGTCTGGCCGGCATAGTAGCGGAGCATGCCGACGGCGCGGAGGCGATAGGCGCGGGTGCGGCTGAGCGGTGCGCCCATGTCGAGCGTGTCGAGCTGCGACAATTCGTCGAAATTCTTCTCGACGAGGTCGGCGAGCCTCAGCAGCAGGTTCTGCCGCTCGAACGGCTTGACCTTGCTCCAGGGACCTTCGAAGGCACGGCGGGCGGCGGCGACCGCGCGGTCGATGTCTTCCTTGTCACCCTCAGCGACGGTTGCGAGCAACTCGCCGGTGGCGGGGTTATGGGTCTCGAAGCGCTTGCCGGAAGCTGCATCGACCCACTTCCCGTCGATCAGCATCTGCTTGTAGGAGCCGTTGGCGAACGGATGACGCGTGATCGGAATAGCCTGCGACACAGCCATGGCTGCACTCCCTAGGTTAGCTCATTGATTGGATTCGATCTGGCTCGATCGTTAGGTCGCGCAGAATACAGCGGTGCCGGATGAGCGTAAAGGCGGCGCGGAACGAAGATCTCCCATGCCGACTTGTGCAGGCTCGTGCGCGTGCCATGTTATAGCTCGACCGAACGCAACGCCATGTCCCGGAGAATAGCCATGCCGCATCCTGTCATCACCAAGGGCAATGTTGCCGTGATCACCGGGGGTGCATCCGGCATCGGTCTCGCCGCCGCCATGGCGTTTGCGCGCGCCGGGATGAAGGTGTGCATCGCCGATGTCGATGCGGGCCGGCTGGCCGAGGCCGCAACAAAACTGTCATCGATTGCGGGTGCAGCGAACGTGATGACGTCCGCAATCGACGTCAGCCGGGTCGAAAGCGTGACGGAACTGGAACGCGCCGTGGGCGCGCATTTCGGCGGCACCGATCTGCTGATGAACAATGCCGGCATCCAGCCGGGCAGCACAATGTTCGGCGAACCGGACAATTGGCAGCGCATCATCGGCGTCAACATGTGGGGCATCATCAACGGCGCGCGCATCTTCGCGCCCAACATGATCGCGCGCGGCAAGGCCGGCCTGATCATCAACACCGGCTCCAAGCAGGGCATCACCACCCCGCCCGGCGATCCCGCCTACAATGTCTCCAAGGCCGGCGTGAAGGCGTTTACGGAAGCGCTGCAGCACGAGTTGCGCAACACGAAAGACTGCCACATCACCGCGCATCTGCTGATCCCCGGCTTCGTGTTCACCAACCTCACCGCCAAGGGCCGCACCGAGAAGCCGGCCGGCGCGTGGACGCCGGAGCAGACCGTCGATTTCATGATCGCCCGGCTCGAGGCCGGCGATTTCTACATCCTCTGCCCAGACAACGACGTGCCGCGCGCGCTCGACGAGAAGCGCATGCTTTGGGCCGCCGGCGACATCGTCGAGAACCGTCCGCCGCTGTCGCGCTGGCATCCGGATTACGCGGATGCGTTCAAGAACTTC
The DNA here is from genome assembly GCF_029714945.1 of Bradyrhizobium sp. CIAT3101. Lineage (NCBI taxonomy): Bacteria > Pseudomonadati > Pseudomonadota > Alphaproteobacteria > Hyphomicrobiales > Nitrobacteraceae > Bradyrhizobium > Bradyrhizobium sp. CIAT3101. The sequence continues at coordinate 8,107,493 of NZ_CP121634.1, forward strand.
GTCGACCGGAGTTAGCCCGGGCGATCAGCTCAGCGCCAGCAGAAGCGCGGTGCCGATCGGCACGCCCCAGCCGGACACCGCATCGAACCCACGCCTCGCTTCGTATCCGACGCCGGGCTTCGGCCTGGATACGTTGTGGCCGATGGTGATGTCGTAGCAGACGAGATCTCCTGTCGGCCGGCCGAGCGACGATTTGCGATAGAGCAACGGCGCGAGGAAGCGCTGCCGTTTCTCCGGCGGCAGGAGCGCATTCACGCGCGCGATGAGCGCAGCCAGGAGCGGCGCAGACGCGCTGGTTCCACCGCCGTAATCCGCCTTGCCGCGGAAGATCATCGCGTAGCCGGGCGGGCCGGCAAGCGCCGCGATGTCAGGCACGATGCGCCCCCACCGACCGGAACCGTTTAGCGACGCAATATCGAGTCCGCGCTGCCACGCAGGGCGCCGAAAGACCTCGCTGACTCCTCCACCTGTCGCCCCGCCTCCCGCCTTCATGCGCCGCCCCGGCGTCTCCCACCACACTTGCTCCGTGACCTCGCCGCCAAGACGCGCGATCATCGTGCCACCGACCGCGAGAACGAACGGGCTGCAACTCGGAAAATCGACATGAGCGGCGCCGTCGGTCTCCTCGTCGCCCGCGCCATCGTCGCCGGAGGCGCCGCAGATCGTGATGCCCAGCGCGGCAGCCGCCTGGAGCCGCTCGTTGATGGCCGTACGTGCTGCCGGCGACCAATCACTGGAATCCTCTGCAGACCCCCAGCTTATCGACAGTGCGACCGGCCTGTCCTTGATGACGCGATTCAGTAAATCGACCCAGCCCTTCTGATCGAACGTCGCAAAATAGACGGACAGCTCGGCACCGGGAGCCAGGCCCGCAGCCACCTCGACGTCCATCATTACCTCGCCGGTATCGTCGAGCGCGTCCTGACGATCGTCCTTTGGCAATCGCTCGATTTGCCTGCGGTTGCGCACCGGCCAATTGATCGAGACGATCTCGACCTTGGGCCTCTTCCGACCGGATGTCCTGCAATGGAGCGCGAGGTCCTCGGCAAAATAGCCGCCACCGAACTCGGCGATTGCGATCTTCTGGCCGGCGGCATCCCCGGGCGGAAAATGATACAGCGCTTCCAGCGACGACGGGCTGAGCGGCGTCAAACCAGCACCGATCCTCGCCCTGCTCCGCCACATGACACGCCGCTGGCCGAATCCGATCAATGCGGTGACGATCTTCTTCAGCGAAGCAGGAATCTTGTAGTCGTCCTCTCGATCACGGAATTGCCCCTGATCCTCGCTCCAATAGACGCCGAGGCGGGGCTGAAACGCCTTCTCCATCTCCGCGACGGTCCCGCTCACGCGCATGCTGCGCGTCTCAAGCGAGACCTCCTCGACCTTGAGGCCGAATTTGCGCAGAACCTGTGACACCTTGTCGGCGTCGCTCTTCGAGGCACTGTATCTTGCCCTGAACTGGGCCCGCGACAACGCTCGACGTCCGAGCTTGTCGCCATCCGGCAATTTCGGTCCACGCAATGTCAGCGTGATCTCGACGTGCTGACGCGGATTCTCGTCGCGCAGACGCCTGGCCCCCGCAGTCGGCGGGCGCGCACTGCCGGACACGACAACAGGGCGCGTTACCGCACCTGCCGATCCGGCCTTGTCGTCTCGCTTTGCGACCTTGCGATGTGCGGCCGACCGGCGGCCGGTACGCGCCTTAGCCTTTGATGCCATATCCGAGCCCCCGCTCTCGACACGACCAAAGGTTGCAGGCTATCGTCGATCCCCGGACCCGTCAAATCTGAGGCCCGCCCGGCACTTTCCGCCGCGCGTTTCCGACCGGCCCTCGACGGTTCTGATTTTTCGATTTTGATTTCGACCTGAGGATTTCAATCATGCGCTCGATTTTCGCACGCCTCAATCGCCGCTACGGCAGGAAGTTCATCGGCTTCGACCGCCAGAAGCTCGTCAGCTCGACCCTTTCCAACGCAATGGTCGTCACCGCGGCCACACCTCCTCGCGACATGCCACGCCCGACGCGGGCGACGCCACGGCCGCGCGTCACAATCGTCGGCGCGGGACTCGGCGGCCTGATGGCCGGCTACACTCTCGCGCATTGCTGCGACGTGACGATCTTCGAGGCGCGCGAGCGCGTCGGTGGTCGCGTCTGGAGCAAGAACAAGTCGAGCGGCGTGGTCGAAGCGGGCGGCGAGCTGATCGGCTACAATCATCCGCTGTGGCTGGCCCTGGCGCGCCAATTCCGGCTGGGACTCTCGCTGTTCACACTGGACTCGAATTTCGACGCGCTCGATCTCGATATGCCGATCTATCTCGACGGTCGAAAGATCTCGAACCCGTTCGCGCTCAAGACCCTGTTCGAGCAGATGGAGGCGGCCTTCGGCCGGATGGCAAGACGCGCGCGGCACGTGCACAAGCACGCACCCTGGCTCACGTCGGATGCCGACGCGCTGGACCAGCAATCCATGGCGGACTGGATTCGGGGCGAACATTGTTCGCGTCTCGCCAAGCTCGCGATAAAGGAGCAGTTCAGCAACGACGCAGGGCAGCCGGTCGAGCGGCAGAGCCTGCTCGCCAATTTCGCGGTGGTGCATGGCGGCGCATTGAAGGGACATCCGGCCGCCTTCTTCACCCAGACCGAGACGCTGCGCTGCTCGGAGGGCAATCAATCGCTGGCCGAGCATCTTGCCGAGGAGATCAGGAAGGTCGGAGGGGTGGTGCATCTGTCCACGCCCGTCGTCGCTGTAGACATCGACAAGGAGGGCGTGACGATCACGCCCGAGGGGGCAGCTTCCCATCTCGCCGACTACGTCGTGCTTGCGATACCGCCGAGCCTGTGGCCGGGCGGGCGTTTCGCCAAGATCGAGATCACGCCGCAGCTCACGCCCGACCATTACATCTCGATGGGGACGGCCGTGAAATACCTCAGCCCGGTCAAGCGCCGCTTCTGGATCGACCATGGGCTGGCGCCGGCCGCGACTTCGAGCCGCTTCGGCGTCACATGGGAAGGCACCGACAACCAGATCGCGCCGCGCGGCCGCGAGGTCGAGCTCAGCCTGTTCGCCGGCAGCAGACCGGCGCAGCTGGCCATTCGACAATGGGAACGCGGCGGCAAGACCGCGGTCGATGCCTTCTACGCCTCGCGAATCGGCCAGGTCTATCGCGGCTATCAGGACAATCTGTCCCAGCCGCCGGACTTCATCGCGTGGCCCGCCGATCCCTGGACCGGCGCCGGCTATTCCTGCCCCGCGCCCGGCGAAGTCACGCGCGCCGGCCCGCTGCTCAACAGCGCATTTCACAAGCGCATGTATTTTGCCGGCGAGCACACCTGCTTTGCCTATTACGGCTACATGGAGGGCGCGTTGCAATCCGGCCTGAAGGCAGGGACGGCGATCCTGAGGGCAACCGGGCGCACAAGTCGGCGCCGGTCGGCCTGAGCGTTACAGCGTCTCTTGCTGGTGCCCGCAATTCTTGCAGGCGAACTTGACGCGGCTCTGGCCTTTTTCCGCCTGGACCCGGTTTGGCGCGCCGCACTTGCCGCAGACGGCCTCGATGCGGGTCGAGCCCTGCTTCACGACGATGGTCTTCTTTTCCATCGATTCGCGGATCAGGCGCTCGGCCTCTTCACGCAGGGATTGTTTCGACAAAGCTGGTCTCCGCCTCTGAAAGCGCGAGAGCCATATCGCACTTGCGTACGAATCTCAATCGGCAATGCCGGCTCAGACCTCGACAATCACATAACTGTCTTCGACATGCACCGGAAACGTTTCGGCCACATACGGGCCTTTCTGCAACTCGTCACCGCGTTCCACCGCAACCGGATATGACCGGATCTTGAAGCGCTTGGGATCGAACCAGGACTGGCCGTTGCGCATGTCGAATTCCCAGCCGTGCCAGGGACAGCGCAGCATCTCTCCGACGCGCGAGCGCTCGTAGACGCCCGGCTCGGGCGAGGTCAGCCGCGCCACGCAGGCCGCTTTCTCCAGCGGCGCGCCTTCATGCGGGCAGCGGTTCAGGAGCGCAAAGAACTCGCCATTGACATGGAACACGACGATATCGCGGCCCGCGACGTCGACGACCTTGTTGCCGCCGGGCGGGATCTCCGAGGTGGATGCAACGATGTGACGGGCCATGGGACTCAGAACTTGTAGACCGCACGAGCATTGGTGCTGAAAATCTTCCTGCGCTCGGCCTCGGTGAGCGGCGTCTTGAAGGCAAAGCGCGGATCGTCGAAATCCCAGTGCGGATAGTCCGACGAGAACAGCAGGCGATCGACGCCGACCCATTCGATCAGCGCGCGCAGATGCCGCGCCTCGTCAGGCTCGTCAATCGGCTGGGTCGTGAACCAGAAGCTTTCGCGGACATATTCCGACGGCTTGCGCTTGAGATGCGGCACCTCGCTGCGGAACCGCTCGAAATGCTGGTCCATCCGCCACATCGCCGACGGAATCCAGCCGAAGCCGCCCTCGATGAAGACAATCTTCAGTTTGGGAAACCGTTCCGGCACGCCCTCAATCACGAGGCTGGCAAGCTGCGCCGCGATGGTGTGGGCGTTGGATTGGTGCTCCTCGACATAATAAGACGGCCAGCCGCCACCGGTCGGCGCGTGGCCGCCATAGCCGCCGACATGAATCCCGAGCGGCAGGCCCAGCGCCTGCGCGCGCTCGTAGATCGGCCAGTAGCGGCGGCGGCCGAGCGGCTCGTTGGCGCGCGGCGAGACGTTGATCTGGATGTATTCGCCGACTTTTGCGCAACGCTCGATCTCCGCTATCGCGAGATCCACACCGTCCTGTCCAACCAGGATCGAGGCCTTCAGGCGCGGATCGCGGTGCGACCAGAACGCCAGCTGCCACTCGTTGATGGCGCGCTGGATCGCCGCGCCGAATTCGAGATTCTGCTGCGAAAAGATGAAGAGATCGAGCACCTGCAAGATCCCGAACTCGACATCGAGCGGATCGAGATGCTGCTTCTGCATGAAGGCGAGGTCTGAACCAGGCGGCCCGCCGGTCGGCGGCCAGGCGTCACGCCGCGCGATCAGCGGCGATGAGCGCGGATAGGGCGTGGTGAAGAGATAGGGCGTGCGCAGATGGCTGCCGTATTCCTTCAGATGCTGCTGCCAGCGCTTCGGCAGGAACTCGTTGAGATCGTCGTGCGAATGCAGGCTCGGATGCACGTCGCAATCGACGATGCGCAAGCGCGAAGCGGCAGGCTTCTCATCGTCGCGCAGCGGGCGGTCGATGACTTCACTCATGCGAACCTCCTGGATCAGTTGACGAGCGACAGCCGCGGAAACGTCTCCAGCGGATTGTCGACGCACATCTTGTCGATGATGCTCTTCGGCAGATGCGGCGGGATCGGATCGTCGCCGTCGAACTGCCAGTGCGGATAGTCGGACGCAAACAGGAACATCTTGTCGGAGCCGATCTGGTCGATGATTTCCGCGACGCTTTTGGCATCGGCGGGCGCATCGAACGGCTGCATGGTCACGCGAAAATTGTCGCGGATGATCGCGGCCGGCTCGCGCTCGACCCAGGGCACCTCGACGCGCACGCCGCGCCAGGTCTTGTTGGCCCGCCACATGAAGGCCGGCAGCCAGCTGACGCCGGACTCCATCAGCACGACGTTCAGGTTCGGAAACTTTCCGAACACGCCCTCGTAGATCAGGCTCAGGATCTGCGCCTGAAACGCCTGCGCCTCGACGAAGTAATATTCGTAGCGGTGCGACGGCCAGCCGGCCGAGCTCGGTGCCTGCCGATATTGCGTGCCGGCGTGGATCGCGAGCGGCAGCCTGTACTTTTCAGCAAGCTGGTAGACCGGCCAGAAATGCCGCCGGCCCAGCAAGGTCTCCCCCTGCGCCAGCACCAGGATGGAAACGAAGCGATTGTCGCCGGCGCGGCGCTCGATCTCTTCGATGGCGAGATCCGGCGCCTGCATCGGTACCACGATGGAGGCGCGCAGGCGCGGGTCGCGCGAGAGCCATTCGGCGGCAATCCAGTCGTTGATCGCCTTGCAGAAGTCCGCCGCCATGTAGGAATCGAACACGGCCTGCGCGCCATAGAGCACGTTGAGGATCGCGTGGCTCGCGCCCAGTTGCTCGAAAGCGCCCTTCTGCACCATCGCCAGATCAGAGCCGGGCTTGGCACCGTTGGCCGGCCGCCAGTCGGCGCGGCCCGAAAACGGCATGCTTGGCGGATAGGAGGTGAGGTCGAGGCCGTCGATGGCCCGGCTCACCACCTGCTCCTTCCAGTGATCACTGAGATAAGGAAGCAGCGTCGTGCGCGTGCCACCAACCGCCGGGTGGATGTCGCAGTCGATCCGCGTCACCGCCATGGATGTTTCCTCGCGCCGTCTTTATTGGCGGCGTTCTTTGCACCGCATGCGCAGAGTGCTCCGGGCCAAGCCGGTGCGCAAGGGCGCGGGCCAGCGCGATCCGTCATGGCTCGGTTGCATTTCGCAGGCGCGATATAATGCGCTTCGATCATCGCGCGCAGCTACAGCGCTGCGCAGGCGGCGGATGCTTTCGCATCCACCGCCCCATGTTGAAGATGACGTCGCCCTTCGATGCGCTCTCGCCTCAAGCCGCCTTGGAGACTTCCATCAGCAGGCGCTCGGCCTTCGCATCCTCGATGCGGTTCACCAGCCGGCTGCTTTCGTGATTGTCGCGCACGGTCTTGGTCAAAGTGATGCAAGTCTGGATCAGCATCACGATACCCATCGTGAGATAGCCCTTCATCCAGAGATCGATCGGCAGGAAGAAGATGCCGATGGCGACAAGAAAGGCGGAGGCTGCAAAGGACGCGTAGGTAAAGGTCACCCAGGCGCTGCTGTGGGGTTGGCCGTTCTGGTTCATGATCGTCTCCTGTTGGTTCGATTGATGATTGAGGCGTTAAGTTCAGGCAGTGGGCATGCGCTTGGATTTCAACCGCGCCAGCACATCGTCAGCGGTCGTCTTGAGCCGGGGACCAAAGCCCTGTTCGGCTAATCGTTCGGCGGTCACGAGCGGACCGGTGGCCGCATCGAGCTCGACCAGCGCGTCATCGGCGGCCTGGGCTTCGATCTGCCGATCGCGCAGTCGCCTCAAGGTGCTCTCTGCTTCCGGTAGCGTGGATTCGTAAGGGCGAGCGGCTTCGATGCCGCTGCGGCGAAGCGAGCGCACCGCTTCCGAGGCGCGGGCGACACGACGGCCGCGATCGAGCTCGGTGATGCGGGCCTGCGCATTTGCGACGTGCCGCTTCAGCCGGGCGATCTCGGTCGCGAACAACGCGCGCGCGGTCAGCGCCGCGTCGCGATCGGCCTCGAGGCCGGCGATGGCTTCGGCCGCCTCCTTGGCGAGATCCTCGCGGCCGCCATCGAGCGCTGCGACCGCGCGGGTCTCGAGATCGGCGATGCGGGCGACGGTCGCCTCGAGCTTGCCGCCTTCCTGCTGGTCCTGGGCGATCGCCAGCGCCAGCGTCCGCTTGCCGCGCTCGACGGCAGCAGCCGCATCGCGCATCTGCTGGTCGAGGATCAGAAGAGCCGTCCGGTCTTCCAGCTCCTCGCCGGCGGCGGCCATGCTGCCGCGGAAAAGTGTGACTACGGTCTTGAACATTTGCAGCTCCCTGTTATGAGCGTTGCTCACAAATGATTAGTAGCAACAATCTTGAACATCGTTCAATAATTATTTGAGCGACGCTCAAGATTTTGGTTAACGAATGACTAAAGCCTTGGAACGTCGGGAGAAACAGCGGGCGGACCTGATTCTGTCGGCGGAGCGGATGATCGCGACCCGTGGCTTGGCCGGCCTGAAAACCCGCGATTTGGCCCGCGAGATCGGCTGCGCCAATGGTGCGGTCTACAATCTCGTTGCCGATGTGGACGAGCTGGTCCTGCGCGTCGGCTCGCGCACGCTGCTCCGGCTCGACGAGGCGCTCAGCGCGGCGGTGCGCGCGGGCAATCCATCGCCAAAGGAGACGCTGGTCCGCATCGCAATTGCCTATTGCGATTTCGCCGCAGAAAATCTCCAGCTCTGGCGCGCCCTGTTCGAGCACCGCATGGAGATCGAGAAGGCCCTGCCCGACTGGTCGGTCGATGACCAGTTGCAGTTGTTTCGCCACATCTACCAGCCGTTGGCTGCGCTGTTGCCAAAGCGAGATGCCGAGGAGCTCGGCATCACCGCACGCAGCCTGTTCTCGGCCGTGCATGGCATGGTGGCACTGGGACTTGAGCAAAGGCTGGTCGCGGTTCCCCTTCCGGCGCTGCGCAAGGAGATCGCGAGCCTCGTACGCGCGATGATCGACGGGCTAGTTGCGCCGGCGGCGTAGCGGCCGAGAATACGCAGCGAAGCCGGCGACTGACTAAAATTTCGTCTGTCGCATCACAGCCGACCCGCTTAGCTTTCGCCGCGTCCCGTCCTCCCTGCTCTTCCCGGAGTTCCCATGTCCCTCCTCATCCGCGGCGGCACTGTCGTCAATCATGATCATTCGCGCCGTGCGGACGTGCTGATCGAGGGCGGCACCATCGTCGCGGTCGGCGCAGCGATCGCGGCGCCAACGGGGGCGGAGATCATCGATGCCGGCGGTGCCTATGTCATTCCGGGCGGGATCGATCCGCACACCCATCTCGAAATGCCGTTCATGGGTACCGTTACCGCAGACGATTTCGAATCCGGCACCAAGGCGGCGCTGACCGGTGGCACCACCATGGTGGTGGATTTCTGCCTGCCCGATCCCGGCCAGTCGATGCTCGCGGCCTATCAGGAGTGGCGCCACAAATCCGAGAAGGCGGCGACCGACTACGGCTTCCACATGGCGGTGACGTCATGGTCGAAGCAGATCTATGACGAGATGGAGACCGTGGTCAAAACCTACGGCATCAACACCTTCAAGCATTTCATGGCCTACAAGGGCGCGCTGATGGTGAACGACGACGAGCTCTACAACTCGTTCGCACGCTGCGCCCATTTGGGTGCGATGCCCGTCGTGCACGCCGAGAATGGCGACGTCGTCGCGCTGATGCAGGAGGCGCTGATCGCACGCGGCGTCACGGGGCCAGAAGGGCACGCCTATTCACGGCCGCCGGAAGTCGAGGGCGAAGCCACCAACCGCGCCATCATGATCGCTGATATGACCGGCACGCCGGTCTACATCGTCCACACCAGCTGCCGCGAGGCGCATGAGGCGATCGCGCGCGCGCGTGCCGCGGGAAAGCGCGTCTATGGCGAGCCGCTGATCCAGCATCTGCTGCTCGACGAGCGCGAATATCAGAACAAGGACTGGGATCATTCCGCGCAACGCGTGATGTCGCCGCCATTCCGCGACAAGTCGCATCAGGACAGTCTTTGGGCCGGCCTGCAATCCGGCTCGCTGCAAGTGGTCGCGACCGACCATTGTGCCTTCACCACCGAGCAAAAGCGGTTTGGCCTCGGCGACTTCCGGAAGATCCCGAACGGCACTGGCGGCCTGGAAGATCGCCTCGCGTTGCTCTGGACCGCGGGCGTCGCCACGGGGCGATTGACGAAGGAGGAATTCGTCGCGGTGACTTCGGCTAACATCGCCCGTATCCTCAACGTCTATCCGCGCAAGGGTGCGGTGGCCGTCGGCTCCGACGCGGATATCGTGGTGTGGGACCCGAAGGCCACCAAGACCATCAGCGCGAAGCGGCAGATGAGCCGGATCGACTACAACGTATTCGAAGGCTTTGCCTGCACCGGCGGGCCGGCCGCGACGCTCTCGCGCGGTCGCATCGTGTGGAAGGATGGCGATCTGCGTGCCGAAGCGGGCGACGGACATTATGTCGAGCGGCCGGCCTTCTCGCCGGTGCACGTCGCCAATTCAACGTGGAAAGAGCTGACCGCCCCGCGCGCAGTGCCACGCGGAGCGGTGACGCCGTAGCAACCCAGCGGCGTCAGAAACGATAATTCACGCCGACCGTCACGGTATGAATTCTGTCCTTCAGGTTTCCCGAGAAGGTGCGTCCGATCGAGTCGACCAGAACGAAATCGTTGGCGCCGAAATCGTAGTAATTGTACTCGACGTTCGCAGACCAGTGCTGCGCGAATGCCCAATCGAGACCGACGCCGGCCGTCCATCCGCTACGCGTCATGGTCCCGTTTGGATTGATCGGAAATCCCAGGGCGGGCGGCGTGAAAACGATGTCTGCCTTTTCTCGCGTCCAGGCGGCGCCACCGCGGGCATAGGCGAGCCAGCTGCCAGCAAAAGTATAGCCGAGGCGCGCTGTTGCCGATGCGAGGAAGTCGTTGCTGACGGTGAATTGCGTCGGGAACAGCAGGCCGCCGGAAGTACCGATGCCCGGCGTCTTGCTGGTCAGGCTCGACCAAGCGGCTCGGCCTTCGACGCCGACGACCCAGGCCGATGCAAACTGATAATCGCAACCGATCTGTCCGCCGCCGATGAAACCCGTGGAGGTGAAATCGCCCGAGCTTCTGATTTTGTCATAGCTGAAGTCGCCTCCCGCATGCACACCGACGAAACAGCCGGTCCAGCTGAATGGCTGGGCCGCTATCGGAGCCTTGACCGCCAGATCAGCGGCGATTGCCGCGCTTGCAAATCCCACAATCGAAATCAAACCAACGCCAACCGCAACAAGACGACGCATTCCCGGCCCCTGCCAATTCCAAAAGTAACGGTGTTCTTGTTGCAGGAAACGGGTTGTTGCGACAGCCTGACACACCATCAAAGTTGTGATTTGCATTGATATGTGGCTGACGCGCCACAGCGGGAATGGCGCCATACTTGCCGGGACAAGGCGTGCCAGCTGGCCTACGCTAATTCTTCTCGACCATGCGAACGGCTGAAGCCGCGCGCGCCAGCTCGATCGGAAAGGCCCGCTCCAGCCGTGCCTTGCTTGCGCGGAGCATCGCTGCATCAAGCTTGCCCTGCCGCGATCCGTCGAGTGCGCATCCAAAGATCCGATAGAACTGCGCGCCGTCATAGGCGACGAGCAGCAGATCGACGCCGGCGTTGATCGCCTCGACCACGGCCTTGCAGACGTCGTGCTGATAGATCGCGCCCATCACGAGATCGTCGGTCATCACCAGGCCCTGGTAGCCCCATTTGTCGCGGATGATTCCATCGACGAGGCGCTTCGAATGCGAAGCGGCATGGTCGGGATCCACGGCCGTGAGTGTGATGTGGCCGACCATGAGCGCGCTGTGCGAGTGCGACAGCACCTCGCGGAATGGCAGCCAATCCGTGGCCTCCAGCTCCCTGACCGGCGTATCGAGGTTGGCGCTGAAATGATGCGTGTCCGTACGCACACGGCCGATGCCTGGAAAATGCTTCAGTGTCGCGCCGACGCCGGAGGCCTCCAGTCCGCTCACATAAGCGCTCGCGATCGTGCTGACGACAACGGGGTCGGTGGCAATCGCGCGCTGGCCGATCAGCGTATGGAAATCAAGGCGATTGCGCCGAACGGGCGGCTTGAGATCGAGCACCGGCGCGAGATTGAGGTTGACGCCAAGGCCGGCGAGCTCGCGGCCGTGGATCCGGCCGAACTCTTCCGCTTTGCTTTGCTGGTCGTCAGGAGCAAGCCCGGCGAGCGTCGCCAGCGCCGGCACCTTGGTCAGCGGCGGCGCGAGATGGCCGACGATGCCGCCCTCCTGATCCGCGGCGACAATCAGCGGCGGCAGGCCGGCTGCACGGCGCTTGCCCTGAAGCGCAGCGATCTCGGCACGCAACTCATCGACCGACCGGCCACGGATGTTGTGCCGGGTGACGTAGACGCCGCCAATCAGCCCCTGCTCGGCGAGGCGCGCGACCTCGGGAAAGGAGGAATAGCCGATCATGAAATGGGGGCCAAGCTGACGCGCCTCGGTCACGCCGGCGCTGAGCACATCGTGCTTGCGCAGCTCGAAGCTGAGATGCGCCACCGCCATCAGCATCGGCGGCAGACACCAGAGCATCAGAAGGAGCTTGCCGGCCAGGCTGTGCCAGCGCCCGCGGCGAAGCAACAGGATGGCGATCGTGATGCTAGCAAGGGAAAGCGCGATGTTTCCGACGCCGCGCAGCGGAAGCAGATAGGGATCGTTCTTGTTCGCAGCCGCGAACGCGACGAGAGGCGCCCCAAACCAGAGCAGGATGAGGCCGATACGACGGAGGAATTGCATGATGCGTCACGTCCGGGGAGTGGCGAATGCTTCGCACCTATCAAAGCGATTTGCGCTCCGCGAGAGGCAAAAGCGCGCCTGCACGAAATCTGCAAAAGACTCCTGAAACCGTGCAGATGTTGATCCCGGCTTCTGCACAAGGGCCGTGCAGATTTCGTGATGCCACCCATCACGAAAGGTCATCTGCACATGACGAGCCTGGCTTCGACGATCGCCGCCGACATCCAGCCAATCAGGCGTTCCGCCATTCCGGCCAAGGTCGGCCTTGCGCTGGCGCTGGCCGCGCTCGCGGACTGGCTGTTTTATGGCGAGCGGATCGGCCTGTCGCTCTCACTCTTTGCGATCGCAATCGCGGTGGTGTCGATGCTGTTCAATCACGACACGCTGGACCTGCGTCGCGCTTTAACAGGCGCAGCGATTTTCGTCGCAGGCCTCGTGCCGGCCGTCGAGGAGCTCAACCCGCTGTCGTCCCTGATCCTTGTCGCTGCATTGCTCATGTCGCTTCTGCTCGCGACCAATCCGGAGACGACCGGGTTTGCCGAGCGCGCCCGTGCGCTGCGCAACTTCGTCCTGCTTGGCCCATTCAGGTTCTTCCCCGATGTCCTTCAGGTCTTCAACATGTCGGCGTTCACGCGCGGCATCGCGCTCTGGCTGCTGCCGGCGGCGCTCGGCACCGTCTTCGTCGCCCTGTTCGCCGCGGCCAATCCGGTGATCGAGCAGTGGGTGTCCCTGCTCAATCCAAAGATCATCCTCGACTATGTCAGCATCCCGCGCGTGCTGTTCTGGATCATGATGCTGGCGTTGGTCTGGCCGTTCATCCACTTGCGCTGGCGACGCAGGAAGGTCGTCACCACCGATGTCGACGATGTTCCCATGCCACCGCCACTGCCGCCCATGGTCTCGGCCGAATTCCTCGGCCCCTCCACGATCCTGCGCTCGCTGATCCTGTTCAATCTGCTATTTGCGGCGCAATCGATTCTCGATGGCCTCTATCTCTGGGGTCACGTGGCCTTGCCCGCCGACATGACCTACGCGGCCTACGCCCATCGCGGCGCCTATCCGCTGATCGCGACCGCATTGCTCGCCGCCGCCTTCGTGCTGGTCGCAATGCGTCCGGGCGGACCGGCTGAGAGGTCGACGGTGATCCGCCCGCTGGTTTATCTCTGGGTCGGGCAGAACGTCCTTCTGGTCGCCTCCTCCATCCTCCGCCTCGACCTTTATGTCGACATCTACATGCTGACTTACTGGCGCATCGCGGCCTTCATCTGGATGGGGCTGGTGGCGCTGGGGCTGATCCTGATCGTGGCGCGGATCGCACTCGACAGGTCCAACCGATGGCTTGTCGGCGTCAACCTGATCGCGTTAACGATCGTGTTGTATAGCTGTTCGCTGGTGAACTTTGATGCGTTCATCGCCGACTACAATGTTGCGCACAGCCGGGAAGTCGCGGGCAGAGGCATGTCGATCGACGTCAACTATCTTTCACAACTTGGACCACAAGCCTTACCCGCGATCGCGAAGCTATTGCCGTTTCGCTCCGATTATACTCTTGTCGGATGCCAGGACCGGCTTGTAGAAGCACAGCGCCTGGACTTGGCCTGGCGGGCCTGGGGTCTTCGCAGTTGGCGCCTGCAACGCTGGCTGGATGCGCAGGCCAAGAGCTCGACCAACAATGGTCAGCCTGCAGGTTGAGCGGAGAAGCCCTTGGCGCATCGCATTCTCATCGTCGACGACGAGGGCCACATCCGCGAGGTCATCCGCGTCGCCTTGAGGAAGGCCGGCATGGACGTGATCGAAGCACGCGACGGCAAGGAGGGACTTCTCCGCTTTGCCGCCGACAAGCCCGATCTGATCGTGCTCGACATCGGCATGCCGGAGTTCGACGGTCTCGATGTCTGCCGCGAGGTTCGCAAGACGTCCGACGTGCCGATCCTGTTCCTGTCGGCGCGCGACGAGGAGATCGATCGCGTGCTCGGCCTCGAAATCGGCGGCGACGACTACGTGACAAAGCCGTTCAGCCCGCGCGAGCTGGTGGCGCGGGTCAACGTCATCCTGCGCCGCCTCACGCCCCGCAACGGCGAGGCCAAGTCCGGCCCCGCCGCCCTGTCGCAAGGCGGCCTGCTGATCGATCCCGAGCAGCATGTCGCAACCTTCGCCGGCACACCGCTGAAGCTGACCGCCATCGAGTTCGGCATTCTGCGCGCGTTCCTGACCCGACCGACCTCGGTGTTCAACCGCGAACAGCTGATGCGCGCGGCCTATCAGCTCAACATCCAGGTCTCCGACCGCACCATCGACAGCCACATCCGCAACATCCGCGCCAAGCTCGCAGCGGCTTCCTGCGACAACGTGATCGAGACCATCCACGGCGTCGGCTTCAAGCTCGGCCGCTGTGAGACAGAGGCATGAGTACGGCCCCTGACAAGTGGCGGCCGTCGCTCGGGCTCGTGATCTTCGCGGTGCTGGCGACTGTTGCCGTGCTGCCGCTGGTCGGCCTGTTCTTCTTCCGCCTCTATGACAACCAGCTGATCCGCCAGACCCAGGCGGAGCTGATCGCGCAGAGCCGCGTGCTCGCAACGATCTATGCGCAGGAGGTCGAGGCCCGGCTCGGCAGCGGCCTGACCCTCGGCCCCGAGGTAGCGCCGGACGTGCTGCCCGATCCCGGCGACCAGTTCACGCCGATCCGGCCCGCACTCGATCTCACCGCCAACGATCTGTTGCGGCGGCGGCCGGATGCGCAAGCGGCTGCGCGGCCGCCGCAGCCGGCTTACGTCGAGATCGGCGCCAAGCTGACGCCGATCATCCGCGAGACGCAGAAGGTGACATTGGCCGGCTTTCGCATCCTCGATCCGCAGGGCGTGGTGATCGCCGGGCGACAGGAGGTCGGGCAGTCGCTCGCCCATATCGAGGAGGTCTCTGACGCACTGCACGGCCAATACCGCGCCACCTTGCGCAACCGCGTGCCGGACAAGCCGCCGCCGCCGATCTATTCCTTCAGCCGCGGGCTTGGCGTGCACGTGTTCTCGGCGATGCCGGTGATCGTCAACAACCGCGTTGCCGGGGTGATCTATACCACGCGGACGCCGAGCAACATTTTCGACCATCTCTACCAGGAGCGCGCCAAATTCGTGCTGGCCGGGCTCGCCGTGATCCTCGGCACGATCGCGATTGGGCTGGTGTTCTCGCGCACCATCACGCTGCCGATGCGCGAGCTGATCGACCGCGCCGCCAGAATCGGCCGCGGCGACCGTGAGGCGTTCCGGCCACTCCGGCATTACGGCACACGCGAGTTTGCCCAGCTCTCGCACAGCTTTCTCGGCATGGCCGAGCAGCTGGCGCGGCGCTCCGATTACATCGCGACGTTCTCGGCCCATCTCACCCACGAGCTGAAATCGCCGCTGACCTCGATCAAGGGCGCGGCCGAGCTGTTGCAGGATTCATTTCAGGGCAAGCCCGAAGGCCTCACACCGGCCGAGCAACGGACCTTCATCGCCAACATCCTGTCCGACACCCAGCGGCTGGAGGCGATGGCGCAGCGGCTGCGCGAGCTCGCGCGGGCCGAAAGCCTGCCGCAGAACGAGCGGACGGAGCTGGCACCGGTGATCGCGGACCTCCGGAGCCGGTTTCCGGCAAGCGCGATCGAGGCCAGCGGCAGCCTCGAGCGGCCGATCGGCATGTCCGGCGAGAAGGCGCTGATCGTGCTGTCGCATCTCGCCGACAACGCGATCCGGCACAAGGCTGGGATCATCAGGCTGGAGGCGGTCGACGAGCGGACGACGCTGCGACTGACTGTGAGCAATGACGGCGAGCCGATCTCGGCGCCGAACCGCGACAGGATCTTTGACGCGTTCTTCACGACCCGCCGGGATCAGGGCGGCACCGGGATGGGGCTCGCGATCGCGCGGGCGGTGATGGCGAGCCATGGCGGCTCGATCAGGCTCAAGCCGACCGCCGACGGCGTGGCCTTCGAGCTGCAATTCCCTGCGGCCTAGATCGCGAACACCCAGGCGGCGACGATGGTGCCGATGGTGACGAGGCCAGCGATGGTCCAGCCGGCGACATATTCCAGCTCAGGATGACCGGTCGCCCGCATGATCTCTGCCGGATCGGCGGTATGCTTCTCTGCCATGACAGCCTCGCATGTTTCTCCCCGCGTCATAGATAAGTCGCTTCAGCCGCCATTAGGTTCCATCACGGAAATGCGAGGAATGACGCAGCTTGGTCTGTTCGCCGAGCCGGAGGCAGGGCCCGCTGGTCTTCGCCATACGGACAATTTTATCGACACCGCCACCGAGCAGGAGCTGATCGGCCGCATCGCAGCATTGCCGCTGCAACGCTTCCAGTTCGGCGCCTTCGAGGGCAACCGGCGCGTGGCGTGGTTCGGCCATCAATACGACTATGCGCAGCAGCGGCTGACCGAGGCCGCGCCAATCCCGGACTGGGTCACGCCCGTCGCGCGTCAAGTCGAGGCATGGGCGGGGCTGGACGAGGGCAGCGTGCGGCAGGTGCTGTGCACCGAATATGACGCCGGCGTCGGCATCGGCTGGCATCGCGACAAGCCGCACTTCGACAAGGTCTTCGGCCTGTCGCTGGGCTCGGCTTGCAAATTCCGCTTCCGCCACCGCCGCGGCGACGCATGGCAGCGCCACACGCTCGCGGCCCTGCCGCGCTCGCTGTACCTGATGGACGGCGAGGCGCGATCGCAATGGGAGCACAGCATCCCGCCGGTCGAGGCGCGCCGCTATTCCATCACCTTCCGGACGATGAAGCGGCCCTGACCCACCAAAACCGCGAAAACAACCCCATGCACAGTAGAACGTCGACCTTGCCATGAGGCGAGGTCGCGCGTGGCATGGGTTTGACGCGTCGGGACAAATCGGCCGTCTCGCGCAATCGCCGCGCGATCCGTTCCTTGCGTCCCAATTCCGATTGCATGCTAGACTGGATGCACGCGATCCAAGGCACGTGACAGGGCGGGAGAGAAGCATGGCCGACGACAAGACCAAGCGGGGCGGAGCGGACCGCAAGCTGATTGCGCTCACTGAAAAATACGAAGTCGCCTACTGGTCGAAGAAATTCAAGGTGACGCCGGCCAAGCTGAAATACGCGGTCAAGAAGGTCGGCCACTCCGCGAGAAAGGTAGAAGAGTACATCAAGCTCCAGAAGCACCGCGCCGCTGACAAGAGCCGGATTGCCCTCGGCGAAGCCTATGAAGTCCGCTACTGGTCGAAGAAGTTCAAGATCACGCCGGCCAGGCTGAAGGCGGCCGTCGCGGCCGCAGGCCATTCTTCGAAGAAGGTCGAGGCGTATCTGATCGCCCAGAAGGCAGCGAAGAAGAAGAAGAAGAAGACCGCGAAGAAGACCGCCAGGAAGAAGACATCCGCTTCGCGGAAGTAGGCCGGCCAAGTCATCAAGACATAGCCGAGACATCGGGACACCTGTCCGCAAGCCCGGCACATCAGCCGGCGTGCATCGCGCCCTCGCGCACGCACGGCGATTGTGACAATTCAACTGCGTGAGATCGCCGACTGCGTCAGATCGCTTGGCTCATCGATGAGGCGAGGCCTGCGATACATTGACGCGATTGTGAGGCGCGCGCGGCGCGTTCGGCTTTGCCGCACCGGCATCCCGCTGTTAGGATGCATTACTTCAGTTTGCTATTTTAGGTTTGGTCACCTGACGCGCCGGCGATTTTCTCGCCGCCGCACGACGATTCATTTTCGAACACCAGAACCGTTTCGAACGAACAGGACCTGCGTTCGCAATCCCGGTTTTCCAGCGCGCCACCCCGTACAAGGAGGAAATACTATGTCCCCTAGTGCAACACCCCACATGGTCGAACTTCCCAACTCCGTCCATCAACTGCCGACAGGCTCGAAGGCGATGCGCCGAACCAACGGCCAGCGCTGGATCGAGCTGACGCTCGGCGTGAAGCGCTCCGCCGATCTGCCCGACCTGTCCGATCTGGACAACAAGCTCCCCAAGGCGCGCAAATACATGACGCGCGACCAGCTCGAGAGCAGATACGGCTCCGATCCCAAGGCCATCAAGTCGATCGAGGATTTTGCCAAGGCGCACAAGCTCGTCGTCACCCGCAACGAGCCCGCCGCCGCACGGCTCGGCATCGCCGGCACGGTCGACGACGTCAGCGATGCCTTCGGCGTCACGCTGTTCGACTATTCGCATCCGCATCTCGGCGACTTCCACGCCCGCACCGGGCCCGTGCACGTCCCGACCGAGGTCAGCGATGCCATCACCGGCGTGTTCGGGTTGAACAACCACCGTGTGCTCAGGCGCTCGCGCCATTCGGCACAGAGCGCGAAGCCGGACTTCGCAAGCTCGGTGCGACACTGGTTCGTTCCGACCGAGCTCGGCGCCATCTACAAATTCCCCCAGGTCGACGCCAGCAAGCAATGCATCGGCCTGCTCGAATTCGGCGGCGGCGTGGAGACCCCCGATGTCGCAGCCTATTTCGCCAAGATCGGCGTTCCCGCGCCATCCGTCGCGGTCATCGCGGTCGACGGCGTCTCGACCGATCCGGCCGGCGATCCGGATTCGACCGGTGAAGTGATGCTGGACGTCGATGTCGCCGGCGCACTCGGCGGCGGCGCCAAGATCGCGACCTATTTCTCGACCTTCGACGAAAAGGGTCTGGTAGATTGCCTCGCCAAGGTCGTCAGCGACTCCGACAACGATCCCTCCGTCGTCTCGATCAGCTGGGGCTGGGACGAGAACCAGTCCTTCAACAATGCCGGCGTGATCTGGTCACCCGCGGCGATCGACCATTGCAACCACAGCTTCCTGGCCGCGGCCCATCTCGGCATCACATTCTGCGTTTCCACCGGCGACGACGGCTCGGAAGCGCAGATGCAGGACGGTCGGGCGCATGTGAACTTCCCCGCAACCAGCCCCTACGTGCTGGCGGTGGGCGGAACGTCGTTGCACGCGCGCGCGAACGCCAAGAAGCAGGTGCAGATCACCGAAACCGTCTGGAACGACGGACCGGGAAGCGGCACCGGCGGCGGCGTCAGCGACATCACGCCGGCTCCGAGCTGGCAGAAAGGCATCGTGCCGAAGTCGATCAATCCCGGGCATTTTGCCGGACGCGCGATCCCGGACGTGGCGGCCAATGCCGATCCGGCGACGGGCTATCTGACGATGTCGGGCGGCAAGCTCGGCATCGTCGGCGGCACGAGCGCGTCCGCGCCGCTCTGGGCGAGCCTGGTCGCCCGGATCAACGCCGCCAACGGTGCACGGTCCGGCAACTTCAATGCCCTGCTCTACTCCAAATTTGGTCCGGCCGGCGTGCTGCGCGACATCACCGTCGGCAACAATGACACCGACGGTCTGCTCGGCGGACAATTCAAGGCAGGGCCGGGATGGGATGCCTGCACCGGCTGGGGCGTGCCGGATGGCGGCAAGCTTCTCGCGGCGTTGCAGGGCGGCCCGACTAGCTAGCCGATCCGCGCTCACACAGGCGGGCAATCGTCCGCCTGTGCAAGACATAACAGCCGGCCGCGTCCGACCGACGCGACCGGGCGCGTTTTGGCGGCGCTAGAATAGAAGTGAAAATCGAAAGCAACCGGCTCAGATCACTGTGGGTGTCCGCTTGTCCTCCAACAGCGGCGCAATAGCGGACATGCGGGGAGGTCTGTTGCGGACCAAAAGCGGAAGTCGCGATCGGACGACAAGTCCGCTGTCATGGTTGGCGATAAATATCGTACGTGAAGTGGTTCACAAATGGACGGTCCAGACCGCGATACGCTAACCGGGCTCTTGGCCGTCGTGCGCCAGTGGAATCAGCAGATTCGAAATCGAACATCGACATACACCGCTCCGCCGCACGTATCGTATTTCTCAATGCTGACTCTATGAAGTGCCAAAGCCCAAGAACGACCAACCTCCTCACGCAATTCAGAAAGTTGATTGGAGAATAAGCCACACGACAAATCAGATGGAGGATCCGATGGTGAAGAGAGCGATCACGCTTGGCGGTGGGGGCCCGGCAGCAGGGCTGCATATCGGTGTTTTGGAAGCCCTCGCCAACGCGGGAATAACCTTCGACGTGTGGGCATTGTCCTGCATCGGCGCCTGGGTCGGGATCGTCTATAACCAGTTCGATGATAAAGTCGTTGCGAATAAATACAGGGCGCAAAAGACCTATGAATTCTTCAGGGATGGCGTATTTCGCGACGACGAAAGCTACAAGCGCTTTCCCATCAACATGGTGTTCGGCCCGGATTGGGGAAGCATCAGCAAGGCTATGGTCGACTTCGTCACAGATGCCAATACCTATAAGCATTTGTGGGATCCGCAGGCGATGGCGATTGCCGTCGAGAAAACCATGTCGCTCTGGTTCCCTCAACACTCTGGCACGGGCTGCGGCGGGAGGTTCACGATCCCGGACGAGGGCGACAGAAATAGATGGATCCTCAATCAGGTGCTGGCACCCAATCCGTTCGTTCGCTACGTCACGTCGATGATGTATCTGTCCCATGTCACTGGCCTCTCCAGAATCAACTATCCGCAGAGCCAATTCATGAAGGGCATCAATTTCGACGAGTTAAACAAGCCCGAAAAGCCGTTCATATTTCACAACGCCTGGAATCTTGATGCTCACAAGCTCGCGCTGTTTTCCAACCGCGACTTTGCTCAGACTCGGAAGGCGAAGCACATTGAGTACAACGTGCCTATCACTGCATCCAGTTTGTGCGCGTGTTCAGCCCTTCCCTTCGTCGAAGAAACGGTAGAGATCGACCAGGTTACATACTGCGAGGGAGCGCTGATCGACACGGTCAACTTCGAGAGCCTGATCCAGGAGCACCATAAGCCGGACGATGAACTCGACGAAATATGGGTGAGCCGGATCGTTGATGCGAAGCAAGTCCGCAAACCGAAAAACCTTCATGATGGCTTGGCAAATCTCTGCCAATTGTTCGCAGCGACCGTTGGCGAAGACGACGTCAAGCTCTTCAAATACCACGTCCGGTGCGACGGGAAAAAGGACAGTCGGTGGCAAGGCACCGTCGTGGAGATTCATGTGCCGGGGCACATCAATTTCAAATGGAATCACAGCAACCTGCGCGGTGGACGCAAGTTGGGGAAAGCCGCCGCGGAACAAGCGATCGCCGCATACTACGACCACCAAAATCTTCCGCCGCATCCCGGGCCGCATTTCATCAACGAGGATCCCGCGAAAGAGCATGCGAACGAATGGCGAGAGGTGCAAGGTACCTATCAGGACTGTCGCCAGGAGTTCGATGCTTGACGCCGTGGCGAAGTGGCATTGCAACTTGTTGAGCCAGCCACTCTATCTTTAGCGAAAGCAACTACCGCAGCCGGTCGAGCAACGCCTTCGCTTGCTTGAGGTCCCTCGTTTCAGAACCCTCGGTGAACCAGGCGTAGATGGGTGCGAGCAAGTCGAGCGCTTGCGCGCGCTTGCCCTGATCGATCCACAAGGCAGCGAGGTCTGTTGCAGCTCGAAGCTCGAGGGCCTTGGCGTGCTGGCTTCTTGCGATTGTCAATGCGCGATCGAGCAGTAGTTGCGGCTCGCTGCCGGCTTCCGATCCGGCACGGACGAGCAACACGCGCGCTTTCAGCCGGCACAGCTCGGCCTCGAATATGCGTTCGCTGTTGCGGCCGGTCGTGGCGAGGCCCTGTTCGATCAGCTCCAGTGTAGGTTCGTATTGATGGCTCGACAACAAGGCCGGCCCCAGGAGCACGTACAGTGCCGTGATGCCGAGCTGATAGCCCGCGCCGCGATATTCGTTCATCGCAGCCTGGATTTCCTCTAGCGCAGCGGATGACGAATCGAGAAAGGTGGCGCTTATCCCCCGGACGGCGCGCGACAATCCTCGCCACTGCCTGAATCCGTGCTCTTCCGACAGACCGAGACAGCGATCGGCGTAGCGGTGCGCCGTCAGGAACTCGCCCCGAAGCGCGTGGACGATGGACGCATAGTAGGTCGCATAGGCCTGGGAATGCGGATGATTGATGGCGTCGGCGCGCTGGATGGCGGCATTCACACGTGCGAGTGCCATATCGGGGTAGCCCAGCAGCAGCAGCGCCCATGACATCAGGGCAAGGTCGGCCACGCCCGCATCCTGCCCGGCGGCCCGCGCCGCCAATCTGTCCTGCTCGCTGCTCGTCTCGAACGTCTCGAAGGCCCGTTCGATCACTTCGCGGGCGCCGGTAAGATGTCCCATGAAGAGGCGGATCATGCCTTGGCCACGCATCGCGTTGAGCAGCGTCGGTCGATCGTGGTGCGCTTCGGCGAGATCGAGCAGCGCCGAGATCATTTCCTCGGCAACCGGTAGCTCGCCGCGAATGACGCTCGCTGTGGTCAACCAGAACATGATCTGCAGTTGCTCAGGGGGATCGGTGAGGCGCTGGCACAGCTCGCGTGCACGCGCGAAGGTCGCCACTGCCTGGGGCGAGGCCGGCCCCAGGGTGGCGATCAGGCATGGTCCAAGCTCGAACTGAAAATCAAGCTCCAGCCTGTCCTTCACCGCGCCGTCGGCCAGATGGGCCGAGACCTCGATGCCTTTTCGCAAATGTGCAATGGCTTCGAGGTTGGCAGAACGCATGGCCGCCTTCCTGCCCGCCTGGAGCCAGTAGCCCCTAGCCTTGTCGAACAGTCCGGCCTCGGTCAGGTGAAGCGCGATCGTCTCGGGTTGCGCCTCCACGACTTCCGGAAATCGTTGCTCGAAAGCGTCCGCGATGGTGGCATGCAGCGCCGCACGCCGGCTCTTCAGAAGTCCCGCTTCGGCGGCGTCCCGCACCAGCGCGTGCTTGAAGGTATAGACGGCCCGGGGGATCTCGCCGCGGCAGAATATCAGCTCCGCCCTAACCAGCTGGGCAAGCGCCTCCTCGAGCCTCTGCGCCGGCAGCCCCGCAACGGCGCTCAGCAGTTCGTAAGAGAATTCGCGCCCGACGACGGCGCCGATCTGGGCCACGTCCTTCACCGGGGCCAGCCTGTCCAGTCTCGCCATCAGCGATGCGCTCAATGTCGACGGAATCGCCATCGGGGGAAGCGGACGGCTGAGCGCGTAATGGTCGCCCTGCTCTTGCAGCAGCCCAGTCTCGAGCACGGTCTTCGTCAGCTCCTCGACGAACAAGGGCACGCCATCGGTACGGGCGAGGATCTGGTCCATGACCTCCTCGGGCAGCGTCTTTCCCGCCGTGACGCGCTCGACCAGTGCGGCGCCGTTGCGGCGATTCAGCCGTGTCAGCGAGAGCGTCGTCACATGTGCATGGCCGGGCCAGGGCGGCGTGAACTCCGGTCTTGCGGTGATCAGCAGCAGCACGCGAAGCCGCGGCACCTTTTCCAGTGTGACCGTGAGCAGCTCCAGCGAAGTCGGGTCCGCCCAATGGGCATCCTCGAAGATGACGAACACCGGTTGCCGCGCCGCCAATGCGTCGAGCTGGTCGAACAACGCCGCCAGCGTCATGTCCTTGCGGTTCTGCGGACTGAGCTCGGGCAGTCGGTAGCGGTTGCTGACCGGCAGCGACAGAAGATTGGCCAGGGGCGGCACGACGCGGTCGGCGTCGCCGCCAGAGCGCAGCAGCAGAGCCTCGAGCTTGGCGAACTTCTCCGTCGGCGTCTCGCCTCGCTCGAACCGGGCGGCGCGTTCGAGGTTGGCAATGAAAGGATGCAGCGCACTGTTGGTGTGATGCGCCGAGCAGAAATGGCGCACCGTGATGTGCCGTTCCGCCTGCAGCCGCTCCTGCAGCGCCAGTGCTATGTGCGACTTGCCGATGCCTGGCTCGCCGGTGAGAAGCACGACGCAGCCTTCGCCCGACACGGCATGCTGCCAGCGCCGCAACAGCAGCTCGATCTCCTCATCACGCCCGATCGGTGGTGTTAGTCTGGTCTTGTGCTGCGCCTCGAAGCGGCTTTCCACGCCACTGATCCCGAGCACCTGCCAGGCAGAGGCAGGCTCCGACCATCCTTTGAGCGTGACAGGCCCGAGATCGAGATACTCAAAATATCCATCCGTGAGCTGATGCGTGCTCTCGGAGATCAGCACCGTGCCGGGCTCGGCAAACTGCTGCAGGCGAGCGGCGAGGTTCGGTGTCTCGCCAATCACCGCCTGCTCCTTGGCGGCGCCTTCGCCGATCAGGTCGCCGACGACGACCATACCGGTGGCGATGCCGATGCGGACCTGCAGCTGGGTGCCGATGTCCGTCTCGAGGTTGGCGACGGCATCGACCAGCGCGAGCCCGGCGCGTGTTGCCTGCTCGGCATCGTCCTCGTGGGCCTGGGGATAACCGAAATAGGCGAGCACGCCATCCCCCATGTACCGCGCGATGATGCCTTGGCTCCGCGCGATGATCTCCGCGATGCAGGCATGATAGGCGCGGATGACCGCGCGCAGATCCTCCGGATCAAGTCGGGCCGAAAGTGCCGACGAGCCCACCAGATCGCAAAACATGACCGTGAGCTGGCGCCGCTCGGCGCTGTCCCGCGGCGCCGGTCTGGCGGCCGCTTGAGCCGATACGAGGTCACCCTTGAGGTCTGCGATCACGCGCAGCAGCTTACGCCGGTGCCCGAGCAGGACGCCGAGGTCCTTAAGGTCCTGCTCCGTGAGGTCGCCAATGACGGAAAGGTCGATGGCATTCTCGGCGAAACGCTGGGCGTACTCACCCAACCCGATCGATGCGAGCCACTCTGCAGTACCTGTCATGGGATACCTATGGCCAATGCGATGAGAATAGCACATTGGAATAGCCAGCGAAGGCGCATCTATCGCCAGAAGCGCAGATCGCTGGACCTCTCGCCCAATTGAAAGGGCTCCGGCGAAAACTGGATGCCGCCAAGCGATGTCCGCTCAGGGTCAAAGGCCGAAGCATTCACTTCGAGCTCAATTGGTCCGCTGCGCTCTCGGAAGCAGACTTCCGTCCGGCCCCTCATGAGTACACGTTCTTGTTCGTCAAGTGACTTCGTCGCGTTCAACTCTCCCCGGCCTATGACTATAGCCCTCCCCCTCATGGGAAATCTGTCATAGGCTCCGACTGTCATGTGGCGGCAAAGCCGTGACCTTCGAGGAGAAACGTCAATGAAAATCACGATGCCGGCCTGCCTCGCCTGTGCCGTCCTTGTCGTTGGCACCGCCCATGTCGCCACCGCTAACGGCGCCGGCGCCGCACCCTCCAAAGTCTCGGGCTCCACGGCGCTGGCGCTGGCCGGCGTGATCGCGCCGCTGTCGCCGCTCCTGTCGGGCGCCGAGAAGAAGGCGGTGGCGATGCTGTTCGCCGCCAATGCCGACATCCCCTACAAGAAGCCGATCGTGGTGACCGCCGACAGGATCGTCTGCCGCACCAGCAATGTCGACATCACCTTGCGCAACTGCGAGGTCACCTTCGGCAAGAAGGTCAAGACGGTGAACGGATCCACGGCCAATGAGATCTTCGCGACCGAGGCGCTGGCCGGCATTCCGCCCGATGGCGCGGCGGGATCGAATTTCGAGAGTTTGAGCAAGCTGAGCTGCACGATCGACCCCAATGCCATCAGGCAGAAGGACGGCAGCGGGGCGGATTGCACGTTCCAGCCGGCAGATTGAACCCCGGCGATGAGAGCGCGGAGCAAGGCCGCCGTGAAATCGCCGCAAGAAGAACCAACAACACGAACCAAGAAGCCGAACTAATAAGGCGAATTGAAAAGACAGGCCAAACCGGCGCACCAATATGAAGCGCGCAAGGCCGGCACCCACATGATGAAGAATTGTCTCGCTTTTTTTCTTGTTCTGACCGTGACGGCGGCCTCTGCACATGGCCCGCTTCCGGCGAGCCGCATCGCGCCATCGGATCTCGTCCGGGTCGGCCTCACCGATAACGACACGACCGCCGGCGGCGTTGCGCGGCTGTGCGAGCAGGTCACTTTTTCGCGCGGCCTGCGCTATGGCGACAGCGAGGCCAATGTGCTCGACGTCGCGGTCAGCGACACCACCAAGGCGGACACACCGCGGCCGGTGCTGCTGTTCGTGGCGGGCGACACCTTTACCGGAGACCGCGGCGCGCCGGACCTGTCCCGCGACATCCAGGACGAGGCCATGTGCTTCGCCGCGCGCAACGGCATGATCGGGGTGCGCGTGAATTATCGGCTCGCTCCGGCCGCGACCTGGCCGATGGGCGCGACCGATGTGGCGGCGGCGCTGTCCTGGATCCACGGCAATATCGACCTGTTCAACGGCGACGCCCGCGAGATCGTTGCGGTCGGCTATGGCGCCGGCGCCTTCCATGTCGCCACCCTGCTGGCGCATCCCGAGCTCCAGGCCGATCGCGCCGATGTCGCGGCCGTGGTGCTAGTGTCCGGCATCTACCGCGCCGGCAGGGACGCCAGCGACAGCGAGAAGGCATATCTCGGCACCGATGCCGCTCAATATGACAAGCGCTCGGTGTTTCCCGGCATCCTCAATGTCGACGCGCCGATCGTGCTGGCCTGGGCCGCGAACGATCCCGCGAACCTTATCGCGCAGGGCGAGACCCTGAAGAAGACGCTCTGCGGCGCCGGCCACTGCCCACGCACCACGGTGCTGCGCAGCCGCGACGGCATCGCCGCGGCGTTCGGGCTGGATGGTTCGGGCGACAGTCTCGCCGAGCCGACACTGCTGCTGGTGCATCAGCTGGAAGCGCGCGGGCTGCCTTAGCGCCAGTGACGGGTTCGAGCGCGCGCCTCGCCCTTCGAGACGACCGCTCCGCGGTCTCCTCAGGGTGAGGCTAAGCGACACCGGCGTCCGTCGAAACAGTTGCCGCGCACTCCGTCCTCATCCTGAGGAGCCCGCCAAAGGCGGGCGTCTCGAAGGATGGCCCCAGGGAAAATCGCTCTCAGATGCGATTGCCTTGCGGGCTCGCATGAGGATCATCGCGGGAATTCGGGAGCGGTGGAGAGGGCGGAGGTGCGCGTCACGTCGAGCGCCTCCCTCCAAATCTTATATGTGGAGCGCAAGGCTCTTGCTTCAAGACCCCGCCTCCGCCGTAGAAGTCAGGCCCCCTACCAAACCGAGGCGGCAAATGACTGAACATGACGTGATCATCGTCGGCGGCGGCCCGACTGGATTGATGCTGGCCGGGGAGCTGGCGCTGGCCGGCGTGGACGTCGCGATCGTCGAGAGGCGTCCGAACCAGGACGTGGAGGGCTCGCGCGCAAGCGGTCTCCATCCACGGGCAATCGAGCTTCTCGATCAGCGCGGCATAGCCGACAGGTTCCTCCCGCTGGGAAACAAGCACTATGCCGTCGCACTCGCGGGCATGGTCCTCGAGGCTCGCGACCGACCGACCCGTCACAACTACACACTCGGGCTCTGGCAGGAAAAGATCGAGCGCGGTCTCGCCGACTGGATCTCGGAACTCGCCGTGACGCTCTATCGAGGCTGCGAGATGGCGAGCTTTGTCGAAACCGGGGAGCACGTGGAGGTTCAGCTGACGGACGGGCGCAGGCTGGGTTCAAGCTACCTCGCCGGCTGCGACGGCGGCCGCAGCCTCGTGCGCAAGACCGCTTCGATCGGGTTTCCCGGATCGGAGCCACAGGCGAGCTACCTCATCTTCGAGGCCGACATCGCGGATGAGCCGCCACTTGGCATCCGCTATGGGGACCGGGGGCTGTATGCCCTGGGATGGCTCGACGGCGGCCCGCGCGTGCGCGGCATCGTGACGGAACAGCGGATCGAGCGGGGCGAACGCCCGACGGAAGCGGATCTCAGGGCGGCGCTCAGGGCTGCCTACGGATCGGATCTGGGCATCCGCGAGGTCACGTGGATGTCGCGGTTCACGGACGCGGCGCGGCAGGCGGAAGCGTACCGGAAGAACCGCATCTTGCTCGCCGGGGATGCCGCGCACATCCATTCCCCGGTCGGAGGACAGGGCCTGAATGTCGGACTGCAGGACGCCGTGAATCTCGGGTGGAAGCTGGCCCAGGTGGTGAAGGGGATCTCACCCGACGCCCTGCTGGACACCTATCACAGGGAGCGGCACCCGGTCGGGGCCGCGCTGCTCGAGCTGACGTTGGCGCTCACGGCTCTCAACCGCGGCGACGAACACACCACGGCCCTCCGGGGGCTCGTCGCCACGACCATGAAGATGGACGAGCCGAGAAGATGGTATTCCGCCAAGGTGTCCGGCCTCGACATCCGCTACGGTGAGGAGGGTTGCCATCCCTTGCTCGGCATGCGCATGCCCGACCTCGACCTCGTCACCGCCGATGGCCCGACCCGCGTGTTCGAGCTGATGCGCGATGCGCGGCCGCTCTTCCTCAATCTCGGCACGCCGGCGTGCGTCGTCCCGGCGCGCTGGGACGAACGCGTCAGGCAGGTCAGCGCGACGTGCACGGGCGCCTGCGAGATGCCGGTGATCGGCGTCGTTCCGCCCCCTGCCGCCGTGCTCGTCCGGCCCGACGGGCATGTCGCCTGGGTCGGCACCGGCGACAGCGAAGGACTCGTGGAGGCGCTCACGACCTGGTTCGGAGATTAGGGAACGTGGTGGGCGGCCGCTCTCATCTTTTGCTGGGCCACCCCTCTCCCCCGCCCTCCCTCGCGGAGGGCTAGCGAGAGGGGTACCGCACGGGGACTCTCGCACTCGACAGCGCGTCAACACGGCTGCCGCTTCGCTCGGGTGCCACAGGATTGCCAAACGCTTGACGTAGATCAACTCCACTGGGTGCGGAACGAGCCGACTTCGTTGGGGCCAACAACGACAAGGTGTCGAGCATGCGCGTCACCGGCAGACTGCTGTTCGTCTTGATTGCCGCTCTCGCCTCGCTCGGGGCGATGTCGCAGCAGCGCTCCGATCAACCCAATTCCGACTCCAGTCCCGACAAGGAAATCCGCATCGGCAACATCGTGCCCTATTCCGGGCCGCTCTCGGAATTCGGCGCGATCGGCAAGGCGGAGGCCGCCTATTTCGACATGGTCAACGATCGCGGCGGCATCAACGGCCGCAAGGTCCGCTTCATCACCCGCGACGACAATTCCGATCCCGCAGCCGCGCTGGACCTGACCCGCGATCTCGTCGAGAAGGACGACGTGCAGCTGATGTTCGGATCGTTCGGCACGCCCGGCAATATCGCCACGCGCTGGTATCTCAACGAGAAGAAAATTCCGCAGCTGTTCGTTGCGTCCGGCGACGAGGAGCTGAGCCAGGCCAAGGCGTTTCCCTGGACCATGGGCTGGCAGCCGCCATTCCGCTCCGAGGGACGCATCTACGCCAACTACATCCAGGCCTATTATCCGCGGAAGAAGATCGTGGTGCTCTGGCAGAACGACCAGTTCGGCCGCATGCTCTACAAGGGCATCCAGGAAGGATTGGGCGATCTCAACCGTCAGGTCCTCGTCGACGTCGCCTTCGACATCTCCGACGAGCATCTCGAAGGGCACGTCTCGATCCTCAAGCGCGCGGGCGCCGACATCTTCGTGTTTCTCGGCGTGCCGTCGACCGCGGCCAAGGTGATCCAGCTGGCGGCGTCGCTGAACTGGCACCCGGTCGTCATCGTCAACGATGCTTCCGCCTCGATCGCCAATGCGATGGCGCCCGCGGGGCTGGAGAATTCGGCCGGCGTGATCTCGGCGGCGTTCCTGAAGGATCCGAGCGATCCCGCCTGGAAAGACGACCCCGCCATGAAGGACTGGTTCGCCTTCATGGACAAGTATCATCAGATCGAAAGCACCAACAACAGCGCGGCGCTCTATGGCTATGCGGCGGCAGAAGCGCTGACCAAGGTGCTGAGGCAATGCGGCGACGACCTGTCGCGCGAGAACATCATGCGCCAGGCGGCGTCGCTGCGGGATTACCACCCCTCCGTCGCGCTGCCCAACATCAGGATGAACACCTCGCCCGACAGCTACCTGCCGATCAAGCAGATGCGATTGGTGCAGTTCGACGGGCGGTCGTGGCAGCCGTTTGGGGCGGTGATCGAGACGGCGTTCACGGAAGGCGCGGCGAGGTGAAGCGACCTTGGCGACGCGGCGCTTACCCTCCCCTGGAGGGGTCCGGGACGAGCGCAGCTCGCCCGTGGGTCGGCTCATACTGAGCGCAGCGAAGTATGAGACGGGGTGGGGTGACGGTCTCTCCCCATCCAACAGTGCCCGTGTTGAGAGATCACCCCACCCCGCTCGCGCTACGCGCGATCGACCCACGGGCGAGCTGCGCTCGTCCCGGACCCCTCCAGGGGAGGGTAAGAGGAGGGTCACGCGCAAGTCTGCGCCCCTCACGCCGGCTTCAGCGAGGCCAGCGCACTCTCCAGCAGCGATCTCACCCGCGCGGCATCACCGGACTTCACCACGGCCGGATCGAGATAGAGTTCGAGCCCCGGCGCACGTTCGGTGATGACGCCGCTGCGCTCCGCTGCCGCATCGTTGAGCGCATCGACCGAATAGGGAATCACCTCGCGGCTGATGCCCTTCATGGTGATCGCGGGCAGCGCGTGGGCGCGGACGATGTCGCTGACCAGCGCAAAACTCTCGTAGCTCAGCACGATGCCGCCGGGCTCGGCGATCGACTGCAGCCGCGCTGCGAGGTTCGCCTCGGCGCCGATGATGGTGTAGTCCATGCGGTCGCTGCTGCCGAAATTGCCGACATTGCAATAACCGGAATTGATGCCCATGCGCGAGCGGAACGGCTGCTCGATGCCGGAGGCGCGCCACTTCGCATTGAGCTCGGTGAGACGCTGCTGCATGCGCCAGGCCATCTGCAGGCAGGCCTGCGCGTCGGCGCGGTCGCCCTTGGTCTCGGGATCGCCGAAGAAGATCAGCATGGCGTCGCCGATGAACTTGTCGACGGTGCCGCCATGCTCATGCGCGATCGCCGACATCTCCGTGAAATATTCGTTGAGCAGCTGGGTCAGCAATTCGGGCTGCAGCCGCTCGGTGGTGGCGGTGAAGTTCTGGATGTCGGAGAAGAAGATCGTGAGCTTCTTGCGCTCGGTGTGGATGGTGACGTCCTTCTGGCCCGAGAAGATGCTCTTGTAGACCTGCGGCGGGATGTAGCGCGAGATCTTCATCGACAGCGACGCGAGGAAGTCGTTGGCGGATTCGAGCTCCTTGTTCATGCCCTTGATGCGGCGCGCCTGACGACGCTGCAACGACAGGAAGGAAAGTCCGCTGCCGGCGGCGATCAGGAAATAGGCCAGCAGAAACTTGAACGAGAAGATGTTGGCGGCGATCGGCTGGGCGATGATGACTTCCTGGATGCCGCGGACGTCCCCCACCTTCCAGTCCTTCTTCGGGCTTTCGGGGTGGCTGTTGTGGCAGCTGACGCAGGCCGGGCCCATCATGACGGGCGCGACCAGGCGGACCTTGTCGGAGAACAGCGAGGTTTCAGTGTCGACAATCTTCTGCTCGGGATCGGCGCGCAGCGCGGCCAGCGCATCCTTCTCGAACTTGTCGAGCTGGTGCGGGGCGCGGTTCTGGAACGGGAAGTCCGAGACGAAGCGGTAGGTGATGTTCTCCTGCTGCGCGCCGATGACACGGCCGAGCTCGAGCGACAGCGTCGCCGGGATCGGGATCGCACCGGGGACGGATTCGTAATTGTGAACGACCTTGGTCGAACCGTTCGGGTTCGCCAGTACGCGCCCGACCACGTTGGACGCATAGTAGCTGCGCACGCTTGATATGACGGAATTGAGATCTGCGGTTTGCCGGCGGAGCGCCGTCTTGTTCAGCTCCGTCAGGTCCAGCCACACGGCCAGCGGCAGCGCGAGCAGAAGGAAGGCGACCACGGCTCCAATGAGGATGCCGTGCTTGCGCTGTTCTTCGGAGATCTCTTGTTTCACTTGATGGCTCCGTTGTGTGCGTTCTTGTCGCAAATCCCCTGGATTTGCGGCACGGCATGCGGCCTGCACAGAGCCAACAAACGCGCGGCCGCGCAACCCCATTTTATGGTGGTCGGGCCAGGCACCTTTTCGTTTCATGACGAATGCTTAAGATCGGGCATGAACCTGCATTCATGCCGCCGGGAGATCCCATGACCGAGACCATCCGCATCAAGCGCTTCAACGCACGCCCCGTGATCGTGCCGATGAACTTGCCGCTTCTGACCTCGACCGGCGCGGTGGCGAAAGCGCCGCTGGTGCTGATCGATTGCGAAACCGACCAGGGTGCGATCGGGCACGCCTATCTGTTCTCGATCACGCCGTCGGCGCTGAAGCCGCTGACCGCGATGGTCACGGAAATGTCGGAGCTGCTCGCCGGCGACGAGCTGCTGCCGTTCGAGATCGAGCGCAAGCTGACCCAGCGTTTCACCCTGCTCGGGCTCGCCGGCCTGCAACGGCTGGCGCAATCCGGCATCGACATGGCGGCGTGGGACGCGTTGGCCCGCGCCCGCGGACTGCCATTGGCGCGGCTGCTTGGGGGCGCGCCGAAGCCGGTGAAGGCCTACAATTCGAAGGGGCTCGGCATCATGCCGGCGGGCGCCGCGGTCGAGGAAGCCCACAAGCTCTTGGCAGAGGGCTTTCACGCCGCGAAGATCCGCGTCGGCCGGCCCGATGCGCGCGACGATCTCGCCGTGGTGCGCGCGGTACGAAAGGCCGTCGGCGACGAGGTGACGCTGATGTGCGACTACAACCAGGCGCTGACGGTGACCGAAGCGATCCGGCGCGGCGAGATGCTCGACGACGAGGGGCTGACCTGGATCGAGGAGCCGATCCGTCACGATGATTACGAGGGCAACGCCCGCATTGCGGACGCGCTGCGCACGCCGGTCCAGATCGGCGAGAATTTTGACAGCGCGTTCTCGATGCAGGCTGCGCTCTCAGCCGAGGCCTGCGACTACGTGATGCCCGACGTGCAGCGCATTGGCGGCGTCACCGGCTGGCTGCTCGCCGCGTCGCTGGCGCATGCCGCCGGCATCGAGATGTCGACGCATCTGTTCTCGGAGATCAGCGCGCATCTGCTGTGCGTGACACCGACTGCGCATTGGCTGGAATATGTCGACTGGGCCGACGCGGTGCTTGCGACGCGGCTGACAATCAAGGACGGCTTTGCGCTGCCGAGCGAGGAGCCCGGCAACGGGATTGCGTGGGACGAGGCGGCGGTTGCAAAACATCTCGTCGCATAAGGCGGCCTGCTACGACCGAACGGCGGCAATCATGCTCAGCTCGACCGGAGCACCCCGCGGCAGCTCGGCGACACCAACGGACGTGCGCGTGTGACGACCGCGATCGCCGAGGCGCTCGATCAGCCGGTCGGAGGCTCCGTTCATGACTTGCGACTGCTGGGTAAATCCAGGCGCTGAAGCGACGTATCCGACGAGCTGCAGGACCTGGACGATCCTGTCCTCTCCGCCCGTTGCGTGGTTGATGGCCGCAATGCAGAGATCGGCACAGAGGGCTGCGGCCTCCTGTGCGGCCCCGATATCGACACCCGCGCCGACCTTGCCCGCGTACAGCAGATCTTCGCCGCGACGCGGCAGCTGGCCGCTGACATACGCAAGCCCGCCATGAATGATCACCGGCAAGTAGTTTCCGCCAGGCTTGTTCACGCTGCTCATGTCGATAACCCACCCTCTTTTTCACATCCGGCGGCGCGACACTTTTCGACGAACGCCGCAACCTCGACCTCCCAAGGCTCACGGCCGTGGTGGATGAGCGGACAATGGCAGGCGGCCGGTAGCGGATCAAGACTTGCGCGCATCGCTCTCTCAGCACCGGCATTGCGAGGAATGACGGGACGGATGATGCGGTGAAATCCTCACTCACCGCGCGGCGGCGTTCAGGTCCATGGTCTCGAGCAGGCTGTTCTGGCGCCAGTCGATGAAGGCATCCTTGAGGCGACTGATCTCACCGGCACGCTCGCCCACGCCCCAGAGATTGTGCTGCTCGAACGGATCGTTGGCGAGATCGAACAATTGTCCGTCCTCGGCGCCGTGGATGAACACGACCTTCCAGCGGTCGTCGCGCACCATGGTGATCAGCCTTGCGCCGGTCATGGCGACGTCGCCGGCCTGCTCCGAGAAGACGAAGTCGCGGCCGGTCCAGTCCTCGCCCTTCAGCGCCGGCAGCAGGCTGCGCGCCTGGAACGGCTTTGGATGCTCTGCGCCGGCGAGATCGAGAATGGTGGGCGCGAGATCGAACAGCTGGCACTTCTCGCGGATGCGGCGGCCGTCGGAAAACAGGCTCGGCGACCAGAACAGCAGCGGGATGCGCGTCACCGGTTCGTACATCGACCATTTCTGGCTCAGTCCGTGCTCACCGAGATTGTCGCCATGGTCGGACATGAAGATGACGACGCAATTGTCGAGATAGCCCTTGGTGTCGAGCGTCTCGATCAGGCGGCCGATCTGCTCGTCGATCATGGTGACGTTGGCATAGTAGTGCGCGCGCAGGCGGCGCATCTCTTCATGCGTGGGCGCGAGCTTCCATGACACGGCGTCGTGGTCCACTTCCGTGTCGTGGCGGCGCTTCTCCTTCAGATAGGCCGGCAGGCCCTCGATCTCGGCCTCGGTCGGCTGCGGCACCGGAAGGTCGTTGCGGGCGAGATAATGCTCGAGATATCCCGGCAGCGGGTCATAGGGCGGATGCGGCCCGGGCAGGCCGATCTGCATGAACAGCGCCTCCGGCCTGGGGCGCGTCTCCAGCCACCACATCGCGGTCTCCGCGACGAAGATGTCCGGGTGCAGCGATTTCGGCATCTCCCAGGTAAAGGCGCCCATGCGGTCGCCATAGTCCGGCAGGCTGCGATAGCCGGCGCGCGACGGTTTTGTCAGCTTGTGCGCGGCAAAGGCCTTGTCGAGCTCGTCGGCGAACCAGCGGCCCTCGAAGAAGCGATCCTTGTTCTCGACCACGAAGCGCTCGTGGAAGCCGGCCTTCGCGTCATAGGGGATGGTGTGCATCTTGCCGACATTGACGCAGTGATAGCCGACCTCGCCGAGCTTGCTCACCCAGGTCTTCTGCCAGTGCTGACCGTTCTTCAGCACGCCCGAGGCATGCGGATAGAGGCCGGAGAACAGCGCCGCGCGCGACGGAACGCAGCTCGGCGCGTTGATGAAGCAATTGTCGAAATAGACGCCCTCGCGCACCAGGCGGTCGAGATTCGGCGTCTTCATGTAGGGATGGCCCGTCGCGGCGATCGTGTCGAAACGCTGCTGGTCGGTCATGACCAGGATGATGTGGGGCTTTGTCACGGTTGCTTTGTCCTGCGCGGCGATGAGTCAATATAAAATATGTCTGACATAATAATTCTTGTCAAACCAGTCCAGGTTTGATTATCTGCGATCAGAAGCACGATTAGGCGCACTTCTTCTCTGACGTGCGCAATAAATCAGACATTTTATTCCACGAATCCGGGACCGCCGTGGCAAAATCTCCTCACAAGGACAGCCCGCAATCGAGCGCCCAGGTCGCCCGCGAGGTGGCGCGGATGATCCTGACCGGGGTCTGGCGCGAGGGCACCACGCTGCCGCGCGAGATCGAGCTGGCGTCCCGCTTCGATGTCAGCCGCGCCTCGATCCGCGAGGCGCTGTCGCTGCTTAAAGCGAAGGGGCTGATCGCCTCGAAGCAGAAGGCCGGCACCCATGTGCGGGCACGGTTCGACTGGAACATGCTCGACGAGGAGTTGCTGAACTGGACGCTGTCGGCGCTGCCGACGCAGGAGTTCGCCAAGCAGATTCTGGAGGTTCGCCGGATCGTCGAGCCCGAGGCCTGCGCGATCTGCGCGGTGCGCGGCACCGACGAGGATTTTGCGAGGATCGAGCGCGCCTATCGCGGCATGGACGCGGCCGGCATGGACCGCGTCGCCTATGCCGAGCCGGACCTGCAATTCCATCGCGGCATTCTCATCGCCACCGGCAATGATTTCCTCATCGCCTTCGGCGCGACGGTCGCAGCCGCGCTGCGGATGTCGTTCGATTTGTCGAGCACCAATCCGGGCGCCCCGCGGAAAAGCCTGCCGTATCACCGCGCCGTGCTCGACGAGATCTGGGCACGCAACGCCGACGGCGCACGCCAGGCCATGCACAAGCTGATGGATCTCACCGAACAGAACATCGTCACGGCGATGTCGCGTCAGAAGAAAAAGGACGCCGAGGACGAGACCATCCGGACCAAGCGGACGCGTTGAAGCCGACAAGAATAGTAATGAGGGAGAACGTCATGACAAACGCATCGCGCGCGAGCTCGATCACCCGCCGCAAACTGCTGAAAGCGAGCGCCGCGGGCGCCGCGCTGGCCGTATTCCCGGCGCCGCTGATCGCGCAGACGAAGCCGTTTGCGGGCGTGACGCTGCACGGCGCCTCGTTCCAGCACCGCTTCTTCACGCTGCTGGCGAAATACATTCCCGAGTTCGAGGACAAGACCGGCATGAAGGTCGACCTCCAGCTCTCGGCCCTGCCCGTCTACAACCAGCAGGCCAATCTCGAACTGTCCTCGGGCGGCTCCGCCTATGATTTCGTCAACGTCACCTTCACGCTCGCGACCCGCTGGATCGCGGCAGGCCTGCTCGCCAATCTCGACGAGTTCACGGGCGATGCCAACCTGACGCCGGCCGAGTGGAATCCGAAGGACTTCGTCGACGGCGCACAGGTACCCTATCGCGACGCCAAGGGCGCGACCTACGGCTATTCCTGGGAAGGCGGCGCGATGCTGATGGGTCTGTCGCGCATGGACCTGATGGAGAAGAAGGGGCTGAAGATCCCCAAGACCTTCGCCGAACTGCAGCAGGTCTGTGCCGAGATCAACGGCACCGACGGCGTCAGCGGCCTGGTGTCGTGGTTCCTGCACAACTGGAATCTGCCGCCCTACATCCAGGGTTTTGGCGGCAACATCTTCAAGAACCCGCCCGGCGACGTCATGCCGGCGCTGAACACGCCCGAGGCGATCCAGGGCGTCGAGTTCTACGCGAAGCTGCTCAAGAGCGCGCCGACGGGCGTCTTGACCTACACCGAGGACCAAGCACGGCAAGCGATGCTGACTGGCCGCGCCAACATCTTCATCCACTCCAGCGCCTGGGTGACGCCGATTCTGCTCTCCGACGAGAGCAAGGTGAAGGAGACCTCGCGCGTGGTGCGTTCGCCCGCCGGTCCCGTGCACGATTATCCGGCCTCGAACAGCCAGGGCCTCGGCATTCCCAAGAACGCCAAGAACCAGAAGGCCGCGTGGGAATTCATCAAATGGGCGCTCTCGCCCGAGATCTCGATGAAGCTCGTCAGAGAGCACGGCCACTCCTCGATCTGCCGCCGCTCGATCATCACCAGCGACGACTATCGCAAGCTCAACACGGTGAACGGCCAGGACCTCGGCGCGCTCTATCTCGAGGTGCTGGAGCAGCCCGGCAAGGGCGAAAACTACATGGCCTATCGGACGTCGAAGGAATTCCCGATCGTCGGCGACGTCCTCAATAAGGCGTTCGAACAGGTCGCCACCGGCCAGCTGCCCGCCAAGGACGCGATGAACGCAGCCCAGGACCAGGCGATCGCCGCACTCCGCCGCGCCGGGACGAAGCTTTGAGCGAGAGCGGAATTGACCGAGAGCGGAATTGACTTGGAGCGCCGCAGGTTCATCGCCTTCGCGCTCACCCCGAGCCTGATCGTGCTGTTCGCGGTGGCGGTGCTGCCGGCGATCTATCTGATCGTGACCAGCCTGACGCCGTTCCAGCTGACGACGCCGGGCTCGGCCACCGATTTCAGCGAGCCGTTGCGCAACTATCGCCTGCTGCCGGGGGATCCCCGCTTCGTCAACTCGCTCGCCGTGCAGGCCAAGCTGTCGGTCGCGAGCGTGCTGTTTCAGGTGCTCCTCGGCATGCTGCTGGCATTGCTGCTGAACGTGCCGTCACGCTTCGTCGAATTCGCGCGGACCTTCTTCCTGATTCCGATGGTGCTGCCGCCGATCGTGGTCGCGGTGATCTGGAAGCTGATCTACGCGCCCGACATCAGCCCGCTCTATTACGCGGCTCAAGCGCTGCACGTTACGCTGCCGGCGCTGACATCGAGCGTCGATTTCGCGCTGACCTCGATCGTCATCGCCGACACCTGGGAATGGACGCCCTTCACCTTCCTGATGGTGCTGGCCGCGCTGCAGACCATTCCCGACGAATATTCGGAAGCCGCCCTCGTCGACGGTGCCAACAAGCTGCAGATCTTCTGGTACGTCACGCTGCCCTTCATCACGCCGATCCTGGTGATCTCGGGTATGTTCCGCCTGATCGACAGCGTGAAGGCGTTTCCGCTGATCTTCCTGTTGACCGGCGGCGGCCCCGGCACGGTGACGGAAGTCACGAATTACTATGCCTATCTCCTCGCCTTCGACACCAACGAGATCGGCTATTCCAGCGCGGTCACCGTGGTGATGCTGCTGCTGGTCTGCGGCATCAGCCTGGGGCTGGTCTGGATGGGACGGCGCAAGGAGGCACTGGCATGAGCGAGTCGTCGCTGCGCAAGGCAACGCCGGGCCGGCTGGTCGCGATCACCGTCACGCTGCTCATCCTGCTGTCGCCGTTCCTGTGGCTGCTGCAGATGAGTTTCAAGACCAACGACGAGATCCTGCAGTTCCCGCCGCCGCTGATCTTCACGCCGACGCTGCAGAATTACATCTCGCTCTGGCACAGCGCATTCTCGGCCTCGTTCGTCAACAGTCTGTTGAGCGCATCACTCTCGACCACACTGGCGCTGCTGTTCGGCGTACCCGCGGCCTACGCGCTGTCGCGCTGGGCCGGGCGCGGCAAGCATGCGCTCTCCTTTGCGATCCTGGTGACGCGCATGGCGCCGCCGATCGCGTTCACGATACCCTTCTTCCTGTTCTATCGCTGGATCGGCTTGCTCGACACCATCACCGGCCTCGTGCTGGTCTACACCAGCTTTAACCTGCCGCTGGTGATCTGGATGATGCAGCCGTTCTTCGACACCATCCCGGTCTCGCTGGAGGAAGCGGCGCTAGTCGACGGCGCGCGGACGCGCACGGTGTTCACCAAGATCGTGCTGCCGATGGTGACGCCTGGTATCGCCGCGACCGCGATCCTGTGCTTCCTCTACGCCTGGAACGACTTCTTCTTCGCGCTGATCCTGACCCGCACCAATGCACGTACCGCGCCGGTCGCCGTCGTCAACTTCATGAACTACGAGGGCTGGGAATGGGGTAAGATCGCCGCCGGCGGCTCGCTGGTGATGGCGCCGGTTCTGATCTTCTCACTCGCGGTGCGCCGCTATCTCGTCTCCGGGCTCACGGCCGGCGCCGTCAAAGGCTGACCTCATGAAATATCCGACCGGCGCCTCGCGTACCGTCTTCATCCTCGCCCACCCCTCCGGCCATGTCGCCGCGCCGCGCTACTACACGCCCTATTTCGCAGAGCAGGGCCTCGACTGGCACATGGTGGTGATGGACGTGGCGCCGAAGCATCTCGTCGAGACCATCCGAACATTGGCGAAATCGCCGAGCACCGCCGGCTTCAACATCACCATCCCGCACAAGCCGGCCGCGTTTGAGCTCTGCGACGCGGTCGGGCCCGCAGCAAGCTTCGAGGGTGTAGTCAACACCATCCGCATCGAGGCGGGCGGAAAACTCGTCGGCGAGTCCTACGACGGCGAAGGCTTCCTGAATGCCGCACGCGAGGCCGGCATCTTCGACCCCGAGCGCCGCACTGTCGTGATTGGCGCAGGCGGCGCCGGCCGCGCGATCTGCCATGGGCTGGCGGCGGGAGGTGTGAGGCGGTTGCGCATTCTCAACGAGGTGCCCGGCCCGGTCGAGACGCTTGCGGCAAAGCTCCGCGGCCAATTTCCCGGTCTCGATATCGACCTCGAGACGCGCTTCGACGATGCCGGTCTTTGCGTCAATGCGACCTCGCTCGGCCTGAAGGCGACCGATGCCTTGCCGATGGACCCGGCAAAACTGCCGAAGGATTGCGCCGTATTCGACATCATCGCCGGCCGGCGAACCGGCTTCATGGAAGCCTGCGCGGCGCGTGGGCTGAAGGTCGTCGACGGCGTGGCGATGATCCGGCAGCAGCTGCCGCTGCAGACGGCGTTCTGGCGGGGCGCCGCCGACACAACTCCGTCATCCTGAGGTGCGAGCGGCGCGATGCATAGCATCGCGTCGGGAGCCTCGAAGGATGCACGGCCCGGATGCCGCAGCCGGGCCGTCGTCCTTCGAGGGCCGCTTTGCGGCCACCTCAGGATGACGGGTCAACCTGCTCGTTGCTCGATCACACAAAGCCGACTATCGATGGCCCATGACCACATGGCGCCCTCATCCCCATATCCGCGTCGTCGCGATCGGCCTGCACTGGCGGGACGGGCGGCTGCTTGCGGCTGAGGTGCGCGACGATGCGGGCCGGATCAAGGGCGTGCGCCCGCTCGGCGGCGAGATCGAGTTCGGCGAGAGCTGGCGGACTGCGCTCGCGCGCGAGTTCAACGAAGAGCTCGGCATCGACATTGCCATCACAGGCGAACCGCTGATGATGGAGAACATCTATGTCCACGAGGGCGCGACCGGGCACGAGGTGATGTTCATCGCCGAGGTCGCGTTTCCGCAGCACGCGTTCGCCGGCCAGGACCGCATCGACTTCCGCGAGGATAATGGCGAGGAGATCGTCGCCCGCTGGTTCGACCTCGCCGATCTCGACGTGCCGGACGGACCGAGCCTATATCCGGGCGGACTGAAGGACTTGCTGCTCAGGCGCGACTGACGGTTGCGCCTACCAGGTCTCCGCGCCGGGGATTTTCTTTCGCACCGCCATGCGCTGGATCCAGATGCAGCGACGGACGGATCTGTTGGAACGGCCGACGGCGGATATGCCCTCGCCGGCCTGAAGCAGCGGCGCCACGCTCTCGCGCACCGCGCGGCAGCGCTGCATCTCGGCCTGCCAATCGATGATCGCCGCATTGGCGCTCGAGGCCGTCAGCGCGAGAGCCGTCACCGCAAGACAAGTCCCAAGACAAGTCCCAAGACAAATCGTCCGCATCATTCACTGTCCCTTCCCTTCGATCCGTCCGCAACGCGCCGGTAGCGGAAGTCGCAATGATCGGCGCCTTGCATGATGGTCTGCGTCCGCGTGAGCCTGACGTCGGGGCCGAACCCTTCGGCCGTCGCAAAATCGGCGGTGCAGACCATGAGGAAGCCGAGCTCCGGCTCGCCCAGCGCCTTGTAGAACTCGGCATAGGCGCATCGCTTCACGTCGAACGCGAATGCATCCTGCGTCTGCTCGATCACGTCATAGGCGAGCGCGTCGTCGCGCGCGTAGGTCTTGAAGGCGGAGGCGACGGCCTGACCGAGATTGGCCTCGTTCTTCGCCGTCCAAAACGCCTCGCCGAAGCCGCGATAGAGATCGCCGAGCGTTTTGCGCACCAGCGCATTCGCGCGCGCCTCGCCGAGCTCGGCCTGCAGCGCCTTGACCAGCGGCACCAGGACCTGCGCCTGGATCTTTGCCTGTTCGATGACGGATATGCTCATGGGGTCGCCTGCTCGTCTTCGGTGCTTCGATGAGAACCAGATCTGGCGCGGGCCTCACGCCGATCGTTGGCGTAACTGCGACTCTTTCGCTTGTGAAATGGAACACACTTGAAGCACCTCTTAGGTTGTATCATAATCGAGATGTAACCAAGGCGGACGGGGCGTGCGACCCCGTATGTTTCGATCATTCCATTTTTGAACACCCCTGACAAAGCGTCGTTTCGCGCAGGGTGACACCGACGATCCCCGCGACGGACGACGCGCCAGAAGATCGCGATCGGTTTCAAAAAAATTCCGACGTCTCGCCGAGCCAGGCGATGCGACATCCCGCGCGTGCGCGTGGCGTGGCCTGACACAGGGAGACCATCGATCAGCCCGGAACGCCGGCCCGGGAGAGTGCCGGCATCGACAGTCGCGCTTGCAGCCATCGAAAGGAACGCCCTATGGACGAACCCAAGCCGCTTACCAGCGCCTTCAACAGAACAGCAAACTTTTCCATCCACCAGGTCGATAGCGTGTTCAGGGCTGCCGCGCATGCCGCCGTCGCGCCTGCTGCGCTGCCGCTCGTCCTGCCGCCGACGCTCGGGCCGCTGTCGGCCTTCGCCGGCACGTTCACGGGACAGGGATTCAACACCATCTTCCGGCCCGACAGCGCGACGACGCCGACCCAGATGCCGGGACCGATCAACACCACCGACCCGCCCGACAACGTGCTGGAGCTAAACCTCACCGACGAGACGATGTCGTTCTCGAACAGTCTCGGCTCGATTCCCAATCGTGGCTCGGGGCCGCAGGCGGATGCCTTCCTGAACGGCGTGCCCTATCTGCAGACCATCAACGACGTGACCACCGGGACGCCCGTCGGCATTCACTTCGAACCCGGCATCTGGCTCGCGGTGCCGTCCAGCACGAATCCGAACGAACCGTTCACCCTCGCGCGCATGGCCTCGATTCCGCACGGAACGACGATCACCGCGCAAGGCGCCGCGTTGCCGGCCGTCGCCGGCAAGCCGACCATCGCGCCGATCGACATCACGCCGTTCTTCGGCGGCAATCCGGCCAACAAGTTCACGTTCCAGAATCAAACCGCGGCCAACAAGACGACACGCAGGTTGCCGCAGGACCTCACCGCGCTGATCGCCTCGGGCAAGCTCACCCAGGCCATGATCACCGATCCGAACACGGTGCTGCGCCATCAGATCGCGCATCAGACCATCCATCAGACCATCATCATCGAGACCTCGACCAAGCCCGGCACGCCGCTGTCGGGCGGTCCGTTGCCGGCCGTCGCTTCACCGGGCCCGCATCCGCAGGCGCCGAACTTCGCCGGCGGCACCGCGAACATCGCGTTCCTGCAGGGCGTGCCGGCACCGCCGCCCGGCGGCAATGGCGCCAACGCCAACGCCTTCCAGATGGATGCCGTGTTCTGGATCGAGACCGTCATCTACGACGTCGACGTGCCGCACATCGCATCGGGCGAGCCGCCGATCATCCTGCAGCCGGTGCAGAAGAGCACGGTGCCGCTGGTGCCGAGCTTCGTCGCCTCACTTCCGTTGGTGCCGGGCAAGGGATTTGCCGGCGGCCGTGTGAAGGTGGCGACGACGCAGATCCAGTACTCGCAGAAGGTGATGCTGGATTTCAACGGCCTGACCTGGCCGCACGTCTCCGTCGCCTCGCTGGTGCCGGCAGCGCCAGTGCCGATCCCGGAGCATCTGCTGCCGCTGACGTGAGGGGGCGCGATGGGGCGTGGCGCACGGGTGCTTGAAAGCACCGAGCAAGACGCCCCAGTCCGTCTTCGCTCTTCGAGCTACGCCGGACACGCTTCGCATCGGGAGCGGTGAAGCGTGGCTTGCCGAGCCGAAGCTCGCGGCTACAAGTCCGCCTGCGCCCTTTGGGCTTCGGCGCGACATCCTTCTCTCGGCTATCGCGAGCGAAGGATGGTGGGCACGACAGGGATCGAACCTGTGACCCCTACCATGTCAAGGTAGTGCTCTCCCGCTGAGCTACGTGCCCTAATAGTCCACTTACGTCGGGTGGGGTCCCTATAACGGCTCGTGGGAGCCGGTGCAAGGACGGAAGGGGGCCAATTTAGGCCGCCAGCATCTTGTTCACTTCGCTCACCAATTCGCGCAGGTGAACGGGCTTCGACAGCACCTTGGCGTTCTTGGGGGCGTCCGAATCCGAGTTCAGGGCGACCGCGGCGAAGCCGGTGATGAACATGATCTTGATGTCGGGGTCGAGTTCCGAGGCCCGGCGGGCGAGCTCGATACCGTCCATCTCCGGCATCACGATGTCGGTCAGGAGCATCTCGAACGGCTCTTCCCGCAACCGCTGATAGGCGGCCATGCCGTTGTCATGGGACGAAACCTGAAAACCGGCGTTTTCCAGCGCCTTGACCAGGAAACGGCGCATGTCGTTGTCGTCTTCGGCGAGCAGGATTTTTGGCATGGCAGGAACGTCGAATCCCCAAAGGATATGCAGAGGTCAGTAAGCCCGACAGAGG
This sequence comes from Bradyrhizobium sp. CIAT3101, assembly GCF_029714945.1. Classification (NCBI taxonomy): domain Bacteria; kingdom Pseudomonadati; phylum Pseudomonadota; class Alphaproteobacteria; order Hyphomicrobiales; family Nitrobacteraceae; genus Bradyrhizobium; species Bradyrhizobium sp. CIAT3101. The sequence continues at coordinate 8,151,467 of NZ_CP121634.1, forward strand.
GTAAATTTCGGGTGAAAATCTTTACCCTGGGCCCGACCGGCGCCGCCTCTTGTGAACCCGAACGGGCTGCGAATCAATCTCGTCGCGCCGGCGCGTCCCCGCCTCCCTGCCCGCACGGTTAAGACATGTTCCATGCGCCAATCACATCTTTTCGCTTGGCAGAATGGTTGCGATTCCGGACAATGACGACACATAAGAGCCGCTCGACCGGCCGAATCATTCGATCTGGGGCTTGCTGGATTTTGGCCGGATCGTGCGGCGTGAAGGGACGAAGCCTGAGAAGATGACCCGGTTTGACGGCGACGCGTCGCCAGCCTTCGAGATCGTGGAGCCCGCCGAGTGGCGCGCGCCTGTTATCTTCAACTCACCGCATTCCGGCTCGACCTATCCGGACGAATTCCTCGCGGCATCGCGGATCGACCTGCCGCAACTCCGGCGATCCGAAGATTCCTTCATGGACGAGCTGATCGGCCATTTGAGCGATCGCGGCTTTCCGACCGTGCGGGTGAACTTTCCCCGCTCCTATGTCGACGTCAATCGCGAGCCCTATGAGCTCGACCCCCGCATGTTCACCGGCCGGCTGCCGAGCTTTGCCAACACGCGCTCGATGCGGGTCGCAGGCGGCCTCGGCACCATTCCCCGCGTGGTCGGGGACGGCCAGGAGATCTATCGCGACCGTATCCTGGTCGACGACGCGCTGGCGCGGATCGAGACGCTGTACAAGCCCTACCATCGCGCGCTGCGCCGGCTGATCAACAAGGTGCACCAGATGTTCGGCACCGTGGTGCTGGTCGACTGTCATTCGATGCCGTCGGTCGGGGTCAGCAGAGACGAGCCGCGCCGGCCCGACATCGTGATCGGCGACCGCTACGGCACGAGCTGCACGCCGCTGCTGCCCGATCGCGTCGAGGAAACCATGACCGGGCTCGGCTATTCGATCGGCCGCAACAAGCCCTATGCCGGCGGCTTCATCACCGAGCATTACGGCAACCCGGCGAGCGGCCTGCACGCGGTGCAGCTCGAGCTCAACCGCGCGATCTACATGGACGAGCGCCGCCGCGAGCGCGGTCCGCGCTTTGCGCAGGTGGCAAGCGACTTCGGCATTCTCGCCGATGTGCTGGCGACCACGATCCCGTTCGGCGATCTCGGCCCGTTCCAGGCCGCGGCGGAATAGACGCGAACTATTCTCGAACGATTTTGCTCGAACGATCGTGCTCGCTGCGAGAAGTGCGAATGCGTTTTCGCTTCGCAAGCGTATGCGCGCTAAACTGAAAACGGAGACCCAAGAAAAAAGGGCCGCTTCTAATGAAGAAGCGGCCCAAGTCTAGGGAGGAAACGCCCAAGGAGGGCAGCGGTAACGCAGAGCGCTACCGCACCGCAACAATATGCGGCCGCGCCGCACAAAGCGCAAGGGCTTTTGAGCCGTTTCCCATGCAAAAACACATGGCTCATTTGCTTCCAGCGAAATCCAGATTCAGTTTCTTTGATAAGGAATTTCAATGGGTTGATTGTCATTTGCATACGAACGAGGCATACGCGGAACTAAGTTCTCAACACTGTGATCGATATTTGGCCAGCATATAGCTCGCCTGGGCCGCCGGTATCCGCATCCAAAATACCAGGGTGCAAATCAAGACAGCGCTGCACGCGAGAGGCGAATTGAGCTAGGCAGATGAAAGCTTCACCCGACTTTCGTTTTGAGGATGCGCCGTGACGGTGATCGACTTCTCAGCCTTCATCGGACGGCTTGCCACCGCCTCCGGCGAAACCATCCTGCCGTTCTTCCGGACCTCGCTGTCGATCGACGACAAGAGCAAGACCAAGGATTTCGATCCGGTGACGGAAGCCGACCGCGCCGCCGAAGCGGTGATGCGGCGGCTGATCAAGGCGAGCTTTCCCCAGCACGGCATCGTCGGCGAGGAATTCGGCAACGAGCGCGAGGACGCCGATTATGTCTGGGTGCTCGATCCCATCGACGGCACGAAGTCGTTCATCGGCGGCTTTCCGATCTGGGGAACGCTGATCGCGCTGCTGCACAAGGGCACGCCGGTCTACGGCATGATGCACCAGCCCTTCATTGGCGAGCGTTTTTCCGGCGATAACGGCTCAGCCATTTACAAAGGCCCATCGGGCGAGCGCCGGCTCCAGGTCCGCCGCTGTGCTTCACTGTCGGAGGCGACGACCTACACCACCTCTCCCTTGCTGATGAACGAGCGCGACCGCGCCATTTTCGGCCGGATCGAGCAGGGCGCGCGGCTGTCGCGCTATGGCGGCGATTGCTACTCCTATTGCATGCTGGCGGCCGGCCATGTCGACCTCGTGGTCGAGACCGAGCTGAAGCCGTACGACATCGCAGCCCTGATCCCGATCGTGACCGGCGCCGGCGGCGTCGTCACCACATGGGAAGGCAAGCCGGCCCAGGGCGGCGGCCGCATCGTCGCGGCCGGCGACGCCAGGGTGCACGAAGAAGCACTGAAACTGCTCAACCAGTAACAAGCGCCAGCGGGAGGCTTGCATGACCATCTCACGCAGGCTTCTCGTTGGATTGTTTCTGCTGCTGCCGTCCGTGGCGGCAGCGCAAAATTTTCCGGCAAAGCCGATCAAGCTGATCGTGCCGTTCCCGGCCGGCGGTCCCAACGACATCATCGCCCGCGTCATCGGCCAGCGCATGTCGGAACTGTCAGGACAGCCGGTGCTGATCGACAATCGCGGCGGCCAGGGCGGCGTGCTCGGCACCGACGCGGTCGCAAAGAGCCCGCCCGATGGCTACACCATCGCGATCTCCTCCGCCGGCGCGCTCGCGATCAGCCCGAGCATGGAGAAGGTCGCTTACGACACGCTTGCCGATCTCACGCCGGTGACGCTGGTGGCGACCGTGCCGGAAATGCTGGTCGTGGCCACCAACGTGCCCGCCAAGGACATCGGCGAGCTGATCGCGCTCGCGAAAGCGCAGCCCGGAAAGCTCAACTTCGCCTCCTCCGGCCCCGGCAGCCTGCCGCATCTCGCCGGTGAATTGTTCAAGCTGACGGCCAAGATCGACATCGTACATGTGCCCTATCGTGGCGCCGCGCCGGCGGTGAACGATCTCTTGGGCCAGCAGGTGCAGATGACATTCCTCGACCTCCCGGTGCTGCTGCCGCAGGTCAAGGCCGGCGCCCTCAAGCCGATCGCGGTCGGCTCGGCTGAACGCGCCCCGACCGCCCCTGACGTGCCGACGACGAAGGAAGCGGGTTTCCCCGATCTGCGCATCGAGAACTGGTACGGCATGGTCGCGCCCAAGGGCACGCCGAAGGAGATCGTCACGGCGCTGCATGACCTCGCGATCAAGGCGATGGCGGATCCCGCGGTGAAGGACAAGCTCGCGCAGCAGGGTGCAACGCTTGTCGGCGACGAGCCGGAGCATTTTCGAAAGTTCATCGCGGATGAGACCGCGAAATGGGCGAAGGTAATCAAGGACGCCGGTGTGGAGACGGCGAAGTAGCGCGCTCTTTCTTACCCTCCCCTGGAGGGGTCCGAGACGAGCGTAGCTCGCTCGTGGGTCGGCTCACATTGAGCGCAGCGAAAAGTGAGCCGGGGTGGGGTGACGGTCTCTCCAGCTCCAACAGTGCCCGAGTGGAGAGATCACCCCACCCCGCTCGCGCTTCGCGCGAACGACCCTCCCCCTCCAGGGGAGGGTAAGAGTCATCTTACACCGCAGCCGCCCTCAAATGCTCCACCAGCATCTTGGCCGGCTTTGGCAATGCCTTGAAGCTGCGCGCGCAGATCACGAGGCGGCGATTGGCCCAGGCGTCGCGCAGGCGGACCATGGCGAGCGGCATGAGTTTGGCGCAGCGGCGGGCGGCGGATTCCGGGACCAATGCGACGCCGACATCGGCCGAGACCAGCTGGCAGATCGCATCGAAGTCGCGCAGGCGCGCGCGGAAATGCGGGCGCATGCCGAGCCGCGCGGCGTGCTTTGAAATATGCATCTGAAGCGCGGTGGCGCTGGTCAGGCCGACAAACTCGCAGGCGTTGGCCTCCTGAAAATCGATCTGGCGGCGGCCGGCGAACGGGCCTCGTTTGGAGGTCACCAGCGTCAGGCGATCCTCGCTGAACACGAAACGCTCGACATGATCGGGCAACGCGTGCTCGGCGGCGAAGCCGAGGTCGGCGGCGCCCGCGGTGATCGCGGCCGCGATGTCGGTGCTCTCGCGCTCCTCGATGTCGATGGCGACGTCGCGATGCTCGCGCAGGAAGCCGGCCAGCGCCTTCGGCAGATGCTCCGACAGGCCCGAGGTGTTGGCGAGGAAATGCACGCTGGCGCGCACGCCGCTGGCAAAGCCCGCGAGATCGCCGCGCATGGCGTCGATCTGGTGGATCACGAGCCGCGCGTGATCCAGCAGGCTCTCGCCGGCCGCGGTCAATTCGACGCCGCGGCGCCCGCGCTTGAGCAGCGCGACGCCAAGTGCATCCTCGAGCCCCTTGATCCGCGCGCTGGCGGAGGCCAGCGCCAAATGCGACCGCTCCGCGCCGCGGGTGATGCTGCGCTGGTCGGCGACCGCAATAAACAGCTGGAGATCGACGAGATCGAAGCGCACCTTTGCTTCCTCCAAAATGAGCCTTCGCTGTCAACGAAGGCTGTCTCCGTAACCTCCAGATTGTGCCTGGGCGCAGCTTCGGTCAATGTGGCTCGCATGATTGATCCGCTTCTCATTCTGATCGCCGCCGTCTTCCTGGTCGCCGGCTTCGTCAAGGGCGTCGTCGGGCTCGGCCTGCCGACGGTGTCCATGGGCCTGCTCGCGGTGAACATGGCGCCGAGCCGCGCGATCGCCATCGTGATCGTGCCCGCCATCGTCACCAACATCTGGCAGACCTTCGTCGGCCCTCATCTACGCGACATCCTGAGGCGGCTGTGGCCGCTGATGATCGGCACCGTGGTCGGATGCTGGCTCAATGCCGGCGCGCTGACCGGGCCCTATGCCCGCTACGGCACCGTGGTCCTCGGCATCCTGCTGGTGATCTACGCCATCATCGGCCTCAGCAAATTCAAATTCCACGTGGCACCGCAGAACGAGAAATGGGTCGGCGGCGTGGTCGGCGTGATCACCGGTGTGATCTCGGCCTCGACCGGCGTGCAGGTGATCCCCTCGATGCCGTTCATGCAGGCGATCGGCATGGAGAAGGACGAGCTGGTGCAGGCGCTCGGCGTGTTCTTCACCACCGCAACGCTGGCGCTCGCCTTCAATCTCACCGCCGGCGGCCTGCTGACGCCAGCCAATGCCGTGCCGGGCACGGTGGCGATGGCCATGGCCTTTGCCGGCATGTTCGTCGGCCAGTCGGTGCGGGCGAAAATGCCGGCGGAGGCGTTCCGCCGCTGGTTCCTGGTCGCGATGATCTTGCTCGGCGTCTATCTCGCCGGCAGCGCGCTGCTGAAGGAATTTGCGTAAGGAAGAATTGTCGGGTGGGCAAAGCGAAGCGTGCCCACGCATTTTTTGTAACCGAGAGAGGTGGTGGGCACGGCGCAAGTGCGCCTTTGCCCACCCTACGAAGCCTGCATCATCCGTTCGGACGAGCTAGCGCGTCTCCAGCATGGCGACGCGGATACCGAGATAGATGAAGAGGCCGCCCAGCGTCCGATTGACCCAGGCGATCACGCCTTCCGACTGCCGCAGCCGGTTGGCGGCCTTGGCCGCGAACCGCGCCAGCACCAGGCACCACAGCGTGCCCGTGGAGATGAAGATCAGGCCGAGCGTCAGAAAGGCGAGCGGCTTGTGGGGCGCATCGGCTGCGACGAATTGAGGCAGGAAAGCCAGGAAGAACAGCGCGACCTTGGGATTGAGCGCGTTGGTGAAGACGCCCTGGAGGAAAACCCGCCGCAGCGAGTTCCGCTCGGCCTCGTCCTTAACCGCCACCAGCGCCGGGCGCGACCACAGCATCTGGAGCCCGGTCAGGACCAGATAGGCCGCACCGACCAGCTTCAGGATCGAAAATGCGGTGGATGAGGCCATCAGAAGCGCCGAAAGGCCGATTGCGGCGCCCGCCACATGGAAAAAGCAGCCGCAACTGATGCCGAAGGCGGCCGCCGCCCCGCCGCGCCAGCCCATCTGCATGCTGCGGCCGATCACATAGACCGAATCCGGCCCCGGCGTGATGTTGAGCAGCACGCCCGACAGGACGAAGAGCCAGATTTCGTGAATACCCAGCATGTCAGTGACCCGACGCTGCGACCGTTCGTCTCAAGAGCTGCCCTTAGTCGGTTCGCGTCCCGCCGTCCACTGCCGCGATTGCGGAGAATTTACCTCGAATTTGCAATGCGGATCACACTTTCGCTCGGCGCCATCTGCTCTATAAAGGCAGGGTTTTGACACGCGGGATTCGAGGCGCCTGCCACGCGGTGGCTATCCCCTCTCCGTTGGAGCTCCGAGGATATGGAAAGACGTCTGGCCGCCATCGTCTGCGCCGATGTCGCCGGCTATTCGCGGATGATGGGCCATGACGAGGCCGGCACCCATGCCGCCTTCAAGGCCCATCGCAGCGCGATCCATCCGATCATCCTCAATCACGGCGGCCGTGTCGTCAAAAACACCGGCGACGGCTTCCTGCTGGAATTCCCCTCCATCGTCGGCGCCGCCGAGGCCGCGATCGCGATGCAGGTGCTGATGGCGGAGCGCAATCACCATCTGCCTGCCGAACGCACCATGCAATTCCGGCTCGGCATCCATATGGGTGACGTCATCGCCGACGAGGACGAGGTGTTCGGCGACGATGTCAACATCGCCGTCCGGCTCGAGTCGGTGTCGAGCCCCGGCGGGTTCGCGATCTCGACCAAGGCCTATCGCGAGGCCAGCAAGCATCTCACCGTGCCGCTGGTCGATGGCGGCAACCACCGTTTCAAGAACATCAAGGATCCGATCGGGGTCTGGACCTGGACGCCCGACGGCGCGACTGCACTCGCGCCCGAGCTGAAGGAAGGGTCCGCACTCTCGCAGCAATACCGCACAGCCATCGTCGGCGTGCTGCCGTTTGCCAATCTCAGCGACGCCCAGGATGAATATTTCTCCGACGGCCTGACCGAGGATCTGATCCACGCGCTGTCGCTGCAATCATTCTACCGCGTGCTGAGCCGCAACTCGACCTTCCCCTTCAAGGGCAAGACTGTCAGCACCCGCGTGATCGCGCGCGAGATCGACGCCACCTATCTGATCCAGGGCTCGGTGCGGCGCGCCGGCGCCAAGATCCGCGTCACTGCCGAGCTGATCGCGCCGGAGACCGGCGAGCAGCTCTGGACCGGCCGTTACGACCGCGACATCGGCGATCTCTTCGCGATGCAGGACGAGATCACGACCAACCTGTCCGCGGCGATCGCCACCGAGATCGTCCGGGCCGAGGCCTCCGCGCCCGCGCGCCCCACCACCGACATCACCGCCTGGGACCGCTTCCTGAAGGGCCTGTCGCATTATTACCGGCACACCAAGGAAGATATGGGCATCGCCGTCGCCCTGTTCCGGGAGGCGATCGCGCTCGACCCAAAACTGTCGATCGCGCACGCCTATCTCGCCACGATCCAGATCCAGAGCATCCAGTTCGGCTGGGTCAAGGGCACGCGCGAGATGTGGACTGAGGCGATGCAGCTGGCCGAGACCAGCGTCCGGCTCGACCCGCGCTCCTCCTTTGCGTTTTCCATCCTGTCCTGGGCGCACGCGATGGAAGGCCATGACGAGGCCGCGATGGACGCGGCCAAGCGCGCCGTCGCGCTCAACCCCTACGACATGGGCGCACGCGGCGTGCTCGGCATCTGCCATTTCGTCATCGGCGAGCACCGCCAGGCGATCGAGCTGTTCTCGATGGCCGCCCAGCGCGACAACGGCGACCCGCGTTATCAATGGGCCGCGCTGAACGCCTTCAGCCATTATCTGCTCAGGCAATATGACGCGACGCTGTCATGGGCGCGCGAGCAGCTCTACATCAACCCTAACCACATGCAGGCGCTGGCGATCCGCGCTGCGGCGCTGGCGCAATTGGGCCGGACCGACGAGGCGACGGAAGCGACCGGCGTGCTGATGGGCAATTACCCGACCCTGAATGTCGACCGCCATCTGCGGAATTTTCACTGGAAGCGGCCCGAGGACATCGCGCATTACCGCGACGGGCTCCTGAAGGCGGCCGTCCCGGCCAGCAAGCTCACGCTGGTCCAAAGCGACGTCAAACGCGCCGCCGAGTCGTGAAGGCAACGGCCGTCGGGCGGCGATCTCTCGCCCAGTTTTATTGACACGACAGTGAATTCAGCCACACTTCGCCACACGCTGAAGTAGTATAGGTTGCTGTCGGTTTGTTAGGACTTTCCGCGCTTGATCGGCGCGTCTGCATTTCACGATTCGCTGTTTTCAGGATTTTTGGGCCATGAACGATTCCGTCTCGAAGCCCCCCTTCAACCCCTCGATCCAGGTTTCGCCGAACAATCCCTGCCCGTTCCTGCGCGGCCTCGTCGGCGAGGGTTTTGTCGACGGCGGGACCGTCCCGCTCCGAACGCTGTCGCAGACCATCGCAAATGCAAGCGGCGAGACCGGGCTGAACAAGGTCTCGGCCCGTGTCCAGGTCCGCGGCGTTGCGCTGATCGCCAATGGCGCCTGTCACATCCTGCAAAGCATCTTCTGGGGCGCGCAACTCAATGGCCTGCGCGGCGGCCCGCTCGACAAGCTCGGTGCCGGCTCGCGCATCCTCGGCGTCGACGGGCGCGTCAACGAGGACGAGATTGCGCGGCTCGCCAGTTTCGGCGGCAGCTACACCGATCCCGATGGCGGCACCGAGACCGGGCTCAACGCCTCGCAAATCCAGACCTTCATGAACGACAATCTCAAACGCGCCGGCAATCAGGCGCGCTGGTACTACCGGATCCTGATGAAGTTCGAATGGCCGGTCCTGCTCAAGATCATGGGCAAGGGTCAGGGTGATGACCGCTATCTCAGCGTGGCCGAGGTGAGGACATTGTTCAACGAGCGCAAATTCCCCGACAGGATCACCCAGCGGGTCGTCAGCCAGCCGGTCAAGCCGCCCTCGCTGATCCTGCGCGCGGCCGGCGGATTGGTCGCTGCGCTCGTCCTCTTTGGCATCGTCGCGCTGCGCTTTCCCGATCAATTCCAGCCGATGCTGCCCAACGTCGTCGGACAACTCGTGGCCCCGCCATTGCCGAAGCTGGTCGAGCCCCACGCCGCCTACTGGCTCGAGCAGAACTGGGCGCTGGAGGACCGGCACTGGTTTCATCACGCGAGCCAGGGCACCGCGACCTTCCCGGTGCCCTATAGCTGGTTCATGGCGCTCGAGCAGCCGCGGCTGCATTTCTTCGCAAAGCCCGGGATGCTCCATGACAGCGACCACCTGCAGCGCTTCGGCTTCATCCCCAGCCCGCAGACGATCAACACCGACGACGCCACCTTGCGCCGGTTCGGTTATGCCAACGTCTACGACAAGACGAAGCCGGTGCCGGCGCGGCTTTGGGATCCGCCGGTCGACTGGGGCGCCCAGGCCGAAAACGTCGACGGCCTGCCCGTCGGCTTTGCGCGCATGACCGGCGTGCCGGATCCAGCGACCGGCAAGGTCGGCGAGGACCGGATCGGCCTGACCTGCGCCGCCTGCCACACCGGCCAGATCCACTACAAGGGCATCGACATCCGCTTCGACGGCGGCCCGGCGATGACCGACTTGCGGAAGCTCGAGATCACGACCGGCCTGTCGATCGCCTACACGCTCTTCGTGCCGGGGCGCTTCACGCGCTTCGCCGACCGCGTGCTCGGCCCCTCCGCCAGCGATGCGGATCGCGATGCGCTGAAGCAGAAGCTGAGCGCGATCGGCACGTTCCTGAAGGACTGGGAAGCGACCTACAGCAAGACGATCGAAGGCAAGACGCGGTTCAACGAGAAGACGAAGCGGGACGAGCAACAGCAGGACACCGAGGAAGGTTATGGCCGCCTCGACGCACTCAACCGCATCGGCAACCAGGTGTTCTCCCAGGACATGACGCTGAGCGGCCTCAGCGGCTTCGAGAAGAATCTGCATGCCAAGGACGCGCCGGTCAGCTTCCCGCCGATCTGGACCGTGCCCTGGCTCAAATACGCGCAATATGACGCGTCCATCGAGCAACCGCTGATCCGCAACGCCGGCGAAGCGCTGGGCGTGACCGCGCTGCTCAACCTGTCCGACACTACGCCCAAGGACACGCTGTTCCGCTCGTCGATGGACATCAAGAACCTGAACTGGATCGAGGATCTGCTGAAGGGGTCGGCGCCCTATCCGAAGAAGCAGCTCTCCGGACTGACATCACCGAAATGGCCCTCGGACATCTTCGGCGATGCCGCGTGGAAGATCGACGGCGAGCGCGTCAAGCGCGGCCGCAAGCTCTATGCGGAGATCTGCGTCGAATGCCATCTTGGCCCGGTCAACGATCCCGTGTTCGACAGCGAATTTCCCGACCAGAGCATCTGGTCTTCGTCACGGTGGGAGACCATCGGCAATGAGAAATTCCTGAACGAGGTGCAGAAAAGCGTCAAAGGCATGGGGACCGATCCCTCTCAGGCCAGCGTGCTGGCGACCCGGACGGTGCAGGTGCCGGGCTTCCTCAAGCTCGATCCCACGCAGAACCTCAATACCTGGTGGCGTTGCAATCTGCCGGATATTTCGTCAACCGACATGCCGTACTCGGTCGGCCTGATGGTGCTCGTCGACATCGTCAGCCGCAAGGCGATGGACGATGCGAAGATTCCCCCGAAGGTTCAGGACGCCTGGTGGGGTGCGCGCAAGAACTGCCCGAATTCCGGTCCGCAGCCGGCCGAGAAGAACGAGCCCGGGCCGTGGTATCGCGCGCGTCCGCTCAACGGCGTCTGGGCCACCGCGCCTTACCTGCACAATGGATCGGTGCCCTCGCTCTGGTGGATGCTGAGCCCTGCCGCCGAACGCCCCAAATCGTTCTGCATGGGCGGTGGTCGCGACTACGATCCAAAGCAGGTCGGCTTCGCCGTCGCCGATGGCGAGAGCTGCAAGACCGGGCAGTCGCGCTTCTCGACGCGCGCGGCTGATGGCACCGAGATGTTCGGCAACAGCAATGCCGGCCACTCCTTCGATGGCACGCCGGGCCCCGGCAAGGACGGGACCATCGGCCGCGTGCTCAAAGAGCAAGAGCGCTACGATTTGATCGAGTATCTGAAGACGCTTTAGCGGACCTTCTTACCTCGCCCCGCTTGCGGGGAGAGGTCGGATCGCCTCGGCGATCCGGGTGAGGGGGTACAGGTCTCACAACGATCTCGCGTGCGGAGAGAAGCCCCTCACCCCAACCCTCTCCCCGTAAGAACGGGGCGAGGGAGCACACCGCCTTCGCGGATGCATCTCACTTGAACAGCGGCGTGCCCGGCACGAACGCATCAAACGCGGCCCAGAACTGGGAACGGTAGCGGTCCTGCTCCTGCAGGATCTCGTGCTTCGAGCCGGCGATCACGAGATGGGAGCCGGCGCGCAAATGGTAGGCGAACTCCTCGATCGCAGCCGTTGAAACGACCGTGTCGTTGGAGGCCGCCAGCATCAGGATCGGCTGCCGGATTTCGGACGGGTAGGTCATGCCCTTGAAGGTGTTCATCGCACGGAACGCGGAATCGGCCCAGGCAACCGTCGGTGACGCCAGGCCGAGCGTAGGGTCCTCCTCCAGGATCGCGGCGTTGCGCGCATAGCGCACGGGATCGCTGGTCAGCGGATTGTTGATGAAGGGGGACAGCCCGGTGAGGTGGTCGCTGCCGCCGGGAACATAACCGCCGCCCCGCCCCAGCATCCGCATCGTCCTCAACAACATCCGCACCGGAAACGAGGTGGAGCGGCCGGGCAGGTCGATCATCGGCGCCGACAACACCATGCGGTCGAACCAGCGCTTTTGCGCATGCGCCAGCCGCAGCAGCACGGCGCCACCCATCGAATGGGCCAGCGCGAAGAACGGCGGCGGACAATCCGGCAGCACCACCTGCTGCACGAAGGTCTCCACGTCGATCTCGTAGTCGGCGAAGTTGCGCACATAGCCCTTGCGCGGATCGCGAAGGCGGCGCGAGGAGTGTCCCTGCCCGCGCCAGTCGAACGTCGCCACCGCAAAGCCGCGGTCGCGCAAATCGCGTACGGTCTCGAAATATTTCTCGATCTGCTCGCTGCGCCCGGTGAAGACGCAGACGGTGCCCTTGCGGTTCGCCGGCGGCGCCCAGCGCGCAAAGCGCAGCTCGACGCCGTCGGGCGTCTTGATGGTGCCGCTGACGACGTCTTCGGGAACGGGATTGGACGGAATCGAGACCAGCGTCATGATCGGGAGTGCGTGGGCGCCAAGTGCTGTAACTCAAGTGCTGCAAATCAAGGGGCGGGAGCGCCGAAAAGGCGCCAGTGCCGCCCTCTTGAACGCTGTCTGGACTCACCCATATCACCTTGGTGCAGGCCGCTACCAGTGTTTCGGAACCGGAACATCAGGCTGCACACAGACTAAAGCCCGGCCCGATTGGCGGGCGGGTTACCGAAAACAGTCGCTCAATGGAGGACTAGACCATGCGTACCTACGATCTCACCCCGTTCTATCGTTCCACCGTCGGCTTCGACCGTCTCTTTAACCTGCTCGACCAGACGAGCTCGGACGGCAGCCCCGGTTATCCCCCCTACAACATCGAGCGTACCGGCGAGAACGCCTACCGCATCACCGTTGCGGTCTCGGGCTTCGCCAAGGATGAGCTCTCCATCGTCGCGAAGGAAAACACGCTGACGATCAAGGGCGAGAAAGTCGCCAACGAGAACTCGAAGTCCGAAGTGCTCTACCGCGGTATCGCCGCCCGTGCCTTCGAGCGCGCCTTCCAGCTTGCCGACTTCGTGCAGGTGAAGGACGCCTCGCTCGAGAACGGCCTGCTCCATGTCGAGCTCGTGCGCGAGATTCCCGAAGCCAAGAAGCCGCGCCAGATCGCGATCAACAGCGGCGTGCAGTCCGCGCAGGTGATCGAGAGCTCGGTCGCCGCCTAAGCACGCAGCAACTTCCAGGTTACGAGAACGCCCCGGTGCCCCGGGGCGTTTTTCGTTGTTGATGTCGTCTCTCTCCCCATCATCGTCCCGGCCTGCGCCGGGACGACACCGGTTGTTTGATTAGCCTTTTTGCATCGCATCACAGAACGGTGAGCGCGTAACGCCGCGCCCTCACGCTCCGTCCTTTGGACATCGAACCCAAAACAAGACGGAGAACGATCGTGACTTTCTGGCGCAGCCTTTTCGTCGCCGCGAGCCTGCTGGCGGCCCCCATCAGCCTTGCCCATGCGCAAACCCCGCAGACGGTGAAGGCGAAGAACGTCGTGCTGGTGCATGGCGCCTGGGCCGATGGCTCGAGCTGGTCGGAGGTGATCCCGATCCTTCAGGCCGCAGGCCTCAACGTCACGGCCGTGCAGAATCCGCTGGGATCGCTCGCCGAGTCGGTCGAGGCGACCAAGCGCGTGCTGGCCGAACAGGACGGTCCGACCGTGCTGGTCGCGCATTCCTGGGGCGGCACCGTGATCAGCCAGGTCGGTACGGATCCGAAGGTCACCGGCCTCGTCTACATCGCCGCGCGCGCTCCCGATGCCAACGAGGATTTCGTCGCACTGTCGAAGCAGTTTCCCACGGGACCCGCGCGCGCCGGCATCGTCGAGCGCGACGGCTACACCAAGCTCTCGGAAGACGCCTTCCTGAAATATTTCGCCAACGGCGTCGCGCCGGAACGCGCGAAGGAGCTCTACGCGGTGCAATGGCCGACGGCCGCCTCGATCTTCGCCGGCCGCACCACTGAAGCCGCCTGGCATTCGAAGCCGAGCTGGTACGCGGTGTCGAAGAACGACGGCACCATCAACCCCGATTTCGAGCGCTTCCTCGCCAAGCGCATGAACGCGACCACGATCGAGCTCGACGCCGGCCACCTCTCGCTGGTGTCGCATCCGAAGGAGGTGGCGAATCTGATCCTGGAGGCCGCGGGGTATCCGCGCAGCTGAGCGGCGATCGCTGAAACGCAGGAGACGCCTGAGTGCTCAGGCGCCTCTTGTTTTGTTGTTTGGCTCGCTCTCTCCCCATCGTCGTCCCGGCGAACGCCGGGACCCATAACCACAGGGAGAAGTTTGGCGAAAAGTCGTAGTCCGCGACTCGCACCTCATCCCCACCGATAGATCACGCGGTATGGATCCCGGCGTTCGCCGGGACGACACTATGAGTGTTGCGCCAGCTCGCGTCTCACTAACCGCAGCAGATCAATCCAGCCCCTGTGCCGCGGGCATCTCCTGCGTCGGCTGGATCGTTGCTGGCTGCTTGGCCTGACCGACAGTTGCCTGCGGCGCGGCCTCGGCGGGCTTGGGCTGCGCGGCGGCCGTCTGCTGCGTAGGCTGCGCTTGCGGCGCCTGGGCAGGCTGTGTCGTCGGCTCGACGGGCTTCGCGGCAGCCACCGGGGTCTCGGCGCGCGGCGGAGCCGCCTTCGGCAACGGGACGGTGCGGCTGGCGACATGCGGGATCGACGCCGGTGGGCGCGGCGGGCCGCCACGAACCATGGTCGGCGGCGGCAGCGCGCTTTGCGGCCGGTAAGGTGAAACCGAAGGCTCCTCATAGGCCGGCGCCATGCCATAGGCATCAGCGGCCGGCATGAAGCGCAAAATTCTTCCGTCCCGGGCATCGATCACGAGCCGGCCGTCGTCGCCGCGACGGTCGATCACCGCGATGGTGTAGACGGCGCCGCGCAGGCGCGGGATGCCGAGCGGCGAGAAGCCGTTCTCGCGCAGCACCGCATAGACCTCGGTGGCCGGCAGCAACGCCGGGGCCGGGCCGCGCTCCTCATAGCCATAGCCGTAACCGTAGCCTTGGCCGTAACGCGGCGGTGGCGGGGGCGCGACGACCGGCGGCCCGTAGGGCCCCTCGAAATCCGACACCGCAATCATGGCCCCGCCGGACATACCGCTCGCCGGAACCTGGGCCTGAGCAGCGGTTGCCGCCAGCGCCAGCGTGGCCGCGGCCACACATCCTGTGAAAAACTTCATGGTCGACACGCTCCTGTCAGGCCGTTCGGAGGGTCGCGCTCTTTCGCTTCTTGCGGCGTGGCGCGCCTTTCGAAGGGCTGAGGTGAAGCTTCATCCGGGATTTCGGCGGCGCTTGGGCCGGAACAGGGCGCGTTTACTTCAAAACCGGGGCCGCGCAACTTTCGGAAAGCGATTGATTGACATATCGGGAATCGGGACTTCCACGCGCTTGTGTGATAGACAAAAATTTGGCAAGGTGATGGTTAGGACAGGAAGACTGTCTCAATTTTGCTCGCGATTCCGGCACAGGGATTGCAGCGAAAACCGGCACTTTCGAGCGCCGGCAAGGTACCAGGCAAAGCCGTTCTCGGGGACGAAGAACGCCTAGGCCTGAATTTAAGAAAATGCGGCTCGCAACGGACGAGCGGTGACCCAGAGGCGGGTGCCGCGGAACGCCCAAGGTGCGCCGAAGATAGCGGTGAGGCAGCTTGCCGCATGGAGAGGATTGGAACAATGAACGGGTCGCAATTCGAGCGCGCAAACATCGTGGCAGAAGAGCTGTCGGCGACGGTCGCCTCGAAAACGACCGATCCGATTCAGGAACACAATTCGCGCCCGCCCGCCGAAGGCCTCTACGATCCGAGCCTGGAGAAAGACTCCTGCGGCGTCGGCTTCATCGCCAACATCAAGGGCAAGAAGTCCCACGAGATCGTCTCGGACGCGCTCAACATCCTCTGCAATCTCGAGCATCGCGGCGCCGTCGGCGCCGACCCGCGCGCCGGTGACGGCGCCGGCATCCTGGTGCAGATCCCGCACGCCTTCTTCAGCCGCAAGGCCAAGGAGCTCGGCTTCGCGCTGCCCGCGCCCGGCGAATACGCCATCGGCGCGCTGTTCATGCCGCGCGACACCGCCTGGCGCAACGTCATCAAGAGCATCATCGCCGACCAGATCAAGGAAGAGGGCCTGACCCTGCTCGGCTGGCGCGACGTGCCGACCGACAATTCCTCGCTCGGCGTCACCGTGAAGCCGACCGAGCCCGCCTGCATGCAGGTGTTCATCGGCCGCAACGGGGTGGCCAAGACCGAGGACGAGTTCGAGCGCCGGCTCTACATCCTGCGCAAGTCGATCTCGCAGGCGATCTACCAGCGCCGCGACCGCGGGCTTGCGGGCTATTACCCGTGCTCGATGTCCTGCCGCACGGTGATCTACAAGGGCATGTTCCTCGCCGACCAGCTCGGCAAGTATTATCCCGATCTGCACGAGAAGGATTTCGAGAGCGCGCTCGCGCTCGTTCACCAGCGCTTCTCGACCAACACCTTCCCGGCGTGGTCGCTGGCGCATCCCTACCGCATGATCGCGCATAACGGCGAGATCAACACGCTGCGCGGCAACACCAACTGGATGGCGGCGCGCCAGGCCTCGGTGAGCTCCGAGCTGTACGGCAAGGACATCAACCGGCTCTGGCCCATTTCCTATGAAGGCCAGTCGGACACCGCCTGCTTCGACAACGCGCTCGAATTCCTGGTGCAGGGCGGCTACTCGCTGCCGCACGCCGTCATGATGATGATTCCGGAGGCGTGGGCCGGCAATCCCCTGATGGATGAGAAGCGCCGCGCCTTCTACGAATATCACGCCGCCCTGATGGAGCCGTGGGACGGCCCGGCCGCGATCGCGTTCACCGACGGCCGCCAGATCGGCGCCACGCTCGACCGCAACGGCCTGCGGCCGGCGCGCTATCTCGTGACCAAGGACGACCGCATCGTGATGGCGTCCGAAATGGGCGTGCTGACCATCCCCGAGGACCAGATCATCACCAAGTGGCGCTTGCAGCCCGGCAAGATGCTGCTGGTCGACCTCGAGCAGGGCCGCCTGATCCCCGACGACGAGATCAAGGCCGAGCTTGCCCGGAGCCATCCCTACAAGGAGTGGCTGGAGCGGACCCAGATCGTGCTGGAAGAGCTGCCGAAGGTGCCCACCACCGGCGTGCGCTCGAACCTGTCGCTTTTGGATCGCCAGCAGGCATTCGGCTACAGCCAGGAAGACATCGCGATCCTGATGACGCCGATGGCGGCCATCGGCGAGGAAGCCGCGGGCTCGATGGGCAACGACACGCCGATCTCGGCGCTGTCGGACAAGGCCAAGCCGCTGTTCACCTACTTCAAGCAGAACTTCGCGCAGGTGACCAACCCGCCGATCGATCCGATCCGCGAAGAGCTGGTGATGAGCCTCGTCTCCATCATCGGACCGCGGCCGAACCTGTTCGACCTGCAGGGCCTCGCCACCACCAAGCGTCTGGAAGCGCGTCAGCCGATCCTGACCGATGCCGATCTCGAAAAGATCCGCTCGATCTCGGATGTGGCCGCGTCGCACTTCAAGTCGCGCACGCTGGACACGACCTTCCACGCCGGTCTCGGCGCGGCCGGCATGGACCAGGTGCTCGACGAGCTCTGCGCGCGCGCCGAGAGTGCGGTGCGCGAGGGCGTCAACATCATCATCCTGTCCGACCGCATGGTCGGCACGGACCGCGTGCCGATCCCGTCGCTGCTGGCCTGCGCCTCGGTGCATCACCATCTGATCCGCACCGGCCTGCGCACCTCGGTCGGTCTCGTCGTGGAATCCGGCGAGCCGCGCGAAGTGCATCACTTCGCCTGCCTGGCCGGTTACGGCGCCGAAGCGATCAATCCTTATCTGGCGTTCGAAACCATCGTCGCGATGAAGGACCGCCTGCCCGGCTCGCTCGACGACTACGAGATCGTCAAGCGCTACATCAAGTCGATCGGCAAGGGCCTGCTCAAGGTGATGTCCAAGATGGGCATCTCGACCTACCAGTCCTATTGCGGCGCGCAGATCTTCGACGCGGTCGGCCTCAAGGCGGACTTCGTCGCCAAGTTCTTCGCCGGCACGCACACCCGCGTCGAGGGCGTCGGCCTTGCCGAGATCGCCGAAGAAGCGGTGCGCCGTCATGCCGACGCGTTCGGCGAGGCGCTGGTCTACAAGACCGCGCTCGATGTCGGCGGCGAATACGCCTATCGCAGCCGCGGCGAGGATCATGCCTGGACCGCGGAATCGGTCGGGCTGCTTCAGCATGCCGCCCGCGGCAATTCGCTGGAGCGCTATCGCGCCTTCGCAAAGATCCTCAACGAGCAGTCGGAGCGTCTGCTGACGCTGCGCGGCCTGTTCCGGATCAAGAACGCCGACGAAGAGAAGCGCAAGCCCATCCCGCTCGACCAGGTCGAGCCGGCCAAGGACATCGTCAAGCGTTTCGCCACCGGCGCGATGAGCTTCGGCTCGATCTCGCGCGAGGCGCACACGACATTGGCGATCGCCATGAACCGGATCGGCGGCAAGTCGAACACCGGTGAAGGCGGCGAGGAAGCCGACCGCTTCAAGCCGATGCCGAACGGCGACAGCATGCGTTCGGCGATCAAGCAGGTCGCATCGGGCCGCTTCGGCGTCACCACGGAGTATCTCGTCAACTCCGACATGATGCAGATCAAGATGGCGCAGGGCGCCAAGCCCGGCGAAGGCGGCCAGCTGCCCGGCCACAAGGTCGACGCGACCATCGCCAAGGTGCGTCACTCGACCCCGGGCGTCGGCCTGATCTCGCCGCCGCCGCACCACGACATCTACTCGATCGAGGATCTGGCGCAGCTGATCTACGACCTCAAGAACGTCAACCCGACGGGCGACGTTTCGGTCAAGCTCGTCTCCGAGATCGGCGTCGGCACGGTGGCCGCGGGCGTCGCCAAGGCGCGCGCCGACCATGTCACCATCGCGGGCTTCGAGGGCGGCACCGGCGCTTCGCCGCTAACCTCGATCAAGCATGCCGGCTCGCCGTGGGAAATCGGCCTTGCCGAGACCCACCAGACGCTGGTGCGCGAGCGGCTGCGCAGCCGCATCGTGGTCCAGGTCGACGGCGGCTTCCGCACCGGACGTGACGTCGTGATCGGCGCGCTGCTCGGTGCCGACGAGTTCGGCTTTGCCACCGCGCCGCTGATCGCGGCCGGCTGCATCATGATGCGCAAGTGCCATCTCAACACCTGCCCGGTCGGCGTCGCCACGCAAGACCCCGTCCTGCGCAAGCGCTTCACCGGCCAGCCCGAGCACGTGATCAACTACTTCTTTTTCGTCGCGGAAGAAGTCCGCGAGATCATGGCCTCGCTCGGCTTCCGCACCTTCAACGAGATGATCGGCCAGGTTCAGCTGCTCGACCAGACCAGGCTGGTGGCGCACTGGAAGGCCAAGGGCCTCGATTTCTCGAAGCTGTTCGTCAAGCAGAAGGAAGAGAAGGGCCAGAAGATCTATCACTCCGAGCGCCAGAACCATCACCTGGAGGCGGTGCTCGATCGCACGCTGATCGAGAAGGCACAGCCCTCGCTCGATCGCGGCGCGCCGGTGAAGATCGAGGCCACGATCAACAGCACCAACCGCTCCGCGGGTGCGATGCTGTCGGGCGCGGTCGCCAAGATCTACGGCCATGCCGGCCTGCCGCAGGACACCATCCACGTCAGCCTCAAGGGCACGGCCGGCCAGGCCTTCGGTGCGTGGCTCGCCAACGGCGTCACCTTCGAGCTCGAAGGTGAAGGCAACGACTATGTCGGCAAGGGTCTCTCCGGCGGCAAGATCATCGTCAAGCCGCCGGCCAACAGCGGCATCGTGCCCGAAGAGAGCATCATCGTCGGCAACACCGTGATGTACGGCGCGATCCAGGGCGAGTGCTACTTCCGCGGCGTCGCCGGCGAACGTTTCGCCGTGCGCAACTCGGGTGCGGTCGCCGTCGTCGAAGGCGCGGGCGATCATTGCTGCGAATACATGACCGGCGGCATCGTGGTCGTGCTCGGCAAGACCGGGCGCAACTTCGCAGCCGGCATGTCGGGCGGCATCGCCTATGTGCTCGACGAGACCGGCGACTTCGACAAGCTGTGCAACATGGCGATGGTCGAGCTCGAGCCGGTGCTGTCGGAAGAGCTGATCAACGCCGGCACCTATCACCACTCCGGTGACCTCGAGGCGCACGGCCGGGTCGACGTGTTCATGAACCTGCTCGATTCCGACGTCGAGCGGTTGCACGTCCTGATCTCGCGCCACGCCAAGGCGACCGGTTCCAAGCGCGCCGCCGACATCCTTGCCAATTGGAAGGACTGGCTGCCCAAATTCCGCAAGGTGATGCCGGTCGAGTACCGGCGCGCGCTGCGTGAGATGGCCGCCAACGCGGACGCCGAGCCGAAAATCGCGATCGGGGCGTAAATACAAGAGCCTCATGGTGAGGAGGTGCGAAAGCGCCGTCTCGAACCATGAGACCACCAGCCGGGCCTTCATCCTTCGAGACGCGCGTTCCGCGTTCCTCAGGATGAGGGTTTAGCTAGAGAACAAACGACCAAGCGGCAGGGACTTCGGGTTTAATGGGCAAGATCACGGGTTTTCTCGAAATCGAACGGCATGACCGCAAGTACACCCCGGTCGCCGAGCGCGTGAAGCATTACAACGAGTTCGTCGTTCCCTTGACCGAAAAGGAAACGCGCGACCAGGCCGCGCGTTGCATGAACTGCGGCATCCCCTATTGCCACGGCACCGGCTCGGTCGCGCCGGGCACGCCGGGCTGCCCGGTCAACAACCAGATCCCTGACTTCAACGACCTCGTCTATCAGGGCAATTGGGAAGAAGCCTCGCGCAACCTGCACTCGACCAACAATTTCCCGGAGTTCACCGGCCGCATCTGCCCGGCGCCGTGCGAAGCGTCCTGCACGCTCAACATCGACGACAACCCGGTCACCATCAAGACGATCGAATGCGCGATCGTCGACCGCGCCTGGGACAATGGCTGGCTGAAGCCTGAAGTCGCCGCGGTGAAGACCGGCAAGAAGGTCGCCGTGATCGGCTCGGGTCCGGCCGGCATGGCCTGCGCGCAACAGCTCGCGCGCGCCGGCCACGACGTGCACCTGTTCGAGAAGTTCGCCAAGGCCGGCGGCCTGCTGCGTTATGGCATTCCCGACTTCAAGATGGAGAAGGGCGTCATCGACCGCCGCGTCAAGCAGATGGAAGGCGAAGGCGTCACATTCCACTACAACAGCCATGTCGGCGTCGACGGCAATGTCGATCCGCGCGAGATGCTCAACCAGTACGACGCGATCGCACTGACCGGCGGCGCGGAAGCCCCGCGCGACCTGCCGATCCCCGGCCGCGAGTTCGACGGCATCCACTACGCGATGGACTTCCTGCCGCAGCAGAACCGCCGCGTCTCCAGCGAACCCCTCAACGGCGTCACCGAGATTCTGGCCGGCGGCAAGCATGTCGTCGTCATCGGCGGCGGCGATACCGGAAGCGACTGCATCGGCACCTCGCTGCGCCAGGGCGCACTCTCGGTGACCCAGCTCGAGATCATGCCCGCCCCGCCCGAGCGCGAGAACAAGGGCCTGACCTGGCCGAACTGGCCGCTGAAGATGCGGACGTCGTCGAGCCAGGCCGAAGGCGCGGTCCGCGAGTACGCGGTGCTGACGCAAAAGTTCACCGCCGAGAACGGCAAGGTCAAGAAGCTGCACTGCGTGCGCGTCGACGACAAGTTCAAGCCGATCGAAGGCACCGAATTCGAGCTCGATGCCGAGCTGGTCCTGCTCGCGATGGGCTTTGTCCATCCCGTCCACGAGGGCCTGCTCAAGCAGCTCGCGGTCGACCTCGACCCGCGCGGCAACGTCAAGGCCAACACGCTGGACTACCAGACCTCGCGCCCGAACGTGTTCTCCGCCGGCGACATGCGCCGCGGCCAGTCGCTGGTGGTCTGGGCCATCCGCGAAGGCCGGCTGTGTGCCCGGTCGATCGACACGTTCCTGATGGGGAAGACGGATCTGCCGCGCTGAGTTTTTTTGCTCGGCCGCCAAATTGGCAAACGGTGTCATCGCCCGGCTTGACCGGGCGATCCAGTATTCCAGAGACGTCAAACGTATGCGGGTGGGCCGCGGCGTACTGGATGCCCCGGTCAAGCCGGGGCACGACAGCGGAGTGAGTGGCAACGCCCTCGCCGCCCCTTAATTCTGCAACCTCACCCCCAGCATCACCACCGTCCCCTGCGAGCTTGAGCCCGGCTGGTTCGAATCCAGGATGTCGTGGCGCAGTGTGCCCTTGATCCAGACGTTGCGGTTGAGCTTGTAGATCAGATTGCCTTCGATCGAGTAGGTCTTGTCGTTGCGATTCTGGCCCTGGTAGTCGTAGGTGCCGTAGGTGAACTTGCCGATCGCGGTGAGCCAGCGGCGGAAGTCGTGGTCGACTTCGGCGGCATAGGTGTGCACCAGCACGCCGGAGGAGCCGGGGATCGTGGTTTCCGCGATCTGGGTGTCGGTGTTGAACTTCACCGTCGTCAGCCCGCTCGCGTTCCAGATCAGCGAGCCCGAAGTCAGGAAGCCCGAGAGCTGGCTCAGCCGCGGGTCGACATAGTTGCGCGCGGAGTAGCCGACCGAGATTTCGCCGGTGAGGATGCGCGAGAACTCGAAGGACGAGCCGACCTTGGCGTAGCCGCCGGTTGAATCGCGGAAATAGCCGTTGCGATCGGCGGCCTGGTCGTGGACGCGGTTGTCGCCCTCGATCTCGACGAAGGGCTTGAGGCCCGGCTTCAGCTCGTAGGAGAAGCGCCCGACGCCGCCATACTGGTTGAAGTCGCGATCGTCATTGCTGAAGGTCGAGCCGTCGGTGAGCTTGGAGTCGGTGTAAGCCGTGCGATCGATGGTGGCGCCGGCGGCGACCTGGAAGCGGTTAAAGGTCTGGTCGAAGCCGAAGGTGCCGCCATAGGTGGCGTAGACAGGATATTTCTGCAGGCCGGCCTGCACGTTCGGGCTGCCGGGATTGTCGGTGGCGAGCCGCAGGCGGAATTGCGAGGTCAGCTTGAGATCGCGATCGACGTCGAAGCGGCCGTCGACATGGCCGGTGAAATCGGGACGGTTGATCTCGACCGGCGACGGCGAAGCAAGGCCGTCGATCGTCGCCGGCATATTGTTGGTGTAGCCCGAGAACGAGCCGCGCAAGTCAGCGACCAGCGCGTGGCGTTCCCAGTCGGACATGACGAGAAGATCGGGCGCAACGACATAGACCGGCGAGCCGACCGGCTTCTGCAGGCGCGCAGGATTGGTGTCGTAGCCGGTGGACAGCTCGAGCCCGCCCTTGATCAGAAAACTGCCGGCGTAATCGCCGACCGCGCCGAACGCGTCGTCATCGACCTTGAGGCGACGACGCTGCGGCTGACCGGGCACGGTACCCGCCATCGCCGGCGGCAACGGCGCCTTGTTCGCGGTCTCCGACGGCGGCGGCGCAATGCGCGGCGCACCGAGAGGCGACAGCGTCGGTGTTGCGGACGGCACCGGCGAGCCCGGACCTGCGGGCTTCTTCGGCTTCGGCTGGCCCGGATAGAGTTTTGGCTGCTGGCGCTTGCGATTGAGCGAGTCGTAACCGGAGCTACTCGCGCCGTTCGCTGCGGGCAGGCCATAGGTCGGGACCTGGCCGACGCGCGAGGTCGCGGGTGCATCGCTTTTCTTGCGCGGATCGTCGTTGGGATCCGGCGGTGCCGGGATCGCATCCGACGGCGCCTGCGGCACACCGGCCGTACGCCGCGTCGGCAGCGTGTCAGGCGCGGCAAAGCCACCGCGGGTGGGATTGAACAGGTCGGGCGTGACGCTCTGGGCGGCCGCCGGCGCGCTTTCCAGCGCGGTCAGCAGCAGGCACGGCAAAGCGGCGCGAAAGACGTGCGCGCGACTGCTCCGGCCCCTACCTGGAGGCGACCCCACGATGGAATAACTCCAACGAAATCAAACACTTTGACGATGACCTCCCACCGGCTCGCGGGAACCATCGTTAATGGAGTTAAAACAATTATGGTTAATGACCGGTTGAGGGTTTACGGGCCCGCGTCGCCTCACGGGCCGGGGCATGCTAAGCAGGCGCCAACGGGCCGACGCCCCTCCTCCCTGGACCAGAACATGCCGAGTTCGAAACCGCTGATGACCCCATCATCCGCCCCCGCCAGCGTCGAATCCGCGCTCCGCACACTGGAGACAGAGAGCGGCGGCATCAATGCGCTCGCGGCCGCCCTGCGCGGCCCGCTCGGCGAAGCTTTCGCCAAGGCGGTCGATCTGATCCGCAACGCCAAGGGCCGCGTCATCGTCACCGGACTCGGCAAGTCCGGCCACATGGCACGCAAGATCGCCGCGACCCTCGCCTCGACCGGCACGCCGGCCTTCTTCGTCCACACCGCCGAAGCCGCCCATGGCGACCTCGGCATGATCACCACCGACGACGTCATCATGGCGCTGTCCTGGTCCGGCGAGCAGCCGGAGATGAAGACGCTGGTGAACTATTCCGCGCGCTTTGCCATCCCCATGATCGCGGTAACATCGAATGCGGTGTCCTCGCTGGGACAGGCCGCCGACATCGTGATCGAGCTGCCGAAGGCCCGCGAGGCCTGCCCGCACAATCTGGCACCGACCACTTCGACCATGATGCAGGTCGCGATCGGCGATGCCATCGCGATTGCGCTGCTCGAAGGCCGCGGCTTCACCGCGCTGGAGTTTGCGCATTTCCATCCGGGCGGCAAGCTGGGGGCGATGCTGAAATTCGTCCGCGATTATATGCGCACCGGCGCGGAGATCCCGGTCAAGCCTGAAGGCACCAAGATGTCGGACGCGGTGATGGAGATGTCGGCCAAGGGCCTTGGCTGCGTCTGCATCGTCAACGCCGCGAACGAGGCCGTGGGCATCATCACCGACGGCGATTTGCGCCGCCACATGCGGCCGGACCTGCTGACGGTGTCGGTCGACGACATCATGACGCGGCAGCCGAAGACCGTACCGCCCACGATGCTCGCCAGCGAGATGATCGAGGTGCTGAACACCCGCAAGATCACGACGCTGGTCGTGACCGAGGCGGACAAGGTGGTTGGCATCGTGCATCTGCACGATCTGCTGCGGGCGGGCGTGGCGTAGTTTCTTCGCCTCTCCCCGCCTGCGGGGAGAGGCCGGAATACGCGCGGCACGCGGGTATTCCGGGTGAGGGGGACTCTCCACGAGTCCAACTATCACCTCCCCGCGGAGACTCCCCCTCACCCCAACCCTCTCCCCGCAAGCGGGGCGAGGGAGTCTAAGCCGGAAACCGCGCCGCCTTCTCCTCCAGCGGCAGCCGCAAGCCGTTCGCGAGATACGACACCGTGCGATAGAAGCCGCACAGCAGCATGACCTCCAGAATCTGCGCCTCGTCGTAATGCGCCGCCAGCGCGGAAAACTCGGCGTCGGTGAAGGTCGCTCTGGTGTGCAGCGCGTCCACCGCCGCGATCAGGGCCTGCTCGGCCGTCGACCAGCAGGGTGAACTCGCATCGCCCTCGACAGTCGCCCGCACGTCTTCCTCGGTAAGGCCCGCCGGGCCCGCAAAGATCGCGACATGCACGCCCCATTCATATTCGCATTTGTTCAGCGCGCAGGTGCGGTCGATGACGATCTCGCGCTGGCGCAGGGAGAGTGGACCCGGATCAAGAAGCCCGCCGGCGCGAAACTTGTCCCAGGCGCGGTTGTGGCCGGCCATCACCCGGAACAGCACCAGCGGCGGCGCGCCGCGCATGATGCGGTCGAACTGCGCCTGGATATCCGGGGGATAAGGCTGATCGAGCGGAGCGATACGCGGCGTCGGCTGGGACATGGGGCGCCTCCCTTGCTACATTTATCGTAGCATCACGCTACACTTTATGTAGCAATGCGCAAGAGGGTTTCCAGGAGGGCTTCAATGGCAAAGCAGGCCAGCTCAAAAACACGGAGCGTGCGCGGCTCGCGCAGCGGACGGCCGATCATGGCGCTGCTCGACCTGCTCGGCCAGCGCTGGACCCTTCGCATCCTGTGGGAGTTGCGCGACGCCCCCCTCACCTCCCGCGCCCTGCGCACGGCCTGCGACGAGGCTTCGCCGACAGTGCTGCAGGCCCGGCTGACGGAGCTGCGCGAGGCCGGCTTTGTGGAACTCGGCGACGGCGGCGGCTATGGGCTGACGCCGCTGGGGCGGGAGCTGTGCGAGACGTTCATGCCGCTGCACAGGTTTGCGGAGAGGTGGAAGAAGTAGAGCCCTCGCTGACCCTCCCCTGCAGGGGGATGGTAAGAATCGAACTACGCCGCGGCCACCGTCAGATTGACGCCGTCCACCTGGACCACCTTCACCCGCGTTCCCGCCGGCGTGTCCGGGCCGGCCACGCGCCAGACCGTGTCGCCGATGCGGACCGTGCCGTTGCCGTCAATGATCGGCTTCTCCAGCGTGAACTCGCGGCCGAGCAGCGCCTCGGTACGCCTGTTGAGGAAGGGGCTGGCGCTGGCATCCGGCTTCGGCCGGGCGAGCCGGCGCCACACCGGAACGGCGGCGGCAGCGAACACCGCGAACATCACGAGCTGGATCTGCCAGGATATGAGCATAGCGAACGAGATCAGGCCGACCAGCAACGCGGCCAGCCCGAGCCAGAACAGGAACACGCCCGGCGCAATCACCTCCAGCGCCATCAGGATGAAGCCGAAGATCAGCCAGTTCCAGGTGCCGAGCGATACGAACATGTCGGTCATGACACGACCTCTTAATATTAGCGCATGACCTTAGCGGAAGATCATGCGCCGTTCCTTACCCCTGCCGCGGCGGGACCGCCGGCGGTGTCGTGCCGCCGGTCGGCGGCACCGAGCCGGTACGGCGCGCGGCGGCGGCGGCAGATGCCGCACTTTCGCCGAACGTCGCCTTCGCGATCTCGCCGATGCCGGCGAGCGAGCCGAGCATGGAGGTTGCTTCCATCGGCAGCATGATGATCTTCTGGTTCGGCGCGTCCGCGAACTGGCCGAACGCCTTGATATACTTGTCGGCGATGAAATAGTTCAGTGCGGCGACGTCGCCCTTGCCGATCGCGTCCGACACCGCCAGCGTCGCCTTGGCTTCGGCCTCGGCCAGACGCTCGCGCGCCTCGGCATCGCGGAAGGCGGCTTCGCGGCGGCCTTCGGCCTGAAGGATCTGGCCCTGCTTGGCGCCTTCGGCGCGCAGGATCTCGGACTGGCGCTGACCTTCGGCGGCAAGAATGTCGGCACGCTTGACGCGCTCGGCCTTCATCTGCCGGCCCATCGCTTCGACGAGATCGGCCGGCGGCACGATGTCCTTGATCTCGATGCGGTTGACCTTGACGCCCCAGGGCGAGACCGCGGCATCGACCACGCGCAGCAGGCGCTCGTTGATCTCGTCGCGGTGCGACAGCACCTGGTCGAGATCCATCGAGCCCATTACCGAGCGGATGTTGGTCATGGTCAAAACCGTGATCGCCTGCGTCAGGTTGGCGACCTCGTAGCTCGCCTTCGCCGCATCGAACACCTGGAAGAAGGCGACGCCGTCCACCGTCACGGTGGCGTTGTCCTTGGTGATGACCTCCTGCTCGGGAATGTCGATCACCTGCTCCATCATGTTGATCTTGCGCCCGACGCGATCGAAATAAGGCACGATCAGATTGAGCCCGGGGCTCAGCGTCTGGGTGTATTTGCCGAACCGTTCGATGGTCCAGTCATAGCCCTGTGGCACCGTTTTCACGCCGGCAATCAGCGTGACGATGACGAGCAACACCAGAACAATCGCGAAAATATCGAAACCGCTCATATTTCCTCCAAGGCGGGACCAGACCCTTCCCGCGCTGCCATTGGTCGGGACCAGGACCCTACCGGTTCAGCGGTCGCTTTTCAGGTCGGCATCCACGCCATTCTGCACAAGACGCGACGAGAGGGAACGCTCACGATTATGTATTTGCGAAGGGCCCTTGAAAGCCTCCAGGCGCAGACCTAGCGGCAAAGGTTAACGATTGCGCCGCTACTCGATGACGTCGTTCGCGATTGCGAGCAGGCCTGGAGAAAGCATGACGCCGAGCGCCTTGGCCGTTTTCAGGTTGACGGCGAGCTCGAACTTGGTGGGATTCTGGACCGGCAGGTCCGCGGGCATCGCGCCTTTCAGGATGCGATCGATATAGGAGGCGGCGCGCCGCAACTGCTCGGCGCTGTCCGTGCTGTAGGACATCAGCCCGCCCTCGTCGACGAAGACGCGGCTCCAGAACACCGCCGGCGCGCGTGCCTCATTGATTGCCGCCAGCAGCGGCGCACGATTGGCCATGGTGAAGAAGTCGGGCAGCACCAGGAGACCGCCGTCCCTGCGCGAGGCCAGCGCCGCGATCGAGGCGGCATCATGCACCGGCGCGGGCTCGACCGTGACATGAAGCGTGCGCGCGGCATCCTCGAGCGTGCGCAGCATCAGGGGCGCGAACGGGGCGGTGGCGGGATTGTAGACGACGAAAACGCGGGACACTTTTGGCGTGACCTGCGTCAGCATCTCCAGCCATTTTCCGGCGAGCGGGCCGTCATAGTCGGTGAAGCCGGTGATGTTGCCGCCGGGATGAGCGAGATTTTGCACAAAGCCCTGGCTGACGGGATCTGTGACGACGGCGAACACGATGGGAATCGTCGTCGTGCGCTGGCGCAGCTCCTCCACCGAGGGCGTGCCGATCGCGAGCAGGACATCGGGCTTCAGCGCGATCAGCTCGTCGGCAAGCGGAGCGATGGGAGCACGATCGCCGGCCCCGCTGCGCCAATCGACCTTGATATTGTCTTGCTCCCTCCAGCCGTGGACGGCGAGCGCCTCGGCGAGGCGGGCCTGCCCGATCACGTCGTCGGCCGTGACCGAGAGCACGCCCAGCCGGCGCGGCGCATTCGGCTGCTGCGCCAGCACCGAAGCCGGCCATGCCGCAAGCATCCCAAGAAGCGCCAGATAGTCGCGGCGGTTCATGGGAGACATCATCAGATCCAGCCCTGAAGTTCGCGCAGCACCAGCGTGCGGATCACGTCCATGCCGGGATCGCTGTCGTTGAGGCAGGGGATCGCGGAAAATTGCTCGCCGCCATTATGCTTGAAGATCTCGGCATTCTCCTGCGCGATCTCCTCCAGCGTTTCCAGGCAGTCGGCGGAGAAGCCCGGCGTCACCACCGCGATGCGGCGCACGCCTTCCCTGGCGAGACGCTCCATCGTCTTGTCGGTGTAGGGCTGCAGCCACTCGTCATTGCCGAAGCGCGACTGGAAGGTCAGCAGCAGCTTGGTGTCGTCCATGCCGAGCCGGCGGCGCAGTGCTTCGGTCGTGGCGACGCAGTGGCTCTGATAGGGATCGCCCTTGTCGACATAGGATTTCGGCATGCCGTGGAAGGAGGCGACGATCAGCTCGGGCTTGAACGGAAGCGTCGCCAGATGCGTCTCGATCGAGGTTGCGAGCGCCTCGATATAGGCGTCGTCCGCGTAATAAGGCGGCGTCACCCGCAGCGTCGGCTGATTGCGCAGGCGGGCGAGCACGCGGAACACCTCGTCGCAGACGGTCGCCGAGGTCGAGGCGGAATATTGCGGATAGAGGGGCACGGCGAGGATCCGGTCGCAGCCCTTGGCGATGAGTGCATCGATACCCGCCTTGATCGAGGGATTGCCATAGCGCATCGCCCAATCCACCACGACATGGACGCGGTCCGACAGCGCGGCGGCGAGCTTGTCGCTCTGCGAGCGCGTGATGGTCTTCAGCGGCGACTCGTTTCGCTCGTTGTTCCAGATCTTCCGGTAGTCGAGCGCCTTGGTGCGGGGACGGCTGCGCAGGATGATGCCGTTCAGCACCAGCTGCCAGATCAGGCCCTGGTCCTCGATGACGCGGGCATCCGACAGGAATTCCTTGAGATAGACCCGCACGCCCGGGGCGTCGGCGGTGTCGGGCGTACCGAGATTGACCAGCAGTACGCCGACGCGCGGCTGGGCTGGCGGCACAGCCGGTTTCGTGGCCTGGATGGGGGTGACGGTCGTCATGATCCGTTGGGTCGCGCGTTGCCCCGAACTTGTCAAGATGAGCCCGGTTTCGCTAGGGTCGCGCCCAAGCGGGGGAGGGAAGATGACACTCGCGGAATGGTGCATATTTGGAGCGCTGCTGCTCTATCTCTTGACGATCGTCTCGATCAAATGGATCCGGTTTCGCGGCTTCGACAATTCCCGGCCGCGCGATCCCGCGTTCTATCAGGACGCGATCGCGCAGCGCGCGCTCGGCGCGCATCAGAACGGGATCGAGACGTTTCCGTTCTTTGCCTTTGCCGTGCTGCTCGCCGAATTCCGGGACTCGCCGCAGCGCCTGGTCGACGAGCTCGCGGTGCTGTTCCTGATCGTGCGGATCGCCTATGTGTTGACCTATCTCGGCAACCGCCCGACGCTCCGCTCGATCCTCTGGAGCATCGGCTTTGCGATCAATCTCGGGATTTTCTTCATGCCGCTGCTGAAGCGGTTTTTGCCGGTGTGAACCTTACCCTCCCCTGGAGGGGGAGGGTCGATCGCGCGCAGCGCGAGCGGGGTGGGGTGACGGTCTCTCCACATCGCACACTGCCCGTGCTGAGAGATCACCCCACCCCGTCTCACATTTCGCTGCGCTCAATATGAGCCGACCCTCCCCCTCCAGGGGAGGGTGAAGAAAGCTCTGCTTCAGAAACACGTCGTCCGCTCGGCCGCGACATAGCCAAGCAACAGGCCTGCGCCGAACAGCAGCACGAGGGCGGCAGCGGCGAATTCGATGCCGCGCATGAACAGCGCGCCGCCGCCGTCGCGGGCTCCGCTCAGGCGACCGGCGATGTCCTTCGCGGAGACGGCAATCACGGCGATGGCCGCGACGGTGATCGCGGTGCCGAGCCCCATCAGGAAGGTCGCGGCGATGCCGGCCCAGAACAGGCCCTGGGCGAGCGCGAACACCAGCACCAGGATCGCACCGGAGCAGGGGCGGATGCCGACGGTCAGGATCGCGGCAAAACCGCGCCGCCAGCCGCCGGGTCCGGCGAGCTCGCTCGGCGTGGGGCCATGGGAATGGCCGCAGTGCTCGTCGTGGACGTGGTCATGAGCGTGATGCGCTGGGGCGTGACCATGGTCATGGTGATCATGGCCGTGATCGTGGTGATGATGATCATGCGCATCACGATGATGGTGATGGCCGTGATCGTGATGGTCGTGCGGCACGCCGGCGATCGCCGGCACCGGCTGCGTCGCCTGGAGCGCGCGGATGAAGGTGCGGCCCTTGACCCAGACCAGCCGCAGGCCGAACAGCGCGATCAGGCCATAGCTTGCGATCTCGATCGCGCCCTCCGCCTTGCACATGGTCTTGGCCGTCGCATTCAGGATCCAGGCCGAGATGCCAACGATCAGGATCGCCACCAACGACTGCATCAGCGCCGAGGCAAAGGACAGCGCGATGCCGCGCCGCGCGGTCTCGCGGTTGGCGACGAGATAGGAGGCGATCACCGCCTTGCCGTGGCCGGGACCGGCGGCATGGAAGATGCCGTAGGCAAACGAGATGAAGAGCAGCGTCCACACGGCCGAGCCGTCGGTCTTGGCGGCGCGGATCGTCGACGACATCTGGCGATAGAATTCCGACTGCTTTGCCAAGAGCCAGCCGATCAGGCCGCTGGCCTCCGGCTCGGCGGCAGGCGCCTGTTTCGGCGCGCCGAACGGGTTTTGCGCCAAGACATCGTGGGTCGCGGCATCGGCCAGACCGACGACGAGGAGAACAGCGGCACAGGCGAGGAGCCCGCGCATGAGCGGCGAGAGATGCGGCTTCAAGGGCAATCCACCGTGATCTTGTTGGCGAACATCATGCCGAAATTGGCATTCGGGCCGTCCATGAAGGTCTGCTCGTTGAGCTTCTGCGCGGTCGCTGTGCCGTCGCTGGGACGATCGAGCTTCATCTGGCAGCCGGCCGGCGCGCCGACCAGCTTGACCGGATTGTCCTTGGCCATCTGGAAATCGATGAAGAAGGAGCGGTCGAACACTTCCAGCATCAGTTGCTTCGGCTTGAGCGGCGTCTTCAGCGGCAAGGTGAAGTGCAGGGTCAGCACCGTATCCTTGTAGTCGAGATAATAGTCGACCGGCTCGTTAAAGCGCTCTTTCTTGCCGTCGGCTCGCGCAAAGGTGAAGTAGGCATATTCCTTCAGCGACTCGACATTGGTCTGCGCCAGCGGTCCCAGCTCCTCGCGGGAGTAGGCGCCCTTTTTCTTGGCTTCGAGCCCCTGCACCGCATAGGCCGAGAACATGTCGTCGAAGGTCCAGGCGTGGCGGACGCCGGTAATCGAGCCGTCCTCGGCATAGAGCAGTTCGCTGGTCGCTGTGATCCAGACATGCGGATGCGCGCTCGCCGCGCCTGATGCGAACGTGAGGGCGACGGCGAGCAGCCATCCGAACAGGCGGCGCATGCCGGTCAAGCCGCCTTCGCGTCGTTGAGCAGGCCGCGACGACGGAGCAGCGCGTCGGGCTCGGGCGGGCGGCCGCGGAAGGCCTCATAGGCCGCCTCCGGATCGACCGATCCGCCGCTCGAATAGATGTCGTCGTGCAGACGCTTGGCCACCGCCGGATCGAAGATGTTGCCGGCCTCCTCGAACGCGCCGAAGGCGTCGGCGTCCATCACCTCCGACCACATGTAGCTGTAATAGCCGGCCGCGTAGTGGTCGCCGGAGAAGATGTGGCCGAACTGGGTCGGCCGGTGCCGCATCGAGATTTCCTCGGGCATGCCGATCTTCTCCAGCTCCTTCTTCTCGAAGGCGCGGACATCCTGCACGGCCGCGGCAGGCTGGGAGTGGAATTCGAGATCCACCAGCGCCGAGGAGACGAACTCGACGGTGGCAAAGCCCTGGTTGAACTTGCGCGCGGCAAGGAAGCGCTTGAGCAGATCGTCCGGCAGCGGCTCGCCGGTCTGGTAGTGGCGGGCGAACTGCTGCAGCACCTCGGGCCGCTCCTGCCAGTGCTCGTAGAGCTGCGAGGGCAGCTCGACGAAATCGGTGAACACCGAGGTGCCCGACAGCGACGGGTAGGTCACGTTGGAGAGCATGCCGTGCAGGCCGTGGCCGAACTCGTGGAACAGGGTGCGGGCATCGTCGGGCGATAGCAGCGAGGGCTCGGCGCCCGTGCCCTTGGCAAAATTGCAGACATTGATGACGAGCGGCGCGATCTCGCCGTCGAGCTTCTGCTGGTCGCGCAGCGAGGTCATCCAGGCGCCGGAGCGCTTTGACGGCCGGGCATAGTAGTCGCCGTAGAACAGCGCCTTGTGCTTGCCGTCGGGACCCTTCACCTCCCAGACCCGGACATCCGGGTGCCAGACCGGCACGTCCTTGCGCTCGGCGAAAGTGACGCCGAACAGGCGGGTGGCGCAGTCGAAGGCCGCCGCGATCATGTGGTCGAGCGTCAGATAGGGCTTGATCGCGGCGTCGTCGAAATTGGCGCGCTGCAGGCGGAGCTTTTCGGCGTAGAAGCGCCAGTCCCAGGGAGCGAGCTTGAAATTGCCGCCCTCCTCCGTGATCAGCGCCTGCATCTCGTCGCGGTCGGCGAGCGCCCGGGCCCGGGCCGGCTTCCAGACCCGCTCGAGCAGGCCGCGAACCGCATCCGGCGTCTTGGCCATGGAGTCTTCGAGACGGTAGGCGGCGAAGGTCGGGTAGCCCAACAGCTTGGCGCTCTCCTCGCGCAGCTTCAGGATCTCGCCGATGGTCGTGTTGTTGTCGTTGGAATTGCCGTTGTCGCCGCGCGCGGTGAAGGCCTTGTAGACCTTCTCGCGCAGGTCGCGCCGGGCCGAGCTCTTCAGGAACGGCTCGGTCGAGGAGCGTGACAGCGTCACGATGGCCTTGCCTTCCATGCCGCGATCTTCTGCCGCAGCCCTGGCGGCGGCCACAAAGCTCTCCGGCAGGCCCTGGCGGTCGGCCTCCCCTAACTCCATGAACCAGTCCTGCTCGTCGCCGAGCAGGTGATGGCTGAAGCCGGTCGCGAGCTGGGCCAGCTTCTCGTTGATCTCGGCCATGCGCGTCTTGGCCTCGTCGGAGAGGCCGGCGCCGGCGCGGTGGAAGCGGGTGTAGGTGCGCTCCAGCAGGCGGAGCTGCTCCGGGTTGAGGCCGAGATTGGCGCGGTTCTCGTGCAGCTGGGCGATGCGGCCAAACAGCACGGCGTTCATCATGATCGGATTCCAGTGCCGCGCCATCCGCAAGGAGACCTCCTTGTCGATGTCCAGGATGGTCGGGTTGGAATGCGCCGAGACCAGGTCGTAGAACACGGAGGCGACCTTGCTGAGCAGCTTGCCGGAACGCTCCAGCGCCGTGATGGTGTTGGCGAAGTCGGCCGTAGCGGGATCGTTGGTGATCGCCGCGATCTCGGCGGAGTGATCGGCGAAGGCCTGCTCGAAGGCGGGCAGGAAGTGCTCCGGCGTGATCTCGTCGAAAGGCGGGGTCGCAAACGGCGTCACCCAGGCCTTCAGCAGCGGGTTGGTCTCGGAGTCCGTGGTTTGGCGGGGATCTGACATCGCAAGTCCGTTTTTTGAGCCGATTTGTTGGGTCCAGCTTAGCACGCCATGGGGCTTTTTTGGGCCATTTGGCCTTGCTCCCGCCCGCCTTTTCGGGGAGATTGCGGCCCTCGAAGCCACGGACCCCTATGCCCATGAACGCGCCCTCCTCGTCTTCCCGTCAGATCGTCTGGCCGAGCGTCATCACCGTCATCAGCGCCGCCATCCTGATCGGCGCCGAGGTGTTCGGCGCGGCGTTTGCCGGCGGCTGGGCGCTCGCGATTCTGTTCGGACTCGGCGACCAGGGCGCGCACATCCTCCAGGCCGTGCTGTTCGCACTCGGCGTGCTGGTGATGACCGCCTTCATCCGCGCCGCTCAGCGCGTCGAGCCGTTCTTCAAGCGCGGCTGACGCTCCTCGCGCGCGTCTCAGTCACGCGCACGACACAGAAAACTTAACGCGCATTCATCTTCCGCGTCGCTCGCGCAACACCGCGCAAGCAGATGTTAGGCAATTCTGTCTTCAGCCTAAAAAAATTCTTGCGAAGCCGAGTCAAAACGCTTATGTGCGCTCTTGCCCAATTTCGCACGTGCCTGTGGTCGTGTGTCAGTCGGTAGGTATCCGGACAAGAGGCCGGACAGCCGCCAAGGGGTGAAGAAGCCGAGGGGCTCTTCGGAAGTGCGGAAGTCGGAAACCTCCAGGGGTTGAAGACGGACAGCAAACCCGGAGCGCCCAGCATCTCTCTCAAAGAGATGCCTAGTCGAAGGTGACTTCACTTTTTGCAACCGTGACTGGCAGCCGGAGGCGAACCGGCGCACCCCGCTCTCAACGGGGGACGCGACTTAAAGCAACGACGGATCGGGCTTTTTTGGTCTCTACCGGCATTCCAACGCCGGCGCGGGCTACTGAAAAGGCTTGTCCTTCATTGCCAGGTGTGCGGGCGGGAAACTCTCCCAACCAATCCACGGCAGCACAGTCTGGTTTGAGTCTTTTGGTCTCAACGCGCCTCCATCGCGCGGTGTGGCCGGAGCACTCTTATCCGACGTCACGTTGATGCGGACCCCGTCGCTGGGGCCGTTGGAGAGTGCCATGACCGAACGTATCCAGGAATTCCTGCGCAACCGCCGCAAGGAAGGTCTCGACACCGAGCCGTGCCTCGTCGTCGACCTCGAGGTCGTGCGCGACAATTACCAGACCTTCGCCAAGGCGCTGCCCGACAGCCGCGTGTTCTATGCCGTCAAGGCGAACCCGGCGCCGGAAGTGCTGGCACTGCTGGCCTCCATGGGCTCCTGCTTCGACACCGCGACCGTCGCCGAGATCGAGATGGCGCTGGCCGCCGGTGCGACGCCCGACCGCATCTCCTTCGGCAACACGATCAAGAAGGAGCGCGACATCGCGCGTGCCTTCGCGCTCGGCATTCGCCTGTTCGCGGTCGATTGCGTCCCCGAGGTCGAGAAGGTCGCCCGCGCCGCCCCCGGCGCGAAGGTGTTCTGCCGCATCCTCTATGACTGCGCCGGCGCCGAATGGCCGCTGTCGCGCAAGTTCGGCTGCGACCCGGAAATGGCCGTCGAGGTGCTCGACGTCGCCAAGCGCCTGGGCCTGGAGCCGTGCGGCATCTCCTTCCATGTCGGCTCGCAGCAGCGCAAGGTGAAGGCGTGGGACCGTGCGCTGGCGATGGCCTCGCAGGTGTTCCGCGACTGCGCCGAGCGCGGCATCAACCTGACCATGGTCAACATGGGCGGCGGCTTCCCGACCAAGTACCTCAAGGACGTGCCGCCGGTGGTGACCTACGGCCGTTCGATCTTCCGCGCGCTGCGCAAGCACTTCGGCAACCAGATTCCGGAGACCATCATCGAGCCGGGTCGCGGCATGGTGGGCAACGCCGGCATCATCGAATCCGAGGTCGTGCTCATCTCGAAGAAGAGCGACGAGGACGAGGTGCGCTGGGTGTACCTGGACATCGGCAAGTTCGGCGGTCTCGCCGAGACCATGGACGAGTCGATCCGCTACGCCATCCGCACCCCGCATGACGGCGCGGACATGACCCCGTGCGTGCTCGCAGGCCCGACCTGCGACAGCGCCGACGTGCTGTACGAGAAGACCCCGTATCCGCTTCCGGTGACACTCGAGATCGGCGACAAGCTGCTGATCGAAGGCACCGGGGCCTATACGTCGACCTACTCGGCGGTGGCATTCAACGGCATCCCGCCGCTGCGGACCTACCACATCTAAGCTGCCTCTCTTGTCCGAGGCCTGACGAACCCGGGAGCCGGCTTGCCGGCTCCTCCCTGACATCTTTGATTCTGACGACGCCTTGGACCGGCGTGCTGCGCGCACGTCGGCTCAAGCGGGGACTGACGCGCCATGACTGCTTTTCGGAAGCCACAAGTCGCCCTCACTTCGAAAGCCGCTCCGTTCGCGATCCGTGCGGAACGTGCTGTCGACGTCGCCGCCCGTGAAGCGCTGCTGGATGCCAGTTTTGGCGAAGACCGCCATGACCGCACCTGCCAGCGCCTGCGCGACGGACGTGCACCTGCCGCAGGCCTTGCCCTGTCGGCTGTGCGCGAGGGGACACTCGTGGGAACCGTGCGGCTGTGGCACGTCAGCGCCGGAGGCAGGCCCGCTTTGGTCCTCGGACCGCTGGCGGTGGACCCTGCCTGCCGCGAGCTCGGGATCGGCGCCGCGCTGATGCAACAAGCGCTGGCCGCCGCCCGGGCGCGCGGGCATACCGCCGTCATCCTGCTCGGCGATGCGCCCTACTATGCCCGTTTCGGCTTCTCGGCCGAGAAGACCGGCGCGCTGATGCTGCCCGGCCCGTTCGAGCGCGAGCGCCTGCTGGCAATCGAATTCGAGGCCGGTGCGCTGGATGGCGCCGAGGGGATGATCGTCCCGACCGGCGCGGCCCTGCCCAAACGGAGGGTAGTTCGTCCCCTCCAGGCGCACGCGGCCTAAGACATCGCCATGATGGCGACGGACCAAGCCGCGTTGAGCGGCTTCGTCCGGCTGCGCCTCCGTTCAGCTCCATTGCTTTGGGGTTGCGCCGGCCCGCAAATTGCCCGTAAACCCCACGAAATCCCCCTTCAGCCGAGGCCGAACCCATGTCCCGTCGCCTGATTTCCACCGGCTCCCCCCTCGAGAAGAGCGTCGGCTACAGCCGCGCCGTGATCGACGGCGACTTCGCCTTCGTCGCAGGAACCACCGGCTATGACTACACGACGATGACGATGCCGGCCGATGTCACGAGCCAGTCACGCAACTGCTTCAAGACCATCGAGGCCGCCCTGCGGGAGGGCGGATTCGAGATGGCCGATATCGTCCGTGCGACCTACTACGTCACCGACGCCAGCTACATCGACGCCCACTTCGCCGTCTGCGGCGAGGTTCTCGGTGACATCAGACCGGCTGCGACCTTGCTGGTCGTCAGCGCGCTCGCCAAGCCCGAGATGAAGGTCGAGATCGAAGTCACCGCCAAGCGCCGCAGCGCCTGATCCACCCATCACCCTTTGTCCGCCAGCACGTTCCGGAGAACCCATCCCATGAGCCACCCCTCGCAGATCTACGCGAAGATCACCGGTCCCATCGTCATGGTCGGCTTCGGCTCCATCGGCAAAGGCACGCTGCCGATGATCGAGCGGCATCTCGATTACGACAAGTCCCGCGTCACCGTGATCGACCCCAAGGACGAGGGCCGCAAGGCGCATTGCGAGAAGCAGAATGTGCGCTTCATCCAGAAGGCCGTGACCAGGGACAATTACCGCGAATTGCTGACCCCGCTGCTGACCGAAGGCGGCGGCCAGGGCTTTTGCGTCAATCTCTCGGTCGACACCGGCTCGACCGACATCATGGAGCTCTGCAACGAGCTCGGCGCGCTCTATATCGACACCGTCAACGAGCCCTGGCTCGGCTTCTATTTCGATTCGACCAAGGGCCCGGAAGCGCGCTCCAATTATGCACTTCGCGAAGTGACGCTGGCCGCCAAGAAGGCGCGCCCGGCGGGCTCGACCACGGCTGTGTCCTGCTGCGGCGCCAATCCCGGCATGGTCTCCTTCTTCGTCAAGCAGGCACTGCTCAACGTCGCGGCCGACCTGAAGCTCAATGCCCCCAAGCCGAAGACCAAGGCAGAATGGGCTGACCTGATGCGGCAGGCCGGTATCAAGGGTATCCACATCGCCGAACGCGACACCCAGCGCTCCAAGACACCGAAGGAGCCGGACGTCTTCGTCAACACCTGGTCGGTGGAAGGTTTCCTCTCCGAAGGCGTGCAGCCGTCCGAGCTCGGCTGGGGCACCCACGAGAAATGGATGCCCGAGAATGCGCGCACCCACGAAGCCGGCTGCGGCGCGGCCATCTATCTGATGCAGCCCGGCGCCAACACGCGCGTGCGCACCTGGTGTCCGACCCGCGGCGCGCAATACGGCTTCCTCGTCACCCACAACGAGTCGATCTCGATCTCCGATTACTTCACGGTGCGTGACGCATCGGGCAAGGCGATCTATCGGCCGACCTGCCACTATGCCTATCACCCGGCCGACGACGCCGTGCTGTCGCTGCACGAAATGTTCGGCCGCGCCGCCAAGATGCAGGAGAAGCACCACATCCTCGAGGAGGACGAGATCGTCGACGGCATCGACGAGCTCGGCGTGCTGCTGTTCGGCCACGACAACAACGCCTATTGGTACGGCTCGCAGCTCTCGATCGAAGAGACCCGCGCGCTCGCGCCCTATCAGAACGCCACCGCCCTGCAGGTGACCTCCGCCGTGCTCGGCGGCATGGTGTGGGCGCTGGAAAACCCCAGGGAAGGCATCGTCGAAGCCGACGAGATGGATTTCGATCGCCTGCTGGAAATCCAGCTGCCGTATCTCGGCCCGGTGAAGGGTTTCTACACCGACTGGACGCCGCTGACGGATCGTCCGGGACTGTTCCCGGAAGACATCGACACCAGCGATCCCTGGCAGTTCCGGAATATTCTGGTGCGGTGATCGCGCACGAGGCCTGATCGATCATGATGCCCGGCTTCGCGCCGGGCATTTTCGTTTCGCGGCCGGTCTCGCCTCGTTACTTCGCCAGGTTACTTGGCCATGTAATCGAACGCCACGCTGCCGAGCCCGAGCGTCAGGTCCGCCTTGAAGTGCAACGCCGAGATCACTTCGCGCACCGGCAGGCGGGCGACGTCGCAGAGCGCGTGAGGAAACAGGCCGAGTGCGGCGGGACCGGTCCAGGCTTCCTTCAGTGTGATGTCCTCGAGATGGAAGCGCACCAGCTCGCAGATCCGAGGGCTACCGTCGACATGCGGGATGATCTTCAGGATGAAGTTCGGTGCCTTCATCGGCTGCAGCACCGCGTCAAGGTCGACCTTGCGGTGCTTGTAGCCCATGGTCGCTGAGGCACAGAGCACCGAACCATAATGCAGCGAGCCGACCAGCACGTCGCTCTCGACCTCGATCTTCGGCCGTGCCAGCTTCTTCGGAAAGCCCCACAGCTCGCGGCCGCCGGCGATCGGACCTTCGTCGTCGAGATACATCGCGTGGGTGTAAGCGCCCAGCTCACCTTTGAAACGGACCGGGATCACCTGCCCGGTCTCGGTGTAGTCACCGAAGCCGGTGGAGTCGGGCATACGGATGAATTCGTATTTCACCACCGGCTCCGCCACCTCGAGCGGCTCCGGCACGATGGCGGCAAGGGCGTCGGGATCGGTCCTGTAGGTGATGATGAAATATTCGCGGTTGAAAAAGCGATATGGCCCTGGCGGGAACGACGGGTTGGTGAGCGGCATCGAGTAAGCGGTACGGCGGACGTCCTCGATCTTCATGGAAGGCCCCATCTGTCGTTGGTTCGACGGATTATGGGACGCCCTGCACGCCGAGGCGAGATCGTTGAAGCGGCATCGGCAGTCAAATACGCGTCAAGACGCGCGGCCGTCGAGGCTATTTCTTCTCAAGCGGCGGCGCGACCTTCTCGGCCGGAGCCGGCGGCAATGCCGGTTTGGCGGCTCCCGCCGCACCTTGCGTCTGCGGATCGGGGCGCGCGGGCTCCGGCGCCGGCGTGGTCGGCCGATCGCCGCCGGGTTTGGCCTCGGCCGGCAACTTGTTCTGATCGTTGGACGGCGTGCCCTGAAGCGGCTGCGTCGCCTGGGCCAACTCCATCCGGCTCTGGGCGCGGATTTGGGCGAGTGACATCACTGACACCACGACGCCTGCTGCGAATAGCGAGCAGGCAATCGTCAAATCGAGCTTCAATCTGCGCTTGTCATCTTGGCCGGGCATGTCGATCACCGCCTTTGTCCGCGGGATCAACGAAATGGCCCGGCTGCGGTTCCGTGCCCGGCCGGGCGGGAACCGCTCGCTTGCGCGCCAAAAGGCCGCCTACTCCGTGGTGCTGACTTCCCAGGTGGCATGGCGCACGCCGGACGCATGCTGGAGGTCGGTCGCCACCGCGTTCAGCTCGTTCGGATCGACCGCGGTCGCCACCAGCTTGGCGACGATCTCCAGAATGTCGTCACCGATCTCAACCACGTCGACATCGGCCACCGGATATTTCGCGGCCTCGAGCTTGTCGACGAGACGGTCGCGCATGTCGGGCAAGGCTTCGGTGGTGACCGCAAGCTTGAAGTAATAGGTCGCCTCCAGCGCCTTCACATCCAGCGGGATGCGGTTGATGGCGTTGACCAGCGGGCGCAGCATCGTGTTGCCGGCGATCACGAACACGGTCAGCGCCGCCGCCTGCGCGACCATGTCGGCCCCGGCGCAGGACCCCACGGCGGCCGAGGCCCACAGCGTCGCCGCGGTGTTGAGCCCGCGCACGTCCATACCCTGCTTCATGATGACGCCGGCGCCCAGGAAGCCGATGCCGGAGACGACATAGGCGATCACCCGCACCGCACCGTCGGCGCCGTCCAGATGCATGGCGAGATCGACGAAGGCCGCAGCGCCGACCGCGACCAGCACATTGGTGCGCAGGCCGGCAGTACGTTGCCGATATTGACGCTCGGCGCCGATCAGCGTGCCCAGCACGAAGGCTGTGAACAGGCTGACCAGCGTGTCGGCGAAATCGGCGATCTGGAAGGTCGTCAGGAACCGCATGATTCCCTATACGGCCGGAACGATGACAGATCAAAGCTCCAGCAGACCGCCGTCCCCATTTTCGTCGGCGAAGGCCAGCAGCGTGCCCTTGGCGTTCCAGGCGAGCCCGGCCACCGGCGGGGTGCCGTTGCGGCGGACCAGGATCTCCGCGCCGTCCTCCAGCCGCACCATCAGCACGGTGCCGTCACTGTAGCCGGCGGCGAGGATGTCGTTCTTCGGATGGCAGGCGACGACCGACACGCGCGCCTGCAGTGGCGCGAGCATCGCGGGCTCCTTGCCCATCGGGCCGTCCTTGCTGGCGAACGGCCAGATGATGACGGTGTCGGCACCCGAGGTCGCCAAGCCCTTGCCGCCCACGCTCCAGGACATCGAGCGGACACGGCCGGGATAGCCGGTCATGCGCATGTGCCTGTTGTCGGCGAGCCGCCAGCCGTGCAGCGCCGCCTCGTGCATGGTGGTGACCAGGAATTTGTTGTCCGGGCTGAAGGTGACGCCGAGATGCGAGCCGGCCCAGGGCAGGAATTCGGCCGACCCTTCCATGTTGGGAAACCACAGCGTCGCGCCGTTGTAATGCGCGATCGCGAGCCGCAGGCCCTTCGGTGCGAACGCGAGCCCGCCGACGGTCGAGGGCACCTCGAGCGATTTTTCCTCGGCCTTGCCGCTCTTGACGGTCGCGGTCTTGCCGGCCGACCAGGCGTAGGCGCCATCCGGATGCACCGCCACCGCGTCGATCCAGCGCCGCTTCGGATCGGTGGCGAGCAGCGTCACCTCGCCCTTGGCATCGAGCGAGACGACCTTGCCGTCATCGCCGCCCATCACGAGGCGCTTGCCGTCCGAGGCGGTCGAGAGAATGCCGCCACTATGCACGGCAACCGTCGTGATCTCGCCCTTGGCGTCGACGAATGCGACGTTTTCCTCCCCGCCGACGAAGGCGGCGCGGGGGCCAAGGAAATGCACCGAGGTCACGCCGATGCCGAGCGTCACGGGCTTGACGCGATCGGTGACGGAGACGATCGAGGCGGAATCGGGGGCCGGCGTAAACTCTTTCATCACGAGACGATGCAGCTCTCAAAGCCCTCGCGAATGGCCTTTTCCGGCAATTCGCGGCCGATGAAGACGAGGCGGCTCTCGCGCGGCTCGCCGTCCTTCCATTTCCGCTGGTGGTTGCCCTCCAGCATCATGTGAACGCCCTGGAACACGTAGCGGTCATCATCGTCGTGGAAGGCGAGGATGCCCTTGGAGCGCAGGATCTTACCGCCTTCGACCTGCACCAGGTTCTGGAGCCAGGGCATGAACACGTTCGGATCGAGCGGCTTGTCGGTCTTGAGCGACAGCGATTGCATGTCCTCGTCATGATAGTGCTTCAGGCCGTGGCCGTGATCATGGTGGTGATGATGGTCGTGGCCGTGATGGTGGTCATGCTCGTGATCATGATCGTCGACCTCGAGGAAATCAGGCTCGATGTCGAGGATGCGGTCGAGGTCGAACGCGCCGCGATCGAGCACGTCGGCCAGTGCGACCGAGCAGCGCTCAGTGCGATGCAGCTTGGCATAGGGGTTGATGCCGCGGATGCGGGCTTCGACCTCGGCAAGCTCGGGCTTGGTGACGAGATCGGTCTTGTTCAGCACGATGACGTCGGCGAAGGCGATCTGGTTCTTGGCCTCGGGTGCATCCTTGAGCCGGTCGGCCAGCCATTTGGCGTCGGCAACAGTGACCACCGCGTCGAGCC
This sequence comes from Bradyrhizobium sp. CIAT3101, assembly GCF_029714945.1. Taxonomy (NCBI): domain Bacteria; kingdom Pseudomonadati; phylum Pseudomonadota; class Alphaproteobacteria; order Hyphomicrobiales; family Nitrobacteraceae; genus Bradyrhizobium; species Bradyrhizobium sp. CIAT3101. The sequence continues at coordinate 8,194,608 of NZ_CP121634.1, forward strand.
GCGCGTTCTTCTGCACGTCCTCGTCGACGAAGAAGGTCTGGGCGACCGGCGCCGGATCGGCAAGGCCGGTGGTCTCGACGATGATGGCGTCGAACTTGCCCTTGCGCTTCATCAGACCGTCCATGATGCGGACGAGGTCGCCGCGCACGGTGCAGCAGATGCAGCCGTTGTTCATCTCGAACACTTCCTCATCGGCGCCGATGATGAGGTCGTTGTCGATGCCGATCTCGCCGAATTCGTTGACGATGACGGCGTATTTCTTGCCGTGGTTTTCCGACAGGATGCGGTTCAACAGCGTGGTCTTGCCGGCACCGAGATAGCCGGTCAGGACGGTCACGGGAATTTTGGACGCGGTCGCTTCAGACATAAGAACTCCGGGGTCGGCTTGCCGCGCGACGCGAGGCGACGGGGTGGCCCCCTGCCCTAATGGTCAAGCGCGCTGGTCAGGGCCTTTATATTGTGCCTGACCATGTCAATGTAAGTGGGTGCAGGCCCCTTTTCGCCGGTCAAACCGTCCGAAATCAGGGTCCCGCCGACCTTTGCGCCGGTCTCGGCTGCGATCCGCCGGATCAGGCGGTCGTCGCTGATATTTTCCAGGAAAACCGCCGGGATCCTCGCGGCCTTGACCTGGCCGATGATGGCGGCGATGTCCCGCGCGCTGGGCTCGGTTTCGGTGGAAACGCCGAGGGGGGCCACGAACTGGACGCCATATTCGGCGGCGAAATAGCCGAAGGCATCGTGGGTCGAGATGATCTTGCGCCGCTCGGGTGGGATTTTGGCCACGGCCTCGCGGACCTCCCGGTCGAGCGCTTCGAGCTTGTCCAGATAGGCCTTTGCCTGCGTGCGGAAGAGTTCGGCATCGTCGGGGTCGGCCGCGACCAGCGCGTTGGCGATGTCGGTCACATAGACCTTGGCGTTGGGCACGGATTGCCAGGCATGGGGGTCTGCGGCCGAGCCGAGCTTCAAAGGCGCGATGCCGGCGCTCGCGGTCACGATCGTCGCCTTGCTGCCTGCGGATTGAACCAGCCGCGGCAGCCAGCCCTCGAGGCCGAGCCCGTTGACGATGACGAGTTTTGCATCCGCGATCCGCTTCGCATCGCTCGGGGCCGGCGTGTAGACATGGACGTCGCTGTCGGGACCGACCAGCGTGGTCACGTTGACCCGGTCGCCGCCGATGGTGCGGACGAAATCGCCGAGGATCGAGAAGCTCGCAACGATATTGAGCCGCTCGGCGGCATGCAGCGGCGACGCGATCAGCAGCACAAAAAGCAGAAGGAAGCGCATCGTCATGCTTCCAGATGCCGGCCGGGAAACAGCTGCCGGACGATACCACCGACGCGGCCGAACAGGACGGAGACGATGTAGAACACCGTCGCCACGAGGATGATCGCAGGGCCGGAGGGCACGCGGGTCTGGAATGACAGCACGAGGCCGGCATAGCCCGAGACGGCGGCAGCGACGACCGCGATGCAGATCATCACCGTCAGATCGCGCGACCAGAACCGCGCGATGCCGGCCGGCAGGATCATCAATCCCACCGCGAGCAGAGTGCCGAGCGCCTGAAAGCCGTTGACGAGGTTGATGACGACGAGCGCGAGGAAGGCGAGATGCGCGGGGCCGCCGGCGCGGCTGACCGTGCGCAAGAACAAGGGATCGACGCTCTCGATCACCAGCGGCCGGTAGATCACTGCGAGCACCAGCAGCGTGACCGTGGCGTTGAAGGCGACCACCAGCAGCGTCTGATCGTCCATCGCGAGGATGTTGCCGAACAGCACATGCAAGAGATCGATATTGGTGCCCTTGATCGAGACGATGGTGACGCCGAGCGCCAGCGAAGCCAGATAGAAGGTCGCAAGCGAGGCATCCTCCTTCAACCCCGTCGAGCGCGCGACCACGCCGGCGAGAATCGCGACCGCAAAGCCGGCGATCAACCCGCCGGCCGTCATCGCGAACAGATTGAGGCCGGACAGCAGGAAGCCGACGGCGGCGCCCGGCAGAATTGCGTGCGCCATGGCGTCACCGACGAGGCTCATCCGCCGCAACATCAGGAACACGCCGATCGGGGCGCCCGCCAGCGAGAGCGCGATCACCGCGGCAAGCGCCCGCCGCATGAATTCAAACTCGGTGAATGGGCCGATCAGCGCGTCATAAATCATCTGCTATCACGCCGCCCGCGAGCGCCCGTCCTCGGCACAGGCGGTGGCGCTGTCGTCGAAGGCTTCGCACATCCGCATCGCAACCAGCAGGTTTTCCGGCGTCAGCACCTCCGCCGTCGGCCCCCAGGCCACGGGGCCGCGGGCCAGCACCAGCGTCTCGCTGAAATGGGTGCGCACCATCTCCATGTCGTGCAGCGCGGCGAGCACGGTGCGGCCCTCGCCATGCCAGTGTTTCACCAGCGCAAGCAGGTCGGCCGTGGTCTTGCTGTCGATGGCGTTGAAGGGTTCGTCGAGAACGATCAGGCGCGCATCCTGGAGCAGCACACGCGCGAACAGCACGCGCTGCATCTGCCCGCCCGAGAGCGTGCCGATCGGACGGTTCTCGAAACCGTTGAGCCCCACCGACGCAATCGCGCGAAGAATCTTTTCGCGCGCGGCCTTGCCGATGCCGCCGAACAGACCCGTCCCGCGCCACAGCCCGGTGCCGACGAAATCGAACACCGAGATCGGAAAGCTGCGGTCGATGTCCGCGCTCTGCGGCAGATAGGCGATGTCGCGGCTATCCAAGCCGCCGAGATGGATGCTGCCGTCGAGCGGCCGGAGGATGCCGACGATGCCGCGCAGCAGCGTCGACTTGCCGGCGCCGTTGGGACCGATCACGGCGACCAGCGCGCCGGGCGCGACCTCGCCGTTGAGATGGTGCACGGCCGGATGGCGGTCATAGCCGAGCGTCACGTTGTGAAAGTGTATGGCCGCCATGGTCACCTCATCGCCAGAAAGACGACGCCCCAGAGCACGGCGCAGACGGCGACGGCGGCCGACAGGCGGCCGGCCATGGTCATACGCAGGATCGACCAGGGCGCCTCCTGGGCCGGGTGCGGCGAGGCCGCGTCATGGACATGGGCGTGGGTGTGGTCGTGCCCATGCGAATGCCCGTGGTCATCATCATGGGAATGGCCGTGGGAGTGGCCAGGCGAATGACCGTGGGCATGGTCGTGATGATGGGCGTGGGACGCGGCGGGAACCATGCCCAAGACGTTATATTATAACATTACCCCTGTCCACGGCCGGCTCAGGGCTTGCCGATCACCATCGCGATGGCGGCCGCCAGGAACGGGAACGGCACCGAGACCGCGCAGCGGAACCAGACGAAACGGGCCGGCATGAACGGGATTTCCCACAAAATCACCCGCTGGAAGGCGAACAGGGCCCAGGCCACGACATAGGCGACCACCTGGGGCACCCCGCCGCCCGACTTCAGCGCCACCGTGCCAATCGAAAAGCCGATCACGGGGCCGCCAGGCGTGGCGGCGCCGGCGACCACGGCGGTCGCAACCCCGAGCCAGCCGCTGTCCGGCCCGAGCCAGCCGGTGATCACCTCCTGCGGGATGATGGCGGCGATATAGCCGGAGCCGATCACGCCGAGCGCGATCCGCGGCACGATGTTGATGAAATCCATCGAGCCTTCGCGCAGCGAGGCCTTGAACACCGGAGGGCCGCGACGGAAGGCGATCAGGCCGACGCCGAACACCGAGCCCCACAGCAGGATATCGATGAGGAGCGCCGCGCTCACGCCGCCTCCTCGTCGCTGTCGCGCTTCGGATAGACCCGGACGTAGACGAAGCGGCCGAGCGCGCCGGCGAGCACCGGCAGCGGCAGCGAGATCAGGATCCGCCACAGCGTGAAGTCGGTGCCCATGATCGGGATTTCCCAGGCGACTGCGCGGCCGTAGCCGATCAAGGTCCAGCTCACGACCATGGCGATGGTGGCGCCGAAATCGGCGCCGACCGCGAGCAGCGCGCTCGCCACGGGATAGGCGGTGAAGGGACCGCCGGGCAGGATCGCACCGAAGGCGGTGCCGATCAGAAGGCCCATCAGGCCGGATTTAGGCCCAAGCGAGCGCGAGACTTTTTCGTGCGGCAGGATTTCCGAGATGAAGGCGCCGAGCAGGCAGCCCGCCAGTACGCGCGGCAGGATGCCGCCGAACAGCGAGAGGTCGTGGGTGAGAATGTCGAGAACGCCATCGGCGCCGTCGCGCCGCCAGACCAGCGCTGCACTCACTGCCACCAGCGCTGCGATGATGATCGTCGACCAGCCGATCGGCTTGCGGACACGCCCCGGCCGCGGCTCGGACTCAGCGTCCTCGGCAGGCGCAGGACTTTTCGGGGAAGAATCTGACAACGGGCTGGGTCGGCTCGAGGGTGATGCCTCTCCTGATTAAGGGCGCCGTCGAGGCGATGCAAACGGAACGATGACAGACCCGTGCGCGCACCGCGCAGGACTGGCTCATCAGTCAATTCCGCACAGCAAAAAGGCGGCCGCGTGAGCGACCGCCTTTCGTTTCTGACGGTGTAAGACTTACGCCTTGTCGAACAGGGACTCGACGTATTCCCAGTTCACGAGGTTCTCGACGAACGCCTTGAGATAGTCGGGACGACGGTTGCGATAGTCGATGTAGTAGGAGTGCTCCCAGACGTCGACGCCGAGGATCGGGGTCGCGCCGTGCACCAACGGATTCTCGCCGTTCGGGGTCTTGGCGATTTCGAGCTTGCCGTTCTTGACCTGGAGCCAGGCCCAGCCGGAGCCGAACTGGCCGACGCCGGCCGCCTGGAAGTCCGTCTTGAACTTCTCGAAGCCGCCGAGGTCCTCGTTGATCTTCTTCTCGAGCTTGCCCGGCAGCTTGGTGCCGCCGCCATTGGGCTTCATCCAGCTCCAGAAGTGGATGTGGTTGTAGTGCTGGCCGGCGTTGTTGAACACCGCGGGGTTCTTGCCGAACGAGCCCTTGACGATCTCTTCAAGGGACTTGCCTTCCCATTCGGTGCCCTTGAGCGCGTTGTTGCCGTTGGTGACGTAGGCCTGATGATGCTTGTCGTGGTGGAATTCCAGCGTCTCCTTCGACATGAACTGGCCGAGGGCGTCATAGGCGTAAGGGAGTGGGGGCAGCGTGAATGTCATGGGTTCTTGTCCGCAACTGGGTGGGGAACGTGTTCTAACGGTCACCCCTTATAGAAGGTTCCTGCGCCGTTAAATACCGCCAATTTGCGAAAAGGCGCGATTGCGACGGCATGGCCCGATTGCACAGCTTTCAGATCCCAGAAAAATATCATTGCCTTTGAAGCGCTTATGGCAGAACGAATGCGTCACGGAGCAGAGCTGCGAAAGCCATGAGCATCGAAATCGACATTTTGAACGGCGACGCCGCGTGGCCGATCGCCGAGCCGCTTTTCAAGGCAGTCTATCCGCGCGAGGTGGTGGAGAAGCTGCCTTGGGGCCATATCAAATGGGCGAATCCCGATCTCCGCGTGCTGATCGAGACTCCCGAGGACGGCCTCGTCTGCCATGTCGGCATCTATTTCCGCACCGTCACCTGGAATGGACAGAAGGTGCATGTCGGCGGCATCGGCGGCGTCTGCACGCGCGAGGATCGCCGGGGCCGCGGCTATGCCACCATGGCAATCGACGCGGCGGTGCATACGATGCGTGCCAACGAGGCGGTGCGCTTCGCGATCCTGTTCTGCGAGCCGCACAATGCCGCGTTCTACGAGGCGCGCAGCTGGCTGTCCTTCAAGGGCGAGGTCTATTGCGAGCAGCCGGAGGGGCGGATCCGCTTCACGCATACGGCGCCCTATGTGTTCAACATCGTCCGTGCGCCGACGCTCGGCACCATCGACCTCTGCGGCCTGCCCTGGTGAGACGCTCTCTGGGGCAAATGAACGCAGCAATGTGATTCCATCAGGCGTTGCACGATCCTGATTTGCTGCTATGGAGACGCCCTCCATTCCGAGGCCTTTCCATGTCCCGCAGATTCGCCATCTTCACCGTCCTCCTCGCTGCGCTGTCCGGCGCAACGGCTGCGCATGCGCAGAGCGCGGACGCGAGCGGGACCTGGCTCACCCAGGCCGGCGATGCGCGCGTAAAAATCAGCAAATGCGCCGGCGGCATCTGCGGCGTCATCGTCTGGCTGCGCGAGCCCACCGACACCGCGACCGGCCAGCCCGCGACCGACAGCAAGAATCCCAATCCCGCACTCGCCAGGCGCCCGATGATCGGACTGCCGCTGTTCGCCGGCATGCAGCCGTCCGGTCCGAACAAATGGTCGGGCCAGATCTACAATGCCGATGACGGCAGCACCTATGCGAGCAGCGTCTCCGTGACGGGCGCAGAGACGCTGCGCGTCGAAGGCTGCGTCGGCGCGCTCTGCGGCGGCGAAACCTGGACGCGAGCAGGTCGCTAGGTCGCGGCCGCCATCATCGCCTTCAGCGCCGTCGCCGCCGAGGCGTAGCCGCCCCGCGCGCCGTCGATGAAGTGGACGTGGTCGCTGCGCAGCGCCGAGGGCGTGAAGCAGGTCATCATCGCGGCATCCTGCTGGTAGAGGCCGTAGCGCACGACGCCGTCGCGCGCGGCGATCGCGAGACGATCGCTCAGCGCCCGCTCGAGCTCCGGCGTGCAGTCGAGGATCATGCGCAGTCCGTCGTCATATTTGCGGAAGTCGGAATTCTCGACCACCTGGCGCTTGTAGACCTTCGGCAGGAAGCCGCCGACCTTGATGTCGAAGCGCATCAGGACATAAGCGAAAAACGTGTAGGCGAGCAGGCCGGCGCGACGCTTGAGCAATGACCCGCCGCGGATCGCCCGCGCCTCGTAATCCAGGCCCTGCGGCGGCCATTTCAGCGGTGGCCCCTGCGGCGGCACGGGACGCCCGGACTCCGGACTGCGCTCGACGAGATGGATGATGTCCTCGATCACCTTGCGGAAGGCCTGCGCGTCGACGCCAGCAGCCGGCATCACCAGCACCGACAGGATCAGCCCGCGCGAGGCCGGTATCACCTCGAAGCGGCAGGACAGGCCGGAGAGATCGGGCTGCGCACCTGCGGGCGCCTCGGCGACGGCGAACTCGCCGCGCTTCATCGCGGCGTCGGCGAAGGCGAGCCCGCCGCCGGAGAACATCGCATAGGACAAATTGGCCGACGGACCGAAGCGCGCGACGCGCACGTCGAGACCCTTCGCACGGATGGCGCTCACCGGCACGAGCGCCACACGCATCTTGAGATCGAGGTCTTCCCGCACCCAGGTCGCCGTCGCAGCCAAAGCTTCGCGCGCCGCATCGAGGTCGTCCGGCGCGACCGCAAAACTGGCGCCGTCGCCGCCGAACACGAAAGGAAATTCGCGTCCCTCGAGCGCATTCGTCACCGCGGCGATCACGGCAGCGCCAGCCATGTTGACCGCCTTGTAGCGCTGCGCCGCAATCGCCTTGGTGGAATCGACGATGTCGGCGACGCCGATGCTCCAGTCCTCCGGCAGCGGCGAATAGAGCTTTGGCTCCATCAGGCTGGTGAAGCCGCGGAAGACAGGGATGCTGCCGTAAAAGGAGTCGCCTGGGATCATCGGATGATGCCGGATGGTTGGGAAGCGTCCGAACGAGATACGTGGCAGGATCGATCGGGGTTCGCGCCCCCTTCGATGCCCCGATCATTGGCCGAAATGGCGCCGGACAACAAGCTCGCTCCGCGCCGCAATGCCGCACGTCGTCATTGATCGGCATCAAACAGCCCGCCGGGGATGACGCTACGGTCGGACCGCCCCAGAAGCTTTCACGGGATCATCGAGGTGTCCGACATCATCAGTGCGGTCAAACTGCCGGAATGGCTCACCGCGGCCGTGGATGCCTGGGCGCGGGACCATCACCTGTCGCGCTCGGAAGCGATCTGCAAGCTGGTCAATTTCGGTCTCAGGATTGCGCCCGCGGCGCCGTCATCGGCGCACACGATCACGTCGGATGCGACGAGAATCGAGGAAATCGCGGTGAACGAGATCGAGAGCCTGCTCGATCCCGCTCTGCCCGCGGACGAACGCGAGCGCCGCATTCGCCGCCTGACCGAAGGGCCGCCGGAATTCTCGCACGCGCGGATTGATTTGCCGAAACATCAGACGTGAGCGCCGACGCGCGCTAATGCAGCTTCTCGTCCTGGCGCTTGCGCAGGGCCGATGCCGGCACGTCATGACAGCCGATCAGCCGCACGAATTGCTGCGGATACATTTCGTAGCCGTGGCTGCCGGAGTTTTGATGCGACATCGGCGGGCAGCGGGTATCGTCCAGCTTCGCGGGCGATGGCTCTGCAGACGTTTGACCGTGACTCGCAACGGTTGGCGTGACCATGGACTGCTCCCTGTCGTTTAGGGCAGTTCGATTGACGTAACCCAATCGAGCACGAGGCATCTTACGACCAAATCCGGCTCAATGTCATTGCGCCGGATCAACCCGATTGGGCCGACCGAGTTCCGTGTCAGGCCGTATTCCCGGCGTCGATCGTGAACACGGTGCCGGTCACGTTACGGCCGCCCTCGCCGAGCAGATACTCTACCATGCGCGCGACGTCGTCGGTCTCCGGCAGGCGGCGCAGTGCGCTGCGGCCGGCGATGCGTTTGCGGCTTTCGTCGGAGAGATTGTGCGTGAGTTCGGTATCGATGAAGCCGGGCGCGATCGCGTTCACGGTGATGCCGAGCTTGCCGACCTCGCGCGCGAGCGAGCGGGTGAAGCCGGTCGCGGCGGCCTTGGTCGCGCCGTAAACGGACAAGCCGTTGTAGCCGGTCGTCGCAATGATCGAGGAGATGTTGATGATGCGGCCGGCGCCATCCGCCATCATCTGGCGCGCGACATATTTGGTGAGGATGATCGGCGACAGCACGTTGAGCTGTACCAGCGACTCGATCTCCGAATTGTGCATGGTTGCGAGCAGGCCCTCGGTGCCGAGGCCGGCATTGTTGATGAGGCCGTAGGTCGGGCCGAACTCGTCGCGCACCAGTTTCGCAAAGGCCGGAATCGCATCGATCACGGCGAGGTCGCAGGCGCGGAAATGCAGGCGGCCCTCGGAGACGGCGATCGCGGCCTTGAGCTCGTCGCTCTCGCGCCGCGCGGCCGCGATCACATTGTAGCCGGCGCTGACCAGCCGCTTGCCGATCGAAAGGCCAATGCCGCGGCTGCCGCCGGTGACGAGAACATTATGCATCGGTGCGCGCCAGTTTGCCGGCCGGGGTGACGTCGAGCGCCTCGACGAAGCGGATCACCGCCGGCACCTTGTGGGACGCCAGCTGCGCGCGGCACTGGTCCAGGATCTGGTCGCGAATGTCCTTCGCGCGCGCCTGGTCGGTCCCATCGGCGAGAATCACGTCGGCGACGACGATGCCGCCCGTGATCGGACTGCGCCGAGATTTCGCCCGCGACATCCGCACGTCGGGATGACGGTTGATGGCCGCCTCGATCTCCTCGGGATGAACTTTCAGCCCGCCGATATTGATGATGCCGCCGCGGCGGCCGACGAAATAATAGCGGTCGCCACGCAATTCGACGATATCGCCACTGTCGACGAAACCGTCGCCATCGGTGAGCGCAGCCGCGTTGCGGCCGATGTAAGCGTGTGCCGTCCGCGTCGAGCGGATGCGCAGCGAGCCGTCGACGACCTTCATCTCGACGCCGTTACGGTTGCCGAGATAGTTCGCCGGAAAACCCTCGAGCCCGTCATTGACGGCGAAGCCGACGCCGGCCTCGGTCGAGGCATAGGCATGACCGACGGAGGAATTGGGGAATGCCGCCTTGAGGCCGTCGAGCACCGCCTGGTCGGCGATCTCGCCGGAGAGGCGGACATAGCCGGGCGCGAACTGCGCGGCCGAGCCGCTCATCAGAAGCTTGCGCCAGTGCGAGGGCGTGCCGGAGATGTGCGAGACCCCGCGCGCGTTCAGCCGTGCGACGTGATCGGCGAGCGCCTCGTGCGGATCCGACAGCACCATCGAGCCGCCGGAGAGGACGGCGCGGAGGAAGATCTGCAGGCCGCCATAGCGGCGGATGTCGTAGAAGGTGGCCCAGACCGGAGCCGGGCCCTTGGCGGGGCCTTCGGCGACGATGGCGCCGGTGAGCGCTTCCAGCGTGTGGCCGACGATTTTGGGCACGCCCGATGTGCCCGAGGTCAGCATCAGCCATTCGGTCGCACGCTCGGTCTGCGCAGGCGCCGTGGCTTGAAGCGGCAATCGGGCGATAACGACCAGCGACACGCCGGTCGCGGCCCAGCGATCGGGCTCGTCGGTGACGACAGCATCGATGCCGGCATCGGCGATGAGCGCGTCCAGATGCGCAGGATTGAGATCCGGCGGGCATAGCAGCATGCGACGGGCGATGCCGTCGAGCTCGATCATGGCGAGGCCCGAGCGGAGCTGGTCCGACAGTTTCAGGAGGACCGCGCGGCCGGACAGCTCGCGCAGGCGGCCACCGAGGACCGTCTGCGACAGGATGTCGGTCAGCGACACGACATCGTGCGCATCCGACAGTGTCCGCCCTTTCAGCTCCGCGCCGAGATGATCACGGAGCGCGAAGATCTCACGCGGGGACATTTTCGTAGGCCCGCACGAAATCACCCACGGTGGCGGGGAACGCTGCGTCCTCGGAAATGGTGAAGGGATCGACGCCGGTCTCGTCCTCGAGACGCGCGACCAGGATCGCGAAAGCGAGCGAGTCAAAGCCCGTCTCGTGCAGGGACAGATCGTCCGAAAGTGCGGGAAGCGTGACGTGCTGCTCTTTTGCGATCTGCTGGATCGCTTCAATGACCTTGGATCGTACCGACATGGCTGGCTCGCCTCTGACTTTAGTTAATCGATCGTGTTTCTTGCGGCGGCTCTCGATGACCGCCTCCCCTTGCCCGTGGGTTTACCGGACAGAAGTAAATGGCCTCTTGGACAATTCAGATAAAATTGGACCTATCTCGCGATTTTGCTTCCGTTACAGCCGGATCGTACCGTCCACGACCTGCGCATACGTCTTCCCATCCAGCGCAACATAAGCGCCGGATTTCGGCTCCAGCATGAACAGCGGATCCGTCACCGCGCCTGGATCAAAGCCCTCGCGCGCGAGCTCCCCCTTCTTCTGCTTGAATGTCTCGGTCGCATCGAGCTCGCGCGAGATGCGGATGAAGACCGGGCGGGCATAGGCCGGCAGCCGCTGCGCGAGATGCGCAGACAGCGCGGCGATGTCAAAGCCCTCGTTCACGACGATCGCGCTCATGCCGGCGCGGCCATCGGCACCGGGAATGCTGACGCCATAGGTGGTGGCATCGACCACGCCGGTGAAATCGCGCACGGCGTCGTTGACCTCGGAGGTCGCGACGTTCTCGCCCTTCCACCGGAAGGTATCGCCGATACGATCGACGAAATGAAAGAAGCCCTTGTCGTCGAGCTGCATCAGATCGCCGGTGCGGAACCAGGCATCGCCCTTGGCAAAGACGTTGCGCAAAATCTTCTTCTCGGTCTCGCCCGCGTCGGTATAGCCCTCGAAGCGGCCACCGCCCTCGTCCGCCCTGCCGATGCGACCGATGGCCTCGCCCGGCTCACCGCGGGCACAGGCCAAGCAAAAGCCTTCGTCATTGCGCAGCGGCGCGCCGCTGTCGGGATCGAGCTTGACGAGACCGGCGGGAAAGCGATGCGCGAGCAGCGGCGGGATGCGGCCGATGGCGCCCGGCTGCCCCTCGACGTTGAACAGCGAGAAATTGCCTTCGGTCGCGGCGTAGAATTCGAGGATGCGGGGAATGGCGAAACGGCCCTGGAAATCCTCCCAGATATCGCCGCGCAGGCCATTGCCGCAGACGAGCCGCAGGCGATGGCGGTTTTCGTATTCCGACGGCGGCGCCTTGAGCAGATAGCGGCAGAGCTCGCCGATATACTGAAACAGGGTGCAGTCGTGCCGCACGATGTCGGGCCAGAAGTTCGACGCCGAGAATTTTTCGGCGACCACCACCGAACCACCAGCCGCGAGCATGCTGCACGGCGCGACGATGCCGCCGACCGAGTGGAACAGCGGCAGGCAATCGTAGAGACGGTCCTGCGGTGTCGCGCCGGTGAGGCCGGCGAACCAAAAACCCCAGTTGAGGATGCGGCGATGGCTGATGCTGGCAGCCTTCGGCAGGCCGGTGGTGCCGGAGGTATAGATCAGCAGCGCGCGGTCATCGATGGTGACGTCGCCGTGCTCCTCCGGCAACAACGCCTCGTCGTCGAGCGCGGCGAGCGCAACATCGATCGCACGCTCGCTGCGGGCATCGCCATGGGTCCAGACCTTGGCGTCGGTCTTCAGGTGCGGCGCCGCGCTCTCCAGCGTCTCCGAGAGGTCATGCGCGACGATGATGTGCGAGGGCTTTGCGACATCGATGCAATGCGCGAGAGATTGCCCGACGAGCCTGGTGTTGATCAGCGCCACCACGCCGCCAACACGGCTGATGCCGAGCCAGGCCGCGACATAATCGATGCCGTTCGGCAAGATCAGGCCGACAGTATCCCCCTTGGCGACGCCGACCGAGAGTGCCCAGCGCGCATAGCGATTGATGCGCTTCGACAGGCCGTCATAGTCGAGGCTTGCGTCGTCCGTGACCAGCGCGACGCGGTCGGGCTGGCGACGTGCCCAATCGTCGACGACGTCGGCGAAGAGCCGGCCCGGCAGCGTCTCGATCCGCGCCGTCAGCTCGATCGCCTTCAGCCAGATCTTTGAAGCCGAAGGCGCGCGCGCGGCTTTCGTTTGCTCGATGACGCCGGTGGTCATGCCGTTCATTCTTTCGGGCGGTATCTGCTTGTTCCCGGCAGCTTAGCGCGCGTGCCCTGCCCAGGTGTTAAGAGACAAGGTAAAACTCGGTTAGCTCTCGATTAACTGCGATCATCCTTTACCAAGCCGACGGGAACGTCGTGCGGCCCGGCGCGATTCTTGCGATAGCAACGCCAGTCATTCGAGCGTGCTGCGCGCGTCCTCTCGCCCCGCGAGAGATGAACTGGAGGCCATCATGATCACCAGGCGACATTTCCTTCAGACCGCGGCCTGCGCCGCAGCCACGCTCGCGACTCCGCGCGCCTTTGCGATCGGCAACCCGTCCTATCCCTCGCGCAGCGTGAAATGGGTGGTGCCCTATGCACCGGGCGGCGCCACCGATGTGCTGTCACGTCTGATCTGCCAACGGCTGTCCGACTGGCTCGGCCAGACCTTCGTGGTCGAGAACAAGCCTGGTGCCGGCAGCAATATCGGCACGCAGGCGGTGATCACGTCGGCGCCGGACGGCTACACGCTGCTGCTGACCTCGACTGCGAATGCGATCAACGCATCGTTCGATCCGGCGTTGCCCTATGATTTCGCCAAGGGCATCGCGCCGGTCGCCGGCGTTGCGCGGATTCCGCTGGTGCTGGTCGTCAACAACGACTTGCCGGTCAAGAGCGTTGCCGACTTCATCGCCTACGCCAAGGCTAATCCCGGCAAGATGTCGATCGCCTCGTCCGGCATCGGCACCTCGCTGCATCTCTCCGGCGAGCTGTTCAAGTCGATGGCCGGCGTGCAGTTCACCCACGTGCCCTACCGTGGCTCCGCACCGGGCCTGACCGACGTGATGAGCGGCCAGATCCAGGGCATGTTCGACAACGTCACCTCGTCCTTCGAGCTGGTGCGCGCCGGCAAGCTGCGTGCGCTCGGCGTCACCACGGGCGAGCGCTCGGAGATCTTGCCTGAGGTACCACCGATCGCCGGCACGCTTCCCGGCTACGAGACATCCTCGTTCTACGGCGTCGGCGCCCCCTACGACACGCCGCGCGAGATCGTCGACCTGCTCAATCGCGAGGTCGACACGGCGCTGTCCGACGCCGAGATCAAGGCGCGCATCGCCGAGCTCGGCGCGATCCCGCTACACGGCAATGCAGGCGAGTTCGGCGGCATGCTGACCGCCGAGACCGAGCGCTGGCGCAAGGTGGTGGAGCTGTCGGGGATCCGGAAGGAATAACCTCTTCCACGCGTCAGGCGGATTGATTGCTTGGTCGAACAATCCGCCGGACATCGCATCCACAGTCCGTCAGTACACCGTCTTGTGACGCTTGCGCGCCGGAGGCTGCTGCCGATCGAAGGCGTAATAGGGGTTGACGTCACACATCGCGGAAAGGCCCGATGCCGTCGCGCGGCACTGCTCAATTGATGTAAACGAGCAATCGTACCAGTCGCTGGCGCCGCCGTGAGGGCCGCCCGACCAGATGTGCATGCACACCGGATAACGCGGGTCGTAACGCTGGGCGCTGGCAGAAGTCGCGACGAAAAGCGCTGCGATGGCGGTGAGGGTCAGGACAGGGAGGCGCATCGGACATTTCCTCGAATAGGTGGCGTCGACGGATCTGATGCCGACGGCCTCCTATGACACAACGCTACGCCCGAGGCGACTGTTCCTGGGGACAATGACGGCAAGGTGAGCGCGCCGTGGCGCTACCCACCCAGCCCCTGCAGCACGAGACGATTCAGCCTTGCCGCAAACGCGGCCGGATCTTCCGGCAGCTCGCCATCCAGAATCTGCGCCTGTTCGAGCAGGAGCAGGCTGAGGTCATCGACCGTGTTCGAGCCGGCTTGGGCCTTGGTGATCGCCGTGACCATGGGGTGGCGCAGATTGATCTCCAGGATCGGCTTGGTGCGCATGCCGCGGTTCTGCTGCGCCAGCAGGCGCTCGAGCTCGCGGCTTGGACCCTGGCTGTCGGCGACGAGGCAGGAAGCGGAGCTGGTGAGGCGGGTCGAGGCCTTGACGTCGCTGACGCGCTCGCCAAGCGCCGCCTTGATCACCGCGATGGTGGCGGCCTCGTCGGCCTCGGGCTCGTCCTTCTTCGTCTCGTCCTTGTCGTCGACGCGCGGGATCAGGTCGAGATTGAGATCGCCCTGGCTCAGCGACTTCAGCGGCTTGCCCTCGAACTCCGTCGGCATCGAGGTCCAGAACGCATCGACCGGATCGGACAGCAGCAGCACCTCGATGCCGCGCGCGGCGGCGGCTTCCAGCCGCGGACTGGACTTCAGCCGCTCGATGCTGTCGCCGACGAGATAATAGATCTCGGTCTGGTTCGGCTTGAAATCGGCGACGATGTCCTTGAGCGCGCGTTTCTCGCCGGTCGTGGTGGTGAAGCGAGACAGCGCGAGCAGCTTTTCCCGGCGCTCGAAATCTTCGTAGATGCCCTCTTTCAGCACCGCGCCGAAAGCGTCCCAGATCTTTGCGAAATTCTCGGCGTCCTTCTCGGCGAGGCTTTCGAGCTCGTTGACGACGCGGGTCGCCACGGCCTTGCGGATCTGCGCCAGCTGCGGGTTGTTCTGGAGCATCTCGCGCGAGATGTTGAGCGGGAGATCTTCGCTGTCGACGACGCCGCGGATGAAGCGGAGATAGCCCGGCAGGAGATCCGCATCGTCGGTGATGAAGACGCGGCGGACATAGAGCTTGACGCGGCCCTTGCGGTTCGGCTCGAACAGGTCGAACGGCTTGGTCGACGGCGCGAACAGCAGCACGGCATAGGAGTAGCGCCCCTCGGCGCGATAATGCAGCGTCATCGCGGGATCGTCGAAGGCAGACGCGATCTGCTGGTAGGCCTTCTTGTAGTCTTCCGTCGAAAGCTCGGATTTCGAACGCTGCCACAGCGCGCTCGCCGAATTGATCTGGCGCGGTTCGCCTTCTTCCGGCACCAGCTCGATCGGGAAGAGGATGTTGTCGGAATAGGCGCCGACGATGCGCTCGATCTCGTAGGTCTCGAGATATTTCTTCGCGTCGTCCTTCAGGTGCAGGACGATCTCGGTGCCGCGCGCCACACGCGCCGCCTCCTCCTCGCTCGCGCGTGCGATCTCGAAGCCGGAGCCGCCTGACGACGTCCAGGTCCAGACGTCGCTCTCGCCGGCACGGCGGCTGACGACGACGATCTTGTCGGCGACCATGAAGGCGGAATAGAAGCCGACGCCGAACTGGCCGATCAGGCCGAGGCCGTCCTTGGCCTCCTTCAGCTTCGACACGAAGGCCTTGGTGCCGGAGCGGGCGATGGTGCCGAGATGATCGATCAGCTCCTGCCGCTCCATGCCGATACCGTTGTCGGCGATCGTCAGCGTCCCTGCCGTCTTGTTCGGGATGATCCGGATCTTGGGCGCGTCGCCCTCACCCAGCAGGGCCGGATTGGCGATCGCCTCATAGCGCAACTTGTCGCAGGCATCCGAGGCGTTGGAGACCAGCTCGCGCAGGAAGATGTCGGTCTCCGAATAGACGGAGTGCACCATCAGGTGCAGCAGCTCGGAAACCTCGGCCTGGAAAGGCTGCGTATGCGTGGCCGTATCGGACGTCGTCATGCGTTTACCCGGTCAATCGGAAGTGGAGAAACCCGGGATATAACGCGATGGGATAGGGGATCAAGTGGACGTGCAAAGCCGCCCCCCAGGCGGAGGGGCGGTTTGGCAGGTAGGGACGGGCCCGATCAGGTCACGCAGCGGCCGGGCTGCAGCAGCTTGGCGACCTCGGTCAGGGAGCTCACCATCGGCTCACACGCGATGGTCGGCTTGCGGCCCGGCTTCAACAGCATGGTTGAGGGCTTGGCATTGCCGGTCTCGACCACCGCGGGGACCCGGATCAGCACGGACGTGTCGGCCAGATCGTTCAGCCGCATCGAGACGGTGCGGGTCGGAGCGGCCGCCGGC
Organism: Bradyrhizobium sp. CIAT3101; assembly: GCF_029714945.1. Classification (NCBI taxonomy): domain Bacteria; kingdom Pseudomonadati; phylum Pseudomonadota; class Alphaproteobacteria; order Hyphomicrobiales; family Nitrobacteraceae; genus Bradyrhizobium; species Bradyrhizobium sp. CIAT3101. The sequence goes on from NZ_CP121634.1 coordinate 8,211,246, forward strand.
TTGAGGTCGGCGAGCCGGTCGGACTTGCTGGCGCGATTGACGTCATGACTTGCGACATTCCGACCCGAGGTCTGGCCCGGCTGCTCGGCGAGAGCCTGCCAGCGTTCGGCCAGATCGTGGCCGGAGGCAAGCTGAACGGCGCCGACCTGAACGGCGCAAAGCGTCGCGGCGATGGCGACGGCACCCAAAAATACCTTTTGAATCTGTGGCATGGCTGTCGGTCCCTCGCCCCATGGCGATCACGGGAACAACGCGAGGAGAGGACAGGAGTTTCCCAGAGGTTAAGATCACTTAACCGTGTGCCAAATTCACGCCAGGCCGCACAAAAAATTTTGCAGCCGCCTGGAACGACTCCCGCGCCTGGGAGTCGTCTCAACAGCCGGCTATTCCCCCCTGCCCCATAAGCCGGCGACGTAGGGCGCGACTGTGGTGATGCCAGTCGCGCCTTACTTTTTTCTGCTGATATTCTGCATCTTTTGACTACCGCCCCACCAGCCGCCCCACCATTGTATCTGCTCGTACCGGAACTTCATGCATTACTTGGACCGCGGTCGGGCGCGACCAAAGGTCTCGCGCGCTTTGAAGAGATGCCAGGCTGGGTTACGGGATTGGTAGCTGTACGCGCGCGGGCCGAGAATGTTGCAAGGAGCTCACCGTGCTGAGGTGAGCTCGCATCCTTGGTCGACCAAACACCGCATCCCAAAAATCGGTTTGCTACAAAACGTCTTCGATGCCGTCAGCCTTTGAACAACTGGCGTCGAGTAGGGAGTGGAGTGAGCGCACAAGCACGAGTCGGCGACGTCCGACGGTTCTGGTATCGAGCTGTCCCGCCCCTATCAATTCATAGAGTTTGGTTCGACCCAAGCCGGTCGCTTGGCACGCTTCGTCGATCGTACAGGTCAAGCGCTCGGCGAATGGTATTTTTCTTAGATCTGAAGCCTTCGAAGTGGACAGACTGTCTATAATCTGTTCTCCGCGGTTTCTCTGTTCCTGGTCCCGACGCATAGGCCACCCTATTAGACTCATCGGGATGAGAGTTGCTGTGCGACCCAAATCCGTCAATGCGAACACGCGCGGGCTGTCGCGTGCGCTAGCGCACGTCAGCGGTGACTAGAAAGAGAGCGGATATCAGTTTCGGGGCGCAATTCTTTAGCTCCGTCATCGCCGTCGCAAGTCTGCGGGAAGCGGCCGGCCCGCATGACTTGAGCGCCAGAGCACCAAACTTGCGAATTCTTGGCGGAGCCATCGTGCGCCCCCCGATCTCGGAGAGATCCAAATCCGTGCGGATTCCCCTCGATGTCGCCCAGCGTTGCGAGATGATCTCGCCCACCATTCCGATTTGAAGTCGTCCACCCTCCGAGATGAGGTCGCCCGCCATTCCGGGATGATGTCGCCCGGGTGACGATGCCTCTTCCGGCTCCCATAGGGTCATCCCTTTCGGCTCTGCGAAGGGGGACCCTTGATGCCGACGGAGAGGCTTGCGATGCGCCATGTGCTCGATGTGATTGGGATGAAGGCGGCCGGGCTGCCGAGCCGCAAGATTGCGCGGCGGGTCGGGCACCCCCACTCGACGGTGCGGCTGACGATCCGGCGGTTCGAGGCGGCGAGCCTGACCTGGCCGTTGCCCGGCAAGCTCACGGACGCGGCCCGGAGGCACGCCTGTTTAGTCCGAACACCCCACGTGAGAGTTTCAAGGAAGCATTCCGTGTCGGCTGGCTTCATGAGGAAGAAGTTTGGCTGGACATGCTTGATCGAAGGAACACGACGTCGCACGTTTACCTGACTAAAGAACTCGCAGAGGAAAACTACGACGATATCGTCAAGGTGACGCCAATACTCCGAGGCGCACTTGATTTTCTTATCGCTCGTTATGCAAGCCTTTAGACGCGACAAACGAAGCGGCACAGTCAACGCAACAAACTCAGCAATAACTCCGCCCCATTACGAACGGCCAGCAGCTTCGCCTGCCTGATCGGGAGCTGCATGCACGATGACGATGGATTTGTAGGGTTCATCCCATCGCGCAGTGTTCCGGCAGATCTATTATGCATCTTTGCCGACCGCTTACCTCCAGTGCCTTGGACGCCAACTCCTCTGCTGTCTCCCTTCGACGCGATACATGCTGCGGCGGATACGCATAAAACACCACAGCCGTATCGCGCGCCTCGGGCGGACTGATGACAAGTGAACATTCGTGTTCCGGATCACGCCAGTTACTTTCAACCTTCTTCTTCAACTGCGCCAGGAGCTCCTCGATCTTCCTCTGCTCCTCCCAACTCGCACATCGTAACAAGTCCGTCGTCACCGTCGACCAACCGGAAAACGAGCGGCTTTCGATCGCGATGATGAGCGTGGAAAAATAGGGGCTAAGTTTTGGCGCTGGCTTTTAAGTACACCCCCCGCATCCCGGCTGTTGTAATAGGGATCGATGGGCGCGGACGTTCCGGTCAGGGCGAGTGAAACCCCCTCTTTTTCGAGATCGCCAACGTTGAAGCCTGTTTCGAGATAGAAGGCGAGAAAATCCATCTCATCGCCGAATAATCGGCATTGCGCGGTGGTTCTACAACGGCTGATATGCTGCTGGATACCGACTCGTTCGATCGGCCGCGCACATTCAGGTTTTGGCACATGTCCGACTACTGGCATCTAACCCGCACACATCTTGAAAAAGGTGCCGCCCTTTTGGCATCCGGCGACGACGATGATCTCGTCTATGCTTGCCTGGAACTACGCAAATCGCTCGAGGCATACGCTTACAGCTTACTTCAAAAGTATCTCAGCGAAGTGCCGTTGCGAGCGGTAGAGACCTGGCAACCCGACAAGGTGCTGAAGGAATTGCTTGCAATCGATCCCAATTCGAAAGCCAGCTACAAGCTTCGCGTGAAACGGAATGCCACCGAAAACGAGGAGAACGGTGCCTGGAAGGTGCTCGGAGAGGACCGAAGGTTGCCGATCGGCTACTTGCGCAACAGTTACCATGCTCTGGGCAGCTTCCTGCATGTTCCTACAATTCGTCAGTCCGCTCGCTTAGCTGATTTCGCGCCTGCGCGTGCAAGAGCTCTCGAAATTCACAATCGAATTTCAGCGATATTGGCTCCCGGCCGGATCATTGGAAATCTTGGAAATCTCTATCATTTCAATTGCTGCGAGTGTGAAACCCCCGTTGCGCGACGTCGAGAGTTCATTCTATCCGGCGGGACCGTGGAGTGTGGCAACTGCGGACAAACCTATGATGTTGAAAACGAAGAAAGCGGCCATATTCGTTTCATTCCCCGAAGCTTCTCTTGGATTGTCCGCGCTGCGGGGCATTTCAGGACATCGTCCAGAGCCAAGCGAAAGAAGGTATCGACGTTACTTGTAAGGCTTGCTCACTGCCAACAACATTGCATTTCGAAAGAGTCGGACGCATCCAATATGATGCTACTTTGATTGACCAATCGGGCGAAGGCGAGGCCAAAACCAAGTAGCTCAAATCAGTACTTAGTGCGGACATACGTTCCGTAAGTGCCATAGCACTGGTAGCCCGCCCGGTTCTTATGCGGTCGCAGCGCGCTGTCATGAGTCTTGCGTTCGAACAGCTTGCCACATACCGAGCAACGGAAGACATAAGTCGGCCCTGAGCTTGAGGTGCGGCGACGCCGCGAAGTCCGGGTGGTCTGTATCCCCGTCGATCGAGATGTCTGTGGAATGGATTGAAATCCGGTCGGCGTCAGCTCAATCGGATAGCGCGGCGCAAACGTTCGTTGCGTCGGCTTCCCGAACTTTGCAGTCGGCAAGCCGCCAGACCGTCTCCTCGTTCGCCCGCTTATAGCGGTGGTACTGAGTCATGCCGATCGGCGAAGCCGGCTTCAAAACTCCGAACTTCGCGATCAACCTGGCCAGGCTGGTCGTCGGCGCCGTGGTTCGGACGACTCAAGTACGCAGAAGAATTTTTTGCAGCAAGCGATCGGTTTCCGACAGTTGATCTAACCTGAGCAGAAAAAGGTCATGCAGCCAAGCTATGTGGAATTGAAGTCTCTCGCGTGCCCGCAAGTCGCCGACACTCTCAGTGATGTTCTCTAAGGTCTTGAGAGATTCGCGCAGTATCTCAACGCTTTGTCGCAGCGTTTCACAGTGTCTTCTAGTCTCTTCGATACGATGGCTTCTCGCGCCGCCGAAGGGAAACGCGACAATATTTCCGCCTGCAGATTCGGACGAGGCCTCCACGATGCTCGTCGATTCTTCTGGGATCTTGATCGTCATCTCAGGTTTCGCTCAAAGCGCCTGCTGTTTCAGCCCCAGCCTACATGAACTGCGCTTCAGCCGCGTTCTGTGGTTCGAAAGCATTTGTCCGGATGCGAACAACTGCGTTGCGGCTTAAGCAAATCCGCGCCATCGGCCCGGAGCTAATCCAGCTCGATGATGGGCTCAGCCGCCCCGTTTGCATGCAGGACTGACTGGTGCATTGCTCGACTGGCGATGGGATTGAGCCAGCTCGTTCCCAAGGCGCATCAGGTTGTACTGCAGCCAGAGCCGTTGCCCCAAGTCCCGCCTGCTGCGCCGAAACAAGGCCTCGGCATACATGCCCATACGGAGTCGGTAGAAATGGCACGCCATATCCTACTCCTAACAGCTGCGGCAGATCCGGATGAATTCGCTTTGCCGGACTACAAGCAGCCGGCTCAGTCCCGAACGCTTACGCTTGCCCATGCAGAGTAGAGGTATTTCGCACCGAGTGAATGCAACAACTCTGGGATAGGCGCTCAGATTCTGCATTTAGAAGTGCTTCTTCGACGGATTTCACCGCCCATCTACTCGATGCCGGTTTCGGCGATGTCAAAGCCGGGGTCGTCCGAAAAGGATACGGTTCGCAAACATCGATCCTCAGTTTGAATTCACCGTCGACGCGCGGAAGATCCGTGCCCCATTCGCACTATGCATCTTGCGATTGTTCTTACAACATGCCACAATCCGGCTTTATTTGAGGTTTCCATGCGCGCATATTGCCTCTCTCTGATATTTTCATGCCTGCTGATCACAGCTGCGCACGCATGGGGCCAGGAAGGCCATTCGATTGTCGCCGAGATCGCGCAGCGGCGGCTCTCACCTGAAGCGGCCGATGCCGTCGGGCGAATACTGGGGCGCGGCCATTCGCTTGCCTCGGTCGGCAGTTGGGCCGACGATGTGCGCGACGCTCGCCCCTCGACGTACAACTGGCATTTCGTCGACATTCCCATCGCCCGCAGCACCTACGATGCTGGCGCGGACTGCAAGCAGGACCCGGAGAAAGGTGACTGCACGATTGCGGAGCTCGAGCGGCTTAAGACCGAGCTTCGGTGCGGATCCACTGACAAAAAGATTGAGGCGCTCAAGTTTGCTGTGCATTTCGTGGGAGACGCCCACCAACCCCTGCACACGGTGCTGGAGGAGCGAGGCGGAAACGGTGTGCAGGTCGACATCTTTATGCAGGGCAAGAGCTGCACGGGTACATGCCATCCGACCCACAATCATTCAAACTTTCATGCAGCCTGGGATACCGGCCTCATCATGAAGACGGTCTGGGACTGGGGCGCCTACGTGGACCGCCTTGAAGATGGATGGCTGCAGAGCGAAGAAGCTAAGGCACTCGCGATAGGAACGCCCACCGACTGGATCCTTGAAACCCACGTTGCGGCTCAGTCCGTCTGGAATGCCGTGCCCGATAACAAAGTTCTCGACGACAACTACTACAATGAAGTCCTGCCGGTGCTGGATCGCCAGCTCGGCAAAGCGGGGATCCGGCTCGCGGCATTCCTGAACAACGCTTATGCGTCCAACGCCTGCCCGGCGCAATGACCCTCGCTCTTGGCTGGAGACACCAATGCGAACGCTGCCGCTTGTACTCGTGGTTGCCGCGATGGCAGCTTTTGGAGCAAAGGCTGGTGCCGAGGCTATCACTTCATGCACCCAGTCGGGCACCTGCTTTTGCGTAAACGCCGACCTGCTTCCTGCCATTCAGGAACGGGTCACAACGATCCGCGCGCGACTGAGCAGTGAGCGCACCACCGGCAAAGCGACCGGATATATCAGCATTCCAATATCAACGCTCGAAGGGTCCTATCTCAAGGTAAATCTCGATGTCGCAAGCGACGTCAAGCAGCGCCTCGAGACGAAGTTCGGAGCGAACTCGCTGTGGATGCTCAACCCAGGCGAAAAGAGCTGGACGCTTCCCGACGGCGCCGGCGGGGCCGACTACATGCTGATGTGGACACGGGTTCTGGAAGGCGCGGCGGGTGATGGCTCGGATTTTGATTTTGTCTACTTCACTGGCCCTGACGATTTCAAACGAGGCTTGAGGCTTGCCGATACCGATGTGATGGCACAGCTCGAGGCCGAGTATGACAAACGTGCGGCCGACGACCCTCAAATCAAAGTCGTCGATAAGCGCTTGTTCAGGAATTATTACGCCCTGCGCGCCTCAGTCGCCTTTAGCCTCGGATCGCATGATGAGTGGAACATCGTCCGCGGCATCAACGAGAGGCGGCGTCACGCCGGTCCCGCGGCCATTGCCCGCCAATGGGCGGTCTGGTTCGACGGCCAACCGGTATCTCCATCACAGTATGAGACGCAGGCTGCCCCCGGTTATGCAGGGAATTGCCCGTTGAAGTGAGTATTTGCCGGCTCGTGTTTCATTGAGGAGCAGACATGCGCAAGATTGCTGGATTGGCTGGAGCAACTGCTATTGGCGTTCTGCTCGGATGCGGGCAATGCCTTGCGTGGGGAAATGAAGGCCACGAAATCATCGGCGCCGTCGCGGCCGCCATTCTCCAACAGGAGAGCCCGGAAACTCTCAAACGCGTAAAGACCCTGCTCCGGAGAGACCAGGGCGACTTGACCGATCATGACATCGCAAGCGAGGCAACCTGGGCGGACGCCTTCGCGAGAGCAGTCCGGAGGCCAGGGCCGCCACGCGTGAGTGGCACTTCGTCGATATAGACCTCGATCATCCCGATCTCGACAAAGCCTGCTTCGGCAAGCTGGCGGCTGAAGACGTTGCCAGCCAGGGAAATCCACATGACTGCGTCGTTCACAAGATTGATCAATTCAAAACCGAGCTGGCCGATCCGGACACACCGAAAAAGGAGCAATTGCTTGCCCTGCAATTCCTGCTTCATTTCGTCGGTGACGTACACCAACCGCTCCACGCATCGACGCATGTCGATTCCGATACGGGGAATGAAGATTTTGGAGGAAACTGCGTCGGCATTCTTCATGGCCGCGCGACTGTTCCGGTAAGGTTGCACGCCTATTGGGACACGAATCTGGTTCAGAAGGCACTTGGCAAGGATGTCGACGAGGCGGCCGACACCGTCTCACAGCTTCTTACGAAGGCGAATATCCAGAAGTGGAGCGGAGGTACGGCTAGCGACTGGGCCACAGAATCCTTTCAGATCGCCAAAGGCAAGGTGTACGCGGGAGCCATTGATCAGGAGCCCGAGCAAACTGACTTTGAATTCAAGGATCGTCATGGGAAGCCGGACACCCGGTGCGGTCCATCAAAGGTCTTTCGTGTCGATGCAAACTACGATGATCGTGCCGTTGCGGTGGTCAAGGAGCAGATTGCGAAGGCGGGGCTCCGTCTTGCAAGATTGCTGCAGGAAGCCTTGGAATGAGCACGGCACGGGCGTTCGTCTTGCCCGCTACAAGGCGAGCTTGACGAGCACACCGGGATCGACCAGCAATTGATTCCTTGCGCATGGGACGATCCGCTCGGGATTACCTTCGAGGGCAAATCGCTGCCGGATCCACCTGATGCGGCGAGCATTGAACGCGATGCACAGGAAACGGCTCGTTGGAGCTGGCTATTTGACGATCCTCTTGCTGAGCTGGAAATGCTGTCCATCAGAGGGGTTGTAATCGGGCAGGCTGGGCGAGGTCCGAGGTCATAGGAACAAGAGTCTCCCGCTCGGCGGCGCCCCTCTGGCACTGATTTCTCTCGAAATTTGCCAAGGCCGGGTCTCGGAAATGGAACCTGCGTGAGCATTTTTCACAAAAATCGACTTGAGAGATCATTTTTCATGCGATACGATTGAAATTCACGAGCCGTGAGCTCCGTGAAAAGAATTCACGGCAAAAAGAGCCTTTTTCATGGATCTTGGGTTGAGCGCACCCTTTTCAGGCCCAGTGAGCGTTTTTCATGACCGGCGGCTGCCCGAAACGGGCGTTCCAGCAGGCTACGCAGCGTTGATCGAGGCTTACGATCTGGCCGTGCCGGTGCCCCGGACACTCTCTGCGATCGGTACCAAGCACCGCATCCTCGAACAGGGCGGCTGGCGCATTTATACGCCTCGTCATGCCCCCGAAGCCTCGCTTGAGGGGCACCTGACCTTTGCCCTCAAGTACGAGGGCCTGGATCTCGCCCTCCTGAAGCGGCTATTCCTCGCCGTCAAGGAGGGAGATATCGCAGAGCTCGTACGGCAGAAGCCTACCGGCCTCTACACGCGCCGTATCTGGTTTCTGTACGAGTGGCTGCTCGGCCGCGAGCTAGAGCTGCCTGCCGCAGACAAGGTCTCGTATGTGGATGCTGTCGATACCGACATCCAATTCGGAGGCGCAGGACATAACTCGGCTCGGCATCGGGTCCGCAACAATCTTCCCGGTACACCCGAATTTTGTCCGCTTGTCTTCAGGACTCCTGCGCTGAACGACTTCATCACACAGGACTGGAAGGAGCGCGCGCGCGCCGTTGTCAGTCAAGTGCCCAAGGATCTGCTTGCCCGCACCGCCGCCTTCCTTCTGCTGAAGGACTCAAAATCCAGCTACGTGATTGAGGGAGAAAGGCCGCCGCAGGATCGTGTCCAGCGTTGGGGCCGCGCTATTGGCGAGGCAGGCAGCGCAGCACTCGACGAGCAGGAGTTCCTTCGTCTGCAGCGCATCGTCATTGGGGACGAGCGTTTCGTGAAGCTCGGCTTCCGCAAGGACGGCGGGTTCGTCGGCGAGCACGACCGCGATACGCAGCGCCCTATTCCGGACCATATCAGTTCGCGACATGAAGATATCGCTTCGCTCATGGCGGGATTGATCGCTTTCGACCATAGCGTCGAGAACGACATCGATGCCGTGATCGCGGCGGCCGTGCTGGCCTTCGGCTTCGTGTATATCCATCCGTTCGAGGACGGCAATGGGCGCATTCATCGTTATCTGATGCACCATGTTCTCGCGCGTCGCGGATTCAACCCGGCCGGGGTGCATTTTCCGGTATCATCGGCCATCCTCGATCGGATCGCCGAGTACAGACGCGTGCTTGAGAGCTATTCGGGCAGGCTGCTCCCCTGTATCCAGTGGGAGGCCACGCCGAGCGGGAACGTCAAGGTCCTCAACGATACTGCTGACTTCTATCGCTTTTTTGACGCGACGCCGCACGCGGAATTTCTGTATGCCTGTGTGCGTCAGACGATCGAGAGTGATCTTCCGAACGAGACCCGCTTTCTTCTCAGTTTCGACACTTTCCGTGCCGGTGTCGAAAACATGATCGACATGCCTGAGCGGACGCTGAACAATCTGTTCGGCTTCCTCAGGCAAAATCAGGGCAAGCTGTCGAAGCGAGCGCGAGAAAGCGAGTTCGCAGCTCTAAGTGAGGACGAAGTTTCGAAGATCGAACAACTATACGCAGAATCGTTCGATCAAGGCGAGCCGTAGCTAACTGACGACACATCGGACCAGAGAATGTCGCTCGAACAGCAGATTCGCCGCGGATACATCTTTGAGCCGGTCAATATCTAGTTCTATTCTCTCGCCGGAAGTCGGTCTCCTTGATGGCTCGGGTTAGGGCCCGGAGCTCAATGGCCGAAGAGCAGATAGCTTCTGTCGAGGCCGCGGCGATCCCGCGTGTCGTCGGTCCAGCCGACGGCACGGCGATAGCTGCCCAGCGCGTCCGTCTGCTTGAGCGCGACGAGGTCGACGCACTCCGTCTCATCCGCGAAGGGCGAGACGTAAAGCGCGTCCTGGGGCAATAGAGTCTAATCATCGCTGGTTTTCGCCACCGCACGCGCTGACGCTCATGTGTTCGCATTGACGTTTTTTGGCCGCTCAAGCAACTCTCGTCAGTCGAGTTTGAAAGGCTGGACCTATGCGTCAAGATGCGCGAGAACAAGTCGAGCGGAATCTCCCCACTTCGAAGCCTTCCGACCGAAGAAGAATACGGTTTCCCGAGCGGCTGACCTGTACGATCGATGAAGCGTGCCAAGCTACCGGCCTGGGGCGTACCAAACTCTACGAGTTGATAGGCGCAGGAAAACTGGACACGAGGTCCGTCGGACGTCGGCGGTTGGTGCTTGTATCATCACTTCAAGCGCTGCTCCAAGTGAATTGCCCAAGCCCCAGCGGAAAAGAGGGGCTCGCTTAAATGGCAATCAGATCCCGGCTTGCCTGTTTGTGCCAGCCTGCAGCCGGCGGGCGCGAACTGAAGTCCACAAAATTTAGTCTTCTAAGATGTACCCGCATATCGAATCAGCTGCCATGATGAGCGCGCGTCGAAGCGCGAATGTATTTACTAGAGCCAATCCTCGCCACCGCCGGGAAGCGCCCCTTCCTCGTCATCCCGCGCCGCTTGATTGATGCGGGCTCTGAACTCGTAAACAGTCTCGGTCGCGGCCTTCACACGGAAGCGAAGATGCGAAGCGTACCGATGTCGCCTCGTTCACCCACGCTCTCCAGGATTAGGGTCGATGAAGTAAGACAGAGTCGCTCGCAGCTCAACCGGCGCGGCACCAACGCGGCCAGTTGCTCCTTCGGCCAAGGCAGACGAGGCAATTTCATGTCACGGGCTTTGGCCGCAGCGTTCCTTCCCACTGAAACAGTTGGAGTTGATCTTCGACGATGAGCGTTAGATCGTTCACCGTTGTCAAAGCATTGAATTACAGCCTGTCCATTCGCACCAATATTGCAGCGGCCTAGTCACCCCAACTTGCAAACACCGGGCTATCGCCCGCTTGCCGTAGTACTCTTGGATCATCTGAACGGAAGTGCTCATGTCGCGGGCCGTGTCGAAAACTCCCACGCCGTTCCGCACTGCATTCACGGCATGGATCCGTCGTAGGCTGTACACCATGTACTTTTCACCGAAGCTACTCCGCTGCATGCCGGCCTCTTTCAAACCCGCATTCAACTGATCTATGAGCCTTCCTTGCTGATGAATCAGGCGACCAGCCGTGTGGCGAATGTCGTCGGGGTGGCTTGCTTACCATAGTGTTCTTGGATCATCTGGAGTGATGTCCCCATTCCGGGCGACTTAAAGCACTGCGACGCCATCTCGCAGTGCATTAACGACATAGAAGTGACGCAGGCTATACAAGTTTTACTTTTCACCAACGGATCATTCGATCGCTGGAGGAGCCGTCTCGCTCGAAATCTCCCATCGCGTACTCCGCCTCTAGCAGGTAACTCTGCTCCAGCCGCCAATACTCTTTCGCATCGCGCATTCTGCCCGACGCACTGCCATACCTATTGCCTCTAACGAAGACGCGGCTCACATCGTGATAAAGCGAGTCGCCGCTGTGAATTGCTGGCTATACGCGACGTGCGGAGCGTATGTGAATGCAAGCCACCAAGTTGAGTAGTTGAGACGATAGCGTTCCGCCAGCAAGCTCCGATGATTCTGCCTTCCACCCGAAGCAGGCCATGAGGGGCAATGATGAAAAAAGAGAAGGAAAAAACAGCAAAGAAGGGCGGAGCGAAGCACGAATTCTTCGTGGTAAATCTGACCAAAGAAAAGCTTAAAGGGCATGTTTTGTGGAAAAGTAGCGGCAACGAGGTCAAGGTCGATGTCGAAGGCCTTGAGCCTGGCAAGCGTTCGCTGCGAAAGCAGAGTGATCGTGTCCCGTTGCGTGGTGTAGCTGGCGGCGGGAGACCGCGTTCGCCGGCAAGAGCCGGGCAGGTCAGCTGGCGATCGCCGGAAGGCTGACAGTGGGATCATCGCTCAACGGCGCGATGGTTTCCAGCGTCATATAGCGGGCGCGCTGGACGGCCCATTCATCATTTTGCTCGAGCAGGATCGCGCCGATGAGGCGGACGATGGCGTCTTCATTGGGGAAGATGCCGACGACCTCGGTGCGGCGCTTGATCTCGCCGTTGAGGCGCTCGATCGGGTTGGTCGAGTGCAGCTTGGTCCGGTGTTGCGGCGGGAACGTCATATAGGCGAGCACATCGGTCTCGGCCTCGTCGAGGAAACCGGCAAGCTTGGGAAGCTTGGGGCGAAGCTGGTCGGCGACCTTCCGCCACTGTACTTGTGCGGCCTCGGCATCGTCCTGGGCGAATGCCGTGGCAATGAAGGCGGAGACGACGCGGCGGCCGCTCTTGCCGGCATGGGCCAATGCATTGCGCATGAAGTGCACGCGGCAGCGTTGCCAGCTGGCATTGAGCACCTTGGTCACGGTGGCCTTGATGCCCTCATGGGCATCGGAGACGACCAGCTTGACGCCGCGCAGGCCCCGGCGGGCGAGTTTGCGCAGGAACGCGGTCCAGAACGTCTCGGCCTCGGACGGGCCGATATCCATGCCGAGCACCTCGCGCCGGCCATCGCTGTTGACGCCGACCGCGATGATCACCGCGACCGAGACGATGCGCCCGTTCTGGCGCACCTTCACGTAGGTGGCATCGATCCACAGATACGGCCAGTCGCCCTCGATCGGACGGGCGAGAAAGGCCTTCACCTTGTCGTCGATCTCCGCGCAGAGCCGGCTTACCTGGCTCTTGGAGATGCCGCTCATCCCCATCGCCTGCACCAGATCGTCGACCGAGCGGGTCGAAACGCCTTGCACATAGGCTTCCTGAACCACGGCAGTGAGCGCCTTCTCGGCCATCCGGCGTGGCTCCAGGAAGCCCGGGAAATAGGAGCCTTTGCGCAGCTTGGGGATGCGCAGCTCGACTGTGCCGGCCCGGGTCTCCCAGGTCCGGTCGCGGTAGCCGTTGCGCTGGGCCAGACGCTCGGGGTTCTTCTCGCCGTAGGCTGCACCGGTTTGGCCTTCGACTTCCAGCTCCATCAGCCGCTGGGCGGCAAAGCCGATCATCTCGCGCAAGAGATCGGCATCAGGGGTCTTCTCCACGAGCGTGCGCAGGTTCATCATATCGTCGGTCATCGGTGGTTCCTCGGTTGCGTTGGCGTGTCGCAACCCGATCCTACCGGAGAACTGCCGGTGACCACCGTAAAGCCGCCCGCCCGCTACGGCGCTAGTTGAGGCGCGCGTCCGGGCGGCTTTGCTCTACCGAGCTACACCACCACCGGGGGCACGACCAGCAGTTTTATCCATCCAGTGGCAATAACTATTGGCGCTGGTCGGAACGAGACAGGGAGTACCAGGCGAGCTGCGACCATGGCTATACATATGCTATTGTAACCGTCAGCAACAACGGAATCCGGGTGCTTGCTACCGACACGAGCCCAGATACATGGAAATGGTAAGGCATGACGCGACATGTCAGCTGCTAATCCTGACTTTGCGTGTCTACTTCCATTCCAGGATGCGCTGGACGCCGGCGCAGAATAAACGTCCAGATTGCAGACAATATCGAGCTTGATTCGAGAACGGCGCGGCCGACGGCTTGAACGTCATGCCGCGATGGCTACCCGACTGTTTCGTCCTGTTCGCCGTGCAAGTCGTTCCTCCTGCGGAAGGGCCGGCACTGTTCGTGAAGGCTAAGCCGATCACTTTCGCATTATGCCCTGAGCATCCGGCGAGTCGTCTTCGCTAGGTCAACGCGGCGACCATCTTTCGACGGCGGCGTGCCAGACCTCGTTGGCGATTTTTTATCGTGCAACCGTTTCACCCTCTGGAGCGTTGCCTCGACCTTACTGTGTCGACGCCTTTGTCGCCTAGCCCGGTCGGTCTATCTAGCGGGGCGACCGTTGTCAGACCGCGACTGCTCTTTTGCAACCCTGAGCGGTGAAGCTTTAACCGACTCGGTGGCCGGGTTGGCGGCAGATTCCATCGGGTCCTTCGTGAGCTGTCGTGTCTTGAATAAACCCGCTAACGAGGCCTGCAGGGAGAGTTGATCCCTTCAAGACATCGACGATTCAGTTCGTGCAGCCCTAGCCGGCGCACGCGGACAGGGCCATCCCCGGACGCGGTATTGGTTGCGATGTTCCGTATTAGATCTAGCTCTTCGCCAAGCAGAAGGAGCTCAAACAGAGAGCTGCGGAACATCCGCAGCAACGAACCTGGCGCTAGACAATACGCGCCACATGACCGCGATGACCGATACGCCTGCGCCCGCTATGCAAACAGCCGCGGGCTCGCGCCCCTCCGGCATGACGGCGCCCATGACTTATCCCGTGTTCTTGTGGATCGCCGAGAGCCGCAGGAGGCTTCGGCGCGCTCACTCTCGTCGGAACCATTCCCCATTTAGCACCTTCTATGTAAGTATGAGCGAAGGTTTGCCCAAGAACATTCGCGGGGGGGCCTTGAAGCGGCCCAAGAGGAACTAAGACCGTGCTTCGTGGCGCCTTCCAAGTCAACGCAGCACAGCCTAAGCTCTAATCTGCACAGGAAGAGCGGAATAACCATGCACAAAGTTAGACGCAATTCGCCCGGGTTCGCCGACAACCTCGACTTCCAGCCGCGCATTCAAAATTTCTTCCCAGAGGAGTTTTAACTGCAGTTCCGCGAGATGTCTGCCAACGCAGCGATGGATGCCGTATCCGAACGAGAGATGCTGCCGCACGTTCTTGCGGTCGATGAGAAATTTGTCGGCATTCTCGATGACCTCTTCGTCGCGGTTACCAGAGATGTACCACATGACGACCTTGTCGCCCTTTCTGATTTGTTTCCCACCTACGACAATATCGGTCGTGGCGTTGCGGCGCATATGTGCGATCGGCGTTTGATACCGGATGATTTCGGACACGGCGCTCGACACCAATTCGGGATTATCGCGCAGTTTTCGCAGCTCGGAAGGGTGCTGGTTCATGAACAGGAGGCCCCCGGTAATCGAATTACGCGTGGTGTCGTTTCCCCCGACGATCAGCAGAATGAGATTCCCAAGAAACTCGTTCGGCTCCATGTGTCGAGTTGCAGGCGAGTGCGCCATTAGGGAAATCAGGTCCATGCGTGGCTCGGCATTGATGCGCTCGTTCCAAAGCCGCGTAAAATACTCCAGGCACTCCGACAAGATCGCACCTCGCTTATCCCAGCTGTCGATCACATGACCCTTTTTCGGAATTGCAACAGCTACGTCGGACCAATAGGTCAAGAGCCGCCGATCCTCAAATGGAAAGTCGAATAGCGTGGCCAGCATCTGCGTCGTCAACTCGATGGAGACCATGTCCACCCAATTGAAGTCCTCATTGCACGGCAAGCTGCCCAGTATCCTCTTGACCCGACAGCGGATCAAGCTTTCGAGCTTCGTCAGGTGTTCCGGTGCGACGATCGGACTTACAGTATGGCGCTGCTCTGCATGTTTCGGAGGATCCATCTTGATGAAACTCCGGGTCCAATGCCGGTCAGGCACGTCGACAATAGCGACACCCTGCTCCGACGAGAACGCTTTGTGATTTGTATCTACCGCTACGATATCTCGGTATTTCGTTACGGACCAATATGGACCATAAGCGCTGGCTTTACAGTAGTGAACGGGATCTTCCATTCGCAAACGCGCGAAGTACGACCATATGCTGTCATCCTGAAAGCGCTTGGCTTCGCTTACATCCAGATTGGTCAGCGCGATCTGGGACACATTATCGGCTCTCAAGTCAGCCGATCGCGTTTTTATGACCATATTGTTCTCTCTTGAGATCTACGGATCTGGTCACGATCCACAGTTCGAGCTGCCGTGGCGTTTTTTGGTTGCGCGGATCGCCGCTCAAACAGAATATCCTAAAGTGCAAGCAGCCTCCCCTACCATATCCGATAGTAAGGACCGCATTGAATTTTCGAATCGCGCCTCCAACAGTCATTCCGATCTTTGGCTGGAGCGGTTTCTATGTAGGTGTCACGCTGCCGGTGGTCTTCGCTCCGCCCATTGGCGGAGGTGGGATAATGCAGCCGGAGGCACGTTCGGCGGCCAAATCGCTTATCGTGGCGAACTCGATGTTCGGTCGGGCGGCGCAAGGCAACTGGGTCGATTTCAAAGACGCAACGCCAATCTCGCTTTCGTCGGCGTCGAGGATGAAACCAAGTTCGACGCCTTCGTTCACGGGCCAGGTCTACGCGTGGAACAACGCGTTGCAGAATGTTAATTGGTGCTGCGGTCGCCCGCGACAAGCACCGCGTCGTCGATCACGCAACGGGTCTGAACGTCGATAGTAGCAACGCCGATTGACAGTTCGGTGCGAGTTCAACTTCAAGGTCCGCACCTACGGTGCCATTCCCGGCACATCTCGCTGGAGGCGCTACCGGTTCGATGGGACACTGACATTTTCGCCAAGGTCTAATCGATATGCGACTCAGAAAACACTTCAAACCGAACGGTCAGCCTTATACTCGGATAGGGCGCCGCCTCATCCCGACAAAGGTGTTAGATAGGGTGCAACAAGCGCTCACTCGTCATCGGAAACGGTCAGAAGGATAATGCCTGCGTCGTTTCGATATCCT
Source organism: Bradyrhizobium sp. CIAT3101 (assembly GCF_029714945.1). Taxonomy (NCBI): domain Bacteria; kingdom Pseudomonadati; phylum Pseudomonadota; class Alphaproteobacteria; order Hyphomicrobiales; family Nitrobacteraceae; genus Bradyrhizobium; species Bradyrhizobium sp. CIAT3101. Next base: position 8,227,790 of record NZ_CP121634.1, read on the forward strand.
GAACGCCTCAGATTTCATAGCTCACCAGTCCCTAGCAGCCCATAGACATGTCACGCCAACGTACTGCTTCAGCGGCAATCACGTTGCTGCTACCATAAAGTGCGAAGTCTCTGGGAGGGAACCGCGGTTGGTCTCTTTGCAAAAGCGAAACTTGGCGACATCAACTGCAAGCAAAGCAGCTTTCAGGAAACAAGGGGCCGCATCTCAGCGGCCCCTTAATACGAGGAGGGGCGAATGACAGTGTGGTCTTTCCTGCCGCCCCAGGGCCGGCTCAAGAAGAACTGCCTATAGCCGAGCACCGCCTTAGCGGCAGATGCGCTGTTTGCTTAAACCATTTCCTCGGTAGGCCAATGTAGTAGCCGCGCCTGCGAAGCTCTGGCTCGGACCTGTTGAGCGTTTCGCAAATGGATTTCACAGGCGTGCCTGCATCAACAAGCTCGCGCAGCAGTTCATCTTCTCGTTTGGTCCAGCGAGAAGCGCGGAGAGTCAACTTCATTCATCCTCTTAGCTCCGATTTCACACTGTTCTGGCGAAGAGCTCTCCCCCCGGAGAGACACTGGCTCAGCCAGTACCGTGCTGACCCCGTTGCCAACGCTTTATCGGAGATTCGTCCGTGTTTGCGCTATTCATTTGAACGGGCTCAAGTGTGACGGAATGTAGATCTTCCATACCGACGCCTCTGGTTCCAGTCATAGCGTCGGCCTCAAATTGGCAGGGGAGGCGTTCCTTCGAAAGCTATACGTTCGCATAGTCGAACCTCTGTAGATCCTCCTATCGGAGGGTATCCGCTGATCCATTTCTGTTGGCACGCATCCGTGAAACACCATGCCGCGAAGGCTGCCCTCGAGCCATGGCTTGCGTCGAAACTCCCTACATGGCCTCCCTCCCCCCAAGACTGCTGACCATGTCCCGGATCGGCGTCGCATGACGAAGGCGGGGTTGTTGCATCGCCCGTGGTCCTCCCTGCGGAAGATTACGATCAGGATCTGCTCTGGGGGGCGATAGAAGAGGCCGGCGCACCGTCGTCTCTCGGGCCAACCACGCGCCATCCTCAGGCCCCCGATTTCGGAGAGGCTGATCGCCATGGCGATGGTCACACTATCGCCGGCGACGTCATCAACGACGAAGCGATCGAAAAGCTCCTCTAAGGGCTTGCCCAGGCTCCGCTCAGGCTTACGCGTGATGACGATTTTCGGATTTCCGTTTCAGCGGCGCAGGAGAAGACGGCGCTGCTGAATCATAACGGCAACTGGGTCAAACCGCATAGCACCACGCGGACAACCCATATTTTCAAGACACAGATCGGGAAGCTGCCGAACGGCACGGATCTTTCGAACAGCGTCGAGAATGAATATTGCTGCCTTAAGCTAGCTGACGCTTTCGGCCTGCCTGCGAACAGGGCGCACATCGCAACCTTCGGAAAGACGACGGCGCTATTGATCGAGCGCTTTGACGAAGATGGACAAAGGATGGCCGTCTGCTCCGCCTGCCGCAGGAAGATTGCTGTCAAGCCCTGTCGGTCCCGCCGACGCGCAAATACCAGAGCGATGGCGGCCCCGGATTGGTGAAGACTCTTGATCTGCTCAAAGGTAGGTGATACGCGAGCCGACGATCAGGCGACGCTGCTCAGCGCAAATTTTCTTCTGGCTGATTGGCGCAACCGACGGCCATGCGAAGAACTTCAGCATCTTCCTTGCGCCCGGCGGCCGCTATCACTTGACGCCGCTCTATGACGTGCTCACGGCTAGCCCAGCCTGGATACCGGCCAAATCTAGCGCAAGCAGATGAAGCTCGCAATTTCGGTCGGGACAAACATTCCAGAATTGCCGAAGTGCAGGGCCGGCATTTCCTCCAGACGGGCGAAGCGGCGGGCGTACCGAAAAAGCTAGTGTGGGGGTGGACAGGAATCTCCAATGGCGAGTGCGACCGTCCGTGGCTCGCTCATCGCACGCATCTCGTTGCCGCGCAATGTCGGCCAGCGCAAAAGGATATGCTATACATCGGCATTCCCTGAATGGAGAGAGGGATGTTTTTCCGAACAACTCGAAGGGGCAGGCAAGACTATCAAACTGTTGCACAATCCCTTTCCGGACACATTCCTAGACCGCAAGACCAAAGGTCGATCGCTTACTTAGACGGTTCGAAAAAGCAGTTGACCAGCAATAGCTCAGTTCGGTGTCCTTTTGGTCCATAGCAGGCCGCCCGACCAAACGTGTTTGACGCGTCCCCACCGGCAGGCTGAGGCAACATCCGGGAAGAAGCCTCGTCCATTTTGATTGGCGCTCGTATTGCAAAGCAGGGGAATGCTCGTGAGCTTCTCGTATTCGACAAGAAGCTCTGCGACCTCATGCTGGGATGTTCTAGGAATCGTCTGAAGGCGCGCCGATCCGTCAAGGTGTACGATGGCGGGGACTTTGTCCCGCCATTCCGCCCGCGTGCTGTGATCGAACAGCATGTAAGGATCCGGCGTTCCTGGGGCGAAAATAGAGGGTGCGCGATCCTCCAGGCATATCGGCGCCACTGGCCGGAAGTATTCGCGAAGCTTGATATCGTTGAGATAGTTTTTCATTCCTCCCGACGTTGCGGCGGCCAGAATGCTTCTGCCACCCAATGCCCGTGGTCCGAGTTCGGCGCGGCCGGCAAGAAACACCACAGGCTTGTTGCTCGCAAGGACGACGGCGAGGTCACGCATGCTGCACGGTGTCGCCTCCCATTCAGGCGGCACATCACCGCACTGCAGGGCTGGCCCACTGTAGACCGACCAGTCTAAGGGAACGAAGCCGTTATCTGCCGCCATGGCCGAGCAAGCCGCACCTATTGCCGCCCCGCTGTCGTTCGGAAAGGGGGGCACCCAGACGGCATCGAAGAGACCGGAGACACGTAATGCGCTGTTCCATTTGATATTAAGAGCGCAGCCACCAGCGATACACAAATTGCGTGATCCCGGAAGACGCGGATACTGTTGTAAAATGGTCGTCAAATTCTGGATGAGAAGACGCTCAAGGAAACAATGAAACGATGCAAGGACATCTTCAGCTCGTTTGGCCTTCAGGCGAATGGCACTCGCGTGGAAGAAATCGTGGATAGCTGCAAGCGAGCAATCCACGCTGCTCTCTGCATGGTAGTTCGCAGCGTGCTGCACGGTCGCCGCAAGACGCTCCTCATAGAGGCCCCGAAACACAGCTATGCTCTCTTCATCGGCGGATCCCAGCGCAATATACGCCATTAACTTGCCGGCAACACCTAGATCGTCCCAGCTGGACCGGCTCGTGTAAGGTCCGAAGTGATCCGCCGCTGCCGCGTAGACCTGACCTATCAGCGGAAACAGGTATTCAATGAACTGAGCGCCGCCGCGGCCCACATAATAGAGGCGCGGAAAAATGATACCGTCCCAGATCAGAGCGAATGCGTCCTGTCCCGCTCTGGCGAATGGGCTCGTGCAGAATGCAGCTGCCAGATGCCCCGTGACATGCGGATAGCTTCTATAAGGAAATGACCTGCCGTCGAGGATTAGCCCAACGCCGCCGTATGGAGCAAGAATGCCGTCTGGATGACTTTCAACATACGATGCCCACTGGAGACTGACAGGTTCGGCTCCACTTCGGAGCCGAAGACCATCTCTCCACCACGCTCCGTCGACGACGAACAGATCAACATCGCGCGGATCGAGACCGTGCTCCGCTAAATCGTTTACAATGGCATCGAAATTGTCGATCGCTTGATATCGTCGATTGTTCCCTCTTTTCTCCCGCTCGACACAAAATATAAGCCGTCCAGCCTCGATAAGAGCGATCGCCCCATCATGTCCTAGTTTGATACCGCAGATGCGCAATTTAGATCCTCCGAGTGCGCCGGCAATTGGATTCATTCGCAGACAAACGGTGCTGACATCCGGAGTAAGTATGCTCGTTTGCTGCACAAGCTTACCGACATGCGCACAATGCGGTCCACTTGGGGACCGACTTCTTCTCGGTGGATCTGGCGCAGCGAGACCGATCGCGCCTATATTGCCGATCATCACAGCAATACCCGAGCAGGCGCGCATTGAAGTCTAACCGGGGCCGCATCCTCCATTTCTTGCACTCAATTTAAGAAGAACGCGCGCCTACCTACAATATTGGGCACCAGCCACACTCCTCGACGTGGTCGGGACGAACCGAAGATTCTTTAAACAACGGGCAGCTAAGGCCCACTTGTTCCTAAGGACCTAAATCAACCGCTTGGCTTTGATAGCTGCCAAATTTGATAGGCGCGAGAGCAGCGTGGACCCAACCGTGCTAGTTTCGGTCACCGCAGGACTTCAACCGCTCGAATACCTGCTTCCGCTTCCGTGATCACTGGACGCCGTCAAGAGCGGACGTCCTCCTCGAAATAGACGCCGAGCAGCGCTGGCGAGACCGTTTCCCCAATTGAAGCTGATGCAAGGAGTATGCAATCTGGGTTGCTCTCGCAACTAGATGATCGGTAAACAGCAACGATCTCGGCGAGTTCGCGAAACTCGTCGGGCATCGGATATAGTGCGCATTACACAGCAGCCCGTCACACGGTACGCTCACGCCATAGGTGAGGAAGCTTCAAGTCCCATTGAATCGAACAGACGTAAGAACTCTGGCACGCCGCCGGCTAGCGCGATGGATTGTCGGATTTCCGACGAGACATCTCTGAGCCGCAGACACGAGATCCACTCCAAACGTTTCCATTTCAGAGTCCAGCTAGCTGGCACAGTTGTTGCCAAGCTTTCGAATGTCAAACTAACGGGACAAATACAATGTTGCGATTGTCCGCCGTCGTGTCGCTCGCGCTACTGCTTCTCCGACCAGCTTTTGGCGAGCAAACCAACACGTTGACAGCAGGCAACGTTGGCGGAGCGACAATGACTGAGTTTGCTGGAACGTGGTCAAATGAGAATCCTAGCATCGGTATCATGACACACATATCTGTTAACCAGCAGTTCGACAAAGCCCTCGTTCATGCATGGGGCAGATGTTGTCCGACCGACTGCGATTGGGGCATTGCACGGACACAAAGTTCCGAGGCCTACTATGGAAGCTTAGAAGTGGAATGGCCCACTAAGTTTTCAGTGAGAAGCGCAACCTTGACAGTCGAAGGACGCGATCGATTGCAAGTAAAAACGAAAGTTCACTTCACCGACGACTCCGGCAGATCGGATTATACTGTTGTTGACTACCTCATTCGAGCACCTGAGGAGGCCTCCCGAAAGCGCGGGTCCTCGCTAGCCGGCGCCTCAACACTGCGGTCTCAACATTAGAATCAAGAAGCGCGGCGGATCTGTCCTCCCCTTCGAGTAGCCTATGCCAATCTACTCAAAGGCGACTGAATGCTTCGTATGAAATCGGCTCGAGGCCACAACCTTAGTCCCAGCCTTTTTTAAGCTCGCCCATAGCAAGCGGGCTTGAGACCGGCAAAGGATCGCGGGCACCGGGTTTAGGCGACAACACCGACGACAAGGCTCCTGGGGATTCGTCTCAAAGAGACTTTCATGGCCCAAACGCTGACGAGAACTCTTTTGTACCGAGAAGAGAGCCTCCGCATTGTTTTGACATTTCACTGAACCAGAGCAATGCGATGCGAATTCAGGCAAAGGATAGTGACCATTGCAGTCGTTAATCCTGAAGAAGTACTGTGACGCCCAGGTGCCTTGGTACACGATCTATCCAACTGCATCACAGTTCTCCGCTGAGGTTGGTGCCAAGGCCTATGAGAAATGGCTCAGCCGCTTGCCGCCCTGCGAGCCAGTGTCGCTCTATTTTCACATTCCGTTTTGCCGCTCGATTTGCTGGTATTGCGGCTTTCCAACGGCCATGACCCTGCACGATGCGCCAATCCTCGATTATTTGTCGGTACTGCGTGAAGAGATCCGTTTGGTAGTGCAGCAAGTGCCCAAAGAATTACCTGTGAACGACGTACATTTCGGCGGCGGGACGCCGACCCTCATCAAACCAGCGGAGTTCCTGGATTTGATGGGACATTTACGTCTTCAGTTTGCATTCATGAGATCGGCATCCATCGCAATCGAGATTGATCCGCGTGTATTCACGGCAGAGATGGCCGAGGCCTTGGGCGCAGCCGGAGTGAGCCGCGCGAGCCTCGGCGTGCAGAGCTTTGATCCAATTGTTCAGAATGCCATCAATCGGGTTCAGACAGAGGCACAGACGGCGGCTGCCGTCCGCAGTCTGCGCAAACATGGAATACGCCGCATCAACTTCGATCTCATCTACGGCCTTCCGAGGCAGACAGTGCAGTCATGCGTGCGGACTGCAACATTAGCTGCGGCCATGCGCCCCGACCGGCTTGCGGTTTTCGGCTACGCGCACATTCCTTCGTTCAAGAACAATCAGCGCCTCATCGACGAAGCCGAGTTGCCTGATAACGCTACCCGCGCTGAACAGGCAGTGGCCGTGACCCATACGCTGGTCGCGGCCGGCTATCGCCAGGTTGGACTGGACCATTTCGCGTTGCCCGAGGACGAGCTCGTGCTGGAGCAGAAAGCCGGCCGCCTGCGGCGGAACTCCTTGGGCTACTCGGCAGACACTTGTAGAACTCTTATCGGGCTCGGGCCGTCGGCAATTGGGCGATTGGAAAACGGCTACGTCCAGAACGAAGCTACCGCGGGCTCTTACAGCCGGCAGATCAGAGCTGGCCGCCTGGCGACGTTCAAAGGCTGCTGTCTCACCCCGGAAGATCGTGTCCGAAGCGCCATAATCGAGCGGCTGATGTGTGATCTGGAGGCCGACGTGCCGGCAATCTGTGCCGCCCACGGATTTGATCCAATTCCGATTCTTGACTCAGCTGAACGCTTGGCGCTCCTCGCTGACGATGGGATAGTGGACATCAAAGATGGTTTGATCCGCGTGAGGCGGGAACACCGCTTTCTCATTCGATGTGTTGCTGCCGCTTTCGACGCTTATCCATACCGCTCACCCAGTTAGCATAGCCACGCGGCGTGAACGGCCAAACCTCCCGCAACGCACGCGATTGCGGATGCACTCCGATAGAGACCCGCAACCGTCTCGAACAGAGAAGACGGATACGCGCCGGCCGCACCGGGCCGCATACGTTCGCAGTAGATCGTGCTGTGATGCATGAGCAACCCGGCACACGGCGCATCATCGGCTTTCTCCTCAGCAACTGCGCGTAGCAGCGACGTCCGGATTTAACCACGTCATGTCATTCCATGGCGCCTGTGAGCGTGACCGATCAGATAAGTCACAGGGCAGAACAGTCCTTTTGCGCATCGAAGTCCCTCGTGCCCAAATCAACTCGGCGCGAGGAACGCTAATTAAGTACAGACCCTAGGACTCTATCTGCATTCCGACTCCGGGTCGGCGAGGCAAAAAAAGGTTTGGCAGAGCCACTCCATCTCCGGGCTGGCACTGCAAATATCTGACGTATCGGCGACCCGCGCATTGGTGTCGATCGATCCTGCGGCCTCAGCGAAGAAAGTCGGCACCGTTGCTGCAAGCGCGATGGCGGTCGCGGTCACAAACAAGAATTTTTTCATTCGAGCGTCACTTCCTTAGCTGGCCCCAGCCGACGTCCTGCTTAACAGAGCCAACGCAAAACGCAAACCTAACGCAACGTCAGGTTACATCTTGTAGATTGTTACTCAGGCGCAGACTTCCGATCGCGTTGGCATGTCTGGGTCGACGATTGGAAGCGGGACTAGGGCCGCAGCAGTTGGGAGCATAAAGCGGATGGGTGATGCTCTGACGAGGCTGAGAGATTACGCGGCCGTTTGACTAATGCACGCCCAACGCTGGTTGGCCTCGGTTGGGCAGCGGACGAGCTTTCCGCCGTCGAATAGCAATCTTCAACACCGCAGACGAGTTGGCACTCGGAACCAGCCGCAAACTAGAGTCAGTGACAGATCAAGAACAATCAATGACTCGCTGGTCGCCCCAACCAACGGTCTCAAACGTCGCGCAAATCCATGGGCTGCGAATTCTCTAGCTCGGGCAGACGTAAAGCCATCAGGGGCGCACCCGATGATCAGAGCTTCGGCACGGGAGCCCCCGGGAAGATATTCGCTGGTTCGAGGAGCGAAGACACGTCGATCCGATTGCCTCGTGATGGCCGATGTTGCGCTTTGCTCAGCGCCGCGACACTACAGCCGCGCTGTCCTAACTTTCACAAACATACTGTCGCGAACGCCACAGAAGTTTGTGAGGCTTATGTCAAATGAAGCCCCTTAACCAAGATCGAGACGCCAAGCGCCCGCGCGGGATGTGCGCTTAGACGCTGTATACGAAGCACAAATCTTCTTTGTAGTCGAAAATGTAGGCTAAACCGCCCGTGACGCTTACAGAAAAGTAAGATGACGTATCGTGATCGAAGCCGCAGTAGGCTCCCGAGCCTTTCGGTTTGAGCAATAAATGCGAATGCTCACCATGGTGGTATAGGTTCGGTAAGGCGCCGGTAACGTAGCAATGCCTGCCATGGTCGTATGCGCTAACTATACCGTCTCGTACGGACACGCTCATCCTGTAAGATTCAGGGGCCTCGAGGCCATGAACGCGGACGACAACGCGCCCGAGCGTGTGGGCCAAGGCAACCGCAGCCGCGGCAGCCCGAACGTGCACCTTCATGAATTTCCTATTGATGGGCGTTCAGGAAGGTGGAGCGGGGCCGCCCGACGCGCGAACGCCTCAGGTGCCGCGCCAAGTCCGCCCCTGCATCACCCAGGATATCGGCGGTGCTGACTTCAACGAAGCAAAGAGCGTGCCCAAAGGGACCGGAGCGATTGCAAGGATTTTACTTTGATAATCATGCACCCATCACGAAGACCGACCCGGCTCGTGTTGTGTGGTTGGCAGGGCGCCACAACGGATCGGAAACCGCCCCAGGAGGAAGGCTTGCAAATCAAAGAGCCGGTAGGCTGTGTGGCACCGGCTCTTTCGAGCCGAGCGGTCCGCGCGGCCCTCGACCCGCTTTGCGGTAAAGCCGATAATCGCCTTCGCATCAATGCTGGCTGCAAGATCCGCGCCCGCGGCAGCGACGGCCCGTGAAGGCGTGACGTCTTCGTCAGTTTGCGAGACTTCAATCGCGGAACGACCGAGACGTGCCTCCTGTGCTTCTGATGATGTGCTGCTTCGGTCGGTTAGGCTTGCGCCTGCTGATTTTGCGACAGCATCACTGCATCGGCTCGGTGAACTCGATCGTTAAGCCCCAGAAGCTGCGGCCTTTTGCCGATGCCGAGCTGATAGTGCGATGCTGTTGACCGCGCGATAGGCGAACACGATGGCCGGACCGATTGTGATGCCTGCTCCAGGATAGATTCCGCGCATTGGCGAGGTCATGTCGTTGCCGCAAGCATACAGACCTGAGATTGGCCGGCCATTTCCGTCCAAGACCTTTCCATAAGCATCAGTTGCCAATCCAGTCGCCGTACCGAGCGTTGCTGGAACAATCGGCAGCGCGATAAATGGGCTGTTTCTGATAGGTCCGAGATTTGGATTTTTCGTTCTCAGCGCCGGATCGCCCAGCGTGCGATTGAAAGCCGATTCGCCGCGTTCGAAGAGCGGATCGCGTCCTTCGGCAGCGTGTGCGTTGTGGTCTTCGATCGTCTTTTGAAGCTCTTCGGCGTCCAGCCCCAACTGCTTCGCAAGCTCTGGAAGGGTCCGGCCGACCTTGATGTAGTCGAGGCGCGCATATTTACTAATGCTCAAGGTCCACGGCCAGGGGAGCAAATGTCCCATGCCTCTCAAGCGAACGAAATCCTGGTCGCAGACGAAGTAGAACCGCTTATCTGCCGGATATCCGCTTTTGAACATCGCGAGGCAGATGTCATGGTACGAATTCGATTCGTTGACGAAACGCTTCGCATTTGGCCCCACAGCAATGACGCCGGGACGGCCGCGATCGAGCCAGCCGTAAGGGACAATTTGCTCAGCGCTGCCGCTCTTCAAGAACGACACGGGCGTCCAAAATCCGGCTGAGGCGACATCATTGTCAATCGCAGCTCCGAGCTTGGTCGCAAGCTCAATACCGTCCCCGGTGACATCGGGATGAGCCAGCGTCTCGTTATGCTGGTGAGCGCCGCTAAGCTGCGCTCTCAATTGCGCATTACCAGCAAAGCCGCCCGTTGCCAGAATCACTCCGTGCGAGGCGCGCAAGCGAATTTGAGAATCGATCAGCTTGACGACTGCCCCCGTGACACGCCCATCTTCCTTAATCAGCTCTATGAGAGGAGACGAGGGCCAGATTTCCACGCGGTGCTTGCGTAGGCTCACGAGCAGGCGCGCGATCAGGGCATTGCCTCCGCTGAGCTCGGTGCCACGCCTGTAACTTAAGCGATCCCGCGCGTACCGGCTGACGCGGCGCAGCACATGCTTCAGCGAAGTTAAAGATTGGAACGGATTCAGGAAGCTTCGAACCTCGCCCGATGAGATCATCATTCCACCGAGCACAACGCGAATTGGGTCGCCTATCAACTCGAAGTCGGTGCCGAGAAGTCGTCCATCGTAGGGTGCAGGGCTCAGTGCCCGGCCCATGCTGACCCCGCCGATTTGGCTTGAATGATAGTCAGGGGCAGTGGAGAGCATGAACTTGACCTCCGTCCCGTTCTCAAGTGCGGCCAGCGCAGTTGGGCCGTCCTCAAGGTAGGCCTCAACAATGTTCGCCCGATAGCAGGCGCCAAGCTCATGCTTCAGGTAGGTCCTCGCGTTCGTCAGCGAGTCATCGATTTTTGCGGATCGCGCCTGGGATGAACAAGGAACCCAGATCATGCCATTGGACAGAGCTGTCGTGCCGCCAAGTCGCGGGGATTTCTCGCATAGGGTGACGCGTAGTCCGGCCTTTGCCGCATAGAGCGCCGCCGACAGTCCGGCCGCACCGCTGCCGATCACGAGAACTTCTGTTTCCCAATCATGATCCGACCCACTCCCTCTCGGGAATACCGCGGTCTTATGCTTCGCTGCTTGGCCCATTGGCTTGTCCATTTCGGTCCCGCTGCAGTATTTTCGATCAACGTCAGTGGTTTCGCGCAAGCGGGACGGCCTTGAACCCCGCAGCGGCCGCCTTCACTGCCCGTTCGATGGGAATTCTTTCGATGGACGAAGCGCCGACGAACCCGACACACTGGGTTGATCGATAGACCTCGACCGTGTCCTGCGGCTCGGCGATTGCTCCGCCATGGCAAAGCAGGATCACGTCGGAGCGTATGCTTCGCGCCGCCGCATTGATGTCGTTGATGCGCCTGATGGCTTCTCGAATTGACTGCCCCTCTTCATGCCCCACGAGGCCGCCGCGTGTTGCACCGACATGGGGTACGATGCAATCAGCTCCGATGCTGGCCATCGCTTTGGCGTCTTCCGGGCTTGCGACATAGGCAAGCGAGAAGATGTTCTTCTTGCGAGCCAAGGCGATCATCTCGAGCTCCCGCTCGAATCCGAGCCCGACTGCGCCGCGGCGATCGCGCCATTTTTCGCCCATGGTGGAGATGGTCGGATAGTTGATCACACCAGAGAAACCGGCAGCCCAGAACTTGTCGAGAAGCGCATTAAGATCGAGCCGGAGCGGATCCCAGGCTTCCACGCCGCCGATGACCGGCACGGAAGAGACGACGTTGCGAATTTCCGCCGCAAGCTCAAGCGTACGTGCGTTGGAATCGCCAATCCGACTCGTTGGGAGTCCCATGAGTCGCGACAGCCCGGTGCTGTAGACCACCAGCAGGTCGGCGCCTCCGAGAACGGCGCACTTGGCAACCAAGCCGCAGCTGCTGCCAGCGGCAACAACCGCTTTTTTCTCGGCGACCTGACTTGTGATCTTCGAGAGAATTTCGGTTCGCTCAAACATCCGCATCGCGGTCTCCTTGTCCCAATTGTTTGAGGATCCATGTCGCGGCAGCCTCGGCCAATTCGGGATCGTTGATGTGGCAGTCAAGCTCGCGGATTGCGATTTTTGACCCGAGATGGTTCTTGACCGCATCGAGCCAAGCCCGGTCGGCATCGGCGTTGCGAAAAATACCGCCATCACGGTCGTAGTCGGAAACGCCTTTCCTAGGCCAAAGGACGATTGCAGGCGCCTCTGCCAGCGACAGCCGCTCGGCCGTGAGGCGGCCGATGCTCTCGTTCTCGGAAATGTTCGTGCGCATGAGCGTCGTATAGGGGGTATGCGAGTAGAATTGGCGGCCGCGAAATTGATCAGGCACACTCGAAGGCGGACCAAAATTGACCATATCGACCGCGCCGGGCGCGATCACTTGCGGGATCAATTGGCGTGATGCTGCCTTTAGTCGATCTGGACCAGCGCTCGCAGTTCCCCCAACGATTTCGTCAGCGAGCTCGGTTGTGGTCAGATCGATGACAGCGTCGAATTCGCCGGCCGCGATCAGCTGCTCCATTTTCCGTCCGCCAGCGCCATTGGCGGGAAAAACGATCGTGTCTACGCCGGCCTGCGCAAGGCGAGCAATGCACAGATTTGCCGCGGGCGTCGTCACGCCAAAGGCCGTGATCGCGACGATCTTCTTGTTTCGTCCCGCTTTTGCCGGCCTGTAATGCAACGCAGCGATGGCCCGCCCAGCATTTTCGAGGACCCTTGCAGTAAACGCGTTGATGCCCAAGAGATCGACCAGCGTCGGATAGAGAATAATGTCGTTATGAACGGCTAATTCGGCGAGAAGCGCTGGCCTTGCGCTGCTCACCAGCAGCTTGGGAAAGCCATAAGGCAAGTCAGATACGATCTCGCCGAAAGCAGCACTCCCCTTACCACCGGCAACCCCGATAATCGCGCTGATGGTGCCGGACGCCTGGAGATCATGAACATTGACGCGCGTTGTTGCGGCTATCTCTTTCAACAGCTCGGCGGGCGAACCAACGCGTTGGCGGTTGCCATCGGCTTGTTTCGTCTCGCCTGCTACCCTCGAGGTGCCGATGTCGATTAGAACGGTCTTGCGGCCGCATGTCGCGATAATATCCGCAAGGTATGACACTTCGCGCCCCTTGGTATCGAGGGTCGCCACGATCGCAACTGCGCCCGAAAGTTCGGACGGGCTACCATCCCGGACCGCCCCTTGGCCGTCCGTGCAATGGTGAGACACGATTTTCCTCCCGGACGATTCTTGACGACAGGAGGTCTAGACCGAGCTGACACCGCGTATAAGAACGGCAAAATGTCCAAGTGGGTAAGATTGGGTAGCAGCTCACAGGAACTTTGTTGCTGGGCGCGCTCACCTCGCGGCTTGTGGTATCCGCACGGCGCGCATTGTAGGTGGACGAGATTGTGGGCCCTCCACTGAGATGCGTTCCGCGGCGCGGACCTGTCCTGACGGTCCGACGACACTACCTGACAGGAAAAGGCGCCGCTGCTGGATTTCTCCAACAGCGGCTCAAGTCCAGGGAGAAAGCAGACGAACCGGTCTGCCAGCGGAGGTGCAATCGAATTCGTAATGCTCTCGCCTGGGGACAAGGTTGTTGTTAAGTTAGGCCTTTGCTCCGAAGTGGACGCGCGGTCGGGGTCCTGGATCGCCGAGCGGTACTTCAGGATCACGAACAAAGGCGCGATCAAACCCTCGCTTCCGCCGAGCCCTGTGCCACACCAACATGCTTGAGCGAAGCCCTGCTTGGAACGCGTTTGAGGAGCCGTCGAGGACCGAGCCTGGTCGTCCATGCATAGTGGACACACGATCTTTCTTCCGGAACATTCTCGACAACAGCTAGTCTAGACGGCCCCGACACCGGTATAAGATCAGCGCAACGTTCAACTGGGTAGATTTGGGTAGAAGTGGTGAAAGCGAGGCTTGTCGGCAAACTCGTCACCCACCTGTCGGCTGCACCTCAGAGCTCGACGGTAGAAATCTACGCGCCCTCTTTGCGAAGCCTTCCAGAAGGCTCCCTGCTCATTATGGCCACTCTGCCCGTCGTTGACTGGAACGACTGCCTTTTGCAGGACTTGCGCATACTTCCCAAGAGGACATCCGATAATGTCTATGCGGCGATGGTGATGATCGATCCCTTCGCATGCTGGCAAGATGTTGCCCAGTTGTTGAAGGAGGCCGGGATCAACGGGTTGATAAATTTCCCACCTGCATCCCTCATTGAGCGATCAACCACTGGGGTGCCTGTTGACAGCGGACGGGAGCTCGAACTCCGTCGAATGGAATGGTTTGCACAGCTGGGGTTCAAGATCTTGTTCGCCGCTGGTCATCGTTCCGAAGTCGCAGCAGCCGAGAGGCGATTCGGCTCGCATCTCGACGGCATCATCCATCTGCCGGAGGAGGCTCTCAAGCTGTCGATTGGCAAAGAGATGAAGCTGGTCGGCCTCAATGATCAGGATTCGTCAGTTCCGACATTCGCGCTCCTTGATGGGACAAGCGCGATGCGAAAAACGTAAACACAGGAGCTACTCCAGGATCCGCAGCTTCTTGATCTTATTGTATAATGTTTTTCTTGAAAGGCCGAGAGACTTGGCGGTCTTTCCACGGTGAAGCTTGTTTCGCTTCAGGCCTTTGATGATCCACTCGCGCTCGGAGAACGTAGCTGTCGGCTTGACCGGTGATGACGCGGTCAATAGCGGCTTCAAGACATCAGCGGTAATATGCGTCTCATGCAGCGTCACCAGCTGGTTGACGATCTGGCGTAATTCCCTAAGGTTGCCAGGCCAACTATGACCAGCGAGCACCAAGAACGCGGAATTTTCAATTCCGAGCGTCTGGGCGTTCGAGTCTCCCTTCGCCTCGACCGTGAAATGCTGAATGAGCTGCGGAAGGTCCTCCAGCCGGTCAGGCAATGCGGGTAACTCGATATCGAGCCCGGCAAACAGGGCGAGAAGCCGAGGACATAGTACAGTTTGAAGGCTCGCGGCGCGAGCAACGGATGCGGTTGCAATGATCCGCGCAGTAGAGCGCACAGCGGATACCGCGTTTAAGGGTGTGAAAGCGCCGGTCTCGAGGTAATCGGCAAGACGCTCCTGACCGTCACGGGACAGCTGATCCAGATGCAGCAGCAACACAGCAGTATCGCTTGCACTCTCCAACAGCGACAGGTGACGTCGCCTATTTTCACTGCGCTCGGCGCCGAACAGCGTACCGATCGTATCGATTGCCGGGCCCGGCCGGCAATGAAACAGCGCCGGCTTGGTGTGTTTCCGATCGCTGAAGACATGAACGAGGCTCGCTATCCGCCTTTTCCCTGAGCCCGCCTCACCCCAAACGAGCACGGGATTGGGATTGGCAGCCAAGCGTTTTGCAGTCTCGAGGACGCGCTTCATAATTGAAGATTGTGCGATTACTCCGTGCTTGAACCCGCTCAACTGAAGCTGGCGCTCAAGGAGATCGACCTTCTCCCGCAGCAAGTGAATCGTCTTGAAACCCGAGGTGACTTCAAGGACTGACATTTCCAATGGGACGCGATCGAGCGAAGAGCCGCCGATGAACCCCTGGACACCAGTTTCGCGACAAATATCCAGCAATTCGTCGGGCTTGGTTATCGGGCCACCGCCAAGCAGGCAGATCACGTTTCTGTCGATGGATTGAGCGACACGCGCAACTGCGTTCGTACGGGCAGCAAGCTCAGCCAGGCTAATCGACGGATCAGATCCGCTTTCCACGCTGCGGTTGAGATTGAAGTTGATGCAGATGGCCTCAGTGCCTGCTTCAACCATCTGTTTTACTTCGGCCTGGGTCCGCGTATAACCAATGGTCATCAGCCCGCGCCTTGCGGCCTTCACCAGGAGCTCAATTTCCCGGGCGTAGCCAAGGCCGCACTTTTCAAGCAACGACCTCCTGTATTCATCGATGTGGATCACGGATGGAAAGTTGGTGACGCCGGAGAAGCCCCACCTAATGATCCGGTCGAGCCAATGGTCGATATCGAGCTGCGGATCGAAGGTACAGGCTCCGAAAAATACCGGCAATTTCGTGCTGGGCAGGATCTCTGTTCGGCCGAACCCGGCCACGAAGTCGTTAGAGCTGCGGATAGGTAGAATGGAGGCCGGCGAAGAGCCACCCATAGCGCGAAAGCGGCCTGCATTGAGCGCAAGCACGAAATCCGCCCCTGCGCGTTCGGCGGCTCTCGCGGTCATGCCCGATCCGATTGCTGCCCCGAGCACGAACGAACGGGAGTTCCGAAAGAACTGCCTGATCCCGCCGCCCTTTACCTGGTCCACCCGCGTGTGCATCCCGGCCCGCCTCCTGCAGGGCGGTCGCGAAAACTAGCTCCAATTTGCGGGCGCGTGCAACCGTCGTAACGCTTTGCCGTTCGTCGTGAAGAGGTGGCAGTTCGCAGGCGAAGCCGCAAGACGAACCTTGCCAGACCTTTTGGGCGGCTCCAGCGTCGGCGCTTTGGCAACGACCGTTTCCCTCCCAGCGTTGCCGTAGACGTAGGTGACGCTGCCAAGATGCTCGATGAAATCGACATCGAGCTCGATTCCGATGTCAGTCTTCTCCGCCGCGGATGGAGAAAAATCGTCCGGGCGAATCCCGAGCGTGATCGGCTTGCCGACAAGCAGTTGATCGGGGTGGACGGGCACGGAGAGCGTCGCACCCGCGTCGAGCCTGACGTCCATGCCGGTCTCGTGCGCCGCCTCGACATGGCCATTGAGGAAATTCATCTTGGGCGAGCCAATGAATCCGGCTACGAAGCGAGACGCCGGATTGTGATAGAGATCGTGCGGGGTGCCCACTTGCTCGATATTGCCGTCCTTGAGCACGACGATCTTGTCAGCCATCGTCATGGCCTCGACCTGGTCGTGGGTCACGTAGATCATGGTATTCCCAAGCTGCTTGTGCAGCTTCGCAATCTGAACCCGCATTTGCCCCCGCAATTCCGTGTCCAGGTTCGACAGCGGCTCGTCGAACAGGAACACCTTGGGCTCGCGGACGATGGCACGCCCGATCGCCACGCGCTGCCGCTGTCCGCCTGATAGTTGTCGAGGCTTACGATCCAACAGATGGTCGATCTGCAACAACGATGCAGTTTCGGCCACCCTGATATCAATCCCGGCCCTCGGCACTCTGCCCATCCGCAGAGGAAAGGCCAGGTTCTCTCGCACGGTCATGTGCGGGTAAAGAGCATAGCTCTGAAACACCATGCCGAGGTTCCGGTCAGCAGCGTCAACATCGTTGACGATCTCGTTGTCAATCAGTAGCCGCCCTCCACTGATGCGCTCCAGTCCGCCGATCATTCGAAGCAGCGTCGACTTGCCGGATCCGGATGGCCCGACGAAAACGACGAATTCACCGTGATCGATCGTCAGGTCGATATTGCGCAGGACTTGGATAGTCCCATAGGCTTTATTCACGCCTTCCAGGCGAACATCGGCCATTATGCTCTCCTCTGTGGGGGGCTTTCAGCTAGCGCCGGCGGCACCTCAATTTCTACCAAGCTGGACACGATGAAATCCGGCGACGCCAGAGATGGATCCTCACGGGGCGGCACGCCGGTCGTGACCAGCACGGCCGGAAGACCAGCTCGCTTACCAGCTTGAATATCCGTCGGGATCTGATCGCCGATCATCAGCGTGGCACCGCGCGCTGTTCCTAGGCGGGACAGTGCGGTTTCGATCATGTATGGCTCGGGTTTGCCAACGATCAAGGGTTTGACTTGTGTAGCCACAGCGATAGCAGTGATCGTTGCTCCTGCGCCCGGTTCGAATCCATCTTCGGTGGGCAAGAGGAGATCGGGGTTGGTGCCGATGAATACTGCCCCATTCAAGATAGCATCGACGGCAATCCGCATCTTCTCATGTGTAATCTGACGGTCCAACCCCATGACCACAGCTTCTGGTTCCCGATCGGTCACCTCGAGCCCCACGCCTGCCACAGCATTCACAAGAGACGGCGCGCCAATGACGAACACACGCGTAAGGTCTGGATATTTGACCCGAATAAGCTCAGCGGCGGTGACGGCGCTGGTGACAACGTCTTTCGACCCGATAACAAGCCCAAAACTCTCCAGCTTGCGGGCGACCTCTTCCGGAGTGTGCGTCGAATTATTCGTCACGAAGCAGAACGGCAATCGAGCGACCTGCCACGATTTAAATGCCTGAATGGCCTCAACGATCGCAGCGTTTCCACGATAGACGACGCCATCCAGATCCGAAATGATCCCTTCGATGGGCGGCCAGTTGAGCTCAGAAGCGGTACTAGCCATTCATCAGCATCCCACCGTTTACGTGCACGATCTGCCCGGTCATGTAGGACGCTGCGGGGCTCGCGAGGAAGACCGCAAGCCCTGCGATATCCTCCGGCACACCCACACGCCCGAGCGGAATGCGGCCGCTGTGCCGGGCTTCGGTCTCCTCACGTGGCCGCCCATGCATCGGCGTATCGATGATCCCGGGCGCGATCGCGTTCACATTGATCTTGAGGGGCGCGCATTCATAGGCAAGCAGCTTGGTAACGTCGTGAACGATCGCTTTCGATAGGCAATAGTCGGCGCCGCCGGCCTGGTAGTTGAACACTGCCCCCTGCGAAGAGAGTGAGGAGCCAACGTTGACGATGCGACCGCCGTTGGCCTTCATGAAGCGTTCGATCGCCAGTTTTGAGCAGCGCAAGACAGCGACCGAATTGATCTGAATTGTACGCTCAATAGTCTGCGCATTGCCATCGAGCAGCGACTGGGCGGATTTGATGCCGGCGTTATTGACCAGCACGTCGAGCCGGCCAAAGCGCCTAGCAACCTCATCGAGAACCCTGGTGACATCGTCCTCGCGCGCGACGTCCATTGCCATCGGCAATGCGCCGTTACCGTAGGGCAAGGCAGCCAAAATGTCTTCGAGGCTTTCGAGGTTAGCATCGGTAGCAAGGACGTTCGCTCCTCCTGCCCGAAACGCATTCACAATGGCAGACCCGATGCCGCCACCCGCGCCGGTCACGAGCACCGTTCTGCCTGAAACGGAGAACTGTTTGGTCATTCCAACTCCAGGATGGTTTGGGACTTCAAAAACTCATGAACGGCGTCTGCACTCGGCATGGAGGCTTGAGCGCCGCGGCGCGTCACACATAGGGCGCCCACTGCCAGGGCCCTTCTTACGGCTTCTCTCAAAGGCAAGCGCTGTGCCAGTGACGCGGCGAACGCTCCATTAAAGGCATCTCCTGCGGCCGTGGTATCAACAACCTTGACGGGAAAGGCACTCAGAGCGATGGAGCGCGTTGCGTCGGCGTAATAAGCTCCTTGCGCCCCGAGGGTAATCAGCGCAGCACGAGGCCCGAGATCAAGAAGCTTCAAGGCGGCGTTGGCGGCGCTGTTGAAGTCGCAGACCTCGACTCCTGTTAACTCGAAGGCTTCTGTCTGGTTCGGCGTGACGAAATCAACGCTTTTCCACGCGGCTGATGAAAGTCCCGGCCTCACCGGCGCTGGGTTAAAAACGAGATCAAAGCCCTTGTCGCGCTTCATCTCGAAGAGCCGATTGAGCGCTTCGATCGGCATGCCCATTTCAGCGACCACGATCGCGTCGCGCTCTATGAACTCGGCCGCGCTCTCGACCATGTCTGGCGTCACGTTCAGATTGGCGCCCGGGTCTATGACGATCATATTGGAGCCATCGTCACTGACCATGACCAGGGCCGAGCCCGAGATTTCCCCCGGCGACACCTTGATTGCGTCCGCGCGAACGCCGGCGTCCCGTAGCGACTGCAGCAAAAAACGACCGGCGTCATCATCGCCAAGACGCGTGTAGAAGTGTGGCTCGAGCCCAAGGCGGGCCGCAGCAACGGCCTGATTGGCGCCTTTGCCTCCAGCGTAGCGGATCAGCGCGCCCAACACGCTTTCACCTGGCATTGGAAGCCGCTCGACCTGGAAGCATAGATCAAGATTGGTCGTTCCAAAGAACATCAATGGCCTGGCACTCATTTTACGGCACCAAAGGTAAGGCCACGTTCGAGGTGATGCTGTCCGATGACGATCAAAATGACAGGAATGATCATTGTAACAACTAGCCCTGCGGCCATGACGGGATAGAACTGCACGCCGGGATTGAGCAGCTTGAGAAGAGCGACGGTCACGGGCGCCTTGGTCGAACTGAGAATCAGACCGAGGGCGAAATTGTGCCAGGCCAGGAGGAAGATGAGCAACGAGGCGCCGATCAGGCCGGGCTTCAAAAGCGGCAGCACGATGTGCAGCACAACCCTAATCGGCTTGGCGCCATCCATGGCGGCCGCCTCCTCGATCTCTTTCGGGATGTCTTCGATATAGGAGCGACTCAGCCAAACGATCATCGGCAATGTGACGACCTGGTAGACCCAGATCATGCCGATATAGGTGTCATATAATCCAATCGCCTGGAAAATACTGAAGAGCGGGATGACCACTAGAAGCACGGGGGCGAAACGGAAACCCAGAATGAAGAAGGCAATGTCTTCCTTGAAAGGTACGTCCCGTCTCGCCAGAACGTAGCCGGCCGGAACTCCCACAGCTAAGGAGAGGATGACAGAGCCCAGAGCTATGAGGACGCTGTTGGTGATTGGCGTCAAAAACTCGACTTTGATCGTGCCATAGCTCGTTGCTCCTGCCTGGGCTACATCAAACAGGACACGGAAGTTTTCCAGTGTCGGCGAGAATAGGAAGGTTGGTGGCCAGGTCATGACCTCCGCCTGCTCTTTCAGCGACATCATCACGATCCAGATGAGCGGAAAGGTCAGGATCAATGCGCAGGTGGCGACGAGCAGGTTGAGGATCACATTTGTGGAGGTTGCGCGTTTCAATCGCATAAATTGCCTCCTCAGCTGACACGCAGGCGGACGAAGCGCCACAACTTGACCATAGCGAACGTCCCGACCAGCACGATCATCCAATTGACGACCATAAGGGCGGCACCACGTCCAAAAGCGAGATTTTGGAATGCGGTGATATAGGCGCGCACCGAAAGTACGGAGGTGCTGTTTCCAGGCCCGCCTTGCGTTGTCCCGAAGATAATGTCGAACTGGTTGAGGGATTCGATCAGCCGAAACACCGCGGCGATCAGAATGTAGGGAGCGATCAGCGGCAACTCGATATGCAGAAAAGTTGCCCACCCCTTTGCGCCATTGACGCGGGCGGCTTCCCTCACCTCTTCATTGATCCCCTGAAGGCCAGCGAAGATGATCAGTGCGAAGAATGGCGTGTAAGTCCATACATCGATGAGGACCAGGGAGAATATCGCGGTGTTCGGATCCGAAATCCACGCAAATCGGCTGATGCCGGCAAGGGACAATAAATAGTTCATGATCCCGTTTTGCGGATCCATCATTGTTGTCCACATGAGGGCAACGCTCATGGGCGGCAGGACGAGTGGCAAGAGGATGACGGGCCGCATCACGCGTGCCAGGAACACCTCAGTTGCGAACAGCTTGGCAAGTGCAAGACCGAACGCGGCCTCTGCAAGGACCGCCGATCCGGCATACACCAGAGTGGCTCGGATGCTATTCCAGAAATCATCTGTCTTGATGAGCGCTGCGTAGTTGTTGAGGCCAATGAAGTGAACCAGCGGCCGACCGAACTTGAGGTCAGTCAGCGACTGAAATACGCCATAGAAGAACAGGAAAAGAAATCCAAGCAATATGGCGATCGCTGGAGCAATCGCGGCAATACTCCACCAGTCGAGACGCGCCGGCGCGGCGTTCTTGACCAGATCATCTTTTGACGAGGTAAGTTGACTGGCCGAAGACAGCAGCGTCACGATTGCGCCGACTCCTCGAAGGTTCATCCCACTTTATCTCTAACATGCAAAGGGGCGGCGGTTAGATTTGCCACCCCTTTTACCCTCACATTGACGAACGGATTTCGGAGGCGAGGTCGGATAGCGTTGCCTTGACGTCAGCTCCCTTGACCATTTTCTGCATCGCCACGGCCCAGGCATTCATCGCCTCGCCAAAGCCGACGCGGGCTGTAAAGGCCAGCTGCGCCCTGTCCTGCACGGTCTTGAACGTGTCGACGAAGTTATTGAACTCAGGCTTTGCCGCGTATTCAAGCCAAGCCTTGTCGCTCCACGTCGAGGCGCGCGGAGAGTTGACGAGCTTGCCAGCGACAGCACCGTTCAGCTCGACCTGCTTTGAGGTTGCCCACTGGATGAACAGCCAGGCTGCCGCCTTCTTTTGAGAAGCAGCGTTGATCGCAAGAGACCAGATCCAGATGTTGGATTCGAAGTTCTTGCCGTTCGGAGCCCGCAAGGGGGGCGCGAATGCGATCTTGCCTGAGGCGGGCTTGCCGGCCACATCATTCCAAAACCCGAACATATTAGAATCGATCGCCATCGCCGTGCGTCCTGAACTGATGCCATCGACAACTTGGTACCAGTTGTCGTTGGCAAAGGACAAAGCCGCGCATTTCTTGATCATGTCCACATAGTCCTTGTGAAACGCGATAGACTCGGGTGCATCTAGGCCTGTGTCTAGCTTTCCATTCTTGATGATGAAATCATGCACGCCGTAGGACCTGGCAATCGAGATCACAGCGGTGTGGATGCTGCTCCAAAACCGCACACCGCGCACGCCCAAAGGTGTGATCGCGGGGTCCGCAGCCCTGAGCTTCTCGCAAGCGACGGACATTTCCGGCGGCGTGGTCGGGACCTTGATGCCGTGCTTGTCCAGGATGTCCTTGCGATAGAACAGCTGGATGTTCTCGAAGCCATGTGGGATGGCCCACACCTGCCCGCTTCCCGGCTCGATCTGCCCTTCCTTGACCTTCCAGGTCAGGGCATCCCGCAAGGCAGGGAAGAAATCTTTGTAGTCGTAGCCGGCCGCGGTGAGTTTAGGATCGTTTAGATAACGGTCGAGTGGCTCGAGCAATTGGCCTGGCGCAAGATCCCAGGCCGGTTGAATGCCCGTCCCCACGACGTCCCAGCTCGGCGATTTTGTGCTGAGCTGGATGGTCAGCTTATTCCAATAGGCGTCGTCCGGATAAAGCTCGGGCGTCACTTTGATGCCGGAGAGTTTCTCGAATTCGGGCAACTGGGCCGCGACCGCATCGGCATAGGGATGAATGTCGTAGGCCCAGACGATCGATGTGCCTTCGAATTGGCGCCAGTTGATGTCGTCCGCATTAGCTTGGGTGATGGCCGCTCCGGCCAAAAGCATGGAGCAGATAAGAGCTTTCTTGATAAAATTGGCCGAATGGCCGCGCAAAACGGCGAGTGTCCTTAGCATGTTCCCCTCCGATATGGGCTCTTTGGCCCACAAACCCACGTGCCTCTCCTCTTGCAGAGGCCGCAGCAGCGTGAAGGCTAGCCGCCGCTATCAGCCGTAAGCGGCCTTTCCAGACGAAGATTGGGTAAGTTTGGGTAATGTGAGAATGACGAGCCAACTACGTCTTGGATCGGTAGGCGCGGCGGTAGCTCTCGGTGCCGGACCGTCATCGTGGCGAACCGGCTGATAGGCGGCCCGGAATGTCATCAACCGGAATGGCCCAAGTGCGCGAACTCGCGCAGCCCTGCCGCGAGAAAACCGGCAGAATAGTTCAATTCCATTCCTAGCCGCTACAATAAACGCGACGCTCTATAACGCGCCGGTCGTGGCATTCTCAGCCTAGTGACGGCGCATGCGGCATCGCTCCAACAGGACAACAGGTATTGTTCTTTGATTATCGCTTATGCATCCCGGAAAAAGCCATGCCCCTGCAGAATCGGCAACAGCTCGTGATGGCTGCGAATGATGTAGTCCGGTTCTGCTGCCTGCAATCGCGAATCGGAGACAAATCCGCCGGTAATGGATACGCTTATGAGCCCGAGGTCGCGAGCAATATTCGTTTCGACTGGCATATCGCCGATGATAAAGGTCGCCGAAGGCTTGATGTCATTCTCTTGAATATAGCGACGAAGCCGCTCCCCTTTGGTCATTGACTTGAACTGCGTGGCGCGGCTTTCAAAAGCGATCACCTCATTAATGTAGTCATTAATTCCAAGCCTTCGCAATTGCGATCGGAGAGGCTCAGCGATATGGTTACTCACGATGATGGACGAAGCGTCTTGCTGGCGCGCGATTTCCAGAATTCTACGAGCGCCTTCGCGCAGATCAGTTTTGCCCGCAAAATGTTCGTAGGTGTCGTGAAACATTGCACCCGCATCTCGATCCATGTCGGCAATTTCCGAGTCCGACATTCCCAGACTGCGATAGAGGATAGAAAGCGGGACATCGCAGTGGTCGCGAAACGTAGCCATATCGATAGTTCTGCGACCAAAGCGATCCAGTATTGTATTCGTCGTCTGTAGTAGCACGTGCGCATCGTCGAGCAACGTGCCATTCCAATCGAATACAAGAGCAGGTTTCATGATTCGACTTTCAGGAGTGGATTGCGCATAGGGAAGATCCGCCGTTGAATTCCGCAAGATTCTATTCGCACGCTTCTGCCCTTCTGCCGTTAGCATCTCGAACGTGGATGATGAGAGATCGATACCATCATGCTTGCACGTTAGCGACGATACGAGAACTAGGAAGGGCAGATGGGATACGGGTTAGCGTGAGAGAAACGAGCGGGAAACATCCGACATGATAATCTTCTTGTTGAGGAGCGCAGCCTCTGCGCGAGGATAAGTTCGGCATAGGCTACGTGAACACATCGTCTGACGATCTTAAGCAAGCGTCGTACCACTGCACAAACAAAGTGACTCGACCCATCTCACCGGTCATCACCCGAAAAACACGACAGTCTTGTGAAGCGGCATTGCTCACAACTCGTCGAAGTCGCAACACATTGTCTGGAACGCGACATCGGTACTAAATAGCAAAGGCTAACCGGACGGAGTCCTTCCAAACTTCACTGTCCTAGAAAGGAGAGAGCCAAATTCGTGGCCGACTCGCTAACGCGGCTGCGCAAGCCTGGCCGCTCTCTCGGTGTCGATGACAACGCCCATCGGAATCAAGAGAGGTCAGAAGCAGAAGCCCCTGAGATTTCAGCACTCCACAAGCAAATCCGCGCCGGTACGTTCATCAGCTGTTGACAGCGCGTCCCGAGAGTCACTACATATCGGCATCACGGTCCACTTGATTGCAAGATCTAGTGGCTAAGAGGGAAGCCGGTGAACTGCGCCTTGCGCGCGGAATTCCGGCGCTGCCCCCGCAACTGTCAGCAGCGAGCTGCTTCCGAACGACGTCACTGGTGCGACTGCGCCGGGAAGACAGGAAGTGCAACGACCTGCGAGCCAGGAGACCTGCCGTGATGATCAGAACGTCCACGGGCGGGGTGTCCCGGCGGTCGCTTGCATGCACTGTTCGGCACCTCCAGTGCCGGCGTTTTTGCAGCGCCCTTGCCTACAGCCCCGTTCAAACACAACACGCATCACGGGGCCTATTGATGTCACTGAACCTACATGACGCGGACACCGCATCCGCACCCATCATCCACTTCCGTCCACAGTCACTTGCGGGTGCTTCCAGCGAGCCGGCCATGCAGATCATCCGCCGCAACGGCAAGGTGACCCCGTTTGACTCTGCCAAGATTGCGGTGGCCATGACCAAGGCCTTTCTGGCCGTCGAAGGCACCACGGCAACCGCCTCGCGCCGCGTGCATGAGAGCGTTGAGCAATTGACCGCCGAGGTCGTCACCGCGCTGATGCGGCGCGCCAGCGAAGGACGCACCTTCCACATCGAGGATGTTCAGGATCGGGTCGAACTCGCCTTGATGCGTAGTGAGAACCACAAGGTCGCACGCGCCTATGTGTTGTATCGCGAAGAGCGCACGCGTCAGCGAGCCCAGGAGGCAGCCGCGCAGCCGACGCCCGCCAGCGATTCGACCCTTCACGTCACGTTGGCGGATGGTTCGCGTGTCGGGCTGGATACCAGTCGCCTCGCGCTGATCATCGGCGAAGCCTGCGCCGGCCTCGATGGCGTCGCTGTGAAGCCGGTGCTGGCAGAGACCACCCGCAATCTCTACGACGGCATCAGCCAGGACGAGCTAGCGCAGGCTTTGATCATGGCAGCACGCACGCTGGTCGAGCACGAGCCAAACTATGCTTACGTCAGCGCCCGTTTGCTGCTCGACAAGCTCCGCGGCGAGGTACTCTCGCGCGTTCATGGCGTTGCGACGTCGGCCTCGCAAGCGGACATGGCGACGCGCTATGCTGAATACTTTCCGACCTATGTGAAAGTCGGGATCGCCGCCGAGCTGCTCGATCCCGAACTCGCCCGCTTCGATCTCCACAGCATAGCGGCGGCGCTGAAGCCGGAACGCGACCTGAACTTCCAGTTCCTCGGACTTCAGACGCTTTACGACCGCTACTTCCTGCATCAGCACGGCAAACGGATCGAACTGCCGCAGGCTTTCTTCATGCGGGTTGCGATGGGGCTGGCGCTGCGCGAGATCGATCGCGAGGCAAAGGCGATCGAGTTCTACGATCTATTGTCATCTTTCGACTTTATGGCCTCGACACCCACCCTGTTCAATTCTGGCACGCTGCATCCGCAGTTGTCGTCCTGCTTTCTCACCACCGTCGCCGATAATCTCGACGGCATTTTCAAATCGATCAAGGACAATGCGTTGCTCGCCAAATATTCGGGTGGCCTCGGCAATGACTGGACGCCAGTTCGCGGCTTAGGCGCTCACATCAAGGGCACCAATGGCGAGAGCCAGGGCATCATCCCGTTCCTCAAAGTTGCCAACGACACCGCGATCGCCGTCAACCAGGGTGGAAAGCGCAAGGGCGCGGTCTGCGCTTACCTTGAAACCTGGCACCTCGACATCGAGGAATTCCTCGATCTTCGCAAGAACACAGGCGACGACCGCCGCCGCACCCACGACATGAACACCGCGAACTGGGTGCCGGACCTGTTCATGCAGCGCGTCGATGCCGACGGCGAGTGGACGCTGTTCTCGCCGGACGAGACGCCAGACTTGCATGATCTCTACGGCGAGACATTCAGGACGGCCTACGAGGCCTATGAAGCGAGAGCGAAGGCCGGCGGCATGCGCCTCTTTAAAACAGTGCGCGCCACCGACCTTTGGCGTCGCATGTTGACCATGTTGTTCGAAACCGGCCATCCCTGGATTACCTTCAAAGACCCCTGCAACCTGCGCTCGCCACAGCGCCACATGGGCGTGATCCATTCCTCGAATCTTTGCACCGAGATCACGCTAAACACTTCGGCCGATGAGGTCGCCGTTTGCAATCTCGGCTCCGTCAATCTGCTTAGTCATGTCGGCGCCGACGGGGTCGACCATGCCAAGCTGAAGCGGACGGTTAGGACCGCTGTGCGGATGCTCGACAACGTCATCGACATTAACTTATACACCATCCCGGAGGCGCGTCGGTCCAACATGCGCCACCGCCCGGTAGGTCTCGGCCTGATGGGCTTCCAGGAGGCGCTTCAGCTCCAGCGCATCCCGATCGCGTCGGATAAGGCGGTCACGTTTGCGGATATCAGCATGGAGGCGATCTCCTTCCACGCCATCGAGGCGTCGTCAGATCTCGCAACCGAACGCGGACGCTATCCGAGCTTCGCGGGCTCGCTCTGGTCGAAAGGTATTTTGCCGCTCGACTCTATCCAACTTCTTAAGGATGCCCGCGGCGGACTCGATGTCGACCGCTCCTCGACCCTGGACTGGGATCGCCTGCGCAAGAAGGTCGTCGCTGGCGGCATGCGCAACTCCAATGTCATGGCGATCGCGCCAACGGCAACGATCTCCAACATCTGCGGCGTGTCGCAGTCGATCGAGCCAAACTATCAAAACCTCTTCGTCAAATCGAACATGTCGGGGGACTTCACGGTCGTGAACGGGCTCTTGGTCCGCGATCTCAAGGCTCGCGGTCTGTGGGATGAGGTGATGATCTCCGACCTAAAATATTTCGACGGCAGCGTCGGCCAGATCGATCGGGTGCCCGATGATCTCAAGCATCTCTATGCGACAGCCTTCGAGGTCGACAGTTCCTGGCTGATTGAAGCGGGTGCGCGACGGCAAAAATGGATCGACCAGTCGCAGTCGCTCAACCTCTACATCGCCAATCCATCTGGCAAGACACTAGACGCACTTTACCGCTTGGCCTGGCGCCGTGGATTGAAGACCACGTATTATCTGCGATCTCACAGTGCCACCCATGTCGAGAAATCGACCCTGAAGGGCACTGATGGCAAGCTCAACGCCGTGTCCGCCTCAGCCGCGATTTCATACGCGCCGGTTGTCGTCCCCGCTATTGCGGCGCCGGACTTGGACGGCATGAACCCCTGCCATATCAACGATCCCGAATGCGACGCCTGCCAGTAAGGAGATGACGATGCTCGATTGGTCCAATGCCGAAACGATCGTTGCGGCGCCTCCCGCCGTCCCAAGCCTCACCACCACCCTACCTCCAAAGACCCGGCTCACGCTTGAGGCGGCCGATCCAACTGGCCTCGGTGCGATCGATCGTGCTGGCGGCCGCGTGTCGGTCGATGAGAAGCAGATGATCAACTGCCGCGCCGACGTCAACCAGCTCCTGCCGCTGAAGTACAAATGGGCTTGGGAGAAGTATCTCTCTGCTTGCAACAATCACTGGATGCCGACCGAAGTCTCGATGCAGTCTGATATCGCTTTGTGGAAGTCGCGCAACGGGCTGACGGAGGACGAGCGGCACGCGATAAAGCGCAATCTCGGCTTCTTCGCCGCTTCGGAATCGCTTGTCGCCAACAACATCGTGATGGCGATCTATCGCCACCTCACCAACCCCGAGTGCCGGCAGTACCTCTTGCGGCAGGCGTTCGAGGAGGCAGTCCACACCCATACCTTCCAGTACATCGTCGAAAGCCTTGGGCTGGATGAGGGTGAGCTGTTCAACATGTACCGCGAGGTGCCCTCGATCACCGACAAGGCGGCTTGGGCGCTCAAACACACGCAGCACCTCGCCAATCCGTCGTTCGAGACCGGCACGCCGGACGATGGCCGCGCCTTCCTGCGCGATCTCGTTGCCTTCTACGTCGTTTTCGAAGGCATGTGGTTCTACACCGGATTTGCTCAGATCCTATCGCTCGGCCGCCGCAACAAGATGGTCGGCATCGCCGAACAGTATCAGTACATCCTGCGCGATGAGAGCATTCACCTGAATTTCGGTCTCGATGTCATCAACCAGATCAAGATCGAGAACCCGCACCTGTGGACACCCGCCTTACAGGATGAGGTTCGCGGCATGCTTCGTGACGCAACCGGGCTCGAAGCCGCTTACGGCCGCGATACCATGCCGCGGGGGTTCCTCGGCCTGAACGCGGCTCTGTGCGAGCAGTACATGCACTTCATCGCGAACCGGCGCTGCGCGCAGATCGGACTTTCGCCTGTATTCGCCGAGGTCGAGAACCCGTTCCCCTGGATGTCGGAGACGATGGACCTGAAGAAGGAGAAAAACTTCTTCGAAACCCGCGTCATCGAATATCAGAACGGAGGCGCACTGACTTGGGAATAACCTGAGGCAGAGCGATCGCCAGAAGACCTCGCAACACTTTGCGAGGTCGTTCGGCCCTTGATGCGCGCCATTGCCAAAGCGAAAGCTTGCAGAAGAACGTCATCCAAACGATCCCTGCTATGAGACTTCGTGACTTGTCGCTTGGCAGATATGTCTCACTCCGCCGTGCTCGTAGATACATCGGCAGCACGGCGCATGAGTGAATGCACGTCTTTCTCCCCCAGCAATCCACGATCGATAGCGATCTTGAGAAACGGTCGATGCTCATGATGCGCTGACCCCACGATTGCGGCCACCTTTGCGTAGCCGAACTGGGGTACCAGCGCTGCTGCTAGCCCAGACGACGCGAGCAGATTCTGCTGGCACCGCTCCTCATTCACAGTAAGCGAGCGCACACACCGTTCGCGCAGGATGGTCGCGGAACGTTCGAGAAGAGTGATAGAATCGATCAGGCGATCGCAAACCAGCATGCCGTAGCAATTGATTTCCAGCAGTCCCTGTTGGCAGGCCATTGCTACGGCCGCATCGTTCCCGGCGATAGCAAACGCTGCTTGGCACACCGCTATTGGAACAACTGGATTCACCTTGCCGGGGATGATCGAAGATCCAGCCTGGATCGCAGGCAACGCAACTTCTCCGACGGCGCCGACAGGGCCTGACGAAAGCACAATGAGGTCGTTGGCTATCTTCCAGAGAGAATTTGCGGAATTTCGGACTTCAGCTGACAACCGGGCACACGCGTCTAAGTTCTGCATCCCATCGAATGGATCGGCGGCTGGTTTGATTTCATGGCCAATCAGAGCTGATAAGTGGCGGAAAATTGCCGGTTTGTAGCCGGGCCCCGCGTTTAATCCGGTACCAACCGCAGTGCCCCCGAGCGGAACGATCAAGAGTTGGCGCCGCAACTCCTGGACATGCTTAGCATGGCGTTCTATGACCGCCTGATATCCCCCGAACGTCTGACCGAACAGCATCGGAACTGCATCCTGCAAACATGTTCGGCCAAGCCGCATAGTTTGGGAATGCTCCCTCTTCTTCTCCGAGAAGGCGGCGGCCAGTTGCATCAAGGCAAGCGAAGTCCCCTCTGATACCCGAAAGATCGCAAGCTTGATGGCCGTCGGAATCACGTCATTGGTGGATTGACTGAGATTGACGTGATCATTTGGATGGACGAAGGAGTAGTCACCAGCTGGCGTTCCGGCTAGCCGCGCGGCCAGATTTGCAATCACCTCATTGAGATTCATGTTCGAGGATGTCCCACCTGAGCCTTCGAGCACGTCGACAATGAGGTGGGCATCGTACCTTCCGGCGCGGATCTCTTGGCACGCCTCAACGATGGCTTCTGCTTTCTGCGCTGAAAGCGCGCCGATCTCAAGATTGGCAAGCGCTGCGGCTTCTTTTAAAATCGCCAATGCGGGGACAAACTCAGGCAGCGCCGCAATCGTACGGCCCGTGAGTGGGAAGTTCTCCAAAGCCCGAGCAGTATTGATGCCGTAGAGTGCATCCGCAGGCAGCTCCCTCTTCCCGAGAATATCTTCCTCGATTCGCATTTGGACCATCACAGCAACCTTCTGTGTTTCTACGACCCTCGACATCCCGACGAGGCATCACCAGTAAAACATTCAACCGAATGACCGATGTCGCTAATTTGTAAGCTAAACTCTAGCGCTTATGCGGCATTCTCACGCGCGCCGGCTGCGATGTTCGCCCAACCCGCTAGCATGACGGACGACGAGGGCTTCCAAGCTCCGCATTCGCCGGCCCTCTATTCCTCGGCTTAGAAGAATACCGACGTGGATACCAAGACGTTCAACGCATGCCCTGTTTTGGGTGTGTATGTGATGCTTGTCGGGTTGTTGATGTATGTCAGTCCCACGCTTGAATATATCCCGGGCGCCAGATGCGCGGTGTATGTTCCCGAAATAGCCGTACTGTCGCGATGGACAAGATGGCCCTTACCCTTGGCAGCATCCACTGCAACGTTACTCCACGTAGTGTTGGTGGCAACAAGGGCAATCTGATCGTGTGGACGGCTGTCCAACAAGCCCTTGGCATAAAGACGGAGCTCGTAATATTGGCTCACTCTGTTTAAGTCCGGCGGCGCGTACATCGCAGAGAATCCTGCATAGATGCCACGAACTGCCGAACCCTGGAGATCGGACTGCCAGAGTTGCCTGTCGGCTGCAACGTAGTAGATGCTATTCGCGTTTGCTCTCGGTAGAGTCGGATGCTGCAAGTCGGTGAAGCTGCTATTGTTGAAACCGGCGCCTACGCGCAACCAAGTCTCGGGCAAGCCTGGAGCAGCTTTGTTCTTGTAGCCCGCTTCGTCGAGGAAAAGAACGCCCGAGTTAGCCGTGCTCCACTCTAAGCCGGTCGGATTTTCAGCAATGTGTGCAAATTGACCGTCTGGACTTAGTGAGCGCTGTATTGACGTCCTATTGTAGAAGCGTTCATCAAAATTGTACTTCAGATTGAGAGCTGGTGTAGGCGCAGCATTATTGCTCATGCCTGCCTGGTACAGAATGTTGGACGAAGCCCCAAAAACGTTTACTGCTGCGTTCCCTCCGACCACGGTACCTGCGAACTCATTTATGTTTCTGAGATAGCCCATTTTGAGTTCGAGCTTCCCCTCAAATAGCGTCTGATAATAGGCAATCGTATTGATCCCCGCTCTATCTGGCCCCCCGGGCTTCCAGGTCCAATACTGCTGCTGGGCTCCTACGATGATCTGACCATCGGGAATCCCAAATCGACTGAGATCGTACGTTACGATCATGAAGTTTAGGGTATTAAATGTGGGGTTCTGACCAGCATATAGCTGATCGCGGATGGTGCTCCTCGCCGCATTCGGCAGTTGATTGGTGACAAAGGTGTTTACTGTCCCGCCAATATAGCCGATCCCGACTTCCGCTAGCGCAGATCTAACGCCGCCGTAATCCTGATCTATCGTATCGGCCGGGCCAGGAATACCGAGCCACATACCTTTTTCGCGGAGGCCCTCGAACTTTGCAAATGGATCGACCTTTTGTTGAGTTCTGCTGTTTACAACTAGAACCGCACTGTCCTGTTTTGCTGCAAATGCATTGGCAGTTTGTGCCAGGGTCTCGTGAGTGATGAGATGGACAGGTGGTTGGGACGGGGAGCTTCGCGGGAGCGGAGCGGGGCGGTTCTTCTTCTGAATTCCTCCCTGAGTCATCTTATTGGGAGTGCCGCTTTGTGGGCCAGGCATGGTGGCAGCTTGTGCCAGCGCCGTCTCCCCAAGGGGGGTGGCAGCGAGGGACAGTGCGACAGCAACCCATCTTTGTGCGCCGGCGGATGACGAGACAGCAGATCCGTTACGCCTGCTGGCGTCGTCAGATCCATATTGCATCCCGACTTCCTTAACGTATGAGGCCGCACTTCGCCGTCCACGATTGCCATGTGTCCTACATCTGCATCAATTGCTAAGGTTGGTAGGTGACACGAGCCGCGGCGCATTGCTCCTCGATTTGCGCCCTCGCCCCATGGGAAGCGATCAAATAGCGCTCGTTTCTCTGACTCCCGTGCCTCGCAGAGATGCGAGGACGGCGTCAGGACAGGGATTCATCGATATACTAGACGACGCCCAAAGCGTTCTTTACTTCCTCGCCGAGACGATTGGAACGGATCGTATGCTGGAATAGGTTAGCGTCATAGCGAGTCTCTTGAAAGCGGAAGGCCGCGAAGTTGAACAGAACGAGCCTGCGAATTAGAAGTTCATGGCTGCAGCTGGGCAACAATTGAGACTATTGCGGATGGGAAATCAGGTTGGCGCGCAAAACACTTTTTGTCGTAAGTCGCGCGCTCCTATCGAGTGGCGGTTCGAACCCCCACATCATCGGAGAGGAACGTAAGACGAGCGCCGGGAATAGGCTCCGCCGCCACGCAGCTGCTGAACTCGATGTGGCGCCCTAGGGATGGATGCTGCTCGGTCTTAATCCGAGTACTCGCAGCACAACATCATGTCTGCTGGGGGGGCAAAGCCCGAGCAATCTTGCGAACCCGCTAGGCGACCTCGGCGGCCGGTTCCTTGGGCGTCTTTACGCGTGTTACGCTGCTTTTTCCATCGATGCCGACGGGTACTTCGCCGGCAACGGTTGCGCGACGAACGACGCGATGCTGGTCGCCGTAGTCGTTCACCGCATAATGTTGCGTGGCGCGATTGTCCCACATTGCTACATCGCCTTCCTTCCAGCGCCAGCGCACTGTGTTTTCGAGCGCCGTGATATGAGACTGAAATAGATCAAATAATTTCTGGCCGTCGTATTTCGGAACACCAACGAAATTTTGCACCAGAGCGCCAAGCACTAGCGCGCGCTCGCCGGTCTCGGGATGCACGCGCACGACAGGATGCTCAGTCTGATAGATCGTTCTAGTGAAGATTTCGTCCAAATGCTTTTTGTCGAGCTCGCTGACGCGGGCCAATATTGCGTAGTCGAAGGCGTTGCTGTGAACGGCCCAAAGCTTGTCTGCAAGACGCTGCAGCGGCGGTGCTAGGTCAAGATATGCCGTCACGGTGTTTGACCAGACCGTATCGCCACCGAATGGTGGAATCACTAGGCTTCGTAGTACCGCAATTTTGGGGTAGGCATCGACGAAGGTTCCGTCGGTGTGCCACAAGTCGGCGCGGCTACCGGCGCGGGCGGAATCAAGCTCGATGATTGACGCCGTACCTTTGATCGCACCGAGCGTCGGATGAGGTGCCAGCTTCCCGAAGCGAAGGGCAAAGCGCTCTTGCTCGGCATCGTCGAGGTGTCCCTGGTCTCGGAAGAAGATGACCTTGTGCTCCAATAGTAACTCATTGATCGAGCCGATCGTCTGCTCCGGCAAACCGCCCGATAGCTTGACGTTGCGGATTTCTGCGCCGAGGCGCGCAGCGCATTTGACGATGTCGCCGCGAGGAACATCGCAATCCGACAAGACCGTATAAGTCATGGCTCCAAATCTCCAATTTGGCGGTTTCCGCTAAACTCGACTAGAGCTGTCGAACGCCAACTGCCGACCGCATAGCGGAATGCGTCAGATTCCTAGTGACAGCGCCGAGTTGGAGCTTGCGCTCCTGAAGCAACCTCGGACTTGTTGGTGCGACTCCGCTAAGGCTTAGTGCGGCTCTAAAGTTGACGTGGTCTATCAGTACGTTCAATTGCCAGAACTGGTAGTTGACCAATGCAAGAGCGCCTTGTCCTTTAAGCGATTGAGGTCTCGTCCGCTGCTGAAGGAACAAGAAAACTATTCGTATGGAAAAAGCGGTGGGAGGGGCGCAGAGATCGGTTCACATGGCCCTTTGAAGCTATCCGTGATGCTGCGCAAAATGCTGCAAACCGCAGTAGTGACGGCGAAGTGACAAGAGAGGGAAGTCTCTTCACTTCCTCTCGACTCGAGCCCAGAGACGAGGCGCCAGGGAGTGCTGTCCGAGATTCTGTCCCTTTGACGGTCCGTACGATTTGCGCGCACAGCGGTGGCGTTCAAGGCCAGGAGCTGCACGATACATCTAGCCAATAACAGCATAGCGGGGCCGAAAGCGGTTAGGACCATTTATAGCGCGCGATCGCACGTGACGGCGTGACGGCCACCTCTTCGTTCGGGTGGAAAGGCGC
Organism: Bradyrhizobium sp. CIAT3101; assembly: GCF_029714945.1. Lineage (NCBI taxonomy): Bacteria > Pseudomonadati > Pseudomonadota > Alphaproteobacteria > Hyphomicrobiales > Nitrobacteraceae > Bradyrhizobium > Bradyrhizobium sp. CIAT3101. Next base: position 8,262,697 of record NZ_CP121634.1, read on the forward strand.
GCAGAGCTTCACATCACGATTGTTCGGTGACCTCGATGGCTCAATCGTTAGACCGTCGGGCTTGCCGATGCCGCAGCAAAGACGATCTCAGGGTTGACGTATCGCTTCTTCTGCAGATAATCGGAGGCGTCGAGGTTCTCCAGCTCTCACTCGATCTGGAGCTAAGAGGGAAGCCGGTGCGCTCTTGATCCGCTCAGGATTGAAGTAATGCCGGCGCTGCCCCCGCAACTGTAAGCGGCGAGCTCGCATCCAAACGTGTCACTGAAGCAGAAGCTTCGGGAAGGCGGGATGCAGGCGATGACCCGCGAGCCAGGAGACCTGCCCCGACAACATATTCGTCCACGGGCGGGGTGTCCGGTGGTACGCCTAGTGCGTTTCCGCCATGGCCTTTGCCCCCACACACAATGGGGTTAAAGCTATGTCTCTTCTCTCACTTCCTGTCGCAACCCTCGGCACGCCGCGTATCGGACCGCGCCGTGAGCTCAAGCTGGCGCTCGAAGCCTACTGGGCCGGTAAGATCAGCACCTCGCAGCTTCTTGAAGCAGCGGCGGGTCTTCGTGTCGCCAATTGGGCACGTCAGAAGTCGCTGGGCGTCAGTGTCATCCCATCAAATGACTTTTCGCTTTATGACCAGGTTCTCGATACGAGCGTCATGGTTGGCGCCATTCCCGAGATGTATGGCTGGGACGGCGGGCCGGTCTCGCTGCAGACCTATTTCGCCATGGCACGAGGCTCGCAAGATAAGGAACAAGGCGCGAGCCGCGGTCAAGCTCGAGCTCATGGCGCCGCTGCGCAGGAGATGACTAAGTGGTTCGATACCAACTACCACTACATGGTGCCCGAATTCCATAAGGGACAGACCTTCAGGCTCTCCTCCCGCAAACCGATCGAGGAATATGAGGAGGCGAAAGCCCTTGGCTATCAAACGCGTCCTGTCTTGGTCGGACCGGTCACCTTCCTGAAGCTCGGCAAGAGTGCCGATCCGACATTTGATCCGATTTCGCTGCTCGAGAGCCTCGTACCCGTCTATGTCGAGGTGCTCAAGGAACTGGCGAAACGTGGAGCCGAGTGGGTCCAGCTTGATGAGCCCTATCTGGTGCTTGATCTCGACGAGACGACGCGGCGTGCGGTCCAGCGTGCCTATGGACGTCTTGCTGAGGAGGTCCCTGGCATCAAAATCATGCTTACGACTTATTTCGGAGCGATCGGCGACAATCTGGCGACCGCTCTGGGACTGCCTGTGGCCGGGTTGCACGTGGATCTTGTCCGCGCTCCCCAGCAATTGAGCCAAATTGAAATCAGCGCCCGCGCGGACCTCGTGGTTTCGCTCGGCGTCATCGACGGCCGCAACGTGTGGCGCTCGAACCTCTTTGCACTGGTTGAGCGGCTCAAGCCTTTCATTGCAAAGTTCGGCAAGGATCGCGTGCAACTCGCCCCGTCTTGCTCGCTCTTGCATGTCCCAATCGACGTTCAGCTCGAGACCGATATCGATTCGGATGTGAAGAGGTGGCTTGCCTTCTCGGTGCAGAAGATCGACGAGCTCGCGGCCTTGGGGAAAGCACTCGCAGGCGACGGAAGCGCCATTGCCGCGCTTTCCGAATCAGACCGTGCAGCGAAGGCTCGCCGGGCATCACCGAAGATCCATAACAGGGTTGTCACACAGCGGGCGGCGGCGATTGACGAGGCTATGTGCCGTCGCAACAGCGCTTTTACGACCCGTGCCGAGGTTCAGCGCAAGCGTTTCGGCCTGCCGCTGTTTCCCACGACAACAATCGGCTCGTTCCCACAGACCGCGCAGGTACGCAACGCCCGCTCCGCGCGTGCCCAGGGACAGTTGACAAAGGCGGAATATGAACAATTCCTGAAAGAGGAAACGGCTCGCGCCGTCCTTTGGCAGGAGGAGATTGGGCTCGACGTTCTTGTTCACGGCGAGTTCGAGCGCAACGATATGGTCCAGTATTTCGCTGAACAGCTTTCCGGCTTCGTGTTTACAAAGCATGGCTGGGTGCAATCTTACGGCTCACGTTACGTTCGTCCGCCGATTCTGTTCGGCGATGTCTCGCGGCCGAAGCCGATGACCATCGAATGGTGGCGCTACGCGCAGTCCCTAACCAGAAAGCCGATGAAGGCCATGCTTACGGGGCCGGTGACGATCCTAAATTGGTCGTTTGTCCGTGACGATATTCCGCGGAGCGAGGCCTGCCGTCAGATCGCGCTCGCCATCCGTGATGAGGTCGCCGAACTGGAAAGAGCCGGCGCAACCATGATCCAAATCGATGAGGCCGCACTACGCGAAGGTTTGCCTCTCCGCCGCTCCGATTGGAAGTCTTATCTCGACTGGGCAGTGGAGAGCTTCCGCCTCTGTTCCTCCGGTGTTGCCGATGCGACACAGATCCATACCCACATGTGCTATTCGGAGTTCAACGCCATCATCGATGCAATTGCCGCGATGGACGCAGATGTCATCTCGATCGAAACGTCCCGTTCTAAGATGGAGCTGCTCGACGCATTCACTGCCTTCAAATACCCAAACGACATCGGCCCTGGCGTCTACGACATCCACTCGCCTCGCGTTCCCGAGGCTGCTGAGATGGCGGATCTCATCGCGCGAGCTCGCCAACGACTGTCGGATTCGCAGCTCTGGATCAATCCGGATTGCGGCCTAAAGACCCGCAAATGGACCGAAGTCCGTCCGGCGCTCGTCAACATGGTTGCGGCGGCCCGCGAAATGCGCAAGGCGTCCTGACGCGGGGGCGCTCGCGGGGTCGAACGACGAGCTGATCGAAGCAGATAAAGTCCAGATTATGTCGACGTCACAATTTGGTCAGCTGAATTCGTTCAGGCGCCAACAAGGCGATACTGTCGAACCAGCCGATCGGTGGGCAATATGCGATGGCCGGATCTTCGCCGCCGGAGGAATTCGCACCGCTTTATAGAGGGCGTTCGAACACAGGCCTGCCAATTACCCGTTCGTCATGCAGTATGCTTAGCCGGGCGGCATTGGCCCAGGAATTGCTAATTCGACCTCAAAGTTCGTTCTATCTTTCTGGAGCCGTCGCGCAGCAATGTCGCGCTGCTGAGCGGGCGTTTCTCAACGCCGACCGTGCTTCAGAGGCCGCAAGATCAGAAGGGCCTGTGGTCCTTAATCGAGCTTTCGTCGAAGGGGGGCGGGCAGCCAGGCCGGTCAGTTCGGCGTGACAGGCCGGCACCGAAAGAGGTCTCAGTGGTCCGGGGTGCCAGTCAGCAATAGCGGCGGTCGGTGCAAGAAAACCGGAGTGTATGGCGCAACAACAACGACCACAGCTAGAGGCGAGAAAGAAATAAGTCAGATGCGCAAGTTACCGATTCTGAAAAGCCTTCATCTGTTTGAGGCGGTTAGCGAGTTTTCCAGCTTCTCAAAGGCGGCTGAGCGATTAAACATAACGACCGGAGCGGTAAGTTATCAGATGCGCCTGCTTGAGGATTGGTTCGGGAGGAGACTGTTCGTTCGCCATAGCTCGGGCGTGCGGCTGACATCCGACGGCGAACAGCTGAAGCGCAGCTGTGCGAGCGCGTTCACAATGCTCGAGAAAGGATGCTACGAACTACGAAGGCGCGATGCGGCACAAACAGTCGTGGTGGGATGCTCAACCACATTTTTGTCGCACAGCCTCTTGCCGCGTATCGGTACGTTCCGTCAACTCCATTCCAACATTGATTTTGCCTTTGAGACTGATTCCAATCTCGACGCGCTGGTTGTTGGTGCGTTGGATGTATTGTTCGTTTCCGGCGTGTTGAAGCGACCGCTTCCCGTCCGTGAGGTTCACGTATCCAACGAGATGATTGGCCCTGTGTGTGCGCCCGCGACGCTCGAGGCGATCAAAAGCCCGAAAAACATCCTTTCTATTCCTCTGTTGCACGAGTCCGGCAAGTTGGATGCTTGGAACGAATGGGCCAGCGCAGCTGCAATATGCTTGCGGGGATCGCGCCACGTCGCGTTCGATACATTTTCCGTGGCTGTCGAGGCGGCAAAAAGCGGGCTTGGAGCCGCAATATGCTCGCAAATTCTGGTTAGAAGCAACCTTGAGAAGGAAGAGCTTGTGGCTCCGTTTGGCTTTGTGCCGGTCAATCGCTCAATCTACATGTTTGTCAGTGAGCACGCGCGAAATATGGCGGCTATTAAGCAGTTTCGGAGCTGGGCACTATCAGAAATATTCAGTGGGGATGATCCGGTATCGTATTTTCAAGGCGCAACTCGAGAGGTCAAGCGGGCCGGTCAAGTGAACGTCCCCGCTGCGTCACTGCCGGCGTCAGCCCGATGATGCGCCTCGCGGGCTTACAAGCCAGACGCTTCATGAATGAGGGGCCGGAAATCCGTGGCGCACAGCTAAAAGATGGAGGATTGCAAACGGGTCGTCGACATAGGCGAACCCGTTCGCGTACTTCGCGTTTTCAGGTGTAGAGCTCCCTTTCTCGAAAATGAGAACGGGCGCGGACTGATGATCCAGGCCGAGCCTCTCGATGAGTGCGGCTCGCGGCTTGGCCCAGGCAATATGACGAACGTCGAGCCTCGCAGCGCAGCTCGGAAATGCGGACAGGATCCCTTCCAGCAGCGAGCATTGCCAGCAATAGAATTGCTGTCCGGGAAATGCCGGATCTGAAAACGGTCGTTCTAAAAGGAACAGCTGATCCCATGGCATGCGTGAATCGCAGTCTATTGTTCATGAAGACACGAAACTTGAGAATGCCTTGATCTAACCACGGCGAAGGTGGCCGCGGCAAAAGCAAGAAATGCGCTCGCCGCACATATCAGCACGATCATTCCGAACGGCAGCCGATCACCCAAGAGCGAGAAAACAATGCCATTTCCCGCGACGCCGCTGTAGGTACAACATTGAAATAGCCCGGAAAGGCGAGCGGCTCGATCCGGAGCCACTGACGAAACCATGTGCGTGTGAGCGGCAGCCGCAAATATTTGACCGAGGCCCAGCATCACGCTGCTTGACGCGATCACCACAGGCAAGCCGGCATCGAGTGACATGACTGCAAGGCATGCCGCGAGCAGCACTGCGGCCCCGGCGATGGTCGGCAAGGCGCCCAACCAGTTGAAAATCGGCTTGGCGGCTAGGGACCCCAGCAAGGCCAAAACGCCATTGATCATGACGATCGTCAATAGAACGCCTTTGTCAAGAACCCCTCCAGCTGTGGCACGGATTGCGGGATAGACATTGATGATGCCCGCGCCGAGATTAAGAAGAAAGATCGCAAAGAATGCGGGATAGAGCGGTACCAAATCCAAGATGCTTTCAGAGGCTGGCGGTTCAAGGGCCGACCGAGTCCTTCTCGAGTACCGCTTGATGGCGAAGAGCATCATCAAGGATAGCCAGACCGCCGATACGTTGAGCGCCAGAACGCCTGGTAAGTGCAATTTATCGGAGAGCATGGCACCTGCAAACATTCCGAGCAGATAGGTAATCCAGTCGATATTGGCAATGTTGCGTAGAACCGAAATCATGTCGTCTTCTGATGTGATTCTACGGAAGAAAGAGACTTCTGCGGACAGATAGACGGGCTGGACCAAGCTCAGGATGGCGATTGAGGCGTAGCTCAAGAAGGAATCGATCCCCTCCGTGTAGAAGATACAGAGCAGCGCGCATATTCGAGTCGCATTGACGATCATCATGGCGGTGATCGGATCACTTCTGTCAACCACGGGGGACAAGAAGAGGCTCCCAAACATGATAGGAGCAAAAATGACAGCAACGCCAAGACCCGCGGCGCTCATACCGGATTGAAGGAGGCCGATCAGTATGCCGATTCTGAACGCCCAACTGCCGATCTGAATGACCAGATGCGACAGATAGACGAGTTGCCGTGTGCGCGCCCCACTCATTATGACCTAGCTCATCGAGCAGCCGGCGACTGGATATCGCTTGATGCAGAAGCGAAGATGACGCAGGTGATTGTGCCCCGACGTCAGTGCGATAAGCCCGCGAGAGCTTTCGTAATGAGACGACGGGTCAAAAGACATCATATCTGCCTTCCTGTGGCGTGCAGTCGCGCGGGACAAAATGCTGGCGAACTCGATCCCCCATTGCCTGGCTACATTCCCGAAATTGCAGCGCTTCTTGCGCAATAGGATCGGCCAGACATCGCCCACGAACTTTTACGCGCAGCAACCATTTTCTGTCGTATCGTGGCGCACGCTGCCTTAGTGCGACGGCACGCTGTGCTATGATCCGCAAGCTCTTGACGGCTCGGGGAGGACGCAGGCGCTAGTTCCGCCGTGAAGCCAGATCAGCTTGCAGACTCGTGTGGATATGCTCACGGGTGAGGAGGAAGTCTGGATCTCCCCCGATCTCAACAGCGACCGTGGCGTGGTTCAGTGATATATCTGGCTGGCCATCGTTGAAGTACTCTATGGCGAGGTTGTTGTGCGTGAGCGCGTGCCGAGGGCTAATTTTAAGCGCTCGAAGATAGTGCGAGATGCTCTCGTTGGCCCTGCCGAGCTCAGAATAAGCGAGGCCAAGATTACTTTGCAAATCGGGGTTTTTGGGGTTGATCTCGGCTGCAGCTACATAGGACTCCAGAGCAGCTTCCGGCCTATCTTGGCGCATCAAGATGTTGCCCTTCTCGAAGTGAGCTCGCCATTCGTTTGGCTTGATGACAAGTGCTCTGTCGAGATCGGCCAAAGCCCCCGGGGCATCTCCCATTCGGTCGCGGAGTGCGGCCCTGTTAAGATGGGCCTCGTAATAGGGTGGGCAAAGCTCAATGGCGCGCGCATATGCCTCCAGAGCGTCAGCTTCCCTTCCGGGTACTTTTGAAAGCAGGTTCCCCAGGTCGTTATGATACTCTCCATAATAGGGATCGTAGGCAATCGCCTCACGTAACTGCTTTTCAGCACGATTGAGATCATCGACGAGTTCATAGACCTGACTTGTGTTGTAGATCAGAATCGACTGGTGAAGCTTGAAACGCTTGTCGCCATAGACCTCCAGCATCTTGTCATGGCCTTGGGCGCAAAGGGCAAGCGCCTCGTCATACTTCTGCTGCTTGGCCTTGATGTACGCATATGCGTTCTCTGCAAACACCTTGATGTAATGATATTTGTCGTGATCTTTGAAGTCCCGTTCGATGGTCTCCAGATTGCGCACGGCATACTCTTCGGCCACCGAGAGGTTGACCGGCTGCTGATACCGTCCGTACGTCATTGATTGGGCATAGAGAACGGTCGGTGTGTATTGGCTCTTTGGAAATGCCTTGTAGAATTCATCCAGATAGGGAACCGATACCCGCCCGCAACCTAGCGAGTACAGCACGAAAGCTGCGCTGATGAAGGCGGCGTTGACCGGAGCATCGCCCGACCCGTAGGCGCGAAGCGCAGGATCAGCAAAAATTTCGCTGAAGTAGCCAAACCAAAGATCATACAGGCCGATGCTCTGGAGAATCTCACTCGGTTCTGCGAGCAATTCCAAGCGCTTATATTTGTCTCGGACCGAGAGCGCATGAAGCATGATGAGCGGCGCTTCGCCCGCCATATAGCGATCCAGGCAAGCGCGGTGCAGCTGCTCGTGCAGATGATCTGCGGTCGCGTGCTCAAAGACTGCATAGTTTCGTTGCGCAATCAGATTAGGCGTCGTGCAATCCGACTCGATGTACGATTTAAGAAGTCTGTGTCGTTCACCGGCGTTGAGGCTGGCTAGATAGAGGTCCACGATCGCAATCGGGTCGAGATAGCCGATCACCGGCAATCCGGCTGCCTCACATTTGCTTAAGGCATCCGCGACCAGCGGATTTCCGCCGCTTGCTTCATAGATCTGCCGTTGTTTCTCCAAAGCGAGATGCCGATCAAGGATCTGCCCCAGTTCCTGTGAGCTATATCTACCGAAATGGACTTCGTTGGCGCCGGGAAAATAGAGGCGTTGTTCGTAATCGATCAGGACAAAACGAAACAGACGCGCATTGTCGTCCAGCCTGACGAGCAGCTTGATTAGATTCTTCGTCGAATTGGACAGGGCGGCCGCCCGGTCGATGATGATGATGTGACGTTCTTTGCGCTCCCGGGCACATTCCATCAGGAATTCGGCTAATCCGACCAAGAGTTTGTTTTGATATTCATGATGATAGAAGCGTGTACGCTCCTCCCTGCTCGAGGTATTGGTGAGATCCTTCGGCACGGTGAAGGCATCGCTGACCAGGAGAGGGAACAGCCGCTTCAGGGATTGTTGTGCCGCCTCAACCAGCTCTGGCCTATTTTCGGCAGCCCACTTCAGTTCGGCGTCGATGAGCGTTTGCAGACCGGCAAGATAGCCGCCGGTCCGCCAGTCGCCGTCGGTGACTGACAGGCCGGAACGAGAGCTCGCGAGTGCCGACTTGATCGTTGGCACCGGTGCCATGCCGGCTTCTGCCTTCAAGATCGTGATCGGACTGACCTCGACGGATGATGAGATGGCCGGAGCGATGCGCCGCTGGATCAAATCAACCATTTTCCTCTCCCGAAACCTGTCACAAAGGAGGGCGGTCGTACGGACCACCCTCCGCTGCCGCTTGGCTCTCATCAGGTAGATGCATTCAAGGCACCCATCGAACCACCCTAGACCGTCCCCTTGTACGGAGTGGTGGTGCGAATGGTGGTCCTGATCTCAGCGATCTTCTTTTTCATGACGCTTTCCTTTCCATTTGAGGCACGAGGACCGAGCGGCCAGTCGTGCGAGGAAAAGATAGCGCGTTGGCGCACTAATTCGCAGCGAAATTCCTTCGCAGTCGCTGTCAAGAAAATTCAAAGTCGGCCCGAATTGACTTTGGCCAGTACATTGGCACCTGTGCCGTTTACAATGCGCCGTCTAGATACCGCATTGCACGAGCAACTGCGGCTCGCGTTGGCTGAAAGTCGATCACGCGATCAGTCTCTTATTTTTCTCATACGCAGATCGCGACCGGGCCGATGACGCAGCACGGATTGGTTTCATGCTCCCGCGCGTTACCTTAGCGGTGCCCTACAATTCGGACGTTCCCGAGAGCTAACAACGGCTCAAGCAAGACCGGCCCAGTTACGAATCGCCTGCTCGCGCCTGAATGACCGCACCACCCTGCCGTACGGAGCCGAAATTCAACATCGATCACATTCAACCTGATAGCGCTGTCAACAAAAATAACTCGTTTAAATTGCTCTGGAAGAGTCTTATAACGAAGTCCCTCTCCGCTACTGGAGCGATATGGAGTCGTAAATGTCTGAAGCAAGGTGGAAGTTGACGAAGTGTATGGGTGCGGCCTGCCTAGGCCTACTCCTAGCGGCGCCGGCAAAGGCGCAAGCGATCTGGACCTGGACCAACCAATACGGATCAACCCTAGCGGTAGACAATTATAATCCGAACACAGGCGCGATTTCCGGCACTTATACGAACAATGCGAGCAATAGCTGCGATGAAGGTACTCCTCAAGCGTTGACGGGTTGGCTCGCGCAGACCACTAGCGGCGCGGCGATCAGCTTTTCGGTGAATTTTGTAGGCTGCGGATCGACAACGGTGTGGACTGGGCAGCTGAACGCTGCATCGGGATTTCAGGGACTCTGGCTACTTTCGCTCGCCGAACCGGTGGCATGGAATGGCATCAGCGCCGGCGCGGACACGTTCACCTTTGCAAGCGGCGACAAAGCGAAACTGCCTTCCGCTAGCGGAGAGGTGGCCAAGAGCGGTGCAGGCGAGAAGCTATCGAATACAAAGAACCGCAAATGACATGACCTGCCTGCGGCAAGAGAAAGAACGTCATCACGCTAATCTCTTATCCCGCCTTTATCATGCGCCGACGCTCGCTCCAAAGCTGATTTGATATCGAACTCGAGATCGATCCCTGCCGAGCCTGAATCGCCCACCTGTTCAGGCTCGGTCTTGTCGTTGGAATTCTAGGGAGGCTGACGTATCGATGGGCCAAGGTTCGAACGCTCGCGCCTGGCCCTTTTTGCGCACATCGTCGGGATCAAGTTACGCCTTAAGCCGATTTGGCGTGATGTCCTTTAGCAGGTCCGCTCCGAGAGTCGCCCACGCTGCGGACAGACCTTAAACCCGAACGTCCTCTACTTAGGCGTTCAGACAGGAATGTGATCATTATGGATAGCCAGGAGTTTGAGATTACCGGCGATGCACGTTGCAACAACTAGAATGATTGCCATTCCGATCATGCCAGCTTCAAAGGATCCTGTTCTGTCCTTAAGAAAGCCGACCATGTAGGGGCCGACGAAGGCGCCAAAGGCACCAATTGAATTGATAAATGCGATGCCTCCGGCGGCAGCGGGACCGGTAAGAAAACTCTGCGGGATCGTGTAGAGGATTGTGCGCGCGGAAATCGTGCCGATCAGAGCAAGTGTCATGCATGTGAGCGCCGGTACAAGCGACGTGAGCATTACCGATAAGACAAGTCCGGTGGCGCCGAGCATCAATGCGGCGATCAGATTAGAGATCTTTTGCCCCTTGCGATCGACAAGGCGCGCCCAGAGCAACATGCCTATTGTCACAAAGAAATAGGGCATGGCTGAGAGCCAGCCAACCTGCATGTTGTTCAAGTTGTGGCTCTTCAAAATCAGAGGGAGCCAGATACCGATCCCATAGGAGCTGATCGTGAAGGCGAAAGTGATGCCCGTCAACATTACCACGCGAACATCCTTTATCGCAGCCCAGAGATCCTTTCTGACTCTATCGTGCTTTTCCCCAGCGAGCTCGTCCAGCAACGCTTCCCGCTCGCGGGGCGTCAGCCACGCTGCTTTGTCCGGTGTGTCGGCTAGCAGAACGAGACATAGGAAGCCGAGCAGGCAGGCCGGAAGACCTTCGATGAGAAACATCCATTGCCAGCCGGCCAGCCGCCACACTCCATCCATTCCTAACAACGAAGCCGATAGCGGATTGCCGATCAAAGAAGACAACGGTGTTGCAGCCATGAACCAGGCGAGGACCCCGGTTCGCGATCGCGCCGGAAACCAGATCGAGATGTACCAGATGACCCCGGGAAAAAAGCCTGATTCGAAAACACCCAAAAGAAAACGGATCGCGTAGAAGCTGTATGGTCCGGCGGCGAACGCCGTCGCCGCGGCCGCAAGGCCCCAGGTCATCATGATACGAGCCAGCCAGCGGCGCGCACCGGAGCGATACATCATCATATTGCTGGGTATTTCCAGCAGGCAGTAACTAAAGAAGAGGATCCCGGCGCCCCAGCCGAATTGTTCGGCACTTAGGCCAATGTCGTCGTTCATCTGTAACGCGGCGATGCCGACACTGGTACGGTCGAGGTTGTTGAAGAAATAAGCGATGCCCAAAAGCGGCACGAGCCGCCGCGTATTCTTGGCGACAGCGTTCCCGACCAATCCAGACCTCACCTTGTCCTCGGCACGACACTGGTCACCAACCAACTCCAACAATTCGTTACGCTCCTAAAACAAGTCGCTGCTCACCGCACATTTTGCTCAAGCTTTGGAGCTGCACTGCGACACCAGGCTGATATTATCGAAACCCACGGCCGGAGTGTCCGATCGAAGATCGACAACACTTCTACGGGCGGCGCCCGCGCTCAGGATTTAACCTAGCGACGCATCGAATGGATGGCCCATCGTGCATTGCTTCTAATTGAGGGCGGGCGACTATCCCTCATATGCGAGGTGCCAGCCCGAGCATCGCCCGAGCCTCCACTGCGGTGGCAGGCTCGTACCCAAGTTCTCGGATAATCCTTACCATCTTTTCGACCAGCCGCACGTTAGTGGCAAGTGTACCCTGCTCGAGGTAGAGATTGTCCTCTAGCCCGACACGAACATGGCCACCGGCGAGCACTGCGTGAGTCGTTGCGGGTAGCTGCGCTCGACCGATCCCACTAACGCAGAACATCGCTCCCTTGGGAAGATTCCCAATCAGCATATCGAGGATTTGCGGAGTGTAGGGCAATCCGCCCTGAATTCCACGATCGGCTCCAAGAACGAAATTGACCCAATAGGGCGGCTTATCGAAACCTTTATTGATGAGGCGCACCGGATCTTGGACAAGGTGGGAAAGTGAGAAACATTCCCATTCAGGTTTGATGCCCGTCTTTTGGAACCGTTTCGCCATGATGTCGCAGCGGGTCGGCGAGGTGTTAACGACAATCTCGCGTCCGCCAAAGCTGGCCAGAACAGTGTGAGCGTCAAACGTCGCCATGTCGGCGCCGGCCTCGAGTCCTTTTAGGCGCTCTTCGAATATAACCTCGTCAAGCCCGGGCTCTAGGGATCGAACCATGTCTCCATCAACACCCCCGCCAGTGCTGTTGTTGATGATGATGCCGCACTTTTTCACGATCCGAGAATTGATGTCTTGGTAGATTGCCGGATTACAGGTTGCGCCGTCGTCCGTCCTGCGCGCATGCAGCGCCACGATAGAGGCACCTGCATCGTAGCACCGGTACACATCCTCGGCGATCTCGCTGGGCTGGGTCGGCAGATGTGGGTTTTGCGGTTTTTTCACCACACCTCCCGTCGGAGCAATCGTGACAATCACTTTGCTCTCAAACTTCATGCTACGTCTCCTGTCATCGATCGCTTAGCTCATTCAAGAGCGGATTTAGATCTGCTCCGGACGAGTCGTTTGGCACGGGCGCCGCCGCATATTACCTCAACGCATGTTTTGGCTTCTGCAGCACGTCATCCGCGATGATCTGCGCTCTCCTGCTCGCAAACGGAGCTGTTCAGCTCGTGCGATAAGTGGGCGGCGAGGACGCCACTTCGGCGCAACCGGCGTGTTCCGGTCATTTCATTCCTGCGGCGGGTCAGATTTCTGCATACGCAATGCCCGTGAAGTTGCCCTGGGACCAAAGGAGATTGTGTTTGTTCTTTCCATCAAGGTCGGCGGAATAGATCGAACCGGCGAGGTCCGTAACGAACATCTGATTGCCGGGAACGTCGAGTGCGATGCCGATTCCCTCCATCAGGTGCGTGATGAGAATTTCCGGCTCCGTCTTTAGATCGACGCGCGCGCGATTGACCGTGTTGCCACGCGGAGGATCACCGCGGTCGGTCCAATAGAGGACGCGGTTAGCGAGGTCCAACTCAAGGTGAATCGGCTCCGGCAAGCCATCGAATAGCACCTCGATGTCGGAGCGATTTGCCGGGCTCTCGCCGTCCGGAATGTCGATGTTGGCGCGAAGGATTCGGCCTAGACCGGCATTGTCCGGACCTTTCTGCGTCCAGTAGAGCTGGCGGCGCTCAATGTCGATGGTGACGCCAATGCACCACCTTGTCGGGTCACGGCGGTCCACCTCACCGCGGCCTGCCTCGATGAGCGTCTCTATCTTCGAGCCGTCGAGATTGCACCGCATAACCCGCATCCCTTCGCGGTCAGACCAGTACAGCTTGCCGCATCTGCGATCGAGCTGGATCTGCTTCGGCGTGAAAGTGGCACCGCGGGGAACGATGACTCTTCGAGCTGTTCCATCGATATCGGCGCGCTCGATCGAGCCATCGTTGACGGCGACACCGGACCCCATGTTGGTCCAATAGATATGACCAGCGTGGACATCGATTGCGACTCCGTCTGGAAGCTGACAATCGGTAACAATAACTTTTCGATCGGAACCATCTGGTTTCATCGCTTGAATGCGGTTGGTGCTCACCTCGAGAAAGAACAGCCGACGAACTGGGAACTCCCCGGCAAGCGACACTTCCGATTTGACGGCGCTAGCGTCCGTCATGTTCTCCCCTCACGATTGAGCGGATGTGCTAGACGCAGGATCGCGTTCCAGCCTGTATGATTCTTGCCGAACCGAAGCTTGCTCGTGCACGGGTGCGGACAGTCGTTTTCACACACGACCTTCTATCCCAGCTTCCCAGCGAAGGAATGCATTCTAAAGACGAAGATCAATACTTCGCGACCGCGTCACCCAAGCGGTAATTCACACGGACTAAACCGATGTCGATATCCTGACTGATGCGGGCGGTCCCTGCACGATCGCCCGCCGGGATGCCTACAGTTCCTGTCGAAAAAAAGAAGTCTACGTCCCGACGGCCCATGAACAAGTGATCGTACTCAATACCGACGGACCAATTCGGAGCGAAGCCAAATTCAAGGCCCGCGCCTACCGCACCACCCCAACGGGTTTCCCTGCCATTGTCGATTGCCAGCCCAGTTGCAAAATCTGAGACTCGATATTTCTCGCGGACGCCCGCAGCGCCCCCCTTCACATAGAGCAGCACATTATTCCAGACGTAACCGACCTGACCCGTGAATAACCCAAATGCGTCAATTCTAGATTCATCCTGGACGCCCGCGAAAGCAAGATTGACGTTGGAGCCCGCGAAATCTGCCCAGTTGCCCTGCGCCTCAAGGCCGAACACCGAGTTCGCTATCTGCCAGCGGTAGCCGACTTGACCGCCGGCGGTGCCTCCTGTCGCGTTATGGCATCCCATGGCGAGCGGCGGAGCAAAGATCAAGCTACCGGCGTTGACGACGTCCCAGCACTGATGTGCGGAGCCACCGCCCCCGTCAATGCCGACGTAGAAGCCGCTCCAATCGTAGATCCGAGCGACCATTGGGAGGGCTTTGATGGAGGGCTGCGCCGCCAAATCAGCGGCGGAGACCGGCGCGGCCAGCGCGATAAGCGCTATCGTGCCCAGCAGGACTGCTTTCATTTTTGGCCCCGTTCCCTTGATGGTTTATCGACCAACATAGCCATGTGTCGGCACTCTCCATCAATTGCCAAGGCTGGTAGTTGACTACACCGCAAGCGTTCCCTGAGCATTCGACTGAGGAACAGAAGCTGACGTCGGTGGCCAGGCATGCGCGATCGATTGGCACGCCAATTGCTGGAACAGGATTACGAAAGCAAGTCACCACCTCGATGGTTGAGAGGATATCGATGTTGGTTCTCATGGTACTCCTGTCCATTCTTTGCGCCACCCAGCGGGGCAGTTAATCAGGACATTGAAACGAATGTTGGCGCGCGGACCAGGCTGGTGCCAAAAAGATTAGCGTAACCGAACGGTTCGCCCCCTCTCCGACGGCGTGCAAGGACGTGATGAAAAGCTCGGGACGCTCGCGAAGGCACTCGGGCAGACACCTTCACTGGAGACCTTCGGGGAGAAATCCGCGCAGACGACGTCGATGCGGCGGCTAAAAGACATGGTAGATCCGAAAAACAAGATCAAAGACCGTCATCGCCCAGACGCCGATCTGGAAGCTAAGCCCGCGCTTAGCCAGCTGAAGACCGTTGACCCCGGCGCGATACAGCGAATGAGTACGAGGTCGGCGTCTCTCGGAGAGACTGGTCGGCCGAACGGCTGGTGAGCTCAGCTGGGCAAACCAAAACCCCTGCTCTGCCCCGCATTCGTTCCCGATCTGCCGGAACTCACTTGCTGGGGGCCCCGACACCAGAGGTTAGCGTGTTCGGGGCTGACATTTGATCGCTCGATGAGCGTGTCGTATTGTTGAACAGCATCAATGCCGCCCTCGCGATGCTTCATCAGCAGGTCGATCAGCCTGGATGCGAAGTTCTCCCGAACAACAGCGGCCTAGAAAAGCAGCGCGTCATCTCAGTGGTCTCAAACAGCGTGTCACCCATGCGGAACTTTCGAGGTCTTCTGGCGAGATCGCGTCTTCAGTGGCTGCTACTCGGCACGAACCTTCTTATCCAGGTGATCGCTCTCCGTGTGGGATTTTCTGCGCTGTCTGCCTCAAGACACCGATGCCTGAACTTCTACACGAAAGCCGACGCATTCCGGGGTCGTGGTACAAAGCACACATTTTCCTCTTCATAAATGAGGCTCGAACACGTCATTCGTGGCATGGCAATTGCTGCGACCGATTGCAGAGCGGGCGACGATGCGCTCTTGCAGTCTCCGGCCTCGGGGGTTCACATGCGGCCTTCTCAGTCGATCAATCGAGGCCATGCTGATGCTGTCGCCCGTGCGGAGTCGCCCTTGGTGTCGCGGCGCCGAGCTGAGCAAAGCGGCAGAGTTCGTTCCTACCGCATGTTGCTGCACAAAAGTCCTGAAAACGCGCCAGTGGCGATTTGCTGGTGTGTTTCCATGAACTGCATTTTCCATCGATGCCTTCCCCACACCAGGCGATTCCAGCGCACTAGCGCTGTTGCTAGCAATCACACCGAGACAAGGAGATGAGGATGATGAAGGAAGCCGGGATCAACCATGACGTCGACGGGGCAGCAGGCGCATTTCAGGACTTTGCCAAGCAAACCATCGGAACACAGACGGAGTTCTCGAAAAGATTTTTCGACATCTATTCGCATTGGCATGAGCGCATTCAAACCGAATCTACGCAGGCGATAGAGCTCTTGGGGAAGCTTACTTCCACGACCTCGGCAAACGATCAAATCGGCTATCTTCAGAGCTGGATGAAAGGTGCCACACAGCGAGCGTCGCTTGATGTAATCTACTCGATTGAGACCGCGAAAGCTCTCGCGAACGCTGACCTTCCGCTATTCGCCAGCCCGGAGCTCTTCAAGCCGACAACTCTCTTCCCGCATTTGGCATCGTTCAACTTGCCAGCCGGGGCTGGGATCAACTTCCACTACGGTTCTTGGCAGCTGCCGACGCTCCGGATCGAAGGATGTCGACCAGAGCGTTGAAAGTTGGGCTTTCTTACCAGGAGTTCAGAGGAAGACGGGGTCCTTCGGAAGGAGCGCCGCCAGCACATGTCATTGGCGCTCGTTGGTCGCAATGACGTTCACTTCCGACGCTAGCAACGCCACCAACATCATTTCGGACGGGCGATGATCGTCAGCCGAGCCGTGCGTGACCGCATTAGATCGGTTAGGCGAACCCGGCGGTGCCGTTGCGGGCGCCCCTTGTGCCGCCATCTCGGAGCAGCGGATGCCGGCAACTATCGACATCACGATGTTTTTGTCTCGGCTGTTAGGTTCACGAACGGTTGTTTGCCTTTTGCTAGCTCCCTTCGGAGAGCATCGACGTCCCAATGATGCCCTCCGAGGCCAATTGTGCGATCTCGGCGCAGGAGAGCCCGAGAAGACCCGATAATACCTCGCCGTTATGCTCTCCGAGCGCCGGCGCGGCTGTGCGGATGGCGAACGGCCCCGCACCATCGCGGATCGGCATTGACGGTTGTGGATGCAAACCAATGAACGCGCGTTCCACTTCCTGCAGAAATGCACGCGACCTGAGATGCGGGTCCTTGAGCAGGTCAGTTGGCTGCCGGGCCGCGCCGGCCGCAATTCGTCCCGCTTGCAGCTTCGACATCGCCTGGTCGGCGTCACGGGTGTGCGTCCAAGCTTCGATGGCCCTCTCTCTCTCGTCCTCGATACAGCGGCGAGCTTCTGCAGATTGCAGCGATGCATCTATCGCCCAGTCTGGCCGTCCAATGAGGATGGCAAGCCTCTGCCACATCTTATCGTCGATCGCGGCTAGCATGACCCAGCTATCCTCACCCAAGCACCGGAAGCAGCCATGCGGAACGAACTGTGGATGTCGAGTCCCATACTTTGGGGGCGACATGCCGCCAATCGACTGAAGGGTGATCCATGGCGCCGCAAACGGCATCATGCATTCGATTTGCGCAAGGTCAATGAACTGTCCGCGCCCGGTGCTGCGGGCGTGAATCAACGCGACCAGAACTGCGGCGCAGCCGTTCAATCCGCCGACGGCATCCCCAAAGGCGACGTGGCTCATTACGGGTGGCCCATCCGGATTTCCGACTACGATCGGCAACCCTGCCCCCTGCTCGAGCGTCGAGCCGTAAGCCCGACAATCGCGGTAGAGGCTGTTCGCGCCGAAAGCTGACATCGACAACATGACAAGCCGAGGATTGAGCTTTCGGAGCACATCGTAGCCAAGCCCGAGCTTTGGCAGCACATCAACCGAATAATTGTCTGCGACGACATCGGCTCCCGCCAAAAGACGCTTGGCAAGAGCGAGGCCTTGGGGCCGTGTGAGGTCGAGTGTGATGCCGCGCTTGTTGCGATTCATGATACAGAAGGCTTGGCTCCTTTCGTACATCTGAGCGTCGACGTAAGCGGGCCGCCGGTCGACGCCCCGCCACCAATCCGGGTATTTGGTGGACTCGATCTTGATGACTTCTGCACCAAGATCCGCCAGGGTGCGCGTGCACAACGGGCCCGCCCAGCCCATCGTGAAGTCGATAACGCGAATCCCGCGCAACGGCTGTCGTTCGGCATCGATGCAGGTGGAGGACCGCGGCGCAGCCAAGGACAGCTGCTTTCGGATATCGGCGACCGGTTGCTGCTCGCCGGGAGCTGGAACCTTGCCCCCTCGCCGCGGGGGCGTCAATGTCAACCGCTGCATCGACCCTACCGTCAAGCCCTCTTCTTGCCCTAGGACGACAGGCACGATTGCGCCGCGCTGCCTTTTTTCCGTGTCGAGGAGTAGATCGGATATGTCGGGTACTGGTACAATCGGGATCTTTCGCTTCAGTCCCTCCGCGAACCACTCCTGCGCAGTCCGCATCTTCAGCCGTGGCATGAACTGCCGTTCGATCCACTCAACGTGCTGCAGACGATCTTCGCCGAGAACCAGAGTCGGATCATCGCCAAGTTCGGACAGCTCAAGCATATCGCAGAATGCACGCCATTGTGCCGGCGTGAATGTGGTAACACCGAGCCAGCCATTTTTGGCTTCATAAATGCCGCCCGGAAAAATCGGCCAGAAACGGTTAATGCCAATCCGGCGCATGACCTCACCGCGCGCGGAAGCCTCGAACATGAGATATTCGCTGATAGAGAGGCTCGATTCGAAGATACTGACCGACCACGACCGTCCTGCCTGACCATCCATTCGTGCCACAGCCGAAGCAGCCGCCGCGATGAAGCCCCAAAGACCGCCGAGAATACCAGTCTGGAAATCCGGTGCGTGCAACGGCGGGCCCTCGGCCGGCCCAACAAGCTTGATTAGCCCCGCGAGCGCACGGATGGTTGCATCGGTTGCGGCGAATCCTGCATAAGGACCCGCGCGGCCGAACCAGCTCGCTTCGAGGTGAATTAATTTGGATCGCCGCTGGCGGATCGCGGCCATATCGACGGAGGGGCAATTCGTCGGATCAATGTCCCTGCCGTCAACCAGAATATCGCAGTTCTCGATCATCGCGGTCAGCTGCGTGACCGCGTCCGGAGCAGCGGGGTCAATGATCGTGCTCGACTTGTTGAAGTTCAGGAAAGCGAACCAAGCGCTCTGGCCCGTCGGAGTGAGCGGCGCGCAGCGCCGAATTGGATCGCCTGCCGGCGGTTCGATTTTCTGAACATCCGCGCCGAAGTCGGCAAACAATCGCGCGCAATAGCTGGTTGCCGCCGAGCTACCGATTTCGACGACCCGCAGATTCGACAATACTCCCATCGTGGCTCCATTGTTACAGTCAAAGGTCTTCAACCGCGAACTGTTGACTGTCACAATTGCTCGCGCCCGATTCGGCTTGAGCAGGAACCCTAGTGTGTGACAAAGCCGCGATAACCGCTTGCGGCAACTTCGTCGCACTTTTTTCGATAGTTGCCTACACCCCCGGTATAGGAGAGGACACGGCGCGGTTTGCCTTCAACGTTCGATCCCAAGTACCAGGAATTCGTCTTGGCGATCAGCATTGCCTTGGCGAGCGCATCGTGATGCGCCACCCATTGATCTTCCAACTCTTTGGAGGGTTCGATCACCTTGAAGTTCTTGTCGCGGAGATAGCTAATGCATCCAGTTATCCACTCGACCTGCTGCTGCAAGCAGGTGGTCTCGTTGCAAAGCGCGGCGGCGGGGGCCAGCGGCACCGCGGTCGTGAATAGATTGGGATAGCCGTGCACCTGCAACCCCATGGTGGTCCGGATGTCCCTTCCCCAATCCTCCTTCAGCGATCGTCCACCGCGACCGCGGATGTCGATGCGGGTTAAAGCGCCCGTTCCTGCGTCAAATCCGGTTGCCAGGATGATGACATCGAGCGCGTGAACTGTGCCATCGGTAGTCTGAATGCCCTCAGCCGTGATGCGCTCGATTGCGTTCGTCTTAACGCTGACAATTTCCACATTTGTTCGATGAAACGCCTCAAGGAAATTCTGCTCCAAGGGGACGCGATGGGTACCGAATCCGTAATCGCTCGGGATCAGCAGGTCGCACAGTTTTGGATCCGTGAGCCGCTCGCGCATTTTAGCGCGCACGAATTCGGAGATCTCAGCGTTCACCGCTTCATCGAAGAACAGTTCGGCGAAGGACGATACCCACAACTTCACAGAGCCATCGTTCCAGCAGTCTTCAAGCACCTTCCGGCGCTGTTGCGCTGACAAATCGGGCCAGGCGTACTCAACATCAAATTCAAAGCCCGTGAACGTGTGTGGCAGCCGTTCGGTAAGGACTTTGAACTTTGACTTGTAGGCTTCGACATCGGCGGCCGTGTACTTAGGATTCTTCATGGGGAGGACGTATTGCGGCGTGCGAACGAACACCTTGAGCTGGTCAACTTCTTCCGCGATCGTTTGGATGACCTGGATTCCCGTCGCTCCAATGCCAACCACACCGACGCGCTTGCCGGCAAACTCAACCAGCTGCCGGGGCCATCGCGCCGTATGGAACACCTGCCCCCTGAACGTCTCCTGCCCAGGGAAGGACACGTGGGGTGCCGAAAGCATACCGCAGCATGTGACGAGAAACTGCGTATCGATCACATCACCTTTGTCGGTCGCGACCACCCATCGCTCCGTCGCTCCGTTGAAATGAGCGCTCTGGACTCTCGTGCCGAACTGAATGTCCTTGCGCAGATCAAGCTGGTCCGCAACGTAATTCAGCCAACGTTCGATTTCGGGCTGGCTCGGATACCTTTCGCTCCAGCTCCATCCTTTGTAGAGGGTTTCCGAAAACAGGTAATGGTAGACGTAGCCCTCTGAATCGACGCGCGCACCAGGATAGCGGTTCCAATACCAAGTACCGCCGACCCCCGAGGCCGCGTCGATCGCCCTGACGTTCAGCCCGAGTTCTCGTAGCCGATAAAGCTGATAAAGGCCGGCTATGCCGGCTCCTATGACGAGGGCGTCGAATGTCGCTGTCGCACGCCCGCCACCACCATCGGGCTTATTCGTGGCCTGGATCATTTCTCCTCCCGGCTGTTCTTGCGACTTGGCAAGCAGGACAGCAAGGATCGTACCAATTGGTGGGCCGCGATAGTCAAGCGGAAAGGCACCCCCTTAGCAAGTCGGGACGACTGCGACGCCTTATGCGCTTTGAAGGAGTTGCGACATACGTCTGCAGTATGACACCGCCCCAGCAATCAAAGACGAGTGCGCATGGGAAATGTACGCGTGACGTTTATTTGTCCTCCTCGACAAGAGCTTCCGATTATTCGCGTGACGGCCTTTGCTCCAAACCGCGCGAACAAGTTTGTGAACCGTCAACTACCAACACTGGCAATTGATCGAGATGACAGACGCGTGTCACTGGTTGCTTGCTGAAGTCGGACTGCAGGTTTCCGACATGCACCAAAAGCTATTCGAGATGCAAAAATCGCTTTGAGAAGGACTTGCGGCAATGCATTCGTCTGCACTGACGTCACGCGCACAGACCTCTGAAGCCGCACCTGTTCCCTCTCCCGATATTGCTCAGATCATCAAGTGGCGCGACAGCTCCTATGCCGCCGATCTCTTTATCGCCGCGGTCTCATGGCTTGATCTCTTTACTCACCTAGATGGCCAGCCGGTAACCGAAGAGGAACTGCGAGTTCACTTCTCTCTTCGCGAGCGGCCAACACGGACCATGGTTCGACTCTTTGAATCGTGGGGCCTCATCTCCAAACAATCCGGCCGAC
Organism: Bradyrhizobium sp. CIAT3101; assembly: GCF_029714945.1. NCBI lineage: Bacteria > Pseudomonadati > Pseudomonadota > Alphaproteobacteria > Hyphomicrobiales > Nitrobacteraceae > Bradyrhizobium > Bradyrhizobium sp. CIAT3101. The sequence goes on from NZ_CP121634.1 coordinate 8,284,437, forward strand.
TGCACGCAACCGCAACAGCCCTTCGTTATCTGAGTGGAACGTCCTCGGACAACATCTCGTCCTATATCGCAACGATGAAATATAAGCCTTCTGTTCGGGAGCTTTATGAGATCCTGCGACAGGACGGCTCCAATACCTGGCACATTGAGCCCGGCGTAACCAAGTCTTGGGACGCCTTGATGCAGACGGATGAGTTCGCAGATCTCAACACACGCGGGATGGAGGAACGGGGACGGATCTTTGCTCCGCACCTCGCAGAGCTGTTGGATTGCACGAACGATACCCACGTACTCGATGTAGCTGGGGGATCCGGCGTGTATTCCGCGCATTTGTTAATGCGCTATACTTCACTCTCGGCAACAGTCCTTGAGCGCCCACCCGTTGATCAACTTGCAAGGACGTGTCTGAAAGATCGTAGTTTATACCCTGATCGCGCGAATGTCATAGCTGGCGACATGTTCGTTGATCCCCTGCCTGCAGATTCTAGCCTCCACCTCTATTCGCACGTGCTACACAATTGGGGACCAGACAAGGTCAATCTGCTCCTGAGCAAGTCATTTAAGAGCATTGCCTCCGGTGGTCGAATAGCAATTTTCAGCTGCCACCCTGATGACCGCGGAGGGCGCCCATCCCCCTCGGCTGAAGCAGAATACTCTGTGCTCCTTACCACAGGTTACGAGGGCTGCTGTTACACCTTCGAGGACATGCGGGCCATGCTCGAGAGCACCGGTTTTCAGGAGGTCAACTACCACAAATCCATCTGCAATCGCAGCCTCATCGTTGCGAGAAAGAGCTCCTGACGCCAATGCCTCGTTGGAGCAACGCCTCATTTTGCTGCTGCCCCCAGTGAGGTGCGTGAGCACGCCATGCCTATTTCAACACGTATTTTGTTGTCGAAGCTCCGCACGGCCGGGTACACGGTCTTTTCCGGAGTACCGTGTTCCAATTTTGGCGATCTATTCGATCAAGTCGCTAAAGCTTCGGGATTCCTGACCGTGCCTGCTGCCAATGAGGGCAGCGCAGTTGCACTCGCTGCTGGCGTGGCCCTGTCAGGTCAACGAGCGGTGGTTGCGCTTCAAAATTCTGGGCTCGGAAACATCATAAATCCGATGACGTCTCTGTTGATGGTCAACCAGATTCCAGTGCTGCTCCTGTTATCCGTTCGTGGCCACCCCGATGAACCTGCCGACGAGCCGCAACACACGATCATGGGCGCCAAAACGAAATCTTTCTTGAATCAGCTCTCGGTCGAGTGGTGTGACTTTGATGGGACCGAGTCCGGCCTGGATCACGCGCTGGCGCAGGGCAACGATTCGTTTCGCCGCGGAGCTCCGTTTGCACTGCTGTTTCGGAAGGGCCAGCTGTCCGACTCCAGCGTGCCCGAAGGGCATGCTGACGTAATCCAGTATGGGGTGAGTGTAGGTCAAGCCATTGAGTCGATTAGCCGGCAACTCGAACCCGATACTCTCATTGTTTCCACGACGGGATACATCTCTCGTGAGCTGTTCCGCCTCCAGGATCGTCCTTCCAATTTCTACATGCAGGGCTCACTTGGACATTGTAGCGCGGTTGCGGCAGGGATCGCGCTGGCTTCACCGACCCGACCTGTCCTAGCGTTGGATGGAGACGGCGGCGTGCTGATGCACATGGGAATGCTGTCGACAATTGGCTATGCCAGCCCCCGGAATCTCATCCACGTGGTGTTGGACAACGAGGCGTATGTTTCGACAGGGGGGCAGCACTCGAGCTCACGAACGACCTCTCTCGAAGTCGTTGCGTCAGCCTGCGGGTATCGATCGGCTAATCGCTGTGAGCGAGCCGAACAAATTACGACAGTCATGCGGAAATGCTCCCGCAGCAACGGCCCTCATTTCGTGGTCTGCAAGGTCAACCGATGTCATCCTTCTCAGCTCCCTCGCGTCACTTGCCGACATTCTCCCCTTCAGAACAAGAATACGTTTCAGAGTTGCATCGGCATTGGCGACAACGAGATGGCGACAACCGAACGAGCGACATTTTTGTCATAGGTCCGTGGCCGCCCTGGGGGCAGATCTTCGTCGCTTTGATTTAAAAGCCATCAAGCTGGTTGTCGTCAAGGAGGTCGGCCTCCTACCTCCGCTTCGAAGAAATGCGATACGGCTCGTGGATCTCAAATCGACGCCTCAGTAGAGTTATACATGTACGATACCGATCAAGACTATCATCCTATGCTTATCGCAGGTGCGCCTGCTCATTCGGACGCGACGATCGACGTGAGGAATCCATTCACCGGAATGTTTCTTGGCAGAGTTCCACAAAGCAGACCGGAACATGCGCGCCTAGCATTTGAAGCAGCCGCGCGGAGTCATCCGCGGCTCACGCGCCGCGAACGAACGGATATCCTGCTGGGGACGGCAGGCGCCATTAAAAGAGATCAAGATCGGCTTGCTCGGCTTATCACGGCGGAAACAGGTCTGTGCCTGAAGGACTCTTTGCATGAAACCGGCCGTGCATGCGACGTCTGGTCATTTGCTGCCCATACGTTGATCCAGAGCGACGGCGAGATTTACCCATCTGACATTGGCGCCACCCCACATGATCGGCGCATCTTCTCCATGCGGACGCCCCTCGTAGGCGCGATCTCAGCTATCACGCCGTTTAACCATCCTCTCAATCTCGTCAGCCACAAACTGGCGCCGGCGATTGCCACCAACAACCGTGTCGTCTTGAAACCGTCCGAGTGGGCGCCATTGACCGCACTAGCCCTTGGCAAGATTCTCTACGAGCAGGGCCTGCCGGAGGGAATGCTTTCGATCGTGACAGGGGCTCCCGACAGCTTGGGAGACGCGATGTTTACCGATCCGAATGCTGAGCTCGTGACATTTACTGGCTCCGTTCGCGTTGGGCACCATATTGCGGAACGAGCCGGTTACCGGAAACTCGTCTTGGAGCTTGGTGGGAACGACCCGATCATCGTGCTTGAGGATGCCGATGTCGATCGGGCGGCGTATTTGGCTGTTCAAGGAGCGACCAGGAATTCGGGCCAACGATGTACAGCCGTCAAGCGGGCGTTGGTCGTTGATTCTGTTGCCGACGAATTTGCCGAACGGGCGCTGCATCACATGCGGAAACTCTCGACTGGCGACCCCAGCGATCCATCGGTTGACCTCGGGACTGTCATCAATCGAGAGGCTGCCCACTTGATTGCTCGGCGGGTTTCCGATGCCATCGATGCGGGTGCTACCCTGTTGCTCGGCAACCTGCCTAAGGGCGCATCGTATCCGCCCACCCTGTTGGATCACGTCTCACCAGCGTCTGAACTTGTTATGGAAGAAACATTCGGGCCGGTGCTGCCGATCATCCGTTGTCCTAACGATGTTGATCAGATCATATCGATAGCGAACGCGACCAAGTTCGGACTTTCTGCCGGAGTGTGCTCCAACCGGCTCGATCATGTGACGAAGCTCATCAACGGTCTCGCCGTAGGTTCCGTCAACGTGTGGGAAGTTCCGGGATATCGCACCGAATTGACCCCATTCGGGGGAATCAAGCAGTCTGGACTTGGGCACAAAGAGGGTGTGCTGGAGGCGATGCGGAGCTTCACGCAATTGAAGACCTACTCACTTCCATGGGCAGTCTAGGCCAGCGGCTTTACCGCTCCGCCTCAATCTCATGACGATCTTGCAAGAGTCGGCGGCAGCCGCCTGAGCTTAAATCACAGGCATCTTGTCGAAAACTCGCTGCTCCCGATCTCGGTATCGGGGTCGCCATTGGGGAAATAGACAACACACAGCCGGCACTGGTCGTCTAGCAGGCAGATGCGGACTAGCCCGCCTTCTAAGAACGGAGACGCAGGATTTATAATTCACCGGCCTTCAAAGACGACGAGGTCGAGAGCAATCGGACCACCATCCGGAACGCCCGCTTGGCCAATCTGGTTACCGCCACGATGGACGGACCGATGCCACCCCCGTTTTGCTTTTCCCTGACGAGAGCGAGGGCGAACACGGCACGCTGTACGGACACCTCGCGAGGGCTAATCCGCACTGGCGTCTGCCCTGCTGGGCGAGGCCCTCGCAATTTTCGCGGGCCCTGACGCCTACGTGTCGCCGTCCTGGTACGCGACCGAGCAAGGGACCAATAAGGTCGTGCCAACGTGGAACTACGTCGCCGTCCATGCTTACAGGCCTGTCCAACTCTTTCAGGAGCCGGAAGGGCTACTGCGTGCTGTGACGCGCCTGACCAACAAACATGAGAGTGGACGCCGCAAGCCGTGGGCTGTCGCGGATACGCCCCCGGATTTCGTCGCATCCGAGCTGCGCGGCATCGTGGGGATCCGGATGCCGGTCACTCGCTTCGAGGGCACGCGCAAGATGAGTCGGAACCGTCGGGAGGCGGATCGTGTCGGCGTCGCTACAGGCCTCGCTGTGGGCGGGAACGCTCGGGATCGCGAGGTCGCGGCTATCATTCCGCTTCCAGCGGAAACGACCGCTGGAAGATGACGTTTTTTGACTGAACCGGAATTCTCAGAGGAAAAAATCTCATCGATGACGTGCCCCTGTTCGGAAGATCTTTGTGAACGCGCTCTGGCGAGCGGCGCCCGCACCGGGCTGGAGGCAGCCCCAGAGAACATGCGAGAACTTCGCAGCGTGGGACGCCGACATCCGGCACCAGCCCGGCTCAGCCGCGAGATATACTTGAAGACTCCGAGCGATCGAGGATGGACTGGGGCAACTCCGGCCGCCCAGGTTGTTGGGATCGTCCATCGGACATACCGCGGTCAGCCCCTGAGACGGTTTTGCAGTGCCCGCCGATCCGCGACGAGGTTGTCGAGGTTCAGCAGCTCGGGCGGTTGTCCTTGAGCCAATTGGCTAACCAGCTCTCGGGTGCCATCCACCACGTACACGCCACAATCATAACTGTTCTGCTGCTGGGCCATGCGGGCTCGCTCGAGGCGAGCATGCAGCACTTCTGCGAGCTTTTCTGCATGGGTGTGATTGCGTCTCTCGGCGGAGTCGTAGTGATAGGCAACCGGCCCTTCCGGCGCGTGACGATCAAGGAGCAGCAGGGACCAATGGCAACCGCCATCGCCCTCATCATCGTTCACTGGCAGAAAGAGGAAGCGGGCGGTATCGTTACCATCCTGGTCGTTGACAATTCCCTGCCAGTTTTCCAGGAGAACGTCCTCGTTCGGGGTCCTGCGCAGCACATGGGCTGTCACGGGCTCTACGAACCGAGTCCGGGCCGCCAGATCCGGATTTTCCCTCTGCAAGTGCCGTAGCAGGAGTGCGTAATCCGCCGCGATATGCTCGTCGCCCAGCCATTCCATGTCGCAGAGCAAGCGCCCGCGGTGTCCGTGGATCGAGGTTGTCGGATCCCAAGTCCCGACTACAGCATCGGACGGCGTGCGCGGAAATGCATTGTGAGCATCGTCACGCAGCTCGTACGGTGTGGACGGCGACTGCGCGGCGACAGGCAATGATGGCGCGGCTTCCCAGGCGGGCCACAGACTCCAATCAAAGTCAGACGGTATCTGTAGCGACCAGGTTGAGGTGGACCCGGCAGGCTCTTGCCGTGGAGCTTGCTCTACCTTCTGCGTCTGTTCAGGGATGGTGATGCCGTACGGTGGACCCTCTTCCTCTACCACGCAAAGCAGATCCTGATCGTCACCGTCCGGAGGGAGCTCCTCTGGCCAATTGTGCTCCAGAGCAACGCCCTCGACGTTCCTCTGGCGGACTTCGATTGGCGCTATTCCGCGCTCGGACCGGAAGTCCCGGAGACGATCTAGAGCCGTAGGAACGGCGCGCCTCTTAAGACCGCTTTCGAAGTTCGCGGCATCGAGGTCCAGCGAGCCATCATTGAGCCGAGCAGCGATTCCCGACTTTTTATTTGCAAAAAGCCACTGACTGAATCTGCGCAGAGGACGAACATATAGGGTTTCAGCCGTGATCGCCTCGTACCCCGCGCCGATCAGTGCGGGCTCGAGACCTGTTATAAGGGAGGCGTCCGCAGAGTAAAAGGCAGCCGGAGTGCGTTTGCTCGCTCCGTCCCGGAGATGAGTCAGCGCCGCATTGACAGCTTTATAGCCGCCGACCTTTCTATAGAGGTTGGCATCTTGATGCAGTTCATCGACGGACGTGTCGTTAAGTTGAGCAGCAATGCTATTTTTCTTGTTCTGGCGAAGGTAGCGACTGAAATCGATGAGCAGGCTCGCATAGCTGTTAGCTGTACTTGAAGTACCCTCTGTCGCAGCTTGCAGTTTGTACTTCTTGATGAGATCCGCGTCGTCGGGATAGGGAGACTCGTCAACGGCCCCTGCGCTCATCACAACTTGGCTGGCCGAGTGAGTGGCCGTGGCAAGACTTTCTGGACTGAAGATCCTCCGCCTCTTCGCCGGCGCGGAATCCACTGTTCCATGCTCATAGTTGATCATCACCTCTTCGCCCCGCGGAAGGTTGCTTATATCTACCGCATGCAATAGTTCGTCGAAGTCCTGCCGGTGCTCATGCCGCCAGCTCGGAGCCGGGAAGACCTCGTTAGGGCCGCGAGCCTGGTACCCGCTCGCAGTCAGATCGAGAGACAGCTGGTCGTTATCCTCCGCTGACGGCATCCCTGGCCAATCTAAGGTTTGCTCAGGAACACTCTGGTCATCCTCCCCGGGAGAGAGCTCCTCTGGCCAGTTGAAAGGCCTCTGGGAGGCGCTCTGCTGTGCGGCGGTCTCCGCCGCAATCTTACCTCGCCCTGTCATTGGAGCGATTCCGCCGGCCGATTTGAATGCCCGGAGATGGTTTAGTGCCAGACCGGCGAAGTGAGCAGGTCACGCTAGAGACGGCGTGCGCCGCGGGGGCGGTCGCTGGCGAGAAGCTGGCTTTGACCTCATCGCCGAGTTCCTGTCGCATCTGGCGAGCGAGCTGATGGCAAAAATACCCCTCCCGCAGAACAGACCAAGCGATTAGGAGTTTAGGTAAGGCATAGACGCGATGACTTCAGCTTCGCGGTGGCGCGCCGTGGAGGGGACAATTCGTTTCCTACAATCGCGTTCGGCAGCACCGTAAGCAATCGCATTGTCACTATCAAATATTGCCGTGGCTCGTTGCACCCGTACCGGACGGCTGAAGGCCGGTCAGTGATAGACGAGCGGACCTGGATCGTAGCCAGATTATATGCCACCCCTGAATTCGATAGGCGCCAAACTCATTCTGCAAGGGCAGCGCACTTGCTGATGGACCCCTTGCCGCACCAGGCTCCGGCAAGTCCTTCGCGAGCTCCGATGTATTCCAAACTTCGCGGGCAACCCAAATCTATCTAACGACGAAAACTATTTCCTTTGTCCTTCTAAGGAGATGTCCACGGTTTCGAAAAACGATTTAACGCATCGTAGGCGTCTTTTGTCGGACGTCGTAACTATGTACGTTTTGAAATCGATGCTGAGTTCGTCGACTGTTTTATAGACCAACTCCTCTGCCGGAAACACGCTGTCTTCGAGAAGAATTCCGATGCCGATTCCATGCAGAACAGCCTCCTTCAGAACAGGATAAGTCGCCATTTTGATAACGTTAGGCGTGCTTATACTGTTCTCAAGACACGCTTTCTCTACTTCTCGGAGGGTCAGCGAACCATCCTCGGTCAAGATGATTCTTTCTTGTGAAAGTTCAGCGAGAGTGAGTGTCGGTCTAGAGGCAAGTCGATGCTCTCGCGGCATGAGCGCCATTAGCCGAGCTCTGCTTAACTCCACGTGGAATAGGTTGGCAATGTCATCAGGCTCAGTAATGATAGCAATATCGACATCCCGCGCTTCGAGTCGCTGCTTAGCAAGCTCCCAGGGCACGAGTGAGAACGTGATTCTTACTGCGGGAAAATGCCGGTTGAACTCGGAAATAATTGGCATCGCCGGACGCGGCGCGTTTGCGATCACCGTTAGATGTCCGGCCGATAGGTCACTGTAGGCATTGATCTTCTCCCCGACGAGCTGCTCAAGGACGCGAACGCGATCAGTTAGCGCAAACAGTTCCTGAGCCGGTTTGGTCGGCTCGAGCCCGCTGCGATGTCGGATAAAGAGTGTCGTCCCCATATGTTGCTCAAGCTTGGCAAGGTGCTGGGTGACGGCCGATTGGGTGACCCCGAGAACAGCTGCAGCTTCCGAAACGCTTCTCTGCCGGAAGACCTCTGTGAAGGCCGCAATCTGGTGAGAACTGATTTTCATGCCCCGACGCCTGCTCCTCCTGTTGCCGCGAGTCCAATTTCCGACGCGGCAAGGCCCTTTTGCGGCCCCTTGCCTATCATTTGAGGTCGACACTATAGGTGCGGGCCAAGGTGGCCTTAGCGCCACATGTTCAGGTGATTGAGGTGGACATATTCAACCTCCGTCTTGATGTATTTTGATCAGCATTTTCGAGTGACGATCGAAATAACTTATCGGCGGGAGGGCTCTCCAACGATTGTCCCGTCTCTCGGATGCGTTCCTACTGCGGTAGCTGAAAATGAACATCAGATGGGACCGTCAAACTTCTGCTTGTCCAAGCACCACCGGCGGCGCGTTATTGCTATTTTAGAGCCTATGCAAAACCATGGTCGCCTCTGGTCGGCAAGGCGCGACAGAAAAAAGCTTTCTAATTTCGATTGCGCCCTTTGCGCACCGTTTCCGCAGGGAGCCTCTCGAGCACTTAAACTGCTTGTTTGGCGCATTTTCTCGGCGGAATCAGAAGAATCCGCGATGATTTTCTGCACATACTCGCCCTGTGGTGCAGAATAAGATTGATGTGGCCGATCTAATGCGCACCATTTAATTGAAGCAATGCTTCCACCATTAGCGGGGCTAATAACAAGACATTTCCGCGTTAACTCCGCTTGCTACGCATCGTCTCCGGAAGCAGGCCGCAAACGGCTGTACTCTCAAGAACCACAGAGAGCGCAACGCTTACGCACTACGAAATCGCGCGTGTCGAGGAGGTGATCCTCTCCCCATCGGAAAGGGGATAGGGCGCCGTCTGCTGACTTCGCTACGAACTAGGAGAGACGAATGAAAATAAGCAAAGACCGAATCCTCACGACCCACGTCGGCAGTCTACCGCGGCCCCCTGCATTGGAGGAGATGCTGCTGGCGAAAGAGAAAAGCGAACTGGATGGCGACCGCAGTCCGTTGCTGGAGCCAAGCATCAGTTCAGCTGTCGTCGACATCGTAAGAAAGCAATCGCTTATTGGCCTATCGGTTGTCGATGATGGCGAGATGAGCAAATACGCGTATTCGACCTACGCGCGGGAGCGCATGACTGGCCTGACGGGCGTTGATCAGCCGCTTGCATTATCCGAGCTCGCGGAGTTTTCGAATTTCGCAAAGAGGGTCAATCTAGATATCAAAACTCCGGCCTGTGTGGGACCCATCCAGTATCAGGGAGAGGCTGCCGTGGCGACAGATATCGCCAATCTCAACGCGGCACTCAATACGGTTTCTGTAGAGGAAGCCTTCATGAACGCCTCCTCTCCGGGCATCATGGCACACTACATGCCGAACAAATTTTATCCATCGCAAGAGGCCTACCTCTATGCGTTGGCCGACGCGATGAAGAAGGAATATGACGCTATTGCTGCATCTGGCATCCTGCTGCAGATCGACTGCCCTGATCTGGCGCTTGGACGCCATTTCCGGGCGAAACCGATGGAAGTCGCGGAATTTCGCAAGGAAATTGCCCTTCACGTCGAAGTCCTCAATCATGCGCTCCGCGACATTCCCGCCGATCGTATGCGACTACATCTATGTTGGGGCAATTACGAATCGCCCCACCATCACGATATCGATCTGCATGAGATCTTCGATATCATCATCAAGGCGCGGCCCATGGCACTTCTGCTGGAGGCGGCAAATCCACGTCACTCGCACGAATGGAGCTTCTTCAAGGAGACGCGGCTCCCCGACGACAAAATTCTCGTGCCCGGCGTCATCGACACCTGCACGAACTACATTGAACATCCCGAGGTCGTTGCTCAGCGCATCGAACAATACGCCAATTTGGTTGGTCGGGAACGAGTGATCGCCGGTACCGACTGCGGCTTTGCAAGCTTTGCAACCTTCCACACTGTCGATCCCGACATCGCCTGGCGCAAGCTCGAATCACTTGTGCAAGGCGCCGAGATTGCATCTCGCCGGCTCTGGACCGCGAATTCCAGGTCATCCGCTCAGGCCGTTGCCTCCTGACAGCTTGCAGATAGCTGAGATGAAAATCATTCAAATCACCGACTTACACCTGGTTCCACCTGGCGATCGTCTCTTCGACAACGACCCGGGTGAGCGCCTGAAGGCCTGCTTCGCAGATGTCGCCAAGCACCATGCAGATGCAGAACTTTGCGTCATCACTGGCGATCTCGCTCACCATGGCGAGCGAAGCGCCTATGTTCGCCTGCGCGAAGCGCTTGAGATGCTGCCGATGCCGGTGCGGCTGCTCATGGGAAACCATGACGATCGCGCTAATTTCCACAGCGTATTTCCTGACGGCCCCCTTGATGATTTCGGCTTCGTCCAATCAGCGCTCGACACGCCGGCCGGGCGCTTTCTTTTCCTCGATACGAAGCGCTCCGACAGCCATGCGGGCCTCTATTGTAAGGACCGACAGACGTGGCTACGCGCTCGTTTGGAGGAGGCGCAAGGCAAGCCAATCTATCTGTTCATGCATCACCCGCCGCTGCAGGTTCACTTCCGGCCCGCGGACGACATCATGCTCGACCACGGGGCGGCATTCGGACAGATCCTCGAGGGACATCCCATCCGTCATTTGTTCTTCGGGCATGTGCATCGTCCAATCGCCGGAAGCTGGCAGAACATTCCCTTTTCCACTCTGCGAGGGCTCAATCATCAATTGTGGCTCGATTTCAGTCACAAGCGGGGCATTCCCTGCAGCATGGAGCCGCCCGCTTACGCAATCGCGTTCCTGAACCCGGATGCCGTGGTGATCCACACCCACGACTTTCTCGATGCAAGCGCAAAATACCTGTACGAGCCGGACCTGCCCGTCGAGAGGCAAGTCGTTCCAATGGCACGACGAGCGCAATCTTAAACCCAAGCCGGCGGGGGGCTCCTCGCCGGCCATTTCACGCCTGCCCGTCCGTCGTCTGGCCCCGGCGGAAGCGGTTGTTCGCACCATTGGGCTCTTATTTTCAGAACTCGAAGGAGCATTCACATGCATTTATCACGCCGTACGTTTCTCCAATCTTCTGCGGCCCTCTCGGCTGCGGCCGTGGTCGGCTCATTTGCCGGTTCGGCCTCCGCAGCATCGGACACCGCGACCATTGCCTCGGTCTACGATCTGTCTGGACCATTCGATGTGTACGGCGCTCCGTCCAACATGTGCACGGAATTCGCCGTGAAGGAGCTGAACAACGCTGGAGGGCTACTTGGCAAGCATGTCGTCCTGAAGGCGTATGACTGCCAGTCGGACATCAACAAGGGGCCCCAATACGCGCAGCAAGCGGCGCTCAAGGACAAGGCCGTCATGGCCGTGGGCGCTCTGACGGGAGCTGCCCGCGAGGCAACCCGGCCGGTCCTGCGCAAGTACAAGGTGCCCTACTTCTATGGTTCGATCTATGAGGGCGGAGCCTGCGAGCAGAACATCTTTTGCTGCAACACTGAAGGCAATCAGCAGGTCGTGCCACTGCTCGAGTGGTCGTTCAAAAATCTCGGCAAGAAGCTCTATTACATCGCTTCCGACTACAACGCGCCGCGCACCTTCGGCGCCTGGAATCACGTGATGGCCAAGCGCGAAGGCGGTGAGGTGCTGGCCGACGATTATTATCCGCTCGACGTGACGGACTTTACTGCCGCAATCGCCAAGATCCAGGCGGCAAAGCCGGATTTCATTCACTCATGTCTGGTTGGTGGCCCCTCGATGTCTTTCTACCGGCAGTGGGCCGCAGCGGGGATGTTGAAGAAGATTCCGATTGTGTCGATCATTTTCGGTGGCGGGCAGGAGCACGAGATCTTGGCCCCTGAAGAGACGAACGGGATCTACGCGGCGTACAACTATTTCCAAGAGCTCGATACGCCACAAAACAAGGCCTTTCTGGCGCGCTTCGCCGAGGCGATGGGCCCGAATCACTCCTACATCAATGGCGAGGCGATCGGTGGCTACAACACCGTCATGTTGTGGGCCGAAGCCGTCAAGCGCGCGAATAGCTTCGAGCGCGATGCGGTTATGAAGGCCTGGGAAAGCGGGATCACCTGGGAAGGGCCCGGCGGAAAAATGGTCACAGACGGGCGGACGCACCACACAACCCAAGACGTGCGTATCATCAGGGTCGAAAATCGCGTCTGGAGCCTGGTTGCAACCAAAGAGCAGATCCAGCCGGACAGCTATGGTGGCAGGTGCGACGTGTTCGCCCATCCGAACCAGACGGAATTCCTTATGCCGCAGATCTAGCACATCGAGCTCGCGGCGCCGCATTTTCCAAGCGGCGCCTCGGCCTGATGCCTGTGTTTCTCACAACCCGAAAGGAGAGCATTGCTCTTTTACCGGGCCGCCGAAGGAGAATTCTCGTGAAATTGTCCCGTCGTACGTTTCTTGGTGCTTCCACCGCGCTTTCCGCTGCGTCCATCGCCGGCTCTTTTTCCGAACGCGCCTCGGCCGCGGCAGATACCGTCGTTATCGCCTCGCTGCACGATTTGTCGGGGCCTCTCGATATCTACGGCGCACCATCGAGTTTGTGCATGAAGGTCGCCGTCGAGGAGATCAATGCCGACGGCGGTCTGCTCGGCAAGAAGGTCGAGCTCAGGGTCTATGACGGCCAGTCCGATATCAACAAGTACCCGCAATATGCGCAGAAGGCGGCACTGAATGATCGGGTCGTCATGGTCCAGGGAGCACTCAGCGGCGCTGCGCGCGAGGCGACGCGCCCCGTGTTACGCAAGTACAAGATACCATTCATCTACGGCTCCTTCTATGAAGGTGGGCTTTGCGAGAAGAACACGTTCTGCGTCAACACGGGCGGCACCCAACAGGTCGTTCCGCTGCTTGAATGGTCGTTCAAGAATCTCGGCAAGAAGCTCTACTATATCGCGTCGGACTATAACGCCCCCCGCAACTTCGGCACCTGGAATCACGTGTTGGCCAAGCGCGAAGGCGGCCAAGTGGTAGCCGACGACTACTACCCGCTGGATGTGACGGATTTCACCTCGGCGATTGCAAAAATCCAGACGGCCAAGCCGGATATCGTCCATTCCTGCCTCGTTGGCGGTCCGGCCATGTCGTTCTATCGACAATGGGCGGCGGCCGGAATGCTGAACAAGATTCCGATCATTTCGATCGTGTTTGCCGCAGGCAATGAACACGAAGTTCTTGCTCCAGAAGAAACCGACGGGGTGATCGTCGCCTACAACTACTTCCAGGAACTCGACACGCCCAAAAACAAGGAATTTCTGGCCAAGGTCGAAGCCGTGGCCGGCAAGGACCATCCCTATATCAATGGCGAGGTGTTCGGCGGCTATAGCGGCGTCATGCTCTGGGCCGAAGCCGTCAAGCGTGCCGGCAGCTTCGAGCGGGAGGCGGTTCTGGCTGCCCTCGAAGGCGGTATCCGCTGGGACGGTCCGGCCGGGATCATGACCACGGATGGCCCCACCCACAACACGACCCAAGACGTTCACATCATTAAGGTCAAGAATCGCGTCTGGAGCCTGATCGAGAAGAAGGAGCAGATTCCGCCGGATACGTATGGCGGCAAATGCAATGTCTTCACCAATCCCAATCAGACCGATTTTCTAATGCCGCAGATCTAGGTGGGCCGGCGCACGCGGCACCACATTTTTCGGGGCGCCGCAGCCCGATTCGCCTGTCTCCGTTTTCACGAGCCGAGATGAATTATGGACCAGTTCGTCATATTGTGCTTCGCGGTGGTCAATTCCATTGCGCTTCTCGCTCTGATCAGCCTGGGGCTCGCCGTCATTTTCGGCATGATGCGTGTGATCAACTTCGCCCATGGCGAGTTTATCATGCTCGGCGCATACGCCACCGTGATCGCCAATCATGCCGGCCTCAATCTTTGGCTCTCCATGATGGTTGTCGCGCCTATAACCGTCGGCCTGATCGGCGCTTTGGTAGAGCGCCTCATTATTCGCCGGCTCTACGGGCATCTGGTGACCACGATGCTGGCGACCTGGGGGCTCAGCCTGTTCTTAATTGGCGCGGTGACCGCCATGTTTGGAAATACAACGATGGGCGTGAGCGCGCCGCTCGGCAATATTCCGATTGGTGCATATTCCATCGGTGCTTACCAACTCGTCTTGATCGCGATCACAGCTCTGCTCGTGCTATGTTCTCTCCTGGCATTGCACGGGACGAAATACGGTCTGATCGCACGGGCTGCGATGCAGAACTCGGAGATGGCCGCGACCCTCGGGGTCGATTGTGATCGCGTCTATGCTGTCACTTTCATCATCGGCGCCGCAATCAGCGGCTTGGCCGGCGCGCTGCTTGCGCCGATATCCGGTGTCCTTCCGCACATGGGCGCGGCCTACGTTGCACGCGCTTTTGTCACCGTGATCAGCGGTGGTGGCGCCCTGATTACAGGCTTCCTGTCGGCGGCAACGATCCTCGGGCCAGTTGAGGCGCTGCTTTCCTATTTCGCGACGCCGGTCGTCGGCCAGGCCTCGCTGTTGCTTTTGGCCGTGATCATCCTGCGCCTGTTTCCGACGGGCGTCTCCAGCTTTTGGACCGGAGGGAGATAGAATCATGCTGCTCCAACTCAGATATGCTTTGTTTCCGGCCGCTCTCGTGCTGTTCGCGATCCTTGGGCCGTTCGTTCTGGAGCCGTTCGACCTCGTCAATCTGTCAGCGTTTTCGGCCATGGCGATTGCAGCTCTCGGTCTCGCCTTCGTCTGGGGGACACTCGGGATCCTGAACCTCGGACATTCGGTTTTTTTCGGTCTCGGAGCCTACGCCTATGCCATGTCCGTATCTAACGTCGGCGACAGTACGATTGCGGTCTTGATTGGGACCGTATTGCCGGTCGTATTCTCGCTAGTCCTTGGCTACTTCCTATTCTTCAGCCGTCTGGGGGAAGTCTATCTCGGCGTCATTACACTCTGCGTGACGCTGATTTTCTATTCCTTCATGACCTCAACGGCCGATCCCTGGTTTCACATCGGTCCGGTGCCGCTCGGTGGTTTCAATGGAATCACAGCAGTACCGTCGCTCAATATCCCGGGTGAGGTGCAAGGATTTCTGTCGATCGAGGCAACGTTCTCGATATGCCTGGTGTCGCTCGCCGGCATTTACATTCTGCTCTCGTTCCTGCGTATGAGCGATGCCGGTCGGATCATGACCGCGATTCGCGAAAGCGAGTTGCGAAGCGAGCTTCTTGGCTACGACATCCGACTCTACAAGCTGGTTGGCTTTGCCATAAGTGCTGCCATTGCGGGCCTTGGAGGAGCGCTTTACACGGCAGTGATGGGTTTTGTCAGCCCGAACGTCTTCGATCTCTCACAAGCTTCGCAATTCGTTCTGTGGGTAATTGCCGGGGGGCTCGGGACCTTCGTCGGACCAGTCGTAGCAAGCTTCGGTTTCCAGCTTCTCAGCAGCCAACTCGGTGCCAACACGGTTTTCAATACCGAACTTATTTTCGGCGCGACGATCATCCTGTTCGTCCTGCTGGCTCCGCAGGGCCTGCTGCCGATGATCCTCAAGCTGTCGAATCTGAGGTTCCCAAACGGTTTCGGCAGGTTGCGGAGGAAGGAGAAACCGGCATGAGTGGCTCACCGATTCTCGCAACACGGGGTCTCGTTAAGCGTTTCGGCGGCGTTGCAGCGGTTGACGGTGTCGACCTCGATGTGGCGGCCGGCGAAATCCGCTGCCTCATCGGCCCAAACGGCGCCGGCAAGAGTACGTTGTTCAAATGCCTGACGCATCAGCATCAGCCGACCAGCGGCCACGTTCTTTTCGAGGGTCGAGACCTACAGGGGCTGGCGACCCATCGTATCGCGCGATTGGGGATTGCCATCAAGAATCAGATCCCCAGCGTTTACGCCAACCTCGACGTTCGGGAGAACATCCGCCTTGCGGCGCTGCGCAGAAGCCCTGCAAAGCGTGAGCTCGAGAGGGTCGTTGATGGGGTGCTGGCCGAGATCGGCTTCGACTCGTGTCTTGCCAGGCAATCGACAGTTAAGCTTTCGCACGCGCATCGTCAGTGGTGCGAGCTTGGCATGCTGCTCGCGACTGATCCCCGGCTTGCGCTGCTCGACGAGCCAACCGCCGGCATGACGCGTGACGAGATGCTGAGGACCGTCGATATCATCAAACGTCTCAATGCCCGC
The DNA here is from genome assembly GCF_029714945.1 of Bradyrhizobium sp. CIAT3101. Classification (NCBI taxonomy): domain Bacteria; kingdom Pseudomonadati; phylum Pseudomonadota; class Alphaproteobacteria; order Hyphomicrobiales; family Nitrobacteraceae; genus Bradyrhizobium; species Bradyrhizobium sp. CIAT3101. The sequence goes on from NZ_CP121634.1 coordinate 8,300,707, forward strand.
GCCACGGTGATCGTGGTCGAGCACGATCTGGAGTTTATCACCCGCCTCGCACAACGAGTTACCGTCTTGCACAGGGGAAAAGTGCTGGTTGAGGACACGATGGATAAGATCGAGGCAAACGAGACTGTTCGAGACATCTATCTCGGCCGCAAGAAGGACGCCATTCATGCTGAAAGGTGAACGGTTGGTCTCCGGATACGGCAAGACGCCGGTTCTGCGCAGCTTAAGCTTTGATCTCGGCGCTCACGAGATCCTGGGGATCATCGGCGTCAATGGCATGGGCAAGACCACGTTGCTCAAGACTGTCATGGGGTTGTTGCCGGTCGAAGTTGGCCGGATCGTGCTGGACGGGGTTGCTATCGAGGCTCTGCCTGCCCATCGACGCAGTCGTCTGGGCTTTAGTTACACGCCGCAAGGCGGTGCGGGTTTTCCCAGCCTGACCGTCAAGGAGAACTTGCTGCTCGCGGGCATGATGCCCGGTGTCGGCAACGCAAAGCCGCTTGGCGAAATATTGTGTCTCTTTCCGAGGCTGGAAAAGCTTCTCTCTCGCCCCAGCTCAGCGTTGAGTGGCGGCGAGCGGCAGCTGCTGGCCCTGGCGCGCGCCATGGTTCGCTCGCCGAGGCTTCTTCTACTCGATGAACTGACAGAGGGCATTCAGCCTTCGGTGACAGACGAAATCGCCGAATGCCTGTTGTCTATACACCGGTTAGAAAAGACGGCCATGATCATTGCCGATCAGGATCTCAGTTTCGTAGCCTCGCTGGTCGGCCGAGCGCTTGTCGTCCAGAAGGGACAGATCGTGGCGGAGCGCAACCCGACTGAACTCCTCGCCGATAGTGTCTTCGACAGAGACTGAGATCATGCTGGCGCTGCCCCGTCCCGGCGATGCTGGAGTGTCACCAGTGTCCTGCTGCTCAAGATTTCGCAAGACAGCCTCTATAAGTCCGAAAATCATGATCAATCCGTTCAAAACGAGCCCCGACCGTTGATTTGCAGAGCAGCTATGACCGCCAAAACCCTCTCAGTCCAACCGACCGTCCATCCAGCCGCGCAGCTGCACGTTACAACACTCGGTGCATATTGCGAGATTGGTGCGCGCACAATCCTGCGAGAAGTGACGATGGGTGACTATTCCTACGTCGAAAACGACTCTCAGATCATCTACACAACGATCGGAAAATTCTGCTCGATTGCGGCAATGACCCGCATCAACCCTGGCAACCATCCGATGCACCGCGCGAGCCAATCGCATTTCACTTATCGGGCGAGCGCCTATTTTCCCGGTGAGAGTGACGAGGCAGACTTCTTCGATTGGCGGAGGCAGCATCATGTCCACATCGGCCACGATGTCTGGATCGGTCACGGCGCAATCGTACTTCCAGGCCGCAACATCGGCACCGGTGCCGTGGTCGCAGGCGGTGCAATCGTTACCAAAGACGTGCCGCCTTACACGATTGCAGCGGGCAATCCGGCCCGCCCCGTCAGGCCGCGGTTCTCGGATGACATCGCCGGGCGGCTCACCAGGCTTGCCTGGTGGGACTGGGATCATGAAAGCCTGCATGCGGCGCTGGCGGATTTCCGCAAGCTAACGATTGAAGATTTTCTGAGCAAATACGAAGCAGTCGATCTCGCCAGGTTGGATTCTCCGCGTTGATCGGTTCGAGGAAATTGGCTTTTGGTTGTCAGAGGCTCGAGGCTTGTTCCCCTTGGCCGCTCTCGCAACCGCTCATTGAAATGGGGATCCCGTTTCGGTCCCGATTGCGTCGCTAAGATCAGTAGCTCCCGCTTGGCGGAGGAACGGAGCGCACTTCTCCAGTCGCGCACTCCGGAAGCCAAGCGCCACCTTTGGGACGCTTTGTCAGAAATGTGAAGCTTACGGGCCGGCCACGAAGAGCTCGCTCGAAAGATCTGATCGCGCTCATTGGTCTTGTGCGGAGCTCGGCCGTGCTTTGGCTACGGCTCCGCCGCGAATGAAATGCACCATCATGAGGGAAGAGATTGACGTGTTGTCCGTTGCACAGCTTGGGAACGCCGAGGTTGAAGAAACTCAACCCGAAAAGAACTTTCGATTTTATGACAATCGACAAAAGTACTTGATGTTTGTCGATACGTGCAGCGAGAAGCGCGTCGTATCGGAACGAAAAGCACTCGAATTCGATCGGATTCGTCCGCGTCCGCCGGCCGTACGGGTCTTTGATGCCGGTATTGGCGATGGGACGGTTCTGGCCCGCGTCCTGCGTTCAATGCATCGGTGCTACGAGCATTTGCCATTTTACGTCGTCGGCAAAGAGATCAGTCTTGAAGACATTCGCCTGACGCTCGAGAAGCTGCCTGACCGGGTCAAGAGCACCCGGCCACAGTCATCGTCCTGACCAACCTTTACTATCACGAAGCCCCATATCTTTCGGCAAGCTTGGCATCACCCGCATCCAGCCTCATCTGGCATGAAGTGGCGCTAAGCGGCAGGACAGCGGCCGAGTACGAGCGCCAGATCAATGATCTTGAGCCGTTCTTAGCTCAGCATTGGAAGGCCAGCGTAAGCAAGAAATCCGGCAATCCGATCTATGAGCGCCAGGTCGTTCTGGTGCTGTATCTGCAAAGCTGCCGGTTCCTGTTGGACCAGATCATTCCCAGACAAGGCGCGATCAGGGCGAACTACGATCTTGTCATCGCCTCGCAGCCCTATCGGGCACGGGCCTCGGCGGAGTTCAAGGCAAAAAAGGTCGTTGCGCCATTGGCGCTCGCGCTTGCTCCAGGAGGCCGATTGGTTGGCATTCATTCGTGCGGCAGGATCCAGGTCTGGAGCTCATTCAGACCGTGTGGCCCAAGGAAGAACCCTTCGCAAACGATCGACGAGATAGACTGCGCGAAACGATGCTCGCCATGGGGCAGGACGCGCGTCAATACAGCTTCAATGCGCTGAGCGATAAGCAGTCAAAATTCAAGTATGTGATGTATACGTTGCCCAACTAAATTGACGCAGACGCCACATCCATCGGTGCGTCGACCCTGTTTGCAGCCTGGAATAATGCAAAACGTGGCACAGATTGAGGACGAGCGACTGGCCCGGGCGATGACGGACGATCGGTACCTGGCATGCACTAAGGAGATCCTTCGCAAGCACAATGGGTTCTGGTTCTGAGACGAGTCTTACGTCATCTCCCGAGCCGTAGTAGTTCACTCCTCCGCTGAGGCGGCACCTACGCACGCTTCCAACCTCAATGCAGACCCGGCCGCTGACACCGAGCCTCTGAGCGGGAGTTGCCGCGCACTCGCGTTGCGGCCGAAATAGGAACAGTTCATGACCAGACCAACGTCTCATGCTTGCGACGAGGCGGACGCTTGCCAGCAATTCCTCGGTCGGTACTCCATTGAAATCATACCGCGCGATAGCCGCGCGGTTGAGATGGCGAGGCAGGCCCTTTCGCCCGGGACAGAGACTTACCTTCCGAGTGTATCAGGAGAGCCGGTAGAGACGGTGATTGCAAGAGCGCAAGAACTCAGGATCTCGGGGTTCATTCCGGTCCCTCACGTGGTTGCGCGCAGATACGGAAGCCATAATCAACTCGAGACGACCCTGGGCCGACTGCAAGAGGTCGGCGTCGATCGAGCACTGTTGCTGGGTGGCGACGTCGCGCACGTTGTCGGTCCCTTTCCTTCCAGTCGAGCGCTGCTTGAAACGGCCTATTCGCTCGCTATGGGTTCGAACGTCTTGGCTTCGCGACCTATCCGCAACGCCACCCGCACATCACGACCGACCTGCTAAATGCCGAACTCGATCAAAAGGTTTCGCTCACCGTTCGGCAGGGGATGACGCCCTGGGTAGTGAGCCAGTTCTGTTTCGAGCCAGACGCCATAACAGCGCATATCGAACGCTTGCGGGTGCGAGGGATAGTGAACGATGTTCGCGTCGGATTGGCCGGACCTGCCACGCTAAAGAGCGTCATGCGCTTGGCGCTCATATGTGGCGTATCAAACTCTGCTCACGCGTTGCGCGCTTAGGGTCATCGACTAAGCCGTCTTGTGGTCGGTTATGAGCCGCGGGAGCTAATTAATCGAATCTTGCAACAAATGGAAGCAAGCATTCAGTTGCGATCATTACGAGCGCACTTCTTTGGGTTCGGTGGCCTTCGGCAGACGGCTACGTGGATTCGAGAATATAGAGTTCAGGGGTGACGCCGTAACCATGGCGGCGCTATGATTATTGCGACAAACGCAGTTTGGGCGCGCTGCAACCGACGGCCACAAGTCGCGATAGGCCGGCGTTTCTTTCTCGATCAGGAGCGGGTCGAGGTCGATCAGGTCGTCAGCCTTCAACCCGATCGAGGCTGTCTCACCGCTCCCAAGGAGATTTCTGGGCGTGTCGAGCTAAATGGCCCCGCGCTCTCTATCCAGCTTCGCCGCATCCTTCATGACTCAATGGTCGACTTTCGATTGAATTAGGGGATCATCAGTCCAGGGCACGCGGCCGGCCTGGATATCGACCCTGAGCTGTGGACGGCCTCCAAATCAGCAGTCGTCGGACGGACGGCAAGGGTCTGCCGCTCTCATAGTGCAACCAGACAGCCGCCTGAAGGACGGTAGCCGAGGGCGCGCGCCGCTGCTCCAGCTCTACCAACAGGCACCGAAGGAAGCGATCTCCGGAGCGGTCCGATCGCGTCAGCTTCGGATCACTAGTCCACTGGTCCTAAGCGACTTCCAAACTTCTTTCCGATTGAGGAGCGGCTGTGGCTCCAGGGCAACCCCGACGCGGACCCAATAGGAGAGCGGCCGGCCGCTTTTGGACACTGGCCGCGAGCGATATTCGAGTCCTCGTAATCGTGTCTCGTAACCACTTCTGGGCGACTGCACGACCAGGCGTTCGGCATCGGGCATCAAACGATCTTGCAGCAAGCATTTGGTATCAGTATGGATTTGCCATCTGCCGCTCTAGTCGCTCGACGTCTTTCCGATCGTGCCGCTCATCGGGACCTCCAAGACCGGAGCAGACGACTGTCTGTGGCGATATCTATAGGCCGCGAAGACGGCCGATAAACAACGGTACATTACGCGCCTCGAAATCGGACGGCCGGTGCAAGAATGCCTCCGCGAAACGGCGCGTAAATTCTATTGATTGTTCGACTGCCGAAACTCGCCGGTTTTTCCGGGTTGATGATCTCGGGCTCGAACAGCCCAGTGTGATCACCGTACTGACACTGACATCTTGAAAAGCCAGGAATTCGCCAGTTACCGGCGAATGTAATTTGTAGACAGCTTCCTTGATTACAAAGGCTAGTTTAGGGCCAAAGCGATTGCCGGACCATTCCCGACGTTGAAGTTCCGCGGAGCTGCATATGATTGGCAGAAAATCAGCCCCGAGCGGCTCTTCATCTTCGATGTCCAGTCCCAGATCAAGGACGTCGCTTGAGCGTCCCGCGACGGCGCTTCATAGCTATGACGTGCCGTTTTTCGACGCGCACGAGGCTGAGGTGGAGGAGGAGACCACAAGGGTTCCACGACTCGGAGATGAGCTCATCATGCGCTTTCAGCACTCCCCCAGCGCGCGCCTTGACACCAAACCCTTGCGGGACCATCAGCGTGATTGCGATCTGCGTCGCTCGAAAGCATAGACTGGATTAATACCGCAATAAGCGTCCGTACCGGAGGCAGTGGCCATGCATTGGCTATAGCTCGAGAACTGGCAATTGCCCGGGTATCCCCATATACGCCCTTGCAGACAATAAACGTCTTGTCGGGTCGTTGGCATGTACGCCGAGCGATCCCGCGGCGTTGCGATCGAGCTTGCCCCAGAGCAAACCAAGGTGAGGGCTGCGAGCACAATAACAAACAAGAGAAAAAAGCGCATGGGACCCTGTTGTCTGACTCAATTTTCTCTAACCTAAACCTTCCGACCTGCGTTTTGTTGATCCTAGTCAATAGAATTGGCCACCGTTTGCCGGGCCTAACCTAAAGTCAAAAGGCGCGGACGATACGTTGACTTCAAATGAAGACAAAGGCGAGCAGGCTCGAGCAGAGTAGCGCAAGGCCCATTACGGTCAGCGCCAACAGGCTCCCGGAAATCAGGTCGTCACAATTGTTCATAATACAGCCCTCGTTTTCGCGGCAAGAGGGAAAGCGTCGGTCGTGGTTTGCCCATCGATCGCCTGATACATCAAACATTACTTGAATCCGCCGCAATAATTCTGCAGTTGCCGAGAAGACGTGCAGTTTTCCGGCACGATCTGAGGAGGGTTTGCCGGCTTGCGGCGCGAGCAAGGAAAGTCGATTCTGCGGACCATGCCGGAGCTCTCCAATGTGAATCGAGCCTTTGCTGGTCAAATATCATTCGGCCTTCATTCAATGCAGAATGCTATGAGCTTTATATTCACGATCCAGCTTCCGGAACAACTCCTTCGAATGTGTAGGCTCCTACTTCTCATTGTGGCCGGCACCAAGACGCTTTCGAGCCGCGCGCGACCGAATCCATGCCATCGGTTAACGTGCCCTAGTCGATTTTCTGACACCGCAGCGTTCCGATCTTTTGCCAGAGACTCAACAGATGCGTGGTAGTTGTTCGCCCGACAGCCAATCGACGATGCAGCCTCCGCCAACGCTGGTCGCCATCTGCACGAAATGATGGTCATCGGAGATTGCCTCGCCGATGTCGGCCGCATCGCAGCCCAGCGGATGGGCCCGCATCGCTCCGAGCACTGCATCCGCGACCTCGGGTGCCACGACCGCAACCAACTTGCCTTCATTGGCAACATGGAGCGGATCGAGCCCCAAGAGCTCGCAGGCAGCCGCCACACCCGGCTTCACCGGTATCGCCTCTTCCTGCAAGCGAAAGCCGAGGCCGGACTGCTGGGCGATCTCGTTCAGGGCGGCGCCAAGGCCGCCGCGCGTGGGGTCGCGCATCAGGCGGATCCCGCAGCCTCCGGCCTCAACCATCTTCACGACGAGGTCGTGAAGCGCCGCCGAATCCGATGTGATTTCGGTTTCAAAGGCTAGGTTCTGCCGCTTGGACATGACGGCGATGCCATGATCGCCGAGTGTGCCCGAGATCAGCACACGGTCTCCGACGCGCGCGTTCTCTGCGGAGAGATCAAGCCCGTCAGGCACCAGACCGACGCCGGCTGTCGAGATAAATAGGCCGTCGGCTTTGCCGCGTTCGACCACCTTGGTATCACCGGTGATGATGTGGACGCCGGCCGATCGCGCTGCTTCCCCCATGGACTCGGCGATCATCTTAAGGTCGGAGAGGAGAAACCCCTCCTCGATAATGAAACTCGCGGACAGGTAAAGCGGCTGCGCCCCGGCCATTGCGATGTCGTTAACCGTTCCGTACACGGCCAGCGAACCGATATTCCCGCCCGGGAAGAATAGTGGCGAGACGACGTAGCCATCGGTCGACATCACCATGCGCCCCGCGCGGACGTCGAAGGCCGACTGATCATTGCCGCGCGCCAGCCATTCATTGCCGAAGGCCTCATGGAACAGTCCTGAAATCAGCTGGGCCATCGCACGGCCGCCGGAACCGTGAGACAGGTCGATGCAGGCATTCTTGATGTCGAGCTTGCGCTGATGGCCTCTCATGACGCCCGCCTCTGCCGATGATCGCGGAAACGGCTATAGGCCCAATACGCGGCGCAGGCGCCCTCGGACGAGACCATGCAGGATCCCATCGGCATTTCCGGCGTGCAGAGCGTTCCGAACAACTTGCAATCCACCGGCTTTTTGACCCCGCGCAGGATGGCGCCGCATTCACAGGCCCGATTGTCGGCAACGCACAACTCTTGCATCTCGAAGCGGAGTTCCGCGTCGTATATGGCGTAGCTACGCTTCAGCCTCAGCCCGCTGTAGGGGACTTGACCGAGCCCGCGCCATTCGAACCGGTCTCGCAGCTCGAAAACGTCGGAAATCTCCTCCCTGGCGCGCAGATTGCCGTCGCGGGTCACCGCGCGGCGATACTGGTTTTCCACTTCGTAGCGATGCTCATTGATTTGCCGGACCAACATTAGGATGGACTGCAGCATGTCGAGCGGCTCGAATCCGGAGATCACGACCGGCTTGCTGAACTCCTTCGCGAAGAACTCGTAAGGCTCCGTGCCGATGATGGTTGAGACATGGGCTGGTCCTACAAAACCGTCGATCTCGAACTGCCCTTTATCGCCAATATCGGAGCTTTCCAAAATGTTCTTCATCGCCGGCGGCGTCAGAACATGGTTGCAGAACACGCTGAAGTTCGAGAGCCGCTTCTTTTCGGCCATACGTATCATGACGGCCGTCGGCGGCGTCGTTGTCTCGAACCCGATAGCGAAGAACACGACCTCGCGCGCGGAATTCTCCTCTGCGATCCGGATTGCATCGATGGTGGAATACACCATGCGGACGTCAGCGCCGCGGGCCTTTGCCTTTAGCAGCGAGGCGCCTTGCGACCCCGGCACGCGCATCAGGTCACCATAGACGCACAGGATGACCTCGGGCCGCATCGCCAGACCGATTGCCATATCGATACGCCCGGCCGGCAGCACGCAGACCGGGCAGCCCGGGCCATGGATCATCCGAACGTTGGTCGGCAGTACGTCCTCGAGACCGTAGCGCGAGATCGCGTGCGTATGGCCGCCGCAAAATTCCATAAAGCGATAGGGTCTTGCCTTATTAGCCTCGGCGCGGATCGCTTTCGCCAACCCCACCGCGATCTCCTTGTCGCGAAACTCGTCGGCATATTTCATTGCACGGCCCCCTGTCTTTCAGTGCTGAGCTCGCGCAACAAGTCCAATGTGCGTCTGGCTTCCTCAGGATCGATCTTGGCGAGAGCGTAGCCGACATGAACGATCGCGTAGTCGCCGACGGCGATATCATCGATCAGGGCGATCGAAATCTCCTTACTGACACCGTCCATGGAGACAACAGCCATCTCATCTGGCAAGATTTTTGTCACCTCTGCAGGTATGGCGAGACACATCAGGCGGCTCCTTGGCTCGTGTGTTCCATAAGCCGGAGCGCGGCAATCCAGGCTTGCCCCAGGCTCAGGCCTCCGTCATTCGGTGGCATCTGGCGGGGTAGCAGCGGCGCGAGATGCGCGACGAGGCAACCCCGCTCAATCTCGGCTGACAGGATCGCGTTAAGGAAGCAGCCGCCGCTCAAGACCACCGTGGTGATACCCGTCTGCCGCGCTGCGCGAACGATCCATTCGACGCAGGCGGCGGCAAAGGTGCCATGGAAGAGCTCAGCTCCTTCAGTCGGATCGAGCCCATCGCTCGCCAGTCGATCGAGCAACGGGGAGAGGGAGAGCTGGCCGTTCTCGACTACCCAGCCATCTTCTACAACGCGGGGGCGTCGAACCCGTGCTTCGAGCTTCATCGCGGCCTCGCCTTCGTAGCTCTGCACGGCGGAGAGCCCGAGCAACCCTGCCGCCGCATCGAACAACCGACCGGCGCTCGTTGTCGCCGGCAGGTCGCGGCCATCGAGCAAGGCAGAGAGACGCGCCGCATGCGGCTGCGCCGGAAAGCGGCGCGAAATGTGGTCGCCGCGCTGCAAGCTATGTAACACGCTCGCAGCCATCCGCCACGGCTCGCGCGCTGCGCGGTCCCGACCGGGCATCTTGAGCGGTGCGAGATGACCTAGCCGCCGGAAGTGCGCGCGCTCGCACAGCAGGAGTTCGCCCCCCCAATTGCCGCCCTCGCTGCCATAGCCGAATCCGTCGAGCACCAGCGCCAATATTGGCCCTTCGATACCGTGTTCCGCCATGACGGAGGCTGCATGGGCGTGGTGATGCTGGACCGCGACCAGCCTTCTCCCGCTCGCTTCGGCGAAGCGGGTCGAAGCCAAGTTCGGATGCAGGTCACAGGCCATGACGACTGGCTCGACATCCAGTGTGGTAAGTAGATGCCCCACCGTTTCCTCGAAGAAGCGGATGCCTTCTCTCGTATGGAGGTCGCCGATGTGCTGAGAGACGAAGGCCTCGTTGCCGCGGGTAACCGTCACCGTCGACTTGACGGCGCCCCCAACCGCAAGGATCGACGGCACGGATCGCGCGAGCCTGACCGGCTCGGGGACGTAACCGCGGGCGCGACGGATGAACTGCGTGCGGCCCGCCACGACCGATACGACGGAATCGTCGGCGCGAGTGACGATGCCGCGGTCATGGGTGACGACGAGATCGGCGATGCCCGCAAGGCGCCGCGTGGCCTGGTCGTTGTCGATCAGAAGCGGCTCGCCGCCGAGATTGGCGCTGGTTGTGACGATCGCCCAGCTTTCGGCGTCTCGCGGATGGTCCACATTCAGCGCATCGAAGATCAGATGGTGCAATGGCGCAACCGGCAGCATGACGCCGACCCGCGACAGCTCCGGCGCGATCGCAAACGCGAGACGATGACGCGACGTCATCAGCACAATCGGCCGTGCTAACGTCTGGAGCAGCGCCAGCTCAGCAGCATTGGCAACGGCGATCTCGGTAACCGCGTCCAGCGATCCGACCATGACGGCGAAGGGCTTTTGATCGCGCTGCTTGCGCTGGCGCAGGCGCTCTACAGCCTCCTCGTCGCCGGCATCACAGACGAGCTGATAGCCGCCGAGCCCCTTGATGGCGACGATCATGCCCTTGGCAATGGCGGCGGCGATCTCCGCGACTGCGTGGCTAAGCCTCGGGCCGCATTGGGGGCAGGCAATCGCCTGGGCGTGGAACCGGCGGCTGTTGGGATCGGCATATTCCGCGGCACAGGCCTCACACATCGCAAACCGCTTCATTGCGGTAGCCGGGCGGTCGTAGGGCAGCTGCTCGGCGATCGTATAGCGTGGACCGCAATGGGTGCAGTTAACAAACGGATAAAGGTGGAAGCGGCTGGCCGGATCGAACAGCTCGTCCAGGCACTCCGGGCAGGTTGCGGCGTCGGCGACGATCCGCGTCGACACCCTGCCCTGCTCGCTTGGGCGGATGCAAAACTCCTCGCTCGCCACCGCGCTGATCGGCTGCACCGAGATACTGTCAATCCGCGCCAGCGGCGGCTTTTCGACGGGCAGCGCGGTCACGAAATCGGACGCGCGCTCGCCCTCGACCTCGATGACGACGCCATGCGGATCATTGGCGACGAAGCCGCCGAGACGGTAGCGCATGGCGAGACCGTAGATATAGGGGCGAAAGCCGACGCCCTGCACGGCGCCACGCACATGCAGGCGTAGCCGCCGTCTGTACTGCGCTGAGGCTTCGCCGACCGTTGTCATTCTATTACAGTCTTCGCGGCCGGCTTCGCCCTGAACGCCTGCTTGCGGATCCAGTCATAGAAAGCCGGAAACCCTTCACCCGTGCGTGCCGATACCGTCAGAATCTCGATTTCCGAGTTGACGCGGTGCGCATATTCGATGGTTCTGGCGAGATCGAAATCGAGCACCTTCGCAAGATCGATCTTGTTGATCATCATCAATGATGAAGCCGCGAACATATCGGGGTATTTCAGCGGCTTGTCCTCGCCCTCGGTAGTCGAGAGCACGACGATCTTGCAGGCTTCGCCAAGATCAAACGCCGCCGGACAGACGAGGTTGCCGACGTTCTCGATAAAGAGAATGCCGCCGCCCAGCCAAGGCAGCCGCTCATAGGCCTCACCGACCGCGGCGGCATCGAGGTGACAGCCCTTTCCGGTATTGACCTGAATGGCCGGCAAACCCGTCGCGCGAATGCGCTCCGCGTCGTTTGAGGTCTGCTGATCACCTTCGATCACGCCGATCGGAAAGCTGCCCTTCAACTCGGACACGGCACGGACCAACAGAGAAGTCTTGCCGGCACCGGGGCTCGAGACGAGGTTGAAGGCAAGCACGTCGTCGGCCCGGAAGCAGGCGCGGTTGTTGGCGGCAAGGCGGTCGTTCTTGCCGAGAATGTCGCGCTCGACCTGAATGATACGTTCACTGCCGATGCGAGCGATCTGCTGACCCGCCGGGTTCGCGCTGCAATCGTTAAGTCCGGCGCCGTCATTCATATGATCGTGGTGGGCGCCGGCTTGATGATGGTGACGATGACTATGTTCGCAACCATGATGGTATTGGATACCATCATTACCATGCTTACGATGGTGCTCATGCGCTTGCTCGACGACAGGCTTTCCGTCACTGCAGCCGCAAACCGTACACATCAGTAGACCTCCAATTCCTTCACGCGCATTTCCTCACCGCCGGTCACCTGCAATCGATAGCTACCGCAGGATGGACATGGCTCGTAACGTTGCTTGATCTCGGCGCTCTTCGAACAGGCCATGCACCACGCGATCCCCGGCATCTCAAAGATCTCGAGCCTTGCGCCTTGCGCAATGGTTCGCGCGGCAACTGCCTCGAAGCAGAATTTCATCGCATCCGGTGCGACGTGGCTGAGCACGCCGATCTCGAGGCAGATGGCCTTCACCTTCGAGAACGGGCGCTTACGTGCCTCTTCCTCGACGATCCCGATGATGCCTTCGCACAGCGCCATTTCATGCATGGCGGATCGCGCGGAAGGTGAGATTGAAGCCGACGCAAGGGTCGAACGACCCGATGAGCAAGCGAACCGCATCTTGTCCGCGCGGGCCGGCGGCGAGCAGTGAGCCCTTGAGACTCCGGACTAGTGGTCCGCGGGCGCAAAAATTCCATTCGGTCGGCGGCAAGTATTCGAAGCGCACGATACGGTCGTCGTCGTCGAGCTCGACGGTATGGTAGAGCCGGCCGCGCGCACATTCGACCGCGGCCGCCCCGCGCCGGGCGCCAAGGCCGTAGCTGGCGATAGCACAGCCCTCGAAGTCGAACTCTCCCTCGCCGTCATCGATCCAGGCGAAGAGACCGGCCACTTCGGCGATCCGCGCCTTGAGGCGCTCGGCGGGACCCGCGGTCAACGGCAGAATCGGCTCGCGGCCAGCCCTGCGGGCCCAGACGCCGGTCTCCGGAATCCGACCGTGAAGTTCGGGCGCGTCGGAAAAGCTCGCGCCCTCGGTGAGCAACGGCACAACGACATCCAGGTCGTCAGCAGCCGACAGGAATGATTGCTCGGCGGCCGAAAGCGACAACGCCTGGCCATCGCAGTTCGCAAGATGCGCCGCTAGTGGACTGCCGGGCGCCGGAGATTGATCTTCAGAAATGATCCCGAGCGCACTCAGCGCGGACTTGATCTGCGACACCGCCTCGCGCCGGGCTATTCTCCGCGTGCCGTTGAAGGCAACACCGGCAAGGACCGTGGCTGCTTGCATCACGGCGCGCACGGCCGCGGCGCTGGTGCCGTCGAACGCGATCTGCCCCACAAACAGGCCTCGTAATAATTCCACAAATCGTTCCGCGATGATCGCCGTGACGCGGCGCTGCATCGTATCTGCGGCGACGCCTTCACCCCGCGCGGCTTCGACCGCCGATAGATAAGCCACCTGGTGGGCGACCGAGCAAAGCGAGAACAGCCGGGGCAGCACCGAGCTCAGTGACGACGCCGGCTTGCCCGCAAACAGGCGTATGACGGGCGGCCGGCTGCGTGGCAAGATCGCGACGTCGGCGATCGTCCTCCCGGCGAGACACACTGTGATGTCGATCGCGTTGCGAAACGCCGGGCTCATGCGCGTGGCTCCCTTGAGACACCGCGCAGGAAGTTAAGCCGCTCGATCGCCCCTATCGCAGGCGCACGGTAGCAGACGGCTTCCTCAGAGTCGGCCGGCCGCCTCAGTTCGCCCAGCCCAGCTTCCGCCGCCGCCTGTGCGACGGCCAGGTCGGCAAAGTCGAGCATAGGGGAGAACAGCGAGATACGCATGCCCCCGTTGAGCGTGAGCTCGATGGTTCCAGTCGGCAGATGCACGAGCAGGCTCGATCCGAAAGCTGCACGGACGATGTCATCCCGCGGCATTGCGCGCTTCATGAACCAGGGTGTCACCATTTTGCCAATGGTAGAAGCGCTGAACGGGCGGAAGCCGCCCGCCTCGACACCGAGCGCGTCATTGTAGATCGGCGGATCGCGCATCGCGCGCATGCCGATTGCGAGATAGGCGTTAGCCAGTCGCTCGACCTGGGACCGCAGCGTTGCGTGTCAGGCATCGTGTCTCAGCTCGCCATGAATTTCCATTTCGGTCTTTCGTAATTCAGACAGCGCGCCAACACTCGGGCAGCGCCGAAAACGGCGTGCCGGGGCGCGATTCGCGCCCCAACATCGCCATCGACGGGATCGTAAAGCGGATTCCAATCGCGTGGCTTCGGTGACATCCTGGCGCAAGTCAAACTTCTCGAATCCGTTCATTTGAAATATGCCTCGATGATCTCCGTGAGCCACTCGGCTGAGTCCTCGAAATCCTCATCGGCCGCGACCGCAACCGCCGGCACACCGCCGACCTCGAGCGTGTCGAGGATCATCGTGTCCGTCGCATTGAAGAACTGCACCGACCAGACATTGCGGATTCCGGTCGCATGCACGCAACAGGTGCCGTAACCCTGCGAGACGAGTTGGATTGGTCCGCTTCTCATCGTCGCATGCAGGAAGCTTATGTCGACCGGGCTCATCGGTAGAAGCGTGAAATTGATGATCTGCGAGCGGCTGCCGGGCCGCCAAGCGAGCGCATGCTCGCGAATCTCGGCTAGCACCGGCAGTACGTTCATGGCGCCCGCTGGTGGCTGGCCGATCTCAATGTCCGCGGCCGTAAGGTCCGCGGCCGCGCGCTTGATGATCTCTGGAATCGCGCCGACCTCGAGATATTCGTGTAGAGAGTCGGTCTTGATCCGCACACGCCAGAGGCCTGCAAGCATTGCTTCCTGGACCTGCACCAGAGACCCATCCGGCAGGGTCACGACGCCGGCCACTTCGCCTTCGCCGATCACGTCAGCGATGAGCTTGCGTTCCAGATCGTTGAGATCGCCAAGCCCGAACAGCCGCGTCCGCGCGTCTGCCTTCTGGCTCGCGATAGCGTCTACCATCTTCGACAGGAACTCGATTCCATTGGAGCAGCTCTTCGCGAGCTCGGTACTGTCGAGCAATGCAAGTTTTACCAGGCCGCCCGCGGCGCTGGGGCTGCCGGCAGCCTCGTCTGGACTCGCCTCGGCGCGCATCGGCTGCTCATTGTCTTCAGCCGCCGTCCGGAAACTCACCTTCATAGTCCGACATCCTGTGAGCTTTGGTATGTGGCGATTGTTCCTACGACTGCGGCCGCGCCTCCGCGGGGGTCGGCAGGTGGGCGTAAACATGTGGTCGATTGCCCCACCTCATCGGACGCTGCTTGAGAACGACCAGCGGGGATTTTATCGAGCACGGAACGGCCGCGTCGTGGGATATCCGGCGTCCCCTGCTCAAGCTTCATCATTCCTCCAGATCTGAGCCAGATCAGCTATCCGAAGCCGAGTCTTCAGATGGAACATCCGCTGTCATGAACAGCTGACAGTTTGGATCAGAGACTTGTCTTCGCGCTTCGCCGGTAGTTGCACCAGTGCTTGTCACACGGTTCGTCATGGAATGTCGAAGGTGACCACAGGCCGTGTCGAGCCGGAGATGCTCAGGCAATGTCGGCTCGCGGTCGATCAGATCGGCGAAGAAGCGGTCGCAATCCTCGCCGTTCTGCGCTGCGCCGATGCCTTCAATAGCACTGCTAATTAGCTGCGCTTCCTGATCATCCAAAAGGCGGATCGCAGTGTCGACATGGACGAGCACCTTGGTCCGGGCAGACGGCCTCGAGAGCAAGAGCACCGAGACACGCCGCCGTTTACCGCGAAACTCGCAAAGCGCAGAGATACCGTCTGTTTCGATAATCGTCATTGGTAAACCAAGACACATCTGTCATGTCTCCGACCCTCGCTGGCCATCCACTACCGCGCTCTCATCTCGTAATGCGGGTGATCAATACCATTGGCGAGCAACCGCTCGGATTCCCCTAACGGTGTGCTGCGTGGCGAGACCTGCACGCCCCACGCAGCTAAAATGGAGCTGGCAAGCTCGACCGCAGGGTCGATCTGATTGCGCACGGCCGGCGTCAGGGGCCCACCCCAGCCATCGAGATCAAGCGGCTGGCAGCCGATCAACACGAGGTTTTTCGGGCAATGTCCAAGCAGGTCACATGCACTGATAACTTCCTGAAAACCAGTATGGTGCAGGCTCATCTTTCTAACGCCGGCGAAGCGCGGCACGTCCTCGTCGCGCACGAGCTTCAACTGTCCGGGCTCCAGACCATAATCGATCGCGTCGAACACGATCACGCAGTCAGATTCCCGAAGATAATTCACAAGCTGGAGCCCCTGCGTGCCCCCGTCCAGTATGATGACGTTATGGGGCACGGCATAGCGGCGATGAAATTCTTCGACAGCTCGCACCCCAAAGCCCTCATCTGCCCAAAGAATATTGCCGATACCGAGCACGAGCATACGCTTTGGCTGTAAACACGTCGGCATAAGCCTGCTCTCCTCCAGCTCCCGGCACTGACGAGCACCCGAGATCATCGAGGAAATGATGCCCTGGCGCGACATGACGTCTTCGCGAACGACAGCATAAATGTGGAACATCAAGAATATGATCAGCGCCCACATGCCCAGATGGTGCCAGGTGTGCACATCCTGGCTGTTGGGCCAGATCGCGAACACCTGGCCAAACAGCTGGTGCTGCCAGCTGTCGCTTCCGACGCCTTCCGAATAGAGCGCAAGGCCCGTGACAATCATGAAGGCCCCGATTAACGTGAAACCCGTAAAAATCGCGGTCTGCGCCAGCGGATTGTGTCCGGCATACATCTTCGGCTCGCGCTCGAGGAAGGCGTACCAGCGGATCTCGCGCAACACTGCCATCCAGAACTGCTTGCGATGCACCGGAACGTAGAATATCTGGCGAGAGTGGTAGTTGCCGAAAAAGGCCCACAGGATGCGCAAAAGAAAGAATACCGCGAGCACCTGCGCGGCTGCGAGATGGGCAAACCTGATGTAGCCCATCACGAAGTTGCCGGACCAGGCGACCGTCGGCAGCGGCGTGCCGATCAGATAACCGCTCACAATAAGCACCAGGATCGACAACGCATTCACCCAGTGGCATATCCGCACCGGGGCTTCGTAGACATAAACGGCCGGCTGAGCGGCGACGCGTTCGCCAGCGGCATCGATCGCTATTGCGGTGCGGGCCGGCTCGGTTTTCGCCGGATGCGCTACTACATCAATCATGGCCACCCTCATGACCTGACCTTGACGGTTGCCATTTCCTGGCCGTCCGGGCTCATCACGTGGGTCGAGCACGCAAGGCAGGGATCGAAGGAGTGGATCGTGCGCAGGATCTCCAGGGGCTGTTCCGGATTCGCCATCGGAGTATCCATGAGCGACGCTTCAAAGGCGCCGCCGTTGCCCATGGGATCCCTTGGCGACCCATTCCAGGTGGTCGGCACTACACACTGGTAGTTGTCGATCTTAGTCTCCCTGATCTTGATCCAGTGCGCGAGCGCGCCGCGAGGCGCCTCGGTGAAGCCATAGCCCTTGGACTCCTTCGGCCAGCTCTCCGGCTTCCACTTGTTGGTATTGACCGTCGAGGAGTCGCCGGCTTTGATGCGCGCGACCAGTTTGTCCTGGAAGTAGCGCATCTGGTGCGCCGCCCATTCGCATTCCAGCGCGCGTGCCGCGGTGCGACCGAGCGTGGAAAACAATGCGGAGAACGGCAGGCCTAGCGTCTTGAGCAGCTTCTCGGTCGGCTCCTTGAATTCCGGCTTGTTCTGCGCGCAGCCGATGATGTAGCGGGCCAGTGGCCCGACCTCGACTGCATTTCCGCGCCAGCGCGGAGCCTTGATCCAGGAATACTTGCCGCCTTCGTCGAGTTCCTTGATGTCGGTCTTGGTACCTTTGGCATTGGGACCGAGCACGTAATTCGGTTCGGTGATGCCGTCCCAGGGATGCCGGCCCTTCGACTCGTCGGCATATTTGTACCAGGAGTGAGTGACGAACTCCTGTATCTGCTCGGGATCGGCATGGTCGACGGGCAGCACCTCGTTGAGATTGCCGTTGATGATCACGCCGCGCGGCAGTTTCAGGTTCTTCGCAGAATAGTCGTTGGCGTCCTCCGGAATATCGCCATAAGCCATCACGCTTCTGCCAGAGAGCCCGCCGCCATAGAGCCAGTCCTTATAGTGAGAGCCGATCGCGACGATGTCGGGCAAGTAGACTTTTTCGGTGAACTCGATGCAGCGATCGATGACAGAGGAGACGAGGTTCAGCCGCTCCATGTTGATGGCGCCCACCGCGCCGGTGCCATCGATATTGATCGCGCAGGCCACGCCGCCGACCAGCCAGTTCGGATGGGGGTTCTTGCCGCCATAGACGGCGTGAATCTTGACGATCTCCTTCTGAAAATCGAGCGCCTCCAAATAATGGGCGACCACCATCAGGTTCGCTTCGGGCGGCAGCTTGTAGGCGGCGTGGCCCCAATAGCCGTTTTTGAACGGCCCGAGCTGACCGGACTCGACGAACCTCGTTAGCCGGATCAGGAGGTCCTTGAAATAGCCGGGAGAGGACAACGGCCAAGACGAGGTCGATTGCGCCAGCGCCGAGGTCGCTTTTGGATCGGCTTTCAGTGCCGAGACCACATCGACCCAGTCCAGCGCATGCAAGTGATAGAAATGCACCAGATGATCGTGCACCTGGAGACAGAGCTGCATGATGTTCCGGATCGAGCTGGCATTCTCCGGAATGGAGATACTTAGCGCGTTCTCGACCGCACGGACCGAGGTGAGCGCATGTGTTCCGGTGCAGACGCCGCAGATCCGCTCGGTAAAGGCCCAGGCGTCGCGCGGATCGCGGCCCTTCAGAATGATCTCGATGCCTCGCCACATCGTGCCCGAGGAGACCGCATTGCGGATCACGTTGTCGGAATCGACATTGACCTCGACCCGCATGTGACCTTCGATCCGGGTCAGCGGATCGACGACAATGCGCTTGCCAGAATGGTTAGACATGACGCCTTTGGATGTCCGGAGGCCCATTGTCATACCTCAGACCGCTCAGTGGCGTCGGTTCGCATTTTTGCGTTTCCCAGCGAAGCGCTTTAGCGCCGTCACCGTCGCATGTGCCGCGACCACTGTGCCGACCGCGCCCGCCGCCGCCATGCCGATCTGGTCAGCATTCTTCTCAATCCCGTATTGCTTGATGTTGGTCAGGCGGTCGTAGAACGAGCCCTTATCCCAGAAGCCATCTTCTGAGCAGCCGATGCAGCCGTGGCCTGACTGGATCGGAAAAGAGATGCCGCCGTTCCAGCGCACCGACGAACAGGCGTTGTATGTGGTCGGCCCCTTACATCCTATCTTGTAAAGGCAGTATCCTTTGCGCGCCGCCTCATCGTCCCATTCCTCGACGAACTGGCCCGCGTCGAAATGCGCCCGCCGGTAGCATTTGTCGTGAATGCGCTGCGAGTAGAACATCTTCGGCCGACCTTGCCGGTCGAGCTCGGGGGGCTTGCCAAAGGTAGTAATGAAGGTCACCACGCCTGTCATCACCTCCGCGATCGGCGGGCACCCCGGTACCTTGATGATAGGCTTGCTGGTGATGACTTTGTCGATGGGCGTGGCTTGCGTCGGATTGGGCGCTGCCGCTTGAACGCACCCCCATGAAGCGCAAGAGCCCCAGGCAATGATGGCCATCGCATCTTCGGCCATCATCCTCAACTTCTCTACGAACGGCTTGCCGCCCTGGATGCAGAACATGCCACCCTCATTCAGCGGCGGGTTGCCCTCCACCGCCAGCAGATATTGCCCCTTATATTTGGTCCGGGTCTCATCCAGGATCGCTTCCGCCTGATGGCCAGCCGCGGCCATGATGGTGTCGTCATAATCGAGCGAGATCATGGACAGCATCGTATCCTTCACAAGGGGATGGGCTGAGCGGATGAAGCTCTCCGAGCAGCAGGTGCATTCGAGGCCATGCAACCAGATCACCGGTATGCGCGGCTTTGTTTCAAGCGCATTTGCAATGCGGCTCGCAGACAGCGGCCCAAGCCCGAGGCTCGTCGCCGTCAGGCTGCAGAATTTATGAAAATTTCGACGGGTTATGCCCTGCCGTCTAATCACGCCATAAAACGTTTCCGTCACCGGGCCCATGAGCCTCCCACCGACTGTGCCGATACATCGGTTATCGATGACAGCAAGAAGCAGGCCAACGGCTCCGTGCCCACAACAGGAGAGATTCCAATATTTTAGAATCTTGAACCGACCAAATCACATCGCACGACGCCCCCACGGAAAACCGATTCGCAGGCGAAAACAATTTTCGCCGAATTGTGTTTTTCGTGGCGCAGCATCAAGAGGTAAGTGGAGATCGGCTCAAGTCGAACTGACCCAACCCGCCGTGCGATTTCTAACAAAGAGTTGTTACGTTCGGTTCGAGCCGGACATTTTTGATGCTTCCATTCTACGATTCGTCCTGCGGAGTCCGAACATTTCAACGCGGTTACCCTTGGGGACTTGAAACGCACGCAGCGTCGGGATCCAATACAGCGCTGCGAAACGCACTTCCCTGCGCGACGTTGCAGGACGCGCGTCTCCGCCTATACCGAGGCGCAGCGGGGCGGCCCCGACGCCTGGACCTGGGATGCGTCGAGTCCGCCCCAACACCACCATGGGGGGGCCCGGTGATGCTGTGTTTGGCAGAGCAAGCAGCGTGCCAGACGGAGGCAGCTTTAGGCAAGCCGCCCTTACGGGATGAAGCTCGGAAGAGAGAGAAATTGCGTGCATTGAGTGCTAATGCCCAGGACGATCCCTTTCATCAAACCGTTGCGACCGCATATTCGGTTCGTTGTCGCAGTTCTGTTTCGCGTTATGGTTTGAGGAGTATCGGCCACGCGCTCGGCCCGACGAACGCAGCGTGCCTGTTGTGTTCAGGACAATACAGCCCGCCCCCACGAACAGGCACACAACCCAGTCGATGTTGCCGCCTTTTGCTCGCGACGGAGCCCCCGCAGCGATGTTGTCTCAGGAAAACCTAATCACCAGCCCTGGACGACGCATCGTCAGGCTTGAGATGCCGTTTTCGAACATTGTAACTGACCAGCCAAATCACGCCGACGGCGATCGGCACGAAAGCCGCGGTTACGGACGCTGGCTCTACGTGCAGTCCGACATCCTGCGCGCCTTTGGCAAGATAGGCAAATAGGCTGACCACATAATATCCGATGGCCCCGACTGACAGTCCCTCGACCGTGGACTGCAGGCGAAGCTGTTGCCTCGTCCGTTCATTAATTGAGCGCAAAAGGTCGCGATTCTGTTGCTCGATTTCAACGTCCACGCGTGTTCGCAACAGGTCCGCGGCGCGGGCCAGCTTGTCCGATAGATTCGCCTGACGCTCCTCCATCGTTGCGCAGGTTCGTATAGCAGGCGCCATACGGCGCGCAAGGAAGGCCGACCAAGTTGGATAATCCGCGACGCTCTCGCCTTCAACGATCGATAATCGCGATTGAACCAGCTCGTTGTATGCTCTGCTCGCTCCGAAACGGAACAAACTGCCTGCCACATCTTTTTCAAAGGAGACTGCCAGCGCCGTCAGCTCCTGAAGGAGATGGTTGTTGACCTTTAGCCCTTCCGCGCCCTGCATCTCCTCGAGCACCTCGACGAGACGGCGATCTATTCGATCGACCGATGGGCCAAGCTCCAGCGCCGTCGATAGACCAAGCAGGGCTAGGGACCTGTAGGTCTCGATTTCTAACAAACGCTGCACCAGCGCGCCGAGATCGTGTGGAGTCAATCCGCGATCGTGGACCAGAATTCTGGTGAAACCCTTATCGTCAGTGCGAAAGTCGGAGGCCACAACGCTCGCCCCGCCTTTGACGTTGACCATCGCCAGGCTACTTTTCTCAAAAATCTGCTCGGCGCGCTCGGTCGGACAAGTGCCCCGTTCTGCCTCTAACTTGATCGCGGCAAGTAGTTCTCCAGCCTGCGATAGTGCACGGATTAGTGACTGCGCGGAGTTATGGACGTCGCCGAATTGACGAGCGGCTAGACTGTTCGTGGTGTTCCAGATCCAAGTGAAGGTCGCAAATTCCGAGTGCTGCTCCCAGCGTAGCGCCACCGGTCCGAACTCGATCTGATGATGCTTCGCGGACGGCTCGGGCGGGGTTACCTTGTGCTGCCGACAGAATTCGATGAACCGGCGGCGATCATTTGCCGCATCGTCGCCCTTCGCGAGAAATACAAAACGCACCATGCCGAGCGACGAAACTAGACTGGCAAACGGCCGCGCATGCACTTCGCCGAGGACAGCCTTCCGCTCCGGATGTAGTTTGAATGATGCCAAATCCAATTCATTGCCCATTGAGGCCTCCCGAGTCAGCAGCATTCGCATCACCGAGAGCGGCATGGTCGGCGCCACCGAGTCGGTGCGACCGCTAGCAAGAGATCAAGCTCGGATCGACGGCCTTGAGCTTGCAAATGAGACCTTGCGCGAGCCAGATCGCCAGGCAATCGATCTCGAACGCGGTCCTCGAGGCGTCTGTTGAAGTTGTCGGAGCCATCAGCTCTACGTGCTGCAGGCTTTTGGACAAATTGCCGCCATTTTGCGCCAGCAGTGGAGCTACATCCGCATCGTCGCTTTGATACATTAAGTTTCAAATGCGCCTCCGTTTCGTAAGCCTCGGCGTTGCGTTTTTGTGCAGTGCAGGATTTGGGCCAGTGGACACGCGAACACGCGCGTTGCCTTTCAGGCACCATGTCAGTCTCGCGACAACTTGGTCACTCCTGGCATCGGCACTTATGGTCGGAATCGGACGCACGACACCGAACAAAACGGCCTGTACGCTTCTCGCCTAGCTACGCAACGCTCTGGCACAGCTGTCCTTCGCCGTATGATTAATCACGTCGCGACCCAGAAGGCTGGTTAAGCTACAACTCAGCTTGCTCGATGCGCAGGAGCGAGTAACACGCTTACACAGCACACCGAGACAAGCGCCGCGGGCTGCAGAATTTCTTCCCTGTGAGCGAATTGAGCCCGATCGATCGCGCCAGGGCCACCTGTTCGGGGCCCGCGCGTTGCGAGCTGCAATCGACGAGCTGGTTGAATACGATCGTCGAAGAACACTATCATCGCCACTTTAACGTCTAAGGGGCGCATGCAAATCAGCGCCCTGCAGCGAAGCCGGTCTTACATTCGCTTTTCACATGACGCGCACAGAATGACCTGTGGGTCGATAGTCTACTTTGAACTGCCACAAATTAGCGGAGTCGCGGAGCAACTTTGGACAAACCTCGCCTCAGCACCGGATATGCATAACTCAGCAGATCAATGCCAGGAACATGGATGTCGCATATACCACTAAACCGCTGCGGCTCTCTTTTAAAGTGGAAGCATGTCCTAAAGCGTTTCTGTGCCCTTCAGCTTTGGCGCGATAGGTCGAGTTGGTCAAGAGTTTGCTACCTAAACAGCCGTTTGCGCTGAGGGCTTGTTGACGAACTATCAGTCTGTAAACTCAAGCTTGAATTTGCCAAAACCAGCTGGCGTTGCTTTGAAGTTGACCGTCTTATCTGCGAGACACTCCAGGGTACCTGATGCGAATTTAAACGACGTCTTACCGTACGCCTCGACTCCAACGGCTTTGTCGTCCTCTAGGACAATGTCCCCCGCGCCTTCCAAAAGCTGCTCGGCTGCAAAACCATCGGGGGAGCGGTGAAGACTGAACGAAGCCAAAAACTTTCCTTCCTCGTTATCAAGCTCGACGACAGTAATTGCTGTCACTACGGCTTCATGGAATACCCCATCAACGCCTGTGCACGCATGTTGGAAGCTGATGACGTCGTGTTCATTGCGATCACCCACTGGATATCGAGTTGAAGCGACTATGGTGCAGTCGTAGCGCCCGATTGTGCCAGCGAGCGTGACTCCACCCATCCCGATCAAGCCGAATGCGGAACATAGTATAGTGGCAAGAGAGGCTCGTGTCATTTTGGTTACGTCTTCTGAAATACGATTCTCGCACCCCATGTACAACTTTACGCAACGTCAGATTCAACCCCCTTCGGAAGGGACGTAACGTCCATCTAGTTCGACTAGAACGGCGGCTCTTAGTTCGCTTACAGCGTCTGACCGTCGATGCCAGCATCTCTGATTTCAGTAGACGCGAGCGGGGCCCCGCAGGAGCTAAGCTCAGAACCGGTAAGGTGGTAAGCAAGCTGGCGCGGGCACCCGGCTAGCAAAGACGAACAGTCTTGTGGACATTACAGCGTACGAATGTCGACAAATTACAATCGTCGCCGGAGAAGAGAATGGTATTGAGGCGGCCGCGGTCTTGGCAACTTTGGTCACAGGATAGCGCCCTCCGTCGCCGCTGAAACAGACGTCTCTCGGTCAGCCACATGCGGAATTTCGAAAACTAGCGGTAAGCTACAGGCCACCAAGGCATCGAAAGCACAACGCTCCTCCCGCAAACGTCGCTCGAGATATTGGCGCTCGGGCCCATTTGGCTTGGCTTTCAGTAAACGGCGATATCGATGTATGCGGTTGCGGTGAGTGCGCATGGCTGCAAAATCCTCGCTCATCATCGTCTTCACGCGTTTGTCCGTGCTTCAATCGTGCCAATGCGCTGATTGGCGAGAGACCCTGACGTGCTTTCGCAGCACATGTTTTCGCGTCAAATTGCTGTTCGTGCGGTCGGCGGCGGATGGTCAAGCAGCACTCCCAACGTCATGCACTGACGAACCATCGTCATGCGCTCTCAAACATTGGTGAAGCTAGCTCGTAATGCCAAGCGACAGACTGAACCTTCACGATCTTCGGTCCTCATCGAAATCCTGCGGCGATCGAAATAGGTCTGCTCCGATTATATGCCGGAGGTTTACTGTTCGCCCGAAAGCCCGATCACGCTTATTCTTCGGACAGTTTCACGGACCCCTCGGGGGTTCGATCGGATCTTGATATGGAAAATCTCGAATTTCCTCGAAACCTCTCAATTTGCCTTAGCCGAACTTGAAAAGCACGCCGTAACCGCCTCGAGGATAGCTCCATTCAATGTCGCCGCTCTCCTCGCAAATTATTCGGCAAGTACCGCATTCGATGCAGCCATCGACGGTGGCCTCAACTTGGCCATCTTCGCTGAGCTCATAGCATCGCGCCGGGCAAGCCTTCAGCATCGACAAAAGCTGCGGCGATGGTTTGGCATGAGGGCGCACCTTGATATGGGGGCGGCCGGTATCGACGAGATAACGGTTGTTGAATAGCTTGTCCTCGACACGCGTGAATAGCTCGATCGGCATAGTTAGGTCCCCGTTTTTGACATCCAGTTCTTCCATTCACCGCCATGCGCGCACGAGGCGAAAGGCGTCACCAAACAGGCCGCTCCGTGAGCGCGCGTTTGTGAACGACTTGAGTGTGAGCTTTTCCTTGTCGATCTTAGGCGTGCCATCGACCCGCACAAAATTCTGCATAGCCTTGGAAACAAGCTGCGGATAGGTCAGGAAGAAGTTTTGCGAGCGAGTGTGCATCAGCGCCGGCATATCCTTGTACTTCCTTAGATCCTTGATCACGAAAGATTCATCGAGCATCTTCTTATACAGCGCTAGGTTCTGCGGGATCATCGGTTGGGCCCTCGACTTGATCTTAAGAATCGCTTCCGCCGCAATTCGACCCGAAGTCATCGCGAGGTTTGATCCTTCACGATGAATTGTGTTGTTAAGCTGAGCGGCGTCGCCGATCACCACCCAGCCCTTGCCGTAGAGTTGGGGTATCGCCTTGAAGCCTCCCTCCGGGATTAGATGCGCGGAGTATTCCTTCACCTCAGAGCCTTCTATCAGTGGGGCGACCGAAGGATGACGCTTGAAACGATCGAGCAGGCCATAAGGCGTCTCGCCGGTGCGCTGGAAATCGGCGACCAGGCAGCCGATACCCAGCGAGATGCATTCCTTGTTGGCGTAGATGAAGCCCATGCCCGTCATGCCGCGAGAAATGGTGCCTACGGCCTCAATCACTACCCCTTCGTCACCCCTGAGATTGAAACGCGCTTCAATGGTCTCGCGCGGCAGGAAGTGCATTTCCTTAACTGCAAGCGCGACCTTCTCGGGCTTTGGCCGCTCACGCAGGCCAGCCCGCGTACCGAGCATGCCGTTCACGCCCTCCGCCAACACGACGATATCACCGTGGATCTCCCCATCGCGGCGATCGGTCTTCACGCCGATGACCTTGCCTGAGTCGTCTCGTACGAGGTCGGTGACCGTGGTCTCGCATAATACCGTGGCCCCGGCTTCGCGAACCTTTTGCGAAAACCACTTGTCGAATTGGGCTCGGATGATGGTGTAACGGTTCGGCTTCTCCTCGTTAAAATCTTCGGATCGGTAGTGCAAGCCGGTGTGCGAGCGATCGTCCATCATCCAGAAGCGCTGCTCGACCAAGTGTCGCTCAAGCGGAGCATCCTCACGGAAATCAGGGACCAGCTTCTCGAGCATGTCGGCATAGAGGATCGCGCCCTGCACATTCTTCGAGCCCGAATACTCACCGCGTTCGAGCTGCAGCACCTTCATGCCGCCCTCGGCCATGGTGAGCGCGGCCGCATTGCCGGCCATGCCTGCGCCAACCACGATGGCATCGAATCTTTCCTCAATCATGGTCGTACTCCTTTAACCTGCTATCCGATCGCGGGCATGCGGCGACAGCCGCTCGCGGAAGGCAGCGATGAGCGGCGGTAAGAAGTGAATGGCATCGGTAATGATGCCTATATGAGCGAAGTCGAAGATTGGCGCGTTCTTATCAGTGTTGATAGCGACGATAAGATCGGCCCCCTCGACACCAACTCGGTGCTGGATCGCTCCCGAAATGCCGGCAGCGATATAGAGCTTTGGTCGGATCGTCTTGCCCGTCTGGCCGATCTGGCGATCGGAGGTGACCCAGCCCTTCTGCACCAGCGGCCGCGAACTGCCATATTCGGCACCAAGCGCGCTCGCCAGTTGGTGTACCAGCTGAAAATTCTCGGCTGATCCGAGCCCGAGGCCGCCCGCGACGACGGCGTCGGCATAAGCCAGGTTGGATTTTGCTGAGTTGCGGTCGGGCAGGAAATCGAGAACTTTTGTGACGATGTCGTGTTCGACCAGACCGAGTGAGTGCGTGATGATGCGACCGACCGGGCGCGCGATGCGGTTTGGCATCGGCATCACACGCGGGCGGACAGTTGCCATCTGCGGACGGAAGTTCAGCGTATAGATTGTGCACAGTAAAGAGCCGCCGAAGGTGGGGCGCGTCGCAGCGAGCGATCCGTCGGCGTCGACGTCGAGCTCGGTGCAATCCGCAGTTAGCCCCGTGAGCAGCGTGGTTGCGACGGAGCCTGCGAGATCCCGGCCGAGCGTAGTGGCGCCCAACAGCAGGATCTCCGGCTTATAGCCGTTGACGAGGTCGGTCAGAGCCTTCGTGTATGATTCGTTGCGATAGTCGGCCAAAAGATTATTGGAAACGATGTAAACGAGGTCAGCGTCATAACAGAAAGACTCGGCAACCGCCTGCTGTGTCGCCTCGCCTTCTGGTCCGATGATAACTGCCGCGAGATCCACCTTGAGCTTGTCCGCAAGCCTACGGCCGGCCCCCATGAGCTCCCACGATACGGGGTGCACAATACCGCGTTCCTGCTCTATGAAGACCCAGACGTGCTTGTAGGCCTTAAAGCGCTCAGGCAACTCCTTCTTGGTCGCGGCGCGGCCAGAAGCTGCGGCCGGAGCGCGGCTTTTGGAGGTGGTGCTCATGGTATCGGTTTTCCTTGCTATACTAGCCACGCGCCGACGCCGCGAGATCAGCTTTCGAGTTCGTCTGGCCAGCGAGGATCACCCCTCTAATAAGCGCCGCGGCCGGGTTGCTTGCCGAACTTCGATTAGAAAAGTCTTGCTGTGTGACCGAGGCCCAAATAGGCGTTCGGCAAAGACGCCGAGCGACGTGCAAACGGTCCTTGCACGTTGGGCCTTCCCGCCTGTGGCACGACGATCTTGTTCACAGGGTGCACTCGCATCTGCGCGGAAACAGGAACTTGTTTAGTGCAGACTACGATGTGCATGCGCTTCTCCAAGGCTTTGCTGCGATACAGCAAGGGTCGTACCAACTGGGTACGCAGTCGAATTGCGGTATAAAGACAGGGCGTATGAAGCCCGCGGCGTGCCCTTCGTCCGAGGGGGGCCGGAGGCCCGACAAAGATACGGGGACCACCCGTCGGAAATCGAACAGGGCCACTTTTAACCAAGACACAGCGATATTGACTGGTTGGTGCCCAGGGCCATTCAGCTCGCGACTGTCGAAGTCTACCAAGCCACGGCTGCAAGGTCGGTCGGACGAACTGAGAGAGGCTGTGTCAGAAGGAGCCGAAAATCAGGTATCGTTGCGGTCGAGTGGCCCTATTTCAAAGGGTATCTTTTTTCGAAAGGCATTGGGAATGTTAGCATGACGTCGCAAACGCAACCACAAAAGCCTTCGAGTAAATCGTGGTTCCCGCCTCCGCAGCCCTCCCGAGACGACGCGGAAGAAGCAGCGAACGCAAGCAAGTGAGGTGATGCCGTCACTTTAGCCTGTCCAGTTGCACGAAGGGCGCTTTCTTCGGCCGTGGAGCGACAGCTTCCTTAAGAACTTTGAAAACGCGTTGGTCGATTGGAGAGGAAGCCACGAAGTCGGCGTAGGCCCGTTCCAGCACGGCTTTACACCGTTCTGCGACCTCCGCGTCAGTTGCAGCAGTCAAGTCTTCAGCTGCGAGATACTGCCCCATGCGCCGCAGGATGTGCAGCCGCGCCACATTGATGATCTTAGGATCGTACTTGACACCCAGCAATTCAAAAAACTCTTCGGCCGCAGCGGCCTTGCTCAATCGAAACAGAATTCCGCTAGGCATAATTTTTCTCCGCAAATCCAGCATTGCGCGATGCTAGGTATGCCCAGAATGCGCGTCATAAAGACGCCAAGACCCAGGCGTGCTGGCTTAACCACCCGTTCAAGGACTGAGATGGCGGCTATTCGGGACATGCCGGCCCTACATTCCGTCGAGCAGCGAGCGATCGTGGACCTCGCGCCAGATTGTCATCACGGTCTCGGGCGCAACCCCGCCCTTGTGCTCGACGGCATGCTTTCGGATACGCGCAAGGATCGCTCTGCTTTCCTCGTCGCTGACTGAAAGCTGCAATTCGGACAGCAACGCCGTGATCGCAGAGAGCCCTGAGTGTTTACCGATCACAAAGCGGTTTGAGCGACCGAGCAGTTGAGGATCGAGCGCCTGATAGCTGCGCCGATCCTTCCGCAGACCATCGACATGGATGCCGGATTCGTGGGTAAAGACATGCGCGCCGACGATCGCCTTGTTGAGTGGAATAGTGCGTGCGGCGGCCCCTGCGACGAGGGCCGCAACATTCTCGAGCTCCGACAGCACGACGCCTGTATCACATCCATACAGCTGCTTGAGCGCGACAGCGACCTCTTCTAGCGGCGCATTGCCAGCACGCTCGCCGAGGCCGATCACGGTGACTGAGGCATGCGTTGCGCCGGCCTTGATTGCGGCGAGCGTGTTAGCCGTCGCGAGGCCCAGGTCGTCATGGCCGTGGAATTCGAGCTCGAGATCGGTGTTTGCACACAGCTCCGATACCAACGCAAAGCTCGCATCGGGATCGAGCACGCTGAGCGTATCGGCGACCCGAAAGCGCCGGGCGCCGGCAGTTTTTGCCACAGCGATTAGCTCGACCAGAAAGTCGACATCTGCCCGCGAGGAGTCTTCGCCTCCGACTGCGACATCGAGTCCCCTGTCGCGAGCGTAGCCCCCGACCCTCTTCAACTGCTCGAGCACGGCGCCTCGACCGATGCCGAGCTTGGCAGCTAGTTGCAGGTCAGAGGATGGGACCGAGACATTCACCATGGAGACGCCGGAATCGATTGCCGCATCGACATCTGATTTTTTCAGCCTGCACCAGCCGATGATCGTCGCGGCTAAGCCGGCTTCGACAATTGCACGGATCGCGCTGACTTCCTCATGACCCATCGCCGGCGTGCCCGCCTCAATCTCGGTGATTCCGGCCTTTGCCAGGACACGTGCAATGGATACTTTTTCCGCTGTAGTGAAGGCCACGCCAGGAGCCTGCTCACCGTCGCGCAATGTGGTGTCATTTAGGACAATCCGTCTTGTCTGCAACCTGCCAGATACAGTCGTTTGAAAGGTCATGCGCGGATAACGCCTCCCCGCTGAATCGTGAGCAACGGCTGTGCCAGCGGAATTGATGACGGAGAACTCCTGAAATTGAGGTCATTATGGGCAGCAACTGGTCGGTCGCACATGCTACAATGTAGGGAGCCCGACTGTCAGATTGTCGGGGCGCGTACGGCGGATGTGGACGATGATGTCGAGCCGGGAAATCTCATAGCCCGGTAAGGCCTCCGGCATCTGCTCGAACAGACGCTTTTCGGGGATATCGATCAAGGTGTCTTCGCCGACGAGATAGAAATGCGGATGAATGCGGGCGTCGGTATCAAAAAACGATCTTGAGCGGTTGGGCATGATTCGGCGCAACAAGCCAGCTTGCGTGAACTGGCTTAGCGTGTTGTATACGGTCGCAAGCGCGACCTCGATATGGGCTTCGATCGCCTCGTTGAAGAGCATTTCGGCGGTGACGTGGCGGGGGCCCCTTGCGAAGAGCAACTGAGCCAGCAGTACACGCCGGCGCGTCGGCCGCATGCCCGCCTCACGCAGTCGGCGGATACACGACTTCGCCGAATATCCGGTCCAATGCAGCGGCGCGAGTTCAGGCTGTGCAGTCTCCCGGGCTCCTGCGACTTTGTTGGCGGAGCGCCCGTCCATAATCTTCACTCGGCCTTGCGAATTGCTGGCGGCTCTGATGTGACTTCGACTCCGCGCAGATAGTCGCGGCGGCGCTGAGCCATCCGGCTCTCGCCGACCTCCTCACCGAAACAGTGATTGAAATCATTGCATTGCGTACACACGGGCGTCGTGCACATGACCAAACCATCCTCCTCGCACAATCTGCGATAGAAGAAGCGCTTCCAACGCATGTTGTTGGTATTTTGCGCCGCCAACGGCGCAAAATGGCGCGCCAATAGGCGCGATAACTCGGGCCTCTCGCGCAATCCGAGATCTTCCCACAAATGATTCGGCTCCATCGCTCGCCGTGCGATCATGGCTGCCAACCAGCGGCTGATCTCGCCTTCCGTCGACCGCTGTGCAAGCAGAAGATCGCGCACCATAATCTCCTCGTCGCTGGCCGAGCCGGCATTGTCCATCGAAACGACAGTGCGCACGGGCGCCGATGAGAAACATTGCGCTAGCAGTTCGTTGAGGTCCTCCGCGGTCAGGCCCGCTCGCTCGGGGAGCGGCCCGCCATCCATCACAGCGGCACAAAGGACGGAGGCAAGTACATGCCGGTCAAACCCTCGGTCATCTGTTACGTCGGCGTCTGCCGGATCGCAGCCAGTTAGGAGATTGTAGAGTTCAATTCCGGCCTGTCGTCTGTCCGCGGGGAAGCCGCCTGACGGAGTTGACATCGCATCGATTGGCCTATCTTCGACAATCACAAATAACTCCATCGCGTCAGGCTCTCAGTTTCGACGCCGGCCTTGCTCGCGAGGTCTCGGCAGAGGCGCCGGTATGCCCGGCCCTCAGTCGATGCTGCAGCATCCAATTAGCAACTGGCGTGCCATTCGCGCGCGTGCGTTAGGTGCTTGATCGCGCTCAAACGACCGTTGAGGTTCACGGCGGCCAGGCGCCGCCGACCGACATCGATCCCGTTAATAGCGCTCCTGTTAGAAGCTGGACAAAGTCCGTTGCGAAGGTGGAATTCTGAAGCGAATCTAACCATAAACTGTGCGGAACAAAAATTGCTTGCCAAGCGACCATTGAGTAAATTCGCGACTTGCAGATCGGTCTCGAGGCAACCAACGCAGTTGACCGCCGGTGCTTCTCGTCGACGCTGAGCACAAGATGACTCGCGCGCTGCATTGCAGTTGGCATCTCAAGCCAGGTTTAGCGCCACCAACTCGCTCAGCCCGATATCGTGCCGCTTGGCGCTACTGAAGAGGGGCGGACTCCGCAATCGGTCAATTTACCGGATTTCGAAGGCATCTGCATTTTGATCGCCTAGACAAACACGACGAGATGATCGCGGTCCGGTGCACACCACTGCGGTGATCCTCCAAACGCTCGACGCGTCCGCAAAAGGATGGACAACGGCGCCAGTGATCCAGCTCGGAGCAACGGGATAGGAATTTTGACATGGCTACCGTTCTGTTTTGGGAGAAGCCCGGTTACGGCACGAACGCGCGCCAGATTCGCGCGCTGGAGTCAGCGGGCCATCAGGTCATTGCGAAGAACTTGATGACCGAGCTCTGGACCGCGCCAACTCTGCTTCCTTTCTTTGGTGGCTCGCCGATTCCGTCATGGTTCAATCCCGTCGCGCCGCGGGTGACATCGGGTGCGATTGACCCGGCGGCGATTAACGCAATGGACGCGATCGCCTTGATGCTTGAGGACCGGCTGCTGATCAGGCGTCCCCTGATAGACGCGATTAGTCGGAAATGTGCCGGATTTGACCGCGAGCCGGTACTGTCGCTCCTAGGCGCAAGCCCGAGTCGGAAGCTTCAGGGCTGCACGCGCACAGCGGCGTTGCCGTCTTGTAAGTCCGAATGAAAGCAGCATTTCTAGGCATCGGAACCATGCGCGGCATCGGTCACAACAAGCCGTCGCCGCCGCTGAGGTGCGAGGAGAGGGGTCCGCTCCCCGCGCCAACGCAGCGGCGTCTGTCTTCATACCGCTCGAGGCGGGAGTGCTAACTTCGCCTGAGCACGATAACAAGGCGGTCGACGCGGTTGCCATTCTTCAGATGGGAGTCAACAATCTCATCAATGTCTTCCGGGGTGCGCGGACGATACCAGACACCATCAGGATAGACGACCATCAGCGGCCCGGAGCTGCAGAAGCCGAGACACCCAGCTGCAGTGAAGCCGACATCGGTGAGGCCTCTCGCCTCAATCGCTTTGCCGAGCCGCTCCCACAATGGTCCACCGCCCGCCGCCCCGCAGCTGCCATGTGGATGGTCGGCGGGGCGCTCAGTGTGACAGGCAAAAACGTGATGCCGGTAGAGCTGTGGGATTTCAAGCTCGTTCATATTGCTGCTCATACTGGTGTTACCGTGATTTCGCCATCGTCAGAACTGGTGAGCTGCCCGTCTCTGGACATCTTGAGAGAAATCTTGCAGTCGCCGAGGATTCCTGTGTCAACGTAGAGCGGCAGGATCATTGGCCAGTTCGAAATCGCTGTGATGTCGTCTCCAGCACTGACGTGCTTAGTGCATATTTCGGTTAGGTCGCTCATTGAGTCTTTCCTTGCAAGTAGCTCTTTGGAACGGCTGTTTCGAGCACGAGCGCCTGGACCGTGTCGGTTATCTTGCCCTTTAGCGCCTCATAGATCATCTGATGCTGTTCGATGCGACTTTTGCCGGCAAAGGCCTGCGACAAGATTCGTGCCCCACAATGGCGCCCGGTGCCTGCGAGCTCGGTCACAATCACTTCCGCGTCCGGAAACGCTTCGCGGATCAAAGCCTCGATCGCCGGTCCAGCCATCACCATGGTCGTTCGCTCCTGCTCTCGCACGGCTCCATGCAAACTCTAAACCAACTATACCACTGCCACCCGACGACGAGGCCAATAGTCCCGCTGAGTAGCGCGACGGCATACTTGAGCCCGAGATAGGCGGCGAATGCCGCCTTGAATGGTTACGAGAGTGCCGTTGGAGAGCAGTTCTGAGCGCAACACGCGATCGACTGCCGCGATTTCGGCCAGGGTCATGAGAACGGAGTTAATCATCCGAGCCCGTTGAACCCAACTCTTCGTCGGCCTCTACGACAGCTAAGCGTGAGCCGGGGTCACCTTTTTGGCCAGGGCGATGCCGGCCGCACACTTCGGATCATCCGTGATCCACACACAAAGATCCGCGCAATCGAGTAAATGCAGGTCGAATTGCCTAATGCTACAAAAGGGTGTTTCGGTAGGTGGGACGAGTCGCAGCGGATCCAAGCCAGATGCGGGTATCTCTGTCGCAAAGACTTGAGATACGTCATCGAATGACGCGAGTTCCTGCTCGATCTTCGCGATTTTACCTGCCCCCAAAGCCATCGATCGGCTCCTTATTGCCAGAAGACACGTTCTGGATCGGCATTCAAGAGATCGGTAACCGCTGCTAAGCGCCGGTGCGTCGAGTGTAGCTTCCAGACGCATTGTCTATGATCCTTTCGGAACACCTTCCAGCACGCGCTTGCGCTGTCGTGGTGCAGCAGGGCCACCTCAATGAGGCCTCCTTGGATGTCGATGTTGCGAGAGCAGCATGGGCTTTCGACCAAGTAGCCGCCGCCAACTGCTGTGATACTTGCTGAAACATACCGGTAGCGATGTCTAGACTTCAGCGCGCGCTCGATTCGCCTGCGATCAACCTCATTAGGGTGCGCCGGTCTCGCTGAATTTATGCCTAAGCCGACGGTCATGCGCCCTCTTCCTCGATCAGGCCGATTTCTCTTTCGAAGCAGCCGACGACCAATTTTTTTTACCGAACTCGACAAGATAGATCGGCAGGTTCGCCTCAGTGTGCCGGCGAACTCGGGCGATCTCGCCCATTGTGCCAAGCCTGACCAGGACGCCTTCGGCTGGAGCATTTGAAAATGGCCCGTCATTAACTAGATCGAACTTCGCCTTAACGCGCTGGCCCCCGCTGATATTCTGGCGGTTCGGCCTCGATCATTGTGCTTAGCTCTTGCGCAACAGCAGGCCTTCCGCCGCCCGTCGCGATTCGATCGAGCTCCTCACGCTTCATGCCGACTCGGTTGCCGCTTTCGATGAATTCGACTCCGTAGATGTAGAACTTCTGCAGGAAGGTGCCGATCGATACGACGTAGCCGACCTCGCCCTTCTTGGCCAAGATGTCGCCGATTTCTCTACCGGCATATGTGCCGTCATTGCGGATGGTGCGATTGGCCCGCACCTTCTCGCCGAAGTCGAAAGCGGGCGCGCTGGTCAGCTCGACGAGGTCGTTATTAGGAACCCCACTGCTCATGCTGATGCCCGCGGTCCTCGTTCTGCCTCGACTGCAAGCCGCGAGCGCGCGACGTCCCGCACTAGGCTGTATGGGTCATCGATAAGGCCTATGAGCTCAGACGGTGCGATCCGGCTCGCCACCTCGTGCCTGATACGCCAGTCTTGGTCGTGGCGCAGAAGCGACAATAACTGCGGAGACAGCCGCTGGGCTATCGTCAACCGCACCGACGCGTCACGGTCATCGACCATGCGAAGCAACCAATCTTCTGGAATACGCCGTGCTACCACACGGCGGACCTCGGCTTCCTCATCGTGGATCAATCCGCCGAGCAGCGATGGCGCGATCCGCCGCGCTACCACAAGGCGGACGTAATAGTATTTATCCGGAGCCATCAGCAGCAGCTCGTCTCCTTCGAGCCGAGTTGCGACCCTCATCCTGACTTCATCACAGGGATCATTCTGCAAATGCAGGACGTCGCGTCCGGGTAGGCGACGGACAGCGCTTGATCGCACAGTTCCATCCTCATCGGCGAGTAATGGCGGCAAAAGAAAGAGGCTGGCGAATTTCGCCGCTATCGCGCGCACCTCAAAATACGGGTGAGCGAGGTAGCTGTCCGCAAGCTCTGGATTCGAGTCGAAGAAACGATCAATCCGTTGAGCATGGCGGTCGTTGATACAAGCCTGTTTTGGTTGACAGCGGCCGGAGGTCTTCAGATCGACATGCGCGCAGCGCGTACAATCAATCGGGTCGTCCTGCCAATTTCGGGCCTCGTCGATGTCACCACTCATCGTATTGCCCCATGCGTTTAAGCACATGCAGGAGAACCTTGGCTCCAATCTTATCGCTGGGATCGAGCTCAAGAAGCTTTTGAACAGCCGTCCGCCCCTCCTCGATCTGACCGAGGCGTATTTGCAAATATGCATATCCTTTCAGCGAAAATAAGAAGAAGCGCGGCAGAATGCTTTCATACCGGCCGAACTCCGCGTCACTGGCTCGCACAAGGCGCCAGTCGGACGAAAAACTATTCACCTCAGCCGCCTTAGTTATGCAGCGCTGAGCAACCTGCAGCGCCTCGCCAAGTCGCGCCTTGTAGAAATAAAAGCGAAAGAGGCCTATCAGCACTGCCGCGTGCCCTGGCGCGAGCGCCTCCGCTTGGCGCAAGTGGCTTTCGGCAATGTCGTCGATGTGATAGAAAAGGCTGGCCTCCCACAGGTGATGCTCAGCTTCGCTAGGCAACCCATGTCCGAGCAAGGTGCTGGTGAGGAGCGCCTCATTGATTTCGGATTGTGGGCTGAACGGAGCATCTGGCATCGCTGGCAGCCTCTTCCAATCAATCGCCCGTGCTGGAGACTTTCTTGCGCTGTGGTAATAGCGACCAAGTCCGCTTCAGCTTATCGGGATCGACCGTCGCACCGCCGTGCAGCGGCAGCCGTCCGATCCTGCGTTTGAGGGGTCTGACGTGTTCGCGCCCGGCCTCAGGGTCAAAGATCCGCGGCTTTTGGAACAAGCTCATTTGACAAGCAAGCCCGGAACATCCGCCAGGGCTAATCGCAAGGCAGGAGTCGCAGCAGGCGAGGCCGTCGGACTGGAGAATTTTGCGGATGGCACGTACAGCTTTAACAATCCTGCGCTTCATATCCTGTCTCCTGCTCATGCGCGCACCTGGAAGCGCGCAAACGAAGTATCGATGACACAAGTGTTATCGACTGGACAGACGGCCACGCATTGCGGCTCATCGAAATGGCCGATGCATTCGGTACATTTTTTAGGATCAATCACAAACGTCCCGCCCTTCTCTGTGATCGCGACGTTCGGACATTCTGATTCGCATGCGGAGCAGCCCGTGCACTGCGATGCGATGATCTTGAATGGCATTATTTCTCCCATTTCACGCCGCGGAGATCAGCGTGCTTCGGCAGATCGCTGGATCGCCGAGCTCTATATGTTTGATCGCGCCGCTGTTGACCCGATCGAGATAGGCTTCGAACCAAGCGCTCGTCGACTTATCGATTGGCTCATAAGCGTATAGATCGACCGGCTCGACGCCAGCCCCGATCAATTCGGCCCTGGGACAGCCGCCGATCTTGGCGATGAATACCGCGTGGCAATCGTTGATGCTGCGGATTATGGTCCCGAGGTTTCTTTCCTCGGCATAGCCGCCCTGGCAGTACACATCGACGGGGCGATGGCCAACGAATTTGACGCCGCTTGTGGAGAGCTCATAGACTTGGAATTCCTTGGCATGACCAAAGTGCTCGTTGATCAGACCTGAACCCTTCGTCGCGACTGCCACCAGCACCTTAATGTCGCTATCGTCATCTGCGCATTTCGTAAGATCTGCGCGCTCGGCAATGGTCTTGGCGGAGCGCTCCTCCTCGATATTGGACTGATAGATCTTGCGGCTCTCGACATCATATTTGACATCCATCTGCATAATCTTCTCGGTTGTGAACTCCGCCCTGCGGTCTTCCCCGAGAAGGCCGACCGCGTCGGCCCGGCACTGGCGGCAATGGCGCATCATGTGCATGTCACCCTCGCAGCTATCATGTAGCGCCTTCAGTTCCCCTGGGGTCGGGCCACGCTGGCCACGCAGGCCGAACACGGTTCCGTGTTCGGGCGAGGAAATCAACGGCACGATGTTGTGCAGGAAGGCGCCGCGCCATTTCACGGCCTTGTTGACCTCGATGAGGTGCTGATCATTTATCCCGGGGATCATGACTGAGTTGATTTTGCAGAGGATGCCGAGCTTAGCGAGCATCTCCACTCCCTGGAGCTGTCGATCGTTGAGGATTTTTGCAGCTTGGATGCCGGTGTAGCGTTTGTGCTTGTAGAAAATCCAGGGATAGATCTTTGCGCCGATTTCGGGGTCGACCATGTTGATCGTAATTGTGACGTGGTCGACATTTAGTTTTTTAATGGTGTCGATGTGATCGGGCAACGCTAGACCGTTCGTTGACATACACAGCTTGAGATCGGGCGCTACTTCACGGATGAGCTCAAACGTCTTGAAGGTCTTTTCGGGGTTGGCGAGCGG
Organism: Bradyrhizobium sp. CIAT3101; assembly: GCF_029714945.1. Taxonomy (NCBI): domain Bacteria; kingdom Pseudomonadati; phylum Pseudomonadota; class Alphaproteobacteria; order Hyphomicrobiales; family Nitrobacteraceae; genus Bradyrhizobium; species Bradyrhizobium sp. CIAT3101. Next base: position 8,338,665 of record NZ_CP121634.1, read on the forward strand.
GTCGCCAGGACCGGCGATGCCGACCACGGTCATCTGCGGGACGGTAGAAGCAACCGCCATCACTTTCCTAGCGGCCTGCTCGGGTGTCAGCCTCTCGCTCACCACGCCGGGGCGCGATTCATTGGTACAATCATATTTGCGGTTGCAGTAATTGCACTGGATATTGCAGGCTGGCGCGACCCCGACATGCATGCGCGCGTAGTGATGATGCGCTTGTTCACTGTAGCATGGGTGGTTTTTTACCTTCTCCCATGTCTCGGCTGGTATATCGCCACGGCCCGCAGGCGAACCGCAACCAGTCGTGCCGCCTCCGCTATTCCTGCCGCAGCGCATTTGCACCGCATTCAATTGCGTGATCTCGCCGATCTCGTTACCGATGCTCGATGCTTCCTGTTGCGTTGGAGCATCCATATGCCCAGTTCTCCCTTCCGGCCTGAACGGCTTGACGTATCCAGGTCTTAGCAACCGGTGTGCCATGGCAAAGCAGGAGATTTTCACGAACGTATTCAATTAGTTATAAGAAACATGGAGAGAGTGTTGCAAAGGTATGCTGGAAAGCAGACATGCTTTGTGGCGAACACGACTTGCGGCCGGCGCGAGCGTAAACGTTGACTGAGCCATCGCCCTCATTCGCTTATATTTTCCGTGAAAGGATGCCTCGCCGCGTGGTTGCGATGCAGGGCGCTTCCTTGCGAACTGCTGGAAAGAATGATTGCGCGATGCGCCCGCTAATTGGCCGAGAGGATCTCCACAGCATGGGTTAGCGGAATTGCGAGTGGCGTCACGCCCTGCTCGAGCAGGAAACGGCATTCATTCTTGGAGACCGTGTCAGGCTCGATAACTGCGTAGTGTACATCGGATGATCGCTTCGAAACCTGCCGCGCATAGGTCCGCAGAAGCTGGTCATTGAAGCGGCAGCCAAGAAATAGGAAGCTGCGGCCGGTACGGCGAACGATCACCTCCTTAGGAATCGGCGTCTGTATGTCGATTTCGGTTAGCACCTCAACATAGTCGGCATCGGACACCAGAAAATTCTTGGCCGGAGCGACGCTGCCGTGCGGCTTGTAGAGGATGATTCTCCAGTTTCTTGCCGAAGCGGAATCGACTTCGGCGCCCGCGGCATCATAGAAGCGATACCAGCGATGCTCCCTGAGACCGGCGCGGCTGATTCCTTGAATCTCGCCCCAATTGCTATGCCCAGCCAGGGCATTTCTCATCGCGCCATCGTACCAGCTGTCGACGATAAGCGGCAGCGGCAGCATTGAAAGAAGTCGGTGAAGCTGCGTTGGCTCGACGGGCTTGCAAAAAGCGTCCGCCATCATCGCTGTCAGCGCGGTGCGGTGCCTTGTGTTTTCGATGTACTGCGCGGACGCCCAGGCGTTCCCTCGCGCGCGCCTTGGCAAGGCCACCTTGGCGGCGAAGAATGCCGCTAGGTCCTCCGGGTTCATCGGCACACCCGTGTTCGACAACTCCGCTAAGCCGGTCCCGAGATAGGGAACAACATTGCCGCCACGAAGCCCCTTGCTAACCTTGCGGAGCACGGCCTCGGCAGCCGGGAGATGAACGAACTCGCTGCATGGATCGGGACGATTCATTCTTCCTCCCGGTCCCCGCCACGCTTCTTTGCGTTGACCGTAATCGGCAAAGTTGTGTCGCTCCTCATCTGCGGTAGATCGAGCACCCAGCCATTAGCGATTCTGATCCAGCCGCCCCAGAGCGTCTCGTACTCGGATTCAACAATCGGCTCTTCAAGATCCTTCTTGGGCACGTAAATCGAAAGACCAATTTCAGGAGAACGACGAATAATTACTTTCATCCAATGGACTCATTGCATCGAGAGTTGACTTCTTGCGCGCTCCAGCTAGCCCAGAAGATGCTTCTCTCAGTTTCATAATGATCTTCCGGAGCGCAACAACGACATGATCGACCTCCTCGCTGGTAGTCTCGCGAGACAGTGAGAAGCGGATCGCGCCGCGCAATCGGGCCGACGGTACGTTCATCGCGCGCAGCACATGCGATGGCTCCATAGAGCCGGCGCTGCAGGCTGATCCCAGCGACACGGCAACGCCGGCGCGGTTCAAATGATGAGTGATGGCTTCACCTTCCATATGTTCAAAGGCAATGTTTGATGTGTTTGGCAGCCGGTTCTCCTGGTCGCCAAGCACCACGCAGTTGCCGAGATCACGGATTCCATGCTCCAATCGATCGCGCATCGCGGCAATTTCCATCCGCTCCCGTCCGAGATCCACCGCAGCGAGCTCCGCAGCCCTACCCAGCCCAATGATGCCTGGCACATTCTCAGTGCCAGAGCGTCGGCGACGCTCCTGCGGTCCACCGAAGATCAGCCGCCTGAATTTTGTGTCTTTGCGCACATAGAGCGCGCCAATCCCTTTTGGACCATGAAGCTTGTGACCAGAAAGCGACAGCATGTCCACCTCGGTTGACTTCACGTTGATTGGAACTCGACCAACAGCCTGCACCGCATCAGTGTGGAACAGCGCGCCGACGGAGCGCGCCATCTTGGCAAGGACCTCGATCGGAAAGATCGTGCCGGTCTCATTATTGGCCCACATGACCGAAGCAACCGCAGTACGCGGAGACAACGCACGGCGATAAGCATCAATGTCCAGTCGGCCGGCGCGATCGACAGGAATTAGATGACACTTGTTGCCGCGACGTCCGAGCTCGTCTGCAAGCGAGAGGACGGCGGGATGTTCCACAGCCGTGGTGACGATCTCACCGCGGTGCTCCTGCACAGCAAGCGCCGAGAGGATCGCGGTATTGTCCGATTCGGTACCGCCTGAGGTAAAGACGATCTCGTGATCAGAGGCAGCACCAATCAGCGTCTGCACGCAGCTGCGAGCTGCCCTTATGCTTTCCGCGACTTTCCTGCCCACCTCATGCGCTGAGGAGGCATTGCCGAACTGCTCAGAAAAAAATGGCAGCATCGCCGCTACCACAGACGGATCCGTGCGTGTGGTTGCGTTGTTATCGAGGTAGATCGGCCGCACGTTTCGTCTTCCTTAGTTTCCATTTCTGGCAGATCCCGCGACCGGGATCAGGCGCACGAACTCGCCCAGCCGTTCGATCAATCGCGCCCGAATGCCTTCGAGGGTCACATTTGCGAGCTTGCAGAACACGCAGGCACCTGTGAGCTTGATCATGATCTTGTTGCCCTCGATCCCGATAAGCTCGCAATCTCCGCCGTCACGCTTCAGGTTAGGCCGGATTTCGTCGAGCACGGCACGGACGATCCGCTCGCGCTCCAAATCCTCGTTGGCTCTCATTTCTCTGGATTGTTCAGTCTCGACGAGCATTTGTCGCCTCTCTGCAGTCTTCCGCGCAAATCGGCCCTAGCTAAATGACTTTCCACATGAGCAGTTCGATTTTGCATTTGGATTGTCGAAGGTGAAACCCGAGCTCTCGAGCGACATCACGAAATCGATCGTGGTCCCGGCAAGGTGCTCGCGACTGTCGTTGTCGATAAACAGCTTGATGCCGCCTCGCTCGATCACAGTGTCGTCGGGCTTCGGTGCCTCCGCGAGGCCCATCGAATATTTGAACCCGGCGCAGCCGCCCCCTTCGACTATTATCCGCAGGCCGCTCACTGGCCGAGCTGCTGTAGAGATCGCGCTCTTCACCGCATTTTGCGCGGTTTCTGTCAGATTGATCATCGCCTTCCCTCTGCGCTGATTTGGTAAAATATTGGCAAGTCCCATGCCAAGGATCGTACTCCTAACAGCCCTTGTCTTTTGCCGCCTGACCGCGGCCCAAGGTGTGTAGAACTTCCGACACCAGGCTTGGCAGCTCGGGACGGCTTTGCCGCGAGTGTCGTGTTGAGAAGGAAATGTCTGCCTAGGCAAGGACGAAGGGCTGTCATTTTTAACGTTCGTTGCCCACGTGGGGAGCCGGCAAACAATTTGCATACAGGGCAAGGCGTTTTTATGCGATGCGACATCTGCACCGGCCACATCAAACGAGAGGATTCATGACGTTCATTGACAACACTGTTTTCGGTCGGCTCGACAGGGAAGGCCGTCTACTAAATGCGGTGCTAAAGGGGGAAACCACCAAGCCCGGCCGCTTCGGCTTCCGCGGCGATATCGCCCTGAAGTTCCAAACTCAGCTTGCCGATGAGAAGCGTCCGCCCGACTATTCGCTCGAGCAAGTATTGACTATCGCAAACGTGGGGGAGACAACGATCCCGGTCTTGGCCGGCTACCTCCATTCTTTTGCTTATCTAGCCGACGTCGCAAAAGTGTTGGATGGCGCATTGAGCCAGAAGGGTAGCTACTTCATTTTCTGCAACAACATCGACCTATTAGCGAAATATCGCACCAAGATCGGTGATATCACATTCAACGTGCTGCCATGTGACGAATCGACGGTCTGGAAGGAGATGATGGATCTCGCCGGTGTCGACAAGAACGACATTAAGAAGCTGGATACTGGAGGCAAGCTCGACTATCTGCTCGATGCCGCCAAGAATGTCGACGCCGGTTATGCCGAGATCTCATACGCGGAAGCTCTCGCGAAGATGAAGCCAGTGAAGAATCGCAACGAGAACCGTCCTGTCTAGCGTTTTGCGTCAGATCTCTTCTGCTCTCGTACGGCCAAGCTCGTTCGCACGGGAATGGGGTCTTTCAATCATCGCTGAGGACGGCTGGAGTGGCCCGACAAACGACAAATGCCCGCCAACGCCCAGGCTTCGCCACACCGATACTCTTACCGCGTCGAGGAGCGAGTGCGAAGATGGGTGAGGTGCCAGTACGTTGGGGTTTGACGAGACGGAATTCGAGTTGCTGCCTCATCAAAGCTGCCCGATTCTGTGCTGCGGCCCAAGGCAGCTTCCCATTGTGGATCTGCCCCCAGACACCTCATGGTACCGCACGCTTCCAACAGGGTTGTCGCGCGGTCAGACGCACGACGACGCTTTGAACTCTGACCGTGCCTTGACGCCACTTCTGGGATCGCGGACCTATATCTGGTTTACCGCGCAGGAGACCGAATGGAAATGGCAACACTGATCAAGACCACTCAGGACGGCCGCAAACTCGAAGTTGTGGGGCTCGCAATCATGCTTGCGGGCAAGCTTGAAGCCAGCGAACTCATCGAAGTCAAGGATCACCCTTACCGCCGAACGATTCTGGCCACGGTACCAGAGGCCACCCACATGGCAGGCCGCGTCCCGCTGACGCGCGCGGAGGCGGAGATCGTTCTCGCCGCCTTCAACAAAGCGGAGGCCGACGTGCTCGGCAATCCCGTCGCTATCCACGAGCGGTTTCGCATTGCTGCGATGACGAAGGCCCGTGAACAGGGGATTGAGTAGCGTGACCTGAGATGCCTCGAAGCTGCATCGGTGCCCAAGCGCCGAGCTCCCTGTTGCATACCGAATCCCCGCGGAATAACGGCGCCGCTCTCCCGCCCCCTCGTTAGATTTTCTCCAAGCCGCTGCGGCGGGAGGAGGAAATGTCACTCGTTTCGGAGCTTTACCGCGCTTGACCCAATTTGGAAGCATCTTAAGCTATCATCGCCTCGCCTGTCGCGAGGGCTACATTCAAGAGGCTGAAGCGTGGGTCTGGCAGCTAGCCGCGCACACCCGTGCACAGGCGCCACAGCCGATGCACGCTCCATCATTCTTCAGCACCATGACCTTCCTTTCGATCTCGTCATCATCGTCTTCTAGATCGACGATCTCACCGGCCTCGTTGATGCCCTTTAGCATCATAACCTCGCGCCCGCACACTTTGTAGCAACGGCCGCATCCGATGCACCTTTTGGGATCGATTGAAATCAGATACTCGGGTTTCCAATTGCGACCGTCCCGTGTTGCACATGACATGTCACGATCCTTATGCTTGTTCCTGCGCCTTGAGATCCTCGCGCTTGCGCTCGAGCTCGTCGAAGGCGTCGTGAACCTGTTGGGCAACACTAAGGATTGACGTCCAGTTGGCGGGCAGTTCCTCGGCCAGGTCGTGGAGATCCATCTTTGCCTGAGTGGCCTTAGCCGAGAGCTTCTTGATCTCGGCTTTCAGTGCTTCTAAGTTGCTCATCCATTACCTCAGTAGTTCGCAACTTCCGGAAACTTTCGGATCATCTCGGTCCCGCTGTCGACATGTTTGTCACCTTCCGTAGCGAGCTTTGAGAGATTGTCAAAACCGAAACGATGCACGTCGCGCAGTTGCTTGTTTACGACAATGAGCCGACCACCTATCAGCACAATGCGGCCAAAGCCTTCATGGTGCATTTTCAGCATCGGCGAAACCATCACGCCGGTGGCCTTCTCGATGGATAACGCAACAGCGTTGAAGAACAATTCCAATCGCCAGATCGTGTCCGGATCGGGATCGCCCACAATCGGCAAGGCCCGGCGCTTCTCGCTGTCGAGAATATAGGGCTCGAGCAGCTCGAGATCGCTCTTGCTCTCCCAAACACCGTGGCCGTCCTCGGCGCGCCAGATCTTGACGAGCTCCTTCACAAAGGGCGCCTCCTCCGCCCGGCCAGCTCGGATCAATCCACCCGCCTCGTTCATAATCGTTTTCCCTCAGTCCTCGAAATGAAACGAGCGAGTCTGGCCCTTGGCTAGCACTTTGCGCAACCAGGGTGGCGGGGAGCCCTTCAATACACCTTCGAGCTTAATACAGAGATCGTCGATCGCTTCAGGCCTACTCACTTTCATCGGATGGACATTATTTGCCACGACACGCGCGGCGCCGGAGCCGCCGATCGCAGCAACGTACAGGATCGCGCAGTCTTTGATGGCCTCGATCTTCGGCGTGAGCTTGTCTTCATTGCCGTCCTCCTTAAGATCGCCGTCGAACTGGATGGACTCAATCAAATGGTGCCCTTCGGGCCTAACGTCGTAGATGGCGATGTTTTTAGCCCAGCCAAAATGTGCGTCGACGCGCTTTAGATCCTGCGTGGCAAATGCGACCTTCATCGGCTCTGATTCCTATTTTCGCGCTAGTTCAGTTGCGGCGGAACGACATGCAGGCCGGCGCCCACGGTCCGCCAGGTTGCCGGCGTGGGCTGGCGGTTGTCCTCGCGGTCAGCAATGATGAGGTTTGCGAGGTCAAAGATAAGCTCGCGCGTACCGCGATAGCCCACGCTCATCCGGTGACCTGCGCCCAGGCGATCAAATATCGGAAAGCCGGCACGGTAGAAGGGAATGTCCAGCCGGGCGGCCGCCTGCCGGCCGTGCGAATGAGAGATCAGCAGATCACACTGCCGCGCCTTGGCAAGATCCTCCAGATCTCCGAGATCGCCGATGACAACCTCCTTGGCCTTGACGCGTTCGAGCACCGGGGATGCCGTTGTCGTCACCGCCGCAGTCACCTGCGCACCCATCTCGTACAACACGCTCGAGATGTCAAACAAGAGGTCCGGCTCAGCCCCAATCGCGAGCTTTCGACCCGCGATATGGAAATGCGTATCCAGCATGGCGTCCGCGAGCTGGCCACGTTGCCGACGATATCTTTTCGGCACCGACTTGCCGCTGATATCGCTCAAGAAAGTGATGAATTCATCATTGGGAACAAGGCCACAGAGCCGTTCGAATAGCCGGAACGGCACGCCAGTCCTGGCCTGCATCGCCTCAGCCGCGCGCCTCATCTGCGCTCCGATAGCGATCGTCCAGGCCGCCTGCCCCATAGTTGCGATCTCGTCGACCCCAATTCCGCCGATCGTAGTCTGCGTGAATTCGTCGGGGATGTGACCGTCGAGCGAACCTGAAATATCCGGAAGGAAGGACGGCCTGATCCCAAAATCTTCAAAGATCGTTCGTAGCTCGTCTAGGTCGCCGGGGGTTAGGTGGCAGCCAGGTAGGACATTAACCCGCAAGGAATCGCGCGGCGCGGCCGCATCAACGGAATCAACAAGCACTTCGACCATTCGCGCCACGGTCTTTTCCCAGCCATCCTGAAAGGCGTCCTTGAAATCGGGCGTCGAGACGTAGACGAGCGGAAACTTCTTGAGATGCGGATGATTTTGTCGAATAAGGCGAATGAACGCCTCGACGTCGTCGCCCTTGGTCTCGGTGACGCCAGTCGAATTGATGCCAATAATCTCCGGCTTGACGCGTTTGTAGATATTGAGAATTGCCTGTTCGACATTCTCGTACCCACCGAGCACAGTCGACACCTCGCTCATTGCGGTGGTCTGCAGGGGCACCGCTTCCTTAAAATGGCGGACAAACAGGGTTAATCCGAAAGACGTGCAGCCCTGAGGACCGTGTAAGAGTGGCATCGCCCCCCGCAGTCCCAAGAAGGCGAAGGAGCCGCCAATCGGCTGGCTCATCTTCAGCGGGTTGATCGTGCAGGCCTTGTCGGAACAGGTCACGATAGCCATAGCTTGCACCCTTGTTGAGGCCCTACTCCGCCGCCTGCAGCGCGGACGTCGGCTGGGCCGGCGTGTTCTCCTCGGTCCGCCGCATACAGGCCGCGGAAGCCTCGGTGTCATGGGCCATGGCATCGGGAGCGTTGGATCCGTGAGCGGGAATGCGATCGTTGATGATGCTGAAATCGACTGTACTGCACGAGTGCGTTCTCTTGGCGCGCGCGGCTTTCTCGGCCCCGACCGAATTCGGCCGGCCTCCGGCGACAGGCACCTCCATTGGCCCAAGCGCTTTAGCATGCCGGGTCACCTCAGTGACATCCCACGGCGCGGGCATACGGAGCTGATCCCACATCGGATTGTAAAGCGCCTTATCGATCTCTTCCATGAGCTTCACGATGCCCACATAGCCCATGTAGGCGTGGCAACGCTCTTGATTTATGTCGAGCCATGGCACGGCCGCTTTTAGAGCGACGAATTGCGACTTGCCGCCCGAGAGCATGATGTCTGCTTTAGCCTCTCTAAGCATCTTGTACATTTCACGGGGCGTAAGATCCTCGATCATGTGAGCATCATGCCCCATCAGTTGTTGAATACGCTGCTTGTCGTCGCTGGTTGATTTCTTGACAGAAGTGCCGACAATCTCGAGCCCTGCTTCCTGCAGAGCAGCAACCACGGACCATGACTTCACGCCGCCAGTGACGAGCAGTACCTTCTTGCCGGCAAACCGCGGCCTGAATCGCTCGATTGCAGCCCAAGCCTTTGCTTCCTCGCGTGCGACTACAGCCTCAGTGCACTCCATTAAGTGACGCGGCGCGCCGCGCTCGATAAGCATGCGCGCGATCTTTCGCAGAGCCTCGCTGGTGTCTTGAATGCCGTAGAAAGATCCTTCAAAAAATGGAATGCCGTAACGTTCTTTCATCCTGGTCGCGACGTTGATCATGGCCCTGGAGCACACCATCATGGCGGCTCTCGCCCGATGTGAGCAGGCGGCCTCGTGATATTTGCCATCGCCGGAGATGCAGGACAGGATCCGAATGCCGATTTCGTCCAGCAGCGGCTTGATCTGCCAGAGCTCGCCGGACAAATTGTACTCACCTATGAGATTGATATCGTAGGGCGTTATGTAATCGGGCTCCTGCGTGCCAATCACATACTCGAGCAGCGCTTCACCGGCGAGCTTATTGCCAAGGTTTTTCGAACCGACAAATCCCGGCGAATTGACCGGAATGACGGGCTTGCCGAATTTCGCTGCCGCAATTTTACAGACCGCATTAATATCGTCACCGATCATGGCCGGAACGCAGGTCTGATATACGAAGATCGCCGGAGGATCATACCTCTCGATGATTTCCTTGATGGCCTTGTACAGCCGCTTCTCGCCGCCGAATACGACATCAATCTCATTCATATCGGTCGTGAAGCTTGTGCGCCACAGATCAGGTCCTGACGAGGCAGAGCCGCGATTGTCCCAGGAGTTGCCTTCGCACGCGATCGGGCCATGAACCAGATGAGCGACATCTGTAAATGGCTGTAGCGCAATCTTGGCGCCATCAAAGGAGCACCCTCCGGCGGCCCCGCCTGGCTGCAGCTGCTTGGTGCAGCCTTTCTTTCGCTCAGCCTCCGATTTGTTGGCGTTCTTAGGGCAACCCGCCGCGTTGAAGACGTCCTGAATCGTGGCTGACAGCGAACTCACGTTAGTCTCCTTCCGCAAACGTTTTTGTCTACATGATCGATAGCAGGTGTGCAGAGCCCCACCTCAAGACCACGACATGTGGCCATGAGGTGGAGACACGCTCGCATCAACGTATAATGTCAAAGCTGTAGTCGGTTTTACCCACCACGTTGCTCTTCTTGTCGATCTCCTCAAATATCTTATCGAGTATCTTCACCAGCACATTCAGGCCGCCCTGATAGCCCCATACTGGGTAGCGGTGGTGGTGGTGCCGGTCGAACACGGGGAAGCCGATGCGAATCAGCGGCGTACCGGTATCGCGCTCCAGGTACTTGCCGTAGGTGTTGCCGATCAGAAGATCGACCGGTTCGGTAAACAGCAGCGAACGCATGTGCCAAAGGTCTTTGCCCGGATAGACATGGCAGTCCTTGGCGTACTGCGAACTGGCAAACAACGCCTGCATCTTTTCTTCCCAGGCCTTGTTCCCGTTGGTTGACAAGACGTGGGTCGGTTCGGCGCCGAGCTCGAGCAGGAAGGCCGCTAAGCCATAGCAAAGGTCGGGATCGCCATAGATTGCGAACCTCTTACCGTGAATATGTGCACTGGAGTCCGCCATGGCGTCGACGAGACGGCCGCGCTCCTGTTCTAGAATCTTCGGGATTGCTTTGCCCGTAATGTGTGACAGAGTCATCAGGAAGTCGTCGGTCGCGCTCACGCCGACCGGATGATTAAACGAAACGGCCTTTTGGCCATGGCTCTCGATGAACGACAGCGTTTTCTCTGTACAATACTGCTGCATTGAGATGGTTGCTTTGGCGTGGATGGCATTTGCGGCGTCCGCCAGCGTGGTCCCTCCATCATACATACGAAACTCACCCTCCGTCGGCGTGTCGAACACGTCACTATTATCGGCGAGAATTGTGTAATCGACGCCCATCACTTCGAAAATGCGCTTTATCTCGCGGATATTGCCTACGGTATAGCCGTCGAAGCCGCCAATGAAGTTGATCCTTTCGTTCGGTTTGCGCTCGAGCTTGGGCTCAGAACCGGCCTTACCGTCCCAGAAATGCTCGAGGATGCCTTTTAAAGCGTTGTCATAGCCCGTGACATGGCTGCCGACGAAGGCGGGCGTGTGCGCGAAGGGAACATCGAATTCGGCCGGCACCGAGCCTTTTTCCTTCGACGTCTTAATGAAGGCGTTGAGATCATCGCCGATGACTTCCGCCATGCAGGTGGTCGAAACCGCGATCATCTTCGGTTTGTACATATTGTAGCTGTTGGCGAGCCCGTCGACCATATTGTTGAGACCGCCGAATACAGCTGCATCTTCGGTCATCGACGAGGAAACACAGGAGGTCGGCTCCTTGAAGTGCCGAGATAGGTGACTTCGATAGTAGGCGACGCAGCCCTGTGAGCCGTGCACGAAAGGCAACGTACCCTCGAAACCGACCGACGCAAACACGGCGCCCAACGGCTGGCAGGCCTTGGCCGGATTGATGGTCAGTTCTTCGCGCGCGAAGTTCTTCTCGCGATATTCGGGTGTCTTAGCCCATTCGCGGATACGTTCGACCTCCGCAGGATCATGCGCATTCTCGAAGAGCGCGCGTTTATTCGCCAGCATTTGCTGGTATTCCGGACCTCGAAACAGCTCGAGATGATCGAGCACGTTTTCGGCATTCTGAGTCATCATGGCATCCTTGTTGGATTCGTGTTCGATCGTCTGGCCCGGCCGCCTTATTCCGCCGCCATTAGGCTCGGCCGCGGGGCCTCCTTCCACGGCGGCCTGGTCTTCTTCCAGATCGGCGAATTGATTGCCATATCCATGTCGCGAGCAAAGATTGCGAACCCATCATAGCCGTGATAGGGGCCCGAATAATCCCAGGAGTGCATTTGCCGGAAAGGCACGCCCATCTTCTGGAAGACGTATTTCTCCTTAATGCCAGAACCAACGAGATCGGGCTGGATCTTCTCGACGAAGCGCTCGAACTCGTATCCCGTGACGTCGTCGTAAATTAATGTCCCATCCTTGACGTAATGCTGGGCCGTACGCTGATAATCGTCGTTGTGACCGAACTCGTAGCCGGTCCCGATAACCTCCATACCGAGGTCTTCATAGGCGCCAATTACGTGCCGAGGGCGCAAGCCGCCCACAAAGAGCATCACGGACTTGCCTTCTAGACGCGGTCGGTACTTGGCGATGACGGCATCCACCAACGGCTGGTATTTAGCTATGACGCGCTCGGCCCCCTCCCTAATCTTGTCGTCGAAGAAGCTCGCGATCTTACGCAGCGACTCCGCGATCTTCGACGGGCCGAAGAAGTTATACTCGCACCATGGAATCCCGAACTTTTCCTCCATATGGCGCGAGATGTAATTCATTGAGCGATAGCAGTGCAGGATATTCAGCTTAGCTTTCGGCGTCGCCTCAAGCTCAGCGAGGCTGCCATCGCCAGACCACTGCGCAATCACGCGCAGGCCCATCTCCTCCAGCAGGATGCGAGATGACCAGGCGTCGCCACCGATGTTGTAGTCACCGATGATGGCAACGTCATATGGCGTGGATTCGAACCGCCGTTCGGTTTCCGGGGTAAGCTTGTCGAAAATCCAGTCGCGTACAGCGTCGTTGGCGATGTGATGGCCAAGGGACTGCGATACACCGCGAAACCCTTCGCAGCGCACCGGCACGATTGTCTTGCCATCATATTCCTTCGACTTTGCCCTCGACACTGCTTCTATGTCGTCGCCTATGAGACCGACCGGACATTCCGACTGGATGGTGATTCCGTGGTTGAGCGGAAACAGGCCTTGGATCTCGTCGATCACTTGGGCGAGCTTTTTATCGCCGCCGAAGACGATGTCTTTCTCCTGGAAGTCGGAAGTGAACTGCATGGTCCCGAAAGCATCGATTCCGGTGGTGCCGACATAATAGTTGCGTCGCGACCCCCAGGAATATTGGCCACAACCGACAGGGCCGTGACTAATGTGGATCATGTCCTTGATCGGACCCCATACGACGCCCTTTGAGCCGGCGTAGGCGCAGCCTCGAATGGTCATTACACCAGGGATCGATTTAAGATTCGACTTAACACCGCAATCAGACTTGCCAGCCTCGTGCACGCTAAGGTGCTTGGCACGCCGTTTGGCTGTCTTCTCGGGGTAGACTTTCAAGACTTCGTTGATCAATTCCTTGTTGCGGGCCTTGATCTCTGCGACACTCTGGGTGGATGCCAGACTCATGCAAATGTCCTTATTGCTCTCAGCGTTTTCGGGCCGACACTTTTTTGTGCTGAATGTGAGGTATCAGTTCAGGCCGAAACAGCGGCGAGCTCGGAAGCGGTCTTGCCGACCTGGTTTTCGTCGATCGGCTTCATGATACCGTGCTCCATCAGCATGTCCTCAAGTTCATCCATGCTGATCGGCGTCGGGATGATGCCCTTGCCGCCGTTATTGTGAATTTTAGTCGCGAGATTGCGATAGTGTTCCGCCTGCTTGGACTCCGGCGCATATTCCAGCACCGTCATTCGGCGTAGCTCTGCGTGCTGGACGACGTTGTCCCGGGGGACAAAGTAGATCAGCTGGGTGCCGAGCTTCTTGGCGAGCGCCTCCGCCAGCTCCAGCTCCTTGTCCGTCTGCCGCTCGTTGCAAACCAAGCCGCCCAGCCGTACGCCGCCGGAATTGGCATACTTCAGAATGCCTTTAGAGATGTTATTGGCGGCGTACATCGCCATCATCTCGCCGGACATGACGATGTAGATCTCTTGCGCCTTGTTCTCGCGTATCGGCATCGCAAAGCCGCCGCAGACGACGTCTCCGAGCACGTCATAAGATACGTAATCAATGTCCTCGTAGGCGCCGTTCTCTTCCAAGAAGTTGATCGATGTAATGACGCCCCGGCCAGCGCAGCCTACGCCCGGTTCCGGACCACCGGATTCAACGCACCGAATATCCTTGTAACCCACTTTCAAGACATCCTCGATCTCGAGGTCCTCGACGCTGCCCGCGCTCGCCGCGAGACTCAAGATCGTGTCCTGTGCCTTGGCATGCAGGATCAGGCGGGTCGAGTCGGCCTTCGGATCACAGCCGACGATCAATATTTTGTGGCCCATCTCGGCAAGAGCTGCCAGCGTATTCTGTGACGTCGTGGATTTGCCGATACCACCCTTGCCGTAAAACGCGATTTGTCTCAGCGAAGCCATGTTGTTCTCCATCAATCGATTGACGATCTGCGTCTGCGTCGCAATCCATCACTCGGCTCGCAGCATTCGCAGCTCGATGAGCTACAAAGGCAGACAACCGCGCCCCTGCAGAGCGACTTTTGCAACGAGCGTGCCAGCGCTCGCTCAAAACAAATCACTATGCGAGCGTAGATAGATACCGGTGCACAGGGTGGTGCTGTCGCAAGTCCGACATCGGCACTTCTCGACATGAGCGGTCGCACGCGTTTGTCTGAAACAAGGCAACGCCTTGCTTACTTCCTTCCGGAAACGACAGCTCTGGTACGCACACAGGTGAACAGCTACGGTATGGTGCTTGCTTGCTGCGCATCGATCAATGCAAAGAGGCCATTATGCTGTTCGACACCGAGGCTTATACGAGTAGCAAGCGTCCAACCATTTTCCTGATCGAGCCTGAGCAGGTTGTACGTTCCGCACTCGATTACATCCTGCGTGAACGTTACCAGACACATCCTTTTGCCTCCGTGGATGAGGCCGTGAGGTCGCCAATTAAGACCCCCGACGTAGTCCTGGTCGGCGTTTCCATTCTGCACGACCGAGGAGAGGCAGTCCTGGGAGAAGTCGCGAGGGTATTCGCGCGTACCAAGATCCTGCTCGTAGCTGAGCGGAAATCCGACCCTCTGGTGCAGACGGGGCTTGAACGAGGTGCACACGGGTACATCAGCAATCCAATCTCCACCGATTCTGTCCGCGGAGCCGTCAGGATAGCTTTGGGCGCACCAGTCTTTCCCAACCGGCCGCCCGTTCTCATTCCTCCGAGGTCCGGTTAGGAGTTCCTTGCGCAATTTCGGATGGTGTAGTTTCAGCTCGACATACTCTCGGGTGCCCTCGCAATTGGCGTAAAACTCACGCCGTTTCAGCCTTGAGGTCCGCGGCATATCACACCGGTTTAAAGACCGCTTCGGCCCTGATTTAGCGGGGCAGATCTCCAGGCGACCTCGCGGTGAGTAATAGCAACTTTCTGGTGGGCCTTCCGAATATCAATTTCGGTGCGGAGGCGAGGTGACCGAGACCTTCGATCTCGGTGCACGTAGTAATGGGATGTCCGAAACTCCAACACTGGATTAGACGCACCGATAGGCTCCATCATGATCAATGAGCGGCAATACCCCCTGGCATTGAAAGCATCCAAGCGAGTTTTCTTTGGTCGCTATAAATCGTTCAGGACCTTAATGTATTGCATCAGCCTCGCAGAATAGCGCTCGCTCGGCGTCGAAACCGCCTACTCGCTACCGTTCTGAGACGCCGCCACTCTATTTGCTAACCAATGCATCGCCTCGGCTGCTTCCGGCAATGCCCGCTATATTGCCCGCAGGCGATGACGCCACTGACGCCCAATTTCCGCGGATTCGATGAGCGCGTGAGAACGATCGTTCGATTGAACGCATCGGCGACGCTTTTCGCTCAGCATTGTCAGGCGGGAACACACGTGCCCTCCATCGGACAGACCACCGCGCATCGCGGCGTATCGCAATGCCCGTCGCACTCTGTGCACTTTTTCGGATCGATCACATAGACATCGCCCTTTAGGCTGATCGCGCCGTTCGGACACTCGAATTCACATGCACCACAAACCGAGCATTGCGAGGCGACGATCTTATAGGCCATGGATTGCAACTCCCTCCTAGGGTGAAAGGTGATAATTCCCTTCAAGCCTCGTGCCACACGCGTGCCTTAGTAGTCACGTTGGAAGTCAACCTGTTCTGTCTGGTTTAGGAACCTTTTGTCACCTTCGCCACTTAGCCGATTCGCGACATCAACTTGCGCCGCCACATCCGACATCTCGCTTTAATTAGCGCACCAACTCCGCGATCAGCCACTTCGGCAGTATCACACGTGTTGTCCCCCATTGATTGGCACTTCCGCACCTGTGACATAGCTCGCGGCGCTTGAGCAGAGGAAGAAAATGACCTTCGCAACCTCCTCGGGCGTGCCAACGCGGTGTAGCGGTATAATCGGCGCCAACTTTTCTTCAGTTTCCGGTGACAAAATGTCGGTCTTGATCTCGCCCGGTGCGATCGCGTTGACCCGAATTCCGAATGGCGCGTAGTCGTGTGCCATCTCGCGCGTGAGGCAGGCGAGCGCCGCCTTAGAGGTCGCATAGGCAGTACCCGCAAAAGGATGCACACGGGTGCCTACGATGGAGGTGACATTGACGATCGACCCGGATGCCATTTTCAATTCTTCGAACAGGCCTTGAGCAAGTAGAATCGGCGCGACCAAATTCACGTGAAACACGCTCATCCATGTGGTGATGGACGTCGTTAAAGAATTCAGCCTACCACCGCCTGGAGCCTTTGGAGAAATGGCGGCATTGTTGATCAGGGCGTGAAGCGGCTCTCCATCGAGCCGCTCCTTGATCTCGGCGATCGCGTGCGGCAACGCGCTGTGATCGCTCAGTTCCACTTGCACATGATTGTTGATTCCCGATTCCCATGGGCATCGACCGCTATCAAAGGGCTGTCGGGAGCAGGAGATGATTTGCCAACCAGCTTCGGAGAACAACTTGCCCGTGGCGTGACCAATGCCGCGCGAGGCGCCCGTCAATACAAGCGTCTTCCTTTGGCCAAGTCGCCCCTGCGACTTATCTTCTTGAAGCGGACAGCGCGCCAGACCAGGCACAGAGCTCGGACCAACAACACTGTGCGCATCCAGTTTATCGAGAGACAAGCGAGCTCCTTAAGGCATGATCTTTGGTGGGCGTTAGCAACAATTGGGCCAGCCAGTTAAATGGCGATGGGTGCTCTCTGCCCAATGTCAGCTAAGAGACATCAGCGTCGATTTCGAACAGGAGCTCAATGCTTTCATCGGCGTGCTTCACGAAGTGGCCGACAAGACGTTTTCCGGCGCGGCCCAGATTTCATAGCGCGCGGCTTGAGGCTCCCACCTCAAAGCGCTGCCTAGACAACGCCGTTGTGTCTTGTGCAATCGACAGGACTCCCATTGCCGCTCGCGGAGTCAACCGAGGCGCCCGGCGCACTTTTGCCAGTCATAAAATGCGCCGGGTCCCGCCTCTGCACCATCAGTACATCCGTGATGATGCTGCCCTGACTGACGCGAGCAGCGTGGCGAAACTGAGGCCCTTAGATGGGCTCTACAGCGCCGATACAAAATTATCAGCAAGCTTGAATCGCACGCAGCGTCAATTTGTATGATCTCCCTTTTGGCATTTGCTCTCCAACGAGACTGGCTAGTCCTAGTGAACGGAGGCAGTTGGATTATTTAGTCCCTCACTTCAGTCAGATATCGATGATCAAGCGCATTCACCAGTTCGACCAAGGACTCCTCCGGGTCAGAGCAATCGATGACGACTCTTGTGACCGGGTCCACGTGTCCATCAAGCCACACCCCGAGTCGATAGGAGCCCGTGCGTGCGGCTGCACCTATGTGTGGCCGGCACATTGGGAAGGCAGTGGGCTGCCTCGAACCTGAACGCCTGTGGTATCGTCATCGTTTCTCAGATGCTTGCAGTTTGGAGCCTCAGCCGTTGCGAATATGGCGGTCACCGAACATGGCCCCAGGCAAGTTCTGCTCCATCATTCGACCTTTGCTGCCTTGGCAAATATTTCGCGCGAAACCATCGGGATCGCGCCTCCGCGGGTCGGATCCGCGAACGTACCGCCCGCCGTAGCATAGTCCTTACCTGTGCGCCGCTCGAGTAGGATACCCATAGCTTCAACGTTTGGGATGTCCTTCTCGTTCAGCTCCGGCGTCAAGGCCTTACGGGCTAGTGCCGCCTCGATGTAGGGCGCCAGCTCCTCTTCTTTTTGTCGAACGCGCTCGTCTTCCCGTTCTTTAAGTGCGGGCATTACCTCGCTGGCAAACAGCTCGAGCGCTTCGCAGATATGTTCGTGCTTATTCAGTCCGCATTGTTGGATAAAGATCATCTGGTCGATACCGACGTCGGCATAGCCCATGAGATGGTCACGAACGTCTTGGGGCCGGCCGATGCTTCCCGAGCCTGGCGTCTCTTTCACGTCATCCTTGATCGCTTGGAAGCGCCGCCATAAATTCGTGCGCCCAGGACGATGTTCGCCATAGATCGCGTAATGCGCGATCGAATATCCGAAGAACTTGAAGCCGTCGATACCACGATGCATCGCTTCTTCGGCATTCTCGTGAACCATCATGCCGTTGAGTGTTGCGATATTGGCGTTCACCGAATGACCGATTGGCACGCATTCGTCGGACCTTATCGTCTCATAATATTCGTCGCGCCAGATTTTCGCTTGGAACGGTTCGACGAACCCAAAAACCGGCGCTCCTACCCCGTGACGCGCGGCGCGCAAAATGCTCTCGCGCCGCGAACACGCCATCCAGAGCGGTGGGTGCGGCTTCTGTATCGGCTTTGGGACGATGTTGCGGGGCGGCATTTTGAAGAATTGCCCGTCGTATCCAGGATACGGCCGCATCGCCATCATGTTGGCCGTCTGCTCGACGCCCTCGTACCACATGGCAGTCTTCTGGTCGGGGTCTATACCAAACCCATGCATCTCAATTAACGAGGCAGATGCTCCAGTCCCCCACTCGACGCGTCCTCCGGAGATCAGATCAAGCGTGGCGAGGCGCTCAGCTACCCGCGCTGGATGATTGTAGTGCGGCGGGGAAAGACAAATTCCGTGGCCAATTCGGATATTCTTTGTACGCTGCGAAACGGCACCTAGAAAGACTTCCGGTGCGGACGAGTGGGAGTATTCCTCCAGGAAGTGATGCTCAACTTGCCAGATGAAATCGTATCCGAGCCGATCAGCGAGCTCGATCTGCTCCAAAGCATTTGCGAACAAATGTTCCTCGCCACCGTTTTCCCAAGGTTGCGGCAATTGGTGCTCATAGAACACTCCAAGCTTCATCTGTTTCCCTCCGTGGCGGAACGGTTGTAAATCGGTTGATATTTTTCAGATGTGATACTGCCCTCGCGCCGTCGATCACCACAGGGGGCACCACGTAACCGAATGTTCGGATCTACTTCACAATTCTCGTCCCCACGAAGCGTTGCTGCCGTTGTTCAAGCTGACGAGAAGTTGGACTTGGCAGGGCGTCGTCCGGACGGCGAGTTTTTGCGTCTGAACTCCCGCCAGCGAGTGTAGCAAGGCTATTGTCGTGACGGCTCTTACTGTCTACGAGCAATGTGCGTGCCATGTCGTACAAGCCCCTAATTGAAGAAAAGAAGGCAACGATTTGCGTCGACCGGCGAAGAAGTTTCACGCTAATGTCGTGTTTCCGACATGAAGTTCTTTGACGGAGATAAGCATGACGATGCGAGCATCGAAGTCTGATGATATTGTATGTCGCCCTCGGGCCGACGCGGACGCGGTCGATCATCATTCACGACTGAATTGCCGACGGTGCGTTTCAAAGTAAAATAGGGAAGCCGCTAAGGTGCAGGTTCACAAGGCTTGAATGAGCAGCGCATCCAGGTGAGTCCAGCGCCCAGATTAGACAGCCTGACGCTAGCCTAACGAAGAGAGAGCATTGTGCGACTGTTCTTGATGTACGTCGTTCTGGCCGGGTGCTTCCACCTCTCGGAGGCACATGCTGAGAGACTTTTGGTTTCGCAATCCGGCCATATGGGGTATCGCTCCCTCCAGGAGGCGGTAGACGCATTGCCCCCTCGAGGCGGAGACATTTTGGTCGCGCCGGGCATCTATCGCGAGAAGGTCAAGGTTGCCAAGCTTGGCGTTCACATCAGAGGCGGCGGCGAGAAGCCGCAGGACACGGTGGTCGTCTACGGTGACGGCGCCATCAAAGTGGGCGGAACCGTTCACTCCGCCACCATGGAAGCATCAGGCGATGACTTCCGGCTCGACAATATCACAATACAAAACGACTATTCGTTAGATCCGGCCAATCCGCCGTCGCAGGCCGTTGCGCTGTCTGTTACCGGAGACAAGGACGTTATCACTCGCGTCCGCCTGCTCGGCGCACAGGATACACTATTCGCTAACAAAGCGCCGAACGGCCGAACAACACGGCAATATTTTTCGGACTGCTACATTGAGGGACATGTCGACTACATATTTGGCAACGCCAAGGCCTATTTCCAGCGTTGTGAGCTGCACGGCATCGCCAACCAGGCTGTGGTCTATACAGCACAAAGCAAAGACGCGCCGGACGAAGACAGCGCCTACGTTTTCGACCATTGCACCCTGACCGCCGATCGCGCCGCGCATGGCATCGCCCTTGGCCGACCTTGGCGCTCTTACGCTACCGTAATCTTTTTATCCACCCGGATGAATGCGCCGGTGATCGCCGAGGGCTGGAGCGAGTGGGATCGCGCCAAGACCAACAGGCTGAAGACCGCTTACTATGCCGAATACCAATCAACCGGTATCGGCGCCAATCCCAAAGGACGAGAAGCTTATTCCCATCAGCTGACCGACCAGGAGGCGAAGCAATGGTCGCTCAAAGCGTTCTTTGCTGATGACACGAATTGGCTGCCGAACCCTCCATCAAGATAGGGAAACTATGAGGCGGTCGCGGAATTTGGTCTATCTGCACGTGCACCGCTCTGGATCGCGCGCGCACACCTGTGCACCGCTCCACTATTTATTACGGTTGCCCCCGCGCACTTCGTCAGCTTTTCGGAACAGCCGATCATAACCGGTGAGGTGATCGGGGCCATATAAGCGAGAACCCAGCTCCTCTGGTTCGTCCTCCGTAGCACGATGCAATAGATTCTATTGGGGCACGCTGCCGATCGTGCGTTTGCTGGGCGTTTTGAAGAATGCCTTTGCACAACCTTCCCATACGCTAGACGACACTCGGCCTTGGCCATCCCGCAAAGGCGGCCACACGCCTGAACCTACCACATTCGCATTTTCCACCTGCCAAGTCGCACTTTCGGCAAATCGCACATCCTCCAGCTCAATCTCAAGCGGATGGGCTAGATCGAGTCCGTGCATCACCAGCGCACCATCACCGCCACGCACGTGGCGCAGAGCGATCTGTCGGTATACCGGAATTTCGTCACCGTGCGCCTGGGGATCATAGCGTGTATCGAAATAAATAGGCCATCGGTTGTTCCGCAGGCATACGTTCTCATAGGTGACCCTCTCCACTAGTCCACCCCGGCTGACGTCACTCTTAATGCGCAGGCCGGACGTCGTGCCGTCCAGGGTCAGGCCGTGCACCAGTATGTCGCTGACACCTGAGCTAATCTCACTACCGATCGACATGCCGTGCCCCCAGCCGAAGTAGTTGTCGATAATGGAAACATAGCGAACGGGACCATTGGTTCCGGCTTTGATAGCCACATTGTCGTCTCCAGTACGGATCTTACAGTGAGCAATTGTCACATCTTGGCTGGCGCCAGGATCGATGCCGTCTGTATTGCGAGCATCCGCCGGTGTATCGATTGTGACGCCCCAAAACGTCGCACCTTCGACCCGGTTCATCGCCACGTGGAAATTGGGCGCATTGCGCAGTGTGATGCCATGGAAGGTAATGTCCTGGGCACGGTCGACCTGGATGAGGCGCGGGGCGTTCTGGTTGCCACCTTCGGTTTGCGCGCGCCGTGCCAGTTGCCACCAACTCTCGCCGGCGCCGACCATGAGCGCGCCGCCCTGGCCGTCGATGATACCATCGCCATAGATGCCGCCTCCCCGTGTTTTGAAGAAGCTAATGAATGGCCGGCAGCCGTCGCCCTTGCCTCCGATGCGACCACAATTTCCCGAGCCTTTGTCATAGGCCTTCGGCTGCGCGAGAGCGATAAGCGTGGCGTCATGCTCGATCCATAGCATCACTCCGGATTTCATCTCGAGAGGGCCTGAGAGGAAGATACCGCCCGCCAAATAAACCGCCGATCCAGCGGGGCAGTGGGCCATGGCATCTTGCAGCCTATCAGTGACGCTTTCGCTCGATGGCGCCAGCCGGGCACAGATACGGCTAGGTGCGACGGGCTCGGAGACATTACGGCGATCCCTGGCTTGTGCAAGGCCCACGACAGCAATCATCGACAGCAAGGCGCAATAGTGCAAACGGACCAACACACCAACTCTCATCTCGCAGCCTCATCTTGGTCGCTGACCGGCGTCCCTCAGCAACTTAACCTTCTGTGGTCTCCAATCGACATGAGATGCGCAGTTAGGATGGTCCACATTTGAATGCCAGAAACGATCGGCGCGTTCTGTCCGGCTTATTCGACGGTCACGGATTTGGCGAGGTTGCGCGGCTGGTCGACATCGGTGCCCATCACAATGGCCGTGTGGTAAGCGAGTAGTTGCACCGGGATAGCATAGATCATCGGCGTGAAGGCGTCCGCCATGTCAGGCATGATGATGGTGGCGAGCGAATCGACCGTCGCCTCCGCCGCGCCTTTGGCGTCCGTCATCAGGATGATATTGCCGCCGCGGGCCGCGACCTCCTGCATGTTGGAGACCGTCTTCTCGAACACGCGATCATGGGGCGCAATCACCACCACCGGCATGGTCTCGTCGATCAGCGCGATCGGTCCATGCTTGAGCTCGCCGGCTGCATAGCCCTCGGCGTGGATGTAGGAGATCTCCTTCAGCTTCAGCGCGCCTTCGAGCGCGAGCGGGAAGCTGGTGCCGCGGCCGAGATAGAGCACGTCGCGCGACTTAGCGATCCTGTGCGCCAGTTTCTCGATCTGCAATTCGGTGGTCAGCGCGTCTGCCATCAGGCGCGGGATCTCGACCAGGCCGTGCACAAGCTTGGTCTCCTCCTCCTCGGACAATTCGCCGCGCGCCTTGCCGGCCACGACCGCGAGCGAGGCGAGCACCATGAGCTGGCAGGTGAAGGCTTTTGTCGACGCGACGCCGATCTCGGGACCGGCGAGCGTCTGGAGCACCGTCTCACTTTCGCGCGCGATCGTCGAGGTCGGCACGTTGACGACGGCGAGCGTGTGCGCGCCTTCGGCCTTGGCATAGCGGAGCGCGGCGAGCGTGTCAGCGGTCTCGCCCGATTGCGAAATGAAGATCGCCAGATCGCCCTTGCGCAAGGGAGATTCGCGGTAGCGGAACTCGGAGGCGACATCGACCTCGACCGGCAGGCGCGCTATTCGCTCGAGCCAGTATTTTGCGACATAGCCGGCGTAGCTCGCCGTGCCGCAGGCCGTGATGGTGATGCGCTGGATGTCGCGGAACTCGAACGGCAGCCTCACCGGCAACGACACCCGCTCGGAAGCCATGTCGACATAGCGAGCCAGCGTGTGGCCGACGACCTCGGGCTGCTCGTGAATCTCCTTCGCCATGAAGTGGCGATAATTGGCCTTGTCGACCAGCGAGGTCGGGGCCGCATGCTTAATCTTGTCACGCTGGGCGGCACGGCCGTCCTTGTCGAAGATCGCAACGCTGTTGCGGGTCAGCACGACCCAATCGCCGTCCTCGAGATAGCTGATCGTATCGGAGAACGGGCCAAGCGCGATCGCGTCCGAGCCCAGGAACATCTCACCATCGCCGTAGCCGACCGCCAGCGGCGGACCGTTGCGGGCGCCGATCATCAGATCGCCCTCGCCGGCGAAAATGAAGCCGAGCGCGAACGCGCCGCGCAGCCGGCTCAAGGCGAGCTTCACCGCCTCGACCGGCTTGTTGCCGCGCGTTAAGAGATCGTCGACAAGGTGCAGCACGATCTCGGTGTCGGTCTCGGTGCGGAACACCGTACCCCTCGCTTCGAGCTCCTCACGCAGCTCGCGGAAGTTCTCGATGATGCCGTTGTGGACGACCGCGACGCGCTCGGTGGTGTGCGGATGGGCATTGTGCTCGGTCGGCTTGCCGTGGGTGGCCCAACGGGTGTGGCCGATGCCGCTCCTCCCCTTCAGCGGCCTGTCACGCAGCCGCGCCTCGAGGTTCTTCAGCTTGCCTTCGGCGCGGCGGCGCTCCAGGTGATCGCCTTCGAGCGTAGCCACACCCGCGGAATCGTAACCGCGATATTCAAGCCGCTTGAGCGACTCCACCAATTGCTCTGCAACCGGCCGGCGCCCGAGAATGCCGATAATCCCGCACATGCGGATCAATATCCCCCGATCTTTGAAAAGTTGACTCTCACTTCCGCGTCACTGTTTTGCGACACTCGATTGCCTGCGCTAACATTTAAGTTAGACGCGCCCGCTGTCGGACCAGTTACTCTCATGTGTTTCTACGCGTGAGGTCTATTCATCAATTTCGGCTCGCCGAACCGCAGCGCGACCTTGGCGAGCATGACAGAATACAAGCACGCAACTGTCGCAAATGACACGACAGTTTCGAGGTAAATCAGATAGCCATGTCGGAGCCCATCGATGCTCCATTTGGTCGCGAGCCGATACATACTTGGTCTGTTCTCCTGGCAACGACGATAGCAATTGTAGTCGCAATAGACGTGCCGCGTGGACATATCTCGCAAGTAACCGATACCTAGCGGTCGATGACAGTCGATACAGATCGACCCGTTGTTAGGTGTTCTATAATTTACCAATATGAACTTCGCGAATCGCCGGATGTGCCGAGGATCATTCATGATGCAACAGCCCGGCTCTCAAGAGGTGCACCGCTGCTGCCGGAATGAAGCGAACCCTGATTGAGGCTTCCGCCTTTATGCTGTCGCTCATATTCCGCCCGCAAAAGAAGCCCGGCCACTTTTGGTGGCCGGGCAGAAGTCAGTCTCGGAGGAGCGACGCTGCTATACATCGCGCCAGCTTCCGCCGGCAGAGAGAGGGCTGCTACCGGCGGTCCATTTGCGGCGATGGCATTCGCCGCTAACCTTAGCCACAGAAGGCCGATGTCCGCTTCCAACGAAATGTCGTATTTCTTTCTTCTGTTCCATTAGACCATTCAACGAACTCGACTTCGTGCTCGCATCTAATTTTGTGACAACGCTCAGTTCTTCCGCCACGCCCCGTGGTTTCGAAAGTCGGAGATACCGAACAAGGCAGACCGAACGAGCACTGACCTTATGCGCGCTGGATACCGAACGTTTGCTCGCGCAGCCGAAGATCGATGACCATTCAGATTAGACCGAAGGCTCCTCTCCAAACCGAGGCCTCCG
Source organism: Bradyrhizobium sp. CIAT3101 (assembly GCF_029714945.1). Taxonomy (NCBI): domain Bacteria; kingdom Pseudomonadati; phylum Pseudomonadota; class Alphaproteobacteria; order Hyphomicrobiales; family Nitrobacteraceae; genus Bradyrhizobium; species Bradyrhizobium sp. CIAT3101. Next base: position 8,363,886 of record NZ_CP121634.1, read on the forward strand.
TTATGCAAGATCCTACGGGACTGGTAAAATCGATTGTGTAAATGGGCCGCATCTACACTATGGATAATGCATCTACTCTCATTCGACCTCGAGATCGCACGGCTACAGCATCTTAATAATCTGGAAAGGCCGGCGATCTGGCCGGCATGCCCTCTGACCCAAGCTCGATTCTAATCGTGCAGCTGCGCCGACAGCAATGACACCCACCAACTAAACGTAAGCCGCTCGACGAGCCGAATCCCGTTTTCTGGACTCGGAAAGAGCAGGATCACAAGTTTCTAAAGCCCTGCTAGGTCAGTCTGGGGGAACACCGAACGTGTTCTTGCAGGGCAAGCCGGACCAGAGATCCGTGCGATAAATATCCGATCAGCCGCCCACCCGTATACGTTCCGGATTGACAAAGGACCCATTGCTATGAGAGCCCCTCTGGGCTTATCCGGAGAACCCTAAATGTTATGAAAGCGTTCTGCGGCCTCTGTCGCCCCTCGCAAGAGCCGCGATCCTCTTCCTTGATGAATGGAAATCATAAAGTTCGGAACGCGCCGCGCACGACGCCGGCACGTACAAATGGTTAGAGCTTTGATGACTGATCAAACAGCAACAGCCGCGACAGAACGCAGGTCGACCTCACCCGACAGAGACCTGAGTTTTGATTTCGCTAAAGGAATTCTCATTATTTTGGTCATTGTTGGCCATCTTTTACAATATATCATGTACCGAGATAATCAGTATTGGTATTCGCCGTACTTCAAATCAATTTACATGTTTCACATGCCTCTCTTTATGGGAATAAGCGGATATCTTTCCTCGGGCGCGCATTTGCAAAAAACTTTTACTCGGGGCGTCCAGGAGCGCGCGATTCAGTTACTGTTGCCCGCGCTCTTCTGGTCCACGCTCATGGAAGCAGTTAAGTTGGCCGCATTTACGCCCGCTCTGCCAAGCGGTCTGCTGGGCTTTCCAAGCGAATTGGCAGGCGCATACTGGTTCGTTTGGGCAAACTTTGCTTCTTTTCTTCTCGTTGGGCTTCTCAGCGCCGCCGGTCTGGGCTCGACAAGGATCATATCCATATCTGCAGTCCTAGTCGCGTTCGCGCCCGTTACATTTTCGATTGCTCCGTTGATTAGGTACACCTATCCGTTTTTTTGCCTCGGACTCCTACTCGCCAGGTCTGACTGGCGGACGAGCGCTCTTATACGTCACAAATCGATTTTATTCTTCTTACTCTCTGGTCTGGCTCTCGTATGCTTCCTTGCCTGGGGCAAGGAGACCTATGTCTACAACAATCTCGTTCTGGTCTACGATGTGCAGTCGGCCAAGCAAGTATTGCTGATGTTCATTGGCTCTGCAGCTGCCTCTGCTGTTGCCTTTGAGGTGGTGCTGCGATGCTGGCAGTTTTCCCATTCAAGTCGGATTGCTCGCTTTATCGCCGTGGAGCTGGGTCAGAGCACGTTGGTTCTCTACCTTATCCAAGCAAGCCTCTTTCGACTCATGGACCTCGTCCAATTTGGAGAACTTTGGAATTTTCCGGCTAGAATAGCTATCGCAATTGCGCTTTGCATCACGATTGTTGTGATCGGGATAAGCGTTCGCCGGAGTGTGGGCGGCCTTGGATTCATGTCGCGACTTGTCCTCGGAGCGAAGCCACGCTCAACTCTGCCAAACACTCAGTTTGCTGTGCCAAACTGTGGCGAGAGCTATACTGCGCAACCTACCAAGCGATAGCTGGCACAAGCGCACTTTGAAGGCTCGGCGTCGTCGCGCAACCGCCCGGCCTCGACTTTGCTCGGCGTCGGTGATCTGAGACCGGAAAACTGGACCATTTTTGGTTAGAGTCTTGCGCTGCGTAAATCCACTCGGCTGGGAGGAGCGGAAGACGATGAAGGCCTCGAAGTTTTCGGACGTCCAGAAGGCGTTTATCCTGAAGCAGGGCAATGACGGGGTCCCGGTTGCGGACATCTGCCGCAAGGCCGGGATCAGCCAGGCGACCTATTTCAACTGGAAGAAGAGGTACGACGGACTGCTGCCGACCGAGATGCGCCGGTTGAAGCAGCTTGAGGACGAGAACGCCAAGCTGAAGAAGCTGGTGGCGGATCTGTCGCTCGACAAGGAGATGCTGCAGGACGTGATCCGCCGAAAGCTGTGAAGCCTGGTCGGAAGCGCAAGCTCGTCGACGAAGTTTGTGGTGAGTGGCAGGTGTCGATCCGCAAGGCCTGCGCGACCCTCGAGTTCGATCGGTCGACCTACCACTACAAGTCTCGTCGCTCCGGCCAGGCGGCTCTGGAAACTCGGATCAAGGAGATCTGCCATGTCCGTGTACGCTACGGCTATCGCCGCGTTCACGTGATGCTGCGCCGTGAGGGGGTGGCGTCACGGCCAGAACAAGACCCGCCGCATCTATCGCGAATTGGGCCTGCAATTGCGCAACAAGTCTCCCAAGCGTCGGGTCAAGGCCAAACTACGCGATGACCGTCGGCCGGCGACGCGGGCCAATGAAACCTGGGCGATGGACTTTGTCCATGACCAATTGGCAACCGGCGGCAAGCTCCGGGTGCTTACGATCATCGACATTTTCTCCCGCTTCTCGCCGGCGCTGGAGCCGCGGTTCACCTTCCGCGGCACCGATGTCGTGGCAATACTGGAAAGGGTTTGCAATGAAGTGGGATTCCCGGCGACGATCCGCGTCGATCAAGGCAGCGAGTTTGTGTCGCGCGACCTTGACCTGTGGGCCTACCAGCGCGGCGTCACGTTGGACTTCTCACGGCCGGGCAAGCCGACCGATAACGCCTTCATCGAAGCCTTCAACGGGCGCTTCCGAGCTGAATGCCTCAACGCCCACTGGTTCCTGTCCCTTGCGGACGCCCAGGAAAAAGTGGAGACTTGGCGCAGATACTACAATGAGGAACGGCCCCACGGGGCGATCGGCAATCAGCCGCCGATTTTGCTGCAAAACCACGTCGGCGCCACCAGCCTGCCGGCGTGATCAGAGGCGCAAAACTCTAGTTCTCGGTGGTCCAAAGTTCGGTCTCGCTGCAAAAACTCCGAGACTTTAATTGCCGCTGGATGAAACTTCAGTGGCAGGCCATCGGCTGTAGCGGTCCGGCTTCTTGTGAAGCTTGTCTCCACACTTAAGCTAACCGTGAGATAAGCGAATGGCGTGATCACCGACGAGTCCTTGAGAAGCGCGCTGTAGGCTTCCGATAGCGATCGCACCTAGGCAGCTGCAATGAATAGGTTCAATTGTCCTCTCTCCAATCCTCTCCGTTTTCCGCAACACTTCTGAAGTGGGCAACTTTTGTTGAAAAGATCTGCCGGATTTGATTGGCTGCGCGGCAAAGTTGATCGCGTTGCGGCCAATTCCGATCAACATCTCGCTTCTGTGCTATGCCCGCGAAAACGCCGCCTCAGCTCACCCTCAAGATGCAAATGCGCTCATGGCAGATTAAGATGACTTATGCGAGCCCGCAGAAAGGGGTTGAAACGTACGCTGCGTCAGCTTGTAGGATCAAGAATGACAAAGGAGACCCACGTCGCCGCGTAGACGGTCGGGTGGATAGAACGAATGATTTGATGAATCGGTCGTTCTCGCAGCCCCTCCCCGTCGCGGCCCGAATTTGGCAGGCAAGCGCGCAGCACGCGTCCACTGAAGTCATCAGGTCGGAGAGAGGCCGGAAGACTCAATAGGCCCTGTGTTCTATCCACGAGGTGAATGGCCTCCATCATAACAATCTATTTTACCAACCCTGATGAAGGCTGCTAGTCAAAACGGCGATTGAGCTGGGGGATAGTGCAGGTCGTGAGGATTAACCGTCGACTGTTAAGGTCAGTTGCTCTGGGCAGCCTAGTTGGCCCCTACGCAACGGTAAGGCTCAAGAATGGCCTTTTGAACGGTTGCCAGCAGTGTCTTGTCAAGCCGCAACTACGCCGCGCTGGAGGTCAGCACGGTGAAGGTAGATTCGTGTGCCAGAACGATGCATGAGGCAGCCATGACTATGAGTGTATACGGGTCCAGTAAATCCACGACGGCGGAGCCCCTAAATCAAGCCTATCGGGAGATGACGTTTGGTTTTTTTACGCAACTCATTCGATCTTTCGCTTTTCCTCTCCGAGTTTTGACCAACTCAATTTCCGTTAGACTGAAGGCTGATGCTCCCACACATATCGTCACTGCGTCACCCTCAGGAGAATGTGCTCATCACCCTCCTTTATGCGATTCGCACGTTCAATATCTAAAACAAACCATTGAGTCGCAAATTGAAGAGGTTGCCAGACTGATCTGTGAGGACGAGAGCGCGCTCGAAGCGACCCGATTCCTCAACGCGCTTACAAGCGAGCTGGTAAAGGCGAAGCTCGGCATGTGTTCACACCTCGACGAGCGAGCCGGTAGTGCGCTGAACAGAGGCAATGCAAATCGTCTCGAACAGAAACACGGAACACTGTACGAGCCGGAACAACTTTCTACCCTGGGACGGCTTTTTGATGGGGCCGTCTTGGCATTACCTCCAAGCATGCGAACTCCAATTAACCGGATCGAGATCGCCAAACTCATTCTAGAACGCGCATCTATTGACCAAGCCGATCCGGAGCTTCTTATTAAGTTGATTACCGCCCTTGTCGCTGCCGCCTGATATAGCCGATCCACCTCCTCTGCCGCGCCATAACGCGATCCAGACAGAGAACTGATTCTTACAAGAAGTGACGTCGAGCCGCATTCGCCTCCGCGTGGACGGCTCGACACTTCCGCGATCTCGAGCACATCGCAAATGTCTAATCCGCTCACCCGCGCGCCGAATTCGCGGCCAGGCGAACCAATGCCAGGTATGGCTGGATCTTCATCGAAGCTGCTGTTTCGCCTAACCGCTGCCTGAGCCCGCTGATCCACAGAGATCACCTGATCCATTGTTGGCAGCGATCGTTTCGGTTTCGCAAACACTCGCAAGCTTTCTCGCGCTCTGGATCCGAGCCCATTCATTAAGGTCCGTTTGCTCGCAGCTTCCCTGCCCGCGGCCGTTCAACTCAACGCGCGAATCACGGCAAGGACAATAGCTATCCACGTGGCGACGCAGAACAATAAGGCGAAGCGCCACGCACTTACCCTGACTTGACGGCGCCAGCTGACCAGGTCTGATGCGCACCCGGTAAAGCAGCGGCCCCGAACAACGTCGATCATCTGACGGTAGTCGTGAAATTCAAACTGCTGTCGATTTTTGCGGATGTACTTGATTCGATCCTGAGGTGAGAAGCAGTAGGCCCATATGTTTTGTGCTCTCTCCTGCTCGTCCTCAGAGCGGCCGCATTTGTCGGCTACGGTATCATGAGCTCCGGGCAAGATGATGCTGTGCTCTGTACCGAGCGTGTAAATTGGTAGCATGTGGGGCATGGCGCGCACCTTTCGTGTTCCGCTATCCACGCCTACAATGTGACGTTACGTGAGTTTCAAGCTATTCTTCTCGTCTTGACCAGATCTAGTAGTCCCGGCTGCAACCTTGCTCACATTTCGAACCTGAGCGCCTTCAACTGGCGACGCAGCAATCGCTAGCCGAGTAGGCCAACAGCAGTCCGCACACCTCCTATTGGCCGCGTTTGCGGCAGAACAATCCCAAGCTCTGAGCGATTTCGCAGGATCTGCACGGTACGCTGCCATCGGGCGAGCCGCTTCGAATGTCTCTTCCGTCTACCGTGAAGCAAATTTGTAGACAGTCGCTCGTGAGCGGCTGCCGCCGGCATAGTAATTCACAAATTTCATCGGACAACCGGCTCGGAGGGGTTGAACCGCACGTAACGTCAAATTGTACGATCTCGAACAAGTAGCGATGGTCTCCGGCGGGCCGACGCCTCTGACGAGTTCAAGGATGGCCGATGTCTCAGCCTGTTCAGATCTACACCGCACGACACTATGACGGTCCAAACCTCCTACATGCGTGGAATTGCCTGCCGTTTTTGGTCCATCTTGGCCGAACCACAGGGACGCCGGAGTTGAGCGCATCTCCTTTCGCCAATTGTGAGAGAGTTCGGGTCCCTTCAGACGCTCAACGCCGCCTTGGACCGTGTACCCCTCCTCACAAATCGACTTGGTATGATGCAGCACGCTCCCATGCGCCACGAGGCTGTCCGACACAGAACATTTTTGGTGGCGATAGTGGGGCGCAGTTAACTCGCATCCATGACGAGTAGCGATTGTCCCTTATCAGCCACCCTCGGATGCATTCTCCGTCGCGGTGAACCGACTGATGGTTCAAACCCGAGTTCCGGCGGCGCGTTCAGCCGTCCTCCCGGAAGTGCGGCCAATCCGAGCCTTTACCCTACTTTCTCAGACACGCACCGTTGAAACTCACAAGAAGGCCAGTGCGGCGCCAAGCACTCTCAAGAGGATATCGTGAATCGAAGGCAGCTACTTTTTTCTCCTCGAAGCTATAGAGCAGGTCGGCATGTGACCGCTTTCATTGCTTTTGTGGCGATGAGCTCTCTAGGTGCTGTGGCCCGAGATCGAGGGGCTACGGAGGAGGAGAAACGGGCGTGCACCCCGGATGTGTTTCGGTTGTGTAGCGGCGCCATACCGGATGTCGCTGCAATCACTGCTTGTCTAAGAACAAAGCTCAACAGCTTAAGTGACCCGTGTCGGTACGTGATGTCGGCGCATGACAGCACAAAAGTGAAGACGGACTCGAAATGACGGTCGAACCAATGTGTCGCAATCGCGCCACGTGTCCCGATCCACAGGATCGTGGCTAGCGCGTCGTGACTAGAAATAGCCTCGAGGGTCTCGCGTAGACCCGACGGCTCTCAAACGCCGAAGACTCGATTTGTGTTAGAGCGAATGCGCGAATGCAGAAATTTCCATTCGATACAGTTCTGATCGCCAACAGGGGCGAGATCGCCGTCCGTATCCTGAAGACCTTGCGACAGTTGGGCTTACGTTCAGCTGTCGTCTACCACGATGTGGATGCGGCCACACCAGCCGTTGCCATGGCGGATACAGCAATCGCGATCGAGGGCTCTTCCCCAATTGCTGCCTATCTTGACGCCGAGCAAATCATCGCCGCCGCCCGCAGAGCTAACGCCGGCGCGTTGCATCCTGGCTATGGGTTCTTGTCGGAGAGCGCCGATTTTGCGAGAGCCGTCGCAGGGACCGGCATTGCATTCGTCGGGCCAGCCCCCGAAAGCATCGAGCTGATGGGTGATAAGATCCGCGCCCGGAGATTTGCTCAGCAGATCGGATTTCCGGTAGGCCCCTCAGTTATCGAAGAAGACGAACCGGAAACCTTCGCATCCAGAGCTCGGGCCCTTGGCTTACCTTTGCTGGTGAAGCCTTCGGCAGGCGGTGGTGGCAAGGGCATGCGGATCGTGCGCGATCTCGACACCCTCGACGACGCAATTGCTCAAGCTGGACGCGAGGGGCTGCGCTACTTCGGAGATAGCCGCCTGTACGTGGAGCGCTATGTTGAGAAACCGCGCCACATCGAAGTGCAGGTGCTAGGCGATTTCTTCGGAAATGTCGTCCACCTGTTCGAACGCGAGTGCTCGGTACAGCGCCGCTTTCAGAAGATCATCGAGGAGACGCCTTCGCCTGCCCTATCCGTAGAATTGCGGGAACGGGTCTGTGAAATGGCGGTCGGCATCGCTCGTAGCGCCAACTATCGAAATGCAGGAACCGTCGAATTTATCTTTGATGGACAAGAGTTCTACTTCCTTGAGATGAATACTCGGCTTCAAGTCGAGCATCCCGTGACTGAAATGGTCACTGGCGTCGATCTCGTTGCCCAACAGCTCCATATCGCCGCGGGGCACGAACTCACATTTTCGCAATCCGACATCGTCTCCAAAGGTCATGCAATTGAAGCGAGGCTATACGCCGAAGCCCCTGAACGCGAATACGCGCCAACCACCGGCAAGATTCTCATGTTGGAGTACCCAGAATGCGACGGCGTGCGCATCGATAGCGGTATCGTCCAAGGTCAGCAGATCACGCCCGCATTTGATTCGATGCTCGCAAAAGTCGTCGCACATTCAACTACACGCCGTGAAGCCGCATTGAAGGCGGCACATGCGATGCGACAGCTAGTTCTTCTTGGCTGCGAGACGAACGCCGACTTTCTGGCCCGCCTGCTCATGGACGACACATTTTTGAGCGGCCAGATCCATACCGGTTATCTCGATGAACATCCGCACCTGGCCAAAGGCCCATGTGGAAGCGACCTGCCCGCCATTTTGGCAGCCGGAGCACTCCTGACAAGGAGCGTTCGGAATTCGGCAGACGCCGTGCCCAGGCTTCACGCGGAGCTCGGCAAGTGGAGAAACTGACGTGAAGCACTGTTTTGGGCTCAATGACGAGAACTATGAATTGTGGCTTTCACCTGGCCAACACGACTATCGCCTTCACTTGGGCGATGAGGTAATTGCGCCGGTGGCACTCTCAGATCATTTAGACGGAAGCGCTCACCTTGTCATTGCAAGCGAGGCCGTGCCGGTCAGATTTGCAATCGAAGGTGACACACTTCACCTGCATATCCGTGGCAGGACACACATCCTGCGATACCGCGATCCATTGCGAGAACTTGGGAGCTCGGACGAGCAGGCAAGTCATCTTGTGGCCCGCGCGCCAATGCCCGGCGTCGTGATTGCGATCGCGGTTTGCCACGGTGATGTGGTCTGCGCAGGCGCGACGCTGATGGTGGTCGAGAGTATGAAGTTGGAAGTTGTCGTACGTGCCCCTCGTGGCGGTGTAATCGAGCGCATTCACTTTGGTGTAGGCGAAAGCTTTGAGCGAGGCGTGGTTTTGGTTACGTTTTCCGAGGAAGGGCGCTGACATGCAGCGGATCGTCTCTCGGGTGGACACCACGTCGCAAGAATTTCGTCTCAACGAGCTCCATAACCGACGACTTGCGGCCGAACTGAAGGAACGACAGCGTTCCGCTCGCTTCGCTCGACCCGCGAGAGACCTTAAGCGTCTGCGGCAGCAAAACAAGCTCTTCGTTCGCGATCGGATCGATGCGCTGCTTGATCCAGAAACTCCATTTCTCGAGCTATCAACGCTCGCGGGCAACAAGGCCTACGATGGTGAGGTGCCAGGCGCAGGGCAGATTGTCGGCGTTGGCATTGTTGCTGGTCGCGAGGTCATCGTTCACGCGGATGATGCCAGCGTGAAGGGCGGCGCTTGGTATCCGTTATCCGTCAAGAAAATTGTGCGGGCGCTGGACATTGCAATCGAGAACCGTCTTATGGTGGTGCATCTTTGCGACTGCGCCGGCGGCTTCTTGCCTCTGCAAGCGGAATTCTTCGCAGATCGCTACCACGCAGGCCGAATCCTGCGTAATCAATCAATTCTCTCAAAGATGGAAGTGCCGCAGGTAGCCATCGTCATGGGCCACTGTACTGCAGGAGGTGCCTACGTTCCGACGCTGAGCGATTACAACATCATCGTGCGGGGGAATGGAGCCGTCTTTCTCGGCGGACCTCCGGTCGTAAAGGCCGCCACCGGAGAAGTGGTATCAGCCGAAGAGCTCGGTGGCGCTGAAATCCATACGAGCGTGTCGGGAGCGAGTGACTACCTCGCTACAAGCGAAATGCATGCGATTGCCATCGCGCGGGACATTGTCGCTCACATGAAGCGTCCAACGAAAGAAGCCGTTAATCGGGCCGCTCCGGAGCTTCCCGTCTACGGCGCATCTGAGCTATACGGCATTATTCCAAAAGATCCCCGCGTTCAATTTGACATTCTGGAGATCATCGCTCGCCTCGTGGATGGTAGCCGGTTCCATGAGTATCAGCCTAGCTATGACCAAAGCCTGATATGCGGTTTCGCGCGTCTTCAAGGTTATCAAATCGGGATTGTTGCAAATAATGGCGTGCTGCAGAACCACAGTGTTCTGAAGGGCGCTCACTTCATCCAACTCTGCGATAAGAACCGAACGCCATTGCTCTTCCTGCAGAATACCACTGGCTTTATGGTCGGACGAGAATACGAACATGATGGCATCACCAAGAATGGCGCCAACCTCATCATGGCCGTTGCCGCAGCGTCGGTCCCCAAACTTACAGTGATCTGCAACGCCTCTCACGGAGCAGGAACATTCGCTATGGCGGGTCGCGCGTTCGACCCCCGCTTTATGTTTACCTGGCCGCAATCGCAGATTTCGGCCATGGGCGCGGAGCAAGCGGCAGGCGTACTCACCCATGTCAAAGCAAAGCAATTGGCTCGTGAAGGAGGGCGCTTGTCGGACCAAGAACTGGCAGCCATTCGAGAACCAATTATGAAGGAGTATCGGGCGCGATCAAGCGCCTATTATGCGACTTCGGAGCTTTGGGATGACGGCATTCTTGATCCCGTAGATACCCGAAACGCGCTCTCAATCGCCTTAAGCGCGTCGCTTAATGCTCCAATCGAATCGCCCCACTACGGTGTCTTTCGAATGTAGCCTTGCGGTTCGCGCGCAGCGAGTTGGGCACAGTTTGACTACGATCCGTCGCGCTGACGCTGACTTCACACGTCGGAGAGCTGCAACTCTAGTCGAGCTTTCCACTCCACCCGACGCGCTACTCCCTTCGGCGGAACGCACTTATTTCCACCGACCCGAAACCAGTAACAAGCTGACACCTGCCGAAGTCCCGCCCATGCAATGCCCGAAATGTCATGCCAATGATCAAAACGTGTCACATGATCCCTGGAGCGGTCGCCCTGTGATCGCCTGTAAAGCCTGCGGCGACTTTGTTGAGAACGAGTTGATCGAGCGCGAAAGAGCATACGCCATCATCACCGGAGTCGTGGCATCTCACTTGATTGGCGAGCACAAGGGTGGCGCTCAGCGCGTCGCATGCGAGATCCTCGAAGCTCTTAAGAGTGCCGGCATGACGATTCATCGCGCCTGACTCGCTGAAGCTCGCCGTAGACGACGATTGATTGATCAACTTAGCCGCGGCAAGGCCATCTACCATGATGGCTTCCGTAATCCCCAACTGAAGAGAACGTTCTGATGGCAATCAAAACATACAAACTCCAACATGAACCGAGCTACGCGCGCTTCCCTGACCGTAATGGATCGCACCATCGGCGACTATAGCGTCTGTCGATGTTTCGAAAATCGGACGATCTCCTCCTTTGGCCATCGTAGTGTCGAAGGCAGGACTGGAAACACACAGACGACGCGCTTCGCGGTCGCGTGGATTGAAGAACAAGCATCTTGAGAGGACTTCTATGGGCAAGCCAGTTGTAATTGTGGTCGGCGCGGACAAAGGCGGGGTCGGAAAAACGACCGTATCTCGCACGCTTTTGGATTATTTTAGCGCGAATAATGTGCAAACCCGCGCATTCGATACCGAGTCGCCTCGCGGGACACTGAAGCGCTTTCACCCTGCGATTACCGAAATCGTCGACATGACGAGAACCGCGGACCAGATGAAGATCTTCGATACGCTGAACTCGGGCCTGTCCGTCACGGTCATCGACGTTCGAGCCGGACTGATGTCACCAGCCCTGGCGTCCCTACGAGACATCGGCTTTTTGGACGCCGCCCGATCTGGCCAACTCACCTTCGCCGTGTTTCATGTGTTGGGATCGTCCATCGCCTCGCTAGACGAGATCGCGGAAACAAGCGATTTCATGGGGGGCGCAAAATACTTCCTGGTCAAGAACTTCATCAACGACACCCAGTTCTTTCAGTGGGATCAGTCGACCTACAATTCCTACTTCAACCGCATCAAAGACGCCACTGATCTGACCATCCCGAAACTTAACGAGATGGCCTATGAACAGGTCGAGGTCGCCTCTGTTCCGTTCGTCAATTTCGTTGCGAACAAGGGACAACACGAGGACGCCGCGAACTTCTCGTTTGTGTTGCGCGGTTACGTACGGCACTGGCTTGCCAATGTCTGGAGCGAGTATGACCGGATCAACCTAACAGACCTCGCGGGCGCGAAGTCGGTGACCCGTGCGGGCGAAAGATAGCCGCTTGCGGACCCATGCGCACTGGTTTGGCGATTTTGCCCACCCCCGTCTACATCATCTGCTCTGCAAGCCCGCAGGTCGGAAAGACACTGATTGCTCGGCTCTTGAGCGAATTCTTGCTGCTGAAGAACGGTGCGGTGCTCTCCTTCGACATCAACCTAAGGGAGCCGTCCTTGCTCGACTATCTCCCTTCCATCACAGAGACAGCGGATGTCACGGATACCTATGGCAAAATGCAGCTAGTTGATCGACTTGTTCTAAACGACGGAGTGGCCAAGGTGATCGACCTTGGCTTCCACGCATTCGACGAGTTCTTCAAGATGTGTGGCGAGATCGGCTTCCTGAGCGAGGCGATACAACAAAGGGTCGTACCAATCGTGCTATTCGTAGCGGATACTGACCGTGTCTCGGCCCGTGCGCATGAAATGCTGCGGCGGCTGATTCCGACGCAAATTCTGATCACCGTCCATAACGAATTCTTCGTCCGCGGCGACTTGTTCGAGGCCATGAACCAGGGCCGCGTCATCCGTTTGGCGGCACTGCCGGTATTTCTACATAACTACATCTGCCGACTAGGCCTGTCTTTCACCGGCTATCTACGCCATGAGAGGGACCCTACGTCGGAACTTCATCAGTGGATTCGGCAGAATTACACGATTTTTCGCAATATCGAAATGAGCGTGATCCCCCAATGGTCGTCTTGACGCAGAACACAGGTCGTCCGAAGGCGGGAATTGGAGTCGATCTGTTGCGAGGATCTAGAAATTGTAGGTGTGCCTAATACCTCTGATCCCAAACGCGGGTATAGCCAAATTCACTCGCACGATTGCGTCTCAGCTCGAACACTTTGGCATGCAGTTTAGGTGCATTCGCCTGAGCGGCGTAACACCGGTCACGTCCTTTAACGGGTGCTGACACGCATCGGCCCCGCGAATGAGGGCGAGCCGTCTCGGGACCTACGACACAGGGAATGATAAGTGAATCTCTCCACATTGATTGAGCGCAATGCAGCGTTCGCTCCTACCAAAGCTGCGATCAATTTTGAGGGCCGCACCTTAAGTTACGCCGACCTTAATGGACGCATCGGCCAGGCTGCACAAGCTCTACAAAGTGCGTTTGGCGTCAAGAGAGGCGACCGCGTCGCCATCCTGAGCCTCAACCGCCCCGAATATCTAGTTCTCCTCTACGCTTGTGCCCGGCTCGGGGCGATATTGGTTCCGTTGAATTGGCGATTGGCGGTGGCCGAGCAGCTTTTCATCCTGTCCAACGTTGGTGCTAAGGTTCTGGTCCTTGAGCAGGCTTTCGAAGCGGTTCTGCCGATTTTGTTGGATACACTGCCCGATATTGCAACCGTAGGCTTCGGCTTTGCGTCTTGCAGTGCGTGCACATGGGAAGGCTTGTTGGATCAAACAGCGGGAGACAGCTGCGATTCCTGCGCAGGCCTGGCCGACCCACTTCTGATCGTCTACACGTCAGGCACCACTGGCCGGCCGAAGGGAGCGGTGCTGCGCCAGGAGGCCTTGCTCTGGAATGGCGTGATGAGTCAACACATGCACGCCCTGACACCCGACGATCATGTGCTGACCGTCTTGCCGTTATTCCACGTCGGTGGGCTCAACATTCAGACGACGCCTGCACTACATCTCGGCGCGACTGTCACGATCCATCCGCGCTTTACGACTGAGGCTACCCTTGCCGCGCTAAAAGATGACCGCCCCACTTTGACCGTCCTGGTGCCTGCGACCATCCAGGCCTTGACCGACGATCTCACGTGGTCCAGTACCGATCTTTCATCACTGAAGGCGATTTCCGTCGGCTCAACGACGGTGCCGCAGTATTTGGTTGATCGCCTGGTTGCCCGCCGCGTGCCGGTCCTCCAGGTTTACGGCTCCACGGAGACGAGCCCCATTGCGATTTATACAAGGCTTGGCGGAGACCTTTCGCGGAAGGGCTCGACCGGCCTGCCCGGGCTATGCTGTGAAGCTGTTGTCATGGATGATGCCGGTAATGAGCCGCCCGCAGGGACTCCCGGTGAGATCGTTGTACGCGGGCCCAACGTTTTGCAGGAATATTGGGGCAATCTTCCCGCCACGCGCGAGGCTATGCATGACGGGTGGTACCGTACGGGCGACATCGCCCGTCGCGACGCCGACGGATACTTCTGGGTCCATGACCGTAAGAAAAACCTGATCATTTCCGGTGGAGAAAACATCTATCCGGCGGAGGTCGAGCGCGTACTTTTGGAGCATCCTGATGTTGCGGAATGCGCTGTGATCGGTCGACCCGATCCCCAATGGGATGAGGTGCCGATAGCCTATGTGATCAGGCGGCCCGGATCCCGTATAGACGCGGGAACACTCATAACGCATGTGCGATTGCATCTTGCGCGCTTCAAGGCTCCGCGCGAAATTCTCTTTACGGAGGAATTGCCTAGAACGGCACTGGGCAAGGTTCAGCACGCTATACTCAAAAGACTGGATTCTCGATTAGATAAAAAGGATTTCGGCGACTGATGACCCCACTCTTGGCGTGGTCGCATGCTGCCTGCGCCCTCGCCCTCATACGCTTCATCCGCGCGCGGTGGTCGCCCGCATGCGTCAAAAGAACCAGCGGGCATCTCAGTTTTGCAGCGATCGCGTTTTGACACGGGGAAGAGCAATATTCCGGGCAGCCGTTGCCTCGGGCATTTTGCATAGTCGGCGAATCAACCATCGTCGAGCCAAGGATCAGATCGACTTAAGTTGTGTGTCACGAGTCATCACCGAGTTTTCGGGACGGAAGTTGACACACGCGCGAAAGATGTCAGGTCTTGTCGATTTGTCGCTTCAACAAGCGCGCGAAGGCGCCACACTTGCTCGGTATGAAGTCGGCCGAGGTTGCTTGAAGAATTGCAGAGCAGAATGCACATGAGACGGCCGGAGACTACTCGATACCCGTTCAAAACATCATCTGCTTCGATATAGCTCGCGGACTACGGCAAGCAAAGAAAGCGAACGCTCAGCAGCTTTCCAGGGGTAGCGACAGATCGTCATTGCGACCGACAATTGGACTTTCGAAAGGTGTGTCGATCTGAAGTAAGACTGACGTGCACGACCCGATTCCCCTCTCATCCTGGGGCCGCTCGAAATATCATTGCCGCTGGCTGGCGTGACGTTCATAGAATCGGGCCGTGTGTTGATGAGTTCGCACTCGCGCAGCAAAGGTCAGTCGCCGCGACAGATGGCGGCCCGCTTATCTGAACAGCGCGGTGGCCTCTGCCTCCGCGCCAAATGGAAGTAGCGGGTAGCTGAGACATGCAAATGTCCTGAGTTGCGCCGCAGCACTTCCGAAAGGCGCCTTGGTCGCCGTCTCCCGACGCCCATTTACCCAAACCTGAAAGATCCACGTGATTCAGATTCAACCACCCGAGGGACCCACCATCCGACATTGCTTGTCCGATCGGAAACCGCCTTCCGACTCGATCGTGTCCCGTTGCGTGGTGTAGCTGGCGGCGGGAGACCGCGTTCGCCGGCAAGAGCCGGGCAGGTCAGCTGGCGATCGCCGGAAGGCTGACAGTGGGATCATCGCTCAACGGCGCGATGGTTTCCAGCGTCATATAGCGGGCGCGCTGGACGGCCCATTCATCATTTTGCTCGAGCAGGATCGCGCCGATGAGGCGGACGATGGCGTCTTCATTGGGGAAGATGCCGACGACCTCGGTGCGGCGCTTGATCTCGCCGTTGAGGCGCTCGATCGGGTTGGTCGAGTGCAGCTTGGTCCGGTGTTGCGGCGGGAACGTCATATAGGCGAGCACATCGGTCTCGGCCTCGTCGAGGAAACCGGCAAGCTTGGGAAGCTTGGGGCGAAGCTGGTCGGCGACCTTCCGCCACTGTACTTGTGCGGCCTCGGCATCGTCCTGGGCGAATGCCGTGGCAATGAAGGCGGAGACGACGCGGCGGCCGCTCTTGCCGGCATGGGCCAATGCATTGCGCATGAAGTGCACGCGGCAGCGTTGCCAGCTGGCATTGAGCACCTTGGTCACGGTGGCCTTGATGCCCTCATGGGCATCGGAGACGACCAGCTTGACGCCGCGCAGGCCCCGGCGGGCGAGTTTGCGCAGGAACGCGGTCCAGAACGTCTCGGCCTCGGACGGGCCGATATCCATGCCGAGCACCTCGCGCCGGCCATCGCTGTTGACGCCGACCGCGATGATCACCGCGACCGAGACGATGCGCCCGTTCTGGCGCACCTTCACGTAGGTGGCATCGATCCACAGATACGGCCAGTCGCCCTCGATCGGACGGGCGAGAAAGGCCTTCACCTTGTCGTCGATCTCCGCGCAGAGCCGGCTTACCTGGCTCTTGGAGATGCCGCTCATCCCCATCGCCTGCACCAGATCGTCGACCGAGCGGGTCGAAACGCCTTGCACATAGGCTTCCTGAACCACGGCAGTGAGCGCCTTCTCGGCCATCCGGCGTGGCTCCAGGAAGCCCGGGAAATAGGAGCCTTTGCGCAGCTTGGGGATGCGCAGCTCGACTGTGCCGGCCCGGGTCTCCCAGGTCCGGTCGCGGTAGCCGTTGCGCTGGGCCAGACGCTCGGGGTTCTTCTCGCCGTAGGCTGCACCGGTTTGGCCTTCGACTTCCAGCTCCATCAGCCGCTGGGCGGCAAAGCCGATCATCTCGCGCAAGAGATCGGCATCAGGGGTCTTCTCCACGAGCGTGCGCAGGTTCATCATATCGTCGGTCATCGGTGGTTCCTCGGTTGCGTTGGCGTGTCGCAACCCGATCCTACCGGAGAACTGCCGGTGACCACCGTAAAGCCGCCCGCCCGCTACGGCGCTAGTTGAGGCGCGCGTCCGGGCGGCTTTGCTCTACCGAGCTACACCACCACCGGGGGCACGACCTTCCGACTCGGCTCTACTCTCCTGCGCAAGGCAGTTGCGGGAATTATACCACCGATACTCAAGGCTAGTTGACGGCATCTCGTTCGGCCGGTGGCAGCGCTGGCTCCTTCTCGAACCTGCTTCCGAAGTCCTGACGCTCGCTTTCGGCGGGCTGCTCCTGTTGCTGGCGCTTGCCATTTCGACTACTCGCACCCGCTCTCAAGAGGAGTGTTTGAAGGCCTCCGATGTCACGGCTTGTCTTCTCGGCCAGTTGAACGATGCGATGGTTGGCGGGGGGATTGGCCGCGGCGTGCCGATTCCTCTTGGGGATTTTCCCGACGCGCTAATCAAGGCTGCGCTCGCAACCGAGGACCGCCATTTTTATGACCACGTCGGGATCGATATCCCACGAGCTCTCCGCGTACTGCTGCTGGGGGGGCAGAACGGCGTCCGCGACCAGGATGGTTCCTCCATAAGCCAGCAACTCGCCCGGACTTTTCTTTTGAATGCCGGGCGCGGCATTGGACACCCCATCAAACAGGCATTGCTTGCGGTTTGGCTTGAATGGAATCTGACCAAAGATGAAATTCTGAAACTTTATCTAAACTGTGTTGATATGGGCGGCGGCATTCTCGGCGTTGACGGTGCGTCGCGTTTTTACTTCAATAAGCCTGCCCGCGATATCACTTTCGCTGAAGCTGCGACGCTGGTCGGCCTGATCAACGCGCCGACCGCTCACATCGACCGAACGGCCGCGCAGGCTCGCGCTAATGCGGTACTGGATAACCTGGTCGAAGCCGGATTCATGACTGAAGACCAAGTGCTCGAAGCACGCCACAACGCAGCCAGAGTGGTCCTGAGAGGTAAGGAAACTCGGCCAAATTAGACGTGCAGCTCAGAATCGTTAAGATTTTCCAAGATGCGCGCGCTGCGAACAGACAAGCGGTTGTTCCATCGCAAGATCCAACTCACCTTGATTCTTGCAACGGCTCACCCGAGCTCACTCTGAAGGTGAAGTATGGTGAACTCAATCTTTCTCGTTGTCGGCTGTTGTTAGGCGGCGATAATTACGTACCTAATCCGCCAACGACGTCGCCGATCGAACTTCGAGTGCTGTGTGTGTCTACGCAAACTTACTTCGCTAGCAACCACAGCCGCACCCGGGCAAAGATCCTCTGGGCTTCTCGACTTCTGTCCCGCTGAGTCTGTTGCTTGAATTTGTTATAAAGCTGCAAGAGTGCTCAGCCCGTACAACTGCCGACGCTTCGCGAAAAGGGGCGCCACGCCTGTCTTGAAGGACGCATCAATTTCACTTTCAGAATACTAAAATACCGAATTACATGAAATCCAAAAGCTCCAACTAGTCATCATGGCTTCAACAAACGCATGTATAGGCTCCGATCAACGCATCAACATGCAATAACGTGAGCTGAATGACTGCGGCTCTTTTGAGCATCCAAGCGTCAGTCTTCGACCTCCCAATTCTTCAGCAGCACGCCCTGCTGAAAGGATATTTTGTTGGAGTTTTCATTCATGGATCAAACGTCTTCACAACAGAAGCAAACATTGGACGCTCTAGTGAGCGTGGCATTTGAGAAATCATGGCGTTTCGTAGAGAAAGACCCATTCCTGACCCATAATGCCGAGGCATTGCTGCGCGCTCGGCTACGTCTCCACCTTGAACGTTCATTGAAAATGGGTGAGAAAAACGTGCTTCATCTGGCAAACAACGCGATCTGGAATTTGCGTACAGAACTTGGACGGCGGCCCGAACTATAATGGACTATAATGCCGCCTCAATGGAGGCCGCGAAGTCGACCGCAAGTGCGACTGCCGCCGTACGACGCACCCAACTTGCATTACCTTGAGCGCCTCCTGTCGCAGCTCGCGAAACCGACCAATCGTCGCACATACTCCGTCGTTGAAGTATTGTAGGTAAGCATAAAGATGCGCCCCGTCATTGTGCACCCGATTGGCACTTGGTATGCCGCCGGCCGGCCAGTGTCTCGCGTACCAAGCCTGTCGACCAGGTTCAGAAGCGACTCACAGGCGCTTAATTTCGATGCAATATTTCCTCAGTGCGTATCCGATTTGGCGCGGTGTGAGTCCGAGTAGGCGCGCCGCCTTTGCCTGCACCCAGCCAGCTTTCTCCATGGCAGCAATGAGGCGCTCGCGATCCGTCAGCTTGCCACCGCTCAGGATGCCTCCATCGACCGGCTCAGCCGCGACAGGCGGACCCAGGACCGCAACCGGCGTTGCTGCCTCAGGTGTTGGCGTAACTGCCGTGGGGGTTAACTCACCGATCAGCGCGGCCCGAGGCTTCGCTTCATCCAATCCGCTCTTCCACAGCAGCGCGGAAAGGCATTGACCATGGCAGCAGGCAAAATCGTTCCTGACGATGAATGGCCCCGGCGCCAGTGTAGCCGTCCGTTGCACGCAATTCTCGAGTTCACGCACATTGCCTGGAAATCCGCAATTCATTAGCACGTCTAAGGCACTCTGATCGAACGTCAATGTACGACTGTTCTTGCAGTTGAAGTTCTTGAGAAACTCAGCGGCAAGCAGCGGAATATCGCTGCGCCTTTCGCGCAAGGGAGGCAGCATCAACGGAACTACGCTAATACGATAATAGAGATCAGCGCGAAACTCGTTCTTTGTGACCGCCCCTTCCAGGTCCTTGTTGGTTGCAGCAATCACTCGGACGTCAACTTTCATCGTGTGGCCGCTACCCACCCGCTCAAACTCTTGCTCCTGAAGAACCCGCAACAACTTCGCCTGAAAAGCCCCTGAGATCTCGCCAATCTCGTCTAGAAAAAGGGTTCCCTTGTCGGCTAGTTCGAAGCGCCCTTTGCGCGAATTAAGGGCGCCGGTAAAGGCTCCTTTTTCATGGCCGAACAATTCGGATTCCAGGACGGTCTCGGGCAGCGCCGCGCAGTTCATTTTGATGAACGGCCGTTTTGCACGCGGGGATAGCTCGTGAATTGCCTTGGCCACCAGCTCCTTGCCGGTGCCTGATTCACCTCGGAGCAGAACCGTGGCATTTGACCTGGCTACCACCGCGATCTTGTCGAGCAACCCGCGGAGTGCCGGACTGGTACCGATAATACCATCGATGTGAACCTTTTTACGCTCACGCGCTGGCTGCTTGAATTCGAGTAGCTCCTTCTGCCACCGGTAGCTCTCCGCCATGAGGCGCTTGCGGTCGCGCGCGACCAAGCGATGGAGCTTCACCGCCTGTCCAATCAGGTTTGCGATCATGGTGAGTAGCCTGACATCGCAATCGAGTGGGAACATCGAGTCCAGGTCGGGCACACGCTCAATAGATAGGGTGCCAACGACCTTTTCATCAATGCTTATGGGAACCCCAATGAACGATAATCGCATGTGGTCGGACGCACCGAGCACATCCAGGTCAGCTGCGCTAAATGCGGGATGCTTGGCGATGTCTTCAGCGACAAACGGCATGCCCGTTGTCACAATCTCCTCAATCGCCATTTGCGGTAGGCGCATGCGGTAGCGTTCATCGCTTCCTTCGCTCCACCCAGCGCCAACCGCAATCTCGGGTTCGTCATCGTCCGCTAGGAGAGACACGACACCGTGCCGCATCTGCAAAGACGACTGCAGCAAATCGATGACGTTTGCCAGCGCGACTTCGAGTCGCGAAGGACTGGCGAGCATGTTCGATATTTCGAACACTCCTCTGAGCGCAATTTCGTTCACCGGCAAGACCACGGGATCGTTCGAGCCTTCTTCAGGGCCGTGCCATTCGCATTCGGACTCACTCTGCACCTTGACAAGTTCGACGCCGCCCTTGCTCTCTTTGCTTGCAGTTAGTTCGCACTTCGAAACATCGTCTTGCATCTCACTCTCGATCTCGCGCTTACACTAACGGCGCCAGGAGATAACACTTGTTCATGGCACGATGATAAACAAGCTTTCATTTGCTTCATGCTCCTCTAAAAAGATTCTGTGGGAACTCCGTTGAAATACGACCGACGTCGAGCCAGCAAAGCAGAGCAGCAATTTCTACCGCGTCTACGCATCCGACCACATCTGTTCTACGTCAGCACAAAGAACTTGCGTGACTTGGTCTTAACTCCAAAACAAAGATCAGCTTTCCATTCGCGCGATCCGCCTTGTGGCTATGATCTTCTGCAGATGCTCCACGCACAATCAAAGCCACAACAATAGATGTCGGCGTCCATGTTCATCGCGGTCTGACATTCGACAAATGAGCGACTCTCCCCGTTCGCCCTGGTGGCATTCACTCTCGCCAAAGGCGTGCAGGATTTGGACCAATGCGATAGGGAGAAAGCTGACATGATTGCGACGCAGTGTCACGCCGCGCAAACAACTTAGCACCTTCCGGACATGTGGCGCGTGCCGTTCCGAACAGCAGTAACCGCGGTGTATCCGCTCTTCGCTTGAAAGGTCCCATCGGGGACACGTGCGCCCGCCTCGTTTCGTATGAGCGCAACCTGGACAATCGTGCGCGTTGTCGGAAATGCTTCAAAACATGCAAAGGCTGACAATTTGTTTGCGAGCCGACGAGCATCACGTCCGCTGGAGCATCGATGGCAGAGAGCCTCCGATGCGCAGGAAACGAGGCTGCAAGATTTCGCCGCGGTGATCTGAGAATGAGGCTGCGGCCGGATGCCTTTCAATTTGCCCTCTCTCTTGCTCCAAACCGGGCTCTTGACTGCCAGGAGGCTGTGGCCATCGAGAACGGCAGCTTAAATGTAAGCGTGCAGATCGGCTCCAAAAGGGTAAATTGTCTTGGCGTCCTTCAGCGGGATCAGGAATCAGACGTGGCAGCCTAATACGTCCGATTTATCCGTTAGCCATCCCACAGACGACACAATATGAGCAAGCTTCGCTCCGGGGTTTTGCAACCTTTGACTTCATGAAGTGATCTAGAGGCGCACTCGCTCCAGGGCTCCTTGGCCCTTCACCAGCAAGCCCGTTTGTCGACGCTAAGTCTCCCCATAGGACAGCCGACCCGGCTCGGCGGGAAAACACTTCATCGACGGAGCCAACAAGCTCATGAGACATCGTCGTAGGATCGGCGAGAATATGCTATGTGGTTTAGGCGACCGGGTAATCCTTGGGCGGCTCGTCAATCAGGATTAGGCGGGTCGGATCATTCAAATCGAACTCGATGCTGCGCGGGGCAACAAGTCGGGCATAGCGGGTAAAGGCGCTGGTTGGCGGAAAGCGAATCACGGTATCGCATCGTCCGAGAAGGTACATCTCGATGAGAGCCGACGATCCCCCGTCCGCTCCCAATTCGGCACTGTGTAACGGGCCTGCTTGATCGGCCTGAAAGCGTTTTGAGATCGTGAAGATGTCTGGGAACCTAGCCGAGACCTGATCCAAAACCTTCGGGCTGTCGGTGCATAAAAAGACCCGCGTGGGTTTTGCATGGGGCAATGCTTTTGCCTTTTGGATGGCAGTGCATACCTGCCGAACGGCAAGCTCCGGATCGGCCCAGTATGGCCTGTGCCCCATGATATCTTCGCCATTTCCGTGTCGAACATGAACGCCGATTACGCTGCGACCCTCAAAGTGCTCGCGATGTATCGCATCGATCCGAGCTTGAATTTCAGACCGCAGTTTGATGCTACGAAATATCTGTCGCTCGGCGTCCTGATCGCAAGCCCACATCAAACAAGCATCACACACCACGGTATTGGCGTGAGTATCATCTTTGGCCTCGAAGAGCTGCCTCAGCTCGTCGCGTTCTCGGAATATCTGTTCGTCCGGTCGATAAACGCAATCGATGGATGGTCGATTCCACCAGGTTGGAAAAAACGGCCCGGGAAGAGAAAGGGAGTTGACCCGATCATCGCAGATCACACGTACGCCGGCGATGTCATGAACCGATTCGAAAAACACTCGAAAAGCGTTGGTAAAGGGTTGATCGAGATAGCAAGAGCCGCGCCAATCGATAACCAGTGTACGTCCTGTCCGCTTGGCGTACTGCCAGGCTGCCGCGAGTGACCACAGGCAGTCGCCGAGACCAGTACGTCGTCGAGAAACAACGAACCTTTCCTTCGTAACACCAACAAGCATTTTAACTTTCCTCGTCGCAACGTACCCGATCGATCAGCAAGGTCGCCTTAACTTTAGGCTCCAGCCCCTCATCGCATTGGGCGCGGCCTTGCACTAACCTTCAAACCTGCTTAGGGCCGGGCCGAGTGGCAATCCGCTCGAACGCTATGGCATTTGATAGAGCGCGCGTCGGTCGGCTCCTCTCGCCTGGGAAGCGTATTGCCGGAATACGCTCTCCTTTGAGCCCTGAAGATTATATTGCAAGGTTCTCCACTATATTGGGCCCGCTTTAAGCTTGCTCTGTCATCTGATGGGACTCACTCTTCAAGTGAATGACGCTTGAGGGAGGATGTAGGCGGACGCGGCGTTGCTCCCACAGGCCTCTCAGTTCTTCGACGAGAGTTTCGCGCTCGGCGTGGTCCATCATCATCGAATCGAAGAGGTCGCGGAGGACGGATTCGCCCTTGATCCGCATCAGCAGATCGAACAACACTCCTGAGATACGCACTGTCCCGCCGCCAGAAAACGCGGTGCGGATCTCGCATACCGTCTCTTGCCGATCCCGCGCTGTATGAGCGCGGACGCGATACAGAGATACATAAGGCGGCAATGAAACCGCGAGCGAAGTCCAGTCCTCTAGCGTTACCGCCCGCTTTTTGACTAAAAACGGACCAACTACGAGGGCATCGAGCTCGGTGGTCAGAAATGTGGCGACGGCGTCTGCAACCGAATCTACGATCGGTTCGGCGTTATTGTTAAACGAGGTATTGAGCAGAACCGGAATGCCCGTCCGTTTTTTGAACTCGTCGATAAGGCTCCAGTAGGTCGGATTTGACTTGCGCGACACTGTCTGTAGCCGTGCAGTGCCATCAACATGCGTAATGGCGCCCAGCGAGTCGCGCTTGGAATCGCGCACGCGAACTACGAAGTTCATGAATGGAAATTCCGTCTCACTGGCCGGGAGATCGAAATATTCTGGTGCATCCTCCTCCAACACGGAAGGCGCAAATGGTCGGTATCCCTCGCGCTTCTTGACCATCGCGTTTATGCGGTCCTTGTTAGCTGCAGGTCGGGGATCGGCGAGAATACTGCGGTTACCCAGGGCACGTGGTCCGAACTCCGATCGACCCTGCACCCAACCGATCACTGCGCCGCTTGCCATCCAATCGGCGGCTCTGCCCGACACATCATCGCTTCGCTCAATGTCGAGGTGCCCGGCCCACGCATTCAGTTCCTGTTCAATGGCATGCTCGGTACCGAGATCGGGACCCCAATAGACGTCCTGGAGCCGCTCGCGCGGCGCGGGTCGACCACCCTCGAGAGACGCCATCAGCGCGGCGCCTAGTGCGCAACCGGCGTCGTGGGCCGCCGGCTGCACGAAAATGTCGTCGAAGAGCCCTGAATAAAGTAGCTTACCATTCACGGTGCAGTTGTGGGCCACTCCGCCAGCCAAGCACAGCCGGTTCATGCCTGTGGCTTCTCGATAATGTTTAAGTATGTGGAACACGATCCGCTCAAGCGCTTCCTGCAGCGAAGCGCTGACATCGCGATGCTGTTGGGTGAATGGCATTCCTTTTCGCCGGACCTGAATATTGCGGACCAACGCAGGACCGATGCGATCCAGGTAGAGCCGGTAGCACCCGTTCTCAGAAAGCTCGTAGAACTGCTCAAAGAGATTGCGATAGGGCGCGGGGTCACCATAAGGAGCAAGTCCCATGACCTTGTACTCATCGAACAAGCTATAGCCGAGATACCGGATCGTCTCGAGATAAAACAACCCCAATGAGTTACTCTCCGGGAAGCTCTGGAGTAGGTTAACTTCGGTTCCGGACCCGATGGCCACGAGACCAGAAAGAAAATCACCACCGCCGTCGATTGCAAGCACCAGACTTTGCTCAAATCCAGACATTGCAAACGCACTAACAGCGTGCGCCTGGTGATGACTTACGAACGAGATGCGGGACGGATCAACTTCGATGCCGAACTCTTGCCCCAGCATCGTCCTCAGCAAAAGCCTGGCATCCATAGGAATAGCGTCCGACGGCTGCGAAACAAACAAGCGCTCCAGCATAGCATTGCAGTAGGCCTCGGTCGCATAGAACGCGATCCGATCGACGTCTTTCAGTTCAACACCTGCAGCTTCCAGGCAGTATTGGATGGACTGGCTCGGAAATTTATTAGAATGTTTGACCCGGTTGAGTCGCTCTTCTTCGACGGCCGCTATCACACGTCCGTCGCGCACGAGCACCGCGGCGCCGTCGTGCAGAAATGTGTTTGGAAGCTCGGGTCGACATTCATAAACCCGATCTAGTCCGCCGCTCACGCCGAGACACAGCATCATACTCTCCGTTTATTGTAAGAGGACTCAGTTGGTACCAGCAGCCTCACAACCGATCTCTGCTGCATGCACCAGCCCGACATGAACAGCCTAAGCGAGATGCGACCTTGCCGGATCTCCACAGTTCGGGCTCTCGCGTTCATCAGATTCGCCACGCCCCCCGCTCAGCGCATGAGGCGTCGGAGAAGAAGCGCAATCGACAGCAAGAACGGCAAGACCGCGTAAATGCAGAGTGCGCCAATATGGATTCCGACGCTGGCGGCCGGCCGGCCAAGCATCGCCGGACGAATGAGCTCAATCGAATGCTCCAGGGGTAAGATGCCTGCTACGATCTGGAAGGCGGCCGGCAACTGGCTGATCGGGAATACCGCGCCGCACAGGAACACCATGGGTGTTAGGACGAGGGTTTGGTAGAACACGAAATAGTCGTAGCTAGGCGCTAGCGACACGATCACCATCGCCAAGCTCGCGAAGACGAACCCGGTGAGAGCGATTGCGGGTAGCGCATAGAGCATGGAGGGCCATGCCGCATAACCCATTCCCGCGGCAACGATCGTAATTCCTGTGCCAGCCAGCACCGCCTTGCTGGCTGCCCATGCCACTTCACCAAGCAGGATGTCGCCGAGCGTGAGCTGTGTGCACAGCATTGCCTCCCAGGTTCGTTGGGTGTGCATGCGGGCGAATGTGGCGTAAATGGTTTCGAAGCTTGCGGAAGTCATCGCGCTGGTCGCAACCATGCCCCCGACCAGGAAATCGATATATGAAGTCCCGTTCACGCGGCCGACAATCAGCCCGAGGCCAAAGCCAAGACCAAGTAGATTGGTCATAGGATCGGCGAGATTGCCAAGAAGCGATGCAAGCGCAATCTTCCTCCATGCCAAATAGTTGCGACGCCATACTGCGACCCAGTTAACCGCATTGGCCGGCATGGCCGCGCTATAAGTCATTCTCATCATATCTCTATCTCGCGTCCGGTAAGTCGCAAGAACACATCCTCGAGGTTCGGCGGACGCTCCAGAAGGCGCAAACCCGCCCGCCCCCGCAACTGCTTACGCACCTGCTCCAGATCTGGTGCATAGCAAAAAATAGTCTCGCCGCTCTGCTCGATGCGTTGTGCGTAGGGCCTGATCAGCTCAATGGATTCCTGCGGGTTTCCGCCATAGATCTCCATGACGTCACAGCCAATCTGTTCATTGATCAGCGCGTGAGGCTCGCCTTCGGCGATCTTGCGTCCTTCTTCAAGCACGCACAGCCTGTCGCACAACCGCTCAGCCTCTTCCATAAAGTGAGTGGTCAGCAGGATCGTCTTGCCACGCGCAAGTAGCGATCGTAGTCGTTCCCAAATCAAATGGCGGGCATGCGGGTCGAGCCCGGTCGTTGGCTCGTCCATCACGAGCAGTTGCGGATCGTTGATCAGCGCACGTGCCAGCACCAACCGCCGCTTCATGCCGCCTGATAACTCGGAAACGCGCGTATCCGCTTTGATCTCGAGGCGGGCAAAATCGAGCAGTGATGGAGTAACCGCCTCGATTTCACGCGCGCTTAAACCGAAATAGCGCCCGAACACCAGTAAGTTCTCGCGTACGGTGAACTCGTTCTCGAGATTGTCAAACTGCGGGACCACGCCCACGCCTGCGCGTGCCAGGCGAGCCTGTACCGGCACTTGCTTGCCGAGCACCGCGATCTTGCCAGAGTCCGGCGGCACCATGCCGAGGATCATACGCACGATGGTGCTTTTGCCCGCGCCGTTCGGTCCAAGCAGACCGAAGCACTCTCCCGCCGCAACACTGAACGTTAGCCCGTTGACAACGACTTTCCCGCGATACGATTTGTGTACAGCGGCAAGGTCGATCGCTACGCTCGACATGCGTCCATCTCGGCTGGTCGATCAGACAACGACGCTTCTGTTGCTGGCCTTCTGCTCCACAGCAGACCATCGCACCAGATCTGTTCGATGCGTCCCCATTCGCAGGCGGCTGCGACATCGGGGAAAAAGCCACGTCCATGATGGTTGGCGCTTGTATTGCAAAGCAGCGGGATGCCTGTGAGTTTCTCATATTCAATGAGCAACTCAGCAACCTTATGCCCCGATGTTCTGCCAACGGTCTGCAATCGTGCAGATCCGTCAAGGTGCACAACGGCCGGGATCTTGTCTCGCCATTCTGGCCGCGTCTGATGGTCGAAGAGCATATAAGGGTCCGGCGTTCCAGGATCGAAAATCTCCGGCGCTCGGTCTTCCAGACATATCGGGGCAACCGGTCGGAAATGCTCGCGAATTTTGATGTCGTTGAGATAGTCCTTCATGGCTGGCGAGGTCGCCGCAGCAAGAATGCTTCTGCCCCCCAAGGCGCGCGGTCCGAGTTCGGCGCGACCGGCCAGGAACACCACGGGCTTATTGGTTGCGAGCAGCGCGGCAAGCTCGCTGATGTTGCACGGCGTGGCCCCCCATTCCGCTGATGTATCGCCGCTGGTGAGGGACGGCCCGCTATAGACCGACCATTCCAGCGGCACGAAACCCTTGTCCGCCACCATTGCCGAACAAGCGGCCCCGATTGCTGAGCCACTGTCATTCGGAAAAGGCGGCACCCATACACCTTCGAACAAGCCGGACGCACGTAACGCACTGTTCCATTTGATGTTAAGGCCACAACCACCCGCTACGCAAAGATTGCGCGGTCCGTGAAAATTAGAATGCCGCAGCAGAGCAAGGCCCATTTCGCTCACGAGCAGACGCTCAAGGAAAACGTGAAACGATGCAAGAATGTTTTCGGCTCGCTTACCGTCTAATCGAAGGGCGCATTCTCCGAAGTAGTCGTGCGTAGCGGCAAGTGACGCCTCGGCGTCATTAATGTTTGCACGGTAACGCCGAGCAGCCTCCGTGTTCGCCGCAAAGTGCTTCTCATAGCCGTCCTTAAACACCGTTACGATGTCTTCATCAGGCGCCCCCAGGCCGATATAGGCCATCAGCTTGCCCGCGACGCCAAGGTCCCAATTCTTCCGGTTCGGTTGCTGGTACGGCCCGAAGTGGTGGCCCGCAACAGCATAGGCGTGGCCTATCATCGGGAATAAGGATTCCAGGAAGCGGCCGCCACTGGCGTCTACATAATAGAGACGCGGAAAGATGCAGCCGTCCCACACCAGGCAAAAGGCGGGTTCCCCAGCTTTCGCAAACGGGCTAGTGCAGTATGCGGAGGCAACATGGCCTGTGACGTGTGCATAGCTTCGGTAAGAGAAACTCTTCCCGTTGAGCACAAGGCCAAGCCTCTCGCGGGCAGAGAGGAGGCCCTCGGGACGTTCAACATAGGGCGCACCTTTGAGTGTGAGCAGATCGGCCCCACTCAAGACCTGGAATTCCGATTCGGTCTCGCCGTCCCAGCCGTCAATGACGAACTGATCAATGTCGCGGGGATCCAGCCCGTGCTCCGCCAAAGCAAGCACAACTGCGTCGAGATTCTCGATGGTTTGATACCGCCGATTGTTCTCGCGTTTCTCCTGCTCGATGCAAAAGACTAGGCGTCCATCCTCTACAAGAGCGACGGACCCGTCATGCGTCAGCTTGATGCCACAGATGCGCATAGTGCCTCAATGCTTAAGATGGATCTTGGAGTAGAAGGGAGAGTGACTTCGAATTCCGAAAACGAGCCAGCAAGCAGTCTTCGTTGGTCGATTGCCCTTGGCATTGCACCCGCTCGACCTCGACCAATGTTTCGCTCAACATTGCGATGATCGTTTCCGCGCCGGCGACATGCCCCCAGCCTTGGCAGGTGGCATCACGCGCCGATCCGAAAACCAGATGACCACCAGGCGCGAGCATTCGCAGCAGATTATTGACGGCCGCACGCATCTCGCCGACATCGCGGAGATAGTAGAGAACTTCCGCCACCACGATCAAATCGAACTGCTCTGCCCTTGAGAACTGTTCGATGTCAGAGACAATCCATGTGATGTGGGACCATTGCTTCGTCCGTAGGCTCGCCCGATCGATCGCTCGCGGTACGACGTCGATGACTGTAAGTCGTTCGCAATGGGGCGCGAGCTTTTCCGTGAAGGCGCCAGCTGCGCATCCGACTTCGAGCGCATTCAGGACAAAACCATCCAAAAGCGAAAGCCGCAACATTTGCGCGTGGCGCTCTCGCTCGAACGGATTTCCGTCCAGTCGCCACGGATCCCCGGCAGCCAGTTCGCGCTCTAACAATTGGTAATTCTCATCCGGCTTCATGGCCAGCCACTCCTTAGTCCGCTCGATCGCTGGCCGCTGCTAGGGCGGCCGCGTCACCACCAGAAGGTCGACGCAAGCCATCGCGCTTGCAAACCGGCGCAGTCGGTCCCGAGAGCCAGGCAGCGTCTGGTTGAGACTCTTGGCTCTGCTTGAGCGACTGTTCCCCGCCAGACACCGTCGCCTTCGTCGATTTTCGTGAGAGCCAATCGCTATTGCTTAAGGTACACAGGGCATATGCTTTGACCGGAAGTAGCATAAAGATATTGATGGGAGTGTGGAGGGAAAAGGCGAGAAATCGTAATTGGCGAGCACGAAAGGCCGCGACGCTGCATCGTACCACTGTCATTGATGCGATCATCACACATGTCCACCATGGCACTGTGCACGTGAATGCGAGTTGAGCGATACCCGCTACAACTGAAAGGGCCAGAAGAAGGGGGCCTACGTTTTGCCCGATAACATCTAATGTCAGGTATGGATCGAGACCTGGCAGAAGCCGCAACGCAAGCAGCGTGTCTCGGAAAGTGCTCCGCGCCCAGCGCAGCTGTTGGCGCAGATACGGGGTCAACTTATCCGGAACGACCGTTGCAGCGTAGGCGTCAGGAACGTATTCAGTCCGAAATCCCGCTTTCAACATGAGGATCGTGAGATGGCGATCCTCGCCGAAATCACTTGGCTTTCCTCGAAAATATTGCGCCTCGTACTGATCCAGCAGCAAAGCGAGCGCCGATCGCCGGTACATCGCACATGGGCCACAGCAGCACATGACCGCGCCGAAGCGCGCTTGAGCTGCACGCTCTTCGTTGCACGCCAGCCAGTACTCCATGTCGATCAAGGAAGTTAACCAAGTGGCGTTCCGGTTGCTCGCTGTTAATTGCCCCATGGCGGCACCGACGTCGGTGTCTTGCATTCTCAGCGCAAGCTTCCCGACCATATCGGTCGCGAGTATCGTGTCCGAGTCGACATTGAGTACAAGATCTCCGGATGAGCGGCGAATTGCGGCAATCTGCGCCTTCCGCTTTCCGACATTGTTTTGCAGGAGAATGAAATTGAACCTCGAGTCACGCGCAAAATCTTGATGAACATACGCCACGTCCTCGCGATTTGACGAACCGTCATCAACCACATAAACATGGAGCTGCCCCGCGTAATCTTGGCTTGCGATCGACTCTAGACACGCCGAAAGCGTCTGCGGGTTCTCGTTGAAGCATGGCACGATCACATCCACGCTCGGCATGGCTTCGGGACGAATTGCATGTGTCGGAATCGACGGCGCGTGTGACGGAGAGGCGTGGAAAGCCTGCACGGTCTTGTAGACTGCGGAGAGCAGCGCGTAAGACGATACGACTACGGTGCTGGTTATGGCAAGCAGGTTCATTGGGCTCAATTTTGTTCAGTGAAGTTGGGGAAGCGGGCTAATCGCAAATCCACGCTCACGCAGTGCTGGAATGAGTTGGGAAAGCGCCTTCAGGGTCTGGCTGCGTAGACCGGCATGAATGCCCCGCCTCAACTCATCGGGAGGGCATCCATCGTGCAGGAGCACAATCGCGCCGGGGCGGACAGACGCTAGTACCGCGTCGACGATCGCATCGACGCCCGGGCAGGACCAGTCCCGTGGATCTACTGACCAGTACAGAGCGGCTAGTTGCGCCTTCGCCGACAGCGCGAGCACCTCTTCGGTCCAAATGCCATAAGGCGCACGCACGCGTCGCACCGCTGCCTGCGGGCATGCGCATCTGATAGCCCGACTTGCCGCCAGGATTTGGTATCGCACTTCGTCTGGTTCGCAGCTGGATAGATCCGGATGTGTCATCGTGTGGTTAGCCACCTCGTGCCCCTCCGCGATCATTCGTCGAATTAGACTCGGCTCATTCGCCGCATACGTGCCAAGGACGCAGAAGGTGGCCGG
Source organism: Bradyrhizobium sp. CIAT3101 (assembly GCF_029714945.1). Taxonomy (NCBI): domain Bacteria; kingdom Pseudomonadati; phylum Pseudomonadota; class Alphaproteobacteria; order Hyphomicrobiales; family Nitrobacteraceae; genus Bradyrhizobium; species Bradyrhizobium sp. CIAT3101. Next base: position 8,395,202 of record NZ_CP121634.1, read on the forward strand.
CGCGCGGTATTCCGCCAACACATCAAGAATATCCGGCGTGCAGTATGGATTCGGTCCGTCATCAAACGTCAAATGCACGCTGCGGGTATCCATGGCGCGCCTGGTCTGCGCTTCGAAGGAGCAATTGGCGTCTTTCACAGCTCTGGCCCATTTCGCTCGATGATTGTGCCCGTCGGCCACTCGCTCATCGGCCGCGCTATAGGGAATACGACGAGGAGTGCTTCATCGACGCGAGTCGGCGGCAAGTTGGGATAGATATCCGGAAGAGTGGAGCGAACGCGAACGCCCGGAACAATCGTCGCCAAACCCGGGCGGCCGAGTAGCCTCGAGATATGCTCTTTGAGTTCATGTCGAACCGTACCGAAGCCGAACGGAACACCAAGCTGCTGCAGCACAGGAAACATCACGCGCATGGAATGGGAAATTCCGAGCCCCTCGAGGTCCGGACGCACTGCGTACAATCCGAGTTCAGCCACCAGGAGGTCGACTTCGCCGACCTTGATATACCGGCGCAGCCCTCCGATATGGGCCGCCACGCCGCGTTCATCGTATCCGATGACACGGAGCTCAGGTCTCGCGCCCGCCCAGCTTCGAATGCCTTCAAAGGGCTTTGCATTAAACGCCCCTGTCGGCCCGTAGGCATTGCGAAAGAACTCGGATATCTCGGCGTGGTCGGCGAGTTGCAAGTCATTTTCCCAACACGTCCTCCACTTGATCTGAGGGCGCATGAAAGTTTCTCCTGCTTCTTGCAGTGTTCCTGAGGCACGCACGAGCCTAGCGACGAGCCGCGTGACGTTGCTCGTTCCATGGTGGCGTCAGCGACTGTGGATGATGTTGACTTATTGACGGCGCTTGAGTTGTCGCGGCGAACAGGCGTTTTCTGAATACTCCGGATGCTCTGCGTGCCGCAGCTAACTGTTGCCGTCGTCTCCTTCAGGCGAGTAGCGGTCGGTGCTGTTACAACAATTGCGTCATCTACTGCTCTGCATCCTAGTTTGTTGCCATTGCGCCTAGACGTCCATTCTGCGCGATGATTTTCCGGTCCCCGCAAGGTAGCGGAGGGCCATGCACCTACCCAATCATATCGGGGTAGACGCCTTCCATAGAAGCGTATGTAGCGGCTATACGATGGTTTAAACCGCGCTCCTGCACGCGCTATTGGGCGGCATGCGGTTGCAATAAAACACGACCGTGATGTAGAACTTACCTCGCGACGGATTGTGTTGCGAAGGCGTCCCAACTGCGCTTCGCCAAGCAGCACCCTTCCCAGCTTGCACAGCGAAAATGCTGCTTGCGTGTAAGGAAAACGGAACGGGACAACCCTAGTCGCGGCTGGATTCGCCCGGCTCAACCTCTGGCAGGGACTATGACGCACGCGAGGACTTTCGTGCCCTTGAGTGATCTTCTCAAGAAGAGCTTGATGGATCGCTACATCAGCGCTCGCAGATCCTTCGCACGAATGGTTACCATTGGAAGCGATGCGATGCCTTCGAAGACGACAATAAGATGACGATCGTCGAGCTAAGCTGCGCTCGGCTGCGGACGAAATCCCATCGCCACTCTTTGCGATATGCCGCGCCACGCTCCGCTTCTCCAAAACCTACCATGTTCTTAAAGTCTGACAGCTTCCTAACTGGCGCCGCGCGAACTGGTAAATCGATTGTTTGGATGAAAAACATCCACACTGCGGATAGGTGACAATGCGCTTTCGGGGCCTTGATCTAAATCTTCTTGTCGCGCTCGATGCTTTGATGACCGAGCGAAACCTCACGGCGGCAGCGCGCAGCATCAACTTGAGTCAACCGGCCATGAGCGCTGCGGTTGGCCGGCTGCGCACGTATTTCCGTGACGAGCTCTTTACGATGAGGGGGCGCGAACTTATCCCTACTCCACGTGCGGAAGCGCTCGCCGCTCCAACTCGGGAGGCTCTGCTTCACATCCAGTTCTCCATTACGTCGGGCAATACGTTCAAGCCGAGCGAGTCGAATCGTCGCTTCAAGATCTGCGTGTCCGACTTTGCCACGATCGTACTACTCCGAAACGTGGTTGAGCGTGTCGCGCGAGAGGCCCCCGGCATCAGATTCGAGTTCATGCCTCATGCGGACCCGTTCGATCAGCCGATTGAACGCGCAGAAATCGATTTCCTTATAGTGCCCGAGGTATACATGTCGCACACACATCCCAGAGCGGTGCTCTTTGAGGAAAGCGTCGTGTGCGTCGGTTGCCGTTCGAATAAGCAGCTGTCTCGACAGCTGACATTCGAGCGATACATGTCGATGGGGCACGTTGCGGTGAAGTTTGGGCGCTCCCGAGTGCCCTCCATAGATGATTGGTACATGAAGGAGCACGGCCTGAAGAGACGGGTCGAGGTCGTCGTGCAGAGCTTTGGCATGATCCCGCATATGCTCGTGGGCACCAACCGAATTGCCACGATGCCCTTGACGCTTGTGAAGTACTTCGCAAAGACGATGCCACTGCGAACCAACAGCCTTCCGCTACCGCTTCCTGGTTTCACCGAGGCGCTCCAGTGGCCTTCGGTCCACAATACAGATCCAGCGAGCATTTGGATGCGCGAGGTTTTGATAGAGGAAGCAGCGCGCCTGACCCCTGTTGGTTCTAAATCTCTCGTAGGCCATCGATCGAACTCCTCTTCGTCAGCTACAGACGCGGCTTCAGATGGCTCAAAATGACGACCGCCACTCGCGCGCTCGCTTCTCCGAGAAGTGCTGTTGAAGACAATGGTCAGGCAAAGCAGCTTGCCGTATCGAGCGATTCCGCAAGGTCAGTCTCGGCCGTTCCGCGCTCGCCGCATTGATCCATCTCGCTGCCGCATCCTCTCTTTCGAGCGTTCGTTAGCCCTAGACCCCATCTTGCCCTCCACACAAGGCATTGGGGGAACGACTGATCAGGTCATGTGGCGCCCCACGTGCATAGACCGCCTTTCGTCGTCGATGCTACTCGACCATCTCGGTCGTGTTGTCGCGCCAGCGATTTACTACGAAGCCGGGAGACGCATTGTCGCCTTTTGCATCGAAACGAACTTGGCCGACCACGGTGTCAACCTCGTGCGCCCGAAGGGCTTTCGCCACGCGCAGAGCGTTGAACGAGCCAGCACGCTTCGCCGCGTCGGCCCATGCTTGCACGGCGGCATAGGCGTAAAGTGTATAGCCCTCGGCCGACCTATTTGATGCTTTCAAGCGAGCGACGACGTCGGCCGCATCGGGCCCTTTGGTGGCGTCGGGCATAAATGTGAACAGAGTGCCGTTTGCGGCGCTGTTCGCAATCGCCCAAAACTCGCCTGTCATCAGAGGATCATTAGCCATGACGGTAAGCCCGGCTTGTGCGTCCGCGGCTTGCCGTACAATCAAGCCGATTTCCGTGTGGTAGCCGCCGATATAGGCGATCTGAATTCCTTCTCTCTTCAGCCTCGACACCAGGGCCGAGTAATCTTTCTCGCCGGCCATATAGCTTTGCCGCATCAGGTCCTGCAGGCCCGCATCGTGAAGACGAGATGCAACGATATCGGCGATGCCCTTCCCGGCAGTGCTCTTGTCATCAAGGATGGCAATCTTGCTCTTGGAATAGTGCCGCAAGATATAGTCAGCGGCGACGACGCCTTGCTGGTCGTCACGGCCGCAGATCCGAAAAACGGTCTTGAGGCCCCGCTCGGTCAACTGAGGATTAGTTGATCCAGGCGAAATCTGGATAGTTGCGGCTTCAGCGTAAACGTCGGAGGCAGGAATGGAGGAAGAGGAACAATAGTGACCAACGACCAACCTGACCTGGTCCGCCACCAATCGATTCGCGACTGCAACGGCTTGCTTCGGATCGCAGGCGTCGTCGGCAACGATCAATTTGATCTTTGTATCGAGAAGCACTCCGGAAGAATTCAAATCGTCCACCGCCGCACTGACACCATACCGCATCTGCTCACCAACCGCGGCGTTGCTTCCCGTCATGGGGCCCGCCACTGCAATATAGACATCGTCAGCGGACGCGGCCGAGATCAATACAGAAGCGAGGACCGCAGCGCCGGCAACCGAGATCTTGCTAAAGAATGCCATTTGACGTCTCTGATATGGTTTTGCCCTTAGGACCTGCTGTGGCAAGGCCCGCCTCTGTAGCGACATCAACTGCCGCACAGAAGATCTTCCGCATCGCTCGTTTGTTCTTTCTTACGCGCCTATCGATCAGCATCATCCGGGGCGCGCGCCCGCCGGCGGGCATGTCCGCAGCCTTCCTGCGACATCGCATCCAGGCGAGTAGGTAGCTCCTCTACACTCACGTCCGATTCGGCGTTCTTCGTAATGTTGCGCAAACGATCGCGCAACTTGGTTGCTCGCGCGACCTGAATCTCCGCCCGCTCCAATTGTTCACTCAACAAGTTTGGAAGCGAGCACCTGCCCTCCATCGCTTTCCTGATCTCTTGCAAAGAGAATCCAAGCTCGCGAAGCGCAAGAATGTGATAAACTCTTCTGACGCTTTCAGAGTCATAAATTCGGTGACCGCCGCCCGTGCGCTGCGACGCTCTGAGCAATCCCGTATGCTCATAGTGGCGCAAGGCGCGTACCGTCACGCCGGTCGCCTCCGCAAGTTCACCGATGCGTCGCCACCGACGCCTGAGTACAGTAGGTCTGGTCATGTTTCTCTTTTTCAAACCTACAACCTAACGTCACGTGAGGTTCAAGGGGGTTTCCACCACCTGGTGCTCGTGTTGCCAACTTTCCGCCGGCAATATCGAACCTCGACTTTCCTGGAGCGGCTACTCAGGCTGGGTGACATGCATGATACAAGCAACCACTCTACTGCCATAGCGCCGGATAAAGCCGACACGGTGTATCGAAGAAGAAGCATTCTAGCGCCGCGGGACTAGGCGGCTGACGCAATCGCCACCATCAGCCTTCGGAAGAGAACCAATTGGGCCTCACTAGCGGCTGTACGTCCAAGTACAAGCTTGGCAATCTCTGTTCGATTGACGGGAGTCCGCATGCTTGCAGGTATCGCCGCCACCACTTCATCGTAGATCTTTCCCAACACTGAAAGGTCTTCTGGATCGAAGACCCCACTTCGTACCTGCAAAACTTCCACCGTCTCTCCTATCGAAAATCGCGCCGGCGGCTCGGCTCCTTGCAAAGGGTTGGGGCGAAAAGAAGACCGACCTGCGGTGCGTCGGGCATGAGCATGGCGACTTGCTGCGCGCTTCGGCAGGGAATCGCACTGGCGTGATCGATGCGGGAAAAATGCAATGTCGACTGGATTTTGACTGCGCAACCAAGCGCGCGGAGCCTCGAACTCATGGCGAAATCCTTCTGCCCGCCAGCTTGGACGGAGATCGCGAATTGCCGCGTGTTCTTCCAAATTGGTTCGAACTTTCTGACCCTGCTCACACGCAATCGGGCAGCTCGTGATGAACGAGCCCGAAGTCTGAGCCGCGCCTCCGACGCGCTAAGGCAACGCTTTATCGCTGCCTGGAACACAAGGCTGCATACACGGGAATGACTCTGTTCGACCTACGTCAACGTCGTATCGCCGTTTCAGGGTTTTGCGCCAACGCACGGCGTGGTCCGATCCGACGGCCATGGTTGGCTTTAGAAAGAGACGATCCGCAAGAGTTCGGTTAGAAGCACCGCAATACCGATTGCATTCGACCGAAAGCTGTTAGTAGCGCACACTGATGTGACCGCGGTCGTAAATCGGCTCAAACATCGTACCACGCTGCGACTGATCAACATCGTGCAGAAAAGTGCGCGACTCACATTGATCCCGCAAACTGCAAGAGCAGGATCAGCATGTAATACCACCGGTCAAAAAACAGAGAATCACTCCAAACGAGCGAAAACAGGAATAGATTTTCGGCCTGCAGAGTTGCGATGTCCTGGCAGGCCGGTGCAGAGATTGCTCTCGGCGATGACTCACGTAGAGAACCGCCGTTAGCGCAGCGAATGAATTGATCGAACAGAGTCTATTCGGCTTCGGAATTCACATGGAGCTTCCGAAACTACGCGCCTTCGTCGAGGTCGTACGGCAGGGCGGGTTCTCCAAGGCCGTCAGATTGGTGTTCGGACCCAGTCTACGGTCAGCAAGGCGGTCAAGCAGTTGGAACATGAGATCGGTGTGCCCCCTACTTGACCGGATCGGCCATCGCATCAAACTTTCCGCTGCCGACGAAATTGTTTACCGCCGTGCAATCAGGATTCTGATTGAACGGGACGATCTAGTATCCGAACTCAACGAGCTGCGCGGCCTCAAATGCGGCATTCTCAGGCTCGGTTTGCCACCAGTTGAGAGTGGCATACTCTTCGCGAAGCTATTTGCGATCTGCCGCAACGTTATCCAGGCGTCGAGATCCGCTCGGGGAGTACGGAAGCGAGCGACTGGAGGAGATTTTGCTATCAGGCGAGGTCGAACTTGCCACCTCGTTCTTCCTGTATCGGAAGCTTTTGAATGGCAATGAGGTCAAGCGCGAGCCCCTTGCTGTTCTGCTAACCGATTGACCATTAGTTTTCGCAGTGTCAATCCCTTGACCTTTCGACATTGCGCGTGGTTCCGTTCATTCTCTTCGAAACCGGGTTTGCATTGAACCGCGTGGTTATGGACGCTTGCCGACGGCACGGCTTTGAACCGCGGGTCGTAGCGCGCACCAACCAGGTTGATTTCATCATCGAGCCTGCTGCGGCGGGCATGGGCGCCGCCTTTCTGACAAGGATAATTGCTGAGCAACGCACGCATCGTTCGCTCGCTTGGGTACCGCTCCACGAAGCTGATACAGACTGGCAAATTGCAAGATCTGGCGGCGCGATGCTTGTCTGTCGCCCGCCGCGAGGGCTTGGCTGGATCTGGTAGCTTACACGCGCGCCGAAAGTCGTTCCGAGAACGACTGAATCGCTACCGAACGTCAATACCGTCCTATCGCGTGCAATGCGCATTGCATCTCGTATACCACCTATACCACGAGGGGCCGGCGAACGATCGTTAGCGCCGCACGAAGACTAACTGACTATTTGACATTGACTGACGAGCTCACTCGTTTCCGGGGGCACGATAGTGTCATCTGCAACTTTGCAGGCGGCGTTCAGTGCGCTATGCAAGTCTGCGATCAGCTCGGTTGGACTTTCCATTCCCGCGTGTATGCGAAGCAACGGGCCTGGAAAAGGAAGCGACCCCTCCATTCGTTTCGGCGGCTCGACGAGCAACGCGAGACTTTCGTACCCGCCCCACGACAGCCCAATCCCAAAGAGACGTAGGCTATTGAACAGAACCGAAAGTTGCGGCGGCGACATGGGCTTCAGAACAACTCCAAAGAGTCCGCTGGCGCCCAGAAAGTCCCTCTTCCAAATGACATGGCCTGGATCGTTGGGAAGAGCCGGGTGCAGCACCCTGTCGACGGCTGGATGAGTTTGCAGATTCTGCGCCAGGACAAGGCCATTTTCCCAATGCCGCCTCATACGCAGACCTAGAGTACGAATTCCCCGGAGGGCGAGATAAATATCATCCGGTGCGCCTATTTCGCCGAAATGCTGCGCAGTTGACTTTAGCGCGTGCCATGCCGCTTCGTTCGCAGTGGCAACGCCAAGAAACGCATCGGAATGGCCAACGATATATTTCGTCGCAGCCTGGATCGAAATGTCGACCCCATGCTCGAACGGCCGGAAATACAGAGGAGTCGCCCAGGTGTTGTCCATGATCACAAGTGCGTCCGACAGATGTGCGATCGCCGCGAGCGCCGGTACATCTTGCACTTCGAACGTCATGGACGAGGGCGATTCCAAGTAGACGGCCCGTGTCTTTGCGCTGATTTTCGCGGCCAATTCTGACGGCTTGGTTGGACAGAAATACTCCGCCTTGATTTGCAGCCTGGCAAGAACATTGTCCGCGAAGGCTCTCACAGGCGCGTAGACGCCATCGCTGATCAGAACCGAATCGCCCGCCTTCAGGCACGCAAGCAGCGAGTGACTACAAGCCGATTGCCCGGATGGGAAAAGAATCGAACGGTAGCCGCCCTCTAACTTACAGATCGCGGTCTCCAGAGCACGCGACAGGGGCGTACCGAAGCGACCGTAGCTGGGATTGTCTTTGTTCCGGATGTCCCATTCCTCTAAGGTCTCCGATACGATGGTAGATCCGCGATAGATCGGCACATTCACCATCCCAGCATGTTCTGCCGGCGCACGGCCGAGCCGACATAGTAGAGTTTCGGTGTCTCTTACGTCCTTTTCGTCCTGCAAATACTTCATGACAACTTCTCTTCAATCGCACTGCCTTCCCGCTCGCGCCACGTTGCCAGGCTGCGGGGCCACCTGCCTGCTTCGGCTGCATTGGTGCAACAACGATGCCAACCTCGAGCAATGCGACTGCGACCTCATCCGTGACTCCTCTTGAACGGTGATTTGCCGTATTCAATGCGACTTTGACCCCCGCTGACATTTACGAGCAGCATGCTCAGCCGCGCTGACTTCTGCGATTACTTTTGGTTTTGCAATTCAGCTCGCCCACATCGAGATCGGCTTTCGTTGTAAGGAGTGAGACATTTTCCGATCATGATCGAAAGGTCTTGAAACGAACGTAAGGTCAAGTTGTAAACTACCAAAACTGGGGAGGCATCGGGGCCTTCGACAGCTCGCGAACGAGGATTGTGAATGTCTCAAACGCAAATGTTTGCGCCACGACCATCCGTCACGCCCCCCGATCAGCTCCGGCAAGACGCGCGCAAATACCTGCGTGTGCCTGCTGGAGAACAACGGCAATGCCCCTTCGTTCGAGGCGTGACCAGGCTCCAGACGGACATTCTTGCGAGCAGCCATCGCCGAACAGGTGTGGCTGAGGTCTATGCCAATAGCTTACCGCGCAGTATCGCCGAGATTCCGGAACTCGGCCATGACTGCTCGCAGCAGTTAAACAGCACCCGAGTTGGGCGCCCTTCTCTGCGTGATCATCAGAGAGCACACATCCGACTGGTGCACCGTTCGCAATGCATGACACACCCTATGCAAGTTGCAGCTTTGCGTTTGGTTTCGTGCAACTGTTCGGATCGGACTCTAAAATCGGGTTAAGCTCCGCGCTGACCGGCTCTGGCGAGACAAGGTCGGCCTGCTGACGCGCAAGCTCATGCGCATGTCCCGGAGTGTTCACCCAGATAGGATCATAGCCATGCTCAAAACCCATGCCCTTCGACGGAGCGACCACATGTCAGACGCAAGGCTGCTAAGCGCACTCTCATCTCTTTCGCACGTGGCAAAGCAGTTAGAAGTTCCGCCACCTGCTCTCCCCGCGCTTGACGCAACTTGCGTCAAACTCAACATGAATGAGAACCCGTTTCCACTGCCGCCAGTTGTCAAGAAAAGCGCGATTGCAGCGTTTGAGCGGCATTATTTATACCCGGAAGATGACAATGTAGGCTTAAGAGAGGCTGCCGCCTCTGCTTACGGGCTTTCCGCCGAACAGGTGATCGCGGGGAACGGATCGTCCGAACTTCTCGGCATCATCTACAAAGCGTTCCTCGCTCCAGGTGACGCCGTAGCGATGATGTCGCCCGGATTTTCGTTCAACCGCAAGCTCGCGATGTTGCACGAGGCCCAATTTCTGGAGATTGGGTGGGGTCAGGATCACTCCTTGCCGACGCAGCAACTGCTTTCCGGCCCCGTTCGCGATGCCAAATTTATCGTGCTAGCCAATCCGAACAATCCGACGGGAACGTTTATTGCGATCGCCGAAATCGAAAGGCTCGTAGCGCAATCTGATCGACTGATCGTCCTTGACGAAGCGTATGTCGACTTTGCGCCGGACAATGGACTACGGCTCGTCAACCGCTATTCAAATGTTCTGCTCCTGCGCACGTTCTCGAAAAGTTATGCCACGGCCGGCCTCCGCATTGGTTTTGGCTTCGGTCATCCCGAGCTCATCGGCAGGCTTCGTACCATGCAGAACCTCTTCAACATGAACGTGATTGGTCATGCGGTCGGCATGAGCATCATCGAGCATCGAGACGCGTTCGAGGAGAACCATCAATATGTCGTGCGTGAAAGAGAGCGAACAAGCGTCGCGCTATCAGCACTTGGATTTACCGCATTGCCGTCCCACGCCAACTTTCTGCTAGCTCGCGTGCCCGAAGGACACGACGGCGCGTGGTGGCAAGCCGCACTGCAGAGACGGAACGCGCTTGTTGCGTTCTTTCCCGAAAGCGGTCTGGAGAATTTCATACGCATTAGCATCGGCACAGAAGGGCAAATGGATGCGCTTCTTTCAACCGTCAGTGATATTCTTTCGTCGCCGAACTGACCCCAAACCAATAGCCATCCTGCTTCACTACATGAGGTGATCGAGTGACAAGTACTTTCCCTTCAAAACTTTCGTTCGGCATCTTCGATCACCTGGACGCGGACGGTCATGACGTAGCCAAACAGTATAGCGATCGCCTCCTACTTGCCGAGGCATGCGATCGACTGGGATTCTATGCGTATCATCTAGCAGAGCACCACTGCACTCCGCATGGGAGAAGCCCCGCACCAAATCTGTTCTTGTCGAGCGTCGCACAGCGCACATCACAGCTTCGCGTCGGTCCGATGGTCATGCTGCTTAGTCTTCATCACCCGCTGAGGGCCTTCGAAGAGGCGTGTATGCTGGACCACTTGAGCGGCGGCCGACTTGAGCTTGGCATCGGACGCGGCTCACTTCCAGTGGAATTGGGCTATTTCGGGGTTAGCGCCGAGGCGGCACCAGGCCGTTATGCAGAGGCCAGCGAAATCCTTGTCAAAGCCATGCGAGGCGGCTCGCTCTGCTACGAAGGGGATCACTTCCGGTTGGACGACGTTCCATTGACGCTAACGCCTTATCAGCGACCGCATCCGCCGACATGGATCGCCGTTAATCAACCCGGCTCGGCAAGCTGGGCCGCTGAGATTGGCGCAAACATCGCAAGTATCGGACCTGCATCCTCTGTTCGGAGGATTACTGATGCGTACCGCTCGCGTCGAGAGGTACGTCCAGATGTGAATGGTCAATCGCCGTTTCTTGGCTTGCTCCGCATGGTTGTGGTGGGCAACACTGAAGCAGATGCTTATGCACTTGCTGCGCCGGCTTACGATCGTTGGCTCGAGAGCTTCAAGTTTCTTTATGAGCGCAACAAGATCCCCACTCCACCGAACCTCCCCCTGACTTTCGATGCAGCAATCGAGAGTGAGCTGTGCGTCGCGGGGACCGCCTCTTCGATCAGGCACACTCTTCTTAACCATCTAGAGGAGGCGGGTGCCAATTACCTTCTTTGTCAGCTCGCATTTGGGGACCTCTCTCTGGATGCTTCATTGGCCACGGCAACGATCATTCGCTCCGAAATCATCGCGGGCGCTGGCTGAACATGAGGCTCTGCGTCCCGCTGCCGGCAGCCCCCTTCGGCGCTTCATTTCGGGGGGGGGCGACCGCCAGTTTTGAAGTGAAAAGCAAAACGCTCAGCCGAGCGGTAATGTTCGAAGTTCGCCGCGACAGTTGATAAGCGGATAGCCGTCTCCTGAGCGGACCGCCACGGTTCGGCCGATGAATACTCCGTGCGTGCCGATGACTTGGTAGTGCTGTAAAACGCACTCGAGAGCGCATATTGCGCTTTGCAATAAAGGTACATCGAGAATCCCCTGGACCCAGGGAGCCGTGTCGAACCGTTGGGCTCCTTTAGAGCCATCCCGGCCGGCGAATCGCAGAGCGATGTCCTGATGATCAATAGCAAGGAGGCTCACGCCAAACCTGCCGTTCGCAAGTATCGCATCGTGTGTCCCGGAACTGATGTTGATGCCCACCAGCAAACAGGGCGGTTCTATGCAAATCGAGGCAATAGAACTCACCGTTAACCCACGCCGTGCGAGCGCCGTTCCTGTCGCCACGATGGCAACGCCGCTGGCCAGATTTCGCATGGCCTGGCGAAACTCGGCCGCCTCGATTGATTGAATGTCACTCATGTGGCAAGACAACCGAGGATTTGCATCCCCCTGGTGGGGATGTGCAAGTTCTCGGCTTAGCTGCGTGCGGGCATTGTCTTGCTTGCGGCTCTCGGCGCGCGTGTCGAAGTAACCGGCTTGAGACTTTGCGTGTCATTGATGCGCCCCCTGACTCCAGCGTGATTTATTTGAAATCAGCGCGCGGGTTGCTGCCGTTACGTCGGTCTGCCGCATTAGGCTCTCGCCCACAAGGAAGGTTGCTATACCGGCTCGCGAGAGCCGCTCGAGATCAGTGAACGCACAGATTCCGCTTTCGCTGACAATCAGTCGATCCTTCGGGATGAGGGGTGCTAGCATTTCGCTTGTCTTGAGATTTGTCACAAACGTGCGTAGGTTGCGGTTATTGATACCAATCATCTGCGAGCGAAGTGTCAGGGCGCGATCGAGTTCGCAGCGATCATGGATTTCGATCAACACGTCCATACCGTATGCTAAGGCCGCAGCCTCGAGGTCGCGGGCAGCCTCGTCGTCCAGCGCGGCCATAATCAGCAGAATGCAGTCGGCACCACGGGCGCGAGCTTCGACCACCTGGTAAGTGTCGAAAATGAAATCCTTGCGCAAGACCGGCAGGTTTGTGGCGGCGCGCGCCATCTCCATAAAGTCAAGGTCACCCATAAAAGAGGGTTTGTCCGTTAAGACTGAAAGGCAAGCCGCGCCCCCTGCTTCATACGATCTGGCGAGCGAAGGCGGATGGAAGTCGGCGCGAATGAGCCCCTTCGACGGCGACGCTCTCTTGATTTCAGCGATCAGGGCATAGCCGCCAGATGCGTGCTTTTTGCGAATTGTGTTTAGAAAGCCTCGCGGGGATGGCGCGTACCGTGCGCGCGCGTCGAGCTCGGCGCGCGAAAGCGCGCGTCTTGCCGCTGCAATTTCTTCCCGCTTATAGATCTCAATTCTCGTCAGAATGTCGGGCTCAGCCATCTTGTCTATTCGGCGTTGGAGACTGCGACCAGATGCTTCAGGCGCGCTGCGGCGGCACCACTGTCAAGTGACTCCCGCCCGATAGCGACGCCTTCCTTCAAAGTTGTGGCCCGACCGGCCACTATAAAGGCCCCTGCCGCGTTCAAGAGAGCAACATCGCGATATGGGCCTGGTAGGCCCTCGAGCACGCTTCGTAGTGCTATCGCGTTGGTATGAGGGTCCCCACCCTTCAGCCTCTCCTTTCCGTAACGCGGGAGGCCAGCTTCTTCCGGCGTCACCTCGAACGTGCGAATTTGGCCTTTGTCGAGGGCGCTGACAAAGGTGGGACCGGTGAGCGTCATCTCGTCAAGCCCATCGCAGCCATGCACCACCCACGCCGCTTCCGCACCGAGCCTTTTGCAGACTTCCGCTAAAGGCTGCACCCATTGGCGCGAAAACACGCCAATCATCTGCCGCTTCACCCCCGCGGGATTGCAGAGCGGCCCGACGAGATTAAATATTGTGCGGGTCGCGAGCTCGACCCGGGTTGCGCTAACGCTTTTTAGCGCCGGATGGTGGTCCGGCGCAAACATGAACCCGATGCCGGCGTCCCGGACACAGCGAGCGACATCTTCTGGCTTCAAGTCGATTTTCACGCCCAGGGATACCAGTACATCGGCCGAGCCCGAGCGTGAGGAGAGTGCGCGGTTGCCATGCTTGGCGACAGGAATGCCGGCGCCCGCGATGATAAAAGAGGTACATGTCGAGACGTTGAACGAGCCCAGACCGTCGCCGCCCGTGCCCGCAATGTCAATCGAATCGGCGGGTGCATCGACCCGCAGCATTTTGCTGCGCATCGCGGAAACCGCACCGGTGATTTCTTCAACTGTCTCGCCGCGCACCCTCAGCGCCAGCAGCAACCCGCCTATCTGCGAGGGCGTCGCCTGGCCCGACGTCATAATGTCGATCGCCAAAGCCATTTCCTGGTGGCCCAACGGGACGCCGCTAGCGACTTTGCCCATGATCAATTTGAGATCCATCACGTGCTCTTGAGCCTGTCGGTATTAGTAACGCTTACGGAAGTTCGGGAAATTAAGTGCTCATATGCGAGCGACGTGAAAGACTGGAGCTTTGGCTGCCTACGGCCTTCCGCCTGTCCGGCGACACTTCTGGCCTCCACAAAGGCCGCGCCGACTACTGTCCGGCAACATCCAGCGAAGCGCGCGGCAGCTGTAAGATGCTCCAGATCGCGTTTTTGCCACGCCCGCTACCTTCATATCAGCATTCATGTGCACCACGAGCGTAGCTGCGCCATTGGCGAGCCAGTCACCTTGCCTCGCGATCGATTTTCAAAGCTTACAACTTGACGCTGCGGCAGCTTCAAGCCATTTCGGTGAGCGACCTCGAGGCCATACTCACAAAAATAAGCAGACTAGCGCCGCCACCGGGCGTGCATGAACCTGGCATACATTTGCCACACTGATTAGCCTCGACGCCCTTCCGACCCGCGATCAGGAGGCCTCGCGTACCGGACCTTGGTCAATATCTCTGCCGAGACCATCCTCCCGCGGGCTGGTCGCCTCGGGGACTGGTCAGCCTAAAACAAAGGCTGCGCTTCACGAAATAGGAGAGTATTCCCTCCTCCCCCATCCGAATGGAACTGCCTAGCCTGCTTCGGCTTAGCAACAAGTAGGCAATGCTTAGGAACCGATCTCGTCGATGGTGCAAAGAAGACGACGGACGACTTCTCGACCTCGCGTCAAACAAGGAGCCGCCGAAGAGAATTTCTATCCTGCTCGAGAGGAGCGAACGGGCTGTCGCTCTGCGGCTCAAGAAATTGCGATCGACACCTCCAAGCTGCCGGGCTTACCTTGAGAAGTTCGCCTGTTTGACCTCGCGCCCGTAGCGGGAAGGTCAATCAGGTGACTAAAGGGACGGGCATTATTCGTCGCACCGCCTTCTCCGGCAGTGCGCTCCATTCCTTGTGACACTGCTTGCGAGCTTCATTCCTTTCGCCCGCATCACGGCTCATGCGGGCACCATCGCGCCGGATATTGCTTTTCCTGCCCCCTGAAAAAGGGGACACCTGGCTTCAATTGAGTAGCAACGCATGCGCCCGAACGGAGAAACTCCACCTGCCCAAAGACCAGTGATAGCCCGGCGCTTGGTGTCCAGGTGATTGCCGAGGCCCGGACGATGCAGTCTTAAGACGGAGGCGTTCAGAAGAAACCCCCGCCGATTTACTCGGCGGGGGCTCTGCAGGTGGATGACGCGAGGCTCGCGAAGGAGGTGTCGCATCAAGGACCCGCACTCATCGGACGCTATGACCACCAGCTGTTTGCATCAGCGCCTTACGTCCATGATCGCGTATGGTCGATAAGAAAAGATTCGGTTGCGCAAAGACGCCCATCGGCGTTGTCCAATGAACCGCCGAGTACGCACGCTCTCCCACACTCCGCTGTTGTTATGAGTATCAGAACGCTCTGCGCTTCGACAATTCAGTCGGGCGTTCTGTAATGCGGGATGTCGGCCGCAGGTGGACCGTGTGCAAACGATAGCGCTCACGCCTCTTTCGAGAACGCCATGCACGGATACCGTACCCAGCTGCGAAACCCACAAACAAAATCGGAAGCAGCACTAGAAACAGCGTCATTGAGAAGTCTCTCTTTCCAAAGCAATTGCGCTTTCCGGGGCGACAAGCGAAGACATCATGAAGCGCCTTGTTGTTTGTGCTGACACTACCCTTGTCGACTCTACAACTTGACGCTGGGTCCGATTCAAGCCTTCTCGCGTGGAATATTATGCTGCCGCGGAAGCCGCAGGCCAATATTGCTTCACTCAAGTCCGGATCGCCCAAAGTACTGCTGTTTGGCAGCCCAGAAAAACGAATCAGCTTTGCAGGGAACTAAGCCTGCCTTCTCGTAATGCGCCACTCGTCCTCTCGCCCAGCTTTGTTTGTGTGATGGGCGCTGGCCGGATCAATTCCGGCCGCGGATCAATCATGACAGGTATCCGCAAACGCGGTGCCGCGTTGAGCTTTTGGTCCGGGCATGGCGATGGCACCACGCTCGGACTCAAAAGTCGAGGCGGCGCTTGATCGCGATCGGTCGCTTGCAGCTTGACGTGGGGTTTACAGATCCTACAAAAGTCATAGATGGATACTCTTCGCAACTGCGATCCTAAGGCCGTGAAATGAAGGTGAAAGAGCTTATTGAGCTTCTATCAAGATGCGAGCAGGACGCCGACGTCGTCATCCCAGACTCGTTTTCATCACGCGGGGCCTTCGCCGTGGTGAAAGCGGTCCAGACTGGGTGGACCTTTAATCCACAGCTTGCGATCGACGATATCTCCTTTTGGATCGATGGGGTCGACTATGTTGAGCCGCCGCGCGGTAGCTATTTAGCTCGTGGCGTTAGGTTGCTCGGTCCAAAATGTGGACCTGTACTCGCAATCCAATAGCACCTCAGAAACCGCTAACCTCGTTGATATAGCCAGCTTCAAGCCATCGATAGATTTCGCGAGGAGAATTGTCGAAAAGGTCTATAACCTAGGTTGTCTGGCCTCGCCGGACGGCGTTGGGCGCTCCTGTTTCGTTATTGGTGGCCTGGCAAGTGCGGACGCGGAGGGCCGATTATCAAGCCTTTGCGAGACACGCGTGAAGAAAGCCGTAATTGCCCCGCGAACGACTCAAAACAAGCATCGTCGCATACAGTCAAATCAGCATTACTGACGGACGTGTCAGGACTTTTGGCTGCGCTTACGCGCAGATCAGCCAATGAGAAACTCACCCAACTTTCGGTCGGATCGAACTTGCGGGTCCAGCCACCTGGGCATTTTCCCACGCCCTGACCAGGTTTCCGGCGGGCTCTTTGGATTTCGCTACTCTGGCCGCACAGGCGGATAGGGTCGACGCTCAGGGGTTAGCCGGGTGAGCTTACCGATCGCTCCCATAGTCCGCAGCCGCTCATCGAGCCTGACCTTTTCGCCGTAATCCGTTGGGTTAGAGCAGCGGAGATCTTCTCGTGGAGATCAACAACTCATGGCCTTCAGGTCATTCCGCTTCATTGCGAACTGCCAGCGCGAGACATTTCATCAAAGAAATAGTCTCGCGCGAACTACTCTGCAAGCGCTAGCGCGAGTAGCGGGGCGAATGGCTTCATTAAAACTGACCTCCTTGGACTAGCGTCCATGATCAGCAGCAGCGGCTGCATCACTGAGACTTCGGTATAATGCGATAGTCTGCAGCATCACGCGATCGCGTGATGCTGCCTGGCCGCCAGGGAAACGCGCTAACAGCCCGTATTCCTAAGCAATACATCACCCTCAACTGCGCGGGGATAGAGCCTTACCACTTCGAATGAAGGTAAGAGCTCAAGGATGGCTTGCAGGGATAGCTGCCCTTCGTAAAGCTCGCGGTCACTATACTCCGTGTAGATATACCGCGTATTGCTTAAGGTCCGCCCGCCACCAGCGATGACATCGGACTCCGCTCCCTGAACGTCCATCCAGATCAAGTCGAGCTGGTTTACGTTCGCTTCACTGGCCCAGTCATCCAGACGTCGAGTTTCAACTGAGATCGGTTGATCAAATCGAACCCACTCATACTCAGTAAGGTGATTCTTTGGCCGGCGTATTGAACCCGAGAGGTCCCAGTCTTTCACCTCAGCATCTGCATTGCTGGGGTGGAATTCAATCTGTCCATTCCGATCGCTGATCGCAATCTCAAAGAGCCTGACGCTTTCGAGATACCGATGCAGATTCTTCTTAAAGCGGACCACCGCACGGGGGTCCGGCTCAAAACAATAGAGCCGCGCCTCGGGGCAGAGTTCGAGAAACCGTTTTGAGTCGGTTCCATCGTTGCAGCCGATGTCCAAGATAATAGGGCTTGGATTTCCCAGCAGTGAAACAAGCTGCTGGTGTACATCCAATGATGAGGTCGATTCTAGCATGCGCTGTGGTCCCCATGCCCGGATTGCGTTAACGGCGTCGGTAGACTTTCCCTGAACAACGGCATCATGTTTAAGTTAGACCTCTCGTTTAGCTAATGCACGTGCGACTCCTGCCGTGCGACTATCGGCCGACGCTATGGCACACTGCGTTTGATCGCCTTCAATGCGCTGGAAAAGGCGGGATCGTTGCTCCCAAAACGATTTGAGCTGGCTGATTTAAGAACCCTCAACTCCTTCGCCGTTACCAGGAGCGGGCTCAACTGGCTCCCGCACCCTGGCGTCTCCAAGCGGCGCGCGACGATTTTCGAAGCGCGTTCGAAGCGTCGTTCCGCCTTTGAGTGTGGAGTTGATGCACGCGAGCAATTCGCTACTGTTGAGCGGCTTACGCAGGAGATGTGACACGCCGGCTTGCAACGCGCCCGCACAGTTGTCGTCATCGGGCTCGGCCACAAGCAGAACGGTGGGAATTGAGATTCCGGATGCGATGACCCGCTCGTACAGTTCGAGCGGATTTGCGGTCGGTAAATCCACGTCCGCGATCAAACAAGATGTGCTGATGGAGCTTTTCGAGTTCAGGAACTCATCGGCACTCTGGAAGAGCTCTGGCACGCAGCCAAGTGAAATGAGCATCTGCAATAGCGGCTCAAAAACCGACGGATCATTGCACACGACGGAAGTGATATCGAGCGTATGGGCCATTCGCACTAGATCTAGGAACGACTTCTTTTGCACTTTCGGCGCGAGCTGACCGCACGGCACTCGATCCTTCTGAAGCAACATCTAACACCTGCAATCGGCAGTTCTCGCCTTCGCCGCGAGGCTAGGACGGGACGCATGGTTGGTTCAATCGAACGGAAGTAGGTGGCCGACATCGAAATGGTTGCAACATCTATACGAAGGTTTGCTGACGGCGGGACCACGCGTCTCTGGTAGGTTTACGCAAGCCGCCGAGAAGCCGTTGCCCTAATGGGCAACCGCCCTCGACGCTCGAGGCGCCCCTCAGAATTCTTCTCGGTGCCATCCTGATAGACCGGAATTCGCGTCTTGGAAGTGACTTTTGTTATCCGCTGTTCTCGGCGGCTCGTAAAATCGATTGTATCGATAGAACATATCTGAACGTTGGATGGGTTCGCATCGCGGGCAAAAACCGGCGCATGACTGCAAGCGCGGTGAGCCAGCGCGACGGATTATGTATCCACGCCCAGTTCCTGAGAACGGCAAAATAGATCGATGTAACCGTCTATGCTTCCTGTCCGCGGACCCGCATGCGGCGCACTGGCCGCGGAAGATAAGCGGCCTCAACCCTTGATCGGGCGAGCTCCCTCAACACAGTTCCCATGCGTCGGGTCATCCGACCCGTATTTGTGCCGCCAAGCTCGCTGCCTCAGATGGACCAATCCCGACTATGCCAACGAGCCCCGAAGGTGGCGTTGGAATTTCCTGACAAGTCGGCCTCCAAAGATGCAGACAGTAACGGTTGTTATTCACGTATTCGGACCGAGGCGGATGAAGCTGCATGACGCACTCTTCCCCATCCCAAAACAGATCCTTGACGAAGCACATCTCCTGCCAATTCGGACAGCGCCGCGGTATCGACACGGAGACATGTTCCCAACGCGGATGGAGTAGCGAAATGATCTTTAGTTCACAGCCGCAAGGCCCCTGCACAATGAAGAGACCGCAAGGTCCTGATCCCGGTGCGCTGGCGAATTGTCCATATCGTACACGACCGCCCTCGAGCTGGTCCCCAATTTGCGCTCTCATGCTACCTCCTTTGCCGCGTAGATACACCGCTCTGACTTATCACGTCGCGCTCAGACGCATCCTTCGCGCCAGACGAGCACTGACGAGCGATGCCTGTACTTTTCTTCTAATGTCTCGATCTACAAGCGGATGTGGCAGGACGTCCTGCCTGGACTCAAGCTGCGCACCTTTCCTGACTGACAAGACCATTCTGCTTCCTGATTCGTTCACTTTTAATCATCAATCGCGATGCGCCGTTGTCCCAGCTGCTCTGTCGTACTCGTCCTAATTGGATCAATGCGCGATCGCGTAGAAACTGGGCAGAGACGCCCAAATGCAGCGACAGGGAATGCCACGTTTGCCGCACTTGTGTTGGCTTCGCGATTTTTACGATTTGAACGTCGCTTCGAGCTTCCCAAGCACAAGCATCAAGGCACTCGCTCGCCGATAAGCGATCAGCGGTGACCTTAACGCCTAGCTCCGTTGTAAGTTCGCCGCGAATCTCCGAGCGGCCCGTGGGGTGCGATTGCCCTACTAGCGCCCCTTATCCGGTAGGACGATATGTTCGGCGCGGCCGTCGTTCGATAAGACCAAGACATCCCGCAGACTTTCGAGAAAGCGGCGGACATGGCGCAGTCGACCAACGGTCGTTACACTTAATCCGAAGGTGCCATCACGGTCCTATCTTCATTCTGCCGAGCCTACCGAGGTCGCCAAGCATCCGCCCCAGCGAGACGGACGCGCCGCGTCGGACCTCAAGGGCTCCTTCCACCCTTGGGGTCCGCGTGCGGGCGCTTCGATACGAGCGCTCCGACCACAGCTACCTTGATCTCGCTTGTACCATTCATCGCGCATTGATTTGAACGCTCTTGACACGTGTTTGATCCCCCACAGCCGGTCAACTCTCCTCCGAGCGCCGACCACTCGACCCACCTATTGGCGCGTAAGCCGATCGCGAATGTCTCCCATCCTACAACCTAACGCAGCGTCAGATTCAAGCCACTCCCAACGCTTATTCACGACCAGCCAGACCGGCTGGCTTGGCGAAGCCCTAGCTTGCCCGTCCACACGACGGTAGCGGCTGCGAAGATGGCAGATACAAGCGGGTCTAGTGGGACTTCAAAGCGCTAGGCATTCGACGAGCAGTTCCCAATTCGGCCACGAAACATCGTTAAAATACAGCGCGAGCTAAAAAGGGGACGACTTATGCGAGCGCGGCGTGTCTGGACTATTAAATCTCCAACAACACGCCGAGATACGGACATCGAGAGACTTCAGAGTCAGCTAGAAGTCCTCAACCAACGCCTGAATGAACTTGAGTGTCAGATTCCAGATCTTTCGGCCATAGCAGCTATTAGGGGAGGCGCACTCACGCTATCTCGGGACATTGAGGATGTTCGGTGCTCGGCAGACGCTGACGCGCTAACAACACATCTCCGGAAATAGCTCGTCTCGATGCGGCGCCGTAGCAAAGCAACTGTGTCGCCGCATAGATGGTTGCGCATCCTGCATATGATGACGCCTCTTCAAGATACCCTTCGGTTGCGGCTAGCGGCCGATGTCCGCTACAAGAAAGCGGCTATGTCCGGCTTTCGAAAATCCGTTGGCATCTTGGTTTGGCAGCGAAATTCGAATCGGTGGGTGACCCTCCGGTCATGCCCAGTTCGTCAGCCGCCCGGATTGCCGTCTCGTGCCCTTTTGTTATCCCAATGTTCGATGCGTAACGCCCCTAATCTAACCTGATTTCCTGATGCTTTTGGGATCGATTTTGGCAGCGCCCGTTTAGCTTCTTGCGGTCGAGTTCGCCTTCCCACCAGGCAACGATCACGCAGGCCACGCCGTTGCCGCAGAGATTGGTCAGCGCGCGGCATTCGCTCATGAATTTATCGATGCCGAGCACGATCGCCATGCCGGGCACGAGCCGCGGATCGACCACCGCCAGTGTCGCGGCGAGCGTGATGAAGCCCGCCCCGGTGATGCCGGATGCCCCCTTTGAGGTCAGCATGGCCACGACCAGAATTGTCATCTGCTGACCTAAGGTCAGATCGAAGCCGAGCGCTTGCGCGATGAACAGCGTCGCGAGCGTCATGTAGATGTTGGTGCCGTCCAGGTTGAACGAATAACCCGTGGGCACCACGAGGCCGACCACCGACTTCGAGCAGCCGAGCCGTTCGAGCTTCTCCATCAAGGACGGCAGCGCGCTCTCGGACGACGAAGTGCCGAGCACGATCAGCAGCTCGTCCTTGATGTAGGCCAGGAACTTGAAGATCGAAAACCCGGCGAACCGCGCGATGCTGCCGAGCACAACGAACACGAACAGTGCGGCAGTGAGGTAGAACGTCGCGATCAGACCTATCAGGTTGAGAATCGCGCCGGTACCGAATTTGCCAATCGTATATGCCATCGCGCCGAACGCCCCGATCGGCGCTGCCCGCATCACAATCGAGATGACGCCGAACACAGCATGGGCGGCATCATCGATGAAGTTGCGGATGGTGTGGCCGCGCTCGCCGAGCCCCATGATGGCGAAGCCGAACAGCACGGAGAACAGCAGCACCTGCAAGATCTCGCCCTGCGCGAAGGCGCCGACCACGGTGTCAGGAATGATGTGCAGGATGAAGTCGACGCTCTTCTGTCCCTCGGCCTGCTTGGCGTAGTTGGCGACCGCATTCGCGCTCGCCGCGGCGCTGCCGAAGCCTGCGCCGGGCTTGACGAGATTGCCGACGAGAAGCCCGATCAGGAGCGCGAAGGTCGAGACAATCTCGAAATAGACCAGCGCCTTGACGCCGATGCGACCGACCTTCTTGGCGTCCTGAATATGGGCGATGCCGGAGACGACGGTGCAGAAGATAATCGGGGCGATCACCATCTTGATCAGCTTGACGAAACCGTCGCCCATTGCCTTGACCCAGTCGTTGGTGGCGACGGAGGGCCATAGCCAGCCGACGACGGTGCCCGCCACGATGGCGATTAGCACCTGGGCATACAGGATCTTGTACCAAGGCTTCATGGGCGACACAACGACGCGAAAGTCGAAAGAGATTTCAGGCTCAGCACTCCGAGCTCACGTCGGAAGCGTACGCCAGGGCTGAAAGTTCAGTTTCAAGATTCGGCCGGTGCTTGAAAATTGCGTCGATTAATGCCGACACGGGTTGATCGGCACCCTCGACCAGCATTGCCTTCTCCTCGCGCTTGGAGGGGGCGAAAACGCGTTTGACGATAGTCGGCGAGCCCTTAAGACCACATTTCGAGATGTCTGCAATGCCCGCATCATGAGCATTCCATTTTACGATGTCAGTACGTGCGGCGCGCAGCGCATCGATCATTCCACCTCGCCGGATCTCGTTCGTCGCCTCCAGCATGGTGATGAGACATGGAAGCTTTGTACGCAGCACTTGTACGCCGCCTTCCGAACGTCGCTCCACCTCGATTGCGCGGGCCTCGAGATCCAGGCTCGTGATCTGGGCGACGTAAGTGAGCTGAACTACGCTAAGCCGCTTGGCAATACCGGGCCCAACCTGCGCGGTGTCGCCATCGATCGTCTGCTTACCAGCGAATATGAGGTCTGGCGGGCCGTACTCTTCTCCGATCTTATGAATGGCCGCCGCTAGCGCATAAGTCGTCGCCAGCGTATCAGCGCCTGCGAAAACACGATCGGTGAGCAACACAGCGCGGTCTGCACCAAAGGTCAGCGCTTTTCGCAGCGAATCTTCGGCGGCTGGAGGGCCCATCGTCAGAACAGTGATCTCGCCGCCAAACTTATCGCGTAGCTCCATGGCGGCCTCGAGCGCAAACAAATCGAAAGGATTGACGATTGTCGGTACGCCCTGGCGCATAATGGTGTTCGTTACGGGATGGACCCGAATCTGCGCGGAGTCCGGAACCTGCTTTATGCAGACGACGATGTGCATCGGCTATTTCTCCAATAGCTGTGAGGAATTGGGATAAAATGCCAGATCTCAGACCGGGAGACGGACATCCCGGATCAGACGTTGGATTGGCGCTGTCTAAGCGAAGGCCAGGCTTGGTGGCAGCAACGCAACAATGCCGACGATACGTAGCAGACCGGACAATGGTCTTCGCATGTGGAGGCCCGTATGCAACAAGCGATACTGCGGCCGATACTGCGGCTGCGTTTGGTCCAGGCGTTTCATTCGACTATCCCTTCGGGCGGCCTTCAATCTTAGGCCGTCTCAAGTTTTTGTATTGCCGCCACGCCGATGCGAGTCTCTGACTCACAGAGCTGAACAGGGCGGGCCTGACGGACGAGCAGGGGTGCGCCGGCCCGCCCCTGCATCACCAGGCTCGGTGGCGATGCTACGTTGAACAAAGCAAGTAGCGTGCCGCATCGCTGCTTTGTCGAGCAATTCGCACGAGCATCCTCAAGGGGCAGCTTTTCTGAGCATCAAGTCATTCGAATTGTCACCAAGCCAACAACTGGCTGCGGTCTCCCACGTAGGTTTGGCAACAGCCTGGCACCCCGGCAATCGTCTACCCGCAACTTTTCAATCAGAAATGCTTGCTGCTTTTCGAATCAGCTCGTGTGCCGGCGGCCACCAAGGAGCAATTCTTGTCCTCAATAGCGACGTGCCGTCCATGCAGATTTTCCCAAGCGGTGGGCCCGGACTGCGCAGCAATCCGAGCCCATAGCCTCAGCAACCCGAGAGGGACGGTTGTTCGGCTACATATGCACCGTAGATGGAGACGCTCTTAATGCGCATTGATGTCGCTCAAGAGCTGCGTGTCGGCAAGCTGGGTAGGCAAACATCATATCGCAAATAGCGGCCGACCGGTGATCGTGCAACAGGATGCCGCGAGCGATTCAGGATTGTGCCTGCGCCCGAATTGTCGTTGGACAACTTTTCACGAACGATTTGGGGAATTGAATCGTACGTGACGTCAAGTTGTAGGGATGGTTCAACGAAGTCGCTTTCTCGGTTAAGTCCGCGACTCTCAGCTCTATAGCAACGCTAACGACGCGCCGCTTCCCCGGGGACCGCAAAGCAAATGATGCTGACAAGGATTGGACACTTGGGCTTTTCCGACCGGGTGAACTCGTCTGCATAGTTGGATTTTCCTTAGCCCGTCGTGTGGGCGTTCGCCTGATCCTGCTTTCCTGTTTGTCCCGAGTATCGACCGCGGTGGGCTCACACTGATCCGTCAGCCCTCCAATCAAACCTAGAGGGCTAGGCGCTGTATCGATGACAACGCGCAATCAGCCCTCCGTGGAGCGAACCCAACGCTCAACCTCAAGACGACCGCTCGAGCGCAGACGCAGGATGCCCAACAGGCAGCTGGAGATACGATGGCTACATTTGCACGCCTGGTTGAACGGAGCACGTATGGAAGCCATTGATTTATTCGTAGTCGTCATGGCCGGTATGAGCTTGGGTGGCTTGGCTGCTGCCATCGCACGCGAGACGTCCGAGCGTGAGTCGTATTGCTGGGAATACCTCGCGCTGTGGGCCGCCTCAATCGCTCTGCTATGCTTCATCGTTCGCATAATGGGCGCGGCTGAGGCTTGATCGAGAAATCCAAGTAGGGTGCGATCGCATGAACACGCCCCGAACCCAACAGGAATACTTGACGCGAGAGGCGCCGCGAATCGCTCCCCAGTCCTGATAGTGGCGTTTTCACGCGCATTTCGATGCAAGACGGGCGCAGAGTCTCGGTCAGAGCGTTGAGTAGATCCGAGAACGTTGGTCGACTCTCTAGGTAGTAAGGCCCGAGCGCGCAGCCAAAAAAGGCGGCCGGACACCGCACAGGTCGGATCATTCGATGGTTTCGGTTGCTTTTCTTAACTGTCGCATCAGGCAATTCCGACGGCCTCTGTAGAGACCGCAAAACTGAGCGCTACACCATCCCCCGTCAGCGGGAAGGACAAGGCGCGGCGACCTATCGGGGCCGAAAGCATAAGCAGAGAGCATAGAACTGAGACATTAGGACGCAACTTTCCCACGTGGCTGAATTTAGCGTTCACACCACCGGCTCGAATTTTTCTATTCGTGATCGGTCTCTCCTTGCTCGGAGCCGGATTCGTTCGTTTCCGGCGGAAGCTGCGCAGCGACGTGTCGCGCCTCCATCAGATCGAGGACGGCACGGCCCTCGTCAGTGATACGCCAGCCACCGTTCGTCCGTTCAATGAGTTTATGGGAAAAAATATCAAGGCTAGGGACGCGGGCGGCCATTCTCGCCGTGCGTTCGGCCCACTCTGGACCGCTCGTCGCTAGAATCGCCATGTCGCGCTTAAGCTCCGCCATCGATGCGAAGCCGCTCGGATAACTCACAAGGATCTTTAGGACGGTAACTTGGAAATTCACCTGAGTGAGACATCATATTGTCCGCACCTACCGCCACATGGTCGGTGCTTCGCGAAGCGCTTCGACGCCGATCTGTTTGAGGCGGCTGGGCGTCTTTTCACCTCTAGTGGCGGCTTCGAGAAGCCTAGCGGCAACATGTGCGCGGACGCCTGTTTCATAGCGGGAAATGCTCGCGCAGACCTCGTCGAGGACAGCGCGCAGAAGCTCGGCGGTAGCGGCATCCAACATTGGAGATCCCCCTCCCCCTCATGACCACGATAATCAGATCGCGGGGTCCGAAATTCAAGTGGGATTAGATCACGACATCGCTTCTACTACTGCTTGATCCACGCCTGGCCCCCAACTTCTTATGCGAATCACGCGAGCGACACGCTGCTCCCGTCGCCTTCGCCGCTTCGCCGCCTCATTCTCTCTAGCTACCGGCAGAGAGGCGCGTGCAAAAGGTTGGAGGTCTCGCTGGATGGTAGGCAAAGACTTCCAATTGGATTGATGCAAGGGGTCCTGCATCGGCGCATTATTTCCGCGCCTGATTGCCTTTTTCGACGGATTTCGTTGGCTCGCTCTGACCGTGATCCTCACGATATCGATCTATCTTTTTAGCTATGGAGATTGCGGCGCCGAGCTAACAGTGGTGACGAGCCTGCGATTGCCGATAGGGGTAGAAACGGGAGAGCGCCTACGGCCGGGCGGCACGCTCGTGGCGACTGTGACGAAACTTTGGCATGGCCAAACACTACGAAGCGGCTACAAGCTCGGCAAAAACGTCGTAAGCGTCTATACTAGCGTATACTGTCCTTCGGCAGCCTTTTGTTTATTACCGCGTCGGTTTTGCCTCTCGAACAGAGTCCCGGCCGGATACGTACGACCGGTTGGTGAGCGTGGGGACGGAAAACTGATCAGTTCGTTTGCATAGGGTAGAATTTGACTGACGAGAACTCTCAACAGCGGGTCGCGCTGATTACGGGCGTGACCGGGCAGGATGGCGCCTATCTCTCCGAATATCTACTGTCGCTCGGCTATGTCGTGCATGGCATCAAGCGGCGGTCATCTTCCTTCAACACCGCGCGCGTCGATCATCTCTATCAGGACCGGCATGCCGGCAATGTGCCGTTTCTGATGCACTACGGCGACATGACCGATTCGACCAACTTGATCCGCTTGGTCCAGCAGATTAGGCCGACCGAGATCTACAATCTGGCCGCGCAGAGCCATGTCGGCGTTAGCTTTGAAAGCCCAGAATATACCGCAAACGCTGACGCGATCGGTGTGCTGCGCCTGCTCGAGGCGATCCGGATTCTTGGTCTGGAAAAGGAGACGCGCTTCTACCAGGCGTCCACATCCGAGCTTTACGGCCTGGTTCAGGAAGTCCCCCAGAAGGAGAGCACTCCGTTTTATCCACGCTCGCCCTATGGTGTGGCAAAGCTTTACGGCTATTGGATCACGGTGAACTACCGCGAAGCCTATGGCATGTTCGCAAGTAACGGTATTCTGTTCAATCACGAAAGCCCAATTCGCGGCGAGACCTTTGTTACCCGCAAAATCACTCGCGCCGTTGCGCGCATTGAGGTCGGCCTTGAGGATACGCTTTATCTTGGCAACCTCGAAGCCAAGCGCGACTGGGGGCATGCACGCGACTACGTCGAAGGCATGCACATGATCCTGCAGGCGAAAAAGCCCGATGATTTCGTGCTCGCAACCGGCGAGACGCGGTCGGTGCGGGAGATGGTCGAGCTCGCCTTTGCGGAGGTTGGTCATCGCATCGAATGGCGTGGCATGGGCGTAGAGGAAACTGGCATCCATACCAAGAGCGGCAAGACTGTGGTCAGGATCGACCCGACCTATTTCCGGCCGACGGAGGTTGATCTTCTCATAGGAGACGCCAGCAAGGCGCGCGAACAGCTTGGCTGGAAGCCAAAGCGCAGCTTTGCGCAACTGGTGAAGGAGATGGTCGCGAGCGATCTTGCCGAGGCGAAACGGGAAGCGGAAAATGGCAAGCGCACCGTTTGAGCTGAAAGGGAAGACAGTCTATTTGGCCGGCCACCGCGGCATGGTCGGCAGCGCGCTCGCGCGTCGGCTTGCACAGGAGGAGGTGCGGCTCGTCACCGTGGAGCGAAACGAGATCGATCTGCGCGACCAGGCGAAGGTGTTCGGCTGGTTCGCCAAGACGCGGCCACAGGTGATATTTTTGGCTGCCGCCAAGGTTGGTGGCATCGTCGCCAACAACGCGCTGCGCGCCGAATTTCTGTACGACAACATCGCGATCGCCACGAACGTCATCCATGCCGCGCATCTGAATGGGGTGGAAAAGCTGATGTTCCTTGGCTCATCCTGCATCTATCCAAAGCTGGCGCCGCAGCCCTTGCGCGAGGATTCGGTGCTGACCGGCCCGCTCGAGCCGACCAACGAGCCCTACGCGATCGCCAAGATCGCCGGCATCAAGATGGTGGAAGCCTACCGCCGTCAGCACGGAAGCGACTTCATCAGCGTGATGCCGAGCAACCTCTACGGTCCCGGCGACAACTATCACTCCGAATATAGCCATGTGGTCGCAGCTCTGATCCGCCGCTTTCATGAAGCCAAGGTCTCTGGTGCAAAACGCGTCCTGGTGTGGGGCACCGGCACACCATGTCGCGAATTTCTCTATGTCGACGACATGGCGGATGCCTGCGTCCACCTCATGAAGACCTATTCGGGCGCGGAGCTCATCAATATAGGAACCGGCAAAGACATAACGATTGCAGAATTCGCCCGGCTTGTGGCGGAGATTGTTGGCTATGAAGGCGAGATCGCGTTCGATGCCTCTCGCCCCGACGGTACGCCGCGTAAGTTGCTCGACGTCAGCCGTCTCGCAGAGCTGGGCTGGCACGCGAAAACTTCCCTGAAGGACGGTATCCAGCAGGCTTACCACGCCTTTCTGACATTAGGCGAGGACTGAAGATGATTGCGCCTAAGGGCTCGTCTTCGGCGTTCGCTTCCGCAACTCTTTTTGGCATACCGCGATCCTCCGCTGCTGGTAAGCGGTCAGGTCATTGCGATTCTGATCGCAGACTGAGGTAACCTCTCGAATAACGATTTCTCGGAGCGCGACCCGACGAGATCTGAGCCGTCAACGCAGCCAATTTTGTGCCACGCACTTGGCCTGCGACTCTATGCGCAATCGCGATAAACGTGTGCATTGCGATAGTGACGTTACACCAGATCACTCAGACGATCGAGTGAGGCTTCCTGTCTCCGCGCAACGATCTCGCCTGCTTGGAAAGAGCCTCCCAACGCACTCGCTGGCTCCTGATCATCACGGTAGACTAGAGCTGAACGGACAAAGCCGGCGTCACCATTCAAGCTGTGCCTTTGCTGGATGCGCGGGAACCTACGAGCCCAACAAATCGCCACACGACGGGCAAGATTCCCGAGCGGCCGCAGCACGACCTGCGCCGCATGCCTTCACCCTAGCCTTGTTAAGGGATAAGTCGCTGCGCAGCTTATATTTTAGAAACGCGTCATGTCCTAAGGATGACAACGATTAGAACGCGCAGCCGTTGTCAGCATGCTCGTCGGAGACTTGAAGCAAAATCTATCAAGTAAGGTCATTCTCTTGAACTGCTGTTCGCAGACAGCAGCCGGCTGAAGCATAGAAATTTCGCCAGAACTTGCCGCACGGCAAACTCAAGATCAGCTGGCATATCGGAATTCACGCGTCTCGATAAGGGCAATATTATTCTATCGCAAGACGATCCAGTGGACGAAGCCAGTTGGGCGGATAAGTACATCGGCAGGAGGACAACGGCCGCCCCAAGTACGTTTACACACAGAGTTGACATCTGTTCGATATCCAACGTCAATGCACTCTGAGATCAATTGCACGTCTCAATTGTTTTTGATGCGAGTGTGTTGTGTGAGCTCTTTTTTTGGTGGCCCAACAAGGATACTTACGTTTCTGCCGGAGTGCGCATATCGGCCAACCTGAGCTGCCGGGGAAAACAAACATGCAAGTGAAAGAACAACTCGATAGAGCCGTCAATGACTTCATCTGGAATATCGTCGAGGTCCATTCCCAACTCGAG
The DNA here is from genome assembly GCF_029714945.1 of Bradyrhizobium sp. CIAT3101. Classification (NCBI taxonomy): domain Bacteria; kingdom Pseudomonadati; phylum Pseudomonadota; class Alphaproteobacteria; order Hyphomicrobiales; family Nitrobacteraceae; genus Bradyrhizobium; species Bradyrhizobium sp. CIAT3101. The sequence goes on from NZ_CP121634.1 coordinate 8,425,156, forward strand.
GAAATACACAAGAGTTGGGCCCAGCTACTAGGCATAACGCAGGCGCAGTGGCTGATCTTGATGGCCATCGACGAACTCGATGAAGGCAACGGGGTCTCTGGAACAGCGGTTGCGAATAAGCTCCGAATTCATCCCGCCTTCGTTACCAACCAAACAAAGAGACTCGAAACAATGGAGCTCCTCTCTCGCGTGACCTCGCCCGAAGATGCGAGATACTTGCGGATATCACTGACCCCAAAGGCGCAGGCGGAAGTCAGGAAGCTGTCAATCAAAAGACAATCCCTCAACTCCACCATGCTCGAAGGACTCGACGAGGAGGCTCTTCACTACGTCAACAAACGGCTAGTGCTAATCGCCAGAAATAGCCGGTTGGCATCTCAAAAGCTCAGCATCGGGATTTTGTAAATTACGTCCTGTGCAAGCATTACAGCTCGATTGCTTGGCACCGCTTGGACTCCTGGAGACCCTTGCGCTGCCCCGCAATCTCATGACGGCACGAAGCGTCACGCGAGCATAGCGTGGCAGCGCAATTGATTTGGCAGGCTCAAGGGTTAATGACCTAAGCGACCTTCTACAAGCGGCATGAGCTTGTTCCGGCTATCAGCGGCCATGCACGTCGAGGCCATAGTCAAATTGCGGCAAGTTTGGTTGCAAGACAAATTCAGCGGCGAGCTCAATGGCGGCTGCTGGCCTGAGATTTGGAACAGAAATTGATGAGACGCCGTCTACGGCATGATCGCCATAGTGCCGCGAATCACAAAGGCTTCCGCTATCGTGCAACTTAACAATTGCTCGAGGGCGAATTCAGCACAAGCTTATGCTCAAGCCACCCGAAGATGCGGTCGTCGGCCGTCAGAAAATTTTCGACCTCGTCTCCGTCCGTCGTGATCATCCTCGGTATGGCCAACTGCAGATCTGGGGTGTCATCGACTAGTAGTTTCATCGCTTCCGCAGCACTGACGATACCGCGCCCACCGGCCACCACGAGAACTGGGCATCTCAGTCGCCGGACCACTCGCAAGCGACGGGCTGAGACCACTTCTTCGTCGGGTGCATCTGCAGTTCGAGTAAGCCAGTCGACCGACGCCAACGAGCGAGCTAGGTTCCAGAGACCGCCATCACAGACAGCGGCAGCGACACGATCGTCAAATACGGCGAGGTCGGTTGCCAGGGGAGCGGACAACCCGTCTCCGTAGACGCCAATGCGAGTAGCATCAACGTCAGACCGGGTTGATAAATAGTCCATACAGCAAGACATGAACATGTCCGATTGACTGCGTCGAGTGTCTGACAGGTCATCATGAGCGATCACCAGGACGGACATGCCTCTATCCATCACGACGGGCAAAATCCTTCCGAGCAGTATCGTTGCGGTTTCCTCTTCCGTGCTGATGCAAAGGATTGCTGGGGCGTTTGTATTCGGACCGCAAGCGGACAAGTAGTAGGCTGGGATTTCAAAGTGATCGCAGCAATTAATTTGTACTCGTTCGATCTTCTGGTTCAGCGTTCCCAATTTTTGAATGACGGCGTTGATCCTGCCCGAAATGCCTGCGGTTCCCGAAGCGTCGTCATAAGCTAATCGCCTGGCAACTTCAAAGGCGATTAGGGCGCATAGCGAATCTTCTGCCGCCTCATCGCGGTGCCCCTTCTGCATATTCGTATCACCAAGAAGGCGGTGGGCGTCCCCAATATTAGCCCATCTTACAGCCCATTCACTTCGGCTTATGGTTGTGCAAGCGGCTTCGAGATTGTTGAGGAACGCGGCCGCACCCCACCGCGTCGATGAAAGATCGCCCCTCACCTGAGGCCAAGCAGCGCCGTCCATCCCATTTGCCCCTTGTGCGGATCATAATGGATAGCCGGTTCTCTAGCGCCAGCTTAGCTCCACGCGTCGCACAAGGTACCTTTGCAACGCATGAGAAACTTCGCTTTCTTATGCGTTGTTTCGCCGAAATTCTGCCTTCGCTCGCGAGAGCGCGCATTTTTTCCTCCCACCGAGCGTCGGCCTACCGCCTCTCGAATCGATCCGAGGCTCGATAACCTTGAGCGGGCCTAGCAACTGCTTTCACTAAAGTGCCAGACGCATGAAATTTGGCGCCATTGCCGCGCGAGCGCCACTACAAAAGCGCAGCTAATGCGCGAGTTAGTTAAGATAATGGAGCGGCTGAAAGTCACATTGTTGATGCGCTCGAGAGTTCTCGGCGAGACTGCCCTTGGAAGGCTCTCGCTCCTGTTCGTTAGGGCCCCGACATTCGTACCAAAGCAAGCGCCCAGAATGCTTCAACGTAGCGTTTGATGACGCACTCACGCAATTCGTCTTGTCTATTCAGGGCACGGAGGCTCACGGCGCCAGACAAGAAAACGGCCTCAGCGGCTCCGAGGGGATATGCTAAGGCCGTACCAATGTTTCGCGCGAACAAGACTATCCAAGTCCAAGATTTTCCGCGGAGATTTTGCCAGAACGTCCGGCTCTTATCTCGTAGCTGATCCTTGCACCCTCTGCCAGCTCGGTATAGCCGGCCTTTTCAACGGCCCGAACGTGCACGAAGACATCGGCGCCGCCATCGTCAGGCTTGATGAAGCCGTAGCCCTTAGTAGGGCTGAACCATTTCACAGTACCTATTGCCACGAAAGTAACTCCGAATTGAACGCGGGGGATATAGCCAGAGTTCCTCTCCGTATCAAGGTCATCTGCAGTGTGTGGTAGCCGGAGCCCACTCTACGAATTCTAAAGCCGCCCTATTTCGCGCGCGTTGCTCGGGATCATAGCGGTCGCAGAACTCAAAATGACGATCAATATCGACGAAGCAACTCGGGAAGCAAGGTGCTGCGGCTGTCTCCTTCGCCGACATCGAGACGCCCGAGTGGAAGGTGCTCACCTATCCAAATCCCACCGGGCCTCATCGTACTCATCGGAACGGAAGTCGCATACGGAATGTAATTTAGTCCGCAACAAAGACTGCGAGGCTATCGGACAGCATCGTAAGCAGCTACTTGCACCGGCGTCTGGGGGCCGAGCGCTTGGTCGTGCTCAATGAGCGGATCTTGACCGGCTTTCACGCAACACCTCGCAAGGAACGCCGCCTGGCGGCAACCGCGCACGAGCATCATCTGACGGCGGCTAGAGCGCCGCTTCCTTTCAATTGAGCTTCACTCCAGAGAGGACGCCAACACGTCCCACGGTGTGATAAGGCGCTGGAGCGGCTGCGATTTTTGCCTGAGGCCCGTCACAAACGCTTCACCCGGATGTACTTTAGTAAAGCGCGGTTCCTTCTCATGAGCTGTCACGCGCTGAGGCTCTTTCGATTTCGAACAAGTGTGACGATGGCGTACCGGCGCGTCCGTTGACCACACGCACGATCTCCTCGAAGAACGCGGATAAATCGTTCGGTCGGGTCTTTCATCACGCCGACTTTGCGAGCGCCTGCGAGGGTAGCACCGAACTCTTCCACTCGTCCAAGATTCATGGACTCCGATCACGAGATGCAACTTTCTTGGAAATGCTCCGCCAGCGACCTGATCGCCTCGGGCAGAGCCAAACCACTGACGGGTTCTTCCCAGAAAGGTCGCCGCCCGAGCCGTGCCGACGTACGGGTCCTTATCGAACAGGTCTGGAAGTCGATCGGCCAGGCCATCGATAAAGAACACGGCCTCGAACTCTAGGCCATTGATGTGCTGCACGTCGAAGACTCGGATGTCCTTGTCCTGTCCGACGCTCTGCCCACGAGCGCAAGCGACGGCGCTAAGGCTGCGATCTGCAAGGGCCGCGCCGCGTTCTCTTGCAAGAGGCTCGACGCCTTCTTCCATGCAACCATGGACGGCCATTGATGGCATAGTTCCCGTAAGGCGATCGATTCCCCCGATTCGCGCGGCGAGCCACTCAGCCAATCGAACCTGATCCGATACTCCCTTCAGCAAAGCGGGTTTGTTTCCTTCATTGACGACATCTTCGGGAAGAGCCGTCCTTTCTGCACCGGGGTTGAAAATCAGAGCCATCCTGTAGGCCAGCTTGTTCACTGCTGCGTGTGGCGGTAACTGCTTCTTGAAAACTCAAACCGTTAGTCCGAAGTTTGGGGCCAGGCATTGTTATTCAAGGACATGCAGCGATGTGCTCCAAATCCAAACCCCGGCGATAGAGCTAGAGGGCTACCAGATCGGCGAGCTTGGCCGCGACGTCAACCATTGACTCTTCCGCAGTGTCGAGGCCGGTTCGCGAGGCGAGCATAGGGCTGACTTCCCGGAGTGCTTCATACGTCGTCTCATGCACAACGGGAACGAGACGCGCACCGGCCAGGAGTGCCGAAAGTTCTTTGTCGGCGATGCCTTCTTTTGGGAGGCGTTGCAGCAACGCAGGGGTCACTAATACGATCCCAATCCGCGAGTTCGCTAGGCCCTTGTCGATGGCGCGAAGTAATGGCACGCCGAGGCCAACGTCCTTTTCGCTGAACCATACCTTGACACCGCGTGCCTCAAGCAGGTCGTGCAATTGCTTAGCTGCCCCTTGCCGGTCGTCCCACGCATGGCAAAGAAAGACGTCCCGAAGATCAAGGAACGCCTGCTTTTCGACGGCCTCGCGAACCGGCGTGAGCTCCCGCACCTCGGTCGGCGTGTACATCACGGGCGAACCGGGTCGCGACCATCGCGCTCTTGCGCGGCTGCCAGACCCGCCGCCGTTACTTCGGTCGCCCCCGCTGCTCCCCGACGCGGAGTAGGACGGCGTGGCGTACGATGGCGAGTAAGAGGGGGTATAGGACGGGTGCGTCCTGAAGCCGCCATAGCGGCCACCACATGCTGGGCAGTCCGCTGCTGCGCTCGCTGTGCGATGGCCCCTTACTGGTGCTGTGCATCTAGCCATGATGTCCTCTCACCGTCCGCCGCGAGTCGACAAGGCGTAGCCCATGCCCGGAGCGGTAGTCGGAGGAAGTGGTTCGCCCTGGGTAAGGTGCGCTCCTCTCCGGTCCGTCCGCCACGGGCGGCCGACTCGCTCGTATTGTCCTGATCGTTGGGCTTCTTCACCCGGTGTAAATGTCTTGGCCATGCGCCTCTCCTAACGAGAGCCGGGATTGACCGCGGGCAACGACCAGAAGAACATCAGGTCGCCTTACCAGGCCTATCCCATGACGGCTCTCGACCACATGGGGTGGGTTTGAAGCCGTCAGGTCCGATCCACCTGGCGGCTTCGACGTTCAGGTGCACATTTTGTGAGAAGCTCGCCCGTCCGCTGCTTCAGCCATGAGAGAGTTTTCTTACCGCCTCTGATCAAGTCAATTCAGCTCATGACCATTCGGCCGCATTATGTGCATTCCGGGCAAGCGGTCCGCCTCGCCGGATCGCGCTAGTAGTTCGCTCCCGAGCCGCATCAGGTTGTATTGTAGCCAAAGCCATTGCTGCAGATCGCTCTTGCTATGCCGAAACAACGACTCGGCACGCGGGCGATATGGAGTCCGTAGAAATGGCTGGCCATGTTCCGCTCCTTGCCGCTGCGGGACTGAGATCGGCCGTTCTTGCCGACCCCAAACTACTGTGCCTAGCCCTGCATGGTAGCGGTTGATTGATACTGATTAATGCAATGAATTGCGCATGGACGCCCAAATTCGGCGCCCGAGACGCTTTTTAGATGAATTTCACCAGCCGATTTCCGGCTTCTGCTGCTGGTGAAGCCAATTACTTTGTCATCGCGATGTAATAATCCATAAAGACGTGCCAACGAGCGGAGATTTGAACTATGTTTCTACCCAACTCTCACGCCGATCATCGCACTTTCCTCCATGCTTCAGACGCCGACATGCTGAGCGTCGAAGCCGCTCGCGAGGTCGAGCGGTTTCTCAGGCGTCGCGATGGACACAAGGAAACTCCACTGGTTTCTTTGGCGGGCCTTGCTCGTGACATCGGAGTTGGTTCGATCCATCTCAAGGATGAAGGTCATCGTCTCGGCCTTGGAAGTTTCAAAGCGCTAGGCGGTTCTTATGCTGTGATCCGCCTGGTGCTTGAGGAAGCAGCTCGTCAGCTCGGTCGCAATGTTGAGCTGTCCGAATTGCATGGACCTGACGTTCAGGCCGTCGCGCGAAGCATGACGGTCTGCTGTGCCACGGACGGCAACCACGGCAGATCAGTTGCTTACGGCGCCCAGCTAGTTACGGCGAAGTGCGCCATTTTTGTTCATTCAGGCGTGAGCAACGAGCGCGTCGCCGCTATTGCTCGCTTTGGCGCGCAGATGATCCGCGTCGAGGGCAACTATGACGACTCGGTAGCTGAGGCAGCCAGAGTAGCGGCGAAAAACAGATGGATTACGGTGTCTGACACGTCCTGGCCCGGTTACGAGCGCATCCCGGGGCTCGTGATGCAGGGATACACTGCTCTATTGAGTGAGGCTCTGCGCCAATTGCGTGAACCTCCTACTCATGTCTTCATTCAGGCTGGCGTGGGTGGGCTTGCCGGTGCGATTGCCGGACATTTTTCCGTCCTGTTCGGCAACGATCGGCCGTTCTTCACCGTTGTCGACCCCTCACGGGCGGCGTGCCTCCTCGAAAGCGCGCAGGCGGGGCATCCTGTCAAAGTGGATTCCGGGCAATCCACCGTGATGGCAATGCTCGAATGCTACGAACCCTCCCTCATCGCGTGGCGTATCCTTTCGCGCACAGCGGACGCTTTCATGACGGTCGACGATGAAGACGCAATCAGCGTCATGAAGCGGTTGGCAAATCCGAACGATGGCGATCCGGCTGTTGTTGCTGGCGAAAGCGGTGGTGTTGGCCTTGCAGCGTTACTGAAGGCTGCCTCCAATCCGATCCTGCGCGCCAAGATTGGTCTTGGACCGAATGCACGAGTTTTTCTGATCAACACCGAGGGTGCGACCGATCCCAGCCTTTATGAAGAGTTGGTTGGCACAGCGCCTGCGCAAGTGACTGCGAAGCACGATAGAGCTGACGACAACAGGTCGATGGATGAAGCTCGCTCGTGAGCTTTTAACGAACCGAGATAAATGATGACCGATTCTAGACCGCGGCAACGATCGCCGCGTTATCGCTCCATATTGTCCCGAGCTCTCCTCCCCTTGCACCCTGCTTATTCCACTTTGGGTGTCTGCGCAGCGATGGATTCGAGAATAGAGGTCGAAGTTGTGTGCCAGCTTGGCTGGTACCCATGGTCAGTCTTTCCTTTTCCGCGAGTTCAAGCAACGGCGTGCGTCAGCCCTTTCTTTCTGGAGGAGCTTGCGGTGAGCCGCCGAAATAAAGCGCCTTAAATGCCGTCGCGGTTGCGCAAGGCGATTGTTGCGCTGGAAGAGACACCATGGTCCGCTCTCAAGGCCGACTGCATGAACCGAAAAGCGTAGCGCGACCGTCGAATTCTGTTCAGCTAACGGGATCGAGAGGGTCTACTCTTTACGAGTTGGCGAGCCCCCTCGCAAAGGGCCGGGCATATGAGCGCAACACGATCCGTCCGGCCCACTTAACTCGCTACGTTCGCGCCTCGAGGCACGGACACTTTGGTTGGGGGCGGCCTCATCCAGACGAAGCGTACTCGCTTCAGTCACAATCTCAGTCACTTGGCCGCCTCTCCTTCCACCTACTCAGCAGCCTCAGCGCGCACGGATTGGTTCGCCTCGAGTTCGCGGACCAGCGGGATCACATGCTTACCGAAATCTTCGACCTCTTCCTGGAAATGGAGGAAGCCGAGCAGGATCAGATCGGCACCAGCCTGTTTGAGCTCGATGATGCGTTCGGCGACCTGTTGCGGGGTCCCGATCAGATTCGAGCGGAAGCCATCGTTGTATTGAACGAGGTCCTGAAATGTGGATTTGGCCCAATTGCCCTCGCGCTCGGGGCTGGCACTGCCAGCATTCTGGACCTCATGATGGAAGCCGCGCACCGCATCCGGGATCGCTTTGTCAATGATCTCTTGTAAAACCTCCTTCGCCTCGCTTTCCGTCTGTCGGACGATACCGAAAGCATTAATTCCAATCTTGGTACGCCAGCTTTTGCCGAAAGCCTTTTCTTTCGTCCTGATGTCATCGACCTGGGTCTTTAGGCCATCTGGCGTATTACCATTGGTGAAGTACCAGTCGGACACGCGAGCAGCCATGTCACGAGCCGCCCGCGATGAACCGCCCTGAAAGATCTCCGGCAGCGGATCGAGCGGCTTTGGCTTGAGCGAATAGTCGTTGAACCGATAGTAGTCGCCCTTCAACGTGAACTTTTCCTCGGTCCAAGTCCCGCGAAGCGCGTTGATGAATTCCTCCGAGCGGCGGTAACGCTCGTCATGATCCAGCCAAGGCTCGCCGATCGCGTGGAATTCGCCGCGAAACCACCCTGAGACGATGTTGACCGCAACGCGCGCATTGGTGAGTTGACTGATCGTCGCAATCTGCTTTGCGGCCAGCGCCGGGTTCCAAGGCCCAGGAAGAAGCGCAGCGATAACCTTGAGCCTCTCGGTTGCGGCAAGGAGCGCGTGGGAAAAGCTGACGGACTCGTGCTGATTGTCGGCGCCATAACCGGCGGTGAATCGGATCTGACTCAGAGCATAGTCGAAGCCGGCTTTCTCGGCGATCTGAGCAAGCTTGCGATTGTAATCGATGTCCCAGCTGGTTCGCTGTTCAATCGAAGAAATCACGAGGCCGCCCGATACGTTCGGCACCCAGTAAGCGAATCTGATCGGATTGTTGTTCACAGTCATCTTGTTTGTCCCTCAAGAGTTAGGCTTGCGCGGAGAAAAGCGACAATCTGAGACAGGCAACGCCGAGCCGTCGCGCTCGGCAAGACGGGGCTCACGTGCTATTCACGTCCGTCGTTTAAGCTATTGGTTCGGGAGCACTACAATCCTCGGACATAATCCGAGCGCGCGCATTACAATGGCGTCAACACGAGGACGCCCAAACGCAGCGGCAAGCTGCGGACTTCGTCAAATCACTCGCTTGGTCGACAATGCTGTTGCGCATCAAGAGCGTCCCTGGCCGGCATCATTGCCTGACTATCCTCGCAAAGAACTTGCGCCCGCGCGAGTCGAAGACGAACTATTTTTCCGACCGTTGAGATAATCCAATTTTGTAATTCTCCATTCGACGCGACGTTTATTGCGAAGAGAAGCTCAGATTGGATGAAAGGCGACAATCTTGTCTCTATGCTCGCGATCAGCTTTTGTCGGAAGGGATAGCTCGCGTCTCTCACCAGATCGAGGTTCGTCTATCTAGTCGCCCTTACGCTTCATCCAGATTGTGCCGGCCCTCGAGGCTCGGCATCGCCAGCACGACATCGATAAGGATCAGGCTTGCTAATTCCTGATCAAGCGCCACTTATGTCAAAAATGCCTGGGCTCGAACATGCAAAGGATGGCCTCACCGAGGCGCGCAGTTGGCACGCGTTTTGATAGAGAGACCTCATCCGGAATAGACCACTGGAGTCCAGGTGTTATCGAAGGTCATTGCGTATCTGCGACCTCCACGTACGAGGCTCGCTAACTGCCCGGCGAATACCGGAACACGATTCAGGCGCAGCTGTTCCTACCAAGCGTCGGCCCGCGATATCCTCTCATCGCAAACTCGAAAACGTCCGTGTCTCTCGCTACGAGCGATTGGGGCGGCCGACGCTCTATCGATACGAGAGGCCAGCCTACTTTCGGAAGTGCGTTCTCAAGTTGACGCTCCTAGACCCACGAAGCACCTAAGCTCGCCAAGAAATTTCAGTTCAAGGGTTAAACCCGCTGACGAGCTTTTGTCTCGCCGGGTCGTTAGCGCAAGTCTGAGAAAAGACAAGAGCTCGAAACGGAAAACGAGATGAAGCGGACGAAACCTCCATTAGCGCACCCTTCTGCGCCGTTCAGAGGCACGTGTCGTGCGTTCTAGCATTGCAACTCTGGCGCCCAAATAGAGACCTGGAACAGAAGTCATGACAGCGGAGACTGACATCAAATCGGCGTCCTCGAAAATGCAGGCAACCACCGTCTGGACACTTGTGCTCGGCTTTGCCGCTGACCCATTGGCTCGATGGAGCTGGCCTGATTCAGACCAATATCTTACGATCATGCCTCAGTTCGTTAAGGCCTGTGGTGGACGAGCATTCGAGCATGGCACGGCATACGTGACGGGAGGAGTTCGAGCCGCGGCGCTCTGGCTGCCACCCGGCGTGGAGCAAGATGAGGAGGCACTCGACGCAATTATGGCTCGATCCCTGCGCCCGGAGATCACCGAAGCTATGGCACAGATACGGCTGGGAATGGCCGAACATCATCCACCCGAGCCACATTGGTATCTGCCGCTCATTGCCGCCGATCCGAACTGGGTCGGACACGGGCTTGGCAGATTGCTAATGGAACACGCTCTTAAACGATGTGATTCGGAGGGTACCACCGCCTATCTCGAAAGCTCAAATCCGGAGAACATTTCCTTTTACGAGCGCCACGGCTTCGAGGTCATTGGTGAGATACAGTATGGTGATTCGCCCTCGCTAACGCCAATGTTGCGGACAGCCCATTGAGTGGCATACGCACACATTTCCCGAATGAGGGCTGGCGGTAGCCTGAGCGTCCCGTCGAAGTCAGCTTCAATCGCCGTTTCCTTTGCTCGAAAAGGCTGCCCGTGGTGGATCCGTGCAGGTCGGCGAAGCGTTTGCTGAACCTCGGCGGCGACAGGCGCCTGTCGCGCCGTCAATCCTAGTGACTGGAGCTCGACGACTTCGGTTCCTCAAACGTCGCGTCAACGATTTGATAAAACGCCATCGGGCTGTTGGCGATCTCCCACACCGCCAAAATAATGTGATAGCCGGTGCGTTTTGGCAGGTCGCAGATATGAACGGTAGGCTCCTGGGGCATCAGTTTGGCATTCGGATCCCAAAACGGCTGGCCAGGATTCTGAATCGTGCAGAACGGCTTCACTTCGAACTGCGCGCGCGTAAGCGGAGAAGACGAATTCCAGTCGACCCGTGTAATGAAGTAGTTCCAACGCCGTGTCGGTCGAGCCGTAGCGTATTCCCACTTGAATTTTTGCTTCGCTCCTGAGTGTAGCCGAACTTTCTCCCAGCGCGTCGGTGTCTGCTCATCGAGCAAGGGTACATCGCCGCTCACGCTGCTGCCGGCGATGTGACCGTCCGTTGGTGGCGCCGCGTTCTGCACATCGGTCGCCGCAGTTTGGTCTAACATCTCTCCCCTCATCGCGGGAAAGAACTTGCCGCTTTCCATCGCGTTTGCCCTCCGCAAATCAACTGGGCAGTCTTTGTTACTATGTTCGACACACAGCACAACGCGTGAAGCCGGTTCGGTGAGACGTCCCTGTGCGTACGCCTCCGCAACAGCGAGCAGCGATACTGCGGCACTGAAGCGCGCACTGGGCCAGTGCCGGAATACATACCTCATGGTTCTCCTCACAATGTCCGATTGACTCTTGAAGAAGGGCCGCCAAATCGATTCAGACGTCCGTCACCAGGCAGGCGGACGCGGCAGGTTGCTAGGCAAGGCGGTCGCCGCCCGTGCTGCTTCTTCCACGCGCCCGCCGCGATTTCGAGAGCGCCTGGCGAGCCGAACCCAGCTATCTGGCCTCCGAACATTGTCCGATGACCACACGCGTGCTGGTTAGTTAGGTTGTACGACGGCGGCGGGCCGATGGTTCAAATGACCTCTCTTTCACATGGGAACGCTTAATCTGCTCTCCTTCACACCTCATCAGAGTTCAAGTCTCCTACGATGTCATAGCACTTGGGTGTCATGACGCGCGCCAGCATGCATCTGGCTCAACAAGAAGCCAGCGGTATCGAACTCCGCCAAGCCGACCGCCTTGCAGACGCGTAGATATGGAAGCCAATTGGTTGGAGACGACTGCGGTGCAGCGATGGAGACGGCATAGCTTCAATCGGCCGGACCAAGTTGATAATGCAGCATTTCTGGCATCGAGTTTGATCCGATTGAGAAAACTTCATTTGAATTCGTCGGACAGGCGTCCGCGATGTGCTTGCTTCTTTGCAATTGATGTGCCGTTCGAGAGAGCTGCTTTGCGCCTGCTCTAAGAGCGGCAACCGACATTTCATGCCGCGCCGAACGTATTTTTGTCGGGCTGGCGGCAATGTGTCGCCAAGCCAACATTGAGCAGGGAAACGCCGTAACGATTCACTCGCGGGGATGGCTCGGTTCCTGCATGGCGGCAGTGATCATGTAGTGAGCGCCCTCTGAACAAACAGTTTTCGGTAGCTGCGGCAATAAATCCGGAAGTCCCACGCGATGCGCAAGCCGTCTATTGCTGCTGTTGTAGTGCTCATCTCATCCCACGCTATTGCAAATGTCGATTTGATGATGGCGGCTAGACAGATTTTCAAGCCGTTCCTCCCTGCTGTCCCCGCGATTAAAGATAATCCTGTCACTGCCCAGAAAGTCGAGCTGGGCAAAATGTTGTTATATGCGTCAGGTCGATCGTCTCTACTGTCTAAATCGGGCGCTCGTGCTGCGTTTTCAGCGACCGCAAGCTCATTGCTTTGCTTCCTGGCTCATGGAAGTAGCAGCATTGGATCAAGATAAGGAATAGGCAGCATCCGCGATAGATTGCGAGCTGTACACGGAGGTCAGATGACTACGGTTATAAAGAATCTGCTTGCCCGAAAGCAGAAGCTCATCGAACAACTTGATTCTACCCAGGACGTTCGGCAGCGCGAAGAGATCGAGCAACAGCTTGAAAAGATAAGAACCGCCCTCGATTTTCTCGATCCGCCTAAGAAGGTGAGCGAGTGAACCGCAAGACCAAAGCCCAGCGGCCCGTGATTTGGATTTCCAGCGAGGGCTTCATTCTGATCGTGGCCGCGGCGCCTTGGCAGCCATCAATTCTCCCGATAGGCCATATGCTTGCCGACCCAGCTGACACGCGTGCAGCCAACGTCGGCTGCAGATGCCAGTACCAGGACTAACTTGCTGCGGCGACATCAAACTGAATGCAAGCGTTTGGCTGCGGCGGTTCCGCAGGGCACTAAGCTCCACACACCGGACATTACCCGTCCTGGTTCACCCAAGGCGAAGTCGTCGCGCCGATATACTAGGCGCGGCGCTTTGCTTGTTTGAAAAGCGCTATTGCGCGAGACGCTGTCCGCAGCTGCCCATATTGCTTCAGGATCGCGTTACTCGCCCTTGTCGATCCCTGGTCAACCCGGGAAGGGAGTGGAAGGCAAGGAGCGACGGGGCCGCTGCAAGTTGCTCGGCTCAACTCAATGGTCGGAGGGCGCCAATCATTCTGGCGCGATCGTCGCAAGTCCAGCTTCGATAACTGAGATTTCTTGGGTTACCTGCTCGGCAATTGGCCCTGGATCGATGCCGGTGACGCTTCTTAGTTGCCTCAGCAGCTCGCGCCGATGCGGAAGAAGGTCCTCTAGCGCCCCACGATCCCTCAGCCTGACATAGCCGTTGACGATCAACTCAACCGAAAGCGTCATCTATCTCTCAAACAAGCAGTTGCTTTAAATGGCCCATTTATCACATCACGACAGTAGCATGCAGCACTGCAACACTGCACGCCGAAAACCATAATCGGTAACGCTAATGGGCAAAGCTCGTTGTCGCCAGCATCAACCGCGGCCATCCTGATGAGCCGCCGAGGAGCCGATGTTTCGCGTAGCCGGCTCCTTCGCGGCAAGGGGCCGCCGCTTCGACGAGCGGCGGCCCCGCCGGGGCGAGCACCGTTCCAGAGCGGCGACCAGATGACAGAACCCGCGCCACTTTATCATTCGCGACTTCTCTGTCGATGGTGTTGGCATACGGCTCAACGCAAGGAAGCAACTTCACTCTCCCTCGAAAATCAACCGCAGGTCGGCTTTGGTGGCCGTTCTCGGCATCACGCGAGGTCCAAACGATTCGACCTGCAATCACCAGGCCGTAACGCGCGGCCTCCCCACGCTCCCTCCGTGCTTAAACCGAGGGAGGTCTTTCAGATTTAGACGGTTCTGCGGAACACGCCACTGTATTGATCCACGAGATTGTGGCTACCCCGACCTCTATCCAGCACGAAGCCGCAGTCAGCAGGGCCGCTAACCCAACTGGAAAAGCATCCTTCCTATCATGTCCAAGGAAGGCACGCGGAGTATGGAAAAGAAGGGGAAGGTCTTTTAAGCGACAGCGCTGATAGCAATCGTAGCCGCAATATTCTCTACGCGTGACAACATCTCGCAGGTAACCAGGACCTAACGACCGAGAACAGGCGGTACAGCTTTGCTCGCCGTGCGGGGTCCGGTGATTCACGAGAATGAACTTCATAGCATGGGCTCGTTAGTGTACTCCGTGCGGTCTTGAGAGTTTGGCGTTCAAGGTCCGAAGGCGCGCCAATTCTCGTTCCGGCCGCAATCACATGCGGCTTCGGCGATAGCGGTGGATATTTTCCGACTGTCTCGCAGACAAATGACTATGCCCGGTAACGCAGTCGTGGAGCATCCGAAACGAAGAATGCAAACGCCTTTGAGGTCTATGTGATACACGGCACGTGTTAGGCCGCTCGCGACCAGTGAAGCCACTTTTGATCGGCCTCCCGACGCGCCCTGGACCGATCGACGCATTTCTTGGAGCAAAGGGCCATTCGCCAGCAATAGTAGCGGATCAGACCGAACCGGCCACCGCAGACCGCACAGCCGTTTGCCGAACCATGCTCCGAATTCTGGAAGCCATTACGCATTCTCGCCTCCTGTAGGCGTATTGGTGGATACCTTCCCGCGTTATTTCTTCGGCGCAGCACTACGCGCAGCACGCGCGACTCTGGCACTAGTCAAGCTGCCGGGCCGTACGGAGGAGATCAGGTTCGACAGCGTATGATGTGGAAGCAACCGCTCCATTTGAGGGGCTCTACCGAGGTCACTGACTATAAAGGCAATCCAATTGTGATTACTGCAATCCGGAGGGGAGTTGGGCCGAAATCCTGCGGACGGAAAATGATTCCCAACGGATTTTAGCTTAAGATGGCCGATCGCAACCATTTTGCACTCCGCCACGGTTTCAGAGTCCAGCGCTTCTACACCGAGGACCAGCAGCTTGCGGCGAACATGGCTGTTTCCGGGGCGACGTCGTACGGTGCCGCGCGGCCATCATCCTTGCGGGATGCCCTACGGCTTGAATGTCATGGCCGGCCTCCTGCGCAAATGGTTTGGTCGAGTGGATTGCTGGCGACGCATAAGATCCAGGGGTGTCGCGCCTCAGTCGACCAGAAACCGAACGCTGCGCCGCCTTCACCCTGTCGACAATCTCCCGCTGCACCTCGGCGACGCTCCGCAGGTCACGCGTGTCGGGGTGAGCCAGGAGCCAATAGCTGCGCGTGAAGCGGATCGCGGGCAGGACCCGGACCAGGTCCGGATCCTCTCGGGCGATGCAGTCGTGCAGGATACCGATTCCTGAACTGGCGCGGACGGCCTCGACCTGCCCGATCACGCTGCCGCACTCGAAGCGGCGCCTCATGCGGTTTGCGAGGGAGGCCGAATAGTCGAGTGCGCGGCTGTGGGCCAAATCGTCGACATGCGTAACGAAAGGGTAGTCGGCGAGATCGGCCTTGTCCTCCATCGCCCTATGAGTATCGAGGTAGTCGCGGGCGGCGTAGATTCCGAGCGAGCAGTCGGTCAGCTTGCGCACGAAGAGACGTCCCTGCTTTGGTCGGTCGAACGTCACCACGATGTCGGCGCGCCGCGACAGCGAAAAGGTCCTGGGCGGCGCGACCAGTTGCACCACCAGGTCAGGATGGGCCAAGGCGAAGGCACCCAGCAGCGCGCACGATCAAGGGCGGCAATCCGATTCCCGTCTCGAGCACTTGGGTCAGGATCGTCACTGCGGGCCAGCTGACATCTAACCTTTAAGGCGGATTGCGGGCGCCAAAAGCAAGACCGGCCGAATTGGAATGCCCCATTGGCCCTTGGTTCGCTATATATGGACTTGTGACAGCCGCAGTCATAAGCGAGCAGAGCGGGTAGTGGTTCTACCGCCCAGCGTCGTCACACCTCGATAGTGTCATTCGAGTTTGATCGGGCCGTGATCCGTGCTCACTTCCGGCCGAAAGAATCACGTTATCGATAAGCCGCGTCGAACCGACATAGGCCGCAGCGCACAGAGCCGCAGGTTGGCTCAGGGGACTACAGGCCGGCTGAAGCGTGTCGGCATCGACGAGCTCGAGGTACTGCAGACGGTCAACTGCATCCAAATGCCGCCTGGCGACTGCCATAAGCTTCTCGCATTCACGCTCGCCTACGCGAAATTCGGCCTCCGCAGCGAATAGACCGCGACTGATCGCAAGAGCTCGCAGCCGCTCTTCTTTATTGAGATATCGATTACGGCTGCTCATGGCGAGCCTGTCCGGCTCCCGAACGGTTGGCACGGTGACGATCTCGATCGGAAGATTGAGATCAATGGCCATCCGACGCACGACCGCGCATTGCTGGAAATCTTTCTGTCCGAAAAATGCGATATCCGGCAGAACCATATTGAACAGCTTGCAGACGACGGTTGCCACACCGCGAAAATGTTCAGGCCTGAAAGCCCCGCATAATGATCTTGCGAGTTCGCCGGGTTCGACGAAGGTCTCAAACTGAGCCGGATAGACCTCGTGTGCATCTGGGGCGAAGAGGATCGTAACTCCAGCGTCGCGACACAGCTGTTCATCACGCAAAAAGTTGCGCGGATAAGTGCTGAGGTCCTCGGTTGGCCCGAACTGAGTGGGGTTGACGAAGATACTTAGGAGGGTGACGTCGCATCGCGCACGACTCGCCTTGACCAATGCCATGTGGCCGTCGTGCAGGTAGCCCATTGTCGGTACGAAGCCAACATGCTTGTCCCGAACTCTTGCAAGAGCGCTACGAAGCTCTGTGACCGTCGCAATCGTTTGCATGTTTGAGCTTTACATCAGGTTGGATTGGAAGGTGCCCAGTTTGCGATCGCATCACTCAGCCCTTCGGGAAGACGATAGGATTCTTGTGGCGTCGGGAATGCACCGGTGCGGACATCTGCGGCCCAGCGCGACAGCCCCTCCTGAAGTAGCCGAAAACCTTCCACATAGGTGCGAACGAATTTTGGCCGATGACTTTCGGTCAAGCCGAGCACATCATGCAGTACAAGTACCTGGCCCGAGCAACTGGGGCCGGCCCCGATTCCAATCGTCGGTATCCTCAGGGACTCGGTCGCACGGGCGGCGAGCTCTGCCGGGATACCCTCCAAGACGAGAGCAAAACATCCGGCCTCCTGCAGTCGGTGGGCGTCGTCGAGCAGACGCAACGCATCATCGGCTTTCCGGCCCTGCACTTTGAATCCACCCATCATATTGACGCTCTGCGGCGTCAGGCCGAGGTGGCCCATCACTGGAATCTCGCAATCGACCAAGGTACGTACGATTTCGGCACGTTTTGCCCCACCCTCGAGTTTCACGGCATCGGCTCCAACCTGCAGGAAGCCTCCGGCGTTCCGAATTGTCGCCTCGGGAGTGAGGTGAACGCTTAGAAAGGGCATGTCGGCCACAAGCAATGAACGAGGTTTTGTGCGCGCTACCGCCTCGAGGTGATGGTTCATCATCGCCATGCTGACCGGCAGCGTATTGTCGAAACCGAGGCAGACATTGCCAACGCTATCCCCGACAAGAATAATGTCGACAATGGGGTCGGCGATGCGTGCCGCGACTGCATCGTAAGCGGTGGTCATCGCGACACGCCGCCCCTCGCCTTTCCACCGCTGCAATACTGGAATCGTGACGCGTTCAACAGGCGATTCTGAAATGTGGCTCATCTTAAGTCCGATCCGTCATCCGACCCCATATCCAGAGTCGTCGCTTCGCCAGGAAGACAGGAATTGTCGATATCAGCGTGAAACAACAAACGTGCGCCTCAAAAGTCAAGAATAGATGCGCCGGTACATCCAATGATTGCGCGACCATAAAAAAAGATTCCGGGTCAGCCTGCAAATGGGGACCGGTTGCTTAACACATGCGCCTAGCAACAGAGGAGGCCCGTCCCTTACTCGCCTTGCCAGAGACGAAGACGACGGCTTGTGCACAGGATCCTGACAGGGCCGGCGCTCGCATATTGACGAGGGACGCAAGAGATCGGCAGCCAGCACAGCTCCGTTGGTCTTTGCCTTTACGCGCTCAGCCGCTCGTCAGAATTGAACCGAGTTGGTCCGTATTCCGCAACAATCCGCTTGCTCGTCGTGACGGTGCCCCCCATTTCGTTCTCTGTTGCCAAGCGGGCTGCTTCGAGCCTAGCCTCGGCAACGGCCAAACTGTCAAATGTGCCGACCAAGGTCGTGTTTGGAAGCCGATAGCGCACGTTGTTCGAGCCAAGGATCCACAGTTTCCAGCCCTGCGCCGCTGCTTGTTTCAAAAAGGTAGGGTGAGGATCGGGCTTGGTCTCCTTCAAATCATACGACGCTAGATAGGCAGGCATTCTGAGACCCCAAATGAGAGCAAATAATCACATCGCGAAATAGTCCTGCAGTAGTTCCAGATGATCACGACCTGACCCCGGCGAGAAAGCCATCGACTTCCAGTTTGAGGCGATGGCTGCTTTGGGCCAGCGCATTCGCAGATGTCAGCACCTGCGAGGATGACGCACCGGTGCTTGAGGCGCTCAATGCAACCTGCCGGATGGTGCCGGCGATTTGCGTCGACATTTGTGCCGCATGTTGGATATTCTGTGCAATATCTTTGGTTGCCGTACCCTGCGCTTCGGTCGCAGCAGCAATCGTCGATACGATTTGCGAGATCCTGCCGATACTGTTGCCGACCTCTGCGATAGCGCTGACCGACTCCTCCGTGGCCGCCTGGATGCCTGCGATTTGCTCTGCAATTTGAGAGGTCGCTTTCGCCGTCTGTGTTGCCAGCGACTTTACCTCGTGCGCCACGACGGCAAAGCCGCGGCCGGCCCTACCCGCGTGTTCAGCCTCGATCGTCGCGTTAAGAGCCAAAAGGTTTGTTTGCCTCGCAATTGCGGCGATCAGCTCAACCACGCCACCAATCTTTAGGGCCGCTGCCAACAGGTGTTTTATCCTTCGGTTGGTTTCTTCGGCCTGACGCACGGCGCCTCTGGCGATTACTGCAGATTGCTCGACCTGGCGTTCAACCTCCGTAGCAGACGCCATCATCTCCGCGGTACGTGCAGCGACAACCTGAACGTTGCCCGAAGCTTCCTCCGAGGCAAAGGCGACTTTGCCAGAGAATTCCTGTGTATTGTGCGCCGTGTCAGTCAAGCTGCGGGCAGAGGCCTCCAGTTCGGTCGAGGCAGATGACAGTGTGTCGATGACGCCGCTGACCGCATCTTCAAAGATCTTGGCAAGCTTCTCCAGCTCCTCCTTACGTCGCATTCCCGCCAAGCGATCCTGTTCCAGATTCGCAGCAAACTCGGCCTGCGCCGTTTCTTTTGACTTAAGCTTGAACGCTTCCATGGCCTGCGCCATCTCGCCTATCTCGTCCGAACGGCCAAGCCCAGGCAGAGTCACCTCGAACTGGCCCGCCGCCAGTTGACGCATCGCTTTGGTCATACGGGTGATCAGCCGGGCCACTGTCTGCCCGACAACGATGGCAACAAAACCGATGACGAGCGTGGCAAGCCCAATTCCCACACCCAGCATCTGGCGGATCCGCGATGCGCGCTCTTCCGCAGCGACAGCGCGGGCGTCGGCTGTCGCCATCGCTTTCAATAGGAGAGGACGATTCCGGCCGTAGATCTGGCCGAGATCGTCAACTTGATCATCCAACGCCTGTTGAGCCACCAGAAAGGCGACGAAGCTCGACCGGTAGGACTCGATAAGGCTCTTGAGTTCCGCCTTGGCGGAGGGCGCCAACTCCGAAGCAGCAAGGGTAGCCTGGAACTCGGCGACCCGCTTGTCGAGCTCATCGCCGTACTTCTCCTCGCGCCGGAGCATGAAATCCTTTTCGTGTCGCCGCATCTTCAGCATCAACACAGTTAGCTGGGGTTGATCGATCAACGTAAGCCGGGATTCGGCCTGATGCACGGCCTCGCGCAGCTTGCCCTGGAGGCCATCATTTTCTGCGAACCCGAGCACGCGCTGCGCTGAAACGATATTGTTGAAACGTGTCGCATAAAGGCCAATTCCGGCGCGCAGGAACGATACGTCCTTTAACGGATCGCCTTCCGGCAAGGGGGCAACGTACTCCTCGATCTGATCGAGGCCGACCAGCTCCTTGCTGAGGCTTTGGGCCTGCCGCGTGATCAATGCCTCATTGTGCTTGCGCAGAAACTCCAACGCAAGCTGCTGCGACTCAAGAAACGCTTCTGAAATCGCCGCCAGGTGAGCACGAAGGTGAATGCTCCGGTCTGCCTCTCGCTGAACCTGAGCAATATAATCGAGCCCAAGGACACTCATTGCCCCTGTGACGAGCACGCCCCCTATTCCAAGCATGGCAATCTCGGTTCGCAGGCTCGGGCGAAGACGACGAAGAATTGGTAGTATGAGCCGTATTGCAATAATTGAGGCACGCATCAGAATGCTATTCAGTCCATGCTCATTTCCGCTGCGTTTCTGATCAGCACGCTCGAAGCGAGAGCTGGGCGAGATGTCGACCATTCGCAGCCTCTAGTTTGGGTTTGTTACACGAGATTGACGAAAGACCGGGGTCGATGGGCAGGCCGTGACAACAGCCACGCAGTTTGCTTTGCGTTCTTTGTCCTTGCGTGGCTCGCTCTGCGCGATCGACCGGCCTCCTGGCCGATCGTCGACAGTCCCAAGACCGATGAGGACATCGGCATATCACGCCCTCTCGCTGCAGACTCGCTACGTAGGCCGCAGACGCGCATAAATAGCGCGAACTTAGGAGCAATCGCGCAGAATTCATGTCGATGAGGTCGGTCCGCTGATCGTGGCGGGCGGATCGAGACGTTGCATCTTGCTGGGTCCGCTTGGACAAGCGACCGATAGCCACGGTGCAGATCAGCGTTCATCCAGCATGACGAAGGACGTTTGATACTTCCGGGCTGCATTTTATTATGGCTGAAAGCATAGCGCGTCGGGTCGGATCGGACGCGTGCCAATTTCAGCGCTGTGTCAGTCCTTACTGACGCGTTCGGCAGGGTAAGGTTTAGGCGATTGCGATCATCGCAACAGCGCCGAGAAAGTAATAAACACTCGCTTTCGCCTTCCTATGCCAGCAGTGCGTCCTTTCCAGCCAGCGCATCCGCGGCATCCCAGATGCCAGCATAGATCTCATCAATATCTGCCGCTGTCGCGGAGTAGGGCGGCATCACATAGACCGTATTGCCGAGCGGCCGCAGCAGCAGGTTTCGATTCTTAAAGAAGGCGTGAAGCTTCGGACCGATGTCCGCCAGATAGCCCGAATCGCGGGTCTTCAGATCGAGTGCTGCAACCGTGCCAGTTCGACGAACGTTTTCGAAGCGTGCATCGGCCCGGAATGGCTCAATTGCCTGTTCTTGCATCACGGCGATTGCCGCCAAGCGTTGACGAGTATTTGGATCTTGCCAGAGATCCAGATTGGCTCTTGCGGCCGCGCAGGCCACGGGATTTGCGGTATATGAGCTCGAATGAAAGAACGTGCGCGTCCGATCTTTCGAATAGTGGGCGTCGAAAATATCCGCGCGACAGAGTG
The DNA here is from genome assembly GCF_029714945.1 of Bradyrhizobium sp. CIAT3101. Lineage (NCBI taxonomy): Bacteria > Pseudomonadati > Pseudomonadota > Alphaproteobacteria > Hyphomicrobiales > Nitrobacteraceae > Bradyrhizobium > Bradyrhizobium sp. CIAT3101. The sequence continues at coordinate 8,446,691 of NZ_CP121634.1, forward strand.
TTACCGCCAGGGGAAGCGCTCCTCCCGTAATGCCCTTGGAGTAACAGACGATATCTGGTGTGATATTGGCCTGCTCGCACGCGAAGAGTGTTCCCGTGCGACCCCAGCCGGTCATGACCTCATCGGCAATGAAAAGGACGTCAGAAGCCTCGCAGATCCGCTTCATCTCCCTGAGCACCCAGGCTGGATACATCAGCATTCCGCCGGCCCCTAGTATCAGAGGTTCCACAACAAACGCTGCCGGAATTTCGTTTCGACAAGCCGCCTCAAGGGCGTCCAGCGTGTCCTGCTCACGTCCTGTTGTGGGAAACGGGACTGAGGTGACGTCGAACAGCAAGGGTCCGTACGCCTCGTTGAAGACGCCGCGGGCACCGACCGACATCCCACCTATGGTGTCGCCATGATAGGAATGTTGCATCACGACGATGCGTACTCGTTGCTTGCCTACATTATGCCAATAGCCAAGCGCCATTTTTAGCGCCACTTCGACGCTTGCTGAGCCGCTGTCCGAGAAAAAGACATGCTCGAGGCCGCGTGGGGCGAGCTTCAGGAGCTGGGCGGCAACTTCCTCCGCAGGATCGTGGGTATGGCCGGCAAAGATGATCTGATTGAGCTTGCCTGCTTGTTCCTGAATCGCGCGCACAATATGTGGATGGCAATGACCATGCGTCACCACCCACCAGGATGAGATTGCATCGATGATACGGCGACCATCCGAAGTGTAGAGATAGGTACCAATACCACGAACAACCCTTGTCATTTCGGCTTGAAGAGCGTGTTGCGTGAACGGATGCCAGATCGGAGACTTAATCTTTGGCATGCAACTTGAAGCTATCTGCCCGGAATGAGGTTATGAACGCCGCCTGCAGCGTGTCCGCCGTAAGGGGAGAGAGCCATGGCAACCGCCCCAGCCAACGCACCCGCCCCATCTCGCGAATGACGGTCTGAGTCTCGGAATTTCGCTCGCCGATGAAGGCCATTCCGAGAATGGGGATCTCACGCTTTCGGAGAGCCTCTATCGAGAGCAGTGAGTGATTGATAGTGCCCAGCTCTGTGCTCGCGCAGAGCACAACAGGAATCCGCCAGCGCTCGAACACGTCGATATAAAGTGTATCGCCACTCAGCGGCACCATCAGCCCGCCCGCGCCCTCGATGACCAATGGCTGCTCCCCGGTGTCTGGCACATCGAGCGAATCTGCCTCGAGGCGAATTCCTTCGACCTCAGCGGCATAGTGGGGCGAAGCGGGGGTTCGAAGGCGGTAGCGCTCTGGGATGATGCGAGCGGCCGACAAGCCACCTAATCGTATGACTGTCTCGGTATCGGTCTCTCCGTCGAGGCCAGCCTGGATCGGTTTCCAATAATTTGCAGCGAGAAGGTTCGCAAGCCCAGCCGAAAATATCGTTTTTCCGATTCCGGTATCTGTGCCCGTCACCACGATCCTTGGACTCATTGAAGAATGCCTTCCGTCTCCTCGACCAATGCATCGAGCATTGCGCGTATGTCACCCTCGGAGACATTGAGCGTCAGCGAAACTCGCAAGCGGGCCGTGCCCGCCGGCACGGTTGGCGGGCGAATTCCACGGATGTCGAAGCCGCGAGCCTGCAGCGCAGAGGCGAGCCGCATCGCACGCGCGTTATCGCCCACGATGTATGGCACGATCTGCGAGTCCGAAGAACTTTTCCGACCGCACTGCTTCATCTGCCGGTGAGTGAACGCGACGAGCTCGATGAGGCGCTGCTGACGCTCGGGTTCCTGCTGCAGGATCAGAATCGCCTCGCGAACGGCGACGGCAAGCAACGGCGAGGGGGCGGTGGCGAAGATAAAGGGACGGCACCGATTGACCATGAAGTCTCGCAGGATGCCGGATGCCGTGACAAGTGCCCCCGCAGCGCCGAGCGCTTTGCCGCAAGTATGAACGACCAGGAGATTTTCTCGCGCCTCGTAAGGGGCGGTGAGCCCCCGCCCCTTCGGACCGTAAACACCTGTTGCATGGGCCTCATCCACCATCAGGAACGCATCATGTCGATCGGCGAGCGCAACCAGCTCTTTGAGGGGCGCGAAATCGCCGTCCATGCTGTAGAGACTCTCGGCCACGATCCAGATGCGGCCAACTCCGCCCTTTGCCCGCCAGTCACAAATCGTGCTTTCAACCGACTGTGGGTCGTTATGCGCGCTCATCCGAAAGTCAGCGCGGCCAGCTCGCGCGCCTTCATGGATGCTCGCGTGCACCAGAGAATCGAGAACGAGCAGATCGCCTTTCTGCGGCACCGTCGTCAGGACCGCAAAATTTGCGACATAACCGCTGCCAAAGAAGAGCGCTGTTTCGGCGCCAAAGAACCTTGCAGCTTCGGCTTCAAGACTTTCGTGTTCCTCGCAGTTGCCACGCAGGAGCCGCGAACCGCCGGCCCCGATCGGTGTGCCGGCCTCGATCGCTCCCAAGACAGCCTTCTTCATGCGCGGCGCGCTCGCGAGCGCCAAATAGTCGTTCGAGGTGAAATCAATTCCTGCACGCGGAGTGAGGCTGCGCAACCGGTGGTCTTCCTTCAGGACGTTCAACGCCAGGGTATAAGGGGCACAATTTCTCTCTTGGATTGAATTCATTGTGCACTCTGAGGGCTTTGAAATCGCGCAAAATTCTGACCAGCGCGCAGAAAAACGGCTTCAGTTGGTCGCTTGGCGATCAAACCGGCAATATTCGATTCTCTCGATCGACGAGCACAATGCGGGGTCTGAACGTCTTGGCTTCCGCCTCATCAAGCAAGACGTATGCAAAGATGCTAATTTTGTCTCCGGGTAACGCCAGTCGCGCAGCCGCACCGTTCAAGTCTACGGTACCCGAGCCGCTCGGCGCTTCAGTGACAAAAGTGGCGAACCGCGCGCCGGTTTCGACGTTGTGAATTTCGACGCGCTCGTTCACCAGGACCCCTGCCGCGTCCAGCAGCCCACGATCAATCGAGATCGAGCCTTCGTAGTGCAGATCGGCTTCGGTCACCGATGCGCAGTGAATTTTGCCTTTCAACAAGGTAATCTGCATTTCTCACCTAATCTTGGAGGTCTGCACATAGCGCGCTCGTTGCCTGTTTGGTTCAGGCAAGGGCGGATGTGATGCCGAGCTTGGTCAGCAACCTTGCGTCGCGGTCGGCTGTCGGATTCCTAGTCGTCAACAGCACATCCCCGATAAACATTGAATTTGCACCTGCCAAAAAGCACAGTGCGTGCAATTCGTCGCTGATGGAACGCCGTCCGGCGGACAACCGGATTACACTCTTCGGCATCATGATCCGGGCGGTTGCGACCAGACGCACCAGCGCGATCGGATCGGGAGCCTCCGCGGCGTCAACGACAGGAACCCCCTTGACCTCGTTCCAAAGATTAATCGGCACGCTTTCCGGAGGTGTTCGGAGGTTAGCGAGCAGGACGAGCATGTCGAGGCGGTCCTCAACACGTTCGCCCATACCGATAATGCCGCCGCAGCAGATCTTGATGCCTGCCTCGCGCACGTGCTCAAGCGTATCGATGCGGTCCTGCAGCGTGCGGGTGGTGATGATCCTGCCGTAAAAATCAGGCGAGGTGTCCACGTTGTGATTATAGAAGTCGAGCCCCGCCTCGGAAAGCAGCGTCGCCTGTTTCGGCGTCAGCATGCCGAGCGTGACGCAGGTTTCCAGGCCAATCTCTTTGACGGCGCTAACCATCTCGCAGACCCGATCGAGATCGCGGTCCTTCGGACTTCGCCAAGCCGCAGCCATGCAGAACCGGGTCGCGCCTGCCTCCTTGGCGCGCTGCGCTTTCGCGACCACATCGCTGCAATCCATCAGGCGGGTCGCGTTCACCCCCGTCTCGTAGTGCGCGCTCTGCGAGCAGTAGCCGCAGTCTTCCGGGCAGCCACCCGTCTTGACGCTGAGAAGGCTAGCTGTTTCGACGTGGTTTGGATCGAAGTTATTGCGGTGAACGTTTTGCGATCGAAACACCAGCTCAGCGAAAGGCTGACCATAGAGCGCCTCGGCCTCGGCACGTTGCCATTTCCCGCCGACCTGCGCGAGCTCGCAGCTTTCCTTCTGGTCAACTTCCGCACAAACGTCCATAAGCATCGAGCCCGTAATCATAGATAATCGCGCAAATTATCCATCGTCAGCGACATTGGATCGATGCTAATCGATGTGTTATCGGGGCGCACGCATTTTTCCAGTAGATAATCTATGATGGGCGAGAACAGAACGACTTCAGGACGCATCGCCGAGTCGATTGGTGAGCGCATTATCAACGGCGCGCTGCAGCCAGACTCTCCACTTCGGCAGGATCATGTCGCACGGGAATTCAACTCGAGCCACGTCCCGGTGCGCGAGGCTTTCCGACAATTGGAGGCTCAACATCTTGTTGTGAGTGCGCCTCGCCGCGGCGTGCGGGTTGCTCCGCTCGATACGAATTCGGTCAAGGAGATCGCGGAGATGCGTGCTGCGCTGGAGGTGGTCGCGCTACGCAATGCAGCTCCAAAGCTCTCATCGGTCCACCTGGCACGCATTGAACTCGCCCTCTTTGAAGGAGACAACGCCAAGACCATTGAGGATTTTGAGATGGCCAACCGGGCCTTTCATTACGCTCTGGTTGCACCCTGTGCGATGCCGCGATTGCTCGCCAGCCTTGATGAACTACAACTTGCGAACTCTAGGCTAGTGTTCGCGATGGCACGGACGGCCGGCTGGCGCCCACGGTCCAACCAAGATCACCGCCTCATCTTGCAGGCCTTGCGAGGGCGCAACCTTGATCAAGCTTGTAACCTGCTCGCGCGTCACATTCAAACCATTGAGCGCTTGGCCCTTCCTCTTGATCAAGAAACACCCATGCCAAGGTAAGTTGCGGAGTGCAACAGCGCACAATTTATCATCAAGCAACGATGCAGCAGAGTTGCATTGCGCGGCGCACGATCCCAAGCTAGTTATGCGCCCCATCTCTAATAGCACTCCCAGAGCCAACCATGATCCGTCACATCGTTCTGTTCACCGCCAAGGATGAGGCGCACATTGACCGGATCATCGAAGGATTATCGGTTCTAAAGAATATCCCGCATGCAAGCCGGCTGGAGGTTGCTCGTAACCGCAAGAGCGACCAGCTCGGCAACGAGATTGACGTCATCGTTTATGGTGAGTTCGAGAGCGAGGCGGAACTCGCAGCCTACAAGGCGCATGATCTTTACCAGGAATCGATCAGGCGAGTACGGCCGCTGCGCGAACTGCGGTTCGCGGTAGACTACTGTGTATCGACCGATGTCCGGCTCCTCACTCGGCGCGCGGTCTCTGCTGGCTGAGGCTAAGCTGACCGCCGGTCTCACGAGCTTGTCTCCGATCGACCCTCGCTCTCGCCTGTCGGGCCACAATCGGAAGCGCGCGAATACCACTCGCTGGTGACTGATAGCCAATGCATGTCCAGGAACTGCAATGGATTGCCCCTGTCACGGCCATGCGGCGCCTCGCCCGCCGCCCCCATCTTACATTTCTTGACAGCGCAGCAAGCCACGGGATCCTTGGACGTTACTCTTATCTGACCTGCGATCCGTTCGGCACCTATATGGTTGCGGACGGACGGGCAAGTTGGAACGGAGAGGGTGTTGAGCGTGATCCATGGGACGTCCTTCGCACCCTGCTTGCTAACTATCCGCAAGAGCGTCGCCCTGATCTGCCGCCATTTCAAGGCGGTGCGGCCGGATACTTTAGCTACGACCTGAACAGGACGTTGGAGCGATTGCCAGTTCCGGCAGCCTCCGAACACCGCTCGCCTCAATCCATTCTGCATTTTTATGACGTGGTCATCAGCTACGATCACCAGGAGAACAGATGCTGGATCGTCTCTACAGGGTGGCCGGAGCAGGATCCCACGCGCCGAGCCGCCCGTGCGCGCCATCGAGCCAATGAGTTCGCAGCTCTTCTTGCCGCCTCAGATCCGGCGCAGAATGACACCTATGGCGCGGTCGGACCATGGCACTCGAACTTTAGCCGCGAGGGCTACATTGCGGCGGTACATCGCGTGATCGACCTGATTCAGGCCGGAGACGTCTTTCAAGTCAACATTGCGCAGCGTTTTAGCGCGCGCCTACCGACCTCATTTGATCCCGTTGCCTTCTACTGCCAATTGCGGTCATTGAACCCGGCACCGTTTGCAGCGCTCTTGCGCTACGGCACTCTCGCTATTGCATCAAGCTCGCCGGAGCGTTTCCTGAAGCTCGACGGACGAGGGGTCGAAACGCGCCCCATCAAAGGCACGTGCGCGCGCTCTACTGATCCCAAGGAAGATAAGCGTCGGGCTCAACTCCTGGTCGCTTCAGACAAAGATCGTGCCGAGAACATCATGATCGTCGATCTTCTGCGGAGCGATCTGTCACGTGTATGCACTTCGCATTCAGTTGACGTTACGGCGCTGTGCAATCTCGAATCCTACGCCTCGGTGCACCACCTCGTGTCGGTCGTTACGGGTGAACTCAAAAGCAGCCAAGATGCGGTGGCCCTTCTTCGCGCCTGCTTTCCGGGCGGCTCCATCACCGGAGCGCCGAAGGTGAGATCGATGGAAATTATTACTGAAATCGAACGGGTGGCACGTGAAGTCTATTGCGGGGCGATCGGCTTCATCGCCTTCAACGGCCACATGGATACGAATATTGCAATCCGCACTGTCACGATCGATGGCGGCTTGGCTGTGTTTCACGCAGGCGGCGGGGTGACGGCGATGTCGGATCCAGCGGCCGAATACGAGGAGACAATCGTAAAGGCACAGCGCATGTTTGACGCATTTGCGACAAATTATTTCGGTGATTCTTGATCGTCATCATCGACAACTACGATTCCTTCGTCTTCAACATTGCCCGCCACTTCCGCAGGCTCCGTGAATCAACGGAAGTGGTTCGCAATGACGTGATCGGCGTCGATGATATTGCCCGTCTCAAGCCACGCGCCGTGGTCATATCCCCCGGCCCCTGCTCCCCATCAGAGGCGGGAATATCTACCTCGATCGTTCGCGAACTTTCAGGCCGTGTCCCGATCTTCGGCATTTGCCTTGGGCACCAGTGCATCGGGAGTGTGTTCGGCGCACAGGTGGCACGTGCACGTCGCCCCATGCACGGCCGGTCCTCTTACGTCACGCATGGCGGCGCAGGGCTATTCGAAGGACTGCCTTCTCCTCTCCGCGTGGGGCGCTACCATTCTCTTATTGTTGAGATCGATCAGTCACACGCCTCACACCTCATGGTAACGGCACGCTCGGACGAGGGCGAGATCATGGCCATTGCGCATCGCGATCAACCGACCTTTGGCGTCCAGTTCCATCCCGAATCGATACTGACCCCACAAGGGGATGCTCTGCTGAAGAACTTTTTGCGACTAGCAAAGAGCTTTCGAGCCTGACGATAGGCTTTTCTATCGCACGCCTCGCCTCACTTAGATGGCGGCAGCCGCAACACCTCAAGTCGTACCGCATCCTCAGCAAGCTGTGTCCGCCAGCAGCCCCTAGATAACGCTTTTCAGCAGATCCGACAGTCGCTCACATCGCTTGCGCGCGGCTGGTGACTATACATGTCCTGGCAGGGCTTTATGCCGATCTATGTCTTTTCGCGGTCGATCAGATTCGTCCGTGTGTGAGACGCAGTCGGCGAGGAGAGGCGGCACCTCACTCAAAACATTCGGTACGGAGGACGACAAAACATCTTGCATCTCACGCAGCGTCAGATTGTAGGCTTTCATACGCTGCAACTGACAATCTTCCTCAAGCGGGACCTTACAAAAGCGTGAGAGAGAACTTCGTGGATACGTTGGATGTCATCGGCGTCGGAATCGGTCCGTTCAATCTCAGCTTAGCAGCGCTGATTGAACCTACACCTCTACGCGCACTATTCCTGGAGAAGCGCGAAGCATTCTGCTGGCATCCGGGGATGGCGCTTCCAAACAGCCGCCTGCAAGTATCGCCGTTCAAGGATTGCGTGACCTTGGTAAGCCCTACCAGTCCCTATTCTTTCCTCAATTACCTCGCACACCACGGGCGGCTCTACAGTTTCATCAACAAACGCAACGGCTCGACTTCGCGGCGGGAGTTCACTGACTATTATCGGTGGGTCGCACGTCAACTCGGCACGGTCCGCTTCAACGAAGAAGTCTTAGACGTTGCCCCCTTCGGGGACGCCTATCGCGTCAGTACGAGCACAACTTCACACCTGGCACGCGCCGTGGTGGTAGCAATTGGCGTCGAGCCAAAGATCCCCCCGTGCGCTAAAGCCTACATTGGCGACAGCGTTTACCATGCGGCCGACTATCTTGGCCGTGGCTCACCTCGACCGGACGAGCATGTGCTCATTGTGGGAGGTGGTCAGAGCGGCGCGGAGATTGCCGAGCACATGCTCAATCGCGCCGATTCTCCTCGGATAACCTGGGTCACTTCGCGTTCAAACCTGTTTGCGATGGACGATACCAGTTTCGTCAACGAGGCCTATATGCCCCGTTACAGCCGGCGCTTTCACGCCCTGCCGCTTCAGCACCGCCGTGCCATCATCGACAATGAAAAGCTGACAAGCGATGGCATTTCAGCCGAATTGTGCAATCGGCTCTATGACGTTCTGTATGAACGCGCGGTGGAAGGTGCATTGTCTGAGAGTTTCCATTTACTCCCCAGTGTCGCCGTCAAGCAAATCACGCCACTCAACAAGCGCTGGCAAGTAGATCTGACCGGTCTCACGAAGCAGCAGCATCACAGGATCGTCGTTGATCGCATAGTCCTCGCTACGGGCTTTCAGCCGCGCACTCCCCTCTTTTTGCAGTCGCTCCTTAGCAACGCGCACATGGAGGACGACCTGCCCGTGCTCGGCGCTGACTACGCCGTCAGCTTCACGCAGAACATGCCAGGACCGGTCTATTTGCAGAATCAAAGCCGTCTCCAGCACGGATTACAGAGCGCAAACCTGTCGTTGGTGGCTTACCGCAATAGCCTCATTATCAACAGCCTGCTCGGACAGCCATTCTATGTCGATCAATCGGGGCAACTCCTCGGCGGCTACGAGAGTCCGGCCGAGCAGAACGCCGTGTTCGATGCAATGACAATGGCAGAAAAGATGGGCGTGATCACATGAACACGGCACGGTCCTCTATCTTGCGTATCGCCCCCCCTGCAGCTGCAGACCGCCTCGCTTGCAGACTGCCCTACCGCGCTTCCGGACCATTTTTGCTGGCATCGAGCGTCATTGCCGCAGCCTATGGCACGAGCTTCATATTGCCGGAATATATGGAAATTCTCGGCATGGAGCATGACGTCGCGGGCTCCATAATTTCAAGTGGCATGGTTACAACAATCGTGTGTTGCTGCCTGGCAGGTCGCCTGGCTCAGCGTATTGGAATTATGCCGACGATCGCGGCCGCCTCGATCGTGATGGCGCTGGCCATGGCAGCCTTTGCCGCTGCAGTCGTCGACAAGCGTCTTGCCTATGCCGGCGGCATGCTCGTTGGCGTAGGGTGGTCCGTATTGTTCATCCTGTCGCCGCTGCAGATCATCAGCCATCTACACCCGACGGTCCGTATCCAACATCTGACGATCTTGTCTGGCGCACAGATGGCCGGCCTTGGCCTCGCAACTCCGCTCGGCCACCTTTTGGCAGCCTACACAGGCTCAATGGCGATCATGTACGTACTGTTCGCGATCGCCTGCGTCATCGCAGCCATCTGCGTAGGCGTGGCGCGACGTGCCATGTTGAGCATGCCCTCATTATCTATGCCGCACATCGAGGTCACCTTGGCCACGACTGTCGCTCTGCTTCGACACGCGACGGCCGCACCGATTGTCATGATCGTGGTTGCGGCCTGTATCTTCTCGGGGCTGTCAACCTATCAGAGCGCCTATGCAGCATCACGTCAGCTCAATCCCGACATCTTCTTCCTGGTATTCACCCTTACCAGCGTGGCGCTCCGGTTTTCTGTCGCCCATCTGCTGGACCGGGTGCCTGTACACCGGCTTGCGCTCACGCTCTTTATCGCGACCGGCGCCTCTTTGGCGTTGTTAATTGTCAATACTGAGGACAGTTTGATCTATATCCTGGCCGCCACAATCTTCGCCACAGGCTACGGGCTCAGCTATTCCACCCTTAACGGAATGGCCGTCAATCTCGCTGGCGAGCGTGGGCTCTCCGTACCAGTTACCTCACAGATCTTCACCTTAGCCTATTTTCTCGGGTTGTTTGGCTTTCCGTTCCTTGGAGGGCAGTTGATCCGCGAATTTGGCCCCGATGCGATGTTGCTCACGCTATTGGGTGGGACTGCCTTCAACGGAGTGCTGGCAACCACACTCCGCCCAAAGGCAAGAATTGGCTCTCTGTAGCCTCAAATAAGGAGCTCGCAAAATGCTGACCGACGCACAAAAGGCGAAATGGCATCAGGATGGATATCTTCGACTCGAAAGTTTCTTCGATCCACCTACGCGCGACAAGATTTCTGATTTCGTAGACAACGTCTCGCGCTGGGACGTAAGCGTCGACAAATGGATGATGTGGTTCGAGAAGACCGATGATGATCGAAAAATCATCTCGAAGGTCGAAAACTTCTTGGAATACCATGACGCTCTACGCCAGACGCTCCTTGCCGACGGTCGCATCGTCAGCGCGATCGAGAAATTACTCGATGAAGACACGCGGATGCTCAAAGAGCTGCTGATCTTTAAGTATCCTGATAGCGGCGGGTACCGCCCACATCAGGACATATATCATATCCCCCACAAGCTCCCGGAGCGAATGGTGCATGCCATAGCAGCCATCGCTATCGATGATTCGGATTCGGACAATGGAGGTCTGTTCTTCACTCCGGGGCGCCATAAGGAGGGTGTTTTTCCCATGGATGCGGGCGGTGTCATCAACCCGGAAGTGGCCGAGAGCTTTGAATGGGAACCGGTGCCGTGGAAGGCCGGCGACGTGTTTATTTTCGACGACTACGCGCCCCACTACTCACTACCGAACAAGAGCGATCGCTCTCGTCGCACGCTCTATTTGGTGTTCCAGCGGGCATCCACTGGGGGGCCTGATCGTGCCGAATACAACCGTATGAAGCGTGGCTATAACCCACCTGAGGGCAAGGTATCTGAGCTTGAAGATCTGAAAGCGCCTAACGGCATATTCTATCGCGAGTGATCGCAACTCATAAGGAAAGACCACGTGTATACGAAGCAGATCGATCGCTCCCTAATGCGAAGCGAATATGGCGTGCTGGTTTGTCGCTTGCTGGAGCATTTGCCGGATGATCTCAGCCCCGAATTTGGTACCTCGGTTGTTGAGGTCGTCCCCGGTGGCGCGGTCGATCTGCACGCGCACCATGAGCACGAATTGTGGGTGCTGATCTCAGGTGAGGGAGAATTCGAAGCTGGCGGTCAGACTCGCTCGGTGAAGGACATGACTTTATTCTACATGCCACCACATCAGACGCACGCTATCCGCAATCTCAGCCAGGAGAACACCATGAAATTCCTGGCTATCTGGTGGGATTGACATGCGCACCTATTTCGTATGTCCAGCTCCCCCCTGCCCTAACGGCAAATTGCATCTCGGTCACATCGGCGGCGTGTACTTACTCGCCGACATCTTCGTGCGCTTTCAACGGATGGCCGGCCATCGCGCGCATTACATCACGGGCGCCGATGAGCACGGCACGTATACGCTCGTAAAGGCGCGAAAGCTCGGCCAACCCGTTAGCGAGGTCGCGCAAGAGCACATTGATGAGATCCTACAGTGCCTGCGTGCGGTGCACATCACACCTGATGTGTTCGTTCGCACGTCCAGCGAGATCCACAAGGACAATGCTCTGGCGATTTTCCGCGCGCTACAGGAGGCCGGTTACGTCCAAATCCGCGAGGGTGTCCAACTCTATTGCGAGCACTGCGATGAATTTGTCGCGGACTCGCTGGCAGCCGGGAATTGTCCGGCATGCAATTCGGCCACCGACAGTAATCTGTGTGAGAACTGTGGCCTGGCAATTCGGCACGACACGTTATGCAACGCCCGGCATACGACGTGCGGCCACAATCTTGTACTAAGGCGGATCGAGCAGGCCGTGTTCGATACGCCCCGCCTTGCCCGGGCGCTCGACACAGCGATCGGACAAAGCGCCTGGCCCGAACCCATACGAGATAAGGCGCGAGCTTGGCTCGCCAGCGATGCGCATGGTCTACCGATGTCCCGCCACTTCAGTCATGGTGTCGAGCTACTGCACCCTGAAGATCTGTTCGGCCAAACCCTGCTCACATGGTTTGAAGGCTTGTGGTGCTTCGAGACCGGGATCCGCGAGCAATGCGCCAATGACTTTCTGAGCGCAGAATCAACGATGCACGCCCCTAGCACCCGGCTTTTGTTTTTCATGGGCCAGGACAACCGCTTCTACTACACGATCGGTGTGTCCGGCGCCCTGCTCGCACGCGGCTATCCTATTCCCACAAACCACTCGATCCAGGACTTCTACAAGATCGAGGGCGGGAAGTTTTCGACCAGTCGCGACCATGCACTTTGGGCCGACGAGGTAGCGCGCGAAGTAGACCCCAATGTACTTCGTTACGCGCTCGCTCGAATTGCACGGCCATTCGGCCGTGACGAAAACGAGTTCGATGTCGACGGATTGGTCACGGCGGCATCACGCCTTCGGGTTTGGGAAGATGCATTGCGCCAATGTGCGAACAACGCCCGCACATTGGACAGTAGACGCCTTAGATCTCGTCTACGCATTCTCACTCAGCGCTACGCGGATGCAATCGAGGAACTCCGATTTTGGGATGCGCTTGATATCGTCGATAGGTACTTCGAGGTCGCCGATTTTGCGCGTGACGACAGCGGCCTGTGGAACGCCATGGAGATTTCGTTGTTCCTGAGCCTACTGTATCCCGTGGTACCCGAGCTTTCGATCCGATATGGCCGGCATTTCTTCGGTGCAGCATGGCCGCCGTCTTTCGACAAACTGGCACCAAAAGCTGGCCTGCCACCAAAGATAGACTTTCCATGCCTCAGCGCCGCGGTGCCCGCGCATTTCATCGCATCGTATAATGAGCGTTTTCGTAAGCACCAAGCCAAGCAAAATCAATGAACGAGAAAGCCATGAACCTGCCTGTCTCGACGCGCAGCTCCCTCGCTCAGGGCTTCGCACCGTTCAACTACTCAGGTGCGAAGCACGTCATCAATTTTGGATATGGGCTTCCCGACCCGGTGATGTTCTCGGAGCTGGCCTGGCCAGACGCATTAAGCCAAAATTTCGGTGTCGAGACCGCCGATCTGCTTCAGTATACGGACGCGGTCGGTTTGCCCAAGCTCCGGAGCGGTCTCGCACAGCGGTATAATGTGCAGCATGAGGAGGTTATCCTTACCGTTGGTGCTTCACAGGCTTTGCAGTTGCTCGGCGATGCCTGGCTTGACCCGGGCGATGTTGTCCTGACCGAGGACCCCTCCTACCTGGGTGCACTGCGCATCTTTTCGATTGCGGGGGCAACTATCGTCCAGCTCGGGATGAGCGCTGACGGGGTCGATCTGAACGAGCTTGAATCGACCTTGCGCCGCTATGCGCGCGTGAAAATATTCTACACGACACCAGCATTTCACAATCCGACTGGGCGCCAGATATCGCGCGCCCATATGGCCCGGGTTGCAGCGATGCTAGCCCAGCATGGGGTGGCGTTGGTACAGGATCTCGTCTATTCGGAGTTGCCGTACAACGGTGTAGCTGATTGGCTTCCATCGGGCGGCAACGTCATCAATGTACATAGCATCTCCAAGGTCGCCGGACCGGGATTGCGGCTGGGCTGGGTGCTTGCAGATTCGGATATCATCAACAGATTGGCGCGCCTCAAATGCGACGGCGGCGTCAGCCCTATCGTCAGTAATATCGTCTTAGCATTGTTGCAGACGGGCGAACTCGGTGCCCACATTGCGCGATTACGCCAGCATTATCGTGCCAGGCGGGACAGCATGCACACGCTTCTGCAGGGTAGCCGCTTTTGCGAACCAGAATATCTCCTTCCAAGCGGTGGCTTCTCGTTTTGGGTACGGCTTAACCCCGGAATTGAGGCTAAGACTTTCATCGAGGCTGCGCGCTGCGAGCACGACGTGCACCTGGTGCACGGCGGTCATTATGGCCCGCGGAGTGGCCACCATGTACGCCTGTGCTTTAGCTATCTTCCGATGAATCTCATCGAGGAGGGACTAAGGAGATTAGATAAGCTGCATGCGAAGCTGTACGGGAGATCGGTACGAACGCTCGCCGAAAACGGCCGACTCGAACTGTGACATGCTCTACTTTTCTGCCTAGCAGTGACGCGCCGGTTCAATACCTAAGCAAGTTCGACGACTTGCACCTATCGAGATGCGTTGCAACCTTTAAGATTGCCTCCCGAACGGTAGGGATGACGTCCGACGTCTGGCAACGATTGTCTTCCGTGATGAGCGCGGTTGCGGCGGCGACCAGCCGAGCAAAGCATTAAGGACTGGACAGCAGCAGCAACTCCAGCTCGGCGAAGACTAGGCCGGGATTTTGGATGACCGCGCTGAGTGCATGAGGCCGCACCAGAAGACGCTGAGCGTCTTCCTGCCGATGCGCTCGATCTCGGGGCTTCCGCGCGGTGCATTTACCCACACGGCGCGCTGACTAGCGGCGGTGCCCGAGCGGGATTCCTAACTTGAGTGCCTTCTGCCGCAGCGATCCAACCGTTCGCTTTGTAAGTTTTGCGATCTTCGTAACGGGTGTCTTCGCCCTAGAGTGTGCGCGCAGTTCCTTTACATCCGTCTTCGTGTACTCGCGACGTACAATCTTCTTGTTCAGCGTCTTGGGCATAACAACTCCGTTGGCATTCTGTGCACACATCTAGCAGGGATGAAGTGGAGCTGCCAAGCATGCCAGGGTTGCATGCGCGAAACCTCCTGAACCCATCGGATGCCCTCACTCGAAGCTTAGGGGCGACCTGAAGCTGCTCTGTCAGTTAGCCATATGTCCACTGCCAAGCAGAAATCTGAGCGGTACACACTGATAGTGCACGAACGCACCGCCCAACAAGCGTTCCCAAAGTACTGAACTCGAGACGCCTGCGCTCACTTCGGACCCAGCGCTGGTCTGCGTCGCCTAAAAATCCGGCCAGCAATTTCGGCTCGTGTTTGCAAGATCGTAGGGGTGACGCTCACTTACGCCTTCCCGTCCAGCCAGCCGATCTTGCTTTTCAGGAACTGGAAGCCCAGCACCTGAAAGCCGGCATGATCCTTATTGTCCCTGCCATAGCCGTGACCGCCCGCGGCTGGCTCGTAGAGATAAGCCTCATAGCCCATCCCCTGAAGCTTGGCGACCATCTTGCGGGCGTGTCCGGGATGGACCCGATCGTCCCGCCGCGTCGTGGCGATCAGGATTGGCGGGTAGCCTTGCCCGGGCTTAGCAATATGGTAGGCGGAATAGGTCTTGAGCCATTCCCATTCTTCGGGCTTATCAGGGTCACCAAATTCCGCGATCCAACTCGCGCCCGCAAGCAGTTTCGTGTAGCGGCGCATGTCAATCAGCGGGATAGTACAGAACAGAGCGCCGAAATGCTCAGGATAGCGCGTCAGCATATTGCTGATGAGAATGCCGCCGTTCGATCCGCCCTCGGCCGCGATCCGCTTTGCCTGTGTGACGCCGCGGCGGACAAGGTCGGCCGCAACGCTTGCGAAGTCATCATGGGAGAGCCGCTTGCCGGCGAGCCGTCCAGCATCGTGCCATCGTGTGCCGAACTCACCGCCGCCGCGCAAATGTGCCTGCACCGTTGTGCCACCACGCTCGAGCCACAGCTTGCCGAGCGCCGAATTGTAGTACGGCTTGACTGAAATGCCGAACCCGCCATAACCGCTCATATGGACGGGCGCCTCGCCGGTCTCCTGTTTCGGTCCTGTCTGGACGTAGGGAATGCGCTCGCCGTCGACCGAGATCGCCTCATGCTGGGTGACCACCAGACCATCAGCGACAAAGGTCTTGGGCGCCTCCTTCAGCACGGCTGGACTTGCGACGCCTTGCTCCAGGAGCATCAGTAACGGGGGCGTGAGCGGATCCTCGATCTTTGCGAGCAGGTCACCATTACTCTCGGATGGATCGCGATCAAGCGGCCAGGCATTGACGAGGCCCATATCGGGAAGCCTGCTCAGCTGCTCGCGGCCCCAAGTCGTAGGGAAAGGCGTGCAGATCTCGAACACCGGCCGCAGCTCGTCGAGGAGGGAGAGGACAAGCTTACCATCGACCCAGAAAAATCCCTGCAGTGCTCGCCGCGGCGAGTTTGCCAGAAATAGGACCGAGAAGTTGCGCTTTCCAGCGAGAAAGGCGGTCAGCGATATGCCGAGCAGGGTATCTGTCGGGTAGATTACTCCCTCGATTGTCGCGGCCGAGCGGAGCTTCACTGCTAGCCAATCCTGATGCGCTTCCAGCCGGATATCGGTAGGAAGGTCGAGCTTGATGTGCGCCCCTTGTTCGGTTCCAAGCCATGTGTGGGAATTGAAGAAATTCAGCTGTTTGGTGAACCAGACCCGCTTCTCTTGGCCGGTACGATCGATTCTGCAGCTGACGCCCGTGTGATCGGCGATCGTCTCAAACACCACGCGCGCTCGTTCGATGGGTTCACCGCGGCGCCACAATCGGACGGTCCGCGCATAGCCCGACAATGTCGCCATGCCCTCGCCATAGGCGCTGGACAATAGCAGCGCATTCTGATCGACCCAAGCGGCACTACCCTTCGCTTCATCGAGCACAAAACCATCAGGCACAAAACTCTTCTTAGTCAGTTCGAACTCGCGCAGCGTCACAGCATCGCTACCGCCCAGTGACAGAGCGAGTATCACTTGCGAGCTACCAGGCAGCATGGCGATCCAGCTTATAAGCCAGTCCTTCCGTTCAATGGCCGCGAGCTGATCCACATCGAGTAAAACATCCCATGACGGCCTCGACTTTCGAAACTCTGCTAAAGTCGTCCGCCGCCAAAGCCCCCTCGGATTGTCTGCATCTTTCCAAAGGTTGTAGAGATGATCACCGTGCCGGCTGACATAGGGTATATTGTCCGCCCGGTCATAGATCGAAGCCAGTTGGTCGCGATCCTGCATGAATGTGGCTCCGCCAAAGACCTCCAGAGTTTTGGCATTTTGCTGCTCGACAAATTCGAGCGCCTGCGCCCCCTCTATCTCTTCCAGCCAGAGATACGGATCATCGTCAGGAACGGATAGCGTTGGCCTTCCATGGCTTATCTGCTCGAGGGGCGAGTTCGCTTCAGACACAATTCACTCCTACCTCAACCGCGTTTCGATACGCCGCCAATGCATGCTTCATTTGCCCTCAGGCTACAACCTGACGCGCTAGTCACTTCAAGCTCATTCCTTAACTAATAGCAGTGGAACGTCCGCGCCTCAGGCTTTGCCGTTCTGAGGAGCAGGATCTGTCTGCGCATCAGAAGAAGATTCGCGCTCTCATCGTTGTTCCGATCGCCGCTTTATGTGAACGGGTCGCTGACGGGCAGGTTCGGGATCCGCGGCGTGCTTCGCAGCCGCGGCCCTCGCACATGGCGAACAGTCTTTTGTCTCCAGTGGCCACTAAGCACGGAACTGCCGCGACCGGAGCGCCCAAGACGCTGCTCGAGGAGTGTCTCGCCGCCATGAGCGTGTGCGATCACCGTAAAGGGCAAGCGGACCTCTTCTCAAGTCGATCGAGCGACTGCCGCGCCTCCTCCGTCACGGCGAGACCTCAAAAGATAATGACAGAGCCTCAAAGCGACGTCTTCTAGCATCACCGGGCTTTCGTCGTGAAAACGGAATGCCGAGCCGCTGACCATCGATCCGCTCCCAATGCTCAGTAAGGCACGGCCGCACCGCCTTACCGCGGGCGTCATCGACCGTGATGAGCGTTTCGAAAAGCTGGCGGAACTACCGAGCGGCTGGCGGTGTCAATTGCGCTGACCAGGTGAGGCATTGGAAGTCCGGACATGCCTACTTGAGCCACCGTCGCGTTGTATTCTGAAGCGTGTCCGAAGTATTACGGCACCGACTCGCGCCCTCGATCGCACTATCCTCATGACTCGCACAAGCGCGGCGCGAGGATAGCTGGCGTCACATAGTTGCCTATCTTGCCAGCACTGCACGGTGACTACGGTGGTGTCAGAAATCCCACAAGCTTCAGTATTCCTACTTTGGAGCCGCTGATGGCACGCCCGCTCTCGCGCTAGGTTAGAGGCACGCCCTCCTCCGCGATCGGCATGCCATTTGCCTCGGCTGATGACGAAGGCCCTGAAACTGATGTTGCTCGCAGCGAACTGCAGAAGGAGCAAAGGAGTTCACGATGAAAGCTGCGCATCACCATACCGCTCTGAGGCTAGTCAGACATGGCCTTGCCCTGGCCCGCATTGCCCCGCGGTCCGGTACATTCAGTGCCTCGCTGCTGGTGATGAAGATCATCGAACATTCGCTCAGCGCCGCATATCGGCAGCATCTCCAACGGATTTGGAGGACCACGCGCCTTTGATCAGATGATCCTCGTGTTTCATCAGTGCGGCACGGCCTTGAGCGAGCCGTTGCCTAAAACCGGAGCCGATCAATGCTCAAGATAAACTCTAAGAGACGAGCAGGTTGCCAAATACGATCGGCTCGATTTATCCTTTTCCTCTACGGTTTGATGGCTTACGCGATGTTCCTTTTCACGATTGTCTACGCGGTCGGCTTCGTAAGCGGCATAGCTGTGCCGAAGACGATTGATAGCGGGCGCAGCGCGCCGGTCATCCATTCGCTTTCCATAAATCTCTTATTGATGGCTCTGTTCGCTACGCAGCACACCGGCATGGCCCGCAAGTGGTTCAAGAACTGGTCGACGCGATATGTTCCGAACAGCATTGAACGAAGTACTTACGTCCTCATAGCGAGCCTATGCCTCATGTTGTTGTTCTGGCAGTGGAGACCGCTCCCGGCGATTGTTTGGCAGGTCCAGGACCCCGACATATTCGTAATGGTTGCGACGCTATCATTCATTGGCTGGGCGCTCGTGTTTACCAGCACGTTTCTTATCGATCATTTCGAATTGTTCGGACTGTGTCAGGTCTACGCCAAACTCAGGGGTCGCGGCATACCGGCACCTCAGTTTCGGACGCCGCTATACTACAAATACGTGCGACATCCCCTTTATCTCGGCTTTATCATCGCCTTCTGGGCCGCGCCGGTCATGACAATCGGGCATTTACTGTTTGCGGCCGTAACCACTATCTACATCTTTGTCGGGATTTTCTTCGAAGAGCGAGATCTTCTCAAACTGTACGGGGAGCAGTACCACCAGTACAAGCGACAAGCCTGCATGCTCATCCCGTGGCGAAAAGTACGCTCATAGGAATCAGATAGATAATGGGGACCCGACCGAAATGGCGCATCGCCAGACTCGCAGTCGCCCTAGAAAGCTCGCGAGCGGCCCAGCTCCGTCTCAGCCACCAGGATGTCCGAAGCAACCAAAGACAGACCGCTTCTTAAGCACTCTGACGTTCGCTGCTGCGCATACAGAAGCGCATCACATGAGTCCGAGTCGGTACAGCAAATTGTTTCAGCGCGCGGCCGCCTCGGTACCTTAAAGCCATGATGATACAGCGCGCAGCTCTCCATGGACCGATTGGCAATACTGCGCGGCCGCTGCCCCGACCTTTTCTCTCGCAGATGAGCGACAGCTTCGAGGAGGGCACATTTTGTTGCCGTTGCCGGTCCAAATGCACTCGTGCCGCACTCTATCCTTTATTCATAAGCGACCGCATTGGGGGCGGCCAGCGTTCACCAACGAGCTTCGACACACAGCCACCTACTCCATTGTCCGAATTAGCGCGCGCGTCTGGTACAGATCGATGCGTTCATTGCTCTTCGACAATCAAGCGTACAACCTCACGCAGCGTCAGGATCAAGTCCTTTCTTTGAGAGCGAATGTTGCGCCACAGTTACAGCAATTCGCGTTGGCGCTGCTATCACGCGCGAGGCCGGGGGCCACTAAAGGAAATGAAGCTCGAAATGAAGAACTTGTTGCTTATGACTGCGAGCATCGTCGCACTCACCGCTGCGGCGCCTGCAATCGCTGCGGATCTCGCTCCACAGCCCGTTTACACCAAGGCGCCAGCCCCACCGGTTGCGTTCGCACTCTACGACTGGAGCGGCTTCTATGCTGGTGTCAACGGCGGCTGGGGTTCGAGCCATAACTCGTGGGATTTCGCAGGCACGACCCCTGAGGGCTCCCACGACGCAAGCGGCGGCACGGTGGGTGGGCAGATCGGCTATCGCTGGCAGATCGGCCAGACAGTGCTTGGCGTCGAAGGCCAGGGCAACTGGGCCGATTTCAACGGCTCCAATGTCAGCACTGCTTTTCCAAGCAACAGGAACCAGACAAAGGTCGATGCGTTCGGCCTGATCACTGGCCAGATCGGATATGCCGTCAGCAACGTTCTGCTGTATGCGAAAGGGGGCACCGCGATCGTTGGCAGCAGCTATCAGGTTAACTCCGTTGCTTCAGGCACGCAGCTTGGGAGCGCGGACACCACACGTTGGGGCGGCGTCGTTGGCGCCGGATTCGAGGTCAACTTGACGCCCAACTGGACAGCTGGACTCGAGTACGACCACGTGTTCATGCCGACTAGCGACGTGAACTTCACCGCCGCCGGTGGCGGCTCGTTTGGGAACGATCGCATCCGCCAGGATTTCGACGTCGTGACCGCGCGAGTCAATTACAAATTTATCTGGCCCGTAGCTCTCAAGTAACGATCTCCCTACCTCCAAACAGCGATCCAGAGCCCCGGCCCTATGGTCGGGGCTCCTTCTTGATTAATTCAAGAGCGCAAGGTCGCTTAGGTGCCTCCATGTTTTAGAAGTGCCAGCTCTAACGCATTTCATGTCCGTTCAGGTCGTCTCGGCTTATGTGCTGAGCGACACCGAACGCGAGAGGCGCCGCAGTGTGACCGTTCCACAACTACGTTCGAGGTGTGTCACTGCCGATCTACGCAAAAGCTTCGCCTTCGTTGATCCAGCGCCATAAAACAAGTCAAACGCCGCGACCGTTGGGCTTTTTGCCTGCTTGATCGCATTTAATCCCCCGATGGCCTGGGGTTCGGCAATCGCAGCAGAGGACTTTCCATTATGCCCGCGAGGCACGCTCCAGGGCGATCTGCAAGGTTGGATGATGTGTGACGTGGACTATCTTGCCCGCGCCTGATTTACTGTGAAGCGCACGTTAGCGATTCTAGTTGCCGCGAAAATTGCGTTGAGCTCGCGGCCGTCACTTCGCCAGCGCGCGGCTCGCTTCTTCCGCAGATCAGCTTGCGACATTCGTGTGGCGGCGTTCTGCGAGCGGAGGTGACCCCGTTAGGCCACCATAGGCGTTGCCAACGCAGGCTCGGCAAATTCAATGAGCCCGAGACGAATCGCCTTTACAAGACCATGAGTCCGGTTCGCCGTGCCGAGCTTGCGTATTGCGTTCTTCATATGAAAATTGACCGTATTCTCACTCACGTTCAGTATCTTCCCGATTTCCCAGGACGATTTGCCCTCCGCCACCCATCGGAGGCAATCCTTCTCGCGCTCGGATAGGCTCACTCTGTTCGAACCGCTGTCCGAGGGCCTCGCGATCTCCGCAAAGGCGGTATGGAATTGCCAGGCCAGCGCGTTGAGATGCTTCACATTCCTCTGAGGATCGGCGTCATCAAAGCGGGATGCAAACGAGATCACAGATATTCGCCCTGATGGCCCAAACAATGGCACGCTGACACCATTCTTCAGGCCTGCCTCTCTCGCTTCCCGTAGTACACGTTGTTCACATGCCTGCAGTCGATGCTCTTTGGCGAGCTCGTCCCATAGAAACGGACCCGCAAACATCGGCGTCCGCCGGACCACCGGATCGAGAGTGTAGTACTTGCGTTCCAGATAGCGCCGCCACCACTCAGGCGGAACCTTCATAGCTACCAGAGGCGGTGGGCACCCCGGTAGACGAAGCGGCTCCGGGAAGGTGAGTGCTCCGTAAGCGACCTCAGTAAACCCCTCTTCGCTCGTACAGCTCACAAGCAGATCAAACAGCGCTTTTTGAGATTGCGTTCGCTCAGCGCATTCGACGAAGCTAAAGAGATTCATATGGCGCCTCACGCGATCGCGCCGAAAGGCCGTTGTGCGCCGTTCGATTTGGTCTGTTTCAGACGAGGTTCGTTGCGGTTCTGACATGCTCCAGATCGCAACGCAGTCGCACGAATGCGGCGATAGCCAGGGTTTGAAAGGGCCGTCGGCGCAGGTAGAGATGCACGCGTTGCTGATATCGGAAAAATCGGAGCGCCGGCGTATTCCGGCCTGTTTGCATTACCGTGTCCAGATTGCTTCCGTCGGCGATCAAATCGTGGCGGATCGCGAGGGAAATGCCTGCGCCTATATTTCGTCGCAGGTCGATTGGCCTTGTTGTCGCTCCCGCTACGCC
This sequence comes from Bradyrhizobium sp. CIAT3101, assembly GCF_029714945.1. Classification (NCBI taxonomy): domain Bacteria; kingdom Pseudomonadati; phylum Pseudomonadota; class Alphaproteobacteria; order Hyphomicrobiales; family Nitrobacteraceae; genus Bradyrhizobium; species Bradyrhizobium sp. CIAT3101. The sequence continues at coordinate 8,469,134 of NZ_CP121634.1, forward strand.
CTGCAGGCACCAGCCACTTGTTCGATCGCGCGTTGGGCGAGATCGAGACTCCAAGGCTTAGGCAGGCACCTGAGCCGCGGTACGCAGATTTTCTTGATACCCGGCTCCAGCAGCTTGCTCCCACCATCAATGACCCGGTTGCAAGCGAGGATAACTTAGTCCTCACTCTATCGCCAATCAGTTCTTCCGTATCACGAACAGCGGCGCATAGCTGTTCGGCAGCGAGCCGGGGGCGGCGCAGACGCGATCTTTGAAGCGCACGGCGGCCCCGGATCCAAGGGACCGGGGTTTGGGTAAAGAATGCGCCACGTTTGTTGCCCTTATTGTGAGAACGCTGATGTTGCCGTCGAACTATTCCCTTAAGTCCACCGCTTCTCTCAGCACGAGCCGATCGAAGCCGTTCATGCTGGTCACCGCCGTGCTGCTCGCTGAGATTGGCGAGATGTTCCGCGGAGGTACGGGCAAGCCCCGGAGCCCGATTGATGTAAAAGACGCTGAGCATCCGCTTCTCCGAGAACTTTGCGAGAACTTTGCAAGGGACGAAATGAGCACAGCAAGTATCGTACCAGTCGCGCCCTCGGAGGGCTAAGTCGTCAAGACAAGCACTTGGAAGAGATTGATGGGTCTTAACAGAAGCACTGCGACACTAGTCGGATTTGCGACAGCGCTGCTTGTACGAGCCACGACGCCCCTCGACGTAGATCAGGGCTGATTATGGGAAGGCCATCAGCGGCGTTTTTTCACGGTGGGGATCGACCTTCGCGTACGATCAACTGCGGTGATTGATTGGATGAAGAAGCATCCGCCGAATCGACGTAAATTGTCGCGCCAACCTGCACGCGACGCAGGTCCTGCCGGTATCCACCGGCTCTCGCCTTATGAACCGTCTCGATGGATGGAGGATCCTTTGCACCGAAGATAAGGACCTCCGCGAGGACGCGGCCGGTCATCGTGGACGGTCGCGAAATGCCAAGTAGGCTGAGCACGGTCGGCACAAAGTCGCAGATACCTGAAGGCACATGCGATTCCACGCCGCCTCTGATCAATGGGCCCGCTAGGATGCCGAGCGACGACATTTCCTTGGCGTGCAGCCCGCCGTGCACACCGAGCCCAACCGGCGAATTTGGGCTCCAGCAGCGGCCGGGAAGACCGAAGGAATCGAGACCATCGTCTCCCTGAAACGAAAACAATATGTCAGCCGATCGGGGATGATCGGCGAAGACCAGATGACGGGCAAGGCTACCTGGGGCGATCCCATCCTCCCCGCTCCTAGCGGCCGTAAAAACGGGTCCGCACCAGGGCCGTTCCATCATTGCCGCAACCGAGCGGCGGATGGCGCGGTCGGATGGCTCGGTCAGGTAAATGGCGCCAACCTGCCCCGATATGACGACCGCGTCGACCCCCGGTCCGGGCACTTGGTCACACCGCATCCCAGTCGCCTTTAACGTCTCCAAGAGATCAGCCTGCGCGTGCACCGTGACATGGCCATGCCCGGATGCTACGAGAAGATGCACGCCCTTGGGTGCCCCTTCGGATTCCCACCAATCAAGCACCCGGCCGAACTGGCGGTCGAGAAAGCGGATCGCCTCCAGCGTCGGCGTCGCGCCGATTCCACAATGATGCGACGAGGTGTCAGGCTCGCCGAAGGAGAGAATTGCGACATCAGGCTGAATTTGAGGCCAGACCTCATCAAGCAACGCCGAAGTTAGAAAGGCTTGAGCGGCAAGATCCGGCGTACCGTGAGGCGTCGGCGCGGGCGTCGGGCCAAGCCGCGCCTCTACCCTTTCGAGCATTGCGGCCGACGTGGCGACGCGAGCGAAATGACCCGAGAGCGTCACTTGGCTCAGGGATCGAGCCTTGTGGTTCAGCATGCGAGTTGCTCCGGCCGAATTGGAGGCGAGAACCGCAAACGTCTTGCCATTCGCCGCGAGGATCTCGCCCAGCGACGGCGCGCCGACCAGATGGCCGCCGCTCGCGGCATCGAGGTCCTCGACTAGGCGGTCGTCGCTCGTATCGATCAAGCGCGGCGCTGCGGCCACGCGGTCGAGAAACCTGTTGCCGACAATGCCATGACGATCCGGCGTCGCGCCAGTGATGAGGCTGGTCAGCGAAATCCGGGTCTCACTGGGATAGCTGGTGCGCTGCCGCGCTAACGTAGCACCGCGGCGCTTAAGTCTATCCAAGTTCGGCGTCAGCGATCGACTAATAAGATCGGGCCGAAGCCCGCCAAATAGCACGATGATAACGCGGTTTGGACCTGATCGATCTGACATAATGGCATGCTCGCTTAGCTATCTGTTTCAAGGGTCTCCACGGCTGCCCGCTTGAAGCGCCGCAACACGCTGAGAGATCGGCGCAGGCTGGGTGAGACTATGCCACCGATACTTTTCGCGCCGTCTATCTGAACCTTTCCTCATCCCATCACGACTGGCGCTCAGGACGAGAGATCGTGCGATCATCACACTTGACAGCCGCTCCCGGACACAACTGGGCCGGTTATCCTGAAGACACACTCTTTCTTAACTTCTCTCGCAGAGCATTGTCGTTCCGACGATGCCTCTCCCGCCGACTCTGCAGCATCGCTATCAGAGAGCTCGAGAAGCCCATTAGGATCTCGCTATTGTGCTGCCCCAACGTCGGCGCCGCCGCGCGAATCGTATAAAGTCCGACCCTTCGCCGTTCGGCATCGATGGCTGTAGATGCGCGCCTATGACAGGGCGCTCGACTTGCTGCAGAAATGCGCGCGACCTTAGGGGGCTCCTGGAGCAGGTCGATTGGGTGCCGAGCTACGCCGGACGCAACACTTACCGACTGCAATTCGAACATCACCTGATCTGCATTGCGGGTGCGCGTCGAGGCTTCGATCGCGTTTTCGATGTTGTCCTCAACGCAACGGCGGGCTTCCCCAGCATTAAGCGACGCGTCCACAGCCCAGTCTCGTCGACCAATAAAAATGGCAAGCCTCTGCCACATCTCATTGTCGGTGGCGGCTACTATAAGCCAGTTATCCTCGCCCGCGCATCGAAAGCAGCCGTGAGGCACGAGCTGCGGATTTCGATTGCCGTATCTTTTCGGCGACATAGGGTCGATCGAGTGGATAGTGAACCATGGCGCCGCAATTGGCCGCATGCATTCGATCTGGGCAAGGTCAATAAGCTGCCCCTGCCCGGCATAGCGGGCACAAACCAGCGCGATCAGAACTGCGGCGCAGCCGTTCAAGCTGCCGATAGCATCTCCGAAGGCAACATGGCTCATCACGGGCGACATGTCGGACTTTCCGACTACGCCCGACAAACCCGAGCTCCGTTCGAGTGTCGAGCCGTAAGTCCGACAATCGCGATAAATACTATCCGCGCCAAACGCGGACATCGACAACTTAGCAGATCGAGGGTTGAGCGCTCGGAGCACATCACAACGTGGTCCGAGTTTGGGCAGGAAATCTACTGGATAATCATCGACAACAATATCAGCTTTCGCCAAAAGGCGCTCAACAAGAGCGAGACCCCGTGGCCGCGTGAGGTCGGGCCTAATGCCGCTTTTGTCGAGGTTCATGTTGCAGAAGCATGGCGCCCCCTCGTACATCTTGTCTTCGATGACAGCTGGGCGTCGGTCAACGCCGCGCCCCAAATCCGGATTTTGGATGGCCTCGATTTTGATGACGTCCGCACCAAGATCCGCCGGGATACGCGTACACGACGGTCCTGCCCACCCCATCGAAAAGTCTACCACGCGCCCCCCATCCAACGGCGGCCGTCCGGCATCAATGAAAGGACAATTCGCGAAATCAACATCCCGACCATCGATCAAGAAATCGCAATCCTCGATCAGTGCTGTTAGTCGGGTGATCGCGCCCGCCTCAGCAGGATCGAGGATAGTGATCGATCTGTTAAACTTGCGAAATACGAACCACGCACTTTGATCCTTGAGAGTGACTGGCGCAGTAGGGCGCATTCGATCTCCCAGCCGCGGCTCGATCTTCTGAACGTCAACCCCGAAACCTCCGAACAATCGAGCGCAATAGCTGCTCGCGTCCGAGCTGCCGATATCGATCACGCTCAGATGGGACAGCCCCCCGGGAGACTGCTTCTCTTTCCTATCTATACAATGCCCCCGAATATCACCTACCATGCGTGCCTCGAACAGCGAGCGTTCCGCTGCTTAACGGGGCCATGGCTACCCCGGCCGTCGCGGCCAAGCGATCGAGGGCCGCGTTCCGTCTCATACCGCCGTTGGTTGCTAGATCCAGTGAGATACGCACAAGCCGGTACTCGGAAGCGAGCCCGAGCACGGCCAACATCAGGCGGGTCCGGATCAGGATACTCAACATCTGGCTCGAACAAGCACGATGTCATCAAGTGGCCGGCGCTCGGCTGTCCACGGTGGGCTGCATTGCCGGATTTATGCGGAATATAGGAACAGCTGGATGCAAACAAAGCCGTGTGCGCTCTTTTCGCTCTTGAAGAGAAAGTGAGATCAGCGCCAGCAACTATCGTACCAATTACGTCGAGCCCGAAACTCACGATGCGAGACAAAGGCCGGACGGATTTTACAGCGCATCCGATGCGATTGACCGCACTGAAGCGACTAACACAAAATGTGCGAAATGAGACACAGCGCCAGCTTGCACTCGGTTATCTGCCGGACAAGCCTAAATACCCGAATGTCGCGAACATCTTCGATTGTGGTGGCACGATCGCACTGAGCGAGAGTTCCTGGCTCCTGATCGCCACCAAGAGCGAAGATGAAGTGGAAATCGGACCAAGTAAAGCGCCGGCCGGCAGTGGTCGGAGAAGCAACGATCCGCATCATGCTGGAACGAGGCGAGCATCCGGAATTACCCATAAATTCCTCCTGCATACCTGCCGTCCTTCCAGTCGTTCGCACCAGAAATCCCGCCTCGACTCTCTTTTGCGCCACGTCAAAGCGCTTGGATCAGCTCCTGACTAGATGAAGGAACCTCGGCTAAGTTCAGTATTGGTTCGGCTCTATGTCGCTCGCGCAGAGATTAGAGTACCGGCATTTGCAATCGTTGGTCATGTCGCCGCAGTTAATGCGGGCGATCAAGCCGCTGCAATTGTCCAATCTCGATCTCACGGCGTTCGTGGAGGAGGAGCTCGAGCGCAATCCTGTGCTCGAGCGCGCCAGTGGCGAGGCAGCCGGCGTCGGATCCCCGACTGGGGTCGGTGAGGTCAGTGGCGAACAGCCGGCCGAGGCGGCCGCGCCGAACGCCGAGGACGCGGCGCCCGTCTACACCGATGGGGCGCCGGCACATCGGGTGACGAAGGCTACAATCTTGACGCTTTTGTCGCTGCCGAGACAACATTGTTGGGCTCTCTCGCCGAGCAGCTCTCGGTCGCCGTTACCTCACCCACGCAGCGGATGATCAGGCAGTATTTGATTGACCTCGTCGATGAAGCCGCCTATCTGCCGCCCGATCTCGGCGGGGCGGCCGAGCGGCTTGGGGTAACGCAACAGGACGTCGAGGACGTTCTTGCCGTGCTGCAAAAATTCGATCTGGCGTCTGCGCGCGCAATTTGGGCGAATGCCCGGCGATCCAGCTGCGTGAGCTCGACCGCTACGATCCCACGATGCAGGCCCTCGTCGAGCACCTTTATCTTCTCGCCATGCGCGACATCGCCAGCCTTCGCAAGCTCTGCGGCGTCGACGACGAGAACATCGCCGACATGATCGGCGAGATCCCCGGCTCAATCCGGAGCGCCGCATGAAGTTCGGTTCGGCGCGGCTCCAGACCATGGTGCCCGACGTCTATGTCCGACCGCGTCCGGACGGGGGCTGGTATGTCGAGCTCAACAGCGACACCTTGCTGCACGTGCTAGTTAACCAGACTTACTATTCCGAGCTGTCGAAGAAAATCGGCAGGGACGGCGACAAGTCGTATTTCACTGATGCACTGCAGAACGCGTCGTGGCTGGTGCGCGCCCTCGACCAGCGCGCCCGCACGATCCTGAAAGTTGCAACCGAGATCGTGCGCCAGCAGGACGGCTTCTTCACCCATGTCGCGCACTTAAGGCCGCTGAATCTGAAGGCGGTTGCCGAGGCATCCAGATGCATGAATCCACAGTGTCGCGCGTTACCGCCAACAAATACATGGCGACAACTCGCGACACATTCGAGTTGAAATATTTCTTCATGGCGTCGATCGCGTCGGCCGACGGTGGCGAGGCGCATCAGCGGAAGTCGTGCGTCACCAAATCAAGCAGCTGATCGATTCGGAGCACCGTCCGCGATCCTGTCGAATGATACCATCGTGGAACGCTTGCGCGCCTCGGGGATTGATATATTAATCGCCGCACGGTCGCGAAGTACCGCGAAGCCATGCGCATTCCGTCCTCAGTGCACCGCCGTCACGACAAAGAGTGGGCAACAATCAACAGCCGAGCATCGGCCATATCTCGCCATCCTCCCCAAGCCGTTGATTGGGGAGGCCGAAGGCGACCCTTTGTCGCACTACCGAAAAGCGGCCTTGAACTTCGTCGGGCGCTATTACTCGCCGCGGACTGCGATGGCCAGGAGCGATAAGCGACGACTGGGCTGCTGCGATATTGGAGAGCGAGACTTTCCCCGGCTTGGCTCGATCACATCATCGAGATGAAATCCGTTGGTACGCGTGGCTGGAGGGCTTATTAGGCCTCTTAGAGGGTGCAATTCGGGGAGGTTCAGATGATGATCCCGGCGGGCCGCTGCTACCAACGCGCGGCTTTGGATTAGATCATTAGTAACGTTGCTCGAGGCAACACCGCCGATCGCGATAGGACGCGGCTTCTTCGCCTCAGAGACTTTGCGCGCCAGGTCGATGACGAGAACGCTCAGAAGGCAGTTGGCACCGTTCTCGTGCGCTTAAACGTTTCGGTCCCAAGCAGGTTGGCAAAGCCGCCGGCAGTGGTCTAGACAATTGCGCTATGACAATCGCAGCCCGCGAACGGCAGGAGCGGAAGCGGCACGGGCCGCCTCGCCCTTTTCCGAGCCAGCGGCTACGCTCGTCAGCTTCTCGCAAAGTTTCTGGGGTAACGGAGCCGTCCTTGTTTACGAAAGGCATGGTGAGCCCGGGACAAACATACCCATCTAAGGGGGCGCTTTTGATGAAGGTCCAGCACGCGTGGAATGATCGCGAGACCGGCTAGAAGTCGCAAGAGCTCCTTGATCAGCAATTAGCGAATGCTCGCGAAACTTACGCGATGTCCCGTCTCAGGAGGTGCTTACCAATACTGAGATTGACGGAGATTCTTGAGCAGGCAATCCAGCCAAAGAAAACGCGCGGACCAACAACACAGCACGGTGCGGAGCTATACTGGCGCGTTCTTGTAACTCAGATCTCGTGGTGAAAAGATCGCTGCACTGAGACCACGACCGCGTACTGGCCCGCGCTGAGAGACCCTTTTGTCCCACGACAAGCTAATGACTCCTGTGTTACTAGGGCCACACCTCCTTGACCATCGCAATGCTCCGGCGGAGCACGTCAAAGTTATGTTCCTTGCGCGGAAAAGAGGTGGCCACGTGAGCGAGACGTCACCATCACTGCACAATTATCCTCAACAAGCCGTGCTCTCGTTTAGGGCATCATCAGCTTGCTCGTATCAGCCAACCCGGAGATCCTCAGCTGACAATTTTGCCCGTACGCCCGTCTTTAGCTCATAACTTACGCGGGCTACCTCTTCGAGGGTGGTGAAACCAGCTTTTTCAACGGCACTAAGGTGCACGAAGACATCGGGGCCTCCATCCTCGGGCCTGATGAACCTATAACCCTTGGTCGGATTGAACTACTTCACAAAACCCATCGCCACGGCGGCACCTCCATACGGAACGCTTGTGATCTAGCGAAGAGTCTTCCGATCATCAAGAGCAGCGACAACTAACGCCGCGGACTCGATGCGAAGGGCTCGCGCTCTTTTTGTCGGATGGCCTAGCTAGGCTCAATACGAGAACGATAGAAACGTCGCTGGCGCGAGGCCTCAGGACCCTGATGACGCTTTTGTCTCCTTCGGTTGCTGTGTCTAACGGTTTAGAGAATTGCATGCTTAGCACACGTCGCTCTGATCATACCAAAGACGAGCTGAGTATTGGTGGGCCGCGAGGATCGCTTGCCGGGCCGGCAAAGCGCCGTGAGCATCAGCCGAATATGGTGAGGCGTGTAGATCCCTAGACTTCGAGGAACGTCTAACAGCAGCGGGTTTTGGAAATGCGCCTGCCGGCCTTCGCTGCCGCCTCGAAATGTCCGGCCCACGCTGTCCAAGCCGCCTTTGGATAGCCAACGGACTTCAACCTGTGACAGGTATATGCCAATAGGTTCGCAACAGGGAGACAGACGATTCCGGCCGGGCTCACCGTCGAGCTTTCAAGAGCGTGACGTGCCGGTGGCATATGTCAACTCACTCGTCCGCGTTGCGCCTCACCATTACGATAGGCTACGACCTGGAAGCACGCCATATCGGCGCCTCTTTGATCGCATACAGTTGGCAGGACGCAACTTGCTTCGTATTTCGACACAGCAATCCACGGCCTTATTAGCCCTACCGCGAACGGCGGTCTAAATCAGACGCAGACGTCGCGCTTTGACGACACACTGGGTACGGGTGCTCGTTTCGAGCTTTCGCATCGCATTCTTGATATGAAAGTTGACGGTGTTATAGCTGACGTTCAGGATGACCCCGATCGCCCAGGATGACTTCCCCTTCTCGACCCATCGCAAACACTGTACTTCCCGTTCCGACAGTACAGCCACTTTCTCTTCGACATCGGCCATGACTTTTTCCTGGGCTTGAGAGAACAGGAACGGCATCAGCAAATGCCATACCATTCACTCGCCCAGGCAAACTCCCGCCGAATCAGAGCAAGCTCTTCGGAGATAGCGGCTCCACTCTGGCGCGAGGCTGCCATCTCAAGCCAGCCATGTAGAAGAGCTCTCGCCACATGTCGTAAACGCTGCAACCGCATCACGACAATCGCAGCGGTCGATACCACACTCTGCGTGGAATATAATCCCTTCACTAAGCGCTCCTCGCGCCAGAGAGCATTGATTTACGCCCATAACTCATAGCGGCGACTTTGCGTTTCATGTCAATCTTTGGCAATCATGCAAGCCCTTTACGTCAAAATAAACTACCAAAGATGGTCATTGATAGCCGTCAATCCAAAAGGGTATTAGCAGCGGCGTTTGCGTCAACCGAAGCTCAGCTTTCAGGATTTGTGAATGCGGTATCAACCACAAGCCGTTCGGCCCACCGCAGGTCTGCAATACACCGGGCCATCCCCTGTCGAAAGGCTTCGCGCCGAGGTCTGTTCGAATGGTGAGCTCTCGTTTCTGATGGAGACGCATGATGGCCTTTCGGCTAGAATCGCCGAGCGTTCGGGATTCAAGGGGCTGTGGGCTTCTGGTTTGTCGATTGCCAGCTCGCTGGGCTTTCGCGATGCCAACGAAGCTTCATGGAGCCAGCTCGTCGAGCGCGTCGAACGCATCGTGGATACGACTGAGATACCGGTGCTCGTTGACGGGGATGGGGGCTTCGGCAACTTCAACAATGCCCGCCTCCTTGCACGCAAGCTCTGCCAGGCTGGCGCCGCGGGCGTCTCGCTTGAGGACAGCCGCTTCCCGAAGATGAACTCGCTCATCGGTGAGCGGCATCCCCTAGCCGATATCGATGAATTCTCCGGGCGTCTGCGGGCTGTGAAGGATAAGGTCGCGGAACACCTTCTTCTCGTGGCTAGGATCGAAGCGCTGATCGCGGGTCACGGATTGAACCATGCTATCGTTCGTGCTCACGCCTATGCCGACGCCGGAGCGGATGCCATCTTGATTCACTCGCGAAAGAGCACCGCGGACGAAATTCTTTCGTTCGTCACCGAGTGGGGAAACCGGCTTCCTGTCGTGATCGTTCCGACGACTTACTATCGAACGCCAGTCTCCACCTATCGCGATGCGCGCATCTCCACGGTCGTTTGGGCCAATCACTCTATGCGAGCTGCGGCAGCTGCAATGCGACGGGTCTGCGATAGAATCGCAGCTGAGGAGAGCGTTGCCAGCATTGAATCTCATATTGCACCGCTCAGCGAGATTTTCGAGCTCCTGAAGTATGACGAACTCGCCTTAGCCGAACAGCAATACCTACATCCCCGATAGCACAGGACAGCAGGGTTGGCGCCTGACGTTGCCCTTCTTCAAACCTGCCCGATGCGCTCTCACTCTCGTCGGTCCCGCACCAGTGTCACCCGCCGGGCTGCGATGTAAACTCCCGGACACGCTATGGGCATCGCAAACAGCTGTCCCTACAGCTTAAGGAAGCACACACAGCGGCTGATGCCAGTGTATGCCTCGACTACAAATCATGCATTTCTCATTCAATCGACGAGGAAATCTCGCACGTTCGCGGCAAGCCCGAATGGAGGTCCACGACGCCTTCAGCAGTGAAATTCGGGATGAAAAACGCAGATGAAAGGCCCTGAATGCTCCCAAGCGTGCGCTCATTCTTGCCGCTGGAGTGGGGGCTCGTCTGCGGCCACTAACGGATCTCAACCCGAAACACTTGGTCCAGATCCATGGTACTCCCATCCTGCACAACGCGCTACATAACCTTGGGTGTGCCGGCGTGGAACAGGCGACAATGATGTCGGTATGGCAAAGAGGCGATCCAAATGCCTGCGCCAGGCGCTCTGGCGGTGTTGCAATTAAGTAGGTCGAATTGCCTGTTTACGACCGTGCTGGGAATGCCTATTCGCTCTGGTTGGCGCGCGACGCGCTCAATTCCGGGGACCACTTCCTTCTCGTGAGGCGACGTCTTCATCAAGGAAAATGCCCTGCGGCAGCTGATCATCAGTGAAGCGCCCGACGCGGCTGCTGTCGCGCCCTTCCATGATCTGATGCATGGATCAATGCGGTCCTGCTGTCGGATCTTGAGTTCATTTCAGAATTTAATTTGAAGCAAACCGAGAGAGAGAGAGAGAGAGAGAGAGAGTTCATGCAGATGGAACTGCTCTTTCCAAGACGAAGAACCTCTTACGGCGAACAGCGTCTACTCTGCGAACGGAGATAATTCCGGTCCTAGGTGATATGATCAGGGCCGGAGCTACCCAGACCTAAAGCGACGAGCTGCTTTCCTATCGCGCCGAACACAGGCCTGCTGATTGACCGTGAGGTCGATAGTCTCAGGTGGACCAAAGCCATGATGCGGAAGGTCTGTGTACCGCCGAGCGCATCTTCGGGAAAGCCCATACGTTTATCCAGCCGCCCGAGGCTGAGGTTCATGATAGTCACGGAACTTTGCCGCAGCACCTGTTTATCACTTTGGTGGCTGCGTCTGTTGCCGGCGCGTAAAAGCCCTTAAGACTCGCAAGCTTAACGGGGGCCGTAACCAAACGCGGCCGGTTATTGTCTCAGCAGAACGCGACCGGTTCGTCCCGGCATGGAGCGTGCAAGCGATGGTGGCAAGGTAAACAGTTGTGGCCCGCGGCCGCTTTTGCCGCAGGAATGGGACGACATCTACGATTTGAAGGAGCCGGATGACTTCGATTTGCTCGCTTGCGCTTTTCCGGATCGAGGCTCTCCTGCAAGCGACTGCTCCTCCGAACCAATCTCTTTAAAGTCGAATCTGAACCTGATTTTTGGTGCGCAAAGTGCACCTCACCAAATTTATCGATCGGCATTTCAATCATGGTTGCGGACAATACGGATTCAACCGCCTGCTGTATCGGACCACGAAACGTTTGAGGGTGCGGCGAAAGGATCGCAACGGACTTCGCTCTTCAACTCTTCACCAGTTACCCACACAAGCCAGTTGTCCTCAGCAATATTCTCTCTAACCAGCCGCAAGATCGATCCGTCAGGTTCATGATGATAATAGTGTGGAAGCCCTTTATCCACTCGCCAGCGAGCCACAAGCGCGCATAAGAAATCGGGAGCCCATATAGCATAAGCGATGCGGCGCGTAATTCGGGCTATCATCCTCGGCAGACCCTGTCCTCTGAGATCCGTGCGTACCCAAAGATCCCCATTGTAGGCTATTTTTCCGGTCATCTCCTCTGCGGCGGGTGCTATGCAAGCGCAACGATCGTGATGATGCGCATGTGTGATCGGCTCACTGTAAAATGCTCTCAGCGTCCGAAGATGCTCTGCAAAGTTACTGTGCGAAAGGTCATAGAGCCGAGTAGCATTTGTAAGCACGACGTCGTTGTTCTTGTCGAGGCCAACCACCCAATATCCCTCGCCTGGGCGAATAGTCGATCGGTCAGGCCGAAAGTTTGGAAATGTTCGCTCCTTCGTCGGAGTTGCCTGGGTAATTGAGACATATTCATAAAAATCGAATCCCAAGAACAGGTTGATGTCTTTCTGGGCCGCGATGGTGTCGTATATCGGAATTGACCGTAAGACATGCACCGGAATGGTTGCGCACATTGCTGCCGCTCGCTCGTCGACCGTCATGGGTTACCTCGCACGCTATAACGATCAAACATGATATGCTCTGGACAATGAACGTCGTACTACCTTTTCTCGTGGGCAAGCTTACAGGCCAGGTTGTGGGATCGTTCGTACGCAGGTACGCGCGAGAGGACGAGCCTGGTGGCGTTCACATTGAACTAACCGAAATCAAACAGCTCGCAAGTCTTGTTGGACGGACCAATGCGCATGCAATCGCGAACTTCTTTCGCTTCAGCTTGCATGTTTTCTCGAGGAACACGGGACCCGTTCACCAAGCTTCACCTGAGCCGCGCCTCACGCAGCATAATCATTTTGGTCGTCCTGCCTGTCTGCATTGGCTGACGATACTTCCATGCTTTAACTTCCCGTTCAGTTTGGATCCAGCTGCGCCTAGCGTCCGATGTATTTTCGGCTAAACTGCTCTTCACTCAAAATAGTTCTGCCCTTCGGTCAGATGTGCGCAACCCTCGCTTGCTTGCAAACCCTTTCCTGTATCACCATTCAACTGCCGATGCCGCCCATCTCGCCGCAAAGGACATGGTCTGCGCAATCCGGAGGTCCATTGATCACGCTACTTTGCGAACAAAATGGTGACACGCAGTTCAGTGCCAGGTCAGGTCACATCATCTTTGTCTGATTTAGCCCTCGAAGTCCCTCTTCGATCCAGGGCCTCTGCCAAGGCCTCTTCAAATATTTCAAGGCCCTGAGTGAGAGTCTCGCGGTCAATCGTGAGTGCCGGCAAGATTTGTATGACCTCACCAACCGAAGCGCATCTCTCAATAAACAGCCCCCTCGCGAATGCGCTACGTGTGGTCGTTTCTGCAATTTGGGACGTCTGGCAATCAAATCCCAACGCCAGCCCCCTCCCTCGAACAGATAAGCTGCTCCCGTAGTGGCATGCAATGGCGTTGAGCCGGCAGCGCGCAAGCTCTCCCAAGCGCTGCACCTCGAGAGGATGCAGTCGCGCCAATAGATATCTATGGCGGCGGTTGCAGCCGCAAACGCAATGTCAGTCTTTCCGTACCCGCGTGCTGCACAGGCCAAGTGTGGTGGATCTCATCTTTAATCAACAGCATTGACAATGGCAGACCACAGCCGCTCAGAGAATTCGACATCACAACGATATCCGGAGATAAGCCTGCGAACTCGAAACTAAACAATTGGCCTGTCCTGCCACAGCCCATTTCTCTATCGTCGAGTATCAGAACGGCGCCAATCTCTTTCGCCATTTCCTGGAGCGACAGCAACCACTCTTTCCGCGCGACAACCATGCCACTTTGTCGCTGCACAGCTTCGACCAGAATGGCAGCCGGACGATCAATGCCGGTGTGCTGGTCAAGCAGCACCTTTTGCAAATAGTCGGTTGTGCTAACGACGGGCCCAGGATAGCCTCCCTGCTCTGATGATTGTTGTGGCCATAGTTTAGCGACCCGGCACCTGAGTAAAAGTCGACAATTCTTCGGCATCCACCGTCAAAGCAACGGAGCCGCGTGCTCGGCTTAAAATGACAGGAGAGGTCCCCTTATCAAGATGGCTGTTCCATTCTAGCGACCTCAAGTCGTGCATTTTATACGGTTCGCTACCCACTTCGTGCAGCGCGCCTCCAACAGCAATCAGCCCGGCGCCTGCTCGGCACGACAGCATGTATTCCTGAATTAGTTCGCTCACTTACCGGAGATCGGAGCGACCGACCCCTTGCGTTCCGCTCCTGGATGACGATTTGGTAAATTGTTGCCGCCGAGTAGCTGAGGCCGCAACCCAGGATCTGCCGCCCAATGGTTTGATCCTCCTCTGCACTTTTCCGCCCAATACGGAGGTGCTTTTCGTCGTCCCACGGCGGCCTCTAGTTCTTCAATCGATCATCCTCCGGCAGATCATCTAACCAGCAAGCGGACTCGACGTATTGCCTTGAGAAGATCTTTCCAATTTTGTCTGGGATCCTGTTTTGATGATATCGCATATAGATTCTTCCATCGTCACCCAGATCAAGAATCTCGATCTTTCCGGTGTAATGCGACATGATATACTTGAAAGTCTTTTCCATTCCTGCCAGACGTTGATTGACCCCGTTCGCAATCTCTATTCCGCGACGAAGCGGGACCTGAAAATGGGACGCACCCTTCACCGGCCTTGCTTGAAAGAGATAATAGGGGCGGACGCCGATTTGGTGGCACTTAGCGAAGGTATCTGCCAAAATTTCGGGATTGTCATTTATGTCTGCAAGAAGCACAGATTGATTGAGGAACTGCACTCCCTGTGCACGCAAGGATCTGATATTTTGCTCAGCATCGACCGAGATCTCACCGATGTGATCGAAGTGCGTGACAAGCACCACAGTCTTGCCCGCATCACGTATTCGTTGGAAGAACGCAGGTAGAGCAGGATCCTCGAAGCGCTTTGGCTCAAAGGCGAGCAGCTTCGTGCCGATTCGAATGGAAGCTAAATGTGGAATCGAGAGCAGATGAGCAAGAATCTCGTCGAGCTTTGCCGTACTAAGAATAAAGGGGTCGCCTCCCGACAGCAGCACGTTTGTCATCTCAGGATGGCAGCTGATGTACCGACCAACTTTCGCTACATCTGGTACGATCTCATCTGATTCTCGGCCAACAAGTCGCTTTCGGAAGCAAAAACGACAATATGAGGCACAACGGTTAGTCACCAGCAGCAATCCGGTCTGTGCGTACTTGTGCTGAAGTCCACGCACCACGGTGTTGTCGTGCTCACCACTCGTGTCCAAAACCCCCGGGCTGTCGAGCTCCTTGACTGAGGGCTCCACAATACGTCTTAGCTGCTCGTAGAAACTATTGTTGGCAATCTGCTGGCGGTAGAATTTTGTGACATGATGGCGTGTGATGCTACGGGCTTGCAGCTCCGTCTCCTTAATCCTGCGCTCACCTTCTATAAATCTCATGACCACGGTGCCGGGGGATGCCTCTGATTGGGCCGACGACAACAGAGGCGAGAGATCTCCAGCGGCCGTCAATTCGCCTGGTGCGTTGCCCGCGTCAGCTATTTGAGTCAACGGAGAGGTTTTCATTTGAACTCCTTCGAAACGGAGGGAGATCGTCCCGTAGTGACGTGCTTCTCAGCTTCCAGCAATCCGCATGCCAACAAGATTTGGCGCAGCATCAGCGCAACACATCAGACTCGAACCGACTTCTCGGCTGTCGAGTAAACAATGGTCGTCCGTTTGTCGGGCTTCAAACAGGATGATTTCGATTGGACATAAGCTCCGATGAGACAAGAAGGCTCATTTGCTTCAACCGTTCCCCACTGGACGCGTTAGAACGGTCCGATCGATCAGACACCATCGTCCCAATGTTTGGGAGATCACAAGAAAGGTCCTCCTCGCTACGACGGACTCTTAGAGCGTTGGTAGACGTACTCATCCCATGAGACCGGCGATCGCGAAAGGATCGTTTGCGCCGATCGAAATAGGCACCGCATAGATCGTGCACTTCTAGGCGGAGACCAAGTCAGCCAACTGATCAGCGATTTCTGAACTCAGGTCAAAGCGAGATTCGAACAGGGCAATCGGTCTGCACGACATTGGAATGAGAGCACTACCCCCACCGCATCTGAATCAATATGAAGATATATCCGCACTGCCTCCCGAATTACCTTCTTAAGATTTTCGTACCTTGCTCACCGCCTCTACTGTATGGCTGCGGATACGAACATGTCCGTTAAACACTGGCGTTGCCTGGCTCTTACGCCACAATCTTGTACGTCGAGCAGCGCCGACGGTCGCTGAACGCGATTTTGACGCGCGAACTCCCTCTGTTGGTAGGTGCGCACATCTGTACGCTTCGCTAAATGTGCGGCTGCTAATCCAGTAAGTCGGTCTGGCATGGTACGACGCGAAAGCATGCGGGCACCAAAGAACCGGACGCTGTCATGACTACAATCGTCGATTCAAAGGCATAGTTTTGCGGAGCATGATTGGATTGAGGTCTATATTTGCGTAAGTAATGAGACGGCGGTGATGCAGATGAAGCTCTAGGTTGGTTTCAATGACACTCTTCGTAAAGGACATCACAGGATGACGGCCGCTTCCATCGGCTTCTATGCCATCTTCACGCAAGTCCCTTGCTCTTCGGCCGCGCGGCCGCGGTAGGGGGAATGATATGATGGAGATGCTGACGAGGACTCCGGGGGACGGCAAGATTGCTAGCTCCCACTCACTCGCGAAGCCAAGCGGGGTGGCAACCTGCCACCCTCACTTCGGCGAGCTGCTCCAGGGAGCTTTCGCCCTTGAGAAAGGGGCGGACCGCCGCACGGTGCGCGCGCTCGTTTCAGTTCACATGCCGCACGCCGATGGATCGGAAGCCCGTGCGACGTTGGAGCCGAGCCGCATCGGGAAGTTTGTGCAGCAAGTCGGCCGCACCGGCATCCAAGTGACACCAAGTCACTTCTACAAATGTGAGCTCGCCGCTCGACTTGCCCTCGATGCCTTTGGATTGAGGAATATGGCAGCCACTCTTGATGTCAGGACTTTTGTTCCGGAAGGCGCCGGCATGGGCTCATCGACGAGCGGCGTAGTGGCCTCTATCCGTGCGATCGCTAAGTGCGTAACAGCCTATCGGGGATCACGGGTGCTTCTGGCGCCCCATCTTCAGGCGGAGCTTGCCGTGGCGGCTGAGCATGCCTGCGACTCGCTGATGTTCGACTGCACAAGCAGCACCATTCTTTTCGCTCAACGAATGGGCAAAGTTGTGCAGCTGTTCAACGGCCCGCTCCCACAAATGTACATTTTGGGGTTCGACACCGGCGCGGCCAACGGAGGCATTGGAACGGACTGCCTACCGCGAGCGCGCTACTCGCGTGATCAGATCGCCGCCTTCGGCTGCGCATTGGCCGTCCTGGAGCGTGCGATCGCAGAGCAGAGCGTCGCACTCGCCGGCCGGGTGGCGACTTTCTCCGCTATACAGAGCGAGACCGCCCTGCAGAATCCCCACAAGAAGCCGAAGTTTGACGAACTTCTCCGCATCAAGGAAGACACGGGATCGGCCGGTATTGTTGTTGCCCATAGCGGTACGGTCGCCGGCCTGATCTTCGACCCGCATTTAGCCGACCTTCGCAGCCGACTGGATGAGGCTAAATCCGCGATCGGTCGCCTTGGCTTCGATATCCTCCGCAGTTTCTCGACTCCTTACTGAGGATAGGCGATGGCGCACACGCTCTCCGATACCATCGACGCCCATGCGCCCCTCAAGATCGTTTCCCTGCGGCCAGAAAACCTTGCCGCGATCGATTTCAGGGTCATGAAAGTATTTCCTGCATTCAACATCATCGAATCAGGCCTTCGCGATGGCACAATCAGCTCCAACACGACGATTGTCGAAACGTCGAGCGGAACGATGGCTCTCGCTCTCGCCATCGTTTGCATGCAATTCTCGCTGAGGTTACACATCTTCGGCGACCGCGCCATCGAGCCCCCCCTTAAACGCACGATCGAGGAGTTAGGCGCTAAAGTTCACCTCGTCGAGGCGACAGCGTGCGACCCGAACGTCCAGCAGCTCCGTAAAAAGGCCCTCCTCAACTTTATGGATCGGACCGGAGCTACGTGGTCACGACAGTACGACAACCTCGGCAACCATCTTTCGTATGCGCGCCCAGCTGAGCAAGCGATAAGGCACTTCGGGAAGATCGACATTCTGGTCGCAACTGTGGGCTCCGGAGGTTCATCCTGTGGCCTTGCCCGCTATTGTCGAGCATTCTTTCCCGAAATGAAGCTCATCGGGATCGACACCTTCGGTAGCGTCTTGTTCGGCCAACCGGCGAGCCGACGTGATTTGCGGGGGCTCGGCAATAGCGTTCTACCCGGCAACTTGTTCCACGAAGCGTTTGATGAAATTCATTGGCTCGGTGCTAACGAAGCATATCAAGCTGCGCATCGGCTTCATCGCGAGACTTCGTTAAGGCGTGGGCCGACGAGCGGGGCGGCCTTTCTCGTCGCTAAGTGGTACGCTGAGCGCTTTACCAAAAGCAAGGTGCTCGCCGTCTTTCCAGACGACAGTAATCGCTACGAGCACAACGTTTACGATCCCACGTGGATGTCCGCCAACGGCTATCAGGCCGTACTCGCCGCGACCGAGCCTGTCCTTGTCCATCATCCGCTCCATGCTGATAGCGGATGGTGCCGCTTCAACTGGAGCCGTCGCTCGTTGACCGAGGTAATGGGTGATCAACCCTCCTCCAATTGAAGTATACACAAGTGATCAACTCAGCTGCGATCTTCATCGAATCCAACACGACAGGCTCGGGCGCCGACTTTCTTCTGCGCGCACCAGAACTTGGGCTTGTTCCGATCTTTGTTACAGCGTCAACCGAACGGTATTCCTTTCTGAGTCGCATTTCGGACCTCGAACTGCGTCAATGCGATACATCTTCAGAAACCGCTGTTAGAGCTGTGATCGACAGCATCGCCGCGACCACGCCGATCGCGCTGCTCACGACTTCCAGCGATTTCTACCTTTATACAGCAGCGCTGGAAGCTAGGCGGTTAGGACTTAGTGGTCCGGACCCGAACGCAATCGCGCTTTGTCAAGATAAGGATCGCCAGGCCGCCGCCCTGCGGATGGCAGGTATCGGCGTGCCCTATAGCGCGACAGTGCGAGCGGAGTGCGATATCGGCAACGCGATCAAACAAATCGGGGTGCCTGCAGTAGCCAAGCCGATCAGCGGGACCGGCAGCATCGGGGTCACCCTCGCCGAGACCGAAACAGGCGCAGGGGATGCCTTGCGCAAGCTACTCGGGACAACGAAGGACGTGCGTGGCCGCGCTATTCAGCCTGGTGCACTTCTTATGTCGTATGTCGCCGGCGAGGAGTATTCAGTCGAGATTCTCGATAGCAAGATAATCGGCGTAACGCGGAAACACCTTGGACATTTGCCGCATTTCGTTGAAGTTGGACATGATATACCAGCGCCGATCTCGTCCAAATTGCGCGCGAAGATCGAAAATGAGGCGCTGCGTGCTATCCAAGTTCTCGGGCACGCGAAAGGACCAGCCCATGTCGAACTCCGGGTCGGCGAGGATCGCGTCACGATAATCGAGGTCAATCCACGCCTCGCTGGCGGTTCGATCCCCACCCTTTTTCGTTACACAACGGGTTTTGACCCGGTCCTCGCGGTCCTCCGTAGCCTACTCGGAATGTCCCCGCCTGCTTTGGCCGGAGGCGCACACGGCTCGATACGATTCATTGTTCCGGAGCGTGACGGCTTCTTCACCCTTCCCCCGAATTGCGAGCAGCTCGTCGACCGCTTCGGAGTGACGGAGTTCGTGCTGTATCAAACTCCCCCATTACAGTTCAGGCGGTGCAACGATTTCCGCGACCGGATCGGTCACGTCATTGCAGTTGGCGACGACCCAGCTGCTGTTGCACGGCGCGCCGAAGCTGCCGTCGCTTTTATCCTTGGCGCATGTGGAGAGATCGTTGCAGAGCACAGGCCGCATCAAATCGACTCTTCATCCTGAAGCCAGCGCGATCGTTTTCGACAGTGATCTACAGCGCGCAGCGAAGGACGAGCTATCATTCTACGCCGATATCGATCGCGCCCAGGCCATCATGCTTGAGCAAGTAGGATTGATTGACCGCGTTCTCGCCCTAAAAGTGCTGACCGAGCTCGACAAACTGCAAGCTGAATCCTTTCAGAGCATTGCAGGTCGCCCCGCCCCCCGTGGCTCCTATCTCGCTTATGAGGATCATCTCCGTTCAGTAATTGGCAACGAAGCCAGCAATCTACATCTTGGCCGGAGCCGAAACGATATTAATGCGACCCTGTTGAAACTAAAGCTGAGAACGCCGTATCAAGAACTGTCAGACGAATTACTAAAACTTCTGCGACTGCTGTGCAGTCTGGCTCGCGAGCACTTTGAGACCGTCTTCCCGCTGCACACCCACCGTCAGCCAGCATTGCCATCCACTTTTGCGCACCATCTGACGGCCTTCGCCAGCGTGCTCGCGCGCGATCTAGATGCGCTCCTTAGCGTGCATCCGATTCTCAACCTTTCCTGCCTCGGGGCCGGCGCCGGCGGCGGCACGACCTTGCCCATCCTCCCGGAGTTGACAGCCAGGCTGCTTGGCTTCTCGAGCCCGCCACTTAACTCGATTGACAGCGTGGCCTCTCGGGATTTGGTTCTTCGCGTCCTGGCAGCTTGCGCGATCCTAGGATCATCTCTAAGCCGCATCGCCGAAACTTTGCTGCTGTGGGTGGGCGATCTTGGATTGGCCACTCTACCTGACGAGCTAGTTGGATCTAGCTCCGCGATGCCGCACAAGCGCAACCCTTTCCTTCTTGAGCAAGCCCAAGGAAAAGCAGGCGGGATCCTTGGGTATTTCGTGGCCGCAGTCGCTGCGATGCATAGCACGCCCTTCACGAACTGTGTCGCGGTCGGAACGGAAGCTACGCGCAATGTCTGGCCGGGGATCGACCATTCCATTGGGGCGACGCGCCTCGTCCGCCTGTGTCTCTCGGGCTTGATCATCGCCGAAGACACAGCATCCGCAATGCTCGAAACGTCATTCGTGAATGCCATGGAAACGGCAACTCGCCTCACGCTCGGTGGAGATCTCGATTTTCGTTCCGCCCACAATGAAGTCGGGCAGTTGGTTACCACAGCGATCGAGAATGGCGCGCCGAGCCTCTTGACGATCGTGCAACACGATTGGAGGCTCAACTCAGAGACCTCCCCCCCCCCGGACGTTATCGCGCGAACGGCTCGGGCAGGTGGAGGACCCGCGCCGGATGCCATAGTGACATCGCTGGAGGAGCTGGAGAGCGGGATTGAACGAGCGGCCGCCGTTTTGCGTGATCTCGGCAAAGGCTGGAGCCGCGCTGAAGAAGAGCTTCGGACAGCCATTGCGAATGTCAAGAGACCCACACGACAAGGGATCGATACCGGAGAAGAAGCCCAACAATGAGACCCGAGCCAGCAGACGGGAGCCGAACAGCTTCTGAGCACAAAATGAGCGCAACCACTGTTGGCCATGCTCAGCTCGTGCGGCTCATGACTTTTACACCGACGCGGCCAGGCAACAAGGGCTGCTTGACATACTTACTGTCCGCCAGCGGACGCACGTTGATAACCAGCTATCACTCGGAAACTTTTATGACAAGGAACAATTCTCGTCCTCTTGGAATTCTTAACCTGAATAGGGGGCCCGCCCCCCTTCTGTTACGAGGCCGGCCCGACGGGCGATGGCCTTTATCGTCTGATCCGGTCGCTCGGCCACGAATGCACGGTGGTGGCGCCATCGTTGATCCCAAGGAAGGCCGGCGATCGGGTGAAGACGAACCGCCGAGACGTTTCTCTCGCCCGGTTGCTGCGCGCTGGCGAACTGACGGCGGTATTGGCTCCCGATGAAGGCCACGAGGCGATACGCGAACTCGTTCGCGCCCGAGCGGCAGCGGTTGAGGCACTGCGGGTCCACCGGCAACAGATGAGCGCCTTCATGCTCAAGCACGGCCGCACCTATCCCCGCAAGAAGGGCTGGACGATACGCTATCTGCGCTGGCTTCAGGAACAGCAGTTCGATCACCGCGCACACCAGATCGCGCTCCAGGAGACGGTCGAAGCAGTTCGCGTCGCCCGGGAGCGGGTCGAACGTCTGGCGCGCACGATCGAAGAGTTCGTCTCAGCCTGTTCTCTGGAGTCGCTCGTGCGGGCGCTTCAAACATTACGAGGGATCGATCTGATCGTCGCGGTGATATTGTTGGTCGAGAGCGCCTGGACCTGTCGACACCCGCCGAAGATAGGCAAGACAAAGCTATACCGGCTCGAATAGGCATCGCCAGCCGTTCGTGAGATTGCGTGGAAAGTGCAGAGCCGCTTGACGGCCCGCCTACCCAGTCCGCCAGTGTCGAACGATCGAGCTCAATGCCCTTGGGGGGCGTAAATCTGCGCCTGCCGGTAGAGCGGCAGGTGATCGGCATATTTGGAGACCAGCACCTTGGTGACGGTAGCGTCGGTCGGGCGATCCGCCCTCGATCAGCCTAGCCGGGGGCTGGCGCCTGCATGACGCCATCCTCGCAGGCCCGGCAGGTGTATTTGGGCGGCGGGTCACGAGGATCGGGAACTGCGTCGGGACTAGGTCCAGCCGCTCGCTTCTGCCCTCACTCGATCCGGTGCAAACTCGCCTTGGCAGCAGGGACGGGCTTTGTTCTTGATGTCGACGATGACCTCGATACGCGGCAGGTGCACCGGCAACGCGCCACGGTTGGCGGCGCTTGCGAGCTCGCGCATCGCCGCCTTCAAGTACATGCTCTTTGACCATCAGACGCGAGCGGTATGGCAGCAAAATCGCCGCGGTCGCACGTCTGGATAAATTTGCACGATTGCAGATGGTATCACGGACTTCTTAGCACAACATCTCGAGGTTTTCGTCGAGTACTGGAAGATCACGGGTATTCCGGTGCTTTGCAATACTAGTGCACACCTGCCAAGACGCGGTTTTTTCCGGATGTTCCAGCGGCGTGCCTGATGTTGAAGAGGTAACGTGCGAGGGTCAGCTGTGGACCAAGGACCCTACAGTTAGTATCGCTCGACGATCGGAAAGTACGTCCACCGCGGCCAATTCGCAGATAGCAGGGTAAAGAAGTAGTTCGGTAAAGCCGCTGGCGCCGACGATCGTTTTGTATCAGGCGGAGAGCGGCTCGACCACTGCGCCGATCGGATCGGAAGTAAGATTGCAGGTAGAGCCTGCCACCAACCGGAACGGCTATTGTATGAACCGGCCTCTGTGCACTCGTGACCGCCGGCTCTTAATGCGGGTGCTTGTGCTCTACGGCGAGGGTCAAAGTAAGCAGTTCAGGTCGGTCGCGGGAGTACAGCTCCCCCACGTGGAAAAGTTGATTCTTACTTGGGAGCTGCCCTGCTTGAGGAGCATCGCCGAGAGTAGATCTAAACGGAGCAGGATTTTGACGATTCCTTCAGCTACTAGTGGCTGGAGAAACACGGTCGCGCAGACCTCTTTCCCAGCGCGCCAACGTCTCACCCGCGCCGAAGCCCTGAGCTCGGAGCCCCAGCAGCACCGCCACGAGACCGTCGTCGCGCTTTTCTTCCAGCTCTGCGACGGTCAAATTCTCCGTGGCAGCCTGAGCATCCGACTGTTCGGCCAGCTTTTCCAGAAAGGCCTCCGTCAGCTCAGGCACGTTGGTGAGCTTCGTCCACGGAAACTTCAGCATGGGTCCCCATTGCTCCATATAGCGGCGCATGCCGATCGCACCGCCGCCGATTCGGAAAGGACCGATGACTGCTCGGCGCAGCCCGAAGGAATATCGGACCGCATCATCGACCTCCTGGACGTTGGCCACATCGTCGTGTACGAGCCACAGTGCCTCACGCCACATTGCCTCCTGCAGGCGGTTTGCTATAAACCCATCTACTTCTTTGCGCACGACGAGTGGGTGCATCCCCACGGCACGATAGATTTCCGCGGCTCGCGCCAAAGAGACCGGCACCGTGCGCTGTCCGGCGCACAACTCAACTAGCGGCAACAAATATACCGGGTTGAAAGGGTGGGCAACGAGCAGTCGCTCGGGGAATTCCATCTCCTTCTGTAGCAATGTTGGAGGAAAACCGGAAGTTGAAGAGCAGATAAGCGTTCCAGGCGCCGCCGCCCGGCTGGCGGTTCGGAGAAGCTGCTGCTTCAGGTCTAGTCGTTCCGGGGCGGATTCCTGCACGAGCTCTACATCGCGAACCGCGTCCGCCACTGAATCCACCACCGTCAGCGCCCCCTCCGCTGGGAGCGGGACCTGTGTGAGTCGCGCGTAAGCCCGGCGGGCCTTCGCCAACACCTTCTGCACGCGTTCGACTGCACCAGAGGATGGACCATACAGTCGCACATCCACCCCATTTAGAATAAATCGCGCGGCCCAGCCGCCGCCAACGATCCCCCCCCCGAGCAACCCAACTGCTCGGGGACGCGCTTCTGATGGGGACGCTGAACTCTCTGACATTTCGTTTGAATTCTCCGACATTAAACTCTCCAGACTTGTGGTAAACGGTCCCGCCAAAATGTTAGCTGGCCGATATCAACAGCTCGACTCCAGGACGGACTCGGGGCTCCTGCACGCGAGCAACCATCGCAAACCGAGCCTGGGGTGTGAACATCAAGTACTCTTCCCGTCGCTAAGCGTCGGCTTCCTGCAGTGCCGTACAGATCTAGGTGATGCACAAATCCCTCCAGCGCGCCAGATGTTCGAACGGGCGATCGGTGAGGAAAGTTCACTCCACGTCGGATGAAATCGCTGCTCATGCCTGTGGCAAGATTAATCATCAGATCCGAGTTTCGAATACGTTTTACCGCCTCCCGATACAACGCCAGATCTCGCGAGCCCCGCGCAGTACTACAATCACGCATGTGGCTGTGCACAGCCGCAGCACCTGCTCGCGTTGTTGCAATAGACGAGTCCGCAATCTGCTCTGGTGTGACGGGCACATAGGGACTACGCTCCCCCGCTTTCGATTCCAGTAACGGCACACGTGATGGACAACTCGGAAAGCATCGTCATCTTTTTTCGCTTCAACGTTTGGTCTTTTCGCAACGAAACGACCTTAGTAAGTTTCACGATCATGTGTCGCCCAGCCAATTTAGCAACAGCGATTAGCTGGGTATCACCGGCAGCCCCTGAGATGCGCCTTGTGAATGCGTCAGCAACGGCAGAGTTCACTACAGCAATCGGTGTGCCAACCATAAAATTCTCGCGCCCGACGCAGCGAAAGCACTTATAGCGGCTACCAGCTAGTGGATGAGGCTGCGGGGTGTCAGACTTCCGACAACCCGCAATTAATTGCACATGGCGTGTATAAAGAAACAATGAAACAATTGCCGTCGCACGAGTTTGACGCGCCATTTGACGACGAAGATCGTCATAGCCATCCGCAGTCGAGAGGGC
Organism: Bradyrhizobium sp. CIAT3101; assembly: GCF_029714945.1. NCBI lineage: Bacteria > Pseudomonadati > Pseudomonadota > Alphaproteobacteria > Hyphomicrobiales > Nitrobacteraceae > Bradyrhizobium > Bradyrhizobium sp. CIAT3101. Next base: position 8,494,464 of record NZ_CP121634.1, read on the forward strand.
TCGATGGTTCCAGCTTGCCATTGAGTCGGGTGCGTGATCAAGCAGCCAGCTTTTCACGCTCGACACCTCCAAGATAAGACTATCAAAGGATCGGGGTGCTAGACTGTGACCCGTCGAACAAGGCCGGGTCACGTGTTTTGTCGAGACAGACGCCGCGGTATCGGTTCTCCAGACTTAGTTAGTACGTTGCCCCCTCCAGCGGCAACTGTGTTTGGCCTACATCAAACCACAGTTCAACTTTTACGGAAAGCAATCGCAACATCCCATCATCGAGCGGCGCATTGGCGACTCTCCGCAGATAGGACACACGGAACTCAGGCAGACTTAGAAGCGCCTCGTTATGGTTTGAGCAGGGAGTCGCTCTCGCCTGGTGGCGACCTTGTAGGCCATAAGAGCGCCAGCTTTTGGAAGTCGATTCATCCTGGGGGAACGTTGCTCCAGCTAAGCGTAGCGCCGAGGCATTCAGATTGTTTGTGCGTGGTCTTTCGAGCGCCGCTAGCTGGCTTAGAAAGAATTGGCCCGATGATCTAAGCCCAGATCGTCGCGGAAAGCCTCGAGCCGAGTGCGGTTGTGACGGATATCGCACGCAGCCATGGCTGCCGGCCGCAGCAGGTGCATGATTGGCGACGCCGGGCGCGTTTGGGCCAGTTGATGCTACCCGGTTCGGCGGACGCGCCGTCGTTCGTGCCAGTGGTATCGGAATCAGCGTTACCGGCGTCCACAGAGCCCACCGGATTGCCGGAATCGTGACTGTTGAGCTCCAGGGTGCACGGGTGGAGGTACGGGGACGCCTGGCATTGCGGTGCTAGTGATGTGTTCATGGCACTGCGACGGGCACGTTCATGCTGACGTCAGGCGCAGACGCTGGCGACGCACGGTATCGCCATCGACCGTTCCACGCTCGCCTTCTGTGTCGGCTACGCCGTCCAAGAATTGAAGCTGTTGTGGCATCGTCCGCGCCAGCTTCTGCTCGCCTCTTCGAAGCTCTGTGTCGATGAAAAGATTGATCCGCATTGAAGAGAAACCGCCGCTCTAGGCGGGCTACCTAATGCGAGATCTGGCTTCACCTCCAGCACTTCTTCTCAGTGTCGTAAGCGCCGGCAAGCGGATCGCTCACAGCCATCAGCTCACGTTTAAGTACTTTATTGCTGGACGTGCTTCTGGGAAGAACTGAAGTGAAGCCTATGTACCGCGGCACTTTGAACGCAGCAAGATGCGCACGAGCATGTTCGAGAATGCGTTTGACAGCTAGATTGTCTGGCGTGACACCTTCCCTTAATTCAACGTAAATCTTAACCTCCTCGCCGCGCTTTGCATCGCGAACAGGCACCGCCGCCACATCCGAAATTTCGGGAATCTCGCGGATCACTGCTTCTATCTCGCGCGCGGCGACGTTCTCGCTTGACCGGCGGATCATGTCCTTCGTGCGCCCTACCAGCCAATAAAAGCCGAGTTCGTCACAGCGCATAAGATCACCGGTCTTGAACCATCCGCCCTCAAACGAAGTAAGATTTGCGTCGGGTTTCTTCCAGTAGCCCTTGAAAATCCCACGCCCCTTCACCCACAGCTGGCCGACAGCGCCAACCGGCGTGGGGCTCCCATCTTCGTTTACGAGCCGCAAGTCCCGAAAAGGTGCCCGAATCCCCACGGAGCCCGAGTCGGATAGTTCGTCAAATTGGTTCGGCATTCTTGTACCGAAACCGATTTCCGTCATCCCGTAAGCCTCCTGGGTGCGCACCCGAAAGCGCTTCCGGAATTGGCGGACGGTGTCAGGCCCCCAGCCCCAATTCAGGATCTGCTTCAGGCTTGTCGCGCCGTCTTCCTCGAGGGCCTCCGCTTGTCGCGCGACCAGCTCGGGGCACTGGCACCACTCGATGCGGTGCTGCTTAACCCAACCCATGAAACGAGTTGAGCTGAGCTGCGGAGCTAGGTAATGAGTAGCCCCATGTCGATACGATTGCAGAAGATGCCATGGCCCATCCACATAGAAAAATGGTTGGGCAGAGAGGTACTTCTGGTAAGGCTGCTCGTCCCAATTTGCGGCCTGGTATGAGAACACACTCCAGTAGTCGTGCGTCAACAGGCAGCCTTTCGGAAAGCCCGTCGTCCCCGAAGTATACTGAATGTTTAACACGTCATCAGGGTGCACATCCTCCTCCACCTGGCACTCATCCGCACCTTTGAGCAATTTATTGAGGGTAGTCGTTGTGCTATCAGAAGCGTTACCAACGAGAATTGCTCGCTCACGAGCGAGGTGCTCCGGCCAAGGCTCCATCGCGCAGAACACTGACCACGTTGACTCGTCGACAACAGCGAACTCGACCTGTGCATCGCTAAGAACATATTCTATTTCCCTTGGAGTGTAGCGCATGTTGATTGGGACGATCACTGCACCGAGCTTAGCAAGCGCAAACCATATTATCGGGAATTCGATGCGATTGGACAGCATTGCCCCAACGCGATCTCTTTTGCGCACACCCAATGCACGAAACGCATTCGCATATTTGTTAGATAGTTGGTCAAGCTCTGAGTAGCTTGCTTGCTGGCCGCGTTCGAAAACGTTTATTGCAGTCGCCGCGCCGTGCGAGCTCGCTCTGTTTGACACCAGTTGACCTATTGTAATCGTCTTATAGGCGGATTCCAGCGCTTCGATCTTGCGCATCACACGAGCAACGCGGTCGCTGGGGTGACAGGAGCTCAGTTTTCTTAGGGGCATTATTGCACTTCATACTAGGCAACCAAAGCTCAGCTATTGAGCACGATTCTGTACGGACAGCTCACTAGGAATTCTCATTCACAGCCGTCACCACGCCGCCGATCTCAAGATCTAGACCAGATTGCACTTAGGCGCATGATGGGAACCGCAAGGAACTTGTCCGCACGCAGCTCACCCAGGTCATTCGATCGGCCGCCGAAGAATTCGCGGTTACCTCGCATTGTCGTGATATTCGAGATCCTGATGCTTGATTGGGCGCCAAGCTTTTTTGAACCAACGCGAGACGTGCAACAAATTGCGATACCATTGCCGTACCTTTTCGACGATCGTTGAGATGTTTCACGGCCTGCCCGACCGCTCAGGATTTGACCTTGCCCTATTCTCAACGACCGAGACACTACCAACTCTGGTGTATGGGGGCGGCATTGCGTTGCTCAATGAAGACCGTCATCTTCAAAGGCGAGCGGCTGCCGTCAGGCATTATCGGCGGCATCTCAACTGAGCGAGGGCCTGCATCGGATGCTGGAGTGGCGCGCGCTTGGCATTCAAGGTCGTACCGTCGGCGTTACCCCCGAACCACCGATCAACTTGAGCAGACTCATATGCTCCCCGCCCTACACCAGACCCAGCTCTCCAGTTGGCGCCTTTGGGATAGGGCCGCAACTCGGAGGCTGAGAAGCCCGCACCGCTGCTCTTTGAGAAGCCATGATCTGCCACGAAGTCTCATCCAGCGCGGTTAGATCCCGGAGTTTCGGAGCCACGGACGATCGGCGCAGCTAGTCGGGGTTGTGTAGCCGGCCGTCCGTTGCAATGAGGCGGCGCGCGTCAGGCAATTCAGGCACGAACGATGCCGCCGGATACTGTAGTCGGCGATCAAAGTACCCATCTTCGGGCGGCGGTCATCCAGATCGAAGAACAGGGGCTCGTTGAGCTGTTGATCGCGCTTTTGGCCTGGCTTGGCCTGACGCCTAAGCAGAATTCCACCGGCGGGAAGGACCGGCTCGGCCGCATAACCCAGCAAGGCGATTCCTATCTCAGGCACTTGCTTGTCATCGGGGCACGCAACGTCGTTCGGTATGCAAAGGCCGGTCCCGGGTGGGAGGTGGCTGGATCGAAGCTCGGCTTGAACGGGCGCCGGCCCATGGCTGTTGCTGTCGCTGTCGCCAACAAGTTGGCTCGGTTCATCTGGGCAATGATGACGAGCGGTGAGTTCTATCGGCCTAAGCTCGCGGCCTGAGCCGCCGCGATGGCCACCCTAAGGTGTGAGCGCAGCTGACAGCGTGATGGAAACCGGCAGAGCTGGGGATCGAGAAAGCCCGAAGACTTTTAAGCGCAACAAGTGCGGCCCGTTGATGAGGCCTCGATCCGCGATCGCCATCGGGGCCACGACCATGCTATCGGCCGCAATGACAGGCCGTATACATGAACGCACCCGACAGATATCCAAAATGCTGCAAAAAGCCCATGCATCAGGGGGCCGTCTATACATGAAACTCTCGATGAAGCCGTTCTGCATCGACTTTCCCGCCGCGATAAAGCGCCAATCGATGACCGTGTCGTTCAGGCGAGCATGGAGATATAGGGAACTCGGCGCCACGATGGGACACGATTATCGGAATTGATTTCTCGAAGCAACCAGCGCCGAAAGATCTTTCGTTCCCCTTCACGTAGGACTCCCTTGCGTTTACTCGACGAGAACTCGTGCCGACGCCGAGGTTCGAAGTTCGTTTGCCTGCTTTAGGCTCGTCCGGTTGAAGACGTTTATGTTCGGAATCAGCCTCGTCGCGGCACCGGTATTCGATGGGTGTGATGCGAAATACACCGCTTTGGCGTTACTACTCGCAGATGCTCTGTTGGCACAACGATTGCTTAGACCCAGTGGAGACCATACGGCTATAGCGGTCTCGCAATCTGCGCCGGAGAGGGCCATATGAAGCTTGCCCGAACCATCCTAGCTGATGCGCTAGGTGCACCACTGCTTGAGTGCGGTTTGATAATTGCGGCTCATAGTTTTCGCCGCGGACTGCCCATCAGTCGCCCGACGGGCTTTAGTCCCTCTCCGTCTGAAACGCCTGTTGTACACCGTTTATGGTGCACAATTAGGGGCGGGACGTGGACCACCTAGCCGAGACAGCTTGGAGGTCGTCATTCGTTTCCGGTCCCACTGCGACTACGTGCTTCTGATCAACAGGCTTCTAATTTTGCGCATTTTCAAGCCAAACGGAGTAGCTTATGCGAGTAGCGGTCGTGAAAGAGCCTGTCATTAATACGTCGGATCTATCCGGCCGTGCGATTTATGACGCAACAGTCGATAACGTAATGGCGTCCTTGCAAGAGAGCGGGCACGAGACGCTGCTTTGCGCGAGTGATGGAGGACTGCTCACCACGCTGGAGCAGTTCATGCCGGCCGATCCGCAAGGCAGCGCTTCCGGAATGGCCTTTAACATGGCTTACGGAAATAAGGGCGAGTGGCGTTGCAGCCAGGTTCCGACCATGCTTGAGATGGCTGGCATCCCCTACACTGGACCGAGTCCGCTCGGGGCTGCACTTGAGCTCGACAAGGTGATTGCTAAGAAGCTCATGCGAGACGACGGAGTGCCGACACCGAACTTTCGAGTGATGCGTACCGGGATCGAGAGCATCGGCGACCTGCGATTTCCGTTGATAGTGAAGCCACGCTACGAGTGCGTCAGCCTGGGAGTACAACTGGTAGAGGACACTAGCCGGCTGAAGCAAGCTGTAGAAGAGACGGTCACCGAATATTCGCAGGATGCGCTCGTGGAAGAATACATCGAGGGGCGGGAAATCTGTATCTCCCTACTGGGAAACGAAGGGGTTGAGATCTTGCCTCCAGTTGAACACGACTTCGGCAGTCGCGAAACACACGTTATCACCCAGGAAGACAAATGTCATCGATCGATCGCGGAGCTCCGGAAGATTTGCCCTGCTCAAATCGAAAATGAGCTTGCTTCGAAACTGCGGGATATTTCGCTTGCGACCTTCCGCGCCTGCCTTGGCCGGGATTATGCTCGCGTTGACCTTCGCATCGATCGCTCCGGCCACCCTTTTGTGCTCGAGATCAACTTCAGCCCGTCACTCCACAGCACGCACTCTTACGTTCGGGCGGCGATAGCTGGCGGATACAGCTTTGCGAATTTGACCGATCGCATTCTCGATCTCGCTCACAACCGGTATTTCGGAGTTGGTATCGCCGCGCGAAGCACGCGGTGAATTGGAGGACCGACATCGCCGAACCCGGCCACGGGTCTCGGTCTGCCACTTTCCAATTTCAACTGACAGAAGCTCGCATGCGCTACCAGCGCCGAGATTAGCGATCTTCATTTGTTGTGGAGTGGAATATGAATGTATTTTGAATGTCTTTTGACCGCCGCGGAGCAGTTGGTTGGCTCGTCGCAGGGTTTCTACTCCGCGAAACAGAGGAACCCGAAATGCGATCGCGGACAGCTATCTGGTGACACTTGGCGGAGGTCGCCGATCTCGGATTCGCCGTTGATTTTCGCAAGGGGAACTGGTTGGTTGGGGGACGCGCGCGCATGTTAACATAAAGGCGTACAATTCGGCTCTATCAACCGAAATGTCTTTGAAATACGTAACGATCGCCCAACTGACTGATTCATCGATCCGTCGGAATGGGCTGCTCAGAGCGTGGATCGAACCGCCTGGGCCAAAGCGCTACAATCTCGTGCCGAATTGGTCGACTGCAAATGCGGTAACAACGCTGCATCGTCAATGTCTTTCCCTCGATACGCTGCATTAGCCAGCCACGGTGACATGCCGCTGTTTAGCACAAGCACTCAACCAATTGCGATGGGCGCACTCTCCGCTACTGATTTATGCTGCGGTGCCAATCTTGGCGCTCCCCAAAAGTACACTCACGCAATCCTCGTGAATACCTCGAGACAGCAAACGGCAGCCTTGGATACTGGAGAATCGCTTATGATTTAACGTGTGGGAAGCTTTTATCTCACAGGACAGACCTCTGCTCCCTTAATCCCTGTAAGATCCCGTGTAGCCGTCCACGCCGCTATGGCGACTAGCCTGTGCATAATCAATCGTCTAACCGGAAGCGCGTCGCAATCGTGGATAAATCCTGGGGCTTTCAGAGTAACAATGAGGCTCATCGGAGTTGATCGCCCTCATACTCCACAACCGCGGCCCTTACACACCACCACAACACCGGCTCTCGAGATGGCTGATGCAACGTCGGCCACCAGAGTAGGTAGTTTCTCGATCCCGCCAAATCAATTATCAATAATTGGCAGCCGTCCCGGAACTCTCGCTCCGTGCACAAATGCGCAACCATTCTAGCAGTTAATCGTTGCGCGGAGCACGTCATCTCCAAGCAATAAAACAAACTAGCGTCGCCGCCAACGTTCGACAGAGTCAAATCATACACATACCGGACCTCTGCGCATCGCGCTGCCCATTTGAGGTTTATGTTTAGGAGTATGAAAATTGGTAAAGTGCAATCATCGCTTACCCAGGTGGCGAAATTCGGTTTGTGGCTTAAGGCTAAATAACGTGGCTGGACCTTCTGCGGAAGAGGAAGGCATCCGACTACCCCGAGGGAATTGGAGACTTACGTGTAGGGCATCAACCAAGGGATCCTTATCATGATTGCTGAGCAAGCAGCCGGCAGGCCGGAGACGTCGCAAGGAGAAGATACGAAAACTCTTGCCCGGCGACCGCTCCAAGGCATCCGCGTCCTGGATCTCTCGCACGTTCTAGCCGGGCCAATCTGCACCACCATCCTTGGGGACCTAGGCGCGGATGTCGTCAAAATCGAGAGGCTCGGTCACGGAGATATATCGCGCAAGGTCGAGCCCTGCCGCGAGGGGGAAAGCTATTACTTTGCCGCGCTAAACAGGAATAAGCGCAGCTTGGCCCTTGATCTGAAGCGCAATGAGGGCAGACGCGTCCTTGAAAAATTGGTGGATCGAGCGGACGTCCTCGTTGAAAACTTCCGCCCAGGCACGCTCGAATCCCTCGGTTTTGGGTACGATCATCTCCTGGAATTGAATCCCGCCCTCGTCATCTGTTCGATCTCGGGTTTCGGCCAGACTGGCCCTCTGCGGGATTACAAATCCTTTGACCTCGTAGCCCAGGCAATGACAGGGCTGATAAGCCTGAGTAAAGAGGGTACAACACCCTTGCGTATTGTGATTGGTGACATTCTTGCCGGCGTGTATGGCTCTGTTTCGATCGCATCGGCTCTGGTCGGCCGCATTAGATCTGGTCAAGGCTGTGTGATTGATCTCAGCTTGTTTGAATCTCTCCTTACAACATATCCCTATTTTGCGAGTCGCTACTTGGCTGATGGTGAACTACCCACTCCGACAAGCTCCGGCGACGCTATGGCGGTCCCGTATGGTGTCTACCGCGCTGCGGACGACGACGTCGTCATCGCGGCTTACGGCGATCACTTGTGGCATTCCCTGTGCCGCGCCATCGACCTACCAGAACTCGCCGCAGATAAAGAGCTGAATACAAATGCTGGTCGTCTCAAAAGACGGCAAGAGGTCGACTCTGCTCTGGGCGAACGGCTTAAAGCGAAGACAGTCGCACAATGGTGCGACGTATTTGCGGCCGCAGGGATTCCGCATGCTCCGATTGCTAGCATTGGTGCAGCACTAGATCATCCACACACACGCTCTCGTGGTATGATCGTTGAATTCGAACATCCGAAGTGCGGAATCGTCAAAACCGTTGCTAGCGCCATTCACATCAATGGCGAACCTATCCCCGGATCTGCAACACCCGGTCCGATTCTTGGAGAGCATGCGGAACAACTCCTCACGGAAATCGGCTACAACTCCGCTATGATTGCGCAACTTCGCGCTGAAGGCGCTGTCGGATGATTTTTAATCCGCGTATTTCCTTTGAGTAGGCAGCCTTTATCGCACGAATTGCACGCCAGGCTGGCCTGTCTGCAGAGCACGTGCGCTGAATCGCCACCTCGCTGCCCCAGACGACTTCAGGAGACTGTCGCGCGTCATGGAAAAGTGCCGCTCATATTACCTCAGATGATAATGTCATCGAAGCGCACCTTGGCGTCTGCTGAATTGGACACCGCGAGTCCGAGCAAGCCGCTCGCGAAGCGCGCCGTAGCGAGCGAGCGGCTTGCGGCGGTTCGGCGAAGGAACCTTTGAGGATTAACTACTAAGGAACGAAGCCTGGACCGATGTGTGATCTCTTTGCTGCTGATCAGCTGTCGAGCGGCCGTTGATCGCCAATTCTTCACCAATCGCTGCACCGTGCGCCGCTCATGGTCGCTGCAACGACCAGGCGCGTGCGTTTCCAACCCGGAGAGAAGATCGACCGCGGGCAACTGTGGAGCCGCGGCGAGCCATTCCTCGATGATGTGAATGTAGGGGTCGAGCATCGATGGTCGACATGGCACGGGCTTGCGTCGCATATAGCGACGCCGATGAATACTCCGCTGCTCACCCTGTTTCCAACCATCGCCGAGCGTTCGGGCACAGGCCACCAAGTCGCTGTGCTCCTGCGCGGCAGTCATCGCTGGCTTCCCAGCCCGCTCATCGACGCGCTTACCCAGCTCATTCTGAGCGTCCGCATCTGTGCCAGCAATGCCACCGGATCAAGCGTCCGGTATATCCTCGAGCCGACCTTTGAACGCCTCATTGAGCCTGGGTGGACTAACGCTCTTTCGTACGGTGTAGCGGGAGCAAGATAGCGCTTGATCATTCGGTTTGAAGTCATTGATGCCGCTCCCTCATTTGCTCGCCTGTTTGCGGCTGCACGGTTGCACATCAAGTTCTTCCAGCCCTCGGTTACGCTGAAGAAGAAGCACCGCGAAGGCGCCAAGACCACCAGGCGGCGAACGATAGCTCCGTTCCTTTGTTTAATAAATGACTGATGGTTCTTTGTAGGCCCTCGAACGAGTGACTTCGACATCGTGAGGACGGCACCACGATACGACCGTGTCGTTCATGAGGCGCTGTCGTATCAAAATCGAGTCCCCGAACGGGCCAGGGAAATAGGCTCTGCGCGCGCTCGAGAGCTTCGACCACAAGAGCTGGCACGGCCAGCGGAAAGCATTCGGTCCCCCCCCCCCTTTGCGATATCCACCATTGTTACCGTCTTAATGAACGAGCCGAATACGGACATGCCACCGTGCGCAACCAGATCCGCTTCGCAGTACCCCGGCGGAACCCCAGTCATTGAATGTACGCACCGGCGCTTGGCGCCGTAACAGCACTAGAAAAGCCCGCCCGCCGTCGTCGTCCTCCGGCTGCTGCGATCCTTACGTCGCTCCGCAGGCGATCGATCGTCGCCGCGCTCACCCTCAAAACCATCGGCAGAAAGTCTCAATTTGCCGTGCCGTTGAAGAGCCGCAAGCAAGAACGGGATCATCGCGACGAGCCACTTGCTGCAGAGCCGGTTAGACGCGTCCCATAGCACAATTATTGCCATGCGAATGGAAGCTCCGTAGGTCCGGCCACGCCGCCGCGGCACGGCCGATCCCGATGCCCCGTCAAATGACAGCGCTCGGATCGTGTGCTTACCATCCCGCAACGGCGCATAGCTCGTCTAGGTTTCTTCCCTTCTCGAGCCCGCCCGCTCGCTCGATAACGCTCGGCCAGCGCTGATGTGATCTCGCGCTTTGCGCGCATGCTGATCTTCCCTGCCTTAGCGGCCACTGAACTTTTTCGGCAGCTCCGCCCCAGACAGGACAGGTAAGTTGTTCGGTGACATTTTTAGCAAGACAATGCGGGGCAGTTCCGGATGGCGTTTAGAGAGGACAGATGGCTGGTCTCTGCGCAGCATCCGCGCGAGTGGATTGCCACTGCTGTGCCAGGAATTGATGAGGGAGCGTATTCGACCGCTGGGCTGCAGTTTGCTATGCAGATGAGCCCGTACGCCCGTCTGGCACGTTCGGCTGTAGCTTCTCCTAAAGGGGTGGGCCTTGCGCTGCCAATGGTAATGGTGAGTTGGCGTGATGCAGGAATGCGCCACTGGCACGCTGAAGGCCGAAGTGAACAGCGGCGGCCTCTCGGGCGTGAGAAGCTCGGAACGCGATTGTCGGAAAGAGCCAGACCGTGCCCGGCGGAGCGACCGGGTCTGAAAATACAGTTGATGCACCGTCGATGCAACAGAGAGTGTGGTGCTCTCCCGCTAGATATCGGCATAATAGCGGCTGGCCGGGCGGGACAGCAAGCGATCGACGTTCAAAGCCCCCGAACGCATGAGCTTTTTGACCTGATACGAAAGGCCTCCGGCGGGCATGCCGGAGGCCTTCTTGGAGGTAACACTTAGATAAGTAAAACTGCCTTTTCTCCTTCCAGTAGATTGATAGAGAAATCAGAAAGTCCGCTGAGCTCTAAGCAGAAGCGTAAGAGCATTCTGATCCTTGAGCTCGTAAGTAGCAGCGGGCTTGGCGATTGATGTCTGCAGAGGCAACGCCACCGTGCTTCCGCTCGCATACTTTTGGTCGAGCATCGTGTATGCGAGCTCGGCCGAGAAGGTAAGGCCTTTAACCGGAGTCCAGCCCGTCCTCGTGCCAACAACCGCGTAGTTGAAATCAGGATTGCAGCCTCCAGGACCGCTCGAGAGCGCGAGAGTTGCGACAAATGCGCCGCAAATATAGCCCTTGGCAGTCGTGTTGTAGCGCACGGCAGCATAGGCGCCGAAGATGCTGGAAGCCCATTGCGGGCTCCAGTTGTGGTTGTAGCCCCCTGAGATGCCGTAGGTTGTGGTTAGCTCCTGACCGGAGCCAGCCACGAATACCGCGTCAGACACACCAGATACCGCTACGCTCTGATAAGCACCGGCAATGCCAGTACCTCCGTACATCGCGTAGCTTGGCGCGCCCGTATAGTCGTGAAAGTTGTAGCGGCTTGCGCCATTGGTATAAACGCCTGTCACGCTGATTGAATCCCCCGCACCCGTGGGGATATTCTTGATCGACAACGCCAGTTGACCGGCCCAGCCCCACTTGTCAGCCGGGTGACCTGTCACCTCCGTCGCACCATAGTAGGCAGCATGATTATTGTGCGCCGCAGCAGAGGCCTTGAAGTAACCCCATGTCTGGTCAACAGTGACTGAGCCGATGAGGTCTGGAGCCCTCGCACCACCGAAGTCGCTGGCCCCGTACGCACCGGCGGCAAGTCCGCCAGCCGTCGCCGCGCTCACGTTCCAGATAGCAAGTTGGCTACGAGACACCGGATCCTCGGCCGAGACCGACGCGATGACGCCTTGACCGAAATCAAACGTATACGCGACCTGGTTCGCCGGGTCCCAGCCGCCGGCGCCTGGTAGCTCAATGGCGTTGGCCGCATACTGGCCCCACGGCGTGCTGAACTGGGACGTAGCTTTGCCGATCGTGAAGCCAGCGAATTGGATGAATGCGTAGTAAAGACCGGGGGTGCCGGAAGCGACTTGACTACCGATCGATGACGTGTACGTCGTACCACCTGTCCCGGCACCACTATAGGCTCCCCCAGTATAGGTGAAGGCGAACTCACCAAACGTGCGGACCATACCGTATTCGGTGGCAGTGCGCGTATCCACCGTAATGTCTTGACGAGCGCGCCAGCTGTAATATTCGCTCAGGCGGTTCTGCGCGCCTCCAACAAAACTGGTTGGCGCGTCATAATGATAGCTCGTGCCGAATGTCGTTTCAGCACGCAGATAGCCGCCCAATTTGATGCAGGTGTCGGTGCCCGGTATGTAGTAGAATCCAGCACCATACAATGAGCAGACCTTGACGTACTCGATCGCCTTGGCCTTGATGGGGAGATCGGCCGCCTGCGAACCGCCGATAGCGATTAGACCTGCCGTTGAACCTAGAAAAAGGCTCTTCGCCATCTTCATTATAAAGACCTCCAGTTGTTTTAACTCAAGAATGGCTCGTCTCGCATTCAGGAGATTAGCCACCTTCGCCCCCAAATCATTCCCGACCTACAGGGCCTTGCTCCAACACCACGGATTGATCGAACCCACTGATGTCGCGGTGCGGACCATTCCGCCGCTCGCGTTATTACGTTGACAGATTGCGCTACTTAATGGCGCGAAAAGTTCGTCCGAAACGGACGAACGCGCGCGCTAGCGCGGACAGCGTGTTTAGAGCGCTTCACAATCGTACGATTTGAACCTTATCTACTAACAGATGTACGTTTCGTACCCGCTCCCATACTTCGCGCAACAATTGCAACGATTCAGGCAAAGCTGAAGCGTCTTTCTCCGGTGAGGGCCGTCTTGTCGGGCTAAGACGAGTGCTGTGTAACAGCCCTTATGGACAGCAATAAGTTCGGTGCTCAGATTGAACGGTTCAAGGTTGTCGAGACTGGCCGTCGCTGGACCGACGATGAGAAAGTCAAGATCGTTCTGGAGAGTTTGAAGGCAGCGCGTGCGGTCTCGTCGACAGTACGACGATACGGCATTTCGCGCTCGCTCCTATTGACTTGACGACGATCGAGTGGGACGCGGACGAGCGGTACTGAACAACTCAGTCAGCGTTTGTGCCGGCGATGAGGGTGCTGACTAACCGGCGGTGCTGCCAATAGCTTTAGCGTGGCCAGCGATCGGACATGGAGGTTATCATCGGCAAGGGCTGCCGGGTGGACGCCGGTGTTGATATGACCGCGTTGTCTTGCGTGTTGGATCTGCTGGAACGGCGATGATCCCGATCGCGGCAGAGGCGAGAATTTGGATCGCAACCGGTCACACTGACATGCGCGAAGGCATGCGGGCCTGCCATTGCTGGTGCAAGAGGGACTGGGGCAAGATCCTTTTGCCAGTGATGTCTTTGTGTTCCGTGGTCGTGCTAGCACCCTGATCAAAGCCCTTTGGCGCGACGGAGTCGGGCTGTCGCTCTACGCCAAGCGACTGGACCGTGGCCGGTTCATCTCCTATGGCCTTTGTCAACTATTTTGAACACAGCTTCCCGATCGCCCGTTTGGGGACGTGGATATTTGATGCATACGATCCGCATGGGTGAGGACGCCGAGTGTTCTCGACGGTCGCTTAGACTCCTATGCGGGGATTGGCTACCCCATGATGACGGTGCTCGAAGGGCTGCCTCGCTCTGGCCTCGGACGTGGGCGTTTCCGCTGTCCAAAATGAAAATGAATTCGAACGACTGAGCGCTTTCCGCGCGCGGTAAGCTTCCGATATGTCTTGTGCAGACGTATCTGCGCTTTCCAGGCCCGAGCAACCCCGCGCGATCGAACTGCCCGCCTTGGTGATGCCGCGCGGCCTTACTGTACCGCCGCTGCTGTGCTCGCCTGGGGCGAGGCCGAGGCAACGAGCTGCCGCGGATGAGCAAAGCGGGAGAAGTATCCGATCTCGGCGAGTATAGTAGCGGCGACGATCGGACCAACGCCCTTCAAGGCTGCAGAGCCTGCATCCGTTTGGCCACGGGGAGTTCGCGAGTAGTTCGCGGATTTGCCCCCGACGCAGACGAGCCAAAATGATGGCGTCGCGCCGGTCATTCTTGATCCGCTCGCCCGGCTTGCGTGGCGTCAGCGACGGGCGCGCACACTCTGCAGATCATCTCCATTGTCGAGAATTGACGTTGAACGTTGTAGTCGCATGATCCAGCCTCGTAGACGAACTCGACGACACCATGTCGACGCGCCCGACTCCAAGCGAATTTGCCGATTGCCGTCGGATCGTTCTTGATAGTGCCGACATGCCGAACCTCAACCGCTCGCCCAACGTCCGCCACAGAACTTTTCTCCTTGTGTGTATGTCGAGACCAACGAAGACACAAACCGATTGATAGCATTTCCCCTTCCTTGCCGACTCCAATCCAGGCGACACCCAAGATGCGAGCACGGGCAGCAAAAGGCCATGTAATCTGGCGGTGACCTTGGCCTGCACTTTATGAGCCTCACCGGATACTTACGCTGAGGCGGGAGCTCAATTTTGTTACCGCCGTTGGACGTCCTCAAACTGGTGCGCCTTCCTGAGCCGCTCAAATCGCAATTGCCTGAGGCGAGATCGAGGCTAAACCCATCGGCTTCAACTTGCTGCGAGCAACAGCACGGCGAAGATCGATTTGGTCTTTCCGATGGACTATGAGCGAATGGAAATGGCATGCAGTGGCAGCCTGGCTCAAAAGGCTTGTAGGAGCTTAAGCCGCCGCGATGCCGATTGCGTAGCCTCACGGCTCCCTCAGGTCTGCCCTATGCTTGCATGGAATTATCGGTGAGCAGCCGCGCTGGGATTGGCTCCTCTCCGTGAGGATCAATACAGACCGCATTTGTCCAAAATCCCTGACCCTTTAGAGAGCTGAACGCGCTGGTCATCCTTTCGGCAGCTGGTATATTAACCCAAGTTGCAACGTGCGTGTGCTCAGCCCGATCGGCCGCCGTTCGGGAGGACCTGTAGAACTTCAGCCGGCAAACATGTCTGGTTGGTAGCAATGCGGAGGGGAGATCCGCGACGGACCGATACGCGGATGCAACAGTCCAATTGTAATTGTCCGCTAAATTGAACTGACGTGGGAATCGAAGCTGGCACACACCCCATCGGTCGCTGAGCTAACGAACTCGGTCGCAAAATAGGCGCCGGTAATGAGCTTGTAACAACTGCATGCCTTCTGTTCGAGGCTACGCCGATCCCTGATCTGCAATATGCCACGCGTTTTTCGAATCAATTCTTGCTGTTCGAAACGGATCAGCGTTTCCGTTACCCCAGGGCGGCGCAATCCCAACATAGAAGAAAGGTAGTCATGGGTGATTGGAAGCACATCAGCCTGGAGAGCGTCACTCGCCAAACAGAGCCAGCACGCCAACCGTTTTTCCCGATCGTGTCGAACACCGCACAATCCAGTCTGAGCGCAATGCAAGTTCTGCGCTTGGACATACCGAACGAGATGTTCACGTACTTCGGAGCACTTGGGCAAGAGCCGTCGCAACTCCTGGACGAGAATTCTGTATGCGCTTCCGGAAACGAGGACAACAGATTGACGTGTGGCAAGATGCCCTTCGGCGAGAAGCGAGGCCCCGACCACGCCTCGATGGCCTATTACGGCTGTTTCAAGGATGCTTTCCGCCGCGAGGATCCTTAGCGACACGAGGCCCGATTCTATAAAGTAAATGTGCTCAATTTGCTTTTTAGGTTCTTGAAGGATCATGCGTTCTCTCAGAACGACCGGCTCGAGGTATTCTCCTATTGCCGCGAGTTCTTCAAGGGCAATGCTCGCAAGAATCCCGTTTTTCACAAAGGGCCGCGTCCCGGAACAAACCGGACTCCGTCGATAGAGCAATCCCTGCATATCAGATGCCTGTTTAAAAGTTGCGGCTTCCAAATATTTGCGCCCGCCGGAGACGGATAGGAACTGATCGGTCATACTGCGGTCCGTCTCTTGGTGAGTGAAATTCTGAGCAGTCAACCCTTTTGACCTTCAGCATCATTGCCTCCAAATTTTAGCCTTCGGCCGGCTCCGTTCCATGCAATCAATGCCTGGATGACGCGTAAATCCTTCGATAAACCCAGATCAGCGATGTATTCCATCGTGCGATGCTTTTCTGCATATCAACATCCTATTTAAAAATAGAAGTCCAACTCAATGGAGGAGGCCTACGGTTCAGCTTGGGCCACCTTTCTCGGGGACAGTATCAAATGCTGGTCCACCACCGCCGGCACAAACTGTACCTCGTCTGCCTCGGAATGACTGGCTGCAGCTTCTCGCAACTGACGCCGCCAGCCAAACAGCTGCTGCGGTGACAATCCCTGCCGTCGAGCCACGGAACACACCGAGGCGCCACTCGCCACGATCTCCGCGACGAACCGCGCATTGTCCTTGCCGCTCCACTTCCGCCGACGACCGGCTCCGGTGAAGACCTCAAGCCGCCGCATCGGCTCCGTGATAGCAGTATGCACTGTGTCCATTTTAAGCCTAACGGTCGAAACCGAACCGCAAACTCGCAGATCGCCCGTCGTCCGGTAGGTGGTCACTGAACAGCGCTTACGGTTGATCGGCACCGCGTGGTAGTTGAAGTGGCCTTTGACTACCTGCCTCAGCCATTTTCCTGCTCGGGTACCGGCCGGTGCATCCGCCGTCGCAATTCTTGTTTGATAGCTTGCAGCTTCGCCCGTATGCGGTCGCACCGGCTCTTACGCCTGACAAGGAACTTGCCCCGGCGAGACTTGCCGCAGATGAAGATCAAGCCCAGGAAGTTGAAGGTGTCCGGTTTGCCGAGCTCGCGCCGCTTGCGATTGGCCGCGGAAAGCGGTCAAATTCAATCAGTCGGGTCTGGTCCGGGTGAAGCGACAGCAAGAACTTCTCAAAGCGCTCGCGCATCTCGTCGAGGAAGTACCGGACATCCGTCTCGTGCTCAAAGCCCACGACGATATCGTCGGCATAGCGCACGATGATCATATCGCCCCCAGCCTTGCGCCGTCGCCGGCGCTCGGCCCAGAGATCGCGGACGTAGTGCAGGTAGATGTTGGCGAGCAGCAGCGCGATCACCGAGCCCTGTCGCGTTCTCCTGCCAATAGCCTTCACGACCGCATCTTCCAGGATGCCCAGCTTCAAACCCTTTCTGGATCAGGGGGATGATGCGCTGGTCGCCGATCCAGTTCTCGACGAAGCGTATGAGCCATCCCTGGCTCAAAGTGTCGAACAACGAGCGAATGTCGGCGTCCAGTATCCAGTTCACCTTCTTGCTGCTGATTCCGACCACGAGCGTATCAAGAGCTCTGTGTGTCCCACGTCCGGGCCGGAATCAGTATGAGAACCCGAGGAAGTCTTCCTCGTAGATCGCATTCGGCACCTCAACCCTCGCCTGCTAAACAATCTTGTCCTCCAGCGCGGGGACTGCGAGTGGGCGTTGCCGGCCATCCGGCTTGGGTAAGTGACACGCGCCGTGACGGCAGTGCCCGGTATGCTTCCCGGTGGACCTTGCGTGCAAATCCTCAAGATGGTGTTCGAGGCCTGCCTCGTAGTCCTTACACGTCAATCCAAGGCGCGGCGTCCGCCTTGAGATCTTAGAACGCCTTCTCGAGCAGATTGACCCTGACATGGTGCCGGAGCTTAGTAACTTCTCCTCTTTATTCTGCCTTGCTACTTGTACGGTCTGACCGGCGCAGGCCGGCCGAGGGCAAGGTGCTACAACAGGTGATGAACCCTTGGGACGGAATCCCGAAACGAGTGACGCTACTACCCCAATGCGCTCACGCGCGTAAACTTGATTTGGGTACTCGTTCCGCGGGGTGGCGCCCGTAACCATCTTGGCCCGAAACCAAGGTAGACGATGACTTCCTCAATATCGGCTGGCTCGGCACTGCGCTTCAGCAGGGGCTTTTCAACACCAGCGCGCAGTGTCTCCTCCGGCCAGAGCATCCAGGTGCTATTAATGAAACCAGGAGAGACGGCATTAACGCGCACTTCAGGAGAAAGAGCTCGGGCGAGATTCTTCGTCAGATTTACCACGCCGGCTTTTATAGCAGCGTAGCCGATGGTGCTACCGCGCAGGTCAAATGCAGCCACCGAACAAGAACGTTCCAAAGTTATTCCGTCATGAGGTCGAGACGCTCCGGCGGAATCGTTCGTTGTACTACCGGAGGACCGGCATTATTGACAAGCAAATCCAATTTGTCCAGTTCAGATAAAGCATTCGAGATCATTCGATCGGCTGATGCTGACTCGCCGACGTTCCGGGAGCCGCGATTTCTTTACCGTACCCCCCAAGCTCCGTGACGGCTTGCGGCCCTCGGGGATCGTCAGGGAGAAAGTTCAGTGCAACTGCTGCACCGCTTTCGACAAGCATTTTGGCAGTAGCAAACCCCGACGCCACTTGCAGCGCCAGTCACGAGTGCAGCCTTTCCATTCAAGTTATAAGAAATCATCGACCCATCCCAACCCAGAAGTTGCTCTATCGTCCTGCATGGTAGCGCGCCGTCCTGATTGACTAAATGCAGCTCAGGGACATTTCGTACTGCCTTAAGCCCCCTTTGTTCATTATTTCCACCGCGCGACTACCCCTTTTATAGAAGGTTGCAACATCTCCAGAATCTGAGCCCACCTGAGTGCAAGCAAAATAACGTTGTCCGGTCCTTCTGAATGGAATGCTCCGTGCGCAACCCTAAACGAGCCCAGGCGCAAGGCCAATGTCCCGCCTCGTCCGTGCGACCACCGCGCGGAGCGGACCCGTGATCAGCTATAGGCTGCCCACCGTGGCAGCGGTAGCTGTTCACTCTCCCATGAAGCTCGCGGATATCTGCGAAGCGCTCGGCATTATCAGACTCACCCCCAAGCGCAGCAACCGGCCGGCGAGATGATCTTGAGCACGGCACGGATCATTCCGCCGATTTTGCCGAAAGATTGCACTGATCGTTGTATTGCTCCGCCCAACGCTTGTTTGCAGCAGCAGCAGTCGGCTGCAACTAGACGATCTCCATGTGCCTGAAAGCGACCCCTTACACGAGACTTCGTTCCTGGTACCCTTAGAGCCAGGACGCCTTGCTATTGCGTCAGCAAAAAAGTGTGCCCGAAGCACCCAAGCCGCGGAGTAACAAGTAACTCGAACGCCGTGACACTCATCCTCTGAGAAGCGGGGGTCGTCGTTCGTGCCAGCCAAGCTGCTGTTCCAAGCATTCTGCAACCTGTAGTAGCGTCGCCTCATCCCCGTAATGCCCTACTAGTTGTACGCCCAATGGCAGCCCATCGTGGAATACGCCCACTGGAAGTGAAATCGCGGGCACCCCGCATGTGTTGATCGTTGAGAGATATTCGCAGAATGCGAACTGCTGCTCGTAAGAGTGGGTTTCATAGGCACCTTCTCCTATACGGAAGGTGTGAGCGGGATAGACCGGACACAGCACGACGTCGTAAGCTGCAAGTCGTCCGGCTATGTCGCGTGCACTGTTGCGAACCGTCTCGATGTCGCTGGCTAGTATGATCGCGTTGACTGATTTGCCTTCTTCGATTGATGAGAGGGTGGTCGGCTCAAAGTCGTCATCGAGCATGCGCGAACCCAACGCAGTTTCCATCGCATTGACCCGCTGCGCTAATTGGACCGCAATGATTCGCCCTCGCGCTACGCGACAGGCCTCTGTGAACAGGTTGAGTTCACAGGGTTCGACCCAATGCCCAGCATTCTCCAGAAGGCGAGCTGTTTGGTTGAGACAAGCGGCAATCTCAGAGTCAATCTTGAATCCCAACGGCAACGAGGTAGCGAGACCAACGCGCAACCGTCGTGGTTCCCTAGTAGAAAGCTCCACGAATGACTCGTCGGTCCTCGGGGGCGTGAAATAATCCCCTGGGTACGGACCGCTTGCAACGTCCAAGTACGCTGCCGTATCGCGGACAGTTCGAGAGAGGCAACCGAGTACAGATCCCGTCGCATTCTGCCAAGGATCGGGAATTCGCCCACGCGAGGGCTTCAGCCCGACAAGGCCACAGAAAGCTGCTGGCAGTCGGATCGATCCTCCACCATCACTTCCACCCGCGATCGGGACTATCCTCGCCGCGACGGCAGCGCCTGCCCCTCCGCTAGAGCCTGATGCGGAAAAGGCGAGATCCCAGGGATTCAGCGTTGAGCCATAGACCTTCGGTTCCGTGGTCCAATCCTGACCCATTTCCGGAGAATTGGTCATGCCAAAAGGAATCAAGCCGGCCGAGCGCAAGCGGCGCACTGATTCACTGTCTTTCTCCGCGACTGAGGCAAGCCGATAGTAGAATTTTGAGCCATTGGTCGTTCGGAAGCCTGTTACTTGCATCCAAAGGTCCTTTTCAAGATAAGGAACCCCAGAGAATCTCGAGTGCGGGTGATGCGTGCGGGCATGGGAGCGTGCGCGCTCATAGTCCCAGCTCACTAATGCGTTGATGCGCGGGTTTACTTTTTCAGCCTGGACGATCGCGGCTTCCATGAGCTCAGCAGGTGTAACTTCCCCATCTTGAACGAATTTCGCCAGACCAAGTGCGTCGCTGGTTTGATAAAGCGCTTGAATGTCTTTGGATGGCATCGTGATTACTCCGGATTGCAGGGCCGATCTCGACCTTGCCGAGCTCGTGAATCTTGATTTAAAGGGGGGCTTGTCTCGCCTTCATGCGTTTGCAAATGCGCTATTGAAACAATCCCCCCTCGAAGGAACTCACTCACAGCAATTCCCGGATCAAACTTCCTACGACGTGATAACCGCCAAACAATCGCTGGGATGGCACCGTTCCAGCAAACTAAAAACGCGTAGAAAGCTCAGCGCGAACTACCGGTGCGTGCTGCTGTGAATCGAGTCAGGGTCGGTGCGAGACCCCCTTACCGAATTGTTCGCTGCGCTTGCGCAAGAACCGTGCAGCGCTGACCAGCATTACCATCAGAAACACCGTAAGCGTTGATACTGCCGCGATGGTGGGATCAAGTTGGAAGCGCACTTCGTCCCACATGTGGCGCGGCAGGGTGACTGCGCCGGAGCCTGACAAAAACAGCGCTACAACCACCTCATCGAAAGATGTAAGGAATGCGAAAAGCGCGCCGACTAACATACCCGGCCGGATTAGCGGCAACGTCACCTGCCAGAAAGTCCCACTAGGCGTGGCCCCAAGACTGAGCGCGGCCTGTGAAAGTCTTGGATCGATGCCGGCAAGGCTAGCACTAACAGTGGTCACCACAAAAGGAACTGCGAGGCAGGTGTGTGCCAGCACTATCGCGACAGGCGAACCTATCAGGCCGTATCGAGCGTACGCATAGTAAATGCCGATCGCCACAACTATCGTTGGGACGATTAGCGGCGAAAGTACGAGGCTGGTCACAGCGATGCGCAACGGCTGCGGCAAACGTTGAATTCCGACCGAGGCCAGAGTGCCTAGCACTACTGAGAGTGATACAACTGCAGCTCCAACCCATAGACTGAGCAAGGTAGCGTTTAGCCAAGCAACGTTACCAAAGTAGGCTGCATACCATCTAAAACCAAAGGCGGGCGGCGGAAACGTGAGATAGTCTGCCGACGAGAACGAGACCACGATCACCACGGCGATTGGCAAAGCGAGAAATGTAAGTGTCGACCCGACGATTGTCGTCGCCAAGATCCGTATCATTGAAACATTGCCGCTCATCGCAAGTTCATCCGAAAAGCCTTGCCGACGCCTGGGAAGCATTGTCCTGCAGCGATTAACCCGAGCGCAGTGACCAAGAGGACGACTGAAAGTGTGGCCGCATACTCCCAATTGAGCTGATCCACCTGATGAGCAATTAGCATCGAAATCGTAATCTCGCGGGAGTCGCCGACTAGAGCAGGCGTAATGTAGAACCCAAGAGCGAGAACGAAGACCAGCAGCACGCCCACCGCCACGCCGGGCATCGAGAGCGGAAAGGTCACTTGATAAAAGGTCGCCCATGGCGTAGCGCCGAGTGCGGAAGCGGCGCGTTCCAATGAGGGGTCAATCTGCCGGAGAGCGTTCGCGATCGGCAAAATCATGTACGGCAGCATGATGTGCGTCATAGCGATTTCGCTCGCGAGCGTGGTGTTAAGTATTCGTAGCGGAGCATCTATTATGCCTAGAGACGATAGCATCTCGTTAATCAGGCCATGACGGCCGAGCAACACCATCCAAGCATAACTACGCACCAGTATCGACGTCCAGAATGGCATTAGAATCAGTATCAGAAGAACTGGTGCACTAGACCGGGCGCGTGTTAGTGCCAATGCCACGGGATAAGCCAGCACCAGACTAGTAAGGGTAACAACAAACGACGTTCTAAGCGTTGTCGAAAAGGTCTTGACGAACACGACATCCTCAACGAGCGCCGTATAGTGCACGAATGACCAACTAGGAGAGCTGACGCTGCGTAACAACATAGAGCATACAGGTATCGCGTAGAGCACGAGCATGAATACGAACAGCGGCGCTACGAGCAGTAGTGGAATGACCATCTTCGACAGCTCAGCCCGGCGCTTTCGTTCAATAGGTGACAACAGAACTGAGTTAATAACCTCGTCAGACATTTGCGTTCTATACCAGGATTGTGTCGGCCACCGACCAACCGATCTGTGTCCGCTCTCCAACGGCACGGCGACGTACGGAGGCGCTCGTAGCCTCCCTAAGAACGATGGAGGTCCCATCATCAGTCTTCAAAAGATACCGGCAACGCTCACCAGCGAAGACAACTTCAGCAACGGTGACGGTCATGACGTTAACGGTCGTTTCGGAATCGACATGTCCATAGGAAAAGTGCAAGCGCTCGGGCCGAATCGTGAGCGCGACTTTTGCGCCGCACACAGGAGGCGCCGGCGAAACGGCCCGCATCGCACGGCCTTCGCATTCGACCAGAACCGTGCCGTTATCAATGCCGCGTACGGTTGCAGGCAGGAAGTTCGACTCACCGATGAATCCAGCTACAAAGCGGCTAGAAGGCCGGTCGTAAAGCTCTTCGGGACGCCCTACCTGCACCACCTCTCCGTCGTTCATAACTGCGATGCGGTTGGACATTGTAAGTGCCTCTTCCTGATCGTGCGTGACCAAGATGAACGTTATGCCAAGTTCGGCATGCAACCGTCGGATCTCGAGTTGCAGGTTCTCGCGAAGCTTCTTATCGAGCGCACTCAGAGGCTCGTCCATCAACAGCAGCTGTGGTTTGAACACGATCGCACGAGCGAGCGCTACTCGCTGTTGTTGCCCGCCTGAGAGCTGGTGCGGATACCGCCGACCATGCCCAGGAAGGTGTACCAACTCTAGTGTCCGACCGACCAGCTTCTCTCTTTCGGGCTTGGAGACTCCGCGCTGCTTCAGAGGAAAGCCGATGTTCTCGGCCACGGTCAGATGAGGAAAGAGAGCGTAGTTCTGAAAAACCACACCGATGTTACGGCGGTAGGGAGGCAGCCCTACCACCGATTTTCCATCAATTGTGATATCGCCCGCAGTTGGATCCTCGAAGCCTGCGATCATCATCAGGGTGGTCGTCTTGCCCGACCCACTTGGGCCAAGGAGGGTGAGGAACTCACCCTTCTGGATATCAAGTGAAACGCCGGCCACCGCGCTGACGCCACCATAATTTTTCTGCAAGGCGTTGAGATACACTGATGCGCCGCAAATCGTATTGGAGTCGCGAGGCAACGAAGAACCCAACGCTTGCTTCATGAAAACCTTTCGGAACGGCCTCAGGGCCAGTGCTGATGATGACAACGACCTAGCCCAACAGCCACTTGTTGAACTTCGCTTGTGTTGCGGCTCCGTTTTCAAACCACCAGTCATCGTTGACAAGAACGAGCTGCTTCTTGATTTCGGGCGAACTTGGCAAGATCGCCAACCGCTCTGGCGGGATATATTTATTGGCGCCTTCGTTGGTAGTTCCGTAGGCAATAGACATCGCGAAGCGCGCCTGCGGAATTGGCATCATAGAATAGGCGACGAATTTCATTGCGTTACTTTTGTTCTTGGCGCCCTTGAGTATCCCCCACGCATCGCGCCTTAGAAGCCCTTGATTCCAGCAAATCGCTGCCGGCACGCCTTGCTCCTTGAGCGCCTCCATGCGACCGTTCCAGACAGTGGTCATGACAACCTCGCGGTCAGTCAACATTTGAATCGGCTGAGCGCCTGTCTCCCACCATTTGACTACGCTCTTCTTGATCATGTCGTAGCTTGCCAGCGCCTTGTCTACATCGAGCGGGTAGAGCTTGTCTGCCGGCACTCCAGCAGCCATCAGCGCGAATTCCATCTCTGGAGGACCGCCGGCGCCAATACCGTACATTGCCCGATTGCCAGGGAACTTCTCTGTATCCCAGAAATCGGCCCAACTCGCGGGGGTAGCGCTCCTGAACGCATCAGCCCGATAGCCCATCACCTGAGCCCAGCTCATCATTTCTATCCCATAATCGAAGCGGTATTCCTTAGCCACGCCATCGTCTATCAGCGAGTAGTCGATGCTTTCGAAGTAGCTGCCTCTCGAATTCAGGCGCATCATCGCTCTGCGGCTGGCGCTAATCACATCCCATTCGAGATTTCCAGTATCAACCATTGCTTTGACTTTCGCGGGGTCGGCATCCGGGAAAGCACGAACCTTTATCCCGGTCGCCTTTTCGAAAGGCTCGAACCAAGCCTTCTGCTGTGCCGCCTGATAAGACCCCCCCCAAGAGGCGATGCGGACCTCTCCTGAGCCTTTCAGGATATCTGGGATAGTTGTTTGCTCCGGCAAAGCAGCCTCTGCGGCAGCCGGACGGATGACAGATGGCGCCACAAGCCCGGCGGTGATCAAGCCTACGGCACGGCGGCGGCTGATTGCGCGGATTGGACCCTTATCCATAAAAGAAAACCTTCCTGTTAGGCAGCGCTAGCCGAAGCAAACCTTCGCGGCGTGTGCATAGAGCTTGGCTCTATGCCGTCAGTTTGTTCGCCATCATGCTCCGTCTGTCGGCGCTAATGTCCGCGAATATTCGCGAACAATGAATGTGAAATTGACCTTTATGGCGGGGAAATACTGCAAAATTCTGCCGCGACTTGCTTGTTTCCTGCCAAAAGGAGCCCGTTAGCGGTAAGCCCTAAGCCTCGTTCTCGGACCATAGCTTTGAGGTCGTGACGGCAATTGGCGCGCGGAAGCAGCGGCAGGTGATAGGCGATTGGAGAGCAGTAACTGGGCGACGGTGGCCTCGGTCGGCAATCCACCTCGATCAGCCGAGCAGAAGCAGCCGCTTGTATGATCCTCGCAAGCATGGCAGGCAACGTTTGGGTAACAAGAATCCGGAACTGCGCGGGGGACTAGGTCCAGCCGCTCGTGTCTATCCTCGCCTATGCGAGTTAACTCGTGCTGGCTGCAGGAACGGGCCTTCTCCTCCATGTCGACGACGACGTCGATCCGCGGCAGCAGCGTAGGCAAGGCTCCCCGGCTGCCGCGGCGTTTGAGAGCCCGCACCTCACGGCTTCAGGGTATCGCTCCGGCGAGGGCCTCCGTGCGCGGTGCGAAGGCGGGTGAAGACAGGGCGTATGACTGCGTTTGGTGTCAGTGACGGCTCGGCGCAACGGGTTGTCAAAGAGCCGACGCCGCGGCACTGCAACGGGTGCTTGAGCTTTTGAGGCGGTAATGATCCCGATCCCGAGCGGCATCAGGGTCTGGATCGCCACCGGCCGCACCGACATGCGCCGCGGAATGCAAAGTCTGGCCCTGACGGTTCAGTAGAGCTTGAAGCGCCATGCTCATGCCGGGACCTCTATATCTTCCGGGGCACCGCGGCGATCTTATCAAGATTTTATGGCATGACGGTTAGGCTTTCGCTCTATGCCAAGCGCCTGGACCACGGCAAGTTCATCTGGCCTCAGCATCCGCTGGTGTGGTGTCAATCTCGGCAGCGCAGACGGCCTATATGCTGGAAGGAATAGACTGGAGGAATCCATAACTAAGCTGGCGGCCGCAGAGCGCGGGTTGAACAGAGGAAATTCTGCGGTTGCTGGTGTTTTGGGGAGTCACAACGCGCTGGATATGTGATTCACTGCGTTGCATGGAC
The DNA here is from genome assembly GCF_029714945.1 of Bradyrhizobium sp. CIAT3101. Lineage (NCBI taxonomy): Bacteria > Pseudomonadati > Pseudomonadota > Alphaproteobacteria > Hyphomicrobiales > Nitrobacteraceae > Bradyrhizobium > Bradyrhizobium sp. CIAT3101. Next base: position 8,520,604 of record NZ_CP121634.1, read on the forward strand.
GCCGATCGTGACGCTGTTTCGGATGACATTGCGGATCTAAAGAGGCGTTGGCGGTCGAGCGCACGAAGGCGATAGAGGTTGTAGCGGAGCTCGAGGTCGCCCGCGCGGGGGCCCCGGAAGACGGCGCGTTAATCCCCCAGCAGAAGCTGCGGATCGTCAGGCTTGAGCGTCAGATCTACGGACAACGGTCAGAGCGGTCATCGCGACTGATCGACCAATTGGCCTGGCAATTCGAAGAGCTGGAAGCTGACGCCACAGAGGACGAGCTGGCGGCCGAACGAGCTGTCGCGAGGACGAGCGGATTTATACGCGAGCGCGCCGGGCGACAGTCGTTCCCCGAGCGTCTCCAACGCGAGCGAATGGTGATCGATCCGCCGACGGTTTGTGGCTACTGTGGCGGCGCGCGGCTGCGCAAGCTGGGCGAAGACCTGACCCGGACCCTGGAGGCGATCCCGTGCCAATGGGAGGTGGACGAAACGGTACGCGAAAAGTTCACCTGCCGGGATTGCGAGAAGATTAGCCAAGCGCCGGCGCCGTTCCATGTGATTGCGCGGGGGGGGGGGGGCGCTGGACCGAGTTTGCTCGCGATGATCCCGTACGAGAAGTTCGGCTGCCGTTGAACCGTCAGGCCGAACACCATGCCCTTGAAGGCGTGCCAATTAGCCTCCCGACCATGGCCGACGCCGTAGGGGCAGGGTGTTGGAGCCGCTGTCGCGGCTCTTGGAAGCCCACGTCATGGCAGCGGAACGCCTCCATGGCGACGACACCACCGTGCCTGTGCTGCCTTGGGCAAGTTCGACGTCGCTCGATGCTGGGTCTATGTGAAGGACGACCACCCTTCGGCGGCTCAGATCCGCCGGCGGCGATGTATTATTACTCGCGCGATCGAAGCGGTGAGCATCCGCGGGCGCATATAGCCAACTAGATCGGGATCCTCCAGGCCGACGCCTTCGGCGGATACATCAAGCTCTACTACCTCGAGCGAAGTCCTGGGCTTATCAGGGAGGCGGCATGTTGATTCCATGCCTGGTGCCCGTTCTTCGTCATGGCGGATCTTGAGGAGAACGCGCGGCGCAAATCGGCTGGAAAGAAGGAGATCGTCATCTCGCCCGTCGCCATGGAGATCGTTCGCCGAATCGACGCTCTGTTCGAAATCGAGCGCTCTATCAACGCACAAAATGCCGACCTACGAAAGTTGTTCGCTAGGCGCAGAGCTCGCCGCTCGGCGACTATCTGGAAGCAATATGCGCGAGCAGTGCGCCAAGCTCTCCCGCGGTCACGATCTGGCGAAGGCCTGAACAACATGTTCAAGCGCTGGGCCTCCTTCGCACGCTTCCTCGACGATGGCCGCGTCTGCCTCTCGAACAATGCCGCCGAAAGAGCGCTGCGCGGCATCGCATTCGGCAGAAAGTCGTGGTTGTTCGGTGGATCCGGCCGCGGAGGTCGCCGAGCCGCGGCCATCTACAGTCTCATCGTCTGGGCCAAGATGAACGACGTTGACCCTCTGGCCTGAGTCGCCCATGTACTCGCTGCCATCGCCACACCCGCCCGCAGGCTCGATGAGCTGCTTCCCTCGAACTGGAAGACTGCGCAACAGCAAGCCTTGCGGCGCAAGCGGCTTGATGGGGCACGTTAACAAGGTCAGCCACGTGTTCACTCTCAGCCATGTAGCTGAGATGCTCGGTGAATACGAGGAATGGCTGTTCGAGGTCGCCGAAGAAATGGACAGCGAGGATGGCCAGCTATGGGTCGTCGGCGTTGGAAGACGGCGTGATGGCGTTCACCGATGACGAGATCCAGAGCCTCAAGGAGCTGATCGCAATCCGCAAGGAGACCCCCAGCATCATCGAAAAACGACACCACGCGCCCGCTGCGATGATGAAACCGAAGACCGAGGAGTTCGACGAGATCTAATCGCTAACCGGACAGATCAGCGCGCCTGCGGCCTACAGTGCATGGTTACGCTTCAGGCGCGCTGACTTCCCGCCCCGCCTCGCTGCCCGCGACCTGCTCCCGTCTTCCAGGCCCAGTAGCAGCTGATCTTCAGGCACCATCTCTGTCGTTGCAATTCTTTGATGATCTGCCGCAGCGGCTCGCTCTCGCATCGCTCAGCAATCAGCATCGCTTCAGGGTCTCAGGACCCGCTCACACCCAATTCAGAGCATATTCGCCGCCATGTGGCGACGCGGCCAGCGCGCCTGATTCACTTCGCCGCAGTGCCTTCAACAATTTTCCGCTTGCGTTCGCGCCAGCGCGGCTCGTCCTTGCGGAGATGCCACCCGTCGAACTCTTAGCAATGCCGACGATAGCGCCGCCGCCAGGCGCTTCAGGCCATACTTACCTTGGCCAGCGGAGAATTCGATCCTCGAGACGCTTGACGAAGAGACAAGGCCCCTCCCGTCCCGAAACAGCAGCTTGATCCGAACCGCCCGTGTGGCCCGGAACACAAAAGAAGTTCTGATTATGGGGCCGCCTCCAAAGCTCTAGCACACCGGGGTAGCAAGCCATCCATTCCCTTGCGGAAGTCTACCTTCACCCGGACCGCACCCCGACGGACCGATCACCGGCTCGCCTAGCGCCTGGACGATCGACACAATCAGCGCCGAGCCCTCACCAAGACCAGCCCGGATCGTGACGCCGTAAACTTCGATCTCGATGACCCCGGTAGGCCTTGCAGTGCACGGCCTTTGCGCTCTCGGCCAAGAGCTGCCGTCGGCATCACGGCAATCCACCACCGCCGGCAGAAACTGCACCTCTCCCTCGAATCACCCTCGCCGCCCTCTCGCAATCGACTCGCAGTCAAACAACTATTGCGGCAAATCCATGCCGCCTCGTTACCGAGCACGCCGGGTCTCCGCTCGCAACGATCTCCGCAACAATGCCTTGTCCTCGTCGCTCCACTTCCCGAGGACCTGTTCCGGTGAAGATCTCGAGCCGTCGCATCGGCTCAGATGGTAGTATGTACTAAAATCCATTCTACACGTAACGCTCCTATCCGAACCGCAGGGCTCGCAGATCACCCCGTCACCTACTAGGCGGTCACCGAACAGCCTTACGTATCAGTCAGAGCAGATGCAGCCTATCCGGTTTCTTTGCCCGCAGTAGCGCGCGCGCTGCTTCCAAGCGAACACTTTTGCGCTCTCGGTCCCCTCGCAGGCAAGTTTCGTCGCGTGAGCTTTTAATGTCCAAGCTGCCAGCGATCCGAACGCCCAATTACGGCTGACCGTTGATCATTGGCTGCTCAATGCTGGCCTGGTCGGTCAAACCCCACTTGTGCAAAAGCTGGTCATACGTGCCATCGGCGATTACCCCGGCCAGGGCTATCTTTAGCTCTTCTCCGAATTGAAGATTGTCTTTCCGAAAAGCAAAACCAGTCATCAACTTGACGACAGGTTTACTAATTACTGCATACTGGTTTCCCTCTAGTTTGTTTTGAAACGCGATGACGCCTTCACCAGTGATAGCGGCGTCGGCACGGTCCTGTTGTACGAGGAGTCGGCTTTGCGCCGTATTCTCGCTGGCTGCGACCTCGATCGCAGGCTTGCCAGCTTTGACGCAATTCTCCTCGCTCCATTTCTCGATTCCCTGGATCTCGATTAGGCTTGAACGTGTCGCCGCCACGCGCTTGCCGCATAAAGCCTTGAGGTTCGCGAAGCGCTCGGCTTTCTGACTTAAGGTATAAAATATCTGGTTAGAATATACGTAATCAAGGAAGTTTGCATTGGCTCGACGCTCGGGCGTATCTCCCATTGTGCCCAAAAGGATATCGGCGCGCTTTGTATTCAACGGCGCAAAGCTGATCATCAAGGCATAGCTCGTCTCGGTCCAGATGACGTCCGCTCCCATCGTTCTTGCCATCGCCTCTAGAACATCAATGTTGAAGCCGGCTACCTTGCCAGCCTTTTCATCCTTGAATTCGAACGGAGGATAGGTGGTCAACGCCATTGCGTTGATAACTCTCTTTGCGCTTTGCGCGCACGCATCAACGGCGATGATGCTAAAGATGACTGCAGCAGCGCTCATGGTTAGGCGGCGAGTACGGTTTGGTAACATTTGGAACTCCTATGCTACTTTGAAAAGATGTGCATCCGCTTCAATGAAGCGGATGCAATTGGCCCCCGAATGCGAGCAAGCGCTGGATCACTCGGGAGCCGGGCGGATCGGGCGCGACGACCGCTGAGCCTGGTACGGAAGCCAAGCCTACCCACCTACTTCTCGTCTGAGATGCGCGCAAATCATGTCCATGCGTGTCTCACCAATTTTTGCATTCCCCTCTAAGCGCGTCTGCGGGGCGGATCCTCAAGATTTGCGGTTCCGCCGCGCATTCTTCTCCGAAACAATGCGTCGGTATACCCGCTGATACGGAGCCCGTAGAATGGCTGTGCACCTCCTAATTCTTACGAAGTGGAACAAGATCACGTCCAATCACCAAGTATCGCCTTTAACGAGGTGAGCTGGCCGGTAGAAACCTGCATTTAAGCCTAAAATCTGCAAAAACTCTGCGTTGTCCGCTCATCCTCCGTACGCGATGTTACGACCACCTACGACCACCTTCATACATTTGGCGGACCGACGCGCTAAGAAGCTCACCAATGTAGTCACCATATGGATCGGTGAAGCCGGTCGCTCAAGCGGCATAGTATGCCCCTATTTGCGCCGATGTTTTCTCGCCGAGTTTCGGCTCAAACGTTTGCCGCTTGGGTTTGGATCTTGCATAGGCGATCGCAACGCTTGAAGTTTGTCGAATAGGTTAGACATACAGACTATCAACCAAGTGATAAGGAAAGCCATGCTCATCCTTAACCAGCCCACCAATTTCGAAGTCTCCTCGATGCGAAAGTTGAGCGTGGCAGCCGGTAGCCGAGCGATTTTTTCGGATTAGGCGATGGCCAAAAGAAAACTCCTCTCGTTTTCTTAACACGCCTTGTTCGTGTGATCGGAGCCGGTTCGGATCCATCTCAAGGACGCAGGCTGTCGTCTCGACTTGGAGTTTCAAAGCATAAGGCGGTTCTTATGCTGTGATCCGAATGTTAGTTAGGAAACAAGTCAGCAGTTCAGCCGGGATGTAACCCCAAACGCTTGAAGCGAAAGGTGTTGCAGCAGGTATGACGGTCTGTTGCGCTACGGATAGCAAGCGTTACTGCCGCTTTCGATCCATAGATGCGTGCAGTGCGAGCGCACGAGGATTCTTGATCAACACCGAAGGCGAGACCGATCCTCGCCTTTACGAGCTCCTCGTCGGTTTGACGCCAGCCAAGGAATGGTCTCTTGCGCAGACGCTCGGATTCATTCGCAGGCGGGTTTCGGTCCTCCCTGCGCAGCGAGCACGAAGTGAGCGCAGGTTCGACATGTGCCTCCCCTTAAACGTGCGTAACACATTGACCACCGCTCAGTGGCGGCAGCTCGGGAGAGCGGACAGATACTGCGATGAATCCCGCGTCTTCGGCAGGAGCTGATCCTATTTTCACGCGTCCCTTTGCGATGCCGTCAGGTGTTCTTCAGCGCGACGGGGAATTCGGCTTCGGTCTTGGCCTTGACCTCGTCGAGCGTGACGCCGTCGGCAAGCTCGATCAGCGCCATGCCGCCGTCGCCATGCTTGTCGATGGTGAAGACGGCGAGATCGGTGACGACCATGTCGACCACGCGCTCGCCGGTCAGCGGCAGATTGCACTTCTTCAGGAGCTTGGCGCCGTCCTTGGCGGAATGCTCCATCACCACGACGACGCGCTTGACGCCGGCGACGAGGTCCATCGCGCCGCCCATGCCCTTGACCATCTTGCCGGGGATCATCCAGTTGGCGAGATCGCCGTTCTGGGCCACCTGCATGGCGCCGAGGATCGACAGATCCATGTGGCCGCCGCGTATCATGCCGAAGGAATCCGCGCTGGAGAAATAGGAGGTCGACGGCAGCTCGCTCACGGTCTGCTTGCCGGCGTTGATCAGATCGGCGTCCTCTTCGCCCTCATAGGGGAACGGGCCCATGCCGAGCATGCCGTTCTCGCTCTGCAGGCTGACGTCGACGCCGTCAGGGATGTAGTTCGAGACCAGCGTCGGGATGCCGATGCCGAGGTTGACGTAATAGCCGTCGCGCAATTCCTTCGCGGCGCGCGCAGCCATCTGTTCACGGGTCCAGGCCATATCGATCTCCTGATCTTAAGCGGCGGTGCGCGGGCGGGTGTTGCGGAATTCGATGCGCTTCTGGGCCGTGCCGACCTCGACGATGCGCTTCACGAAGATGCCGGGCGTGTGGATGTGGTCGGGATTGAGTTCACCGGCGGGAACCAGATGCTCGACCTCGGCCACCGTTATCTTGGCGGCGGTCGCCATCATCGGGTTAAAGTTGCGCGCGGTCTTGCGGTAGATCAGGTTGCCGGCGGTGTCGCCCTTCCAGGCGTGCACGATGGCGAGGTCGGCGAACAGGCCGCGCTCCATCAGGTATTTCTCGCCGTCGAACTCCTTCACTTCCTTGCCCTCGGCGATCAGCGTGCCGACGCCGGTCTTGGTGTAGAAGGCCGGGATGCCGGCGCCACCGGCGCGGATGCGCTCGGCCAGCGTGCCTTGCGGGTTGAATTCGAGTTCCAGCTCGCCGGCGAGGAATTGCTGGGCGAACAGCTTGTTCTCGCCGACATAGGACGAGATCATCTTCTTGATCTGACGGGTTTCCAGGAGGCGCGAGAGCCCGATGCCGTCGACGCCGGCATTGTTCGAGACAACCGTCAGACCCTTGACGCCGGAGTCGCGGATCGCATCCGACAGCGACTCGGCAATGCCGCAGAGGCCGAAGCCGCCCGACATGATCATCATGTTGTCCTTGAGAACGCCCTCAAGAGCCGACTTGGCGTCGGGATAGATCTTGTTCATAATTTACCTGACGTTACCAAAAGGTTTGATGGCTCGGAAGATGTTCGTTAGGGCCGCACTCACGGTTAGGTGACGCGACGGCTGATCCCCCTCCGCGCATTCCCAGCGCGTGGACGATGGCGCGTATCGCAATTGACCGATTTGACCGGCTCCGCGAGATCGACATTTGGCTTGTCTCATGAACATCTTGGCGCCCCTTGACGCGGAGAGGTCTACGCCGGAGATCCGCCCCTGCGCTTCCCTTCAGGCTTGGAAAGCTCGAGACTCGCGACGCATCGCTTGATCGGGCGATTTCATCGCTCCATCGCCTTTGGCTCCGGATCGGGTAAGATGTGGTTGCTGTGCGCACACATTCGGCTTCAAAGCCCTTCTCGCTCTCTCCGCGAAGGCGCTGTTTTACCCGCAGATTGAGGAGGAAGTCGGTAGGCTCCTGGGCTATGACGTGCAGATATTCGGCGTATTTTCTTACTAAGCGCAGGAATGCACCAGGAGAACCTTGATCCGCAAGAATCAAAGAAGCTGCATAATTGGAAAATGACCGAACCGTGCGAAGAGTTCGGAACGGATCGAGCTGGGACGCTTTTGACATTTCAGCGCCGAGTCCGGACTGAATTCGGTGTACTGTTCTGGCGATATGAGGAGAGAATGCGCGCGTCATTCGCGATGCTAAGCCGCCTCCGCGGTCCGCATTGCTAGTAGCTATGGATAGGTCGCCGTCGAACGCTCGCCTTAAGTGGACGGCAGATCGCAAGACAACTCTATTTTTAAAAGTTTGCGATCGGCTGACGACAACGTCAATTGCGGACGGCTGAAATAAAATTCAGAGTTCGAGCATGAGTGGGACTGCTGAGGACCTGGGCCGGGGCGCCGCTTTCTATGACTTGGCCTTGATCCATGAAAATCACTCGATTTGCTACGTCCCGCGCGAAGCCGAGTTCGTGAGTAACAACGATCATTGTCATTCCAGTTCGCGCGAGACCGCGCATCACGACCAGCACTTCGCCGACTAGTTCGGGATCCAACGCGGAGGTAGGCTCATCGAACAACATCAACGCTGGTTTCATCGCAAGAGCGCGAGCAATTGCGACGCGCTGCTGCTGACCACCCGATAGCTCAACCGGATAAGCATCGCACTTATGAGCCAGTCCGACCCGCGCGAGCAACTCACGGGCGGCGACCTCGGCCTGCTTGCGCTCTTGTTTGAGTACTTGCACCGGACCTTCGGTGATGTTTTCCAGCGCCGTCATATGGGGGAAGAGATTGAAGCGTTGGAACACCATGCCTGTTGCGAGGCGCTGTCGCGCGATATCACGCTCGGAAAGTTCATACAGTTTCTGGTGGATCTGACGGTGACCGACTATTTCTCCGTTCACCCAGAGCGCGCCGCTATCGACGACTTCCAACTGATTCATGCACCGGAGCAAAGTGCTCTTGCCCGAGCCCGATGGACCAATAATGCAGAGCACTTCGCCACGCTCCACTTCCAGGTCGACACCCTTCAGCGCCTCGAATGCACCATAGGACTTGCGTACGCCGCTGGCTTTAACGATGGGCTTCATGTGTTCTTCCCAGGCTAGCGTGGTTTTGTATTGCGAGCGCCGCGTGCGTAATGCCGCTCTAATCGAGCTTGAAGGAACGTAAGCACAGTAACCACGATCAAGTACCAGAATGCAGCAACGATCAGCATTTCGATTACGTAGTTGTTCACGTAATAGATGTTCTCTGCGTTGTGAACAATTTCCGAAAACTGGATCACGCTGGCGAGTGATGTCAGCTTGACCATGCCGATTAGCTCATTGCCAATCGGGGGCACAATGACACGCATCGCCTGCGGGAGGATGATTCGGTGCAGCGCCTGAAGACGGGGCATTCCGATCGCGCTCGCCGCCTCATACTGTCCTTGATCGACAGATAATAGTCCGGCGCGCACCACTTCCGAGGTATAGGCTCCCTGATTGATGCCCAATCCGAGCAACGCTGCAAGAAACGGCGTCATCACGTCTACCGTACGCAGCTCGAAGAGACCCGGAATGCCGAGCTTGGGAAACACCAGCGCAAGATTGAACCAAAGCAGCAACTGCAGCAATAACGGCGTGCCGCGAAAGAACCAGACGTAGCTAGCCGCGGCCCAGTTGACCACGGGATTGGCGGAAAGTCGCATGATCGCGACCGTCACTCCAATCAGAACTCCTAGTAGCATCGCCAAGGCGGCCATCAGAACAGTGTTGCCGAGCCCGAGGAGGATGGTGCGCGCCATGAGGTAACGACCAACAATAGTCCAGTTGATCTGACCGTGGACGAAGGCCAGCACAATCCAAGTGGCTAGCGCCACGACCGCGACACCACTAAGATAGCGCCCTACCTGCTTGCGCGAAACGTGCTCTAATTTAGAGATGTCATCCACGGCGTGGTCTTGCTCGCTGCTGGTTAATTTCCCGACCAAGGCATTTGATACGTAAATTGTCTCCAGCCCCGCCTTCAACATCAACCGGCCGACTTCTGAGGATCGTCATTTCTGCACTGGCATGCTCGCTGCGCCCCTCTGCATCAAGCTGCGGAAGAAGCTACGCCACCTACCTATGAATTTCCATCAATGTGAGACTTAACTCCGCATAAAATTACCACTATTAAGGTCTATCGTAGTGAATTTCTGCGCTGCCGAGAGCACCTTTTCTATTGGCCTTGGTCGAAACAGTGGACTCGTACGCGAGCCTGCGTCGCCTGCACATACAATGACGGCGCTGCGCAAAATCTGGGTACGTGAGTAAGGACACCACGTGCTAAGGCACTTCCCTGTGTGCCGGGAGCCTGCTGGCCTACGGCTCGCTCGAACTTCGCCAGGTTGCGTTCCTGAAGGGCGCTGCTCTCCTCCCGACTGTGGCGATGGTTCTGGGCGTGCGCTTCTAAGATTAGGCGTGCCTACTGCTCTCCCCGCTTCCTATCACCGGGGCCCGTTTTTTTTGGCTGGCAAAAGGCAATTGCCGCAAGTCGATGTAGCTGTCGAGGTTCGCGCGATCACACTTGGTTTGTACACAATTTGAGCGATGAGCTCAGATTCCGGATTGATCATTCCTAGGCCGGTTCAGCATTCGGCACGTCTCCCTCCGGTGAGGGCCGTCTTGCCGGGTTAAGAGGAGTGCTGTGTAACAGCCCTTATGGACAGCAATAAGTTCAGTGCACAGATTGAACGGTTCGAGGTTGTCGAGACTGGCCGTCGCCGTCGCTGGACGGATGACGAGAAACTCAAGGTCGTTCTGGAGAGTTTGCAGGCCCCGCGCGCGGTCTCGTCGACAGCACGGCGATACGGCATCTCGCGCTCGCTGCTGCTGACTTGGCGACGATCGTTTGGGACGCGGACGAGCGATACTGAACGACCTCAGCCAGCCTCTGTGCCGGCGATGGTGATGCCGGACCAACCGCCGGTGCCGCCAGTAGCTTTGGCCGGGCCAGCGGGCGGACGCATGGAGATTGTCGTCGGCAAGGCCTGTCGCGTGATCGTGGACGCCGGCGTTGATATGACCGCGTTGTCTCGCGTGTTGGATCTGCTGGAGCGGCGATGATCCCGATCGCGGCAGGGGCAAGAATCTGGATCGCGACCGGTCACACTGACATGCAAAGGCATGCAGGGTCTGGCATTGCTGGTGCAGGAGGGGTTGGGGCGAGATCCTTTTGCCGGCGACGTCTTCGTGTTCCGTGGTCGTGCTGGCACACTGATCAAGGCGCTTTGGCACGACGGGATCGGACTATCGCTCTACGCCAAACGGCTGGACCGTGGGCGCTTCATCTGGCCAGCGGCGGTGGATGGGGTGGTGTCGCTGACGGCAGCTCAGATGGGCTACTTGCTGGAGGCAATCGACTGGCGCAACCCTCAACACAGCTGGCGGCCGCAGAGCGCAGGATAAGTTGCGCAATAGTCCGGTGAGATTGCCAAAAAGCGCGCGCCAAATCGCGGCTTTTGTGATTCCATCGGTGCATGGGTGACGGTCCTGAGAAGCTGCCGGAAGACATTGAGGCGCTGCAGGCGGCGTTGCTGGCGACGCGCGCCGAACTCGCCAACGTTCGCGCCCAGCAGTCCGACGACCATGCGCTGATCGCTCACCTGAAGCTGCAAATCGAAAAGCTGAACCGTGATCGTTATGGCCCTCGCGCGGAGCGTACCGCAAGGCTGCTGGATCAGCTCGAACTGACGCTCGAGGAGCTCGAGGCCTCAGCGACTGAGGACGAACTCGCCGCCGATATGGCTGCGGCCAAGACCACGAAGGTGGCCTCGTTCACGCGCAAGCGGCCATCGCGCCAGCCGTTCCCCGAGCATCTGCCTCGCGAGCGGGTGGTCGTGCCAGGACCTGTGATGCGCGCCTGCTGTGGTGGCTCGCGGTTATCCAAGCTAGGGGAGGACATTACCGAGAAGCTGGAGGTCATCCCGAAATCCTGGAAGGTGATCCAGCACGTCCGGGAGAAGTTCAGCTGCCGTGATTGCGAGAAGATCAGCCAGGCCCCGGCGCCTTCCACGTCATCGCCCGTGGTTGGGCCGGCCCCAGCTTGCTGGCGATGGTGCTGTTCGAGAAGTTCGGCCAGCACCAGCCGCTGAACCGGCAGGCCGAACGCTATGCCAAGGAAGGCGAGTAGGTCAGCCTGTCGACCCTGGCCGACCAGGTTGGTGGCTGCACGGTTGCGCTGACGCCCTTGTTCCGGCGCCTTGAGGCCTATGTGCTGAGGGCCGAGCGATTGCACGGGGATGACACGACGGTGCCTGTCCTGGCCAAAGGCAAGACCGACACCGGCCGCATCTGGGTCTATGTACGCGACGACAAGCCTTTTGGCGGGCAGGCTCCGCCGGGGGGCAGTATTTTATTACTCGCGCGATCGCGCCGGCGAGCATCCCCAGGCCCATCTGGCCGGCTATAGCGGCATCTTCCAGGCCGATGCCTATGGCGGCTATGGCAAGCTTTACGAGGCGGGCCGCAACGCAGGTCCGATCCTGGAAGCCGCGTGCTGGGTCCATGCCAGACGGCCGTTCTTCGTGATGGATGATCTGGCGGAGAATGCGCGCCGCAAGGTGCAGGGCAAAAAGCCTGCGGTGATCTCGCCGCTGGCACTGGAAGCAGTCCGTCGGATCGATGCCCTGTTCGAGATCGAGCGCGGCATAAACGGCGAGACGCCTGAGCGGCGCCGGGCCGTGCGCCAGGAGCTCAGCGCGCCGCTGGTCGCCGCTCTGGAAGCCTGGATGCGTGAGCAACGCGCCAAGCTCTCTCGGCGCAACGACGTTGCCAAGGCGATGGACTATATGCTCAAGCGCTGGGGCTCGTTCACCCGCTTCCTTGAGGATGGCCGCATCTGCCTGTCGAACAACGCCGCCGAACGAGCCCTGCGCGGCATCGCCCTGGGGGCGGAAGTCTTGGCTGTTCTGTGACTCCGACCGAGGTGGTGACCGGGCCGCGATGATGTACAGCCTGATCGTCACGGCCAAGATGAACGACCTCGATTCACAAGCTTGGCTCGCCGACGTCCTGGCGCGCATCGCTGCACATCCGGCCCACCGGGTCGACGAACTCTTGCCCTGGAATTGGCGCGACCGGAACAAGCAAGCCAATCAGGCTGCCTGAGTGACCGCTGCGCGGTACTCACCGGATGCTTACTTCGGCACAAACGTTCTTCAGTTTTTATCGCGAGCAGAATTTCGGCGCTGATTGCGCCTGGACCGGAGAAAACAAGACCTAAGGTTGGGCTAAGCTTTGCTGACGGGTTCGACTGGTGCCTCGGTGGCCTCTGCTCGCCGGTTAGCCGCTATACGCACCTCGACTAGCAAGTAGTCAGAGCTGATAGCGGCGCGAACTAGGAGCAGCGAGGGCAGGCAGCCCTGCCGCACGCAATTCAGTCAAACTTTGTGGGGTAGAATATGGCTTGGGTTAAGACCTGGGAAGGCGTCGTCGACAAGGACTGGTTGGACAAGCTCGACCATGTCAATTTCTTGACCTACCAGCGAATTGCCGATCTTGCGAGTATGGAAGTGTGGCGCCGTGCGAAGCATGACTTTGCGCCTGGGTCGGACCTGCAGTTCGTCCTGACCGAGACCAACGTTCGCTATGTTCGCGAGCTGCGCTTGGGAGTAACGGTTGCCATCTATACAACCTTGATTGCCTCCGACACGAAGCGGTTTCATCTCTTTCATCGAATCGAGAGCGCCGGCGATCTCGCTTGCACAGTCGAAACGCTGAACCTCTGTTTCGACCCAACGAGCCGGAGGGTCGCCATGTTCACCGCGCCGATCAGCGGATACTTCGCGGCATGGGGCAGCCCTCCGGCCGATGCCCAGCCGCGATTGTCAATTACCCGAAGACCATTTCGCCGCTGAATTGTTTGAAATCGCCATACTCTCGACCTTTATCCGCCCCGCTCGATTAGCGCTTAGCCGTGTCTGGCAAAGGTTGCGCAAAAGCAGACTCTAGAAAAGGGATTTCTACGTCAAAGGTCCGCTTGTTTGACGCACGTGATGGCTGCAGGCCCAAAGGACAATCCTAGGAGCGGGACAAGGACGATCTCTTGAGTATGGTGCCGTTCGCGCCTATTCGGGTTGAGTCGTGTGTGCCGCCGCAGCCAAGTGGCCGAAGTGCCATTCACCACGATGGTCGCGCGTCGACGGAAAAGTTGGGCATCATCGAGATTGCTTGGTAGCACACCCCATGCGGGTCAATGGCGACGATGGAGACGCACTACGCCGTATGCTTTGCACCGCCGATGATGCCAAGTTTCCATGCGCGAGTGTCGATCGAAACAGCTGCACGGATATAGGCGAAGGCTTCCCGTCGGTGGCACTCCAGGTGCAGTAGGTGCTGCGAAGAACCCGCCCCCGGACGCATCAACCCTAGACGAAGGCGCGTCGGGCCAGCCGAGCGCGAGATCGGCGCCGATTGCTAAGTTCAGTTTTAGCTGGATCTACATCCGATTTCCTGTGACGCTGCATTACAGACCGATAGAATGCCGGATTCTAGCGAGTACAGTTCCAAATCCCGCGAGCTAAGCCGGGCTCAGGCATTGCACACATGGATGTCCAACGACTGCCGCTTCCCGCCGGCCACCTCTACCGCCGAACCGGCGATCCGATCCCGACTAGCGGCAACTGTGGACTTCTCGGAGAGTTCGCAGTCCCGCGCCGGTGACACACAAGTGCCTAACACCTCCGAGATCATCCTGCCTTCTCCCATGGTCACAAAACGCGTCCTAACGAGCGCAGGAGCCAGAGGGCCATCTGACCCTCACGGAATCTGGCGGGACACAAATCTGATCTGACCCGGTTCGAAAGGCTGGGGAGCGCTCCCCCGCCGGTTCTCGGTTCTCACCGAGCGCTGTGGGATTGTATCGAATTTATGGGTCAATGCCGGGCAGAAAAGACGGATTTGTCAAACAGCCCACCACAACCTGTCGTTTCCTCCGTGGCGCCTCTTGGCTTAATATCTCCTGCCCGAGCCGTGACTACCTTCCTTTCCATACTGGAACGCGCTTTTCTGCAAATGCAAGCGCGCCCTCAAGACGGTCCTCTGAACCATAGAGTATGTCGACCGTTGCAAGCTGACGCCTGTTCACTCGGTTCAGAGCATCTTGATAGCTCAGCGGCTCAGCCGCTCGCACCGTCTCCTTAATAGCGGCGAAGACAAGGGGCGGCCCGCTCGCGAGTAACCTCGCGATCTCCCACACGCGCTCTTCAAGCTTTTGCTTCGGAAGCACTTCGTTCACCAAACCCCAGCGATGCCCCTCCGCCGCGGTTATAGAACGGCCAGTGTAAAGAAGATCCAACGCAATGTGAAACGGAATACGCTTCGGCAGTTTGACCGATGCCGCATCGGCGAGCTGGCCAGCGCGAATCTCTGGCAGCATGAAAGAGGAATTATCGGACGCATAGATTAGATCGCAGGAGAGAGCCAACTCGAATCCACCACCAGCGGCTATACCATTGACACAGGCGATTACTGGCTTGTTGAGGTCGCGCAGACCTTGCACGCCACCAAATCCACCAACACCATAATCCGCGTTCGCGGGCTCTCCAGCCGCCGCAGCTGCCAGGTCCCAGCCGGCACAGAAAAACCTGTCACCTGCGGTTTTTAAAATCGCAACACGCAGCTCCGGATCATCGCGAAAAGCCTTGAAAGTCTCGCCCATTATCCGAGACGTTTTAGCGTCAATAGCGTTAGCCTTCGGTCGGTCGAGTGTGACTTCGAGGATCGCCCCCTCTCGGAGCGTGGTTACAACCTCAGTCATTCGTTCCTTCTCCATTGTCGACCATCGAGACCAGACTGGTGCCTATTCGCCTCTTGCCCCTTCAACGCGCTCGCACGCCTCTGTCAAATCGCGTCGCCCTTGAATCTAGCTTTCGCCATAGCCCCTCATGGAGCAGTCTATCTCTATTCAGCACACGTTTTTTGCAAAGAGCTAGCAACGCGCGCCGAAATCCTTCACTGCGGGGCAAGTAGAACGAGCAAATCTATATATCGCTTCACGCAGGTCCCGCAGGATGGCCGCTATGTTCCGAGCTAAGGTGAACTAATTTTTACGACGATTGGATATCCGAGTTTGTTCGCGCCCCCCAAGCAGCATCGACGCTTCCCGAAGAAACGGCGTCGACGACAGGACTTCAACAGAAGCCAGGAACTCGACCCCGGGCTCTCGAAAGAGCTTGCCGCGGTTTTATAGAGTTGCGTCTCTCTACCCGGTCGCTCGATCGGGGGCCTCTTCTGCATTGGCGAAAGGGGACGAGGTCACGTCCCTGCACGATGAAGAGCCCGAATCGTGTTGTGCCGGCTCGGAAGCGGTACATTTACTAAGCAACCTATCGATTCTCTCGAGCGACGTTGAACCAACGCTGTCGTCGACTCACACGCTACAAGCTGTTTGTTTTTGCTGCCAGTTCTACTGGGTGTACCGCCGACGTTTCGTATCTCGCACCATTTCGGCCAGGGTGACTTGGATTAAAACGACTTTGCAGAAAGTGCCGTATCCGTCCGGTGAGGAACGAATGACGCGTGTTATTGAGTACTTTCGAAGGACAACGATAGGCGCAGTGTCGAAGTCGAACGGCTTGACAGGCCAGCGGCTACGCTGGTCTGAGGACAAGATCCTCAAGATCGGCCTGAGTGCTTACAGATCTTTGGCAGGTCGCAACGAGAACGCGGCGATACGGCGTTTCGCGCTCATTGCTGCTGCGATGGCGACGTCGTTTCGGCCTGAGCCGAAGGACTGGCGGTCAGACTTATTTGTGCCGACGATGTTGTTCGGTACGCCTCCGACGAGGGCGTTCTTACGTGACGGGTGGCAATTCGCGAAGCGTGTGACCTTAAGTCTAGCTTTAAGGTCATCAGGCGATGCAGGTCGAGGTTTTGGACGGGCTGGAGCGACGGCGGCGCTGGTCGCAGGACGAGAAGGCACGGATTGTCGAGGAGACGCTGGCACCGGGCGCAAAGGTAACAGAGGTTGCGCATCGCAACGGAGTAGCGGCTAGCCTGGTGTTTACCTGGCGTCGACAAGCACGCACATCGGAACAAGCTGTACCATCTTTTACGTCGGTGCAGATCGCCGCCGTAGCGTCCTCGGCTGAGGAAACTCCGAAGCTTTTGCCTGCGGTTGATGGCCGAGTTCGCTCAGCGGCAGCCGCGCGTACTGGATTGATAGAGATCGATCTTGGCAACCGACGGTGCATCCGGGTGGATGCGCACGTCGATCCGGAGGCGCTGGCGCGGGTCCTTGATGTGCTTGGACGCCGATAATTGCTATACCGGGGAGTGAACGAGTGTGGCTCGCGACAGGCAACACGGATATGCGCAGAGGCTTTCCATCGCTGGCCCTCCAAGTGCAGGAGGTACTGAACAAAGACCCGATCAGCGGTCATTTGTTCGTCTTCCGCGGTCGCCGCAGCGATCTCGTGAAGGCGATCTGGCACGATGGCCAGGGAACCTGCTTGTTCATAAAAAAAACTCGAGAGAGGAAATTCATCTGGCCAGCGGTTGCCGGGTGAGTCGGTAACGATCTCGCCGGCGCAGTTGAGCTATCTGCTGTCCGAGATCGATTGGCGCAATCCGCAAGAAACCCAGCGTCCGACGCGGGTCGGATAACCGTTTTGGGTTTGAACCTGCTGCTAATCTGATTCAATGGCTTCATGATATCGAAGCCGGACGACCTCCCGTCGGACCTTGTCAATGCCTTGGCAGCGCTGCAAGCCGAGCGTGAGGCGCGGCTGCGAGCCGAGGCGATAGCTGCCAGCGCGCAGGCGGAGCTGTCGGATAACGCGGCGCTGATCGCGCATCTCGAGCTGCGGATCGAGAAGCTCAAGCGCGAACTGCACGGGCAGCGATCCGAGCGCACGGCGCGGCTGATCGAGCAGCTGGAGTTGAAGCTCGAAGAACTCGTCACCACGGCGAGCAAGGATGAGCTTGCCGCGCAGGCCGCAGCGGTGATGACGCAGAACGTCCGCCCCTTCATGCCCAAGCGGCCGGTTCGCCAGCCATGGCCAGACGACATCGAACACAAGCGGGTCGTCATCGAGGCTCCAACAAGCTGCGCCTGCTGCGGTGGATCGCGGCTGGCGAAGATCGGGG
Organism: Bradyrhizobium sp. CIAT3101; assembly: GCF_029714945.1. Taxonomy (NCBI): domain Bacteria; kingdom Pseudomonadati; phylum Pseudomonadota; class Alphaproteobacteria; order Hyphomicrobiales; family Nitrobacteraceae; genus Bradyrhizobium; species Bradyrhizobium sp. CIAT3101. Next base: position 8,538,048 of record NZ_CP121634.1, read on the forward strand.
AGGATGTGACCAAGACGCTGGAGGAGATCCCGCGTCGCTTCAAGGTGATCGAGACAGTACGCGAGAAGTTCACCTGCCGCGATTGCGAGAAGATCAGCCAGCCGCCGGCACCGTTCCATGCCACGCCGCGCGGCTTCATCGGTCCGCAATTGCTGGCGACGATCCTGTTCGACAAGTTCGGCATGCATATCCCGCTCAATCGCCAGAGCGTGCGCTTCAAGGCCGAGCGGATCGACCTGCCGCTGTCGACGCTGGCCGACCAGGTCGGCCACGGAACGTTCGCCGTCATGCCGCTGTTCCAGCTGATCGAGCGTCATGTGCTCGCGGCCGAGCGCCTGCATAGTGACGACACCACCATCCGCATCCTGGCGAAGGGCAAGTGTACGACCGGCCGGATCTGGACACATCTATGGACGGTCCCCGCTTTGCAAAGTACATTTGCTTTGCTTTGTTCTGACTAACGATCGTTTGCAGCTATCTATTCGGCTTTATGGCAATGCCACGAGCCTTGATGAGATCCGCGGATCGGCGCCCAATTACGTTGACGAGCTCTGAAGCTCGATAAGTCCAACGGGCTTAGCCGCCCCGGTCCGACCGGTTGCCATCACTCTGCACCCGCCCTCGCGAACGGAACCGCGCTCGTTTTATACTCGCGAGCGGTAATCTTCACCGCTGGCCATAATCGCCCAAGCAATCCCAGCCGTTTTGTGAGCAAGCGCAACCGTCACGACATTGAAGGGACGCCTGCCGAGTAGCTCTGCTATCCAGGTATTGGTGACTTGATGGATACGGACGCGATGAACGGCTGCTCCGGCGCCATGTATCGGCAATTTACGAATGTAGCCGTCGCCGCGCTTACTGATACCACCCAAACGCTCCTTACCCCCGGTCGAATGCTGCTTCGGTACTAATCCAAGCCAGGCAGCGAAATGCCTTGCCGAAGCGAACTGTTGTGGATGGTCGACCTATGCCGCCAGCGCGGTGGCAGCATATGAACCGATGCCTACTACCTTCATGAGACGCCGACAGACTTCATTGTCGTTGGCAGTTGCAAGAATCATCTTCTCGTAGTCTTCGATGTGAAGCTCAAGGTCTTCGATCTGATCGACAAGGATTGACGGGGCGCTACGCGCGCTCTGTGGAATGCGCTCATCAACATCCACGAGTGTCATCCAAATGACCACGCAGAGCATTTATCGCGCCTGTGCGTTGTCGAATGAGCAAATCGCGCGTGCGATGTAGCATTAAAATTCCCTGCTGTTCGACCGCTTTTATAGGGACAAAGCGCATGCCGGGGCGTTGAACGGCTTCCCAGCACGCCTCCGCATCAGCGCATCATGCTTGTTTGTCTTTACGTAGGCTCGTACATAGCGGGCCGGCATAAGACGTGCTTGTGTCCAAGCTTTATTAGTTCACGAGCCCAGTGATGAGCGCTGCCGCAAGCCTCAAGACCAACGAGACAACTTGGAAGCCGTGAAAAGAAATCGAGAACCTTCCCGCGAGCGAGCTTCTTGCGGATAATTTCTCCATCCTCTGTGATCCAGTGGATTTGAAATCAGCTTTTCGAGATATCGAGCCCGATTGTCATCATAGGCATAGCTTGTTCTCCTTCTTGGATGATTTCGGAGTTTATCAGGGCGGGGACCGTCCATCACATTCTGTGCGGGATGACCGGCCGTTCGCCGGACCTGCGCCGCCGGCGGCGGTCTATTACGCCTCGGGCAACCGAAGGGGCGTGCACCCCCAGAAGCATCTGGCCGCCTTCACCGGTATCCTGCAGGCCGACTGCTACAGCGGCTTCGAGCCGTTGTTGGACCCGAAAAGGAAAGCGATGCCGATCACGCCCGCATTTTGCACGCCCATGTGCGGCGGGGCTTCTTCGAGCTGGCTGACATCGAGAAAACCGCCCGGGACGGCCAGAAAGGCAAGCCGGTCTCCCCGATCGCGCTGGAGGCGGTCAGGCGTCTTGATGCCCTGTTCGAGATCGAGCGCACCATCAGTGGCCGCTGTGCTGACGACCGGCGCGCCGTGCGCCAGGAACAGAGCAGGCCGCCGTTGGACGACATGCGCGACTGGCTGCTCCGCGAGCGAGAGACCCTGTCGAGCTAGTCCGAGGTCCTGAAGCCCGTGAATTACATGCTCAGGCGCTGGGACGACTTCGCCCGCTTCCTCGACGACGGCAGGGTCTGCTTGACCAACAATTGCGCTGAACGCGCATTGAGAGGCATTGCCTTGGGACGGCGCAACTGGACCTTCGCTGGCAGCCAGCGCGGCGCCGATCGGGCCGCCATCATGCTGACGATGATCACGATGTGCCGTCTCGACGACGTCGATCCAAAGGCTTGGCTCGCCGACGTCCTCGCCCGGATCGCCGATGATCCCGCATCGCGTCTGCACGAACCGCTGCCCTGGGAATGGAAGCTCCTGCGCCAAGCCCCCCGATCAGCAAGCTGCCTGACCTTCACCCATCGCCATCATATAGCTCGCCGAGCCTCGCGCGCACGCGTCAATCAGGCGGTCCTCGTCGTATGCGTACGTTGTTCGCGGATCAGGATTCATTTCTTATCCTGTCGTGCTGCCCAGCAGGGCGGGTCAATCGGGATTGAGTTTGCGGCCGGGACTCGATGTGGATCACGAGTAAGGTCGACACGGCGACGCTGAAGGCCGCCGTGGCGACGCAGGCAGATGGACGCCCGTTCGCGACCGTCTGTGTGGTGGCCCAAGTTCACTGGCGACCGTGTTATTCTACTCGCCCGATCGTGGCGGTGCGCAGCCCGAGCAGCATCTGGCAGGCTCTGCCAGGCTGAGGCAGGCCGGCTCCTAAGCCGGCTTTGGCGCGCTCACGAGGGCAATCGCAAGGGCGGACCCGCTCGTCGAGGCCGCGTGCTGGGCGCACGCAGGCGCAAGTTATTGGATCTGGCGAGGGTCAGCAAGGCGCCGATCGCAGCCGAGGCGGTCAAGCGCGTGGGCGTTCGCCGTTTCGCCCAAGCTCTGCTGCGCAGTAGCTCTTGCGTGCTTGTCAGGAGCGTAACCGCCCCTGATGGTCGAACTACAAGCGTCGCTGCGCGCGCAGAGCGCCAAGCTCTCCTGGAACAACGACACGACCAAAGTGGCCAATTGCTGCCTTAGCCGCCGAGACGCATTTAGCCGCTTCTCTCTAGGACGGACGACTTTGCACGTTGAGTAATACTGCTGGGCGTGCTCACACCTCTCAAGCGCGATTAGCCTTCCGTCCGAAAGCTGAGTAGCCCAAGGCCTTCTGCCGGATGCGCGCAAAATGTCGGCATTCCGATCTCTTCCTATCCTCTGGAATATCCTTGAGGGTTCGCTTCGAGATTCTCGATAAGCCGGAAGTCTGTGTAGGCGGAGCGCCGAGACCTTTCAGATTGTGTGTACGTAGCCTTAGGGGCACCATTAGAGAATTCATCTTCAGCAAGGGTGCTCATAGTGGACGACCATTCGGACTACATCAAAGGGTAATTGTTGCAGGCCGGCCCGAGCTGGCCTGCTGCGCATGTTACAGCGTGGTCTTTGAGCACGCTGCGACCGAGCGCGTAGGCGAGTGGGAGTTGCTCTGAAGCACTGAGCATCATATGGGGTTCGTTGAGCGTGGCTCGTCATGCAGCAAAGAGCGAAGGGTGAAGGACGCAGTTCTCGGGGGCGGGCTTTTGGCGTCGGCTGCAACGGTCACCTCGCGATTGGTGCTGCAGGCCCTACCAGCACGTGTAGGCCTGCGTGTTCACCACGGGCGCCTGGGTCCAGCCCGCGCCTGCCGGAAAGAACTCTTACCCGCGCTTCACCAAGCCGAGCATTTGGCGCGTTTCCGCTGGTGTGGCGATGCTGGCGCCCATCCTCTCAATAATGCCAACCGCATTGTCGACGAGTTCGGCGTTCGATGCCAGCATACCGCGCCGCAGGTAGATATTGTCCTCAAGACCGACGCGAACATGCCCCCCTAGGGTTACGATTGCCGCAACTGTGGCCATTTCGTCCTGACCGCAACCGAATCCAGCCCATATCGCGCCGGGAGGTAGTATCTCTTTCATCGCCTGGATAACGATCGGCTCCGCTGGGGCGCCGTAACCGGTGCTGAGACAGAATTGGAACAATGGCGGGTCAATAAGCGTGCCTTCCGCGATAAGTTTCTTGGCATTCTCGATGTGACCGAGGTCAAAGCATTCGATCTCGGGCTTGACGCCCGCCTGCTGCATAAGCTTCGTCATTTCGCGCAGGTCAGACATTCGCGCTACATAGATCGATTCGCCGAACGCCAGAACGCCGCAATCAAGAGTGGCGATCTCCGGCTTGAGGGTGATCGCTTGAAGGACTCGATCTTTCGGGCTCTTGAGGTTAGTGGCCTTGCCGAGCGTCGGTGGGTCAAGGGAATCGAGCGTGATGCTCCCATCCATTCCGCATGTCAGGTTGATGATAACGTCGGTAGACGAGTCGCGGAGCTTCTTTACGACCTGCTCATAAAGCTCCAGACGGTTTGAAGGCGTGCCGTCTGTCTCTCGGACGTGGACGTGAACGATGGCAGCGCCTGCTTTCGCTGCATCAATGGCTGCTTCTGCAATTTGCGAAGGCGTCTTGGGAATGTGCGGATGCTTTGCAACGACTGCCGCATTCCCGCCAGTGATTGCGCACGTCAGAACGACCTTTCGAGACATCAGTGGCTCCTCTACTAGTACCGTTGAAACCGTCTAGAGACGGTATTTAGAAAAACTTGTTGGTCTCGTCGCGCGCCGGCGCTGAGGGTCGCGGCACGACTGACGCTCCGCAGGATGCCTTCGCCTTGATATCGGCTGGCTTTACGCAGTGTTTTGAGAACCTCGGCACGGACGGCAGGCTTGCTCGCCACTCGAACGTTGAGCTGCATGTGCTCCGCTGTCGCCGCTCGCGTACCATCGCGACAATCGATCATCTCGTGATAGAGCAGGAAACCCATCACGTCAAAGTCTATGGTTCGCGTCTTGACCGCGTGGGTACTGCCTGTACAAACCTCACATAGAACTCTCCTGCGGAAAGGGATTGCCCCTGCTCCAAATCGGTTAGCCACGTCTACTCGGCACGCTAGAGCAACGGGCTTGCAAAAACATATCGACCCGCGAATAAGTCCCATTGATATCGAGCGGGGGGCAGCAATAACTGGAGGTCACGCGGTCCGCTCCTGCCAAATTTCGCGGGCCTACTCTTTCGGCGCGTGCACAAGTCCTGCTGAGACGGCAGATTCGAGAGCAAGTCTGCACGCGGTCGAGATGTCGTAGATCGGTCGACCAAACCTGCGACGTATTGCTGGTGTGATCGCCGGGAAAAGGGTGCAGGTGAAAAGCAGCGCACCAACCCTGGGATTTGTCTCAAGCAACCGCTTGACGCACGTGTCGACATCTTGCCTGATCTCCGAGAGCTCAGTCGGCCGGTTCATCGCCGAATTCCGCGACATGTTGCCGCCTTCGATGCCAACAACGACAATCCTTGCGCGCTCGGCTGGGTCGGTGACGCCAAGGAGATCTTCAGCGAATAGAGTCGAATCGGATGTGACAACGCCGATCTGGGTACTCGGAGCCAACTGGCGGAGCATAGCGGGCAGAAGGACTAGCGATGATAGCACCACAGGGACGTCCACGGCAGCCGCGACAGCGGTCTGGTAGCGAATCGCAAAACCGCAGTTGGAGCCGATGGCCACGGCACCTTGTTCGACCAGCTTGCGTGCGGCGGCGACATAGGCCGGGACAAGCGTGAGATCGCCACCCATCGTGCGATCCACCGTAGACCCTTTGACGCTCTCGATGACTACGGGAAAGCCGTACGTTTCCGCGCTCATTAGCGAACCAGGCTGCGGCGTGGGCCTTACCCAGCTCGGCTCGCGCTCGAAGTCAAGGATTCCAAGACAACTTGTACTAATCGACGCCATGAGGATATCCAACTAAGCCGTGTGCGATTGACCATAGAAGCCCTGCAAGGTGCATTTCTTCGAATTCGGCACAGTTCCGGGCGAAAGAATGTGTTTCATGAAGAGCAAGGCGATGTCTACTACTAGACTTGGGTTCTACCTGCCACGAATATCTCTAACCAGCGGCGCGGTCTCGCAACCCCTGTTCCCAGCGCGCCAAGGTCTCGCCCGCACCAAATCCCTGATCGCGCAATCCCTGCAGCACTGCCACAAGCGCCTCATCGCGCTTCGCTAACATCTCACATCCTGAAAGATTATCCGCTTTCACCTGCGCGTCTGATTGCTCCGCCAGCGTGTCAAGAAAATCAGCGGTGAGTTCCGGGACTTCAGTGAGCTTCGTCCACGGCCATTTTAGCATGGGCCCCCACTGCTCGAGGTAGCGGCGAATTCCAGCCGCGCCACCGCTCATCCGGAAAGGACCAACCACCGCTCGACGCAAGCCAAAGGAGTAGCGGACAGCGTCATCCACCTCCTGCACAGTCGCCAAGCCATCATGCACCAGCCACAGCGCCTCGCGCCACATCGCTTCCTGAAGCCGGTTAGCGATAAATCCATCAACCTCCTTGCGCACTACGAGCGGGTGCATACCGATCCCACGGTAAATCTCGTCCGCCCGCGCGATGGCATCCGCCGCCGTCTGCTGCCCCCCACAGAGCTCAACGAGTGGGAGCAAATATAAGGGGTTGAAAGGGTGCGCAACGAGTAGACGCTCGGGATGTTCTATTTTCGCCTGCAGCAACGTCGGACGTAGACCCGACGTCGAGGAGCAGAACAGAACCTCAGGCGGCGCCGCACGACTCGCGGCCGCGAGCAGCTCCTGCTTGAGCCCCAAACGCTCAGGCGCAGACTCCTGCACGAGATCCACATCGCGCACTGCGTCCGGGACCGAGTTCGCAAGCGTCAGAGTGCCCTCCTTTGGCAGCGGCACCCGCGTCAATCGCTGGTATATCCGGCGCACATGATTCAAAGTCTCTTGAACCTGCTCGAGCGCCCCCGGAGCTGGATCATAAAGCCGCACATTTACTCCGTTGAGGGCAAATCGTGCGGCCCAGCCACCCCCGATCGTCCCGCCTCCCAACAATCCAACTACCTGCAGCGGCTTCCCAGACCTGAACTTTGAATTCTCTACCATTGACCCTCTACTCTCGGAGTACAACATGGGCGCAAGCGCACCTCGAACTCTCTCGAGATTTCAACTATCGGCTACACAGGACCGACTCCGAGTGCAATCCGCGCGACGCTACTCGCACATCACCACAACGAGCGAAACGAACTCTGCTGAGCGCTGCCCATCTACAGGCACCTCGCCTGAAGTTACTCCCACCTCTGTCGATAATGCGAATAACAGCATGATATCGCGCCCGCCGGGCTGAGGTTCACTAATATGCTCAGTTCGGAGCAGAATTGCTGCGTTTTTTATCCCCAAGTTGACGCATTCATCTCCGAAGCCCCTGCAGAACCCAACAGAGGTGCATCTAAACTTTCGAGTAGATCGGGACAGCGCAAATGCCGCAGCAAGCGCGCCCTTTTTGCCATTGGGTTCGCGGTCTGAAAACGAGCGCACGGAGGCAAAACAAACGAGTTTTGCGCGAACACGTTCACAAAACGAATGCAGCCTTAAGATCGTTGACGACAGTCAGCGAGCCGAAATGGGCGCACAACACTCTTCGCCCTAGCGGACGCTGGACACTCATACTTTCGCTGGACCGTATGCGGTGCGGAGCAATGGCTCTCAATGCGGACAACACTCTTGTGCGAGAGGCGACGCTTGCGCTCGTCGGGATGCGCGTGCCTTACACATTTAAGCAATTTGGGGATCACTTCCTGAACAGATGTTCCTACTGCATCATCACCTATTGGCTAACCATCGCCTCATTTCTTGCAATAAGCTTCACGGATGAGCGACAAAACTCGACCGCTGCGTCGGGCTGTTCGCCCGCCGTTCGATGTTGCGCGACTCCCCCACCTCCTCGGTGCGGTTGATAACCCAGTTTGTTTACCGAGCGTCCGCATAGAGACACCCATTGTTTTGGTGAGTCCGCGCCACACTCTTAGTTTATTCCCGGTTGATAGCTCAGTGCTAAAAGCGCCCAAAGGCCCTTCGCGCCGCCCGGCCGGGACGGCATCAGGGTTTGCACTTCGTGCGCGGCCGAACTCTCGTTGATCTGCCTCGCATATTGCGACGCATCCAAGTCTACGATAGTCGCCAAAATCGCTTCATGCAAAGCCCTGGCAGATTAAACTCTTCATTCCCCCCGTCAGACGGCGGCCGAATGGTCGGCACGAACGTTGCCAATTAAACAGCGACTCGTGCGTGTGAAAGCTTCGCCTATAACGTTCAGACGCATAATTTAGGCCGGACGAGGTGCCACATCGAGGGAATACGGCTCGTGAGACTGTTAGCATCCGACCTGACTAGGTCCAGTGGGCCGCCCCCGTTCCGATCCTCGACATCTTTGATGGAGCGCCATGTCCGAGATGCTGGTTTTCCTAAAGAAAGACTTCGTTCCTTGTCTCAATCCCTCCTATTTCCAGTGCCCCCGATGACAGAGCTCTCACCGGTGCTTTCGGCGATTGATAAGCATCACATCGACCGACGGTGCTACCCCCATGGAGTCGCTTTCATGGATGGGCAATACCTGCCAATGTCCGAGGCCAAGATCTCTGTGCTCGATTGGGGTCTTCTCCACTCGGACGCGACCTACGACACCGTCCACGTGTGGAATGGCCGGTTCTTCCGATTGGATTTGCATCTTGACCGCTTTCTTGCAGGCGTTGAACGCCTTCGAATGAAACTGCCTTACGACCGCGGGAAAATCGCCTCGATCCTCGAGCAATGCGTCGCCTTGTCTGGCCATAAATCCGCTTACGTTGAGATGATCTGCACGCGTGGCTCATCGCCGATATTCAGCCGTGATCCTCGCCAAGCAGAGAATCGCTTCATTGCGTTTGCTGTTCCGTATGGCTCGGTCGCGAACAAGGAACAATTGGAAAGAGGCTTGCACGTCGCGATTAGCGAGACCGTTCGCATCCCGCCAAATTCAGTCGATCCTACGATCAAGAACTATCATTGGCTCGATCTCGTAAAGGGCCTTTTCGATGCTTACGACAAGGGCGCCGAGACGGCGCTGATCCTAGATGCGAACGGACATGTCGCTGAAGGGCCAGGGTTCAATGTGTTTCTTGTAAAAGATGGATCGTTGAGGACACCCGCTTTTGGAGTACTGCCCGGTATCACGCGTCGCACCGTCCTCGATCTTTGCGCTGAGATTGGGCTCCCCGCCACCGCTGGAGAAATCTGCCGTGACGATATCAAAACGGCTGATGAGGTGTTCATTACCTCCACAGCCGGCGGTATCATGCCCGTGACCCGCATCGACGACACTAAAATTGCCCAGGGGCAGGTCGGCTCCGTTACGCGCCGGCTGATGGATCTATACTGGCAAAAGCACGCAGATCCGGCGTGGTCGACTGCTGTCATTTATGCTTGATCGGAAATGAACCATGCGCTCGCTCTTTGGCCAGCGACTTCGTGACAATCTCGATCAGCTATCATCGCGGAAACTCCTGAAAATCGAGCAAGAGATCGCCTCGCCTCAGTCAACGCATGTTCACCTCCGCGCCCTCGGTGAGCGCGATCTCCTGAATATGTGCGCCAACAACTATCTTGGTCTAGCCAATCACCCAGCCCTGGTGCGAGCGGCCCATGCAGGTCTCGAACGGCATGGCTTTGGAATGTCGTCCGTGCGATTCATTTGTGGGACGCACTCAGTTCATCGATCACTTGAAAACAGGCTTTCCAGCTATCTTCGGACGGAAGACACGATCCTATTCGGTTCGTGCTTCGATGCGAACACCGGACTGTTTGAGGCTATGCTTGACGCTGACGATGCGGTAATCAGCGATCGTCTGAATCATGCAAGCATCATAGATGGAATTCGGCTCTGCAAGGCGAAGCGATTTCGCTACGCCAACAATGATATGAACGAACTAGAGCACGCTATACGCGAGGCAAGTCACTGCCGAACAGTGCTCGTTGTGACCGATGGCGTATTTTCCATGGATGGCGCTGCGGCGAATCTTCCAGGTATTTGCGAGCTTGCAAAACGTCACGGCGCGTTGGTCATGGTCGATGACTCTCATGCTGTGGGGTTTATCGGGCCAGAAGGACGGGGAACACCCGCGCAGTACGGGCTGGAAGATCAAATTGATATTCTTACCGGTACGCTCGGCAAAGCACTTGGCGGCGCATCTGGCGGGTACGTCTCAGGCCGTAGTGAGATCATTTCCTGGTTGCGACAGCGTGCGCGCCCATACCTCTTTTCAAACGCACTGATGCCTGCAATTTGTGAGGCTTCGTTGGCCGCAATCGACTTGGCAGAAAGCGCAGACGATCTCAGGCAGAATCTCTCTGCTCGCACAGGTCAGCTACGACAAGGATTGAGCGGCCTTGGATTTCATGTTTTGGGCAACGATCACCCAATTGTGCCCGTTATGACCGGGGACGCAGCAGCGGCGGTCCAGATTGCTGAATTCTTGCGTGCGCATGGCATTCTAGTCGTTCCGCTCTCGTATCCTGTTGTCCCGGAAGGCGCTGCGCGGATCCGCATGCAGGTAAGTGCCGCCCACAGTGCGGACGACATCGAAAGAGTAATTGCAGCATTCCGATCAGCAAGGTCGGACCTTAACAAGCCAACCGTCACACCCTAGCTCTAAGCTCCCTGGCTAGGAGTTCCAACATCAGTCTTCCGTAAGAGATCAATTCACGGCGGGAGCGCAAGATCGCTTCTCCGGCATGGCCCAAATACATTGAGGCAAGACTATACGGTCAGAACGCGTAGAAATCGAGCGCGCCACCTGATTGCACTCTGTCATTAAAGCGCGCTTGGTTCGGTAATTCGTAAGCGCCCAGCCAAAACCCTTGCTTCGGGATCTGGATAGCTGTGCGAAGAAGCCTCCGGCTTGGACGGAGGTTTGTAATGGTTTCGACAGAAAAAAGGACGTCCATTTGGACGTCTCATCGGCGGGGTCGGTGAGCCGGTTGGAAATCCTTGAAGGGCCCTCAGGACGTCGAATTCGGTCGGAAGCAGAGAGAGCCCGGATCGCTGCTGAGAGTCTGCTGCCCGGCGCCCAGGTATCCGAGATGGCGCGCAGGCACGGAGCGACGCGCTGGCAGATCTACGATTGGCGACGGCGGTTTCGACAGCGAGGTATGTTGCCGCTGTGTGAGGCGTCACCGCCGACATTTGCGCCGCTGGTCGTGGAACCTGCGTTAGAGGAGCGTCAGGCTCCGGCGATCAAGCTTGAGATCGCGATCGGTGATGTCGTGCTGCGGACAGATACGGCCATCGATGCCGAGCAGTTGTCCCGGGTGATCCGTGCGGTGCGAGCGTCACGATGATCGCGGCCGGTTCTGATCTGAAGATTTACATCGCGACGCGGCCGATCGACTTCCGGTGTGGCCATGATGGGCTTGCAGCGAAGGTGCAGGAGATGCTTCGTCTCGACCCGTTCAGCGGCGCAGCCTTCGTGTTCCGATCGAAACGAGCGGACCGGATCAAGATTTAGGTCTGGGATCGAACGGGCCTGGTGTTGGTGCACAAGCGCCTCGAAGGTTGCAAGTTTGTTTGGCCAACGATCGCGGACGGCGTGATGCGGATATCGCCGGCGATGTTCGCGGCCTTGTTCGAGGGGCTGGATTGGAGATTGGTCCGCCCGGAAGAAGCGCGGCGTCCTCAGGCGGCTGGATAACTGCGGCCGAATGACTCGGCTTCTATTTTGAACGTGGCACGCGCGGCGGCGATGTGCTCGAAATAGCGCATGAGCATCGCGACGCTGCGCGACGAAAATGAACAATTCAAAGCGCTTTTGGCGCAAACGCAGGCGGCCTTGAGCGAGCATCAGGCGGCGCTGGCGGCGGCGGAGGAAGCACGGCGTCGGCTGGAGGTCATTCTCGGCGAATTGCGCCACGACAGGTTCGGCGCGAAGTCCGAGAAGCTGCGGCCAGATCAGTATCATTTGCCGTTGGAAGACGTGGAGATCGCCCAAGGGATCCTGGACGCGGCGCAGGAGAGAGCCGCGGCTGTGATCAAGGGCCGATCGCGTAGCGATCCGGATCAAGGCTCTCGTCGCAACCGAGGCTGCTTGCCTGCCCATTTGCCGGTGGAACGGGTTAAGCACGCTCTGCTCGTGCGGTTGTGGGGCCATGACGATGATCGGCGAGAACATCAGCCAGCGCCTTGACGTGATCCCGGCGCAATGGCGCGTGCTGATCACGCGTCGCCCGAAATACATCTGTCGCCGGTGCTCGGGCCCCGTCTTGCAGGCGCACGCACCGGAGCACGTCGTGCCCGGCGGGCTGCGGACCGAAGCGGCTATCGCGCACGTGATCGTCTCCAAGTTTGGTGACCACACGCCGTTTTATCGTCAGGCCGAGATCTATGCGCGCCAGGGCATCCGGCTTGATCGGGCGATACTGGGCAACCGGTCCGGTCGCGCCTGCTTCCATCTTCAACCCATTGCGGACCACAAGCGTCGCCATCTGGCATGGCGGATCGCCTGTTCATGGATGAGACCACAGCGCCGGTGCTTGATTCTGGGCAAGGTCAAACGAAGAAAGGCTACTTCTGGGCGATCGCATCGGACGACCGCGGCCACAGCGGTCCAAGTCCACAATTGTGTTGTTCAGATATGCCCCCGGTCGCAGCGGTGCCTTCGCGCAGCAGTTCCTCGACGGCTTTGGCGGAAGCTTCCTGCAATGCGATGCCTATGACGGCTATGACGTCGATCGGCCGCAAGAGCCGTGGACGCTCGTGCATTGCTGGCGCCATTTGCGCCGGCGCTTTGTCAAATTGGTCCGCAACAACAAATCGCCGATCGCCGAGGCCGCCGTGCGGCACATCGCGCAGCTTTATGCCATCGAAGCCATGGCGCGCGGCTCACCGCCGGACGTCCGCCTAGCAGCGCGCAAGGAGCACTCGCAGCCGATGGTCGCCGTGTTGAAGTTGTGGTTCGAGAAGCAGCTGTCGATGATCTCCAGCGGCTCGGCGCTCGCCGAGGACATCCGCTATGCGCTCAATCATTGGCAGGGGCTGAGCCGCTTCCTTGAAGACGGGCGTCTCGAACTCGACACCACCCCGGTCGAGAACGTGACCTGAGCCCCAACTTTCATCCGCTGAAGAGTTCCGGTGACATTTGAGCCCAACGGGCTCGGTGGAGCAACGGGGCGCGGAGCCCTCGGCATAGAGCAGCGCGCTGCTCCGTTGCGGTCGGGGAGCATTACGATCGGCGAACTCGCTCGGGGTGAGGTGGCCGAGCGAGCTGTGCGGGCGAACGTTGTTGTAGTCGTCTTTCCGTGTGCTCATTGCGGCACGTGCCTGAGCCAGCGAAGTGAAGAGCGTCTCATTGAGGAGTTCGTCGCGCAGGCGGCCGTTGAAGCTCTCGATGAAGGCGTTCTGGGTGGGCTTGCCGGGGGCGATATAGTGCCGCTCGATCCGCATCTCATGGCACCAGCGCAGGATCGCCATGCCGGTCAGCTCGGTGCCGTTGTCGGAGACGCACATGACCGGACGATCACGCCAGGCGATTGACCTCGAGTTCACGGGCCACCCGCAGACCCGGCAGCGAGGTGTCGGCGACCAGCGCCAGGCATTCGCGGCGAAGTCGTCGACGACCGCGAGGATGCGGAAGCGCCGGCCGTCGACAAAGGCATCCGACAGGAAGTCGATGCTCCAGCGCTGGTTCGATCCCTGAGGGATCGCCATTGGCGCCCTCGTGCCGGCGCCCGTTTGCGCCCGCTGCGGCGGCGCATGACCGGCGAAGAGAGCGTTTTTTCCTGGTCAAGCAGACTGGCGGGATGGCGGAAATCGGGGCAGAAAACTGGGCCTTGTTTGCCTCGATCGTCGCCACCTGCAAGCTCAACGACGTCAATCCGGCAGCCTACCTTGCCGAAACGCTCCAGGTGATCATCGAAGGCCATCCCAATAGCAGAATCGGCGACCTCATGCCGTGGCGCTTCCGCAAGGCGTCAAGCCGGCATCAATAGGGTGACGGCTGAACGCTTACGGTAATCCAAGCTAGCCACATTTATCTGGTGTAGTTTTGCCAATCGCCAAGGCTTTGGGTGCCGAGATGAATCGAGACAAACCGGGTGATTCAGATAGCCAGCAATGTCTCAACCAAATTCACCCAATAGCCGATGCCATATGGCAATGCTTCGTCGTTGAAGTCATATGCAGGGTTATGCACACCTGCAGTCGGCCCGTTGCCAATGAAAATCATAGCGCCCGGGCGTGCCTCAAGCATGTAGGCAAAGTCCTCGGCCCCCATACCTGGTTTGATGCTCTCGTACACAGATGCGGACCCAACGAGACCGCGTGCCGCCCTGATCGCCAGATTGGTCTCTACGGTGTGGTTGAAGGTCACCGGGACCGATCGACGATATTTGAACTCGATATCCGCGCCGAATCCGCGCGCGATGCCTTGGGCAGCTGTCATGATCTGGCGTTCGGCAAAGTCTCGCAGCTCCGGAACATGGGTTCTAACAGTGCCGGCCATTTCGACTTGATCGGCAATGACGTTGTAGGCGTTGGCGGCATTCAACTTCGTCACTGAGATGACGAGAGACTTGATTGGATTCGTGTTCCGCGAGACCAGCATTTGCAAGCCGACGATGATCTGTGCGGCAATTACGACTGGATCGATGGTCTCATGCGGCTTGGCCGCATGGCCGCCCCGACCCTTTACGAGGATGTCGAAATCGTCTTGCGAGGCCATGATCGGTCCATGGCAAATGCTGAACTTGCCGATCTCGGTGCCCGGAGCGTTGTGCATCCCAAAAACTTTGGAGATGCTGAAACGGTCCATGATTCCTACCTGGACCATTTTCAGGCCGCCGGAAGGGAGTTCCACTTCTTCTGCCGGCTGAAAAATCAAGGCGACGCAGCCTTTGAAATTGCGCGTATTAGCAAGATATTTCGCTGCGCCCAACAACATGGCCGTATGACCATCGTGCCCGCATGCGTGCATTTTACCCAGCACTTTCGAGGACCACGGCTTGTTTGAGGCTTCGAGGATCGGCAGCGCATCCATGTCGGCCCTCAATCCAATGGTAGGACCGTGTCCACCCTTCCCTTGAATCAATGCAACGATGCCGGTTTCAGCTATCCCCGTTTCGATGTGATTGATACCGAACGAGGCGAGCTTCTCGGCGACGAACCTCGCCGTATTGTGTACCTGAAAGTCAAGCTCGGGATTTTCGTGAAGATAGCGGCGCCACGCCGTTACCTCTCCCTGCAAATCACGAAACTGATCAACACTATGCATGTCAGACCTTAAAATCCGAATCCATTATGATACAGCACCGTTCGAGCGCGCGGCGGAGTCTCGGTGCGTACGCGTGAAGCGGCCCCGCGCAATTTTTGCTGTAGTCGCTCGCATTCTGAAATTTTTGTAATGGAGCACGCCATAAGCAAAATGTAGAGACGTCATGGCAGGACGTCGCATCTATTGGGCACACACCGTGTGGGCTTCTGCACTCTACTCGTGAATTCCAACTTGCCGTAGTCTCTTAGGCCGGCTCGCTGATATCCCACACTCTCGTGCGGCCATTGAGACACAGAGCTAAAACGCCAGTGAGACGTCATGACCGCTTCAGGCCTACGGCGAGAGCTCGGCATGCCCTTCCCTTCTGCCATGCTCTTCTTCTTATTTGTTATATGGCCACTACTGGCATTTTTCGCGGAGCACGAGACGTGAGCAACTGCGAGCCAGTTTCGGTCACGACAACCACCTCTTCATGCAGCATCAGCTTCGGTGATCCGTCAAAATATGAGGGATATGAGGTGCTCGGTTCAATATTAACGATCATGCCTGGCTTTAGTATTGTCTTGTCGTCCGGTTGGACCGACGGTAACTCCGGCATCCATAAGCCCATGGAGTGTCCCATTCGGCCGATGTTGGTGGCTTTACCGCGATTGTTTGAGCCATTTAGTACGGCTGACATTGCGCTCCAGACATCAGAGATCGGAATGCCAGGTTTAGCGGCCGCAATTCCCGCTTCGGTGGCATCCCAAACGACCTGATAGGCATCCTGGGTGTGCGGATCAGGCGCACCGAAAGCAAAGTGTCGATCGAAATCGCTCCAATAAAAATCGAACAGGCAGCCGGCATCAATAAACAGTAGGTCTCCATCCGACAGAAATTTGTCGGTCGGAACACCGTAAGGACGCGTGTATCCCCCGCGGCCAGAAACACCCACTATCTTGCTTGTCTTCTCGACACCGCGACTGAAACATTCGAATTCGAACTGGCGACAGGCCTCGCGTTCCGTCATTCCAAGGCGTAGCTTTGTTGCGAGCCCTTCAAATGCGTCCGACACAAGGCCACATACGGTTCCAATTCTGCCGACTTCAAGCGGAGACTTGATCATTCGCAAGGGGGTGAGAATCGGATCCGATGCGTCGACGAACGTTCGAGGCTTGATCGCGTCGGCTACACGCAAGAAATCTCCCGCGGGGAAGCCAAGCCTACTCTCCGCGCCAAGCTCTACGCCGATCCTAGCGTGCTCCGGCAGTAATTCACACACCGCTCGTGCAAGGGCGGACACACCCTCATCTTTCGGATTTGGGCTAGGCCAGCTCCGGCAATTTTTTACCCAGGTCGTGTCTCTGTAAAACTGGTCAATTCCCTCCGGGACGATTGCAACGGGGTCAGCTGACGAAAGAATGAGAAGAAATCGCGGCCGGGTCGTCTGCTGCGGGGTCGTACTAGGCTCACCAATGAAATATCGCAAATTGTGTTCGGACGTCGCCAGAAGCGCGTCAATGGCATGCTGTTTCATCAAACGCCGCGCGCGCTCGACGCGACCCTCGTATTCGATCCAGGGAAAGGGATCATACTGAATGGTCCTAATCGAATCCATCCCCATACCGTTCATCGCTCTTCTCCAGAGAAACACGTCAATCGCAGGACAACCGACAATTTATATGCCGGCTCGACAGCAGATGGCCGCCCTCGCGCGCTCATTCGACAATATCCTTCGGAACAGCCGCGCGCAGTTTTTTATGCGAAAGCATCGGAATACCGAGCTCCTCTGCGAGCAGGCGAACAAGACCTTTGTAAGGAGCTTTCAGCTTGTCGTGGTGAACGATGCTTTGAATTCCGCCTACAATGGATCGCACGCAAGCTCGCAGGTCGATCAAACGGCTTTCCTGGTCATAGCCGTCCGACACGAGCCAGTGGTTTGGTAGGACGTGACTAGCCGCGATCGCGGGTCGATCGCGCGACTGCAATACCGCGTTCGTGAAGCTCGGCTCGAAGTGAACACCTCCGATGCAGAGCACGGAATGTACCGGTTCCTCAATACGATCGAAAATTCGCAGTAGGGATCGCGCCAGCACTCGAGCTGCAAGAGGATGTGCCCAATCTTCGGGCGAGCTTCCGATCTCGACATCGACAGCCGAAGGTGGCAGGTCAGCGAGACGGGTACCAGCATCACCAGCCTTGACGCCCGACCAATGAGTCGCCTCGAGATAAGTGCGATAGGGGTCAAGACCGGAAGCGACCCGCTCGGCTTCGATCGCCAGAAGAAGTCCCCGCGTAATCCGAGGGTCGACCGCGCTGAAGGTCCCCGTGCCCAGATCGCCGGTCGTTTGAACCGAGAAGATTGCGTTTGGCGCATTGGCGCCCTCGTGCCAGTTCACGATGCCAATAACGTTGGCATCACCGAACCGATCATTGAACATTGGCGCGTAGCGCGCATAGTCGTTACTTACGACCTCGTTCGTGGCCACGATCGAAATTCTGGCATCATGCAAGCCAGCAACTTCGCGGACGGAGTGCCCATCGACTTCAAAACTCGTTGGAACTAGAGCGCAATCCGCCTTGAGAGCATCCAGAACGTGCCCCGCGACCGGGTCCTTTTCTCCATCGACGCAGAAGACAAAGACGGCATGTCTCATCGAGGTCCTCCGCCGAGTTCTAAGCAGATCGAGAGCGTGGGACGTCTATCTTCAACTTGGCGCCGTCGTCTTTTCGATTTTGTCGGAAAACACCCTGCTCTTCGCCCGGAACTGCGAGCTTGCAGGGCGAGAGCGAGCGCGCGGGAGGCGATTAACTCAAGCCCGAATAGCGTCACAGCAGCGCCACCCGCAAACTGGGCCCTGTTGCGGCCGGCATGTTTGGCGGAGCATGGACTGGAAATCGCGCGAAACGAAAAACGCGGCAGCGGATCGCCGGACCAGCAACGAACTTAACCTGGTTGCGCGACGAACAAGGTCGAATCCTGCCGCCATATGCCACAGACGTCGACGAAAGTGGTGTGAAGAGCCCCTCATCGAGCATAGCGATCGCCTCAGGCGTGCAGGCCTCCATTTTGGCTCGACTTTGAAAGAGATGCATGAAAGGCACTAGCTTTGTAGGGTCCTACACCACCGCATATTTATTAGAGCGTCGCCACGCAAACATTGTGCGTTCTTTTCAGGATCCCGCAGTATTTCTGCGCTAGCCGCGGATAGCTCGATGGAAACCACTGGGACATCCAGCGAATGCAATCCTCAAAAAGCGAGATCAGCATAGTACCTGGCAATAAGCCACCTGCTAATCTTGGTGGGGAGCTTGGGCAAACATCGAGTTGCCGCTTACGCCGCCGATTTTTGGATCCGACGATTCATCGCGGCTTGACAGGGAGTGAGTGCGTCTGAGACTGTCATCGTGTCTGATGATGGTGTGCGGGAGAGCGCGATAAGCCTGCAAAGGCGTATCACCGCCGACGGAGCAACTCCCCAAGGAAACTCTCAGGCCCAGGACCGCACACCGAGGACGATCTGGAGAGAGGTGCCGGTCAGCACCCACCGAAGGGGACCGTAATCCACGCGGATTGCGGAGAAAGCTCTCAGGTGCACGGACAGATTTGGGGACGGAGACATGGCGAAGCCATTTCACCGTTCGTTCAACCCTGTCTTGGAGCGCACGATGAGCACGATCGTCATTATTGGATCCGGTATTACCGGAGTTACAACTGCCTATGCCCTGGCCCGCCGCGGCTATTCGGTGACAGTCTTTGATCGCCAGCGCTATCCGGCGATGGACACTTCGTTTGCGAACGGCGGCCAATTATCGGCAAGCAATGCCGAGGTCTGGAATAACGTCGCAACGATCGTAAAAGGCTTGAGGTGGATGCTGCGCAAAGACGCACCACTGTTGCTGAACCCAAGGCCCAGTTTTCACAAATATACTTGGCTGGCAGAGTTCGTAAGCCAGATTCGAAACTACCGCCACAACACGATCGAAACGACGAAGCTAGCGATAGCTGCTCGCAAGCATCTTTTTGAGCTAGCCGATCGGGAGAGCATCGATTTCGACTTGGAGCGGCGAGGAATTTTGCACGTTTATTCGAGCAAGTCCGACTTCGATGCGGCCTCTCGCGTGAATCAGTTGCTGCTCAAAGGCGGATTGGATCGCCGTCCCGTGACGCCCTCTGAAATGCTTGCAATAGAGCCAGCTCTGCGCGATCAGTATTATGGTGGCTTCTTTACCCCGTCTGACTCAACCGGCGACATTCACAAGTTCACGCGCGGCCTCGCTGCGGCTTGCGAGCGAGGGGGCGTACGCTTCGTCTTTGATGCAGATATCTGCGGCATTCGGTCCGATCGAGACGGTGTGGTCGTACACTGGAAACGAGGTTCGTTGAAGGAAGAACTCAATGCCGAACGCGCAGTGGTTTGCGCGGGAGTCGGCAGCCGCCGCATTGCTTCAATGCTGGGGGACAACATAAACATTTATCCCGTCAAGGGCTATTCCATCACGGTAGAGCTGGGAGACGAAACGAGCCAAAAGGCTGCGCCTCGTGTCAGCCTCCTGGACGAGGCTACCAAGATCGTGACCAGCCGGTTAGGAGAGGATCGCTTCCGGGTCGCCGGGACCGCCGAATTTAATGGCGAAAACCGCGATATCCGCTGGGACCGAATTAAGCCCCTGATACGGTGGGTGGAGCGATCGTTCCCGGATGTATCCACCGCGCAGGTGGTGCCATGGGCGGGCTTGCGTCCTATGACACCTAGCATGATGCCGCGGGTTGGCCGAGGCAAACGCTCGAATATCTTCTACAACACCGGCCATGGCCATCTCGGTTGGACATTATCCGCTGTCACAGCTGAAATGATCGCTGATGTCATTGCCGCAGATCGCAGCAATACTCGGCTGAGCGAATCCGTGCCCTGATCCTGTTGAGTGGGTCCTGGTCCATGCTCCCGCCGATATCGGGGCGGGAGCATGTCGATTGACAGCGCCGAAGCGGATTTTGCAGTCGCTCTCGAAGGATGATGCGACCTTCAGTACCGGGCGACGTGCTTCCCGCAATTCATTGCTTAGGTAAGCCCCTGTGGACCACTTGGTACGTTGCTTCCGAAAGCCTTGTATGACGCAGTTGTTGCGACCGTTCCCGAATTGACGCCGACCAGATGGGGCCGCATGAACGACGTCATTTCTTAGCAAGGCGTACGCAGCACACACCGTGAAGTGCCGTGGCATTTAGGGGCAGGACGCAGCTTTGCGCGGAGCGAATCGAGCGCGCCAAAGCCGTTCCGCCCCGCCCACCCGAGCGTAAAACCAACCCGATCCAACGACACGTCGTCCCGAAACACCGAGATGCATCGCCAAGCTCAAGTCTCGTCGACTCCCCAACTGCTGCGGAGCGACGCCTGCTGTGCGCCCAGCTGACGCTTATCTTAGAGAAGTCTGCATTACGGGACGAAGGGCGTTTCGAAGGGCATTTTACAAGCCATGCAGCATATTTCTTGTAATTGCCGTTAGATCGACGATACTGATGTCATAAAGAGCGTTTTCGACGACATTTGTCTGATTTTAGATGTTTTTCTGCGGAAGTTGGCGATCTTTTGCAGGATCTCCTCTTAAGCCTGGAGCTTGTTATGAGGTACGACCGAATCGACGCTCACATCCTGGAGATCGTGCAAAAGAATAACCGTCTCACATCCGAGACGATTGGCGAACTGGCCGGGCTTTCCGCTACCGCCTGTCAACGCAGGCTAAAGAGGCTTCGGTCGGACGGCATTATCGAGGCTGACGTTTCGATCGTTTCGGCCAAGGCGGTCGGAAGACCTATTCAGATGCTAGTGCTGGTGACATTGGAACGAGAGCGCTCGGACATCATCGACAGGTTTAAAAAGGCGATCAAGTCATCCGCTGAAGTCGTCAATGGGTTTTACGTCACAGGCGATGCTGACTTTGTCCTATACATAACCGCACGCACCATGGACGACTATGAGCAGTTCACGCGGCGATTTTTCCGTGAGAACCCCGATATCAAGGGCTTCAAGACCATGGTGGTCATGGACCGGGTAAAAGCAGGATTTGCTATTCCAATTGAGGCTCCGTCCGAGGATTGAGTGTCTCACCCACCGGACCCCGCCTACCTGCTCCATCAGCAAGCCGGGCGAGGTGTCGCGGTACCCGTTATGAAACGAGCGCAGGTCTTCGCGCATTGGCGCGTGCAACTTTCGACTAAGTAGCATCACCTCCAGGCTACTAACACCCACCGCTCATCGTGGGCGCTTGATGGCGCGAGCGAGCTGGATGATTCGGTCGATGAGCTTCCAAACGCTAACCAACGAGAGACGTTGGCTTGGACAGCACGCCTCACTAGCGCCCTTTTTCGTCGCGCAGTGCGAGTTAAAAACGCTGCAAGTTTCCTTCGCTTTTGTGCTCTAAGCGGTTACGCGCGATCAAATATTCAGACCGCGCGCCCGGTAATCTTTCTTGAATTTTCGTGCGCGCGTTCGTCTAGCGAGCCGGGTGCGCTCTCTCATTCCGTAGTCACTCCCTGCGAGATGCCGCCGGCAAGGGCCAGATGCCACTCAACTGAGCCAGAGGCCTTAATCCTTGGCGCCTTGTATTGATTTAAAAACTTGATCTCCTCGTGACAGGCGCCGCAGAGCGAGCCGCGGCGCCTCGGCGCGCAACTGAAACGCAGGTACTTACGCCTGTTTCTCCAGACGCAAAGATGGAGAGCATAATTCCTACCAGCAATGAGAGGTGCGAAGAACGCTCTAGATTGGTATCGACTAGCCTTCGATGCTGCCAGGATGCGTGAAGTTGCCCGATCGAAACGCCGACATGCCACGATTGCTTCAGCGCTCACATGACACTAACGCGCGACCGCCGTCCCATCTGTTCTATCTCTCCAATCTGCGCCGGCCGGTCGTCGACCGCGCCGAAGGTATCTATTTTTGGACTAAGGACGGTCGCCGCTTCATCGATGGATCGAGCGGACCTATGGTCGTCAATATCGGCCATTCAAACAAAACCGTGCTCGAAGTCATGAAGCGGCAGATGGACAAGACCACCTTCGCTTATCGGCTGCACTTCGAGAACGAGCCCGCGGAAGAACTGGCACGGAAATTGGCGCGTAAGCTTCCCGAGGGCATGGATCGCATCTTCTTCGTATCCGGCGGCTCGGAAGCCACCGAATCCTGTATCAAGCTGGCGCGGCAGTGGGCAGTCGCAACCGGCCAGCCCAAGCGCTGGAAAGTGATCACCCGTTTTCCATCCTTTCACGGGGCCACCCTTGGCTCGCTTTCTGTTACCGGCGACGATGCACTTGCCGAAACTTTCACGCCTATTATGCGCGTGATGCCGACCGTGCCGGCGCCGGCCGCCTGGCGCGACCGCGACAACCTTTCGATGGAACAGCGCGGGTTACGTTATGCCAACATACTTGAGGAAAAAATCCTCACCGAGGGCCCCGAAAACGTGCTCGCTTTCATCATGGAACCCATCGGCGGAGCCGCTACGGCAGCCCTTGTCGCGCCTGACAGTTACTATGTGCGTATCCGCGAGATCTGCGATTGCTATGGCATCCTGCTCATCCATGACGAGGTTGTGAGCGGCGCTGGGCGTACTGGTAAATTCCTTGGAGGCGACCACTGGAGTTCCAGGCCCGATATTGTCGCGCTATCAAAAGGACTTGGCTCGGGTTACGCGCCGCTCGGCGCGCTGGCCGCACCAATGTGGCTGGTCGAGCCGCTGCTTGGCTCTGGGGGCTTCCAGCACAGCCACACTTATGCCGGCAATCCGCTTGCCTGCGCTGCTGGTCTTGCCGTGCTCAGCGAAATGGACAGGCTCGACCTCATCGCCAACGCCGCCGCAATGGGCGATGTGCTGATTGGCGAATTAAAGGCGCTACAAAAGCGCTTCCCCTTTATCGCCGACGTGCGTGGCAAGGGCCTACTTCTCGGCGCTGAAATGGTAGCTAATCCCGAAACGCTGACGCCGATCAACCCAGCCCACCGGGTGACGCAGCGCCTACTCGACCTAGCCTATGCACGCGGCTTGATCATGTATGGTCGCAAAGTCAAGGGTGGTATTGAGAGCGACAATTTCATGGTGGCGCCGCCGATGATCATCACGCGGGAGCAGATCAGCGAGATGATCGCAATCATCGGCGATTCGCTGGAGGCACTTGCCGCCGAACTCGACCTGCCAGTCGAACGCTGAGGGGACGAGACGATGCTTACGAGGAATACCCTCAATCACGGGCTCGGTGGGTACATCACCGATGATCCCCAATCTGTTAGTTACACCGGCGCAGATATCGTCACTGCACCGACGCCTCGACTGCATTGGTGGTGTAGATCATTTAGCGAATGGCCGGCGCAAACGCGAAAAACGGCACACTTGCTCCGCATTGTGCCAGATTTGGCTGATTGCGGGGAAGGTGAACTGCACCCCGTTTTAACCGGACACCGGCGTTAGCCGGAGGAGCTAGGCCTAGTCCTAGGCGTACGCCTATGTCCGAGACGTTTTCGAAGGTGGAAATCATCACCGGCGTTGCCCGCCGGCGGCGGTTTACGACGGAGCAGAAGCTCTTGGTCGTCAACGAGACGCTGCAACCGGGCATGTCGATCAGCTATGTTGCTCGTCGCTATGGGCTCTCCCCGAGCCTGGTCTTCCGATGGAGACGGCTAATGAGTGAAGGGGCAAGGAAGCAGTGCGGGCCGACGAGGATGTGGTCGCCGCGTCCGAGGTCCGGCGGCTGGAGGAACGGGTTCGAGACCTCGAACGCCTGCTGGGCCGCAAGACCATGGAGGTCGAGATCCTCAAGGAGGCTCTTGACCTTGCACGGGTAAAAAAACCGACCTTGCTGTCGCGATCGCAGGCACCGGAGGATACCCCGTGAAACGGATCGCAGAGACCCTCGGGGTGGCGCGTTCCAACCTGGTTGAGCGAGCGGGTGGCAAGCGTCCGAAGCATGGTCCCCAGACCCGCGCCGGGGATGCGGCGCTCACGTCTGATATCCGGCGCCTGGTGGATAGCCGCCCGAGCTATGGATACCGGCGGATCGCCGCGCTCCTCAAGCGCGAGCGGCGATCCGCCGGCCATGGCCCTGTCAACGCCAAGCGCGTCTACCGGCTCATGAAGAAGAGCGGCTTGTTGCTGGCCCGGCATACAGGGCGCCGCCTCCCGCGGGCGCATGACGGAACGATCATGACAAGCCGCTCCAATGAGCGTTGGTGTTCGGACGCGCTGGAGTTCACCTGCTGGAACGGTGAGTTCGTGCGGGTTGCCTTTGCCCTGGACAGCCATGACCGCGAGGTCATCAGCTGGGTGGCCACAACCGCCGGGATCTCCGGCGAGATGATCCGGGACATGATGGTCCACTGTGTGGAGCAGCGGTTCGCCGACATCCGGGCTCCACGCAAGGTGCAATGGCTGACCGACAATGGATCGATCTTCGCCGCCTATCGCACCCTTGAGATTGCCGCGGCCCTGAACCTCGAGCCCTGCTTCACGCCGGTCGAAAGCCCCAGAGCAACGGCATGGCCGAGGCGTTCGTGAGACCTTCAAGCGTGACTATGTTCGTGTGAACCCGATCCCTGACGCGAGCACCGCGCTGCAGCGGATCGACCAATGGATGGAAGATTACATCTCAGAACACCCACACTCCCGGCTGGGCTACCGCTCACCGCGGGAGTACATTGCATCACTCAAACCAGCCGAGTGTCCGGTCTAACAGGGGCAACTCCAGAAGGGCTTGCCCCATTCCGCATCGACTAAAAGCCGCAGCAACGCCGCTTCCGCGCACTCGGCCAACTAGATCGCCTTCAATCGAGGGCAGGATCGCCTGGCGGTCAGACCAAGGCGAGGCTGTTGCGGCTCAGGTGTACGATGCAGGGTTGCACCAGCGTTTTCTGATAGACCGTGGTCCTCGCTTCTGGGAAACCCTCCAGCCGTCGACCACAACGCCAGGATGTCGTTGACGCTGCGTGTCTTGAGTCGTTGACGACCTGCAGCCAAAACTTCGCGCCTCCGGTCTGCTCGATCCAGAGCCTGAATACGTCCATAGCGCCGTCGCTCGCTGTTGTACGGCAGCGCGACATAACCTCCTTGTTCTTGACCAGTCCTCGTCCCGAATTTTGACGCGCATTGCATCGAAAAATACGATCGCGTAGATAGTGAGGAGCGGCCGGCTCTGCCGTTCCTGACCTTCAGGAGCACAGCGTCGTTCGTCGACCTTGGCCGGGTCGAGCCCATGAACAGACGACCGAGAACGCCACGGTCTCACGCGCTTCCACTATGAGACGCACGCCGAGTTCCGCAGCTACCTCTTAGACTTTGTCAACGCCTGCAGGTTCGCACAGCGACTTAAAGCTCTCAAAGGACTCACACTCTGCGGATTCATCTGCTAGGCCTGGCCGACGGTGCCAAACCGATTCACACTCAATCCGCTCCAGCACGGCGCAGACTAAACATCTAGCTCGAATCGACGCCATGGTTTCATTCAAGCCGAAGCAGAGATTGTCTATCGAAGATAATAGTTAGGGAATTTGCATTCTCCTCGTCGTCGGGCAGACGTCTCTAAACAACCTTGCCGCAAATTAGACTGAGGGAAGCCTGAAGGTTCTGCGCCTACTAAGCGATCGCCTTTCACTTAGTTGACGTGAGATTACTGCGCCAGTGCGAGCGCGCTATCCGAAAGACCTGTCGTCAATTTTCAGCCATCGCATCAATTCTCGGCGCCGTTCTGACAGCAGCGCAGAGCCGTCTCGTTCGGTCCAATCGTAGACGCCTCTGCCGCTGCGAAGTCCGCAATCGCCAGCACGGACTAAAGCCGCAACCTGCTCGGGTGGCTCAGAAGAACTGTCTAGCCTCGGTGCCAGGTATCGAGCGAAATGATACATCGTGTCAAGCCCGCCTAGATCCGCTGATTCAATTAGTCCGGTCACAGCAAGCCGTCGGCCGATCGAATGCCGGACGACCGAGTCAATTGCTTCGGCCGAAGCAATGCCCTTAGCCCAAAGGGCCCAAGCCTCACGAAGTGCCGCGAACTGGATGCGATTGCCGATGAATCCGGGCACTTCGCGATCGATGACAACAGGCGTCCTTCCGATACCGCTAAGAATCGAGTATGTATGCTCGACCACCGCCTTGGATGTGGCAGCGCTGCCACATACCTCAACGAGAGGAAGTAGTTGGGGCGGATACCAAAAATGCGTTGCGATGACGCGTTCTTTCCGTTCGACGCATTTATCGACGGCACTGGCGGGATGGCCACTGGAAGTAGCGAGTACGGTGTCAGCAGAACAAATACCGTCGAGTTTAGAAAATGTGTTGCGCTTGAGCTCCATGTCCTCCGGAACGGCTTCGATGACGAATTCCGCCGCGGCCGCGGCCTGCAACTCAGTTGAAGTTCGGATGTTCGCGATTGCGGTTTTGGCGGATGAAACGCTCATTACTTCAGCCTGAACGAATTCGTAGAGGCTCGCCTGGATCCGCTGGACGGCTCTCTCGACACTCTTCTCGCTGCGACCAATCAGACAGACCTCCCAGCCCGCCTTTGCGAATACCTCCGCTATCCCGTGTCCGATATTCCCATTGCCGATAACGGCCATGCTCCCAAAACCAGAAGTCTTCATTGCTAACCTCTTCCGTTCGATGCCTGATCGGGCTACTTTACGGCTTTTCGCTAGCACGATGCCGAACTCAAGCCAGATCAACATGGTTGCTATCGCGCTGCGCCTGTTGGTGGTTGGGAGGAGCGGAGCTTCTAGCCATGTGTGCGTCGGAGATCGCGAGCGCCCAGCCATCCCACCACCATTCGAACTGCAAGAGCGCATCGTCGCAATGCGGATTGTCCGCAGGAAGGCGATGGTATGAGAGAGGCGCGATGCAGAATCGCACTCTCTTCTGCCAGAATCCGCACGATCGGATTAAGATCGCGTCGCTTGGCGGCTGCACTGGTAGCACGAGCAACGCTGTTCTTCCATAGTTGACACCAGAGGGAAAGCAACGCTTCGAGATCCGGCAAGTTTCGTCTGTTTCGATCTTAAAGCTTGCTTGCTTGAGCAATATCATATGCGCTTGGCGCAACAGAGGCGTGACGGAGCCATCAATGGCCTTCATTGTGGGTCCCCGGCATGAAAGCATTTGCAAGTTCGGAGGCGGTGGACTTGAGGAGCTCAAGAAGCTCCGGGATCGCGCGCGAACGTACCCGGTCAGCCGGGCCTGTAAGCCCCAAGGCGTAGATCGGCGGGGATTCAGATAAGGAACGCACCGGACAGGCAAGCGTGTAAAGACCTTGAATGTGTTCCCCGTTCTCGATCGCGTAGCCCTGCTTCCGGATTTTCGCAAATTCACGCTCAAGACCCTTGGGATCGCTGATCGTGCTATCGGTCAACTTGTGGAGGTCGGTATTCAGAATGGCTTGGCGCACGCGAGGGAGCTGCATGGCGGTCAGAACCTTCCCCGAAGCGGTCGCATGGGGAGGCAGCACATGCCCCGGCGTGACGTAAACCCCGGCACTTACGTCCGGTGCCTCCATCATCACGAAGTGGACGGAGGAGCCCGACAAACGAGCGACGAAACAGGTTTCACTTGCTTGTTCAGCCAATACCTTGAGCCGGCGCTTGCTTGCGCCAACAATCCAAAACGTATCGGATTCCAAAATCCGACGGAGTCTCCCGCCAAGCTTGAACTCGCCCCCTCGCCCGCTGCTAGCGACCAAATCACTGCTTTCCAGAGCGTTTACAAGCCGATTGACGGTCGTCTTTGGGAGGTCCAACACAGCCTCAATCTCACGGCCGGTAAGCCCATTGACCGACCCGGCGATCACTTCCAAAACCTGTGTATAACGCTCCAACGGTCCTGATTGACGCCTGGAAATCTTCTTGGTCTTCATAAAACCTCAAACTGCAACGCCTTCGGAATCAATTGATGTACCGCAGCCTTGGAAAGCGAGACCCACACGCCTACATGCAGGTTCGCGTGATGGCTGCTCGAAATCCAAATCTCATTCGTGTCGATGCAGCGCAAGCGGCAGCACCGCAGCAACGGCGCTATCGGTCACGTAGAAGCCACGAAAAGGACTAGGGCTCTAAGAGCCCAGCTGTCCCGCTGGAACGCGACACCATCGATAACGTCGCCATAGATGGCGGGCGGGAGGGATCACATGACGTCCCGCCATTGGCGCGTGGCTCACTCGCCCACATATCCTCCAACTGCAAACTCCGACGCCAGACTTCGCTACTGGCGAAAATTCCGCCGTACTGAGTACAAACGCTAACGGCTGGCCGACACCGTTTGGCTACTTTGCTTTAACACGCGCTGGGAGTGCTGTTTCATCGGATATCGGCTTGAACACTACGCGCGCCATCTCGCGAGGACGCTAAATGGTCAACATGGGTGGACGCCCTTCCATCCTTGCTGAGCAAGATCCAGGCCAGCGAAGGCGATGTGCAGTGCGCGATTTTGTGTGCGGCGTCATCTTTGCAAGAAGAGCGAAGGATTTTGAAACAAACTGATCGTCTGAAGCCACACCATGGTTAGTATTCGGCGAACAGCCGACCGCCCCCTAGCAAATCGATTGGGCTCGTTCTACAATCTTCCGCAACCGGGATGAAACAACGACGTTTAGGCAATTCGTAGTGGCTTGAAGCCGCTGGTTGAATCGTTCAAAACGCAAAGTTTTCCGTTAAGACTACTCGTAAAAAATCCTGCAGCTGTTCAGCTGCATTCGACGCAGCTTCATAGGAGCAGAGTCGGGTCACGGATCTATTTTATTATCTCCACTCCGTTCATTCCATTGTTTTCTCACGCAGGTTCTTCTGTGAATGGCAACCGCTTGACACGAATCCGGTGCCTTCATCATTCCTTGCCGAAGACATTTACAAGGTGGACGGAGTCAATAGCCTATCCCGCCGCTGCCAAAGTTGAAGCGCCACTTTGCTCGAAACCATACAGATGCCCTCCAAATGACGTGGTGTCTGTCGTGACTGCGACGAACAGAGAAGGAGTTATCCTTCCACGCGCCACTAAACCCAGGTTTTCAAGTCCCCCTTTCCGGATCTTCTGTTGGCATGTGGATTGCTCGAGACCGCGTTCATAGGGGCTCTTGCAGTCTCCAGCTAAGGTGTGAATTAAGCGGAACATCGAGGAGCAACTCATGCGAGTAGCAGTCGTGTGGAATGAGCCAGGGCGGTCTGATCCAGCGCACTACCGCGCGGCGACCACAAGGCTGGAGGCGGCACTGCAAGAGAGCGGCCACGAGACCCTGCTGTGCGAGGGCGACAAGGGATTGCTTGCGGCACTCGAGCGGTTCATACCACCAGACGCTCAAGGTCGCCCCTCCGGAATGGTTTTCAATCGGGCGTACGGAAGTAGGGGCGAATGGCGGGTCAGCCAGGTTCCGACCATGCTAGAGATGGCGGGCATTCCATACACCGGTCCGGGTCCGCTCGGGGCGGCGCTGGAGCTCGATAAAGTTATCACAAAGAAGCTCATCCGCGATGACGGCGTGCCGACACCGAACTTTAGGGTGATGCGTTACGGCACCGAGAGCGCCGGCGAGCTGCGCTTCCCTTTGGTAGTGAAGCCGCGTTACGGGTCCAGCAGCCTAGGATTGCACTTCGTACAACAACCTTCCCAGCTGCGGCAAGCCGTAGAAATGATCGTCACTCAGTATGCGGAGGATGCTCTCGTGGAGGAATACATCGAAGGGAGGGAGATCTGCATAGCGCTACTGGGAAACGAAGAGCTCGAGGTGATGCCTCCGATGGAGCATGACTTCGGCGATCGCAAATCACGCATTTTCACATGGGAGGACAAGCACCATACAGCTGTCGCGGAGCCGCAGAAGATTTGCCCGGCGCCAATCGGGAGAGAGCTTGCGACGAAGCTGCGGGACCTTTCAATCGCGACCTTCCGCGCCTGCCGAGGCCGGGACTACGCTCGGGTCGACTTCCGGATTGACCGGTCGGGCCAACCGTTTGTCCTCGAGACCAACTTCAGCCCGTCATTCGGTGATACACACTCTTACGTCCGGGCAGCTTCGGCCGGCGGATATACCTTCGCGAAATTGGTCAATCGCATCCTCGATCTCGCCCACACGCGCCATTTCGGAATCGGCATTCCCAGGCCGGAACACGCGCCGAATCGTGCTGGAGCTGCAAACGCAAGCTCATGAAGCCTTCGGACACAGTAGAATGAATGCCACGCGTCGCACCGTTCGCTGTGGCCGAGAGGCCGGTGAAAGCGCAACACACCAGCACGATCGTCCGGACGCACAGAAGTCGAGACGGCAAAGTTGTTGCGCCTTGTGAGGACAATATGGGTTTTGCAGTAGAATCGAGCAATCTTGGTACAAGGGCAGCTGAACTCGACTCGTCGGATAAAATTCTCCGCACGCGGGAAGAACTGGAAGCCTGTGACGTAACTTCGGAGGGCTGGCAACAGGCGTTGCAGCGTCGCTACAGGACACATCAGGAAATGAAAGGCGTTCTCAACAACGTTGAGGAAGTCGATATGTCAATCTATGACCATTTCGACATGCGAGTAACACCATATCTGGCGCAGTTGATGGATCGCGACAATCCGAACTGCCCGATTCGTAGACAGTACATGCCGTTTCAGGGAGAGCTAAAACTTAGAGATTATGAACTCGCTGATAGTCTATCGGAAGACCACGATATGAAAGATGGTAGCACTGTTGTGCATCGGTATCCGAACCGCGTACTCTTTCTCGTCACAACGAACTGTGGAACGTATTGCCGATATTGCACTCGCAAAAGGTTTGTTTCTCAGGGAGAAAGGGTGGTCAATAAGCGGCAGCTTGAGAACGGATTTCGTTACTTAGAATCTCATCCAGAAATCGACGATTGTCTTGTATCTGGTGGAGACCCACTATTCCTGAGCGACCGACAATTGGAAGATATTCTTAGCCAAATCAGGGGTAGAGCACCGCACGTTAAATTTCTACGTATGGGAAGTCGCCTACCTGTACAGCTCCCAACTCGAATTACTCCTGAACTCTGTGCCATCATTGAGCGATATGACGTGCAGATGATTAACCTTCACGTCAACCACCCCAAGGAGATAACCCCGCTCTTTGTCGAGCGTATCAAAATGCTGCGCAAGACTGGCACGATGATCGGCAATCAATCGGTCTTATTGAAGGGAGTAAACGACGAAGTTGCTATTTTGCGCGATCTTTGCATGCGCCTTGTCTCTTGCGGCATTCGTCCATACTACTGCTATTCGTGTGATGCTGCCGAGGGAAACCACGCTTATCAACTTACGCTTAACGCCATCTTAAAGTTACACCATGGCTTGCGAGGCTTCATTAGCGGTCCTGCGGTGCCTACTTTTGTAGTCGATGGTACGGGTGGTCTGGGCAAGATGCCAATCATCCCGGACTACGTGCGTGAGCTTGCTAATGGAGAGATCTGGGCGACCAATTTCGAAGGTAAGGTTCACCGCATGATTAACCTGGAGGCTAGGATTGACTAGTGAGTTGATTGGCGTGAGGCGCAAATGAAAGGTGCGAGTCTCCGCAAGATCCAGGGATGCAACGTCTCGATCATGGAAGTAGAAACTGGTAGTCGGAGGAAGGCATTTCGGGACGGCAGTCTCCGAGTTCGGATTTTTGCAGAAACTTGCGCGCTACAGGGCCGCAGCAGCATCGCTAACAATGTGCTCGGAATCGTTAGGGCGCTTCATAGAGAATGCTCATACACAGCTGAACAAGCGGCTCGTTCATCAAGTAGCTGGTCTTAAGCAGCGTTCGCACGCGCGGAGCCTTGGCGCACCTTCCTGCGGGGTGAACTGACCTTACCCCAAGCTTTATCCAGTTCTGAGTGCGCCGCGATCGTTGGATTTGCCCTGACCTTGCCCCCTGTGTAAGCGCTGTTTCGGCCCCACCTTTCATTGAAGGCGTCGAGCGAAGAATGATCGATCTCTGATTGGAGATCGGCTTGCCTCTAAGCTTGACCATATGCTTGAGCCTAGGACCTCGGTTCGTCGGGTCGAGGTCATCACGGAACGCCGGCAGTTCTCGGCCGACGACAAGGCGCGGTTCGTCGAGGAGACGCTGGCCCCGGGTGCTGTGGTATCGGAGGTCGCGCGGCGGCACGGATTGTCGCCGCAACAGCTGTTTACGTGGCGCCGGCAAATGCGACAACCGGTTGCGATCCCTGTGGCTCCCGAGCCGCAGACGTTCGTGCCCGCTGTCGTTACCCCATCGTCCACGCCGCCGGAGCGCTCACCGCGGCAGCGCCGACGCCTCCGGAAGGCGCCCGAGGGCGCCGAGAACAGCGGCATCATCGAGCTCGAGATCAACGGCGTCGCGGTTCGGGTCGGCGGAGGCGCGGATGCCGCGACGGTTGCGGCCGTGATCCATGCGCTGAAGACCTGCACGTGATCGGTCCGACGGGCACGGTGCGGGTGATGGTGGCGACCAGGCCGGTCGATTTCCGCAAGGATGCCGAAGGGCTCGCGGCCCTGGTGCGTGAGAGCATCCAGGCCGATCCGTTCTCCGGCGCCGTGTATGTGTTCCGCGCCAAGCGCGCCGACCGGGTGAGCTGATCTATTGGATGGCACGACTGTGTGCCTGTTCGCCAAGCGGCTTGAGACCGGTTCGTTCTGCTGGCCCAACGTGCAGGATGGGATCATTCGCCTGACCGTGGCGCAGCTGTCGGCCCTGCTCGAAGGATTGGACTGGAAGCGCGTCCACGCTGCGCGCGAGACACCGTCGCCGATCCAGCCGAGTTGAACTGCGGCACAGTGAATCAGTATGCATGTCGCGCTCGCGGGGGGCCGTGACGCATGGTGTAATCGCATCATGGCGACGACGGCCGACACGCTTCCGGACGATCCCGGCACGCTCAAGGCGATGCTGCTGGCCGAACGGGCGCGCGCCGCGCGGCTCGAGCAGATCATTAAGGAGTTGCAGCGTCATCGCTTCGGCCGCCGGGCCGAGACGCTGCCGGAGGACCAGTTGCTACTCGGCCTGGAGGAGGTCGAGCAGGTCGAGGCGAGTGGTGATGCCGCCACCGATGCAGCCAATGCGGCCGAGCGATCGAGCCAAGCCGCACGGCGCCGCAGGAACAAAGGAGCGCTGGCGACGCATCTGCCGCGGGTCGAGATGCTGATCGACCTCGACGGTCACGCCTGCCCGTGCTGTCAGCAGCCGCTGCACCGGATCGGCGAGGATGTGAGCGAACGACAGGATATCATCCCGGCCCAGCTCCGGGTCCTAGTCGTAAGGCGGCCGAAGTATGCCTGCCGGGCCTGCGAGACCATGGTGCAGGCACCGGCGCCAGCGCAGCTGATCGAGGGCGGGCTACCGACCGAGGCCACCGTGGCGCAGGTGCTCATCGCCAAATATGCGGACCATCTGCCGCTGTATCGGCAGGCTCAGATTTAGGCCCGCCAGGGCCTCGACCTGGATCGCTCGACCCTGGCCGATTGGGTCGGGCGGGGAGCCTTCCTGTTGCGGCCGGTGAATGAGCGGCTGCTCGCGAGGCTGAAGCAGTCGCCAAAACTGTTTGCCGACGAGACCACCGCCCCGGTGCTCGATCCCGGACGCGGCCGCACCAAGACCGGCCAGCTTTGGGCCTATCTATGGACGGTCCCCGCTTTGCAAGGTCATTTGCTTTGTTCCCGCTAACGATCGTTTGCAGCTATCTATCCGGCTTTATGGCAATGCCACGAGCCTTGATGAGATCCGCGGGCCGGCGCCCAATTACGTTGGCGGGCTCTAAAGCTCGATAGGTCCAACGGGCTTAGCCGACCCCGGTCCGACCGGTTGCCATCACTCTGCTATTTGCCCTCGCAAACGGGAACCACGCTCGTTTTATACTTGCGCGCGGTACTCTTCACCATTGACCATGATCGCCCAAGCGATCCGTGCAGTTTTGTGAGCGAGCGCAACCGTCACGACGTTGAAGGGACGTCGCCGAGCATCGCTGTTATCCAGGTATTGGCTACCTGATGGATACGGACGCGATGAACAGCTGCTCGGGCGCCATGTATCAACAATTTGCGAATGTAGCCGTCGCCACGTTTGCTGATGCCGCCTAAACGTTCCTTCCCCCCAGTCGAATGCTGCTTCGGTACTAATCCAAGCCAGGCAGCGAAATGCCTTGCGGAAGCGAACTGTTGTGGGT
Organism: Bradyrhizobium sp. CIAT3101; assembly: GCF_029714945.1. Lineage (NCBI taxonomy): Bacteria > Pseudomonadati > Pseudomonadota > Alphaproteobacteria > Hyphomicrobiales > Nitrobacteraceae > Bradyrhizobium > Bradyrhizobium sp. CIAT3101. The sequence continues at coordinate 8,572,452 of NZ_CP121634.1, forward strand.
GATCGACAGACGCAGCCAGCGCGGTAGCGGCAAATGGGCCGATGCCCGCCACCTTCATGAGACGCCGACAAACTTCATTGTCTTTGGCAGTTGCAAGGATCATCTTCTCCTGGCTTTCAATGTGCAGCTCAAGATCTTCGATCTGATCTACGAGGATTGAAAGGGCGCTGCGCGCGCTCTGTGGGGTGCGCTCGTCAACATTCACGATTCCCATAAGCTCTCTGGCGTTTGCTTTACCCTTCCCGGTCACGATCCCCAACTCGCCTAAATGACCACGCAGGGCGTTTATCGCGCCGGTGCGCTGGCGAACAAGCAAGTCTCGCGTCCGATGCAGCATTAAAAGTCCCTGCTGTTCGGTGCTTTTTACGGGCACAAAGCGCATGCCAGGCCGTTGGACGGCTTCCCAGCACGCCTCCGCATCAGCAGCGTCATGTTTGTTCGTCTTGACGTAGGCTCGAACGTAGCGAGCCGGCATGAGACGTGCTTTGTGCCCGAGGTTTATAAGTTCGCGAGCCCAATGATGAGCGCTGCCGCAGGCCTCAAGACCGACGAGACAACTTGGAAGCCGTGAAAAGAACTCCAGGACCTTCCCGCGGGCGAGCTTCTTGCGGATAATTTCTCCATCCGCCGTAATACAGTGAATTTGAAACCAGCTCTTCGAGATATCAAGCCCGATTGTCATCATAGCCATAGCTTGTCCTCCTTGGGGTGCCCTCTGCAGCTTATCAGGGCGGGGACCGTCCATCTCATTATGCCCGCGACGACCGGCCCTGGGGCGTCACGGACCCGCCCGCCGTCGCCTATGTCTACGCTCCCGATCGCAAGGCCGAACGGTCGATCTGACCTCGCGGGTTTTGCCGGCATCCTCCAGGTCGACGGTTATGCTGGCTATCGGGTCCTGGCCGAGCGCGGTGACGTTGAACTGGCGTTCTGCTGGTCCCATGTGCGCCGGCGCTTCTACGAACTCGCCGCGGCCGGTCCCGCGCCGATCGCCAGCGAGGCGCTCGGAATACCAAACTCGCGGAGGCCATTCGATGCACTGTCGCGTTGGGACGGGCTGACGCGCTTCATTGCCGACGGCCGCATCGAGGATCGATTCCAACGTCGTCGAGCGCGCTATCCGCCCAATCGGGCTCAACCGCAAGAACGCTCTGTTCGCTGGCTCGGGCGGCGGCGGCGAACACTGGGCCATCATCGCCTCACTGATCGAAACCTGCAAGCTCATCGGCGTCGAACCCCACGCCTATCTCGCCGACGTCATCACCCGCATCATCAACGACCACCCGAACAGGCAGATCGACGAACTGCGACCCTGGGCCTATCTCACTACCCAAGAACGCTCGCCCGTGGCCTGAGAACATCGCTTACCCCCTATACTTAATTCAGATTGAAGTTTGTGACCTGAGCCCCGGCATTTCCTCCAAAAATGGGTAGAGTCCATAACCCGGTTAGGGGGATGGACGATGAAAACGAGCCGGTTCACGGAAGAGCAGATCATTGGGATCCTGCGCGAGCAGGAAGCTGGGGCATCGACCGCCGACGTCTGTCGCAAGCACGGGATCAGCAGCGCGACGTTCTACAAGTGGGAAAGGTAAGTACGGCGGCCTGGAGGACGAGAACGCCAGGCTGAAGAAGCTTTTGGCCGAGGCGATGCTGGACAACGCCATGCTCAAGGACGTGGCCTCAAAAAAAATGGTGACGCCCGCCGCGATGCGAGAGGCCGTTGCTCACCTGCAAATTACGTTTGAGGTGAGCGAGCGGCGGGCGTGTGCAGCACTTGGCGTAGATCGCACGTCCCACCGCTATCGGAGTTGCCGGCCGGACGATGCCGCCGTGCGTACCCGCCTGCGCGAACTGGCCGGCGTCCGCCGCCGGTTCGGCTACCGCCGTCTACTCCGCCGCGAGGGCCTCACCATGAACCACAAGAAGTTCCGCCGTCTATACCGCGAGGAACTGCGGCAGGTGCGCCGCCGCAGCGGGCGCAAACGGGCGCCGGCACGAGGGCGCCAATGGCGATCCCTCAGGGATCGAACCAGCGCTGGAGCCTCGACTTCCTGTCGGATGCCTTTGTCGACGGCCGGCGCTTCCGCATCCTCGCGGTCGTCGACGACTTCGCCCGCGAATGCCTGGCGCTGGTCGCCGACACCTCGCTGCCGGGTCTGCGGGTGGCCTGAACTCGAGGTCATCATCGCCTGGCGTGATCGTCCGGTCATGTGCGTCTCCGACAACGGCACCGAGCTGACCGGCATGGCGATCCTGCGCTGGTGCCATGAGATGCGGATCGAGCGGCACTATATCGCCCCCGGCAAGCCCACCCAGAACGCCTTCATCGAGAGCTTCAACGGCCGCCTGCGCGACGAACTCCTCAATGAGACGCTCTTCACTTCGCTGGCTCAGGCACGTGCCGCACTGAGCACATGGAAAGACGACTACAACAACGTTCGCCCGCACAGCTCGCTCGGCCACCTCACCCCGAGCGAGTTCGCCGATCGTAATGCTCCCCGACCGCAACGGGGCAGCGCGCTGCTCTATGCCGAGGGCTCCGCGCCCCGTTGCTCCACCGAGCCCGTTGGGCTCAAATGTCACCGGAACTCTTCAGCGGATGAAGTTGGGGCTCAGGTCATTTGCTCTGGCCTATATGAGGACCAGGAGCATGAAGCGCAACCGCTTTACGGAAGAGTGGAGTATTCGGTCCCAATCGCCTGACCGATTTGCCGCGCGGCACGTTTTGGCTGACGATCATGGACCAACTCCACCCGGAAAGGAGGAGCCATGATCTAAGTCGGCCTCGAGCTCGATGGTAAGCGTAGCGCTGCGGCCCTTTTGAATGGCGCTTGACGCATATTTTGCTTGCGTGGCGCGTCGCCGCAGCTTCCATGTGTCGGACAACGCGTTGACGGCGGCTTCGAGCGCCTTCCGGTCGACGGCGTTGGGATCGAACCGCTCCACACCCCAGAGGCGCATTTGTTCGTGCTCTGGATGGGTGGGGTCGCCGCTGGCTTCGAGGTGTTCGGCATAACTGGCGCACCGCCGACGTCTTCCGGAGGGCAACGACCGGCGGCCTCGAGCAGGAGGGGCAGGCCCTCTGTCGTGGTGTTGTCGAACCATTTTTCGAGCTTGATCACATGGTCCCAGCTGTTCCGAAGTCATAGAGACAATGGATCGTCTTGGCGCCGGTCTCGCGGACGACATCGCAAAGCCGCGTTTTGCTGGCATCCATTGGCTGGTGGCACTAATCGTTGTGGGGTTTAGAAATCCCCCAACGGATCTCACCCGCGAAGAACTCGAAAAGGCGACCGGTGAGGACGACGAGGTCCTCCTGGAGCGCGGGCGAAAACCTTGCCGCGCCGCCGAGCTTATCGATCACCGTCAATATGCCCCAATGAAGCCCAGAGCGCGACATCTTCAGCTACTTCGAAGGCTTCTACAATCACCATCGCAGACATTCGGCCATCGGCTATATGAGCCCGGTCGAGATGGAGCTAAATCGGCTCGAACCCTGCTCACTTTATTGGGGGAAAATCAGCGCTCTCCTTAACACCGTTCGTTCAACTGCAACCGCACAACTCTTCGAGAAGCTCAATCAGATGACTAGCGCAGGTCGCGGGATTGAGCAGCGCTGCGCGCAAATAGGTTTGCCCGCGCCATTCCGCCAAGCTGAGCCAGTAGGTTCTCTTTTGTGTCAGTTCGCGATGCACGCGGGTCAAGCGGTCGCCCGACTTGTTTGGCGGATCGATCTGAAAGAGCTGCAACGCTAGATTTGGTGAGTGCTGTGGCTTGAAGCGCGGGTGGCCGTTGAGCAACTGGAACAAGTACTGCGCGAGATCGATGCTGCGATCAACTCGATCGCCAACACCTTTTGCACCCACAATTTGCAGCAAAACCCAAAGGGTTACCGCATCTGCGCGTCGGGATGCCTGAATGCTCCATTGACCGCGATGATGACCTTCGGACAGAGAATACGGAAGCGGCCACTCAAGATTGCGATTAAATGTCTCTTTCTTGAGAAATAGGACAAGAGCGCACAGCCGCGGTACATAGAGCCATTTTTGAGGTGCAACGGCAATGGAGTCCGCTTCGTTTAGGCCGTAGAGAAGGTGCCGATGGCGTAGGCTGAACGCCAGATTGCCACCATACACCGCATCGACATGGAGCCAAGCATCGTAAGATTTGCTGACCTTTGAAATAGCTGAGACGTCATCAACGGCGCCTTGCAGCGTAGTTCCCAAGGTTGCCACTACAATTTTTCGACTGTGGGGTGGCAATCGTCTTAATAAGTTGGCCAAAGTATCTGGGTTTATGTGCCCACCGTCGTCAGTCGGCAGATGCACAACGTTGGAACGCGGGATTCCGAGAACCGATGCAGCTTTCGGAATAGACGAGTGTGCAGATTCGCTCAGCACCAATGCCGTGCTCTCGCGGCCGGATACATCGGAGAACCCTCCGACAGCTGCGAAGAGAGCTGTAAGATTGGCCAGAGAGCCGCCCGAGCAGAACGTACCTGTCGTCTCTGCGGGTAGATTGAGACGTGCCGCAAACTCCCTTATAAGAAGTTCTTCGATTTGACTTGCCGCGGGTGACAGCTCTTGGAAGATGAGATTGTTATTCAGCTGCGAAACCAGCGCATCGGTCAAAGATGCTATCGGATCTGGGGCGGTGTTCATGTGCCCGATCATTCCGGGGCAACCAAACATGGCACTCCCAGACACGATCTCGGACCATAAATCGTTCAGTGCCGTGATACCGAGGCCCACTTCCGGAACACTTGCAGGCGTCGGAACAGCGGCGGGTAACGGCTGGCGGGGCGACATGGTGTCAACCAATCGATCGGCCAAGCTCGACAGCAATTCTCGGAGTTCGTCGGCCGTGTACCAACCAGAGGCATCATATTGCCTTGTTAGTTCTTCGGAAGGTGGTTGCTCAAGCATGTTTGGCATTACCTGTGCCCCTTCGCGTTTCAGGAACCGAGGATAAATCGTCCCTCCCAGGAGCTGAATGATTGAACATCTCCGGCGGACAGCGATTCTCCACAGAACGCCGTTTCCCGCGCGAAAAGATTCATTGTATTATCCATCATAACCACTTGGTCGAACACGCTGCCGGAGATGGCTTCGTCTTTCCGGGCATCAAATACGAAAGACGGCCCCTAAAGAAAACTGCCAGTATTGGCAGGTGCGGGCCATTTCTACCCGGCCATATTTGTCGTGCTCACAGGCACGGCGAGGACTTCCACATTTGGACTGCAAAGCCCGAATTAGGGTCGGCACCGTGATTGACCTGCCACGGAGTATTTCCTCGAGAAGGAGTTAGAGTCCCGCCCGAAGAACGACGGGCAGATGAAGCGAGCACGGTTGACGGAAGAGATGGGGTATTCCTTCCCGATCGCCTGACCGTGGCTGACGATCATGCACCAACTCCACCCGGAAAGCAGGAGCCATGATCTACGTGGCCTCGATGTTTCGCTGAATTCCGTTGCGGTATGCGCGGTGGACGAGACCGGAAAGCTCATCCGGGAGGGAAACACGTTGGCGGACGCGCCATCGATGTGCAGTAGTCTCGAACCATGGGCTGGTCAAGTTGAGGGGTAGGCCTTGAGGCAGGATCGATGTCAGAATGGCTGACCGCAAATCTAATCGAACTGGGGCTGCCGGCCGTCAGGTTGGAAGCCCGCCAGTTAAGGCGGCACTTTCGGCAATGCCAGTGAAGACCGTTCGGAATGACGCTCCTGGGATCGCGCAGGTGGTGAGAACGGGATGGTTCAAGCCTTGTTCACATCAAGAGCATCGGCAGCCAAAGGGCGCGGACGCTGGCCGCAGCTCGCAAGCCTATCATCCGCTCCATCGCTGCCGCAAAGCAAGTCATCCGCGGACTCTGCGTCCGCTCGGTCTCAAAGTCGGAATCTTCTCGTGGACTCTGTTCGCGACGCGAGTTCGTGAATTGGTCAGCGATGACGCCTTACTGGAGGCGATCATGAATCCGCTCCTTGCCGGACGCGAAGCGCTGATGCGGGAGTACGCCCGACTGCACAGCCTCGTTCTGAAGGCTGTGCGCAGTGACCCGGCTTGTCGGCTTTTGATGAGGATGCCGGGGATCGGCCCGGTCTCTGCGTTGACCTTCCGCTCCACTGTGGACGATCCCAAACGATTCCTGCATTCCCAATCGGTCGGCGCCTATCTCGGGGTAACGCCCCGGCGATACCAATCTGGCGAGGTTGATCGGGTGGGACGGATCACAAAAGTCGGAGATGAAGAGACGCGCACAGCCTTGTTCGAAGCTGCCAACGTCGTTCTCAGGCCATCAAGCCGATGGTCTCCGATGAAGGCCTGGGCAGTGCGTGTTGCGACCGGCAAGGAAGCAAGCGTGCGGCGGTCGCGCTGCCAGAAAGATGGCTGTCATCCTTCACCAAATGTTTTGGAGCCCAATTCCGATGGCCGCCGGTGGCATAAGGACGCCATCGCCGTCCCAAGAGAGCCCGTCGCGGGGCGTATCGTTGAGTTCGTATGATCTATCGTGGCCTCTGGCTTGCAAGCAAGAGATCTGCGAGGCGACGATCTACAATTGGAAGGCCAAATTCGGCGGCATGGACGTTTTGAAGGCGAAGCGGATGAGGCCCTGGAGCAGGAGAACGGGAAGCTGAAGAAGCTTCTGGCCGAGCAGATGCTCGATGCGGCCGCACTTCCGAGCTCCTTAAAATTCCGCCACCATGCGCGCCGCGGTCGCGCATCTGCAGGCTGTCATGAGCCTGTTGGAACGGCGGGCCTGCTCGATTGTGGGGCGGATCGGAAGATGATCCGCTATGGCTGCAGCCGACCGCCGGACGCAGTTCTGCGTGGCCGATTGCGCAATCTCGCCAACGAGCGGCGGGCTATCGCCGCCTGTTCGTCCTGCTGCGGCGGGAGGGCGAGCCGTCGGAAATGAACCGGATCTACCGGCTTTATCGCGAGGAAGAGCCCACCGGCCGCAAGCGGCGTGCTTGCCGCAAGACCGTGGAGGCCACGGGCTCCATCTTGGTCGAAGCGAAGGCCAAATGCCTAGGGGCCATTCCGGACACGTCGATCTCGAGGCGGCGCGTGGCCCGAGAACTCGCGGCAATCGTCGAGCGACGCCGAAAGCCAGGAATGATCATGTCCGCCCATGTCACCGAGTTTCACCCGCAACGCCATGCTGGCTTGGTGCAAGGACGCAGACATCGATTGGCACTTCATCGCACCGGGAAAGCCCATGCAGAATGGCTTCGTCGATGCGCTATGAGTTGCTCAACGAGACCCTATTCTTCGATCTCGATGACGCCGCTCGCGCCAAGATCGCCAATTGGGTCGCCGACTACAATCTCCAAACGCCCACACTCGTTGTTCAAATACCTGACTCGCGCGACCTACGCTGCCCACCTCACTGCAACGGACGATCCCGCCAATCGTCCGTTGCTCCACCCGCACCAAATTGGCGTACAAAACCCCGAGACTCTAACTGCCGCTCGATGAAATTCAGCGGCAGGTCACCGGTGACACGCCCCCAGAGGAAGGAGAATGACAGGCCGCATCAATCGAGCAAGGAGCACGCGGCTTGCGAACATTCTTGCATTCTTGCATTCTTGCGAGCACAAGCTCGAAGAACGCTTCCGCGAGCACCGACGAACAGGCATACGCCGCCGGCACGCTGTTTCCAGAAATCCCGTGTCTTGATTGAGACATTCATGAGGCCAAAGCACCCTTCAACCTGGATAAAGCCTAGCGGCAAGATCACTTCCGGGGCGCAATACCTTCACCTGGATCGCGGCATGACCTTAAGGTAAGACTTAACGTCGCCTCCGTTGAAAGACGCCTGACCTTGATAAGGCGGTCGCCGCTGGAGGGATACGATGAGGCGTTTCCCGAGGTCAGTGAACTGGATTTCCTTCTTGCGGTTGCCTCCGGTCCAATTATGACACAGTAGGACTAATGCGTCTTAGAGGTTCGGCGAGCCCAAATAGTCTTCCGTAGCCGCGACACTTTGGAGACATGCGTGAGCATTCACCGGAACATTCCTTGCCGCAGTAGGCGACAGCATTTCGGTGCCGGGTACCGATACTGGAGCGCCGTGGAGTACCCAGTCGGTAACTATCGTCCCTATGACGGGCGCAAGCTGAATGCCATAGCCTCCGGCACCGGCGGCGGTGATCAGAGTCGGTTCGGACGGTTTGATGGCGCCGACGAAGGGTCGATGGTCCGCGGTGACTGGATAAAGTCCTGCCCAACCTCGACCGAGGCGCGCGCCAGGCAGTTCCGGAACACGGTCAAGAAGCAGTTCCGCTAACTTGACTTTGGAATTCTCCTCGCATTGGTCGTTGTAGTTGTCGGGGTCCTCCGGAAGCGGCGAGCCGACCTTGTGAATTTCGGCAATCAGTTCGTTCCGCTTCTCATGACGGAAGTTGAGGCCAGTGCCCTCCCCGTTCACGAGATCCATCACCATCGGCATCGTATAATCGAGTGACTCATCGAGGTGGATTGTCACTGCCTCGTGCCGCTGTGGACAGATGTGTAGCGTCTGTCCGAAAGTCTCGGCAACGGCAGGGGCCCAAGCGCCAGCCGCGTTGACGACAAAGTCGCAATCGATCCTGCCCTTGCTGGTATCCAGTTTGTAACCGCCGTACCGTCGCTTTACATCGACAAGTTCACAGAACTGAAAAATGTTGCCGCCGAGCGCTCGCACCTTCTCGGCCAAGAAGGTACACATTTCATGGGGGTCGAGAAATCCATCGTCGGGTCCGAACAATCCTCCTTGGAGGCCATCAGGGTTGATATGAGGAATGAGCTGTTGCAGCTCGCGCGCTTGATAGAGGCGAGACCTGAAGCCGGCGTCCTCCTGTATCTTTACGGATTGTGCGAACAGCTCCATCTGTTTGGCGGTGCGGGCGAGGCGTAGGTAGCCTATATGGTTGAAGCCAAGTCCGAGACTTTCCCAATCACGCAACTGTCGCACCGAATGAATACGCAGTAGAATATCGAAAGGATTGGTAAGCTGCGTTCCCACCACCCCTACCGAGCGGCCACTTGAACCCGAAGCTATGGATCGAGCGTCAAGAACGGTAACACGCACTCCATGCTCGGCCAGGCTGAATGCCGAGCACATTCCGAGCGTACCCGCCCCAATCACGACGGCATGAGGAGAAGCGGTCATTTATCATCCATTTCGCTTTTGGCTCTCGGCGGTTACGTTCTAATCGAGCGGGCTGTAGCCGGCCCTCCGATCTCATCAAATGTCTTTGCGATGGCGCGCAGCTGAATCTGATTGCTCACGTCTGCCCTCCATCCGGGTGGCTGTAGCCGTGGATCGTGGGGTGAAGTTATTTGATGTCTAGTAGCGTTACGGGCTGCGTTCAGACCCTCAGCACGTCACTGCGTGCAATGTAGATGGGGAAATGATCGATGACACCTGATCGCGGTGTCGCCGCCGGGCATGAACTTTCCGGGCCTCTGGAATGGAAGGGGGGATGTGACTGTGGCGCCGGGATGGTGCGGCATGACTTGGAAACCAAGTAAGGGGTATGACTGATGGCCGCGAAGCGGGGCACGCGCCTTCAATAGTCAGGTGATCATGATCGTGTGGCTTTGCTCGCGCATGTACTGCGGGAGGTACCATGCGCCGAGGCCACCCTTACCGCTGACCCCCGTACCTTTCCAGCCGCAGAAAGGTTGTGCGCCGGGCCACGCGCCGGTCGTGGCGCCACTAGCGCGGTTGGCATAGAGAACGCCTGCTTCTGCCGTCGTGAGGAAGTACTGCAACTCATTCTGGTCGCGGGTAAATATTCCAGCTGACAACCCATAAGCGACGTCGTTGCCTTCGGCGATCGCGGCTTCAAGATCTTCCACGCCGCGAACAACAACGAATGGAATGAACAACTCTTCTCGAGTAAGTTTACTCGGCCCGTCGAGCTCGACCGCTGTCGGCAGGACATAGTTGTCGGCAAAGCCCTGGCCGAGCATCTCGCCACCAAAATGGACTTTACCGCTGCGATTCACCTCGCAAAGCGCGCTTCTAAAACGTTCGACCGCAGCGTCGCCATAGACGGGTCCCATGAAGCTCTCTGCCCTTCTGGGGTCGCCCACGATTAGCTTGGAGGAAAAGTCCACGAGCTTACTGATGAACGGCTGCTTCACCACGTTGTCGACGTAAACGACCGAGCAAGCGGAGCATTTTTGCCCCTGCAATCCGAAAGCGGATCTTGCCACTCCTTGCGCGGCCTGCTCCAGATTGGCGGTTTGCGTGACATAGGCGGGGTTCTTGCCGCCCATCTCGGCGATCACCGGCTTCGTGTGCGGCAGCATCGCGACATGGCGGAAGATACTCATCCCCGTCCTGTGCGAGCCGGTGAACGCAACGCCGTCGATGCCGTCGCTCGTGGCGAGCAGTCTCCCGACCTTCCCATCCCCAAGGACAATATTGAACACTCGGTCCGGCAAGCCGGCCTTGCGCAGCGTCTCCGCTATCAACAAGCCGGTCAAAGAGCACCCTGGGGAAGGCTTGAAAACGACCGAATTACCAGTCAGCAGAGCGCCTGACAGCATGCCTATCGATAGTGCGAGCGGGAAATTGAAGGGGGCTATGACCGCAAAGACCCCGTAGGGTTTCATTATGCTTCTGACGGCCTCATTCGACACCAATTCGTTCATACGGCGCGTATAGCCATTGTTCGTCTTCAACTCCGACGAGTAGTACTCCACCATGTCGAGGGATTCTTCGGCCTCGCCGATAGCCTCAACGCGGGATTTTCCGATTTCGTAGAGTCCTGCAAGGCCGAGCTCATACTTTTGCGCCGCGAGGGCGGCCCGCCATCGCTGGGCGAAGGCAAGCCGCTCTTCGAGAGACGTACGCGCCCAAAGGTTAGCGCCCATACGCGCCGATGCGATTGCACGCGCCACGTCAGCATCGGTGGAGATTGGAAATCGCCCCAGAGAAAGCTCAGGACTGATCGGACTTGCGATTTTCTTCAGCGGCCCTGTTGAAAAGGTCGTCGACCACTCCCGACCAAGAAACTCTTTCTCGAAACTGGGAATGAGTTTGTCCAGATACGCATGCACCTTGGAAAAATCGGCTCCGACGTTGGAGTAGGTCACACGCGGAAGGTCAAGAACCATCGTCAGCTCCGAAAAACGAGGCAACGTATTGATAATCGGTACTTCCTATCGCAAAGTCAACTAGCAACGGCCGTAAATTGGGATCTTAGCTCGATTTTCGGACCTCGAGATGTGCGCCATTTCTGCTGAGTACTCGGAATGAGAAGCGATTTGCAAAGCAGGACGCTGGACAGCTCCGGCGGCTCACCTTCGCAGTTGGGCAAGCCGGTTCGTCAAGTAGGCTCCTTTGAGGCCATCATGATTCACCCGATAACTTTTGAATGAAAGGGGGACATCGGAGATCGCCAGGCCAACTCTTTTCCTGGCGGTGTTAGAACTCTCAGACCACCAGCGATCGATGCACGTTTTCGTCGAGTGACCAGTTACGAGCGAGCCCCCCCATGCTGCAGCTGATCCGTGACCACGTCGACCAAGCTGGGGAAACGCCGGCGAATGCAGCCTGCTCCTTGAACAGCAGGGCAGCATTCACTGTACCATTGAACACAGCTTTGGAGTCGAAAGCTCAACATCGAGGCTCCCATGGCCGGCCTGCTTCAGGAGCGTGGCACGAACGCCAGCAGCTCTGGGTGGGACCGCCGGACATGTGTCAAAAGGCGTGTCAGGCATGATCCACTCTCGGTTGGACCGTTAGGCCGATTATCTGGAGTAACAGGCCGGTAGATATTATGCCGCTCATGCCTTTAGCCCGCCCGCTCGATAGCAAAGCCAGTCAACAGTAAAGATGATCGCAATCGCGAACAACCGCAATGGTCGCGTCGGGCAATACCGATTCGATCTCGCCCAGACGATGAGCGCAGCGTTCTCACGAACCACACTCTAGCGGACCCGCACCCTTGAGGCGCGCCATTTGGATGCATCGCTGCGCCAAAGATTGACACTCGCCGCACACGTCATGCGCATAAGGAGGCGAACACCTCAGTGCGAAGGCAAACGCTGGTAGCGCCGTCCGATAGAGACGTTCTCCCAAATCAAGATCGGGGCTGATGTTCGAGATGCCTGGGAAGGGTCCGATTTTACGCCGAGAAGAAGGATGATCAAGTAGCAAAGGGAAAATTCAGTAGGCGACATCGAAATCAATGCTGTGACATTGTAGCTCGATCCAACATTGGATGTCTGTAGGTCGCAGACGAGGTTGCAAAGGCCAAGTGCAGCCCGCACTGCGATGACGGGCGCGAATCTTCCCAGGCAGAGGGTGACTCCAAGCGAGTATCGATGAGGCTGGAAATCTCTCGATGCGGTGTGATCTATCAAAGCTCGCCCGTCAGAACCCCGCCACGCCAAGGGAGATAGCATTCGATGCGCGGGACGTTGAGGCCAGCTCCTCTCTCAAGACGCCTATATTTTCAGGAGTGGCATTCCCGCCGAGTATGGATTGGGCAGCATCGCCCGGCAGCAACTCGACACCGATGATGGGAGGAGAGACATAACGAAGAGTGTCACATTGCCAAAGAAAATTCGCCTGGCAGTCGGCTTTAGAAGCGTCTTCATGTTCTCACGCCATCTTACAACGCCTGCACTTGCAGTTTGAGGGGCGGCTCTATCGTGGAAAAATCTTCTCGCGCTAGGTCCCGCGCGATGACGATTAGTCCGTCGTCCCTCTGCAAGTCGTCAGCGATCTCGCGCGGTCGGTCAAATGTCCCGCCAACCCCCTGAATAAAGATTCGACGTCCTCCGACGCTAACGTACCCTTTCGCCCGCAGTAAGCGATCACCACAGTATCCCACCAGATTCTCGATCCACTCAACGAGTTGCTCCCATTGGGGAGCTTCAAATTTGATCAAAAAGACTTTCATCCTAGTGTGTTGGAAGCTCTGCGGCTCCTGACGTGCTACAATCGGAAAACTCGATCGAAGTGGCTTTTGAATGCTCGCAAAGGCAAGCCGCGCACGTTTCGTACGGTCTCGCTCATTCACGATCGCCGCGAGCGGATTTAGATACGCGGCGGCCTGGCCTGCGCGTCTCGAACTTAGCTCATCGACGCGATCAACCTTGGTAACCACGATCTTCTGAGCGGCGGCGAGCTGGGCGACCGCCTCCTCGAAGCGAGCTGTCGTGTCTGGCCCGTGCTCACCATCATAGGTCGACAACACAGTCGTTCGCAGGGGCATGCCGATATCGAGCAGCGATCTTAGGATGGGGGAAGGCTTCGACAGGCCACTCGTTTCAACAATGATGCGCTCCAATGGGTGGGCTCCAACAGCTTCCTTTTCCGCGAGCAGAGCGAATATGGCGTTAGGCAGATCGCTATTCAGCGAACAGCATATGCAACCGTTATGTAGTGTCGCGAGGGGAAGCCCGTTGCGCCCGGTGGTGATGAGAGCGCCGTCCACGTCAATCTGACCGACTTCGTTGACAATAACGCCGGTGTTGGCGGCCTTGCGGTCTTGAAGATAGTCAAGAATGAGCGAAGTTTTTCCACTTCCGAGAAAGCCCGTTAGTAGAAAGACCTGCGGGTAAACTTTCTGGTCATTGACGCTCATACGTTGTCTTGACCGAGCAACGTGTCGATATTCGCGCCCGCCCAGCTGCGCGCCACGATTTCTCGTACATCCGCTAGCAGCTCGCCCGTATCATAGACCACTCCGTTGCGGATTGTGTATTGGAGGCCGCGCCGCCATTCAGAGCTACCTGTCGCGTCATTTAGGCGGAGCGCGCCCGTTCCGTAAAGAAATTTCAGATCCTCGAGCGGGTTTTCTTGGTGGACCAACAGGTCAGCGCACTTCCCTACCTCGACCGTGCCAATCTCGTCGGCCAGTCCCATTAATTCTGCAGCTAACATCGTTGCAGCGCGAATAATTTCCAGAGCGTGGAAACCGGCTTCTTGGAACCATTCGAGGTCGCGAATGAAGCAGAATCCGTAGATCTGATATAGGAACCCTGCATCACTCGCCGGACAAACGCGGCCGCCTCTCTTCATATAGTCGTATACAAAAGCAGACCATCGACGGAAATGCTCCTTCCACTCGACCTCGTTTCGCGTCGACCATGCAAACCAGTACGACCCATGGTTGGCGCGCTGCGGCTCAAAAAAGTCCCACAGGGTCTTGTGCGTATATTTGTCGTGCCAGTCAGCGCGCCTCGCCCGCATCAGGTCCCGGTTAGCCTCTAGGATGGCAAGCGTGGGAACGAACGTATGGTCAAGTTCGAGGAAGCGGTCGAGCGTTTCGTTCCATTTCGCACTGCCAGGCTCAGCCGCGTGAACAAAGTTCTGGCTGCTGCTATTATACCGCAGGTATTCGTCCATATAATCATAGTTGGCCGGGTACGGCTGCAACCTGGTGCGCTCAAACATAGCTTCGGGGACACCGTAAAAATGTTCTGTGCTTGTGAGTCCCCAGCTGGCCGTCGTCAGTGCATTTAATCGAGAAAGCGCCATCTGTGGGTGATGGCAGCCGCTGCGGAGGCCAAGTGCCTTCGATTCTTCAAGGGCGGCTTTAAAGATTGCAGGCGAGGCGCCGTAGAATTTGATACCGTCTGCGCCTCTTTTGGCGACGGCCCGCAGCCAAGCGCGCCCTTCCGCAGGCGTGTGAATGATGTTGAGCCCTTCGTGCGCCGGAAACCCAGCATACGCCATAATACGCGGCGCGGCGATCTCGTTGGCTTCGGACGCCGCTTTCTGTTGGAGTGTCCAGCCCAGCCCGTTTGCCGACCACATATCACGGACGGTCGTGATGCCGTGCGCCAACCAGAGCTTGTAAACGTATTCGACCGGCGGCTGCTCGCCGTTCGCGGCGTGAGATGAGATACCGGTATGCACGTGAGAATCGACGAATCCCGGCGTTACCCATTTCCCGTGGCAGTCGATCTCAAAGTCTCCCCGAGGTGGGCGGCGCTCAGGATTGATTGGCATCTTGGGGAAGCCCACGGACACCACCTGGGTTATGCGGCCGTTCTCAATTACGATGTCGATCGGCCCCATTGGAGGCGCTCCGGTACCATTGATGACCGTCGCCCCGCGAAGAACCATTCTGCGAAATGGCCCCACGCCGCGGTCGCGGCCGCGGGCCGGCGCGAGCGAGGGCATTCCGCGAGCCGCTGCGACTAAAAGATCTTCGTCGCCGGCCAGCGTTCCGGGGGGGGGGAGGATCGCATTGGACATCGTGAAAGCTGCTCCCGCTTTTCGGGTATTGTATCCATTTTGTGGGTTTATGATAGGGTCGGCGCGGGAGTCAAGAGGGACCTGACGGGTATCGGGTCGCGCGTGCCGACCCTTCGCTGATTTGGAATGGCATCGCATTGGCGAGCCGCTTGCCGGCACCGGCAGACGCAGAATACGCCGCTGTTCTGGCCGAAGATGAAGACGTGGCAGGATTTTGCGCCTCGTGACCACGGCCCGCTCTCCGAACTAAGCGCCGCTTGATCGTCTACTTCTCGGGGCATTCAAGTACATCTCGCAAGGTGTGACCGTCGTGCCGGCTTTCGGGCAGCGACTTGCAACACAAACAGACGACCAGTCCCGCGGCGATTGTTGGTCACGATAGGGGTATGGCCGTTTACGCTTGCGGATGTACTCCTGGACGCGGGGGGAAAAGAGCTTTAGCCCGCCCTGGCGCAGCTACTGCGATTGCATCTGCGCAGGCGGCCAAGCGGCTGAAGAAATGCCTCATCCAGTGCGTGCGGATTCCTCGATGTCGCCCACCCTTCCGGGATGATGTCGCCCGGGTGACGAGGCCTCTTCTGGCTCCCGTAGGGTTCCCCTTTCGGCTTAGCGAAGGGGACGCTGGATGCCGACGGAGAGGCTTGCGATGCGCCTTGTGCGCGATGTGATCAGGAAGAAAGCGGCTGCGCTGCCCGAGCCGCGAGATTGCTCGCCGGAAGCGGCGCCCTCGGCGGTGCGGCTGGCGCTCCGGCGGTTCGAGGCCGCGGGCTTGAGTTGGCCGTTGCCAGACGGCGTCACTGACACGGCTCTGGAACTTCGCCTGTTCGCCAAGACGGCAATGGCAACCGTCAGGTCACCGCCGCATCGCCGACCCCGATTGGGCGACCGTGCAGTCCTTTGCAGTGAATCATGATCCGGACAGCGAGGCGCACGACAGTCTGCAACCCGTACAGCTTGCTCTTTCGCCCAGCAGCAGAGGATTGAGGTCCTATAGAGAGACTGTCCCGATTTGCGCCTGCATCACAGCTTCAGCATCTCGCAACGCACGATTGCCCACGGCGCGGCCCAGGGAACGGTCAACAAGTACCCCAGTTCAACGCGCTGGTCGGGCTGAACCGGCCGTTGCCGGAGCTCGATGACGATGACTGCCGCGAGGCCATCGTTCGATTTGCCCAGCGCGCTGCGCACGGGGCCCTCCATGGACCGCTGGGCGATCTTCAAATCCTCCCGCCCTTCGTGATCAGGAGGACTATTCCAGCCCCATCAACGGGCCGGTCGTGTTTGGCTGCGAAAGTGATCGTTAATCGCCTAGAACCGCGGGTCCTTATCCCCGGAAGCGCAATGAATGTAACGGCCGACACTCATCGTGCCGCTTTTAAAGCACTCAAGCATAGGGTTGCCGCAGCCTGCCCGTGCTTGCTCGGCGAGCCGCTTAACCGCGAATCGCGGCATGCAGCAGTTTGGCATCAGTCGGGAAAAGCTGATAGCCATCGGCTGCGGTCATGCGGACCGTCCATGCTTGAGGTCTTGGCGGCGCAATGTGGTCGCTCGCGCGCCCTAGAAGGCTCTTGGCGAACAACCGCTGCAGCTGGTCGCGAGCCGCTTGCGCTATTGGCTCAGGTCCGAGCGCCTGTGCGGTAAGAACTGATGTGGGGACCCGGCATGAAAGCATTTGCAAGTTCGGCGGCGGTGGACTTAAGGAGCTCAAGAAGCTCCGGGATCGCGCGCGAACGTACCCGCTCAGCCGGGCCTGTAAGCCCCAAGGCGTAGATCGGCGGGGATTCAGATAAGGAACGCACCGGACAGGCAAGCGTGTAAAGACCTTGAATGTGTTCCCCGTTCTCGATCGCGTAGCCCTGCTTCCGGATTTTCGCAAATTCACGCTCAAGACCCTTGGGATCGCTGATCGTGCTATCGGTCAACTTGTGGAGTTCGGTATTCAGAATGGCTTGGCGCACGCGAGGGAGCTGCATGGCGGTCAGAACCTTCCCCGAAGCGGTCGCATGGGGAGGCAGCACATGCCCCGGCGTGACGTAAACCCCGACACTTGCGTCCGGCGACTCCATCATCACGGAGTGGACGGAGGAGCCCGACAAACGAGCGACGAAACAGGTTTCACCTGTTTGTTCAGCCAATACCTTAAGCCGGCGCTTGCTTGCGCCAACAATCCAAAACGTATCGGATTCCAAAATCCGACGGAGTCTCCCGCCAAGCTTGAACTCGCCCCCTCGCCCGCTGCTAGCGACCAAATCACTGCTTTCCAGAGCGTTTACAAGCCGATTGACGGTCGTCTTTGGGAGGTCCAACACAGCCTCAATCTCACGGCCGGTAAGCCCATTGACCGACCCGGCGATCACTTCCAAAACCTGTGTATAACGCTCCAACGGTCCTGATTGATGCCTGGAAATCTTCTTGGTCTTCATGGCGGCCTACATGTAATGGCATTTTCGGAATTGCGAATATACCCACCAAGGTTCCGAAAAGCGAGACCTGCCGGCCGGCAGACGTAACGGTGAGAAGAACTACAGGTCCAGGAGTTGATGGCGCTTGAAAAGATGCCATTGTCTTCTGGCATCTCTGCAAGAACGACCCCCACTAATAAGGAAATGGCTAGCCACAAGGCCACGTTGGCATGTGCACCTGCCCCGACTAGTTCGTCATGGCTCAATCAGGTCGAGCGCTTCTTTGCCCTTCTTGTCGATAAGAGCGGCAGGCGCGGCGTCTATCGCGGTCGCCTCGGCGGTTCTACTCATCCACAACATGAACATATGCGGCCTGGCGAACTTGTGACTCGGGTCACTGGAAGATGCCGACTGCCGCCGGCGTGGCTTTCAAATTACAGGATGCGCTCACGGTGGTCTCGAGCGCCTTCTGGTCTATGGGGCCAGCCGGCCCGAAGCGCCCATGACTACAAGAGGCGGCACACATCGCTGTTAGCAGCCACATGAGATGGACGTGGAGCTCGCGCGGCGCGGCGGCCTTGATCTCGTCGAGGAACTTGCGAAACTCGGCGGCGAGGTGGCGTTCTTAGCACTTGCCGATGACCTGTCCGGTCGCAATGTCGAGGGTTGTCGCCGCCCTCAGGGCGAAGATCACTTCGTTCATCGAGAGACACAACGTAAGCGCTTATCCATGACCCTATTATGGGGATAGCCGTCGATGATCGCCTCGAGTGTTGTTGAGCTTGCAGGTAGCGACTATCGACGCCAGCATGGCCCAGTTTTCTGCCCCGATTTCATGGCCCGCGAAGAGCGCATTTTTTCTGGTTAGGCAGACCGGCCGGATGGCGTTCTCGACCGGGTTGGTGTCCAGTTCGGACGCCCGTCTTGGAAGCGGGTCAGCCCCCTGCCAGTGATTGAGCGCATAGCAGATGTCCTCGGCGAGCGTTGAGCCGCTGGAGATCATAGAAAGCTGCTTCTCAAAGCACGGTTTTAAAGCCGCGATGAGGGGCGACGAGTGCTCCTTGCGCGTGGCCAACCGGACGTCCGGCCACGAGCCGCGCACCATGGCTTTGATGGCGGAAAGCTGCGCGATTTGTCGACAGCGGCGTCGGCGATCGGAGACTTGCTGTTGCGCTCCAATTTGACGAAGCGCCGGCGCAAATGGCTCCAGCAATGCACGAGCGTCCACGGCCCTGCGGTCGAACGACCTCGGTCAGTCGGTCATAACTGTCATAGGCATCGCATTACAGGAAGCTCCCGCCAAAGCCATGCAGGAACTGCTCCGCAAAAGACCCCGCTGCGACCGGGGCATATCGGAACAGCACGATCGGCGGGCTTGGGCCGTTGTGGCCGCGGTCTCTGAGGCGATCGCCCAGAAGTAGCCCTTCTTCGTTTGGCCGCGCCCGCCGTCCGCGATCGTTGCCCAAACAAACTTGCAACCTCGAGGCGCTTGTGAACCATTACCGTGCCCGTTCGGTCCCACACCAAATCTTGATTTGGGTCGAGACGAAGCATCTCCTGCACCTTCGCCGGAAGCCCATCAGCGCAAGTCAATCGGCCGCATTGCAACGTAAATCTTGAGATCAGCACCGGCCGCGATCATCGTGGCGCGCACCGCACGGATCCACCGGGACAGCTGCTCACCATCAATGGCCGTATCCGTCCGCAGCACGACATCACGCATCGCGATCTCAAGCTTGATCGCCGGAATCTGCCCCTCCTCCAACTCATGTTCCACGACGAGCGGTGCGAATGTCGGCGTGGACGCTTCGCACGGCGGCAACATGCCTCGCAGTCGAAACCGCCGTCGCCAATCGTAGATCCGCCAGCGCGTCGCTGCGTGCTTGCGCGCTGGTCATCGGGCAACAGACTCTCGGCGACGATCCGTAGCTCTCTCAGCTGCCGAACGAATGCGGCGTCCCAACGGCCCTTCAAGAACTTCCTGCCAGCTCACCGACCCGCCGATGGGCTGTCTGAATGGACGTCCCTTTGGCTGTCCAATCCCATCAAAACCTCCGTCCAAGCCGGAGGCTTCTTCGCATAGTTATCCATATCCCGAAGCAAAGGTTCCCGCTAAGCGCTTACGGAGCACGCGATCCGTTCCTGGTCCGAGATGTTTCTCTTCGAAAAGAAGTAATCTATTGCAGTTCTTGCCTGTTCTTGAGGTGCGACCGAATCGACGCCACATCCTGAGATCATGCAAAAGAATAACCGTCTCACATCCGAGACGATCGGCGAACTGGCCGGGCTTTTGCTACCGCGTGCAACACAGGCCAAAAGAGGCTCTGCTTGGTTATCGAGGCCGACGTTTCGATCGTTTCGGCAAAAGGCGGTCGGACGGCCTATTCAGATGCTTTTGCTGGTGACATTGGAGCGCTAGCGCTCGGACATAATCGACAGATTCAGGAGGCGATCAAATAATCCGTTGAAGTTGTCAACGGGTTTTACGTCAAAGGACTTTGTCCTATAGATAAGGCACGCTCGATGGACGACTATGAGCAGTTCACGCGGCGATTCTTCCATGAGAACCCCGATATCGAGGGTTTTAAGACCATGGTAGTCATGGACCGGGTAAAAGCCGGATTTGCTATTCCAATTGAGGCTCCCTGAGATTGAGCGCCTCACCAACCAGACCCCACCTACCTCTCAATCACCAAGCCGGGCAAGGGTGTCACGGTACCCGTTAGAAACGAGCGCGGTCTTCGCGCATTGGCGCGCGCAACTTTCGACTGAGTGGCGTCACCTCCAGGCTACCAACACCCACCGCTCATCGTGGCGCTTTGTGGCGCGAGCGAGCTGGCTGACTCGGTCGATGGACTTTCAAACGCTCACCAACCGGAGATGTCGGCCTGGCCAGCGCCTCGCTAGCGCCCTTTTTCGTCGCGCAGTGCGAGTAAAACGCTGCAAGTTTCCTTCGCTTTTGTGCTCTAAGCGGCTACGCGGAATTAAATATTCAGACCGCTTCTGAGTATGGCCTCGCCTATTTGCGTTCACATCGCCGCTGACTTTTGGGCAGATCTAAGAAGATCGGCTGCGTTTCAGTTGCGCGCCGAGGCGCCGCGGCTCGCTCTGCGGCGCCTGTCACGAGGAGATCAAGTTTTTAAATCAATACAAGGCGCCGAAGGATTAAGGCCTCTGGCTCAGTTGAGTGGCATCTGGCCCTTGCCGGCGGCATCTCGCAGGGAGTGACTACGGAATGAGGCGTTTCGAGAAAGCGCGCCCTTGCAGGGCGAGAGCAAGGTTTCCTCGTCAGGATCGGGATCGTACGAAGCGGAACCCTTGGCGTGAAGCTGACCATTTTGGGGTTCTCTTACATCTAAACAGCGCAAGGCGAATGACGCCGGACCTCGCGTTTGCCACCAGCCCCTCTTCATCCTCATTCGTCGAACCATCCGGGGTAAGGCAGCAAGCTAGATGACTCCTCTTAAGCCTCGAACACTTAGCACTGAAGGTATCACAGCGCCCTTCCGCCACCTCACCTTTCGGCATATCTGGCTTGCGAGTCTCCTGACGAACCTGGGCGCCCTAATCCGGAGCGTCGGCGCAGCGTGGGCAATGACTCAGATGACAACGTCGGCCGACAAAGTTGCGCTTGTGCAGACAGCGTTTTTGTTACCAGTTATGCTGATTTCGATGCCCGCAGGCGCAATTGCGGATATGTATGACCGGCGGATCGTGATGCTTGTCGCGCTCAGCATGTCGCTAGCTGGTGCCGCCGCACTTACAGCCCTTACCTGGCAAGGGATGGTCACGCCAGACTCGTTGCTGATCCTGTGCTTTGTAATCGGCACTGGCGTGGCTCTGATGGATCCTGCCTGGCAATCCTCAGTTAGTGAACAAGTGCCGGCGGAAGCACTTCCAGCTGCGGTCGCGCTGAACAGTATCAGCTACAACATCGCGCGCAGCGTGGGACCGGCGATCGGCGGGATGGTGGTTGCGGCAGCCGGCGCAGTCGCTTCGTTTGCCCTAAATGCATTGCTATATCTGCCACTGCTTGTTGCGCTCTTCTTGTGGAAGCGTATTTCCGAACCTTCATATCTTCCGCCCGAAAAACTAAACCGCGCCATCGTTTCGGGGCTCCGCTACATCGCTAACTCGCCCCCGATCAAAATCGTGCTGATTCGTTCCATGATCACCGGCGTGATCGGAGGCGCCATCATCGCGCTAATGCCGCTGGTCGCCCGTGATCTCCTTGGAGGCGGTGCTCGGATCTATGGGATAGCTCTGAGCGCGTTCGGACTTGGCGCGGTAATTGGAGCGCTATATGTACCCGAAGTGCGAAAGCGCCTGAGCGGTGAAGCAGCAATCCGCGCCTGCGCACTGTCAATGAGTGGGGCGCTTCTGGCAGTGGCGTTGAGCCACGAGCTGGTTCTAACATCGGCCGCCCTTGTCCTTGCCGGGGCTGTATGGATGATCTCCTGGGCTCTCTTCAACATTGGCGTGCAGCTGTCGGCCCCGCGCTGGGTCGCAGGACGCTCGCTCGCAGCCTACCAAGCCGCGAGCTCAGGAGGCATTGCTGTCGGTAGCTGGGGCTGGGGTCATTTGACCGATGCTGCAGGCGTCGACACGGCGCTTTTGATATCAGCAGTGCTGATGTTAATTTCTCCACTTTTGGGGCTTTGGCTCCGTATGCCTCGCATAAACCCGCGAAGCGAGGATGCTGAAGCGCTCGCGCATCCTGAGGTTCGGCTAGCGCTAACCCATCGCAGTGGACCGGTCGTGATCGAAATCGAATACCGCGTGGCACAAGAGAATGCGCGGGCCTTTCATAACGTCATGCAAGATGTGCAGCTGTTCCGAAAGCGGAATGGTGCGTATGGCTGGTCGATTGCTCGCGATATCGCTGATCCTGAACTGTGGACAGAACGCTACCATTGCCCCACGTGGCTTGATTATCTGCGTCAACGCAATCGCTCGACGCATTCAGAACGCGCGCTAGATCGTCAAGCTGCGTCCTTTCACGCGGGTCCAGAGCCCGTGCGTATCCGGCGCATGCTAGAGCGTCCGTTTGGCTCCGTTCGGTGGAAGGACGATGTACCCGACCATACCGCCAACGAGGCCTTGCTCGGTGACTATAACCGGAATCGAACGTAGTGACTGTCGGGAATAGCCCGACTTGATGTCGCGGATGGAGCATCGCGCAGGCTCTCCGACAGCAGAAACCGGAGCGATCCACTCTTGCATAAGTGGCCGCAGAATGCATGGATGTTATTGTCGTAAATGAGGTTTCTGATAAAGCATCAGCAGAGACGCAAGAGAGTCGAACCATGTTGCTTCTCAACCGGCACACCGATTACTGCGCGCCACTGCAAGCTCCGGATGCCAAGATGCTCAGTGTCGAAGGAGCGCGGAGTAGAGCGCTTCCTTGCGCATCGAGCCGATTACAAGGCAACGCCGCTCGTCTCGCTGACGGGCCTTGCTCGTCAGATCGGCGTTGCCTCGATCCACCTGAAGGACGAAGGCCATCGGCTCGGACTTGGTAGCTTCAAAGGTTTGGGTGGTGCCTATGCCGTGATCCGCCTCGTGCTGGAGGAAGCAGGTCGGAGGCTCGGCCGAGTCCTTGACGCGTCCGAGCTCCAGTTGCCCGAAGTGAAGCCCGTAGCGCGAGGGATGACGGTATCGTGCGCCACCGATGGCAATCACGGCAGATCAGTCGCGTATGGTGCCCAGCTGGTTGGCGCGAAGTGCGTCATATTTGTTCACTCGGGCGTCAGCGACGAGCGGATCGCGGCTATCGCACGTTTTGGCGCGCGGACGATCCGCGTCAGTGGCAACTATGATGACTCCGTCGCCGAAGCGTCCCGAGTTGGCGCAGATAAGGGGTGGATCACAGTATCTGACACGTACTGGCCGAGCTACGAGCGTATCCCGGGCATAGTGATGCAGGGATACACCGCTCTCGTGAGCGAAGCGCTGCGTCAGTTATCCGAGCCTCCGACCCACGTGTTCGTTCAAGCCGGCGTGGGCGGGGTCGCCGCTGCAATTGCAGGGCATTTCTGGGTTCTGACTGGTGACAAGAGACCATTCTTCACCGTTGTCGAGCCTTCGAGCGCGGCGTGCCTGTTTGAAAGCGCTCGAGCTGGCCATCCCGTCAAGGTCGAGCATGGGGCGCCAACAGTAATGGCGATGCTTGAATGCTACGATCCGTCCCTCGTCGCATGGCGCATCCTTTCGCGCGCTGCCGATGCCTTCATGGCGGTCGACGACGAGGACGCCATCAGCGTCATGAAGCTTCTGGCAAACCCTGTGGATGGCGATCCTGCTGTAGTTGCTGGGGAAAGTGGCGGCGCAGGTCTGGCAGGGCTGCTGAAAGTTGCCTCCAACCAGACATCGCGGTCCATGACCGGACTGGGACAGAGTGCCCGGGTCTTCCTGATCAACACCGAGGGTGCGACTGATCCTCGTCTCTATGAAGAACTCGTCGGTGCAACGCCGGCGCAAGTGACTGCGAGAAATATTGCACCAACTTGGGACGAGAAGACGTCGGGCTCGTGAACCTCCGGGTCGCCTTCAGACGCGGACCGGTTTCGCGCGACAAAGGCGGCCTGCTCTTTCGTCTCGAATGACAGCCTGCAGCCGAAGATGTCGGCCAGGAGAGACTACCCTAGCCGACCACGATGCAGCGCATTCATTCCCGCAAGAGGGACGTGGTCCTCGGACCATCATATGCCTCTTGGTGATTGTGTAGGTAGGCGAGGCCGTGCCTGGACAGTGATAGGCGCTTACCCCAAGTTGCCCCTATATTGAACAATGTTTCGACGATCCGGCGCATTCGACGTGAGCTCTATGCTTAATCATCCCGCGGAACTAGCCAACCTCGTGGCCGCCTACGTGGGCAACGACTTTGGCAACCATCTCGGAACGGATTACCGCTGACTGCCCGCGAGGAACGCATCAACAGTCCGGATCATGCCTAGTCAAGTCAAGGAGCCCTCTCGATTTCTAGCCGAATGTGCCGGTCCACCTCGCCTGAGCTCAGCGAACTGGCGCAAGACGACGAACAGCGCGATCATTCCAGCGCCCAGTTCAGCGATGGCTTGGCTGGCCAAAACCCCACTGAAGCCTGATACGAGAGGAAATAAAAGCACCGCCGGTATAAAGAGATACCCTTGCCTGGCGAAAGAGACCAGCGCGCTAAGGCGCGCTTTCCCCTGCGACTGAAGCATTGTCGTCACAAAACTCTGAATTCCGTAAAGCCAAAAAAACAGGTGAAAGACGATGCAGCTCAAGGCGGCAATCTCTGTGACATCATCGCTATCGCTGAACAACCTGACCAACGGCCGGGCAAAAACGATAACCGCTGCGGAATACGCAACGGAAAGCACAACGGTGATAGACATCATAAACTTCGCAACCTTCACTACACGAGCAAAGTCGCGCGCTCCCCAACCGAACCCCAGGACAGCTTGAGAGCCGATACAGAATCCGGTGATAGGCAGCGCGCCGATTGTCAAGATTCTTATAGCAATTCCCACCGCCGCGATGAAATCGTCACCGAACCGCGCAGCAGCTCCGTACAAGAACATACCGGCAAGAGCGGCTAAGATACTTGTTGTCGTCGCCGGCGCCCCAATGAGCGCGAGCTGCCTGATGCGATCTACTCGTAACGAGACCTGAGATATGCTGACGAGCACAGAGCCGAGCCGCTTGGCAAAATAGGCGATGTAGAGGCTTATGGCGGCGATCTGTGATATCAGCGTCGCTAGGGCTGCGCCTCGCACACCCAAGCCTAGCAAGAAAATGAAAATAGGATCAAGCAAGGCGTTCAATATGAAAGCGGTCAGCATCGTCCACATACTGAATCGTGTGTTGCCTTCAGCTCTTGCGATGAAGCCGCTGACGATGTTTAGGAGCATCAAAGTCGCCCCCGGCAAGAGGATCGTGGCGTAGTCGAGCGCGATGGGCAGGATGGCTGGACTTGCCCCAAGCACGACGAAGATGTCTCGCAAGGTTACCAGCAGGGCGATGGTCATAATCACCCCGATGGGAGCAGCGAGCGCGATCGCCGTACTAGCACCTTGGCTTGCCTCTAACTCATTACCAGCACCAAGAAGACGAGATATGAAGGAGGCAGTACCTACACCGATTCCCTCTCCCACGGCCGCGAGCACGACAATGAGCGGCATCGTCATGCTGACAGCTGCAATCGCCTTCGCGCCGAGTGAGCCAACAAAGATCGCGTTAAGGAGCTGCTGTAGTGCGTTGATCGACAAGCCGACAACAGATGGAATGGCGAGCCGCAGGAGAAGGCTTGGGAGATTCTGATCCGATAGATCGATGCCGGATTTTCTTCGGCATCTCATCGCGATTACTTTTAACGACAAGCTCCGCATTCCGCTTATCCATGATTCACGCCGTCTTCAGCTCTACTAATTCATTGATCGTCTGCATCAGCTCCTGTTGCAAGACCGTGCAAAGATGGCGGGTCGCCTCATAATCGACCATGCTCGGATCATACGTGGTGTCGATCTGTAGACGACCCGATTGATATCCGACCTCGAACCAGAAAAGGTGGATCGCCGCTGCTTGATGCATGTGTTCGCCGATCCCAAGCGGGCACGGGTCTGTGTCTAGAAAACGGCGTGGGAAATGGCGCTGCAAACCGGCGCGATAATTCACCCCAATTCTGGGAAGTGGCAGGCGATCGAGCCGACACCGCAAGGCTGGATCTCGATTTAGGAATTTCAGGGCCCGAAAGCCTATTCCCCCACGCGGCAGCGCATGGCGCTGCCGGTATATTAGGCGAGCGCGGTCGGAACGCGACTCTCTTCCGGTGACCTTCAATGGAAGCGGAACGAGCTCGCTGATAAGACCAATGATCTGAGATGGATCGAAATCGTCAAACAGCCGACCTCGTGTCGAGGTCAGGCTATCAATCCAGAGCGAATAGTTGCCGAACAGGGCTCCACACGCACCGGACAGGGCAGCAAGAAACACATCAAAGTCCTGGCAATGCGCTGATCTGGCTCCAATACCGAGCAGACCCGCCGTCGCTTCCCCGTCGATCTCAAGATGGTACTTGGCTCGATCTACCCGCGAACGTCCGTTCGCATCCTCCCGACGATCGCCGAGACTTGAATCGTGAAGCTCTCTCGGGCTTGCTTCGGCAACACTCGTGTCGCGTGAGGACGCGTCGCCTACACTCAGATTGAATTGATCGTAGTCAATATCCTCCCAGTACTTGAGTTCGTTTGGTGCTTCGCTGTCCGCGTAATCCTCGAGGCGCTTCAACCAGGAAGAGAGCCCTTGTACGGCCTCAGGGCCGTTCCCATCATGGCCTGCAGCAAGAGCGTTGTATGCGTCCTCTAATGCTTCCAGGAACAGCCGATAGCCCATCCCATCCGCTACGAAATGATGGATCAGCACCAGCAGATAGTAATCACCGCTTTCGGAAGTGCGGAAGGCCGCGACGTGAACAAGAGGCGTGCGACCGTCAAACCGGAACATGTGTTGACGTTTTGCCGAGCCGATCTCGATTGTCCTTTGCTGGTCCGGGCCGGACATCCCGACAAGATCGACCTCGTCCACGATGCGCTCAGTCGGACAAGGTCCAATCCCCAGCCGGAGCCCATCTTTGGTTCGGCCAACTCGTAGCCTGAGACCTTCGTGTTTCTCGATGACTTGGGCAAGAGCGCGGTTGAGGATCTTGATGTTCAGGATGCCACCGCGCAAGAAGAACAGATCGCCGATGTTAAAGTGCTCGTCAAAACCGAGAAGAGAATTCCAAGACGATATGATGGGGAGCACACGCAGCGAGCTGTCCGCTGAAGTGACGTTGTGGGGTGCCGCCTCCGCTTCCCCGACCGCCAACTCCCTGATGGTCGGCGTTCGATAAAGTTGGTTGACGGTGAGATTCAGCCCGGCTTTGCACGCCAGCGTGACGCAACGCACGCTCAGAAGAGAATCGCCGCCGATATCAAAGAAACTGCTGTCAATTCCCACCTCCTTCGCGCCTAAAAGATCCTCCCAGATTCGAGCAAGAACTCGCTCGTTCCTGGTGCGAGGCTCAGCAGATGGACTGGGTTCTATCTCGCGGTACGGAACGGAGGATAGGCAAGTACGGTCTATCTTTCCGCTCGCCGTCAGGGGAACACTGTCAACCAACCTGAAAGCTGCAGGAATCATGGGAGATGGCAACCTGTTGCGCAGATGGGCCAGAATCTCTCCAAGGCTGAGATTCTTGCGAGCGGCCACCACGCTCGCCGTCAAGCGGCGATCGTCATCGATGCCCTCTGCGAAGACCGCCGCCTTTGCGATTGCCGGATGAGACTCAAGGGCAACCTCGACCTCCTCCGGCTCGATGCGGAAGCCCCTCACCTTGACCTGGTTGTCCGATCGACCGCAAATCTCAAGAAGGCCACTGGTTGAGATGCGTGCGATGTCCCCACTTCGATAAAGCACGTTGTATTGTCCGCCATCATACGGATTGGGCACGAAACAGCGGTCAGTCCGATCTTGATCCTGCCAGTACCCAGCGCTCAGACAGCGGCCTGCGATGCACAGTTCGCCAGGGGCTCCGAGAGGCACTCTCTTCAACCGCGAATCGAGCACGTAGAGTTTGACGTTGTCGATTGGCCGTCCCACTGGGACAAACGCCGTGCTGTCATCCGCCTCCGATGTCTCGTGCACGGCGGCATTGGACGCACATTCCGTCGCACCATAGAAGTTCCACAACGGCACGCCCGGAAACGCCTCACGCCAGCGAGCGGGCAGCGAGGAAGGCATTGGTTCGGCACTGCTTGTGACCAGTCTCAGGGCGGTCCTTTGTCGTTGCCGTTCCTGGGACCCGACGAGACCTGAAAGAAGTGGCGGAGAGGCAAAAAAGCGTGTCACGCGATGTTTTGCCAAACTGCACAACAACAGATCCGGATCTAGCACCTGTTCTTGGGTGAGGATCAGCGTGGGCACACTTCTCAGAAGCCCACCAAAATACTCCCAAGCGGACGCAACAAGACAGGCGGACTTCTGGACAACCATGACGTCGGTGCCATCGAAGGGAAAGCACCGCCACATCCAGTTCAGCCGGTTGAGAATGGCCGATTCCGGTATGAGGACCCCCTTCGCCCGACCTGTGGAGGAGGACGTGTATATGAGGATCGCAATTCGCTGATCTGACGGTGTGTCGCTGGGCGCGAAATCATCCCTCGACACCTTGCACGTTTCTAAGGCCAACAGAGAAATCGAAGGTATCTCAAAGCCAGGCTCCGTGATATTCGCGTGAACCAAGAGCTTTGCCTGACTATCTCGGAGGATATGTTGGATCCGATCACGCGGATAATCCGGCGCTATCGGCACAACAACAGCATCCAAGCCTCGCGCCGCGAGCATGACAGCGGCAACGTCCGGCGACCGGTCAGCGAGCACGGCGACCAGATCGCTGGCCCCCACCTTCATCTCCCGCAGCAACGAGCGGATAGCTCTTACGCGCGCACGCAGCTGGTCAAAGGTGACCTCCCCGAACTCGCCAAAATATGCCACTTTGCCGTGGTTAGAGACGCTGATCTGCTCGAAGGCTTCGGCAAGCGGACATTCGGATTCATATCGCCGGATCGACCCATCCAGCGAATCCAGGATAGTGAGGTCTGAGGCGCTAAGGCTGTTCAGTTCCTCAATGGGCGCAAGCGCGTTGTCAACGCAGGCGGCAATCAGACACCGCAGATTGTTGGCCATGCGGACAGCCAGATCACTCGAGATGATGTCTTCCGCATACGCTAGCTGGAGCGCAATTTCATCGCCGTGATCTTGTGCGTACAGTGTTAAATCGAATTTGACATAGCCGGTGTCATATTCGCGGAATGTCAGAGCCAACTCGTCCCGACCAACTGGTTCGGCGGCTTCGGAGTACATGTTGAACATGACCTGGAAGACCGGTGATCGACCCGGTTCGCGACACACCCTTGTATCCCTGACCATCCATCCGAATGGATAGGCCGCATTTGCGATGGCATCGCTGACCAGGCCCTGGATGCGTCTGGCATGAGCAGCAAAAGATTGACTGGCATCGATCGCGGCACGGATCGGCAGCATATTCAGGAAAAAGCCGATGATGTCGGCGCTGCCGGGTTGATCCCGTACAGCGTGTGGCATCCCGACGACAATATCGTCCTGACCGCTGTACATTCGTAGCAACAGCTGGAAGCACGCCAGTAGTGTTGTCGACGTGGTGCAGCTATTTTGGCGCGCGAATTCTCTTACCCGACTGGAGAGATCGCTGCCAAGCAGCACCGGATGCGAGGCGCCGCGGAATGAAACTGTTTGGGGGCGCGCCCTTCCAAGCGAATGCATCGGCGGATCATTACCGATCTGACGACGCCAATAGTGACGCTGGCTCTCCAGCGCCTCTGGATAAATGTGTTGTTGTTCCCACGCGGCATAGCCCGAGAGTGACGCACGGTTCTCTGGCAAAGACGCGGCGGCGTCGGAATATTTCTGCTGAAGATCTCTGAGCAGAACAGAAATCGACCAGGCATCGAGGATGATTTCGTGAGCGGTGATCAATATGAGATGATTGTCAGGACCAAACCGGACCATGCGCGCGCGAAACAAACGGCCGTGTGCGAGATCGAAATTGTCTTTCAGCTCCGTTCGCCGACATTGTGCGATGAACTCCTCAGCTTCGGAGGAGGTGAGATGAGATGCATCGATCAAATCAAGATTGGTGCATGGCGGGGCATCAAAACATTGAACCGGACCGTCTTCGTCGATGAAGCGCGCCGAGAGCGCCTGGTGGGAAAGAAGGACCTCGGTCCATGCCCGATTGAACCGAGCTAAATCGATGCTGCCCTTAATCCGTAGCCCGCCTTGAATGATGTAGTTCCGGGCAGATGGATCGAGCTGCGCCAAAAACCAAAGGTGCTCCTGGAGTCGGGTCAGAGGTGATCGGTCCAGCTTTCGGTATGTCAAGGCTGCGCGTGGATTGGGCTCAGCGCGAGCCTCGATCGAAGCGGCAAGCGATCGAATCGTCCCATTCAGGACCAGTCCGAAATCCGCTCTCACTCCGAGCAAAGTCTGCAACTGTCCCAATATGAGCATCGCGCGGAGCGAGTCTCCGCCGAGGCTTATGAATTGGTCATTCACACCTATGTTCTCGATACGCAAAATGCCCGACCAGATTTTACTTAGCCGGACTTCGAGATCTGATTGCGGGTCCTCGAAGGGCGTTGACAATATCGGTCTAACACACCCTGGGTCAGGCAATGCTGAAAGGTCGACCTTTCCGTTCCTGGTCAGTGGAATACCGCTGACGTGGATGATTCTTTCCGGAAGCATGTAGCTGGGGAGTGCCTCGGCAAGAAACTTATGAAGGTCGCTTTCCGCTACTTCCGCTGGAGCCGTCACATACGCAACCAGCCGCCGCGATTCGGCTTGCGCCTCCGCCCCAGCTATATCTCGCGCCGTAAGCTTTACTCCTGCGCAAGAAGAGGCGACTGCGACGGCACCATGCACCAAGGGATGAGCGGCCAAACGAGCTTCGATTTCTCCAAGCTCGATTCTGTGCCCGCGAATTTTGACCTGACGATCCCGTCGACCGAGACATTCCAAAAGGCCGTCGGAACGGAGGCGCCCAAGATCACCTGTCCGATATAGGCGCAGGAAGGACAAGTCGTTTGAGAACGGATTTGGTCCAAACGCATCCTTGGTGCGGACTTGGTCATTGACGTAGCCAGCAGCAACACCAACACCGCTGACACAGATTTCGCCCACTTCTCCTACATTGCACAGCCGTGTTCCGTCCGCGACATAAACCTCAACGTTTTGAATTGGTCTGCCGATCGGCACATAAGTCTCAGCCAGCGCAGGCGGCACGGAAACCACATGATGCGTCACGCCGTCGGCGCACTCAGTCGGCCCGTAATGATTGAGAATGGAAACGCGGGGATACAAGGCAAGCCAAGCGCGCGCCAATCCGGGCGTTAAAGGTTCGCCGACCGTAGAAATAATCCGCAAGCCGTCGATGGCTCGCTCTGCCGCGGTAAGCGATTGCAGATATTCAACAAACACTGCCAGCATCGACGGAACGAATTGGACGACCGTAGCGCGGCATCGTTGAAGTGCTTGAAGCAGCGATGACGGCGATCTCAGTGTCGCATCATCGATGATCGATGTAGCGGCTCCGATGCAGAGACCAGAAAGAAGTTGCCAAAGCGAGATGTCAAAGCAATGCGATGCCGTTTGCGCGACGCAATCCGACCGAGTGAGACTTAGAGCATCGATCTTTGCCGCCAAATGATTGTTTAGGCCGGCGCGCTCGATCATTGCGCCTTTAGGCTGGCCCGTCGAACCAGACGTAAATAGAATATAGGCAAGTCCATCCACGTTCGGCGATGGCATAAGAGACGAGGTCTGCACCCGACCTAGCGCCGCCTCTATAGCTACGAAGCGAGGAGCTGCTTTGCTGCTCTCCTGGAACAGGCTGAGGGAACCCGGACGGTCTCGGCCTATCAACAAAGCGCAGCGGCTCTGCTCGATCATGAATGATGTACGGGAAGCCGGCAACGATGGATCGAGCGGTAGGTACGTTGATCCAGCCTTCAAAATTGCAATGACCGCCGTCGCCCAGTCGAGGTCCCGTCCCCCCCAATAGCCGACAACCGCGCCGCGAGCCCCCTGCTCTCGTAAGGTCTTTGCAAGGGCATCCGATCTTGATCGTAGCGCCTCATATGTGAGTTCGTCTGCGCCGTGGCTCAGCGCAACTCTGTCCGGATCCGAACCGGCAAACCGATTGATCGCCGTGATCGCGTCAACCGGTTGATGTTCCATGGACTGCTTCTTGGTTGATCGATTTTGCGTAGTCACGCGCCCCGCCATTCGTCGCCTTCTCCGGTGCCAAAATCGGAGCGCCGGAGCTCGTCATCAAGGTGTGCATGCGCAGCCACCCTGATTCCGCACGTCGTAAGGTTTTGTCCGTATAAGCTTCTCGGTATTCGCTTCTGGCTCGGTGATCGGCAGAGGAACAGGAGGACGCTAGGACGGCGCGTCCACTTTGGCACCTACTTGCTCTGGTAGCGGACCCAGCATCGTCTGCATGGCACCCGCAATCAACGCGCCTACAGGCTGGTCATGGCTCGTGATTATCGTAATTGTCCGATTTCCCGAGACTTGAGCCGGCATCATACCCATCGAGAGCGTGCTGGCCACCCCGGCGATACAGCTTTTACGGAAGGCTTCTTACCGTAACCACCGCCAGACCAATGTTGTTCAAGCCCGTGATCGTCGCATCAGGGACGCGGCGGCGCTCAACATTCCTGCGAGTTATTGAAGCTTGCAGCAGCAGTTCCAACAGCGCCTTGAGGTCGGCCAAGTGCCGGCATCTTCAGACAAAGCGCCCGATCACCTCGCCACCCACATCCGAGCAGCTGAGCTTATTTGGCCGTTATTTAACGGAGATTTATTCATGACTAAGGATAACGCGAGGTGGAAACTGAGACCTCGCGTCATCGCGTAGCCCCGGAGGTGAGCAAAAACCGTTGTAAATAGGCGCCGAGGGCATATTTCCTAGGCGGCGCAAGGTTGAACGTCTTGGCGTCTGCACGGACGAATGGCTCACCGAAACTCCGATCGGCAGAGACGCAGCCTACCCGGGACCTCTGCGGGAGGATTAATCCCTCCAATGCGCTCGCCAGACTTGCTTGATGATCTACTCGACCACATCACACGGACCTCTGCGGTCTTGGGCGCGGCTTATTCCTTTTCGATTGATATCATCTGGTGGAATGAGAGCGTCCGTCCTTCTCCCCGAAAACTTTACAAATCAAGCGATCCGATTTTGGCGCTCTCCGCTCAGCTATTCGGGCCTGTCAATTCAACGATGCTGGACCGCATGAGCAGCGTCATCCACAGCAAAAACCTCAGTCTGCTGATGCTGCAAAAGGCGAGCAACTCGTTCGGCTTTGGCGCTAGGCCGAGATTTTCTGTCCGCCAGCCAACGCACAACCTTGGCAGTCTTGTGCGGCAGTGCCAGCGCTCGCATGAAAGGTGACCGATGTCGCGACGCCTCAATGCCGCAGCGGGATCTTTCCTAGGCGATCGTGACCGCGGCAAGGGCCAATATCACGTCGCGGTCGATGCCGAAATGGAGGCGATAGAGCCACCAGATTGCGCAGCACCGGTCGAAATCGGAGAGTGCCCGAGCGCGCTTTAATGCTGCGACCCGCGCTATTGGCTTCATGACACGTCTCATCTGGGAACCTGAACGTCTCCGGACCAGTGCTCTAAATTTCGTGAGTTCTTGGTCGGTGACGGTCGGCCGTCGCGCGCATGCGCCTGCTACGGATTCGGACCTGAGATTCATGTTTGCCAAGCCATGCGCCTCTCGAAGCTTTATGGGAACACCCATATGTGCATTCGACCTGTCCGTAACCTTACGATGCAAGTACTGCTTCCCCCAACACCCAGATCTAGTAGCGACAATTGACAGCGCTCTTATGCGACGGCGCGTTAGTTCGCAGCCCCGATGACGGCGCATAGAAGCGATAGCGTCGGCTACACCTCGGGAAACGGCGCAGGCTCTGGCGGCACGAGCTAGGCGCCATGTACAATCGCCTCAACTCATCGATGGCCGTTGATCCTGAGCTTGATTCGCGCCTGATGAACCCGCCCCCTGCGACGGGCCCTTATTTGGAGGCAGTGATCCACCGCGACTTCCTGCCGCTGTGGGGATGCGGTCAACTCATTTGAACAACTCGCCGGCCGACCACCTAACTGATCGGACACACGATATAGCCAGGGTATACGGTAAGGCTACCCGCCCACAACACTGATCCGGCTACGGTCGACAGCACGTTGCGCAGCCTGATGCGGCCTTCACGAATATTGAGACCAAGCGGATACGAATTTGGCGCGCACCACCCGCTCTCTGACGACGCCCGTTCAACTGAACAGACTACCAATGCATTGTCATGCTGTGCGCACACGCATGCTCTGAGACCCCTTTTCTAGTCGCGATGATCGGTTCGTTGAAGTCTGCACTTGCCTCGCCTATACCGCGGAGAAAATATTAGTAGATCGGTTTCATTTTTTGCTGCGGGCGCTGATGGGGTGGTCAGCGCGACCGTCAATAAGCATAGTCTGCAATCGGCCACAACAGCTGCTGTTCGTTTGCGAACTACCGCGCAGGTTTCGTCAGCTTTTGGAAAGCTAGCGTGAGTACAGAGCCGGTAGGGTTAGCGAGGCGTGGTAGGGACAGCGCCACTACCAGAATGGGACAGCGCCGAGTCACGTTTCTGCTAACCTCAATCTGCAGCTCGGGCGCGGCAGGGACAGCGCCGATCCAGTGCCAAACCGACTGGCGCCGAGTCGCGCCCGCGCTGCTCCCGGTGTCGGAGAAACGTCTCCTGGTAGCCGCACTGTCATGCTTTTTCAGGCACGGACACCCGAACCCGATTGTCCGGGGTAGATTGGCAACGTAACATTTTGCGGCGCGTGTGGTCTTTCAAGCGATCGCTTCCTTGCCTTCCGGTTTGCACCGACGACATTCCTGCGGCAGCGTGGAAGCCTTTTTCATGCAGCGAAGCGACAGACCACTATAAAGATGGCTGAACGGCTGTCGCTGCGATCGCGATAGTTAGCGCCGGCTCATTTCATCGGAGTTGCAGCTCCATTTCGACGAATGGAGGAGCATCGCCTCGCTTAGTTAGATTTTTGCTCGCCTCGATGCCGTTCGTGCGAATTGGGCAGCGGAATCGAAGCGCTGCTGAGGCAGCAGTTCGGGTGGGCTTCGGCCAGCCCCAGAAAACCGACGCCGCCGCGAATTGAAAGATGGTCGACATACCGCCGCATGTGCGGGCCGCTTCCGTAGCGTCCGGGAAAGGCGATACGGTGGCTCGCATACCTTCCAATCCGGTGATTTTTTAAGTAGGTTATAGACAGTGGTTTGATGACCGTCGAAATGGCTGCTATCGCGCATGAGAGCTCGTGCGCTTGTGGCTTATAATGTGCGCCGGATCCGCGTCCAGCGCGGTATTCCGCAGGAGCAATTGGCTTACGATGCGGGAGTTGACCGCTCCTACATGAGCGGACTTGAGCGCCAACAAGCGAACCCGACGGTCGATCTTCTTGATCGCCTTGCCGAGACGCTTGGCGTAGCTGTCTCCGAACTGTTTGTTCGGCCATCCAAGGGTGCCCCGCCACCCGCAACCTTACCTAAAGGCCGCAAGCCGAAGCCCGCACGCGGCAAAAGGACTTAGCCCCTGGCAAACAGCAGCTGAGACACTGATGTCGTGTGCTCTCCGCGCAGGCATCGCGCTCGCACGAGGATTTTATGCGTGGCCGACGCGGATACGCAGCGATCCGGCCATGGACATCGAATGTTGTGATGGACGTACCCAGCTGAAAAATCTACCGAAATCAGAGCAACGATAACTAATTCTTGGTCCTTTGGCACCTACCCGATGGTCGCACGCCAATCTCCTTTCGCGCCAAGACGGCAATCGCATATCGGCTCACATTGGCCTGTTGGCTCCATGCTGCGCTTTCTCCTTTTCATCGCAGTCCATACTGGAGGCGATTGCACATGCAACCCGCAACTAGGTTGTCCTTGCCGTTCCTCGCGGAGGGCATGGTGGTTCCTGGTCGCCGGCCCGATCGCACTCCTTATCTGCTGTTAGTCGCAAGCTATCGCCCCGCCAAAATCGCTTGCGATGGTCAACGACAAGACGGCACGCGCTACCGGCGTCAGCACATCACCATTGCCTGATTCCTCGAAGCAATTGGGGAGGACAGCCATCGCTGGGTACGTGTCTATTGTAATAGTCTGGCTATAAACAGTGGTTTCATAATCACCGTAATGGCTGCCTCTGCGCATGACCGCTCGTGCGCTTGTGGCCTGGAACGTGCGCCGGATCCGCGTAGAGCGCGGCATTCCGCGAGACCAAGTGGCCCTATGATGCTGGGATTGACCGCTCATATATGGGGCGCATTGAGCAGAAGAGAGAGAACCAGACTATTGATCTATTGGAACGCATCGCCGCGACTTTGGGTATTCACTTGTCCGAATTATTCACACAGCCGGCTAAAGGTGCAATGCCTCGCAAGCCGATGTCCAGAGGGCGCAAGCCGGTACGGCTTTGGCCGAGACAAGACGTTATTATTGAGCGAGCCGTTTTTCGGCTAATGGGCGGAATCGAGCCGGAGCGGCCCACGTGCTTCATCGATCGACAGCCGACGCTTCCGATCTCCCGCTCCACCCGATACACTCCCAGCAGGATTTCGCTTAGCGCTCCCTCGGAATTATAAGGCCGAGCATCTTGAAAATGAAAACTTGCGCCGCTCGCGTGATCCTACCGACGGTCGCTTGAAACCGTAGTTCTCGAGGAGTCCGTTTAGAGCTTTGGCCGGTTTGTCGGCTAGGGTTCGGGTGAGGCCCAACTGACAGACTTCCGCTCGGAAGACTAGCAGGTGGCAGCTGCGCCCATTGGCCGGTCCTCGCGCATAAGACGGGCGGCTCCGCGACAATTGCAGAACCGCAACTTGACCCTGCTCTCCAGGCGTCTGACGTGATCCGGCAGATATGGACAATGTCAGGCAGCCTTTGCCGCCCTTGATTTCGACCTTTTCACATGAGGTACCCGGGCGCCAATCGCAAACTGGTCCATCATCCAGTCGGGACTGCTGGATTTGCTAACGGGGTACGGTTCAGTCGCGCGATTGTCCCAGATTACGACATCGCCTGATTTGCAGTTCCAGCACAGGGTATTCCGGGGCGCGATGAGATAGGATTGCAGCCGTTCAAACAGTCTTTGGCTGGGATAGCGCTGCAGGCCGATGAAGTTCTTTACGGAACGACCGAGCGAGAGCATACGATCGCCGGTCTCGGGATGAATACGCACAATCGGATGTGCCGTTTCGTATATCGTTCCGGTGGATACGCCGCTCCAAGGCCCCTTGTTGAGTTCGATGGTCCTCTCTGTCGCAGTGAGATCAGATACGCCGAAGCTCACAGCCCAAAGATTATCTGCGAGCATCCGCAGGGGATCGGGAAGATCAAGGTAAGCGGCTGCCCCACTTGACCAAGCAATGTCGCCGCCAAAAGGCGGGACCCCTGCGAGCCGCAGCACAGAGATGGCTGTGCGGACGCGCTCATCGTTCACCTGATTTAGATGACTCCAGGCACGATCAGGCACCTCGTGCCGGATCGCCAAACCGCCCATTGTGTCCGCCATTTTCAAATTCGGTGTCATCGAGCCGAGCCGAAGCACGAAACACTGTTGTTGGGCATCGTCGAGATGTCCCTGATCACGGAAGAAAATGACCTTATGCTCTAGCACCAGCTGACGGAACGCTGCGATAACATCGTCAGGCAAATCGTCCGACAGCGTGATGTTCTTGATTTCGGCACCAAGCCGGCCCGCGTGTTTGACGATGTTTGCTTGCAGATTGATGTTATCAAAAGCCATAGTTCTAGTCATGACGGTGCCTCTCTCTGGATGTCTAAACACGCTCCGTGGAGCGTCGTGCCTGGCGACATACCGGCAAAGACAATCTTGATGATACGCATCCGAATGGCCCGATTTGCTCACTACTTACTGTTCAATCAAGCGTCCGATTTCTGATACACACCACCATTACTTTAGAATCTAACTCCCTCTGCGTGTCGACACAGCTCGCGCTTCTCAAAGAACACTCGCACATGAGGACACCACATCGATTTGCAGCCTGATCAAACAGTGCAGATCATAGACGCAATCCATGTCCAGTCCATGAAACGAAATCAGCTTTCTTTTCGAGCTCGCGTAAGGTTCACCTCGTCTCAGAACTGATGCTTGGAAAATCCTCGAACAACGACTGCGTCGTCCTCATTCAGCCCGCACGACCTCATGCGCAGAAGAAGATTGGAACTGTTTCGCGGCATGCGCTCGCCAAGCGGATATGACCCACCACCTCGAGAGCGCAATCTACCTTTAGGTGTATCAAAATCGCTCGACTACTTCAACGGGTTGCCGATCATCTTTTTGCGATTTGGAGTTGTTCAATTCGCGACATGTTCATCAGCTGATCACTTGACCGCTATTGCCTTTGGACTAGCGGAGGAAGCGCAAAACGAGGAGGATGCAACTTATGAGGCCGCTTAAACAACGGACTTAATCCCTCAATTTTCAAAACCTTGCACTCGGCACCAATTTAGGCTGTTGCGGTGATGACCTGCGTTTAGTCTGCCTGGAGACGTAAATGCTCCTTATGGACTGCATGCTGTTTGGCTTCGTGGCAGTTGAGCACACACAACAGAAACAGAGCGACGACGAGACAGTCATGCGTCTACGCGCTTTCAAACTGCAAGCGGCAAATTCCGGCTGGCCATTTTTGCCTCGCCATGAGCGCACGACACTGCATGCCACGCCGCTCTAGAGTATAAGCCGGGATCCATTTCCTTATAGGTCTGGCTGTCGCAACGGTAGAGCCGAGGACGGACGCGGTAGCCGGGGCCTTTTGGCCATCACCCCGTTCCCATCCCATCAGGTCGCCGGAGGCAGTTGCCCGCCTCCATCTCCAACAGCACGTAGCGTGCGGATTTGCCGCACTACGCTCTTCGACAGTTGATTCACAGCACTGCAAGAGCCTGCAACTCCCTATATGGTAGGCGCAGCTTTGGTTTCAGTAACGGCGTCCATTCGTGATCTGATTGAATATGCTCCAGTTGAGCGCTCGTCCGCCAGCTGCGGCTGCGCAACGTCCGATGCAACTAACGCTCCACGGCGCGGTACACCTTCACGAGACACCGAAGATTCCCGGCGACAAATCGGCATAGTGGCCGCGCAGGAAGGCGTTGTTTCGCCGACCTGGTCACTGATCGTGTGATGTCGTATTTGCCGCATAAGCTCC
Source organism: Bradyrhizobium sp. CIAT3101 (assembly GCF_029714945.1). Classification (NCBI taxonomy): domain Bacteria; kingdom Pseudomonadati; phylum Pseudomonadota; class Alphaproteobacteria; order Hyphomicrobiales; family Nitrobacteraceae; genus Bradyrhizobium; species Bradyrhizobium sp. CIAT3101. The sequence goes on from NZ_CP121634.1 coordinate 8,611,922, forward strand.
TGCAGTAACAAAAGGCTGCGCCGCAAGCGAGATTTCTCCGTGCGCATCCCAACCTTGAAGTTACCCTACTGGTTTCCGCGTGCAATACAGCGCCAGACCCAGGAAATAGATGGTCTCCGGGCCTTTTCTGCCACGTTTGCCTGCGTGTCGCTGCGCGAACCGACCAAACTCAACCAATTTGGTCTTGGTCGGCTCAAGAGTGAGGCCGAACTTTCCCAACCGAAGGCGTAAGGCGTCCTGAATACGGATGGCGTCCGCTCGATATTGGAAGCAAATCACAAAGTCATCTCGATATAGCGCACCAGCCGGGCGTCGCCCCGCGACCGGCTCTTCACCACGCGTTCGAACTAGAGGTCGAGCACATAATGCAATTAAAGATTGCTCAAAAGTACGCTGAGCGATCCGCCTTGCGGTGTTCCTTCCTCGTTCGGATGGACCTTTCCATCTTCCAAGACATCCGCCTTCAGCCAGCGCCGGATCAAACTGATCAGGCGTGGATCACCGACGCGATGCGCAGCAAATCGGAGACCCCAATCATGATTGAGACTCCCGATGAAGTTCTTCGGATCCGCCTCCAGCATCCAACCCATCTTGCCGACGGCGATGGCCGCATTGAGGGTCGTCAAGGCATGATGTGCGCTGAGCTTTGGCCGGCCGCCGAATGAGCAGGGCAGAGAGTCCCGCTCATAAATCGCAGACAATACTTCGGCCGTGCTGCGCTTGAGCGCCCGGTCGGCGACAGTTGGCACGTCAAGTGGCCGCTTTACCGTTTTGCCGGGCTTGGGGACATAGACCCGCCGGATATTCGGCGCTCTATATTCTTGCGGTGAATGGACTGGAGCATCGGCCCATCTATCTATCGAAGCTCTTCTTCCGCCTCCACCGTCTGACCAACCACCCCTGCGGCCGACGACTTCTGGATCGGTGAGAGACTCCTTCATACCCGGCCGCGCGAGATGTGATGTGCCAGCGACTTGAAACGGAGTTTTGGTTCGCGTCGAGCTTTCACTGTTTTTTGTTCAAGTTTCGTTTCCATGGTCGGCTGGTCTTCTCACTGTGTAGAAGGCCGTGACTCCCGTTGAATGGAGCCCATGTCGCCCAAGACAATTCAACTACCGCCGACCGCGTCTTCATGTGGCCGGTTTCCTCCGACCCGACACTCCGAGGACGGGGAGCCGCCCATTGAAGGGCTCGCCTCCGTCCGCCACTCAAACGGAACGTGCAGTTTTCCCGCATTCCGCTTTCATGAATGGTGTCGCAAGGTCCGGAGAGAAGGGATCAGTGAGACAAGGTTACCTTGTCCACCCGAGAGTAGACCTTCTGCTTCTGACCTTCGAACGCTAAATGATCGGATAGTCTCCTCGGAAGCGTGACGTTCGGGCTTTTCACTAAAGGAACTTTCCATCTTCCCGCTCCTTTCTCATCTACCTCGATCGCTCAAAGCTCGATCCATTCACGAACGTCCTTCCCCGGGCCACTCTCGATCCGCCGTCGCGGGTCACGCGAGTTGTTCGTCTAGCGTTTCAGGTACTGTTACGTTCTCCAACTCCTAGGGGTGCGTCGCTCCCCATTTCGCTTTCGCTTTTAGGGGCGCTTACCTGATTTAAATAGAACCAGGGCGCAGGCAGGTCTCCTGGAGTCACGCATGAATCTTCCGTATTGCGCCGCCAGCAAACACCTTGGTGCGATGGGCGAATAAGTAGCGCCTTCGTCCCCATCGTGCGGACTCGGCCTTTCCCCATCTTTGGCCGACCTGTTCATCGTCGGGATGTCGTCCGCTGACTTCTCCGTCGCGATTACAAACCTTGCGGCCCGCTCAGTCCGGTCGCGCGGACACGCTGGAGATCTCCCGAGGTAAGTTCGACCGCTTTCCCTGCACGCCACCACCCCAACGCTCGATGACTGTGGACTTTGCGATCATTGGCTCTCTCGTCCGGCTGGGTAGGCCGCGTTATCCGGCTTTTGTAGATTGGGCCGTAGGTTTGCTCCACGCTTCCTTCAGACCCCACCTCGCGATGACGCCCTTGCGCTTCGCTGACCTTTGCCGCGCTCACGGCGCTCCGCGCCATGCCTGGCGCACCCAAGAAAAAGGGCCACTCCGAGGAGTGGCCCTTCAAGTCAGGGAGGAAACGTCCCCTGGAGGACCTCTGGGATCAGGCCGCGGCCTGTTCGATTGGTGAGAATGGAAGACCGAGACTCTCGGCCACAGCCTTATAGGTGAGCCGGCCCTGATAGACATTGAGACCTGCGCGCAGATGCGGATTTTCAAACACCGCCGCAAACCCCTTGTTGGCCAGAGCCAAGCCGAAGGGCAGCGTTGCGTTATTGAGCGCATGGCTTGAAGTCAGCGGGACAGCTCCCGGCATGTTGGCCACACAGTAATGGATGACACCGTCGACCTCGTAAGTTGGATCAGCGTGCGTCGTCGGATGCGAAGTTTCAAAGCAGCCACCTTGATCAATGGCGACGTCGACGATCACTGAGCCCTTGCGCATCGAGCTCAACATTTTGCGGCTGACCAGCTTCGGCGCGCTCGCACCGGGCACAAGCACCGCGCCAATGACGACATCTGCCGCAAACACCTCCTCTTCGACGCTGTCGATGGTGGAGAACCTGGTACGAACGCGCCCTTCAAACAATTCGTCCAGCTCACGGAGCCGGGGTATCGAGCGATCAATGATCGTGACCTCGGCCCCGAGCCCTACCGCCATGCGTGCCGCATGCACACCGACAACGCCACCTCCGATCACCACAATACGGGCAGGTTGAACACCAGGGACGCCGCCGATCAACAGTCCGCGTCCGCCTGTATATCGCTTCAGAGCCGCGCCGGCCGCCTCGATTGCAAGCCTGCCTGCGACTTCGCTCATCGGTGCTAGCAGCGGCAGGCCCCCGCGCGCGTCAGTCACGGTTTCATAGGCAATTGCAGTACAACCAGACTTGATGAGCCCCTTAGCCTGCTCCGGATCCGGAGCCAGATGCAGATAAGTGAATAGGATCTGGTTTTCTCTCAGCTGTGTCCATTCGGAGGGCTGTGGCTCCTTGACCTTGACAATCATTTCACCGGATGCAAACACCTCGCGAGCGGATGCAGCAATTGTCGCGCCAGCTTTGCGATAATTATCATCTGTCGCGCCAATGCCTGCACCGGCGTTGGTCTCGACCAACACACTGTGGCCGGCCGCAACGTATTCGCGGACGGCCCCAGGCGTCAGGCCCACGCGGTATTCGTGCGTCTTGATTTCCTTGGGAACACCGACCCTCATTGCGATCTCCTTGGGTAACACGCTCTTTGTAATCGGAAGGGCCGTACAGACCTGCAACGTGAAAAGCCAAACAGCGCAGTAATCCAGCGATCTTCAGCGCCCGATTGCAGGATTCCAACAAGCGGCCGCACATCGCCGAGTTCACGACGATCATAGGTTGACTGCGACAAAGGCGGTGGCCCCGACGCTAGCCATCAAATCGATCTTCGCCGGACTCGATCGACTTCTTCGTTGTTTTGGCCCAGTCGCAGCGATGTTCGATCCGATAATGCGAGTAGCCCCTACGAGGGAGGCCCGCGGGTCATCAACGATGGATCGGGTTTATCAAAAATTTGCTCAGCGATTGACCGAATGCACACCCCGAGATGCAGCTCAGCAGAGCATTGCCGATGTCACCGCTGCGCTGAAATTCTCTTGCTTCGGATATCTTGAAAGTCGCCGCACAGCGGCGCTGCCCGCAACCTGTCTGGACATATCCATCCTCGTGGACCGGCTTTTATTTGCAGCGCGGGTGCGAATCCGTTGATCCGGCGGCACGTCGGGCGATCCACCAGCCTACGCCGTTCCGAGGGGGGCGAACCGGGACATCAGCCGGCGTCAGAACGCGCATTATCGAAGAAGCAGCCAAATTTGGGATTTCGTCGCGGATTTCCATCCGGTCTCGCCTTCTGCGCAAAATCGATCTCTCAAGAGCGATCGCACGATGAGGGCTGAGATAGAAATGCGGCGATACCCGACGAGCTTGTCTCTTTGGTCTAGCACCCATATCTCGATGTAGCACGCAGATCGTGAAACCATGGTTGCGCGCTTTTTCAGCAAACCTCGCACCAACCTTTCAGCTGTTCGACCGGGGATCACACCGACAGATCTTGAGGAATACACTCCATTGATCGCTAGCGGGCACGGTCGGGCTGTCGGCATCGCCACAATCGGTCTGGAGCATCGTGGTATGAGAAGCGGCAAAGCTGAGACATCGATCACTACTGCTGCCGAATGGCGCAGTAGCAGGGTCTCATTCCGGCCTTCCGTAACTTGTATTCTTATCGAGCGATCCCGTCCGCGTGTCGTAGCGTTGCGATGCATTCGAGTTGTAGGTCAGCAATTCGCGAAACTCCGAACAATCTTCTTTCTGTTCAAGACGCTTGCGCAGCGCACCCGCCCTATCGATCTTTTGAGAAGAGTATTGTCGGCCAACACTCCGCGCTGACCAAACATCTACCACGGCGCCCCTAAGCGCGACATTTTCCTCAAATCCTTGGACAGTGTGATCACATATGAACAGCGCCCCGAGCTCATGATGATAGCCGGCACAGTGCAGATGTTCAAAGCGTCATCCTGACACTGGGCGCTCGCTGTTACCCTTCCCCCACTAGCAAGAAAGAGGCGTTGGCCGCCGATCCCATACCTACGGCGTTTTCGTCCACAGCGTGCCGTCGCACCACACCTGCTCAACGCGGTCCCAGTGGCAGGCGGCTGCCACATTCGGGAAGAACCCGCGTCCATTGTGATTGGCACTCGTGTTGCAAAGCAGCGGAATACCCGTCAGGCTTTCGTATTCGACGAGAAGCTCGGCGACTTTGTGCTGAGAGCCCCTGCAAATGGTTTGCAGTCGCGCAGATCCGTCCAGATGTACAACAGCGGGGATCTTGTCCCGCCATTCTGCCCGGGTCTGGTGGTCGAAGAGCATGTAAGGATCTGGCGTTCCAGGACTGAAAATATCCGGCGCACGATCCTCCAGGCATATCGGCGCCACAGGCCGGAAGTGCTCGCGAAGTTTGATGTCGTTGAGATGGTCCTTCATTCGCGCCGATGTCGCGGCTGCAAGAATGCTTCTGCTACCTAGCGCCCGAGGTCCGAGCTCCGCGCGGCCGGCAAGAAAAATCACGGGCTTATTGCTGGCGAGAATGGTCGCGAGTTCACGCATGCTACATGGCGAGGCCCCCCATCCGGGCGGCACGTCGCCTGGTTGCACAGCTGGACCACTATAGACGGACCATTCCAACGGTACAAAGCCTTCGTCCGCCGCCAATGCGGAGCAGGCGGCACCTATTGCCGAGCCACTGTCATTCGGAAAAGGGGGCACCCAGACATCATCGAACAGGCCGGCAGCACGTAGCGCACTATTCCATTTGATGTTGAGACCGCAGCCACCGGTGATACACAAATTGCGCACCGGCAAATGCGAATGCCTCTGTAAAGCACTCGCGATGCTGCTCACGAGCTGACGCTCTTGGAAACAATGAAAGGATGCAAGCACATCTTCGGGGGCTTTGGTCTTCAACCGGAGCACGCCGGCATCGAAGAACTCATGGACAGGCTCAAGTGCGGCGTCCTCGCTGCAACGACCGACAGGCTCCATGAAAGTGGCGGAGCGCTCCTGGTAGAGCTCCTGGAACACCTTGATGATGTTTTCATCAATTGACCCGAGCGCGATGTAGGCCATCAACTTGCCGGCAACACCGAGGTCCCAGTTGATTCGGTTCGCCTGCTTATAGGGTCCGAAGTGATAGCCAGCGGCAGCATAAGCATGCCCGATCATCGGGAAGAGGCATTCGAGGAACCTCGCTGCGCGACGTTCCACATAGTAGAGACGTGGAAATGAGGCACCGTCCCACACCAGGCAGAACGCCGGTTCTCCCGCCTTGGCGAAAGGGCTAGTACAGTATGCGGCAGCCAGATGACCTGTAACATGCGGATAGCTACTATAACGGAAGTCCGTGTCGTTGAGCATCAGCCCAAAGCCGTCTCGCGCCGTGAGGAGGCCTTCAGGATGGCCCTCAACATACGGGGCCCCTTTTAGGGTGATCGGTGCAGCCCCACTGAGAACTTGGAACTGCGACTCAACCTCGCCCCACCACCCGTCGATGACGAACCGATCAACGTCCCGCGCATCCAGACCGTGTTCCGCCAAGGCGACAACGACTGCATCGAGATTGTCAATTTTTTGATATCTCGAATTATTGGCCCGCTTCTCTTGCTCGACACAAAAGACAAGTCGTCCATCTTCTATAAGAGCGACTGCTCCGTCGTGGGTCAGTTTGATACCGCAGATGCGCATCCAGCCTCCGAGCCTAGTGTCGGCAATTCAATCAATTGAAGCCGCCGCAAGTGTCACTTGTCTCACTCAGAGGGACTTCCCATTCGGTCAGCGTGCATGATCTGGGCCAATTGCCAACCAGAGGAATTGCTTGAAATTTTCTTGCCAAAGTCAGGGGTGGAAGCAGCTTGTCGGGTTCGTGACCCCGAGCGTGTTCGGTTTCGGACCGACGCTTGCCGCCGACCAGCGGCGTCAATTTGCGAGTTTCGGAAAACTGCCCGGACCTGCGCCCTGCGCATTCAGAATGACCTATTGTCGGACGTCGCGCGAACCATTGCAGCCGGAGATCCTGGCATCGCACGAAGCGATGCAGAGCCACGCGTTTCCACGGATTGGCCCGGAGGTGACGAAAGCACTTTCGATTTTGAGAGGTGGGCCGCGAACTGTTCGCTCGAGCAACAACATCAGATCCTGGCGATCGGCTCGAAAAATCGGAGACGTATTCTGCGGTAGAGCTGGTCTTTGGTCATTTTGGCCATGAGGGATTCCTTTGAGAGGCGCAGAACGATTTAATTGCATGAACTACGCCGATTTCGCCGACTGCAAAACCGCACGAATCGCCTTCCCGTTCAGGCCGAGATCATGAAGTGATGGGTCTAAAGGCAGTCGGAAGGAAACACACAAGGATCAATACAGCGCTGCCGGCATCGTACCCGTTAGACATCGGGTGGGTCCGTGTTCGCGACACGACTGAAACGCTCGGGCATGCCCGGTTCGTCGGCCTTTAGACCAGAACCGTGCTAGGGCCGCATCAGCATGATAAGGCTAGCGCCAGGTTCGGCCGCACGATGGGCCGCCAGCGCTATTCCGTCTAGAAATGGCTACCTTTTTCATGATGGGAACGTGGCCGGCGACATTGGGAAGGCAGAGATCCACCGGCGTTCGCGTTCGTCGTCGGACAATAGAAACTGTTCGGAACAGTCCGCCAGAATGCAGTGCCGCCGCCTTCCTGGTCGACCAGTCCCCCGCCGCTGGAGGTCGAGATCGCCGGAGTCTGTAAAGTATGTCGGCGCGACGGAGAGGGCTGTATAGATATTGGGCCTTTCTTGTCCGGCATCAGGAGAACCGCCACGATTGAGTAGAGAGAGATCAGATCTTCTCGGCCTCGACGAGCCCATCAAGAATGTTCAATGCCTCGAACAGATAGTATGATCCAAAGATTGTCTCCGCTTTGGTTGCTGAATCCTGGCTACGTGCATCGCGACGCTTGTTGAAACAGGCGCCGACCAGCATCCCCGGCGGGCGGATATCGCTTGGACCTGTGGGCGTTAGGTAGCTCTCGATCAGGGCCTTCGCTGTATGTTCCCCTGCCTCACGATACTTGGTGCGCAGCGCCGGGGTCGGCGCGAGTTGCCCGAGCTTGAGCAGCGCAGAGCACGCGATTGCGGTCGCCGCGGTGTCCGTCTCTGACTTTGGGATGGCGGGATCATCGAAGTCCCAGAATGCAACCATGCTGGCTGGCACATGCGCAAGCCACCAGTATCCGCTCCCGCAATCAACCGATCGATCCAACGTTTCTCATGGGGATGATGCGCAAGTGCGATCGCCGTATATACGAGAGCCGACGCCTGCGCTCTGCCCCATACGCTACTGTCGCTAAGCCCTTTATGCGTGAAATGGCGGACGACCTTGCCGGTCGCCAGACTAAGTTCACTTGACTGAACGATGGAACCATCGGGGCGCATATGGATGTCGAGCACGCGCGTGGTATGGCGGGCGGCTATACCAGCGTATGAGGAATCGCTTGTCTTCGCCGCGGCCCAATAGAGAAGCGGCACCGCCTGCAATGAATCGATGCTGCTAAATGAATTGCCGACGTCTTTTGATTCCTCGGCGTCGTCGCCCAGCGGAATGAGGCCGAGCCGGCAATCAAATTGCCTCTTGAGTGAGGTTGCGGCATCCAGCGCCAGGAGAGCTGCGTCCTTGTCTTTGCACAGCACATCGCCGAGCGCGGCCCCATAGTAGAACCCAAACCCTTTGAACGCGGTTTGCAGATGTGCCCGCGGCTTCAGCCGGCTGCTCCACAACCGAGCTGCATTGAGGTACTTAGTCTGACCAGATCGCCGTGCGAGCAGCCACAACATCCCCGGCCATGCGCCACCGGTCCAATCGCCGTCCGCGGTGGTCGTCCACTTGCCGGTCGAGCTGTCTGCCCAATGCGGAAACTCGGTTTTCAAAGCCGAAAGGGTCTGATCGATTCGCGCCTGCATTTGGTCGATCGCTTGCCCCCATCGCGACTTGCTCATAGCCGATACTCCTTTGCCGCTTGTCCAATCCGGGGATGCCGCTGTCGGTGTGAGCCCGTTCAGTGTGCGACCAATTTCATTTCGGTCCGCGATAACTTCGACGCGCAAGGAGTAAAACTACCCCTTGGATCCCGTTGTCCCTCATAAGTGCGAGCAGCCGCCGAAGGATTATGGCCTCGTTTCGCGCCCCCCGAGCATAGCCCCAGGTGGTCAGTACGACCTCGCGGGCGAGCTTTGATGTTGTCCGAGCCAAGTCCGTGCTCGGAGCTTGGTTTGTACGCCGGAGTGCGAAACCGCTTGCGCTGGCATCACGACGCGCGTGTGCTGACATGATCAGGCGGCTTGAACGGACTTGAAGGCGCCAACGGCTCCCGTCTCAGAAAGCGCCTTCAATTGCCGATCGTCATAGCCGAGCTCTTTGAGGATCTCCTCGGTTTGCGCCCCAAGCTTCTGAGGCGGCAGTCGGACTTCCGGCAGCTTGCCATCATAGCGCACGGGATGACTGACAAGCGTGATCGACGTGCCCGTCGCCCCGCTGACGACCCGGAAGTTCTTGTTATGCAAAACCTGCGGATCGCTCACGACATCTGCATAATCATTGACTACGGCATGCCAAATTCCGCCCGCCTGGGAACAAGCAGGTGCATTCGGCAGTCCTACGCAGGGCGACATTGGCTGCGATCGCAGCCGAAGCCTCGTCGTGCCGGCGGTAAGCGTCTTTGTCTGGAATGCGCTGATCGGCAGGAAGATCGAGCACTTCCGACAATGCGCTGAGGGATCCAAGAGAGATTGCGATATGACCGTCGCGCGTCGGGTAGATCCCGTAAGGCGCGCCATAGTACCAACCGGAGATCGGGCCCGGCTGACGGACATCGCCAGGCCGCCCACCATTGAGGTCGCAGGTAAAAGATTCCATTTGGAGGTCGAGCGCGGCCGACAAAAGGCTGACGTCAACCCGACACCCCTGCCCCGTTCGCGCTTTTCTCACCAGGGCGGCCAGAATACCGGCCGCAAACAGCGCGGCACCATGATGATCGACTGCCGAAACGCCGACCGCCCTTGGACCCTGCTCGCGGCTCCCAGTAATTGTGGCAAGCCCCGATAATGCCTGCACCAAAAGATCCTGACCGGGACGATTGACGTAGGGACCATCAGGACCATAGCCGGAGGCCGCGGCGTAGATAAGTCGCGGATTGATCTTCTTCGCGTCCTCGTAACCGAGCCCGAGCTTGTCGAGCACGCCGGGGCGGAAATTTTCCGTCATGACGTCCGAGGTCGCAATCAATTTCCTGGCGATCTCAATCGCTTCAGGTTTCTTCAGATCAAGCGCGAGACTACGCTTGTTGCGGTTGCCCGTAAGAAGCAGCATGGATTGCCCATCGACCCACTTGTCGGCCCCACCCCATTTCCTCTGAAAGGCGCCATCTGGCGGCTCGACGGCAATGACGTCCGCACCGAGATCGCCCAGAAACTGCGCAGCCACCGGGCCCATCAGGAAATGATTGAAGCTAAGAACGCGAACGCCCTTCAAGAGATCAACCATGGTCCTGCTTTCGGCTTTTCTTCAGTCAGGTCCATTTCACGCGCGGATGACTGAAAACGATTTCAGGAGTATGCTCGGCGCTCAGCGGAGTCAAGAGAAATGGGCCGCGCAAACTCCCCGCCTGGCAAAATGTCAGCGTTTGAACAGGATAAGGCGGCTCGGGCGCACACGGAGCTTGAGAATGGCGCCTGTCCAATGGTTTAAGGTCAATCGGACACTTCCTCTGACTGACTGCCCAGACCCGATGGATAAAAAGCCAACAATGGAGCCGAAAGGACGCCAGCAACCGCGCGTGAAGATCGAAGATGTCGCGCGAAAGGCAAATGTATCCCCTGCCACCGTATCGCGCGTCCTCAATCATCCCGAAATCGTGCGGCCGGAGCTCCGAGACAAGGTGATGCGGCACATCTCGGACCTGTCCTACACGCGAGACAGCGCAGCCAGGGCCTTGAAGTCGGGACGGATGCGCACCGTTGGCGTGATCGTTCCGACGCTGGCGCTCGGCATCTTTGCCGAAGGGGTTGAGGCGCTACAGAACCGCCTGAGCGAAAGCGGCTATACGCTCTTCATTGCGAATTCCCAATATGACCAGCGCCGCGAACTTCAGGAGCTGCAGAGTCTGCTCGAGCGCGGCATCGATGGAATTGTGCTGGTCGGTGGCTCCCATGGACGTGAACTGAGGACATTGATCGAACAGGCCCGCGTCCCCGTCATCACGACCTATGTTTCCAAGGCAGCCGGCGGCATCCCCGCGATCGGGATCGATAACGAAAGCGCCACGCGCGAGATGACCGAGTATCTGTTAAGGCTTGGACACGTTCGGTTCGGCGCGATCGCCAACGTTGTTGCCGCGTCCAACGACCGATCGCGGGCCCGGCTCGAGGGAATTCAGCGGGCACTTTCCGATGCAGGGCTCCCCCTTAAGCCGACCCAGATCATCAAGGCGGATTATTCGCTTGTCCAGGGTCGCAGCGCCTTTCGTCAACTCCTCACCGATCACCCTGATACGACCGCTGTGATCTGCACCACCGACACGCTCGCAATCGGTGCAATGGCAGAGGCTCGCAAAATGGGGCAAGCGGTACCAACCGCGCTTTCCATCACAGGATTTGATGATGTGGAGCTGGCGGCGCAGATGGACCCGCCCCTCACAACTGTCAGTGTTCCCGCAGCTGAAATCGGCCGAGGAGCCGCCGATTATCTGATCAATGCCATCGCCGGAAGCCCAGTTCCCAGAAGTGTCTTGTTGCCGTATCGGCTGGTCATGCGGTCATCGACCGCGCCGCCGCGGCCTGGCGAGCGCCCCGCCCGTCGCAGACGCAGTCGGGATCATTGATCGATCGAAGTCTATGAAATCGATATCGAATAACAAGAACTCCACCTCGTCTTGAGCACCGGTCGGAACGTAAGGCTCGCTCATATCATTGATAGCCACATAAGTCGCCGTCGCTGAGCGAGGAAGCCCGAGAGCCGATGCCAGGCGGGGATTATTCTCAGTGCTCGCGTTCAACGTGGACGGAGTGAACGGGCGCATGATGGTGGCTAGCGCCGAGTTCGTGCAGCTTGTGATGCAGGCGATGATGTGCAAGTTCCAGGGCAGCTCGCAGCCGCGAATGCCGCGCTGCGTCGGATTTGGGAGCAAGCGTATCCATATAGGCAATCGATCCCTCGATTTGTGCAAGGACCGACACTGCATCTGCAGTGGCAAAGATGGGTTTCTCGCCTACGTTGACATAGACTGCACTGGTGTGGGCGGCGATGTCGGCCTCGCGTCCGGCAACACTGCCCCGAACGCGGGCGGCGATCCAACAGGACTCGGTGATGCGCAGCGAGAGCCGGCCGTTGCACGACAGCTCGCCACATCGAACTTCATCGGCAACAGCTCCATTGCGGATCAACTCCAGCCGTGTTGGCGGGATGCTAACCGATTCGATCCGCCAGTCGATGCTGACGGTGCCGCCCGAATGGGGAAGCGAGATCGTGCTCCCTGGCCGCCGTCCTTCCACCGTCATCTCCACCAGGGGCCCGACAGTGATGAACGTGTCCCCGCTGCGTACAGCATCCATCCAGTTGCGGTACGTGAAGTCGCGCTGGCCCAGCTGCACATAGGTACGCGAGCCTCCGAGCAGCGCGGCCGCGTCCATCTTGTCGGAGCCAGCTACCAGTGGCAGATGGTAACCGATGTTGAGATAGCGGTACCAGTCGGCCAGACCGAATGCGCTGATCTGCGCCGTTCGCGGGTTGAACGACATCATTTCGATGGCATCGACGAGGCCGAGCACAATGTCGGCCGCCCGCTCCGCCTGCGGGTTCGGCGCGTGCGGCATCACGACCAGCCCCCCTTGACGACGGCAGCGCTCCGCCCAATCGGCCATGGTCGCTTCCAGAACGTCGCCGATCGCAGCTTCGTTCGGTCCGCCGCAAGACAGCGGATTGATGATGTCGCCCTCATAGCCGAGCAGCGATATGTGACCCAAAACTTGCATCCGGTTCTCTGTGCCGACCCGAACGAGGAATTCTCCGTCCCCGCCAAAATCCTTTGCGCCGAACGTCGTGCGTCCGTCGAAATCGCCGACATTGGTGAATAGCTCGCCCCACTGTGCCGCGAGCAAGTTGACGACGTTGACGCCCTCGGCCTTACCCTCCAACAGGGCTGTCTGCGGGCTCAGGAAATGGACGTGCGTATCGGAGCTGACCCAGCCCTGTTCGCGCCAGCGCAGCACTCTGTCCAGCTCGAAGGTGAGATTCTCCGTGGTCGGCGTGACTTCGGCGCTGCAGCGTAGCGGACGCACCTCGAGGCCTCTGCTGATCTCCACGAACACAGGCCCGATCGGGAGGTCGGCCTCGCAGCTGCCATCCACATAGGCGTACTGGTTGAGCTCGTTCGCAAACTCGCCGGCGAAATCCTCGAATCTGCCGGTGTTGACCTTGCGGTGGTGGCCTTTGGGTGGAAGATACTCCCCGTGAGCACCGTGGATATGCAGGCGCGCGGCGACACGCGAGCCGCTGCCCTTCTCCACAATGCGAATTTTCACGGACCTTGTCGCCGGCTCAATGGGCACCACTTCAAGCGAGGTGCTTCCCACGTTCCCGGCAGCTTCCAGCGATCGAAGGTCGCAAACGTGCAAGTGGCCATCGTCGGAGCGTAGGTAGAGCATTGCGTCCGGGTGCGCAGAGTACTCAATGATGACCTCGGTCTCGGAGCGCACGGGCTGTACATCCTGTTTGGCACCGAGCCAATCCGCTCTCGAGTACTGAAGTACTGCACGGGCGGAGACGACCGTGCCGAGGTCCATACCGATCTGCTCGCCCCGATCGTCGACGTCGAGCTCGCCAAGCTTGTTCAGCTGGACCCCAGCCGGCAGCTGCATCTTCAATTTGCGACGGCCCTGGAGGCGCAGCGGATGCTGGGTGAGCCTTGTCGTCGTCACCGCAAAGATCAGCGAAACCTCTTGCTGCGCGCGTAGGCTTACCGCCGCAAGCTCCTTCTCCGGATGCGGATTTGGGAGCGCATAAAGCCACAAATTCTCGCCTTGTCGGTCCATGCGCCCCGATTGGGTGCGGACCTGGCCCTGGAAGAAGCTCGTGTCGGGCGCTCTGCCAAGCGTGAAGTCTTCGTCGATGCTTGCGTGCACCAGCGGCGCTCGTAATGGCAGCGCTGCGAACGCACTCGCGCTCCAGGATATGTGGTTCTGCTGGATTGCGAACCGACGCAGCACCGGCACCTCCACCTCGCTGCTGTCGGCATATCGGAGCGCGTATGTCGACACCCGATCGCCGAGAGAATTGCCTTCCACAGGCAGCGTAGCTGGGCCGATCTCCCCAAACCCTTGGGGGCTCGCCGATGGCTGGTCCGCGGCCACTTGCACAAACAGCACGTAGCTGGCCAATCTGGGCTGCAGTGCGATGACGATCGGAGGCTCCCCTGGACGCAAGGCCAGCACATCCGGGCCGGTTTCGTCGCCGAACAGAAACGGCATGCCACGATGTGTCTGCAGACCCCGCAACGAATCGATCCAGCCGGTGTCGCCTGGGCGGTTGCCGAACCCTTCATCGAGATTGCTGCGCCTCGCGTTGAAGTATCGCCTCAAGTCGACGGGCGTGAAGTGCGGCGATGAGGGCGTTTTCATTTGTGATGCCAGTTAAGGGCGTTATAGGTAAGCGGCGTTGCCCGCGACGAGTAATCGCTAAGTTGGCTCTACTCCCGGGAAGACGCTCGCTCCGATCCCATGTTCCTGCCCAGCATCGATACTCGAAAGGTCCACATGTTTTGCGGCAACAACGGCTTGCGTCTGGTGGGCGGCACGGAAGCGACAGGCAGAAGGCGATCAGTCACCGATGTAGAGGCGGCCGCGTCTTTTTGCGATGTGGTAGATCACGACGCTCAAGAGAGCGATCAAAGATCCGTAGACGGGAAACATCCAGGCCATTTGCTCGCGTTGCAACCACACCATCAGATACGGCGAGGTCCCGCCAAACAGGGAGACACCAAGTGCGTAACCGAGCGCTACTCCCGTGGTACGCACGGCACGTGGCATCAGGGTGGTGGCAATGAAGTTATAGAGGGCCATGTTAAAGCCCACGATTGCGCCGCCGAAGACAGTGATGAGGAAGAACGTAAAGATGCCCTTCTCCGAATAGAGCAGCGTCAGGAAAAAGCACGGAATGAGCAGCAGCCGCAGCAGCGTGAACGCGCGCGAAGGACGCACTCTGTCGGCGAAGGCGCCGACCAGGGGGGCGGCTAGCATCCAGATCAAGACCATCAGGGTCATGATCCCGTACACAGAAGTGCTGTTCTCTTTGAACACCGTATTCGCCATGTTGGGCAGACCGGCGTTCCACGCATAGTTGGCGATCTGCACCGCCCCGATCACCAGGATGACAGCAAGCAGCGAAAGCCGCACGCTCCAGAGCGTCTTCCACACATCGCCCGTGGTTTCCTCAATGCGCGAAGACTCATCTTGTCGATGCATAGCGCGATGAATTAAGGTTTCCGGGACCGTCGTGCGCAGATAGATGATCAACAGCCCCAAGACGCCGCCGACCGCAAAGGGTAGGCGCCATGCCCACTCGCGCATCGCTTCGGGTGCGACCGAAGCACTCACCAGGAAGGCGACGAGGCTGGATCCAAGGTTCCCTAACTGGATGAATGTGCCACCGATTAGGCCGAGAAAGCGCCCCTCCTTTCCGGCTGGCGCCAGTTCAATCGCGATAGCGTTGGCGACGCCTGCCTCGGCGCCGGTGGCAAGCCCCTGAATTAGTCGCATGATTAGCAGCGCCACAGCCGCCGTAACGCCGATGTCCCTGTAAGTCGGCAACACAGAAATCAGCAAGGAGCAAACGGCCATCGCCGTCACCGAAATCATCATTACTCGCTTGTGGCTAATGCGATCTGCGATCGGACCGAGCAAGGCGGCACCAAGCGGCCGCGCGCAGAAGCCCGCCCCATATACTGCCAGTCCCGCAAGCAGCGAGGTCGTAGGATCATCGGAAGGGAAGAAGTGCGGCGAGAGAAATGCCGCCATGACGCCGTAGACATTCCAGTCGTACCACTCGAGGGCTACGCCTCCTCCAAGACCGGCCGTCATGCGTTTGTTTGCAACCTGATTTTCAAGTTGAATGGGCACCGCACTGGGTTGAGCAATAATGTTCATGTGCCTTCGGGTTCTGTTGATGGTGCTAATGATGTTGCCGGCCGAGCGAGAACGAGCAGCCGCTCGTCGATTCAACGCGCTGAGGTCTAAGATGTCAGCGCCCCTGATCACGCCTGCTCGTAGCGGTGGAATAGGCGCGACGGGCTGCCCGACATGCTACCAACGAGCTCGCCTCGCACCACGGTATTGCGCATCCTGCGGTCGCACGACCGCCTTCTGCACGGCGTTAGTCACCCACCGCGTGCCGAGTGGCGCCTCCGACTTGAAAGGGCCGCCCAAGAGCAGACGTCATCGAACGGGCCGCGGATATAATGTCGTGCTCACCCCATTATTCCCATGGCTACCCTTCCTCCTATTGCCAAAGCCCGCTTTTGAAGAAGCTTATGTTTTTGTTGATTGGCGCGGCTTTACACCGCCGTCTTTTCGTCGAAGCCCCCTCAACCGCCACCGCCTCGCTGGTCAGCACCATGCTTTCGGGTTTTCGGTGCGAGACTGCATTATTTACTTCAATTTCTGAAATCGATTTCAGATTTCTAAACTCTTCGGCTTGTCGAGTCAAGCCGGGGGAAAACTGGGTCGGGTCGCTGTTCGTCAGCGTGAGCAGTCAACAGTGCGTTTGAGCGAGCCGCCCCAGCCAGGACGAAGATCCGTAAATCGCGGCTTTAAAGCCAAAACTTCCTCGAAATCGATTTCAGTTTTGTGACTGGTTTTCTAACATTGCTTCAGGAGATACGCCCGATGACCGACAAGTCCGATCTCATCCTCTCGACATCTGCCACGCCCCATGTGCTCCTTGTGACGTTGAACAGGGCGTCGAAACGAAACGCGTTGAGCAAGGACCTGATCGCGGAGCTTGGCGCGGCCTTACGCCATGCCGCAGTCGATGAGGATGTCCGCTGCGTCGTCCTTTGCGGGAGCGATGCGTTCTTGTCTGCCGGAGCCGACATCGGGGAGATGCGAGAGGGGGGTTTTGAGGCAATCGACAATTCCGCGCGACGTTCTGCTTGGCGGGACAATCGCAATGTCCCCAAGCCTCTCATTGCAGCGGTTGAGGGGATTGCTTCGGCGGCGGCCACGAATGCCCTGCTCGCCGATATCGTTGTTGCAGGCGAAGGGGCGGCGTTTGCACAGCCAGAGATCAGTATCGGAATATTGCCGGGCGACGGCGCCACGCAGCGTCTGACGCGCGTGGCTGGCAAATCTCTCGCCATGCTGATGATCCTGAGTGACCAGTCCATTTCAGCCAGGGAAGTGATGCAGGCGGGCCTCGTCGCTGAAGTCGTCGAAAGCGACCGGCACAGGCCCGAGCGCTCGAAACCTCGCAGCTGGTGGTGAGATGCCGCGTGCAACTTGGGATCAAATAGATCATTGGGGAGCTCGCACCTCGGCATGCGGGCACACATAGTTCCAGTCGCTGCGGCCCGGAGCCGGGCTGACCAGACCTTTCATCGCCGGGAACGCTCTGATAAGCAGCTCCAGGCCGAGTGCCGGGCGCTGATCGTAGGTAATTCATTAGCGAAAAATTGTGAGCGTCGAAACGTGTCGCTCCTTGCTCGCTTCATGACATTCTAAAGAACTCTCTCGCGTTCTTGGAAAGAACTCCGATTGCCAAGCGTTCGGCGTCTCGAGATCGAAGGTAGCCGCTCGCAATTTTCTCGCTCAGAACCTCGCCAATGAGTTCGCGCGCGCCTTGAATCGCTGCGAAAGTCTCCTCAATATGCAGGCAATCTCCACCGATCATCATTCGCGATTCATCCGGCAGGACTTCTATAGCTTCGTGCAGCGCGAGCTTGAAATGGGATGGGCTCAACAGAAACGACCAACACAAATCTAACCAGACATTTCGGTACACAAATGCCATTCCCAATAAGTCCCGGCTCCAGGGATACGCCAGATGCATCAGCAGAAAGCGGGTCCGCGGATGACGCTCAATCAACCCGCTAATCCGTAGCGGATGGGAGCCGCTAATGATCGCGGTTCCAAGGTGAGTTTGAACTGGCAGGTCCGCCTGCCCTGCGAGTTGGCAAAACAAGTCCACAACGAAGTCGCTGAAGGCTTTGCGTTCCGCGGTGGACGGCGAGCTTTTCCCCCACGCCTTCCGAGCCATTTCCACGTTCGGCTCGTCAAAGCTTAAGTCACGGTCATAGGCGAGCGCGTTCTTGAGCGCAATTTGATTGCGCCCGGCACATCCTGCGACGAGCTCGCGAATCGCGGCGCAATAATCGTCGAAAGTCGTCACCTCCATGCCGAGCCGACCAAGCAACGCATGACCGGAATTTCCGTTGTGATCTCGGGAATTAGGGTGCCAACCGAGGGTGAATGCGTTAATGCGCAGGACCGCATCGTAGCTCTCGCCAAGGACAGGGCGGGGATCGAGCAAGGGGTCAAGAAATGGGTCTGTCACGATCCTTTTGATGCCGGCGCGTCCAATTACTTCGCCTGGCCATTTCGCATCCTTGTGGTGTAGGCGGACCAAAGTGTCTACCGCCTCCCAGTTTTCGCGCGTAATGCCGGTCTCAGCGACGCCGTAAAGGTTCGAAACTCCACGAACGAGGTTGCGAACGAATGCGTTTGAGCCACTCTTCTCCAAGAATGGCGCAAGCCTCTCCCAGGTGGTCGGCTCAGTTGCGGCAGATATGATACTGCTGGTCGCCTTGGGTTCGGACGGCAGGACATCGCCTGTCCAAGCCGCATAGCTCTGTTGGAACAGCTTCAGCAGATTTACGTCGCGGCTGAGTGCGACTTCGGCCATGTGATGTTCATGGACATCGATCACTTCGCACGCATTGACAAAATGGCTAATCGCTTCAGACATTGCCCCCTCTATGCTCCGTCATTGCAATGAAATCTAAGAAACCGCTTTTCAATCAACGAGATAGAAGTCCCCCCTTCTAAGGCGCCAGATACGTCAAAAGTCGCGGGTCCTCGCGCAACTGCTGTGACGGACCCGACAGCGCGACACGACCGCGATCGAGCACATAAGCCTGGCCAGCTACACGTATTGCGAGGTCGAGGTGTTGCTCGACGATGATGACCGCGATCTCTCTCGCAAGCTCGCTCAAGCGCTCTGTGAGTTCCTCGATAACGCCGATCCAGACCCCCTCGGTCGGCTCATCCAACAGCAGCAGCTTTGGGTTTCCCAGCATCGCGCGGCCGATCGCCAGCATCTTGCGCTCGCCGCCAGAGAGCGTTCCGGCCGGCTGATGCAGCCGCTGCCCGAGTTTCGGAAACATCGCCATGACGCGCTCAACGGCCGAAGCATCTGCCCGGAAAATCGACCCGACCGCGAGATTCTCGCGCACTGAGAGGCGCGCGAATACCGCATGTTCTTGCGGCACGTAGCCGATGCCGGCACGTACCCGCTCTTCTGTCCGGCGGCGATCGATGTCGCGGCCGTCGAAATGTACCTTGCCGCTCCAGGTCGGCAGTTCGCCGACGATGGCCTTCATGAGCGTGCTTTTTCCGGCGCCGTTTCGGCCGAGGACGGCCACACCTCCGCGCGCGGGAATGGCTATGTTGACGCCAAACAGGACCTGGCAGCGTCCATAGCCCGCATCGAGATTCTTGATATCGAGGAATTCAGGCACGGTGCAGATAAATCTCCTGAACGCTTCTGTTCGCTTGGATTTGCGCTACCGTCCCTGACGCCAGGACCTTACCCTGATCAAGGACCGTGAGGCGGTCGCAGATGTCGCGAATGAAATCCAGGTCGTGCTCGACGATCACGAGCGAGCAATGCTGTTTAATTGGTTGCAGCAGTTCACCCGTGGCGCGCCGCTCCTCGAGGCTCATGCCACCGGTCGGCTCGTCCAAGAGCAGGAGGCGCGGACGACCTGCGAGTGCCATCGCGATCTCCAGCCATTGCTGCTGGCCGTGCGATAGCGCTGCGGCTGCGTCAAAGGCGCGATGGGCGAGACGGAATTGGGCCAGCATCGTCATGACGTGGTCGTGCAACCGCCCGCGACTGCGCGAGAACACCAGATCAAGCACCGATGACTGAGCCTGCATGGCCAGCAGGATATTGTCATACAGGGTGAGCGTCGGTAACACCGAGGTGATCTGGAACTTCAGGCTCATGCCCGCCCGCGCACGCTCGGTCGGCGTGAACGCGGTGACGTCAGTGTTGATGAAAGTCACCTTGCCGTGCGTCGGCACTTCCGCACCAGCCAAACATTTCATCAACGTGCTCTTGCCCGAACCGTTCGGTCCGATCAGGCCATGAAACTCGTTTTCGCCCACCGTGAGCGCGGCACTGTCTAACGCCGTGAGCTTGCCGAAGACCTTGGAGATCCCGGCGGCCTCAAGGAGCGGCATTGCGTTTCTCCCTGGAGCTCGGGCCGAAGCTGCCGACACGCTCCCGCTCGCCAAGCACGAGGCTGATCAGGCCGAGCGGTCGAAACAGAATGACGAGTAGCAACAGGCCCCCGAGGACGATCGGCCAGATATCGCGATAATTGTCGGAGAGCCAAAAGCTGAGGCCTTCGACGATCGCTGTGCCAATGACCGCGCCAATCAACGTCCCGGAGCCGCCGAACAACACGTAGAGCACGGCTTGGGTCGACATGACCACGCCCAGCATGTTGGTCCAGACGAACCCCTCATGGAATGCATAAAGGCTGCCGGCAACGCCGGCGATTGCGCCGCTGATTGCGAATATGATCGCCTTCAGGTGTTGCACCTTGTACCCTAAAAATGCGATGCGCTGTTCGTTCTCCCGTAGTCCCGCCAGCGCGAGGCCGAATTGCGAGCGCAATAGAAAGCGAGACACGAGGTAAATCAGAGTTAGAAAAGCCAGTGCCAAGTAGTAAAAAGCGGGCCCCTCGTTCAATTCGTACTGTCCAATGGTCATCGATTGGATCGAAGGGATTCCATTCTGACCACCAAGGTAATGAGAACCTCGCGCCAGTCGGTCGGCCGCGTAAGCCCCGGTCATGGTGCCAAGCGAGACGAAAACAATGCTGGATGGGTGACGACCAAGCAGCAGGAAACCTGCCAGCAACAATGCAGCCACCAAACCTATCAGGGCCCCGGCCGGAACGACGACGAAAATCGATCCTATGCCAAGATCCCGAGAAAGCAGGGCCACGCCATACCCGGCCATGCCGAAGAACAAGGACTGACCTAAGCTCAAGATCCCGGCATAGCCCCACACCATGTCGAACGACAACGCGAAGAGGCACATAATAAGCACTCGTGTCGCATAGACTGTGATGTAGTCCTGCAGAAACAGCGGCGCGACTGAAGCAACGCTCAGCAGCACCATCTCCAGAAGCGGAAGCACTCTCTGGCGACCGGCGGAGGCAGATGCCTCAACAGGCAGAACTTGCGAACCTTCGACGATGAGGGGCGTTTCACGTGCTCCGGTGCCGGCCGACGATACGTTCGACATCAGCACTCCTTCGGGTCGACGAGACCTGCGCTACGGGCCACGATCTCGTATTGGCCGCCCTTCGCCACACCAATGTACATGTTCATCCTACAGTGGCGCTTACGCGGCACCATCTCTGCCGGCCCACCCGGTCCTTCCGCGATCTTGGCGTGATCAAGGGCAGCAACCACCGCATCGCGGTCAATCGTGCCGGCTTCCTTTACTGCAGCTTCCCACAGCTTCAGTCCTCGATAAGTACCGGTGGCTGCGCTTCCTGCTGAGAAGCGGAACTTGGCGGGAAACTGCAAGTCGTAAGCGGACTGGATCTTGGCGCTGACAGGATCTTCCGCTGTGAGGACCTTGTAGTAGTCAAGGCTGCTCGCAAGTCCTTCGATCTCGTGGGCCTCGTTCATTTCGAGCGTGTTCTCGTCATAGTAGACGCAGCCCAGCCGTCCGCCATTTTTGGAGAATCCAGCTTGATAGAGCTGCTTGAAGAACGGGCTGACGCCCGGCGGGACAATGGTGTTAAATACCACGTCGATCTTATTGGAAATGACGCGGCTCACGGTGGAGGAAAAGTCGATCTGGTCGAGCGGATAGTATTCCTCGAAGACGACTTCACCGCCGCTGCTCTCGATCACCTTGCGGGCATAGGCATTGATCGTTTGCGGCCAGACATAGTTGGAGCCTGGCAGCGCGAACCGCTTGCCGCCATTTGTGATCAACCAGGGAATGAATTGGTCGCAGTTCTGCGCGGGCACAGGGCCGGTGCAGAACAGATAAGGTGTGCACTCTTTGCCCTCGTAGCCTTCCGGATAGATATAGAGGGTCTTGCCACGAGTAATGATGACGTCCTTGATGGCATTACGCATCGAGCTTGAAATGCCTCCGAGCACTAGGTTGACCTTGTCGCGCTGGATCAGCTTGCGGACGTTCCCGACGGCAACGGCCTCGTCGGAGGCAGTATCCTCGATCAAGAGTTCGATCGGACGCCCCAGCAGACCGCCCGTATCATTGATGTCCTTGACAATCATGCGAGCGACATTGGCGTCGGTGTTGCCGGCAAACCCGAGTGACCCCGTAAGATCTGTGGCGACACCAACCCTGATCGGGCCTTCCGCGGCGTTGGCCCAATCCGGACGGATCACCCAGCTGCCCGGTCCGATCGCAGTGGCAGCGGAGGCGAAGGCGACATTACCAAGGAAACGGCGGCGGGTGAGCTGCCGGCTAGTCATGGTCATCGGTTAAACCCCTCTTCCGGAAACGAGGCCCTGAGGCCGGAACTTGATGAAAATGATGGCGAGCACGAAAATCAGAACGTCGGCGACCACGGGCGACATCAGCCAGGGCAGCGCGGCACTGAGAGTGCCAATGACGCTGGCGCCAGCGACAGGGCCGGCGAAGGATCCGACACCGCCCACCATCACGGCGACGAAGCCCTGGATGAGGAAGCGGATGCCGAGATCTGCGAACAGCGAAAAGACCGGCACGATCATTGCGCCGGCGAGACCCGCGAGCGCGGCACCAAACGCAAAGGTGACGCTGTAGATCGCGCCGGTGGAAATGCCAGAGGCGCGCGCCAGCGACGGGTTCTCCAGCGAGGCGCGGATCTGCAGGCCGAAGGACGTGTAGGCGAGCAGCGCATGGCTCGCAGCCATCACCAACATGGTGATGACGACGATGACGCAGCGCCACGTGGCGAAATGCAGGGTGCCGATTGTGATAGAGCCTCCGATCGGTTCCGGCACCGAGAGATAGAGGCCGCCCGTGAGGCCGCGCACGACCTCGCGAATGATCAGCCCGAGCGCGTAGGTGCCGAGCATGGCGACGATCGGCGCGGTGTAGAACCGTCGCACGACGAGCTTTTCCAGCACGAACCCGAGCGCGCCGACCGCAATGGGCGCGGCCAGCATGCCGAGCGCGACCGGCAGACCGATGCTGTGTACGAGGTACGTGATGTAGGCGCCGAGCAAGACGAACTCGCCTTGCGCGAAGTTGAAGATGCCCATCATGCTGGCTATGATGCCGAGACCGAGCACGACCAGCACCACGATCGCGCCGAAGCTCAAAATCTCGAATACGGCGATAAGCAGCGTGTCCATGTCGCTACGTCACATCCCGCGGACGTGCGAGCGCTTGGTCCGGGTCGCCGAACTGCTCGAGGGCGTGAGCTGTGATGGGCATGCGAAGGGCGCTCCTGAAGTTTTCATCCCGGCACTTGGAGTTGCGGCCGATGGTGCGCTTCTTGGATGGCCCGCCTATCGACGCTTTATTCACGATACGCAGCGCTAGTTGGCCTAGGAGGCACGTAGGGCCTTCTGGGTAATGTTGGGTAATAAGCCTCTGTGAAGGAATTGGGCCTGGCCGGAGCTCTCGGCCAGCCGGCAATGGCCCCTATCGCTTGCAATATCCGCACGGCGAGACTGACCAGCCGTTCAAGCGCTTCAACGAAACTGCAGGGGTCGCGGAGATGCTATCGCGCTCAACCCGGCTCGTCAGGGCGGCCATTCTTGCCAGCCCACTCGTCGCGTCGCGCTCCCATTCATGGAGGAGATAGACTCTCGGACAGCTCTTCCATCAGATCACCACGCTGCCGCCGAAGAAAAGATAGCGACAGAAAACTCAATGCGGCAACGGGATGGACAGACCAAACACGAACTGAACGAGTCGGGCGAACGCCAACCGAGGTGTCGCCGAGCGCGAGCGAGAGCCCGGTCACCACGATTATGTTGACCGCGATCATCTTGGCGAGGCGCTTTCGACGAATTGCAGAAGCCGGTTGAGCGGCTGCTCCCATGGCGTGTTCGTGCCCGCGGCAAAGGCCGCGACACTGCTGCCAAGATCGCAATTGCCGTGGTAGAAATGATAACGGCGGCCGAAAGATGAATGCGCGTGCTCACGACTGATCTCCAATTTCAGATACGCCGTACGCCTTATGTCCCTGATCCGGTGACGCAGCTATGCCAGCTAAGCCGCTTCGGGGCCGCGCCGCTAAGCACCGCAATCATGTCGCTGGTTTCGGCGATCAGTGTGCGGGAGACAGTGATGACAGCCTCCTAGCGAGCTGATCGAGCCGGCGCACGAGGCCATGCATCGTACCGGCATGTATCGTGCCGATACCACCGGGATGTCCTGGGCCACACGCGTTGATCACATCGGTGCCTCGGCTCCGCGAACCTCGCGAGTTGGAATTCGATCCGGGCGTGGACGAAGCAACGAGCGGACTAAATCGGAGAGCGAGACCACACGATTTTTCGTCCGCAGCGCGACGATGTTATGCGCCATGCCCTGAAGCTCGCGCGCACCTTCGATGAGGCGGCGCCATCGGCGGTCTTGACGACCTCTGCGAGAAGGGTGTTGCTCGCGCTGTAGGATCTCCGGCTTGAGGCGGAGGACGATGTGATCGTGGTGAGGTGACCAGCGAAGCCTCCGAAAGAATGAGCCCAGGCCGTCGCGGAGTATCGCACAACCAAAAACGGACGACATTGTTTCCCCAACCGATCGGTATGACCTTTTCTGATTTCGACGGGGCAGCTATGGTGCAATACACGAGCTCTACGCATTTGACGGCAGGAGCCCGACGCCTCAATTTTGATAGTTGCCCTAGCCTATCGACCTTCGCACGAACGAGCTCTCGCTCGGCGGGTGAAACCGCTCAAACACCCATCTGGTTAGGAACGTTCCGATCCCCCTTTTGGTCCCGCAAAGCCCTTGTCGCCCATCACCATGCATCGCATAAATCAAAGATACATTGATCTTCTTTTCAGCGCCGAACACGCGGATGCCTTCGCAGAGGCGATGGCGGTCACCGCGAGCGAGCTTGACCTGTCTTGTTTTGCATATCTTGCAGTACCGCGACGGGCCAGCAAAAAGGCCTTGGTCATATCGACGTATCCGAACAACTGGGTCGCACATTATGTGCGCAGTCACTACGAACGCCTGGATCCGATTATTAACCGTTCGTTAGAGAGCACTGACCCATTTCAATGGGGTTTAGACGTACCTTCGAGACCAATCTCCCCGGCGCAAAGAAAATTTTTCGACGAAGCCAGCGAATTCGGAATTCGGCTAGGTTTCACAGTCCCAATTCACGATGAAGACGGGGCGGTTGCTGCCCTGACCTTTGCCGCCGACCAACGTCGTCCACAATTCGAAAAGTGCATCGATCAGAATGCCCATGTCCTTCAACTGATGGCGAGATGCTTCCATTGGCATGTGCGCCGCAAGCTCTTGCATGAACTGACGATCGACGGAATCCGGCTATCTCCCCGAGAAGTCGAATGTCTGGATTGGGCGGCAAAGGGTAAAAGCGTTTGGGAAACTGGGCGGATCCTCGGCATATCCCACAATACCGTGGCCTACTACTTAAGGAGCGCAAGAGACAAGCTCGGAGTTCCTAAAGTCGTTCAGGCCGTCATGCGAGTGGCCGCTGCCAAACGAGAGGGGCAAGATTAAGACGCCGATCCCGCATAGTTATGGGGGATGATGTTGACGCGCAGCTCTTCCAGAATCTCGTCTCCTTGGGAGGGGACCATGATTCAGCTTATTACGGAGTCATCTTACAGCGCGTTTTCCTGCACCTTAGCATCCATGTATAAGTTGCGCTATCGCGTTTTTAAGCAACGGTTGGAATGGAGCGTTCAGACCAGCGGCGACATGGAAATGGATGATTTCGATGCGCTGCATCCGGCCTACTTGGTCCATACGTCGCTTGAGGGCCATGTGGAAGGTTCGGTTCGCCTTTTGCCGACCATGGGGCCGACGATGGTGCGCGATACGTTTCCGATGGTACTTGGGGGGCTTCCTGCTCCAGCAGACCCGTTGGTGTGGGAGAGCAGTCGGTTCGCAGTGGATGCCTCTTCCCATGCTCCGAAGGGCGAACATGGGCTCGCCAAGTCGACCTACGAGCTTTTCGCAGGGATGATCGAATTCGGGCTGTCGAGACGACTTAACAACATCATCACGGTTACCGACGTCCGGATGGAGAGAATCCTGAAACGCGCAGGCTGGCCGCTCTGCCGTATCGCCGCACCCTGCAACATCGGAAACACTCTCGCGGTGGCAGGACATCTGGAAATCTCGGCGGGAGCTCTTCAGAGGGTACGTGCTGCGGGCGGTCTGGATGGGCTGGTTCTCTGGACGCCAGTCTTGCTGGACGCAGCCTAATTACCCCACCTCCCGGCGCGGTTGAACGCGCCGAGCCAGCGCATCTCCCACTTCCCGGCTTTATCGAGAGCGGATCCATCGCTCCCGCGCGCGTCAGATGTGCGTTCCCAGACATCGTGACCACGCATGGGCATGCCGGGATGGGGGAGAAGTACAAGTCCACATGATCGGTAGCCAGCCAAGCAGAGACACGATGATCTTCATCCAGCCTCCCGCCCACCCGCTTCCCCAAACAAAGAAAGAACGGAAAGCCATTCGTCCTCGCCACGGCTAACCGGCCGGTGACGGCTTTATTCCTGAGCAACTTATTTGTTCGATTTCTGATTTCTGAGGCTGCAATGGTGCGACACAAGAGCTTCGTCGATCTGAGAGCCGGAATTCGGCGGCTTAAGTTAGACCTCGGTCAACTTCAGCTAGCAATTGCTGCGGCGGAATTTGGAAGCTTTCGCCGAGCTGCCGATGCTCTTACCATCACACAATCGACGCTCAGTCGCTCTATTCAGCTACTGGAACATTCAATCGGAATAATCATCTTCGAGCGATCGCGTGCCGGCGTCACAGCCACGCCAGCTGGACTTGATTTCCTTCGAACGGCGCGCTCAATTCTTGAACAGATGGACAGGCTCGTCGCGAGGGTGAAGCTTGCCGACAGAGACGAATGCGGGCGCTTGGTTATCGGATTCTCCACCTCACTTACCGCCGGTCATCTACGTGCGACACTGCTCGAATACAGTGCGCGATTTCCGCTGGTGAAGCTTGGAATCGTCGAACGATCGAGAAGCCAATTAGCAACCGCGCTCCGCAACGGCATGGTTGACCTCTATGTTGCAGCAGGAGACTCATTCCATATCAACAGCGCAATCAGTCGTCTCTGGAGCGAGCGGGTCTTTGTTGCTCTTCCTCACGATCATCCCCTGGCTCTGCAGGATGGCGTCTTATGGACCGATCTGAGCAACCAAGTCGTTTTGATTAGCCAATATGATTCGAGGCGCGAGCTCCAAGCGTTCCTGAATGCAGGTCTCATCGCCTCGACGGCGGGCCCGCGGATCGAGCATCGCGATGTCAGTCGCGCAGAAATGCAGAATCTCGTTAGCATGGGGCTCGGCATCACCCTCGTGCTGGAATCCGACGTGGGCTCCAATTCTTCTGGCTTGGTCTACCGGGAATTACGCGACAGCATGGGACCAAGCCGCGTCGGCTTTTTCGCGGTCTGGCGCCATGACAACGAAAGTCCAGCTCTGGCCAATTTCCTCAACTTGCTGACAGAACGCTACCCTTCGTCATCTCTGGCGTGAAGCCGCTTTCGAGCCTTCGCAAACGCCCGGTCCGTTGCCATAAAGCGTGCCACCATCGACGCGATCAGTTTGTTCGGATCGCTGATCTTCTGGCCGGTTTCACGGGAGAGAATTTCCGCGTAGGACATCAGATCGCGATGCACGGCGGCGGGCAAGTCGATGGCGATGCGGACGGGCTTGTCATCTGCAATCGCTCCAATCTTCAGTTTGGTCATTTCATCCTCTGTATGGCTCGAGCACGAGATCGCGGTTGACAATGACCCTCACCGGGAATCCCGGCCGAATGGTCAAGGTTGGCTGAATGTTGAGGTTGCGCCGAACAATCTGTTGTCCGGCCTGATTGACGGAGTCCCCTGCTCCACGGCGCAGCGCCGCAATGATGTCACTGTTGGAGCTATTGGCGTCTGCCCCGGAGTTGACCTCGGTCCCGACCGCGAGCAACGTCGATAATGCCGCGGCCCCCAAGAGTTCCTTCCAATGATTGTCCACCTCGTCCTCGAGGCCGGCGTAGCCAGCTGCATCCGCGCCTGGCTGGCGTTCGAGCACGATGGAACGTCCATTGGGCATGATCAGACGCGTCCAGACGAGCAGCACGCGCGACTGCCCGAACGCGACCTGGCTATCGTAGATCCCGATCAGTCGCGCGCCTTGGGGGATCAGCCGAGCCCTGCCGGTCGGAGTATCGAAGACGCTTTCGGTCACTTGCGCTGTGATCTGGCCGGGTAGATCAGACCGGATACCGGTGATGAGAGCAGCCGGAATGACCGTTCCTGCTTGGACCACGAAGGGCGATGCTGGCTTGACCAGTCGATCGGGGCTTGTGGTACGCCGATCTATGGCCGCATTGACGAAGGCAAGCTTGCGATCCTGCCCATTCTGCGCAAATGGTTCATCGGAAGACGCCGTCGGGCTCGCAGGCGTCTCGCTAAATGGTGTTGTAGCCGCCAATGCGCGCACGTTAGTCGTGGCAAACACCTTGCTGGTGCGCGCCGCCTCCGTTTCCTGATTGACGCGCTGCTGTTCAGCGTCGACTGCGAGCGAGCCGGATTGCGTTTGGGCTTGGGCTGCGAGGATCGGTCGCCCCAAATCGCCGGGCAAGGGCGGTCCGAGCTTTGGCACACCGTGAGGTATTCCGGCATAGTCCTTGGGCAAGGTCGAAAGTTGATCCGCAGTCGTGTGGTGGTCCGTCGAATAGAGCTCCTCAGGCGTGGGCTTAAGCTTTTCAGGTCTCTGCAGCGCCCATAGGGTCGCAACGGAGACCACGGCCAAAGCTAGACCAGTGCCAGCAAATAGTGCCTTTCGGGAGAGGCGCAATACGCGCGGCGGTTCGGGTCGCAGCCGCAGGGACCCGGCAATGTCCGCAGGTGCATCTGCGCGTGCCGCCTCATGCCCCCCGGCATCTCCGCTTGTGTTGCTCACATCGACCTCCCATCGCTTCTTGCGATACGCACTTTCTGCTGGCCATCACCGCCGAGCCGCAATTCGGCGGCCGCAAACAGCCGATCGACGATGAGGATATTGCCGTAGACGCGGTAGTTGACGATCTCGGTCTTGCCGTCCGGTCCAATGACAAACAACGGCGGCATCTCGCCCTGAGTAATGCCTGCCGAGAATTCGACGTAGACCTTGCGTCCGTCGTCATACACGTTGACCGGCCGCCACGGCGGGCTGTCTCCTGAAATCGTATAACGATGGCGCCGCTCGGCCGGATCCGGAATGTACGGCGTCGCAGCCACCGCTTGACCAGGAGCGGTACGGGCTTTCGGATAGAACCAGGCAACCGAGGGCATGTAGGGCTTTTCTCGGGAGCGAAGCTCAATCAGATAGGTCCTGCGGTCGGTGTTGACGACGAGATTGGTCGTAATCGCAGGACGCGTTGGCTTGACCATGATGTGAACGCGACGCTCATCACTGCTGCCGCTCTCGGTATCGCCCACCACCCAGCGCACGGTGTCGCCGGCAGCGACCGGACCTGAGCCGATCAGCTGCTCCCCCGGCTCAAGCGCGATATCGGTGATCTGTCCCGGCGCTGCGTAGATCTGGTAAAGCGCCCCGGGGCTATAGGGAAACACCTGCACCGCGTTGAAATACCCGTCCTTACGAGGTTCGACGCGCGCAGCGTCATTTGCGCTCTCAATCCGCTCGATCGGCTCCTTTGCCTCAAGCTTCTTGCCGCCGCGTCCCGGCGTCCACACGGGTGGAACGTGGAGCGGTTTTGGACGGTCATCGGCCAATGCCGGCAGATCGGGAGGGGGCGCGATGTCGTCATCATAGCTGATCTTAGGCGGCTTTAAGGTGGTGCAGCCACCGAGCATACATAGGCTCATCAGGAGTGCGGACACGGCGCTTTGTCGGAGTTTCCGGGAGCTCGGCGCGAGTATCTGAGGCATCACGATCCGAACTCCTTCGACCAGTTGATCGCGTTGACATAAATGCCGAGCGGGTTCTTGCGCAGCCGCTCGATATCGCGGGGCGGTTCAACGACGATCGAGAGGATCGCACTCCACCGCTCGGTCGCCGCTAACTGTCCGTTCTCGTAATGCCGCTCGATCCAGGTTAAGCGGAAGCTGTCCATCGAGGCTCGTATAACGCTCGAGACCTCGACGGCAACTTGCGTTTTCCCGACCTTGGCGAAGGGATCGTTGTTGCGGGCGTAGTCATTCAGCGCGCCGGCGCCACGGTCGGTCGTGAAGTCGTATGCACGCAGCCAATCCTGGCGCAGCACGATGGCGTCCAACGGAAGCCCGCGCACATGCTCGACAAAACGCGCAAGATGGAAGGCAATCTGCGGATCGCTCGCCTCGTAGGCGGCATTTGCGGGAGCTATGGTTCTTGCCTCGCCCAGATGATCAACTTCGACAATCCAGGGCGTAACCGTTCCCTGCGCCGACTGCCAGATGAGGGCACTCGCAAATCCCGCGCTCAAGAACAGACAGCCAAACGCCATTAAGCGCCAATTCTTGGCCTGCAGGCGTGCCGAGCCAATACGATTGTCCCAGACCTGGGCTGCCCTCTGATAGGGGGTGATCGGCTCGGGCGTGCGGCCATAGTGGACAGACGATCGTTTGAACATGCGGGTAATCTCCTAAAAACTAACCTGCCGCCTTGAGCGCCGCCGGCCCGGAGGGAATGAAAGACGCCTCCAGTGGCATCGTTATTCTTGCTCCTTGAGATCGACCGATGCGCCACCACTTGCGTGATCGCCGGTACGAACGGCATTTGTTGCGGCTGTCGCGCCCTGGTGGATCGCTTGTGCGCGCTTTGCGCGGCGCGCCCAGGCAGGCACCTCCTGAGATGCCGCACCTGATGCATCTGACGTACTCACATCACGAGCCGCTGCGCCCCCGCCAAGACGAGCCGCAAGGATCCGCAAAGGACTTGCCGCGGCAGAGGCGCCCGCATCAGTGACACCGGAGAGGCCACCCGCCCGGAAAGCGCTAGAGGTTCCGCTCGCGATCGCCGAGGTGGCCCTTGCGCCAGTGCCGATTGCGCCGCTGGCCAGTCCAATTCCACCTGCAGCGAGACCTGCTCCAGCTGCAAGCAATCCTCCCGCCGCAAGACCCGTGCCCACTGCTGCTCCAGCACCAAGCTGCGGTCCGCCGGAAACGATGCCGTTGGCGATACCGGGTCCGAAGATTCCGAGCCCCAGCAGCGACAATGCGGCAAGGACCAGAGCCATCGCGTCCTCCACCGTTGGCTGGTTGCCCCCGAAGCCGGCCGTGAACTGAGCAAATAGGGTCGATCCGATGCCGACGATGACCGCGAGCACCAGGACTTTGACCCCGGAGGAGATGACATTGCCGAGCACCCGCTCAGCGGCAAACGCGGTTTTTCCAAACAACCCAAATGGGATCAGCACAAAGCCAGCGAGCGTTGTCAGCTTGAACTCGATCAGGGTGACGAACAGCTGGATTGCCAGGATGAAGAAGGCGAGCAGCACCACGATCCAGGCGAACAGCAGGACCGTGATCTGAACGAAGTTTTCGAAGAAGCTGACATAGCCCATGAGGCCCGAGATCGATTCAAGGATCGGTCGACCGGCATCCAGACCGACCTGAGCGATCTTTCCTGGCCTGAAAAAGTCCACTGAGGAAAGGCCGGTTCCGGACGCTTTCAATCCAAGTCCGGCGAAGCTCTCGAATACGATCCGTGCCAGGCTATTCCAGTTGCCGATGAGGTATGCGAACACACCGACGAACATGGTTTTTTTGACAAGTCGGGCGATGATCTCTTCATCCGCGCCCCAGGACCAGAATAGGCCGGCGAGCGCGATGTCGATCGCAGCTAACGTGGTCGCGAGGTATCCGACTTCGCCTCCGATCAGCCCGAAGCCGGAGTCGATATATCGGGTAAAGGTCTCCAGGAATTGGTCGATGACGCCAGTACCGCTCATCGTTCACTCGTCATTGTCGGGAATGGAAGGATAGGGGGACGGCAGACGGCTCTCATCCTTGCCGCGCACAGGCGAAGATGCGTCGGGATTAGTTTCGCTAATACCAGCCCCTGGGGATCCGCGGCGAGAGCCGAAGAAGTCGCGGCGGTTCTCGTCCCAGAGCTTCCGGCACGCGACCAGAGCATCTTTCTGCTCGTATTGGACGGACCGACATTGCTCAAGCTTTGCGGCAGTCGGGTCAGCCGACCCTTGCGCGATAGACGCTTCGGACAAAGCATCATCTTGGTCGCCGCGCAGCCTGATCGTGCAAGCCACAACAACCAGGACAGCAAGCGTCACCGCCAATATCATCGGAATTCGTTCGAGTGTGTTCTTCGACATCAGTGAAACATCTGCACAGTTGTGGACTGGTAGCCTTGTCCCTGCGTCAGGAACCGCCTGAGCTGCTCTCTGCCCTGATCCTGGGCGGCCGCTCGTTGTGCCTGCTCCAAAGTCTGAGCACGCCCTTGCGCGGCGATTGCCGCGGTGAGATCCGCGAGCTGCTGGTTTTGAAGCGCAAGCAACTGATTGCCGGCTTGGCTTGCCTGCAGCGCACCGCTGGCGCCCTGGCTCGCACTTACGAGCGCCGACATCTGGGCACGGTTGGCGTCGAGATTGCCGACCACGGTCGCCTGCACGCGCATGGCGTCCTGAAAGCCGGCCACAGCGTTCTGCCAGCGTGTTTGCGCATTTGCGATCAGCGCCTGGGCCGGCTGGCTCGAAGAAGCCGGTGCGTAGGTGGATGAGAACGCGTGGTCAATCTGCTGCACATCATAGGCGATGCGTTGCGCTTGGCCGAGCAACTGCTGGGTACGCTGGATCGACTGCTCTAGCTGTTGCAACGAAGAATATGGCAGACTTGCCAGATTTTTGGCCTGGTTGATCAACATCAGCGCCTGGTTTTGCAGCGATGTGATCTGGTTGTTGATCTGTTGCAATTCGCGGGCTGCCGTCAGCACATTTTGCGCGTAGTTGTTCGGATCGAATACGATCCACTGTGCCCTGGCCTCTCCTGACACTTGGAGAATGGCAGCAGCAAACAAGCCCGCCGTTAAGAGCTGAGTTAGACGTCGCATCAGAGGCTCCCTGCCGTTGCAAGTTGCGGAACAAGGTCGCAGACCCAGGCGAGCTCGCGCGCCTTGAGCCAACCCGTCACGAAATTCTCCCGGCCGTGCTCGGCTAGGACTTGGTCAATCATGGCTTGATCGGCCTTCGAGGAGCTGGCTGTGAAAGCGAGCGCAACCTCGCCGAGGCCCAGTTCGAACAGGCGATTGCCCCGCCGGGACTGGCAGTAGTAGTCGCGCTTCGGTGTTGCGCGAGCAAGAATCTCGATCTGCCGGTCATTGAGCCCAAAGCGACGATAAATTGCCGTTATCTGCGGCTCGATGGCGCGGTCGTTTGGCAGCAGGATTCGGGTCGGACAGCTTTCGATGATCGCGGGCGCAATGGGTGAGCCGTCAATGTCCGCAAGCGACTGGGTCGCAAAGACAACGGAGGCGTTCTTCTTGCGAAGTGTCTTCAGCCATTCGCGGAGTTGCCCGGCAAAATGGGCGTCATCGAGGGCGAGCCAACCCTCATCAATGATGAGCAGGGTCGGTCGGCCGTCAAAGCGGTCCTCAATGCGATGAAACAGATAGGAAAGGACGGCAGGGGCAGCAGCGGTCCCGATCAGCCCATCGGTCTCAAATACCTGGACGGAGGAGCCACCGAGGTGTTCGCTTTCAGCATCGAGCAAGCGATCATATGGACCGCCAAGGCAATAGGGCTGTAGCGCCCGCTTCACCATATTGGACTGAACGAGCACCGATAGTCCCGTGAGAGTGCGCTCAGGAGCGGGCGCCGAAGCGAGGGACGTGAGCGCGGACCAAATGTGCTCTCTGACCTCGGGCGTGACCTCGACCCGCTCGCGGGACAGAATCGAGGCAATCCAGTCGGCCGCCCAACCGCGTTCGGAGACCTCATGGATTTTGGCGAGCGGTTGCAGCGCAACAGATTCGGACGATTCTCCGGCGACCGCACCGCCAAGATCATGCCAGTCGCCGCCCATTGCGACGGCTGCCGCCCTGATCGAGGCGCCAAAGTCGAAGGCGAAGATCTGTGCCCCAGGATAGCGGCGGAACTGCAAGGCCATCATCGCCAGGAGAACGGACTTACCGGCGCCGGTCGGCCCTATAATAAGAGTGTGCCCGACGTCCCCGACATGCAGCGAAAACCGAAACGGGGTTGATCCCTCAGCCTTCCCAAAGAACAGCGGCGGCGCCTTGAAGTGATGGTCCCTCACCTCCCCAGCCCATACGGCCGATAGCGGGACCATATGAGCCAGATTAAGCGTCGAAATCGGCGGCTGGCGGACATTGGCGTAGACGTGTCCGGGCAGGCT
This sequence comes from Bradyrhizobium sp. CIAT3101, assembly GCF_029714945.1. NCBI lineage: Bacteria > Pseudomonadati > Pseudomonadota > Alphaproteobacteria > Hyphomicrobiales > Nitrobacteraceae > Bradyrhizobium > Bradyrhizobium sp. CIAT3101. The sequence continues at coordinate 8,646,369 of NZ_CP121634.1, forward strand.
GCCGAGCCAGGCCTCGACGGCATTGACGGTTTCCGTCATGCAGGTGAAATCGCGGCCCTGGATCACCTTTTCGACCAGACGCAGCTTTTCGTCGGCGGCGCGCGGATTGATATCCCAGACGGTAACGGTAGCGGTGACAAAGGCTTCTCCGATCTGATCCGAGCCCAATTCCTGAAGGGCCGCATCAGCATCGATCGCCTTATTGTTCGCATCGGTATCAAGAAGAGCCGACGCCTCGTTGGTCATCACCTCTTTCAGGATCGCCGCGATCGACTTGCGCTTGGCAAACCACTGACGCCGGATTTTTGTGAGGAGCCTTGTCGCGTCGGCCTTATCGAGCATGATGGCCCGGGTCGACCAGCGATATGGGAACGTCAAGCGGTTCAGATCGTCAAGAATTCCAGGCGTCGTAGCGCTTGGAAATCCGACCACGGTCAGAACGCGGATGTGGGCTTCGCCCAGCATCGGCCCGAGCCCGCCGGTTAGCGGCTGATCGGCGAGCAAGGCATCGAGATACATGGGAATCTCGGGCACTCGGACCCGGTGCCGTTTAGTCGAGATGGTGGAATGCAGGTAGGTTAGGGTGGCCTCGTCATCGAGCCAGCCGCATTCCGGCATGAACCCTTCCACAAGCTTGAGAACGCGATCGGTGCGATCGAGAAATCCGCTCAGCGTCTCCCGCGAATCTTCGCCAACCGTCCGCTGGCCGCCCTCATAGAGCAGGCGTTCTGTGGCCGCGGTGCTCTCAGCTGGCGGCAGATAGAGGAAAGTCAGATAGTAGCTCGACTCGTAGTGAGCGCCCTCCTCTTCAAATTGTGCCTTTCGCTCGGCGTCGACCAGAGCGGATGCTACATCGGGAAAATTGTTCGGGGGGTACGCGCCCGCTGCATGGCGCTGCGCCTCCACAAACACCGCCCAGCCGGATCCGAGACGGCGCAGAGCATTGTTCAACCTGCCGACAACCGCGACAAGTTCGGCCGGCACTGCACTTTCGAGATCTGGTCCCCGGAATCTCGCCGTACGTTGAAACGAGCCATCCTTGTTGAGGACGACCCCCTCATCGACGAGCGCCGCCCAGGGCAGAAAGTCGGCAAGACGAGTGTTTGAGCGCTGGTATTCAGCGAGATTCATCATGGGACATTTCACGTGTTGAGGTGACCGGGAATGCGGACGTGTCGGCGCACGACTTCGACGAAATCTGGATCGCGCTTAGCGGCCCAGACGGCCGCAATATGGCCGATGAACCAGACGAGGAGACCTGCGATCCACAACCGCAAGCCCAATCCAAGTGCTGCCGCCAAGGTGCCGTTGAGGATTGCAACCGAACGCGGCGCCCCGCCCATCAGGATCGGTTCCGTCAAGGCGCGATGGACTGGTGCAACAAAACCTGGGACCTCATCCATCAGATCAGCACTCCGCCGCCAAAGGAGAAGAACGAGAGAAAGAAGCTCGATGCGGCAAAGGCAATCGACAGGCCGAACACGATCTGCACGAGCCGCCGAAATCCGCCCGAGGTATCACCAAATGCCAGCGACAGCCCGGTCACGATGATGATGATGACCGCAAGGATCTTGGCGACGGGCCCCTCGACCGATTGCAGGATTTGGTTGAGCGGCTGCTCCCAGGGCATGTTCGAGCCAGCGGCCCAGGCGGGAAGCGCGCTCGACAACGCGAGGGTTAATGCCGCGATGGCGATGAGAGGCTTGTTGCGAGGCGATCTCAGGCTCATGGTTGATCTCCTAATGGTAAAAAGCTGTAGTCGCCGGACGGTCCGAGCCCTGAAACGCGAGCAAGCTCGGCGAGGCGGCGATCGGCTCCGCGGCCAACAAGAACGGCAATCACGTTGATCGTTTCGGCAATAAGCGCCCGCGGGACAGTGACCACTGCTTCCTGGATGAGCTGCTCAAGCCGGCGCAGTGCCCCGAGCGCAGTCCCGGCATGTATGGTTCCGATCCCGCCAGGATGGCCTGTCCCCCAGGCCTTCAGGAGGTCGAGAGCTTCGGCTCCGCGTACCTCCCCGATCGGAATACGATCAGGCCGTAGTCGCAGCGAGGCGCGGACAAGATCTGATAGAGAGACCACGCCGTCCCGGGTGCGCAGCGCAACGAGGTTCGGCGCTTTACATTGAAGCTCTCTGGTATCTTCAATGAGAACCACGCGGTCTGCCGTCTTGGCGACCTCCGCAAGAAGCGCGTTTATCAGGGTGGTTTTCCCGGTGGAGGTCCCGCCCGCGACCAGGATGTTATGGCGAGAGGCGACGGCAGTTCGAAGAGCGCCGGCCTGCTCCATGGTCATGGTCCCGGCGACGACATAGTCCTCGAGAGAGAATACAGCCACGGCCGGCTTGCGGATCGCGAATGCGGGGGCGGCAACGACGGGCGGCAGCAGACCTTCAAATCGCTCCCCGGTCTCCGGTAGCTCGGCCGAGACACGTGGCGCACCCGCATGAACCTCGGCGCCGACGTGGTGAGCGACCAGCCGTATGATCCGTTCTCCATCTGGAGCGGACAGGCTTTTGCCGGTCTCAGTCAGGCCACTGGACAGCCGATCGATCCACAACCGACCGTCTGGGTTGAGCATCACCTCGACAACCGTGGGATCTTCCAGAAAGCACGTAATCGCGGGGCCAAGCGCAGTGCGCAGCATGCGTGCTCCGCGCGAGATCACCTCCGGCTGAAACAATTGGATTGTCATTTATATCCCAAAAAACTGAGGCACCCCAAGCGGCCTCAGATGGGTATGATTAGAAAAGCAGATCCTTCACCAGCTCAACGAGCGGAGCGGAGCGATCGCAGGCTGGCGTAGGAAAAGAAAGATCGAACCAGAAGGCGGCGCGCGGTGTTGTTGCTCTCAGGACCAGGCGAGCGAGCGGAGCTAGCCACACGGCTCGCATCACCATTCCTCATCGTCCGGCTCGAGTACGCCATCTTCTGCTGACGTCGCGGATCCCTCGACCGGGCATGTCTTTGCTTCGGGATCGCCGAGGAAGAACTTGGCAATCCGTCTGCCCAAAAGACAAATCCATGGGATCATAAACCAACCTAATGCTAGAACCTGCACCCCAACGGCGCATGCGAACGCAACCTGATAGGCAATGGTCGGGTAGCGGCCATCCTGAACGGCCCATTGGTCAAGGATGAGTCCTGTCCCGTATTGGACGATGAAACACCAGCCGAAGTGAAGAACGTTTAAGCCTGCATTTGCTCTGCCGGTGAGCTCCCTTGGAAAGTATTCAGCTAAGAGCGCATAACTGACAACAGTGGCCGAGCCGACAATCGAGATGATCAGCCATGGCAGCAGTGATGGCAATGGCAGACGCAGAATCAATGCAAGCTCACCCCCTACAAACAACACTGTCACTGCTGCGAACAGAACTTCCGACCTTATCCCATGTCGGCGTAGTCGATCAGCCAACGTCCCAAGTAACATCGCCCCCGCGCTGATTCCGAGTGCCATGATAAAGAGCTGCCTAATCGAGGATTCGCGATTGAGCCCTTCGACGTTCGTCAGCCAAGATGCTGCCCACAAGGCCTGTAATGACCAGGCTGAGCCGATACAGCTTGCCGACAGCGGTGCTATCCGCCAAAAGCGCCGATCTGTGTAGATCGTACGCAGTTTTACGGCCGTCGACTGAGTTACCTGTGGCCGCGCCGCCTCAGGAACCGCCCAAAAAATCAGGAGGGCCGAAGCAAAGGTTGCAAGGGCTAAGAGTCCAAAAAGCCCACGCCACCCCGTACATTCCAACAGCCACTCGGTTGGCGTTGTTGCGGTCACCGCACCTAGTGCACCGAGCATGATCATGTAGCCATTGGCTAGGGCGACCCGTTCCCTCGGAAACCAAGTGACAATGGCCTTCAACCCAGACATGGCTGCAGCCGAGACACCGATGCCGATCATCGCACGTGCAACCAGAAGTTCCCCGAAGTCGTTGGCCGCGCCAAACAGAGCCGCTCCACCGCCGGCAACCAGCAGGAGCGCGCTCTGGACCCGACGTGGACCAAAACGATCCAGCAGTGTTCCGATTGGAATCTGGACGCCTGCGAAGACCAGGAAATAGACGGACGTCAGCAGGCCAAGGTTGCCAGCATCGAGGCCCAGATCAGCAGAGAGCTGACCCGAAATCAGCGTATTGATAGTACGGAACAGATAGGAAAGGTAATAGCCGGCGACGAAAGGAAGAAAAACACAGCCGATCAATCGCCAAGTCGAAAGTTGGCGCTTAGCGTCGGATTGCGAAGGATTGGATAGACCGTTCGCGGCGTCTTGCGTGCGGATCGCAAGGTCACCCGCTCGTTTAGCAGAACGCGTTTGGCAGATTTTGAAAGTTGCGGTTGCTGCCGCCCTCCTCGGCGGCAGCGCTCACGTCGGCAGTTGCGTCCAGAATAGTGGCGGAAGGGATTTCATGTGCAAAATCTGTAGAACTTAGCGAAACATCGTCGGCCGCATAACTGTAAGAATTCGGGGCATCGATTTGGTCGATCGCCTCACTCAGTAAGGATCGGTTAGAACGGACGCGCCGGTCGACCTGTTCGGCCAGCGCCTTGAATCGCTCCTGGCCGCGTTTACAGGCTTCAGGCTGCAGCGATTGCGGCATTGGAGGTGTGACGGTGAGGTGATAACGGGCGTGCAGCGCAACCATCTCAGCCACTATGCGGAAGTCGGTGTCCAGACGTTCAAGTTGCCTGCTCATCCGATCGAGCGCCTCATGAATGAGACCTTCGATTGGCGGCGCTCGATCAAGGAACCCCTCAAGAGCAGCCTCCACGACAATGCCGTTGCCGACTCCGGGCCGGCCCGTTGTAACTTCGAGACGGCGAAGAATCCGTTCGGAAAGCTCGACGTTAATTTTTCTCGTTACGGCAAGGCTTTGCTGCGCCGTCCCCTCGGTTGTATCGACTTGCTGTAAATTTGGCTCGTTCGGTTCGTCGAGCGCTGTTTCGAAGCTCATACCGGCTCCTCCCGGATACAGGAAATGTCCAGCGCCCATGGCTGAGCGCGGCGAAATCGGTTCGAAATGGCAGTGATTGCTCCACCGATGATGGACGACACAAAGGGCAGGACGGCTGCTCGTTCAATCGCCGGAGCCTCGAAAGCGTAGCCTGGGGTAGCCAAAGAAAGGAACGGCGGCTTCGTCGGGTAGGAGTTGCCCCGACCTCTTCAGGCTGACGTCCTTCACCAAAGACTGCCGTGCGCGTGACGCCGACCAAAACTTCGATACCAATGCGCCGCCACTCGCGCGTGGTTTCGCTCCCTCGCCCATTGCACCGTGTCCGCCATAGCCCTTCGCCATGAGCCAGAACCGGTCAGGAAAAAACACCACGCGATCGGAGGTTAGATATGCCGTTCGAGATTTAAGCGACTGGGTCACCCAGTCCATCCGCCGGCCGAGTATGCTTGCTCCCACTGGTCGGCAAAGCCGGCATCTCAGGCTGCGGCCGGATTCGCCGATCAACTAGTGCCGTTCTCGGAGTTCGCTCGACTAGGGCCGACGCGCACGTGGTTGAGGTGGGCCGGCGAGACTCAGTCGCGGTTTGAAAAAAAGGCCGCCCCAGATGTGGGGCGGCCAGTGAATGTTCGTCGCGGGAGGAAGAATACGACGAACGAATTCAGAACCTATCGCGTCAGCCTCCTACCCAAGCGACCAGGCCGATCGCAGGCGCGGCTTTCTTATCGCCACAGCGACACATCGTCTCTAGGCCAAAAAATACCCGCCGCGAAATCAACGCGGGTCCGTTTGCTGCTGCACAGTAGCCACTTGTTAGTATTGATTAATGCAATGGATGGGATATCGGCGCTGAATTCTAGCGCAGAATTCCTCTTTTGAGAGATTTTCCAGCCAAGCTAGCCGCTACCCTCCAACCCGTCCCATTTCTCAGCGCTTGGGCTGATGAGTTTAGAAGTCCCTTCTTTCGCGAAAACATATGTTCGGTCGCTTCATAACGGCGCGAGCGTCCGCGCCCAAATGCGCCATTGCAAAAGTAATGAGGAGAGAACTGCGCTCGGATACCAAACAATGCCTCTGATGTTCCATCCTGTGTTGCGCGATGATTAAAGCGCCGCGCTTTGTCTTCGCGCTCTCATTCCCGAAACACCTGAAGCCCATCAAATTAGTAGCTATCTCGCGGGTCCCTTATCGTTCCTAGACCCTCGTCTTGCTTGCCGATCCACTCTGTTTGAGCTTCAGCGGAATCAGCCTCTCCTGGCTGTGTCTCTTCGATCGGGTGAACCTTCAATTTGCCCCCAGCTCAACGATCCAACTGTCAGTACCATTCCTGTCTATTAGACTGCCGCAGAGATCCGGCCAACCTCGGTGGCTTGGCTCTCCAACAGCCGCCGGTAGATTCCGCCGGCCCGCCTAGTCAGGGCAGCATGCGTGCCCTGCTCGGCGATGACGCCGCCATCAAACACCAGGATGCGGTCGAGGCCGCGCACCGTCGAGAGTCGATGTGCGATCACAATCGAGGTGCGGCCCCTCATCAGCCGCTCCATCGCTTCTTGGATGAGGACTTCCGATTCGGAGTCGAGGCTTGAGGTTGCCTCGTCCAGGATCAGCACCGGCGCGTCAGCTAGAAAGGCGCGCGCCAGCGCGACGCGCTGCCGCTCACCGCCCGAGAGCTTGACACCGCGCTCACCCACCAATGTGCCGTAGCCCTTGCGCAGGCGCAGGATGAACTCGTGCGCATTGGCGAGCCGCGCCGCCCGCTCGATTGCCCCCATATCAGCTCCGGGCCGACCATAGGCGATGTTCTCAGCGAGGGAGCGGTGGAACAAGATCGGCTCCTGCTGCACGACGGCGATCTGGCTACGGAGTGATCGCTGTGTGGCTAGAGCGATGTCCTGACCGTCGATCAGAATACGGCCGCCCGAAACATCATAGAGCCGCTGCACCAGCTTGACGAAGGTAGTTTTGCCGGAGCCGGAGCGACCAACCAGACCAACCCGCTCACCGGCGCTTATATCAACCGATAGTCTGTCATAGAGCTGGACGCAATCACGGCCATACCGGAAGGTAACGTCTTCGAATACAATCTCGCCACCTTCAATGGCGATCGGCTTTGCATCCGATACGTCGGCGATCTCGATCGGCTCGTCATGGATCGCGACGAGCTCCTCCATATCGTTGACCGAGCGCTGTAGGTTGTTAATGTACATGCCGACCTCGCGCAGATACGCGTGGATAACGTAGTAGCTGGTCAGCACATACGTGACGTCGCCAGGCGAGGCGAGCCCCTCCATCCACAGCAGCACCGAGCCGCCGATCACCGACATCCGCAGGCACAACAGGATGGAGAGCTGAGCCATGGCGGCGGAGTTGTAGCGCAGCCAGGTTCGCAGACACCGCACGCGCCAGCGGTTGATGGTGCGGGCGAGCCGCTCATCCTCGCGCTCTTCCGCGCCGAAAGATTTCACCACCGCATTGCAAGTCAGCGCATCGGCCAGCGTGCCGCCGATCTTGGTGTCCCAAGCATTGGAGACTCGTGCGGAAGGCGCGATATAGCGGACCGCGAACATCATTGTCACAACGACATAGATTGCCGCACCAATCGCGACCACGCCACCCAGTGCAGACCAGTGCAGCCCGAGCAAGATCATCGAACCGACCAGCACCGTCAGGGACGGCAACAGGGACATCAGGATGGTAGTATTGAGCAGATCCAGGGCCCACATGCCGCGCGTGATCTTCCGAACGCTCGAACCGGCGAAAGAATTGGTGTGCCAATCGGTTGAGAACCGCTGGACTCGCATGAAGGCCTCGCGGGCCACATCCGACATTGTCTTGAGCGTGAACGGAACGATTGCGTGCAGACCTATGAGGCGTAGGATCATCGAAACCAGGCCTAGTGCGACGATACCGCCGAAGGCGGCCAGCGCCGCATGTCGCGCCGCGTTGTGGTAAGGACCTGAGGTCAACGCGTCGACGAGATGGCCCGAGTATATCGGCATGAACAGGTCGGCTGCTGTCGCACCGAGGAAGCCAACCAGCACAAAGGCAGCGCGGTAGGGCTGGAGCAGCCATTGGCGGAAAACGAACGGAACCACCGCGCGGATGGCGATGGGACGCTTGTCAGCTTGAGCGGTCATGCAGTAATCCGGTCATCCTTATCGCGCAGACCGGCTTCATCTGAACTGAGCTCCCCGTCGCAAAGGCGCGATCTGACACGGGCATTCGGTCGGCACTCTTCTTCAAGGGAAGCGCTCGGCGCCAACAGTCTAAGCCGCTCCGGACTGCCTCCATGGCTTTCTGCCGAATCCTTGCAGTCGCTTGCAACGGGCAACGATCTCCCTCATTCACATCTTCGGCGCATGTGAGCGTCTGCGAGCCCAAACAGAGTCCATCATGGTGTTTCAGGAAAGATCGCATTTCATGACTGCGGGCGAAAAGACCGCACACCCATCAGGTCCGACGTGGCAAGATCGATGTTGCACCCCGACGAGACGCGGGGCGCTCATGAAGTGCCAGTGTCCCCCGCCTCAATCAATTGCCACGGCTAGTAGTTGACTTGGGGCCCACGCGTAACCAGACCGGACCCATGGATAGACAGTTGCGCAAAGGCTGAGTGGGTGACAAAAACTTGGCCTCGCGACAGCCATTGTTTCGCGGCTAGAGATTTTGCGTGCGAGGCGATAGAGATCGACAAATTTCGTGGCCTACAGACCTGAGAAGCAGATCGCTCACACGCCAATCTAGACTTTGAACCTCCAAAAGCCTGGTAACCGGGTCGAGATGGGTTAGCTGTTCCGGCAAAAAACGTCCGCCGCCCATGAGGCCCGTAAAAAGGCGGCGCGATGGTGATTAGAGCAACGAGTGCGAGCAGGAGATTGAGACCCAGACCTCAGGAGATGCCGTCGCGATCCGCAATGTGAATGCATTCCATCCAAAAAATCGATTTCACCAATTCCCTTGCTGCCAGGTAGGAAAACCGTCAGCAATTGAGCAACACGGTAGGTTTTCTGTCGGGAAAGCTACGAGGAACACATCATTGTGGTCGCGTCAGTCCGGTCATAGGCGGTTTTTTCCCGGCTCACTTGCTCTTGATTGGCGGCAAGGACGCCTGCAAGCGCGAAAGGCATGTAGATGATCATGCCTTCCCCTCCAGCAAGATGGACCGATCGCACTGCCCCGCCCGGGCGCAACGGCTTTGCGCCACGGTTAGCTCGTTTGATGTTGAGGCATCAACAAGAAATCGAACGATCGTCAGTCAGTCGGCGATCTCCAGTTCACGGCTCGTTCCCACAATTTTGTGCCATTTGGGGATGGCGCCGCCGACCTCTGTCCGCTTTGGATCGACCATCGATCACATCCCGCGGCGGAGCACACAATCCTGCTTCATCGAGGCTAAGCGATCACTGACCTCGTACAAAAGCTCTGAAATATAGCGTGAACACCGGCAGGGCAACTTCGTTGCTGGGTATATCTCGAACATGTTCAATATGAACGCGAAGGTTATGATCAGATTGGAAACGCATACGCTGCCCCGCCATTTGCGTCGGCTCGAGGCCGAGACGATTGAAATCATGCGGGAAGTTGTCGCCGAGTTCAAAAACCCGGTGATGCTCTATTCAATTGGTAAAGATTCGAGCGTCATGCTCCACCTGGCGATGAAGGCGTTCTATCCGGCGAAGCTGCCTTTCCCGTTGATGCATATTGATACGACGTGGAAATTCCGCGAAATGATCGCCTTTCGCGACGAGACGGCAAAACGCATCGGGATCGATCTGATCGTCCACGTGAACAAGGACGGCATCGCGCGCGGCATCAATCCCATCGATTCCGGCTCCGCGCTGCATACGCAGGTTATGAAGACCGACGCGCTCAAGCAGGCCCTTGACCTGTACGGATTCGATGCGGCATTCGCCGGCGCGCGGCGGGACGAGGAGAAAAGCCGCGCCAAGGAGCGCATATTTTCGTTCCGCTCGGCAGGACACGTCTGGGATCCGCGTAACCAACGGCCCGAACTTTGGAACCTGTTCAACACCCGCATTCGTCAAGGCGAAACCATGAGAGTGTTCGCGATGTCGAATTGGACGGAGCTCGACGTCTGGGAATACATCATGTTCGAGAAGATTCCCGTCGTGCCTCTCTACTTCGCGAGATGGCGACCGGTAGTGCATCGGAACGGTACCTTGATCATGGTGGACGACGAGCGGCTCCCGCTCTTGCAGAGCGAGACCCCGCAGATGCGGAGAATCCGCTTTCGTACACTTGGGTGCTACCCCCTGAGCGGCGCCATCGAATCGGAGGCGACCACGATCGAGGACATTGTCGCCGAAATGCAGGTTGCGACAGTTTCGGAGCGCCAGGGGCGCCTCATCGACATGGATGAGACAGCTTCAATGGAGAAGAAGAAGCGAGAAGGATACTTTTGATGGATATGGAAGCCAGCCCTTGCGTCGGCGAGGCTGACAGCAAGGATCAATTGCGCTTCATCACCTGTGGCTCGGTCGATGACGGAAAATCAACGTTGATTGGCCGACTCTTGCACGACAGCAAGATGATCTATGAGGACCAGCTGCATGCGCTTGCCCGGGACAGCGCCAAGCACGGTACAACGGGCGGCGACATCGACTTTGCCCTGCTGGTCGACGGTCTCGAGGCTGAGCGCCAACAAGGTATTACCATCGACGTCGCCCATCGGTTTTTCACCACGTCGCATCGATCATTCGTAGTCGCCGATACACCAGGCCACGAACAATATACACGCAATATGGCGACCGGCGCCTCCAACGCGCAGCTCGCCATCATCTTGATCGATGCGCGCAAAGGGGTCCTTGCGCAAACCAAGCGCCACTCCTTCATCTGCTCGCTGTTGGGTATCCGGCACGTCGTGCTCGCCGTGAACAAGATAGATCTCGTTGACTACCGAAAGGACATCTTCGACGGCATCGTGAACGACTATGTTGCCTTTGCTTCGGAGCTCGGCTTTACGTCGATCACTCCACTTCCGATCTCCGCCAGGTACGGCGACAACATCACCAAGCGATCCCGCAACACCGATTGGTATCAGGGCCAGTCCCTGCTTGATCACCTCGAGACTGTCGACATAGAATCCGAGACGACCGATCTACCTTTCCGTTTTCCGGTACAGTGGGTGAACCGGCCAAATCTGGATTTCCGAGGGTATGCGGGCACGATCGCCTCCGGAAGCATCTCGGTTGGTGATGAAATAATCGTCGCAGTCTCGGGGCTGAGCTCGCGCGTCAAGCGGATTGTGACCTACGATGGTGATCTTGCGGTCGCCGGAGCGGGCGAAGCCGTGACGATCACGCTCGAGGATGAGATCGACGTCAGCCGCGGCGATGTCCTGGCGAGCCCGACGCACCGGCCTGAAATCGCCCATCAGTTTGCCGCTCATCTGATCTGGATGGACCAGGAGCCAATGGTGCCGGGTCGTTCCTATGCATTCCGGATTGGCACGCAATCGATCACTTCCGGCAGCATCAGCTGCATCAAATACAAGGTCGACGTCAACACACGCAAGCAGGTCGCGGCGACCACGTTGGGTCTTAATGAGATCGGCTTCTGCAATCTGGCCACTGTCCTGCCTGCAACGTTCGATCCCTACCGTATCAACCGGCGGACGGGATCGCTCATCGTAATCGACGTCTCTACCAACCGCACTGTTGGCGCGGGGATGATCGAATTCTCGCGCCGGCGCACGACCAACATCGTCCAGCAACCGCTGTCGATTGGGAAGCAGGAGCGTTCCGCGCTCATGCATCAGAAGCCGTGCGTCATCTGGTTCACCGGCCTTTCCGGCTCTGGCAAGTCGACGATTGCCAATATCGTCGACCAGAAGCTGTTCGCAATGTCGCATCACTCGATGCTGCTGGATGGCGACAACCTGCGTCAGGGGCTCAACCGTGATCTCGAGTTCACCGAGGAAGATCGTTTTGAGAATATTCGCCGTGCTGGCGAGGCGGCACGATTGATGCTCGAAGCCGGACTGATCGTCATCTGCTCGTTCATTTCTCCCTACAAGGCTGACCGGAACATGGTGCGCAATCTGGTCGGGAACCGCGAATTCGTCGAGGTCTTTGTGGACACACCGATAGAAGAATGCATCCGACGCGACCCAAAGGGTCTTTATTCCAAGGCAAAAGGCCAGATCAAGAACTTCACCGGCATCGATGCGCCGTACGAAGCGCCAAGCACGCCGGAACTCCATTTGAAGGCATCAGGCGAGCGGCCAGAACACTTGGCTGACAAGGTGCTAAATTGCCTCGCCGCACGAGGATTCATCATCCTGAGGTGATCGGAGGGAGAACTCACAAGGTCTGTTGACTCTACCAGATACTCTTTGACCCCGGGTCGGGTCTCCAACCCGCATGAAGCGCTTACCGGTTTGTAGTCGAGGACTACTTAGCGCCGTCTACCCGCCGCGGGCCCACTCGCGTGCGGTCGTCTGGGAAATCAGAATGATACCCGACATTGGTATCCAATGTGGGGCGCTCGCCGCGCGTCTCTCGACACTCCCAGCAACCAGCAGTGCGGCTCAAAATGAAGTGTGAGTAGTCCCCTTCACCCGCCCACAGTGCGATGACGTTACGATTGTTGAGCAACGGTCGAGATAAGCTGGGCTGACGCTTGCCACCGCTAGGATAAGCCGCTTGATCCCGAATAAGCCCGCTTGCCAGCACGAGTATGAGCTGCCGGCGTGCTCGTGTGAATTTCTCAGTTGACGAATTTTTATTCCGGAATCCGGGGTTCTCGCCGGAATTGCGCGCGACCAATGCCGATCGCCTCGCCCACCAGTAAAGCTTCGGCGGCTAAAGTCGCTCTTTCGGAACGCGATTGCATTCTGATCGTTCGAGGATGCTCGAATCGCACCTAGGGTCAGATTGCAAGATTTTGGTCGCGTAGCTCGGCCCTACATTGCGCAAGGGCCAAACATCCTTTTGGTCCCGTCGATTGATCGACAGTCGCCGTTACGCAGGATCAACGCTTGTTGCGGTGGATTAGACATTAACGGCCAATATCATCCATTGACGGGTCGTCGGCAAAAGAACCTCGCGTTATCAAACCGAGGCAACCTAGATCAATTCTTCGGCACCCGCCTAGCTCTGCTTTGACTTCAATCAGGGCGGCGAAGGAAAGCAAGTGAATGTCTTTCGCGGTTGCGATTCCGCTCAGAGCGTCGCGCTTATGCCCCATTAGTTTGTGATGATGGTGAGTGACCCGCATGAGGGACGCAAATCGCGCGGCCTCCATCGAGATCTCGTGTTTTGGACACCGAGGGCCGTGAAAGTGAACGATTCGACGAACATAGAAGATCCCGATTCGGCGATGCCCAACGGCAGGGTCCTGGAAGTAACGACGACCACGGGCTGCGTCATCGGATGTTCTTATTGTCCGCAGGACCGGTTTGCCGTTCGGCAACGTGCCGTGTCGCATGCAAAGCATCTTCGTCTTGAAGATTTCAAGAAATGTTTGGCGCGCGTACCACCAACTGTCGACATCAGCTTCGCCGGCTACTCGGAACCCTGGCTCAATCCAGCTTGCACCGATATGGTTGAGCATGCCTCCGCATCAGGCCACGGCATCAGGATCTCGACGACGCTTGTAGGCATGAACCGGCGGGATCTAAAACGGCTGCAAGCCCTACATTTCCAGGCTTTCTTAGTCCATGTCGTCGATGACGGCACTTACATGAACAGCCGTCTCGTCAGAAGCGAGTATGTCGATTTGGTGCGTCAACTTGTCGACGCAGACATTTCCTCGATGCTGTTCATGGTCGTGGGCGACGTCCATCCTGATCTCGTCGAGATAATCCCCGAGAAAGCGCTCGTTCGCTCCCGCCCCCGGAGCGTCAGGGCTGCAGAAGTTCATCCTGACATCGTTGAAGCAGGGCAGCCAATCGCAGGCGCAGTGACATGTGCTGACGAACGATACCATCGCAATCTTCTTCTCCCTAACGGCGACGTTACTCTGTGCTGCATGGATTTTGAGCGACGCCACGTTTTAGGAAATCTTCTCCGCGACGAATATCAAGATCTCTTCGAAGGTCCAACTTTTTGCGAAATTGCCGAGCGCATGGCCGGAAAAAAAGAAGGTTTTCTGCTTTGCCGGATGTGTGAATCTGCCGGATCGAAAGCAGTTAAGTGCTGATATGGAGGCATTTGGGCGAACCTGCGCGAAGCTAGGCGCGGATCATTGGCTGTATCGTGCTGAGCTGGCCCGCAATTCCTTGCCCGGCTCGGCGCATACCAATCACTATGTCGCAGATTCATCAGGCAATCGACTATTGAATCGGTGATTGCGAAACATCATTGTCCGTAAGACTTCACGTCATTTTGCAGAGTAACGGAAGACGCATCGCTTTGGGATGCTCAGGGACTTCCACCACGCAGAGCAGACATTCTATGCGAGCGATTTACATTGAAGCTTTCAGTCTCTTGGACGTCCTCCCCCTATTTGAAGGGGCAGTATGCGGCACGATCCTCACGCGGAGTTAGATCGGCCCTAATCGGAGCCCGGGAGTCGCAAGTTATCGACCTGACCCTGCTCTCACCCAATTGCCAAGGCCACAGCAGAGCCTGCGTGCTTTGCTCCAACGGCACCGCAGGAGAAGACGACCCATCGCCGCTTCCCGATCTTCGGGCAATAGACCTGAAGTCGGCTCGCCAAAGCCAAACAAGGCCAGAAAAGGGCCACTGCAGTGCCGGGACGGCGTCGCAATGCAGCGCCAACGGCCATTCCCATTGCGAGCAGACGCTTCGCACCGGGGCACAGCTCACTTTTTTGCATGAGCTGGAATCGGGGCCGATCCGAAATCACCCGGCATCCTAGCCTCGTGGTAAGCGCGTCGCAGTCATCCGCGCTTGCGAGGTGTTGCCCTGCACCACTGTTTTGAGCTTCCATTCGATGAGAATGAGATGAGGGGTCGAAACGTCGCTGGAACAGACGGCGCTCATCAGCACACCACGCGCCAAGTGCTTCCGAGATACTGGTCTCTCAACGTTCATCCGGTCGCCCGCTTCAGAGGATCTTGAACATATTCATGCGATCGCGCGCAAAGGGCTTGAATCGTACGGAACGTCATATTGTACGAGTCGCAAGGTAGGTCGCGACGTCTGAGTCATGGTGGGTGGCAGTTTTCAAAGCCGTCTCGACCTATCCAAATGATGGACATCGTCGTGATGAATGGCTGATGTGCTTTGTCGTAGGTGGGACAATGACGTCCAACGCCGTTGATGTGTGCGTAGTCGGCAGTGGTGCCAGTGGCTCGATAGTTGCCCACGAGTTGGCCCGAAATGGATTCCAGGTGCTCGTCCTTGAAGCAGGCCAGGAGCTTCCTGCGGGCGCTTCATTGAAGAGTGTCCAACGTGGTTTTGGTAACGCCCTGGTGCGCTCTCCGTCCGGGACATTGACCCCGCGAGGCCGTCCCTGGACGGTATCGGCACTGGGCGGCGGCATGACGCTGTACGCTGGCATCGCGTTCCGGTGTCGCACCGTCGACTTCGATGCACGAGCCCATGTTGCCGCGGACGCACTCGATCCCGTCTGGCCTTTCGATTACGGGGAACTGCGCCCCTATTACGAGGAGCTTGAGCGGCGGATAGGGATTGCCCGATTGGCGGGCGCTGATCCACTCGAGCCGCCCAGCGATCCCGGCCTGCTGCCGCCGCACGAATATAGCCTGCAGGGCACTCTGATGGCCAATGCGGGAGGACGCCTAGGCTGGTTGCCGTTCCCGACACCGCTCGCGATCAACTCGGTCCCCTACCGCGGTCAGGCGGCCTGTGACCGGTGTGGCCCGTGCAACGAACACCTCTGTCCGAGCGGCGCGCGCGCCGATGCGCGCTCGCCATTCACGGATCAGTCGCTGCCGCGCGGCGCCCTGACGGTTGCCTCAGGTAGCAAGGCTGTGCATATCGAGCTTGGCAGCGTCAGCCATGTCTCCTCAGTGGAGTGGCTTGACACTGTCATCCAACAACGCGCTCGGGTCCGCGCCCGATGCGTAGTGCTCGCTGGCAACGCGATTCAATCTGCCGCCTTGCTGCTAAGATCTGCGCAGCCCACAGCACCCCGCGGTATCGGCAACTCCACGGGCATGGTCGGCCGCGGCATCTGCTTCAAAATCAGCGGCTACGTGTCTGGCACCATCATGGCGGATCGCTTGCCGTCGCATCCGCCCGGTGGTCCGTTCTCGACCGTTGCGATGACCGATCACTACCTCGACGCGGACGCACCATCCGGCTTAGGCGGACTTCTATATGAAGCCAGTCCGGCGGAGCGCGCGGTCAGCGGCCGGAAACTTAAGTTAAGGGTGCATTTCCTTGCGGCCGATCAGCCCATGCGCAGCAACGCCGTTCGATTGTCGAACAGGCGCGATCGATTGGGTCTGCAGAAGATCGTTCTCGAATACAGGACTCATCCACTGGATAAGAGCCGATTGGACTATTTGTCGCGTCGCGCCTCGGACTTGCTGACTGAGGCGGGCGCGAAAAAGATTAGTTACACGGCTTCCAACTATCAATTCGGTAGTGGTCATCTGCATGGCGGCTGTCGAGCAGGGACTGATCCAAAGGAATCCGTGGTCGACCGGTGGGGTCGCGTGCACGATATCGACAATCTTTATGTCGCGGACGGTGGATTCTTCCCGTACCCCGGCGGCGTCAACCCCACCTTCACCATTCAGGCAAACGCGCTGCGGATCGCTCGCAGAATCGTCACGCAGCTTGCCTGACAGGCCGTGACCGGAGGATTGTTGATGTTCAATAGCACCCTCAATGCCACATTGCCCGCGACGGAGACCCACAAATCCGCACTATGCCGGGCGTTGCGGGTCACTGCATCGGAAAAATGGGACCTCAATCGGCGTTTTCCCATCGTGATGAGCCGTGCCTGTGGTGCGTATGTCTGGGATGTTGAGGGAAGACAATACGTCGATCTCACCTCCTGTAGCGGGGCTGCGCCGCTCGGAGCCGGATATGAACCGGTCCTCGATCACGTGGCCTTAGAAATGCGCCGGACCGGCGGCATCGTGCCCGGGCCATTGTCGGAGCACCGGGTCGAGCTGGCCGAACGGCTCGCCAAGGTATTTCCGCTTGCGCAACGCTCGATATTTTTCCGCACCGGCTCCTGCGCCACGACCGCCGCGGTCCGCTTGGCTCGCGCATACACCGATGTGAACCTGGTGCTGACCAGCGGATACCACGGCTGGCACGACTGGCACTTGCAGGACCGTCCCACGATGGGCCTACCTGATCGGGACCGCGACAGTGTCGATTTCCAATATGACCTGGAGCTGCTTGAGAGGTTTGCCCGCGCGCGGCGTCTCGCCGCGGTGATCGTCACACCCGAAGTCAACTTCTTCCCACCCGAATATCACCGGGAATTGCAGAATATGGTGCACCGCTACGGTGCCCTGCTCATCCTCGACGAAGTGATGACGGGGTTCCGCTACGGCCCCGGCGGCTATCATACCGCGATCGGGCTTGCGCCCGACCTGATCACATTCAGCAAGGGGCTTGCCAATGGCATGGCACTATCGGCAGTGGCTGGCCGCGCCGACGTGCTCAACGCAGCCGAAAAGACGTACCTCGGCAACACCTATCAGCGCGAGATCACGCCATTCGCGGCCGCGCTGAGCACTATGGACGCGCTGCGCGATGGCACCGCGCTCGCCCGGATGCGCCGTGTTGGCGAGCAACTCATCAGCGGCCTTAATGAAGTGTTCGCGAGCCAAGAGGTTCAAGCGCGCGCGTTCGCATGGCCAACCATGTTCGATGTCGTGTTTGCCAACCCTGACCTTGGTCACGCCTTCTTTCAGGAGATGTGGTCGCGCGGCTTCCTCATGCAGTACGGGGGCCGGTTCATGCCGTCCGCGGCGTTATCCGATGCCGACGTGCGGGCCGCGATCGAAGCCGTCGGTCACGCCCTGCTGGCCGCCAAAGGGCGCACGGAGAGCACAGGCGGCGATCCGGATCCGATCGCCGCCGCGGTGCGGTTTGCGGGTGATCACTTCGTTGCTACGCCGGATACCGTCCGGCGTTGGTTCAACGCGTCGAGCCGCCCATGAACGCCAGCAGTCGAACGGGGGACACTCCTATGGCCGCGGCCGACGGGTTCTCTACCTCGCCAGTTCTGCTCGGCGGCGAAAACCGATCCGGTACCACATTGCTGAGCGTCGTTTTGGATTCTCATGCCGATCTGGTGGTGGGACCGGAGATCGACTTCCTGGAACCGTTGAACCTCGGCTCGCACATTCTGGAAGCGACCGATCTTCTCCACGCTAATGATCCCCGAGTCACGGGCGAGACCAAAAGCTTGATCGATCCGTTCTGGTATGATGGCGCGCACTTCGTCGTGCAATGCCAGCGGTTCGGCCTGTCCTTCGAGGACGTGCGCAAGCTCGTCACCAAGGTGATGGATGAGACAGCCGGGGACATCGTTTCATTCGCCGACAGATGCAGGCTGATTAATGAGATCGGTGAGTTCCGAAGGGGACAAGCAGCGGCAAGGCGCTGGGGACTGAAGCTGCAACGCAAGATCACCCAAATCGACGTCTTCGCGCAGTTGTGGCCGCATGCGCATTTCGTCCACATTGTACGGGACGGGCGCGACCTTGCCGCCTCGCATTTGAAAACGGTACCGGACTGGGGTTACCAGACCGTGGCAGACGCTGCGCAAGGATGGCTTGAAGTCGTATCGCGGCCTCATCTCCTCGCGCCACCGGAGCGTTATCTTGAGGTGCGCTATGAGGATCTGGTCACTCACCCCCGCCCCAGCCTTAAGCAGATTTTGGATCACCTGCAGCTCCCCTGGGATGAAGCCGTTCTACGGCACGCCGAACACGAGCACGCACTGTTCGAGCGTCCGAACGGCCACCCGGCAGCGGAGTCCGCGAGCAAACCGCTGCACGGGGGCCGCCTTGGTCGCTTCAGGCAGGATCTGACGCTCACGGAAGTCGCGGAATTCGAGCGGATCGCCGGCGGCGAATTGGCGCGGTTGGGCTATCTATCGGCCTCGACCCCGGCGATCGAGGCATGAATCCCACCGATATCTCTACCCCGCCTCGCGGATTGCCGCGCGGATACTTAGCGCTGCTCGTTGGACGTACGGTGTCGGAATTAGGATCCGAAGTGACCGTTATGGCGCTGCCGCTGACGGCGATCACCCTACTGGGAGCGGGTCCTGCGCAGACGGGGTTGCTGCTCGCCTGCGGTCGGGCGCCTTACCTCATCATTGGCCTGCTTGCCGGGGTGATCGTGGATCGCCTCCCACACCGATGCATTCTTTTGACCGCCAATTTAGTGATGGCAGTAACGCTCGCAATGATACCGCTGCTCGCCAGCCTTGGCCAGCTTGGAATGGTCCAACTGTATATGGCAACCACGCTTGTCGGAACGGCTGCGGTGATCGGCGAGGTCGCCTATCTGGCGTGCGTGCCAACGGTCGTGGATCGTGCTCGACTCGTCAGAGCGCAGAGTTCTTGGCAACTCAGCAGATCTTGCGTGGTGACCGTCGGTCCTTTCCTGGCAGGCTGGCTGGTCAGCGCGTTCTCTGCGCCGACCGCAATTCTAGTCGACTCGGCCTCCTTCGTAGTGGCCGCCGTCTTGCTGCCGCTGCTGCCGGCACGCGCGGCCGAACGGTCCGCAACTGGATCGAGCTCGGTCGTCGGCCAGATCGCGGAAGGACTGACGGCTGTATTTGGCAACCCGATCCTTCGGGCGGTTACGTTGGCGACTGGCAGCTTCATCTTCTGCTACAACGCCTACTCTGCGGTTTTTCTGCTTTACCTAACCCAACATATTGGTTTGGACGGCTGGACGACGGGCTTGGTTCTCAGCATCGGCGCGATGGGTGGCATCCTGGGCGCAGTCACCGCAGCCTGGGCCGGCCGTGCCATTGGCCTTGGGCCGGTCTTGATGGCCACCTTGGCGCTTAGCGCCGCAGGCATGACCCTATCTGCGCTGTTCACAGAGCCGCGATCGGTGGCACTCGTTTGCGTGGCCCTGTCCCAGTTCGTGCTGTCGTTTGGTCAAGAGATCTACAACGTGCATCAAGTCTCCGTTCGATACGCGCTAGCTCCGCCTCGGGTGCTGGGCCGCGTCAACGCGAGCATTCGGAGCTTGGTGTGGGGACTTGCGCCGATGGGCGCGCTACTTGGCGGTGCGGTCGGCGCCGGACCTGGACTGCGCACTGCGCTATTGGCCAGCAGCTTGCTCGGCGTCGCCTCCGTGCTGTGGCTCTGGCTATCGCCCCTGCGCCGCACTCACAGCTTGCATCTGTGATGCCAGGGATTGAGCGGCGACTGCGTGTGAAGTCAACGCGCTCGGGGCCTCGAGCTACGGGCATACTCCCGAGAATGTTGGATTGTCGGCGGAACTGACCTGGTCCCAATCCACCATAGGAGTTGGCCAATAAAGGCGAGTCACTTCCGCTGAGCAGCTTCCGGCCAACCTGTGAACTCCATCTCAAATCGGCGAGAACCGACGGGCTTGGTCGTGAATTTCACTGTCTTTCCCGACAGAGCCGCCAAAGAGCCGGATGCGAACTTAAACACGGTCTTACCGGAAGCGGCGATGCCGACGGCCCTGTTGTCTTCCATGACCGAGGAGCCGTCCCCCTCCAAGAGCTGACCAACCGCATATCCTCCGAGCGCGCGGTGAACGTCGAGAGAGGCCAAGTACGTGCCCTTCTCACTGTCCCACTCGCTGACCGATATCGCCGTGATGCCAGCGTCCCTCAACAGCCCATCTGCGACGCGGCAGGTGTATTGAAGGCTGACAATGACGTGCCCATTCCGATCACCTACCGGCTCTCGATCGGTTCCGTCTATGGTGCAGTCGTAGCGCCGGACTGGGTCTGTGGGCGTAACTTCGGTCAGCCCGAGCAAACCGAAAGTAGAACATAGTACAATAATGCGAAACGGTGGCTTCATTTGCCGTGCTCTCGCGGACATGCCTTCGCAGACCTGTACAACTTGACGCAACGACCGATTCAAGCTTCTTCGATGTCTCGCCGCGTGGGTGCTACCCACGCCGGCCTCGGTCATTTTTGGCGATAGGGCGGCCGAGACGCACGGAGATTGCTAGCTGCAGCGAAAGTTTGATGCTGCAACCAGCAGGAGAACCTCGATCAAAGGATTTGCGCAGACTAGAGCGCGATGAGATTGGTAGGAATCGTCATCGCGCTTTGGCTTGTTGTTTGAGCATAATCTCCGCTCAAACGCCGTCCCCGTTTGTCGCGAGGGAAACGCTCTGCTTTTCAGGATCACGCTCTAGAAAGGAAAGAAAGGAGCCCGAACTTAGGCGGGATCGGACTTCTCCAGCCCCTCTTCGCGCGGCTCTACGTCCGAGCTAACCTCCTTTGCCAGGCTGTGTCCCTTCGCCAGGCGACGGCCCAATGCTTCAACAAACGAATCATAGCGCTCGCGTCCTTTCGCCTGGGCTGCTGGTTGCGCCGTGTCAGGCAAAGGCGGGGTCGCGGTGAGCCAAAACCGGACAAACAGGGCGAGCGCTTCGTTCGAAATCGTAGCGTGGCGCTCGAGCCGCTCGAGCTGGCGGGTCAGGCGGTCCAAACGCCGGCTGAGCGCTGCCTCCATTCGCTCCGAATTGTCTGGCGATAGGAACGTAGATAGCGCCGTCTCCACAACGAGCGCCTGAGCCACCCGCTTGCGGTTGGCATAGTCAGCAAGCTGAACAGCGAGGTCCGGCGGCAGACGAAACGTATGTTTGGTGCGCATGCCCTCAGCTCAGAGATCGAGACCGTCACCGGGATCCATTGCGGCTTGACGCGCAAGACTAGAAGCATGTTTGCGAAGAATGCCGGCGCGCTGGACCTCATCGTCACCTTCCTCATCGGCAAAATCGAACTCTGCCCTTTCCGTGCTGCGGTCCACCTCCACCTCTTCGTGCTGGCCGAGCTCCGGTTCGCGCCTAATGCCGCCATTAGCAGGATCACTGCTGGACGTCGTGGGCTGGTTGTCAGCGGACCGCTCCTGTTTGGCCGGCGGGGCGACAGGCAAAGGCAGCTTGCTCCAATCGTCGTGAGGAGATTTCATGCCATCTTCACTGTTACCGGGCCGAGCTGGAGGGAGTACCCGTTCACGCAGTCGGGGATCTTCGTAATAGCGCGCCTTCTTGGCTCGGATCGGCGGACAGCCCGAGACCAATACGAGTTCATCGTCCGACGGCAACTGCATGACCTCACCGGGTGTTAGAAGGGGTCGCGCCGTTTCTTGCCTGGACACCATCAGGTGCCCCAGCCAGGGGCTTAACCTGTGACCAGCATAATTTTTCATGGCGCGCAGTTCGGTTGCCATTCCGAGGGCCTCTGAGACCCGTCTTGCGGTTCGCTCGTCGTTCGTTGCGAATGCGACGCGGACATGGCAGTTATCGAGAATGGAATTATTTGGGCCGTACGCCTTTTCGACCTGATTTAGGGATTGGGCGATTAAGAAGCTCTTCAGGCCATACCCCGCCATGAACGCTAGCGCCGATTCGAAGAAGTCGAGCCGGCCCAAAGCAGGGAACTCGTCAAGCATCAGCAGCACGCGATGCCGGCGCGCCTCCGCGTGGAGATCTTCCGTGAGCCGCCGTCCGATCTGGTTGAGAATCAACCGCACAAGCGGCTTGGTTCGGCTGATATCCGAGGGCGGCACGACGAGATAGAGCGTTGTCGGTCGCTTCGCCTCCACGAGATCGCGAATACGCCAATCACTGCAGCGCGTGACCCGCGCCACCACGGGATCGCGGTACAGCCCGAGGAAAGACATGGCCGTCGAAAGCACTCCGGAGCGCTCATTTTCGCTCTTGTTCAGGAGCTCGCGCGCTGCGGACGCAATAACGGGATGCGGACCGGCATCGCCGAGGTGCGGCGTTGTCATCATCGCGCGCAGCGTCGCCTCGATGGGACGCTTGGGGTCCGAAAGGAAGTTGGCGACGCCCGCCAAGGTCTTGTCCGGCTCGGCGTAAAGCACGTGCAGGATGCCGCCGACCAGCAGCGAGTGGCTTGTCTTTTCCCAGTGACTGCGTCGTTCGAGTGCTCCTTCCGGGTCCACCAGGACGTCCGCGATGTTCTGGACATCTCGAACCTCCCATTCTCCCCGACGGACCTCAAGCAGTGGGTTGTAAGCCGCAGAGTTTCGGTTCGTCGGGTCGAATAGCAGCACGCGTCCATGCGCAGAGCGAAAACCGGACGTCAGGGTCCAGTTCTCGCCCTTGATGTCGTGGACAACGCAACTACCCGGCCAAGTCAGGAGGGTGGGAACGACCAGGCCAACGCCCTTACCCGACCGCGTCGGCGCAAAGCAGAGTACGTGCTCGGGCCCATTGTGCCTGAGATACTTGTGATCAGACCGCCCGAGTATGACGCCATCCGGCCCAGTAAGCTGCGCTGATCGAAGTTCGGTAGCAAGCGCCCAGCGCGCAGAGCCGTAGGTTGCGGCGGTCTTCGCCTCTTGGGCTCGCCAGACCGACATGCCAAATGCAACTATGATCGAAATGAAGCCGCCCGATGCCGCGATGCAGGCTCCCTCAATAAATATTGTGGGCGCATAGGCATCGTAGGCGTACCACCACCAGAAAAACGCCGGCGGCAGGTAGACGGGCTTCCCACGCCCGAGCTCAAACCAGGGGTGCCCGAGCTGGGCCTGGAATCCGAGTTTCCAAGCAACCCACTCCGTCGCCGCCCAGGTGGTCATGAGCACGATGGCAAGGACAAGCGTGATTTGGCCCCAAAGGACCTTCGTCGAAGACATGATAAGCGTCGATCAAGCCCTGCCAGGCCTGACCCACAACGTTAAAGTTGCACAAGCGTAGAAATGGCGGATCTAGCGTAAGTGCAGTACGATCTTGACTACCTGGAGAGACGTAACGGAGCAAGCGACGCGCGACACCGCGGTTGCTACCGCTAATATATAGTCGAGCGGCATCTTATAAGACCGGCTTATGAGGCCGACATGCATTGAGGATGCAGCGGAGCGCAATGCAGGATGGCCAAAGCACATCATTCAGGCCGCCCGCAGCGTCCCGTCTTCCGTCGAAGGCCGAGGCAAGCTTTCGAGTTTGACTGACCCAAAAGCTTGCAGCTTGCGACCTCCCAATGACCCGAACCACGGAACATGCGCTTTCGCCGTTCATGGTCGCCCTACAGTCGGCTCAATGCCCAGGGAAGAGCGAATAGTTTCAGTGAAACTTATAGGAAGCCTGCAAGAACGTGCCCCATCGTTCCATGTGAAAGCTTGCAGGAAAGGGCCCAGAGGTCACAGGACGGCTGCGCGCCTGCTCGGCTTGGGTGGCGAATTGCTCACTATCTCTCGGACTCCACATCGCCCAGTAACGGCCGCCGACGCCGACGCTGAAATTGCTCGTTATGAAGTACGATAAGATGCCTTCTATTTGTACCCCATGGCCGCCGCTCCCGCGATGATCGATGAAGGTCGTGAAGTCTCGCAGGAGATGGTTATCGCGCCCTTGGAAATCCGTCCAGGGCAGGTATGCGACATCGGCGCTCAAGCGCCAGCGATCGAGCAACATGGTCTCAGCGTTAAGGCCGATACGCACTGCATTCCAGTTGGTGTCTTGGCTGCCCATCGTCCTTTTATCGTCCGGCGCGAGACATGGAAGCGAAGCGATCGTAACGCATCCTATCGAGTCAGACTTTTGGCCGTAATAGGTCCAGCCGGCGAATCCACCGATCTTGTATGTGCTGCCCCGCAGGAAATCATGACCGGCATCGACCGTGTAGTACATGAACCTTCCGTTCGCCTGACCCGATCTCGTGTTGGTATAGGCCATGGAATGGCCAAAGCCGGCCAAGCCCCAATCCTCATCATTCATAATCCCGCTACTAAAGCGCCCCAAACCGATATTGCCCTTCAGGAAGATTCCCCAGGGGCTGTCAAGTCGTTCGAACAACTCACCGGAAATCCCATCCAGCTTGTGATAGGTCAGCCTCGACACTAGACGATCGGGCGGACCATTTTCCCATTGAAATTTTCCCCGACTCAGCCAGAGCCGTGTGCCGCTTTCTAGCGACCAGCCGGTCGTGAAGGGAATTTCCGGCGCGCCAAAGGTCGGCTCTATCGGGTAAAGCGGCGTATCGGACCATCGCGCCGCCCCTGGGGCGGCATCAAAATGGTAGTTCAGAGCGACCTTGCCGATGTGATAGCCACTGGACAGGTTAGTGACGCTAGCTGGGACCGTTGCAAAGGGCGGATATTGTAGCGTCGGAGGGGTTGCCACGCTTGGTCCGCCGAACCTCAGATAATCATATCCGATATTGACCGACCATGCGGGCGTGAGCGCGTGCTCGACACCTGCGCCGATGAGACCCCCGATACGATTATAGTCGAAATGGGTTGCATTCTGTGGCGCCCATCCAGACGGGTAAGTCTCGCTATAAAATTCGTTACCGTTGGCTATATCGCCGCGATTGTGTTGCCAGGCCACACCTGCTCTGAGATAGGCAAGCGTGTGACCCTGCGGGCCAAACGTATAACCCAGCCGGCCGGTCCCGGTGACGAAGACGTCCGGACCTGCGTTGCAGTTTGCACTCACAACAATACCGGAGGCGGCAAGACAGGTGTTTGCGCCGTCCGAGATGACGCCGCTGGCATTCAGTTCAAGGCCAAAAACCCAGCGATCCCTCTGCCAATTGTAGCCGATCTGCCCTCCTGCGAGGAATAACGGAGTATCGACCACGTCGCCATAGATCGAGGGACCGTAGGGATTACTAAATGATGTCCGGCCGTACCCCCCGCCGACGTGCCCACCAAAATAGCCTCCGGTCCAGCTCCATACTGCAGGCGGGACCTTTACTGCCGGCTTAAAATCTGCCGAATTGACGACCCCGTTTGCAACGAGCGCAGCTGTTGCGATCCCCCAAAACAAAAACTCAGATCTCATATCACCTCTCGAACACACGAGCATGCGCCATCTTGCAACGAAGGCCGAATGACCGACGTTGTCGCGCTGCTTCCACGCGGCGTGTATTTGTGCAGGATCTAGGCCATCGGACGTGGCGCGCATTCCCTGCAGTTGCTCGTTAGTGATGTCGCATTCGCAACAAGACCGATGATCTTTGAAAGACGCCCGTGTCTGATGTCGGTCATGACGTCCACGCTTCACGCTTGACATACAGCGGATGGATAAGTGACGCTCGTTTGGGGCTGCGTCGTCCTTCCCCGCTCTCACGAACGAGCTGTGAACGCATTGGGTAATCTCAGAGCGGCACCACCGACAGTTCGGGGATTGGTTAAAGTACGGTCCCGGAAAGTGACTTCTGCCGAAGTTTCTGTCGTCCGGTTTTCGGCGTCAGCCGTCACAGCGCTTGTACCATCGATCTCTTCCGGAGCCACGACTTTGGCTGAAAGGCATACCAGCAAAGGAGCAGACGGGACTATGATCTGTCTATCGGGCATTGCTCTTTCCTTAGACCAAGCCCGCCTCTTCAGGCTATATTCCCAATCCTCGCTTACGGCCGACATTCCAATCGACTCTGCCGCCAGGCATCACAATGCCAGATACCTGCTTTCCGAGATGCTGTTCCAAAGCCGGCCGCCAAGGCACCAGCTCAAAACCGAGCCCATCGTCGATCATAGCGAAACGCCCGGAGGCAAGCGTTACGCGCTGACGGTAGATGCCGGTCACTTGATCGCCCTCAGTTACGGGCTGATAGATAAGTCCTGAGTCGGTAGAAAGCTTTGCAGTAGCGGCTTGCAGCTCGCGCTGCTGCAAGGCAGCGAGCAAGTCGCGCGCAAACACAATGCGCCGTCCGGACCGCTGCACAAGGCCTTGGCCAGCGAGGTGATCGAGGCGCGCATCCATTGCGGACCGGACCTCGGCCCCGAAGCCGCCCCCGCTGAGCGACGGATTTTTGGCGAGAAGCTGGCGGTCGAGCCAGGTCGCACCGTTCGCGCTCACCTGCTCCTCGATCGAGAGGTCTGAGCGAACCGCGAGCGACATTCGCGGCTTTCCACTCGCATCAGTATAGGTGCGCAACTCGACGATAGCGCCGGCCGGCGCATCGCCAGTAAATTCGAGGTCGCCGAACCGCAGATGATGGGTTCGACCATCGAGGCCCGCGACGATCGCATAAGCGGTCCCCTTCAGCTCATCATCCAGACCACGTTGAACCAGGCGGCCAAGGACCGGATCGGTGGGTTCTTCTCCGTGCAGGGCAAAGGTGGCGATGTCCGGCTCCCGCCCCCCAGCACTCATCGCCCGATGCATGGTCTTGATGATGTCGCCGCGCATGCCGAGCTGACGAAGGGTCTGCTCCAGCCCTGGTTTTAAGGTCCAGCAGGCGGGACCTGTGGATTCGGCAAGGCCGAGGCGTTCAAGCTTGGCCGCCCTGCCGAGCAGCAGGGGGCGCAGTTCAGGATCCTCACCCTTCCCTTCCGGCCTGAGGTCCGCCACACCGGCGCAGTCATCACAGATCTCACGCAGCGCTCGGTCAAGGCTGGTCCAGCGCTCAGCCTCGACCTCCCGTTCGAGGCCGGTGCGAACCTCCTGTTCGCTCCGGGGTCCAAGCTCAAGGGTGATGCGGTGGGCGGCACGATCGCGCAAACCGCGGCTGATGTACTCGCGGCTGATCACAAGATCCTGTCCGTCATCGGCACGGCCGCGAATTAACAGATGGACATGCGGGTTGTCCGTATTCCAGTGATCGACTGCAATCCAGTCGAGCTTGGTCGCGAGATCTTTTTCGACATCGCGCAGAAGCTCGCGCGTAAATGCCTTCAGGTCACCAAGCGCCGCGCCGTCCTCAGGCGAGATAATGAACCGGAAATGGTGACGGTCACTCTCGCAGCGCTCGGCAAAACCCCGCTCGTCGGCTGCGTCAGAGGTGGCGTCAAACATCAAGGCGTTCCGGCCATCCCGCGTAACGCCCTCACGCTTAAGATAAGCGACATGCTTAGATAGCGGCGCAGAGCGGAATCGCGCTCCCCGATGGCGCACCACACGCGCCTTTGTGACCACGCGCCGGGCATTCGAGCGCAAGCGGATCGCGATTGCCGCACGCCGGCCCCGGCCGAAGCGGGAGCGGCTGCGGTCCGGGCCTGAGCGGAAGCTGTTGCCAACGTGCCCCGCTCTCTTAGCGGCACGCATGACCTGCCCGACGAATGTCTGTGGCCGCCTTGCAACACGGTTACCGTGGTCAATGCGCCCGGGCCTGACGCGTATGTCATCGTCCCGCATTGTCATGGCGCAAAAGAGCCTCGTGCGGCTGAGAGATGGCGCAGTCGAGGTTGATTTCGTTCGGGTAATTTGCAGAAGCGATGGCAGGAGCAGTTGCGCTGACAGCAAATTGCCCAATCCATCCAACCACCAACGGTCGGACCGACGGCCGGCCTTTTCCCTTGCCATCCGCGGTCGGCTAGTCCCTGCAAGTTCCCTAGCGCCCTCCAACTCACGACAAACTTCGACAACGCGCGACGAAATGCGATTGCGATCATCGGGACTCCGTTTGCGCCGATCGCTCCACAAAAAGCTGGGCCGCGCCTGGTACGAGCGCGAGCCCGCCACTGTTCGGGAATTCTTTCGGACTGTTCATTGGACGCCGAGCGGGTGTCGATCTGGCATGAGCCGACGAGCCAGAGCGGTCAAAGAATAATGCTGCCTGCCGCCACGGAACGGCACTTGGGATCGCCAAAGTCGTGGGCTCGGGCTGTTTGATGCCGATCAACTCTACGAGCCTGGCAACGTAGATTTTTGTCTCGTCAGGCAGTGGCCGCCCCGTTGCCAGATAGGCCTCGTAGCGCTTTGGACCCGCGTTGTAAGCTGCGAGAAAACCCTGCGATCCAAACCGGTCGAGCATCTCGCGAAGGTAGGCCGTGCCTGCGAGAATGTTGTCGTGGGGGTCAAAGGGGTCGACACCGAGATTGTAGCGAGTACTTAGCTCGACCCAAGTCTGGGGCATGATTTGCATCAGGCCCAAGGCGCCCCGGGAGGAAATGGCGCCCACATTGCCGCCGCTCTCGACTTGCAACACAGCCCGAATCCAGTGTTCTGGGACCGCAAATCGGCGAGAGGCTTCAGTCAAGGATGCAGTGTATAAGTCCGCATGTGGAGAGCTCGGCGAGTGCAGGCTGACAGCCGGTATTACCGTCTCAGCCGAAGTGTACGACGGCAATTGGAGAACCAGCACAGCTCCAATCAGGCGGGCCGCCATTGCATACATTATAGCGCAGGTGCTTGCGCTCGAGCTCACTGTGGGTAGCTGGTTCCGCCGCTGAATGTGAGGCGATCGCCGACACGCGCTGGGCATGATTGTCTTTAGAAATCTCGCCGTGATGAAGCAGGAGGACTGCGATCTATCGACCTGCGAAACTGCGTATCGACGAACCCGGCCGAGCAAGATCAGTCCCTCTCTGTCCACACGGGCAGGGCTTCTCCGATGACGGCGGATGCCGGAAGTGGCCCGAAGTACCGCCCATCGAGCGAACCGGCCGACTGCCGGTTCATGAGAAAGACTTCATCCGGCGCTATGAGGCGGCATCCGCGCC
The DNA here is from genome assembly GCF_029714945.1 of Bradyrhizobium sp. CIAT3101. NCBI lineage: Bacteria > Pseudomonadati > Pseudomonadota > Alphaproteobacteria > Hyphomicrobiales > Nitrobacteraceae > Bradyrhizobium > Bradyrhizobium sp. CIAT3101. Next base: position 8,675,828 of record NZ_CP121634.1, read on the forward strand.
AGACCGGCAGCGGCCGGCCACGTGTGTCGCGTTCCCGCGCCAGCCCCATCTCAATGTTATCGACGGAAAGGGCGAAGCCATTTCTGCAAACGGTTTGTCCGGGCAACGCCAGGACGCGCTTGAGCATGGGAACACCGGTCGGCAGATAGCCGTTCAAGTCCAGGAAGCTCGAAAGTGGTTCGGGCGGCCGAACGGCCACAAGCTCAGCGACAGTCAATCCTTGCGTTGGCTGTAGACGATAGAGGCCAATCGGGACGCTCTCAGAAGCGTTCCAGATGTAGCATGGCACGGCTTCTGTGCCGGACCTTGATGCGAGAGCTACCGATCCGCAGATCGCCAGAATAATCGTCAGCCGGCCCATCAGAGCCCTCGCTTTCGACGGCGGAGCCACGCCTGATGGCGCGCCTGAGTGTAGGCCCGCGGGTTTTCGCTGACAGAGAGACGGTTGTGAACATGATGCCAGTAATCCGGCGCAGCATCTGCAGGATTGATGCCAAGTGCCTCCACCGCGTCGACCAATTGCAGCGCGCGCTCGACTTTCGTCCATCCGGACAATCGCAGCAGGCTCTCTCCGCCGGGCATGACCCAGGGGATAGTTGAATATCGCTGCCGTGATGACGCGGCGCGTAAAATGTCGATGCGGGACAGAACTGTTCCAAACTCATTAGATGTCCAACGCACGAAAGCGAAAATGCTACCGCTCTCGAACGAAAGAACGCGGCGGTGACGGTCAATGATCTTTTCAGATACCGGCCGGCCGAAGCGAATGCGATTCTCGATCCGTCCCTTCACCCACAAGAGTTCAACGGTTGTGAGCTCGCTCATATGACGGCTCCTCTGTTCAGAGACGTCTCTTGACCGCCCCAAACGCCGCTTAGCCTTCGCAAAACGGTAGCAACGAGATTGGCAGCGGCGAAACGGTTTTGATGAAAGGTCGAAAGGGGCCGTTGAGCAGGCGTTGCGACGGTCGCGTTGCCGATCGGAGACGAAAAGCCCTGATCCGTTAGCAGGAATCCGAAGAATTCAAATTTGGCAGATTTACGGGCGCGAAAAGCGATTGCACGATAGAACGTCAATGGTGAATTTTGTCCGCGATGGCACGAGGCTCCGGTGACCGACCGCACGAGAGCTCTCGGGCCTGATAGCGCGATGCGATTCAAGCCGCTTTGCCCTAACTGAGAGATGCGACCGCGCCTTCGCGGCCGTTCTGCATTGGGCCGGACCTGAATTGGCGCGAAACCCAATCGTTCCACACCGTGATTATCACGGATGATGACAAGCTCATATCGCGGCAGAGTCTGACGATGAACGATCTGGCGCCGCCGGTCATAAGCAAAGTGCTTGAGCTGGGATAGACTGCCCGACATGTCCTGAAGGTGGACGAAATCACAGCCCGAGCCACCTGCTTGACGGCGGCCATGTTTGCGCACCAGACGGTAAAGCCGGCGCTCAATTCCACCCGTCAGATCGAAATGGGTGCAGTCGATCGTCAACACGAGCCCTTCATCCAGAACACCCGTGTAGTACGGGTCCGGCAAGATCAGCTCGATTCCGTAGGCACAGCCGTGCAAATCGACCGTCTCGGGCCATTGGTCCATCCAGGAGAAACGATGCCGTCGGAGCTCAGTCGGCGGGCGACTCGAGGTCAAGACCGTTGTCGAGTGCAGAGGGTCGACTGCGGCGTCGAGGCGCTCGCAGTTTCGCACGTTGGTGCCACAGCCCCCAAAGGTTAGGATTGCGTAAGCAGTAGCCGCCATCAACATGGACGTTTTCGAGACGCCATCGCGAGCCACAACAATCTGCGAAGCGGACCAAATCAAAACGTCCGCATTCCAGGCCGTCGCCATGCCATGTTCCGGCACAGCCTCCACACGAATCGTGATTGTCCCGGCGCGAAAGTCGAACGGGACAACCTGTTTCGACTTTGCCAGCGAGAACAACGCATCTGCGACCACATCTTGCGCATCGCGCGGTGTTAAATCGCCGCGCAACGAGCGAAACAAATCGAGTTGACCGCGCTCCGAATGACGCCGTTCATGAGCGGAGGATTTGCCGTGCGACATGGGTCAGCGCCTCTCCTTGCCCGCATAAGGAATGGGTGTGTGGCGCTTGGCGGGCAAGACCGTACCTATGCCTGGATCGCTGGTTGATTTCTTAGCACCGCGATCAGCCCAGGCTTTCAGGTCTTCGAGCGCATAAACAACGCGACCGCCAAGCTTGCGATAGATCGGGCCCGTGCCATAGGTACGATGCTTTTCCAGAGTTCGGCCGGACAGTCCGAGAAATCGCGCCGCTTCAGGGGTACGCAATAATCGCGGCGGCAGGCCGGCGGTCGGATCGGGCATTTGGAAAGCTCCGTGCTCGTCTGGAGAGCGAGCGGGGTTGGTCGCGCGCCCACGAGCATCATGGAGGAGTAAACGCTCATAGGGGGATGCCGAAGATGCAGAGATGATTTTCGGCACCCCTGCTTCGTTCGGTGCCAGATGACAGGCAGAGCGCCGTTGGTTGGCCGTCGCCCATCGGCGCGGAATAGATTGCGCGAAGCGCGCATGCCCTGCAAAATCTGTTTGTTTTAGAGCCGCGCGCTAGGATCGTTCGAGACCGAATGACACTTGCGGACGACGTGGTGCCCGTCGATCTTTCCATCGAAGGCACGCATCACCAACACCAATCATTCGCGACGCACGAAACTGGGGACATAGGTTTTGGTTGATGGCCGTTACTGAGTGCCAGAGACGGGCCGAGATCGCCTGCGCGCATCGAAGTGCGCAACGAGCGGCGGTTTGACTAAATAAATGGCACGGAATTGCCGTTCTAGGTGACATCTATCCGGTCTGTGAATGCAATGATCCAAACTATCGATTTTTCCCAATCTTAGGAATGGCAGATATTAAGCACGCTTCGTAGAATCCAGGCGTTCAGATGAGCTGGCATCTTCGCCCAGGCCCTGAGAAGAACTCTAGAGTTTGCAGCGAGCATCAGCCGAGACGCAGACTCATTGCAGTCGTCTTACCTGGGAAGGACGCGTGAGCTTGATCGTGCAAGATCCATTCGACAGCTCCTCTGGGTAGCGTCAGCAACTATTTCCGATAAACTATTGTATAGCTTTGCTACGGCTCTCCATGTCGATATCGCTCAGCTGCTTGCGAGTGAGCGAGCATTAAGCAGCTCTGGCCCCACAAGAAAATGGTCGCGGCCCAATTGCTGCGCTCTAACAGGATCGAATTCATGTCAGCTAAATGGTGCGAAGCATGCATGCGCTCATTCTAACGATCGGGCCCGAATGGGCGACAAACGCCGAAGCAAATCTGCCCCGCAACGACACTGAACAACCGCATTTTGTACGCGTATTGGGTTTGGTGCGCCCGCGTCTGAGTCCATCGGAAATATGCCTTCGGCAGTCACGGAGTGCAGAGGCCAAAGCGCGAGGACATGTCGTCGGATTTTATCGCTGGATGACGTCATCGTTCCGGATGAGAGACATCTGTTGATGCGAAGCGCTGAAACCAACTGAAGCGCGTCGCTCGTGCTGTTTCTTTCTACCATATGAAGGAGCCAGGACGGCCGCTCGGTCCATCCAAGGAGATACGTTGAATGATGAATCAGGATGCAAACCATTTGCCTGCGGTATGTTTTCTTCTGGGGCTTCCCCGCTCGGGGACAACGTTGCTGGCCCATTTGCTTCAGTCGCACCCGGATATTTTGGCTCCGCCTGAGCCCTGGCTGATGTTGGCACTTGAGGCTTTTGGTCGGGTCGACCACCGTCACCCCGCCGGGACCTCAATGGTTCAGGCCGCAACCTCCGAATTCTTGGGCCGAATAGATCGAACGGGCGTCACGCGCGCTTTTGCTGATGCAGCCTACGGGCAGTATTTGGCAGCTGCCGGCAAGCGCACCCTGATAGACAAGACCCCGCGGTATTGGACCGTGCTCGACTTTTTGGATTTGCTCTATCCGGAGGCGCCGCGGATCGTTCTGATGCGCAATCCTTACGCCATTGCCGCATCACTGAAATCGACGTGGGCCGTTCCGCTTCTGGCGGCCAGTTCCCCGCCGGCGATCGCATCGTGCGTAGCCGATATCGTGCTGGGTCGGCCTACGCCCGCGATTGCATCTTCGCTCGCCGACCTTGTTCTGGGTCTGCCCGCGCTTGCGGCGTACCGTAGTGAACTCCACACACAAGTGGTGCAGTATGAAGTACTTGTGACGCGTCCCGACGAGGAAATCCGGCGCGTGATTGCTGGCCTTGGACACGCCCCGATGGACATGTCATCGGCGCCATTGGCGCAAACGGAATATCTCCGGTCTAGCACGTTCGGCGATCGAAAGATCCTCGAGAAAAAGACCGTTGACGATCGCTCAGTCCAGGCCTGGCAAACCGAATTGTGCATCGAAGAGATGCAGGTCGTGACAGATCTTGTTGGCGCGCAGCTTTTGATAGAGCTCGGTTATGAGCAGGATCTTCGGTTTGCAGAACAAGCTGGCGTAGTGGATAAGGGCCCGGAAGTCACCGAAGGCTACCGTCAGCTATTTCGAAGCTGCTGGAACTTCCTGGAAGGTAAGACAGGAGGATCATTTGACATCGCAGCTAGCGAAGCCGAGCTGAACAGTATTGGCCAGCAAGCTCAAGAGAACTCCTTGTTGGCTTTCGGCCCCTCGATACTCCTGCAAGCACAACGTTTAGCCGCATCCAAGAGCGAGGAGAATTTGCGGATCGGAAATTCAATCGCAGCGGAGCTGACTGAGGCGCTCATGGCAGCGAAGGCCGCTCAAGATGCGCTGGGCCAAGGCCCGTCGTAATGGTATGCGTGCGTACCGTGAAGGCAACATCGTGTCGCTCGGCACACCCTCTTTATTTCAGGGGCTGCTCGAGCCGCAGCTTCCGATGTCATCCGCAGACCAACGTGAGAGTTGAAAAACACCGGTTGCGGCATTTGAGGCATGGTTGGCCAAGGTATCCGGCACAGATCAGAACAATTGCCAAGTTGCTCTCGGCGAAGATCTGACGGTCTCGGCCGTCCCAAGCCGCCGCCCGTAGCCCGCCCTAGCACACTTGATTCCGCCAATTCGGGGAACAGCCGCCGCGACGCCATCGAGGATCCGAACGGACGACTCGGTCTGCGTTCAGCAGCCCAATCGTGGTCTGGCGTCAGAGGTGACGTTTTGATCTCCGTGCCAAACAAACCCGCCGGCGTGGCTGCAGGCCGACAACGTCTCTGCAGCGTTCCCAAGACTTGTGGCGTACGCCCACGATGGCGCGATGGAGTGCTTCCGGGGCCGACGAACGATCATCGACGCCCCTTTTTCTTAGCAGATGAAGGACGCAGCAATGCACGATAGCCACCGCGCATGAGTGCTAAACCGACCTTAAGCAGGCGGATAATTCGGCTACGCAGCGCATGGGTTTTCCAGGCCTGCTCAGAGATGCGCCTTGGACCAAACAGGACCTCGGCGATGACACGATAGGAGGCGCCGTCCATGTGGCCGTCCAGGGCACGGAGGCTCAGAGCCAATCGTTTACGCCGTTGTGCCGAAAGTAGAGCGATAGGAGGTCCTGGCGGACGGCCATTGATCGCACGCCACAATCGAAGTGAGGCGTGCGCGCGGATCTCGAAGTCCGCGTCGTGTATCAGTAGCTCGATTGAATAAGCGACACCAAAACGTGGCGCCTGCTTCAGACGCAGGTGATGTCGGCTTCCGTGAATATGCAATACAGCATGCCAACCATCAGCTGCCTCTCGGACGCTGTCCGATGGAAGCTCGGCAAGCTTGACCGTCGCGGCAACGCCATGTGGATCGCAAGCGCTTTCAACGAGCGATACCACGGCTGGCAGAGCCTCCGGCGCCCAGAAGATGGCCTGCTCGTGAAAACACCTCTGCGGGTCATGAGCGAAAGCAGAGCCCCCATTTCCTCCGAAACTCAGTGGTCACTTGCCCGTGTTTTGAGAGCGTGTCGCGGTAATCAGCTTGATATTCGGGATTGCGACGGAGGCTTTCCCAAGCGAAATCGGACGACTCGCCTGCTGTAACGCTCTGATAGGACTCCGGTGAGCGCCAGTCGAATTTCGACACTGCTTGATCTCCCCCAAAGAAAAATTGCGGCGCAGTGTCTATAAAGCGCTGGGTTGTTGGGGAAGTCCCTTATTGTGCATCACCGGTGATGCGCGCAGGCGATCACCCCATCACTGGGAGAGATCTTTTCCAAGGGGGCAGCTCAGACGACATATTTTGCTATTTGGGTCCATCAGAGCGGAGCAAGTGGCGGTAACCGCGCTCAGCCATCCATTTTGCGCGCGCCAGATGGCTGTCGAATGCATTGCGAGCGCGCTCGGGTTCGCGCTCGGGGTCAAGGTGCAACACGATCCGGGAAACCTCTTTCCAATCGGCGCCATCGGCCTCGGCATCGAGGAGTCGCCAATACGTCACCAGATGCTGCTCGTCATAGGAGGTCAACGCCGCATCTGTGGGGGCCAAGTCTGCGAGATCGGGGGCAAGCGGTGTTTGCATGAGAATTCCGCAAAAATCCCTACTTGGGAATACACATTATAGGAGATAAACCTCATAGTATGTAAAGACGCAACTTGCGCCGATGGACATGCGCAAGTTGGTGGGCCGGAATTTCCTAAAGCTGCGGAAGCGGAAAGGCTTCACGCAGGAGAAATTCGCCGAGGCTTCCGGCTTTACTCAACAATACATCAGCGGGTTGGAGACTGGTCGGCGCAATCCGACTGTGGTGACGCTGTTCGAGCTCGCAGAGGTCCTCGGCGTCAGCCACGTGGATCTTGTCTTGCCTGATGAAGAATTTTGCAGACCGCGTCCCACCTCCGGGAGGCGAAACTGATAAGAATGAGGCCGGTCCGGAGGGATCGCACCTCAGTGACGCTTACTGCCGGCCTTGAAGAGTGCCGCGCCCGATTGGATCGGACGGGGCATTGGCGGAGCCAGGCTTAGGCAGTGTGGACATCTATCGCATCCATAAGGCGACGGCAGCGAGAGTGATGACGGCTCGGTTATCACCGGCGCTAAACATCCGGTCGAGGGCTACTGCAACGTCTTACTCAGTCCGTACCCTTTGGGTAGTGATGCTCAACAATTCCAATCCATTGGGATTTCTGTAACGATTGGCGAGGTTTTCGAACAACTCACCGATCTGCTGTGGTGGAACAGCAAATTCTCCATAGTTAGGATCGAACAGCGTGACCATTCCGCCCGACGCTGATGTCGCAACCAGGTGCCTTTCGCGTCGTCCGCCCCGCTCGAAACATAGGCTGAGCGAATACGCTCTCCCATCGGCGGTGATTTTGCCCGCCAATTCCGAGAAGCTCGTCGCATTGCCAAATGTGTATGTGTTCCCTGCTTCAGACGGATTTAGGCCAGCGTCCCTCAACACGGTAGCCCTTGCACGAAAACCCGCCTCAGACCTTTCTATGTCCTCGCCCCGCAAAGATCGCACAAGCCCCTCATAGTTCCGCTGGCACACAGCCGCTGAACGGTGCCCGTCCGAGCCGGGTAGCAGCGCAGCCATTCGGGATCTCGGGCTGTTCGGAAGATTGCTGAGCCATCCTGCAGTGAGTCCAACGCAGATGTTAACCCTGTTCGCGTCCTGCAATTCGGCCGTCATGTGTTGGGACAGGGAGATGCTCATCCTAGGTGGAGAGGATGCGCCGGGGCTGGCTGGATCCGCGGCATCTGCCTTACTGGTGCAGCACCCCATTCTTTCGGGCAGACCCGCAAGAGCTTGATCAAACCTGTCACTGTTTGCCGACTTACTTAGCTCTTCAGATTGGCCAGCGAGTGTTGATGAGTGGCTGATTCGATTGAGCATATCGATTTACCTTTGCTAAGGTTGTCGCTCCCTCGCTGCGAGCGTACTTGGTCAAGCTGACGGCAAGCTGTCTCACCCGTGTTGCCGAACTCCGAGAAAGAGCTTTGGAGGGTCGCTAGCGATGCGCAGGCAACCGGAGACGAGCAGCAGGATCTCGTTCATCCAGTTCTCCCTTTCTCCGTGCTCTCGTTCAACGTGAAGGGAGTGAACTGGTGCATGGCGTTAGCTCGCACCGAGTTCGTGCGGCCTATGATGCAGGCTGTGATATGCAAGCTCTAGGCGGCCCGGACTCTAGGGACTCCCATTTGAGAGCACGTCAGATTCAAGTTTTCTTTTTGGAAGCGGCGTTGTGTGTGATGGATCTTTTGGTGCTGAGCGACGCGGCCCGGGAGCGAAGGCGCCGCTGATCATAGTCCGGTCGAACCAGAAGGGCTCGGCAGTGCGGATGTTTGTGAAAGGTGTGCTTGGAATGTGCGGGCTCTCCCTAGCGCGTGATCTTCCGGAGGCATTCGGGGAAGGGGGCAGCGTATTCCCGCGCTTCAGCGGGCGGAGCATCAAGGCTGTTTGGAGGTGGATCTTCGATGTCCGATGATCCAGACCCAAAATATTTGATCGTCGATACTACCCTCGTCCGAATGCATCAGTATGCCCCCAGGGGGCACAAAAGGAGGGGGTCTGAAGATCAGGCGCTTGGCCGCTCGCGCGGTGGAGTGAGTGCGACTTCGATGCGCCAGTTCCCGATTCTTGGTCGCGACCGGTCAATGCGCGCCGGACCCACGAATTGAGCATCACGTGATACACTTAGGCGATCACGGCAACGAGGGAATTTTTTTCCGAGGCGCGATCCATAGGATAGATTTTTGCTATTTGCGGGCGCCAATGCGGAGCAAGTGGCTGTAGCCCTGCTTAGCCATCCATTTTGCGCGAGCCAAATGCCCGTCGTATGCACTGCGAGCGCGGGCCTGATCGCAATCAGGATCAAGATGCAACACGATCCGCGCAACTTCTTTCCAGTCGGCGCCGGCGGCCTCAGCATCGAGGAGACGCCAATACGTCACCAGATGCTGCTCGTCATAGCTCGTCAACACCGATGCATTCGGCACGACATCCGCGATTTCTGGATCCAGCTCCAGCTTTTTCATGTAAGCCCACGCGCCGGGTTCGCTACCTGCATTCGGTGAACTTAGTGCAATAGGACGGCTATAGCCAGTGGTTTGATGACCCACCAAATGGCTGCTTTCGCGCATGAAAGCTCGTGCGCTTGTGGCCTGGAATGTGCGCCGGATTCGCGTGGATCTCGGCATTCCGCAGGAGCAATTGGCTTACGATGCGGGCATTGACCGCTCATATATGGGCGGCCTTGAGCGACAAGCAGAGAACCCAACCATCGATCTTCTCGACAGGCTCGCTAAAAGACTCGGTGTTCATCTATCCGAGTTCTTCGTCCAACCGCCCAAAGGAGCGAGCCCACCTAAGACGTTGCGCAAAGGTCGTAAGCCGGCGCGCTCACGTTACAGGAAATGACGCGCTGCTCGGATTGGGCTCGCTAGATAAAGCCCCGCCCGATGAGATCGGGCGGGGCGTTGGCGTCGCGAGCGCTTACTCGCCGGTCTTGCGGGGGCGGGACCAGAGGAGCGTGTAGCCGTCGCCGGCTTCGTCGTCGAACAGGTTCGCGTAAATCGGCGCGTTGAACGAGGGGTCATCGAGCTTGAGCGAGAGGTAGTCGCGGCCTTCCTCGGAGCGCTTCGACCAGGCTGCCCCGATTTCCGCCCGGCCCACATAGACGCGGTGGCTGGGAGCGTTCTCGTTTGAGCGGTTGGCCTCGGCGACGATGCGGACGCCCCTGGCCTGCAGACTCAGCGTGACGATCTCGCCCTGGAAGTCGTTGCCGACCTTTTTGAAAGTTCCGATGCTAGCCATGTTACTTCTCCTTGAGTTGTTTCGAGCTCCGCGACCACCGCGGCCTCGATGGCGATCTGACGGCCGAAGACGATCGGCGACGCACCCACTCTTTCGCGGGCCGGAGCGGAGCGGAGGACGCCGGCGGGGAGACTTTCTTGCCTCGCGAGGAATGGGCGTAGCCCAGGGGAAGAAAGTCTCAACCGGCGGCGTTGCGGCTCAGACGATCGAGGCGCAGCCGGTCTTCGGCCAGATCAAGCCAACGAGGCAAAGGTGCGTCCGAGCGCTGAACACAGACTTAAGCGGAAAAAGACCTGGCAGAGGCGGCTTCGCAACACAAGAAGCAGGCCGGTTTCGAGGTAGAGAAAGAAAGAGGATGCGGGAAACGGCGGCATTGTGGCTGAGGCAAATGCGAGACCGCACCTCTCCCACAGAACACTGACAGGATCAAACGAGACCGGCACAGCCTGATCCAGCCAACGAAAGGACGCCGCTTTCTCAGGAGCTTTATCGATGAGAGCGTGGACACCTTGGTAAAGGAAACAAGCCCAGACATTGCGGCAGAGGGTGTTTCTCACGTCGCTCGACCGTCGGAGCCGGTCGAGGCAGACTGCTCGCCCGCACCTTCGGCGATTGCGGCGAGCCGCACTTCGTTCTGTGACCCTATGACACTCCGCTCACGTTTGATACCACAGATACAAATCAAAAAGCGCGATTTCGGCGTCCGAGGAATGGCGCCAGTCTTCATTAGCTCGATGACATCGCGGGCGCTGGATTCTTTCAATGGCAGCCGTCGGACTGGCCCGGCGGCTGAGCCTACCCATCACCGCCCCCAGCGTTCAATAATGCTGTGGTGTGGTTGGACGCCAGCACACCGTGACACCGCTTCTGAAACGGCGAATCCAGCGTGCTCACCAGAGCAGGCAGTGTTTCGATCGGTCGCCAATGCTGTACCATTAGTTAGCAGTTCACTCCGTAAGCTTGGATGCGAATCGTCACCAGAGGACCAAGGTACGGTAATGACAAGCGTCATTGACCCTTTGCACATTTCGCGCTTCCTTCGAGCGTTGATGATGTCGCTGTCCAGAAAGGCATCCAGCTTTCGATGGGATTCAATTTACATGAGTATGTCTCGATTACACGGACTCTTGCAGCAAAGAAGCCGACATCTCAACCCGGCGCGTGCCGCTGTGCGTGACTGGAGCGGCCTGGCTCTTTCGTATTCATCCGATGGAACTCATCCCCAGCGACTATCGTGAGGCCTATCCTGGACTGAGCGCAGCAGCTTTAAAGAAGCAGCTCTCGCGTTTCTTTGCGGAAAACGCGATCATCCTGCCGCATAGCGCTGCCGCTTCGATCTCGACACCAATGACCCGCTCCGACATCCAATTCTTCATCGATGTGTTCGCAGGGTTTCTCGACAGCCATCAAGAGATGCTGGACACCATAGAGGCGAGCAGGTGACTGGGCAACCGTTGCGCAAACGTTGCTGCCGTTGCAGCGCTTTTCAGCTAGGCAAGTTCGCAATCATAGATTCGCAGTAGATTCGCGTCGCTGTGCCAAGGATGGGGCAAACAGCGACGGAGTCTCCGATAGCGGTCCAGCAACTTGCTCCCCTGATATTGAGCGATGATGAGCATCCCGAACTAAGGTCGCTGACGATGCGGCGGAAAGGCGCAGGCGCTGGCTCTGAGAACCCGGACTGTGCTGACCTGTGCGGAGGATGGTCAGAACACGGAAGTGGCGCTTGCGAAGAGAACGCGTGTCTGCAAGGCGGAAAAACACACGCCATCTTTCATGGAAGTGGAAGCCCCGCAATTCTGATTTCCTTAGTGCATCCGCGGCAACGCCGTTCGTCAGCTAATCGTCAGCCAGGCGGTCTATCTAAATTCGCTTCGCATTCTCCCTGGATCGGAGGTGGAATATGACGGGCATTGGCCGACCTGGTAAAGCGCACGTTGAGGCTACTGGAGCTGACAGCACGTGGAGATCGAGCAGTTCGCGCTCGGAATCAAGTCTCGCCCATGCTGAGGGCAGCCAATTGTTCAATTCCGTCGTGGAGCGGATGCGCTCTGGGGCTCAAGATGGAGCGGGGCCGGTCGCAAGCCAGCTGCAAACTTCCGATGTGGCGGGCCCCATTCCTTGGACCGGCGACGAGATCAAGGCAGCGAAGCGCCAAATGGACAGCCTGCTGGCAGAACTTGATACTTGCCGCAATGCGGCCGTGCAGCCGGCGCCGAACGCGTTGGTGGCACAAGAGCTGATTGACCAGCTCATCAAGGCAGGCTCAAACGTTCTGGAGTACTACGCGAGGCTACCCCAGCATGAGGCGCCTAGCATCCTCTCCGACGATCAGGCTCGCCGTCTCCGAGACGAGGTGCTCCATGCGGGGAACCAATGCAACCTACTAGCAACCCCGACCATCTACGCCCTGGAGCAGAGCAGGAAGAGTGCGGCCACTGTGCTCGATCGGATGGTCCAATCGAGCGCTCCCTTCGACCAGCTGAGTCGAGCGATCTCCAGCGTAGCAAACCGTTATACGGCCTGTATGGAGTGGTGGGGAAAGAAGGCATTGCGCTTGGAAAGAATGCAGTCCGTCTGCACCGCCACTTACAATTTACCAAGTACCACGGCTGAGATGCGGCAAGCCGAAGAGGCCGACCTGCGGCTGCACACCGGCTGGGCACTGAATATGAAGTGCCTGCATTTGCAATCGCAGATCGCGCTCTTGCGAATCATGATTGAGCCGCAGATGAGCACATTCGAGCCAGCCACGAGGGAAGCCCTCATGGATGAGAACGGGCGGGTGCGTCTGCTAGGAACGTTCATCGATGACGTTTTCCCGGCATTCAACTCTACGAGCGATGCTGTTCTAAACAGCAACGGACGTGCACTCGACGCAGCGCACTGCGCCGTTTTGAAAGGAGTTATGGAGCGCCTTTCGGAACTTGGGCTGGCGTGGCACAACATCGTTGCAAACCTAAGCGATACTGGGACAGCCAACCTCCCATTGGAACTGTCAGGCCAGATAGTGGAAGGTGCGTGGGTTACTGCGCAGGAGGTCATGCGCTTCCTGTCACTGCAGCCGAAAGCGTCAGCGGTCATTGTGCCGCCGACCGACCCTCGGGCTGCGATGCCCGCCAGCACTATCGGCGAGGCTGTAGCCGCCGAAGGCGCTAGACCGCGGAGAAAGGGGAAAGGCAAGAGCACGCGGTCCGCTGGCGCTGGGAGCTCGGCGCCTGGGCAGACCCAGGCGCATGTCGCTATGGACGCCAACGCCGCGGCGCCAGCAGCCAAAGTTGTCGTGCTCTCGGAATTCGGTACGAAGAGGCTCGTGACCGCGGAGGAGGCGCATGCGAGGGCGTCATCGTCGGAGACGGCGCACTTGGCGATCTGGCAGGCCCCGCCGTCGATGGAAGCACTGACGGGGCTCCTCAAGCGGTTGGACGAACTTTTGCAATTCGATCTGCCTGGTCAGCAAAGGGCCGCCTCGCAAGCCCGCCACATGAAGCCCGAGGACGCCGAACACGTCGTGGATACTGCGATCGGGCGCCTGAAGACCCAGGTAGCCGAGATGCAGGCCTGTGTAGCTGCGTTGGAGGAGCCTCGTCGACGTGTCCTACTCACGCCTGCACAAGTGCGCGAAGTGCACGACAAAATCGTCCGGCTCAAGATGCTGCGGTCCGAGGCGCAGGGGCTGGGGACGGCTTTGAACGAGCGAAGGGGCACGATGGCGGTCGATTGCATGAAGACGTATGCCTATCCGTCGCAGAACTACCTTGAACAGTTGCGCGCGGCCGAGGAGTTGACGCCTGCCGGTTTACCGCGCGCGTTAAAGGGTGAGCCAGGGGTGCTGTTCGAGGTCAAGCTGCAACCCAAGGCGCTGCGCAATGGTGCAATGCCGAGCCCGATGTGGGTGCACATCCATACGAAGCGGCCGGTACATGTGTGGCAGTTGACGACGCTGGATGACGCCGAATTCGCCGCTTGCCACGTCAAGTCAAATGCACAACGCGGCTACAATCGACAGTGGCAGAACGCCCGGGCTGCGACAGGTCGCGAAGACGTCGTGGTTCACCGCGGCAAGCTCACGCCTGCATTCTGCAAGTCCTTGTTGAGCACAGTGCATAGCGACGTCCTACACTATCGGCTTGCCGAGGCGGACCAACTGTCGACGCAGGCCGCTCGACTTGAGCTCTAGGGGCACGCGATCGAGTATTGAAATGTGGTGACACCATTAGTCAGGCCGACGAAATCGGGAGCCAGCGGGCGTAGTCAGGGTCATACAGCAGTCGGTATCCCGAAAGCTTCAGAGAGGAAGTACTTTCGCGGCTCGTAAATCATGGCCAGGTCTCGCGGGACAGCTCCAGAACCAGCTTCAACCCGGGTGCCGAAGCCAAGCGGCCAATAACGTTGCCGGAATCGCCAATCACGCGCGCGGCTTCGTTCGATCTGGCGGGACCCGGTCGGGACGAGGGAAATCGCCGTCGCCTGTGCCTTGCCGATATGACGAGGAGCCTCTCACGGCCCGCGTAGCCCGGGCCGGTGCTGATCGAGCAGGGTTACTCGCGGATCTTATGTAGCCCTCCGGCCTGCACCGAGAGACGTTGGGAAAGACGCTGGTTTGGCGTTCGATCAGGTGTATCGATGGTTAGAAAGCCGCTCGCCGCGCGCGACACGCAGGTGCAGATTCTGCTGATCATCGCCCGCTCTTCAATACCGAAAAACACGTCACGATGATCGACCTCAGCCGACGCCTCCAAGATCGGCAGCACGCAAAGACCGCATTCTCCGCGCCGACAGCCAAAGATCATGTCGACGCCGGCATCTTCAAGCGCCTCCAGCATGGAGCGATTTACAGGGACGTCAATTTCCAGGCCCAATCGGGGAACCCTGATCTTGAACGGGGCGCCCGCGAGGCGACCGGCATTGCCGAACGTCTCGTAGCGGAGGTGCGCAGCGGGCCTGCCCGATTGGCTCCAAAGCTGTTTGGCCGCCTCCAACATGCCGAACGGGCCACACACATAGAGCTCACCGCGCGCGTCTAGTTGGGCTATCTCGCCGCCGATGTCGATCCGCTGTCCCTCTTCACTGACGAAGAGCTGAAGGCGTTCCCCGATGGAAGTGGCAAGCTCGTCCGCGAAGGCGAGGTCGCGACGGCTCCGTGCGGCATAGAGCAGGCGGAAGTTCGCTCCCGCTTGCTTCAGCGCCAGCGCCATCGTGTAGATCGGTGTGATGCCGATCCCGCCGGCCAGCAGCAGGTAGTCCGGCCGATCGTAGCTCAATTCGAAGCTATTTTTTGGCTTAAAAATCGTGAGCCGTTCGCCCGCCTTGAGGCGCCACATGCCGATAGACCCGCCCCGACTCGACGCGAGCCTCTTGACGGCGATGCGATAGAGTCCGTCCGCACAAGATCCTGCCAATGAATAGCTACGAAGCTGCGGTCGCCCGTCGGTCGGCACGAGGGCGTCAATGTGACTGCCAGGCCCTACATTGACTAATGGGCTGTCCGGCTCAATCTCAAAGAGACGGACGTCAGGAGTGAGATCGCGCGTGGCGCGAAGGCATGCGCTAATCGGTTCGGTCGGCTTGGCCATGACTTCACTCACTCGGCCGCAGCGTCAGCGATCACGGGAGCATGCTCGTTAGCCATCACCCGGTCGATCAGCCGCCGTGCCCAGAGCGCGCCTGCATCGATGTTGAGATCGTAAAAGGGAGAACGCGGGTTCTTGTCGATAGCAGCCTGCTGCGCCTCCAAGACTCGATGATCCTGATCGTAGACCCCTGCCCCGCCATTAACGTGGGCAAGCTGGAGCTCGCTCGTCAGCTGCGCGTCATCCTTGCGATAATTCCTGACAAAGTTCCAGAAGTAGTGGCAGGTCGTCTCCGTTTCGGGCGAGATCGCCGCTAAGAATGCGCCGCTGACCCCGTGCGAGCGGTCGCCTTGCGGCGCGCCTGTATTTGTCAGCGCCACGCCGACGTCGCCGACGACGATCGAAGGCGCCTGGAAAGTCACGATCTGCCAGCGATCAACACGGCCCGGGCGTGCAAGCTGGCGGCCCCAGAAAGGGGGCGGATCGATGTCGATCATCCAGCGTGTCATTGTCGCTGTGTTATCGGTGTGGGTCACATCGAAGGGCGCGGCCGTGATGGCCTCGTCGCCGATGCTGCCGGCATGCACATAGGTCTCGTGCGTGAGGTCCATCAGGTTGTCCACAACCAGGCGATAGTCGCATTTCAGCTGATAGAACGTGCCGCCGTCGCCGACCCATTCTGTGCCATCGTTCCAATGAAAATCTGGAATTTTGGCGGGGTCCGCCAGCGCTGGATCGCCAGGCCACAGCCAGACCAGACGATGCCGCTCAGCCACCGGATAGGTACGCACGCAGGCTGACGGATTGATCGTTTTCTGCGCGGGCATGTAGGAGCAGCGGCCGGCCGAATTGAACACCAGCCCGTGATAGCCACACATGACGTCGTCGCCCTTGAGATGTCCGAGCGATAGCGGCAGCAGCCGGTGCCAACAGGCATCCTCCAAAGCCGCGACAAGGCCATCAGTGCGGCGGTAAAGCACGACGTCCTTGCCGCAAATTTTGCGGGCGGACAGCTCGGGGGCGATCTCATGTGACCATGCAGCCGCGTACCAGGCATTGAGCGGAAAGGTTTTGGGTGCGTTCATAGGCTTCTCCATGGTTGAGGCGATGGTCGCGGGCCCGCCGCTTTAACTCCCATTTTCGAGCAGATTACGTTGGCAATAGTGATCGGACAATCGGACAGAGTTGATAACCGTTATCTACTCTTTCGATAGGGTGGTGTGATTTCGCGACGAGGGACTTAAGGCGATGGCAAAGGATTGGGATCCACTTGCGATTGATTTTGCTGCGATCCGCACTTTGCGCCTGGTCTCGGAACTGGGCTCGTTTTCGAAGGCCGCTGAAGTGCTCGGTACGAACCAATCGACGATTAGCTATACGATGGACCGGCTGCGCGCGGCGTTTCACGACAAGCTGTTCGTGCGCCAGCATGGCGGGATCGCACCAACGCCTCGATGTGTCGAGATCGTTGAGTGTGCCAGCCGCCTGCTTGAAGGCTTCGAGGGCCTAATGCGGCCGACGGATTTCGATCCCGCAAGCGCGTCCGGGCAAATCACGATCGCCTGCAACTATTACGAACGCTCAATCATTCTGCCGCGTACCATCGCAGAAATCAGACGCCGGGCGCCGCGCCTGCTGCTGGAGATCAAGACGGCGCGCGCGAAAGGGATGGCGTATCTCAAACGCGGCGAAGCCGATCTTCTCATTGGCCCCTACGAGGTGCAGGAGGAAAACTTCTATCATCGCCATCTGCTGGATGACCATTATGTGTGCGTTATGCACAAGGGCCATCTGTTCGCCGGCCGGAAGTTGCGCGTCGACGACTATGTCAAAACGAACCACGCCGTCGTAACCTATGGAGGAACCTGGCGCTCAGGCTACCTCAGAAGGCTCGATGAACGCGGCCTGTCGCTCAACCAGGTGGTCACGGTGCCGAGCATCTCCGATCTAACCCACATTCTCCCCGGCACGGATCTGGTCTCGACCGTGCCCAGCCGCATCGGTTCGAACATCGCCAAATCCGTCGTGGCAACGCCGTGTCCTTTCCCCGAACCGTTTCAAATCGGCATGACCTGGACGTCCCGGACGCATCATTCCGCTGCCCATCAGTGGCTGCGGCAACTTATGGCCCGAATTGCCGGCACTCTGCCGTACAAAACCGCACCCACCGCGCCTTCCGGGCGCAGCCGGGGCAACGTCAATGCCCGAGTTTGAATCTCCGGACCGTCGGCATGCATTTTCTCTTCTCCGGCTGGATTTCGCACGGACCTTCCCGTTTTCTTTTAGCTCCGCCGGCTTCGACGATCGGCACGACGGAGCCATTTCTGGCGGCCGTCCTATAAAAGGAGGCGGAGGCATGAAACTCATCGGGTCGATCCTCCGGTGGTTTGCATCGACGCGCGACATCCGCACGCGGCTTTGTCTGCAGGCGTGAACAAAAGCGATCAGATTGGCGCGAGGGCTCGCCGAGCTGGTCCGTGACGGTCCGTATTGTGAGGTCAAGGTCAAGAGCGAGGAAAATGAGAGTATCCGAGCTATGCTGTCGCGAGATTCGGCTCGTGACCATTCGTCGATCTATCGAGAACCAAGTCCGAAAGCTCGATCAAATGGCTTGCTGTTTCCAGGCAAGATAGGACTACAGTTTCGCAATCTGTTACGCGAGCTTTGGGTGAGGATCATCAGCTTCTCAGTGTGATCGAGCCTATTCTGTGGATCTATGAGCAGATCTGCAAGCAACAACGCAGGTTCGACAACGAAGTCCGCCAGTTGGCGAAGTCGGATGAGACCACACATCGCTTGACGACCGCCTCTGGTGCCGGCGTGGTGATCATTTTGACGTTCTGCCGTAAGATCGATGACGCATGGCGCTTCCGATCGGCATCAAGCGTCGGCGCCGTCTCGTCTAAAATTTCTCCGAGAAAATCGTGCTCGAACAACAACGACATCCGAATCTAAGCGCGCTTTAGACTCCCCAACTGAGGACACAGGTGAGGCAGAAGCACTATAGCCAAGCCAATGCGAACGGGGAATAAAATCCCGCGTGACAAAATCAGGGTGGCGGGAGTGCTCGACGCAAACGCTGAGGACTCAACGCCATCGCGCATCGCCTCTTAGAGTGGGTCCAGAAAAGAAGGGTTTTCCGGAAAGATCGTGCGCAAACAATCTAAAAGGCGATGGCGAGCCCTCATTCAAGCTTTTTGGCGGTCCCTCACAAAGGAATGGCTGCTTCATAGCTCAACGCCATGGTCCCTGAGCACTTGGCGCATCAGCTCGCCCTTAATCTCGCAGGCGATCTCGTCGCGGATCTTTGCTCCGAACTGCAACTCGGCATCGCTGTTTCCGGTCAGGTCATGATCGGCGAGCCGTTGCTTAAGGCGATTCTGGAAATCCTCGTCCATCGCCTCGATCAGCCGGTCCTGCATTTGTGCATGGGCTTCGGGGGCGATCCGCCTCACGACCGTCTCCCAAGGTTGCCAGCGGGTTGCCAGATAGTCGGCGAAATCCGCCGCCTCCTCATTCCGCACCTGCTTCTCCGCTGTGGTGAGGTCGTGCTCAGTGACGTAGGAGACATCAAAGAACCGCATCTTCGGAGCCATCAGCCGCAGATCCAGGCGCTCGCGTAGCTTGACCTGATAGGCGAGATAGACTTCGACCTCATCGACGAATTGGAGCGAGCCGGCCTTCTGACGAGCAATCCGCTCGAGTGCGCCCAGCCGGAACATGACCCGCGCCCGGTGGACGAGGTCGCCCAGACGATGGTCATAGGCCCCCTCCTCGACATCAGCGTTCATGCGTGCGATTTGCATGCCGTTCCAGGTCAGCGTGATGCGATCTTCGCAGGTCTCGCTCGCCCCAAACGCCAGCTGGAAATACTGCTGGCGCAACCCCGGCCTGATCGCTGCTTGCCGCAAATCATCCAATACCGTGTTTCGGAATTCTAGATGCTTATAACTCACAGTCTCTCGCAGCCTGTTGAGGAAACGCATATATTCCCGCGCCCCCGGCTCTTTGGCGAATTTCTGCAAGGCGGCGATCGCCTCCGGCTCGCCCTCCATCCTGTTTGCTGCTACCTCCGTCAGGGGTCGTGCTGGACCGCTCGCGGTTCCCTCATTCATCGAGAAGAAGACCCGGGGACCGCTATAACCCGGGGCATTCAGGGTTGCCGCCAGATTCGTCCGTCCCCCCTCGGATAACGGGTTACCCGCCAGTTCAATCCTACACGCAGAGCCTAGCTGGGTTAGCAGCGTCTCCGGCAGGCTTGTCAGCCCGTTGCCTTCGACCCGGAGTTGCCGGAGCCCTGCCGGAAGGGCATCAGGCAGACGGGTCAGATGGTTGTTGGCGACGTAGAGCCGCAGCAGCCCAGCCGGGAGCGTATTGGGCAGATGAGTCAGCAGATTGACGCTCGCGTAGAGCCGCAGGAGCCTAGGCGGGAGTGTATCAGGCAGGGCCGTTAGTAGATTGCCGGTGACGCTGAGCTGCTGCAGTCCAGCCGGGAGTGTTTCGGGAAGGTTGGTCAGCCGGTTCTCGTCGGCGTTCAGATCCCAGAGCGCAGGCGGAAGAGCCGCGGGCAAATGGGTCAACTGGTTGCCGCTGGCGTCCAGCTGCTGGACCTGCACCGGAAGGGCGGGCAAGGTTGTTAGGGACAGCGACGACAGATTCAGCGGCAGCGGCGTAGAGGCATTGGCGTTATGTCGCCAAGCTCGCACTCGCCTTACCGCCTCTTGCCGGTTCTCGTTCAGCCCCTGATTCACATCGCCAGCCCAAGCGTCCAGGATTTGATCCTGCGACTCCTGCGAACGAGCGGACTCCCGCGCTCCAGTCAAGGCTTGGACCCACTCAGCCGCCGCCTGAGTGAGACCGCACAGGCAACCTTGCCGGTGGCTTTGTTCTGAAGGAGTACCAGCGCTCGACTCGGCCCGCCCTGTGTTCATCAATGCTCGTTCTCCTTCGGTCAAATCAGCGTGTCAGTTTCGGTAGACAGTCTCTCCTGTTCTGAGGGGTTTAGCTTTCGACGAGCTGACGGGAGTCGCTAGTGATACGGCGATGGAAACCATATTGGTCCTTCGAAGCTGCGGCGTCATGCCCAACTAAAGCCAAGCCACCGTCAAAGGAAGGTTCGAACCGCCAGTTTAGTTGGCAGCGCATGCCCGCAGCCGACGCTCGGCGAATGTGGTGCGCGTCGAAGGCAAGGTGGCGTATAGCTTCCCTGCTCGTCAGGACTCGGGCAGGAAGTCTCAACGTCACGCTTTGCTCGTGCCCTGCGCGGGGCCTGAGCTCGGCATTGATCGGTCGAACGGCTTGTTTCAGCATGCTATGGCAAACCTAGAGTGTTATACAAAGTCGGCCCGATCATCGCCAACTGATCCATTCAATGCCGGCCTACCTTTTAGGCTTGATGATCTTACGCGGTGACACGATGCCATTGTAGTTTGCGATCGGCATCGATGCGAAGAAGTTCGCTGGGGCGCATCTTGCGGCCGCTTGTTGGCGTCGCAGCGCGATATCAACTGCGAGTAGCTTGGGATCGGCGCCGGCCAACTCGACAATGCCCGCGGAACTTCAGGTGAAGGGTCACCTCAGTTCGACTTTATTCGTCGAAGATCGGTCCGCTGCGGTTGCTGAGATTTTTGCCGTCGAATGCGACGCTCGGCCGGACTGCCCATCCTCAAAACGATAGCATTTTCCGACTTCTGAATCGACACCCTGAGGTGCTCGTCATGATGCACAAGGCAGATACACCTCTTGAGTCATGCGCCAGTCAATCGGTCCGCGTCTTTGGCCAATATGGATAGCTTAATTGCCAAGGGGCAATTTGCGCAGCAAAAGTATCGGTCGCGGCGAGAGCGATGGATTGCAGTTGCTCTGCTGCTGCGAATGGTCCGTTGCAATCCCTCGAGAAGATCGATCGAGCCCCTGCACTTAGATCCTGCCGCCGAGTCTTTAACAAACGTTCCATTTGCGCGCCGACATATCGAAAACCACCATGGCGTAGCGAGGGCTGAGTGGGAAGAGATTGACGTCCCTCGCAATAGGATAGCTGCTTCACAGCTCAACGCCGTGGTCCCTGAGCACCTCGCGCATCAGCTCGCCTTTAATCTCGCAAGCGATCTCGTCGCGGATCTTTGCTCCGAACTGCAACTCGGCATCGCTGTTTCCGGTCAGGTCGTGATCGGCGAGCCGTTGCTCGAGCCGACTCTGGAAATCCTCGTCCATCGCCGCGATCAGCCGGTCCTGCATCTGTGCGTGGGCTTCGGGGGCGATCCGGCTCACCACCGTCTCCCATGGTTGCCAGCGAGTTGCCAGATAATCGGCGAATCCTGCCGCCTCCTCATTCCGAACCTGGGTCTCGGCCGCGGTGAGGTCGTGCTCAGTGACGTAGGAGACATCAAAGAACCGCATGTCCGGAGCGATGAGCTGCAGGTCCAGCCGCTCGCGTAGCTTGACCTGATAGGCAAGATAGACCTCTATCTCGTCGACGAATTGGAGTGAACCGACCTTCTGACGAGCGATGGGCTCGAGCGCGCCCAGGCGGAACAGGACCCGCGCCTGGCCGACGAGCTCGCCTAGACGGTTGTCATAGGTCCCCTCCTCGACATCAGCGTTCATGCGTGCGATTTGCATGCCGTTCCAGGTCAGCGTGATGCGATCTTCGCAGGTCTCGCTCGCCCCAAACGCCAGCTGGAAATATTGCTGACGCAACTTCGGCCTGGACGCTGCTTGCCGCAGATCATCGGCTACTGCTTTTCTAAATTCCGGATTGCCGCTATTCACGGTGCTACGCAGCCTGTCGAGGAAAAGCGCATATTCCGACGCGCCCGCTTCGCCGGCGAAGTTCCGCCATGCAGCGATCACCTCCGGCTCGCCCTCCATCCAGTCCGCTACCGCCTCGCTCAGGGGTCGCGCTGAATCGCCCGCCGTTCCCTCACTCATCGAGAAGAACACTCGCGGACCGCTATAGCCGAGGGCATTCAGGGCTGTTGCCAAATTCGTCCGCACCCGCGCGGACAGCGGGTTATCCTCTACATACACGATGCACTCAGAACCCAGCTGGGTTAGCAGCGTCTCCGGCAGGCTAGTCAGCCGGTTGCCCCGTACCTCGAGCACCTGGAGCTCGGCCGGAAGGTTCTCAGGCAAGCTCGTCAGCCGGTTGCCTCCGACGTGGAGTCTCTGAAGCTCAGGCGGGAGGCTGTCGGGCAGGCTGGTCAGGTCGTTGTCGCGGGCGAAGAGCAACGGGAGATCGCCGGGAAGGGCGTTGGGCAGGCTGGTCAGCCGGTTGCCGTCGGCTTCGAGCTCCTGAAGGTCGGGCGGCAGACTCTCGGGTAGGCTAGTCAGCTGGTTGCCGCCAACGGCAAGTGTCTGAAGTCCGGTCGGGAGTGTGTTGGGCAGGCTGGTCAGCAGGTTGCCGCGGACGTCAAGGTTCTGGAGCCCCGCCGGCAGTGTGTCCGGCAGGTTGGTCAGCCGGCAGCTGCAGACACCGAGCGTCCAGAGATTCTCCGGAAGAGTTTCGGGCAGTCTGCTCAGCAGATTGCCGCCGATTTCCAGTGACTGGAGTCCGATCGGAAGCATATCAGGCAGGCTGGTCAAGCGGTTGTCGCTGGCGCCGAGCGCCCGGAGTCCGGCCGGGAGCGTGTCGGGCAGGTGCACCAAGTCGTTGTCGCTCACATCAAGCGACTGGAGGCCGGGCGGAAATGCGGCGGGCAATGTCGTCAGGCCCAGGCGTGGCAGCTCCAGCCGTGCATAGACGTCTCCGGCTTCTACCCAGGCTCTTATTCGTCTTGCGGCCTCGTGCCGGTTCTCGTTTTCCGTCTGCCCCGGTTCGCCAGCCCAATTGTCCAGGATCTGCTCAAGCCGCCCTTCCCTGAGGACGGGGACTTCAAGGTTCGTCAGATTGCTGGCAGAGCTAGATGTGGAAGCGCCCGTGCCGTGCAAGCCGCCGGTCCACTGCGCCGGGACCGGCGCGAGGGGGAACCGGCCGCCTCCTGTTGAAGTATTGCCATCGTCCGGCCGGGGCTGTCGGCTAAGGGTCGATGCCTCGAGGCTGTGCCCCCAAGCAATTGCGGGTGTCGTTGGCCACTCCGACACCACATCATCGGCCTCAGCCCACGAATACTCCTCCTGACCGACACTATCCGTCGGCCAATCGGCAGCTGCATCCATGCCCTGCCGGCAATCTGTCAGGCTGCAACTGCCACGCAAATGGCGACCGCGATCCGCGGCCGCAAAACGCACATTCTGATCACCCCCTTGCTCAGAGGGTGGATCAGACCGCGACCGCGAGGTGCTTTGTCCGACGCGATCCTCGTGCGGCATGCTCAACTGCTCTGCATCTCTGTTCGACACACCATAGGGCTGGCCGGGGCTATGTGAATCGGAGGGTTGGCGTTCGTGCGGATGCAACTCGTTCAGGTGCTGCTGAAAACCCGCTTGATTCGCCCGCTGCGTTTGCAGTCCGTCGTCATGCGACCGCTCTATGTCCGAGGCCTCGAATGGATTGAGGTTTTTAAACGGATCCATCCCATTCTCCTGGCAGATCGAAAGCCCTGGATAACCACGTTCTCGCTAAGAGATTTAGCTTTCGAGAAGCTGACGCGGAATGAGAATAATCGGATCTGTCCTCTAAGATCTCCCGAGATCGTTACCGCCTAACTGCCCCTAGCTGCAGTTCGACTTGCCGAGGCCGGACCATACGGCGGTGAGGCTGATTTCTGAGCCTCTCTTCAGAACCTCCGCGCTTCTGGGCGCCGGCAAAAGTCATGCTGGGAAATATCGCAATGTCGTTTTCTTGCCCCGTTCACGGAACGTAACGCCCGCAATGCCCGCCTCTGCATGCCCATATCTTCCGACGAGGCCTCAAAAGCGAACTTCTCCAGCTCGACTTTGTTGCACATCGACCAATAGCTCCGATGCAAGAGCCATGACCCAAGCGCATTCTTTTGCGGGGGGTAAGCATCCAGAGTCTCGCACATTGAGCCTGTCGTAACCGAGATGCCTCATATTGCGCTGCTCGACCGGCAGACGGATCACTGCGACATCGTCGAGACCGGAAAATCACAGCTGAGGATTCAAAGCCGCGACGATCACGCAAACTGCGCTCGCCTTTTGTCCGCAAACCTGGCCAGTTGCGACGAGTCGAGCGCTAGCGCCTATCCAAGCCGCGCTAAATGGTCAATTCGCCCACCTATGAGGATTAAATTTGCACGCCAACTGACAAGCAGCTTATGCGAATCTGTCAAATATCATGTTTTTCGGAGATTTGACGCGAGGTTATAGCGCGCTTAAGCAACGGGCATGTTTCCGAGCGGAGGCGAGCATTGCGTTTGCTAGACGATAAAATGTGCCGTGGTCGCGAACACAACGGGCGAGGCGAGCGCCGCTTGAACTCATATTTCCGGCGACTGCTCGCGGATTACGCGGAGTATCATCGCGCCCCCTGGAATTGCGCGATGCACGTCTTGGGCATCCTGTCCTTGTTCCTGGCCAGTAATCTTCCGCTCGGTCTATGGTTCGTAACGGTATTGGGAGTTCAAGTCAGCATGGCGACCATGGCGCTCACGCCAGCGCTGATTTTTTGGCTGGCGCTCGATTTCGAACTTGGCGCCGTGATCGTAGGCGTCGCGATCGCATTGCTTGCAGTCGCGACGATGATCCTCAATCATCTGACGACTGTCGGGATGTGGTCGCTTACTGCAGTCCTGATTCTGATCGGCGTCTCATCGTTGATCATTGGACATTTGGTATTTGAGCGCCGCAGACCGGCAGCGGTCGACCATCCCAGCCATCTGTTGGTCGGACCGATGTTTGTCACGGCCAAGTTGGTTGTCGCGCTCGGCTTTCGGCCCGATCTCCGCATCATCATCGGCAAGCCCCGTCAAGCATCTCCCCGGTGACGGGCTTTGTCACGTCGCTCCGCGAGCCGTCGACCGTCCCGGCCGATTCACTGACTGAAGCGAAGTCTATATAGTCGGTTTGCCTCCATTTGCCGGCTACGCTTAAGGCGGCGAAGTCTCTCCAGCGTGAAAGTCTTATCTTGTCGGAAAGGCGATAAGCTGGATAGCGGCGGCCCCGAGTATAACGACAAGCACGTAGCGCGTTGTCTTCTCCGATAGCCAACGAAGACCAACGGTAGTTCCGATCATTGCTCCGACAAGAGCACCTAGCGCATATTGCCAGGTCTGCGGTGAAGGCAATTGTCCGACATAAACTGCGCCGACGAGCCCAATTGCGGAATTCACCCAAATAAAGGGAGCGGATAACGCTGCGGCCTGTTTGGGCGACGCCCACCGCAACGCGATTAGGATGGGGGCGAGAAAAACGCCACCGCCGACACCTGTAACGCCTGAAACGAAGCCGACGCCAGCCCCTGTTGCCATCGTTCCCAAAAGTGGCGCGTCGCAATCTGAAACGTCTTTCTTGGCTCGACCGAGCAACAAGACGGCAGCCGCGATTAGAAGGACGACACCGGTAATAGCATTATAAACCCGCGGGGATAGGACCGTGAAACCTCCAATTAAGGCGGTTGGCACCGAAGCGATTACAAGAGGTTTCAGCTTTTTCCAATCAACATAGGCGCCGCGATTGAAGAGCCACGTTGAATACGTCGCAGCAACGATGTTGAGCAACAATGCCGTCGGCCGCATCTGAGTTGATGGAAATGATGAGAACGCCATTAGCGCCAGAAAGGCTGTACCTCCCGCCTGGCCGACTGTTGCGTAAAGAAGCGAAACGGTAGCAAAGAAGATTGTGAGCATTGTAATCGCGCTTCAAAGTGTCCGGAATAGGCGGATGCGGGATGCTCCCACATACTGATGCATTCGCCGGTGTGTCGGAGGGCTTGTCTCAAGGAAGGTGCAAGGCCAACTTAGCGCCGAAAAGCAATCGAAATGATCCGAGTTGCTTTGCGCCCTACCTCTAACGCGCCCGGAGCCGGGTCGAGCGTTGCTTCAATCCGATAAAGCAAGGTCGCCTCGTCGCCACGCGCTACGATAAACTTGCAGCCGATTACTTTGCCTTCGTTCAGCTTGCATCTATCGGGCTCTGACTGCCGCCACATCAATCCGGTCCACGCCCTGGTTTCGAGAAACGTCAGAACATCATGCTGTCAGCGTGTCGGCATTGCACCCCATCAGAAATGATAGGTTCCAGCATCTCAGGCTTCTAAGGCTATCCTCCTCCTGGGGTATTCATGCGAGTGCTTAATAGTTCGCGCAGATTGCGCGAAAGGCAACCAAAACGGAGGCATGATGCCGTCTTCGCGGCGTCTGCCTATGGGCACAACAGCCACATGCCTATCCATCTTGGCACCCCACCCGCCCGGCGGCGCATCATGTCCCCTGCACAGTCTTGTTAAAAAAGGATCTACCGATGTCCTTCTCGCCAAACCTACTTCCCGCCGCATAGCCGAGAGGGACTCCTCGACATTATCTCCCGCAAGACCCCGCTTACAGCGGTCCTCGAAGCAGCCGGGTTCGGCGTGTGGGCTTCGGCTTCAAGCAAATCGTCTTCATCACGGAAAAAAGGTAGCAGCATCGGTGCGGCTTTCCTCTGGGCACAAGTCTCCTAGTCTCATTTTTAGCCCCCCGGGGGGCGAATAAAGCGGCCCCGCCCGATGAGATCGGGCGGGGCGTTGGCGTCGCGAGCGCTTACTCGCCGGTCTTGCGGGGGCGGGACCAGAGGAGCGTGTAGCCGTCGCCGGCTTCATCGTCGAACAGGTTCGCGTAAATCGGCGCGTTGAACGAGGGGTCATCGAGCTTGAGCGAGAGGTAGTCGCGGCCTTCCTCGGAGCGCTTCGACCAGGCTGCCCCGATTTCCGCCCGGCCCACATAGACGCGGTGGCTGGGAGCGTTCTCGTTTGAGCGGTTGGCCTCGGCGACGATGCGGACGCCCCTGGCCTGCAGACTCAGCGTGACGATCTCGCCCTGGAAGTCGTTGCCGACCTTTTTGAAAGTTCCGATGCTAGCCATGTTACTTCTCCTTGAGTTGTTTCGAGCTCCGCGACCACCGCGGCCTCGATGGCGATCTGACGGCCGAAGACGATCGGCGACGCACCCGCTCTTTCGCGGGCCGGAGCGGAGCGGAGGATGCCGGCGGGGAGACTTTCTTGCCTCGCGAGGAATGGGCGTAGCCCAGGGGAAGAAAGTCTCTACCGGTGGCGTTGCGGCTCAGACGATCGAGGCGCAGCCGGTCTTCGGCCAGATCAAGCCAACGAGGCAAAGGTGCGTCCGAGCGCTGAACACAGACTTAAGCGGAACAAGACCTGGCAGAGGCGGCTTCGCAACACAAGAAGCAGGCCGGTTTCGAGGTAGAGAAAGAAAGAGGATGCGGGAAACGGCGGCATTGTGGCTGAGTCAAATGCGAGACCGCACCTCTCCCACAGACCACTGACAGCGCCGAATGGAATCGGCATAGCGTGATCTACCGCAACGAAGACCGCCGTCTTTTCTGGAGCTTTATCAATGACAAACTGGGCGCATCCTTAGAATGGGAAGCAAGCCCAGATGCAGCGGGGCAAGGGCTATTCCTCACGTCTTTCGTCCGCCAGCCCTGCTTGAGGCAAAACTGGTCCTGGCTGGCTCCCACTTGGCCCGTTAGGGGCAGCGATCTGCATCCAAGCCTTCCCGGCGATGAAGGTTGCGCCGACGCAGGCGAAGGCCTCACACCAGAACGGCGACGTGACGCTCATCTGCGATAACGCGAGCGTCACATGGTAACCAGCGATTCCAGCCGGAATCGCAAAAACCGCGCCGATCGCGCCGCGCACGATGACCTACCGTGTCACAGAATGGGCAAATTGAATAATAGCAAGCGTCAAGGCGGCACTGACGATCGCGATAGTCAGTACACTAGTAATGCCACTGCCTCGATCCAAGGCCATCACAGCGACGTTGACGGCAACAAAAAATGGGAGGGCGTATATTGCGAGAGCAACAGTCAGCCAGAACAGCAGACCGAGCCCCGCGAGATTGAGGGCAAGTCCAAGAGCGATCACGGTGGTGGTCCCGTTTGAAAGAGTAGCGACTGCGCCTCCACCACCACCACGGCGCACTTTATGGAATAGATCCAAAAAATGATGAAATCGAGACGCAAATCCGTCTTGTACGGAAAATGCGATTTCCTGGGGCGATTGAGGCGCCCGGCCGCAGCTTGCTATTTTGATTTGAATTCGACCAAGACGGCCGAGGCCAAACCCAGGCCGGCATAGCTTCCCAGCCGGGTTTGCTGTTGTGAAAGCTCGTTTTCAGCTTCGCATGCTCTGCTACCCGCCGACTGGAACGCGGCAGAGCGCGGAATCACGTCCGAATAGATGTCCGAGCATCCTGGAAATGTGCTTGGACATCACGTCTGTAGGCACCCGCAGCACTCATTTGGTGAGCTCAAAGATGACAAGTGGCTGAATGCCGACACGGATTGCCCGCCGGCTAGGGATCGAGCCTACTCCGCTTTGATCTGGTCGGACGCGCATTTGCAATGTGTGGCGCTCCAGCAGGGGGATCCAACCGCGCCAAGTGCACCGTTGCCACCCGAAATGCCGGCCTCAAGCCATATGAATTGGCATAAAAGTAGAGATCGGATACGGGCTTGGCGTGTCAATGAACTAAGCTTGGCTCCCTGATTACTTCCCTCGCTGAAGTCTGACAACCACAAGGATGAGGAGCTTCATTCGCCAACTCAGTGTGGTTGCACCTCACCTCGGCCGATGAAATCCAGCACCGACCGAGCCTGAGCGATTTCACGTGAGATACGCTCCAACATCCGTATCGTAGATGCGTGCGTCCGAATGAGACCCGCTCTCTCGCACGCGATATCCAAGTGATGTATGACCTGTTCGTGGGTGGGAGCGACTCGATTCAGGAGCGCGCTGATTGTCAATGATGCGAGCGTGTGCTCAACGATACCTTCTTCGATCTGAATCAATTCTGATTGTCTCTCCTGATCGCTGGGCCGACTCTGACATGGGTTATCGACGAAAGTGTGTGCACCAGAACAATTTGCTCAACCGGACGCTCACGTTGCGTGATCAGTAGTGCGCATGTGTGCCGGCGTTCGCGAGCCGCAGAGGTGCCGGCACCCGAGCGAATCAACCGGCGATCGTACAATCATCTGCTGGCCCTTGGATGAGGCAGATCAAATTGGTTAGAGTTCCGAGCACCATCAGAAATCGTCACACGAACATAAGCCTTCACCATTTCTGAACGCGCCGCACTCTTGCGCGTGTCGGGCCAACTTGTCGTATTCTTCGGCTACCTTCAGGAGCCTATCTCTGGGTCTGCCGGGCGGGAGCGCATCGGCTTTCGTCCGCGTTGCGTGCGCGCGACCTCGCCAGAGCTTTGGATCGTAGATTGGTCTGTATGTCGTCATGTGGCGATGATGCAATTCGTAGATCAAGATAATACGACGATCGACCTCCGTATCGTTACGTAGGCGACGCATCAGCAAGCCTCCCGCGGCGAAGACCGCGCCGCTGCTGCGGCCACTTCACAATGCAAGGCGAGGCAGATTTCTTCTGAAGGCCCTGCAAGCATCCGAGAGTCCGGATTTCATCGGTTTTAGTGTCGCTCATCCCTTGGCTGCAGCCGGAGCAGATAGGACGATACCGCAATGGTGATACCACTTCGCAAAGCTTACATACGAGGTTGTGACGTTAGGTTTACGCTCGCAATCGCTTGCGTGCGATTGCAACACATGTTGTTTGTCGCGAACGCGACCTCGCCTGACGTCTGGGATCCGCCAAAGCGTTTCGGAACACGACATCGGGCCGGTTGCGACTTACGTCTGCGGGCCTTGTGGAGAAGAGCACATGCAGTTCAGTGGCGAACGTCTGTCGATCCTGTTGTCCTTGCTTTTGGCTACAAGCGTAAGCACGATCGCGAAGGCCGATGAGCCATCGCCGAAATACGCCGACGTGCTAAGTGCACTGCAGGGCGGCAAGGAAGTGAGGGTCATACTAGACCTCAGTCGCTGTACCACCGTTGATGGCCAGCCCGGACCGGCTGTGCAGGGCGGGCTGATTATCAACGCCTTCAGGGTGAGCGCGCTGAACGGGATCAGCTTCGCCAATGCGCATCAAACCTTGGACAGCTCGGGACATCCTATTACCGAATACATCCGCCACAACCTCAGCCGCGAAGGCAAGCTGATGGTGCGAGCCTCCAAACTCGCCGCCGGCGCGGCCGAAGCGGTGAATCAAGGTGAATTCGCTTGCGAGGTGCCAGATGGCGCTAGGTTTGTGTGGTAATCGAAAGAAATACTGCGGCGGCCCGGCTGCAGTTTGTTCCGGGTTCAGTGAGCAGATGCCCCCCCCTGAACAATTTTGGTCAGCATTTTATCAGATAGACCACTGGCGACAGCACATAGAATCTGTGTGTGTGGAACAACTTGCCGGGCCAGTGCTATCTATTGCTCTCCGCCGAAATCGAAGACGCAACGAGCGCCGCCATCGGACACCTTATGTGTGGATCTACTAGTAACAAGCCCTCACGCTGCCTTCGATTGTCAGGCTGCGGTATGAGCGCAGCGACTAAGGACGTGACGTTCGGAATGAAACAGTTGTGGCTAATATTTGCGATCGCTCTTGCGCTCGCGGCGGTGGTGTCCTTCCTTGTCCATGTCGCAAATGAGACTGCGCTAGATCTCCACACTGATACGCTCGCCACCGAACCATCAAATCCTTGCG
Organism: Bradyrhizobium sp. CIAT3101; assembly: GCF_029714945.1. Classification (NCBI taxonomy): domain Bacteria; kingdom Pseudomonadati; phylum Pseudomonadota; class Alphaproteobacteria; order Hyphomicrobiales; family Nitrobacteraceae; genus Bradyrhizobium; species Bradyrhizobium sp. CIAT3101. The sequence goes on from NZ_CP121634.1 coordinate 8,706,816, forward strand.
TGCCGCGCGAGGATGGCTGTATTGATCTTGGCCCGGATCACCGTGGCCCGTATATTTGCACCCGTTACCCTGAGGCATGCCGACGCCGACGCTAGGGACTTCTTTCGCGAAAGCCGCCCTCACCGACTTCTTGTAATCGTCCACGACTATGTGTGCTGTACACTCGAAGACGGCCAATTCGCTAATCGTGCTCGCCGCCGGCGAAAACACTTGGCTGGCGACCCTCCGCCCCTTAATGCGGTTGCGCCACAAAGAAGAATGCCTTAACGATGGTCGTAGGCATCACCACGCTCCACGTCACGATACGACCGCGTGAAAAGGGGAGGTTGTCTCCGTCGCCGATCCCGAACGGTCGCTCAGTGCAGCACACTTCGGCCCCTTGTTGAGGGATCCCGGTGCCGCGATTTCGTCTCCAGCCACAATTCAGTGACCGCGGTGCCAAGCATTCCCGCCAGTCAGCTATGATAGAGGCTGCGGGCGACACGACATTGCAGATACGCGTCTTCGAGCTCATCGACGCAGCCTCAAAAGCCTGAGGGCACAAATCAGCCGCCAGGATGCTTGTAGATTGTCACATCGCCGAACGGCCTCGAGGTCATTGCGTCGAAATAAATCCAAATCGCACCATCGTAAGCGTCGTTCTCAGGCCACGGCTTTGAGGGCTTGAACTCGGTAGGCCCAGGGCAGTAGCTGGTCGATGTCGCGGTTTGGATGCCCATTGACTATCCTGGTCAGGACGTCAGTGAGATAGGCGAGCGGATCGACGTCGTTGATCTTGCAAGTCTCGACCAAGGACGCGATGACAGCCCAATGTTCCGCGCCGCCGTCGGAAGCAGCGCCATAATGCCGGGAATCTGGCGTTCGATGTTGTTGTAGCCTATCCATTCCACCCGCTCGTTGGTCAAACCGTTCTTGTGGTCGGAGAGCACGAACATAACGGCATTCGCCACTTTTTAATCCGGCAGCCGCATGACGGGACGCTGCACGTTCCAGATTGGATGATTGCCCCACAAGCCGGTTCGATTGCGATCGTTGCCACACCCCGACTTCCGCTTCAGGCTCTCCTCGAGCTTCGTGCCCTTCTCGATTATCTCGTAGCCTCTCCTTTGGGGGATTCCATCCCTGAAGGAGATGCCAATGAAGATCCCGCTGCGGATGCAATCAGATCTGTTCGCCATCGCGGAACCGCCGCCCGAACTGTCGGACGAGGAGCGGCTGAAGGCAATAGCGCTGTTGCGGTGTCTCCTCGTCGAAGCGGCGATCACGCAAACTGCCGGGCACCCGGCTCGAAGCCTCGCGGAGGTGCGCGATGAGCAAGATCAGCGCTGAACACCTTGGCCGCAACGCCATTGTCTACGTCCGCCAGTCGACGTCCTACCAAGTCGCGAACAACCTCGAGAGCCAGCGGCGCCAATATGCCCTCGCCGACCGGGCTCGCCAATTGGGCTGGAGCGATGTGCAAATCGTCGATGATGATCTCGGCCGATCTGGTGCCGGCACGGCTCGACCCGGCTTCGAGAAGCTTTTGGCAGCAATTTGCGAGGGTCGGGTAGGCGCCGTCGTTTCGCTGGAGGCGTCGCGGCTCGCGCGCAATGGCCGCGACTGGCATACTTTGCTTGAGTTCTGCGGGTTAGTCGGAACATTGATTGTTGATGAAGACGGCATTTATGATCCACGCTCGATCAACGATCGCCTCCTGCTTGGCATGAAGGGCACGATGAGCGAGATGGAGCTTTCGGTGTTCCGGCAGCGCTCCCTCGAGGCACTCAAGCAGAAGGCACGCCGTGGAGAGCTCCTGCTGACCGTGGCAGTCGGCTACGTCAAGGCCGAAGATGGCCGGATCGAGAAGGACCCGGATCGGCGCGTCCAGGACAGCATCGCCCTAGTGTTTCGCAAATTCGCCGAACTTCAGTCGATTCGGCAAGTGCTGCTCTGGTTCCGAGAGGAGCAAGTCATCGTTCCAGCGGTTGTTCAAGGCCATGGCAGGCAAACGACCGAGTGGAAGGCGCCAGTCTATTACACGCTGCACCACCTGCTCACCAATCCGGTCTATGCCGGTGCATACGTCTTCGGCCGGCGCGGTAGGCCGCGGGTCCATCCGGCGCGGCGAAGCCTTGCTGGCTGGGCTCTTCCGCTGCGCTCGGTGCGGCCGTCGATTGCACGTCACTTACTCCGGGAAAGGCGGCAACACCCAACGCTATGTTTGTCGCGGGCCGTTCAGTACCAAAGCCGCCAACAACTGCATCGGCTTCGGTGGCATGCGGGTTGACCGCTCCGTTGCCCATGAGGTTCTTGACCGCCTGCAGCCGCTTGGAATCGAAGCGGCGCTGGCCGTCCTTGAGACGCAAGGTCAGGAGCACAGCGATAAACGTCAGCAAGTCGAGAACGCGTGTCGGCAGGCCCGATACGAGGCGGATCGGGCGCGCCGGCAGTATGATGCGGTCGATCCGGATAACCGGCTCGTAGCCGAAGAGCTCGAGCGACGCTGGAACAAGAAGCTGGTCCAAATGCACGAGCTCGAAGATGAGCTTGCGCGCCTCGCTGCCGAGCAGATGCCGATGGTCTCTACTGAGGATCGCGCAGGACTGATGGCACTCGGGAAAGACCTCAATCGGGCATGGGATAGCCCGGGAGCCTCGGTCGAGACGCGGAAGAAGATCATTCGCTTATTGGTCAAGGAGATCATCGTCGATATCGCGGACGACACGCTCTCCCTTGTCATCCATTGGCAAGGCGGCGATCACACACGACTAATCGTAAAGAAGAATAAGGTCGGGCTGACCCGCTGGGCAGTAGCGGCTGATACGCTCGATCTCGTCCATGTGTTGGCCCGCCAGATGCCGGACCAGTCGATCGCGGCCGTCTTAAATCGAGCCGGCAAATCGACCGGAAAGGGCAACAGCTGAACACGAACCAGAGTCTGTGGCCTGCGCAAGACCCACGGTATCGCGCCATACCGCGATGGCGAGCGCACCGAGCGCGGTGAAGCGACGCTCGATGAAGCGGCGACAATCCTTAAGATCAGCCCGTCAACAATCCGCCGTATGATCAACCACGGCACGTTAGCAGCAAATCAACTGTGCAAAGGCGCCCCCTGGATCATTCGGATCTCAGATATCGAGAACGGCACGGTGCAGCGTGAAGCCGATGCTAGGCGATCACGGCGTCCGTCACCTCATGATCCGCATCAAAATGTTCTTGATTTATAAGGTGATCGACAGATGAGCAGTATAACGCCCCCTCGTCGGATCCGGCAAACAGCGCGTTCTTGCGACTGAGCTTGATGCCACGGATTGATCGCTCGACCGTATTGTTGTCGAGTTCGATGCGGCCGTCATCGATGAAGCGCGTTAAGCCTTGCCAGCGCGAGAGAGCGTAGCGGATGGCCTCGGCGAGCTTGATCTTCTGGCTGATGAGAGCCAGCTTGGCTGCGCAGCCATACCTCGAAGGCATCGGCCAGTGGTCGGCTCTTCTGCTGCCGCACGAGGCGACGCTCCTCCGCGCTGCGGCCGCGGATCTCCTTCTCGATCGCATAGAATGCGGCGATGTGCTTCAGCGCCTCGCTCGCGATTGGAGCGGGGCCGGCAGTGGCGAGTTCGTAGAAGTTGCGCTGAACAGCCGCTCGGCTTTGCGGTCGGGTGCATAGACATAGGCGATGCCGGGCGGATCGAGGCGCGCCCAGGGCCTGTCGTCGGCGGCACAGTCCCAGAGCTGGCCGGTCTTGGTGCGCCCTCGACCGGGATCGAGCACCGGCACCGTCGTCTCGTCGGCGAACAGCTTGGACCTCGCTCGAAGCACCGTGAGAAGGCGCTCATGCAGCGGGCGCAGATGGAAGGCAGCATGCCCAACCCAGTCCGCCAGCGTCGATCGATCGAGAGCGATGCCCTGGCGGGCATAGATCTGGGCCTGCCGGTAGAGCGGCAGATGATCGGCATATTTGGACACCAGAACCTGGGCGACGGTTGCCTCCGTCGGCAGTCCGCCCTCGATCAAGCGAGCCGGAGCCTCGGCCTGCAGGACGCCATCTTCGCAGGCTCGGCAGGCGTATTTGGGACGTCGGGTGACGACAACGCGGAACTGCGCCGGCACCATGTCCAGCCGCTCGCTCCTTTCTTCGCCGATCTGGTGCAGGTCGCCCTTGCAGCAAGGGCAGATCTTGGCGTCGAGGTCGATCACGACCTCGATCCGCGGCAGATGCGCCGGTAGTGCTCCGCGGTTGACGCGGCGCTTGCGTGCGCGCTCCGCCCGGCCTTCCGGAGCTGTCTCGTCTTGGCTGGCTTCCGTACAGGCCGCAACCTGTTGGACGTCCTCGAGACCGAGCAGCATCTGCTCCTCGGGAAGCGATTCTGCCTTCCGGCCAAAGCGATGACGCTGCAGCTCCTTGATGATCTGGCGCAGCCGCTCGCTCTCGTGCCGCTCGGCAAGCAGCATCGCCTTCAGCGTCTCGGGATCATCAGGAAGGTTATCGCTCACAGGCAAATCAGAGCATATTCGCGCCCGCCTGACGACGTGCCCGATGCTCCTGATTCACTTCGCCGCAGCGCGGCCCACAATTATCCGGCTTGCGTCGGGACGACCGTCTCCCGTGCGGCGTGCACACGCCGCCAATCGAGCCCTTCGAGCAGCGCCGACAATTCCGCCGCCGACAAACGCATCACGCCATCCTCGATCTTCGGCCAGCGGAAGACGCCTTCCTCGAGCCGCTTGGCGAACAGGCACAAACCCGTACCGTCCCAGAAGATCAGCTTGGTCCGGTCCGCCCGCTTGGCACGGAACACATAAACAGCACCCGAGAACGGATCGGCCTTCATGTGCTCGCGTACCAACATAGCAAGCCCCTAAATTCCCTTGCGGAAGTCGACCGGCTTGGTTGCCACCGTCACCCGGACAGTTCCGGACGGGCCGATCACCGGCTTGCCTTTCCGCGCATGGACGATAGCCGCAATCATCGCCACGTCCGCGCCGCGGCCGACCCGGATAGTGACGCCTTCGGCTTCGATCTCGATGCCCCCGGCATCGCAACGGCGAGCCCGGACCTCCGGCTTGGCCTTGCGTCGCGCTATCTTGCGCTCATGGCCAGCAACCGCGACTGGTGCCATGGCGTCTACCACCGCCGGTACAAACGGCGGATCGTCAGCCATCGGCGTCGGCTGCCGGCGTGCTTGCCGGCGCCAGGTGAACACTTGTTGCGGGGTCAGCCCGTGTCGCCGGGCAATCTCGGAAACGACCGCACCTGGTACCAGCGTCTCCTCGACGATCCGGGCCTTGTCGTCCTTCGAGAACCAACGACGGCGTCCCGTCTCCGTGATCACTTCCAGCCGGCGCGCCGTCACGTCCGACTTAAGCGTATGGTCAAGCATAGACACAGGCCGATCCCTTCAAAGAGATCGTGAAACTCGCCTATCCCATGGGCCGCGAGAAGGTGGGAGCGGAACGACGCTTACGCACCATCTGCCGCATCACTCGGATTTACGCACAGTTCGATGGCGCGGCCGCTGATAAGGATCTGTTCGATCTCCTTGCCGCCTCAAGCGCAGATGCTGCGAGCGGGTAAGACAAACCTTGCACCTGTGTCAAAGCGGAATAGCTTGCATTGAGCACATTCAGCTAATGCACCCTCACTCCGCCGCGATTTTGGCGACCTCTGCCAGAGGTCCCAGCTCTACTCGAATATCACCCGAAAAAGGACGCTCTTGCAGACCAATCAGCCCCAACGCCATCACCGCCGCAATTGAGAACACGGTTAGCGCCGCAATCTGCGCACCAACCTTCTTCAGGTGCACCAAGCCGATTGATATCTGTGTCACCACGCCAAGAATGAGGACCAGAATCCATTTAACATCGATCGTTCGGTCGGAGGCTAACGCGAGCCGTTCCGAGCGCGCCGTGCCCGCTCCGACTGCGGCATTTATCAAGGCCGTCTGCACCGCCCCGCCCGCTGCTTGAGCGATCCGCGGATCGCTCACTTCTCGCATCAAAGCGGCATAGGCGGGCTCAACCGAATGGGCGGTCTTGTCGCGCGCCATTGCCGGCCACTCGTCGTTCACGAGAGCGGCGATATATTTCGCAAGCGCTGCGCGGAGACTACCCATCTCCGATACGGACGCTATGCTGACAGCATAGATGTTGCGCAGTTCCGCCGCCTCTGACTGCACCGCGCGCGCCGCTTGACGGTTACGATCGGTTATATCATTGGCCAAGAAGCCGGTGAGGAACGCAAACAACACTCCAACAGTGCCGAAAAATGGTGCGACTACGCCTTCCAAGCGGCGCACCGGTAAAACCGTTGCAGGGCTGAAACACGCGACCACGATGACACCGCCAGACGTTGCGTAAAGGGCGATGAGGACCGCGAACAATTCAAATATTGGAAGGTCCAGCCAAGCTTTGATCATGCTAGGCGATCCTCTGTTGCAAGTGGCGATTCCGATTGGAACGTATGAGCATTGGGTCTCCCAATATATACTACGAGTGCAAGCACCACCTTGTGCCGTGACAGAATGATTGTCGGGCGGCGTTTCTTTCGCCTAAGGACTTCAGCCAACAGCCGTCGTACTGAAATCTAATAATGAGCTCATCGTCAGGGAAGCGCTCGGCTCAGCAGCAGCTACTATACGAGATCGGGTGACGCCCAAGCCAGTGGCCATCTTTTCGGAGACGCGCATGTGTGCGGCACCGTCTCACGCCGACGCTCTGGCTGGCATGACGACAACGAGTGCACCAAAGGTGATCTGACAGCCCTACTAGGTAGCGAGATAGTTAACTCACGCGGGTTGGCGCGCGTCCGCAATCGGCAGGCGAGGAAGACACGCGTAAGCTTTCAGCACGATCGTCTAGACAACATGGGCCCATTCTCGAACGAGCTTGGTCGAGCTGGTAGGCCTAGGCCCTCAAATCACGAGCAGGTCCTGGCGAAATGGTCGTCAGCTGACAGTATACCGAAGCAACCGGTGATCGTCTGAGTTCCGAAAGGCATCGGCGGAAATTGCCTGGTTGCCTGAACTTCCCAATTTGGCAGAAGCGGATCGCCAACTGCGGAATGCTCCGGGCTCTCAACAGATCGCCCTCCAGCTCTCCAGGGAAAATACTGCGACATTGGCTTGTTTACCGGATTGCCCCGCTTCAGCGCCGATGAAGACGGCGCTCACGCGCCGTCCCTGCCAAACTTCCAGACCGGGATGCCGAACTTCTTAGCCTTATCGACGAGGTTATCCTGGATGCCTGTGCCCGGGAAGTGCATGACTCCGATTGGCATGGCCTCCAGCATCGTGTCATTGCGCTTGAATGGTGCGGCCTTCGCATGTTTCGTCCAGTCCGGCCTGAAAGCGATTTGCGGAACCCTGCGATTGCTAGCCCATTTTGCCGCGATCAATTCGGCGCCTTTCGGCGAGCCGCCGTGCAGCAGAACCATATCAGGATGCTTTGCGCGAACCTTGTCGAGCCGATCCCAGACGAGCTTGACGTCGTTGAAATCGAGCCCACCGGTGAGCGCAATCTTGGGCCCAGGAGGGAGCATCACCTCGGTTTCGGCCGAGCGTCTGGCAGCAAGAAAGTCGCGGCTGTCGATCATCGCGGCGGTAAGGGTACGATGGTTGACGACTGAGCCAGTGCGCGATCGCCAGGGCGAGCCGGTGTGAACTTCGAAATTTTCGGCAGCCTGGTCGCGAAAGAGTTCCATGGCGTTGCGGCGTTCGATGAGCGTGATGCCTTCAGCAGTGAGTCGTTCGAGCTCCACGGATCGTACTTCCGAGCCGTTCTGGTCGCGCTGGCTCCTCTGCTGCGCTTGCTCATTGGCGTCGAGCTCGCGTTCGATGCGGTTCGCCGCGCGATGGAAAAGATTGACGGTCGACCAGAGCAAATCCTCAAGATCGGGCTCCAGGCGCGTGTCATTCAAGGTCGAGACAAGCGCATCGAAGATGTCGGCTATGGCGCCGGTGATCGAATTGCTGTCTGGCAGCGGTCGTGGATCGGGTTCGTCCTGAAAAGGACGAAAGCCGAAGAGCTGAAGTTCGGCAAGAGCGCGATCGGTCGGGGATGAAGCTTGGGTCGCCTGGAATTGCGGATCATCATTGTCGGTCATCATGGTTTGAGGTCCTTCGCCGGGTCGGCCGCGCCCATCGCGGCCTTCGTAGCGATCACCTGACGGCGGGCGGTACGGACCAGAACCCAAAGCGAAGCGCAGGGCCGAAGCGGAGCGGAGGATGGCAGAAGCGCGGCTATTTTGTTTCGCGATGCAAAGGCGCGGAACGCGCCTGCGGAAAATAGTCGCGAACTCTGCCATTGCAGGGCCGAGCCGCTTGCCGTCCGATCGCCTCTAGAAGGCCAGGGAGCGGCTCTAGCCGCAAGCCCTCAACAGGACCCTTCATGACCGGCCGGCTGATGGAGCGCGACCCGGACGCATTGAGCGCAGAAATGCATATGCTGCAAATTGGACGAGGAGATGAGAATGAGCCGAACTCATCCAGGTCGACGAATGCTGACTTTCGCTGAAGCTTGGGCTAGCTAGCGAAGCGACGACAGACGCCAGCGCCCGTCAGCGTGCCGCCATCCTACTGCTGCTGCATCCGTTTCCTCAACCGTGCAGAACCAGCGCTGGCCAAGTTCGACACGTTAATCTGACGATCGAGTACGCGACAAATGCAGTGCTCTTTTGGCTGACGTTTCCTTCGATCACACATTCGGGCGACGGCGCCTCGGGTGACGATCGAGTAGCAACGTTTGAGCGGCAGTTCGACTATTGTGGTTGCCCCTCGCGGCGGTTGACAAGTTCGAGCACCGACTGCGCCTTCCGGATTTCGTGTGAGACATGTTTCAATATTCGCATCGTCGATTCTTCCGACCCAGCGAATCCCGTCTTTTTGCACACCGGCCGAAAATGATGCGCGACCTGCTGGCGGGTGGGGGTTGTCGGATTCTGCAACGAGTTGGTCGACAACGAGGCCAGCATGTGCTCGGCTATCTTTTTCCGCCTCAATCAAGCCTTGTGTCCCTCATATGATCGCGTTCGCCTGTAAGAGCAGCGCCGTCCGATTGTCGGCGGAGTTGCGGCTCCCCGTCGAGAGAGCGCTCTGATGGCTGGAGCATCGGCGTCATGCGCTGGTGATGACACTTGGTGCGAAATGCCTTGATCTCCCGCACGGGGCGCATGGCTTGAGTTAATGGGTAACCTCAACGGTGCTCCGAGCTCCTGAACGAAAACTAACCAGCTACGTCTGAGCCTGTGGCCGATTCTTCGAGCTCAGAGGCGCTGCGCGTGGCAAGCAAGCTATTGCGCTCATCGTGATGCAGAGCGCGCATGTTTAAGACGGCGCGATGGCCTATCCGCTGATGCACCGTAGCTTTCGTCGTGGGCTTTTCGATGGCACAACCTGCCGCAACGGCAGATACAAGTTGTTTCAGCGCTTTGGCGGTGTGTTCATTGCTAGGCAGGGATATGTAATCCGCGTTGTTGAGGCATTGCTTTAGGCGTTGGCCCAGATCGCATCAATGCACCTTGCAAGCCTCTCTCAGGTCCGCGAATGAAGTCGTTGATGCGCGGTTTCACGTCTGGCTCCATCGCATTCGGCTTGAGGCTGTGCCGGCATCAACCAGACAATCACATCGCCCAGTTTGCTTTGCAGGTCTCGCCGCATTGGGGCTTCCTAGCCCTTGGTTCAAGATGGCCTCACCCTTGTGACCTGTACTCGTCTGACGGAATGACATCTCACAGCCCGATGTGAGCCTTCTTTGGGCAGCATCCTGACTTGCCAACGGGGACAATGGCCTTCGGTCGTCGGCACGGATATTTTGTCGGCAAGAAACAGCAGGCTGCGGACTTCTGTGCAGTGCGCACGTTCTAAAGAAGCGACGCTCCATAGCACGAGAAGTTCCTCGACCGTCTGAACGCCGATGGATGTTGACTTCGCCCAAGAGCAGCGCCTCTTAGAAATATATATTGGCGGGAGCGGAGCGCATTGATTGGGAGCTAGCATAGCAAAGCCCCCCGGGAACGGGCAGCAGAACTCTTCCGGAGCAAACCTTTGGCCCTCGCTGATCCTGCATCATTCTTCAGGATGTATTGGCACCACGTCAACCGTTGGAAGGGCTGACAGGCGTCAGCGCGACCATTTCGTTACAACCGGTCCAATGAAGCGGATGGCATCCTGCGGAGTAAATTGGAGCTGCAAGGCTGATCGTAGCTCACCGAGGCCGAAGGTTTGCAGGTCTTCGTTAAAGTCTGAAAGCCGAGGTGATAACGCAATCGTCTCGATGCCGGCCTGCATGGCGCGCTCGGTCAGGGCCGCGACAGCAAGATCGCCGGCCGCATCGGCATCACGTGCGATGTAGATGCGGCGTAGCGTCAGCGGAAGGAGCAAGGCGGCAAGATGGTTTGCCGAAAGCGCCGCAGCCATCGGCATCGCCGGGGCTGCGCAACGAAGCGAAAGGATCGTTTCGATACCCTCTCCGGCCGTAAGCACATCATCGGCCACACCGAATCGGACTGCATTGCCGAGAAGGTCGCCCATGGCACGCCGCGGCGTGTCAATCGGCGCCTTTCCAAGGCGTACGCGATCGAACCCGTCAGGATCGAGCCACGTGCGATGCACGCCAGTGGCGCGCCCCTTGAGATCCGTGACACGGGCGATCAATGCCGGCCAGATCTCCGTCCCCGAATCATCATCGGAACGGTAATAGCAGCGCGGGTGGAAGCGCAGCTCGCCATCCTCGACCAAAGCTGCAATGCCCCGCTTGCGCAAATAAGATTCGGCGAGGGTTCCGGCGACCGGCTGCGCCATCGCGAAGAGGCGCGCGGCCGCCTGGGGCGAGCCAGCCAGCGGCTTGTTGTGCGTAACCTTGAGCGATGGGGCAGGATCCGAACGAGGCAAGTTGAGAAATCGTCGTGCCTCGTCCGCGACGTCGCGGAAATCGAGAAGCCCGCAACTTTCGCGGATGATGTCGAGGAGGTCGCCATGTTGGCCCGTTGCGGCGTCCGTCCACTTGCCGGCCGGCCCCTTGCGCGAGGCTATCAGGCGCACGAACATCGAGCGGCCTGGTGTGTTGCGGGCGTCACCGACCATCCAGTAGCTGCCTTGGCGCCGGCCGTTGGAGAGATAGTAGCGGCACACCGCCTCGGCTTCGCGCGAGAGATGGTGTGCCAGATCGTGCGGGTGGCGTCCCATCATTCGGCCTCCCGTTCGGTGCCCCACTCGAACGGAGCGTGCTCGAGGACCTTAGTGATGATCTCAGCTCCGATTCTATCTGCGGGGATGAACACGTGCAGCTTCCAAGAGGTGATCTCGTAAAAGAGGCTGTAAGCCTTGAGACGATCCGGCATCGTGTCGTTGAACCCGGAGAGTTTAATTCGGTGGACATCCATCGCTTGTACGCAACGGCACCCGAGGCATTCTGCGAGTTTGAAAGCGAGCCGCCGGTCCGCGAGCGCCGCAAGCGCTGCGTCCGCCCTCATTGCCGATACATCGGATTCGTCGAAAGCAGTCACACCGTCGAAATCGGAGCCCAACGATTCCACAATGCGCCTGAGGCCCGAAACTCTCTTTCGTCGTCGATAGGCGCGCAGCGTGGCGTAGGCTGCAAGAAGGACGCCTTCAGTGAGCCTGATCAGGATCAGGCGGAACCGTGGGACAAGCGTGATGAGCAGCCGCTCCATCCTAAGCGCGGTCCAGACAGGCTGCGCACCTTCTATTGATTTGCCCGGCCTGGTAGTCCAAACGCCGCCTCGGTATCCGAACACCCCGTTGTCGATCAATATGCGGCCGACGCGGCGCTGCGTCGATAACTGCTCCACGGCCCGCCTATCTTCGCAGCGGTGCGTATGGGTCTTGATACGTCCCCAGTTTTTCCAAAGCATCGGCAACATGGAAATCGGCGATCCTGAGTTGCCAGGGTTAACCGATCCATATTTGCGAAGGGACGGGACGGCTTCCGCCTCGCAGGCTTCCTTGGCCGCTTTCCAAACCCGAGATCCGGTCGCGACAATGAGACCGAATCCGGGCCCCATGGCGCCCCCCAAGACCAGCTCGAAGCAGAAACCGTGAGGGCTTGGAAGTAGAACGCGGGCCGCGCGAAGAACAGAAGAAGCTGCCGCGCGCGAAAACGCTGCGGACGCTGCGGCCGTCGACTCTGATGGCTTGAACATATGGAAAACCTCAGGAGAGCGGATGCAGATGGATCCGCCGGTGCTCTCTCGTAATCCGACGGGCTCAAACAGCCCGTCGTCCCTCTTCCTCTCCATCACAGGGAGCCGTGCAAACGCCCGCGCCGGACCAGGTGCGCACTGCCGAATGGGCAAGAGCCTCGGAAGAAATCAGAGAGGCGGAAGAACCCGTCCCTTGCTGCGATCATTCGATGAACAACGACCGGCAAGTCGTCTTCGCTGCCGCCCCTAACTTTTTTGTCATTAATGCGAAATTCGCCCTGAAGGCCGGCTTCTAGCCGTGCTCCGATTCCGGATTGCGTGTCGACTATCGGAGCGGCCCAGATAGGCTGCCACTATCATCCAGAAGACGCTCGGCTATCTATCTTTTCTCGAGATCTTCAATGAGCAACTTCGAGGTTATCCGTCCCCTGGTGTTGTCTGCGATGTGGCGCCGGTGACGTAGCAATCTCTGCGTTGTCATGTCCATTAGCTCCCTCCTTAGGGACCGCTGATCAAGCCCACATCGCGAGGCCAAATGCCACCGGGCAGAATGTTCTGCAGCGCGCCTTGCTAACGGTCTGCGGCAGATCGTACTGACGACTCCGTCGCTCGGCATTATGGTGGTTTGCGCTCTTCAGAAGCATACTTCGGATTCAGCAATCTGAAGGCAACATAAGTTTCGGATGTTGCTTTCGGCTCAGGACGGGTGCGCGATCAATGTGGTGGTCGATACACCGATGAGTTGCTGATTGATCTCCGCAACCTGCGCCCGGCGCTTTCTAATGGGCGATGGCCAAAGCAAATTCGTCCGCGTCCAATCCCACCTCCAGGCTGTTCTGGACAATCGTGTGCATGGTGATCATCGAAAAATCCGAGCGAGGCTTGCGAAACGCGCAATGCGAAGCCCCTGAAGGGCTTCAGCGGGCTCTTCGAGATCTGCATCCCCCTTCCGGCATGCAACCACTTGTCCCACGACACCACGATGCCAACGGCCTCTAGGGCTCCGCAATTCGCTTTGCCAATCGCGCATCCTCGGACGTGTAACCCAGAAACACTCGCGGCGTGACCGAAGGCTCTGTTCGACGCGTAACTAAGTCCGATGAAGTACCAGCAAGCATTTTTGAAGCCGGTACCTTTGGTACCTTTGTGGCGCCCGCAATCATACTATTTTCGCCACGGCCGGCGCTCGCTGCTGATGGAGTGGAACCTGTCATGCAAGTAGTAGGCTGCGCGACTGTGAAAGACGATAAGAAACACTTTATCTTACTTCGACAAAGCCGCTGCAACGCTAAAACCGGCGGCCGTTTCCAGAGAGCCGGAGACGCCGAGCACCAAGGAAATCGCTAAGAACTTCAGCCCGATCAATTCCAAGATGATTGATGCGGATGACCTTCATGCCACCCCGCGAAAGTTCATCGGTAAGCCTATCGAGATTCGGAACGAGAGATGCCTTTCTGCCGCGATTGGCTACCGCTGCATTGCAGATCGGCACGGGACGATCGCCGCTGTGTTCGCCAAGTCCATTGCCCCAGCGGCTGAACGGAAGGGCACTGGAAGACGACTGCGGCACGCTCGAGATGATTGCGTCGCCCGTCTGCCGAAGGAACATTCGAATAGTTCCTGCTGACTACGGCGAAAATCCCCTCAACGGCGCTGCCAAGCGCACTATTGTTAGGGTGAGGAAAATCGAAATCCTACTGGCATCGCGACCAATGCGATAATTCGAAAGTAAAGGAAGCATTTCCGCTGCTCCAGAGACCGCATGGAAACAGAAGCGGCGCGGGATGTATCGACATCGATGACAGTGAGAAAAGCCGACGCGGCAAGATCGAGCATGGAATGCTGGTGACCGCAAGATAACGATCGACACGAACCTGTAGCCATCGTTTAGCTCCTCAGCGACATCGCGGCTGGCTCCATCGACGATGCGACTTTGTAGCGAGTCCAAGTGTCGCTTAGTCAGCTGGATGCCGCGGCCGGCCACGATCTGCCCCTGCCGGCACGGCGGCAGATACCAGGCGCATTTCCGGACCACTATGTGGCTCACGAGTGCCGTCGACGCCATGCCATTCTCAGTCGGGCGCTGGAGAACGTCCCCTGGACACGCTATCGGCTCAGTGAAAGCAGCCGTTCTCCCGTATCCGAGCCAGCAGACTTTCTCGTCATGGTAACACCAAGGATGCCGCTCGAATACGTTGGATGGCCCACGATCCACCCATCGGCCGGTCTCCGCAACAACTCCGGGCTGCAACATGCTGCTTTACCATCGAGGAGAACAGCTAAAAACTCAAAACGAAGGTAATTTCCTACGTGAGCGTTCAATAGCTAATGTTTAGAGGAATATACATAGGTTTATAATGCGCCTTTTTCCGCTGTGCTTATTTTAGCGAGGTCGTAGAAAGCGCCCAGGAGCGCCTGTCCGGGTCGAATAAATTGCTGTATTTTTAGCCTGATCATTGATCTCTCCGCCAGAAGGACCGGACGGCGACAAGCATGTTTAACCAGCTCACCGCGTTGGAACGTTCAGGGACGCAATTTATCGTCGGCAGCATTACGCTAGCAGCAGTGACGCTAGCTTCCTTGTATATCAACAGCCCTTTCGCAGCCACGGCGTTCGCCTATCTGGTGGTGATCTTGCTGTTTTCGCTGATGGGCAGCTTCATCGTATCATTGGTCCTTTCCATCGTCTCCGTCGCTAGCTTAGCCTACGTGTTTACGCCGCCGAGTTTGAGTTTTCGGATCGATGATCCCCGAGACCTTGTGGTGGTTGTCGCTTTCCTGAGCGCGTCGATTGTCGGAACGCACCTGATAGGAAAAGTTCGCCACCAAAGGGAAGTTGCGCGTGAGACCGCGGCCAAGCTACGGCACAGTGCGGCCGATCTGCATAACCGCGAGAAACTGTGGCGCGCAATCTTTGAGCATAACCCGGCCATGTACTTCATGGTCGATGAAGCCGGGACGGTCCTGAACGTCAATACTTTCGGAGCGACCCAGCTCGGCTATACGCCTGCCGAACTAATCGGCGTATCCGTGCTGAAGGTCTTTCCGGAAGACGATCGTGAGGTCGTTCGCAAATGCATTGGGAGTTGTCTTACAGATATCGGCCAATCGCGCACCTGGGACATCCAGAAAGTCAGAAAAGACGGCTCGGTGCTGTGGGTGCGCGAAAACGCCAAAGCCATGCTGTGGGCCGATGACAAGCCCATCGTCCTCATTGCCTGCGAAGATATCACTGAACAAAAGCGGACAGAACTTGCGCTGCAGCGAAGCGAAGCCCATTTGGCCCAGGCGCAAGAATTGAGTCACACCGGCAGCTTCGGTTGGAACGCTGCCGACGAAGTCTTTTGGTCGAAGGAGAACTTCCGGATTTTCGAATACGATCCTGACATCAAACCGACACCGCAACACGTCCTTGACCGCACCCACCCGGACGACAAGGCTTCGGTCCAAGAGACGTTGGATCGAGCAGCGCGAGGCGAGGACTTCGAGCACGAATACCGGCTGCTGATGCCCGATGGATCAATAAAGCACATTCACGCACGAGCACGGGCCACGAGAACGGCATCTGGCGATATCGAGTTCGTCGGGGCGGCGACGGACATCACGGCAGCGAAGCAGACGGAACGGCGACTGCTCCGTAGTGAGGCTTATCTGGCCGACGCGCAGCAGCTCAGTCGCACGGGCACATGGTCCTGGGACTGCCACCGTCGCTGTTTTGCGTATCGCTCCGCCGAAGTCAGTCGTCTATTCGGCTTCGACCCGGAAGAGCCCGTGACACTTGAGGCCATCCGCTCGCGTATTCATCCAGACGATTTACCGCTGCAGCAGGAAGTACAGCGTCAGGCTATTGAACAGAAAGCCGGCAACTTCGAATACGATTTTCGAATCTGTCATCCCGATGGGGCGATAAGGCACATACACGCCGTTGCGCACGCTGTGTTGGGAAGCGACGGCGCGACAGTCGAACTCATCGGAACGCATATGGACGTCACCGAGCAACACGCAGCTAGGGAAAAGTTAGAAAACACTCTTGCTGCGCTGCGTGAGAGCGAGCAACGCTTTCGTGACTACGCGGAAACTGCTTCCGACTGGCTATGGGAGACCGGGCCGGATCACCGGCTCACACTATCGGAGCACACCAGCGCTACGGGGCTCTTGGGCACAGGGGCCATTGGCCGGCCTCGCTGGGAAATCGCGTGCGACTTTGAAGAAGAACCTGAGAAGTGGCGGCAGCATCAGGCGACGGTCAACGCACATCTCCCATTTCGCGATCTGATTTATCGCGCCATTAGCGCGACCGGCTCGGCCATTTACTTCCAGACCAGCGGCAAGCCCTTTTTTGATGAAAACGGCAGCTTTCGTGGCTACCGTGGCGTCGCCACGGACATCACGGCGAAGATTCGCGCAGATCAGGCAGAACAAGAGCTGCGGAAGTCACAGGCAGATCTCGCGCATGTCACGCGCGTGACGACGCTGGGGGAACTAACAGCCTCCATAGCCCACGAGGTAAACCAGCCGCTCGCGGCCATTATCAGCAACGGCGATGCGTGCCTCGGCTGGATACGCCGCGAAATTCCGGATATTCCCGCCGCGCTCAGATCAGTGGAGTGGATCATTGAGGATGCGGTCCGGGCAAGCGAGGTAATCCGCAGAGTCCGTACACTTGCGAAGAAAGGTGATATCGAGATGGTACCGCTCGATGTCAATGAGGTCGTGAACGAAGCTATAGCGCTAGTGACACGTGAGCTAGTTAATCACCAAGTGACCTTGCGAACTGGGTTAGCGCTCGCG
Organism: Bradyrhizobium sp. CIAT3101; assembly: GCF_029714945.1. Taxonomy (NCBI): domain Bacteria; kingdom Pseudomonadati; phylum Pseudomonadota; class Alphaproteobacteria; order Hyphomicrobiales; family Nitrobacteraceae; genus Bradyrhizobium; species Bradyrhizobium sp. CIAT3101. The sequence goes on from NZ_CP121634.1 coordinate 8,723,743, forward strand.
CTTCCCACGGTCCTTGGTGACCGGGTTCAGCTGCAACAGGTCATCATCAATCTGGTGATGAACGGGATCGAGGCGATGCAAGAAGTTGACGACCGGGCCCGCGAGCTGGTGATAGAATCATCCATGGACAGTAAGGGACGTGTGCAGCTCTCCGTGACTGATTGCGGCGTCGGCATCGCTGAGGATGATAGGATTCGCATCTTAGATCCGTTTTTCACCACCAAGTCGACCGGCCTTGGAATGGGTTTGTCGATTTGTCGTTCAATCGTAGAAGCTCACGGAGGGCGCCTCTCAATCGTCCGCAAGCAAGGGCCGGGCGCGACCTTTCAATTTGCCCTGCCAGTCGTGTCGTGATTGGACTTTGACTAGCGGCACGGAGGAAGGTCAACGGGCCGCACGGACGATGGCGTCATTGTCTAAACCCACGGCGAGATGCCGATCTCTAACGGATCCTTTCACTGACGGGATCTGGACTTCAGCGCATTCGGATCGGCCCGCAAAAATGCTACAGAGCAGGCCTTCGGCTCTTGCCCTCCGATCCCGACGGCCAGGACGAGTGGGCTGCTGTCTTAGCTGGCCAAGTTGAACATTCACGTCTCCCAAAGCGCGGGCCCAGGAAGGCGGAGCGTTCAGCGATAATCGCGAGAGACTGTGGGCCCGCAGACGGCCACAAGCCGAAGCCTTTTATTTGCGACCTTAAGACTTCGCGAGCAAGCGGCGTCGAACTGTGGCTACCGGTCTACGAAGCAGCAAATAGCCGGGAGCTCGGGCCGGCCGAGCTAGGCATCAGGACTATTTTTGAGCAGTTCTGGCAATCCGCAAGGCCCATCCGGATTCGACGTTTTGCAGCTGCAATAGCCGGTGCGCCTGGAGGAGCCGATCCCCCTGCACTATTTTGCAGCTTCAAATCGCCAGGCCCGGGCCTCTCCAGTTGGACGAGAAGTGGCTCCGGGCCGATTATCATTGTGAACCAACACTTGCGAGCTCTGCCGACGGATGCGGATTACGATTTTGCGCTGACTTTTTCCGAGAAACTCGAGGACCTCCGGCCTGTGCAACTGGGACAAGGCCCGCGACACAGTTTCGAGTGTCAGGCCAAGGTAGTCGGCAATATCGCGGCGGGCCCGGGGGTAGGACAATGCGCCGGCCGAGGCAGATCGCTCGTCCATTTCAAGCAAAAAGGCGGCCACCTCTTCCAGCGAGGTTTTTCGTCCAAGCAGAAGCATACGGTTCTCGGCGTGCTGCAGATTTTTGGCCGTCACCCGAGCAAATTGCGGAAGACGACCGCATCGTTCTCGGCCGCGCCTCAAGGCTGGTGCGCCTGATCAAGCGAACCGTCGTCGCGACGACTGCCTCTGCTGCGAACGAATGTCTTTCACCATTTTCAAGTCCGAGGATATCGCGGACCAGATGAAACGTACCAATCCGCCGCCGACCGTCCGCAAGCACCCTGTAGGTTCGAACCGCACCTTTGATAACCTGATGCACGTAGGCAGCAGGTTCTTTCTCGCCGTAAATCTCCTTCCCCTTACTGTAACTCAACTCACCCAATTTTACGCTCGGATTTGAACTGCTTGCAATCGCTAGGTTCAGAAAGCGAGTTGAAGGAGGCGATCTGTTGTTAGTGGGTGGCGCGCAGAAGCATGAGGCGCTCCTGAGCTAGGCCGATTGCAGTTTGATGTCCAATCTTCTTTATGCGATGAGGATCTTAGCTAATGATGAACCCGACATCCCTGCAAAGTTAGCGCCACTGCAGTCAAACTGCAGCTCTTGCCGCTTCGCCTGGAAGCACCGTGATTTTGCAAAGGCTATACTGTGTACATCGCTTCAGCTCAGACTGAGCCCTATCAGTCGGCGCGGCTGCCACCCCGCGGAATCGCGGTGGTGAATGGCGCTTGAGGATGACTGACGGATAAGGAGCGGTGGCGCAACAATACTCCGGTGAGGTGTCCTCACTGACGTTGAGGCATGGTGAGATACAGGATCCCTCCGCCATTTTGATCTTTGGCGACGAGAAATAGGCGGCAGTGGTCGCGATCAAAAAAAGCAGATGAGGACGAGATCACAATGACTGCGAATTTTGCGGACCATTCGCCGTCTTTCACCATATCGCGTCCTATCCAAATCTCATGCACTAAACCTGCTGCTTCTGGCTGGAAATTGCATTTTTCCAGCGAATGTGCGCTTCGAATCTTGGCCCGACAACGTTCACACTAATGATGTTACGAGCACGACAATGCCGTGTTCGTTTCCGTACCAACCAATACAAAGTGTCGGTCATTGCGGTCCATCTAAACGGTCGCGCCACATGCAAGCGCGTAGTATCGGTTGCCTGCTATGAGAAGCCAGCCTTCTTGCTTTATCGCCCTTGATGCCGGCCTCAGCTGTCGGTTAGATTGAGTTGACTCAATTGGAGATGCTGCAGTGGCAATGGGTACTGTGAAATGGTTCAACACGTCCAAAGGATACGGATTCATCAAACCAGACGATGGAGGCCCAGACATCTTCGTGCACATTAGTGCCGTTGAAAGGGCCGGCCATACCGGCCTGGCGGAAGGCGCCCGAATTAGCTACGAGCCCAAGGCTAGTCGTTCTGGGAAACTTTCTGCCGAAGACCTCAGAATTGGATGAGCTCGTCGGCAGGGATGGCAAAAGGCGAACTGAACTGCGTCCCGGACTCGATCAAGAAGAAGCATTCCGGCCTCAACACGCTGCGCCGTTGAGGCCGCCTCCTCGTCCATCAACCTAATTGCGTTGTCGAGACACGAGCTAGGGCCGTCGAGCATCTGTATGATCATTCACGGCAGCGAACAGGCTCATCGACGCAAAACGGGCGTCAGCCCTGTGCCAGAGATTCGCAGAAGCATGAGTACGCGGAGCTGCCCAGCTTTTTCTGACCATCGCAGTCACCTCAAATGAACAAGCTCACCGGCGAGCGAGAGCAACTGGAAAGATAGATAGGGATCAACATACAACGTTTTCTCACCCGTATTCCTAGACGTGTATATTATAAGAGGCATGCATATCATCGCTGGAGCTTTGTTTCGTGGCACCGCCTAAACGACTAGAAGCCGGTTCTGCTATGGCACAAAGAAGAAGAGGCCGCTTGCCGAATTAGGCGAGAGATCTCGAGCCTTTAGAGGCAACATGGGATTGGTTTTTCATGAACGAGGATTTCTATCGGGCTCGGGCTTCGCAAGTCCGTGACATTGCTGAAAGAGCTGATCCATTCACCAAACAACGTCTCTTGAAGCTTGCTGATAATTATGAATTCAGGGCGCGCAATCCTTCGCGTGCTTCCCGCCCCACAGCCCGACCGATTCCGCTTCCGTTCACGCAAAAAGGATCGCAAGGCCTGACTGACAAAGCACTCGCTCGATGGTGCAGCGTTAGCGATTAGCTGCAGTCGCCAGATCTAAGCTTGGGTTGCGCATTCTCTGTCATACCGCCTGCGTCTTTAGCAGCCTTGATCGGTGACGCCTTGACGGATTTGCTAGCCGGCTTCGCCGCGAATTCCAGCGGCTCCTTTGTAAAGGGGTTGATTCCGCTGCGAGCTTCAGTAGCGGGCTTGCTTACGACGGACATTTTTACGAAACCCGGAACAACAAACTCACCGGCCTCGTTCAGCTCCTTGTAGCCCACAGTTGCCATCTATTCGATGACGGCCTTTGTGTCGGCCTTGGAGAGCTGCGTTCTCAGCAATTGCGTCAATCAGCTGGTTTTTGGTCATCTTGGCCATGATGCATACCGAGACGAGACGCAGAACCCTTGAAGTAGATGTTCTAGGCCGGCCCCATAACTTCGAGCAGGGCGAGACCGCGAGGATAATTTAACGTCGGTTTTGCTCAACTTACGCGCTTAAACCTATTGGAGCCCCAACAAAGGTGACTTCAACTGAATTTCCGGCATTATGATCGCTTCTAACATCAGACCAAGCTCGGTCGTAAAACGGTACAACTATCCCTCCTTCTCAAATCCGCCAAAGGCTCACGCTGTCTCACTCTCCGCTGTCGCGCTCACAATCGCATTGGGCGAATAGCCTGGATGTCGTCCGCTGTTTGCTGGTTTGCGGCGCGAAGACTTGTCCCCTCGCGCAGCCTTCTAATCACATGGCGAAGCAATTGGCGTGCCGCACGTCGGAACGATGCCGAGCGAGGCACAGCAAGCGCGGCGGACAGCTGACCTAGCTTGTCAAGGCGTGCTGTCTGATACCAAAAGGGGTCGAAGATCGCGGCGGTGAAAATGACCGCTCACATGGCGGACCTCATGACGGGCAGTGCGATGCCAATCGATCGGCTCTAAGATAGGCTTGCGGCGGGGCCCCTACACGTTTCGGTGCATAGAAATACGATCGCCGCTGAATCAAAGCCGGTCGGCTTGATCAGGGCTTCGACAGCTGGTTCGACGAGCCGCTGTGGCAGCACTGGCCGTGATTTCCGCAGAGCCGTCGCACTGGCATTGAAGACCGCAAAGCGCCTTGAGGAACGGAATTGCTAGCGCTTCTTAACCGGCGTCTGCAGCTCAGCGCTTTCTATCGTGCGGTACGAGTTCGCTAGCATAGACTATCCTTCTCCCTTGCGCACATAACCGCCAACCATAGTGTCCGGCAGGTTGATCCAGCTCTCACCGGCAAAGCCATGCTCCATGATCGTGCCCCACTAGCTTTGGAGCCACGATGCACCAGCTCTGATGGCTCGACTAGTCCCGCAACGTGGGGCGTGCAACATGGCTGCAATCTATTGCGGTCGAAGGCTTGCGGATCCGCCGGGGACGAGAGTCCGACGCCAACGCTGTCAAACCAGTGATCCGGCAAGACGGCCTGAGCCCATAGACGCAGACCTGGGACGCATAACGGAGCGCCGTGCCAAACTGGCCCATCAGCAGCGATGCGAGATGCTCGAAGTTCTGTCGTCCGGCGCTTCACGATCAAGCTTCAGATCGTTGCTCCCCCAATTTGCCATTGCTTGTGATGGACTGTAATCGCCATTGCTTGACATCGTCGGCTTGCGCTGAAGCCGTGATTCGTTCTGTGATCCTGACGCGGCGCGCTGACTACGTGCATTTCGCTACGACCTATTCGCCGGTTGGATGCCTACCATAAAAAAAAACGATTTTGCCGATCTTACCTGAAGCCCCATAAGTCATGGCCGCGCTTTAGAAGGAGCAATCAGGAACTCGTGCGATTGAATTCTCTCTTCAGTCTGTTGCTCTCCAACTCGACATGCTCAAGCATGTGGTGGGTTTACCGACGTTCGTTGTCGATCGTAATGCGCCCAGGTCCTGGCGCAGTCGCAAGATAGGCGATGAAATGCGAATTCTCCTGGTAGATCGTGATGCCGCCTTTGTGCGAGCCGCCAAGGAAACAATGTTGGTTCGCGGTTTTGCCGTTGATGTAATCCACACGCTTGACGAAGCGGAGACGGCGCTAGGTTGCGCCAGCTATCACATTCTTTTGCTCGAACTGGTTCTACCGGATGGAAATGGCTTGGACTGGCTGAAACAATTGAGACGCGAAGGATGTTCAATGCCCGCTATGATCATGAGCAGCCTCAACGATCTCGGCACCCGGATTGCGATATTCAATGGTGGTGCCGACGATTTCCTGCCCAAACCGGTGTCTTTCGATGAGCTCATCGCTCGCATGCGCGCCATTTTGCGACGATCGACGCAAATGACGGCCCCCGTCGTCTCCTTCGGCAACTTACATTTCGATCCTATCGGACGGCAAGTCTCAATTGGCGATCGGCCGTTGAGAATTGCACGCCGCGAAGTCTGCATTCTTGAACATCTGCTGAGCCGAGCAGGCCGCACCGTGCCGCGTGCGTCGCTGGAGGAAGGCCTCTATGCGTTCGACGACGAAGTCTCAACCAATGCCTTAGAAGTGGGGATCTATCGGTTGCGGACACATTTGAACAAGTCGGGCGCGACGCTACGGATCAAAACCGCGCGGGGCGTCGGATACGCGCTCGAACTGAAGAACGATCCGCTGCCTCGCCGATCAAACTTGAAAACGGCGCTCCCTTGAAGTTCGCACTGGATCTTCGCAGTCGACGGCCGATCGCGGTTACAGCCACGTTTCTTGCGTGCCTTCTGTATGCCGTATGCACGGTCCCTCTCGTTCTTGCTCCCACTTCCGCAGCACAGATAAACCGCGACTCTAATCAGGGTGCGCCGCGCGCGACGGCTGACAGCCTTAGCGGAACTTTGAATCTTTCCTCCTCGCAGGGCAAGACCGTTCATCTTCCGGCGGCAGCGGCCAGCATATTTGTTGCCGACCCGACGATAGCAGACTACCAGGCGCCATCGAATACGACCATCTTCGTCTTTGGGAAAAAGTCAGGACGGACCAGCCTGTTCGCTTTGAACGACAATGGAGAGGCGTTAGCCGAGTTTCGCGTTGTCGTCACCCAACCTGTCGAGGATCTGCGTGCCGCACTGAAGGCCGAGCTCGGAGACTATCCGATCCAAGTCACTTATACGCCGCGCGGCGCCATTCTTAGCGGGACGGCGCCCAGTGCAGACATCGTCGAGCGTGCCAAGAAGATCACAGAGCAGTTTCTGGGGGCGGGCGCGCTGGTCGTCAACAAGATCCAGGTCGCCGGCTCGTTACAGGTTAATCTGAGCGTGCGCGTGGCGGAGGTCTCACGCAGTGCCATGAAGGAGCTTGGCATCAGCCTTTCTGCATCGGGTCAAAACGGCGCGGTCGTTTTCGGGTTTAGCAGTGGCAAGCCTGGCGGTTCCGGTGCGAGTCAGGGCGGCGGCACTGCAAGTATCGGATTTGGCGCTGGCGGCACGAACATCAGTGCTGTTCTTGACGCACTCGCCAACGAGCACCTCGCGTCAGTGTTGGCGGAACCAAATCTTACCGCAATGTCCGGCGAATCAGCAAGCTTCCTCGCTGGCGGCGAATTCCCAATACCGGTCATGCAGGACAATCGGCAAGTCTCAGTTCAATTCCGTCAATTCGGAATCAGCTTGGAGTTCGTTCCGACCGTTCTCAACAATAATCAGATCAATATCCGCGTGAAGCCTGAAGTCAGCGAGTTATCTAAAGAAGGTGAGGTCAGCATCAACGGAATGTCTCTGCCCGGCCTCTCCACGCGACGTGCCAGTACTGTCGTCGAGCTTGCCAGCGGTCAAAGCTTTGCAATCGGGGGGCTGATCAGGCGCAATTTCAACACAGACATCACCACGTTTCCTGGGTTGGGCGATGTGCCGATCCTTGGTGCGCTGTTTCGCTCCTCCTCATTTCAGAAGCAGGAGACGGAACTTGTCATCGTTGTTACCCCCTACATCGTGCGGCCAGCATCGTCTGCCGGCAAGATAAGCGCGCCGACTGACCGCATCCGACCACCATCAGACGCGGGTCGAACGTTGACGAATACGTTGGCAAGTTCGCCGCGAGGCCGGGATGCTCCCCGCACCGAACCAGGCGCAACCGGCGCGGCCGGCTTAACTATTGAATGAGAACCGCGATGAGCCTGCGAAACCTGGGTCACCTGATCGCTGTCGCGGCAACCGTGGGCGGATGCACTCATACTGATGCGACCTATTCTGGGACGCCTGAGCAAGGAATCCAGGTGGAGCAGAAGACAGCGGTCTTGCGACTACAGGCTCTTGGTCGTGCCGAGAGGTACGGCCTGCGTGATTTCATTGCGAATGCCAGTCGCGGTCGACGGGATGCACTCCATCTGGAGGTCAGTGGCTCGCCCCGGCTGGTTACGCAGGTGGCACACGAGGCACGCGCGATGGGCGTTCCATCTTATAATATTCGCCTGTCCGCTTTCCCGGTAGATCAGCCCTCCCATTTCGGCGTCCGAGTCGAAGCGATCACCCACGAAGCACATCCTTCGCTCTGTCCAAGCCTTTCAATCGTCGGCCCTTCAGTGGGCGACAATTCTTTCAATCCAACGCTTGGCTGCTCGATCCGGAATAACCTTGGCGTCATGCTCAATGATCCGGCCGACTTGTTGGAGAATAACGCTGTCATGCCAACCAGCGGTGATCGCGCGGTAGCTCCCCTTACCGCACGGGGGAGCCTCACGCCGGGCAACAAGAGCAACTCGGAAGACGAAAGTCACACCCGGGTTCCCGCAGAAGCCCAATGAGCGGCTCGTACCTGCGCAGAATGAGCATTGGTTGCCACCGTCGACCATCTCGGTAGTCCTCTAAGGCGTGGGCCGCCACAGCAGCTACCCTTCCTCGCGTCGGTTTCAGACCCCGCCAAGCCCGTCAGTTGGGGTCTTTGACTGCGCCGCCCGAACGCATCGAGTTTCCGTAAATCTAGGCCAGGCCGGCTGCAAAAACTGCCTGAGCAACCCTCTCAAAACACTCCATCGGAACGGCCTTGCCCATCGTAGCCTTTCGGCTCAGCTGCCGCGCCAGCGCGGGGTCCCGGATAATGCTCAGATGCAGGGTCCGCGCCTGGTCAACCAACTGCGAAGCAGGTTCACCCTCGGCGCGGCACACCAATACAGGGACTCCAGTCTCCCCACGAACATAGCGCAGCCCAATCAATATCCCCGGTCCCGTCAGTATTAATGTAGCGCGATGGATGCCGAGCGGCGCCTCGTTCGCCGATTCGCGACGGAGGCGACGGTGTTCACCCTTTATCTGAGGATTGCCTTCCTGTTCCTTAGTTTCGCGTTTTGCTTCGCTCTGTGTCATGCGCATGTCACGCAAAAACAACCACCGCTGAATTAGCAGATCGGTCAAGCCGCCGATCAGAAACGCCCCAGCAGCGATCTCAATCACGAACTTGAACTCTTTGAAGACAAAGCCAAAACAACCCAAACCGCAGATAGGCAAGTATACCAGCGCCTTCCAAGTCGCGATTACGGTGAAGAACAGGATTGCGCCGAGAACGAACACTTTGATCAGCGACTTACAAAGCTCGACAAGCGATCTCTGAGAAAAAAGCCGTTTCAGTCCTTTGATAGGATCTAATTTCTCAAGACTTGGTTTTAGTGGCTCCACGGAGAGCGTCAGCCCACCATTAGCCAAGACACCGGCGAGGATGCCCGCAGCCACGGCCGCACCGATGATTGGGCCAACGCTGATCATCGAAAGTTCGATCAATCCGACCAATGCCTGCTGGACCGCACTATTGAATGGCTGCCCCTGCAACTTGTCGACGAGCTGCACCCCTTCACGCCATACGTCTTCGATCGAGCCCGCTCTGAGGCATAAGCAGCCGAACCCGGCGCAGATGCTGAGCGCGCTCACAAAGTCATTGCTGCGAGGGATCTGTCCTTTCTTGCGCGCCTGCCGTAACTTCTTAGGAGTTGGCGGAAGCTTTTTTTCTTCGCCCGAATCGTTCATTTGAAGAACTTCTCGAGCCACTCCAGCACGCCGTAGAACTGGATAATCTCCGCTCCCATATATTCAATGAGGAAGACGGTGTAGCTGACCATGATGACCCCAAAGGCGACATTCTTGATGATGGCGGAGAGATCGTTCAGCTTAATCTGCGGCGCAAAGCGCCCGAGCAACATGAGAGATACCTCAATTAAGAGCAGCGGAGCCAGCACGGGTCCCGAGACCAGCAGGGTCGTGTACATGATATGGTCGAGAAGCGTTATAAACTCCATTGCGCCTTGCAGGGTCAGGGACGGTAATAACCGATACACGGGCCAGATCAGATAGCTGCCATAGAGGCATTTGACTATCGTCTCCAGACCTCCAGACAGAACGAAAATCGTAACCGCAGCAGTGCCAAGAAAAAGACCCGTGGCCGAGGCTTGGCTGCGCGTCGCAGGATCGTCCAACTGGTTCGAAACACCTCGCTGGGTGTCGATGATTTCGCCAACTGCCTGTATGCTCCATAGCGGTACGCTTAGTAACATCCCGAAAACCAGGCCGATAAATATCTCCTTGAGACCAAGGAAAGCGACGGCGATCATACGGGTGGCCGGATCCAGCGTTTGCAATCCGGCTTCTATATGCGCAAGGCATGGCAGACCCATCACGATCGTCAAGCTTGTGCGGATCATCCCGCTAATGTGGGGGCGGGTAAATACGGGAAGCACCAACATAATGCCGAGGGCCCGGGCCGCACTAAGGCCGGCTGCAACGACGAATTCAAGCGCGGTCTGGATTAGACTTAGCGTCTCGGTGGGTGGCAAGCCATTCATTTGATGTGCTGGTACGCCTTAGCCAATCCAAGGCAGCTCCGCTCGCTGCGCCATGATGTTTGACGTGACAAAGCCTCAGAGATCGACGGCCGGGTGGCCCCTTACGTGAGTACGGCCGAACCGGGTCCTGCGCGGCGCGCTCACGTTTCCATAGTTCATGCTTGCGGCTAACGCTCGATAAGCCTGCGCAGTCCCTACAGTCCACCAGTGAGGCTTCACCACAAACTTCGCCTTGGATTCTCTCCTAATATCTCGATGTGAGGGAGGGAAATTCAGCGAAGATATGTTGGGCTTGTTCGATAAGGGGGGCGCTTAGCACCGGAGAAAACAGAACGAGCACGGCGACAACGACGAGGAGCTTCACGGTAAGAGGCAAGGTTTGATCCTGGAGCTGTGTTGCCGCTTGGAGGATGCCAACACCCAATCCGGCCACGAGAGCCGCCAAGAGCGGTGGCAGAACCCAAATCATAAAGAGGACGAGAGATCGGCTCAAATGAGTAAGAATGCTGGCTTCGTCCATATTAACCTCCGGGCGTGGCGTAGCTTAAGACCAATCCATGCATGAGCCGCGACCATCCGTCGATCGTGACGAACAGAAAGAGCTTAAAGGGAACAGATATCATTGTGGGCGACACCATTGACATGCCCATGGCCATCAAGATCGTCGTTACAATTAGATCAATCGTTATGAATGGAAGATAGAGAAGGAAACCGATTTCAAACGCACGTTTAAGTTCTGAGATTAGAAACGACGGTACAAGGATCGCAAAGTCATCCGTTGTTGCCTTACTGCGCATCTCCTCAGACCAAACCTGTTCTGTAGAAGAAAGGAAAAACGTGCGCTGCTCCTCAGAGGTGAACTTTTTCAGGTGAGCGCGCAGCGGCTCACTCCCTTCCTTTGCGGCTGTCGCCCAGTCCTCGAGGGTTTGATAGTGAAGTTGCGGGTCCGTAACGCGGTTGTAAATCTGCTCCAACACTGGAGCGCTAATGAAGACGGTAAGGATCAACGCAGCACCGTACAGAACGATGTTCGGCGGTATGGACTGGGTCCCGAGTGCGTTACGCACGAGGAAGAGAACGACAGAAACCTTTAGGAACGCCGTCGTTGTAACGACTGCGAACGCCAGCAGACCGAGGCCGATCGTCAGTGCAACAAGTGCAAGGATGCTTGGCTGAATGTCAGTCATTGACTGCCAACCTGCCACGTAGCCTGATAGCCAATTCCTCCCCGACACGCACGATGTCGCCCTGACCGATCAATCGACCATTGGCAACAATGTCGACCGGACCGTCAAGGGGGCGGCCAAGTTCGAACACATGTCCTTCGTTGACGCCCCTCAGCGTACCCAGCGGGATTGGCCAACGGCCGCATTCGAACACCAGCGTAATCTCAATACTGTCGATGTCGGTTTCCGAAAGGGCGGTGGTTGGCTGTGCTTGGGGTCGTGTCGTCATATATGCACTCTTTAAAGGGTGGAGTTGCAGGCGGAACGGTCCCCGTAGGATCAGTCTGTCGTCAGCGACCTCGGCCGGGGCCCACAATTTGTCGGCAGTGAGAATGACCTGGCCGCGTGCAAGGGGAATGACCTCCGGCAACAGCGCGTCGCCAGCTTGTGCTTGTCGAACAAGCCCAACGGACACGCATAGCGAGCCAATTTCTCCGGCAACCATGATAGGCAATTCCGGAGAAAGCTTATGCATCTCTCGGGGCAATTGGCCAAGCAACTCGCCTAACGTACAGAATGCAGGCGGGACCCGACCCTCGAGGGACGAGAATAGGAAAAGGCGCGCCTTGCTCGTAAGCGACCCGTAGGCGATGTCCAGTTCCAGATAAGGGCCTTGCGTCGTTGCTTCGTCGATCCGGATAACTTGCAAATCTTGCGCTAACAAGTTCTCCAGTTGAACGAGCAACGGTTCAAGCGCAAGTTCGAGGACGAGAGAGCGGGCTGGGTCCGAAGGTAGGCTAAGGCCATGCTGCACCGTCGAAATCAGCGACAACACCAGCGGGCGTGGCAACGAGACGATGGCCGTTTCGGCCCCGATGCGAAATACGCAGTCGAGCATCGACGCCGCCGATGGCTGTGCCTGCCAGACGAGCCGGTTCATCCGCATCGATATCGGCGTATCGCCAAGGTGGCTCTTCAGAATCGTGCGTCGAGCGGCGATCTCATTGAGCCATGAGACAACGGTATGCGACAATCTTACCGGAGGATCGAACAGAGCGGGTTCACCCAGCACATTATCGGCGCTCAATTCCACAGAAGGGGAAGTTTGCTCCGGCATAAGACAAGCAGCCATCAGATTGGATCGCCAAAGATTGAATCGCCAGCCGCCCTGCTGCGCGATCCGCCCTTGTACCGCAGCAAGATGTCATCGTCCGTTTCGATTTCAGCTGCGTACTCGGAACGAGCATTGGTCGTGCGCTGAGCATCGCACTCAATCTTCTGCCATTTCTGACTCGCCGCCGAACGCTTGGACCACACGGCCCACGCCTCATCAACCGCGGCCTGGACCTCATCTTGAGTGATGCGCGCCTGTTCAAGCGCCTGACGTGCCACAGCGATCTCAGCCGTGAGTCGCCCAATGGCGAGATGGCACCGACGATCGAGTTCGCTGACGCACATCGTATCAGACAATGCCAAGGCCAGATAAAGTTCAGCTTCGAGCATTGCGCGGCGTTTCTCGGCGCTTACCAGATTCTCGGAGGCTCTCTCCACGGCTTCAACCGCGATCTGGCGTTTGGCTTGCATATTGGATAACTGACGAAGCGCGCTTCGCTCCCTCATGTCCTTCACCAGCCGCAATTTTGATGCTTCGAGCGGTTTCAAGCGATCAGACGCGACATCCACGTGACGGTCTCCTCAAAAGTGGACAGCTCATCCTGCCCCTGACGCAAGAAATTCAGCAGCTCCTCGATGGAGGCTATTGCGCGGTCAGTTAGCGGATCGCCCCCTTGCTTGTATTCACCGACCTTGATCAAGAACTCGGCCTCATTATAGCGCGAGAGCAGGTCACGGAAGACAGAGGCGGCCTTGCGATGTGGCACAGAGACGACCGCATCCATCACTCGACTTCGGCTCGACAGCACGTCGATGGCCGGAAAATGCTCTCGTGCGGCGAGCGCGCGTGAAAGGACGATATGACCATCGAGAATACCGCGAGACTCTTCGGCGATTGGATCGCCTGTGCCGTCACCTTCGACAAGCACGGTATAGAAGGCCGTGATCGAGCCGTGCTCGCCCATACCGGCACGCTCTAATAGACCCGGCAGCAACGCAAAGACGGACGGAGGAAAGCCGCGCCGCGTCGGAGGTTCTCCCGCGGCAAGCCCGATCTCACGCATCGCCCGGCTAAAGCGTGTCAATGAATCCATCATGAGAACGACGCGCAATCCCTGATCACGAAAGTACTCGGCGAGTGCCGTCGCCATATGAGCACATTGCGCGCGCTCGGTTGCTGATCGGTCGGAAGTCTCAACGACGGCAATCGTACGACCGAGTGCATCGCCAATATGGCGCTCGATGAATTCACGCACCTCACGTCCGCGCTCTCCTATGAGCGCAACTATGGTCACGTCGGCGGCCGCGCCTTTAACAATTTGCGACATTAGTGTCGACTTGCCGCAACCAGCGTCTCCATAGATCCCAATCCGCTGGCCTTCGCCACACGTCAGAAGTCCGTCGAGCACGCGGACACCGAGCGCAAAGGGCCGCTCAATGCCACGCCGCCTCATTGGGTTGGGCGCCCTACCCCGGAGGGGGCGAGTGTGAGCCGTCTTTATCGGACCCTTGCCGTCGAGGGGCCGGCCGAAGCTATCGATGACGCGGCCAAGCAAATCGGGGCCAACTGAGACTTCCTGCATCCGCCCGGTCGGCACCACTTCCGCGCGGTTAGACAGGCCTATCATGTCGCCGATTGGCGTGAGCAACACGCCCTCGGGGAGCAGACCGATAACCTCCGCCTCAAGTGACCATCCGGTATTGTGATCCTGCAACAGGCACAGTTCCCCAACACGGGCTCCCGGCAACACGGCATGAACCAAGGTGCCGACGGCCTTTGTGATCCGTCCGCGCACGGCGCGCGTATTGACGTGCTTTGCCGTAGATCTCAGAGATGATAACGCCGCGTGCATAGCTCCTTCACCAGCCGCATCGTCATGGTCCGTTGGTTGCGTGGTCAAGATTGGCCTTCCTGTGAAGACCGGCTAAGGCCCAGCCGCAATGTGCGGAGCTGCGCGGCAAGTCCTAGATCGACATTGCCAAACTCGCTCCACAATACACACTGATCCGGTGTCAGAGTCGGGTCCGAATCAATTCGAACTTTCGGTCGACCATCCGTTCCATCAAACGCCGCGAATTCGCGTATCAGCGCATCGGCGTTCACAGGACATACATGTAGACAAACTTCCGCGCTGCCATATCTTTGCTCGATGGCATGACGAACGGACCTCACTAACATCTCGCCCGGATCGAAGGAGCCTACCAGGCCAGATAAGATCTCCATGACGAGCTGTGGCAATTCCTGTTCTAGCACGGCTTTTCGCCGCGCGACCTCACAAGCAACCCGGGCAACCAGCCGCGCCATTTCGTCCGAGCCTGTCCTCAGGCCTTCGGAGTGGCCAAGTGCCCGCTCGCGCTGATAAGCTTTCCTTGCCCAGTTGCGAACCTGCTGTAGATACCGCTCTGCTAGCGCGCGCGTCCGTACCGCATCGGACCAGATAGCAAGTTCCGAGGCTGGTATGAGGGGACCCAGCGGGCGTATCTGCGGGCGTTCTGGCAATGCTAGGTCATTCCTGGTCATGCGGGCCGTCTCTCCGCGGCCAATTGAGCCATCACCAAGGACAGCAATTGGCCTGCGGCCTCGTGGTGTTCGGCGGCTGGCTGCTCCGCGGCGGTCCCGACAGGCAAGCAGAGAAGCACGCGGGCACGGTCAAGTTCCGACGCTTGTTCGAGCCAGGCACCAAGGCAGGCATATCCGTCATGTTCAATCCGTTGCGAAAGTTGCTCCGGATCGACAATCGCTTCGGTTGCGACGGCACTGGACAAGTGTCGAATAGCGCAAAGATGTGCTTCCGCACCAATATTTTCGATCAGAAGAGCAAGATCATGCTTTGACACCAAGTTGAGCACCGAACGGGCGTGCCAGATACTGCCGGCAAGTAGTGACGCGCGACGCGGATCATGCCCGAGCAGAACGTCTCTTCCCCGGTTACTTCCGTTCGAGACCAGTTCACTGCCGAGCAGTAAAGCGGCTAGCCTTTCCTGCAGTCTGGGCGTTTTCTGCAACTGCAGCACTGTGGAAGGCGTCAGTAACGGATCGAGATGCGCGGCAAAACGGCTTGGATGGATCAAGGCAGCAAACTCGCGAGGGCGATCTGTATGTGGGCCTGGCGAACGATTTGGTTCTGTCGATGTCATCAATACTGCCACTAGATTCCGCCTATCTCGAATCCGAGTTCAGCTTTTTACCGGCAGTTTTGACCGCGCGCATACTCGCACCTGGGCCGAGATTTGCCACTTTCCGCAAGAATTGACCGAGCTGGCGCACACGCGTGCTCAGCAGCAAGTAGCATAAGACGCCCAAGGCGGCGCCGGCCCCTCCGATACCCACCGCAAGAAAGGGGGTCGACACAAGCTTGCCTGATTGCCCCGCAGCAGCTGCTGGCACAGACAACAGCTCATGTTGAGCCCGCTCAACCGGCACGAACACGACTGTTACCTTGTCGTATGATAGCCCTTCGATGCTGTTAGCGACGAGCATCTTGATCTGGGGTAGCAAGGCGGAGAGCTTTGCATTGGAGTCATGTCGAATAAAGACCGACGCCGAGGACGGAGTAGCATCTTGTCGCAAAAGGTCATTCTTCGGCAGAACAACATGCACACGAGCCGAGAGAACACCATCGATATCGTTGATCGTGCGCGACAACTCTTCGCTTAGAGCGTAAACATAGCGGGCGCGCTCCTCGACCGGGGAGGCAACCAGGCCCGCCCCCTTGAACACCTCCCCAAGGCTTTTGAAAGGTTGGCGCGGCAAGCCCTGGTCATTCAGCAGGTTGATCGAAAAGGCAAGTTGCTTTGCTTCGACTTGAATCGTGCTGGTACCATCCTTACCGACAACACGGACGGCATCGACGCCCTTGCTAAGGAGAAGAGCAAGCATTTCGTTGGCTTCGCGCTCCTGAACTTTAGTATAGAGATCGGCCTTGCAACCGGCCAACGAGAGCAGAAGCGGGAATAGGAGAAATGCATGAAACCACCTTCCTGCCGGAGCCCCGAAATCGATCCTTCTCTGCGTCAAGAGAGCCATCGACGCCGCCTAGCCCGCTGATAGCAGCTTGTTCAGAGATGAACTTACGGCGCCAGCACTCTTGGAAACGAGCGAAACCTGAATGACACCGTTGTAAGCATCCTTCAGATTTGCCAATGTCGATTGGAAATGATCCACGTCTTCCGGCTTGCCGACCGGATGCATTTCAACTTCGTGCGAACGCAAGACCGGCCGCGCGGCCGGCCCGAATTCGAGACTCTTCGGACGAGCCGGGTCGCCGGCGGCCGCCGAAGGAAGTGCATTCGCAGAAAATAGCCTGCCTCTGTGCATTGCAGAAAGATTCTGAAGAACGCGCTCGCCGAGCGGACTTGCCTGTGTGACGGCACGTTCAACTTCCGACGGAGCCGGCACGCCACCACTCACCGAAGAGGCCGGATCTTGCTTCGAAGCCGCCTGCGCAAGACTCTCATGAAACCTGTCTTGCGCCGATGAACAGACCTCAGAGGGACATTCAGCGGGGTTGGCAGAGATCGGTATAATGCCCAACATCGTAGAAGAAATCATTGCTCTCTCGTGATGAGATTAGCTGTGTTGCCGTCGTCGGCCCACCAGCCTAGAGAAGCCAGCTGACAAAAAGCTGACAGGAATCTCGAACACCGTCATTTAAAATTGCGCTTGGCTTCCAATTTGCGCCGAATTTTCGGCTTCAGATTGACGGACAAATTTTGGCGCGCGTTCTCTAGCGCCAAACACCGTTGATCCTCATCCGAGCCACGAGGCTGCAGATCTTGAAGAGCCTTCTATACATTGGAATTTTCATTTTTTTGGGTCTCGTTAGGGCTCTCGCCGCCCCGCTGTCGCTGCCATCGGCTCCCTATAGTTACACGGTTCTGGACCAGGACCTCGCGGCCGCATTGCAGGAGTTCGGCAACAATTTGAATATCCGAGTCAATGTCAGCCCCGAGGTGAAGGGACGAATTCGCGGGCGAATGCCGGACCTTGCACCGCGAGAGTTCCTGGACCGTTTGACTAATCTCTACAATCTTCAATGGTACTACGATGGGCTGGTGCTTTACGTATCCCACGCAAGCGAGGCGCAAAGCCGTCTGCTTGTCTTGAATCCGATCACTTTGAATTCGTTGAAGTCGGCATTGGATGCACTTAACATCTCCGACGAGCGCTACGTCGTGAGAGCCGCACCGGGAGATGGGCTCGTCTTCGCTTCCGGTCCCCCTCGGTTTATCGCGCTTGTGGACGAAACGCTCAAAGGCCTAGTGACGGAGGCACAGGCGCGGCCAAACTCCACGATGGTGGAAAAGCGGGCACACGAGTCGGTTTTGATGCTGTTTCGCGGGGCCTCAAGTACGGTCATTCGTGATGGACGACCTGAAATCCCTCTCTCGTCTGCGGCGCCACAACATGACAGCGCGGTTCAGGCGCCTGGTCCAGGTCAGAGATGAGCTACGCCTGGATTGACTTGCGAAGGAGCGCAGTGCGCTCGCCGTATGCTTGGTCAAGGTCAGCTTTTCGGTAGCTCCTGCCGCGGAGACGCCGGTGTGCCGCGTTCCAGCCGGTCGACCATGGGACGCCGCGAAATCAGGGTGGCATTTTTGCACGAACCAGCGAATGCGACTGATCCACCGAGTTCTTGTTGTTACCGATGCCCGCAGCAGGACGCGCGACCGCGCAACAAATTCAGCGCAATAGGGGCACTCAACAAGACGCTGCAGCATTAGGCGCCTTCTAGTCTGATTGTGAATTCTTCTAAGCGTCGTCAGCTTCTCGAAAGCTAATCAATCCTACGATATCGAGCAAAGTACACAGACGACGACGCTGCTCTAGGTTCTCGCAGAAGTCAGGCTGGTGACGCACCGATTAACCGGGGGCAACTGATCGGAGCTGTCGGACTCTGCCCATCAATACTACTTCCTCGCGATCTCGGGCTGCACCACACGACCGTGGCGCTATCTCACACCACAGGATGTATAATGTCACTCACCGACCTATCGCTAGCCCCTACTTCAACCGCAGCTTTCTCAGGGCTCGCTCCCGAGCTGCCGTCGGCGCAGGAGCTTTCTAGCTTCGAGACGATGCTGGCGAACTACTCCTTGAAAGATACCGTCGGCCCCGCGCCACAAGATCTGTCGCCGGCAGAGTCGGCCAAACAATTAGCGGAGGGACTCGCGCAGGAGGCGTGGAATATCCTACCACCAGATCTCAGGGCCGCACTGGTTGCATCCGGGCAGGTCCCGGAGCCCCCCTCTGCTGGCAGCCCCGCTGCGAGTGCAACCGAGCCGGTGCCCAGCTCAAGGATCACATGGAACAGCGGCACGCTGACTGAGGCCGAATTGCGGATTGTGTCGGTGCTGAACCGCCATAAAGACAAATGTCCGCTCGATTGGAAGTCCCTCGGAGATTTGGCCAACGATCCCTCGACACCGCCGGATCTAAAGGGGGCGATCGAGGAACTGCAGCAGGACCCGGAGCTCTTCTATGCAATAGGCTCGCAAGGCGATGGCCGCTGCGGCGGAAAGATCAAGGCAGGCGATCTCTCCGGCTTTTCCGACCATCACTCACAGGTTGCCGCATTCCAGGGGCAGCAGGCCCAGAGCTACGAGCATAACTACATTCCATCGGATGGCACCGGAAATGGCCAGCCATCGGTCATGACCCAGACTGATGCATTACGCGAACTCTACCTGTATTCCGATAACCTGCCCAAGAACCTGAGCCTGGCCGATTTCCAGCAGATCGTCGATGGCGAGGCCAAAACCGGCAAATCCCCCCCTCAGGTTCTCGCGGCGGCGCAATACTTCCTTAGTCATCCGGACGAATGGAAACAGTTGTACGGTGGCTCGGTAGATAAAGTTCACAAAGAGGACTTCTTGCAGGTTGCTTCATCATCGATGAACCTGACGCAAGCCGAGTTGGATACGCTAGGTACGATCAACAAGAACCAAGGGGCTTTTTTCGAGAAGGGTGACCTAACCCGCGACAAGCTGGCGAGCATGGTCGATGATAAGAGTCTCGCTCCGGATGTGCGAAAGGCGGCCTCCCAGTTGCTCTCGGATCCTCTCATCTTCGGCCTAATGAACAATGCGATCACCGGCTATCATACCCACCACAAGTTCTTCGACTTCGGCGGAGGCCATACCGTTGATTCCGGCAACATCAGCAACAACGATTTCAAGCAGTTCTTCAACAACATGTCGGCAGCAAACCGAAGCGCTCACCAGTTGAAGACGCATGTCGCTCAAACGGCTGTCGAGCAGTCCGCCGTCGCAGACATGATGATGGGCGTGACGGACCAGCCCGAGATCAAATCACCCAAAAAAAACGGAGGCGCTTTCATGCACGCGCTTGACGGCGTGCTGAAGGTGGGTTCGAACGTGCTCGACTGGGCAGCGACGGCAGTTGGTGTACTTGGTTTCATCCCAGGCTTGGGCGAATTGACGGATCTCGCCTCAATGGTGCTCGAGAGCGAGTCGCAAGCAGCCAATCTCTTGCACACCGCCATCACAGGCGGCAACCTAAAGCAAGCGCTGGAAGAAGCGGGGCTCAGTCTTGCGGCGCAGGCGGTCGGCTGTATCTCCGGCCCCGAGGTAAAAATAGCTATGCGCGAAGGCTTGGCGAAACAGGCAATCCAGGAGGCCGCGACGGCTGGCGTCAGCCTGCCGGTTTCGATGGCGCAGTCTTACGCGGAAGACTATTTGAACAACGTAAAGGGGCGCATTGAGTCAGAGGGCATGCAAGCTGAAGCCGTTTACACTTAGTCAGGTGGGCTCTTTTTAATCGCGTCGAGAAGCTGGGCGAGCTTGCGCGGCCTCCGCGTGGATGGGCCCCGCAAGCTTTGTCAGCATCCTGGAGCTCCTTACGCACACTGCCGGTGACTTGTTTAGTCGGTCGACGCTGCGCCGGCGCAGCGAGAAAGTAATCGATCTGCGGTGAAAGCGTCGCACAATCGCGAGTTCAATCGTCCCAGCAACCTTAGCAATTCCGGTTGCCTTCGAGGCACGTCGTCTCCGACGACCTGACCGCGAGCAAATGCCGAAGGAGGTGAAGATGTGGCGGCGATGGTGAGCCGGAACATCTCCGCTCAGCTTTTTATCCCTTGAGGTGTTGATCTTCGTGTCAAGACAGTTCGTTTGATGATCGCGAGGCCGCGCGGCTCAAGCGGTCCGAGAATCGGGATGGTTTTCGTTGGTACGAACTATCTGATCTCTGCCTGTTGAGGCGCTCTCAACTCGGATTTCGATCCGGCAAAACCAGCCAAATTTTCTGCCCCTCGTCAGCTTGTCGAAAGCTAACGCCCCGACAATAGGATCACCGAGATCGCCTCCCTTGGAAGGATCGAATCGAGATAGGAGAACCCGATGCGCATTCCGAGTTCAAACGCCGGTGCGGGCCTTGATACTGACCTCCATGCGGCTCGTGGCGGCAAAAAAGGGGCGCACACACGTGACCCCCATGACGAACATGACCGATCGCCTAGTGCAAGCGGTCCTGTCAACGACGCGTCTAATCCAGACAGTGGCTCGCATGATGCCGCTTTGCGACAAGCGTTCAACGTCGCTCTCGGAGCGGTGGCCTTCCAACTTGCAAACAATGCCATGACGAGTTTCCAAGATACCATGGCCGAGACAGAGGAGAATTCCTGACGTCGCATGTTGCGCCGTTAGGGAACAGGAGCCGCTGGTAGCGGCAACATTCCGAAAGAGGAGAAATAACATGCCTAATGTTGGTGCATCTCATACCTCGACTGCAACCGGGGCTGCTGGCACTGTCTCTGCGGCGGCCGGCGCCGGGGCTGCGGACGTGGCCGCAGAGGCTGCGTTCCAAAGGCAGATCACCGCACTGACGACCGCTAGCACGCAGGCGACTGAAAGAGACGTTGAACTTCGCGTCGTTTCAACGAACCTCACGACCATCAAGAAAGTAGCCGACGAGCGAGTGCAGTAACGGATGGGGTGGGACGACGCTGTCGCCCCACCTCTCGCTCCTGCGGAATCGATGAAGTTGCGATAAGCCGTACGGCTTTGCCGTACGGCTGCCTTCGCTCTTGGGAGGCTTTCGACCGTGAACGAACCAAATTCCACGCATTTCGAAGTGCTGTCGGGGCTTTACTCGGGGCTAACCGGCAAAGTGGGTATGGTGTCTACTGTGATTGGCAGTGGCCTGGATGCTGATTTGGTCTTCATTGAACAAGGCCTCGAACGCCATCACTTTCGTATCACCCCCAATCGTAACTCGATCGAAATTGAGCCTCTTACCGGGGGCGTCATGGTCGAGGGACACGAGAATACTTCTGCGAACGATCACATTGTCGTCCCTCTCCCGGCCGTCCTGCACGCGGGGGACATGTCCATACGCTGGTCGATACCGGATTGTAGACAAGCTGGCTCTATCGGCCGATGGCTCGGATCGACCGCCGCATTCGTCTCGATCCTGATCAGCTCTGTCGCGGTCGGGGCAGTCTCAACCAGTTTGGTCCAGACGGACGGCGCTGTTGCCTTGAAAACCGACTCGCCCCCTGCCGTGGAAGTTGCACCCAAGCTGGCATCTAACGTCGCTGATGCATTGACAACCGATTCAGCTGCTCAATGGCTGCAAGAGGAAGTTGATAAAGCGGGCCTTTTCAATATCAAAGTCAGATCCGAACCAGGTGTTGTCGCTGCCGATGGTAGCGTGACGCCCGCCTCCATCCCTAAATGGCGGGAAATCCAGGAACGGTTCGATCACGATCGTAAGGGCGCATATGTTCTCATCAATGCGGTAGCCGCCAAGGAGGAAAAGACGCCGTCCTCAATTGCTGTCGAGGCCGTTTGGCGCGGGAGTGATCCATATATGGTCATCGCCGGTCAAAAGTATTTCGTGGGCGCGCTGTTGAATAACGGATGGACCGTCAATGACATTGGGGAACGACGTGTGCTCCTGAGCCGGAATGGCCGGCTTGTTGCTCTCCCCTATTAGAGTTTCAGCCGCGGCGAAGAAGGAAAGTGTCATGACTAGGCTGCCCCAGCAATTGGTAGAGCCTTGGGCCTCGTTCCAGGGGGCGAACGTTGACAATCAGACACCTGCCACCACGCTAACCACTCCTAAAGCCGAGGCCAGCGAAATCGAGCTATCGCATGCAAATGGCGGGAGAAGCCACACTATTTTGCGGGATACGGACCAGCAAGATGTGGCTGTTGGCGCTACGATTGAGACAGCGCTGCAGCTTAACTCAGTCGATCCGGTTTCACGCACCAATGTCAATCAGGCGGGCACCCGGATCAGTGAGATCGAGCCAGGTCCAGAAATTGCCTGCTTTAACGGCCCCAATCTCGCGAACAACCTGCTCTCCTTCGTCGCGCCCCGCCTACGTCACTCGGATGTTCTGCGCCCAGAGAAGCAGGGCGTTCTTCTGGAGCGTTTGGCGGATACGCTATCGGCCGCGGCAGATGGCTCGGTGCCAAGGGAAGACATCGAGATTTTGCAGCTGGAGTTGGGGCGGCTACTCCTGCTCCAGCAGAATCACAACGGCTTGATCAAAGGCTAGCGATGGCCAAGCTTGACGGAGAGCAACACCTCACACCACCGCCGCCAGTTGCAAACGCCGGTGAGGTCTTGCCAATCTCTAGGACCGAGCGTGATTTGCTCTGCGCGCTTTCCTATGTCCATCTTGCATGCGGTCAGAGCGCACAGAGCCTGGCTCTCTTGCGAATAGTAGCTCACGAACATTCTCAGGACGTCGAGCTACTCCGCATTCTGGTCTACGCTCTCATCTCTGAGGGTCAGGGTGACGAAGCACTTGCTGCTTTGGATAGGCTAGACAAACTTGACGATCAGCCGTCTTCGCGTCTGCCTTTGATGGTCTTGCGCAGCCACGCGCTGCGTAACGCCGGTCGCATGGCCGAGGCTCGAGCAATCTTCAAGACCTATGTTTCATTGCGGAGCAGCGCAGCTCCAAACAAACGATAGTCGGCTTCTCATGGCCAACATACTACGTACTCTCATTGTGCGCGCGCCGGCTAACCCGGATTTGATGGTCGCCTTGATGCTTCTTCTGGCGATCGGAATGATGATCATGCCGATCCCGATCGTGGTAATCGACATGCTGATCGGGTTCAACCTCGGTTTTGCCGTACTGCTGCTGATGGTAGCACTTCATCTCAAGACGCCACTTGATTTTTCGTCCTTGCCGGGTGTCATCCTTATCTCCACCGTCTTTCGTCTGGCTCTTACAGTCGCAACGACGCGGTTGATCCTCGCTGAGGGCGATGCCGGCAGCATCATTCATACGTTCGGCGACTTCGTCATATCAGGCAATATCGCTGTCGGATTGGTCATATTCCTAATTGTGACCATGGTGCAGTTCATGGTTCTCGCCAAGGGCGCCGAACGGGTCGCAGAAGTGTCGGCGCGTTTCACGCTCGACGCGCTGCCCGGCAAGCAAATGGCAATCGACGCGGAACTGCGCAACGGGCACATCGATCAGCACGAAGCTCGCCGCCGGCGGGCCGCACTGGAGCAAGAAAGCCAACTTCACGGTGCCATGGACGGCGCTATGAAATTCGTGAAGGGCGACGCTATTGCCGGGCTCATAGTCATCGGCATTAACATGCTGGGCGGCATTACAATCGGCTTGCTCTCCAAGGGCATGCCCCTTGAGGAGGCACTCCATCAATATACGATCTTAACCATCGGTGACGCGCTAATTTCGCAGATTCCGGCTCTGCTGCTATCAATTACAGCAGCAACCATTGTCACCCGCGTCAATGGTCCTTCCAAGTTGAAGCTCGGTGCCGATATCGTCAGCCAACTGACGGCCAGCACACAAGCGCTCCGGTTGGCCGCTGGCGTCTTGATTGTGATGGGGCTCGTGCCGGGCTTCCCTTTGCCTCCGTTCATCATGCTTGCCGCGCTCTTCGGTGCAGCAAGCTTTGTCAATGTTGGTGTAGCCGGCGAGCAGGCCGCGGCCAAGGCAGGCGTTAGTACCACCGGTTCGCCTCCAGCTCCACTACAGGCTCCAAAGCAAGCCGTCCCTACAGAGGCACTGCCGATCGCGCTATTCCTCGCACCAAATCTCTCACATGGGATCAATAAGGAGGAACTCGAGCAGTCTATCGGGCAGATTTCGGCACTCGTCTCATCTGATCTTGGTATCACAATTCCCCGCATTCCCGTCCAAGCCGACAAGCACTTAGCGGAATCGGAGTTCAGGGTAGATGTTGAGGGAGTACCTGTCGGGCGAGATTTTGTTGACCCGATACAACTCCTGCTCAACGATGACGTCGCGAACATTGAATTAAGCGGTATCCCTTTTCGCAAAGACTTAGAGACAAATCGGGTCTGGATTGAACAAGGTCATGCGCCGGCTCTTAGAGCAGCCGGAATAGGGCATCACCGTGCGAGCGAGGTGATCGCCTTGCGCGTGCAGTCGACCCTCACCCGCTATGCACAGCGCCTGGTGGGCATTCAGGAGACCCGACAATTGCTCGGCCGCATGGAGCAGGAATATGCCGATCTTGTGAAGGAGGTGCTGCGCACGACCCCGGTGCCTCGGATCGCCGATGTCCTGCGCCGCTTACTGGACGAGGGAATCCCCATTCGCAACACTCGTCTAGTCCTTGAGGCGCTGGCGGAATGGAGCGAGCGCGAACAAAATGTCGTCCTGCTCACCGAATATGTTCGCTCCGGTCTGAAGCGGCAGATCTGTCATCGCTATGCCAACGCCCACCGTGTGGTGGCCGCCTTTATTGTTGAGCGTCAAACCGAGGATCTCGTGCGCGGTGCAGTGCGCGACACCGCTGTGGGGCCTTATCTGGTTTTGGAGGATCGCGAGAGCGAGATGTTGCTTTCGCAGTTCCGCAAGATCAATTCGAGCGTTGCACGTGGTCAGAACCAACCCGTCATTCTGGGTTCAATGGATATCCGGCGTTTCCTCCGGGGCTTTCTGATCCGCAACGGCATCGACCTGCCTGTCCTGTCGTATCAAGATCTCGCTCCGGATTTTACGGTCCAGCCGATTGGATCGGTCAAGCTCGAAGCTTCAAAACATAACACCCCCTCAGGAGAGCGTCGTGACCCGATCGCCGCAGCCAGCTAACAAAGCACAGCAGGTGGTCGCGAAATCGTAGTTTAAGTTGCATGAGTTAAGTCGGACGGCGAATCGTTCTCCTTTGGTTCGACGATGTACTCAGCCATCCTTGCTACACTTACCTTTCTGCTACTCAGAGGTTCGCCTAAGACCGCTTTTTTACCGCAACAAATGCCCGCTCCAGATCCACTAGGCAGCAACGAGGTCGATCCTGCTATGCACGAACGCATTGCTTCCGCTCTCCAGCCGGTGATAGCCGGGAGACTTTGAGCGAAACGCTGAAGCAGCAACGAGGCGCCGTGCTTGCGCTCCCTCTCCTGAGCCCTGCTGGCTCACAAGCGCTCGGATGAGGCACTTGAGGTGCTTGACAAGTTCTACTTGTCAGTCCCCGCAGTCCTGCCCGTGTTGAATGCGCGAACGGGGGTTGTACTCGATGACGAGGGGCGCCACCGTGAGGCACGAGCGTTATATCGGCGAGCTCCCGCAATGGCTGCCAACAATCCTATGCTGCGCGGCCACCTCGAGCTGTCGATCGTGCTTGCTGAGGCGGGCAACCGTTACACAGTAGGACACTACCAGCCGCCCAGCCAAACGGTCCTAATCGCAATGCCTGAATCGCGCCAGTAGCAGGCAGCATCTAGTGCCGTCCGCCTTAAAATGCCTGCGCTGGACGTGAAGTTTTCGTAGCGTTACCCACTAGTACGATATCGGTGACATCTTTTTGGTGTGTTCAACCGAAGCGACCGAAGACGCTCGTAGCCATCAGATTACCTCATCAAACCGAGAAATCATAACCGCTCTGATTTTGAACATTGACGCACAGCACTCCTGGAGCAACCGCCATAATGCCGCCTGCCGCGCGAATGATTCTTCCTTTCCAGGTGCTAATGAAAAGCCCCGACCTGAAGCCGGGGCTTTGTTGACGTATTCATCGCCCGCAGCTCATAAGCACCGCGTTGCTGTCTTTAAAGTGCACCTCATTCAGTCGAGGTGATCGGTTTCGCTCGGCTCAACCCTCGACTGTAAGCCGACCATCTCGAAAGAGTGGTTGCAGATCCGCGTTACATGAAGTCACCATCCGAATCAGACGATTGTGCAACCTCATCATCACTTTCAACCACTTTAGATAGATAACGCTGAGAACTAGTTGCACGCTGCCATTTACCGTCGTCGTTGATTCTCCACTTTCCGGACCTGGCTGCATCGAGCACCATGTCGTCCTTATCGACTTCAACGAACCCCATGCTCTGTGCCCGGGCTTTCGCTTCCGGATTGGCAGGACGCCAGTTCACCAAAGGCCGTTCGCCGTCTTGCCGAATTTGATGCTCGAGCAGAATATCGCCAGCGTTCGTGACCAGCGGATGAGCAACCTGGAAATCGACAATTGAGGTGACCCTATCTGCCCCTGGGAACTGTTCTCGCCAACTGTTGCTTTCGAAGTCAGTCATGCTGAATCCGGCCTCCGTTCTTTGGAGCCCTACGCTCCTATTTCCCAATTGGTAGCTGTAATATTTGGCATCATCGGAGTCTCTTCTGATACTATACTCCTTGGCAACCTCCGATGTGCGCCTGGCTCTATCCGATACGAATTGGGAGTACTCGTGTGGATTGTCGGCGATTCGGTTGATTTCCTCGCCATGAAAGTTCCTCACTTCTGTCCTGAATGTCGTTCTGTCAATCTCGACCACAGGCGGACTTGAAGAGAGAGAATAACGCGAAGATGAGCTACCAGCTGCATCCTCCAATCGCATCCGAGAGAATGCATCCGAAAAGTCTTGGTTTTCGGAATCTGAGTGTTCAGCATGGTAGTTTTCATACGAGGAACTACCGGACCAATCGTTAATTCGACCGTACATAGCGACCCTGCTCCTTTGGATCATACGTGTTGCGTTGCTTGCAGGTCATTCGACCTTATCCCCCCTTAGACAGCTTAGCTGTCCACAAGCTGACGCCAGCAGATAAATGGAAGTCAGACGGGCTAGCTGTGATCGCGCGCAGTTCGTGCGATCCTCTTCGGACCGCCCTCATCAACTCCGCTGGCATCGAGCTCTCTTCATACGATGGCAGCCGATTGCGCCTGTTGCTCGTTGTCGACTAGTTCGCCCATTTGGCTTGGCGCTCACAAGATCCCAGCAGCGGCTTTGCCGCAGCCGACGTTCCCCGACCGCCTCAGATCTGTGCCTGAGGAGCTCGGTAATAGGCGCTCCACATCAGGCATCGACACACACTGGACGGGTGCTTGGTCCACTCAACACCCGCGGGCGAAGACGACGATTATGCGGGACGTCGCCCTGAAATGGCAATCGAACAGCGCGCAGATCAAAGGTCGGGAGGAAGGGTCCATCCGGGCGTTCACGCCCCATTATCGAACCCAAATCGTTATCCGGTCTACAAAGGGAGATCATGGCCGCCAGGGCTGGCGCGATCAAGCCGAATGCATACGGGGCATTCGAGGCCCAAGTACCGGCTGCGCATGGTTCAAGAGCGCTCCTCTTTGACCATGGTCGCCGCCAGCGCGATCCTGCTTCGCCTAATCCAGCAATCGCCCCGCAAGAAGGCCGAGCATGCATCAGCCGAAACTGCGAAACCTTCTGATCGGCTGTCCGCGCATAATGCCCGACGAGTCGGATGTTGCGGCGACACTATCCGGGAGGTGTTGGGGTTTGGCGATACAGCTGCATCAAGTCACTCGCTCGAAGATGACGTTGATGTCTGTCATTGCAGTAAGCCGGTAAGACCTACATTCCATCAGATTGATGATCCGTGCCCTGTTGCCCTCAAGAAAGTGCTCACTCGGCTCGCACTGAATGACAGCGGGTCTGATCCGCTCGCAGTCGTTGGCTTTGATCAGATCGTGATCCAGTCCTTCGCAATCGATCGATAAAAAGTCGATTTTGGCTGCATAGGGGATCAATAGCATCGTTGATGCCGACAGCGCTCACTTCGATGCGGTCGCGTATACCTCCCAAGCCATCGAAGTCGCCGAAACTTTTGACATGTGCTTCATCCACAGAGGAACGCTTATGGGCGCTTCCGATGAAGAGCGTGGCGAACGCCTGCGGAGCAGGCAAGACAACTGCCGGAATGAGAACGTTCTCGGTCACGCCCTTCGGATCAGTGCCCCCAATTCAGGATTGGGTGCGACCAGAACACCACGCGCGCCTTTCTGGTACATAAGATAGGCACTCGAGGTAGAGATGGGGTGATTGGCGCCGATCTCGACGTAGAAAGCACTTTCCCAGGACCTTTGGCTCTTGCAGAGTCTCGCAGCAAATATTCCTTCCAGAATCACATCCTCTCCGGCTTGTGCATAGCTAGCCGGGCAAGGTATTTGATCCGAGAGTGCGGAAGACTGAGCCTCTTGACTTCCTGGATAATTGACTGGTTTTCAAACTCGGAAAACATAAGCTCGCTCTCCACTGCCGCCTGCTCCCTTGGGACCTGCCGCTACGACCAGCTTGCAGTTGGCAGCCCTTTAACATTCCAGCAATCGGCGTGCCACGTGTAAAATATCTTCTTCCTTGCGCAACGTGAAAGAAACACGCACGCATGCCGGTCGACGCACTGCAATGGGCCGCGACACGTTGTCAGGCTCTCAACATTGAAATGTCAGCCGGGCATCCATGGCGCGACAAAGATAAAAAGATACGGATTGGTCTACCGCCCCAAAGGGCCCCTACGTATGGCAGGGTGAAGTGTGCTATGCGATTTCACCTCAAGGCGCGCGAGGTTCGCTTGTAAAGCGCTGTCATGCAGTGAGGGCGATCCAAGAAACTGAGGTAAAATGCGATAGATTGACAACGAGCGTTGCATGCTATTTGGAAGCAAGCATCGTCTCACATGGAGTTGCCGGATGAGCCGCCTTCGCAGAAGCACATCCACAGACATCGCGCCTTTCATGAACGGAGCCGATGTCGCTTTGTCGGCCTGGACCGCGCCGCGATAATCCCAGATTGATTTAAGCCAAGAACCTGGGCTGCCGCCAAGCGTCGGTCTCGTCATTTCTCAGTTCTCGATCGCCTCGGACCACGCCGTGCTGCGCATCCTTGAGCCGACAATCAAAGACTCAGAACGGCTTTCATCGTCTGATCACAAGAGGGGGGCGATTCGGAGCATCGAACATCGGCCATTAATTCGCGCAAGCTTCTCTCGGCCCGCTTTTGGCCTGCAGGGGTTGGCATCTCGAACGTAAACGGGGACAAATCGAAGCCGCTTTGCGTCCGGGGCAGCAAAGATCTTAGGAGCAGGAAAGGCAGATATGTTATCGTGGCTGCGTTGATAGATGCCGCAATGCTACTTTCGATGGTCTGGAGAACTTGCAGCTCCATTCTGTGGAAGCGAAGTGCCTGCTTGCGCTGTTCGGGCGACAATTCTTTCCATATCCGCCAAAATGCCAATTCATCTAGCGTATCGATACCCATGCCGTAGTAGTTCGGAGCCACTATAGGGGGCGATCCAAACACCCAATGTACGGCCTTGGCTCCCGCCGTAAGCAGCATACTCGTGACAGCCTCGCTCGTGTCCCCACGAATGAGGGCCTCATCGACCATTATTATCGTGCTATTCGCAAGGCTATTTCCCAAGGCGCGGTACTTTTGAGCAATGCGAGACCTTCGGTCGCTGAATGTGCCAATGAGAGTTCGCTGAAGAGTTTTTGTTGCGGCGACTTCCTGACGCTGGGCGAACACGCCGTAGTCGGCAAGAGATGCAAACAGGCCGTCGGCGTACGGCCCCCCAGTATGCGGCATGGAGGAAACAATAATGGGTGCCGAGCTCGGTTCTTTTTGCAGTCGCTTCGCAACAATGCCACCAAGGGCGAACCCGATGTTGTAACGGGTTTCGAGATGTGATTGGCCTTCGATCGATGTGTTCGGATTTCCTAAGTAGAGAGTTTCGTAGGCGCAGAGTTTGGCTTTGTATCGCCGGTTGCTCACGGGACCTTCAACGCAATGCCCCGTTTTCCCGTCTACAAACTTGATGTGCCCCGGCAAGATCCGTTCGTTCTTACCCTCTAGGCCGGAAAAGGCACAATTTTCCGAAGCAAAGAGCAAGCACCCGTCAACCGTTTGCATTGCTTCCAGTGGTCGCAAACCACGTCGATTACGATACGCAATGAGATTCCCCTCTCCGTCTAGAATAAGGGCGCTAATTGCGCCATCAAACCGCCCATCAATCTCCCGAAAGATTTTTTCGTAGTTGACGGGTAGGCCGTGCCGCCAGAAGTCTCTTTGACAAGAGCATTCAATCCACTTCAGCAAGAGCTCAGCGTCTGTGTTGCCGCTTAACCTACGGCCCTGCGCGAGCAATTCTCCCCTGAGTTCTCCGCCGTTGACCAAAGCTCCATCCATAGAAATTGACAAATGGCGGCTAGTGCCCGCATTTATATGAATTGGCTGAAGGTCGCCACCGCTGATCCCGCGGCGTTTGCTATGGATATGAGCGATTGCAACATGGGGTATAAAATTCGGATCGTCTTCACCGTTCTCGATGAGCACCGAATCGCACGATGTCTGAAGCGCGCTAGCGTAGCGAACACCCTCCTTATGCATAAAAGTTGCGACGCCGATTCCCGCCTGCCCACGAAGGGCAAGTTTCGGAACCATGTGCTTAAGCTGATCATAAACCGTTGCCCGTGAATTGCTTGAGGAGCATAGAAACGCAGCAGCAATACCGGACATGTTTTCAGTCCCTCCTTGAAGAATCGATGCCCTTGGGTCATCATAGGCGAATGTATTTGACCGCGAGCAATGAAGACGTGGCTCCGTCTCTCGTTAAGCAAGCGCCGTACCAGTCGTGAGGCGGCGCGGCTCGCGCCGTCAGTGCGACGGGACTGAAGAAAATCTCGCCATTTTGTTCGTGATAATCTCGCGTGGTTCAGATCCAGACACGTTGTCTGAAACGCGACGCGTGAGTGCTCCTTCAAAATACACCAGGACGTCGGCGATGTTCTGGACGGCTCTGTCCCATTCTCCCGACCGACCTCGCGCACCGAATTGTATGTCGCGGAGTTTCGTTTCGTTAGGTTCACCAGGGGAACGCCAGCGGCTTACTCGGTCGCACCGGCTTGATGGCAGCCAATTCATAATCGGCGGATTCATTGCGCATCAGTTTGAATCATAGAAGTTCGACCGATCGCAACGCTCATCATGGCCAACTCCGGTTTGGCGGTTACGGGCAGAAGCGGACATCAACCCGACAACAACTCTCGCCGAATCCGCCGAAAACGCCCGTCGCGGAGTTGGCATAACTTTACTGTTCGTAATCAACGCAGGCGAGATTGCTGAAGATGCTGACGAGGATGCCCGACTTGAGACGCATTCTGGTCTTCGGTTGGCTCGGCCCGGCGATGAGCTTCTTAGTCATCGCCGCATTGACGGCCTCGGGCGGGTCCCACCAATTTCAGCAGCGGCAATTTTTCTTACCCATTGTTTATAATGTCGCGCTTATCTCATCCCGTTCGGGCGTGCGGGGCTCAACCATCATCTGGCCAATTGCTGCCTCGCCAGCAATGATTGCAGGTATCATAGCTCTGGGAGGAAGGGGGATACACGTTTGATCGGCTATTGCGGTAGGGGCGGACGTAGTGCCACTATTCACCGTATCCGTCTGCTTCTGCGCCCCCGGGCAAGGGCTGGCACCAAGATACACCGCGACACGTGACACATACGGCGTGCAAGCAGCGGTGCGGAAGCTGTCATCATGGTTTTAGCAGATCTTGAGTTCGACGCCCGTGCTGAGCTGGTGCACTTCATCCATGTCACCAGTCCCAGAGACGGGTAAGGTCCTGTACCAAAGCTGCGCCTTGAAGAGGAGTTATCTGCTTTCGGCCAATCATGACATTTGCTGCGGCTGCACAATGACGGTCGTATTAGAACGAAGCGACATCTATGAGCACGCCCCGTTAGTACAAAAAGTTGACCTTTAACTTCCGATCCTCTGTCCTGGCCGCGGACTGATCATGCTCGTGCGAGGCGGCCCTTTACACAGCGCGCATGACCATTGCTGCTCCCATAGAGTTTCTGATCCGCCGACCGAATCCTGATCAAACTCTCGTCAAGGGTACGACATTCAGAGAGCGTCGGGATTGGGATTGGGTGTTCCTGCCAGGTCGCAAGCGGTTTTGAACACCGCCGCTATCCCTTCCTGACCGGGAGGCTTCGCTCCAGCCCCTGTCTGTGTCGGTAGGCGCAGAACAAATGATATTGCTGTCCGTCGGCAAAATGTCGTAGCTTTTTCGCACCGCAGATCTGTTTTGCATCGCTATCTGTTTTACCCGGGGCTGGTTTTTTCATGTGAATTTTTTGACCTAGCGCGAAATCTGACTTTCATGGGCCGCCATTTGGCGGCCTCTTCTCTAAGATCGCAAGTAGGCTGCATTTGCATTGTCGCGCATACGCGCATTGCGTACCAACTCTATCCTGCGAGCTCCAGCAAGCAGGTCCAACCGGGTCCGGCTGGTTCCGTGAACTGAAGTAGCGTGGCTATCGAATAGTACCTGTTGTGCGACGGAATGGGCGGGCAACCGATTTTTAGAAGGGGCACCGACTGGATCATGCGCATCGCGGGCCGCGAGGCTGCTTTAAAGTGACCGCCACTTGATCGTCGATGGTGTGACCGCCTGCCCCAAAGAATGCGATGTATCAGAACTGGCCTACGAACAGTTCAGTCACGTCCCGTCGGCGGAGGGAAGGAAGGGTCGGATACGGGCGAGGCATCCCGAGATATAGACGTATTCAACGATGCGTCGCGCGCCTCTGGCTCATCGGCCGCCCAGGTCGTGGACAACGTCCAAAAGCTGAGCAACAATCTGAGTTCGTTGGAGGGGGCAGGTCAACGACTTCTTGATCAAAATGCGAGCGTAGCGCGTGGAGTGGAACGCATGTCGCGGCCTCTATCGGACTAGCTTTCCTGTCAGCTCAATGTTTTGATCTTATGATCGGCCGCAATCCAGGAAGGTGGCGCCGCGAGAACCTAAATGGCTTTCAGGCCCGTCGAACGTTTGAGAGATTTCGGCATTGGCACGTTAAGCAATGTGAGTTGCTCGATTTTACCCCGCATTCATTCAAGCCTGACCGGCTCAACACCAGTTTGAAGGAATGTCGCGCGAAGACGATTGAGTCGTTCATTGAGCTGTTCGTTTCTCCACGACGGGCGGCCGAGGACCTCTTTCGGCTTCCGACCCGTCGCAGATATCTGGCAATCCTTCTTGCTCTGCATGAGAAGCCTGAGACAAGCGGTTCAGGGGGCCTCAGCTCCCTCCATCGTCTCGGCGATCACCGCATCGGGCAAATAGCCGAGGATATAGTCCGCGGCCTTGCTAGCCTGGCTTGCGGCACGAACGATCGCGCGATTGTCCTCCCGCAGAACTTCCAACCAGGAGGCGACGTAGTCGGCATGCCGTACTGTCGGAACGATTCCGAGCGAGGCACAGGAGAACGCGGCGGACAGCTCCGCTATCAACTCCTCAAACGCGTACTTCCTGGTGCCAAAAGAGCCACTGAGATCGCGGTTGAGCCGTGAAGAATGACCGCTTGCGTGGCCAAGCTCGTGGAGCGCCGTGCGATGCCAATTGATCGGCTCGAAGTAGGCCTGCGGCGGCGGCACCTGCACATAGTCTTCTGTCGGCACATAGAAGGCACGATCACCGCCCATGCGGAACTCAATGCCAGTCGACTTGATCAGGGCTTCGACAGCTGGCTCGATCATTCCCTGCTGCCGAGGAGGCGCAGTAGCCGCGATTTCCGAAGGCAGGCCGTCGCACTGATCCGCATTAAAGACTGTAAAACGCTTCAAGAAGGGAATCGACAGCGCTTCCTCACCGGTCTCTGCAGCTCGGCGCTTTTCATCATTCGGTACGAAGCGGTCAGCATAAAGCACTGTCGTACCACGCTCGCCCTTTCGCACATGACCGCCGAGCGAGAGCGCCTGGCGGAAGGTGAGCCAGCTCTGACCAGCGAAGCCACGCTCGATGACCGCGCCCCAAAGGATCAGGACATTGATGCCGCTGTAGTGCCGCTTGGTCGAGGCATTGTTCGGCATGGCAAGCGGGGCCTTTGCCGCCGCTGTCCCCCAAGGCTGCACCCATGGAACTCGGCCGGCCTCGAGCTCGGCAATGATCTTATCGGTAATTTCGTCATAAAGGCCTGCCCGGTTCTGCCCGGTCCCGCTGCGAGGATGCCGTTTGGACATCGCTAATCTCCGAGAACGGGCGCCGGCGAGACTCTCTCGCGGCTATGAACCCGTCACCTCGAAGGCACTGCCCTTTCACTCTCGGACCCCTGCTGAGCTATGCGCAGATCTGACCGGCTGCGACGGCAGCCGTACAGCGGGCGCATGTGTTTGGTGAATATGCAAGGCAAGAATAACTTCGGCGCGTACAGACGAAGGCGCTCGTTGCACGGCAGGCGTACCTTGGCGACGCCGGACCGACTGGGCCCCAAGAGAAAGCGAAAGTGCACCCGCTACGGGTGACCGGCTCCGGAACAAAGCAGATGGTGTGACCGCGAGGGATCAAAGTCCTCCAACCGAAAGGCGACGAGGCGCGCGCGCGCTTGCCGAGGCATACCGACCGATCGGTCAAACTAATCTCGGCGAGTCCATGCCTCGGTGCTCAATGTGCCGCTGCCCGATTGATATCGAATGTCACTGAACAAGGACCGTTCCGCGTGCACGAAACTAGGCTCGCACGACAAGATTGTCAGAAACCAGAATCATATTTCGAACCGGAGGGTCTTTTGGGTAGCGGAGAAGCCAAAACCCGTTGCTGGTTCTGGGAATTCTGCTTGACCATATGCCTGACTTACGAGGTTGCGGGACACCGCGGAGCAAACCGGCTCGCCAGCAGCAGGAAACGCGTCACGAGAAAAGACGCATAGATGGTCGTCCCAACTGACAAACCAATCCAGATACCAATCGCACCAAGTCCAATCTTCAAACCGAGCACGTAACTAAGGGTGAAGCCGATTAACCAATTAGCTACGCAGGCGAAAAGAAGCGGGATGCGAGTGTCCTTCAGTCCACGCAAGCCGCCCGCCGCAATGTGCTGAGCGGCATCACTGATAAAGAAGCTCGCGCCGACCAAAAGGAGGTTGGCCGCCAAGTCTGTCGTCGCGTCGGCACCCTCAGTCGTATCGTCCACAAACAGGCCGACGATTTCAAACCGTACGGCGACAACCGCGATAGTCAGTACCGCAGCAGCCATAATGCCAAGGAGTATAGCAATGATCCCAGCTCTTTTGACGCCCGGACCGTCCTGGCGACCTACGGCGTGACCGACGCGCACGGCCGCCGCCGTGCTTATGCCTACTGGAACCACGAATAGGACCGTGTCGACCTGAAGGGCGATCTGATGGGCAGTAAGCGCTCTAATGCTGACGAGGCCGGCCAGGAGCCCCGCGGCCAAAAACAGTCCGCCTTGCAGCAAAACAATGAATGAGACCGGAATTCCCATCGCGATTAAACGCTTCATGAACGGCCAATCGAATTGCCGCAGACGCGCCAGCACGTGATAGTCGCGGAAAGGGGAGCGCATTGTTGCGAACCACAACACGACCAAGAACATCGTAAAGTTCACGAAGCTGCTCGCAAGGCCGGCCCCGAAAAGCCCAAGTGGCGGCAGGCCAAGCTTCCCATAGATGAGCAAATAAGCCATGAGCGCATTGAGAGGAATGGACCCAATCGTAATCCACAAAACCGGCTGCGGCCGGTGGACCGCAGCCATGAAGTTGCGAAACCCGTGAAAACCCAGGGCCGGCACCACGCCAAAGGCTAGTCCGAGCAGGTATTGCTGCGCGAGGCGCGCCACCTCGGGCGCTTGACCGAAAGTGAGGAGTGCTCGTTCTCCGTTTAGCGCAAAGGCAATGATCGGAAGCGATAGCAGCAGGGCCGCCCAAAGTCCCATGCGCACCGTGCGTCTGAGCGCGGCCAGGTTTTTCGCTCCGAACGCCTGCGCTGCCAGCGGCGCGATCGGGGCCAGCAAACCGACGCCGAGTGTGAAACCGATGAGGAAGATCACGACACCCAGTGCTGCCGCAGCAAGCGCCTCGGGACCGAGGCCTCCTATCAGCGCGAGATCGGTCGTCATCATCACGACTTGCCCAAGCTGCGTCAGCACCATTGGCCATGCGAGCTTCGCAAGTTCAGCAAACTCGATAACGAGCTGATGATAATCCAACGGTGTCGTGCGCTTGTGCTGGAAGTCCAGCACTTCTTTTTTCACTCGTTTATCCATACAACACCGCTGGCCGGTTTAATTCGCCGGCCCTATCATCTCTGCTTTAGGAAAGGAGTATCCGCTGCCTCGAGCCGGGACCGCTGCCGAACGATGCATTGTCAGAGTCTTGCCCAGTCCCTTCAGAAACGGCAGGCGTCAGCGCCACCGATAGGTTCGGTGCTCGTCCGCAGCTCCCGACCGGCGAGAGCAGCTAGGTCTGCACCAGCGCGCCACCTCACTTTCTGTAAGTATGCGGTTGATGGCCCGCATACAGAGATCGGGATCACTGGCTCGTCATGGAGCAAACTCGATTTCGACGTGCTCAACCTTGCTGGCAACATCCCGCAGGAGCGCCGGGCCAGGTGCTGCCGACGTTGAGGATCCCGAAGTTGCGGCCCACGCACACCGGCATCTGATATCCTCGTCACACTTGGGAGTCCTTCGAGCGGCTGTCCTCACTAAGTCCTGCCATACAAAGCTTATGCCAACCCGAGAACGTTGAATTACAAGGCTATCTGCTAGCCGGACGTGTTCTGGCCCTGACAGCAGGTCGCAAATCGGACAACCAGGATCAGCAATGCTTCTTCTCGATTCCGAAAGTCGGTGAGACAAACCGCCCATGCGGGCTCGAAGGCTGGCCTTTCTTCGATTTGGATCACTCGGATTTTTATGTATTCAAGGTGCGCTGCAAGCTGATCGAATGGCTTGGAATCACTAATCTTCATGCGTCGGATCTTGGAGGGGCCCGGTACACACACGTGATGAGATTGGGATAGGCGTCGTCGCGCTTAAGTCATTGCTTAAGCTGATCTCCCCCTGCAGACGCGCCAGCGTTTTTCGCGAAGGAGACCCACGTCAGACTCTGTCCTGACGCCAACCTCTGGTCCGGACGATAGTCTATCTAGCCGATGCAAATCGCCCGACCGAGAATAGGAGATACTTTTTTGGTCACTGGATTCTCCGCGAAGAACGGCCGCGAGCCTCACTGACGCCGGCCCTCAGGCCGTTGCGGAAAGTCCACCATTCGTCCCATTCCACCCAAGCCAAAGGAGACGTGTTGCAAGATTATCCGTCCCTGCCTTACGCGGCTCTCTGCGGGCATCAGCAAAAAATGCGGAATGTGACCTGCCCCTTGCCGGGCTTGACGCGGGGACTGCTACTCAGCCGGGAGAATGGTGGTCCAGGAGGTGGGCGCGGCGCTAGGCAACGCTCAACCGAAGGCAGCGCTGCATTCCTTGGGGGAGCCCCAAGTGCCGACCGAGGTCGTTAAGGACGAATGCGCCTCCCCGAAGGGAAGATCCGAATCTGCTCGCTGAACGCAATGAGACCTTGGCTCAGAACGCCTTTTGGGAGGGACACCTCTTGGTGCGAGGGATCGAGACGGGATGGCCGACCCTACGCGGCTCGTTTCATGAGAGCCTGGTGAGGCGACAGTCGCGTGCGCAAACGGCGAGAACGCAAGACGCTAAGCCCGTGGAAGGTGGACGTCCTCTCTGTCCACCGGCATCTCTGGCAAGAAATGTCGAGCCCCCCTCCGCAGTCCGGTCGGGGATACGGAATTGGCCCCTCCAACCGCCGGCGCAGTGAGGCCCTCAGGCGGCGTGCGGCAGAGCAGCAAGGCCTTCGATCGCGCACAACACGGGCCGGGTCGGGGCTTGTAGTCCTTTTGCCGCAACCGAATCGCCCATATAGTCGCAAAATGGGCAGTTTTGCGATCAATACTGACCCAGATAGCGAAATTGGATAATTTGGCCGCACCAGCATTCTTGGCGGCTTTTACGCGCTTGGTGCACTTTTAAAGGGGATGCAGCGTGACATTTCACATGAACCTTCGCGTGCACCAGGAGGGTGCATCATGAGCGAGTTTTCGCAAACACCGCAGTCGCGCACAGATACCGATGAACCGATCGTCTTGATTGTCGACGACGACGCTTCGATGCGCAAGGCTCTTACAAATCTGTTTGAATCAGTAGGGCTTAAGGTCAAGGCTGTTGGCTCTGCCGCGGAGGTTTTGCAGGCGAACCCGCCCGAGGTACCGAGCTGCCTCGTTCTCGACATCCGCCTACCAGGATCGAGCGGCCTCGATCTGCAGTCCGAACTTGCTGAGGCCAACATCCACACGCCGATCATCTTTATCACAGGTTATGGCGATATTCCCATGACCGTCCAGGCTATGAAGAGCGGTGCGGTCGACTTCCTGACCAAGCCGGTACGCGAGCAGGATCTGCTCGATGCGGTGCGGGCCGCGATCGAACGAGATCGCAAGCGGCGCGATCTCGAAAAAAAAGTCTCTGACCTACGATCCCGGCTCGAAAGTCTGACCCCACGCGAGCGCGATGTTCTGGCCCTGGTCGCCTCCGGCCTGCTGAACAAGCAGGTGGCGGGCGAGCTCGGGCTGGCAGAGATTACCGTCAAAATCTATCGCGGCCAGGTCATGCGCAAAATGGGCGCGAAGTCGCTGGCTGACCTCATAAGAATAAGTGAAGCTCTCGGGATTTCTCGACCAAAGGGGAACGTACAAACCTAAGTATGCTTTTCAATTCTGCTTCGAGCCCTCACTTTCCAACGCCGGCCGCAACCGCGGCGAGCAGTTTCCCGGATCTCGAGCAAACAGTTTGCCCAAGCATTCCGTCATTTCAGTCATCGACGACGATCCATCCGTTCGCGGCGCCACGAGCAACCTTCTGGCATCGTACGGATACTTGGTCCACGCCTTTGCCTCCGCGGAGGAGTTCCTGAGCGCTGCGGAATTGACAGAGACGTCCTGTGTGATTACCGACGTCCAAATGTCGTTGATGAGCGGAATTGACCTGCTGAGGCATATGCGAAGCCTCGGTCATCGCATGCCGTTCATCTTCATCACGGCCTTCCCAGACGATGCGGTCCGCGCTCGAGCAATCGAGGCTGGCGGGATTTGCTTTCTTGCTAAACCGTTTGCCACGGCTAGCTTGATCAAGTGTTTGACCATTGCGCTATCAAGGTCAGGCGGCACACCCGCCTGAGGGGCTTGGCCGCTCCCAGAGCAATCAGTCCTAAAACAGGCACGACTGCGAGATTCCAGCAAGTTTAGCAGCCATTTCGCGGTCACTTTGACGTGACAAGTAGGTTGATCGCGTCGACGGCGGTGCACTCATGAAAATCCATGACGTGCACCAAAGCTTCACCCGCCGCTCAAAGCGGATGTTCACTGTCGAGGCCTAAGCTTGAGCCAAAGACCTGGATGCAATCTCAGCCCAATTAGCCCGCGAGGCTTACATGCGATTCCATGCACTGTGAAGCGAAACCGCCAGATCATGTAAGCAAGAATCAATTTCAAATTGGAATTGACAGTCCAGATGCGGGGCAGATGGTGTCCTCCGCCGAAGGGCAGGTAGCATCGGGCGTCGTAGGTCGAGCGTTCATTAAACCTTTCCGGCAGAAACTCCCCAGGACGATTCCAATATTTTGCATTGCGATGCAGCGAGTACGCGCAAACCATGACTGCGCTGCCCTGAGGAATGTTCATCTCGGCCACGATGTGAGTCGTCCGTACGTGTCTGCCTTGCATCCACGCGGGACGATAGAGTCGTAAGCTTTCCGTCAAGGCCGTCCGGAGCTTGGAAGCTGATCCAAAATTCCGAAAATCGAACTCGGGTCCGACTGCCGCCGCTTCTTCAAACAGGGCCTCTTCGACACTGCTTCCCGAAATAAGCATCAAGGTCCAGGCTATGGAGGTCGCGGATGCGTGGAAAGCGTTTATCAGCGTACGGATCATCGCATACGCGACCAGGTCTCCCGGCATTTTGGGTTTCTCGTCGTAATGAGTGAACTTGATCTTTGAGATTTCAAGTGCAACGTTATGAAATGCAACGTTATGAAACTCTTTTCATTCTCTTCGATCGCGCTGTCGAT
Source organism: Bradyrhizobium sp. CIAT3101 (assembly GCF_029714945.1). Taxonomy (NCBI): domain Bacteria; kingdom Pseudomonadati; phylum Pseudomonadota; class Alphaproteobacteria; order Hyphomicrobiales; family Nitrobacteraceae; genus Bradyrhizobium; species Bradyrhizobium sp. CIAT3101. The sequence continues at coordinate 8,764,325 of NZ_CP121634.1, forward strand.
TCTCCTCCTCTTGGCCAGCAATCGGCGTGTTCTACATTCGCTAGCCACTCCTCTATAAAACTTTCTCTCACGATGAACTCGTCGGCGTGGCGGGAGATATCGAAATTGTAAAGCAATTTGGCCATCAAGATCAGCATCCAGCGTTTGATCTCATGTGAGATCTCGATCGTGCTTTGATCTGCGACGAATGGCGGAACACGCTCTTGAAAGCCAGCTGCGCTCTGACTTAGCTCAGCTAGAATTGTATCGTACGGCTTCACATGACCGGCGGAAATTGCTTTCAGTTTTAAAACAGTGGGAACGCAGATGGAGCATATGCATTCACAATTTTTCTGTAGCGGTGCTCGCTTATATCGTCACAATCAGTGTCTTCATAAAAGGGCCGAACCAATTCAGGAGAGTTGAAAACGAAGATCTGACGGCCGCCTGTTTCGTACCTGTACAGATCGGTGTGGCTTACTCGCGACATAAAGGCAGCAAAATCCACCTGATCTTGTATTTTGGAGGGCTCCATTTTATCGCAAATGGCCCGTCAATTCCCATCCAACCCATTCATTCTAGGCGATGCAATGAGCAACTGCGGTTGCCAGCTCCTATAAATGGCCAAAGCAGCGACGCCTCCTCGCCCTGCCGTCAAGGGGCAGGGCGAGGTCAGCGGTACCGCACTTTCGGCCCTGCATAACCGGGCAGTCGTGCGCCCGATTTCGTCAGCGCCCCTTAGCGGTTTTTGCTGCAGCTCTTGCATTCTGCGGCATAGCTCCAAAGCCGCCGCGGCTCGAAGAGCCACGAACTTCTTTCGTTTTGGTCTGCTCTTGACTTGGCATGGGCGCTTTCTCTCCGTAAGCCCAAGATCCTGTCGTGCTGCTCATGGTCAGCTCCTTCCAACTGGCCTCGATTGGCCTACGGTGAGAGGGAGCAAGGGTCGTGCCAGCATCCCCCGCGAGCTGTCAGCGCCTTATCGCGCTTCGCAAAGGAGCCGAGAAGGCGCGACAGCACGCAAGTGTTTTGGATCTCACACACTTGTGCCGCGCTGTCAGACGTCGAACAATGATCGAGCGGCTGACGCAGTCGGATCTGTACAGACAAGGACGAGAACTAGATTCGTTGCGGCCTGAATTTCGCTCCGACCGAACTCAGGCTAACGAGCTCAGTCAAGTTCAGACCAGACGAGGGCTCCGGCATGAACGCAACCGCGTTTTGGAAGAGATGGGTCCCGATCGCCTGACCAATCTGGCGCGGTCATTGCGATCGAGCAGCATGGATGAATTCTATCCAACGAGAAGAGAAGCCTAGGAGCAGAAAAGAGGGCGGCTGACGCACTATCGAGATTGAAGACCTGGGTTGGTCGCCTTGAGCGGTCCTACTAACGACGAAATCGAATTATTGTTTCTGATCGATGTTAGCCTCGCATCTTTCGGCTTGTCTGCAATTTTCTTTGTCCGTCGCTTCCGCTCGTCGTCAACAGTCAGGGTTTTCTGCGCATAGCCAGGACGGACAATCAAGGGCTCCGCAGCATACAACCTAACGTCGCGGCCGATTCAACCCGTATGCGTGCCATCCTGGTGTGAGATAGTTGCAGTAGCTGCATGATCGGATTGTTTGCTACCTTCAAAGTCGCGTCACCTCCGCTCCCAAGGGTGATGCGGGGGCGGACTCGGCGTATTTCCAGTCGTCGGTGCCGCCCCTCACTCCACTCTTCTCGCGACCGGTCTTAAGAAGGTGCTGCGAACCTGCGGTCGCTTGCATCTCTTTGCCTCCCGGACGCGGATCTAGTTGCAATCGTAGGACGCGAAACGTATGCGTATATGATCATCATCGCCCCGCAGAGTAGATGAAGTGCGATTGAGCTTTGCGTGAGTGTTGGCGTTGAATCAGTTCCCTCGCGCGGCCGCTCGGCCGAGGTACGAAGCTAGGGGACGTGTCGATCCGCTTTTGCCGGGATTTGCACCAGGCTTCCGCTCCGCAATAACGCGGTTTGTCTCCCCTCGGTGATGCCTGTGTTCGAACCCGCGCATTTCGTTCAGCTCCGAAGAGGCCGCCGCCGGCGGCTCGTCGCTTTCATCCAGCTGTTGTCAACTGCCAAAGTTAGCGATTGAGCAAGATAGATAAGGCGCTTATTTCCTAGATCGTCAGAATGAGGGGGCATCATCGAACCTGTACACGCTCCCTCGCTGTTGCGGACATGGCGGTAACTCGACGAGAATCCGGTCCACTGAAGCAAGCCACGGCGAACTCCTGTTACCAGCGCGTTCATCAGCGCTAGCGTTCGCTTCAGTCGGAGCCGGTATCCCAGCAGTCAATCAGATGGATGGCATTAGCGATGACTTAGAATCTCGAGGCACTAATCTCTGGGGATTCTTCCAGGCCTAGATCATCCGTCGCGACATCGACGCAGACCTCGGCCGAACAGTCACACTGCGCTCATTGCGCGCGAGCCAGTTAGCAACGCTAATGATTCAAATAGACTCGCTTATGAGAGCTGATTTTTTGCTGGCAGCCCTTGCTCCCACAAATACCCCATCCTATTTCAGCTGCGCCTGCGTTAGCACTCGCGGGCACAGACTGCTAACAAGGTTGAGATCCTCAACTCCTGCAAATGTTTTAGGAGGACTGCATGCACTTTCGTCCACTTCATGATCGCGTCGTGGTCAAGCGTATCGACGCAGAAGAGAAGACCGCTGGCGGCATCATCATTCCCGATACCGCCAAGGAAAAGCCATCCCAGGGCGAAGTGATCGCCGTTGGCCCCGGTGGCCGCGACGAGAGCGGCAAGCTGATCGCGATCGATCTGGGCGTCGGTGATCGTGTGCTGTTCGGCAAGTGGTCAGGCACTGAGGTTAAGATCGACGGCCGGGAGCTCTTGATCATGAAGGAAAGCGACATCATGGGCGTTCTCACCGACGTGTCGGCCAAAAAGAAGGTCGCTTAATTCAACCCGCTCGCATCGCTCACCTCTGAGGAACGCCTGCCAGGCGCCAAGGGTGAGATGACACAACTCAGGGAAACTAATATGTCATCCAAAGAAGTGAAATTCGGCGTCGACGCCCGCGACCGCATGCTGCGCGGCGTCGACGTCCTCGCCAATGCCGTGAACGTCACGCTCGGCCCGAAGGGTCGTAACGTCGTGCTCGACAAGTCGTTCGGCGCCCCCCGCATCACCAAGGACGGCGTCACCGTCGCCAAAGAGATCGAGCTCGACGACAAGTTCGAGAATATGGGCGCACAGATGGTGCGCGAAGTCGCTTCCAAATCCGCTGACGCGGCCGGCGACGGCACCACCACCGCCACCGTGCTCGCGGCTGCGATCGTCCGGGAAGGCGCCAAAGCGGTTGCCGCCGGCATGAACCCGATGGATCTCAAGCGCGGTATCGACCTCGCCGTCGACGCCGTCGTCGCGGACCTCCAGAAGAACTCCAAGAAGGTCACCTCGAACGAAGAGATCGCCCAGGTCGCCACGATTTCCGCCAACGGCGACGCGGAGATCGGCGAATTCCTTGCCGACGCCATGAAGAAGGTCGGCAACGAGGGTGTCATCACCGTCGAGGAAGCCAAGTCGCTCGAGACCGAGCTCGACGTCGTGGAGGGCATGCAGTTCGACCGCGGCTACATTTCGCCCTACTTCGTCACCAACGCCGACAAGATGCGCGTTGAGATGGACGACGCCTACATCCTCATCAACGAGAAAAAGCTCTCCTCGCTAAACGAGCTGCTGCCGCTGCTGGAGGCCGTGGTGCAGAGCGGCAAGCCCCTGGTCATCGTCGCCGAGGACGTCGAGGGCGAAGCGCTCGCGACCCTGGTCGTGAACCGTCTGCGCGGCGGCCTGAAGGTCGCGGCCGTCAAGGCTCCGGGCTTCGGCGATCGCCGCAAGGCCATGCTGCAGGACATCGCGGTCCTGACCGGCGGCCAGGCGATCTCAGAAGATCTCGGCATCAAGCTCGAGAACGTCACGCTCAACATGCTTGGCCGCGCCAAGAAGGTGATAATCGATAAGGAGAACACCACGATCGTCAACGGCGCCGGCAAGAAGGCCGACATCGAGGCGCGCGTGGCCCAGATCAAGGCGCAGATCGAGGAAACCACCTCGGACTACGACCGTGAGAAGCTCCAGGAGCGTCTCGCCAAGCTCGCTGGCGGCGTCGCGGTGATCCGCGTCGGCGGCGCGACCGAGGTCGAGGTGAAGGAGCGCAAGGATCGCGTTGATGACGCGATGCATGCGACCCGCGCGGCTGTCGAGGAAGGCATCCTGCCGGGCGGCGGCGTCGCCCTGCTCCGCGCGACCGAGCAGCTTAAGAACCTTCGCACCAAGAACGACGACCAGAAGACCGGCGTCGAGATCGTGCGCAAGGCGCTGTCCTGGCCGGCCCGCCAGATCGTGATCAACGCCGGTGAAGACGGCTCGGTGATCGTCGGCAAGATCCTGGAGAAGGATCAGTACGCCTATGGCTTCGACTCACAGGCCGGCGAGTACGGCAACCTGGTCTCGAAGGGCATCATCGACCCGACCAAGGTGGTCCGCACCGCGATCCAGAACGCCTCCTCCGTGGCGGCGCTGCTGATCACCACCGAGGCCATGGTCGCCGAGCTGCCGAAGAAGGCCGCTGCCGGCCCCGCCCTGCCCCCGGGCGGCGGCATGGGCGGCATGGACTTCTAGGTCCTACGCTTTCAACAGAAATACGAAACCCCGGCAGCAATGCCGGGGTTTGTTTTCAGCTCGCTTTTCCACTTCTCTCCGGGCGCACGAAACGCGATCTTGGAATGCCACTTTTTTAGAAATCCCTCATCTCAGCTTCTGTCAAAACTCGTTCCGTGCACGGCTCGTCCTCGTGCACCATTGACCAAAAGATGCGGCTGATGCACCCGACGAGATTGTCCATAGGCAGGTATCATGTGACTATCCCAGTTGTCTCCAGTCACGAAAGCCTGGCTGACGGCCCGTAATAGTCTCGATACACCCATAGGTCTCGCAGCTGAGGCAACGGCTCGCTTAATCGATGCCTAAAGCGTGATGAGATGAGGAGAATCGTCATCGCGCTTTAGGTTGTTGTCTGCGCATGATCTTTCCGGAAAACCGCTTCACACTTTGCGCTAACGCGGGCCTTCAGGTCCGGATCATCCTTTAGCTTTGAGCGCAATCAGGCCGGCTCGGTGTTGCGGGAACGATCGGACAGGGCGATGGAGAGGACGTTATCAAGGGTGCTCTGCTTGTCGCGACGACGTTGTACCGAAGAGGGAATGCGCATGGCTTCGCGGTACTTAGCAACCGTGCGCCGGGCGATTTCAATACCGGACGCACGCAACCGTTCGACAATCGTGTCGTCGGACAGGGTTGCGGATGGCTCCTCCGTATCGATCAGCTGCTTGATGTGGTGGCGGACGGCTTCAGCGGAATGCGCCTCGCCCCCATCGGCCGATGCAATCGGTGCGCTGAAGAAATACTTCAGCTCGAACGTGCCGCGATTCGTCGCGATGTATTTGTTGGCGCTGACGCGCGAGACCGTCGATTCATGCATCTCGATAGCCTCGGCTACCGCTTTCAGGTTGAGCGGCCTCAAGTGTGCGACACCATGGGTGAAGAAGCCGTCCTGCTGGCGCACGATCTCGGTCGCGACCTTCAGGATGGTGCGGGCGCGCTGATCGAGTGCGCGCACCAGCCAGGTCGCGTTCTGCAAGGCATCGGCGAAATAGGATTTGTCGCCGTCCTTGCCGATCCTCTTTGACAGCTCGGTGTAATAGGTCTGGTTCACGAGCACACGCGGCAAGGTGTCGCTGTTGAGCTCGACATGCCAGCCGCCGTCGGGACCCGAACGCACATAGACGTCCGCCACCATGGTCTGCAGGCGCGCGGAGCCGAACTTCATGCCGGGCTTCGGGTTAAGGCGGCGAATCTCGCCGATCATGTCGGCGATATCCTCGTCGTCGACGCCGCAGAGTTCGCGCAAGCTCGCGATGTCGCGCTTGGCGAGGAGATCGAGATGCTCGACGAGCGCCTGCATCGCGGGATCGTAGCGGTCAAGCTCGCGAAGCTGGATCGCCAGACATTCGCTTAAGCTACGTGCGCAGACGCCGGGCGGGTCGAATTTTTGTAGCACGGTAAGAACGTCCTCGACGTCCCTTTGCGTTGCGCCAAGCCGCTCGGCAGCCCCGCCAAGATCGGGCGGCAGATAGCCGGCCTCGTCGACGAGATCGATCAGATACTGCCCGATCATGCGCTGCGCCGGCGCGGTGAACGCGACCACGAGCTGCTCGGCGAGATGGTCGGAAAGTGTCGTCTCTGCCGCGACGAAGGCTTCGAGATTGTAGTCCTCGTCACCGGAGGCGCCGCCGCCCCATTCAGGGTATACGCTCGTGGGTGCATCCTGGGTGTTGCGAACGCCCGCCTCGGCAGCTTCTTCAGAAACAACGTTGTGTTCGATCTCAACACGGCTGCCGATATCAGAGTTCGGCCATTCTTCCTGGCCGATGTCAAACGTTTCGGCGGTCACGCCCAAGGGCTCATGGTCCTCGCCTCCGCTTTCCTCGCGGTCCCTAAATAATCTGGTTTCGTCAGAAACATCACTGGTTGCGCGCTCATTGTCATCAACGGGCTCGAGCAGCGGATTGCGTTCTAGCTCTTCCTCGACGAAGGTCGTGAGATCTAGATTAGACAATTGCAGCATCTTGATCGCCTGCATCAACTGCGGCGTTATCACCAGCGACTGCCGAAACTCAAATCTCTGCGTCAGACTCATAACGCAATCCTTTCAAAGCTGGTCCAATCCCTGCTTATCATAGAGCTGAAGTGCACGACAACAACTTCGGTACTGAGTCACGGCTCCCGAAGAACCATCATCAATCTCGGCGGAGCCACGCCCGCTCGCGGGCGCACCGTCGCCACATCAATCGGATCCACCGACAATTGTGAGCAAGGATTCGCCGTCCGCGAGCTGTGTGAATCCCGGCTTGGATCCTGGGGTAGCTTAACAAACGCTGGTCGCTGCACTTTCGTCCGCGCCAGTTCGGCAATGGCTGGCACTTTCGCGCCTCAGATTGTCGAGAACCTCACCAAGGAATGTCTGGAAGCCGCCAGGACTCACGACACGTCGAATGGCAATAGCTCCGCGTTCCCGCAGGTTCTCTAGCCATCAACGAAACCTCGCCATTTAACCGCCGAATGCTATGGCGAGGTCTGCTTCCTGCCGAACGCTATGCCCGCCGCTTGACGAAACGTCCTCATTGAGGATCTGTGCGGTCTCTCCGATGTCGATGGAGATCGTGCCCCCCCTTGAAGAGCGTCTGCTCGGCCCCAAAGCTACGCAGCCATTTGTCGTCGGTGGTCGACATGGCTTGGCCAACGACAAAGCTCGTGCCGATACCGTGATTGTCACTTTGGCCGAGTGATGAGTCTCATAATTGCGCGACCCTTGCCCGAGCATCCCGAGGAGCGGCATCTGCCCCTTCTGGATCAGACCGCCTTCAATCTGCAATGCCGGCGAATAATCGCTCTGCAGCGGCACCGACCTGATGAGCGAAGTTGCGATCTTGCTACTCTGCTCGCCCGAATCAAAGCGCGGATCCACCGCGTTTTGTCCCAAAAGGAGCCTGGGCCGGGGACGGTGGCTGCAGCCCAGGAAATACCAGAGGATTGCGGCACGTTGCCGCCGTTAGCCGCTTTCTCCGCTAGCAAATCCACGTCGTGGTGGGCTCGTGCGCCACAGTCATGTCGGCTCTGATCCACGTGTCCCAAAACGGAGAGATCGACCTTTTGACGGCGACTGCGGAGGCGCCGTTTGATTTCGTGCGGGACAACCAATTCAGACTGTCGCTAGCGGGCTCAGCTTGCGCAGCGTGTGGCTCGGCGACAAATGTAGACGCGAAAACGAACGCGGCCGCCCAGAGCGCCGACTTGCGTCGGTCACCTCCTGTCGTTAATCCTAAAATGTTGCCCGCCGAGCATTCCGCAAGACGTGGAGCGAGACATTGATTTTTCATTTGTAATGTTCGAGTGGCCGACGTTCTCGCATCCTGCTTACAACCTGACGCCACGCTCGATTCAACCTCTTTCGAATAGGGACTTAAAATAACGAGGACCAGAGATCGCTCTATTGAGAGAAGGAAATCGCGACGTGGTTTAGGAGACACCCCGCGGAGCCCTCTTGGCTCAGCAGAGTTTGGTCACTTGCTTGACAGCCCTCCCTTCGGGGTAAGTTAGAGTTTCGCCGCCTCCACCCAGACAGGCCAGCAAAGCGCCCAAATAGAGTGGAGCAGGATGCCTCGCCTAGGCGCGCGATGCAGACCGCAATCAGTGCGGCCAGGCAACTCTTCAGGTCTCAGTTAGAACGCTCGCGGCAGGGGTACCTGCGAGCGGGGTGAGACCGCAAGCCGTTTCGCACTCATATGCCGCTCGGAAAGTAACGCGCTCACCAGGCACACTATGGCAAGGCAGCCATTAAGAGCGCAGCAGAGACAGAAAATGATTCACTGAAGCGTCGCAATTTGCAGAGCCTCTCTTGCAGACAACGCGCGCAAGATCTTGAATTGACGCTGCATACGACTGACTATCTTCGGATCATTTTCAAGTTCGATGCACCAGCAAGTTCTGGGGTTCTCAGTTCGGCATAGAGCTTGCTTGATGTGCAATACCATTACGGAGCCGTCGCCGTGATGTAGGGGCGGACCGCCGTGTCCGTCTAGATGACATAGAGTCCGCCCCATCCATTACCACCTGACTAGGCCAAATTTTGAGACCACTGCGATCGCGCTAGGCTCGTCATCATGTCCTACCTATCAGTGAATCTCACTCCTGCACATGGCGTCATCACGATTGGCGAGCGCCTCTGACGCCTACTTACCTTGAACCTTCCAACGAATGTATTCGATGAAGGTATCTCAACCGTTCGCAATGACCGGCCATCTCATCAATCGGCAAACGATCCTGCGGGTCATGATGATCACCGCGTCCGGATGGCTGCTCATGCAGGCGGTCCAGCTCTCGAGCTGGCCTCGACCAGCACATGCTAGCGCTCCGTCCACTGGGGTTATCGGCGATCCGCCTGCGCCTGATGACCTGGATGAGAATTACAGGTCAGTTGACGATCGGTCGCTCCCTGCCGAGCATTGCGGCGTCACAGAGCTGGAGCTAGCTGCTGTACAGCTGGGCTCACATTACGCAGACGTAGTTTCCGTTTTCGGCTGTGCAGGCACTCTCACGACACGCGAGATTGCGGACCCAAGATACACCTATTCGCTTGGAACGACAGGCAGGTTTTGGCGCTGTTCGCTAATGGACAGCTATTGATCGCATCGCAGTCCGACACGTCGTGAATAACTGATCTTCTGTGGCAGGCATCACTCGATCCATGATCTCGGATTGTGCGCGGACGTGGTCGCAGCGCAGATCTCAGCCTATCCCGCCCAGACGTCGTGAAGATTTGTCGGTCTATGCCGCCCAAGCGGCGAACGGACCGTGACAAACGCATTAATCATCGAAATCGCCGCCACCAGAGTGGTGCTGATCGAGGACGCGCGCAAGCTGCGGTGCCGCGCGTGCAATCTGATCGCGCTGAGCACCAGGGATGGTTTCGCCGCACTCGGGTCTGGTCGCCATACTTAAGTTTGCGCCCGGCCGATCGGCAAGGTGCGAGGCCGTCAAACCCTGAGCTCGTCAAAGTCCGGGCCACGGACGATCCGATCGGGACGATTCACGCCGGCACGGGGTCGGGCGCGCTTCGCAACGTTCATCCGCACAGTCGTCGTCACCGTTGCTAAAAACTGTACCCCTATGAACGCCCGCGCAGCGATCGACAAGCTCGCAATGCTTCGCTGAAGTTCAGAACAGTCCACTCGATTGTCGCCTTGAAGACAAATTGAGCAAATCGACACAGCACCGCTCACCTTCTCGAACACATCTCGCGCTGACCGTATCCAGTCGCTCGATTCTGGTCCGGCATAATGCTTGCTTTGTCATGGCCATCATCACCGTCCCTCCCGACCACCCGGTGATGCAGGGCGACCCCGAAGCGTTGGGCTTATCGCGGAGGGGCCGCCCGCTCAATGTGGTCCGCAGCTGGGTCGCACCTCGAAAACTCATGTTTATGGCTTCCCCGTGAAGCTCTGAGCCAACTTAGAGTCTCGTGGCTGAAGTGCCCACAACGATACAACGTCTCCATGCGCGAGAGGAGCACGACTGAGGGGGCGCAGCTTATCTCAATGTCGATCTTTTAATTGGACTCTCATGTCTACTCAAACACCGCCGCGCGACCTGACAAACTACACGTGCGACAAACGAAGTGCGTCAGCCGACGATCACGACGGAGGATCCGATATCCTTGTGTCGGTCGAGTCAGTAACTCAGTATCGCTGCGCAAGATCAATTCTCAGGGAGGCATTCACTGACGGAGCGGACTTAGAGGCTGACGATAGACTAGGAGCTATTTCACAGACCTGGCATCGCTCGCTATTTCTTGCTCATTCGCAGTCAACGCGCAATTGGGGCTGGCTTGGTTCGACTAAATTCGAAGGTGCCACAGTCGATGTATGTTCCATACATTGCCATCCGCGCGAACGATCGGGGAAGAGTGCCCATCCAGAGGATGAAGCAACTCTTCGCCAAATTCACGCAGAAGATGGGCGCCCGCAGAATTCTGATCGAGGCGGAGAACCCGCATTGCATACCACTTGAGGATCCCTATCAAAAAAAGAGCATCCAACGTTCGGCTAGGAGGATATATCTGCTGCAACGCGTCTTAGGCGCGAGCTTTATCGATGATCCGGCCCCAGCCGCCGCATATACAAGGCCGGCTTCCGATGATGGGCAGAAGGTGAGATCTTCGCTTCTCTTGGGCTTTGTGCCTATCGAGCCAGAGCCAGCAAGCTTTTTTAACCCCGATCGCAAGGCAATAAGGATCGAGCGCTATCGGCAACTTTATCTCGAACTGATGCAACTTGATTACGGGGCCGAAACGCTTGTACCCACACCGAATCAGTTGACTGCTAGATATCCTGCAATTCGCGATTTCATGGCCCGGACAAATGCTTATCCCAGCCTCTTGTTGTCCAACTAACGTTGCGACAAAAATTGAGTGGCGTGGCTCCGACGCCGTTCGACGTAATACGACTTCGCCTCAATCACCAATCTCCCCGGTGATACTCGGACAAAGAAGCAAGCAGCGGTGAACAGTGCGGGGGTCGGCGGCTCCAAATGCGTACCGCCCAGCACCGTTTTCTTCACCAACGGCGATTGACCAAATGGGTCTAACTTACTCGAGTGCGGCCCAAAGTTTTGTTCAGTATTTTACGCGTGCCCCCAACCTTGGCCACCTTGCGCGTTCCGAGAATCGGCCAGATCTTTCGGAAGTGAAAATATGAGCGGGAAGGTCTTGGCAAAAAGAGAGTTGAACGCGGCCTGCTCGTCTGCAAGGCGCCTCTCGATGAGTGCGCGTTCTAAATCCGACAATCTCGTCCTTAGCAGCCGTCGACACCGGTGTATATTGTTGCGGTGAGTACGAATGCGAGCCAAGTTTTCATCGAGCATCGTCATGATTCGTAGAGCGCCGTTTTTTAAAGTCGAGCAGCAACAGAGATTTCGCAGCTGGCGTCTTTAAGAGTGCGCACCGTGTCAGCTGATTGTGTTGTGTGAAATCGCCGATTACCCCGTAAAGTCGTCATATTCTTAAATGACTCTCGTTCTCCAAATGGCTTGTCGACCAGGAGAGCCGCTTGCCTGATCCCGCTCGCGGCTTGCTCCATACATAGACGATGTCTGGTATTGATTACTGCGATGCCTGCCTCAGGGCGCTCGAAAACACGCATTTGAGCAGCGTTTTTGAAGGATTCCTTCATGCCGGCGACAGTATGGCTTGGCTGATCAGTGAACCAATGCGGCGAAATCACGAAACAGTGGCGAAACCAGGCGGGCACCCGCTCCAGCCTTCCGCGCGTACAGCCCGAGCCGTCCACTCCATCTTGGTCGTAACTAGCTGCTCCAGCGCACGAGTTTCCAACTAGTCACTTTCGGATTGGATAAATCAGGTTACAGATGATAACGAAGAGTCGTCGCGAGGGCCGCAAGTTTGCAACGGGTTTATTTCGATAAGCTCCTGCGGCAAGTAATGCCCAAACGACATGGTGTTCCCCGGAGTGTTGGCCAGAGTATCACGTTGGCAGCCACGTCGCGGCGGGCCCGTAGCTCAATGGTCAGAGCCGGCCGCTCATAACGGTCTGGTTGCAGGTTCGAGTCCTGCCGGGCCCACCAGTATTTTCAAGGGCTGTGCGGACGCCGAAAGAGTGACTCGATTCCTCTATAAGAGTGACTCGATTTCCGCCTTTAAGAGTGACTCGATTTCATAGACCGCTGATGCCGCTCGGTTTTTCCGGCTGATTTTTTCTCGCGCGCAAGTGCGAGCACGAAGGAGTCGAGGGGGGTCATTTCTGACATAGCGCGACGAGGTTTCCTCCAACAATGCAGTGATCAACAACCTGCTCGGTGAGCGTTGCCCGCAGTGACTATGCGCCTTCCAAGGGAAAATTCGTCATGCAAGGGCTTGTCGGCTGCCGCGCATCTTCTCGCACATGGCATCAGATCCGTGGATCTGATCGTTCGCCCAATTGACACATTCCTATCCAGCTGCAGGTATTGCGCCTGCAGGCTTGCTGGGTTGAGCTCAAGGATTCATCTGGTTCCCCAGAGAGGTGCACCGTAAATTGTGTAAAACCTTTGCTTGTCTAGGGCTGGCGAGGCTAAAATGCGATTCGGCTGGGGGAGATGATGGTCGCGGAAGTTGCGCATCTTTTGGCGCGAGACGCGGCGCCCGAGAGGATTCGGGCGCTCATCCGGACCACTATTTCAGAAATTGAAACGGCGTTCGCCTCGATTGACCGTCTGCAAGCGCGTACCCGCCTCGCTCTCACGCTATCGCTTCTGGAGGGCAGCGCACAACAGGCGTCGATCCGATATGGTCGGGCCACGACGGTTCTGCGCGACGAGTTGAGCAAACTCGACGTGGACGACCGTCATTACTGGATCAGCACCTTTTACACGCTACTGATGAGCACCTCCGCTAGGCGGGAGAAGGCAACCTATTTCACGCCGCCAGCGATCGTCCGTCACCTCATACGTCAGGCGGAGACGGCCGGCCTCGATCTGACGACGGCGCGGATCATCGACCCCGCCGCCGGCGGCGCCGCGTTCGTGTCCAGCCTGGCAGGTCGGATGACGGAGCTGGGGTGCGGCGCCGGGGACATAAAGTCCAGGATCACCGGCATCGAGATCGATCCCCATCTTGCCCTTTTGGGCGAGGCTCTAGTGAAAGATCGGCTTGGGTCTCAGTGCGGCAAGAGCAGACTAATTCGCACTGGGGATTCCCTGATCGTTGGCGAGATCGCAAGATATGATGGAGTCTTCGTGAATCCGCCCTACGGCCGGATTCTTGGCCTCGGCAACGAGATCCCTCTGGAATGGCGCGCCTTCTGCGCGCCGGGTCACGTCAATCGCTATGCGCTATTCACGGACCTTGCTTTCCGGATGGCGAAGCCGGGCGGCCTTGTCGCAACTGTGACGCCGTCGAGCTTCATTTCAGGTCCCTTGTTCGAGAAGCTGCGTGAGAACATCCGTACGCGGGCAGACGTACTGCGTATCGACGTTCTCGAACGCAAAGACGTCTTCCACGATGTCCAGCAGGACGCATGCGTTTCAATCTTCCGGATCAAGGAAGCCTCGCGTTCGGCGACAAAGCCGTTTGCCCCAAAAGTTGGGCGCCTCGACCGGGATTGGAAGTTCGCGGAAGACGGAGTCGTGACGACGAGCGACGCGGGCCTGGCGGCCCCCTGGATCCTGCCGGGAACAGGCACCGGCTTCGACTCCTGCCTCGGTCGCCTCAAGGATTACGGTGTGACACCGAAAGCCGGATCCTTCGTTTGGAATCGCGAGACCGAGCGTCTGCAGCGGGGGAAGAAGGTAGGAAAAGCGTTCCCGCTGTTCTGGGGCACGAACATCAAACCTGGAAAGGCCTGTCTGCCGCGCAGCAAAGACGACGAAGGCACGGATTTTGTCGTCTTCGAAAAGGAGAACTCCGGGATAATACGCAAGCCGTCCGTCCTGCTACAGCGCACGACGAACAGTCGGCAGCCGCGCCGGCTTGTGGCCGCCGCCGTTCCCCGCAAGGTTCTGAAGAAGCATAAGGGGTTCGTTTGCGAAAACCACACCATCGCGTTGGTTCCTGATGGCCGTGCCAACCTCTCACTGCTGGTAAGGCTGTTGAACACTGATGCGGTCGACAAGCGCTTCCGAAGGGTGGGCGGCACATCGAGCGTTTCCATCGCTGCACTGCGCAATCTGCCGCTGCCAGTCCCCAAACATCTGCGAAGCGCCATCAAGAAAACGAACGACTTCGAGAGCGCGGTGGAGCTCGCCTACTCGATGACAGAGGGCCCTTCATCAAATCGTAGGGCAGCATGAAAGCCAGGAACCACAACGACAGGTTCGGGCGCACCAACCGGGACCTTAACCCGCTCGCTAGGCAGGAACAGTCGCGCGCGCAAGCCGAACGCGCCCGCGTTCTGCTGCAATCCGCTCGCGCACCCGCCCCGGCCACGCAGCTGCTGCGACCTGGCATTTCTACAGCCACGCCTGTCGGATACTCCACGACCGCCGATCCGGCCAACTGGATGTCAGTAGATGCCGGCAGACCGCTCATCGAGGCCGCTTTCGAGACCGTTAAGGACGCGGCCGACAAAGCGATCATCGCATGGCCTTCGAGGCCCGGCGGCGGCTTCGTACCTGCCTGCATTTTCCTCCGGGAGGCGCGCGCATCTGGGCACCTAGCCCATGCCACAGTCGGCTATTGGCCTTGGCGCGAGGGAGCTCTCCGGGCAGCGCGCTCGATCTTGGTTTCCCCGGACGACATCGGCCGCGCATCGCTCGCCGCCTACAACGACCCGAAAAAGAGCGACTGGCAGGCTGGTACGCTTGCGCACCAGTCGCTCTGCTTGCTCGAGATGCGCCTCAAGGATCTGGTGAAGAGCCGCCCCAGCGCTGCGCGAGTTGCAAGCATCAAATCCATTGTAGTCCGGAGCCCGACGCTCCTGGAAACCACGTCAGTCTTCGCTCCTGACCGGAAAAAGGGCGCCAGCGCATATCAGGTGACTCCCGATCAAGTCCTACGGCGCGTGCGAAAGTACACGTCGATGGGCGAACCGAATGCAGGTTTGGTCGAGCACGTAGGCGCCATCGGAGACCCGACCCGCACGCCGTTCGCGCTGCTAGGTCTGCCTCCCGTGCAGGCAGCGGAGGGATTGACGCGCTATCTCGGGTCCGAACGCATCCGCCGGCATGGACTTGACCTGATCGTCGCCGACCTGACGCGCATCGGACGGTCGGAAATCGAGGACGATTGGGAACGGAGACTCGACGCCCTATTGACCGCCCTCGACGGCGTCGAAGGCAGGAGGCCTGGGGTCCTCGTCCTGGCGGAGGAGTCGTTCATCCATCGGCGGGCCTTCCGGCTGCTAAAGAGTCATGCCGAGATGCGACGGCCGAAGGTGAAGGCCCTGCAGATCGGACTGTACCTGGAAAGCCCGACGTTGCTCGGGGAAGCACCCGGTATGCCGACCGAGCTGCCTCCGATCTCGTTCCAAGCCGACATCAAGGATGCCTCTCTCGCGCCTCTACGGAAGGAACTAGTCGCTCTGGGACGCCGGATGCGGGACGAAGGAGCGCCGCGTGCCGCCGAGTCCGTTTCTCGCGTGCTCGCCTTCGTCAGGCGCTGCGCCTCCCTTCCACTCGGGTTGACGGACGCCAGGGACATCGCCGACATCATCTACGACGAAGACGGCGAATTCGATGCGGCGCTACGGGCGCTGTTTCGCCCCAAAATGGTCCTTTCGGACCTGATCGCCGCCGGCGACCTGCATCCGGTCTTCGCCGGCGATATCAAGGGAGCCGTTCAGAAGATCGAGGCTAAGGTAGCTGATTGGGAGAAGGACACACCGGTGGCCGCTAAGTTGGCGGAATTACTCGCCAACCCGGAGATGGACTCGTCGAGAACTACCGTATCGCTCGCCGACCGTCGCGTCGCCGAGGTGTTCATGGCGTCCGATCGCGCCGTCGGCTATCGCTGTACGGTCGTCGATCACCGGAGCCTGGCAACTCACTTGGCGGTGGTCTCTCCGGAGCGCCTGATCGTGGTGGGCCCGACGCCGGAAGCTGTGCAAGCGCTTCTTACGACGAAGAGCCAACTGAAGTCTTGCTACCTTATCGGCGACGCCGCCGGTAGCGCGTTGCTTTCGGCGGAGTTGTCGTCGATCGAGTCCATATCCGCCTTCCAGTCCTTCGCACCTCGAGCAAAGCTGCTCGTCTCCGCCTTAAAGCGGGGGGGATCGGACGAGTCGCTGGATCATGCCGAAGCTGAGTTCAGCGTGGTCAGCGTGATCAAAGAACGCGAGGTGGATCTCACCCAGGCTGATGAAGCCTATCGCGGCGAGGTGATCCAGCTAACCATGCAGAGCGGTCTGCGTCTGGACTATCGTCCCGGCGGCGAAATTCTGCTTCTCTCGCCAGGTGAGCTCCGTCCCTTCGAGCGGATACAGGCTCGAGAAGTTCAACCCGGTCAGCGGATCCTAGTGCTGGACGCCTCCATCCGCGAGCCGTTGCGTATGGCGATCGCCGGTTCGAGAAAGAGCCAACAGCAGCTTGCGGCGTATCACAGCCACATCGCGGACATCTATGCGAAGACGCCGGGCGATTCTACGACCAGCAAGGCGCGCAACGTGCTTGCCAAGATGCACGCCATTGACCCGTCGACCGGAGACGAGATCAATAACATCAAGCGCTGGCTGAAGGCGGATGTCGCCCGGACGACAGTGGAGGGCAGCCGTGCACCGGGGGCCGCACGCGATTGGCCTAGATTTCGCCTTTTCATGGAGGCGGTCGGCGTCGAGGAGAGCCTGTCGTCGCTCTACTGGAGGTTCGCCGTGCTTCCCGCCCGTTCGTATCGGGCTCAGGAAGGCCATTTGTTCAATCAGCGCGTCGTCCAGTTCGTGCTGGATCCGGAATCCGCAGGCATCTGGAAGTCGATGCAAGGACTGTGGCAGCAGGTCATGGAGGCGGTCGACGTGGTCGAGGACGTCAACAAGGTAGCGTTCGAGGGCGACAATGGCTGAACCGACCGCTGTGGCCGGCATGTCTGCCGACGACCGACAAGAGCTGAAGGAGGCGGTCTGCGATGCGGTGCTGGAGCGCACACGTCAAGCCGTCAGCGGCGACGGCGAATTCGGCAGGATCGTCGTAGGCGACCGCCCCGCACGAAAGCTTTCAAGCGGTTTCATTCTGCCCCGCCTCGACGAGAACGGCGACGATGAGTCCAGCGACATACGGATCGCTACGCACGGCCTCGACTTCCGGATTCTGCTGCGCACCACGGGCGCTCTCGCCATCCAACCGGTTTTTAGCTGCTATGTGCGCGCGCTGCCGACGACCGACGAGCTCTTCGCGCGCAACGGATGGCTCATACCGCCGCCCGGATTCAGCCAGGCCGCCAAGACGCAGATCAGGGATCAAATCCGCCAGAGGGCTAAGGCCGAGATCCCCCAAGGTGCGTCTTCCAGCGAGCGCTTTCGCATTCGATCGCAGATATCCCGCGAGGTCCATTTGGCGATGGGCGTCGCGCTGCCTCGCGGGGCTCCCCCTCCCCCGATCGGCGACAATCCGGAGATCGACGATGCACAGCCTGATACTGGAGCCACCGACCCTCTCGCTCCGACGGGCGCGGAACGACTTCGGATTCCGAGCGCAATGTCGCAGCGGTACGACGTGCCGCAGAAGTGGATCAGATTGGCGGTACCTCTGGCCCCACTGACGCTGCCGCTTCCGTGCGACCCGGCGGCTTGGACCACCGCTTCGCTGGCGTACAAGCAGGTGCTCGAGACCGCGATCAAGACTTCCTATCGAAGCTGGCTGGCAACGGAGGAAGGCAAGGCGAACGCCTGGCGGAAATTGAATCCTCCATCCGAGGCGTTCTGGTCGCGGGAGAACTGGGAGCGCTTCCTTACCGATGCGCGCGCGCGACCTACGTCCGAGGCTGACCTCTTACCGGATTTCGATATCCAGGTACTCGCTCAGGCCCTGCCAGACCCGCTGGTCGATGGAGCCTTCTCCGTGCGGATCGCGCTGGAAAACCTGCAGGAGAACGACTCCGCGCAGGAGTCCGGGCTTTTCGGCGTTGCTCTCGCGGTCGACATTCCTGTCGACGCCTTGGGTCCGATGCGCCTAGAGCGCTTCCGCCGCAGTTATCATCTGGCCGGCTTCATGACGATGCCGGCGATCGGCGTCAATGGAGGTGTCGAAGATCTCGGCACCTTCGAGGGACATCGTAGGCTTCGTACCACCTGGATGCCACGCTTCGTGTTGCCGCGCACCAAGGCAACCGAGATTTCGGACGTTGTCACTCAATACGAGGCCCTCTCCTCCGCCGACACCGAAATCGTTTCGCTCGAGGCGCTCTCAGCCGAGATGGACCGCTGGATCGATCGGGTGGCAAGAACCACTGCCATCACTCAACCGGGCGAGCAGGGGACGGAAGCGGACGAGGCTGCGCAACGGACGAGGTTCGAAGACGATCTGCAGGCCTGGCGCCGCGAGGCGGATCGGATCAGAAAAGGGATCCGCCTCGTCGCTCGATCGCAGCAGGCTTGGCGCAGCGACGCAGGGTCTCAAGCCGCGATTCCGTACCGAGCTTGGCTACTCCTTAACCGGACCTTTGCGAGAGCAAACCCTTCTTCGCAGGATCAGAGGCCCGGTTGGCGTCTATTCCAGCTTGCATTCGTACTCGCCCACGTGCCGACCTTCGCCTCGCGCGTTCCTGCATACGCGGACGAGTTCGATGCTGCCTTCGATGAAGATGCCGCGAGCCTTCTCTACATGGCCACCGGCGGCGGCAAGACCGAGGCTTTCTTCGGCGTGCTTGTCTTCGCGCTCTTCATCGATCGCCTGCGCGGAAAGGCGCGCGGCGTCACGGCCATGATGCACTATCCGCTACGCCTTTTGACCGTGCAGCAGGCGCAGCGCCTCGCCCGGCTGCTGGCGAAGGCGGAGATGGTTCGGCGTCGCGAAGGGGTGGGCGGCGCACCGTTCGAGGTTGGCTTCTGGGTAGGCAGCGGAAATACGCCGAATGCGACCGAAACGAGATCGGGCACCTTGTCTGACGAGATGAGGTGCATTCCCGTCGTCGACAGTCCGCGCGCCCGAGACGAACAGGCGATCCTCGACGGACAGGAAAAGGCGGACCGGGAATACGTCACGGCAAACGCGGCCTGGAACAAGCTGCCCCGCTGTCCATTCTGCAGCTCGGCGCGCGACACGGGCTTGCGGTTCTATCCGGAGCGGCACAATCGACTGGGCATCGTCTGCTTCAACACCCGGTGCGAATGGAATGTGGAGACGACCGACCGGCAGGGCCAAGCCGAACCGCTCCCGTTCCTGATGATCGACACGGACATCTACCGGGCCGCACCATCGGTGCTGCTCGGGACGATCGACAAGCTGGCCCTCCTCGGCCAGAACGTCAGCACCATCGATAAAGTCGCCGGCATGTTCGGCATGGCCCGGCACGTGCAAGGTGGCCCCTTGGGGCTGCTGCACATGATTGGCAGCCCCCAAGCGAACGAGACGCCGGCGGACTACAGACGAGTGGCACCTTCGTTCCGGTCCGGGGAAGAGGTTTTCTTCGATCCGTTTCCGAGCCTGATCGTCCAAGACGAGATGCACCTTCTCGAGGAGAGCCTCGGCACGTTCGGCGGCATCTTCGAGACGGCGCTATTTCAATGGTTGACGCGCTTGGCGCTCTTGTTGGGAAATCGCGTGGTGGAGGTGCCATCCGCGCCGGGTCGGCCCCGCCTTCCTCACGTAGTGGGCGCGACGGCAACGGCGGCCGACGTCGCCAAACACACGCGCGCACTTTACCAGCGCAGGGTCGTCCAGTTTCCGCATCCCGGTCCGGCCCTTCACGAAGGTTTCTACACCCGAATGGCGGCGTTCGATCCGGCGGGCGACGCAGCGGCAGCTAGGGCTGCTTCTGGGATCACTCCTCGCGGGTTGGAGCTGGCTGCTCCTTGGGGCCGTGTCTATGCGAGCCTCATGACCAACGGCCGGCTTCACACCGTCACGACATTGTCCGTTCTGGCGGCGCATGCGGCAACGATAACGAGATGGCAGCGCGATCTGAGCGCGACCGACCCGGCCAAGCAAACCAGGGCGGCCGAAGAGATGATATCCAGCGTCTCGACGGCGCCATGGTCGGAGCGGCGAGTTGCGGCTCTCCGATCGGCAGCGCAGGACGGCCGATACGACCGGCTGGCGCAACTCGTCGATCTTCACCGCATCGAGCTCACGTATGTCACCAACAAGAAAGGTGGCGATCAGATCCTCTCGGCGCTGGAAACCGAGGTGCGGGAAGTCCATGCCGCCATGGGTGAGCAGTACGCCCTCGCCGACTTCTCCATGGAGCTGATCTCCGGCGGAGTGGACATCGCGGACATTCAGGGCGTCATCCGTAAAGCGGAGTCGAAGTTCGATCCGATGGCCGACGACATCTCGACGGCGCTGCGAGGAATTGTGGCCACATCGGCGATATCGCACGGCGTGGACGTGGAATTCTTTAACGCGATGGCTTTCGCCGGCATGCCCTCGGACATCGCCGAGTACATCCAGGCATCGTCGCGCGTCGGGCGCACGCACGTCGGCTTTTCGCTGCTGATTCCCATTCCGCAGACCCGGCGAGACCGGTTCATCGTGGAGGTCCATGAATCTTTCCATCGACTTCTTGAGAGGATGATTTCTCCGCCCGCGGTCGAACGATGGGCTGATCGCGCCATCAAGCGGACCATTCCTTCCATGGTGCAGACTTGGCTCGCCGGCGTGAGGCACAACGAACGCTTCCTTCCCGCGCCCGACGATCAGAAGGGCCCGGTGGCGCTTCCCTCCACGGTGGAGGCCGCAGCCAGGCTGCTGCGTTCCCGTCAGGACTTCGACGACTGCGTCCGCTTCGTCGGCGCTGCCATCGGCATCGGAGCTCCGATCGGATCGCCTACCAATCCAGAATATTACGGCAATCTCGCCCGTTCCGAGGTTGAGCGCATTCGGCAGGTGCTCGACAGCAAGAACTACACCGGCAGCCTCAACGATTTCTGGAAGGCCACCAACACCGACCTTATGAGGCCGATGACTAGCCTCCGGGACGTGGACGTTCAGGGACGGATCGAGGGCAGCCGGCGTTCGCAGACCAACAAGGCGATCACGGAAGAACAGTTGACCGACGCCATCTCCATGATTCGTAACCGCGGCGTCGCGCTCGGAAGGCGTGGCGCCTACAGCGAACTCGACAGCGGTGCAGACACCGGACAAAACTCATGAGCAAGCCCGATACGATGCAGAGGTCGCGTGGACAGCTTGCGACCGCCTACGCACCACACAGCCTCTTTACGTTCGAGGGGGGTTCCGGAGCATGCTTTGCGCTACCGAGCCCCGGCAATAGGACGGCTGGAGACGAGCTGCGCCCCAACACCCAGCGCATGATCTCCGAGCAGATCCAAGAATATTTCGAGGCTTGGGCAACGAGGGCCAGGCGAGGCACGAACCTCCGGCATGCCGTACCCTTGAACCTCGCGGTCGACGGACGCGTCATCAGCGACGACGCCGTTCGAGTACGCTCCGGCGATCTCGCGTTCCAGGTGCCGGATAGGGTTGGGTACGTTCCCTTCCCTCTCTCGTTCGTCTGCACTCGTTGCAAACTGCACCGGCACAGCGACCGGGTCGAGCGGCTCGCCGATGAAGCTGCCCGGTTCCGGAATGCATGCCCCTCCGGCGCCGACAGCTGCGCCAACGACTGGCAGCAGCTGGACGTCGTCTACGCTCACTGGTCCGGAAACGTGGAGCCGATCACACCGAACTACCGCTCGTGGTATGACGGTGAGGTGCGCGACCTTGACCGCTGCACGTCGTGCGGCTCCGATCGCTTCTTGCTTCACCGCCCTCCGGGGCGGCTCGGCAACTGGGAATTCCAGTGCGTAAACTGCAAGCTGCCAAGGCCCATGCAACAGAGGGACCTGACGACACTCGAAGAGCTCGGCCCTCTACTTGCCCAAAATCAGGCGCTGCCGGCCGAGATCAATATGGAGCCCGTCTCCTACCGGGCCTCGGCCGCCTACTACGTCCACGGCGACAGGCTCCTTGTGTTCGATCAGGAGCGGTACATCCAGCTGTTGGGATCGGCGCAAACGACGCTCCTGAGCGCATTTCTGTCTACCGAATTCGGCTATCCCCCCACCAACCTCGACGACGCCGAAAAGGAAGCGCTGCTAGAGGCGGCCGGACAGTCTGCACAATGGGATATGTATCGGCGGGTGAGAGACCTCATAGCGACACTCGAGCGAATGCCCCAGATCGATCCCGCGGCCATCGCCGCGCAGCGGGAAATGATCGCTCGGCAAGAAGCCGAGTGGAACGAGACGGTCTTCGCCGGACAGTTCGAGGCCGTGGAGGGCATCGATAGAGCCTGCCGCGAACGGGGCGACTATGTCCGGCGGTTTGATCCAGTCCGCATGGCGCTCGAACACAAGACCCTTACCGAAGAGCGTCTCCAAGGGCGCCAAATGCCTGACGGCAAGAGTGCCTCGGTCGACGTGACGATCCTCGACGACTTCCTGTTTCCGGACGATCTCGATGCGGACGCGCGCGCGCGACTGCTCGATCAGGTGCGCCTCCGTAAAGACCTGCTGGGCATCGAGGAAATGCGGCTCGTCCGCGACGTGCGGGTCTGCGAATACACTTTCGGCTACACGCGCACCAGCTCGACCCCCGTCGTCATGAGGGACAAGGCCGGATTGGCCGAAATGCCTGTGCGGCTGCGCTTGTTCGACAAGGTCCCGGTCGGGGATCGAGCTCTTCATCCCGTGCTCTGCCTCATCCAATCCAATGAGGGGTTGTACGTCCGCCTGAACGAAGCCTGCCTGCTCGAATGGCTCGAAGCGAACCAGATCCAGTTGCCGGCAGCCGATCCCGGCGTCCGTCTGGGAGGTCGCCTCATCGAGCAGTTTGCACGAATGGCCAACGACGAGGACGTTCGCTTTTCGCGTTTCCTCGACGAGTATCGCCGCGAACGCAGCGTCCCCCGGCTGGCATACCCCTATGTCTACACGCTGCTGCACACGATGGCCCACCATCTGCTGGGAATTTCTGCGTCGATGTCCGGATTGGACCTAGGATCGTTCGGCGAGCACATCTTTGTCCCTGACCTTGCCTTCCTAGTCTATCGCCGCGGCATGACGATGGACCTAGGCAACCTGTCGTCGATGTGGCGCGATCGGGGTGACCCTGCATACGGCAACGAAGTGCTGGACCGGATGGTCGATCCTGCGAGTCTCCGCTGCGGATCTGAGAGCGTGTGCAATCACCGAGGCGGAGCGTGCCCCGATTGCCTGCTCATCCCCGAGACCGCCTGCCTCACCCGCAACGAACTGCTTTCCCGCTCCGTGCTCATCGGCCGCGGTTTCCCACGCTGGGACACCGAAGGACGCGCGCTCACGGGCTACTATGAGGTGGCGCGACGGCGAACGCGGGCGGACGCCACGCCATGAACGCGACGATCGGAAGCTCGCTGTCGAGATCGCTGGTCAGCGAACTGGGCGACGACTGCGCGGCAGCCGCCCAGTTGGCCGCAGCCATCGCCGATCGTCCGGCCGGGACCATCGACAACGCCAGCTTGGGATTTATGCCGAGAGCCACGCTGTCTCGCGTCGCTGCCGATTTCGTCAGACGCGGTTGGCTGACGCCATCCGATTCCGGATGGAGGACCGGACCGACCCCTCTACCGCGTGCCGTCGTTTCCTTCTTGGAAGGTGCGGCCGCGATGCGCTCCCACGATGCGTTCCGGGAAACGGCCACCGCAATCGTGACCATGCCGCCCCCGCCGAGCGCCATCGCCGCGGCCCTTGCGCAGACTGGGATGGCCTACGCTTCACTTGTTTCTACCAACGAAGCTCTGCGAGCGGTCGCAGACAAGGCCGTGGATACCTTCACGATCATGACGCCGTTCCTAAATCAGGAGGGACTTGAGTTCGCGCAGGAGCTTTTCGCCCGAACCAGAGCGCCGAAGAGGAGAATCATCGTCCGCACACCTGGTGATGCGACGCGCATTGTTCTCAACAACGCCGCGACCTTGGCAACGCTCGGCATCGAAGCGTTCGACTACACGATCGGAGTCGGAGAAGGCTATGAAACCTTTCATGCGAAGGCTGCGCTGGCCGACAATGAACTTGCCTACGCCGGTAGCGCGAACATAACGGTTTTCGCCAGGCACTCGATGGATCTTGGATTTTTGGTTGAAGGTCGGTCAGCAAGAGTGGTCGCAAACGTGGTGCGCGCCGTCATCAAGATCGCTTCGCCCATACCTCTTGGCTGACTCAAGGCCGCTTCCTGCGCCGCTTTAGAAACTCCCTCGCGGCCTGCTCCATCACGTCCCAGGCTGCCCGATGCTCATCGAGCCCCACCTGCTTGATGTCCGCGATCACGTCCGGATCCATCATCGTTAGGAACTGCACCCGATTGCCGATCGGAGTCCGCTTACCCTTCTTTGGCGCTTTCTTTTTCCCGGAAGCCCTTCAAAAACGACGAAGCTCCGAGAAGCGCGACGCGCGACCCGGCAAACGAGGGGTGCGATTCGCTCCATTTTCCGGCCCAGCTGCATCGCACCTCCCCGCGTTCGCGCTCCCCGCTCCGCACCTTGAGGGAAGGACTGGCGGTCGCGGCGGCCCGGCAGCCGCCGCCTCCACCTCGCGCCATCCCCCCGGACCGGCCGCTGGCCGGGCCAAGGATTCGACTGGCGGGCCAAACCTGTGGACGGCGCGGCAGTGCGCGCTTGCCTGGACAAGACCTCCTCCCCACATCGACCGGCAACGGGCCTAGGGAAACAGGGCATTCATGGGCGTCGGGGAAGACTTTCAAAAATTCAGGGACACCTACCAGATCACGAGCGAGCTGATCACGTCGATCTCGTATCGCTACAAGCGCATCACCCGCCAGCTCAACACCGATTTCTGGAGCACCAATTCCGACACCGCGCACAGCCTCTATGTCGGCTCCTACGGCCGCGACACCGCCGCCAAGGGCCTCAGCGATCTCGACATCGGCTTCATCCTGCCCAATGCGGTCTACCACCAGTACAACGGCCATCAGGGCAACGGACAATCCGCCCTGCTCCAGGCCGTCAAGCGATCGATGCAGAAGACGTATCCGACCTCGGAGATTTCCGGCGACGGCCAGGTCGTCGTGATCTCGTTCAACGACAATCTGACCTTCGAGGTGCTGCCGGCGTTCGAGAACCACAACAGCGATAGCTGGACCTATCCCAATGCCAACAACGGCGGCAGCTGGAAGGTCTGCAATCCCAGGGCCGAGATTGCCGCGATCAACACACGTAACTCCTTGACCAACCGGAACCTGAAATATCTGTCCCGGATGATGCGCATCTGGGCGCGCCAATGCGCGGTGCCGATCAGCGGCATGCTGATCGACACGCTGGCCTACCAGTTCATCGAAGCCTACCAGTATCGCGACAAGTCGTTCCTGTACCATGATTTCATGGCGCGCGATTTCTTCGACTATCTCGCAAAACAGGATCAGAACAAGACGGCCTGGCGCGCGCCCGGGAGCGGCTCCCACGTCCACCGCGCGGGCCTGTTCGAATGCAAGGCGCGCAGTGCATATCTTCGCGCCACGGAGGCGATCCAGTACAATGACGACAATCACGAATGGTCCCGACGACAAAAATGGAGAGACGTATTTGGCTCCCTTTATCCCGGCTGACCCGGAGCGCTACGCGTTCGAGAGCCAGGTCCGAGAGTGCTACGGCCGATGCGCATACAGCCATAAGACGCAGCAGAAGATGGCCGAGGGCTGTGCGTCCCGACTCGGGCACATCAAGCTCGGACAAATCGTGCTGTCCGCGCTGACGACGGGCGGCGCGGTCGGCGTCGTCTTCGACCGGAATTCGGTCGTCTACCCCTACGCGACGGCCTTGCTCGCGGTTTCGCTGCTCGTCCTCAACAGTTACGTCAAGGACATCGATCCCGGAGAAGCCGCGCAGAAACACCGGGAAGCCGCCTCGGACATCTGGAACATAAGGGAAGCGTATCTCAGTCTGTTGGCCGACAGCCGCGATCCGACAATTGCTCTGGCGGACCTACGACAACGCCGCGACGATCTGCAGACCCAGCTCCACAAGATCTATCGCATTGCACCCCACACAAGCAGTACTGCGTACGGGCGCGCGCAGGATGCGCTGCAGAACAAGGAAGATCTGACTTTTTCGGATGCCGAGATCGACGCATTCCTGCCAACTTCACTCAGGCGGACCGTCAAACCCGATCCAGGACCAGCCTCATAGAAGGCGCGGGCCCGTCACCAAGAGCTGGCCGGACCGGTTAGCGCGCGGGCGGTTTCGGGGGACGCCCCCGGTTTTTCCTGGCACCCGTCCCCGTGCACGCAAGGCCGGCTTCGTCCCTTGCGCGACCACGGAGCCCGTTGGCAGCACAAGCTCTGCGACCTGGACGCCGAGCGCGGAGGTGATCTTGTGCAGCGACAGCAGGGTCGGATGGGGCTCTGCGGCATCGATCTCACTGACCAGGGCCTGGTGCAAGCGCGTTTCGGCGGCAAGGTCGTACTGCGTCCAGGATTTCAGCAGCCGTCGTTCCGGACGTTTCGCGCAAGCAATCGCTGGGTATATGCCGGAGTGCGCCGCACCCGGCAGGATGATGCATTTCGGAAGCTCGGGCTAAACATGCTATAGCGTATGAAATAAGCGTTGGCGTGCCCTATGCACCGATTTTCTCGGCGGATCCCGCGCTTTTTGCGGTCTCCCGACGTGGCGAAACCAGCCTCAAGCCCATGAGGCTTGCCTTGGCCCTATCGTTGCCCGAACTCCGAGCAACCCGGCCGACAAAAGCGGTTTTACCAATTGAGAGCGGCCTGGCAGAGCGGCCGGCGCAGGCTGTCAATATCAACCGGACGTCGAAAGGCGCTGCAGACGCCGGTTGTCAAGCCGGCAGTTCACGATCTCAGAGAGAATAATGTCCTGCCGCCCAGCATTGCTTCGGTGTAGCATATAGGGGCGGCCAGCGCCTCGTCGCCTCGAAGGCTGGACCGGCCCGATCCACCCGCTTATGGCTCGCTTGGGGTCAGCTAAGGCGCGATGACGCAGATATCATTCCCGTTCTGGCAGGCCGGCCCCGCGCGCACCTACTTTCCAGCAGAGCGAGCGCGCGCTTCGCGATCCAGAAATTCGATCGTCTCGTCCGGCACACCGGCTCGTTGCATTGCCGCCTTTGCTGCGACATGAAAGGCCTCTCCCGGCTCCGGCACGCGTTCGAGCAGCTTGAGCTGTTCGCGAGCCTTCCCGATCGGATCGAACGTAACGTCTTTCGTCATGGCGTTCTCCCAACATATTCCTCGAAGGCAGGTTCCTCGGTCGTTGTGCTATCAGCCAATGCGTAGATCTTCGGCGCTCATCTTGCCCAAACGACCGGTCTTCAGCTCATAACTAACGCGCGCCCCCTCCGCGAGACCGGTGTAGCCGGGCCCTCTCGACCGCGCTGATGTGAACGAAGACGTCAGGTCTACCATCTTCCGGCTGGATGAAGCCGTATCCCTTGGTCAGGTTGAACCACTTCACAGTACCCATTGCCACGGCTTTATCTCCAAATTGAACTCTCGCGATCTATCGAAGAGTAGCGCCATCGTCAAAGGCCGCGCGCAACACGCCGTCACGCCCGCCCTTTTCGCGTGCTCAATCGTTTCCGGCGTGGTCGGTTCGGGCGCGCGATCGGTCGTGGCGGGGTAGTTGACAAAGACGGTCGCTCATCAGACTCCGGCTGCCCGGCTTGCGGTTGGGTCTGGCCTTGCGCTGCACTCCGATCTAGCTGCTCAAGCGTATCAAGGACCTTCAGGCCTTCGGGCGTGATGGTCCAATACCCCACCTCCCGGTCGATTAGCCTTTGTCCGAAGATATCCAGGTCCGGCGCACGACTGGCGATGCGTGTCATGGGGGCAGGCCACTCTGGCCCGCTACTGTAATAGATTGCGAGGTACTGCTTGACGACTTCCATACTCGCGCGACCGCCCGGTTGGCCGGCAAGTATCTTCAGTATGGATAGCTGAAAACTCACGCGCGCAACGCAAATGAATCACTGAAAGGAGCATCATATCGGCGCTTGCCACGGCGACGTATCGCCTACCTCCTTTATATGCGCCAAGAGGGGCGCGGGATCGGCCTCTACCGCAAGCTTGAGGCTTATCGACTCCAGGAATTGGGACAAGATACGTTCAGCGCCAACCGCATCCTGGGGCACGGAGAGGATGAGCGCGACTATGCGGCGACCGCCGATATGCTCAGGGCACTCGGCCTATCGCGGATTACTCTTCTCAGCAACAATCCAGACAAGCGATCCCAACTCGAGGGACTGGGAATTGCAGTAGCCGCCGTTCGAGCCACCGGGGTTCTTGCCGGGCGGCACAACCTTCGCTACCTCGAGGCCAAGGTGAGACAGGCCGGCCATACCATCGATTTGGCTACCGTATAGGCTGACTGCTTAGTTCGCCGAACCTCCGTTTGCGTTGCAATAGCGGGCCTTATGGGCGCTGCGCTGGGTCAGGTCGCTTCTGGGAGCCGGGCCTTGGAGCTGATGTTGATCGCGACCTCGGCATGCCCTAGACTAGCTTCCGCGCCAATTCAGACAACCAATTTAGTACGAGGATTCTATCGATAGGTGACCGGCGGCGACCCTTTTGGGCTACCGCGAGTTCGCCGGTTGCGGTCGGTGCGTGCTCACTTGCGTCAACCAGAAATTGCCGTAGGCTTTATCGGGCAAACCTTTCGTAGCGGACCAAGGTCCGCGCGAAGCGATAAACTTTACTGCGAAGCACCCTAGAACACCGGTAACCGCTGAAATAGTTGAGCAGCTCGCGAGTGTCATGCGAACTGGTGAGGAGCGAGCGGTGACGATCGAGGGTTTGCAGAAGTGGAATGACGGCCCAGCCAAGGTGTTGGCAGTTGTCCTGCATGGCTGGGGCGGCAGCCCCAAAACCATGGAATATGTGATCGAAGCGACACAATTTGCCTTCGCGAGGCAGGGTGTCGACGTCTACGCGCCGCAATTGCCCTACGCCTACCGCTTGAGGTCCGTTCGCGCGGAGAAAATAATCATCGATCTCCTGGGTGCGATCAATAGCATCGTCGCCCAGCATGGAACATATAAGCGCATCGTCATTGTCGGCTTCAGCCTCGGCGGCGTATTCGCGCGGCGGCTGTTTCTGACCGCCGCGGACAATCCGCCGCATTTTCGGCGCGGGGCGACGTTCGAAGGGGCAGAGTCGCGGCCGTGGGCGTCACTGGTCGACCGCTTGGTGACCATCAGCGCGTTCAACCGCGGCTGGCAGGTCACGGGGCGCACCGACTGGTACTCGTCCTTTATTCTCAATCTGCTCGGCTTGATCGGTCATCTGTCGCCTGGCGACTGGCGCCCGACCCTCTTTGACGCGCGCCTTGGCGCGCCCTTCATCGTGCAGACCCGCCTGCACTGGCTGGCCTACCGCCGATGGCATGCAGACATCAGGGCTAAGAGGAAGGCCGGGATCGATTTGGAGCCGCCAGTACCCCGCACCAAGGACCCGATCGTGGTTCAGCTGGTCGGCCGGCAAGACAGTTTCACGTCGCCGTTGGATCTGGTTGATATCTCGGTCGACGGCCATGACCCGTCGTCGCCGTCGCACGACCGGCGCTACTTCTATGTTGAAATGCTCAACACCAATCACGACCGTGCAACGGTCTTTGATGGTACGACCGACGGCATCGCGCGGCGCCAGCTGTTCATTGATTCGCTAACACTGCCCCGGCGAAATCTCGATAAAATCGCGAGCGACCCTTCATTGCTGGCGGATGACATTCCGCAGGTCGATCCAACCGTCACGGATGCGGTGTTCATTATGCACGGCATCCGTGACGACGGCTTCTGGACGCACCACATCGCCAAAGCCGTTCGCGAACGCGCGGCCACCAGCGCGCCCAGCATTCGGGCGCGCACGCCGAGTTACGGGTATTTCGCGATGCTGCCGTTCATATTGCCGTGGATCAGACGGCAGAAAGTTGAATGGCTGATGGATCAGTACGTCGGCTGCAGGGCGCAATTTCCCAAGGCCGAGTTCAGCTATGTTGGCCATTCCAACGGAACCTATCTTGCCGCGCGCGCGCTCAAGGACTATGCGGCGGCAAACTTCAAGCACGTGTTCTTCGCCGGCAGCGTTGTCAGACCGGATTACGACTGGATCAGCCTGGTGCGGGACCGCCGCGTCACCAAAATCCACAACGTTCGAGCTGCCGCCGATTGGGTTGTCGCGCTGTTGCCTAAGAGTGTCGAACGCTGGAAGAAGCTCGATCTCGGCGGCGCCGGGTTCGACGGCTTCCAGCAGGCGGGAAAGGACCCCAACGTCACGCAGCCAACCGATTTTGCCAACGGCACGCACAGTGCGGCGATTGCGGAAAGCCAGTGGCCGCATATTGCGGCGTTCATCGTCGATGGCACGGTGCCGCCCGCATTGCCGCAGACCGATTTCGTTCCTTCACAGGCCGCCTGGCTGAAGCCGCTCGCGAAATCCCAACTCGGATTGCCCCTACTTGTTCTCGTCTTCGGGATCGTGATCCCGGTGCTGTTGGCCATGCCGCTGTTCCGATACGCGACCGGAGTGGGGCCGGCATCGCCGCTGGATGATCTGAACGGCGGGGAAGCGATCGCGAAGACCTTCGTCTTCGTAGGCTATTTTCTGCTGTTGAAGTTCGTCATCACTCGGGTCTGATACGTCATCTGGGGTCAAGAGCGCCATTTGGCAGATCAGCCTTACGGTAGCGAGGGAAGGACACTATGTTTGTCATCGACCTGGCGAAAATTCAACCGCTCGACATTCTCCTGGCCCTTGGCGTCTATAGCGGGACGCTGGAGGGAGAAAAGTCCAGCGAATCGGTACTTTCTCGAACGCCTCAAGGGCGGGCAGTGGGAAGGGTTCACCGCGACCTGGCGGTCGTAGACGCCGCCGTAGCTACCGCGATCGCGAAGTCGAAGACCTCGTGAACCACCTGGTCGGGCTCCAGCGAAGCTCAGCACGGCCTTCGCGGCGCATAAGCGCGGTCGCTAGCTGCGGCGCAGCGGGTCTCCACCAAGTGCTAGTCCAACTTGCGCGCTAAGCCAAATAGCCAGCTTAGCACGAGGATTCTATCTAAAAGCCCGTAGGCCAAGTGATATCGAACGATTTACTCGACCAATGCGACATCCATGTCTGATCCCAAAGAAATCTTGGAGGATCTTCCCTGCGCGAGTATGACCACGGTGCACCGCAGACCCGTAGGTCCGCCTGCTACCTCAATCAGTAAGCGTACTGGTCCCAGCGCACATCCTCGGCTATCGGCAACAAAACCCATTGTGGTATAAACTGGCGGACCTACACGTCGCCAGACTGGGATCTTGGATGTCGGAAACCCCTCAGCACAGCTCCCCACATGTCAACGACAATGTGCTGCTACAGCAATGGCAGACCCCTTTCGGGGCACCTCCATTCGACAAAATCAGGCCGGAGCAGTTTCCGCCGGCCTTCGACCAAGCCTTTGCCGACCACTCTGCCGAAATCGCGGCCATTGCCCATGATCCGGCAACGCCGGATTTCGCCAATACGATCACGGCGCTGGAGCGCTCCGGTAAGCTTTTGACCAAGGTCGCAGCTGTTTTCTACGACCTGGCCTCGGCGCATTCCAATCCGGCCATCCTGGAGATCGACAAGGATGTCTCCTTGCGCATGGCGCGGCACTGGAATCCCATCATGATGAACGCCGTGCTGTTTGGCCGTATCGCCCAGCTGTACGAGAACCGCAGCGTGCTCAAGCTTTCGCCGGAGCAGCTTCGCCTGCTGGAGCGAATCCACACCCGCTTCCACCGCGCCGGCGCCGGCCTCTCCGACGAAGCCAAGACGCGAATGGCCGAGATCAACGAGCAGCTCGCCCAACACTGTACAACCTTCAGCCATCATCTGCTCGGCGACGAGCAGAATTGGTTCATGGAGCTTGGCGAGGCCGACCGCCAGGGCCTGCCCGAGAACTTTATCGCGGCCGCCGCAGCCGCGGCGAAAGACCGTGGCTTGGCTGGAAAACCTATCGTCACGCTGTCGCGCTCCTCGGTCGAACCGTTCCTGAAGAGTTCGGGCCGCCGTGACCTGCGTGAGAAGGTCTATAAGGCTTTCACGGCGCGCGGCGACAACGGCAACGCCAACGACAACAACGCGACCATCGTCGAGATACTGAAGCTGCGGGAGGAGAGCGCCAATCTCCTGGGCTATCCCACCTTCGCGGCCTACCGGCTCGAGGACTCCATGGCCAAGACGCCCGACGCGGTGCAAGCCATCCTTGAGCAGGTCTGGAAGCCTGCCCAAGCGCGGGCGCTCGCCGACCGCAACGAAATGCAAGCACTGATCAAGAAGGAGGCCAATTTCGATCTCGCCCCTTGGGATTGGCGATACTATGCGGAAAAGCTGCGGTCCCGCCGCGACAATTTCGACGAAGCCGCCATCAAGCCCTACTTAGCTCATCACAATATCCTCGCTGCCGCCTTCGACTGCGCCACGCGTCTCTTCGGCATTACCTTTGAGGAGCGCAAGGACGTGCCTGTGTGGCATCCGGACGTCCGGGTCTGGGAGGTCAGGGATCGCGACGGCAAGCACAAGGCGCTTTTTTATGGCGACTACTACGCCCGTCCCTCAAAGCGCTCCGGCGCCTGGATGACGTCGCTGCGCGACCAGCAGAAGCTCGACGGCGAAGTCACACCTCTCATCGTCAACGTTTGCAATTTTTCCAAGGGCGCGGACGGCCAGCCCTCGCTACTGTCGCCCGATGACGCCCGCACTCTCTTCCACGAGTTCGGCCACGGCCTGCAGGGAATGCTTTCGAACGTGACCTACCCCTCGCTGTCAGGCACCTCGGTGTTCACCGACTTCGTCGAACTTCCCTCGCAACTATACGAGCACTGGCTGGAGCAGCCAGAGGTCCTACGGCGATTCGCTCGGCACTACCAGACCGACGAGCCGCTCCCGGACGACTTGCTCCAGCGGTTCGCCGGTGCACGCACATTCGATCAGGGATTTGCGACGCTCCAGTTCATTTCATCAGCGATGCTCGACCTCGAATTTCATAGCCGGCCTGCATCAGCCGCGCAGAACGTGCGTGCTTTCGAGAGGAAGGTGCTCGAGAAGATCGGCATGCCTCCAGAAATCGAGCCGCGATATCGGCCAACCCAGTTTTCCCACATCTTTGCCAGCAACCATTACGCCGCCGGCTACTACAGCTACATGTGGTCTGAGGTGATGGATACCGACGCATTTGGCGCCTTCGAAGAGGCTGGCAATATCTTCGATCCCGAGATTGCAAAGCGCCTGTACGACGAGATCTACTCGTCGGGAGGCTCGGTCGATCCGGAAGAGGCATATATGGCTTTCCGTGGGCGCTCACCGGATACAGAAGCCCTCCTACGGCGCCGGGGACTCTTCGGCCGCGAGGGGAAGCGCAACCTCAATGCTTGGATTAGCAATCCGCGGCCGATGGTCGACGAACCCTTCCGCGTCTCAATCAACATCGGCATCCCTCGGCATCTCGCAGATGCCTCGGTCGATTTTCCTGAACCGGACTGGGGCGAGACGGCGTCTGTAGATCTCATTGTCGCAGTCTCCTGTCTCGACTGCGATGTTGACCCAAGCTGGCAACCACTCACGCTTCCAAAGCGCGGCGACACTGAAACAGTCGACTTCTCTATTACGGCAAGAGGAGCCGGCAGTAACGAGTTTACGGTCAGAGTCTATCTCGCCAAGCAGATGATACAGCTCCAGTCGCTAAGCTTCACCGTCATGGTGGCGGAAGTGCAGCGACAACGCACGGCGGCCATGCAATGACCGAAACACCCCTCTCGATCACGCTGAAGGAAGACAATTCAGACGGTTTCAGCCTGCCGCGGGGCTACGACCATGAACTGGCTCTTGAGAAGGCCGGCGCGGTTGATATCCAGCAGAAGGACCGCTACTTCGAAATATATCTGATCAACAAGAGTTATCGCCGTAGCGAACCCGCTATCATCAATCTGAGTCATGATAGCCTATTTGATGTCGTCCAAGAGTGTCGGAGCGCATGGGAGAAGGCGCTCAAAGACCTGGAGACCACGCGTGACCACCCTAGCGGCGCGGGGCAGATTCCGTATCACCCTTATGAGAACGAATGGCATAGGCCAGTTGAAGACGAGGCATTTCGCTCACTTGGTGCGAAGTTAGCTCTGGCCGGCAACGACCTGTTCGTCAGCATCTTTGAGCGAAGCGAGGACGGGAAGCTTGATAGAATTGCGGCCAATCTGCGTGAGATCGCGCGGACAGGGAGCAACATGCTGACGGTCAGTACCACGCATTTCCACATTCCATGGCGAATGATTTACACGCACCCTGACCCGGAGGGCGAACTTGCCTCCGACGGCAGCAATTTCGAGCCATCCGGATTCTGGGGGTTCCAACACGTTGTCGAGCAGTATCCCAACAAATACCCAATCAGCGACAGATTGAACGCTCGCGACGGCAAGCTTGACTTTGGCGCGGCACTGCATGAGCGCATTGATACAGAGTTTAAGGTCAACTGCATAAAGCGGCATCGCGACTTTATTCAGTCGAGCACGAACATGTTGACTTACGCCGAATGGACGACAATCCTCGGGCTTGAAAAGGGACTATCTGCAACGCCGTTCGAGCAGCAGGTGGTTTACTTCCTTTGCCATGCAGATATGGCGAATACTTCCAAGTCCCCGGAAATCGCTCCCACCTTGCATCTCGCCGATGGCGAAATAAACGTCGCCCGGTTCCGTCGGCTCAGGAAGAAGTTCGAGCCAAGCGGCCCGCTCATCTTCATCAACGCCTGTCGAGGTGGTCAGCTCGGCACATTGGTACGCGAAAATTTCTCCTTTGCATCGCAATTTCTCGAACAAGGCGCCGCCTGTGTGGTCGGACCACAGATTGAAGTCCCGGCTGTCTTCGCCGGCGAGTTCGGCAACCGCTTTTTCACGGAATTCTTGCAGCGCACCGACCCACCGCCACGAGCTGGCATGGTTCTGCGTGAACTCACACGACAGATGTGGAAACGCAACAATCCGTTTGGCTTGGTCTATAGCCTGTATGCAGGAGCTGATTGTCATATCCGCTGGGCGGAGAAGGTTACTTCATGACCGATCTGACGCTGGACGGCGCGAACTTCTCCAAGTTCGCGATGCTATACCTCGACGAGACCGGCCGCTTCATCGAGATTGGTGACCCTAATCGCGACGAGGCCCGATCGGTCGAGACAGATGAGTTGGAGAGGTTTCTGAAGCGCACGATCTCATTGCCAAAGGGCGTTACCGACGTCTTTGTCTGGGTGCACGGCTGGCAAAACGACGAGTTGCGCTCGGTATCCACAGCCAAGCGGTTATTCGCTAATCTCGAGGATTGGTTCCAGCGTGAATCGGCCCGCTATCGCGCCCTCGGCACAGTTGTGCCTGGATTCGTCGCGGTTCATTGGCCCTCGAGCTCGCTACCTACGCTCTCGGGGTACAAGAAAATCCGTGATCGAGCAAAGCGTATGACCACACAAGGCGAGGCGGAGTTCTTCCTAGCTTCGCTGCTCGGCTATCTCGATCGAGATAACCAACGCACGCCTCAACGCAAACTACTTAAGGCCAAGGACGGGTTCTATGTGCATTGTCTGGGCCACTCGTTCGGTGGCCGGTTCCTGGCTGCAGCGATCAAGGCGGCAGCGACGCCGGTACCACAAGAACGGAAAGTACTGGCGGCACATCGCGAGACCGGCTCGGCCTTCAACGTAGACAGTCTCTGCGTGCTGCAGATGGCTGCCGGCTGCAGGGCATTCGAGAGCGAGTTTGACGCGCTGTTGAAGGGGCCCATATGTGGACCCATCGTGCTAACAAACTCATCGTCAGATAGAGCTCTGTGCACTTGGCATTCGCTTAGCGAGGGCGAACCTGGCATCGGATGCAGCGGTGCAATTGAGCCGCGCGACCGCATCGGCTCAATCAACTTGCTCTCGATCGATACACCATATCCGGCCACTGCCTTCAATAAAGACATCACCAATGTGAACGCGTCCGAGTATTTTATCGGAGGCGGATGGATCGAGGGATCACATTCACAGTTTTGGCACACCGAAACTATGCACCTCATCGCAAGCTTAGTCGAACAGGTCAGATCGGCGTCCTGATGAAAGGCGTATCCGACACTTTTCGCTCAACCCCAGACCTACGGGGCCACGACTGAGGCGAGGCAACGGGACACCGGTTACGGATCGGACGTCCGAGGGTAATGGATCGCGTCAGGGCCGCCTTGTTTTCCGGTAGAGCCGACGTGACAGGGGACGAGCCACTTCCCTAACTTACGCGCGGCCTACGCAAGCGTAACGCCATCGACGGCGACAATGGTCGATGGTCACGCCGGCGGCGGCCATGCCGCCTCCGGCGCGTCGTCACTTCTTCTGAAGCTTGGTCACCGTGTAGCCAGAATCGCCGTTCTCGGCCTCGAACTCAACCTTGATCTGTTTGAGCACTGCCGGATGCTTCACGCGGTAGACCATGGTCATCGGCTCGTCCATTCCGAGGCTCTTTGCAGGACCATGCTTCGATGTGACCTTCCCAGCCGCCTCATCGATATTCTTAATCTCGCCGCTAATTGCGTCGCTTTGTGCCCATGCGCCGTAGAGAACACAATTGAAACCAGTACGCTGGCGACTTTCACGATCTTCATTTGACTTCCTTTGCTTCAGTAGAAATGTCTGGCTTGTTTGCGATAGGCATCACTTGACGGTCACGGTGCCGACCATGCCGGACTCCCGGTGCCCCGGAATCAAGCACGCAAACTCAAATTCACCCGCTTTGCTGAACTTCCAAATGATCTCATCGGCCTTTTTGGGCGCCAGTTTTTTAGCGTTCGGATCGTCGTGCTCCATGTTTGGATGCTTCATCATGGCCTCGGCATGCTTTTGATTGTCCGCTGTGGAAGCAGGGACGAATTCATGGTCGAGTTCGCCAGCATTGCGCAGAGCGAAGTTGATCTGCTCGCCCAGCTTCACGTCGACCTTAGAGGGCGTGAAGAACATCTTCCCGTCCGCCTCTCCCATCGTGATCTGAACCACTCTTACGGACTTTGTGGAATCGCCGGGTTCGACTGCGGCGTATAAATCGTCATGGCTGTGGTTGGCTGATCCGGCACCTGCCCATGCGAGAGCAAAGGCAAGCGTCAATACTGCGACCGTAAATGCGGCCGTCGTGATATGTTTCATCGTTTCAGTCCTTGTTCTTGCGAATTGGTTGGATCGCGCCGGGATTACATGCCTTTCATGCCCTTCATCTCCTTCATGTCGTGTTTCTTGGGCGCGTTCGTCGGGCTATCCCTGCGCGGCGCCTGAGCCGAAGGCACTTCGACCTCGTAAGCGACAGTGCCAGCTCCGCGCAGCGTACAAGCTTCCAACGCTTGCTAGGCAAGTACGAAATTGACGATGATTGAAAGAGACGGATTCGCCTCGCAAGCTTGCTACGCTTGGAAGGAGCGCGCTATAATTCCTGCAGCGCTGCTGGTGTCGGCGAAATAGCTATAGGTTATAGCACCACCGATTGCATGCATCGGGTCCCGCTAAACTCAGCGATTTTCGGTGAATGGCGGAACTTTCGTCAGCGTCGAAACTCGCACAGCGTCACAAATCACTTCAACATCGCGCTTTCGATGAACGTTTCATTGAGTGGTTGATGATCTCATTGCCTGCGACGCGTTCGCGTCACTACTGCGCGTGCTGCTGATGTTGGCGCCGGCGACTGATGCCGCCGATGACCGTGATGACTATCCCAGATGGCAGGGAGCGCCTTTTCTCGTCACTCCTCCGTCTCGCCAGCAGCGCCAGATGCCATCGCCTCGTACGCCTCTTCTGTCGTCTTTTCGATCTTGTGTTTCTGGTAATCGACCAAGACAACGATCGGCTTTGGGAGATCCTTCAGCGGCTCGTCGAACTCGGCAAGACGCAGGCAAATTACGGGGCCGCCATAAACTTGTGCATGGAACAATATTGAATGTCGGCTTGAACCGACTGTCTCTGGCAGCAGCGCGAAGATATGCAGATCCCGGCCGGCCAGCGTTGGCAATTTACTGAGACGCGAAACGGTATCCTCGACTTTGCCTTGACCTGTTCGCGCGTATTCAACAGCTCGATCAAACGCTGCGTGTCGAACTATTGCCTCACCAAGCAGGAATGCAGAGAGATTGATGCCAATCTTGGTCAAAACCCGGCGATCGGCTTCCGGATCTGAAGAAAATCGGGAATGAATGTCGGGACCGTCGACCTTTTCAACTTTATCCGGCAGAACCGACGGCTGCCAAACACTGGGAAAGCGTCGCAGGAGGCTCAACAGGGTTGCAACGCTTCGCGGTGCGGGCACCCGGCATACGATCTGCCCTTCTGGCCTTTTGAAGATCGCAGAAGGCAGTATGGCGTTCGGATCGACCATTGCTGGCCGGACGCGCTCCTCGTACCAAATGCAAGGCTTTGGTACTTTTGCCACTGCTTGCTGCTGCCCGGCCACGTAGAAGCGTCCGTCCCAGGTCACGGGCATCGATAGAAAGATGGTCTTGCTTCCGCTGCTCTGCTTTTCGATGATTTCGATCTGATCGAGCTGTAGCAACTCCGCTAGTTCGCGCAGGAATTCGGTTGTTTCCGTTGTGTCCCCACCTGTCACGGCATGCTCGAAGTCGCCGTTATCCAGCAATCTTGCGATGATTTGCGGCAACGTGATTGGCTGCCCACCCGTCACCCAGCGCGCAACGAGTAAACGTCCGCTGCTCGGTTCATGAAAATATGTCAGATCGGCATCGACTCCCGGCTTGGAGGCCTTCTTGCCCGATCCCCTGCCCTTCTCCTGAAGAAATAGCCGGGCCCAGGCCGCGCCGGACGAGCGCAGGAACTTGGTTTCGAGCTTTGAAAAAATGTCGGTGTTACAGACACCGCAGACGAGGTCTTTCAGGAGCCACGTGTTGTCGTCTCCGCCTAGCCCGGCCGAGACCACGTGCTCGGCCGTATATGGGCCTGGGTTTCCGCAATAGATGCACCCATCGACATGTCGATCAGGCATATTAGACTCCACAATAATGACACGTCTGCGCGACTGAGCTCATTTGCTTGCCCAGCTCACAACTTCCAGCAATTCTGCAAGCTTGCGCTGCCGATCGGATCCATTGTCACGGCGGATAGCGCGCTCCGCGCAATGGGCCAAGCTCGCCCGCAGAAGCTTCTCTTCGACACGCCGAAGCGCCGCTCTAACGGCCGAAATGCGAGTGACAATTTCGATGCGGCAATGGTCGCTATCCACCATTTCCGACAACACGCGAACTTCGCTCTGGATAAGGCTTAAGCGGTTTCGGTAGGATGCTTTGACGTCACGTTCCACAAGATCGCATATAAGCCCTAAGAGTACGTCACGCAAGAATTCGGCCGACTTACCGCCTTGGCCTCGCGGCGGCGCGCGGTGAGGATGTACTCGGTGTAGCCGTTCGGCTGCTCGCGCCTCTTGAAGACGAGGTCGCAGGCGACCTTGAAGGCGACACCGTCGAAGGTGGGTGCCATCGGCTTGTAGATCGCATCGCCGGCGTTCTGTTTGTCGACGACGACGGCCATGCGCTTGAGCGATTCCATCACCTGCGCTTCGGTGATGACGCCCTGGTGCAGCCAATTGGCGAGATGCTGGCTGGAGATGCGCAAAGTGGCGCGGTCTTCCATCAGGCCGACATCGTGGATGTCGGGCACCTTGGAGCAGCCGACGCCCTGGTCGATCCAGCGCACGACGTAGCCCAGGATGCCCTGGCAGTTGTTGTCGATCTCCTGCTTGACGTCGTCGGGCGCCCAGTTCGACTTCGACACCGGAATGGTGAGGATGTCGTTCGCCAATAACTCCACGGCATCAATCGGCACAGCCCAGCAACGCGCAAATGGTCAGATTTGTCGAACCATGGGCAGCCGATCCGCGCTCTCTGCATTTGACTGGCTCCGGCCAATAATTCAGAGAAACCAACGTCTTAGCGCATTAGCAACCTTCGGATGCATTGGCGAAAAGCGCAGGGCGAATAAGACTTAGAACACTTTGAAGGTAGTCGTTAGTTGTAGTCACAGGTCATTTCGTTCTTCGAAATGTCTCTCGTTGACGGCTCACCACCTTTGGCGAAGGAGAAGTCGATCCAATCCTTGTTCTTGGTCTCGAGCGCGGTTTAAATTGGTCGTGCAGCGGAAGGTAACCAGGCTGCGGCGCGCAAGAGATCAACAACGATGGCGAGATCCTCCACTATGTCACGGAGGTGCGCGTGTTCGGCTCCTATCTCACCGAAATTGATGATCTCGGCGACCTCAACGTCGCCATCAAGATGGAGCAAGGCGGATCGAGGGGGAATGGGTGAAGCCGCCTACGCTCTCGCCGACAAGAGCGGCAGGACTTTGAGCTTCTTTCAGAGGCTGACGTTTCCGGAGACCGAAGTGCGGCGCAGGATCAAAAGAGCCGTTTGCCGCGCATCTCGCTGCACGAGATAAGCGAACTCGACGACAACTCTGAGCGGCAAGACCGTCGTGTGCCAGCTTACGCGTTCGCGCCCGCGTCTTCTTCGGCAGAGCTGCATGCAGCCGCTCGCCTGAGACCAAACTATTGATATAGCGCGGTTTTTAAGATTTCTTGACAGAACCCATATTGGGTTGCATCCTCCCCAATATGGGAATGACAGGTACTCCAACGAACCTCTCGGACGCGTTGTTTTCGAACGTGCAGCAGCGCGTGCTCGGACTCATCTTCGGCCAGCCCGACCGAAGCTTCTACACTTCAGAGATCGTTCGCACCGTCGACTCCGGAACGGGTGCGGTCGAACGTGAGCTGCGCCGACTGCAGGATAGCGGCCTCGTCACGGTTCAATGGATCGGAAATCAAAAACATTATCGAGCCAATCCCGATTCTCCAGTCTTCGGCGAACTGAAGAGCCTCGTGTTGAAAACGGTGGGATTGGCGGGACCATTGGCAGAAGCGCTGCGACCTGACGCCGACAAGATACAAGCGGCGTTTGTATTCGGTTCAGTCGCGAAAGGCTCGGACACGGCGGCGAGCGACATTGATCTGATGGTGATCGGCGACGATCTCGATTACAGTGATCTGTACACGGCGTTGCAGGGCGCCGAGAGCAAGCTACATCGCAAGGTGAATCCGCTCTTTCTCAGGCGCCAAGACTGGCAGCGCAAAGTCTCTCGCAACGACTCCTTCGTTCAACGAATCAGCACGCAACCAAAAGTTTTCATCGTGGGATCGGAAAGAGCCCTTCAAACATGAGCAAACCCGAGCTCGACAATCTCGTAAAGATCGAGAAACTCAAGGACGAGCCACCATCGCGATCTGAATACGATGGCATGCTGAGCGCGGCAAAGACACGGCTGCGCGATGCGCAAAACGAAGACTTATAGCCAGTTTGACCTAGCCTACGGCGCCGCGCATCGACTGGCTGCAGCCACGCTCCGCCGGGAGGGCTATCGTTCTGAGGACCGCATCACTGTGTTTCAGACGCTGGTCCACACTGTCGGCACGGACAAGGCCGACATACAAATTTTCATCCGGGCACATAACGAGCGAAATCTGGCGGAGTATGAAGGCCGCACCGAAATCGACGGGGAGCTGTTGGCCGAACTGATCCGTTGCACGAAAACGCTGGAAGCGAATGTCGCCAAACTCGCACCGCCCCCGGAGGCAAAGAAGGGGCCCTAGATAGCGACCTTACGCCGCCGCGAGCAAAGCGGGCGACGCGCCCCTTCCTTCATGAGCTTGCTTGCTGCCTGATATATACCGGGACCATGGGACGTTCGCGCTGGTCATGATGCTTGCAAGAGTCAGAGCCCCGCTCACGACATCGAGACAGCCGAAATTGTCACTGTTGCTTGAGCAAGCTCTGCGCCGGCGGCGCAAGCGAGGTGGATAAACATGGGAGCGCTCAAGATCTACAGAAGATATCCGCTTCGCCTTCCTAGAGTCGATTCGCAAGCGTCATAGGATGCTCGTCTTGTCGAGGATGGGCCGAGCTGTTTCTGAAAGCTAACGCTCGACGACTTGGCTCGAAGCTGCATATCCATGCTCTCGTTTCTGATGCACGGCTAGAAATGCAAAGATGAAGTCGCTCAAGCTGAGTATCGACGACTGACATGACCATGGGTCACATTCTCCACAGCGTCCTCGTCCAGGGGCGTCTTGCTTTCGCGATGCGGCGCGCAGCGGCGGCCCGTGGCCGAGAACTCGGCCTTCAGATTATGACGCCCTCCTTGCTGGCAGCGCGCCTTGCCGGCGGGCTGCTGCGGCCAGCATCGCGCGATAGCATTGAGAATGGCATTCGCGCCGCTCTGGGCGAGTCCCACCTGCTCGAGGACATGGCACCCATCGCTGGACTTCCCGGAATAACCCGTGCCCTACTTCGAAGTTTGCAGAATGTTTGGCGTTCGGGGTTCAACCTGCGGTCGGGCCCGAATGCGCAACATCCTCGCATCCGAGATCTGGCACGGATTGAAGATTCCGTGCGGCGTCACCTGCAAGCCGGAGAACGTCTCCCATCCGATCTGTGTGATCTAGCCCGCACCAGGATTGGCGACGCCCCTCGCGTGGTCGGATCGCTCCGCATCGAGGGCATGCACGCCATGGATCCCATTTGGCGTCCTCTGATCAATGACCTGCTTGGTGTCATTCCGATTGAGTGGGAGGCGCCCGCCCATTGCGATTCTGACTGGTTCAACGGGACACAGCGGCGGGCCGCCGCTGGAGATGGAAGACGGCGCGCCGTGAGTTGCGCCGATCCGCGACATGAGGCCCTCGAGGCCATGCGATGGGCCCGAGAAGTCCTCGCTTCCGGTTGCGCCCACGCATCCGACATCGCAATCGCCGCGACGGCGCCAAGTTCTTGGGATGACTATGTGCTCTCGTTTGCTGCCGCCTCTGGCTTACCCGTGTGTTTCATGCACGGCCGACCGGCACTTGCGACACGGGACGGGCAACGGTGTGCGGCTCTTGCTGATGTGCTGCAGGGCGGCTTAAGTCAGGCCCGCGTGCGACGCCTCATTGCTCTGGTTGCCAACCAGGGAACGGCGCTGGACGACCTTCCCGATGTCTTGCCTGTGTCTAGCGAAGCCGCCCTCTCGACTGCTTCCGATTGGGAGCGAGCCCTCGCACCTCATCCTGCAATCGCATCGATCCTGATGCCCCTCCTCAAGCTGATCGGAAACGGCCCAAATGCCGCCGAACAGGCGGGCAGTCTCCTGCTCCGCGGCCGCTCGCGCTGGCTTTGGGATGAAGCATTACGGTCGGCACCGGCTTCAGCACTGATGTTCTCGCTTCAGAGCTTGCGTGTCGCCGAAGAACGGGATCCTGCGAATTCCGTCACCTGGTGCACGGTCGATCAGCTTGCGGCAGCACCGCGCCGCTTCGTATGGCTTATGGGCCTGACGACGGGTGGATGGCCCCGGACGAGCGGACTGGATCCGATACTCCCCAGTTACGTGATCCCGACCGCATTGGTCGACCCGGATCCATTGGAGGCAGCCGATCGCCGGAGCCTCGCCATCGTTCTGGCCTCCGCCGAAGAGGTCGTTCTTTCCACCGGCAGGCTCACCAGCGAAGGCAAGCGCGTTGGCCCGAGCGCCTTGATGGACTTGGCCGGGGATGTCGACATCCTTTCCCGCG
Organism: Bradyrhizobium sp. CIAT3101; assembly: GCF_029714945.1. Classification (NCBI taxonomy): domain Bacteria; kingdom Pseudomonadati; phylum Pseudomonadota; class Alphaproteobacteria; order Hyphomicrobiales; family Nitrobacteraceae; genus Bradyrhizobium; species Bradyrhizobium sp. CIAT3101. Next base: position 8,808,179 of record NZ_CP121634.1, read on the forward strand.
ACCGGCAGTCTCATCATGCGCTGACTGAAGCCGACCGCCTCCTTGCTCGGCCGCAGGATAGACGCGCGGATCAGGTTATTTGCTCAGGAATGGCCGCCTGGTCCAATTGGGACTCGCGAACCCTCACGCCTCACGACGGACTGGTGCGGCGAGATCATCCCTTGCTGTTGACGCTATTATCCAGACCTCAATCGCCCACGTCACTGTCCCGACTGCTCCGCGATCCCCTCGCTTACGTCTGGTATTACGCCCTGGGTTGGCGTGATTTGATCCACAAAGAACGTGCGCTTGTGCTGCCAGCGGATGACATGGGCCGGCTGGTTCACGAACTCCTCCGCCGCGCCGTCGATCAACTCGAACCCCAGCCCGGGTTCACCGTGGCTGCCAGGCACGAAATCGAGGAGGCTCTCGCGATCGCATCCGCTCACGTGACGGAGAGCTGGCCTTTGGCCACAAACGTGCCACCGCCGGTCCTTTGGACCAATACAGTGAGGCAGGCGGCCGAAATGAGCTTGGCTGGCTTGACCTTCGAAAACTTTTCGGAGGCCGGAACGCGCTCATGGACTGAAGTACCTTTCGGCGGCGAGGTTCGCCAGGCAGATCCGCCAGCTTCCCTCCCATGGGACCCATCCCGACCCGTCATCCTGCCAGGTACGGACATTCGCATTCGCGGAACGATAGATCGGCTCGATCTGAGGGCGGCCGCTGCGGCTGTGCGGGTCACTGACTACAAGACTGGTCAGAAGCCAAAGGCGCCCAACCTTATGAACGTCGACGGCGGTGCCGAGCTGCAGCGCGTGCTCTATTCCCTGGCGTGCCGTCAATTGCTGCCAGACACAAAGCCTCTGATAGCCCGTCTGATCTTTCTTCGTCCCCCGATCATCGCCTCAACGCTCAAGAACCCGGACGGGTTCGTCGATCTGGTTACGGCCTGGGTGGTGCTGGCGCGTAGCACCCTTGAAGCTGGCATCGTCTATCCAGGCGTGGCGGCAATGCCCGACCGCTTCGGCAAGATCGCCCTTCCAGCAACGAGCACCTATGTCGATCGCAAAAGCAGCGCCATTCGTGAAGCAGCCGGCAGGGAACTCACTGCCTATTGGGGGACGAAGTGAAGTCGACCGCTGATGACAGGGAGCGCGGCCGCGCACTCACCGATCTTGGCGCAACGCTTCTGATCGAGGCGTCGGCCGGCACGGGCAAGACTTCGTTGCTTGCGGGGCGGGTCGCGATGCTACTTGCTGCCGGTCGCAGTCCCCCGAGCATCGCCGCGATCACTTTTACGGAGCGCGCTGCGGCGGAGCTTCGCGCGCGCGTCGACAAATTCGCGGGCATGCTCGTTAATGGCGCTATTCCCAAGGACTTGGAGCCAGCGTTTCGCCGACGCCCTCTGAGCGAGGAGCAAGCCGAGGCGCTCTTGAGCTCGCGACCGCGGCTTGGTGAAATCACGGCGTCGACGATCCACAGCTTCTGTCTCGACGTTCTCCAAAGCTATGCGATCGAGGCCGAAATTGACCCGGGCGCGGTCGTCATGGACGCGGACCAGACTGACCTCGCTTTCACCTCCATATTCGACACCTGGCTCAACGAGCGGCTCGGTTATGATGCACAGCCAAACGACCCCATCGTCGTCATGGCGGCTCACGATCCGACACTGGCCGTGAAAACCCTCAACTCACTGGCCAAGTTTCGCCGCTCCTATCCCGAAGCTCGCCCCTTGGCTCCGCCGCGTTATGCCGACACCATCCATGATCTCATGGATGCCGTTGGCGACTTTCGGCGTTGGATCGCTCGCGTGGCCGCGCCGAATGACGCTGTTGAGGACGTGGGTTCACTTGAAGCTCTGGTCAATGTGCTCGAGCCGGCATCCTCAGGCGCGCTCGACTTTTCGCAGCTGTGGACGCTCGTGCATCCCCAGAGTGCTGCCCTGCTCCCCCGTGGAGGGCACACACTCGCCCGCTACAAGAGCCGCATCAATCAATGGAACCGGTCCGCAGGCAAAGCCGACGCTGGCCGGCTCTCGGCGGAATGCCAACAGCACTATGAGCGGTGCGCCGCTCTCTTTGCCGATTCGCTGGGAGCGATTGCCGACACGCTCTTGGCCCGCTTCTTCGGCGAGACAGACACGCTTATCGATGCCTTCGAGGCGTTCAAGCGCAATGCCGCGGTCCTCGATTTCGACGATATCCTTATTCGAACCCGCAATCTGCTGCGCTCGAATGAGAAGGTACGCGCAGCCGTCGCCGCGCGTTACCAGCACATTCTCATTGATGAATATCAAGACACCGACCCTCTGCAGTCAGAAATACTCTTTCTCATCGCTGGCGAACCAGGCACCTCGGACTCGTGGGACACTCGCAAACTTCGACCCGGAGCGCTTTTCATAGTCGGAGATCCCAAACAGGCGATTTACCGCTTTCGCCGTGCCGATCTCAAATCGTACCTGCGGGCACGCTCGGCCATAGAAACCCAATATCCGGGCAATGTGCTCCAAATCACGGCCAATTTCCGTTCCGGGGAGAGCATCCTCAAGCACGTTGATCGGACCTTCGAGGACCGGCTGGCAAGGCAGCAAGGTGGCTATGCTTCACTCAAATCGACCGTCGTCGAGGATCCAGGCCGGATTCAGAGTATCGCAAAACTGACCTATGACGTTCCCGCGGACAGCTTCGTAAATCCGATCCGCGACCTCGAAGCGAAAGCCGTTGCCGATCTTTGCGCCAGCCTGGTCGGCAATGTGTGGGTACGCCGCTCTAGCGGCGAGATCGCGCGCGCCGAGCCGGGCGACATCGCGCTTTTGGTCCCTCGGCGGACGCAGCTCTGGCGATACGAACGAGCGCTCGAGGACAAGGGCCTGCCGGTCGCTTCTCAGGCGGGAAAGAATCTTTATCGGCGGCAAGAAACCCAGGATTTCGTCGCTCTCGTGCGTGCATTAGCCGACAGCCGCGATACCCTCGCTCTCGGAGCGGTTCTCCGTGGCCCCCTCGTTGGCATCACCGAGCAGGAGCTTCTCAATATAACCCATGCCTTGCAAGAGAAAGGTGAAAGCACCTTCCTCAACCTGCATACAAATCTGGCACATGTGCAGCACCCCGTCGCGCATCATGTGATGAGCGGCCTGCAGGACCTGTGGCGCAAGCGACGCGGAACGACCCCCCACGCGCTGCTGTCGGAAGCCGTTGAACTGCTTCGCATTGTTCCGAATACTGCCGGTCGCCGTTCCGATCAACAAGCCCGCGCCCTTGGTAACATCAGTGTCCTCCTCGAGCGCACGCGCAGCTACCACGTCCGCGGCCTCAAGCAACTCGCTATCGATCTCAGCTCCGAATGGGACTCGGAACTGGCGACCGACGAAGCTCCGCCCGACTATCAAGGTAGCAGCATCGACATCGTGACCGTCCATAAGGCAAAGGGTCTCGAATGGCCGATCGTCATCCCGGTCAACTTTTTGACGATGCCGGAGAGCGACGACCATTTCTTCCATCGCTCCGACGACAACAGCGTGCATTGGACGCTTGGAGACATCATCTCGAGCACCCTTGGATCAGCGATCGCGGCCGACCGGGCGGAATCGGCGGACGAGCGAGAGCGGTTGCTTTACGTCGCTTGCACGCGCGCTCTTGATCTTCTCGTCCTTCCCGCACCCAGCTGGACACCCGACGCTGGCTGGGCCAAGTTCTTCGATCTGGGTCAATCGGAGCTTGCCGAGATAGAACCTCCACCGCCTCAACGTCGGGAACCGCGACTTGCCGCCGCCCCGAACATTCAATCAGCCTCGGTCTTTGCCAATGAGCGCGAGCGCATCGAGCAGTCGAATCCGAAGATCACCTGGCGCCGCCCCAGTCGTGCCGACATCGATCGGGAGTTGCTTGATCGCGCAACGATTGACGTTGGCGCAAGCGAGGGAAGCGCAGACCTTGGAACCTTCATCATCGGTGCCGGCGCGCTACGCGGGATTGTCCTCCATAAATTGATGGAGGAATTGCTTACTGGATTGGCTGCTCCTGACCTTGCGGATCTGGCCGAGCGGGCCGCGCGCCTGACGCAAGAGGCCATCACCGTCGATACGCTCCCTCCTGATCCGAACGAAATGGCGTCGACTGCAATGCGCACATTTTTGCTTAAACCGTTGCAGCCCTATATCGTAAAGATGAGCGCAGAAATTCCGCTCTATGGTGTGCGATCCGATACGATTCTTGTGTCCGCACGAGCCGACGCCATCGCGTTCGAAGCTGAAAAGCCTGTCGCTGCATTCGATTGGAAGAGCGATGTTGCCCCCTCGAGTAGGGACCATGAGGCATATGCGAGCCAACTGCTCGAGTATCTCGAATTGATTGGCGCCGAAAGGGGTGCAGTCGTCTACATGACGTCGGGGGACGTTCGATGGGTGCAGCGTGATGCGAGCGCCAACGCCTGACATACGAAGAGATATCTACCCCTCACTTCAGCGCTGGGATCAGGAGTAGGCCTCTGCATAGCCAAGGAACTCGGCATGAGCCGTCCGCTCCTCGTCCCAACGCTTCGCTCCCTTTGGCCTCTCGCGATATTCGCAGACGGTGAGAGAGAGCCTTTTCTTGGCTCGGGAAATTGCCACGAAATACGCCGACCGCTCTGCCTCGATATCCCCCCAGAATGTCTCCTCTTCTACGCCCAGGACGATAACACGTTCGAACTCCAGTCCCTTGCTCTTGTGTATCGACATGATCCTGACCGCGCGCTCTGCTGAAAACGATGAGAGTGCAGCCGACAGATCGACTCCGCCCTGCAATTGCTCCGATATGTATTTTGCGGTTTCTGCAATTCGCTGGTTTAGTCGATCGCCTTGCGCATAATCTGCTGAAAGCGCGGCCACGGCATCCCGTCCCACCGCGGCAATTAACTCTTCCACCAATTTCCCGACTTCACCTTTATCAGCCAGGTTGACCTCGCTGCTGGCGATCCGCTGACGGGCGTCATCGACGAAACCATGCCACCGCGAGCGCGCGCGATGTTCCTGTTCGTCGTCATCCCGGGCGTCGCTCGCGACAATCTCGAGAAGCCGCCTGTAGGCCGCAGGCGCCGCGCGGCCGCTGACGACCTGAAGAAAATCGACAATCAAGCCCGCGACCGGTTCGGCGGCAAGATCCTGCGTTTCATCTTCCTGTCGAAACGGGATGCTTCGTTCCGCCAGCGCCGCACGGAGCTCGCGGCAGTAGAGGTTTTGCTGTCGACTGACGAGCACCGCGATCTCTGCCGGCTCGATAGATTCGCTATCGATCCAGTCACCGATTGCGTTGGCGAGGTGTGTGGCCTCTTCACCGGCATCTTGAAATCGAAGAATTTCAATCTCGCCTTCATCGCCCTCCAGTTCCTCGTCCTCGAGCGCCGCCGCGGCGTCCATGACGCGGACCATCGCGTTCTGCATGCGCCGAAGTCGCGGCGCGGATCGAAAGTTCTGGTAGAGGTTCAGGGTCTTTGCCTTGAAGTCTTCAGCATAAGTCCCAAAGATACCATCTACCGCGCCGGCCCAGCCTATGATCTTTTGCTTGGCATCGCCGACGGCAACAAGGCGCGCGGGCGTACCGAGGAAACAGGTTTCAATCAGCTTGTACTGCTCTGCTGTGCAGTCCTGAAATTCGTCGAGAAAGACGTGGCTATAGGTCTTTCGAATTGCGTTTCTGGCAATTTCGCTCTTCTCGGCTATCGTGATCGCCAGTGGAACCATGTCTCCAAAAGTGATCGACTGCCTTTGGATGCGGGCTGGTCCAATGCTGTAGTCCGGATCGAGGGCGTCACGGCCGGTAAGCGCCAACCGGAAACGGTCGATGATGCGCTTGGCGAAGGCGTGAAACGTGTGGCTATCGAATCGCGCTGCAAGTTCGAACCCGCAGCGCTTTCTGACCCTTGCCTTCAGATTATAGCTCGCGTCCACCTTGAAGGAGATTGCAAGGATGCGCTTGGGATAGCGACAAGTACCGGTGCGCAGCAGGAAGTCCGCCCTCTGGGCGAGCATCTCGGTCTTGCCGGCGCCAGGGCCCGCAGTCAGGGCAAGGTTTAGTTCGATTTCCTTCGCCGCAAGCAAGGCATTCGGTTCGAGCTTGAGATTGTCTGCAGGCGACCATGCGTCAGCTTCGATCATTCAGGCAAAGCCTCCAGATCCTCGGCAACGCGCGCGAACAGTCGCTTCAGCATCTCCGGCATGTCGTCCAGGAGCTCCTGGTCGTGCAGGCTGGCCATTGCTTGAATGTGCCACGCCGGCTTGCTGCCCAGCTTGAAGCGCGCATTGTAAGCATCGAAGTATTTGAGTTCTTGATCCGTGTATTGCTTGCCGACGATATCGCGCTTTTTCCCAAGAACCGCCTTGAGTGCGACTTCGTCAGGCTTCTCCAGCTCGTCATCGCCCATGTCATATGCCGACGAGTAGGCCATCAACATGAGAAAATCGAGATCCAGGGGCGATGAATAAAACACCCCGTGCTCTTCCAGACGCGCGAACCAGCCGACATCGTCCACCATCAGGCCATGCTTCGCGTCCCACTTCGGGATGGAATTGACCTTGGCCTCCTTGAAACCGGCTTTGGCAACGTCGCTGTAGGCAAGCAGCTGCGTTGCCGCATATTTTATTCGGCCCCAACCTCCCTGATAGCGCGCCAAATCCAGATCCAGGAGTGTGACGTGTGGAATGCCGAGCCCATGCAGCAAACGCCAAAAATGATTGACGTGTCGCCCGCCCAAAGGCACGACCGATATCGACACGTCATCGGCCAGGATTCCCTTGGCGGCGAGCAGCCGCGGCAACACCACTTCCTCGCTATCGCCCTCTCCGAGAATGACGAAGCGCGAGAAATAGAGCTCCGGAAACGCCTGAACGCCCTCGCGAACGAACTTGAGCGCTTCTTGATCTTCGGGCAGCTCGATGCGCTTGACCACAGTTTCGCGGCGCTTGTTCAACCGCATGTGCCGGATGTTCTCAGGCGGCACACGACGCATCAACGAGGGCGAATGTGTCGCAAGCAACGCCTGAGCGTCCCGACCGGTCGCGAACTGCTCCATAGCCCTGACGACGCGCCCGAGATAGTGTTGCGACAAGCTGTTCTCAGGCTCCTCTATCGCAATCAGCGTGAAGATGGCGGGCCTCAGCTTGTCGATGTCGAACGCCTCGGCCAATTCCCCGCTGTGGACTTTGGCACCGACGTCACGCATCCCAAGCACGATTGACAGATACAGGATTGATTGTTGTCCATCGCTCAGTCGCGAAAAATCGACGAATTGCTCGCCGTGTCCCGGAGTGAAGCCGACGCTGAGATGGCGCAGAAGCTTTTCCAGCTCGCTGTTGCTGAACGAGATCGACGGATCAGCGAGATAGTTGCCGCTGTGCAAGCTGCCCCACTGTTCCGTCAACGCCGTCGTCATCCCTTCGATAGCGGCGTTTTCTGCAAGGGTTGAGCTAATCTCCGACGTCAAGCTCGAAACCTTGTCACGCTCTCCCGCCCAGTTCGCCGCGCGCAGCGCCCGTCCCAAAAGCGCGTTGGCCGAATAGGAAATGTGCTCCGCCGGATCACGACGCGCAGGAAGATAATGGACCTGGATGGCGTTGCGGTCGTGTTTCGCCACCCTTCCCTCTTCCAAGGGACACCCCTCGTCGTCCGTTTTGATCACGAACGTGAAACTCTCCTCAATATCGTCGTCAAGGTCGATCTTGGCAAACAGCCGGAACCGCACCTGCGCCGGTCCCTTCACCCCAATCAATTGCATATGAGCAAAATTGCCCGGCACGGCGGGGGCGTCCTCGCCATCACCTTCGTCGCCTGCCAGCTCGGGAAATTCAAAATCAGCTTCGATCCAAAGCTCACGCTGCGCCGGACCCCGCCCCGTTTTCTCATCGTGGGGAACGTGGAAATCCGATTTCCGCACCCTGCGCTGCGCCGGATCGAAGCCGAACATCCGCGCGAGCGCTTGCAGAACAGCCGTCTTCCCCGCCCCGTTCGGGCCAAGCAAGAACGTCAGATCATCCAGAGCTATTTCCGTCTGGTCCGCGCTGAACGACCTGAAATTGCTCAGCCGCAAACGTACGAGCTTCATATCTTTTCCCCTAACATCCGGCATCCGCCGCGGGCCTTGCGAACGACAGCGACGCGTGCCCCGGCATCGGCATCGGCGCGAGAAGTGCGCTGCGGCTTGGCTACCGAATCCTTGCGAGCATTGACCGGCTCTCGGCGATCGTTGAAATTAAGCTTGCGGCCGCCTCAGGAAAGCGGTTGCATTAAGACCGACTAGCACGGAATCATCACCAAGATCACTGATTCGACGCTTTGTTGGCACGACTATTCCATGGCTGCGCGGGGAAAATTCTAGTCGCGAATGGCCTACGACTTTCGCAACCTTTCCTATCTCGATTTCGAAGACCTGGCCCGCGATCTCGTGGGCCGGGAGCTCGGCTGTCGCTTTGAGGCGTTCTGCCCCGGCCCCGATGGCGGGATTGATGGACGAAATGCGAGCGCTGCGTCCGGGACGATGATTCTTCAAGCCAAGCACTATGCTGGCTCATCGTTCTCCGACTTGAAAGCTGCGTTGCGACGCTCGCGGTCGGCAATCGATAGTCTGGGGCCGGACCGCTATGTCCTCGTGACGTCGTTCGGTTTCACGCCAGGCGGCAAGGGTGAGCTCGCGCAATTGATCGGCCCCGCCCTGCGCAACGAGGACGATATCCTCGGCCCGGAGGATCTCAACGGGCTGCTTCGAAAATATCCGGACATCGAACAGGCGAACATTAAGCTCTGGCTATCGTCAGCGGCCGTACTTGATCGAATGGTCAATGCCGCAAACCATGTTGTCACGGCACTGTCTCGCGGGGAAATCGAGGACAAGGTCCGCGTCTACGCTCCAAATCCAAGCTTCCGGGAGGCACGCGACAAGCTGGAGTCCGGGCACGTCGTCATCATTTCCGGTCCGCCAGGCGTCGGCAAGACAACGCTCGCCGAAATGCTTTCATTCGCCTACATCGTCGAGGGCTGGGAATATGTGGTGGTCAGAAGTCTCGATGATGGATTTGCGAAGTTGCACGACACGCAACGGCAGAATTTTTTCTTCGATGACTTCCTCGGCACGGCTGCACTCGATACGCGCGCCCTTGCCGCCAAGGACTCCGACCTTGCACGCTTCCTCAAGAGGGTTCGCACGTCGTCAAACGCCAGATTCGTCCTGACCACGCGCGCGCCCATCTTCGATGAGGCGCGGCGGGTCTCGGAACGTCTCGCCGACAAGAGCCTTGATATCGTCAAATACGTTCTGGATGTCGGTCTCTACACGCGACGGATCAAAGCACGGATCCTGTATAATCACCTGTTGGTCTCGAATATCTCGTTCGACCACATCCGCGCCCTATGGTCGTCAGGGGCGGTTCCCAGAATCGTTGACCACAAGAACTACAATCCGCGGATCATCGAAGCGATGACAGACGGCGTGCAAGTGGGAGCTGTCGGCGCAGACGACTATCCCGCCGAATTCATTAAGTCTCTGGACAACCCTCAACGGATTTGGGACGTGTCCTTTCGCTCCCACATCCCGAGAAAATGCCAACATCTGCTCTACAGCCTCTTCTTTTGCTTGGACTACGGCGTCCTGATCGACGAGCTACGGGTGATCTTCAATGGGCTGCATCAGTTCGTCTCGAGCAAATATGCGGTACCGCACGATTCCAGTGACTTCGAGGAATCCTTGCGGATCCTGGAGGGAGGTTACATCGCGATAAGAGACAGACGCGTTAGCTTCATCAATCCATCCCTTCGCGACTATCTTTCCGATCGTCTTGACGACGTGGATTTGATATGTGACTTCGCCTCAGCCGCGCAGAAGGCCGACTGGGCCAGCCGTCTGTGGGACTATGTTCGCATCGACAAGCTTTGGAGCCCGCAGCGACATATCCAAGTGGCGCGATGCTTCCTCCCGCTTGCCACTCGCTTCCACGAGCTCCCCAGATGGATACCGTCACAAACAACGCCCAACGCGTGGGAATATCACGACATAGGTGATGCAGAACGCATCTCGCTTCTGCTGACCTGGCGCGCCTGTTCGGGTGACGCGCAGTTCGAGCAGCTTGCGCTCGCCCTGGCAACGCAACGTGTGGGCCACTTCGACGCGTGGGGAGACGGTCGTCGCCTTGTCAAGCTGCTGCTCGAACTTTCCGACCAGCAGGACGATTACGGGTTGGACGATCGGCCTGCGCTGGTCAATCGGCTCGAGGAAGGTCTGACCGAAATGCTTGGCGGCCACATGATGCCGGACGACCTGGAGAGCATATGGGATGAGATCGACGCGAGACGAACGTCTTTCAGCCCACGCGTAGCCGACGCCGCCAGGGACGCAATCGCAGACCATATTCGGGATGTTCAATCGTTCGTCGAGGGTCTCGATGCGGAATCGGAACTCAGGGACCATATTAAGACGATCGAACGCTTCGGCCGCCGTTTCGCGATCCCGGACGACGAGCTGAAGAGGGCGATCAGCGTGGTACACGAACGCATTGCGGAAATCGGTTTGAAGGCCGAAACCGCGCCTTCTCCGTCACGATCATCGATGCCGACGCCGGAGCGTGAGAGCTTTGATGACAGGGATCTGGCCAATTTGTTTGCACCGCTGGTCCACGGTCTCAAGTGATGGACCGGCCCGGCGCATTCAAAAAACGCGGGCCGAATCGCCGTCAGCGCCCAGGCTGAACACGCGCGTCCATCAAGGACTCGAATAACGCCCCACAAGTCAGGCGGCATCTCCGGCAATCAATGGTCATCGCTTTTGCGCCGCAAGCTGCGTCGGCAATCTAATCCTTGCCACGGCGGAAAATTGACCGCCGAAGTGGGGAAAAGAATACGACTGCCTCATCTGCATGACCCAGGCGCGACCCAAGCCAAAGCCGTTGATCGGCTCCCGTGAGGCGACTTCTTAAGACATTGTTTTGTCTGGGATTTTGGTGGGCGCACCAGGGCTCGAACCTGGGACCCGCTGATTAAGAGTCAGCTGCGGGTCAAGCACAATCAATGGCTTGCCGGTTGCCCCCCAGCGCTGTCCGCCTGAAAATGGGCATTCGTCGAAGATCAACGTGCTTCGCTCGCCGCCCGCCTATCCGAGTGGTCAGGACGTTTATCACCGGGGGAACCTTCGGATCTCCTTCGCGCTGCGCAAAATTGGGGAAGGCATCCAAGAGTGGCTTCGCGGACAAGGACCAAGGCGCCTCGACTCGCGAGGACAGCCCTATTGAACGGCAACATGCGCAAGTCTGTCGGGGCTTTCGAACGAATGGACCATTTCCATCAAGCCCCGCCAACTCTCCGGTTTTCAGTATTGTGGCCAAGCCGCTCTAACGCGCTAGGACGTTGGTTGCCGAGCCCGGCAAAAAACATTGCTCCCAGACCGTTTTCTCCCGCCTTGGGAAGGACACTCAACGGGCGCGCAATGCAACGCTGCCGCTCATGGCCGCGGTACAGACACCAAGTTTGATGCGGTAACTTCGTCGCCGAAACCAGGCCGGCTCGTTGTCGGGGATCGAACCGAACTAAAGCCTGTCCTCCGGCAACCGACTCATTAAGATTCTCGCCAGGAAGGACGAGAATCAGACAGACAAATCAACCAGAGTGTGCATACAATCAAACGGGGTACTGTCTGACTTTATTGATCTTTGATTTTATTTGGACGGGGGCGCGTTATGTGTATCCGGTTTTTCGCCACGGTCGCGGCAGCGCTGTTGCTGCCGGCTTGTTCGATCCATCCACTGCCCGAAGATGTGACGGGCGTTAACACCTACCACATTGTTCGGCAAATCCGCTGCGAAACGCGCGCGGCCGCTATCGATATCATAGTTCGCGAGCTGAGAAGGGAAGCGGAGGCAGGCGACGACGCGATGGCTCAGCGTATCCTGGGCAAGTACGACGCCGATCCAGAATGGATCAGTAACTTCAGTCCAGACCTTTTTGTCGGGCCAGACTACGCCCGGTACAGAGACCTCTACAAGGTAATCACCACCGCCGCGGTCGCCTACAACTTCGACCTCACCATGAGCGAGACGAATAATCTGGGCACATCGGTAAATTTGCTTGGACCGTGGTCGCCCAAATTCACCGCCGCACTAGGTGGCGATGCAAATCGCTCGCGGAGCAACCAGCGAACATTCACGGTGACGGACACGTTTGGCGAACTGTTGAAGATCAACACGCTGGTTCGAGGTGTGCGCTACTGCGACAAGCACCTAGTCGAGGCCAACTTTATTTATCCCGTCGCTGGCCGCATCGGAGTCGATGAGATGGTACTGACGTTCTTCAATCTATCCCTGTTTGGCGCCCTGGAGGCTCAGCAGGCCAAGCCAGGCGCAGGCGGCCCGCCGGCGATGGCCGACAAATTGACCTTCACGACCACGATCGATGGCTCCGTGAATCCGGCAAAGGTCGTGTTCAATCCAGTAGGCTCTGGGCTACAGGTCGCGGACGCCTCGCTCTCCGGAACATTGACGCGGATGGATACGCATGTCGTCACCGTCGGGCTCGCGCTCGATTCCAAAGTATCGGCATCACTAAATTCGCTTCGCGGATATCTTTTTTCACGACAGCGAGGCTTTGGCGTTGCGGTGGCCGACAGCGGCACAACGGCTTCCCGATCCGTGCGCAACGCCCAGATTTTTAACACGCTCACCGCAGATGTTGGCAACAGCTCTGCGAAGGAGCTTGCCGTCACTATGGTGGATCAGCAAAAGAGTCGGGAATTCCAGTTGGTCCGCTCTCGCTAGTTGAGGAGCTCAGCAATGGCCAAACGTACCTTGAAGACGAGGAAATCCTCGCCGGGTCGCGCCAAGCCGGCAAAGAAAGGCACGAAGAAGGCGAAAGCCGCAAGGGCGCCGGCCAAGACGGGGCGGAAGAAGGCGACAGGAGGCGTCAAGGACCCGCTGCCCGGCGGCGATCCCTTTGAGTTGTAGTCCTTTTGAGTCGTCGCCTTTTTGAACTGCGGCCTCGTTCAACTGTCGCCCTTTTGAGTGAATGCCCTGGGCAAGCACGCACCTCTTCCCTTTAACCTGAAAGTTATTTCAACGGAGTTCTGGTATGGCGAAACCGCCCGCAGCCAATCAAGGCAAATTTCCTACGATCGCTTTCGTCAATCTGGCGACGGTCCCTCTCGGAATCGACTTGCGTCGGCTGGTCTCGGCGCTGGACAAGCAATTGCAGCGCGACTTCGTCCCGATTTGGGGATACCCCGCCACGCTTTATGTCACCGACAAACCCAAACCGAATGAGTGGCAAATCGTGTTTCTGGATGATTCCGATGCTGCGGACGCGATGGGTTATCACAACCTGACTAAGGACGGGCAGCCGGTCTCGAAAGTATTCGTCAAGACCACGATTGCCGCCAAGCAGAAGGTCAGCGTCACGGCATCCCACGAGCTACTTGAAATGCTGATCGATCCAGGCGCCCAGATGTGGGCACAGGCCAGCAATGGCCGGTTCTACGCCTATGAGGTCTGCGACGCTGTCGAAGAAGAAGAATATGTGATCGACGGCGTGGCGGTAAGCGATTTCGTCTACCCGTCCTTTTTCGAATCCTGGCACGAGCCGATGTCGACCCGGTTCGACCATCTGCAAAAGGTTTCCAGGCCATTCCAGACACTGCAGAACGGCTACCAGGTGGTGAGTAATGGCGCTGTTGCCCGGGAAGTCTTCAGCTCCGGCCCCAAGGAGATCAATTTTCAAGAGGTCGAAGTTCGAACATTACACCGCAGCGAGTATCGCAAGGAGATGATGCCAGGGGGTACTCCCAGCACGCCGGGTGGCGCAGCCGGTTCGAACGCCGCCACGGCTCATGCTGCGTTGCTAGAACATGCCGGGCAGTTTTTGACGACGCTGGCCGCCATGCGCGATCCACTCCCGGGTGGCAGAGATCCCTTTGATCTGATGGCGCGACGGAAGCCGGGCGGCGTTCGCGATCCGCTGCCGGGTGGCGATCCGTTTGAATTGTAGAACGCTTTGGGGAAACGCTTCGACTTTTGAATTGCATTTCTATCTGAGGAGATTGTGTCTCAGCTAACCTCCTCGATCGGAAACGCCATGACTTTAAATTCAACTCCCAATGGTATGCCCAGCGGGGCAAGGACCCGATGCTGTTCGCATTCGGGATTCATGGTCAATCTTTTCGTGGATTATCATCGCAAAGTAGTAGTGGCCAAAATGTCGTCTCAGAACGAACCACTCGACTTCGGGAAAATTTCGCTAACGATGAAGATCTTTGACACTCTACGCCATAAGCGCAACGAACGTGGTCGAGTTCTTCGGAAAGCGCAGAAAAATCAACGACGGCGGCCATTATCCCGCCGCTCATAACGGTCTGGTTGCAGGTTCGAGTCCTGCCGGGCCCACGAAGAATATTAGTGACCTTCGTCTTCGTTGCCCGCACCGCGACGACCGCGCCAGATACGTCCACTTTTCGTTCGTGCGCAAGTTCGAAGACTACGGCAAACTCGCATGGTGGTGAGAGCATACGACAGTGCATCCGCCGCCGTTCGGTTTTCCCGCCGACGGAGAAGAGCCTATGAACATAGAAGAGCATAGTCGGCACCCCGACATATCGATCGATCGGCACATAAAGTCTTGTATTTTTGGGTTGGGACGAGCACTCGTAGGCGGGCACGCGGTCTATCTGGATGTGCGCTATTGGCTGCTTCTGAGAAATGCCTTGCTTGCCAGTGACGGCGCTAGCCCTGGTGGGCAGCTCCTCGCGTTACTTCGGAACGCCGTGAAGAGCGGGAAAGTCTTTTGCCCTATCAGCGAAGCCGTTTTCCTGGAGCTATTGAAACAGTCCGATCCATCCTCGCGCTTGCGAACGGCTGGATTGATTGATGAACTGAGCCTTGGCGTCTCGTTGCTCAGCCAGCGTGAACGGGTGGCAACCGAGCTGGCGCACTTCTTCTATTCGACGACCCGGAATGCCGAAGACCTTCATCCACTGAGATATCTCGTATGGACGAAGCTGCCCTATGTGCTCGGCCTCTTGCATCCAACCGAAACGGCGTTCGATGGCGCGACGGAGCTTGCCGTTCAAAAGGCGTTTTTCGACAAGATGTGGACGATCGACCTTGCGAAGATGGTCGATATGCTGGGGACTACTCCACTGCCGTTCGAGTCACGGCTCGGTGACATTGCGGACAAGCTCAACGCCGGGAATATTGAACATGCAGCCGAACTCAAAAGCTTCCAGCAGGGCTTTGACCAATGAGCTTGGCGGCGTGGCCGATCTCTGCGCCGATACGGCAGCCGACATCATGATGGAGATGGCGGTGAAGCAAGGTTATGCCGCGCCATCTTCCAATAGTGATGAATGGAAGCGCGCACGGCAAATGTGCGCAAACGTACTGTTTCACGGACTGCAAGCGAAATCCGGCCTGCGTCATAACCTTCCTACACTGTACATCGAGGCGTGCCTCCACCCTACCATCCGATGGGACAAGAGACGTCGCCTCGTCGGAAACGATATTTGTGATTTCAACCATGCGAGCGCCGCCATCGCATATTGTCAGGCCTTTTTCACGGAAGGCCCATTGAAGGCGCTGCTCGAACTGAAGCATCACGGGCTTGCAAGCGATTTCAGGTGTAGGGTGGCATCGGAAATGTCGGAAGCGCTCGCGGTACTTGATGATCTGGCGCGATGAGGCGCGATATGAAGGGCTCTGGGCGAGCGACTTATCTTTCCATTCTCGGTTGACGTGCTTGGCCGGCTTGGCGACAATCCTCAACTCCTTTGGCGGCCCCGGTGGGAAGGTCAAATATGGCAATTGCCGGCATGAGCGAAGAGGAGCGCCTGCGCAGCGAAGAGAGAAGCCGCGCGGACATGGAAAGGCTTTCGAGAGAGCTCCAGTCCTTGATTCTGAGTCTGCCGCCCCGCGAACTGCTGGACTACATCTGGAGCACCACGACGGTGGCTGGGATGTTCGCCGATGGCAATGGTCGCGCGAGCCACCGCGCCGAGATGAACACGGTTCAATTTGTGCTGGAATATGTGCACGCGGTCCTGGCGAGTTTTGCTCCCGGCGGCGAAGGCGCATTCAAGGAAGAAACCGTCGCGAAGATTTTCAAGGTCGCGGAAGAGCTTCGTACCACGGCAATGCTCTTTTGCCTCTTCAGAGCCGTCGGTGCTGACGGCGGCATGTTTGGTGAGCGGACGGGCCTGATTCTGCAATCCGTGCTGTCGAACTGGGTCCTTATGCGCGGAAACCGCTATGGCGGGTTGGAAGGAGAATTCTACGGGTTCGTTCTTGAACCGCATGATCAGATCCTGCGGGAAACTTACGGCATCGGGGCCGCGGAAGTCGCTGCCGGAATTCAGGCGGCGGTGAACTCGCGGGCAGGAGGACACGCTGATGCGGTTGATCGCATGGAAGTCCTGATGGAGGCCGCCGCCAAAGCCGAGGTGGAACAGGGGCTGACGCAGAAGCAGGTCCTCGATCAATGGCAGAGCGATCAGCCGGAAAAACTGGAGGCGGCAAAAGACGTCTATATGGATTTGTTCAGGGGCGGTAATTGCAATCTCAGCAGGCATACCGACTTGCCGGCTTCATTGCTGGAGGACCTTGCCTTCGAGCGCGGCGCCCATCACGACCTTTTCGCCCCGGGCCCGCTGTCGGGCACTCCGTTTCGTACCTTGCCGGCGCGGATGAAGCCGCTCATCAAGCTCGACGGTGACTTTTTCGCGGCCGATCAGGCGTTCGTTCGCGATTCCGCCTATCGCGCCTTGCTCTGGAATCTCTTGCAGCGCAGACCGGAGTACAAGAAGGCATTTGAAACGCGGCAGAAGGATATGGGCGAGACGGCGTTTCAGAGCGTGCTGGCAAAGCAACTGGACAGCGCGGCGGTACATCGCTAGGTTTGGTACCCCTACCCTGACAAGGGCCATTGGGTTGAGAACGACCTGCTTGTCCGGATCGATGATGCGTTGTTGCTGGTCGAAGCCAAAGCCGGGGCAGCTGCGACCGTTGCGTCACCTGCAACGGACTTTGATCGTCATGGTCGTTCAATACACGACCTTATCGTGAAGGCTCACGATCAATGCCGCCGCTTCTTGCAGTATCTCGCGTCAGCAGACGAGGTCCCCATCTATAGGCGCGAAGCCGGCCGGTATACGGAAGTAGAGCGCATCCGCCTAACGGATTTTCGCCTCGTGCTTCCTATTGGTTTGACTGTCGAATCATTTTCTCCCTACGCATCGCTTGCAAAACTTTTCCCTGACGCCGGGCCAATCCTGGGACATCACCCGTTCCTTTCGCTCTCCATCGACGATCTGTTTGTTCTGCGACGCTTCCTTCCGAGTGCAGGCGAGCTGTTGCACTATCTGGAAGTTCGGCAGGCTGTGGCCGGAATTCCACAGGCGATCCTGTTTGATGAAATGGATCATCTCGGAGCGTATCTGACCAAGAACCGGTTTGATTGGACGTTGCGCGCGCAACTCAACGACAACACGGAACTGATCTGCTGGGACGGGCAGAGCGAGCCCGTCGACAATTATTTTGCCGATGGCGAATTTGCCGAGAAACCGCCGCCTGTGCAGGCGGTATCCCGAAGAGGCAAAACGGCTTCTCGATGCGCTGGAAGCAACGAAGGAAAGAGGATGGCTTTCGATCGCAAGTCATATTCGCAATTTCGGCCAGGAATCGCGCAACAGTTTCTCGGACATGCTTGCGCAGGTGCGCACCAGCCTGCCGCAACATGCAAGCCGCTATTTTCAGATCGGTGACGATCCGCCGCTTTTCGTGTGGCTGCAACGCACAGGATATCTGCCGGACATGAAGATGCTTCGCGCGAAAGCGCAAGCCGGCGCGATAATGGCAGGGCAGTCGCACACGTTTACGGTGCTTGCCTACATAACACCCGACGGGACCTATTCGCGCGTCATTCCTGTTGCCGTCGATGTCCCCGCGAAAGGAACACCGGAGTATGGTGAGCTTCAAGGTGACGTAGCGCGGATGAATGCGCGGAAATACGCGATCCTCTCAGAGGCAGTCGAAAGGGAGCGCGAGCTCGCGGGCGTACGCATGCCCGGCGCTAATGACCCCTGCTGGTGTGGAAGCGGCAAGAAATACAGGAACTGTCATGGGCCCTGACAGCGTACCGGAGCCGTCAACCTTCACCAGACGCGCTCCGCCCATCTTCGTGCTCACGCAAACGTTAGGCACCGTTCAGGATACGTCGGCAGTCTTTTGCTCGCTCGACCAGCTTGTCGGCCAGACGCTTGATGATGGCATTGTCGAGCCCTTCGGCCTGCGCGGCAGCACATATGTCGGTTACGTGGTCAGGGAGCCGCTCGGCCATGGAATTGAGGCCGGCAACAACCTTGCCGGCGTCGAAGCGGGTTTCACGAGCGAACTTCTGCCAGTCACGTAGACTGACCTGGCTCATCCTGTATTCGCCGCCGATCTTCATCGCGAGCTTCATTTTCTGGAGCTCGACATCGTCATAGGGCAAAATGCTGGCGACGTCGTAGAGCGGTGCGAGCCGCACCGTAGGGCCGCTGGCGAGCAACAGCGAATAATTCTTGGCATGCGCATCGGTGCCCCCGATGAGCCAATTGAAGCCAAGGGCATCGATGAATGTGTCGATGTCATCCACACTATTTGTGGAATGGGTACGAAGGAGTTCGATGATATCTGTGGGGGATGGACCACCCTCATTTTGATATTTCTCGGTTGGCATGATGCCGCGAGCCTGGCACATGTCTTCCTGATGGACGCGAACAACGGCATTGCCGCTAAGCTGCCGGTCATAGCGTGCGACGACGATTGCGATTTCATCTCCAAAGCGCATAACCTTGGTTTCAGCAACGGGCAAACCGAGGTTGCGTGCGAGATTAAGACAGATGTGTTCGTTCTCCGCGTGGCCGTCGAAGTGGCCGGTCGGAGGTTTCAGAATGTGCGTGGTCGGAATGCGTCCAGATGGCAGCCCCCATTTGTTGTTTTGCCAAAGGAGTGTCGTCTTCGGTTGGGCTCCGGCGAGGCTGAACTGTCCGGTATCGCGCGGCAATCGCCACGCAGCGTGATCTTCGCGCAGTATCTTCAGACGCTTTGCGACGTCTGCTTCCGTGAGCCATTCGACGTTGTCACCGGCACCACTCCGCAAGACTTCCAGACGTTCAGGCGTGACGAACTGAATGGCGCCTGCACAATCCTCGCCAACATGGGAGATCAGGGCAAACACGTTGCGGGCGGAGACCTGGTATTTCTTGGCCCAGCGATCGAGAACGTGTTCGTTATCCGGTAGAAGTCCCCAAAGGAATGACTGAACGACTGATGGGCCGTGTTGCTCGGCTGCAAGCGGCATGGAAAGCGAAATCGGATATGCGTCCCTCGCTTCGCGCCAAGCGCTGTCATAGACAAAGGTAAGCCGGCCCCGCGCGTCGTTACGCACGCGACCGACTTCCTTGCCATCCAGCAGTGCGACAAGTTCGTTTGTCATGGCCTGCTCTTCCTGGCTTTTGCCACGATGGCATTGATATCGACGGCAGACTTTTCTGCTCCGCGGCTGTGAGGCGGTTCACTGGCCGCATCCAGGCGGATGCCGAGAGCGTCAAGAGCGCGGAGCACCAAGCCGAGTTCGGCGCGCGCGTGACCGTGTTCGACTTCGATAACCCACTGCCGGCTGACGCCAATACGCTTCGCGAAGCTCGACTGATCGAGCTTGAGCCGTTTGCGCCTGTCTCGAATGATAGCTCCGAGATCGGTAGATGTTCGTATCAGCATGGCAAGCCCAAATGTCGTCGTTCGCTTACATTAACATATGTCAGCGTTCGACGACAGTCAAAAATGTCGTCGAACGGCAACAATACAAAATGTCACCGTTCGACGACATAAGAACAGCCAAGGAAGTGACATTTAATATCGATAGATCAGCTAGTTATGGCAATTATTCAACAGTAACGAAATTATTAACGACCCGTTGATAGGGTCGACAATTGTAACTGAACCTCGACCCGAGAAGGTATCGATGCTCGTTGCTAACGAAGAGATCTGGCCCTGGCCGGTCGGGGAAGACCTCGGCGCCCAGGATCATCGGTCCCGGCGGCGCGGCCGACGGCTACGACAAGGCTCAATCCGTCGCACAAGAAAAGGCGAGCAAGTTCGACCGCTCGGCGTTCATCGGAGACGCCAGATATCCATACTGGTGGGGCCACGACAGAGATGCCCCGCAATTGCATCGGTACGTCATTCGAGCATCTTGAGGGTCGCTGCTCCCGTAACCGCCACGACCGCCCCCGCCGAGCATCAATCGCAAAATGCGATCGACGACCGGGATGAGTAGAGAAGGCAGTAAACGGGTCAGTTCAACAAGTATTCAGCCGGCGTAGGGGCGCGGCGTAGAGGGGAGAAAAACTACTTGCTGTACAGGAGGCGTGCCGATCGAGCCCTGCTCGCGCCGAAGCCGAATCTCGGTAAGCCGCCCCGAGTGCGCGCGGCTCCTCGAACTCTCGTTCGTCAGCTCCGTAGAACCCATGGTACCGCCCATTGGGCTCAAGGATAAGTCTTGCCGAGGCGCAAGGTCGCCGGCACGGCAGGCGACGTTCAGGCGCCGGACGTCGGCGAGCGAGCGACGAAAAAAGATGAATCGCGGCTTGGTCGTGAGCGTTTCCTACGCTTCCGGAAAGAGATCACGGGCTTGCGAAAGGGGCTGCGGCTGACCGATCGCTTCGATTGCGAAACCTGCCTCGATCAGAGCGTCGACCGTGGCATGTAGGGGTCTATGCCAGAATTTCGTTCGGATCGTGCGACCGCCCTTCTTCCGTTCGTCAGCGAACTCGTAGGTTTCGAAGTAGTTGTCCCTTTGTGCCAGCACATGATCCATGAACGAATGATGCGTGGACATCACGAGACGCCCTCCTGAGACAGCAACCTATCGAATTCGGTCAAGGGCGGCCGTCCTGGAGATAGTGCATGACGAGCGAGGCGAGCACGAGGTCGAATGAGCCATCTTCAAATGCGAGCCTCGCGCTCAGATCGGCTTGCTCGAGTGGCACGTCTGGCCCAAGCCGATTCCTGGCTATAGCCGGCAATGCTACGCTCTTGTTGATCCTAGTGACCTGTGCACCTTTTGGCGATGAGAGCAGCTGCATCGGCACCTGCGCCACAGCCTGCATCGAGCACGCGCAGACCTCGGACGTCCCCGGCTAATGCAAGGAAGCTGGCCGCTCATAGAATGCGTTCCAAGCATTACTTTCGTTGTCTTCGCTGTACGCTGCAGCGCATTCGTCGTAGTTATTGTCGCTCCCCACTCCCGATCTCCCACGTGTAGACAGGCGATCCGCCTGTCTACGAAAACCATACCGACCGGCCAAGGGAATCGGCAACGCGTTTACCGTGGCCGGCGAACGTTCTGTTCGCCGAAGCGTCCTTCCTATTCTCCGCCCTCGTAAAACAGCTCAAGCGGCAACCCGACCAGCGACTTTCCGATCCAGTCCCGCGCAATCACATTGGAGGGCCCCATCGCGATGGCAGCACGGGCATCCCGGAACGACCGTTCGATCGGCCCACGCCGATAACCGTAACCGCCGGTCACGGTCAGCGCCGCGGCGGCCACCTTGTTGGCTACTTCGGCGGCATGGACCTTGAACTCCGTGAGCGGAATCAGGACCTCGCTTTGCGGCTTGCCAGCACGCCACAGCTGATCCAGCCTGGCGGCGAGCTCGTTGCGCCACGGGCGCAGGGTTTCGACAAGCACTTTTGCGGCCCCGAGCTCCTGGCGGATAGCCTGATAGTCCGACAGGCTCTTGTTCTTGTCCTTGTGGACGAAGTTCAAGGTGTGCGCGACCGCTGCATTGAGCGTGCCCCTCGCCACGCCTTCCCACACCGCACCAAGACCGATCAGGTAAACAGGCGAGACGCCATCATAGATGATCTCCTTGCCCTGTCCCTCGGCGCCGAGCCGGTCGCGGCTTGGAACCTTGACGCCCTTATAGCGGATCGGGCCCGAGTGATTTGCCCGGACGCCAAGCGCCTCCCACGGGCCAGCTTCGATTCCAGGTACCTTGCTGTCGACGATGAAGAAGGAGATATCGGTCTGGTCCTTGGCGGCGGGAGAGCGCGTCTGGACCACGTAGAAGTCGGCCTGGCCCGAACTCGTCGTGAAGGACTTCTCGGCGTTGAGGACATAGTTTTCACCGTCACGTCCGGCTTCCGAGAAATTGTACCACCAATGTCCTCCGGAGGCACGCTCGCTGGTCGAATAGGTGCCGAGCAGCGTACCGCCCTTCGCCTTGAGCCAACGCTCCTTCTGATCGTCATTGCCGAACAGGTTGATGGTCTGTGCAGCGCCGACATGCATGACATAGACGAGCCCTGTCGAGGCATCATGCTGGCCGAGGCGATAGGCTGCCTCGGCGAAGTCGCCGTGGCCGAGGCCAAGCCCGCCGAAACGCGGCTCATTGAGAACCCCGGTCCAGCCAGCCGCAGCCAACGCCTGCAGATTTTCTCTCGGGAACCGGCCTTCGAGGTCATTGCGCTCGGCGTGAAACTTGACCGTGCTCTCGATTGCTTCGTCGAGGCCAGAATAGATGTGATCCTGCGCAACACGCGCCAGATTGTCCTTGCTCATAAATATTCTCCTCTGTCTGTCCGATGAAACTGTTCAAGCCGCATGATCGGCTGGCGATCCGCGCCATAACGCGGCAAGATGCGACGCGCTCTCCTCTGGATTTCCGAGATAGAGGGCCTTTATCTCGGCGCGCCCGCGCAAGTCTGCGGCGTCGCCCGTCAGCACCGTCGATCCGCCGTCGAGCACCGCGGTTCGGTCGGCGTAGCGCAGTGCAATCGTCGAGTTCTGCTCGGCGACCAGGATCGACAATCCCTCCTCGCGATTGAGCGCCTTCAGAGTGCTGAAGATCGTTTCAACCACGAGGGGGGCAAGTCCCATCGACGGCTCGTCCAGCAGCAACAGCCGTGGGCGAGCCATCAAGGCACGGCCGATGGCGGTCATCTGCTGCTCGCCGCCCGACGTCAGCCCTGAAGCGGACCGCCGGCGCTCTTTCAGGCGCGGAAACAATGTGTAGACGCGCTCAAGTCCTGCCGCGACCTGGCGTCGCGACAAGCCGCCTCCAATGCCGCCGGTGACCAGATTCTCCTCGACCGTGAGCGCACGAAAGCAGTGGCGACCTTCGAGCACCGGGACCAGCCCCAGCCGAACCAGCTCGGCCGGCGCGAGCGTGGTGGCATCGCGCCCGTCGAACAGGATGCGCCCCGCCGTGAGCTGGCCACGCTTGGCATGAAGAAGATTGGAAACCGCTTTCAGCGTCGTGGACTTGCCCGCGCCGTTGGCGCCAAGCAGCGCGACGATCTCGCCCCGGCGCAAGCTGAGCGAGACGTCCGACAGCGCGCGAATGGCATGGTTGTAGGTCGTGGCCAGGCCTTCGAGGACGAGAAGATGGTCGCTCATTACGATGCTCCGGGATTTCTTGAGGCTTGGGAGTGGGCATTACCCGTTCCCAAGCCGTCTCGGCTGCCCTTACTGACCGACCGGCGTGTCGTCGGAGGTGCGGATCTTGATGTTGTGCTCCGTGGCATAGGCAGCCGACGATTTCTCGATGATCGGGCGCAGAAACGCCCAGTCGGGTGCGATCCAGTCCGACACGACCTTCCACTTGGTGCCGTCCCACTGCTGGAAGGTTACGCGGCCATCACCCTCGTGATTGTCCCAGGTCACGTTGATGGAATGGAACAGGTCATTGGCGCCCAAGGCCTCGACCCGCGCGGGGTCGAGCTGCAGATGTTCGAAGCCCCAGCGCACCTCATCGCCAGTGAGCGTGCGCTTGCCAAATTTCTGCTGCGCAATCCGGACCGCCTCGACATTGAGGATGCCGTTGACGATGCCGAGGTTGTGATAGACGCTGCCGATCCGCTTCTTGTCGTCGAGATTGCCCTTGCCTGCGCCGTAGACGGTCTTGATCACCTCCTGCAGCACTGGGTATTCCGCGCCGGAAGCCTGCGTCGTGATCGCGACATAGCCCTTCGCGGCATCGCCGGCAGGAATGACGTCCTCTTCCGA
This sequence comes from Bradyrhizobium sp. CIAT3101, assembly GCF_029714945.1. Taxonomy (NCBI): domain Bacteria; kingdom Pseudomonadati; phylum Pseudomonadota; class Alphaproteobacteria; order Hyphomicrobiales; family Nitrobacteraceae; genus Bradyrhizobium; species Bradyrhizobium sp. CIAT3101. Next base: position 8,832,202 of record NZ_CP121634.1, read on the forward strand.
ATTCGACCAGACATTGCCGATGATGCGATCGACGGGGAATCCGACCTTCTGCGCGGTCTTCAGCGCCACCGGATTCATCACGCCCCAGCCGCGCAGCACCACATAGTCCGGCTTGGCGCGCCGGATCGACAGCCATTGCGACTGCTGCTCGTTGCCGGGATGCGGTACCTCAATCTGCTCAAGGGAGAAGCCATACTTGTCGGCGAGCAGCTTATAGATCGGGATCGTCTCCTTGCCGTAGGGCGAGCCATGGTAGAGCACGACGATCTTCTTGCCCTTGAGCTTGTCGGCGCCGCCCTCGCGCGAGGCGATGTAGTTCACGATACCGGACGTCTCGCTGTAGGGGTTGAGCAGCAAGGGAAATACGTAAGGAAACACCCGGCCGTCGGTCGAATCGGTCCGGCCGTGGTTGACGGTGATCAGCGGCACCTTGTCCTTGGTGATGCGGTCAATCATCGCGTAGGCAATGCCGACGGAAAGCGGATTCCAGGCGGCGACGCCCGGATGGCTTTTCAACCGCTCATAGACCTCAACGCCGCGCTCGACCTCGTACTGCGTCTCGCCCTCCTCCCAAGTCAGCTTGACGCCGTTGACGCCGCCGTCGCGGATATTGATGAGGTTCAGATAGTCGATGAAGCCGCCGAAGAATCCGGTGCCGCCAGCCGCGTAGGGGCCGACGCGATAGCTCTGCAGTGGGAAGAACTGCTCGTCGGCGTGCGCCGGCAGCGCGGCACTGATGGCGAGCGCGGCGGCGAGCGCCACACTTCGAAGGGATTTGGACAGACGCATAACGTTTTTCCTTTCGTTCGATGGACTTTTCAAGACTTGACAAAATAGGGAGGCGTACGAAACCGGCGCACGATCCGCTCGGTGAGGCGGTCGACGAGCGCGATCAAACCGCGGGGTTCGGCGATCAACAGGCCAATGATGAGCGCACCGATGACGATGCGCTGGCTCATCTCGAGCACGCCGGAATCGAAGATGTTGCCGAGAAGCCCCGCACCAAGGCGCGAGAGCAGGAGCGGAAAGGCGACCATGAATGCCGCACCAAGAAAGGCGCCTCGAATCGAGGCGAGGCCACCGATGATGATGATGAAGAGGATCTGAAATGAACGATCCAGGTTGAACCCGGCGGGCTCCACGGTGCGCAAGTAGGCAAAGGCCCACAGTACCCCAGCGATCCCGATGATGAACGACGAGACGCCGAACGCGAGCAGCTTGGTGCGGAGCAGCGGCACGCCAATCACCTTTGCCGCCGTCTCATGGTCGCGCAACGCAATGAAATTCCGCCCGATCTGTGAGCGCAGCAGCCGGATCGCGAGCAGCGTCGAGATGACGACGACGGTGAGTGAGAAGAGGTACCGCCCGACCGCGCCCGAAAAGGTGATGCCCCCCACTACTAGCGGTGGCGCGTCGATCACGCCGGAGGGACTGTCGTTCGAAAACCAGCCGAACTTTGTGAGTGCCCACTGCACGAAGAACTGCGCCGCGAGCGTCGAGACCGCGAGGTAGAAGCCCCGCAGCCGAAGGCTGGGCAGGCCGAAAACCATCCCGACTGCCGCCGCCACAAGGCCCGCGGCCACAAGGCTCACCAAGATCGGCAATTCGGGCACACGCAGGTTGAAATTGTGAGCGGCATAGGCGCCGACCGCGAGAAAGGCGGCCGACCCGAGCGAGACCTGGCCGGCATAGCCGGTGAGCAGATTGAGGCCCAAGGCGGCAAGCGCGAGAGCAAGGAACGGCGTCAGGACGGCATCAAGCAGGTAATCGGAGCCCGCGAAGGGAATGACGCCATAGGCTGCGGTCAGAAGAACCGCGATGCCGAGATGATTAGCTATGAGCCGGCGCTCGGCAACAGGGTGGGCAGCTGTCGTCATCCGCTCAGACCCTTTCCACCAGTTTCTGTCCGAACAGCCCGGACGGACGCACCAAGAGGAACCCGAGCGCGACCACATAGGCCGTCCAGGCCTCGATGCCGCCGCCGAACAACGGGCCGACGTAGACCTCGGCCAGCTTCTCGATTGCACCGATCAGGAGGCCTCCGACGATGGCGCCCGCGACCGAATCGAAGCCTCCAAGCACCAACACTGGCAGCGCCTTGAGCACGACGAGCGATAGTGAGAACTGCACGCCAAGGCGCGCCCCCCACAACAAGCCCGCGACCAGCGCGACGATTCCGGCCGCGGTCCACACCGCCGCCCACACGCGAGGGAGGCGGAGTCCGACCGCCAACGCGGCGAACTGGTCGTCCGCGACCGCGCGGAACGCCAGGCCTGTTCGGGTGTAACGGAAGAACAGCGCAAAGGTTGTGACCAGCGTGCCCGCGATCGCCGCCGCGAACAGGTCGAACTGACTGATCAGGACGCCACCGACTTCGAACGGAACGTCGTCGATGCCGAGATCGAGGCCGTGGACCTGTGTGCCCCATAACAGCTGCGCGGCGCCCTCGATGATATAGGACAGGCCAAGCGTCGCCATGAACAATGTCATCGGCGACTGGTTGACGAGCGGCCGCAGCACTGTGCGTTCGACGGTGATGCCGAGCACGACCATAATCACCAGTGTGGCGGAGAGGGCCAACCAGAACGGCACGCCGCGCTCGATCAGGCTCACAAAGGTGAGCGCCGCGAACAAGAGCATCGCGCCTTGCGCGAAGTTGAGGACGCCTGATGTCTTGTAGATCAGCACGAAGCCGATCGCGACCAGCGAGTACATGATGCCGGACAACAGCCCGCCGACGAGAACCTCGATGAAGAACTGGTAATTGAACATTAGACCACGAGCTCCGTCTCACCCTCATGAGCCACGCCGAGATAGGCGTCGATGACCGACTGGTCCGACCGCACCTCATCCGGTGTGCCGTCGGCGATCTTGCGGCCGTAGTCGAGAACCGCGATCCGATCGGAGAGACCCATGACGACGCCGATATCGTGCTCGATCAGGACGATGGTGGTGCCGTACGCGTCGCGCGCATTGCGTATGTGCGCCGCCAATTCCTGCTTCTCGCCCACCGTCACGCCGGCGAGCGGCTCGTCGAGCAGCAACAGCTGCGGACGCGCGACAAGCGCTCTCGCCAGCTCCACCCGCTTCTGGACGCCGTATGGGAGCCCGCCCGCGAGTTGATGCTTAACCGCGTCGAGGTGAAGAAACGCGATCACGTCCTCGGAAGCCGCGCGACTTTCGGCCTCCTCGCGACGCGCCTGCGGCGTCGCCAGGATTTGCCGCACGAAGCCGGCCCGCCTCCGGTGCACGAAGCCCGTGATGACGTTGTCAAGCACCGGCAGACCCTTGAACAGGGCAAGGTTCTGGAACGTGCGCGCCACGCCAAGCGCCGCAAGGCGCGAGGTCGGCACATGAGTGAACCGTTCGCTGCCGAGCCGCACCATGCCCCGATCGGGACGGTAGAGCCCGCTCACGACGTTGAGCAGAGAACTTTTGCCGGCACCGTTGGGGCCGATGATGGCCCGGATCTCGCCGTTCGCAACCGCAAGATCAATGCCGTCGAGCGCAGTGATCCCGCCAAAGCTAAGCGAGATTCCCTCAAGTTGCAGGACTGGCACGGGGGCGCCGCCCACCAGCGCCGCCTCGGCCGCGGGAGGCGCCGCCTCCGCCTCCCGCGCGGCCTCGGCAGCGCGCTCGTGCGTGCGCGCCAGGACTAGGGCGTCGCCGCCCGATGTCGCAACCAGGCTCATGTGTCGCCCCGCCCCCTGCTATTCCGCCGCCTGAACGTGCGGCGAACGGCTTGCTTCGAGCTCGCGCACTAGCGGGATCACGTGCTTGCCGAAATACTCGACCTCTTCCTGGAAATGCAGAAAGCCGAGCAGGATCAGGTCGGCGCCGGCGCGCTTGAGCTCGACGATGCGTTCGGCGACCTGCTGCGGCGTGCCGATCAGATTAGACTTGAAGCCATCATTGTACTGAACGAGATCCTGGAAAGTGGACTTGGCCCAATTGCCCTCGCGCTCGGGGCTGGCATTGCCGGCATTCTGGACTTCGTGATGGAAGCCCTGCACCGCTTCTGGAATCGCCTTGTCGAGAATCTCCTGTAGGACGTCCCTGGCTTCCTTTTCGGTTTGCCTGACAATGCCGAATGCATTGATACCAATCTTCGTACGCCAATTCTTGCCGAAGGTCTTTTCCTTGGCCCTGATATCACTGACCTGTGCCGTCAGACCGTCCGGTGTATTGCCGTTGGTAAAATACCAATCGGACACCCGGGCCGCCATGTCGCGGGCCGCGCGCGAGGAGCCACCCTGGAAGATCTCCGGCAGCGGTTCGAGCGGCTTCGGCTTCAGCGAGTAGTCGTTGAATCGATAGAAGTCGCCCTTGAAGGTGAAGCTCTCCTGCGTCCAGGTCCCACGCAGCGCGTTGATGAACTCTTCTGAGCGGCGGTAGCGCTCGTCGTGATCGAGCCAGGGCTCGCCGATGGCGTGAAATTCGCCACGGAACCAACCCGAGACGATGTTGACCGCCACTCGGGCATTGGTCAGCTGACTGATCGTTGCGATCTGCTTTGCAGCAAGGGCTGGGTTCCAGGGCCCGGGAAGGAGCGCGGCAATCACCTTGAGCTTTTCGGTCGCGGCGAGCAGCGCATGCGAGAAGCTGACAGATTCGTGCTGGTTATCGGCGCCATAACCTGCGGTGAAGCGAATTTGGCTCAAAGCGTAGTCGAAGCCGGCCTTCTCCGCGATCTGCGCGAGCTTTCGATTATAGTCGATGTCCCAGCTCGTTCGCTGCTCGATCGAGGAAATGACAAGGCCCCCGGAGACGTTCGGGACCCAGTAGGCGAATTTGATAGGGGCGTTGTTCGTTGTCATGCTGTCACCTCACATGAATTGGCTTGCGATGAATGGTCGGCGGAGTTTGAAGCAGGCAGCGCCTCGCATTCGCCCCCGCTCACGAGCAAGGACGCGATTGCTAGGATCCGATGCCAGGTTACAAGCGAGAGATGTATTCGCGATCTGCGGCGTCAGCGCAGGAAGGCACGATTGAGATCGTCAACAGAGTGACGCGCGCATCGCGCGACAGGGAATCGCCAGCGCACAAAAACTTCCCGCCTCATCGACGAGAGTACTGCAAATCATTGGCGTTTCCCTCTCTCAATCACCATTGATTGACGCTCAATACTCTCAGAGAGGAAACGTGCTTGCGAGTCCAAGACCAACTCTTTTTCATTGCGTCTGAGAAACTCGTTTTTCTAGATTCTCAACAAACGGTTCGTTTGTTGCGGCGTGCCTAAAACCTCTCACCCACACACATGTTCGCGAGACGACAGTCAAGAAGGCATCGATAGGTATCTCTTTCACCAGACTGCTGCCGAAAGACAATATTCTACTACCGCGAGCGTACGACCAAAAAAAAGCTGACATCAAGGAGAACGTGGCGACTTGCGAGTCCCGTAGGGAGTCCGGCCAACGAATTCAATGGTGATTGGCTTTCTGGCCTGGCAACGGACGGATCTCAGCTTCCGCAACCAGGCCTCGGCAGCACGCCCGTTCGCGAGGGTCGCTGCCATATCTGGTGAGCCGCCGCCGTTTGGTCCATACCGCCATAATGACCGGCACGATCCTGGCCTGTCTGCGATGTTCGATCGAGCCTCGACGCCCGCGAAGCTGAGCATGGGAAGACGGAAGGCCGCAAGTCCCGCCCGGTGGCCGTCGGCGTGCGGATTGCCAGGCAAAAGGGCGAGGACTTGTTGGTTCTGTTTCCGATCGCCAGTCGACCGCCCTCCTTCGATCGTTTTGCGGTCGAAATTCCCGAGATGGAAAAACGCCGCGCCGACCTCGACGCTTCCCTGCGCCTTTGGATCATTCTTGACGAATATAATCAGGACGTCATCGGCCAGTCGTTCTACCTTGAGCCCAACCCGCCACTCGGCCATTGCAGCAAGGCATTTTTCCTGCCGTTAATGAAAGAATTGATTGCCCGCCGCGCCAGCACGCGCGGCGTTAACCGACAGCGTTAGATGGACGAACCTGCCAAGCGACCGGATCTTTCACCGGAGCAGCAGAATAGGCGGGCCTGATCCGGCAATTGCCCGGAAAGAGCATGGCCGATCGCTACGTCGACTTCTGCCGGCACGCTTTCGCTTCGGATACCGGAAAGCGCGTTTCTCGGCTGACCCCCGAATCCGAAGGTAATCCAGGAAGTCCCCGAGCTGTGCATTGCCGATCAAGAAACGTGGGATGCGGTCAAGGCACGTCAGCAGGCACTCGCCTACGAGCCGTCAGCGCCTGGCGAGAACAAGCTTAACGATCGCCGCCGCCCCAGATACCTCTTCGCTGGCCTCGTGAAGTGCGGATGCTGCGGCGGGGGTACACGATGATTTCACAAGACCCGCTCGGCTGCGCAACAACGCGCAACCAGGTAACGTGCAATAACCGCTTGAATATCCGCCGCTTCCAATCGATATCCGAACAACGTTAGCTCGGCGGCACCTGCGATTGCCGCCGAGGGTCTGGTGAATTGTTCAAGGCTATCGAAAGGCATTGAGCCAGAACTCGGCGGTTTTCTGGGGTGTTCATCATCGTCGTGTGGTCACCCGGAACGCACACGGCGTGAATGGCTTCAGCACGCAAAACCCTGTCCCATCCCCGCAACGGCGAACTTGCTTTCTGACCTATTGAACCTCGTGCACGACGGCCGCGGACTGGTCCGTTGACATAAAACTGGTTGATCTCGATTCCAAGAGAGGGAGCTTCATACAAGTCCAGTGCCCTTTGGAACTGCGCTGCCTTTTCATACGTCAGAAGAAGGCTTTCCAGATCGCGGTCCTGGGGTATCGCCCCAATTTGCTGTGCCTTTTGAATCAGTTGGCCAATCGAGCTGTTTGCAGCAAAGCGTTCTAAGACCTGGAAACTGTCATCTTCCAAGAATTCCATAGAATCCAGCAGCACTTCCCGTGCCATTTGGGTCGGCGATAAGCTTTGTCGATTTGCAGGTAATGCAGCATCCATGAGGGCCATGAATGACACAGCTTCATTCAGATTCACTAAGTGCTGAGCAATCGCGTAAGTCAAGATTGCCCCTGATGAGTATCCAGCAAAGCGATACGGTCCATGTGGCTGGATCTCTCTAGCTGCTAGCATTACTTCCGCCGCTATTGCCTGAAGAGTGAGTGGACGTTCGTCGTCGAAATGCGGCCATGGCAAAGCATAGACCGGACAGTCGACGTCCATCTCCTTTACAAGGGGAAGGACATAGGAACAATCGCCCAATCCTGTGGGAACAAAGAAGAGAGGTGGCTGTGATCCCGTTTCCAGAACGGAAATCACTTGCGGACTGCTGGGCTGTCGCTTCAAATGAATCTTCGATGCGAGCTCCCTCAGAACAGGGGCTTGGAAGAGGTCGGCAGCGCTAAACGTCAGCCCAGCTTTTTGTGCTCGACTGATCAGCTGCACCGCCAAGAGCGAGTGCCCGCCGAGCGCAAAGAAGTGGTCGTGGCGTCCGACCCGCTCCACACCGAGAAGCTCGGCCCAGATCTGTGCCAGCGTGATCTCGACCTCGCCTTGCGGCGCCTCATAGGCGCGATGCGCATACGCCTCGTCGTCCGGCGCCGGCAGCGCCTTGCGATCGAGCTTGCCATTCACCGTCAGCGGCAGCGCCGCCAGCCGCACGAACGCCGCCGGCACCATGTAGTCCGGCAGGTGCGCACTTATGTGGGCGCGCAACGTGGCGGCCAGCTCAGCTCCAGCGCCGTCCGGCTCCTCCGATTGAGCTTCCGGCGCGCACACCACATAGGCCACCAGCCGCTTCTCGCCGGCACCGTCCTGCTGCGCCACCACCACCGCTTCGCGCACGAACGGGTGTTCGGCAACCCGCGCCGCGATCTCACCGGGCTCGATGCGGAAGCCGCGGATCTTCACCTGGTCATCGTTGCGGCCTAAAAACTCCAGATTGCCGTCCGGCAGGTAGCGTGCAAGGTCGCCAGTGCGGTACAGCCGATCGCCCTCGACAAAGGGACTGGCCATGAACCGCTCCGCGGTCAGCTCGGGCCGGTTCAGGTAGCCGCGCGCCACCCCCGCCCCGCCAATGTAAAGCTCACCCGCCGCGCCGAACGGAACCGGCGCACCGTGTCCATCAAGCAGATACACCCGCGTGTTCGCGATCGGACGGCCGATCGGGACAATGGCGCCATCAAACTCATCCGGACAACTCCACGCTGTCACGTCGATCGCAGCTTCGGTCGGACCGTACAGATTGTGCAGGCCCGTCCAAGGCAAGAGGCGCCGAACCTTATGCACACTGGCGGCAGGAAGCGCCTCGCCGCTGCATAAAACACGCCGCAGCGACGTGCAGCGGTCAACACTCTTCGCATCCATAAAACTGACCAGCATGGATGGCACGAAGTGAACCGTCGTGATGCGCTCGCCGATGATCAAGTCAACCAATGCAGCGGGATCTCTGTGCGCATCCGGGGGCGCCAGCACCAGGGTCGCCCCTTCAAGCAACGTCCAGAAGAACTCCCAGGCCGAAACATCGAAGCCAAATGGTGTCTTCTGCAACACGACATCAGTTGCCTTGAGACCATAGGCGTTTTGCATCCAAATCAAGCGATTGACGATAGCCCGATGCTCATTCTGTGCCCCTTTGGGCGTTCCGGTGGAACCGGAGGTGTAGATCACATAGGCCAGATGGCGTGAGGTCAGGCCGAGCGCGCGCGGGTCCGGATCGGCTGCCGGCAGATTGGCCCATTCCGGCGTCGCCGCCGTCAGATCCACTACCGTCAGATCGAGTAGCGCATCGTCGCCCAGCGCCGATCGTCCCGCCGCATCGGCCAGCAACAGCTGGGGCGCCGCATCCGCAAGCACCTGGTGCAGCCGCGCCGACGGATAGGCTGGATCCAGCGGCAGGTAGGCGCCACCCGCCTTGAGGATTGCCAAAAGCCCGACCACCATCGCCACGCTGCGCGCAACGCAGATCGCCACCGGCTGGTCCGGCGTTACCCCGAGCCCGATCAGATGATGCGCCAGCTGGTTGGCCCGCGCATTGAGCTCGCCATAGCTTACGCGCTGGTCCTGATAGACCACCGCCACCGCATCCGGCGACTTATGCACCTGGGCCTCAAACAGCTCATGGATGCACTGCTGCTCAGGATACGTCACCGCCGTCCGGTTCAGCTCCTCCAGCAGATACGCCCGCTCGTCGGCCGCCAGCAGCTCAATCCGCCCGACCGTTTGCCGCGCATCGGCAACCATCGCCTGCAGCAGCGCCAGCAGATAGCCTCGGTGCCGCTCGATGGTCGCTTGATCGAACAGCGCCGTGGCATAGCCCAGCGTCCCGGCGATGACCTCACCATGCTCGCAAAGGTTCAGCTCCAGATCGAACTTGACCTGATCGAAGCCGTCTGCCGCCGCCTCCACACGCAGCCCAGGAAGGTCGAACGTCCCAGCGGCGTTGTTCTGCCAGGCCAGCATCACCTGGAACAACGGCGTGTGATCAAGACGCCGTGGCGGCTGCACGATCTCCACCACCTGCTCAAACGGCAAGTCCTGATGCTCCTGCGCTCCCAAGGCCGAGCGTCGCGTCCGCGCCAACAGCTCCGCCACGCTCGGCCCGCCCGACAGGTCAAGCCGCAGCGCCAGGGTATTGACGAAGCAGCCGATCAGCTCTTCGACCTCGCGGCGACCGCGATTGGCGCTCGGCACCCCGATCACTAGGTCGTCCTGCCCTGACAGACGCGACAGCAGCGCCGCCCAGGCCGCCAGCACCGTCATGAACAAGGTCGTGTCATGCTGCCGGCTCAGCCGCTTCAGATCCCGCGTCAGATCCGCACCAATCACGACCATCACACTGGCCCCGGCAAACGACTGCTCTGCCGGCCGAGGCCGATCTGTCGGCAAGGCCAAACGGGCCGGCGCGCCAGATAGATTGTTGCGCCAATAGTGCGCCTGGCTCTGCAGCCGCTCGCCCGACAGCCACTGCCGTTGCCAGGCGGCATAGTCCGGATACTGGATTGCAAGCGGCGGCAGCGGATCGCCTTCACCGGCCACGAACGCCCGGTACAGCTGACTGAGTTCACGCACCAACACGCCCAGCGACCAGCCATCCGAGACAATGTGGTGCTGCGTTAGCAGCAAGACATGCTCCTCATCCGAGATCCGGATCAGCCGGCCGCGGATCAGCGGGCCACGCGCCAGATCGAACGGCGTGCGCGCCTCTTCAATGCACAGACCCAATAGCGCCTCGTCCGCATCCGGCCTGTCCCGCACATCGTGCTCCACAACCGGCAGCCCCGCATCCTCCGGCAGCAGCTCCACCCAGGGCTTGCCCTCCGGCGCGACAAACACGCTGCGCAGCGCCTCATGACGCGCCAACACACGGTCAAGGCTGCGCTGCCAGGCGCTGCGGTCGAGTCCACCCTCGAGCCGCCACCCGAGCGGAATGTGATAGTTCGTACTGCTCTGATCCAGCTGCGCCAAAAACCACAGCCGCTGCTGCGCAAACGACAGCACAAGCGGCGCTTCACGCGATACCGGCACAATGGCTGGCAGGTCTTGCGCGCCGGAGCGGCTCAACTCATCCATGATACTCGCGGCCAGATCGGCCAGCACCGGTTTGGCAAACAGCGTGGTCAGCGGCAGTGTGAAGCCAATGGCCAGCGAGACCCGGCTCAACAGCTGCACCGCCAAGAGCGAGTGCCCGCCGAGCGCAAAGAAGTGGTCGTGGCGTCCGACCCGCTCCACACCGAGAAGCTCGGCCCAGATCTGTGCCAGCGTGATCTCGACCTCGCCTTGCGGCGCCTCATAGGCGCGATGCGCATACGCCTCATCGTCCGGCGCCGGCAGCGCCTTGCGATCGAGCTTGCCATTCACCGTCAGCGGCAGCGCCGCCAGCCGCACGAACGCCGCCGGCACCATGTAGTCCGGCAGGTGCGCACTTATGTGGGCACGCAAGGCGCCCGCAAGCTCGCTTCCATCCAACCCGTTCGAAGCTGCTTCCGGCGCGCACACCACATAGCCGACAAGACGCTGCTCGCCGCCGGGGCCCTCGTGCGCCACCACCACCGCCTCGCGCACGTACGGGTGCTCGGCAACCCGCGCCGCAATCTCCCCCGGCTCGATGCGGAAGCCGCGGATCTTCACCTGGTCGTCATTGCGGCCTAAAAACTCCAGATTGCCGTCCGGCAGGTAGCGTGCCAGGTCGCCAGTGCGGTACAGCCGGTCGCCCTCGACAAAGGGACTGGCCATGAACCGCTCCGCGGTCAGCTCGGGCCGGTTCAGGTAGCCGCGCGCCACCCCCGCCCCGCCGATGTAAAGCTCGCCCGCCGCGCCGAACGGAACCGGCGCACCGTGTCCGTCAAGCAGATACACCCGCGTGTTCGCGATCGGACGGCCGATCGTCTCGACGACAGTCTCTCCCCGTCGCATGCAAATCCAGGTCGAGTACGTCGTAGTTTCCGAAGGCGCGTACAGATTGCAGATCTTCTCGACCCGACTGCTCTCGAAAGCCTTCTCTATAAGGTCTGCCTTCAGCCGCTCGCCCGCCAAATTGATGACCCTTGTCGAGGCCGGCACGGCTTTGTTATCGACCAGAGAGGCGATCGCCGAGGGCACTGTGTTGATCAAGGAGACATCCAAGGGCGTCTGCGCCAGCGTCAACGCACTCTCGATAAGATAAAGCGTGCTTCCTTGTGACAGCGGAACGAAGCACTCATAGACGGACAGATCAAAACTGATCGAGGTGGAGAACAGCGTGCGGCTGATCTCTGATGCCGCGAACACGCCGCAGCTCCAATGCAGCAGGTTCACGGTGCTCGCATGCTCAATCCTGACGCCCTTGGGCGTTCCGGTGGATCCGGAGGTGTAGATCACATAGGCCAGATGGCGTGAGGTCAGGCCGAGCGCGCGCGGGTCCGGATCGGCTGCCGGCAGATTGGCCCATTCCGGCGTCGCCGCCGTCAGATCCACTACCGTCAGATCGAGTAGCGCATCGTCGCCCAGCGCCGATCGTCCCGCCGCATCGGCCAGCAACAGCTGCGGCGCCGCATCCGCAAGCACCTGGTGCAGCCGCGCCGACGGATAGGCTGGATCCAGCGGCAGATAGGCGCCACCCGCCTTGAGGATCGCCAAAAGCCCGACCACCATCGCCACGCTGCGCGCAACGCAGATCGCCACCGGCTGGTCCGGCGTTACCCCGAGCCCGATCAGATGACGCGCCAGCTGGTTGGCCCGCGCATTGAGCTCGCCATAGCTTACGCGCTGGTCCTGGTAGACCACCGCCACCGCATCCGGCGCCTGGCGCACCTGGGCCTCAAACAGCTCATGGATGCACTGCTGCTCAGGATACGTCACCGCCGTCCGGTTCAGCTCCTCCAACAGATACGCCCGCTCGTCAGGTGGCAGGATGTCCAGCTCCCGCACCGGCGTGTTCGGCGCCCGCTCCAACGCCTCCGCTAGCTGCGCGAGCGTGTGCTGCATGTAGCCGCAGACCCGATCCGCTGAGACGCCTTCCGCCACCTGCGCCGTCAGCCCGAGCGCCTCGCCAAAATCCTCCACCGACAAGGTCAGCGGATAGTTGGTGATCTCCTCCCCGCCAAGCCATTCCATGCCGGACAGCACATCATCGGCTGCGGAGGCGGAGACCGCCGCCGGCGTGTTGTGGCGGTAGTTCAACAGCGCGCTGAACAGCGGCGCCGGCGCCGCAACGCCGCTGCAGCGTTGCGCCAGCGCCAGCGAGGCATGCTCATGTACGAGCAGCTCGGCCAGCCGCGCGTGGGTGGTCCGCACGCTCGCCTCGACCCCGGTCCCGTCCAGGTCAAGCCGCAGCGGCAGCGTGTTGATGAACAGACCCATCGCGCGGTCGCCACCCGCCCCGCCATGCATGCGGCCGAACAACACCGTGCCGAACACCACCTGCTCGCGGTCGCTGCTGCGCGCCACCACCTGGCCCCAGGCCAGATGGCACAGGCTCGCCAGGCTCACCCCCAGCCGCCGCGCCTGCACCCGCAGCCGCACGTTGAGCGCCTGCGGCAGCATCCGCTGCGCCTCGCGGGTCCCCCTGCCGTCGCCCTGAACCTCGCACAAGCCAAAGGGCGTGCACGGCTCATCGATGTCCCCCAGCAGTCCCCGGAAGAACTCTTCATGCGCGTCTGCACCCACGCCAAGCCGTACCGCCGCCACCAGGTTGCGGAACGGCTGCGGGGCTGCCAGCTCATGCTCGCGTCCCTCCAGCACGGCCCGGACCTCGGTATGCATCAGCTCCAGCGTGGTGTGATCCCCGATCAGATGATGCTGCAGCTCCAGCAGCAGCCAGCGCGCACTGCCGGGCTCGCGCGCGATCACAAACCGCAACAAGGGCGCCCGGCCAAGCTCGATGCGCTGCCGGCGCGGATCAAACCGATCCTTAAGCTGCGCGGCGCCAGGACCGCAAGACCCGTCCAGCTCGACCTCGCTTACCTCCAACGGCGCACGGCGCCACACCACCTGGGCCGGGCGCGACAAGCCTTCCCAGACAAACGACGTCCTCAGGATATCGTGCCGATCCACCACTCGCTGAACCGCGGCAAGATAGCGCTCGAGCAGGTCACGGTCCGCAAACGCCATCCGCGAGACCAGCAGGTACGGATCGCCCTTTGTCGTCAACAGATGATGGAACAGGATGCCGTCCTGCAGCGGCGACAAGCCATAAATGTCCTGGATGTTGCCGACGCCGCCGGGCACCGTGGCGACGATCCGGTCGATCTCGCCCTGCGTCAGCTCAGTCAGCGGCAGCATCTCTGGCGTGATCGCCGGACTCTGTTCGCTGATCAGGTTGGCCGGGACCGCCACCTCGTGATGGCGGCCCAGGCTTGCAGCCAGATCCGCCAGCACCGGCTTGAGGAACAAGGTGCGCACCTCGATGCGCAGTGACCGCCGCCGCAGCCGCTCGATCATCTGCACCGCCAAGAGCGAGTGGCCACCCAGTTCGAAGAAGTGGTCGTGGCGTCCGACCCGCTCCAGCCCCAGCAGCTCGGCCCAGATCTGCGCCAGCGTGATCTCGACCTCGCCTTGCGGCGCCTCATAGGCGCGATGCGCATACGCCTCATCGTCCGGCGCCGGCAGCGCCTTGCGATCGAGCTTGCCATTCACCGTCAGCGGCAGCGCCGCCAGCCGCACGAACGCCGCCGGCACCATGTAGTCCGGCAGGTGCGCACTTATGTGGGCACGCAAGGCGCCCGCAAGCTCGCTTCCATCCAACCCGTTCGAAGCTGCTTCCGGCGCGCACACCACATAGCCGACAAGACGCTGCTCGCCGCCGGGGCCCTCGTGCGCCACCACCACCGCCTCGCGCACGTACGGGTGCTCGGCAACCCGCGCCGCAATCTCCCCCGGCTCGATGCGGAAGCCGCGGATCTTCACCTGGTCGTCGTTGCGGCCCAAAAACTCAAGATTGCCGTCAGGCAGATACCGCCCCAGATCGCCGGTGCGGTACAGCCGGTCGCCGTCGACAAAGGGACTGGCGATGAACCGCTCCGCGGTCAGCTCGGGCCGGTTCAGGTAGTCGCGCGCCACCCCCGCCCCGCCGATGTAAAGCTCACCCACCGCGCCAAACGGAACCGGCGCACCGTGTCCATCAAGCAGATACACACGCGTGTTCGCGATCGGACGGCCGATGGGGACGATGGTCTTATCAAACTCAGCCGGGCAGCTCCAGGATGTAACGTCGATCGCGGCCTCAGTGGGACCGTAGAGATTGTGCAGGGCCGTCCAGGGCAACACGCGCCGAACCCTATGCACACTTGCGGCAGAAAGCGCCTCGCCGCTGCATAGAACACGCCGCAGCGATCTGCAGCGGTCAACACTCTTCGTATCCAGAAAGCTGACCAGCATGGATGGCACGAAGTGAATCGTCGTGATGCGGTGGCTGACGATCAAATCGACCAGTGCATCGGGATCTCTGTGCGCACCGGTGGGCGCCAGTACCAGCGTCGCCCCTTCAAGCAAAGTCCAAAAGAACTCCCAGGCCGAGACATCGAAGCCAAATGGCGTCTTCTGCAACACGACGTCTGTTGCCTTCAGACCATAGGCGTTCTGCATCCAGATAAGGCGATTAACGATAGCCCGATGCTCATTCTGTGCCCCTTTGGGCGTGCCCGTGGATCCCGAGGTGTAGATCACATAGGCGAGATTGCGGGAGGTCAGGCTGAGCACGCGCGGGTCAGCATCCGCTTCCGGGAGGCTGGTCCAGGTCGGCGCTGCAGCATCGAGCTCCACCACGCTCACATTGGCCGGCACATCCGCGCCGAAGGCGGCACGGCCGGCCACATCGGCCAGCAGCAGCAGCGGGGCAGCATCGTCGAGCACCTGATGCAGCCGCGCCAACGGATAGGCCGGGTCCAGCGGCAGATAGGCGCCACCCGCCTTGAGGATCGCCAAAAGCCCGACCACCATCGCCACGCTGCGCGCAACGCCGATCGCCACCGGCTGGTCCGGCCTGACCCCAAGAGCGATCAGGTGATGTGCCAGGCGGTTGGCCCGCGCATTGAGCTCACCATAGCTCAGCCGCTCGTCTTCGCAGACCAGCGCCACCGCATCCGGCGACTTGTGCACCTGCGCCTCGAACAGCTCGTGGATGCACCGCTCCGCAGGATATCTCGCCGCCGTCCGGTTCAGCTCCTCCAGCAGATACGTGCGCTCGGCAGTCGACAGCAGCTCAATCCGGTGGACCGCTTGCTGAGCATCGGCAGCCATCGCCCGCAGCAGCGCCAGGAGATAACCACGCTGCCGCTCGATCGTCGCCTGATCAAACAGCGCCGTTGCATAACCCAGCGTTCCGGCGATCTCCTCGCCATGCTCGCCAAGGCTCAGCTCCAGATCGAACTTGACCTGATCGAACGCCTCCCCGGTAGTTTCGACGCTCAGCCCCGGCAGCTCCAATGACGTAACCGGATTGTTCTCCCAGGCCAGCATCACCTGGAATAATGGCGTGTGATCAAGAGCCCGGGGCGGCTGCACGATCTCCACCACCTGCTCGAACGGCAGGTCCTGATGCTCCTGCGCCGCCAGCACCGTGCGCCGTGTCCGCTCCAGAAGCTCCGACAAGCGCGGCTTGCCCGACAGGTCCAGCCGAAGCGCCAGCGTGTTGACGAAGAACCCGATCAGCCCTTCGATCTCGCGGTAGCCCCGATTGGCGCTCGGCACGCCAATCACAAGATCGTCCTGCCCCGCCAGACGAGACAGCACCGCCGCCCAGGCCGCCAGTAGCGTCATGAACAACGTCGTGCCATGCTGCAGGCTCAGCCGCTTCAGCTCCCGCGTCAATTCCGCATTGACGATGATCGGGACCGTGGCCGCGGCAAACGACTGCTGGGCAGGCCGCGCACGGTCCGTCGGCAAGACAAGACGGGCTGTGCCTGCCAGGGCGCTGTGCCAATATTGCGCCTGCTTCTGCAGCCGTTCCCCTGACAGCCATTGGCGTTGCCAGGCGGCGTAATCCGGATACTGAATCGCAAGCGGCGGCAGAGGATCGTCGTGCCCAGCCTCGAATGCCCGGTAGAGCTGGCTAAGTTCACGCAGCAGCACGCCCATCGACCAGCCGTCGGAGACGATGTGATGCTGAGTCAGCAGGAAGACGTGTTCCTCGTCCGACATCCGCACCAATCGTCCGCGGATCAGCGGACCGCGCGCAAGATCGAATGGCGTGCGCCCCTCTTCATGACGCAGGTCCAAAAGTGCCGCTTCCGCATCCGATCTCTCCCGCAGATCGTGCTCAACTATCGGCAGTCCCGCATCTGGCGGCAGAACCTCAACCCGGGGCTTGCCCTGCCTCGCGACAAACACACTGCGCAGCGCTTCATGGCGCGCAAACAGACGGTCAAGACTGCGCTGCCAGGCGCTGTGGTCGAGCATCCCGCGCAGTCGCAAGGCCAGCGGAATGTGATAATTCGTGCTGCCTTCGTTCAGCTGCGCCAAAAACCATAGCCGCTGCTGCGCAAACGACAGCACAAGCGGCTCATGACGCGACACGGCTGCAATCGACGGCAGCTCTTGCGGACCGGAGCAGCGTAACAGCTCGACGGTGCTCGCTGCCAGGTCACTCAGCACTGGCCTTGCGAACAGCGTCGACAGCGGCAGGTCGACCCCAACCGCCTGTGACAGCCGGCTCGACATCTGCACGGCCAAGAGCGAGTGGCCGCCCAGTTCAAAGAAGTGGTCGCTGCGCCCGATGCGCTCGACACCAAGGAGCTCGGCCCAGATCTGCGCCAGCGCGGTCTCGATCACGCCTTGCGGCGCCTCATAGGCCGACAGCGCATAGGCCTGATCGGCCGGCGCCGGCAGCGCCTTGCGATCGAGCTTGCCATTCACCGTCAGCGGCAGCGCCGCCAGCCGCACAAACGCGCTCGGCACCATGTAGTCCGGCAGCCGCGCACTTAAATGCGCCCGCAAGGCGCCCGCAAGCCCGCCTCCGTCACCCTGGTCCGAGCCGGCCTCGGGCGCGCAGACCACATAGGCGATAAGATGCTTGTCGCCGGCGCCGTTCTGGGCCGCCACCACCACCGCCTCGCGCACGAACGGGTGCTCGGCAACCCGCGCCGCAATCTCGCCCGGCTCGATGCGGAAGCCGCGGATCTTCACCTGATCGTCGTTGCGGCCCAAAAACTCCAGATTGCCGTCCGGCAGATAGCGCGCAAGATCGCCAGTGCGGTACAGCCGGTCGCCCTCGACAAAGGGACTGGCGATGAACCGCTCCGCGGTCAGCTCGGGCCGGTTTAGATACCCCCGTGCTACTCCCGCCCCGCCAATGTAAAGCTCGCCCACCGCGCCGAACGGCACGGGCGCGCCACAGCCATCCAGCAGATACACCCGCGTGTTCGCAATCGGACGCCCGATTGTCTCAACGACAGCCTCTCCCCTTAGTAGGCAGATCCAGGTTGAGTACGTGGTGGTTTCAGAAGGCGCATACAGGTTATAAATCTTCTCTACGCGGCTACTCTCGAAGGCCTGCTCTATGAGGCCCGCCTTCAGCCGCTCACCGCACGAATTGATCACGCTTGCGGAAACCGGCACGGCTTTGTTGTCAACCAGGGCGGCGATCGCCGAGGGCACTGTGTTGATCAAAGAGATATCCAAAGACCTCTCGGCCAGCGCCAGCGCATTCTCGACAAGGTAGAGCGTGCTTCCTTGCGAAAGCGGAACGAAGCACTCATACACGGACAGATCGAAACTGATCGAGGTGGAAAACAGGGTGCGGCTGATCTCTGATGCCGCAAACACGTCGCAGCTCCAATGCAGCAGGTTCACCGTGCTCGCATGCTCAATCATGACGCCCTTGGGCGTTCCGGTGGAACCGGAGGTGTAGATCACATAGGCCAGATGGCGTGAGGTCAGGCCGAGCGCGCGCGGGTCCGGATCGGCTGCCGGCAGATTGGCCCATTCCGGCGTCGCCGCCGTCAGATCCACTACCGTCAGATCGAGTAGCGCATCGTCGCCCAGCGCCGATCGTCCCGCCGCATCGGCCAGCAACAGCTGGGGCGCCGCATCCGCAAGCACCTGGTGCAGCCGCGCCGACGGATAGGCTGGATCCAGCGGCAGGTAGGCGCCACCCGCCTTGAGGATTGCCAAAAGCCCGACCACCATCGCCACGCTGCGCGCAACGCAGATCGCCACCGGCTGGTCCGGCGTTACCCCGAGCCCGATCAGATGATGCGCCAGCTGGTTGGCCCGCGCATTGAGCTCGCCATAGCTTACGCGCTGGTCCTGATAGACCACCGCCACCGCATCCGGCGACTTATGCACCTGGGCCTCAAACAGCTCATGGATGCACTGCTGCTCAGGATACGTCACCGCCGTCCGGTTCAGCTCCTCCAGCAGATACGCCCGCTCGTCGGCCGCCAGCAGCTCAATCCGCCCGACCGTTTGCCGCGCATCGGCAACCATCGCCTGCAGCAGCGCCAGCAGATAGCCTCGGTGCCGCTCGATGGTCGCTTGATCGAACAGCGCCGTGGCATAGCCCAGCGTCCCGGCGATGACCTCACCATGCTCGCAAAGGTTCAGCTCCAGATCGAACTTGACCTGATCGAAGCCGTCTGCCGCCGCCTCCACACGCAGCCCAGGAAGGTCGAACGTCCCAGCGGCGTTGTTCTGCCAGGCCAGCATCACCTGGAACAACGGCGTGTGATCAAGACGCCGTGGCGGCTGCACGATCTCCACCACCTGCTCAAACGGCAAGTCCTGATGCTCCTGCGCTCCCAAGGCCGAGCGTCGCGTCCGCGCCAACAGCTCCGCCACGCTCGGCCCGCCCGACAGGTCAAGCCGCAGCGCCAGGGTATTGACGAAGCAGCCGATCAGCTCTTCGACCTCGCGGCGACCGCGATTGGCGCTCGGCACCCCGATCACTAGGTCGTCCTGCCCTGACAGACGCGACAGCAGCGCCGCCCAGGCCGCCAGCACCGTCATGAACAAGGTCGTGTCATGCTGCCGGCTCAGCCGCTTCAGATCCCGCGTCAGATCCGCACCAATCACGACCATCACACTGGCCCCGGCAAACGACTGCTCTGCCGGCCGAGGCCGATCTGTCGGCAAGGCCAAACGGGCCGGCGCGCCAGATAGATTGTTGCGCCAATAGTGCGCCTGGCTCTGCAGCCGCTCGCCCGACAGCCACTGCCGTTGCCAGGCGGCATAGTCCGGATACTGGATTGCAAGCGGCGGCAGCGGATCGCCTTCACCGGCCACGAACGCCCGGTACAGCTGACTGAGTTCACGCACCAACACGCCCAGCGACCAGCCATCCGAGACAATGTGGTGCTGCGTTAGCAGCAAGACATGCTCCTCATCCGAGATCCGGATCAGCCGGCCGCGGATCAGCGGGCCACGCGCCAGATCGAACGGCGTGCGCGCCTCTTCAATGCACAGACCCAATAGCGCCTCGTCCGCATCCGGCCTGTCCCGCACATCGTGCTCCACAACCGGCAGCCCCGCATCCTCCGGCAGCAGCTCCACCCAGGGCTTGCCCTCCGGCGCGACAAACACGCTGCGCAGCGCCTCATGACGCGCCAACACACGGTCAAGGCTGCGCTGCCAGGCGCTGCGGTCGAGTCCACCCTCGAGCCGCCACCCGAGCGGAATGTGATAGTTCGTACTGCTCTGATCCAGCTGCGCCAAAAACCACAGCCGCTGCTGCGCAAACGACAGCACAAGCGGCGCTTCACGCGATACCGGCACAATGGCTGGCAGGTCTTGCGCGCCGGAGCGGCTCAACTCATCCATGATACTCGCGGCCAGATCGGCCAGCACCGGTTTGGCAAACAGCGTGGTCAGCGGCAGTGTGAAGCCAATGGCCAGCGAGACCCGGCTCAACAGCTGCACCGCCAAGAGCGAGTGCCCGCCGAGCGCAAAGAAGTGGTCGTGGCGTCCGACCCGCTCCAGCCCCAGCAGCTCGGCCCAGATCTGCGCCAGCGTGATCTCGACCTCGCCTTGCGGCGCCTCATAGGCGCGATGCGCATACGCCTCATCGTCCGGCGCCGGCAGCGCCTTGCGATCGAGCTTGCCATTCACCGTCAGCGGCAGCGCCGCCAGCCGCACGAACGCCGCCGGCACCATGTAGTCCGGCAGGTGCGCACTTATGTGGGCACGCAAGGCGCCCGCAAGCTCGCTTCCATCCAACCCGTTCGAAGCTGCTTCCGGCGCGCACACCACATAGCCGACAAGACGCTGCTCGCCGCCGGGGCCCTCGTGCGCCACCACCACCGCCTCGCGCACGTACGGGTGCTCGGCAACCCGCGCCGCAATCTCCCCCGGCTCGATGCGGAAGCCGCGGATCTTCACCTGGTCGTCATTGCGGCCTAAAAACTCCAGATTGCCGTCCGGCAGGTAGCGTGCCAGGTCGCCAGTGCGGTACAGCCGGTCGCCCTCGACAAAGGGACTGGCCATGAACCGCTCCGCGGTCAGCTCGGGCCGGTTCAGGTAGCCGCGCGCCACCCCCGCCCCGCCAATGTAAAGCTCACCCGCCGCGCCGAACGGAACCGGCGCACCGTGTCCATCAAGCAGATACACCCGCGTGTTCGCGATCGGACGGCCGATCGGGACAATGGCGCCATCAAACTCATCCGGACAACTCCACGCTGTCACGTCGATCGCAGCTTCGGTCGGACCGTACAGATTGTGCAGGCCCGTCCAAGGCAAGAGGCGCCGAACCTTATGCACACTGGCGGCAGGAAGCGCCTCGCCGCTGCATAAAACACGCCGCAGCGACGTGCAGCGGTTAACACTCTTCGCATCCAGAAAACTGACCAGCATGGATGGCACGAAGTGAACCGTCGTGATGCGGTGGCTGACGATCAAGTCGACCAGTGCATCGGGATCTCTGTGCGCACCGGTGGGCGCCAGTACCAGCGTCGCCCCTTCAAGCAACGTCCAGAAGAACTCCCAGGCCGAGACATCGAAGCCAAATGGTGTCTTCTGCAACACGACATCAGTTGCCTTGAGACCATAGGCGTTTTGCATCCAAATCAAGCGATTGACGATAGCCCGATGCTCATTCTGTGCTCCCTTGGGCGTTCCGGTGGATCCGGAGGTGTAGATCACATAGGCCAGATGGCGTGAGGTCAGGCCGAGCGCGCGCGGGTCCGGATCGGCTGCCGGCAGATTGGCCCATTCCGGCGTCGCCGCCGTCAGATCCACTACCGTCAGATCGAGTAGCGCATCGTCGCCCAGCGCCGATCGTCCCGCCGCATCGGCCAGCAACAGCTGGGGCGCCGCATCCGCAAGCGCCTGGTGCAGCCGCGCCGACGGATAGGCTGGATCCAGCGGCAGGTAGGCGCCACCCGCCTTGAGGATCGCCAAAAGCCCGACCACCATCGCCACGCTGCGCGCAACGCAGATCGCCACCGGCTGGTCCGGCGTTACCCCGAGCCCGATCAGATGACGCGCCAGCTGGTTGGCCCGCGCATTGAGCTCGCCATAGCTTACGCGCTGGTCCTGGTAGACCACCGCCACCGCATCCGGCGCCTGGCGCACCTGGGCCTCAAACAGCTCATGGATGCACTGCTGCTCAGGATACGTCACCGCCGTCCGGTTCAGCTCCTCCAACAGATACGCCCGCTCGTCAGGTGGCAGGATGTCCAGCTCCCGCACCGGCGTGTTCGGCGCCCGCTCCAACGCCTCCGCTAGCTGCGCGAGCGTGTGCTGCATGTAGCCGCAGACCCGATCCGCTGAGACGCCTTCCGCCACCTGCGCCGTCAGCCCGAGCGCCTCGCCAAAATCCTCCACCGACAAGGTCAGCGGATAGTTGGTGATCTCCTCCCCGCCAAGCCATTCCATGCCGGACAGCACATCATCGGCTGCGGAGGCGGAGACCGCCGCCGGCGTGTTGTGGCGGTAGTTCAACAGCGCGCTGAACAGTGGCGCCGGCGCCGCAACGCCGCTGCAGCGTTGCGCCAGCGCCAGCGAGGCATGCTCATGTACGAGCAGCTCGGCCAGCCGCGCGTGGGTGGTCCGCACGCTCGCCTCGACCCCGGTCCCGTCCAGGTCAAGCCGCAGCGGCAGCGTGTTGATGAACAGACCCATCGCGCGGTCGCCACCCGCCCCGCCATGCATGCGGCCGAACAACACCGTGCCGAACACCACCTGCTCGCGGTCGCTGCTGCGCGCCACCACCTGGCCCCAGGCCAGATGGCACAGGCTCGCCAGGCTCACCCCCAGCCGCCGCGCCTGCACCCGCAGCCGCACGTTGAGCGCCTGCGGCAGCATCCGCTGCGCCTCGCGGGTCCCCCTGCCGTCGCCCTGAACCTCGCACAAGCCAAAGGGCGTGCACGGCTCATCGATGTCCCCCAGCAGTCCCCGGAAGAACTCTTCATGCGCGTCTGCACCCACGCCAAGCCGTACCGCCGCCACCAGGTTGCGGAACGGCTGCGGGGCTGCCAGCTCATGCTCGCGTCCCTCCAGCACGGCCCGGACCTCGGTATGCATCAGCTCCAGCGTGGTGTGATCCCCGATCAGATGATGCTGCAGCTCCAGCAGCAGCCAGCGCGCACTGCCGGGCTCGCGCGCGATCACAAACCGCAACAAGGGCGCCCGGCCAAGCTCGATGCGCTGCCGGCGCGGATCAAACCGATCCTTAAGCTGCGCGGCGCCAGGACCGCAAGACCCGTCCAGCTCGACCTCGCTTACCTCCAACGGCGCACGGCGCCACACCACCTGGGCCGGGCGCGACAAGCCTTCCCAGACAAACGACGTCCTCAGGATATCGTGCCGATCCACCACTCGCTGAACCGCGGCAAGATAGCGCTCGAGCAGGTCACGGTCCGCAAACGCCATCCGCGAGACCAGCAGGTACGGATCGCCCTTTGTCGTCAACAGATGATGGAACAGGATGCCGTCCTGCAGCGGCGACAAGCCATAAATGTCCTGGATGTTGCCGACGCCGCCGGGCACCGTGGCGACGATCCGGTCGATCTCGCCCTGCGTCAGCTCAGTCAGCGGCAGCATCTCTGGCGTGATCGCCGGACTCTGTTCGCTGATCAGGTTGGCCGGGACCGCCACCTCGTGATGGCGGCCCAGGCTTGCAGCCAGATCCGCCAGCACCGGCTTGAGGAACAAGGTGCGCACCTCGATGCGCAGTGACCGCCGCCGCAGCCGCTCGATCATCTGCACCGCCAAGAGCGAGTGGCCACCCAGTTCGAAGAAGTGGTCGTGGCGTCCGACCCGCTCCAGCCCCAGCAGCTCGGCCCAGATCTGCGCCAGCGTGATCTCGACCTCGCCTTGCGGCGCCTCATAGGCACGATGCGCATACGCCTCATCGTCCGGCGCCGGCAGCGCCTTGCGATCGAGCTTGCCATTCACCGTCAGCGGCAGCGCCGCCAGCCGCACGAACGCCGCCGGCACCATGTAATCCGGCAGGTGCGCGCCCACATGCGCGCGCAACGTGACGGCCAACTCAGCTCCAGCGCCATCCGGCTCCTCCGATTGAGCTTCCGGCGCGCACACCACATAGGCCACCAGCCGCTTCTCGCCGGCACCGGCCTGCTGCGCCACCACCACCGCATCGCGCACGAACGGGTGCTCGGCAATCCGCGCCGCAATCTCCCCCGGCTCGATGCGGAAGCCGCGGATCTTCACCTGGTCATCGTTGCGGCCCAAAAACTCCAGATTGCCGTCCGGCAGGTAGCGTGCAAGGTCGCCAGTGCGGTACAGCCGATCGCCCTCGACAAAGGGACTGGCCATGAACCGCTCCGCGGTCAGCTCGGGCCGGTTCAGGTAGCCGCGCGCCACCCCCGCCCCGCCGATGTAAAGCTCACCCACCGCGCCAAACGGAACCGGCGCACCGTGTCTGTCCAGAAGATAGACTACCGAATTTCGAATTGGTCGGCCCAGCGGCACTCGTTGCTGGTCATCGAAGCCAGCAGGCACCGGATAGCAGAGACTGAAGGTGGTGTTCTCTGTCGGGCCGTAGGCATTTGAGATCCGCAGAGTCGCATGTCGCTTCTGGCATGCTCTGACGGAAGTGACGGAGACCTCTTCGCCTCCGACCAGCAGTTGCTGCAGCCCATCAGTGCCGCGCCCCTCTGCGGTATACGTATCGAACAACCGGGCAGTCATCCAGGCGATGGTGATGCCTTGATCTTGGATGATCTGGGCCAGCCTTGCCGTCGAGAGGTAGCGTTCAGGATAGAGCACAACACTCGCACCGTTGGCTAAGGCCCCCCAGAGCTCGAACGTGGTCGCGTCGAATGTCGGCGAGGATGCGTTGAGAAAGACGTCCTGCGGCGAGATCTCGACGAAGTCGTTCCCCGCCACTAGACGCGCTAGGCTCCGATGCTCGACCATGACGCCCTTGGGCGTTCCGGTGGATCCGGAGGTGTAGATCACATAGGCCAGATGGCGTGAGGTCAGGCCGAGCGCGCGCGGGTCCGGATCGGCTGCCGGCAGATTGGCCCATTCCGGCGTCGCCGCCGCCAGATCCACTACCGTCAGATCGAGTAGCGCATCGTCGCCCAGCGCCGATCGTCCCGCCGCATCGGCCAGCAACAGCTGCGGCGCCGCATCCGCAAGCACCTGGTGCAGCCGCGCCGACGGATAGGCTGGATCCAGCGGCAGATAGGCGCCACCCGCCTTGAGGATCGCCAAAAGCCCGACCACCATCGCCACGCTGCGCGCAACGCAGATCGCCACCGGCTGGTCCGGCGTTACCCCGAGCCCGATCAGATGACGCGCCAGCTGGTTGGCCCGCGCATTGAGCTCGCCATAGCTTACGCGCTGGTCCTGGTAGACCACCGCCACCGCATCCGGCGCCTGGCGCACCTGGGCCTCAAACAGCTCATGGATGCACTGCTGCTCAGGATACGTCACCGCCGTCCGGTTCAGCTCCTCCAACAGATACGCCCGCTCGTCAGGTGGCAGGATGTCCAGCTCCCGCACCGGCGTGTTCGGCGCCCGCTCCAACGCCTCCGCTAGCTGCGCGAGCGTGTGCTGCATGTAGCCGCAGACCCGATCCGCTGAGACGCCTTCCGCCACCTGCGCCGTCAGCCCGAGCGCCTCGCCAAAATCCTCCACCGACAAGGTCAGCGGATAGTTGGTGATCTCCTCCCCGCCAAGCCATTCCATGCCGGACAGCACATCATCGGCTGCGGAGGCGGAGACCGCCGCCGGCGTGTTGTGGCGGTAGTTCAACAGCGCGCTGAACAGCGGCGCCGGCGCCGCAACGCCGCTGCAGCGTTGCGCCAGCGCCAGCGAGGCATGCTCATGTACGAGCAGCTCGGCCAGCCGCGCGTGGGTGGTCCGCACGCTCGCCTCGACCCCGGTCCCGTCCAGGTCAAGCCGCAGCGGCAGCGTGTTGATGAACAGACCCATCGCGCGGTCGCCACCCGCCCCGCCATGCATGCGGCCGAACAACACCGTGCCGAACACCACCTGCTCGCGGTCGCTGCTGCGCGCCACCACCTGGCCCCAGGCCAGATGGCACAGGCTCGCCAGGCTCACCCCCAGCCGCCGCGCCTGCACCCGCAGCCGCACGTTGAGCGCCTGCGGCAGCATCCGCTGCGCCTCGCGGGTCCCCCTGCCGTCGCCCTGAACCTCGCACAAGCCAAAGGGCGTGCACGGCTCATCGATGTCCCCCAGCAGTCCCCGGAAGAACTCTTCATGCGCGTCTGCACCCACGCCAAGCCGTACCGCCGCCACCAGGTTGCGGAACGGCTGCGGGGCTGCCAGCTCATGCTCGCGTCCCTCCAGCACGGCCCGGACCTCGGTATGCATCAGCTCCAGCGTGGTGTGATCCCCGATCAGATGATGCTGCAGCTCCAGCAGCAGCCAGCGCGCACTGCCGGGCTCGCGCGCGATCACAAACCGCAACAAGGGCGCCCGGCCAAGCTCGATGCGCTGCCGGCGCGGATCAAACCGATCCTTAAGCTGCGCGGCGCCAGGACCGCAAGACCCGTCCAGCTCGACCTCGCTTACCTCCAACGGCGCACGGCGCCACACCACCTGGGCCGGGCGCGACAAGCCTTCCCAGACAAACGACGTCCTCAGGATATCGTGCCGATCCACCACTCGCTGAACCGCGGCAAGATAGCGCTCGAGCAGGTCACGGTCCGCAAACGCCATCCGCGAGACCAGCAGGTACGGATCGCCCTTTGTCGTCAACAGATGATGGAACAGGATGCCGTCCTGCAGCGGCGACAAGCCATAAATGTCCTGGATGTTGCCGACGCCGCCGGGCACCGTGGCGACGATCCGGTCGATCTCGCCCTGCGTCAGCTCAGTCAGCGGCAGCATCTCTGGCGTGATCGCCGGACTCTGTTCGCTGATCAGGTTGGCCGGGACCGCCACCTCGTGATGGCGGCCCAGGCTTGCAGCCAGATCCGCCAGCACCGGCTTGAGGAACAAGGTGCGCACCTCGATGCGCAGTGACCGCCGCCGCAGCCGCTCGATCATCTGCACCGCCAAGAGCGAGTGGCCACCCAGTTCGAAGAAGTGGTCGTGGCGTCCGACCCGCTCCAGCCCCAGCAGCTCGGCCCAGATCTGCGCCAGCGTGATCTCGACCTCGCCTTGCGGCGCCTCATAGGCACGATGCGCATACGCCTCATCGTCCGGCGCCGGCAGCGCCTTGCGATCGAGCTTGCCATTCACCGTCAGCGGCAGCGCCGCCAGCCGCACGAACGCCGCCGGCACCATGTAATCCGGCAGGTGCGCGCCCACATGCGCGCGCAACGTGACGGCCAACTCAGCTCCAGCGCCGTCCGGCTCCTCCGATTGAGCTTCCGGCGCGCACACCACATAGGCCACCAGCCGCTTCTCGCCGGCACCGGCCTGCTGCGCCACCACCACCGCATCGCGCACGAACGGGTGCTCGGCAATCCGCGCCGCAATCTCCCCCGGCTCGATGCGGAAGCCGCGGATCTTCACCTGGTCATCGTTGCGGCCCAAAAACTCCAGATTGCCGTCCGGCAGGTAGCGTGCAAGGTCGCCAGTGCGGTACAGACGATCGCCCTCGACAAAGGGACTGGCCATGAACCGCTCCGCGGTCAGCTCGGGCCGGTTCAGGTAGCCGCGCGCCACCCCCGCCCCGCCAATGTAAAGCTCACCCGCCGCGCCGAACGGAACCGGCGCACCGTGTCCATCAAGCAGATACACCCGCGTGTTCGCGATCGGACGGCCGATGGGGAGTCGTCGGACTGTCTGATCAATGGCGGTGATCTCGCAGACCGTCGCAAAGGTCGACGTCTCAGTTGAACCGTAGCAGTGCAAGAGATGTTGCGGTCGGCTTTGGCTCAAAACCCGGGCCACGGCCGCCGCATCAACCGCGCCACCACCAACTAGCAGAAACCGCAAACTCGCCAGCACCGGGCCCAACTCATCAACGCTCCGGCTGAACAACCCGGCAGTCAAATGCAGGACGGTGATGCGGTGCCGCCGAACCAGAGTGCGCAGCACCTCGGGCTGCAGTACAGCCGTGTGTGGAATCACAGTTAGGCTGGAACCGTGCAGCAGTGGCGCCCAAACTTCCAGCGTACTGATGCTAAACGCGGGATTGCCTACCCAGGCCACGCGATCACTCGAGGTGAACTCCGCATAGCCGTTGTTGATGACGAGACGGTTGACAGCACGATGAGGAACAACCACGGCCTTCGGAAGGCCGGTCGACCCGGAGGTGTACATCACGTAGGCCGGAGCCTCGGCGGTCAATGCCAGGCCAGGATCGGTACTACACCCTGTTCCAGCCATGATCGGCTCAATGGCCAGAATAGGAATCGGAATCTCAAACCCGCCCTCATTCTCGTCACCTACCAGGATGAGGCGCACAGCACAGTCGGTCATAATCCAGCTTTGTCGCCCAACTGGAACGCCCCGATCAATCGGTACATAGAGCCCGCCCGCCTTCAGAACTGCTAGTTGTGCGACGACAAGAGCAATGCCTCGATCAAGCACTATCGCAACGCGGTCGCCCGGCTTCATCCCATGCGCGATGAGTTGATATGCGAGCCGGTTCGCCCGAGTATTGAGCTCGCCATATTTTAAGCGCGCGTCAGCATGGACCACGGCTACCGCATCCGGCGCCTTGCGCACCTGCGCCTCGAACAGCTCATGGATACACCGTTCCGAAGGATAAGGCGTCGCCGTCGGGTTCAACTCCTCCAAGAGGTAGGTGCGTTCATCGGACGACAGCAGCCCGATGCACCTTAACGACTGCTGCGCATCGGTCATCACAGCACACAACAAATTCTGCAAATGCTGTGTCATACGCTCGATCTGATTGGACTCGAGGCGACTTGCATCAAAGTGCCATCGGAAGCTCCCATCCAGAGCGCAAATCTCAAGCGTTACCAACTCACCGGAGCGAGCTATCTCAGAACTGGAGCTCGAAACCGACTCTTCAGCAGCAGAACAGCTCTCTTCCGTAACCGTAACGCCAACCGGCCAGGGACGGCGCAATCGTAGCGCCTCCACATCGCGCAACGACGGGCATCGCGCAATAAGATCCCGCGCAAAGGTATCCTGCGCGTTCAGCTGAGCGAATTCGGCCGCGACCGCCGTGCGCGCCTCTGCGAAATTGTTATCGAGGTCGATGGTAATGGCCATCGGCACGACAGATGCGACAAGCACCTCGAGCGCATTCACGCTGGCTCGCGATCCATTTGCCACGGGAGTCCATCCCAGTTGAAGCTCTGCTTCGCCCGTGATGCGGGCGAGATAGACCACCCAAGCAGTTAGCAAGAATTCCGCGCGATCACTGGGAGATAGCTCAGCCAACGCACCCGGCATGAGCCAAGCGGTCGATTGCCATATCGCCGGAGCCTTGCCTTTTAACGACGAAAACGGAAGCTGAACTATCTTGAACTGCTCTAGTCGGCGTCGCCAGAACTCTTCACGAGATGCCAACAATTCATGAGCAACTGTTGTGCTCCGCGCCTCAGCTTCGCTTAGGATCGGTAGGCGGTTGCCTATATCCATGCCGGAATTCCTAGCCAGTGGCCGCGCATCCACCGGCCGACCATCTTAACCGTCGAACCAAACATCAACATCCTCGTACCCGTCGCCACATGCCAATTGCCGGGTGATTTTAAGGAGAGAGAGCCCACCCATAAGCCCGAGCGGTTAGACGACACCTCCAAGCACCTGACTGCGACAACAGCCTTCACACATAGAACGATTGGAATGATACGACCTAGAGTCCAGGCGGTCGTTGTTCCCCGAGAGATCCGGCGCGGGTCGATCGCATCGTAGTGCAGCTCGCTACATCCGGACGTCGACGTTCGGGAAACTCGCGTCGGCGTATCTAGCGCCTGCGGACAGGCACTGAGCTCCTCTCCACTTGCCAAAACGGTCAGGCGTTCGCGGAATGCCTAGACTTCAGCCTCGCAGCATTTGAGGTCAAAAGTTGACGCCGTATCGGTTGCGTGATCAACACGTGGGGTTGAACAACCCGGCGACCGGTCTCCGCACCACCCTAGATACAACGCCACCTGACGGCACATTCGGCATCTTGGACCAACAGGCGCGGCTGGACGATGAAGATGTTGGAGCACGCGCACGACTGGAAGTCCCACCTCTTCCGTCAATATTTTCCCGACTGTTCAAGCTGACCAAAAAGCTGCTGAACGTTCGATTCGAGGAGGCCACTCTCTCCATCTCGGTGAATGAATTCGAAGCTAAGGCCCGTTTCAATGGAGCGACTCGAGAAGGCCTGCGCCAGTCCAGGAGAACGAACAACGGTCGTATCAAATCCCAGACCACGAGACTTTAGGGTCTTCATAGCAGCATCTACATTGTCGACCTCAAGAGCAATGTGAGCAACTCCGACACCGTTACGCCGCACCAGCTCTGAGACCTGAGAGGTTGGCTCAGTACCCTGACACAGAACAAACCTGATGCCGCCGCTCTCAAGGTTAGCATAAAGCATCCCTGTCGACCGTCCCTTAACGTGAGAACGGCCCTTCAATTCAAAGCCCAGCACGTCCTGAAAGAACAGAATTGACGCCTCAAGATCGAGTACCGCAATGGCAATATGATCTATCCCGCGGAACTTCAAAAACGAACTCTCGGCTTTCCGATTGTCGCCGGAAGTAGCATCTAGTCCAATCTTGCTGTCGACGGTCTCCTGCATAGCACCCTCTTCACAGTGGATAATCAGACCAAATCAACGTGGCCCGCGAGCGGCAGATACACCTTCAGCAGTTTAGTCCGTAGCGACAACCAGGTTCTTCAGAATATCATCTACCCCAACAAGTCAGGGCTTTGCCTGGGCCACATCCGGTTAAGCACGAAGAGCTCTGCTTTGCGCTCTTCGCATTTCCGCATTCTTTCTGAAATCACCAACGGTGGTGGATCGGCTATTTTCCTATCGCGATGCAAACATGAGCCCTCAAGTTCTGATCGCGCTCGCTCCGCATCCGACGCTACATTTGGACCGGTTGAGAACGTATAATCCGAACTCTTTGGCAGCGCCTCGCGAAGCGAGATGATCGTCACTGAGTTCTACGCATCCTAAGCAACCGACGTGCCAACGATATTGCGCGAGAATTCCTCAAAGAACAACGCGCCTATAGTCGCCGTAGATGAGTTCTACTGTTCGACTTGAGACATCGATGTCAAAAACCAGACACAGCTCAGACAATAATACCCACGACAAGCCGACGATCACCGAACAAGTAACCACCTGGGAAGAGTCCTGACCGTTACAAAACCTCTCCTATCCAATCGACTGTCTTCAAAACAATCGGGCGCTGCAGCAATCACCATGGCACTGGCTTGGATGAATCAAGCAAGTTTAATCTGCCCGTTTAGACAAGTGGCTGCAATAGACCCATGGCCGCAACAAGCGACCAGCGCGCCAAGGACGTTTGCGAATTCTCTTGACGAGCCAAATGCACCTCTGGCCGCCTGACGTTCTCGTCTACGCCCGCGCCACCGTTCATCGATCGGATTGATCTGACGCGGCTCGACAACTGGCGGCAATGTGTGGCTGTCACAAAATGTTAAAATTTACTCGCGGAAACGGTGCCGCTCGTCATACCGCGACTGCGTCCTTGGCAACCTTGAGCGGTGACGCTTTAACCGATTTGCTGGCCGACTTGGCTGCGAATTCCATCGGCTCCTTCGTGAAGGGATTAACGCCGCTGCGGGCTTCAGTAGCGGGTTTGTTCACGGCCGACATTTTGACGAAGCCGGGAATGACGAACTGACCGGACTGGTTCAACTCCTTGTAGCCAACGGTCGCCAGGTGCTCGATGACAGCCTTAACGTCAGCCTTGGAAACTTGCGTTCCTTCAGCAATCGCGTCAATTAGCTGGTTCTTTGTCATCTTGACCATAAGAGATTCTTTTGAGAGGCGCAGAACAAATCAAATTCGTGAACTGCGCCGATGCCGCACCTTTCGTACGACGAGGGCAAATCCGTACGAATCGCTTGTTCAAGTCGAGGTCATGAGTGATGGACTCAAAACCTAGGGGGCGCTGCAGGGCATTCGCGTCGTCCCACGGCGCGCTCATCCAGACGTTGCGCACCTCCTCGGTGGTCACGATCACCGGCATCGCCGTCGATGGGTCGGTTTGACGACGGCATTCGGCGAAGTGCCGCGGTCGCCGTTGAAGGTGGCCCAGATACCGGCGAAGCAGAACAGCGATCGCTGACCGCAGTCAGGCCGACCAGCGAATGCGTGCTGCGCACCGCCGGCACTTGACCTCAAGATAGTAGAACCAAGCCTCGAACCTCGGACTCACTGACCAATACGCAACAGGGTCGAAGACTGGTAGCCTAAAGCCTTGTCGAAGATCATCGCGTCAGTGATTCGGATTCTGCCTGAGAAGACGATCAATTAGCATTTGAACTCGCCGAACTGCCAGCAGCCCCAAGCGCGCTTGGACCTTGCCGGATCTGATCCTACCTCCGACAGCGAACGAGTATTGCCAGTATCCCGCTGGGTCTCGGCTTAGAGAGTACGGAGTCTCTCTATGTATGCCCTCGTACTCTGTAGGCAGGTTCGTCCGGCTTGGCATGCTTGAAATTATTGAGATAGAAATTCGCGATTCGGTTTGCCCGTTTGACGGCTGAAATATCCACCGGATCCGCGACACTATTCCTGCTGTCTAATGCCGGACGATGCAGTTTTTCGGCGTGACAGGCGCGAGTTTCGTGCCCCAGCCGCAAAAAAGCGAACACTAGCTATTTGCTAATCCTATTTGCCGCTTTTGGTTGAGGACCGTTTGATCGACCAAAACTTTACGTTTCATAATTGCGATACAGAACTTGGCAGGCGACCGGTCCGAAATAATAGGATCAGTTGTTTGACATGCGCAGACTGCGCCGCTGCTGCAGGAGATCGCGCTGCTTGAGTTCGGCTACGCCCGCACAAATCGTGGGTAGATCTACCGACAAACTCACCCAGCGCCGGCAGCTCGTATTCGCTTCGCGACAACGCCTCCCCCTCGAACGAATAGACGATAGTACAAGCGCGACGAGGAGCAGGTGTGGATCCGAGCCATGCCGCTGCTCAAAGAACCGCAAAATAGTTCGTGAAAGGTAAGCGAATCTGCACGCAGCTTTTTGGGCGCGTCCTTGCGTGGCGCGAGGGGCAGAGCCCTTCCATGTCCTTGCGGAGTGTCCATTGGGTGCGCTGGTGAGTACTATTTTGAGGTGATGCTGTCAGGTCGGGAGCAGAACGACGATGGCGACGGTCGATCAATCTTCCATTCGCGGGGCGAGACCGCATGACCGTTTTTCGTCGCAGGCCTACCTCGGACTTAGAACGGGCGTCGGGGTGAACCGGCCCAATGGGCGCTCGAGGGTTGCCTTGACCGAGTGTCCTGCTCCCGGCCAAACAGGCCGGCGCGAAATTTGACTATGTTGTCGCCGGCTTCATCTCCCGGCCGATCGCCCAGATGAAGCCGAAGAGCTCGCGCTCGATTGCTGCCACGACGACGGGGGGCCTCTTTCCAGCAGCGCTTAGCGTCCGATATCGTTTGCAGAGCCGGAGCTGCGCCTTCCATGCAATATCTCGAACTGCTGTTGGAAGCCGTATCACTTCTGCCTTCTCTTGGGCTTTCTGCTTCATAGGGCTGGGGCGAGGCGAAGCCGGCTTTGCTTTCGGGGCCATTTCTTGGACGGCTCACGAGGCGGGGTGTAGGTCAAGCGAAGATTCTTGAGCACAAGCGCAATGCTCGAATGGATGTATCTCTGAGACCAACCGGCAGGCCTTCGACTACACGTCCTTGCAAGTTATCAAGCATCTGGCGCGCGACTAGGACACCAGCCACGCGTCCTGACTATGATTCCGCTCTTCGAGGCGAAGGCGAATCGAACGATTTTCACCCGGCAGATGGAATGGAGAGATGCGCAACGGCTCCGACCGACGCGACCGCTGCCCGGTGCATCGCCTTGCCGGCGGGTTCCGCAAGCGCTATGCAGGGAGAATTTGCCTGCAAACCCCGTCCGCTTCTCGGGTAACAGCCGCGTTCGAAGGAAAAAAACAAGCGGAGTTCGCGGGCAGCTGACGATCCCACCTACTGAAGCGTAGGGCGGGTTTATGGCGCTTCGCCAATCCGCGGAGGCGCTCGTTTCCCGATGACGAAATAGACGAATCCATAACCTGGGATGAATGCCGACCCGGCGGCATTGACAATGGAACGGTTTTGCAATCCTCGAATGATTCCCATTACCCGGCTAGCAAATACGGCAGTCGTCAAAAACCAATGCCAAATTGACCCCAAACCGAATCCCCTTTTCAAGGCGCGTATAGCGAGCTCCAATTAAAAACGGCCTCAGCTGGCCGGGGGGCACAATGC
Organism: Bradyrhizobium sp. CIAT3101; assembly: GCF_029714945.1. Taxonomy (NCBI): domain Bacteria; kingdom Pseudomonadati; phylum Pseudomonadota; class Alphaproteobacteria; order Hyphomicrobiales; family Nitrobacteraceae; genus Bradyrhizobium; species Bradyrhizobium sp. CIAT3101. The sequence goes on from NZ_CP121634.1 coordinate 8,866,394, forward strand.
TGAGGCCGTTCGTATTTGCTAGGATCTGTGGACCAGATCGAAGCGTGGCTCCAACGCGGTCTTTGGCCGTTTGTTCCGCGAATAGGAATGCCGCCATTCGGTGGTCGGGGTTCAGTGGATACGGGCCATCAGGCTAGTAAAGCTTCTTTCGATCGTAGTGGGCGACAATAATGAAGCATGGGACCGTCGTCAGGCGAACTCCTGCGCGCAAGGCCGAGCTTGATTCCGCAGACGATAGCGCCCATGGCTTGCAGCTCGTCCTAACGACGGTCGAACTCGGCCTTTGAAAGTCTCAGCCCTATTATGCGCCCGACCGCGTCAGCGGCCTTCTGACAGAGGCGCTCAGTGAAGGAAGGGCGTTAGATGCCGCACCTGGGACACCCTCGCTTTTTTGTCTGTCGGCCGTACTAGATCCGACCTGCAGCCACGAGGCCAGTGAGGATCACAAGGGACTCAAACAAGAAGTAGCTCCCGAATATCAGTTCTGCGTCCGGCGCGGTGTCGATATCGCGCGCCTCGGCTTTTCGGGTGAAGCATCCCCCAGTGAGCATTCCAAGCGGACGCTGATCGCCAGGGCGGATGGGCGTCAGGTATCCCGAGATCAGCTGAGCCACGGTACGTTCCGCGAACTCTCGGTACTTGGCGCCATGAACGGTGCCGAGTGCAGACGCAAGTCGCAAGGATGCTGCGGCGGCGATCGCAGTGGCCGCGGTATCCCTGCTTGTACTCGGAATCGCCGGGTCATCAAAGTCCCAGTATGCAACCAGGTCCGCTGGAACGTGGGCGATCCACCAGTCCAGCAAGCGCACGGCATATTCGCGCCACACGGGCTCCTTGGGACGGACCATGGCTGCATGAGCTGTATAGAGCATCGCCCACCCCTGCGCTCGTCCCCAGGTGCTCACATCGCTGTATCCCTTATGCGTATGCGTTCTCAACACCTTCCCGGTCTGCGGGTCGAGTGTTGACGATTGGATCACCGAATGATCGGGGCGCACATGGATCTCCAATACCCTACGCATGTGGGCGTTGGCGACGTTCTCCATGTGCGAGTCACCCAGCTGGTTGGCGGCCCAGTAAAGCAGGCCAGTGGCCTGGAGGGAATCGATGCTGCTTTCAGCTGTCCCGACGGCGCTTGCCTCCTCAGCATCCTGGCCTAGCGGGATCAGGCCCAGTTTCGGGTCGAACATCTGCGTCAGAGACCTAGCCGCCGTGAGAGCCGCATCACGTGCCGTTTCATCTCCGAAGAGGATACTTCCAAGCGCCGCACCGTGGTAGAAGCCAAAGCCCTTGAATGCCGTCCGGCGCTCGGCGCGAGGCAGCATCCTCGCCTGCGCGGCATGGGCGTCAGATAAAGGAAAGCGCTGCGGGTCCGCCAGATGGGCGAGCCAGAGTTCGCCGACGAAGGCGCCGCCGGTCCAATCACCATCGGGCGTGAACCTCCATTGTCCATCCTCTGTGCGGGCCCAATGCGGGAGTCCCGCTGTGGCAGCGTCCCTCGTTTGGGCAATGCGCGCCAGCATACGCTCGCGAGCAGGCAAGAAGTTGCTTTTCGACATGTTCTCTCCAAACGAACTCTCTGAGACCCCAGGCGAAGTCCGATTTTTTAGCGACGAGGGGCTTTTCATCAGTCGCCGATGTAGACGTGGCCGCGCTTCTTCGCGGCGTGATAAACAACAACGCTCAGGACCGCGATCACCGATCCATAGACGGGAAACATCCAGGCCATCCGCTCATGCTGCAACCACACCAGCAAATAGGGTGACGTCCCGCCAAACAGCGATACCCCGAGCGCATACCCAACAGCGATACCCGTCGTACGCACCGCGCGCGGCATCAGCGTGGTTGCGATGAAGTTGTAGAGAGCCATGTTGAAGCCGACGATCGCGCCTCCGAACACCATCACGAAGAAGAACGTGGAAATGCTCTTCTCAGAATAAACCAGCGTGAGAAAGAAGCAGGCGACGAGCAGCAGCCGGAGGAGCGTGAATGCGCGCGAGGGCCTGACCTTATCTGCGAAGGCGCCCACGAACGGCGCTGTGACGATCCAGATCACGCCCATCAGAGTCGTAATCCCGTACACCCAGGTGCTGTTCTCCTTGAACACGCCGTTGGCGAGGTTGGGCAAACCAGCATTCCAGGCGTAGTTCGCGATTTGCACCGCTCCGACGACCAGGATGACGGCGAGCAGCGAAAGCCGTACGCTCCAAAGCGTCTTCCACACGTCGCCCGAGGTTTCCTGAGTTCGCGACAGTTCGTCGCGGTGCATGACGTGCTTGATCAAGGTCTCTGGCAATTTGCTACGCAAATAGATGATGAGCAGGCCGAGTACTCCGCCGACTGCAAAGGGCAGCCGCCAGGCCCATTCGTGCATTATCTCGGGAGCCACGGAGGCACTCACGAAAAAGGCGACCAAACTGGATGCGAAGACACCGAGCTGGATAAATGTGCCACTGATCAGACCAAGGTAGCGCCCCTCCTCGCGCGGCGGTGCAAGTTCGATCGCGATGGCGTTGGCAACACCCGCTTCAGCGCCAGTGGCAAGCCCCTGGATGAGCCGGATGAGCAACAATATCACCGCCGCCGCGACGCCAAGCTCCTTGTAACCCGGCAACACGGAAATCAGCAGCGAGCACAATGCCATCGCGGTGACGGAGATCATCATCACCCGCTTGTGGCTGATGCGATCGGCAATAGGACCGAGTATCGCTGCGCCGACCGGTCGAGCGAAGAAGCCCGCGCCGTACACGGCAAGTGCGGCGAGCAACGACGTCGTCGGGTCACTGGAGGGAAAGAAGAGCGGCGACAGAAAAGAAGCCATCATTCCATAAACGGTCCAGTCGTACCACTCCAGAGCTACGCCACCGCCTAAAGCTATGGTCATGCTCTTAGTGGCAACTTGTTTTTCGTGCGGCATCGCCGGCGCGATGGTTTGCGGTGTGGCTGGAGCAATGGGTTCAACAATAGTGGTCATTCATTTCCCCCGGTTCATTCATATTGAAAACGTTTACATTTTGGCGCGAACGACCCGCGTTGAGTGGTGCCGCGTGGACGACCGCTAAGTCAGAGGGCTGTCTGAGCTCTGCTCCCCGTCAACGTCCGGTGAATACCGGTGGCCGCTTTTCGACGAAGGCAGCCATGCCCTCCTTTTGGTCATCAGTGGTGAACGCATATCGGATTGCGCGCCGCTCGACTGCCAAGCCGGCCGACAGCGGTATTTCGTACGCGGCCTGAATCGATTCCTTGGCAAGCCGGGTCGCGATCGGGGCACGGCTGGAGATGATCTGCGCTATAGTGAGCGCACGCGTGAGCAGTTCGGATGCCGGCAGCATTTCCGATGCGAGCCCCGCCGCCACAGCCTGTTCGGCTCCGATCGGCTCACCTGTCAAGATCATCTGCATGGCCAGCGATTTGCCAACAGTTCGCGTCAAACGCTGTGTGGCGCCGTCACCCGGCATGATTCCGATGGTTATTTCCGGTTGCGCCAGTACGGTGTCGTCCGCCACCAGCAGGATGTCAGCAAGCATTGCGAGCTCGAGGCCGCCGCCCAGGCACACGCCACGAACCGCGGCAATGAGCGGCTTTGCGAAGTCAGAGATGGTGTCCCATGCCTGCTGACGTGCGGGATCGCTGAGGGCCTCGAAGCCGTGTTGCTGCATCTCCTTGATGTCGGCGCCGGCCGAGAAGGCGCGTTCGTCTCCAGTGAGAACTACACACCGAACAGTCTCGTCGGAATGAGCTGTGCGAAGCGTATCGGCAAGCTCGACTAACAGTGCCGCACTCAAGGCATTTCTCTGCCTTGACCGATTGAGTCGGAGCAGGAGAATGGCCGGCTCAGGCCGCTCGACCATAATAAGATTCTCGGTGACGCCGTTCATTTGATTCCTTTGACCACGAATTATGCAGAGGCTTCTTGGTATCCTCAGCGAAGGTTACTCGGAGCTACGCGCCGGCGGTCTTGTTGGGACGAAAGCGTTGCATGTTCGCCCGCGCCGTGTCGTGGAGAATATCCTGAGCGAAGTAGCGGTTTGCCAGGTCATCCATGACTTCTGCCTTCGCCGTTACCGAAGTGGAGAAGAACTGCTTCGTCGTCAGCACCGCATGAGGCGGCATGGCCGCCAGGCCTTTTGCGTAACGAAGCGCCGCAGCGCGGGCAGTTTCAGTTGGAGGCGACAAAACGTCAGCTAACCCTAGCCGGTGAGCCTCCGCGCCGTTGATTGCAGTCGGGCTCCAACTCAAGGAGCGAGCGGCAAACGGTCCAACGCGCGCGGCCAAAGTCTGAAGCCCAAAGCCAGGCAACCATCCCAACGAGACTTCCGGCAAGTGCCAGCGTGTCAAAGGAGCTGTTACGACAACGTCGCAGGAGGCGGCGAGCATGAATCCGCCGCCCAAGGCAAATCCATCAACAGCACAGACGACGGGCTTTCTGACGAGAGCGAGAGAGCGCACAAATGCCCCCAATCGCTGATTGAGGTCGAAAGTGTTGTTGATGTCCCCTGCCGCAAAGTCCTTCAGGTCGGCACCAGCTGAGAAACCAGGGCCGTTTCCTGTGAGCAATATCACGTTGACGTCTTGGTCGGTTGCGGCCCTGCTTACAGATTCAAGCAGATCTGCCAGAAGGTCTTCGCCCAAAGCGTTCCGTCGCTCTGGCCTATTCAGCGCCAGAATTTCGACCTTGTCCTCGTAATCTCTCGTCACGAATTTCACGTCAGCCTCCTAACTGTGCCCGACGCTGTCATGGAAGTGCGCGGCCAAGTTCATCGGCTCATTTCTGAAGATCCTTGGATCCATCAGCTTAAGGTCGGGTGATACGGCCACGTCGAACTCAATATTCAGTAACACGTGTTTTTCGACTGATATGCCAGGCGCCACTTCGGTCAGCATCAGGCCCTTCGGCGTGAGCTTGAACACGGCGCGCTCCGTGATGAAGACGACGTCTTGCTGGCGCTCCTTCGCAAGAGCGCCACTGAAGGTGATTTGGTAGACGTCTTTGACCCACTTCTTGACCGCCCCCTCATTGGCAATGACAAGAGAACCACCCTTCGGAACCACCTCCAAACCAGCCGCGGTGAGTGTGCCAGAGAAGACGACTTTTCGAGCGCCCTGGCTAATATTGATGAAGCCGCCAGGTCCTATGATCTTGTCGCCGAAGCGGCTCACATTGACATTGCCGTGGCAATCGACTTCGGCCGACGAGAGGAACGCGATGTCGAGCCCGCCGCCATCGTAGAAGTCAAACTGATCTGGCTGCGGCGCGATCATGTCGTAGTTCGTACCAGCACCCGCATCCTGTCCGGGCGCGGGAATGCCGCCGATCACGCCTTGCTCAGCCGTCAACGTGACCGAGCGATATATTCCTTCCTCGGCGGCCACGACGGCAATGCCGTTCGAGATTCCATAGCCAATGTTGACAGTAGCGCCGGGAGCCAGCTCAAGAGCTGCGCGCCGCGCGATGATCTTTCTCACATCGAATGGCAGAGAGTCTATTTTGCCGTCCGGCACGCGCAATTTGCCGGCATAGGCTGGACTATACTCCGTGGCATAGGTCTGGCGCTGATTGGGGTCGACGACGAGGTAATCGACGAGAACGCCCGGTATTCTTACTTCGCGTTGATTCAACGTGTTGGAGGCCGCGACCCGTTTGACCTGGACGATGACTATCCCACCTGAGCGGCGCGCTGCAGCGGCAATCGACATACTTTCGCCGACATAAGCCTCGTCTTCGAGCGAGATATTCCCCTTTTCGTCCGCGATGCTGCCCCTCAAGATCGCGACCTGGATGGGGAAAGTCTTATAGAGCAGATGCTCCTCGCCCTCGATATTGACAACGGCAACCATATCCTCCTTGCTGCACTCGCTTTGCTTGCAGCCGCCGATGCGCGGATCGGCGAAGGTCCGGAGCCCGACCTTGGTAATTACGCCGGGACGACCAGCGGCATTTTCACGCGCGAGCTGCGCCAACACGCCCTGAGGCAGCGTGTATGCTTCAATTTCGTTGGCCAGCGCCCGCTTCCCGAGCGCGGGACAATTGTTCAAGCCGCTCGCGACAACGCGACGAACCAGCCCGGGAGCCGCTAATTTGTTGAATCCGGTCGTAGCCCAATCGCCAATGGCCACAGTACCGACCAGCATCAGATTTTGAGGCGATCCCTGCTCGGAGTGAACGTCGCGAAGCGCGTCGATCATCAGCTCCGGGATTGCAACTCCGGCTGAACCGCCAAAGTAGACGCAATCGCTATCCGAGATGAGCGATACGGCTTGTCTGGCCGTAATGATTGGCACCTCGCCCGTTCGTTTGTTCCTGGCTTGCATATCCTCTCCATTCCCCAACGGCTCATCGCTCCTGTCGCCTCAGCTTCGCTTGGAAGCTCAACGGCCATTCCGTTCGCGATCACTTCTGTAGCCGAAGACGCGGCTTGTGAAAAGGTTTACATTATGCGGCTCGCGCCGGCAAGGGGTAAAAATTGGATGGAATGACCTCCGGAGAAATTAGATTTATTTCAATAGCTTGACAGCGGATTGATCTATCCTTCGAGCCGGAGTATGATGATAACGATTTCATCGAGCGAGTAGAACCAGGCCATGATGTCGGAAAAGATCACGCACGTTGATCAAAGCAGGCAATCGCCGACGGTAGTCGAAATAGCTAAGCGCGCCGGATGTTCGATCGCGACTGTCTCGCGCGTTCTAAATCGCCCCCAAAGTGTCGCGCACGAAATGAGAGAGCGGATCCTAAGGATCGTCGAAGAAGTCGGCTACGTTCCAAATGGATCGGCGCGCGCGCTGCGATCCTCGCGTTCCCGGCTGATTGGCTTGATCGTTCCGACATTGGACAGCGCGATCTTCACTCGAATGCTGGAAGGGCTTGAGAGCCGACTAGCACCAGCGGGAGCATCGCTGATCTATTCTGCGACCGGTTACGATCTGGATCGGGAGATTCGGGAAGTACGCAATCTCATCGAAAAAGGCGTTGATGGCATTGTTCTCGTGGGCACGACGCACCGCAAGGAAACTCTGAAACTGTTGCACGAACGCAGGGTGAGATTCGCTGTCACCTATTCGCTCTCAAACGATCATTCGATTCCCAGCATGGGCTTTGACAACCGCAGTGGCGGGGCGCTGGCAGCAAACTATCTTGCAGACCTCGGTCACAAGCACCTTGCGGTCATTGCTGGGATTACGCGGGAGAATGAACGTGCATCTGGCCGCCTCGAGGGCTTTTTGGCTGCTGCCGAACGTCGTGGAATTAGTCGCTCCAGCATCGTCGTCGTGGAGGCACCATACGAGTTCAGCCGCGGCCGGGCCGCGGTCAAGCTCATTCTCAATCAAAACAGAAATGTAACTGCGATATTTTGCGGGAGCGACGTACTTGCTGTCGGAGCGCTTCGTGGTTGCAGGGATGCTGAACTAAGCGTCCCTCAAGACATATCGATGATTGGTTTCGATAACCTCGATATTGCCGAATATCTCACTCCTGGCCTCACCACCGTCGACGTTCCCGCGCGGCTGATGGGCGAACAAGCCGCTAATTACTTTTTGGCAGATCACAATTCGCTCGACATACGCTCCAGAGTAGAGCTCGAGACGCGGCTGATCGTACGAGAATCGACTGCGCCCGCGAGAGATCGACGGTAACAGAATAACCTTCGCCAATTGCTGCCTGCTCATCTCCTCCTTAAGGAATAGACGCACCTAAGTCCTCCTCGAACGAAGCTCGTACGCTTTCCAGGCCCCTTGGTGTGTCAAGCTTCTTGCTGTCGCCGAACCGCAGCCAGCGGCGAGAATTTAACCACAAAACCATCCCGTCCCCGAGAGAACAGAGATTGTGAACTATGCAAACCCAAAATGACGAAGTCCGTAGTGGCCTACTTCCCGTGTCGCCAACACCATTCACGGAGAGCGGAAATCTCGACATCGAGGGGCAGGCTCGCGTTTTGGATTGCATGATCGATCAGAGGGTCGACGGAATTTGCATCCTGGCCAATTATTCCGAACAGTTTCTGTTGTCAGACGACGAACGCAATTTGCTGGTTGAGCTCTGCCTCTCCCATGTGGCTGGCCGCAAACCGGTCATGGTGACGTGCAGCCATTTCAGCACCCGCATCGCGGCAGAGCGCGCCCGCTATGCTGCCGAACGAGGCGCAAGCCTTGTCATGCTGATGCCGCCTTACCACGGCTCTGGCCTAAAGGCAGACGAAGCTCACACGATGGAGCATTTCGCGCGCGTCGGCGATGCGGCAAAGATCCCGATCATGGTTCAGGATGCACCTCTCAGCGGCGTAACACTTTCGGTCCCTTTTCTCGTGCGATTGGCGCGAGAGGTTCCGCTAGTCAAATATTTCAAGATTGAAGTACCCTTCGCCGCAGCGAAACTGCGGAGCCTTACCGAGGCGGGAGGCGCCGCCATAGCGGGTCCATTTGACGGAGAAGAGGCCATCACCATGATGGCGGATCTGGACGCCGGAGCGACAGGGACAATGTCGAGCGCCCTCTGTCCCGATTTGTTGCGCCCCGTTTTTGATCATCACAAAGCGGGCCGTAGCACTGAGGCGGCAGCTGCGTATGCAAGAGTGCTGCCTTTGATCAACTACGAGAACCGCCAATGTGGGCTGCGCGCCGCTAAAACCGTGATGAAGGAAGGCAACGTCATCCGATGTGACGCTGTGCGTCATCCCCTGGACCAAATTCATCCCACGACAAAAGCCGGGCTCCTTGAGCTCGCGCGCGGGGTTAACCCGCTAGCCCTCCGCTGGGGACACTGAATCGCTCTGCTCCAAGCTACCCATACCGCAAGGTCAGGAGATCCACTGGTTTACAAAAATGACCTCAATCTTGCGCTCATCGCCGCAGTGATCCGGGCGAGAGACTGGATGAGGCGATTGAACTCGCCCATATTTTACTTTTCGTCAGGGATCGGCACTACGAGCCCGGAACATGCCAGCCAGTTCAAGCGCAATACCGAGGCTCGTATGATGATGGTGAACGTGCCGGCGGTAGACTGTCGCGTGCCGTTCGGCAGCCCAATTGGCTTACCATGGCTCGCGCGCGGAGGAATTCGTTACGACAGCGAGGACCGCCCATCCCGTTCCGTGTGGATCAACGTCACGCCGGAGGCAGGCATTTGAGTGGTCCGACGATCAAAGACATTGCGCGAGAGGCGAATGTCGGCACCGAAACTGTTGCCGCGGCGGGTGAGGACCGAGCTAGCTGAAAGGGCGATCAAAGCGGCAAAAAACTAAGATATGGCGATCGGCGCTTCAGGCCCCACAGTGGCATCATTCGGATTGAGGTGCTCTTGTCCAGCCTGAGGCCGAGGCTTTCTATACCGAGCTCAACGCTACCTTTCAGCGGATTTCTGCCTCTTTGGACCCAACTATTTTGGTGCACCGGACGTTTGTTCGTCAGGACGATATCGCCGGCATCGCCCAGCATATTGCTGAGCCACCTGCTCGCCGTGCCGGCCTCATCATTTTGGCTCCGGACCATCCTGACATTACAGAGCATCTGCAAAGTGCGCCTGTCGGGTGTCGAAGTCGTGCAATTGCTAACGGGAAGTGCCGGGGAGGATGTGCCCTATCGGGATCGACAACTATGCGGCGGGTAGGAGCGCGGCTTACTACATGTCGCGCATGCTGTGGGGGAGTGCCGGCGCTTTCATCGCCACATGCCACAGCGGAGCCTACCGTGCGCATAGGGAGCGCATACGCGGCTTCTCCGACTATTTAATGCAGCATGCGGACAGCCACCACGATTTTGATCTGGTCATTTTCGCACATGACAACAATTTGCTTTCAGCAGAGAGGCTGACGGAAGCCTTGCGCGGCAACAATCGCGTTATTGGACTATACAGTGTGGGCGCTGGCAGAGAGGGAATTGCGGCGGCTTTGAACGCTCATCATGCAAAGGTATTCTGGGTTGGGCACGCGCTTAGCCAGAGCACCGCAATATGTCTCCGGTCCGGTTTGATGGACATCTGCATCGACGGTGCCCCGGAAATCCAGGCGCGCCGCTCGCTTGATTTAGTGCTTCGCCGACTCGGGCTAATTGATGTCGACGTGAGCAACGCGCCTGTGCAGTTTCTAAGATCACGGCGCAGAATCTGGCCGATTTTGTTGCCATGCGTGCTGTCGCAAACGGCCGCAGGGGTGAGCTCGACAGCAACCGATCCGAACGGCAGCGGCGCGCGCATCCGCGCCTTGGTTGCCGAGCTTCACCGGCTTGCCGCCCGACGCCTGACGAAGCCGCGATGACACCAAAGCCACCCCGATGCCGGCGCGCGGGGCCGCCCTCTCGAAGCTCATCGCCTATGTCGAGAACGCGGACGACAACGACGAGGTCCTTGAATGACGGAAAGATTTCGATTGGCCATAGTTCAGCGCGAGATCCATCACAGGTTGCAGACGGTGGCGAACTCGGATGCCGTTTTCACCCGAGTTGAGAAAAGGTCGCGTATCATCGCTGTCCGCCCTATATGCGTGGAGCGGGCGGTTCCATCTCTTGGATGATCTCGCGGACCCGCTGCTCGGTCATCCTACCCGTCTTGTCGTACTCCGCGAGGATCGCGTGCACCACGTCGTCGCTCAGGTCAGCAATGTCGATTTTGATGCCAAAATTCTCGAAGAGTTTTCTCAAACGATCTCGTGCTGACATTTCTTCCTCGTGTGCCCCTAACGGCAGAGCATGTGGATAATATTGCTCGCAACGACTACCGTTGCCCCTGCTTGCCGCGCCCGACGCAATCGGTTGGTAAAGGAGAAAACTTAAAACCTTGCATTGAAACGATTGGTATCGTAGCTTCATACCCAGATGATACTGCGTAGGAATGCTGATTTAAAAAGAAATCTTTCTGCGGGTATTCGATCTGAGCTGTGACAGTGAGCAACGGCGTGTCGCCCACTCCCGGGGGGCTCCGGGGTAGTCGCGGTCATAGAATTCGCCAACCTGCGGAACAGTCAGTCCGCAACCGCACGATCCGGTCGAGACGAGTGCGAAAGCCAATTTGCGGCAACGATACATGCCCCAATCTCCCCCAAGGTTGTCATTCTAGGGCGCTAGCCGCCGATTCAATCTGTGCTCGCAAATATTAACACGGCACTTGGGAAGGCAGGCCGCTCTGCATTGGGCACGGATGATCCAAGTAGTGCTTCCACACCGCTCGACAGAAAGGAAAGTATGAAAAGGTACCAAGTCCGATTCTCGGAGCGGGGCCTGCTGTTGCTCGGACTCCTTGGGGAATGGTCGCGCAGAGTGAGAAGACTAAAGCCTGATCAATAGACATGCCAGTCGGCGCGCTGCTTATGGCGCTAGGTGCTCTTGGCAGTTTGTATTGTTGCGGACCCAGACCGCAGTTCAAACTTCAGGCCGTCCCTGTTTAGAAAGAACGGGGGCCTGTCCGTCTCCGCCATGCCGCTGAAGAGTATATCAATCTTGCTTGTGCCGACGAGAAGAAACCTAGCTGACGGGCTGGAATGACTTCAGGCATGGCTGATCAAGCGGGTTTGCACGGGCTCTCGCTTCGTTTCAATGACGAACTCAATTCTTTAGCGCTCCTGAGCGATAATATCAGGGTACGAAGCTCGGCGGTCATCCCGTGCTCATGACGGTGCTCGTCGACAACAACGGCGCGTTGCAAAATATTCAGATCGATACGGATCGGGACGCGCGTCCCTTTGGCGCAAGCAAGCATATCTGTTGGCGCTCCTGGTAAGGGCTCGGTAAGGAGAGGTGAGATGGACCTGCCGAGGGGCGGATCCGCAGGATGGAGAAGCTCCTGTGGGCGGTTTGCTCATCAAGGAGCACTGCGAGGAGCAGTCCGGCCGTCGTCGCTTGCTGTTAGATCGCGAAGTCTATCGCCGTCTCGATCAGCCTCAATCGGACTGTGTCAATGCCGCGCGCTTCGTCATCGAGAAGACGATGGATCGCTGAACGAGCGTTGCCAATGACCTATACACCTCTGCAGTCTCGATCGGACCAAGACTGTCATAGTGAAATCGTGAGCTGCAACGGATATGAGCCAGCATCGCTATAGTTAAGCCAGTAACCTGCGGCCGACACCGCCGTCGAAGCCGCAAAGAAGTATGCGGGCACGACGATCAGCATCGTCTGGGAAGCCGGCCTCCAATCTCTCGATCCGCTGAACTATTCGGGTCCCAAAGAATGGGAGAAGCTCACCGACATCAAGGTGAGGGTCGTCGAAGTCCCTACCGACCAGATGTTCACCAAGATCATGCAGGATTTCAAATCGGGCGCAGGAGCTTATGACGCATTGAACGTCATTCCGTCCTGGATGCCAGATCTCGGCGCGCGCCGGCGCGCTCGAACCTCTCGACAAGTTCGTCGACAAATTCGGCTATCGCGACGAGTTGCAGGACATCCCGGCCGCCTACCGCGACAACCAGATGCAGTATGACGGGAAGATCTACGGCTTTCCAGACGACGGCGACGTCATGCGGCTCTACTACCGGAAGGACATCTTCGAAGATCCGCGAATCTTGCTTGTACACCGATCCGCGCTCGAAAATACTTGGTCCCAGCCGGAACGATGCGCGTTATACGATCGGTGAATTCATCCAGCAGGCAGAGCAAGTCCGGCTCAATATCAAAATGGTTCTGGTTCCTCAATCGAGCAGCGAAGGAATGCAGGATCGGACTAGGTGTTTCTTTCAGAGCGAAATTGACGCCTCTAACTTGGTCTTCATCAAACCCAGCATATACCGAGATCCCCTCATCGACCGGTGGATAAGGCTTTGCCGAGAGCAGCGCGTAGAGAAATTCAACGGTCCGGTCCGCTGACCGAATTCGCCCGGGCGACGAACTGCTCTCTAAAATCGGATTGGGCCTCGCCAGAAGGTTTTCAGGCTCATCATCGGCACGAAGATGCCCGTTATATTCGTGCTCGTTGTAGTAAAGCCGTATGAGCGCCTTGATTAAGTTAGTGAGCTCATCCTTCTGGGCCGGCGCGCATGCTGGATAAACGTATCCTGTCTCCTGACATACGCCACAAACCGGCCCCTCAGCTGCATGGAGCTCGACGAAGTGCTTGAGACTGGGGTGCTTAGCGCAATCCTTGCAAAGCGTTACGTTGTTTGCGTCCAGATTTTCGGGGTCGAAGTCCTCGTATAACTCATGGACGGTCTTTTCGGGCATGGATCACGGCCAGTTCTTGCTTGTTGACGCATTAGGGTGAAAAAGAGCAGTCAGAGTTCAGGATGCTGGACGAGCGATCCTCACTTGCCAAGTGATGCCGTGAACGCCTTTCTGTGCGCCGCTGCCGTGCGATGGGAAGCCGCTGTGCTAATGGGCCTGGGCTTCATCGACGGCGAACACCCAGCGGCACCTACGATTGACAATATCATTCTGGGCAAGATGCTCGCCGGCGCTGACGATCAAGTGTATGCGTACCGAGTTATTGCAGAGCTAGGTTTGGCCATAGGGAGACGAACGATTGATTGAATAAGTCGTTTGTCGCGCGCAACCGAGACCGGCGAAGTGTGCTCGCCAACCAGCTCTAGAAAGTGACTTTTAATCTTACGTAGGGATACGCGGCAAAGCCGTTCCACTGGAGCACCTTCACTGTCGAAAACTGTTGCGTGACCTGCAACACGCCGCTGACTTGGACATTGCTGTTAGGTGTCCAGTCAGCCCTGGCGGAAGCCTGCAAGATCAAATCGTCACGGCCGCCAGGAAAATCAGTGAAGTGCCGGCCTTGGACGTAACCGCCAGCTGAAGCGGTCAGGCCTGTCACGGGCGTTTGCCAAGTGACGCTGCCAGATAACCGGGAAGAGAAATTCTGCTGACTTGCGATGTCCGAGAACGTGAACTCTCCCTCTGCAACGAAAGTGCCGGCGACGCAGAAGGCTTCTTGGCCTTTCGGGCCGCAGATGGTCCCTGCGAGATCCTGGTTGTTGCGGGCCCAGGCGACCGACGGGGTGAAAAGCTCGACCTGATAGGGATTAAAGCCAGACCCATAGACGGTGCTTGAGGCAACCGAATAGCTCATCACGTCTGATGTTGTCGTACCTGCCGTCTTGCCAGGAACGACGAGATTGAGGACCTGGTTGTAGGTAGCGTTATTCACCAGGATATCGACATTCTTGGCGAACAAACGAGCGTAGCGCTGGTCACTTACGCCGCTCTGCAGAATAAAGCTGTCGGCTAGACCCACGGGGATGTTCACGGTAAGCAGACCTGTCGTTCCGAAGACTGTATCTCCCACGTGAATGGGGGTCTTGGCTGCGTTGTTGTCGAACACCGTTTGTGTTGAAACAGATGCTGTGACAGTCGTCTCGCGTGGTTTTGTCGTTACGACGTGCTCGGTGATGACCTTCTTTCTCTGAACCTTACGGGTTTCGTGATCTTTGATTCCGTAAGTCTCATACGCGCGCTGGATCGCCTCGGCGTCGGCGGGAAGCATCATCTGACGTTCGGCCAGAACTTTTTGAAGTCGACGGCGTCTCTCTTCGGGAGGCACGGCAACAGTCTCGGTCGTCGTGTATGTTTGCACTCTCGTCTTCGTCACGATTTCGGTCTGTGGAAGGTCCGGCTTGCGATCCTTCGGAGGCGTCAGATTCTCGATGCGGACTTGCAGATTCGGGTCGACCTGTGCGAGCGCGGCTGTAGAATGAATGGCCAGCAGCGCAGCAATTGAGCCTAGCAATCGAAGAACGCACCGCATGATTGGCTCCTACAAAAAATTGAAACAACGTCCACGAAGTCGTACCGTGCGCGTAGAACTCGTGCTCGCGCTCGTAATATGCTTTTGGGCAATAGGCGATGGCAGGGCGGATCCACTTGTCGGCGGAGCCGATCCCAATATTCAAAACCGAATTGAGCAAACGGTACCAAGCGCGACAGATCGTCTGCTCAATGACTTGCGCGAAAGTCCCCCGACCTATTCTCGTCCCAAGAAAAGTCTGCGTACCCACCCATCACGTCGTCGGAATGCCGATACCCAGAAGCGTTAAAGAAGACGCGTTGCTGGCATGTGTGACGGTTCCCCGTCAGGTTATAAAATCGTCGCACAAGTGCAAGTAGAATCTTTTTGCAGCGCCGCCATTTTCACAATGGCGTAGCACACCGTGCGACTCCTGCGGAAGTTGTGCGGGACTCTAGGTCCCGCACTGTCCGGACCCTTTCCCGTTAACTCCGGCTCCAGTCCACTTCCGTTGCCTATTTCAGGCTGATACACCCCGCGCGAGGCTCGCGGAGTCCAACGGCTAATGTCTCTGGTTCATCGCGTCATACTCAGTTTCGATCAGCTTGTGCAATTTTCGCACTGAGCGAGTCGTGATGCCAAGTTGGGTTGCGATCTCTTTTTGGCTGCGATCTGCCAGGACGCCATCAACAAGAACTTGCTTGTTGGGGTCAAGCGACCTGTAAAATTGGAACAGCGTGTCCTTTTGTTCAAGGCTTTCCGAAGCGAGTGGCGTCGGATCGAGGGCGTCATAGTCGCCGATGCCAACGACGTACTTAGACTGAGGGCGACGCCGCGCATCGTACAGATGCTTGATCATCATCCTCAGGACGTACGCCCGAGGTCCATCGTCAGTCAGGGGCAAAAGGTGCGAGCATTTGGCCATGATCTAATGAGCATTTCGCTCGTGTTATCGTTTGCTTCAAGTCCGAGATAAGTAGAGCGGCTCAGACGAGCTGCCGCTTGCTTGTTCAGAGCCGTCATCAGCGCATCGCTTGCGCGGCTATGCTTCGGTGTATTTGCCTTCTCTGTGCAAGACTCCCTGATATTGGAGCTGATTGCAGGGAACGTTGCAGACATTTCGCGCTCATCCGCCGCGCGCTCCAACGCGCCCGATATGCCTCCGCGGTGAAGAACCTCGGACGCACCGAGAGAAATACTGTTGGAATTGTCGGTGGACAGGCCGGCATCGGTGTCCCGAGACCACGCCGATGATGCGCCTGTGACGCCCATCGTCGTGCTTAAGGCCGTCGAGTCCAGCAGGGACCGGCGGCTTAGCGCACCTGCGCCCTGGAGTGTCCTTCCGACGTCGAGCGCGCTTCTCGACGCCACGATCGCAGCGGCATCGCCGCCAGCGAATGCCCTTGTGACCGCGCGGGCGATGATGGGGAGTTGGGCGAAGGCCGCCGACGAAGACAGGCTGAAGCAGAGCAAGCAGACGAGAAAACGAAGATACTTGCGCATTGGGCACCTACTCGATGTTAAGTACGATAGGGAGCGAAATGAGGATTCCGTGTGACCGTCCCGTGGGCTGTCAGGCCCACGGGGCGGCGCCTGCTCAGACGCGGTGTGAGCTCGGCTTCTTCGGAGGCACCGTAGGATTCGGCAGCTTCATCGGCCCGGGCTTCTGCGGGCAGATCGTGACCGGCTTCTTGTTGACGTAGATTTTGCGGCACTCCTGCGCCCCGGCCGCTTGCATGCCGACAGCGAGGACCGCAATTGCGAGGATGACGGTCTTTCCGTTCATGGAGGTTCCCTTGGGTTCGATCGCCCTCCGGCCTGCTCGGTTGAGCCGCACCTAGAGAAGGCGATTACCTCCTGCACGGATGGCGCTCCCGGAAGCGGAACGCCGGAATCAAGAATTTTTCGGGTTCGCCCCGTCTTCGTGAGTGCCCCTGCTCCGGGCGCCAAAAGGGGCCCCCGCGATCGCGACAGCCTCGAATCGGATTTGCGCCAGGCGTCGCCCGCTGAGCGGCGGCGCAGAGGCGCTCAGCCTTCGCGGAATTTGCGTGTTTTGCTGTTCTGCGCCCGAATGCGGATCATCGGGATGTCGTCGCGAGTGATGAAGTCCCGCCCTGTGAGCGGCGTGATTTCGTTGACCCTGGCGCCAGTGTAAGCGCAGATCCACGGCACCCACCGACGAGCTGCAGCCGTCTCTTCAGCGGCGTTGCGGGACGCCTTGCGCATTGTCGCGCGCAGGATGGTAGCGGCCTCCTTCGCATCGAACCCCTTTTCTCGCTCTTGCAGCGCCTTGCGAACGCGAACCCGCACACCGGCAGCCGGATTGGCATCGAGCTTCCCCTAATCGACGCCGAACTCCAGCGTCGCGCGGACCGAGGCCAGATATGCATCGCGCACTGTTAGATTGGCAGTGTCTTCCTTCAGCAGCGAATCCTTCCAAGCGATGACGTCGTCACGGCCGATCGCGCGGGCATTGTCGTGCCCGAGGTGAACCGTGAAGCGGGCGATCAGCGGGCGCCAGCGCTTGACCGTCGCCGGCGAAAGCTCCGCCTCGCCGGCGTAGGATTCGAATAAGCCGATCAAGGATACGCCGGCCAGCGGGACGCTAGGCATGTCGTCGGGAGCCGGCCTGGCCGGCGCCGTCAATGCCGGGCCAGCGTTGGTGGCGCCCTTGATTTCAAGGTAGGCCGCGGGGGCTGCCGTCGGACCTCACCACCACACCGTCGAACTGCGCGAAGCTTTGCTCGATCCGCAGCAGCTCCTCGAGGTGACGGATGCGGGAAACGTCCGGATCGCGGGTTCGCAGCGAGATTTTGATCTCGCGTTTTCCCACTTTTTTCTCAGACGGTCGGGGACGGGTGCCGAATGCGTAGACTATGTGTACCGACTTTGTGTACCAAGAGCACAGTCGGCCAATCGAAAAACCCTTGTTCTTCAAGGATTCAGCTGAATTTCGCGATTTTTGACGGGGGTGGCGGAGAGAGTGGGACTCAGAGCCACCCATAGATCGCGGCAAAATATCGCTGGAAAATCAGCGTTTTCCGGCTAGCCATGTAAGCGACGTGTACCTTAAAGTTTCTCGCGCAAAGGGCCGTCGATGACCGTCCACGTTATTCGACTCCTTGCCTGGTCGCGCATTCGCAGCGCTTCGCAACTTTGCCACGCAAAGCTGGTCGTGCGTCAGAGCTATCCGGCCTGGTCTTGTTCGCTCACATGTCAGAGGGACGAAATACGCCCTGGATGCATGACAGATCGCGGACCGCTATCTGCACATGCGTCTCGCGCTGAATGAATGCGCCAGGGTAGAGCGGGCCCCCCTCGATAAACATACCCCTCACGGTCTGAAATTTCGGCTTCGGCAAGGACTCGTAGAGGTAATTGATGACGGCGCAATCGAGCGGTCGTCGAAGTTCATCGACATTCTTGGGCAAAGGCTGCTTTGCTACCTCTGACACTTTTGTAAGTCCGTCATAGGCGGTGCGGGTGACATCTAAAGAGGATTGTGTGGTCAGGTCGAGGCATAGGCCAAGGTCGATGACAACGCCGACGACGGCCGGATCTTTGATCTTCCCGGTCTTGCCGGGACGGCCCTTAAGCTTCTCCGCCCATCGCATCGCTCGAAGCGGATCGTTTTCCCAAAAATATGCGCCGGCGCCCAACCAATCGTAGTTGTTCTTGCTGAATTCAAACGGAGCGCCCGCGAGGAGCTGTTCAGCGACAGACTTGTCGCAGCCATGATAGCCCAGAACGAACCCGGTAACTGTGCGCCGCACGTCAGCCCTTCGGCTTTGGGCGCTCCTCGGACGGCGCAATGCCCAGGCGCTCAAGCATCTTCTGCGCCTCGTCCCGATTTCGGGCCGCCCGGTCCGTGAATGCCTCAATCTCCGTTCGGATCGCCTTCACCTCTTGCGGGGTGGCGTTGCCGAACAGGGGCATGCTGGAGGGAGTTTTGTTTGCCATATAAACATTCTACGCAAGTTGCTCGCAATTTCCAAGCCCTGGCGGGTGTATTTTTTTGGAACATGGGCAGGGGGCGCTCGGTTGGATTCAACCATTGCTTTACGCCAGGGTTGCAGAATGCGCAGCAGTATGCACTTAGTTTACGGAATTCGCGACACCTACTCGCGGAAGGAAGCCGATGACCCCGCCAGCTTCGGATCCGAAAAAGGCCAGCGCTGAGACCCCAATCGTGAAAGTGCTCAATCCAGAATCGGAAAATGCCCGACGCATTGACATGCGATTGATCGGGTTCAAGGGCGCAGTATCTGAGACAGCTCTTGAGCAGATCGAGCAGACGGATGCGCGCGCGCAGCGCGTGGTGACGACGGCGACCCGCTTCGCTTTCCGCTAGAATTTACATCCCGTTAACCTCTTTTTTGTTCCGCACGGTATAAGTGTGGAATGCGTGTGATTCTAAAGGGCGTAGAGCTTACGCCGCAAGGCGCACAGTCGCTGCGCCAACAAATTGCAGGCGATAGATCTAACGCCAGCGTGGATGCTCTGCTCGATCACGTCATCGAGCTCGGGGCAAAATACGCAATTGTGGAGTTTCCCTACACCGACCGCGACTATACGTCCGACTACCTGAGCTTCTACGCAGGTGCCTTCAAAGCGCACGCGAGAGGCACCAAGCGCGTCCATTTCTTTCGGACTGACATTAGCAGACTGTTCGAGCTCCCTCTTTCCAAGCAGGTCGTCGAGCTTGAACGCCTCGCGGGCAAGGACAAGAACTACTGCGGGTTCGTGGTAATCAGGCCCATTGCTCAAGGCCCCATCGGCAGAACCGTCTTGCGCTTTCCGACGATTGGCAAGCTTACCGTCAGGCCGGCGGCACGAGCAGATTTCGAGTCTCACGTTCTTGGGGTTCGAGTGAAGGTAACTGGGGCCCCCTTCATTCAACAGGACATGCGGCTCGGGGCTTGCGCGCAGGCCGCAATCTGGATGGCAGGACGAGCAGTCGAGACGCGTCATCGACGAACGAGTTCGTTCACAATCGCCGAGATCACCAGCCTGGCGATCAATCCGACGGACTCAGAGCTGAGCAGGTCTCTTCCCGCCGGATCCGAGGGGTTGAACCCCATGCACATGATCCGCGCATTGCGCGGCATGGGACACCAGCCACTCCATATGCTTTTCAAAGAGCTCGAAAGCGGCCAGCAGATTGCTCCGACGATCAGTGCCCCAGAAGTTATTCATCGCTATCTGGATTCAGGGTTGCCCGTTGTCATAGCCATGGCGGACATGGGGCATGCAGTCTGCGCTGTGGGTTACGTTGAAGTCCCTGGCAAAGCTGTCCGCGATGGTGGCACACATGCAGTGTTCGCGCGCGGATTGATCGTACATGACGATCAAAGGGGGCCGTATCGAATACTGCCTCTCGGAGCAGACGATATCGAGCATCTGCCCGCAGCCCGCCTCTTGAAGTGGCAGCAGAAGATACTCACGGTGGAGGAGAACGTCTCGCACATGTTCGTACCGTTGCCGTCACGCGTTTTCCTGCGCGCTGAAAACGCTGACATTGTTGTGAGAGACTTCATCAAGACGACAAGCTACGTTTCTGACCAGATCGTGAAGGCCGTAGGAAATGGCAATTCGATCGCCGCGTCCAGCATCCGAGCCTTCTTCGACGGGTTCACCGCAGGACGCTGGATACAGCGGACATACCTGACTACGGCCGCTCGCTACCGGCGCCACATCAGCTCAAGCGAGATGAGCGAACTGATGAAGAGCGAGATCGTATCTCGTGCGCTACCACACTTCATTTGGGTGACAGAGCTGATCGACCGGTCATCCAAACAGGAGCGGCACACAGGCGCCAGGCCCGTGGTCGGACATTTCGTTCTCAATGCGACGAGCAGCACGGACTACAACAACGACCTTCTGATCGCCCAATTTCCGCACTTCATCGTGCACCGGGACGTCAATCCTCTCGCGGACAACGGAGAGGTTCTAGATGTCCCCGCCGAGAGTATGGTCAGTTTCGATGCCAACAGTGAGTATCTGGGCCGAACCAGGACCGTCGCCTAGCGGCCGCTAACGTGCTGGGCAGGCAACGATCGGTGAGACAGGACGGTCCATGATCTGACTGACGGCTCTTTTTGAGTTCACGAGATCAAAGTCGACCATTTCACAACACGTGCCAGTCTCAATTGCGCGGCACAATTGAGCTACTTGTACAGCTGCGGCCGCAAGAGCCGTGCACGGCACACCAACCGGCTGATTTTCGATCGTGATCGCGCCGCACTCGTCCAGGACCCCAGCCTGAACGAGAGATTGAATATTTCCGCGCTTGACTACATTCCCCTCGCCATCACGCTCGGAAGAATCCGCTTCCGGCCAAGCATCGAATGGCGTTCTTGAGCCAGGAAAGGCATGCAATCGCACATCAAAGGCCTCGTTTGCGGTCGAACCAAGTCCGGCGTCAATGAGGAGATCAAATCCTGCAGAGGCAGCGAAGCGCCGCGCATTCAAGTTGTCGACTCCCGCAAGCGCGACTCGCGGCTCGTCTTGATCGGGTCCGGAGGTCATCAGAAACTTACGTTCATTCAGGACTGTACGAAAGCCAACACGTTCAGCCCAATCTGCAGCGCACCTGACCTTCGTCCGACCGATCCAACTCGGCTGCGTGAGAAGTTGGACGCCCAGATTCTCCCAGCCACTGATGTCTGGATCGTTGAGCAACAGGCGGACTTGCGACGTGTCCCGATAGGGAAGCAAGCCCAGCGTAAAGAGCGTCGCTTGTCCGAGGTTTCCCATTCCAAGCAACCATAAGTCGGCGGGCAGATTGCGCAGCTCTGCCGATGCAGGTGACGACTGTCCCTGCGGCTGCCATAGATTGTATTCGAGCGTTCTTCGAGTTGCGACAGGATCGGACAGAACGGATGCCCGAAATGCGGCCGCTGTCGAAGCAGCACCGGCGAAAATGCCACTGAGTTCGTTTCCTGGCGAGGTTGCGGCTGCGGGATTCGGGCCAACGATCGCGTTCCAACCGTTAGCGGACGCATAGAGGTGCGCGGCCCCCTTTCCGCCTATGCAAATGCGAAAGGAATGGGCGGGGGCTGGCTCCTTCCGGCAACCTGCTTCAAGGAGTGCGCGCTTAAACAATCTCGGCAACCCGTTCCCGACAACCGTCTCGCATTCGGGCTGGCGTGAAAGAAAGATCCCTCTTCGAAACATCTTGCGACCGCACGCCACGATCGCGATCGCGCAGGCCTGGGCCCAAGCGATCTGCTCGACGTTGTCGTCGATGACGATTTCGAGCGCAGCGCGATCGAGAGCCAGTCTTACTCCCTGCAGATCCATATCTGGAAGGACCGCCAGCAGCAGTTGGGACCCACGGTCTGCTTCGACGCTTGACGTCATGCAAACCTCCGAACCCGGAAGAGCTTTTGCCCGAGTGAGCTCAGGTCCGACCATCCATCGCGACGGCCTCTGTACTCGTGGATGCCGAATTCGCCTGGCATATAGTCTCGGTCGGCATAGTTCGGCACGATCAATGCGAGATGCCCGCGCTCGGGTATCATCGGATGGCTCTGATCGACATCGCTTTGGCGATATGACGCACCAGGATGAGTATGAACGTCAGCGACTACGCTGCACCCCTGCTGCCCACAGATCCGCCAGACGTCGTCCATACGCGAACCGTCGAAAATTATGATCCCCTGGAGACAATTCGGATCAATCGCGTCGTATGGTAGAAAAGAGGTGATGATTTTGGTCTCACCTTCTACTCTGCCCAGGAGAAAGCCTCCGCTCTCGCGACGCCCTTGTCCGCGGACACGCAGTTCGCGGAGGATCTCACGCCACAAGCGGTCGTCGCAACGCAGCCGCGGCGTCGGGCGCAGTCGAGACCAAATACTCCGGATTATTGATAAGACCATGGACGGTTTCCAAAAGTGTCACGATGGTTGAGCCGGACTTCCAGGTGAGTTCTTCGAATTGGTTTGGCCAATGGTCGCGCGCCATTCGATCAATCGGATGGTACAGACACGCGTTCCACGGCGAGAAAGCCACCAACACGCCGGTCCTTCCCATAGGCCGCTGTTCAACGCCCAATGCCGCATCAGTCCGGCCATCCCATAACTGAGAGGTCGGTGCCAAGGCTGGGTAGCTTCGGCAGTCGACCCGCAGCAGGAAACGATTGGGCCCCTGCTCGCGCTTCGGCGCCGCAATAGTGAAGTAGGCAACAGGAAACTCGAGAGCTTCGAGTCCCCACTTTCCCCGCTTCGAGCCAAGCTTGAACGTGAGGCTGTCGATGTCGGCCCGAAGGGCCGAATGATCCGGGGTCATGAGGCACCTTGCGGCTTGATACGGAACACCAACGAGAAGGCGATCTTCTTTTCTCCTTTGGCGACCTGGCCGAGATGCAGATCCGGCGGCAGGATTTCTGATCCGAGCTTCAACTGGTACTCCGCAGGCACGCCCTCGAGGTGGAGTGCCGCTCGTGAGATCGCCCAAGCGATAATCTTTTCGATGGTGACACTTGGCGCGAAATCCCGGTGAACCTGCCGGGCGTTGTAAACCACGGTGACCGCGATCTTGCCTTTCGACGCGACGTGGACGAGCCGGAACTCCTCGATCACGAGTTCAACGACCCGATGCTCCTCGACAAGACATTCCTCCTCGTCCTCGAAGAACATTTCCGTCAGCTCGACCCGCTTCGTCTCGAGGACGACTGCCTCGATGACCTCCTTGGCGGTCGCGCCGCGCGCCACCTGGATCTGACGGGGTGCGCGCTCCCCCTCGATGGCCAGAACCAGCTCATGCGAATCAACTTCGTTGTCCATTTGAGTGCTCCGCGGTTAAGAACGGGCACTTATCTATACTTTCATTCCCTTAATGTCAATAATACAAACAATATTAATTTACTAGTTTCATAAACTGTTGGTAGCACAAACATTTCTTGAAATTGGGCGCTGGTGGTGTAGAATAAGGTATGGATTCAAACCTTTATCGCCTGTTCGGAGACCGGGTCCGGGAGCTCCGAGAGACTCGCAGCGTGACCCAGGAAGAGCTTGCTCGCCGGGTTCAGCTCTCACGTGCGTCGATCACAAATATCGAGAAGGGCCGGCAGCGGGTGCTCCTGCATCAGCTGATCGAGATCGCGGACGCTTTGGACGCGAAACCCTCCGAGCTCATGCCTTCACCGCAGTCGCAGTCGGACGCGACCATGCGACAGGACGTGGCGCGCGTCGTCGAGATGCTGAAGAGAGAAATCAAGGTCGGATAAATGAAGCCTCGCATCGGCTACGCACGCGTACGCCGCAAGGCTGCAGAGCTTCTTGAGGGCCAGAATTCTCCACCAGTTTCGCTCGATCTCGTCGCCGACTTATTGGGTGCAGAGATCCGAGAAGTAGAGCTCGATGATGATGCATCGGGCATTCTATTTCGGGGAAACGGCCGAAAGGTAATTGCGGTGAACCGCTCCCATCATCCTCTGCGCAAGCGGTTCACGATTGCGCATGAGTTGGGCCATCTCGCTCTGCATAAGGGGACAGAGGTTCACGTCGATCAGGTCTTCAGAATTAACTTGAGAGATTCGCGATCCGCAACCGCCGAGGACGTCGAGGAAATCGAAGCCAACGCGTTTGCAGCCAATCTGTTGATTCCGGCACAATGGATTAGGCTCGATGTTGCGGGCTACACTCTCGATCTGGAGAACGAAGCACGCATCGACGCTTTGGCCGACCGCTACCAAGTCAGCAAGCAGGCGATGATCATACGGCTGACCTCGCTGTTTTCGCCGAAGTAAGGGGTTAACTTCACCTCCGCGGCGTGCCTTAGGACTCGGCAAGTCCAAAATGTGGAATGACGGCGCCTTCGTGTCGCCCATGCCGGCCAGCAACGCCAACCACCGATTCCCGTGGTCGACCAACTCATCCGGACAACTCGGATGTGACGTTACGGGTCTTCCGCCGGATTAAGGAGGACGCTTCGCTCAGCGAAACCTATGTCAGAGTGATTGGCGGTCGAGCGCCCGACGAGCGCGGAAATCCGACCAAGGCGCGGCTTAACCGCTCGATCGGAGCGGCGAACAAGGCTGCACTCGGTGCGAGCTTCCGGATGAACGGTGACAAAGCCGCCAAAGTCCAGGTCGGCGGCGAGTACATTTTCTCCTACACGCCGCTGATCCTGCCGCAAGGATAACTCAACCAATCTATCGCAATCAGTCTTGAGCTTCGAGCCCCGACCGCTTACATCTTTGGTTACGGGGTCCGAGCTCAACCAGCTCTCTACGTGACCGCCTGCCAACGCAGTGCTGACAACGCCTGAATAACAGGCGGCCGCCGACAGTCCATCTCCGGGTGGGCGAGGTCGACGGTTCGCACGTTGCAGTCCCCGAACCCCTCGCCTCCTCGAATTCAACCGAAAGGAGGCATTGAATGCCAATCCAAACTTATACCGACGTCGTCATCTTTCATGTAACCCCAGCTGCAAGCCACCTGCCGCAGGGTGATTTTCCTGGCACCATCGAATGGGCCACGATTGTACTCGGAGGCCATCCGAGAACCGATTTGATGAAGTGCACTTTGCACCTCGAGCGCAAGGAT
The DNA here is from genome assembly GCF_029714945.1 of Bradyrhizobium sp. CIAT3101. Classification (NCBI taxonomy): domain Bacteria; kingdom Pseudomonadati; phylum Pseudomonadota; class Alphaproteobacteria; order Hyphomicrobiales; family Nitrobacteraceae; genus Bradyrhizobium; species Bradyrhizobium sp. CIAT3101. The sequence goes on from NZ_CP121634.1 coordinate 8,891,597, forward strand.
CACCCCGAGTTTTTCGCTGCGAATAGCGGAGCGATGACGCGTGGGATTCCAATCGTCCAGGAAGTGAAGAACAAGACGGTTGCGGATTCCAATGATCGCGCGCAGTTATTCCAATCTGATGCCGCGCAGCGTTCTGACCTGATCGCGCGCAGGTGAAGCACCCGATCGTTAGGGGTAATTGGCTTATCGTTAGCCCGTGGTCAAGCGGCCACCGAAGAGATCATGTCTGAAGTTTGATGATGGTCGCTCGACGGAGTGAAGCTGAGCGGACGCGCACCCCCAACAGTGCCGTAGCGGCCGGTCAGCTTCGCGGGCTGCAGTCTCGGTCTTCATCGGCCGACGATGTGATCAAGGCCGAGGAAGGACAGGCGGTCGACGCATGGATTCACCGTTCAGTTCGAGCCTGTGAGCATTGTGAAGCAGGCGATCAAGTATGGCATCAGCGTAAGTCGGGTCATTTATGAGCTCATGCCATTTGGCAATTGGAAGCTGGCTGGTGACGAGTGTTGATCGACGGCCGTAGCGTTCCTCAAGGATTTCGAGCAGATGGTGCCTGGCATTGGCGTCGATGGCCTGGAGGCCCCAATCGTCCAAAATCAGGAGCTCGACCGCGGCGATGCTCCTCATCCGCGAAGTGAGTCGTCCGTCGCCCCGGGCAAGGTCCAGTTCTTCGAACAACCGCGGCAGCCGGGTGTAAAGTACAGAGTGGTTGTCCCGGCAGGCCTTGTGACCAAGCGCACAGCCAAGCCAGCTTTTCCCGACGCCGGTCGGCCCGACAATGGCGCAATTCTCGTGGTTCTTGATCCAGTCTCCCTTGAGCAGCATGTCGAACAAGCGGCGGTCGAGCCCACGGGGTGCGCGGTAGTCGATATCCTCGGGCACGGCATGATGACGCAGCTTTGCCTTACGAAGGCGAAGTGCCAGGCGCCGGTTGTTACGCCAGGTCGCTTCATGGTCCAGCAGCAACGCCAACCATTCGGCGTGAGCGAGGCCATGGACCTCCTCGTTGTCGGCGAGGCTCTTAAAGGCCTCGGCCATGCCGGTAAGGCCGAGCTGGGTGAGCAAGTCGAGTGTGGGGTGTGTCAGCATTTTCTTCCCTTAGTGGTAATAATCCGAACCTCGGATGTTCGTGTGGATGATCGGCTCGCGCTCGGGGGACGCAGGCGTCGGGACGCGATCGAGGCCCTTCTCGAGGATCGATTTGACGCTTGGGTAGTTGCGAGCCTGGATCTCGATCGCGCGCAGCGCGGCCGCCTCGAGGCGCTCGGCGCCAAAGCGCATCTCAAGCCGGAGGATACCTAGGCACGAACGATAGCCCTGTTCGGGATGCGGCCGATCCTCGATGATCCGGTCGACCAGCACGCGCAGCATCGGGCCGATCCGGCTTGCCTCGCTGCGGATCTTTGCCGGCGTCCACTCGCCATAGCGCCGGTGGCTCGAAGGCATGTGGGCGCTGGTCGTCGTGTGCCGCCCGTTGCCACTGCCGCGCATGTGCGCGGCGATACGCTCGCCTCCCAGGAAGATTTCAACCGTTCGCGCAGAGATCCGCGCTTCTACCTCCCGACGGGCGAAGCGATAGGACACCGAGTAGTAGTGTCGTTCGATCTCGACGTGATAGTCGAGCCCGACCCGGCATCGGCGCCATTCGGCATGGACCCGCGGCTCGCCGCGAAGCGGTCTAAGATTTGGTGCATCAATTTCCTCGAACAGCTGGCGCCGTGTGCGGTCATACTGACGCAGCACCCGTCCGTCATTGAGCTTGGCCAGCCACTCGGCGATCGCACGGTTGAGATCGGCCAGGCTGTAAAAAGTTCGGTTGCGCAGCCGCCCCAGCAGCCAGCGCTCGATGATTCCGACGCAGGCCTCGACCTTCGCCTTATCTCTCGGACGACGCGGCCGTGCCGGCAAAATCGCCGTGCCGTAATGCTGCGCCATATCGCTGTAGCTGCGGTTGACCATAGGGTCATAGAGGCAGGCCTTGATCACCGCGACCTTGGCGTTGTCGGGCACCAACAGTTGCGTCGCGCCGCCAAAAAAGCCGAAGGCCGCGTTATGTCCCGCGATCCAGTCGCCGAGCTGCTCGGTCCACGTCGCCAGCGCGAAGGACAAGCTGGATGCGCCCATGACCGCCACGAAGACGTGCGCGTCACGCACCTCGCCAGTCTTACTGATCAACCACCGGCACCGTGTCGCCGGCATAGTCGACGAACAATTTCTCGCCCCCGCCGTGGTGCTGGCGCATCACCAGCGGCAGCCGGCCTTCCCAGTTGCGGAACAAGTCACAGAAGCGGCTATATCGGTACCCGTCCGGATGCTCTGCAATGTACTCGTCCCACAGCACCTGCAAGGTCACATGCTTGCGCTTGAGCTCGCGGGCAATCATGGACCAGTCAGGTTCGGCCACCTTGCGGCGACCAGGCTTCACGCCAGGCACCCCGTACAGCAGTTGCTCCAGCTCGACGTCGCTTATCGCTTCCGGGACTGGCCATGCCAGACCCGCGCGCACAAACCGCTTCAGAGTGTCACGTACCGTCGTCGGCCCGACGCCGATACGCTCGCCAACCACGCGCGTCGAGAGCCCCGCCTCAAGGCTCAACCTCACAATCTCGCGCACCTGGCGCACGATAACCCTCCTCGTCGGCATCCAATTCTCCCAGCTGTTTCCAGTCGGAGAAATGGCTCAACGATCAGGCTTCACACCATGCGAAACTGCGCGCGATCAAGTCGGAATCCTGCGCGGATAATGCTCGGAATGCTGCGCGCGACCATTTCGGAACCCCGCGCCCCATCAAATCGGTACGGTGCGCGCGATGATCTCGGAATCGGCAGACGGTAACTTACACCGTCATGTGACATCATGCATGGATCTGGGCGGGCCGACCTGGCCCTGCCCTCGTCTCCCAGAGGCGCAATCACGTACGATGCAGTTGCGTCACCAAAGCAACGAGTTCCGGCAGCGGTACACCCAACTGGCCCAAGAGCGCCGTCCCGGCGGCAGTGGTCAGTGCAGCCGCACCTTTTCCAGAAAGCGATGCGTAGCTGTGCAAGAATGTATTCAGGTGCTTTTTGACCTGAATGGCGGAGTCCTCGGTTTGCTTATTCGGGGCTCGACCTCGCTTTGAAGATTTCTTCGGAGCGGCTGCCGCGGCGGCGTATTCGAGGTTTTCATTGAGCCGCCGCAACTCGGCGACTAATCTGCGCAATTCACGCAAATATTCTTCATGGTCTCCATCGGTTAGCTGCAATGCCGGACGGGAAAAATTATCGTTGTGCGCGGCCTTGTACTCAAGGAACTTTTCTATCGCCCGTACGATCTCCCGAGAATAGACATTCAATCGAGCAATTCTCTTGCAGAGGCTGAAGGTCGCCGCGTGGTCTTCCTACTGTCCAGTCGCCAAGGCTCGGTGGCCAAACCCTATCCATGGCCGAGCTATTTCGACGAGCTTAAGGAGCGGCGGCGCATGCGGATCCCGACGCCGGAGCAGTTCCGGAACATCTTCGCCGCCTGCGCGCGCTTCGCCATTGAGGAAAAGCGCAGAAATCCGGATTTCGAAATTCCCGAGCAGTTCGTCCGCATGGTGATCGCCGTCAAGCCCTTGCTCGACGAAGCGGGGCCGCTGATCGAAGAGCGATATCAGGCCATCAAAGCGAAGAAGCTCTCGGAAGCGCAGACGCTTTCGCTACCGCTGGACTAGGCCGATTTCCGCCGCGGGCTCGCCGCGGGCTTTTTCGCCGCCGCTTCCTTCGCCGGCTTCTTCCCCGGGATCGACGTCAACATCTCTTTCTGGCCCGACGACGCCTTACGAGGCTTCTTGGGGGGGTGCCGCCTTCGCCGGCGCGGCCTCCCGACCGACGCTCTGCCGCAGCGCCTCCATCAGGTCGACCACGTTCTCGCCCTTCGGCCGCTCCTTCGGGCGGATAGTCTTGCCCGAGCGCTTCTGGTTGATCAGATCGGCTAGGGCGGCTTCGTAGTGGTCCTCGAATTTCGCAGGGTCGAACGTGCCCGCCTTCTGGCTAACGATGTGCCGGGCAAGGTCCAGCATGTCCTTGGTGACTTTGACGTTCTGAATCTCGTCGAAATACTCCTGTTCGCTGCGCACTTCGTAGGGGTAGCGCAGTAGCGTACCCACGAGCCCCCTGTCCATGGGTTCGAGAGCGATGATGTGCTCGCGGTTGGTCAAGACCACCCGCCCGATCGCGACCTTGTCCATCTCGCGGATGGTCTCACGGATCACCGCGTAGGCGTCATGGCCGATCTTGACGTCCGGTGTGAGGTAATAGGGACGGATCAGGTAGCGCGGGTCGATGTCCGACCTGTCAACGAACTCGTCGATCTCGATGGTCCGCGTCGATTCCAACGCCAGCTCCTCGAGCTCCTCCTTCGTGACCTCAATGTACTGCCCTTTGTCGAGCTCATAGCCCTTGACGATGTCCTCGTTCGGCACCTCGTCGCCGGTGTCGGCATCGACCTTCACGTACTTGATGCGGTGTCCGGTCGCCCGGTTCAGTTGGTTGAAGGAGATCTTTTCGGATTCGGATGTGGCCGGGTAGAGCGCGACGGGGCAGGTGACGAGTGACAGGCGTAGAAAACCCTTCCAGTTTGCGCGGGGGGCCATGTCGAACTCCGGATACTGAGGTGCCGGATTCAAGAAACGAACCAGCGGCCTGGGTTCCGACATCCGGATCGCCCGTCACAGATGATTTTTGCCTTTTTTAGACCTTCGCTGACTCCAGTGTTCACTATATGTTCCATAGCCGTCACCGAAAAAGGCTTCCGGCAAGCCCCGACCTTTGTAGACGCCCGGCCGGGTGGATTTGCCCTCCAGCTTGGTTGCTTGATCGAAGCACGCGCAGTGAGGACAGTTAGGCCCATCCGGCCACCACGCGGTGGATCTATACACGACCTCCAAGAAGGGGCTCTCGGCTCACCAGCTACACCGAATGCTTGGCGTGACTTACAAAACTGCATGGTTCATGGCTCATCGCATTGGCGAGGCAACGCGAGACGCGAATCCTCCTCCCATGCGCGGAGAAGGTAAGACAGTTGAGATAGACGAAACATTCATCGGCCGCATTGAAGGTCAGATGAAGCTCCGCACCGGTTGGGCACACAAGAACGTCGTGCTTACGCTTGTCGAACGTGAACGTTCTGCCCGCAGCTTCAAGATCGATAGCACATCGGTTGCCGATATCGTTCCAATCGTCCTGACCAATGTGCGCCGGGTGTCCATCGTTATGACGGATGACGGCTCGCACTATCGCTCACTTGGCCGCGAATACTTGAGCCACGACACCGTGAACCATTCGCGCAAGGAATACGCTCGCGGAGAGATCAGTACCAACACGGTTGAAGGTTACTATTCGATCTTCAAGCGCGGCGTGCAGGGCGTCGACCAGCACTACGCTGAGAAGCATCTTCACCTTTACTTGGCGGAGTTTGACTTCCGCTACAATACCTGCATTTCGCTAGGCTGGAACGATGCGATGCGCTCAGAGAAAGCGATACAGGATATTCATGGAAAGCGGTTGATGTACCGCAGACCTCATAGCGCCGAAATCAATTAAACAAATGGCACGAAAGTTTGTGCGATCACGAAACGCGAAACGACGCACAAAACAAGCAAACGATTAAGCAGCGTATTACGAAGACGAGCTGTCTTACAAATCAGCGTTGTAAGACAACTCGTTTCAAACGACGAAATCTAACGCTTATTTCCCTTAGAAATACGCGCATCCGAATGATCTTCAACGTCATTAAAGTTTAGCTGCTGGCTAACGTGCGGCTTAGCGTGAGGCTGCGGCTTCATCTTAATCATGCGCTTAAGTACTTCGTCGCGCTTTGCATTTTGTCGCGTGCAGTTTGCCAACCTGCATCGTCCGACGAGTTCACAGTCCGTGAAGTTTTTGCCGCGCTAAATTTTCCAACCTGGTGACACGCGAAACTTGGGACTCTCAAGCAGATACACTTGCGCAGATTCCACAAAGCATGGATGTTGCTGGGTGCGAGTCAGGTCCAATTGATTCGCATGAGAGCGGGGAGCCGGACTAAGCCCACCAAGCCAACCCGGCTTCCCCTCTCTGGCGATCCAGCCCCTTCCATCAGGGCAGGACCGGGAGCCACCTTCCATCAGTGACCTCCCCTTCAAGGCCGTCCGGTTTCCACCACCGGGCGGCTTTGTCGTTTCCGGCCTCAACTTCCCCCACTGGTGGGGAAGCGGTTCCGAATCAATTCGGTAGAGCTACCGAATATTCGGTGTGACCGTATGTGCTAGCTGCCCGCGCGCCAAGCCATAAAGACAACATGTCCCAAAAAGTTTGCAAACTGCGAACTCGCCTGCTAGCCGCACCTGCCCAGCCCCTCGAAATTACACCGATCAGCTTTTCGATACGTCACGTATATAATTTCCCATAATATGACCGACCGACCCGCTAGCTGGCGCATGCCGACCCCTAAGGAGACGGAAAAGCCGGCCGCCGTCGGCAGAAACGCACCCGTACGACCAATCGGCCCGGGCGAAGATCTGCCCACGGAATACTGGGAGGCCCTCCGAGGGACGGTCCCGCCGACGACAGTCGGCCGGCGCCGGCGTGCGGATGCGGCGGCTCGCCGATCCTGACGACGCCCGAAGAGGTCGAGCTCTGGATGACGGCGCCCGCGGACGAGGCGCTGAAGCTACAGCGGCCGCTTCCGGACGGGGCGCTGCGGGTCATCGCGCGCGGCGTCAAGGAAGATCCCGCAAGAACTACGACGTGACCAAGAAGGACCGGAAGTCAGGTACGGAATGATCAGTGTCTCGAGAGCCGGTAGCATGAGATCACCGGTCGTCGTCCTCGGCCGGTTCGCCTTCAAGTTCGCGCGGAACGCGCGAGGCCGTGCCAGTAATCTCTACGAAGCAAAACTCTATCGTAGCGCGAACGCCACGCGCCGCGCTTTGCTCTGCCCGGTTGTCGGGTATCCCGTAACGGATTCATGCAGATCATGAGGGCCGCGAAGCCGTTGACCGAGATGATGAGCATCGACGAGTACATGGATCTCGTCGACATGTGGGACTACATACCTGGAGAGGACAGTTGTCCCTTCGAACCAAAGGCATCTGACTGGGGCTGGCTCGAAGGACAGATGGTCGCGCTCGACTACTCGACCCCAGCGTGGGAGGCCGATGAACCTGCTTCCTCATGAGGCCTTCGTTCCCTCACGTCTGCATTTGGGGATTTCGAAGGCTTGCGCGCGGCGTTAACCGCGAGCTCTTCGTGACCAGCGACCGCATTTCATTGAACACGGCAATGCGACGGGATTGTAGGGCTACGGTCGCCATGGTCTCGTCCTTCGAGTTGCGTCGCGCGGGATCCGCTCCCCGATGCAATAAGAATTCAATCGTCTGCACATGCCCGGATCGCACCGCCTTAAAGAGCGGCGTCTCACCCACTCTATCAACGACGTCGATCTCGGCGCCGGCCGCGATCAATATGTCGGCCTTCTTGGGGTACTCGCCTTCGTCCTCGTAGCTCGGACCGTCGGCGACATAATGAAGAGCCGTCAATCCATCCTGATCGGCGAGTTTGACATCGACGCCTTCTCGCACCAGGCCCTCTACCTGACGAGCCGTGCCCCTCATGGCAGCAAACATTAGCGAGGTCGCTGATTTTCTGCTGCGGGCCCCCTTGTTTGCCGCGAGCACTTGATCGGCGATCGGGTCTAGTCGCCACCAGAAATACCCCTTGAAGACCGCCGCCTCAGCATCGCCATTCCTGGCGTCCCGGTTCTCTTTCAGCCTGGCGCCGCGCGCCAGCAGCAAGGATATCGACGCGGCGTTCGTGTCAGGCGTGGTATTCATCGACCAGAGACAGGCGTCGAGCGCCGTCGAGCCGTCGACATCGCGCGTGTCCGCTGCCGCCCCGTGATCCAACAGTGCATGCATGATATCGACTGCCTGTTTGGTTGCTGCCGTGATCAGAGCAGGCGTTCCGTCCGGGCCAACGGTCGCGGCCGGCACTCCGTCCGACAGACATGCGCGTACAGCCGCGGCATCGCGCTGGACCACCGCCCCGATCAACCGAGCCTCTGGGCGCGGGGTCCGATTAGGCTGTTCCAGCAGTGTGGCGACCGCATCGCGACCGAAGACCACCGCATGATCGAGCGCGTCGTACCCGTAGCGATCGCGCCGAAGCGGCTGCGCGCCAGCAGCCAGCAGGCGCTGCGCAATCGCTGGGGTCCTGCTGAACATCAAAGGAGTGCGGCCGTTCGCATCGACGGCTTCCACCTCGGCGCCCGCCGCGAGGAGCCGATCGACAACTTCGAGCTCCAGACCGTTGGCAAACTCGTGCAGCGTGGTAACTCCGGACTCGTCCTTCTGCGCCGGGTCGGCGCCCCGCTCGAGCAGCAACTCTAGGCATGGAATGGCGGTGGCCTGGTCTCCAGGGCCAGTCGCATCCTGCGCCAAGGCGACCAACGTTGATCGCAGACCGGGCGCACGAGCGTTCGGATCGCAACCCGCATCGAGCAGCGCGCGCAGAATTTCTTCATCGCGATTCTCGGCTGCGCGATAGAGCAGCCGAGCCCGTTCGGTCTGCTCGGCGGGCAGCCACTTCGGAATCAGCGACAGCGCTACCCGTCTTGAGCGTCGCCAGTTGACGGCTTCCAGAAGAGCCGTTTCGCCCTCATTGTCTTCATGCGCTAAATCAAGACCAGGCGCTTCCAACAACGCGGCCGCGGCCTTCTCCAACCCTCCTCGAGCCGCGAAATGCAGCGGCGTTCGGCCCAACGCATCGCCGGAGCCCCCGGATGCCCCTCTTCCTATAAGGATCAGGAAGACCTCCCAACTGTAGATCCTCGATTCCTCGTAGAACGCGGCGTAGGGACGTTCTGAGTTCGCGAGCAACCGATGCAAGGCGGTACCGCCTGGCCACCAGAACGCCTGTTCGGACTCCTCGATCGGCTCAGTGGGCAGTCCGGGGTAAAGCTGCGCGTCCACCGGGATCCCAGTATCGAGCAGACGCTCGACGAGCCGCGCACGCCCGGTCCAGGCGGCCCAAAGAAGCATCCAGGTCCCAAGCGTCCGTGGTGCGACAGGTCCCTCGGTGACAAGCAACTCCGTCACGTGACCCGGAATACCGCGAGCCCCGTCGTCTTGTCGCATCGCTCGAACCGCGAGCGTCTGTCCAACTTTGTCCTTGGCGTCGAGCGGAAGCCCGGCCCGCAGCAAAGCCACCAGACGAGGAGCGTTCGAACTCTCCAGCGCATCGTGGGCAGCCGTCGCCGCTCCCTTTGCTCCTGCGGCCAATAAGGCAGCCAAAATCGCGACACGGGCAGGATCGGGAGCGAGTTGGGATGCGTCAGCGTTGTGGTTTGACGATTCGATTTGGCGAAGAGCCAGCTCAATCGGATGGACACCATCCAGCAAGGTATCGGGAAGTATCCCGGCCTCCAACAGACTTCTGACCGCCTCGGGCAGGCCTGACCTAATGTAAAGAGCGAGACTTTCCGCCTTCACCTCGATCGCGCGGTCGCCAAGCCACTGGCGAGCGGCCTCCTTAGGGGACGCGGCGGGCGGAACCCCGTCCAGCGGTTCCTCGCGGACAAGAAGTCTTGAGAACCGAGCGCGAGCAGACGCATTTAGTGGCGGCAAGGCTGGATGGTAGTCGCTCGGTTGCTCGGGATTCGCCGCCAGAAATTTATCCCGCCACGTCATGAACGGCTGAATGTTGACCTCTCGGGCCGGTCCGAAACGAAAGATCGGAATGGAAGGATGGATCGAAGTGTCTCCGAGCAGGATTTCTCCGTGGGCCAGTTCCTCTTGCTGGACATTTTGAACGAAACGGATCCTGTCTCGCTCGAATTTCTCGTCCGCGAGAATGGCCAAGAACGCCGTGAACCGGTTCAGTATTGCTGATTTCTTTCGGAAGATGTGGGGCTCGCGCGTATGCAGCCAAACTTTGGCATCCCGAAGATTGTCGTACACGCTCATCGCTAACGAACTTGGTATCTTCAGCTGCCTATATTGGTCCAGAATATTGAATGTCCCTTCTGGGGCCGCCCAAGCCGCTCGCTCGATTTCAATCAGCTTGTCCTTTACGGACTCCAACTCCTCATTTTGCACGACCAGATCGATGATTTCCTTGTGCGTCATGCGATCGAAGGTCGCCATTGTGAAGTCGACGAGGCCTCCATCGCCGTTTCCCGAAACGAAAATGACCGGCTTCTCGCCGGCCGGTCCCAATAACTGCGAGGGGCTCCAGTAGGAGTTGAAACTACCCGCCCGATTTTTCATTTCGAAGCCGTAACCGATCGACAGAATGACGACGTCGTAAGCGCCTCCGTCGGCCGTCCGTCCAGAAACAGACAAGCGGCAGCCAAATTCATTGGCCTTGACGTCCACGGCCTGGGCGGAGCAGTGCACGGATAAATTACGCGATTGCGAGCGGATTATCTCGAAGCTTGCCAGTATCTGCGCGGCTACGTTCTCCGCCGTGCCGGCTCGCCAGTTCAATATCGGCAGACCGGCGTCTTTGTCTGCGGCCCCCGCAGACGGCCAGTCGTAAATGAACGGATGCAAATCGCGGTCGCTATGGAGCTGCAGATGCAGCAACTCGGTTTCACGTTCGAAAAGATCTATCCGCTTAAGATTTGGCGCCGCGATGGCGAGGGCGGCCGCAGCTGTTACTCCCGCAACGCCGCCGCCGACGATCGCAACGCGACCGTTGGGACGAACGAGGTCGCCGGCGGATAGTATCGCGTCCACCAGATTCAAAGCCCGGCGCTGTTGCGATAGGACAGTTACGCGAGAGTCGAAGCACCCCAGGAAGAACAGCTTGGTGTCGGGTACCCTCGTCGCTTTCAGAACGTCCCCGACTTCGGTCATGCCTACAACCCCCTCGCTGAGATCAGCCTAGCCTAGATCAGCGGAGCTAGACACAAAAGGTCTCTTAAGTGTAGGGCGCAAAAGATGCACCCTAGCGGACTCGGTAGCCGGCTCATTTAACCGCAAATCGGCTTCGTGTTACACGTTGCGCAATTGCAACCTCAAGTGATATCGTCCCAGGCCGCCTACATTTGGACTTTGATTTCGGATTCGACTACCGGGACACCGAACAAGGCGCGCGCTGAGGCTTGCCCTGGCCAGGACGATTTCCGCGTCGCACGCAGTTCATTCTGGCTCACTAAATTCGTTTGATCATCTTCAAGATAGTAAGGGGCGACCGATGAAAGGCAGGATACTGCTCTCCACCATCTTGCTTCTCCTTTTGCAGAGCACCGCCGCATTTGCCTGGGACGCTTTCGGCCACATGGAGGTGGCCCAGATCGCATGGGACAGGCTGACGCCATCTGTGCGTGCGCGCGTCTCCGAACTGCTGAGGCTCAACCCGCAATACGTCGCTTGGGCAACGAACGTGCCGGCGCATAAGCAAGATCAGGTTGCCTTCTTGCGCGCCTCAACGTGGCCGGACTTCATCCGCGGCGCACGCGGCTATATTTCGGATGGGAGTGAAGGGGGCAACCGTCCGCCTCCCGGCCCGGAAGCCGCGCAAAACATCGGCTACTCCGATCTGTTTATGCACAAATACTGGCATTTCGTTGACCTACCGTTCTCTCCAGACGGTACAACGCTTGAGGATCCACCGTCCCCGAATGCCGGAACGCAGATCGCGCTCTTTCGTAAAGCGCTCTCATCGGAGCTCACAACCAACGACGTAAAATCTTACGATCTTTCCTGGCTGATCCACCTCGTCGGTGACGTACACCAGCCCCTCCATGCGACATCACGCTTCACGACCGGCAAACCGCATGGAGATGCGGGCGGCAATAGCGTGACCATCGACTGCGGGGGCTGCGAGGCCATCACTGGTTTTGGCACGACGCGGCAGGCGTTGGCGATAGCGCAGACGACGCCGCGGCGGCCGCCCGGTTGTTGCCTCCAGCCGACCCGAGACAGGCAGCCGTCAGGGATGAAAACGTCTGGATCGTGGAGAGCTTTGAACTCGCCAAGGCCGTTGTCTACCAGGCGCCCATTGGGCCCGGGACCGGAAGCTACAGCTTGGACGCTCCCTACAAACAGAGGGCATCTGAACTCGCGAAACAACGAATATCACTAGCGGGAGTCCGGCTTGGAAACCTCATCAATTCCGCTCTAGCCTCGCCAGTCAGTCCTCGACTCGGATGTGATGGACTACCTGCCCTTCCGGCGGAGGCTCTCGGCGATTCCGAAAACATTGATTTCGTAAAGAAGCGCCTCCTTCGATATCGCTGCGACAAGTACGATGGCGAGATCGCGAAGGTGATCGACGACGCGCTTAAATGGGTCGCCTCGCGCGCTGGTCAAGTCACGCGTCCAGCTATCGTACTTGATATCGACGAGACGTCGCTTTCAAATTGGCCGCGGATCTTCCGGGACGACTACGCCTACATTCCGAATGGGCGTTGCGATTTCGAAAAGGTTGGCGACCCCTGCGGAGACCTTGATTGGCAACAAGGTGGACTGGCAAAAGCCATCGGGCCAACATTGCGGCTCTATGAGTTCGCGAGATGCACTGGACAGCCAGCACCGTGCACTCCCATCGAGGTGTTCTTTGTGACGGGTCGACGGGAGGCCGAACACAACTACGAGATGGCAAGTGCCTGGACGCTCAGGAATTTAGAGCAGGCAGGATATTCAGGCCTAATGCGTGACCCATCTCTATGTTCGTGACACGGCCTCAACCGGTAGCGCATCAGAATTCAAGACGGTGGCGAGAAGCGACATCGAGAACAAGGGTTTCAGCATCATTGCCAACGTCGGTGACCAGTGGAGCGACTTGGTGAACGGACACGCTGAAATGGCTTTCAAGCTGCCAAACCCGTTCTACTTCATTCCCTGACCCGCAAAAAAATATGGCCGCCCTCGCAGGGGGCGGCCATCAAAACGTTGCGGCGCAGCAATCAACCTTGTGTGCCGACGATCTTGTTTCCGGAGATCACAAACGTCTTGGCGTTGACGTCGGTATCTTTCGTACCCTTCTTCTTCGCCCGGATCAGAATTGAATGTTCTGACTCAGAGATCTGGGATTGGCCGGGATCAGCTCTGTAAGTCTTACTGGAATCTGTCGCGAATTTGCGCTTCAGCACATCGTCCTCCGGCGCCACTCGCTGCGGCTTCGACAGCGGAACCGCGGAATCGATTCCACGATCGGAAGAGTCCAATTCTTCCCAATTTCCGAAGGGACCGCTGAAGTTCATTTTTCCAGCCATGACCGCCACCTCTCAAGAGAGCTAGGGTGCATCATATAATGTCTCACCAGCCTAATCCAAGACAGGTAAATTGTCTCAGAATCTTGTTTTCGATTGCAACTTCTTCGATCTTCGTCCGGCCGTGCGGCATACCCTTAATATAGTCGATTTTTGCCCGAAAGAGGGCCTCGGCGGGCTTGCTTCCAGATCGGATGTACTTCCAGAAAGCTGAATGCATCGGCGCCCCGAAGAAGTTCAGATCCCCGTCCACGGGGGAATAGTGGGCTCCGGTGCACCCCACGAAGGCCGAGGCCCCCGCTTCAAGGAAGGATAGGGCGATCGACTGAGCCGGCGTAACGACCTGAATGGGGTCGCCGGCCCGGTAGGCCGCTGCGCGCGTCCGAACGGTCAGGGCCCCCCAGCAGCAACCCGCAAAAATGATGGCTCCACACTGCTTTGGGACGTTATTGACCGTCATGGCCTCGAGCATGTCCCCCGCCGTCTCGCCCCAAAATCGAGATGTATCGGTGTCGGACCCATGCAGCATCAGATAGATATGCTCCAAAGTCAGGTCGCCAGGGACGGCACTTGAGTGCACTTGCTCCGAAGTAAACATCGCTCCGGCGCCCGCCAAGCTCGCATAGATAGGCTCAGCGAACGGACGGACGAAATTCCGCAAACCGAACCGCCCAGCCGGCGGGGCCGACGCGGTTTGAAGCGCCGCGACCACAACGCTGGCGGTGTGACCGTCCGGGATACGAGAGACCGGTACGTCCGCAAGTTGGTCACCGTCCAAATCGCCGTAGCTTTGGTCGCTCCAAACGATGAAATTGTCGGGGTCGTTTCTGGCACTTGCACCTATGCTGGCGCGCAGGCTGGGCGGCAACGTATCGTATCTTTCCGAATGAACCACGTCGTACCCACCCAGGAGGACGACACCCTTCGGGGAGGAATTGCGTGCCTCGCGACGGATAGCGGCAAAACCGTCCGTCTCCCGCGCCAGGTCAACGACAACCTGCTTCGAGCGAAGGAAGGCCAGCGTGCTCGATGCCTCCGTCTCGCCGATGTTGTCGGCGAGCTTTTTGGAGTTGGTGACAAACAGTAGATCGGTCAGATCGCTACGAAAGTTTTTTTTTGAATCGCCCCGGCCTGGTTTCACGACGGCTTGATCGCCATCGTCATCGGGATTGATCTCCACAGTGATCGTTACTTTTGTCTTGGTATGGGGGATTCTCGCGATGATTTCCACTTCCTCGCCGGCGATACGCCGCACGACCGCCTCGCCTCGGCGAACGGGAGGTTGATTAGACTCCGACAGAATTGGCTTGGTCGAAGACGGCGGAGTGCCCTGCCCCTGAGTGGTCTGAGGAACTTCCTCTTCCTCCTGCTCCTGTTCTGGAAGAACGTCCTTTGAATTCGGACTTGCATCGTCCATATCGCCTTCGGCGATCTTGACCTGCAACTTCGAGCGCGGGAACGACACTGTGATCGTGCCGTTTCGGTCTGTGCGGGCCCAGTGATACTTATCCCGGATGCTATCGAGGAGTTCGAGCACGCCGGAATCCGGATGTTTGGGATCTCCGCGTCCTGTCGAGATACCAAAGGCTTGAACACCCTCGAAAGCCTTAAGAACCGTCTCGTCGAAGCCGTTGTAAGATGCATGATGGGGAAGCTTCACGAACTGGTATGGTCCGTTCTTTGTGATAGCTTCGAGCACGGTCGCCATCTCGTCGTTCAGGTTTGGCACTTCGGGCACTGCGAGTTGCATATCACCAGTAAGCAAGATCTTCTGACCGTCCGCGCCCAGGCTTAAGACTATGCTCTGATCGTTCAGCGCGGCACCCGGACCAACCATGTCGAGGTATTGACGGAGATCGTCCGTCGCAGCATCGCTGGGTATCCCGCTCGATCCGAAGACGAGAGCCTTGTAAAGGTCGGCCGCATCAAGCTGCGCGTCAGCCTTGCGAATATTGTCAGCCGCGCGCCTTGCCTTGTTCTTAAGCCGCTTCAGGTTGTCGCTGCATATCTGCAGATGATCTGCACTAGGCCCCAGAATTTTGAGGTCAAAATCGGAGAAATCCTTCTCGATCAGCGTCACCGCCCTCGAAGGGCCCGTATAGCGGACAATTTTGGTCTTATCGGCTTTCAATTTCGCCAACATCGCCGAGTAGTTTGAAGAAAGGGTCGCGGCGTCGGTCAGGAATTCATCAAGCGCCGAACCGCTCAAATCGGGCTGTGGCTCCTCGACGATGGCCGCTACGACTTTGGCTGTCTCCGCATCGGCGGCGGCGTCTTCACCATCCGTCGGAAAGCCGAGCGACTCGTCGGCCACCAGGGCTGTTTCGAATTCGATGGTGCCGTCCTGCACCATTTTGGGCAGACACCCGATGTGATCCGAGTGACAATGAGTGACGACTAGCAGATTGATTTTAAACGGCGGCTTACCCAAGATTTCAGCGATCTGATCTGGAATGGACGGCGTTTCGCCGCTGGATTTCCAGTCCCCCGGATGGGCTCCATCGATCAGAATGCTTCGATCACCCTGCACGGCCAATATGCAATCGCCGTAGATCTTCGATCCCATGTCGAGAAGGTACAATTTCATCGGTTGGCCCCTCATCAATATTCTTTTCAAATAGCGCTGGCTGCCGAACGGTTAGCAGTATGCTCGGGCGTCGGACCGCACTTCGCTTGGCATTTGTACGATGAGTCGAAAGACAGTTTTGCGACTGCCTGTCCTCAAGAGGCAGTCGACAATCCTTAATCAGAGAATGTCCGCGGGTCGTCGCTGGCGAGCTTGATTTAAAATTTTCTGGTTAGTTGTATCGTAGTATAACAACCACCTATTTCAAGAGAAATTGTGGATGGTCTCAGCGGAGCAAGATGCTCGAGCCTGAGCAAGGGCGTGGTCTTGACAGTCTGGCGACGCAGCAAGCCCTTGTTGTGGTGCAATTGCTTGCGCGGCCGTGCCGCCAAAACAGTTTCGGCACAGACTATGCTCTCCTGTCGGACGCCTGGGCAGCAGCGGTAGCTGCCGAAATTAATGCATCCATAAGACCAGAGGGGACGTCATGTCCTTCGTCGACGTAAATGCTTCGTACGAGACTTGGATGCGTACCCAATGCGAAGTGGTGGAAAAGGACCTGGAACGCAAGCACGAGCGAATGAAAGAGAGCCCGTTTCTTTTCTTTCGCGCGACATTTTTCAGGTGGCGACACATGCTGAGTTTGTCTACGCCGGAGCTGTTTGATCTGCCGGCGCCCTTCGCAGTGGGCGACTCGCATGTCGAGAACTTCGGAACGTGGCGCGATGCCGAGCAACGCCTGGTCTGGGAGCGAACGATTATGACGACGCCGACCACATCCCGTTTGCGTCGGACCTGCTACGCCTCGCTGTCAGCGTACGCTTAGCTGAATTCGGGTTGAGCAATCGAGATGCCGCGGAGGCGATAATCGGTGGATACAAGGAAGGTCTGAGCGAACCGCGGCCAACGCTTCTGGACGATAAGGAGCGCTGGATGCGGCAATACGTCGCCGTGTCCGATGAAGAAAGGAATGAATTCTGGGATGCGTTGCCGCATATGCCTGATGCCGACCCGCCTCAGACCGCCCGAACCGAACTTCTTTCGAGCCTTCCTCCAGGCGCCCAATTGGAGCGGTTTGCGCGGAGACGTAAGGGCGGCGGCAGTCTCGGGCGACCAAGGTTTGTCGCAATCGCGCGCTGGCAGGGAGGATTTGTCGTCCGCGAAGCAAAGGCTCTTATTCCCTCCGGCTGGAGTTGGTCAGAAGGCGGATCGGTTGACCCAACCCAACTTAGCGCGATCATCCTTGGACCCTCGCGTTCACCGGACCCATTCCTGCGAGTAGGCAGTCACTTTCTAGTTCGTCGCATTTCGCCTGACGCGCGGAAAGTGGAGCGGAGTTCGGCGTTCGACCGCAAGCTCGACGCTAAGCTCTTGAGCGCGATGGCGTTGGAAATCGGTTCAATCCACTCTCAAAGTTCTGGGCTTTCGAGCGCTATCTTGGAATGCAAAATCTTGCGCGACGGCACCTGGCTCAACGAAGCTGCAAAAGAGCTCGCAGGATTAGTTCAGGCGGATTACGAAGAATGGAAAGCTATCTGACGCGGCAATAGATAATCGTCAAAGGACAGCCTTAACGATCGCAAACTGCGGCTTGGTGGAGATCAGCTCGGTCGTGTTCGTCGCGGGGTTGAGGCGCACAGCGGACAAATAGAGTGGCTTGCGGATAGATTCAGCATAGGTCTGTACATGCTAGGCGAAGCTGGGCGACCAGAAGCTCAGCCGGCGCTCCTCGATAATCGGACGATAGGTGTACCAAAAGTCCACGAGGTGCGAATCCAATTGCGGCGACGTCGAGCACTGCCACTTGCTGCGGCACTCGTCGTAGTCTTCGTAGAAGTTAGCGATACCTTCCAGGTCGCGAGACAACTCGGCAGACTTGTGATTCGCCGCGACCTTCAGCACAAGCGCGCGATAATCACTGTAGGTCGTCGCTTTCTTGATGTCCGCTTCCTGCTGAACGAGATAGCGAGCGTTCAGACTGTTCTCCGGCGGATAGACCGAGCTGTCGTACCTAGAATGCAGCTGCGGCGTTCGGTCCTTCAGCGTCAGAATCACGCCCGTGCCCAGGAACGCAAGGCTCATCAAAGTGACCACCAGCACGATGACGAACTGCATGCCGGGCGTCAGGCGCGAAAGCAGTTGCATGGCGAGCAGCAGAGGCACGACAGCGAAGATGAAGATTTGGGGGAGAACCGGGCTAGTGGGGCTGGTCTGCACGAACACGAAGGCGAGGATCGCCAGCACGCCAATGCCGTACTGGAGCCTGGTCCGGAAGGCCGGCACAGCCTTGACCACGCCCGTCAGGAATTCACTCAAGTTCCCCTCCTGTTGAAGCAGAGCGGAGACTACCTCGACGACGTCGCGCAAGTGCCCAGCGAAACGGGACACGGACTCATTGGCGGAGCCCTCTTGGGCTGGCTCGGACTAGGCGCGACTGTTTGGGTGACCGTCTTGACGCCATTGCTCAAATCCCTGCCGGCCTGGTCGAAGAAATTCCTCGCCTCTGCGGCTCCGGCGACGAGCGCGAACACAGACGCCGCGATGAACGTCTTCGAAAAGATGCTGATCATTGGACGCTCCCTCCTGCTTCGGACCATCTAATCAACCTGGAGCTGAACCGTGGTTGAACAAACGCTCCCGCTGAACGATGTGACGGCCTGCATTGCCTCACTCACGTAGGGACGCCGCCATGGCGACGCCAGCGAGAGTGCAAGGTGCACAAGACCGTGCGGCGCAACAGGTGGAGCAGCCGAGAGTTGCGCACTATGTCGCAGGTGTGCTCCGGGCGGCTTTCGGCACATTAGCGACATTTCATCTTGCGACGGCGATGACAATCGCTGCTTGCATCGAGCAAGTTGGCGTGCACACCGCCTTACCGACTGGTCGGTCGTCGCCGCGTTTTGCAGTTGGCTCCCGAGTGGAGGTTGGTGCTACGCACGGGGTTTAATTGCCCGGTTCCCAAGGAGGTCGTCGTTCGTGCGGTTCCAAAACGAGAAGGGCCGATCCGGCCGGATATCGCCCGGTTCCTTATTGAGACTTATAGGTTTTTGAGCAGTTTCGGCCGATTTAACACCTTGAAAACCAATTGAAACCGCCCATTTAGGAGGAAAGCCTAACGCCCCGTAATCAAAAGAATCTGCTTGGAAGAACCGGGGGTAGCCTGTAGGGTTATCTCCGTGGGAAGTGATTTGAGGTGAGAACGGCCTCCTCACGCGCCTCGCTCATCTAGTGAGGCAAAGTAGCCGGAAGGCGAAGAGATCCAGGTTGGCATCTGGCAAACTATTTCCCGAACTTATTCTACGACTTAGGGCCCTGCCGTAGGCGGGGCCCTAAGCGTTTGGGGCGACCTTCAAGAACCCCTTCTGGCGCCGGCTTTCGATCTTCTCCGCCTTCACGGGGTAGAAGCTCAAGACGTGGTATCGGCCCTGCTCATCACGGTCGAGATTGATCGCAACCAAAACCATACTGTCTGCGGCAACGACGCGACTGATCAGCTCGATGCCCGGGTTTTTGTGGTCATCCCCGATATAGAGGGGATCGGTGACGATCCCCGACAGATACGGCAGGCATAGGAGGAACTCCTTCGAATGGCGGCGCTCGGCGTGAACCTGAGCACCGACGCTGAAGACCACGTCTCCCGCCGCGAGCTCCATTTCAAGCGCCGCGTTGATCTTGGCGACAGGCAGTGGCCCTAGAGACAGCTCTTTGCGCCTCTCGCGCTTGGGCTTATTTGCGCGGTCGCCGCGCCTTACCTCCTGCTTCATACTGCGAAACGGCGTCCATTTGTTCTTGGGCTGGCGTGTTCGATTCAGTCTCGAACACACCAAAACGGATCACCCGTTTAGGCCGATGAGCCACCCAATTTCAACCACCTCAAAAATCCGATCGCATCTCTCTCGATCCGGAACTCGCGATTGGCATTTGTTCGATCAAAGGCCTGCGCAAGTGTTTCGGCAAAGCCGGCCAATCGAAATATCTGTTCGTTAGTCGTATATCGACCCGCCGGGTAGATTCCGCCGCGGGGCATCGAATGGTCCGCCGAGAAAGAAGCCGAGACATTCTACGACCGGCGCCACATATTCTGCTGCCTCGCCGTTTGAAGCGCGCGTGAAGAGCTCCAACGGAAGAGCGAGCAGTCGGCCAAATGGCCGCGGGTGGATCGAAAAACGCGCCGAAATCGGAAAGCCGAATTCGACCGCCATCGTCGCGAAGATCGCACGCTGAACGTGGCCGTTCCCATCTAGGAAAGGATGAATCTCGCCGAACCAACAAAATACATGGGCTAAGGCAAAAAGCTTTTGGTAGTCTCCTGAATAGGCATGTGACTTGGCCGTCCTGAGCGCCACGTGCGCGGCGCAATCATCACTTCCGATCCGCAGCGAGATCCTACTGACAACAATTCCGGCGGCCTCTCCTTAGCGACTATTGATCGGGTACTGCCTCCTGAGGTTTGTCTGCTCGAACAGACGTCTGCAACTGCGCGGGGTCAACACTGTTCCGCTCTGCCCAATCGATCAGATTTTTCGGTCGATAAGTGAGATCAGCACGCCACCGATTGAAAACGCTAGCGTCGATCGTTTCATTGACGGTGGGATGGGTCCCATCATCACGCACTTCAGGATCCGCACCAATCGCACGATAGAGTGGCGAACTGATATGGTGATAGATCCCGTAGCCGAATTTCGTGTAGGAATCGGCAATCGGCGCGGTAACGGAGTCACCGTCGAGTTCGACTTCCGAACGGAATGCCAACCCAAGCGCCTCGGCCTTCTTCATTAACCAACGCAGCGGCGCCTGATTCAAGAGATCGGTTTCGTAACCGCCGCCGACATTGGCGTGGGCGCCCACGAACCAGCGCTGCTCGACGCTAGACATCGGGCGCGGCTGCGCAATCACCGCCTTTGGATCTTTTGGATGGCGGACTGTCCAAAGAGTTGGCGCGAAGTCGTTGCGATGTTCATCAATCGCAAGGGCGTGAAACCCGTTGAGGATATGGATGCGCAGTCCAGTTTGGAGATAATCGAACTGCGATCGGCTGATTCCAGCGAAATTTCCAGCAGCGAGACCAACCGAGCCGACGGTATCCCATACTCCGATCATCTTCACATCCGCCGGCTGGGAATATTTGAGCAGCCATCTTTCCTGCTGCGACAACTTACCCGCGTCGGGTGACGCCTGTATTTCCTTCAGCCTCCAGATGCTCTCCTCGTCACCCTTCCTGTAGCGCTCAAATAGTTCCGCCACACCGATCGGAGAACCGGCCTTCAAAACGCCGTCGATCGCGATCAATCCAGCTAGTGCTCTCGCGGTGTATGCGCCACGGCTAAAGCCGAAGATGAAAATTTCATCGCCGTCATTGTAATTCTCGATCAGCCACTCGTAGGCCAGGCGAATGTTGTCGTCCAATCCTTGGCCGAACATTCCGCCGAGAACGCCGTTAACGCCGACTGAGTAGTAAACGAGCTGGGGCTTGTCATCCTTGCTTTTCGCCGCGGTCAGCGCTCGCATTCGCCAGACGTTCGTATTGCTGTCGACGCTGTTCCAGGTGCCGTCTAGATAAACGGCCAGGCGCTTCTGCTTCCGGTCCGCGCCGGCGAATGTCGGCTGGCTCCCGCTTTTTTCTGCGGGACGGCCGACCAGCACGCCGATCCAGACGATTGCGACGACGGCGAGAAGGAAGCCGATAGTGTGCGCGGTCCGTTCAACGAACCGGAGAATTTTCTTCATGTCATTCGTTCCGGATGGTTCATGACAGCCAGAGGGCGTAGGCCTGAATGTCGATCATCGGGACCGTGCCGCTGAACTGGAGCGTAGAGATCAGGTTGAACGGGATGGCCGTCGCGGGGCGTCGGTCTTTGGTGAAGGCATAGAGCACCGAGTTGATCGTCAGGGAGCGATAGGATCCGCTGAACGCCCTTGAGCAGGTCGGCTTCCGCTGAATGGGTTTTGAGTTGAGCCGCCACGTTTTTCTCCGGATGCCACTGATCGCCATGACCGACCGGTCACGCGCCCCTATTCCATGCACTCAATTCGTCGTCCGCCACCCGACGTCAGACCGCTTCCGCACCATACTTTGCTCGATAGACGCCGATGTAGTCCGGGTCCTGGCAGATGCACCGAACCGGTCCCTGCGCTCGCTTCAACATTGGAAAAGTGATGCGTCCGGGTAACGCGCGCGTCAGATCGACCACCGAACGCGTCGCAGGTTGTGCTGCCCGAACGTCCGGCGTCGACGCGACGATCTCGGCCGCGAGCATCACGCCCGCCAGTGCCGACTGAAACGCCATGGGCACTTCGAGTTCGGGACCCGCACCGTCGGCAGCGCGTAGAATGGCGTTGCCGCAGATCGCTTTCTGACGGAACGCGCGAAGCGGGAGGTTGGCAAAGGGCAGAAGTGCCTCCACGTCGGCGCCGACGTTGGCGGCGATCTCGCGCACGAACGGTTCTCCGACGGGCGAGCCCAGATAGAGCATGGTGCGCACACGCAGGATCTGCTCTTGCGTCCGAAACCCAAGTTCTTCGGCCACGATCTCGTCCTCGTTCCGCCGCTTGCCCGTCGGCAGATACAGGCACGCCAGACAAGCCTCGTTGCCGTCGAAGCCGTGTCGCGAAATGCCGAGGTCGCCAGCCTGCGTCCATGCGTTGTACACGCGTCGCGGCAACGAGCCTTGGACCTGAATGCGGTCGCGCACGCTGTCGAGCGCCACGGCGACGCGGTCGAAGCGATGGTGACCCGCCTGTTCCACGTATCCGGCCCAGGACATAGGGAAGGCTCGCGCTTCAATGCCGCTGTCCTTCAACGCCGAAGCCGCCAGCGCGACCTTGGAAGCGTCGATGTCCGTCATCGTAGTGAGCAGGTAACGCTGCAGGTTGGTCAGATCGACCGCTTCGTGGTCGATGAGGTGGATCTCACCCTTCACGCCGCGCAGCCGCGACATGGCCCAAATGAAGGCGTTGCCGATCGCCCCGACTCCGGCGAGTTGGACCAGCCCGAGATCGAGGCCGGCTCGGAGGTCGTCATTGGCGCCGGTAGTTCCCAGCTCGAAGTTGAGAAGGGAAAACGTCACGTCGACATCGAGTTCTGGCTTGACAATCCACGATTCGAAGACCGCCCGGAAGACGTTCGCCATGGCGATACATGCCGCCGCGCCGGCGCCGAAAGGGTTCGGGCTTCCGCCCGAGCCGACCGGGGCGACGGTCGAGACGCGGGCGATCCACCGATCGGACCCCATGTAGACAGTAGCGTCGGTCTCGAGGTTCGTTTTTCCGGCAACCACCGCCACGTGAAGATCGGTGCCGATTTCCGTCACGATCTGCAGATTCGGATTGATGTGTCGCATCAACGCGATCAGTTCGTCCGCAAGCACGTCGTCGCCGTCGAGCATCAGCACGCGAACGCGAGGATAGAGACGCGCAATAAGCCTCGCCGCCATATCGAGCGATGCCAGGCCCTCTGCGGTCGAAGCGGCCTGCGAATCGAAGGCGAGCGTCACCACCGTCTCGGCCAACCGCTGTTCGAAGGCGTCGGGATGGACGTCGCGCAGCACTTGCGCGACGCTCTGGCGTGCGCGGTCGAAGAAAGGAGCGAGGCCCATCGTCAGCCCTCCACGATGTTGAAGATGGCGGCTGCGGCGGCAACCGACTTCCATTCTGGACGTGAGCCGGACTTCCACCAAGGACGCGGCGTGAGCCGGTAGGTCGCGCAACGCGCGATGGAGAAGGGATCGCGCGCGAAGTCCGGTACCACCAGCGAGAATGCGCCGAGCGCCGTCGCGATCGCGTATTCGTCGTCCATCTCGCTGTGGTAGGCGTGCGTCGGATGGCTGTGGATCTGCGCCAACAGCCGCAGCTTGGATCTGTAGAGATACAGGTTGATGCGCTGCAGCTCGGGCCCCGGCACCATGACGGCGAGGCCATGGTCGCTGCGAATGCCCTGCTGTTCGGGAATGATCACTTCGCGGACGTCGAAGACATGGCCCTCCTGCACGCCCGCCCAGAGCGCCATGCCCTCGAGGCCACGCATGCCCGTCGCGGCGAGATGCGCGTGGGTGCGGGTCATTACGGAACGCGGCAGCATCACCGAGGTGACCCCCGTCAGGGAGACCTTCATGCTGGCGTCTCCGACTGTCCCAACACCATGTTGACCATGAACTGAAGCTGATTCATCGGCTGGGCGCCGTAGCGCCACACCGTCTCCAGCAGAGCGAAGAGGCGTCCCTCGCCGGTGTTCCGATGAAGCTCCCATGCATCGCCCGAATGGGCGGGATGGTCGTGATAGGCGCGCGTGCCGGGCAGACAGAGGAACCCCGGCATCGTCGGCATGTGCGGATAGTGCTGGTAAAGGTTGACCCGCTGCGGCGGCATTTGCGCCGCGATCTCCGTCGGGATGGCGGGATCGACCGGCAGCAACCGCGGAAGATGCGTCATCATCTCCGACGCAGCCAGTTCCCGATCCTCGAAAGGGTCGACGAACGTGATCGCCAAAGGCCGGACGTCGTAGTCGATGAAATCCGCCTTGACCGCGAATGGAATGACCCGGGGCCGCATCCCGACGGTCGCGAAGGCGACTTTAACGTACGGGAATTCGGCCGACATGATCCACCAGCCGCGCGAGATCAGCGTGGGCTGGATCTCGCGCAGTTGGCCGACTTCGCGCGCGAACTTGCGCCGGCTGACCTCGCTGTCGACGGCCTGCATCAGCCTGCCGCTCCGGCTTTGAGGCTCGCCAGCAGGGTCGCCCCGTCCTTGATGTCGAGTTCGGCAAGCGTCTTCGACACGTCCAGGACGTTGCCGGGTTCGTCGGTCACCTGCCAGGCGTCGACGGGCTGGCCGGTGTTCTCGCTCTCCTTGAGCGCCTTCTCCAGCAACTTGACCAACTGCTCGGAAGGCTTGCCCTCGACGGGCGTGGGCTCGCCGTTGATCACGAAGATGACGTGCAGCTTGTTGTGCAGATGGCTCTCGCGGCTGTAGATGCGCTCGATCTTCGGTCCGGCCAGATCAATCGTTCCGCCGCGCGGCACGACGATCTCTTGCTGACCAATCACATCGACCACGATCTCGCGGTCGTCCGCGATCTTGCCGTAGGCGCGCACGTCCGCCTCGGCGATGGTCGGAGAGCCCCACTCCCAGCCGAGATCCTCCACGGTGAACTCGAAGACCCGATCGCTCATCATGGCGCGGAAGTTCGGCTTGGCTCCACCGCCGAGCTTCACCGAAGCCTCGAGACCGACCGAGCTCGTGTAGCCGTCGTTGATCTGGATCAGGCACCAGTCAGCCGCTGGGTTGTGCCCCGAATGCGAGCGAACCTCACGACCATTCATCTCTTTGTTTTCGTTATGGTATTCTACACCGTCGACTTCGAACGCAAACTTTTCCTTCAGGTCGCTCATTGTTTTGCCTCTTACGTTATCCCGCCCAAACCTTGGGCAATCGCGTTAACCAAGGCCCGAGGCTTTGCGCACCTGAGGCTCTGTCCATAATATATGGGTAGGAGTTGGTATCGCGTCAAGTAACTGGATGTATAGTTTTTCTACGCGTCGCCTTTTACGAGGTATTTTAGATGGATGAGGGTGAGAAACTAAGATGGGGCGTCCAGCGAAGGCTTGAATTCATCGATTTCAGGTTGTTTTGGTTAGGCCGCTTCAATCGTAGCGATATGGTGGACACCTTCGGGATCTCTCCCCAGCAGGCCTCGGCCGACATCGCCCAATACGAGAAAATCGCGCCGAAAAATCTGGCTTATGACCGCACGGAGAAAGCCTACAAGCGCGCCGGCGACTTCAAACCGGCGTTCATCGGCGAAACGATCGAGCGGTATCTTCTGCAGATCGTTGCCATCGAGAACGGATGGCTACGGCAAGACGACACCTGGTTCGACTCCATCCCGCCAGTCGAGGTCGTGACCCTGGGGCGTCGCCCCACCGATCCGGCGATCTTGCTGCGCGTCCTCGACGCGGTCCGCAACAGACTCGAGATCTCCATCGCCTATTCTTCCATGACTGGATCTGAAGAACGTCCGCGCACCATCGCTCCCCATGCGCTGGCCCACAGCTTCGGCCGATGGTACCTGCGATGCTGGTCACGCGAGCACAACGACTTTCGAGACTATGCACTGAACCGGATCAGTAATGTCGACGTTCAAGGCGTGTCGCCGGTTGACCCAGCCTTGGATTTCGAGTGGATCCACATGATCAATTTGGTGATCGTTCCGAACCCGGGCCTGTCGCCCGAGCGTCAAGCCCAGGTCGCCGTCGAGCATGCCATGACGAACGGGCGTCTGGTGCGGCCATGCCGACTAAGTCTGAGCTTCTATCTCATGAGCGAACACAATTTGGACGTCGATCCGGGCGTCCTTGATCCCAAAAAACAACAGATCATCTTACAAAACCGAGACGAAGTCATGCAGGCGCGTTCTGCCGCCCGCCAGATGGCGATCGAAGCGCTTGCGCGCGCTCAGGCATCGGGATCGGTCAGTTGATTCAATTTCTACAACGTCTGCGACCTTCGAAACGAGCAGACAGTCGGCCATGTCGGTAGTCGCGACCTTATTGTTTGGGAGCGTCGCAAGATCGGACCATGAAGAGAGATCGGACACCGATCTGCTGATGGTCAATCTCGACGACGAGACACGCCACATTTCGGTGGGGCATGCATCGATATTTCTGTACCCGTGGCTTCGGCTGAAGCTCGACGCGAAGGAAGGCGATCTTTTTGCGTGCCACCTCGCTTACGAGGCGAAGGCGATATTCGATCCGCAAGGATATCTGTTGAAGCTCAAGAAGTCCTTTCGCTTCAAGTCCGACTATCAGTTGGAGATAGCTAGAGCGAGCGAATTCGGATGGTTCCTAGCGAGATTTGGCGAAGGACTTAACTCCTCACTGCAAGCGAAGAGAATTCTCTGGTGCGTCAGAACAATCCTAATCGCGCGTAGCGCGGAACACCACGATCCCGTCTTCGCACCCCGGCTACTCGCGGCCCAATCCAAATCGGAGGCGGCTCGCGAACTGTTGTCGAACCGCCACGGCCGGAGCGACGATGCAACCCTGCGCCACTTCCTACGACTGTTTCTGATGGAGGAAACGAAGGTGGAGTCCTTCCACCAGCAGGCCGGCCGAGCCGCCTTCGCTCGTCGTTTCAAGGAAACGTCCAACAAGGTCGCGCTTCAGACGCTTCGACAAGAAGAGAGTAGCCAAGCCGGTTACAACTGAACTGTGGTGTGCGGTAAGGCCGTCGCCCATCCGACCACTATTTTCGTCGCGATGAATCTCGTACCAGTCGCGATCTTCCAGCGCACACTAGTAACGATTCCTTTTTCTACGCGGCGGCATCCATTTTCGCGATTGCCGCAATCCTCCCCTTCCAACGAACGTGCCGCCGATCCATCACACAGTGCATGAGCATGATTGGGCGCGCTGCAGCATTCTCAAGCGTGATCGGTTTGTTGGCAACCTCAGGGGAAATTGATGTCCGACAGAACATTTCTGACCGCTGAAGAGGTCTCCGAAAGATATCGTAGCAGCGTTTCAGTTGGCACTCTTCGAAATTGGCGAGCGATGAAGATCGGTCCAACCTTCGTCAAGATTGGCAAGGCTGTTTTGTATCCAATGAATGAACTTGAAGCATGGGATCAAAGGAATACTGTGACTTGCCGAGCTTCAAAGGGCCTCGACGTGGATAAAGGTGAAGAAGCGTGAAAATCCCGCACGAGCACACAAAGCCGCCCCCAATTGCCGACCTCTGCAAATCAATCACTTTCTCTAAAGCTATTTATTTTCAATGCATTACTTCAGGCGAGCGGGGTCGTGCATAACCACCCCTCCGGCGATCCTTCGCCGTCGCAGGCTGATATCCAGATGACCAAGGCGATCATCGACATCGCCAAGCCGCTCGGGATTGCCGTGCACGACCACATCATCGTCGGCAAGAACGGCCATGCCAGCCTGCGCGGGATGCGGCTGATCTGAGAAACCTTCACGCTAGCGATGAGACGATATGAGCGACTGGCTGCACAATCTGCCCGTGCCCTTGATGGCGCTGGTCATCTTCGGCTTCACCTATCTGCTGGCGGCGGCGGTGTTCGGCTTCGTCGCGCTGGTGGCGACGGAGGAGCGGGCGAAGGCGCTGAAGGCGATCTCGCCCGGCATGCTGCCCGTGCTCGGCATCATCTTCGGCCTGTTCGTCGCCTTCACTGCGGCGCAGGTCTGGGGTGACAGCGACCGCGCCGGCGCGGCGGTGAGCCGCGAGGCCAGCGCACTGCGCAGCGTCGTTCTGCTCGCCGCCGGCCTGCCGGCGGAGCAGGAAGCAAAGCTCAGCGGACTGGTGCGTGACTATGTCAATCAGGCCGTCACCGTGGAATGGCCGATGATGGCGCATCAGGAGGCTTCGCTGAAGGCAACGCCGCCTCCGCTTGCCGAGGCCTTGCAGCTTGTCATCGCGATGACGCCACAGGGCACGGGTCAGTCGACGGCGCAGCACGAGATCGTCGGCGCGCTGGAGCAGGCGCTGGATGCGCGGCGGCAGCGGATCATCGTCAGCCTGGCCTCGGTCAACGCGGTGAAATGGTGGTGCCTGTATCTCCAGGCCCTGTGCGAGTTGCTGGTGATCGGCTTCGTTCATTGCGACAACCGACTGGGATCGGCGATCGCGATTGCGCTGTTCGCGACCGGCGTCGCTACCTCGGTGCTCCTGATCGCGGCGCATGATCGTCCGTTCACCGGCCAGATCTCGATCTCGCCGGAGCCGCTGCGCCAGATCATGCCGGAGGCGTCGACCGGACGAAATTGATCAAGCCGGCGGCCAGGCTCTCGCGCTACTCGGGCGCCAGCGTGCAGTTCAGCATCCATTGCACACCGAAGCGATCGGTGAGCTTGCCGTAGTAGCCCCAGGGCTGGATTCCGAGCGGTGTGGTGATGGTGCCGCCTTCTGCGAGACGCGCGAACAGATCCGTCGTCGCCTGCGCGTCGTCCAACATCAGGTGGTGCGCCGAGCCGCGCATCGGCTCGGCATCGTCATTGTCGGATGCATAGAACTGGATGCCCGGTCCCTCGAATTTCGCGTGCATGATCTTGCCCTGCATCGGCCCGGCTGCGCCGTGGCGCTTGATCTCGGTCACCTCGCCGAGACCGCAGGCGGTATAGAACGCGAGCGCCGGCTCGCACTGGGTTGTGAAGAAGAGATAATTCGACATCTGCATCTGCGGCTCTCCCCTTCGGTCGATCAGGTTTCGGCACAGGCTTTGAGCGCAGCCGCGCGGCACGCCGAGGCAATGGCCGCGCTGACATCCTTGTCGGCGACCGCCCTTGCCATCGTGACACCGCCGGACAGGATCGAGAGCAGCGCCCAGGCGCGCGCGCGTCTGTCCTTGGATGATCGGCCGGGCAAGCCGTCGGCCACCGCGTTCACGACGCCCTCGATCTCCGCCTCGAACACCGTCTTGATCCCGACGTCTGCGCGCTGCACCTCCGACGTCAGGCTCTGCAAGGCGCAGCTCGAACCGAGCTCGCAGACCCGCTTTTGGCCGAGATAGAAATCGACGAATGCCGCGACCCATTTGGCGCCGTGCTCGGCCCGCAGGGCTTCGACACCCTGGCGCAGCTCTTCGAGGCCCGCCACCAGCGCAGCCTTGAACGCCTCGCCCTTGGACGAGAAGTGCCCGTAGAACGCGCCGGAGGTGACCTCGGCCTCCTTGGCAAGGCCGTCGACACCGATGCCGCCAAAACCCTGGCGGCGAAAGCCGCGGCCGGCGGCCGCCACCATGCGTGCGCGGGCTTCTTCCTTGTGTCCGGACTTGTATCGCACCAGCGCACCTCGTCATATAACGATCGTTATTTTAACGTTGACGGCACCGCCCTCGTCGTGCGAATGCAGTCACGATCGTTATATAACGATCGCAATATTGTCGCAAGCCGCGATCGCAGCCGGCGTTCGTGGCGCTCACACCACGAAGGGAGTTTTGGTCATGCCGATCACCGTCGTCGCCACGGATGGCATCTTCAGTGCAGCCGCCGAGAAAACCATGTTCGCCGAGCTGACCGCCTCGTTTCTCAGGCACCATGATCTCGCCGGCAATGCCTTCATCACGCCGAACGTGATCGGCGAGATCAGTACGATCCCGAAAGGCCGGTCGTTCGCCGGCGGCACGTCGAACGACATCGTCGTGGTCGAATTGAAGGTCCCGTCCTTCGCACTGGCGAGCCCGGAGCAAAAGGCGGGCTTCATCGCAGACGCCACCGACATCGCGTTCAAGGCCGCGGAAGGCCGTCATCCGCGGGAGCGGATTTTCGTCAACATGGTCTATGCGGTGGACGGCCTGTGGGGCATCGGCGGCAAGGCCTACACCAATGCCGAGCTTGGCGACGCCGTCAGCCGGGCTAACGCTGCCTAGCGACAGGGTCAGACACGGCAGCGCCGGCGCGTGCGAGACGACGCCGGCGCTGTCCGCTCAGTAGCAATATCTCGGATCGACCGGGACGTAGCGGCCATCCGGGCGCTGCATGTAGCAGCCGCGCTGATAGGCGTAATAGCCGGACCGGCGACGCTCGCCTTCGGAGGCGATCGCAGCCCCCGTGCCGGCGCCGACGACCGCACCGATGGCGGCGCCACGGCCGCCACCAAGCGCACCGCCCACGATCGCCCCGCCGACGCCGCCGAGGATGGCGCCGCCGATAGCGTCCTGCGCCACCGCGTCATGGACCGGGATGGCCATCGCGACCGCGAAACATGCTGCAATTCCAAGACGTCGAAGCATTCCCGAATCCTCCCATCTGATGCGGCCAGTCATAGCGTTTGGGACGATCCCGGGCCAGAATAATCGCGTGAATCCGGCTTGTTTCCGCCCTTTACGTCACGGGGCCAGCCTGTCGCGACAACCAGCGGAAGCCTCAAATCGAAGGTGTGCTTGCCGCGGCTACGGCGCGACCCAGCGCTGCACGGCTTCCATTGTGTCGGCAGGCGTCGTGTTGAAGCAGATCGCGGCCTGCGGCGCCAGGCGGTGGACGAGATTGAGCACCTTCTCGAACAGCAGCAGCCGTTCCTTCGGCTCGCGCAGGCCGGCGCCGATGACGATGCAATCGAAGCGCTCGTCGCGCAGCGCCACCGTGACTGCCGCTTCCGCCGCCTCGTCGAGATCGATCAAGCAGCTCGTGACCTCGTAGCCGAGACCGCGCAGGCGCAAGAGCTGCGCTTCGATATGGTTGCGGACCATCGCCGGCGTGAGCTGCGGAAACGCGCTGTAGTCCGCACTGCCGGGTTCGATGCCGATCGCGAGAACGCGCTTGGCCATCGCAGGATTCCTCGATCAGACCGTCTCTGTTGCTAACGGACGGCCACCCGGCAAGTTCCCGGATTGCGTGTGGCGCCGCCGCGCTCGCGCGTACGTCGTTGCGTCCTTTGACCGCAACCTTTCGCGCTGCACGTGTAAGCCATTTCACATGCGCTCCGGCGATGGCCTGCCACATTTGCCGAACCACACCCAGAGCCCGTGCCTGCCGGCTAGTGGCATGCGGCTCACGCCTGATTGCACAACGACCTGATTATTTTAACAATTCGCGGGAGCGGGAGATGGTGTCATACGAGAGTCTGAAAAGCGGGTATGAGAGGAACTGGGCCAATCTCCAGATCCGGCCCGCACGCCTTGGCGAGGCCAACGCGACGGCACGCAAGGCCATCAACGGCAAGGCGACCTATCAGCAGATCGAGCGGCTGACCGGTGTGCCCTGGTACTTCATCGCGCTCTGCCATTATCGCGAATCCAATTTCGATTTCGACACCTATCTCGGCAACGGCGAAACGCTGAAGCGCGTGACGTGCCTCGTTCCGAAAGGCCGCGGCCCGTTCGCCTCGTTCGTCGACGGCGCCGTGGACGCGCTGCGGATCCAGCACTTCGTCGGCACGCAGGACTGGTGCATCGCGCGTACGCTGTACCGGCTCGAATGCTTCAACGGTCTCGGCTATCACGCCAAGGGCGTCAACTCGCCCTATCTCTACGGCGGCTCGACCCTCTACGGACCAACCGAGGCAAATGCCGGCAAGTTCGTCGCGGACCACGTCTTCGACCCGAGCCATGTCGATACGCAGCTCGGCACCGCGGTGGTCCTGCATGCGATGATGTCACAGGATTCCTCGATCACCATCGACAACAGCCCGTCCATTGCCCCCCGTTCCGAGCCGGACGAGGACGTGGCGTCGTCGGTGCTGCTGATGCAGCAGACGCTCAACAGGCTCGGCGCCAATCCACCGCTCGACGAAGACGGCATCAGCGGACCGAAGACCAAGGCGGCGGTCTCGCAATTCCAGCAACAGCACGCCCTCGAGGATACCGGCCTGCTCGACGGGACCACGATCGCCGCCATCACGCGCGCCGGCCTGCAACCGGTCCGGACAGCAAATATCGATCTCTCCCAGGTTCTGGGGCGGCTGGAAAACCTTGCACAGCTTCTGCAGCCGGGAGCGACCCCGACCGGTGCAACGCCGATCGCGATCCCGCCGATAGGGACAGTGCCTGCAGGGTCGTCCAACCAGCTCTCCCAGATCCTGAACCAGTTGCAGAACCTCACGCAGGCCTTGCAGCCGGGAGCAACAACGCCAGTGAGCACGACTCCCGCGGCCAGCCCGACGGTCAATGTGCTTGGACAGCTCCTCTCTCTCATCACCAAGACCGCTCCCGGCACGCCGGCGACGACAAATCCCGCTCCGACCGATCAGTTCAAACAGGTGGTCGATCTGCTCAGCGCCTTGCTCAGCAACAAGCCTGTGCTCGGACAGGTCAATGGCGCGCTCGGCCAAACCATCGGCAAAATGCTGGATGGCAAGAAGACGGCGCTCGGAATTGGCGGCTCGCTCATTACCGCGCTGCTCTCCGCCGTGACGGCGAGCCCCAATGCAGGAGGCCTGGCCGGATTGTTCGGGACGATTGCGTCGGCGGTGCCGGGCCTGAGCCAATTCGCGCTTCCCATCTCGCTGGCACTGACGGCCTGGGGCGTGCTCGGCAAGATGGAGAAATGGGCGCAAGGCACTGCGCCACCGCCCAAGCCGACGACCTAAAGCTGCTCGCCTGCGAGCGCCGCGGCGCGGCGCTCCATCAGCGCGCGTTCACGTGCATTGGTCGCAAGATGCGCGGCGGCCGCGAAGGCCTGCCGCGCCTCTGCGCGCCGTCCGAGCTTCTGCAGGAAATCACCACGAACCGCCGGCAGATGATGATAGGCCGACAGCGCCGGTGCGCCGGCGATCCCGTCCAGCACGTCGAGCCCGGCCTGCGGTCCCTCGGCCATGCCGACCGCGACCGCGCGATTGAGCTCGATGATCGGTGAGCGCACCAGAAACGCCAGCTCGGCGTAAAGCTGCGCGATGCGCCGCCAGTCGGTATCTGCAGCCGTTTCCGCCATGGCGTGACACGCCGCAATCGCGGCCTGAAGCGCATAAAACCGTCCCGCACCGCCGAGTTCGCGGGCCCGTTCGAGCGACCGCAGGCCACGACGGATCTGCGAGCGATCCCACAGCGAACGATCCTGGTCCATCAGCAGAATGGGGTCGCCGCTTGCATCGGTCCGAGCGCGCGCCCGCGCGGCATTCAAATCCATCAGGGCGACGAGGCCGTGCACCTCGGGCTCGTCCGGGGCAAGGCCGGCGAGCACGCGGCCCATGCGCAGCGCCTCGTCGCAGAGCTGCGGCCGCAACCATTCGTCGCCCCGCGCCGCGAGATAGCCCTCGTTGAAGATGAGGTAGACGACCTCCAGCACCGAGGCGAGACGCTCCGACAGAGCGTCGCCGGCCGGCGTCTCGTAGGCGAGGCCGGAATTCGACAGCGTGCGTTTGGCACGGACGATGCGCTGGGAGATGGTGGCCTCTGGCACCAGATAGGCGCGGGCGATCTCGGAGGTGGTGAGCCCGCAGATCATCCGCAGCGCCAGCGCCGCGCGTGCCTCGCGCGACAGGATCGGATGACAGGCGGTGAACACCAGCCGCAACAATTCATCCCCGATATCATCGTCGAGCGCGGCGTCGAAATCGGGCACGATCTCCTGCTCCTGCAACATGTCGCGCGCCAGCATGTCGTGCTTCTCGCCAAGCATCTTGCCACGGCGCAAGTGATCGAGCGCGCGTCGCTTTGCGGTCGTCATGAGCCAGGCGCCGGGATTGTCGGGCACGCCGATAGCCGGCCAGGCTTCCAGCGCCGCAACCAGCGCGTCCTGGGTCAGCTCTTCCGCAAGCGGCACGTCGCGCAGCATCCGCGACAGCGTCGCGATCAGCCGCGGCTGCACGACGCGCCAAGTTGCGTGAATCGCGGCGCGGATGGCTTGATCAATATCGGCGGCCGTCATCGCCGCCGACCAGAGCCTTTTCCGTTCCGACTGGGTCGGAACGGGGCTCTGGTTTCTTGTTTTGACGCGTTTTCTTTGCGCGAACCGGTCCCCACTTCGCTCGAAAACGCTATGGAACGCGCGATGCTCGTCATCAGGCGTGAGCGGCTACGCCCGACTTCGCATCAACCTCGCAGGCCCCATCCACCCCCGGCGTGGCGAAGGCCCGCAATTCGCAGGTGCCATCCCAGCCCGGCATGTGATCGAGGTGCAGCTGCATGAACTCCTTGGCCATGGCCAGGGCTTCGGCCTTGTCGCGCAGCTCGAAAATGGCGTAGCCGCCGACCACTTCCTTGGCCTCGATGAAGGGGCCGTCGATGACGCTGAGCTCGCCGTCGACGATCCGCACCCGCGCGCCCGTCGCAAGCGGCATCAGGCCGCCATTGTCGATCATCCGGCCCGCCTTGATTTCCCGCTCGGAAATCTTCTGCATGGCCTCCATCAGCGCCGGAGACGGGCCCCTCATCGGCTGGCTGGAGGTGACGATGTACATAAAGCGCATGCAAAACTCCTGTTGAGGCGAGACGCGGCCGGTTCGGCTGCGCGATCAGCTCGCTATTGGGATGACGATCCGGCCGGGGCCGGATCGACATGGGCGCAGGAAAAATTGCCAGGCAGAAAGACAGGAACGGACGGGCGCCTATTGGCGCAGCATGATCAGGGGATCGGCCGTATCGGGAACCCGACGCCATTGGGCATTGTCGTCGGCCTCGAACTGCCAGACCTCACCGGATTTCGACATCAGGATGATCTGGCCGCGCTCCAGCCGCCATTGCGTCGGGTTGAACTGGGCGATCGCCGCGTCGCATTTCGGCTTGAGGAAGACCTGGAAATTGTCCTGATCGGCTTCCGTATTGGTCAGCGTCAATCCGCAGATCGGCTGGCCGTTGCCGCGCACCATGGCCCAGTCGCCGATCATCTGGTCCATCGACTTGGCCATCGAGCGCGCGGCGGCGAGGTCCTGCAGAATGTAGACGCCCTCGCCCTGCCGCAGGCCCTCGAAGATGCCGGCCTCGACCTCCGTGAAGTCGATCACGGACTCACCGGTCGCATCCTGCAAACGAACAATGTCTCCGAGACCCTTGATGCTCCAGGCGACGATGTCCTTGGTGAAGGGCAGCGCCGTCTTGCACGCCGGCTCCAGCTCCAGCTTGAAGCCCTGCGCCACCGGATCGCCCTTGATCGTGACAACGCAGGTCTTGCTGCGCTCGGTGGTCGAGAGCTCCCACTGCCCGATCATCTCCTTCTTCAGGGTCGTCGCATCCTGCGCATGCGCGGCACCGATCGCGGCGACGCAGGCCGCGATCAGCAAAGCAACGACCCGAAGAGCGGTCATCAGCGCCCCTTGAACGGCGTTTCGGCAACCGGCGTCAGCGGCGCCTTGCCGGCGAACCAGGATTTGAGGTTGTCGACAACGAGCTGGTCCATGGCATTGCGCGTCACCACGGAGGCCGAGCCGATATGCGGCAACAGCACCACGTTCTGCATGGTCTTGAGCTCGTCCGGCACATTGGGCTCGGCCACGAACACGTCGAGACCGGCGGCGAGGATGGTGCCTGATTTCAGCGCCTGGACCAGCGCCTGCTCGTCGACCACGGAGCCGCGCGCAACGTTGACCAGCACGCCGCGCGGGCCGAGCGCCTTGAGCACCTCGGCATTGATCATCTTGTTGGTCGAGGCGCCGCCCGGCACGATCACCATCAGCGTGTCGACCGCCTTCGCCATCTCGATCAGGTCGGGATAGTGCTTGTAAGAGACGTCCTTGGACGGGTTGCGCGAGTGATAGACCACCGGCACCAACGACGCATCGAGCCGGCGCGCGATGGCCTGGCCGATGCGGCCCATGCCGACGATGCCGACCTTGCGGTCACGCAGCGAGCCGACGCTGAGCGGATAGTTCTGGGTCTGCCAGAGGCCGGAGCGAACGTAGCGGTCGGCCTTGATGAATTCGCGCACGGTCGAAATCAGCAGGCCCATCGCGACGTCGGCGACCTCCTCGGTCAGCACGTCGGGTGTGTTGGTAACGATGATGTTGTGCTCGGCCGCGTATTTGGCGTCGATGTGGTCGTAACCGACGCCGAAGCTCGCCACCATCTCGATCTTGGGCAATTGCGACAGCGAATCCTTGTCGGCGCGGACGGTGTGATAGGTCACCGCGACGCCGCGGATCTTGTCGCGGACCGCCGGCGTCAGCCGCTCGAGGTCGCCGCGCGTCTCGGCCTTGTGCACGACGAAATGATCGGAAAACCCGTTCTCGAGGATCGGCCGCACCGGCCCATAAATCAGAAGGTCGATCTTGTCGGACGAAATCGAACCGGTAGACATCAGTTTTCCTTTCCAAGCGCGCTCTCATGCCAGCGCCGTAAAACGAGGTGGGAAATTAGCGCCAGCACCCCATAGATGACAATCCCGGCAAGCGACAGCAGAAGCAGCGCTGCGAACATGCGGGGTATGTTCAATCGATAGCCGGATTCGGCGATTCTGTAGGCGAGGCCCGAGCCGGCGCCCGCCGTTCCGGCCGCGATCTCGGCCACGACCGCGCCGATCAGCGACAGGCCGCCGGCAATGCGCAGGCCGCCCAAAATATAGGGCAGCGCTGCAGGCAGTTTCAGGAAGCGCAGAGTTTGCGGCTTTGATGCGCCATAGAGCTGGAACAGGCCGGCAAGGTTGCGGTCGACCGAATTCAGCCCGAGCGTGGTGTTGGACAGCACCGGAAAAAAGGCGACGATGAAGGCACAGACGACGACCGCGGTCTGCTGTTCCAGATAGATCAGCAAGAGCGGCGCGATCGCGATCACCGGCGTCACCTGGAGCACGATTGCATAGGGGAACAGCGAATATTCCACCCATTTCGACTGGTTGAACAGCAGTGCCAGCGCGATGCCGCCGATGCTGGCCGCGACAAACCCCTCCAGCGTCGTCAGCAGCGTGGTCGCGAGCGATTGTGACAGCACCGCCCAGTCCTTGATCAGCGTCAGGAAAATCGCCGACGGCGCCGGCAGCACGTAAGGCGGGATCTCCCGGAGGCGGACGACGAGCTCCCAGGCGGCAAGGCCGGCCGCGAACACGATGACGGGCAGCACGAAGCGCACCGCGCTTTGCGCAGCCGACGGCTTTGCGGTGACGGGGGCTTGCGCGTTCATAGCATCGACTGTCCCGAATAGGACGGCGCCAGCGCGGCCGACACGCGCCGGCAATAATCGGAATAAGCCGCCGAGGTGCGAAACTCCTCCCCGCGCGGCTCGACGGTCTCGATGCGGATGTCGGCCTGGATACGGCCGGGTCGCGCCGTCATGACCACGACGCGCTGCGACAGATAGACGGATTCGAATACCGAATGCGTGACGAAGATGACGGTCTTGCCAAGGCTGCGCCACAGCGCGAGCAGATCGTTGTTGAGGCGGAATCGCGTGATCTCATCGAGCGCCGCGAACGGCTCATCCATCAGCAGGATATCCGGATCGGTGACGAGCGCGCGCGCCAGCGACACCCGCATCTTCATGCCGCCGGACAATTCGCGCGGAAAGGCATCGGCGAAATCGGCAAGACCGACGCTGGCGAGCGCTTCGTCGACCCGCGCCCGCGCTTCGGCTTTCGGGGCGCCGCCGAGCTTCAAGGGCAGCCGCACATTCTCGCGCACACTGGCCCAAGGCATCAGGGTCGGCTCCTGGAACACGAAGCCGATGCCGTGGCCGATCTGCGCCGGGCCGTCATGACGCGACATCCGCACTGTGCCCGATGACGCCGCGCTGAGCCCGGCAATCAGCCTCAGCGCCGTCGACTTGCCGCAGCCGGATGGCCCGAGCAGCGAGATGAACTCGCCCTTGCGCACCGCGAGATCGAACGGACCCAGCGCCATGACGCCATTGTCATAGGTCTTCGTCACGCCGCGCAGGCTGACGGCAAGCGCCGTCAGGCTGGCCTCGACCGTGGGCGAAGTTTTGGCGTCGGACATCAACGCTGTCGTTACGGCTTGGCGGGGCGCAGCTCGACACCGACGCCCTTATTGACGAAGCGCAGCGTGTAGGATTTGCGGAAGTCGAGATCGCCCTTCACGACGCCGGCCTTCACCATCTTGTTGAAGAAGGAGGTGTAGCGATCGTCGCTCATGGCGCCGATGCCGTTCTTCAAGGAGTCGCCGGAATCGACGATGCCGTATTCCTTCATCTTGGCGACGGAATAAGCGAGCAGCTCGTCGGTCATCTCCGGATTGAGCTGCTTGATCATGGCATTGCCGGCGGAATTGTCGCGGTAGATGTAGTTGTACCAGCCGATCATCGAGGCATCGACGAAACGCTGCACCAGGTCGGCCTTCTTCTCGACCAGGTCGCGGCGGGTCTCGATCAGGGTCGAATAGGTGTTGAAGCCGGCATCGGCGAGCAGGATGACATTGGGCTTGAAGCCGGCAGCCTTCTCGACCGCGAAGGGCTCGGAGGTGACGTAGCCCTGCATCGCGCTCTTGGGGTTGGCGATGAAGGGCTGCGGATTGAAATTATAGGGACGGACGTTCTTCTCGCTGAAGCCGTATTCGGACTTCAGCCACTGGAAGTAGCTGGTCATGCCTTCCTTGGAGACGAACAGCGTCAGCGGCTTGAGCTCCTCGATCTTGGTGACCTTCGCATCCGGCTGCGTCAGCATCACCTGCGGGTCTTTCTGGAAGACCGCCGCGATGGTCACCACGGGAACGTTGTTAGCGACCGCATCGAACGACATCAGCGTGTTCGCGGCCATGAAGAAATCGATCTTGCCGGCGATCAGCAGCATCCGGTTGTTCTCGTTCGGACCGCCGGGAACGATGGTGACGTCGAGGCCGTATTTCTTGTAGGTGCCGTCGGCGACCGCCTGGAAGAAGCCGCCATGCTCGGCCTCGGCGACCCAGTTGGTGCCGAAGGTGACCTTGTCCAGGGTCTCGCTGCGCGCCGGCAGGATCGACACGACCGTGGCCAGCAAGCCTGCCGTTAACGCTCGCCGCAGATGGGAAGGGCTCATCAATGCACTCCGTCGATCGTGTCTGGCCGATGTGAAAACAACGCGATAAAACCGCAAGACATTCGGGGACGCGAGCCGGCCAGGCCCGCGTCCCCTCCATAACACCAAACTACGTGACAAATTCGGGCAAAGAAACCTTGATGACGCCTTCCCGCGACTGGACCGCGATCCGCTGGGCCGATGCCGCTCCTGCGGATGTTGCGCGCTGGATCGCGGTGCTGCCACTGGCGGCGACCGAGCAGCACGGCCCGCATCTGCCGCTCGAGACCGACGTGCTGATCGCGGACGCCTATCTCGCGCGCATCCGCGAGCTTTTGCCTGAGACGATGCCGGTCACATTCCTGCCCGTTGAACGGATCGGCATCTCCACCGAGCATATCGACTACCCGGGCACGCAGACGCTGCCGACCGAAACGGCGTTGAAGCGATGGACCGCAATCGGCGAGGACATCGCACGACGCGGCGTGAAAAAGCTCGTCATCATCACCAGCCATGGCGGCAACAGCGCGGCGATGATGCTGGTGGCGCAGGACCTTCGCGCGCATCAAAGAATGTTCGCGGTGACGACATCGTGGTCGCGCCTGTCGGGCGCGGAAAAACTGTTCCCCGCCGATGAAGTGCGCCACGGCATCCATGGCGGCGCGGTCGAGACCTCGATCATGCTGGCGCGCTATCCCGATCAGGTGCGCGCCGATGCGATCGCGGATTTTCCGGCGAGCAGCATCGCGATGGAAAAACAATACCGCTGGCTCTCGACGCAGCGGCCCGCGCCCTTTGCCTGGCAGGCGCAGGATCTCAACGCCAGCGGCGCCGTCGGCAATGCGACGCTGGCCGTGACCGAGAAGGGCGAGCAGCTCATCGACCAGGGCGCGCGCGCCTTTTGCGAGTTGCTGACCGAAGTCGAT
Organism: Bradyrhizobium sp. CIAT3101; assembly: GCF_029714945.1. Lineage (NCBI taxonomy): Bacteria > Pseudomonadati > Pseudomonadota > Alphaproteobacteria > Hyphomicrobiales > Nitrobacteraceae > Bradyrhizobium > Bradyrhizobium sp. CIAT3101. The sequence goes on from NZ_CP121634.1 coordinate 8,931,632, forward strand.
AACTTCGACGTGAACAGGCTCGCCAGAGGCCCCCTCGGCTAACTCGCATCCAACTGAAATCATTCGGGAAAGAGCCGATTTCCCGGGCCGGCCGAGGCGCTTTCGAACCGGTTTCGGCAAGCCTCCGTCCAATTGGACACGCGGACCACAACGGACCGCCTCAACCCGGATGGAGTTTCACATGTCGATCAAGACCAAGATTGCCGCCGTCGCTCTCGCCGCTCTCACCGTCACTGCTGGCGTCGCGTCCACCACGTCGACCGCTCAGGCCAAGCCGCTCGGCTGGGGCGTCGGTGTCGGCCTGGGCATCGCGACCGCCGCCGTCGTCGGCACCGCGATCGCCGCCAGCAGCGACCCCTATTACGGCTATCACCGCTGCGGCTGGTCCCCCCGTTACAACGCTTTCGGCCAGTACGTCGGCAGCGTTCGCACTTGCTACTGATTTGAGGCTCTGAGGCCGATCTCACGTGGATCCTGCGTCCGACACGGGCGCCTCATCCACCCCGTGTCGTGCCCCCGACCCCGCCCGGCTGTCCCCCCGGGCGGGGTCATCCTTTTTCCGCATCGGGAAGTTGTTGCAGTCCCGTCACATAACGGTGCGAACCATCGCCTGCGACATTCCGGACTAGTTGCTATTGCGAATTATTAGCAATAAGGTTCGCAACAAGCGCAGGGACTTGGCAAGATCTTGGGGTGAAACGCGTCGAAACGAGCTCGTCTCGTCCGATCGCGCGAACAGCCAAGCCCCTGATGACAGGAGCACCGCGAATCGGCAGGGATGTCGGGAGCGGTTGGGCACAGTCGCGTCTGGGGGCGTAGTTTTGACGTTGAGAGGTCACCGTTACAGGTATCTGCGGGCAGCCACGGCGCTTGCCTCGGGCGTGCTCGTGCTGCCGGGTGCCGGCTTCGCCGCCGACCTGCCGCTGAAGGCGCGCGCCGCGAAAACCGTTTACGAGTGGACCGGCTTCTATGTCGGCGGCCATTTCGGCTACGGTGACGCGAGCTTCGGACCCGGCACCAATCCGTTGCCCGAGCAAGGCGTCGTCCTGCCCCACAGCGCAATCGGGCTCAGCGGCGGCTATCAACTTGGCTACAACCGACAACTCGCAAATCGCGTCGTGCTCGGCATCGAAGCCGACGCAACGTTCACGGGTCCGACCGACGGCCCGGCACTCGCGCGTTCGCCGGTGCCCTTCAACACCACGATCGACTACATCGGCACGGTGCGCGGCCGCGTCGGCTATGCCTTCGACCGGTTCATGCCTTACGTCACCGGCGGCGTCGCGTGGGGGCACACGCATATCAACGTCAACGATGCCGATGGTGTCTCGCCGCTCTTCCCGGTCGGCCACTACCAGGCCGGATGGACTGCGGGACTCGGTCTCGAATACGCGGTCAGCGGCAATTGGACTGCGAAGGCCGAATACGAATATGTCGACCTCTCCCGCAAGACCTACGATCTCAGCGGCTTTGGCCTCGGCAGCGTCAACGTCGATCCGCGCATTCATCTGTTCAAGCTCGGCCTGAACTACCAGTTCGGCGACACGCCGTGGATGCCGGTGGTCGGCGGCAAGACCAAGCTGCCTGAATCCGACGACTGGAACGTCCACGCCCAGACCACCGTGCTGCCGCAAGGCTATGGCCCGATCCATTCGCCCTATGCGAGCCCGCAGAGCCTGCCCGGCGGCGGCCAGTTCCAGGCGACGTGGACGACGACGGCGTTTCTGGGCGCGCGGCTGTGGGACGGCGGCGAATTCTATTTCAATCCGGAGCTCGCGCAGGGCTTCGGCCTCAACGGCACGCTCGGCCTCGCCGGCTTTTCCAACGGCGAAGCCCAGAAGGCCGGCGCGCCGTTCCCAAAAATCCGCGCGCAGCGCTATTACTTCAAGCAGACGTTCGGACTCGGCGGTGAGCAGGAAGCAGTCGAGGACGCACCGAACCAGCTCGCGGGCAAGCGCGATATCGACCGCGTCACGCTGATCGTCGGCCGTTTCGCCGTCGGCGATTTCTTCGACGGCAACTCCTATGCAAAAGACCCGCGCGCCGATTTCATGAACTGGGCGATGTGGTCGTCGGGCGCCTATGACTTCCCGGCCGACCTGCCCGGCTATACCCGCGGCGCCGTGGTCGAGCTCAACCGCAAGGACTGGGCGATCCGCGCCGGCCTGTTCCAGGTGCCGTCCGCGCCGAACAGCGACGTGCTGACCTTCAAGACCGGCGGCAGCGTGGTCGAGTTCGAAGAGCGTCACACGCTCCTCGAGCAGCCCGGCAAACTGCGCGTCGGCGTCTTCGCCAACAGCGGCAACACCGCGAACTACAACGATGTCGTCGCACAGGCCGCCGCCAACCCCGCACTCGACATCAACGACATCGCGACCGCGAACCAGCGCACCCGTTCGAAGTACGGCTTCTACGTCAATCTCGAGCAGCAGGTCGTCAACGACGTCGGACTGTTCGCGCGGGCGAGTTGGAACGACGGCCAGAACCAGATTCTCTCCTTCACCGATATCGACCGCAGCGTCTCAGGCGGCCTCTCGATCAAGGGCAGCCGTTGGGGACGTCCGGATGACACAATCGGCATCGGCGGCGCCATCAACGGCCTGTCTGACGCACATCGCGCTTTCCTTGCCGCCGGCGGCACCGGCCTGCTGATCGGCGACGGCCAGCTCAACTACCGCAACGAACGCATCCTCGAGGCCTACTACGCCTATTCGGTGATCAAGGGCGTGACGATGACCGCGGACTATCAATTGATCACAAACCCGGCCTATAACGCCGACCGTGGGCCGGTCTCGATCTTCTCGGGCCGTCTGCACGCCGAGTTCTAGCCCAAAATTCTAGTCTAGGATTCTAGTCTAGGATTCTTGCCCAAAAGGCAGGCCCATGAAGCCGAGAGATATTCGCACGGTCGCGATCGGCCGGGCGCTGCGCCCCAATGTCTGGGATGTCGTCGCGCTGATCCTCGTGATCGGCGCCATGGTGCTGATCGTCTATGGCGGCGAGCAGACCGTCGCGCCATTGTCGGAGCTGGAGCGCTCGCCGGTCTCGCTCGATCCGGTCAACCTGCCGCTCTATGCGCTGCGCACAGTCCTGCGAATGCTGCTTGCGATCGTTTGCTCGACCATCTTCACCTTCGTCTACGCTGCGATCGCCGCCAAGAGCCGGCGCGCGGAGATGGTCATGATCCCGGTCCTGGACATCCTCCAGTCCGTGCCGATCCTGGGCTTCCTGACCTTCACCGTCGTCTTCTTCATGAATCTGTTTCCGAGCCAGGTGCTCGGTGCCGAACTGGCTTCGGTGTTTGCGATTTTCACGAGCCAGGCCTGGAACATGACGTTCAGCATGTACCAGTCGATGCGCAACGTGCCGAAGGATCTGGAAGAGGCGACGCAAAGCTTTCATCTGTCGGGCTGGCAGCGGTTCTGGCGTCTCGACGTGCCCTTCGCGATGCCGGGACTGATCTGGAACGCGATGATGTCGATGTCGGGCGGCTGGTTTTTCGTGGTCGCCTCGGAAGCGATCACCGTCGGCAACACCACCGTAACGCTGCCGGGCGTCGGATCCTATGTCGCGCTGGCGATCCAGCAGCGCGATCTGCCGGCGATCTTCTACGCCATCCTGGCCATGCTGCTCGTCATCATCGCTTATGACCAATTGCTGTTCCGGCCCATCATTGCCTGGGCCGACAAGTTCCGTTTCGAACAGACGGCGTCCGGTGAGTCACCCACCTCCTGGATGCTCGACCTGTTTCGCCGGACCCGCGCCCTGCGGGCCGTGACGCTGCCCTTCTCCAGCATCAATCGCGCGGTCTCGAATTTGCGCATTCCGCTCCCCAAGCTGGGGGCCCCGACAAGGAGCAGAGACACGCCGTCGCGGCTGATCGACGGCCTCTGGCTTGCTGTCGTCCTCGCAGGCACGGCCTACGCCGCGTGGCTGACCTACCGCTATCTCTCCGCCAGCCTCGGCCTGAGCGATGTGCTCGTTGCGATCCGCGACGGGCTGGTCACCTTCCTGCGCGTCATCGTCCTGATCAGCCTTGCGACCCTGATCTGGGTGCCGATCGGCGTCTGGATCGGCTTGCGTCCAAAACTGGCCGAACGCATCCAACCGCTGGCTCAGTTTCTCGCGGCGTTTCCGGCCAATCTCGCCTTTCCGGTCTTCGTCGTCGCCATCGTCAGCTTCAAGCTCAATCCGAATATCTGGCTGAGCCCGCTGATGATCCTCGGCACGCAATGGTACATCCTGTTCAACGTCATCGCCGGGGCCAGCGCCTTTCCGAGCGATCTGCGCGAAGCGGCGAGCAGCCTTCATCTCGGCGGATGGCGGTGGTGGTTCAAGGTGATCCTGCCGGGCATCTTTCCTTATTACGTCACCGGCGCGATCACGGCGTCCGGCGGCTCCTGGAACGCCTCGATCGTGGCCGAGGTCGCCAGCTGGGGCGACACCCATCTGAACGCCACCGGGCTCGGCGCCTATATCGCGGCTGCGACCGAAGCAGGTGATTTCCCGCGTGTCGTTCTCGGAATCGCCACGATGTGCATCCTGGTGACGCTGTTCAATCGTCTGGTCTGGCGACCCCTCTACGCCTTCGGCGAGCGCCGCCTGCGGCTCGGCTGACGAGGAGACCATCATGCTCGATCAACCCCCTGCGCTCATCGATATCCGCGGTGTCTGCCGGTCCTTTCCGAAGGGCAGCGGCGAGCAGTTGCTGGTGCTGGAGAACGTCGATCTGACGATCCGCTCCGGCGAGATCGTCGGCTTGCTCGGCCGCTCCGGCTCCGGCAAATCCACGCTGCTGCGGATCATCGCCGGTCTGGTCGCACCGTCCACGGGACAGGCGACCTGCCGCGGCGAGATCATCGCGGGACCGCCGAACGGCGTCGCCATGGTCTTCCAGTCGTTCGCGCTGTTTCCCTGGCTGACGGTGCTGCAAAACGTCGAGCTCGGACTGGAGGCACTGGGCGTCGATGCCGCCGAGCGGCGCAAGCGCGCGCTCGCCGCGATCGACCTGATCGGCCTCGACGGATTCGAGTCGGCCTTTCCCAAGGAATTGTCGGGCGGCATGCGCCAGCGTGTCGGCTTCGCCCGCGCGCTGGTCGTGCATCCGGACCTGCTGCTGATGGACGAGCCGTTCTCGGCGCTCGACGTGCTCACCGCCGAGACACTGAGAACCGACCTGATCGATCTCTGGGTCGAAGGCCGGCTGCCGATCAAATCGATCCTGATGGTGACACACAATATCGAGGAGGCCGTCCTGATGTGCGATCGCATCCTGGTATTCTCGTCGAATCCGGGGCGGGTCGCCGTCGAGATCAAGGTCGAGCTGGCACATCCACGCAATCGGCTCGATCCGCATTTCCGTCAGCTCGTCGACAGCATCTACGCGCGCATGACGCAGCGTGCGGAGCCCAAGGCGCCCGCGATCGAAGGCATTCCCGGCTCCGGCGTCGGCATGACCCTGCACCATGTATCGTCCAACGTGCTGTCCGGCCTGATCGAGACGCTGGCGGGCGCGCCCTACAACGGACACGCGGACCTGCCGGTGCTCGCCGGCCAGCTTCAGCTCGAGGCCGACGAGATCCTTCATCTCGGCGAGTCGCTACAACTGTTGCGGTTCGCCCATTTGAGCGAAGGCGACCTCGTGCTCACCGACGCGGGCAAGCGTTTTGCCCATCTCGAGACCGACGCGCGCAAGAAGCTGTTCGCCGAGCACCTCGTCACATACGTTCCGGTGATGGGATTGATCCGTCGCGTGCTCGACGAGCGGCCCTCGCATACCGCGCCCGCGGCACGGTTCCGCAACGAGCTCGAAGACTACATGTCCGAGGATTATGCCGACGAGACGCTGAAGACCGTCGTGTCCTGGGGCCGTTATGCCGAGCTGTTCGCCTATGACGAGCAGTCGGAGACGTTCAGCCTGGAAAATCCCGGCGAAAGCACCTGAACTTCGCCTGCGACAATTTGGTCGGAACCGGGCAAAGCGCGCATCGCTTTCATATATAAAGGGCTTGGCTCGGCGACCGCCGGGCTGATTGTCCCTCCCCCTTGCGCACAATGTTGTCTGTCGAACTCATCATCGTCGTCGTCCTGATCGTCATCAACGGCCTGTTGTCCATGTCCGAGCTCGCCGTGGTCTCGTCGCGCCCCGCGCGGCTGTCGCTGCTGGCCGCCAGGGGCGTGCGCGGCGCCGAACGCGCGCTGATGCTGGCCGCCGATCCCGGAAAGTTCCTCTCGACGGTGCAGATCGGCATCACGCTGGTCGGCGTGCTCTCGGGCGCGTTCTCCGGCGCAACGCTCGGGCAGCGGCTGACGCAATGGCTGGTCGAGCTCGGCCTGTCCTCAGGCATTGCCGACATCGTCGGCGTCGGCATCGTCGTCACGATCATCACCTATGCGACCCTGATTGTCGGCGAGCTGGTGCCGAAGCAGGTCGCGCTGCGCGATCCCGAAAGCATCGCGGTCAAGGTCGCGCCCGCGATGCATGTGCTGGCACGGGTCTCGCTGCCGTTGGTGTTTCTGCTCGACCTCTCCGGCAAGCTGATCCTCACGCTGCTCGGCCGCGGCGGCAAGGCCGAGGAGAAGGTGTCGGAGGACGAGATCCATCACCTCGTCAACGAGGCCGAGAGCGCAGGCGTGCTTGAGCCCGGCGAAAAGGAGATGATCGCCGGCGTGATGCGGCTCGGCGACCGCCCGGTCGGCGCCGTGATGACGCCGCGCACCGAGGTCGACGAGATCGACCTCAACGACGATCAGGCAGCGATCCAGGCGCTGATCGCAAAAAGCCCGCATTCGCGCTTTCCCGTCTCCGACGGTGATCGCGACGCGCCGATCGGCGTGCTCCAGGCGAAGGACCTGCTGGTCGCGTACATGAACGAACGGACGCCGGATCTGCGGGCGCTCGTCCGCGAAGCGCCAAGCATTCCCGCGTCGGCCGATGCCCGCGATGTGCTGGCAATCCTGAGGGCTGCGCCGGTCCATGTCGGGTTCGTCTACGACGAATACGGCGCCTTTGAAGGCGTGGTCACGGCCGCCGATATCCTGGAGTCGATCGTCGGCGCCTTCCATTCCGAGGAAGGGCCGCCGGAGCCGGCTTATGTCAGGCGCGCCGACTCATCACTGCTCGTCTCGGGCTGGATGCCGGTCGACGAGTTCGGCGAACTCCTCAGCATCGAGCTGCCGCCGCATCATCGCTACAACACCGTGGCCGGACTGGTGCTGCAGCAATTCAACGTGCTGCCCAATGTCGGCGACGCCTTCGACCTCAGTGGCTGGCATATCGAGGTGGTCGATCTCGACGGCAGGAGGATCGACAAGATCCTGGCGAGCCGGCTGGGTGAAGTCGAGACGGGGTGAGCACCGATCTCAGCTGTCGTCCCGGCGAAGGCCGGGACCCATACCGCGTGATTTATCGATAGTGCGCAGGTAGCAGTACCGCGCAACTGACAGTCTTCACCAAACCTAATCCTGGGGTTATGGGTCCCTGTGTCTTTGAAGTCTGTCAGGATGGGTTGGGCGGGAAGCCGTTGGGTCCTTGGCGCTTGACGCCGTGAGCCGGCTCGGCCTCCCGCCCGTTCCATTACCAACCTGAACAGTTGCACGAGGCTGCGGCAACAGACCTCGCATCACAGGGACAGGCACCGTGATCATACCTCTTCGTTACGTCGGAATCGACGTCTCCAAAAAGCATCTCGATATCTTTGATGAAGCTGACGGTGTGCCCAGGCGTATCGCCAACGCGGCACAGGCCATCACACAGCAGGTGGCGCGTTGGCGATGCGATGCGCTGATCGTCTTCGAGGCCACGGGTACCTATGACCTTGCGCTTCGCGAGGCCCTGGGCCAGGCCGGTGTCCGCTTCGCCCGGATCAATCCGGCTCGAGCTCGCGATTTTGCGCGGGCCAGCGGCCAACTTGCCAAAACCGACCCGATCGATGCACGGATGCTGGCGGCTTTTGGCCGGGTCATGCAGCCGGCAACCGAGCAGGCCGCCAATCCCGCCCGCAACGCCTTGTCGAGGCTTGCAAAACGGCGGGATCAGCTGGTTCTCATGCGCGCGCAGGAGAAGAACCGGCGCAGCGAGGCTGACGACCGCGCCATGGCCGAACGGATCAGCCGCCTTATCGAGGTTCTCGACGGCGAAGTTGCCGAGATCGAAGCCGACATCAAGGCGCTGACCAAGGCCGAGCCGGAGATCGCGGACGATGCAAAGTTGATCCGCTCGCTTCCGGGTGTGGGTCCCGTGGCTTGCATGCAGCTCATCTCGAAGATGCCGGAACTCGGACGTGTTGGTGCAAAACAGATCGCGGCACTCGCGGGCCTTGCCCCCTTCAACGTCGACAGCGGCGTCTTCCGTGGCAAACGCAAGATCGCCGGCGGTCGAAAGCGCGTTCGTGACGCCCTCTACATGGCTGCCCTCAACGCGGTTCGCCGGGCCGATCCGTTCAAGGCCTTCTACGCACGACTGCGACAGGCCGGCAAACCAGCCAAGCTCGCTCTCATTGCCGTCGCCAGGAAGCTCCTAACCGTCCTCAACGCCATGATGCGCGACAGGAAGCCCTACCTTCAGACCGGGCCGACATAACAGTTGCCGGCCTTCGCCGGGACGACACCTGAATTTGCTGGGCGAGCTTACGCCACATTCCTCACCCGAACCTCACCCCGATCCGCTTTTCCTTGCGCCACACCACCGTGCAGGCGAGATGCGCGCCATCTGCCTTGATCGACAGGGTAAACTGCTCGGGAATGCCGACCGGGCTGGTGACGTCGAGGGCGGCACCGGTGTCGGAGAAATTGCGGACGGTGCAGTCGATCGCGCCGCCGCCGAACTCGATGGTTCCGGCCTTCAATACGCGGTGCCTGGCCTTGTCGCGCCGTTCTTCATCCATCGGGCCAATTTACACCCGAAGCTGACACAAACGTTAAGATGCAACCTTTTCGCGACGAATTTACGCCGCGGCAGGCGGCGGTATCATGCGGTGGGATGCCGCCTCACAGCGCCGGCTGGAATGATGCCGCCTGTGCCATCCGCCAGGCGTCACGGAACCGCGGGTCTTCCGTGCCTTCGAGCAGTTCGCCCGGACGCAGCGGCGGATAAAGCTGTGCGAAGGATTGCACGTGGGTCGTCGAGGTCCGCTGGCTGAAATGGACTGGGCGCAGTTCCTGCGGATGGGTCAGGCCGGCCGCGGCGATCAGCTCGGTCAGCGAGTGCAGCGTCGCGTGGTGATAATTGTGCACGCGGTCGATCTTGAGCGGCACGTAAAGCGCGCGCGCTCGCGTCGGATCCTGCGTCGCAACGCCGGTCGGGCATCGATCGGTGTGACAGCTCAGCGACTGGATGCAGCCGAGCGAGAACATGAAGCCGCGCGCCGAGTTGCACCAGTCGGCGCCGATCGCCATCGCCCGCGCCATGTCGAAGGCGGTTGCGATCTTGCCGGACGCACCGATCTTGATGCGGTCGCGGGCATTGATCCCGACCAGCGCGTTATGGACGAAGTTGACGCCCTCGCGCATCGGCATGCCCAGATGGTCCATGAATTCCAGCGGCGCGGCACCGGTACCGCCCTCGTTGCCGTCGACCACGATGAAGTCGGGATAGATGCCGGTCTCCAGCATTGCCTTGCAGATCGCCAGAAACTCCCAGGGATGGCCGATGCAGAGCTTGAAGCCGGCCGGCTTGCCGCCGGAGAGTCTTCGCATCTCGGCGATGAACTGCATCATGCCGACAGGCGTGGAGAAGGCGCGATGCGAGGCCGGCGAGATGCAATCCTCGCCCATCGAGACGCCGCGGATTTTCGAGATCTCCTCCGAGACCTTCGCCGCCGGCAGCACGCCGCCATGGCCGGGCTTGGCGCCCTGGCTGATCTTGAGCTCGACCATCTTGATCTGGTCCTGGCCGGCGACACGCGCGAACGCCTCGGGATCGAAGGTGCCGTCGAGATGACGGCAGCCGAAATAGCCGGAGCCGATTTCCCAGATGATGTCGCCGCCCATCTCGGCGTGATAGGGGCTGAAGCCGCCTTCACCGGTGTCGTGGGCGAACCCGCCCTTCTTGGCACCGGCATTGAGCGCGCGCACGGCGTTGGGGCTGAGCGCGCCAAAACTCATTGCCGAGATGTTGAACACCGAGGCCGAATAGGGCTTTGCGCAATCCGGCCCGCCGATGGTGACGCGAAACTTCTCCTCGGCATGCGCCTTCGGCGACACCGAGTGATGCATCCACTCATAGCCCTCGCGATAGACATCCTCCTGGGTGCCGAACGGACGCTTGTCGAGCTGCATCTTGGCGCGTTGATAAACCACCGCGCGGATGTCGCGCGAGAACGGCATGCCGTCCTTCTCGCTCTCGAAGAAATACTGCCGCATCTCCGGCCTGATCTCTTCGAGCAGGAAGCGGATATGCGCCGAGATCGGGTAGTTGCGCAGGACCGCGTGGCCTTTCTGCATGAGATCGCGGACGCCGAGCAGCGTCAGGGCGCCGAAGATGCAGATCGGGATCAAGAGGATGTCGAAGATCTTGCGGTCGGCGATGCCGATGCCGATCAGCAGCGCAGTGACGACCGCGCAGATCGTCAGGATGATGAAGCGTGGCGAAAATGGAAGCAGCAGGGTTTCCATCAGCCCTTCGGACGAAGCTTGCGTCTTGTTCTCGTTGGCCACGACCACGTCCTCTCGTCAGCATGACGGGGTATGATACGCCCGCGCCGCGTCTATGGATATGACGCGGACCTGTCTTGAGGCTACCGAATCCGCACGCTTCAGATCAATCCGTCCGGAGGACGGGCTTTCGCACTGCAATAGATTCAATCACATGACAAATCAGTGACCAATTCAATGGCCGTGCAGCTGCGCCTCGTGCGGGATCACGCCGTGCCGTTCGAGGCCGCCCCGCGCCAGCCATTCGCCGGTCGCTTCGATCGCGCGATCGATATGTTCGCCCGTGCGCGAGAAATCGTAGGGTGATCCGACCATCGGGCACAGCGGCGGCACCACGACATATTCGATATCGGGGGAGAGTGCTTCGAGCTCGGCCACCAACTGCCGCGCGGTCAGCAGCGTCAGCGCATGCAGGGCATTGGCGACCGCACCGACGGGAGGCGTTTCGACCGCACAGGCATGCCCGGCCGGCAGCACGATCAACCGCTTTGCGCCCATCTTCACCGCAATCCGGACCGGCGTATTCGAGGAGATCGCACCATCGGCAAGGAAGAGGTTCCGGTAGTGGACCGGCGTAAAGGCGCCGGGGATCGCGGTCGACGCCAGGATCGCCTCGACCACCGGGCCATCCGACAGCACCACACTCTCGCCGGAGACGAAATCGGTGGTGACGATGTGCAGGGGAAGCTGGGCCTCCTGCACGTTGCGATAGGACAGATGATCCTCGATCAGCTTGCGGATGCCATCATGCGGAATCAGGAAGTCCCGCCGCCACATGAAGCCGAGCAGCGTTCGCCATGTGACCGGGAAGACGTCTTGCCGCTTCAGGCTGCGCCAGATCGCTTCCAGCCCGAGCACGCCCTTGAGCGAGGGATCGCCGGCATAATAGGCGCCGTTGATCGCGCCGACGCTTGATCCGACCACGAGGTCGGCGACGACCCCGTGCTTGGCCAGCGCATGCATCATGCCGACCTGGATCGCCCCGAAACTGCCGCCGCCCGCCAGCACATAGGCAGTCGGTCTCGGCGGACGACCATGGTCGATCGCTGACAAGGCGTGCGCAGCTCCCCCACTTCTCGCATCGCAACATCGCTGCGAGATCGTGACGCGAGCTTATAACAAGGCGCACGCAGGCGACGCCAATAACAAAGTCGGGGGAGGATGGTGAGGGGGAGTGGCTAGCGAGTGTGAGGTGAGATTCCAATCACACGTCGTCCCGGCGAACGCCGGGACCCATAACCCCAGGGAGTAGTTTGATGAAGACTAGTCGTTCGGTACGCCTACCATCCGCAATCGATAGATTCCGCGGTATGGGTCCCTGTGTCTTTGAAGTCTGTCAGGATGGGTTGGGCGGGAAGCCGTTGGGTCCTTGGCGCTTGACGCCGTGAGCCGGCTCGGCCTCCCGCCCGTTCCATTACCAACCTGAACAGTTGCACGAGGCTGCGGCAACAGACCTCGCATCACAGGGACAGGCACCGTGATCATACCTCTTCGTTACGTCGGAATCGACGTCTCCAAAAAGCATCTCGATATCTTTGATGAAGCTGACGGTGTGCCCAGGCGTATCGCCAACGCGGCACAGGCCATCACACAGCAGGTGGCGCGTTGGCGATGCGATGCGCTGATCGTCTTCGAGGCCACGGGTACCTATGACCTTGCGCTTCGCGAGGCCCTGGGCCAGGCCGGTGTCCGCTTCGCCCGGATCAATCCGGCTCGAGCTCGCGATTTTGCGCGGGCCAGCGGCCAACTTGCCAAAACCGACCCGATCGATGCACGGATGCTGGCGGCTTTTGGCCGGGTCATGCAGCCGGCAACCGAGCAGGCCGCCAATCCCGCCCGCAACGCCTTGTCGAGGCTTGCAAAACGGCGGGATCAGCTGGTTCTCATGCGCGCGCAGGAGAAGAACCGGCGCAGCGAGGCTGACGACCGCGCCATGGCCGAACGGATCAGCCGCCTTATCGAGGTTCTCGACGGCGAAGTTGCCGAGATCGAAGCCGACATCAAGGCGCTGACCAAGGCCGAGCCGGAGATCGCGGACGATGCAAAGTTGATCCGCTCGCTTCCGGGTGTGGGTCCCGTGGCTTGCATGCAGCTCATCTCGAAGATGCCGGAACTCGGACGTGTTGGTGCAAAACAGATCGCGGCACTCGCGGGCCTTGCCCCCTTCAACGTCGACAGCGGCGTCTTCCGTGGCAAACGCAAGATCGCCGGCGGTCGAAAGCGCGTTCGTGACGCCCTCTACATGGCTGCCCTCAACGCGGTTCGCCGGGCCGATCCGTTCAAGGCCTTCTACGCACGACTGCGACAGGCCGGCAAACCAGCCAAGCTCGCTCTCATTGCCGTCGCCAGGAAGCTCCTAACCGTCCTCAACGCCATGATGCGCGACAGGAAGCCCTACCTTCAGACCGGGCCGACATAACAGTTGCCGGCGTTCGCCGGGACGACAGCTGTGCTTACGCCAATCAGCGCTCGACGAACGCCTTCTCGATCACGAAATGGCCGGGCTTGTTGCCGGAGCCTTCGATGAAATCGCGGCCTTCGAACATCACCTTCAGCTCTTCGAGCATCGCCGGGCTGCCGCACATCATGACGCGGTCGGTCTCGATGTTGAGCGGGCCCTGGCCGATGTCGTTGAAGATCTGCTCGGAGTTGATGAGGTCGGTGATGCGGCCGCGGTTGCGGAACGGTTCGCGGGTCACGGTCGGATAATAGATCAGCTTGTCCGCGAGCAGTTCGCCGAACAGCTCGTCCTCGCGCAGGCTCGCGACGAGCTTCTCGCCATAGGCGAGCTCGGAGACCTGGCGGCAGCCGTGCACCAGCACGATGCTCTCGAACTGCTCATAGACCTCGGGGTCCTTGATCAGGCTGGCGAAGGGCGCAAGCCCGGTGCCGGTCGAGAGCAGCATCAGCCGCTTGCCGGGGATGAGGTTGTCGGTGATCAGCGTGCCGGTCGCCTTGCGGCCGACCAGGATGGTGTCGCCTTCCTTGATCTTCTGCAGGCGCGAGGTCAGCGGACCATCCTGCACCTTGATCGAGAAGAACTCGAGCTCTTCCTCGTGATTGGCGCTGGCCATGCTGTAGGCGCGCAGCAGCGGACGGCCCTCGACCTCGAGGCCGATCATCGCGAACTGGCCGTTCTGGAAGCGGAAGCCGCTATCGCGCGTGGCGCGGAAGCTGAACAGCGTGTCGGTCCAGTGCTGGACGGAAAGAACCTTCTCTCGGTAAAACGCGCTCATGATTTTCGATATTCCGAATAATTGCGGTTTTAGGGCAAAAGCATTGCCCGGCCCTGAAAACGGGGCGGACACCATTGCCATGGCGGAGGATTTCGCGTGTGTGATCTACGCCATTGAGACCAATAATCAACCTCGTTCCGGATGCAATTGATGCCGGTCAAAGCGGCATTTGCGGCGGAAATGGCCTCATCATTAACGGATCTGCTGTCCGGGGCGCACAGAGGGCAATTTCTTTTCCCTTTCTGGCGCAATTGCAGCACTTAATTTCCATCCTGCTCGCGAGAATTTCATTAAGAATAGCTCTGACTTTCACCCGGGCCCGGCGTCGTTTCCCGCATTTTTGCGGCTTTTGGCGACAGGAACGATGATCCGGACAGGCGACTGAACAGATGGCGGCAAGCGGCGAGCGGATCTTCGTCCAGGCGATCAGGAGCTATGGCATGCGCCATGGCATCGACGTCGACGTCCGCGCGGGCGGCTGGCTGATCGCAATGCGTCGTGCCGGGCTGCGCCGCTTCGCCTTCGGCTACGACATCGGCCTCAACAGCGCGATCGCACATCGGCTCGCCAACGACAAATCGGCGACATCGGAGGCGCTGTCGCTTGAAGGCGTGCCCTGCATTCCGCATCACCTGTTCCTCAACCCGAAGCTCGGCAGGAATGTCGTTGATGCCGCCTGGCGCGAGGCCATGCTTGGGCTACTTCACGACCATCCGCAAGGCGTCGTGGTGAAGCCGAACGAGGGGACGTCAGGACGATCGGTCTTCAGGGTGACGACCGGGACGGAGCTCGACCACGCGGCTGACGAAGTGTTTTCGATGAGCACCGGGCTCGTGATCTCGCCCTATGTCGAGATCGAGGACGAGGTCCGCGTGATCCTGCTCGATGATCAACCCCGCGTCGTCTACAGCAAGCAGCGTGGCGCGGACTGGCGCCACAATCTCGATGCCGGCGCAAGGCCGGTGTTGCTGGAGGACGGCGAGACTCGCGCAGCTTGCGTGAAACTCGCGATCGAGGCCGCGAGCGCCATCGGCATCACCTTCGCGTCGGTCGACGTGGTGCGCGTCGACGGCGACTGGCGCGTGCTGGAGATCAATTCCGGTGTGATGATGGAAGCGCTGGCAAAGCTGCATCCGGAACTGGTGCAGGCGACGTATGACGCGGCGTTGGATCGGGTGTTTGGGGGAAGCTAGTCGCGAACACTAGTTCATCACCGTCACCCTGAGGTGGCCGCTTCTTCAGCGGCCCTCGAAGGGCGACGGCCCGGCTGCAGCAGCGCGGCCGTTCATCCTTCGAGGCTCCTCCCGCGATGCATTCGCATCGCGGGCTTCGCACCTCAGGATGACGGAATTTACAGCGCACGCCCCTCCGAAGAGCCCCCACTAATTATTCGCGCTGGCGGAATCGTCCATCGCCTTGAAGGCTTCCTCGAGCTGCAGCGAGATCGGCACGTTCATCCGCTCGCCGGTCGGCATCCGCGCGGTGAACCACTTGTTGTACAGCGGCACGAGGTCGTGGTTGGAGCCGAGCTTGCGGAAGGTCCTATCCACCACGGCTGACAATTGCGGCTCGCCCTTGCGGAACATGATGCCGTAGGGATCGTAAGACAAATAGTCGCCGGTGACGCGGAACTTGTCCTGCGCCTTGTGGCGGACGATCAGGCCCGAAAGCAGAATATCGTCGGTCGCGAACGCGTCGGCCTTGCCGTCGACCAGCATCTGGTACGACTGCTCGTGGTCGGCGCCGACGGCGATGTTCAACCCCAACGAAAACTTCTTGTCGGCCGCCTGGATCGCCTGCTCGTTGGTGGTGCCCTTCGTCACCACGATGGTCTTGCCCTTCAGATCGGTCAGCGACTGGACGCTGGACGCCTTCGGCACCATCAGCTTGGTGCCGGCGACGAACATCAGCGGCGAGAAGGCGACGCGCTTGCCGCGCTCGGAATTGGCGGTGGTCGAGCCGCATTCCAGATCGATCTTGTTCTGGAGCACGGCATCGATGCGGTCGTCCGAGGTGACCTTGACGTAGTCGATCTTCAGATTGGGATCGTCGACCTCGACGCCGATCTCCTCGACGATGGCCTCGCAGAGTTCGAGGCTGTAGCCGATCGGCCGGCCCGACTGGTCGAGGAACGAAAACGGCGGCGAGCTTTCGCGGTAGCCGAGCCGCACGGTGTGCGCGTTCTTGATGGCGAGCAGCGTCGGGCTAAGCCCTTCGCTGCCGCTGGTCTGGGCGGAGGCAGGCGTTGCCAGCAGACACGCTGCCAGCAACAGGCTGCCCGAAATCGCCGTCAAAGGGCGCATGACGTACTCCCGTCAGTGGCCGGCCATCGCAGGCACTTCGCCCGGCACCATGTCGCCCGGCACGGCATCGCCCGGCCCCATCGCATGCTCGGGCCCGAGCTCGCCTTCCCACTTCGCCACGACCGAGGTCGCCAGCGTGTTGCCGATCACGTTGGTGGCGCTGCGGCCCATGTCGAGGAAGGTGTCGATGCCCATGATCATGAGCAGGCCTGCCTCGGGGATGCCGAACTGCGACAGCGTCGATGCGATCACCACGAGGGAGGCGCGCGGCACGCCGGCGACGCCCTTCGAGGTAATCATCAGCGTCGCCAGCATCGCGAGCTGCGTCGCGAGCGGCATCTCGATGTGATAGGTCTGCGCGATGAAGATGCTGGCGAAGGTGCAGTACATCATCGTGCCATCGAGATTGAAGGAATAGCCGAGCGGCAGCACGAAGCTCGAGATCCGCGACGAAGCGCCGAAGCGGTTGAGGCCTTCGAGCGTCTTCGGGTAGGCGGCTTCCGAGCTCGCGGTCGAGAACGCGATCATCAGCGGCTCGCGGATCAGCCTGAGCAATTGGCTGTAGCGCGGCCCGATCACGATGAAGCCGACGGCCACCAGGATGCCCCAGAGGATGAAGAGCGAGAGGTAGAAGCCGCCCATGAACACGATGAGCTTCCAAAGCACCAGCAGGCCGTTCTTGGCGACGGTTGCGGTGATGGCGGCCCAGACGGCGAACGGCGCGAACAGCATCACGTAGCTCGTCACCTTGAGCATGATGTGGCCGAGATCGTCGATCAGCGACAGGATCTGCTTGGAGCGCTCCGGCAGGGCGCCCATCGCCACCGAGAAGAACACCGCGAAGATCACGATCTGAAGGATCTCGTTCTGCGCCATCGCATCCGCGATCGAGGTCGGGATCAGATGGGTCAGGAATTTCTCGATCGAGAAGGCCGAGACCGGCAGGCCGGTCGACTGCCCCGCCGCAGGCAGCGTGCCGGGGAAGTTCGCGCCGGGCTGGAGCAGGTTGACCATGACGAGGCCGAGCAGCAGCGAGACGAAGGAGGCGCTGACGAACCAGCCCATGGTCTTGGCGAAGATGCGGCCGAGCTTCGAGCCCGAGCCCATATGGGCGATGCCGCCGACCAGGGTCGCAAATACCAGCGGCGCGATGATCATCTTGATCAGGCGCAGGAAGATCACGGCGATCAGGTTGATGGACGAGGCCCAGTCGCCCCGCGTCTCGGGCATGAAATTGAAGATCGCCGAGCCCATGATGATGCCGAGCACCATCGCCGCCAGAATGTATTGCGTGAACCTGTTCGACATTGAATACCCCCAACTACACCGGCCGCTTCATGATGTCGCAGATATGACAGCGACGCAACACGCTTTGCGTGCGGCTGCTCGAGCCGGATGTTCCCGTTGCGAAACGGAACGCAGAGATCTAGCCTTCATGCAGCGCACAACGAATGCGGCTTGCTCGTTTTCTTGGCTGCAGCTGCATCAATAATCGTCAAGCGATCAGGGAGGAACGCCATGAGTGGAAGCCGCAATCGTCAAATTCTTCTGGTGGAAAAGCCCAGCGGCAAGCTCGGTCCCGAGCACTTCAAGATGGTCGAGAGTTCGTTGCCGGAACCGAAGGACGGCGAGGCCTTGCTGCGCGTGCGTTACATCTCGCTCGACGCGGCCAACCGCGCCTGGATGCACGGCGCGACCTACCGTTCGGCCGTGGAGGCGAACAGCGTGATGGCCGGCGGTGGCATTGCCGAGGTCGTCAGCTCGAAGGCGCCGGAGCTGGCGGCAGGTGACATCGTGTTCGGCGACACCGGCTGGCAGGAATTCGCCGCAGTGCCCGCAAAGCATTTGACGAAAATGCCGAAGCTCGAACCGATGACGCATCTGCTCAGCGTGTTCGGCATCGCCGGCCTCACCGCCTATTTCGGCCTGCTCGAGGTCGGCAAGCCCAAGGAAGGCGAGACGGTCGTGGTGTCGGCGGCGGCGGGCTCGGTCGGCTCGATCGTCGGACAGATCGCCAAGATCAAGGGATGTCGCGTGATCGGTATCGCCGGCGGCGCCGACAAGTGCCAATGGCTGACCTCCGAGCTCGGCTTCGATGCCGCCGTCGACTACAAGGACGGCGCGGTGTTCAAGGCGCTGCGCGCGGCCGCACCAAAGGGCATCGACGTCTATTTCGACAATGTCGGCGGCGATATTCTGGAAGCTTGCCTGCCGCAGATGAACAATTACGGCCGCATCGCCTGCTGCGGTGCAATCTCGCAATATGATGGCGCACCGTCGGCACACGGCCCGCGCGGCGTGCCCGGCCTGATCGTGGTGAAGCGGCTCGTGATGCAGGGCTTCATCGTGATGGATTACATGAAGGAGAACCAGCGCGCGCTCGCCGATCTTCAGGCCTGGGTCAAGGCGGGCAGACTGAAGGTGCAGGAAGACATCATCGACGGATTGCAGAACACGCCGAAAGCGCTGATCGGATTGCTCGCCGGTGAGAACCGCGGCAAGCGCATGGTCAAGCTCTAACGACGTAGTTACGTCGCAATTGCACTGACATTATCTACTTGCGGTAGAGCTCGCGGCGGCGAATGATGCCGCACGCGGTATTGGCCGCAACGATTGCTTGCATCACTTTTCATAAATCATCGGCGTTGCCGACAGGGCAGGAATACACCCAGATGTTCAACATGTTGAAACATGTTTCGACGCGTCACGCGTTGCTCGCCGCAGCACTCTTCGCAACTGCAACAAGCGCATACGCGCAAGCGCCGACCGAGGCTCAGAAGAGCGCCATCCGCTCCGCATGCCGCTCGGACTTCATCGCACATTGCTCGAGCGTGACGCCCGGCGGCGTGGAAGCCTATCAATGTTTGCAGAGCCACATGTCGAGCCTGTCGGGGGGATGCCAGACCGCGGTCCGCGCGGTCGAGCCCGCTGCAGCACCCAAGACCGAAGCTGCGCCCGCAAAATCGGAACCTGCAAAGACCGATGCCGCGCCGGCTGCCGAGCCTGCGGCGAAACCGGCCGCGGAATCCGCACCCAAAGCAGCGGCGGCCAAGCAGCCGAGCAGCGCACAGATTGGCGCGGTCAAGAGCGCGTGCCGCAGCGACTATCCCAAGGTTTGCGCCAGCGTGCCGCCGGGCGGCGCTCCCGCGCTCGAATGCCTGGAGAAGAACAAGGCCAAGGTTTCGGCGGCTTGCGCAAAGGCCGTGACCGCTGCGGCCGGTGGCGGCGGCGCAGCAGCAACGGCCGCGCCGGCAGCTGGTGCAGCGCCCGCTGCCGGAGCAGCACCGACGGCCGCACCCAGCGTGATCGTGCTGCGCCCGCTGCGGCCGCGTGAGGAGCTGTTCATCGTCCGCTCCGCCTGCGGCGCCGACATTCGCTCGCTCTGCGCCGGCGTTCAGCCGGGTGGTGGCCGCATCGTGCAATGCATCTCCAGCAACGCGGCGTCGCTATCGCCCGGCTGCAAGGAGGTGCTCGCCCCGTTCGCCGCGCGATAAACAGCAGACAGCTCGCGGGGCCGTTGATGGCGGACGGCCCCGCGTGAATTTTCGCACGCCTCTTGCGACTAATCTTTTGCCGACATCCGATTTCAATCACGACAAGACCGGGAGAAAAACATGCGTTCATTTCTGCTCGTCGCTTCCGCATTGCTCGCCTTCGCCGCAACCATGACGTTTGAGACCACCGACGCCAACGCGGTGGTATGCGCCCGCGGCGTCTATCGCGCCGGTTGCGCCGGACCGAACGCAGCCGTCGTGGTCCGCAGGCCGGTGCCGGTGGTCCGCTGTACCAGGGTGCTGGTGAACGGGGTCTACGTGAAGCGCTGCGTCTGACGCGCGGGTAGTCAATCCGGCGCAGTTTGGCTATGATTCGCGGCGGACGGTTTCGGGCACACGCGAAAATTGTGCTCGCGGCCGCGCTGCGGCGTGCCACGCCTTTCCGATAATTCCGCTGGCGTGGGAAGCCGGAGCCCATTAGTCTACCCTGAGATAGTAAGTATACTGTCAATTAGGGAGGCAGACTTTGCGGATCGCCGTGATTGGCGGGGGGCCCGGTGGGCTCTATTTCGCCTATCTCTGGAGAAAGCGTCACCCCGAGGATCAAGTCGACCTGTTCGAACAGAACCCGGCCGACGCGACCTGGGGCTTTGGCGTCGTGTTCTCCGACCAGGCCCTGGAGTTCCTGCGCGCCGACGACCCCGAGACGGTCGACGCGATCGCGCCGCACATGGAGAGCTGGGAGAACATCACGCTGAACCATTGCGGCGACAGCGTCGCGATCGACGGCGTCGGCTTCTCCTCGATCGGACGGCTCGAACTCCTGCAGTTCCTGCAGCAGCGCGCGCTCGATGCCGGCGTCACGGCGCGCTTCGACACCCCGATCCAGACGATCGACCAGCTCAACGGCCACGACCTGATCGTCGCCTCCGACGGCTTGAATTCGCTGATACGCCGCACCTATGAAGGTGATTTCGGCACCTCGCTGTCCTACTCCTCCAACAAATTCGTCTGGTATGGAACCTCGAAGCGTTTCGACACGCTGTCGCAGACGTTCGTGAAGACCGACCGCGGCGCGTTCAATGCCCACCACTACCGCTACTCGCCGAGCATGAGCACCTTCCTGGTCGAGTGCGATCACGCGACCTGGCAGGCCTATGGCTTTGCCTACAAGGACGTCGAGCAGTCCAAGGGCGTCTGCGAGGAGGTGTTCGCGGACACGCTCGGCGGCCACTGCCTGGTCTCCAACAAATCGGTCTGGCGCAACTTTCCCTGGGTCTGGAACGAGCACTGGTCGTTCAAGAACATGGTGCTGATCGGCGACGCGCTGCACTCGGCGCATTTCTCGATCGGTTCGGGCACGCGGCTGGCGATCGAGGACGCGATCGCGCTGGTCAAGGCCCTTGAATCGGATGCGCATCTCACGACGGCACTGCAACGCTACCAGGCCGACCGCAAGCCGGTGGTGCAGAAGCTCGTCAATGCCGCGCGCACCTCGGCCTTCTGGTACGAGCACTTTGCCCAGCACATGCAGCTCGGCCTGATGGACTTCGCCTATAGCTACATCACCCGCTCCGGCCGCATCGACGATGCACGCCTGCGCCACATGTCGCCGGCCTTCATGGCGCGCTACGAGGCCGAGAAGAACGGCACAGACGCGAACGGCGAGGCCACGGCATGAGCAACGAGATCCGCGACCAGGTGCCCGCGGACAGCGCGGGCGCCCGCGAGATCGGCTTCGCCGTTCCGCAAATCTACAACGCCAGCCGCGTGCTGTTCGACAATCTCGCCAAGGGCAATGGCGACAGGCTCGCGTTGATCGGCCCGGCGGGCGCGCGGAGTTATGCCGAGCTCTGCGCTGAGGCCTGCCGCTGGGGTAACGGCCTTGCGTCGCTCGGCCTGCAGCGCGGCGATCGCGTGCTGTTGTTCCTCGACGACACGCCGGCCTATCCCGCCGCCTTCTTCGGCGCGGTGCGCGCCGGCTTCGTGCCGCTGCTGATCAACACGCTGACGCCGCCGGAACTGCTGCAATTCTATCTCGCCGATTCCGGCGCCGCCGTTGCGGTGGCGGATGCCGAGTTCTGCGCGCGTTTCAACACCGAGGCCTGCAAGGGCACGGAGCTCCGCGCGCTGATCGTCGTCAATGGCGATGTGGGTGAGCACGCCGCGCCGAAAGCGATGGCCGCAGGGGACTGGCTTTCGCAATTCCCGGCCGAAATGGCCGAAGCGCCGACGCATCGCAACGAGATGGCGTTCTGGATGTACTCGTCCGGCTCGACCGGCCGGCCCAAGGGCATCGTGCATCTCCAGCATGACATGGCCTATAGCGAAGTCGCCTTTGCGCAGAACGTGCTGAAGCTGACCCCGGGCGACATCTGCTTCTCCGTGCCGAAGATTTTCTTCGCCTACGGCTTCGGCAATTCCGTCACCTTCCCGTTCTCGGCGGGCGCGGCAACCTTGCTTCTGCCGGGACAGCCGAAACCGGCATCGATCTTTGCCGCGATCGAGCAGTACAAGCCGACGGTCTTCTTTGGTCTGCCGACGCTCTATACCTCGCTGACCAAGGCCGAGGGCGCAACCAACACAAACTTCTCCTCGCTGCGCATGGCGCTCTCGGCAGCCGAAGTGCTCTCGGCCGAAGTCTTCAACGGCTGGAAGACGCTCACGGGCCTCGAGATCGTCGAAGGTCTCGGCTCGACCGAGGTGCTGCACATCTACCTCTCCAACCGCCCCGAGCAGAAGAAGCTCGGCGCCGCGGGCCTGCGCGTTCCCGGCTACGAAGTCGCACTGCTCGACAAGGAGGGGCGCGACGTCGGCGACAACGAGGAAGGCATTTTGTGGGTGCGCGGCGATTCCAACACGCCGCTGTACTGGAACCGACCGGACAAATCCGCCGAAACCATCCGCGAGGGCGGCTGGATCTACACCGGCGACCGCTTTGTTCGCGACAGCGACGGTTTTCACTTCTTCCGCGGCCGCGCCGACGATCTCATCAAGATCTCGGGCCAGTGGGTCTACCCGCTCGAGGTCGAGCTGTGCCTCGCCGACCATCCCGAGATCCGCGAATGCGCGGTGTTCGCAGCCGAACTGCCGGATAGGCGCATGACGCTGAAGGCGGTCGTGGTCATGAACAACCGCACCACCGACCAGAGCGAGGCGACGCGGCGGCTGCAGGACTATGTGAAGGGCAAGCTCTTGCCGTACAAATATCCGCGCGAGGTGATCTTCATCGACGAACTTCCGAAGACGGGCACGGGGAAGATCGATCGGCAGGCGTTGTTGCGGATGTGAGGGGACGCGTTGCTACACATTCGCTGTCGTCCCGGCGAAGGCCGGGACCCATACGCCGCAGCAGTCATTGTTGTACGAGATGGTCATTGCCTGTCTTCGCCAAACTCCTGCTGCGGCGTATGGGTCCCGGATCTGCGCTTCGCTTGTCCGGGACGACGGCGGAGAATGACGCACCTACGCGGGCAACCTCACCCCGCCTTCCCAAGATGCTCCAGCGCATCCTCGGCCCGCAGCGGCACTCGCGAGGCCTCGTTGTTGAGGTCGACGAGCTGGGACATCAGCCCCATCAGCGCCTTGCGCTCGGCGGGCTTGAGCGGCTCCAGCATGCGTGCCTGCGCACGCTCGACGGCGGGGATGATCTCGCGCAGGATCGCGGCACCCGGCTTGGTCAGATAGAGCAGCTTGATCCGCTTGTCCTCCGGCGCCGGCTTGCGCTCGACAAAATCCTTGGCCTGGAGCCGTTCGATCACGCTGCCGAGCGTGGAGCGGTCGAAGGCGATCACCGCCGACAGCCGCGTCGCGTCGATGCCGGGATGGGTGTGGATCGCGATCAGCGCAGCATATTGCACCGGCGTGAGGTCGAACGCCTTGCACTCCTCCATGAAGATCGAGACCGCGATCTGCTGCATGCGCCGGAACAAATAGCCCGGCGCGGCATAGACCGCGTCTATTGTGATCGGAGTGGCAGGCTTACTCGGCATCGGGTTGCTTCTCCGGAGCGGCATTGGCGAAGGCCGGCAGCGCCTTGGCGGAGGCTTCGGCCTTGAGCAGACGCGGATACGCCGCGACATCGACGCCGAAGCGGCGCGCATTGGCAAGCTGCGGCACGAGGCAGAGATCGGCGAGCGTCGGCACATCGCCGAAGCAGAACGGCCCTTTCTCGTCCCTGATCAGCGTCTCGCAGGCCGACAGGCCCTCGCGATTGACCCAGGCGGCCCAGTCCTGGACTTTCTCTTCGGGCAGACCAAGCTCGCGCAACCGCGCCAGCACCTTCAAATTCTGCACCGGATGGGTGTCGCAGGCGATCGCCAGCGCGAACGCGCGCACCTTGGCGCGCTGCAATGGATCCTTCGGCAGCAACGGCGGGTTGGGATGCGTTTCATCGAGCCATTCGATGATCGCGACCGATTGCGTCAGCACCGCACCGGCATCGTTCTCCAGCGCCGGCACCAGACCCTGCGGGTTGATGGCGAGGTAGGCGGGCGCGCATTGTTCGCCTTTGCGAAGATGATGCGGCAGATGCTCGGCGCCGAGGCCCTTGAGATTCAGCGCGATCCGGACGCGGTAGGCCGCGCTGGAGCGGAAATAGCCATGCAGCTTCATCAAACCCTCCCTTCGAATTTTCTCGTTACTTAGCAGGAGCAGCCGCCATTGACGCTACAAAGATTGTCAGTATGCTGTCAATCTAAGGAAAAACGACGGGAGCCGCGCCATGGAAGCCGTGACCAAGACGCCGGAACGCGAGGCGTTCTACAAGAAGATCGACGGCGAAAATCTCACCGCGCTGTGGACGGTGATGAGCGATCTGATCACGCCGGAGCCGAAGAGCGCCTGCCGGCCGCATCTCTGGAAATTCGACATCATCCGCGACTACATGACCGAAGCCGGCAAGCTCATCACCGCCAAGGAAGCCGAGCGGCGCGTGCTGGTGCTGGAGAACCCTGGCCTGCGCGGCCAGTCCAAGATCACGACATCGCTCTATGCCGGCGTGCAGATGGTGGCGCCCGGCGACGTCGCGCCCGCGCACCGGCACAGCCAGTCGGCGCTGCGCTTCGTGCTCGAAGGCAAGGGTGCCCACACCGCCGTCGACGGTGAGCGCACCGCGATGGAGCCCGGCGACTTCATCATCACGCCGTCGATGACCTGGCACGATCATTCCAACGAGACCGATGAGCCGATGTTCTGGCTCGACGGCCTCGATATTCCCTTGGTGCAGTTCTTCGACTGCTCCTTCGCGGAAGGCTCCAAGGAAGACCAGCAGAAGATCACAAGGCCTGCCGGCGACAGCTTTGCCCGCTACGGCCACAATCTGCTACCGGTCGATGTGAAGCGGTCATCGAAGACCTCGCCGATCTTCAGCTATCCCTATGCCTACACCCGCGAGGCGCTGGAGAAGGCCAGGACGAGCCAGGAATGGGACGCCTGCCACGGGCTGAAGCTTAAATTCAGCAACCCCGAGACCGGTGATTTCGCGATGCCGACCATCGGCACGTTCATCCAGCTGCTGCCCAAGGGCTTCAAGACCGCACGCTACCGCGCGACCGATGCGACGGTGTTCTGTCCGATCGAAGGCCGGGGCCGCAGCCGCATCGGCGATGCCGTTTTCGAATGGGGCCCACGCGATCTGTTCGTGGTGCCGAGCTGGCAATGGGTGACGCACGAAGCGGATGCGGATGCCGTGCTGTTCAGCTTCTCGGACCGCCCGGTGCAGCAGAAGCTGGATCTGTTCCGGGAAGATCGTGGCAACGCGTAAGACAGACTGTTCGCCACATCTTCGGTGTCGTCCCGGCGAAAGCCGGGACCCATAACCCAGTGCGCAGTTTGGCGAAGGCTCGTAGTTATCTTCGCGGTACGAAGATCGTCATTCCTCGATAGATCACGCGGTATGGGTCCCGGCTTTCGCCGGGACGACGTCAATCACCGCCAGTGCAGCAGCTTGATTTCCAGCCAGCCGATCACCTTTCCCACCACCAGCCCGAACACCGACAGGATCACCACGCCCGCGAGCAACTGATCGGTCTGCATGAGATTGCCGGCCTGGAGCACGAAGGCGCCGATGCCGTATTGCGCGCCGATCATCTCGGCGCTGACGACGAGCAGCAGCGCGACGGAGGCCGTGATGCGGAAACCGGCGAGGATCGCGGGCAGCGCGCCCGGCCAGACCACCTTGCGCACGATGGTGGCGAAGGGAACGTTGAAGCTTTGCGCCATGCGGATGAGGTTGCGCGGCACCGCATCGACGCCGCTATAGACCGAGATCGCGGTCGAGAAGAACACGCCGAGCGCAATGGTCGCGATCTTCGGCTCTTCGCCGATGCCGAGCCAGAGGATCAGAAGCGGCAGCAGCGCGATCTTCGGGATCGGGAACAGCGCCGAGATGAAGGTGATGCCGACGCTGCGCGCCAGTCGCGACAGGCCGATGGCGAAGCCGACCGCAACGCCGGCCGCCGTGCCCAGCAGCCAGCCGACACCGATGCGCAGCAGCGACGCCGAGAGATGCTGCCAGAGCGCGCCCGACAGTGCGAGCTCGTAGATTGCACGCACGATCGCCGAGGGGGCCGGCAGGAACAACGGATTGACGAGGCCTGTGCTTCCCGCCGCCTGCCAGATGGCGATGACCAGCGCGAGCGCGATCCAGCCGCCGAAACGGCTGGAGGCCGGCACGAAGCCCGCGCCGCGAAAGCGGACGCGCCGCGTCGTATCGTCCTTGGCCGGTGTGTCGGTCGCGCGATCAAGCATGCTGGACCTCACGCTCGGCATCGATCGCCTCGTTGCGGATCAGCGACCAGATCTGGTTCTGCAGTGCGAGCAGCTTTTCGCGTGCCGCCGCTTCGCCGCGCTCGGCGCGCGTCATCGGCACCGTCACGACCTCGCGGATGCGGCCGGGCCGCCGCGACAGCACCACGATGCGGTCGGCCAGCCGCGCTGCCTCTTCGAGATTATGCGTGACATAGACCGCGCCCATGCCGCCATCGGCGAGCAGGCGGACGAAGTCCTCCATCAGCAGTTCGCGCGTCTGCGAATCCAGCGCCGACAGCGGCTCGTCCATCAGCAGGATCGCAGGCTTCACTGCGAGCGCGCGCGAAATGCCGACGCGCTGGCGCATGCCGCCGGAAAGCTGCTTTGGATAGGTTTTGCGGAAATCGGTCAGGCCAGTGCGGCGCAAGGCATCGTCGACCAATGCGCGGCGCTGCACGGCCGAGAGCTGGGTGTGCAGCAGCGGAAATTCGACATTCTCTTCCACCGTGGCCCAGGGCAGCAATGCAAAATCCTGGAACACGAAGGTCAGCGGATTGAGGCTGTCCGCCGGCGGTGCACCACGGAGTTCGGGTGCACCTGAGGTCGGCTGCAGCAAGCCGCCCAGGATCGACAGCAACGTGCTCTTGCCGCAGCCGGAAGGACCCACGATCGCCACCACCTCGCCCGCGCTCACCGTAAAGGAGATATCATCGAGCACGGCGAGATCGCCGAAGCGATGGCTGATGTGGTTGGCGATCAGGTCCATTGGATGCGCCCACTCTCTTCACCCTCCCCTGGAGGGGGAGGGTCGGTTTGCATGCAGCGAAGCGAAATGCAAACCGGGGTGGGGTGACGGTCTATCCGCGATGATGCTGACAAAGCCTGCTCTCGAATTTTCCGCGAGCGAATGATGGACAGACCACCGCCGTGGCTCACCCCACCCCGCTCGCCCCGGACGATGCTGCGCATCGCCGGCGCGATCGACCCTCCCCCTCCAGGGGAGGGTGGCAGATCGGCCATCGCGGCAGTCTCAAACGTCAGCATCAATCCGCCTTCACATAGTCCTTGGCGATGATCGTGTCCGCATCATAGCCCTTGTCGGCAAAGCCCTGCTCCTGGAGCCATTTGATCTGGTTGTCGACGTTCTTGACGTCGAGCTTGCCGTCCGGATCGATGTAGGCGCAGTTGCCCACCACCTGCTCGACCGGCAGGTTGGTGTACTTTGCGATGATCTCCAGCAGCGGCTTGGTCTTGTCGTTGATCGGCGCGACGCCGTCCTTCATCGAAGCCAGGATCACGTCGTGATATTCGCGATCGGCTTTGGCGAGGACGCCCAGGAACTTCGTTACCAGCACCTTGTTGGTCAGCGTCTTCGGCGAGGCGAACACCGCGCCCAATTGCCAGGGCGTCTCGTCGCCGACCCAGCCCAGGAATTTTGCGCCACCCTCGTCCATCAGCTTGCGTGCGGTGGAGATCGGCAGCAGCGCTGCGTCAACCGTCTCGCCCTTCAGCGCCGCCGCCGCATTCGAGAGCGATTGCAGCGGCACGATCTTCACGTCCGCGAGCTTGAAGCCGTATTTGTCGGCGAGCAGGCCAAGCGAATAATGGAAGCTCGATCCGACCTGGGTCATCGCGATGCGCTTGCCCGCGAGATCCTTCGGCGTCTTCAGGCCGGCCGCATAGGCGTTGTTGCTGGCGAAATAGCCGATCAGGGGATAGCCGGCCTTCTCGCGGCTCATGCCGCCGATGACCTTCAGCACGCCCTTGCCGGCGAGATTGTAGAGGCCAGCGGTGAAAGCCGTGACGCCGAAATCGACATCGCCTGAGGTGGTGGCGACCGCGATCGGCTGCGCCGCGTCGAAGAATTTCAGCTCGATGTCGAGGCCGGCCTCGCGGAAATAGCCCTTGTCCTGCGCGATGAAGACCGGCGCGGAGGACGACAGGCGCAGCACGCCGACCTTGGCCTTCAGCGCATCCTCGGCCCTGGCCGTGCCCATCGCCATCATAGCCAAAAGGCTAAGTGCCGCGACCCGCGCAATCCCGATCATCCCGCTTCCTCCAATAATTCTCTTTTTGCAGTCCGTTACAGGCCCTTTGGCACGGGCTGATCCCGCCCGATGAAGGCGCCCTGTTGTTTCAACGTTTCCTGCAATTTTTCAACCGGTATGTCACGGGGGATCCGGTTTCCGGAGAGCGCTAGCGCAGCGGCGGAACCGGCGGCCTCGCCCATCACGAAACAGGCCCCGGAAACCCGCGCCGCCGACTGGCCCTCATGGGTCATCGAGGCGCAGCGGCCGGCGACTAGCAGATTGTCTACGCCCTCCGGCACCAGCATGCGATACGGCAATTCGTTGTAGCCGCGCGATTCCGGGATCGGCGGGAAGGTGAAGATGACGTCGCCGGCAACATGGGCCTCGATCGGCCAGCCGTTGACGCCGATGGAATCCTCGAACGAGGCGCATCCGAGCACATCCTCGCCGCTGAGCTGGTAACCGCCCCTGATGCGGCGGGTCTCGCGGATGCCGAGTTGCGGCGGCAGATCGACGATGTAGGACTTTTCAAAGCCGGGCACGGTGCGCAGGAACTCGAAGGCTGCGAGCGCCTGCTTGCGGCCCTCGATCTCGCCGCGGGTCAGATCGTCGGGCTCGATGCCATTGATGGCGTGGCCATCCTCGCGCGCCACTTGCGTGAAATTCACCCGCCATTCGATGCCGGATTTCTGCGGCCGCACGATCGCGCTCTTGCGCGGGAATTTGTGCGTGCCGGCCGCGGTGGCCTCCTCCATCAATTGCGGGATGGTCCGCCAGGCATCGCCCGCCTTTGCGGGATCGATGCCGTTGAGACGGAGCATCATCGACGGATACATGGGATGACCGTGTTCATCGCCAATGTCGAATGGCGCGCCGGCCCAGACCGCAAGATCGCCGTCGCCGGAGCAATCGATGAAGATCTCCGAGCGTACCGCCTGCCGGCCGGCCTTGGTCTCGACCATCAGGGCGTCGATGCGGCGGTCAGCGCCCATCACGACACCGGCACCGAGCGCATGGAAGAGAATGTGGACCTTGTGGCTCGCCAGCAATTCGTCGGCTGCGATCTTGTAGGCCGCGGTGTCGTAGGCCTGGGCAAAGACCTTGCCGAGGATCAGATGCGGCGCGTTGAGGCCGTTCAGATGGTCGATCCGCGCCAGCAGGTCGGACGCCATGCCCTGCACCAGCCTGACAGCCTCGCCGTAGACGTTGCCGTGCAGGCCGCAGAAATTGGTGACGCCGGCCGCGGTGCCCATGCCGCCGAGGAAACCGTAGCGCTCGATCAGCAGCGTTTTGCGCCCGGCACGTGCTGCCGACGCCGCAGCGACGATGCCGGCCGGGCCGCCGCCGAGCACGACGACTTCATACTCGCCGTAAAGCGGCACCTGGCGCGCTGGTTCTTCGATCGTCGTGGCCCGCATGGCGCGTCCTTCTCCCAAATCTCTTGCTTGGACTGGACTATGAATTAGCGCGAGGCGAGCTACAATCCACCAAAATACATGATCAGCTTTCGCAAATCGAGAAAGGTCGACATGGACATCCTCGTGAACCTCCAGGCCTTCCTTGCCACCGCGGACGCGGCCGGCTTCTCCGCCGCCGCGCGAAAACTCAACGTGTCGACCTCGGTGGTGGCAAAACGCGTCACGCAGTTGGAGGCGCGGATCGGCACGCCGCTGTTTCACCGCTCGACCCGGCAATTGCGGCTGACCGAGGCCGGACAGCGTTACGTCCACCGCGCCCGCGGCGTCGTCACCGACGCGACAGATCTGCTCTCGCGCATGGGCGAGAAGGGCCACGATCTGGTCGATCACCTCCGCATTAAGGCGCCGACCTCGATGACGGTGGCGCGGCTTGCGGACGCCTTCAGCGCGTTCCAGACGCAGAACCCGAGGCTGAAGCTGGAGATCGTGCTGATCGACCGCCCGGTCGATCCCGTCAGCGAAGGTTTTGACATCGCCATCGGCGCCTTCCCACATTCCTTCGGCGGCGTGGTCGACGAGCCGCTGGTCCCGTTGAAACGGTTGCTGTGCGCCTCGCCGGCCTATTTGAAGACGCACGGCACGCCAAAGCATCCGCGCGACCTCGTCGAGCATCGCTGCCTCAGCTTCATGCCGACCGGGCCCGAATGGATCTTCGATGGTCCACGCGGCCGCATCACCATCCAGGTCAGCCCGCTGCTCTCCTCCAACGAGGGCCATGTGCTGGCGCGCAGCGCGATCGCCGGCAACGGCATCGCGCTGATGTCGCATTATCTCGTCGCGGATGCGTTACGCGACGGCACGCTAAAACCGGTGCTGCGCGAGTTTCCGATTCCGGAATTGTGGGTGAAAGCCGCAATCCCCGAACGCCGGCGCAACGCCGCCGCGGTGCAAGCGCTGCTGACTTTGCTGAAAACGTCACTCGCGCCGTCGCTGTAAGCCGCATCGCGCCGCCGTCACAACATCGCGGTTGCTCTCGCCGGGCTGACCTGAGAGAAGAGCCGCTATGGATTCGATGCCTTTGAAATTTGCTCTCGCAGCCCTTACCATCCTCGCGATCTCAGCCGCGCCCGCCGCAGCTCTCGAGCAGAACTGCCGCTTCATCCAGGCCAAGCCTGATCGTGAGACCTGCTACAAGCGGCAGGAAGAAGAGCTCGCGGCAAAGCGCAACAAGCCTGCGCCAGCGGCAACTGACGAGAGCAAGACGATGGAATCGCTGCGGCAGATGCGGCAGGACGACGACGCCGTCTATCGCAGCATCAACAACATCTGCCGCGGCTGCTGACGCTCAGCCCTTCCCGCCCCACTTCGCCGCCCGCTTCTCGGCGAACGACGCCAGTCCCTCCGCTGCCTCCGCGCTCTGGCGCTTGAGCGAATGCAGTTGGACGAGCCGCGTGTAGGCCGCATCGTCCACGGCCATTCCGCCGAACGAGCTCTCCAGCGCGAGCCGCTTGGTCTCGGCCATCGCCTCCGGACCGTTGGCGAGCAGCTGCTCCACCACCTTGCCGCCTGCGGCATCGAGATCGGCGAGCGGCACCACCTCATGGACGAGGCCGATGCGGCGGGCGTCTTCGGCGCCAAAGCGTTCGCCGGTCAGCGCGTAACGGCGGACTTGCCGTACACTAATGGCGTCGCAGAGCTGCGGGATGATGATCGCGGCGGTCAGGCCCCAGCGCACCTCGGTGATCGAGAACAGGGCGTTGTCGGCGGCGACCACGACGTCGCAGGCCGCGATCACGCCGGTACCGCCACCAAAGCAGCCGCCCTGCACCAGTGCCACGGTGGGAATCGGCAACGTGTTGAGCCGCTGCACGGCCTCGAACGTCGCCCGCGACGCCGCCTCGTTGGCCTCCGCCGATTGCGGGCGGACGCCGTTGATCCATTTGAGGTCCGCGCCCGCTTGAAAGTGCTTGCCGTTGCCCTTGAGCACGACGACGCGCAGGTTTGGCTTCTTGCCGAGCTCGTCCATGGCCGCGAGCACGCCGGCGATCAGGGCGCCGTCATAGGCGTTGTTGACCTCGGGCCGGTTCAACGTGACGGTCGCAACCCCACGCTCATCGAGGGTCCACAGGACGGGGCTGGCAGTCATCGGCGATCCTCCGGTCGTTCGTTTGGCGCGCACTATGGCCGAGGCACCGCGTCCCGATCCATATCTTTCCAGCGTGGGGCGGCCGCGTCCATCGCATGGCGGCTTGTGTCATGCTGCCGCCGGGCGGCGACTTGGGATCAGGGACGGAACATCATTTATGCGCATCTGCATTTTCGGCTCGGGCGCCGTCGGAAGCCATCTTGCGGTCAGGCTCGCACGCGCCGGCCACGAGGTCTCATGCGTGATGCGCGGCGCGCATCTCGAGGCGGTGCGCGCCAACGGCCTGAAGCTGCGGGTCGGCGATTCCGAGGTCTCGGCCAAGGTGAACGCCTCCGGCGATCCGGCCCAGCTCGGCCCGCAGGATGTGGTGATCTCGACACTGAAGGCCACGGCGCTGACCGGGCTGGTCTCCAGCCTCAAGCCGCTGCTCCAGGACGACACTGCCATCGTGTTCGCCCAGAACGGCATTCCCTGGTGGTACGGCATCGGCCTGCCGCCGCGGCATCCGACGCCGCCGGACATTTCCTTCCTCGATCCGGGCGGCCGCCTGCGCGCCTGCATCCCGAAGGAGCGGATCATCGGCGGCGTCATCTTCTCCTCCAACGAGGTGACCGCGCCCGGCGTGGTGCAGAACCTGACGCCCGACCGCAATCGCCTCCTGATCGGCGAATGCGACGACCGCAATTGCGAGCGCATCACAAAGCTGCGCGGCGTCTTCAACGATGCACGGCTGGAATCGCCGCCGGTGGCCGATATCCGCGAAGCGATCTGGTCAAAGCTGCTGACCAACATGTCACTGTCGGTGCTGTGCCTGCTGACCGGCCAGACCGCGCGCGGCGTGCGCGACGATCCTGCCTTCGCCGAGGTCATCCCGCGCATGCTGACCGAGGCGAATGACATCGCCCAGCACTTCATCCCCGAGGTCAAGCGCGTGACGCGCAGCGGCCCCGCCCCGAACCACAAGCCGTCCCTGCTGCAGGATTACGAGCTCGGCCGCGCCATGGAGATCGACGTGCTGGTGAAGGCCCCCGCTGCATTCGCGCGCACCGCCGGCCTGTCGACGCCGACGCTCGATCTCATCGCCGCGCTCGCGATCCAGAAGGCGCGCGACAAGGGCCTCTATTCCGCCTGAGCCTCAGCCAAGCTTGTCGATCCAGGCCGCAAGCGTATCGAGCACCTCTGCGAGCGCCTCGTCGTTGGTGCGGCCGGACCTCTTCAGCACGGCGAAGGAGTGATCGCCGCCTTCGACCTCATGCAATTTCGCCTTCGCGCCGAGCGCCGCGATGACGGGCCTGAGAAGGCCGAGATCGGCGAGCCCATCGCGCGTGCCCTGCAGGAACAGCATGGGAATCCCGACATGGGCGAGATGCTCGGCACGCTCCGTCGACGGCTTCTTGTCGGCATGCAGGGGAAAGCCGAGGAAGGCGAGCCCCTTCACACCCTGCAGCGGCGCCTTGGCCTGCGCCTGCGAGGTCATGCGCCCGCCGAACGATTTTCCGCCGGCGACGAGCGTCACGCCGCCGCACAGCCGCGCCGCCTCCGCGACAGCCGCGCGGATCGTGGCATGCGCGACCGCCGGCTGATCGGGACGGCCCTGCTTGTTTTCCATGTAAGGAAAATTGAAGCGGAACGTCGCAATGCCTCTGTCTGCGAGGCCAACCGCAATCTTGTCCATCGACGCATGCCGCATGTCGGTACCGGCGCCGTGCGCTAGCACGTAGCACGCGCGCGCATTGTCCGGCCGCATCAGGATCGCGGAGACCTTGCCGATGCGCTCGATGTCGAGCTTGAGCTCTTGCGTTTTGACAGCCACAATCAACCATCCCGACAGACGTTACGGCCGCCTTGGTAGCGTCACCGGCGCAGCCTGAAAACACAATAATTACCGCATCGGACTGGCCTACCAAGCCGGCAAGCCGCATCAACCGAGGTAATCATGTCCTACCGCTCCTCCTGGATGACCGAAGAGCTCGACGTCTTCCGCGACCAGTTCCGGAAATATCTCGCCAAGGATCTGGCACCGCATGCCGAGAAATGGCGCGAGCAGAAGATGGTCGACCGCTTCGCCTGGCGCGGGCTCGGCGAGATGGGCGCATTGCTGGCGAGCGTCCCGGAGGAATATGGCGGCCTGGGCGCGACCTTCGCCTATGACGCCGCGGTGCTGGACGACCTCGAAAGCACGGTGCCGGAACTGACGACCGGCGTCTCCGTGCACAGCGCCATCGTCGCGCATTACATTCTCAACTACGGCTCGGAGGAGCAGAAGAAGCGCTGGCTGCCGAAAATGGCCTCGGGCGAAATGGTCGGCGCCGTCGCCATGACCGAGCCCGGCACCGGTTCGGACCTTCAAGCCGTCAAGACAACGGCGAAGAAGCAGGGCAATTCCTACGTCATCAACGGCCAGAAGACTTTCATTACCAACGGCCAGGCCGCCGACCTCGTCATCGTGGTCGCGCGCACCGGCGAGGCCGGCGCCAAGGGCATCTCGCTGCTCGTGGTCGAGACCGCAGGCGCCGACGGCTACAAGCGCGGGCGCAACCTCGACAAGATCGGCCTGCACGCCTCCGACACGTCGGAGCTGTTCTTCGACAACGTCACGGTGCCGCCGGAAAACCTGCTCGGCAAAGAGGAGGGCCAGGGCTTTGTCCAGCTGATGCAGCAATTGCCGCAGGAGCGCCTCGCGCTCGCGGTCGGCGCCGTCGCCGCGATGGAGCGCGCCGTCAAGCTCACCGTCGACTACACCAAGGAACGGAAAGCATTCGGCAAGCCGCTGATGGATTTCCAGAACACCGCCTTCACGCTCGCCGAGCGCAAGACGGAGGCGATGATCGCGCGCGTCTTCGTCGACTGGTGCATCGAGCAATTGGTCGCAGGCGACCTCGACACCGTCACCGCGTCGATGGCGAAATACTGGTGCTCGGACAAGCAGGTCCAGACCGCCGATGAATGCCTCCAGCTGTTCGGCGGCTACGGCTACATGCAGGAATATCCGATCTCGCGCATCTTCATCGATTCCCGCATCCAGAAGATCTATGGCGGCACCAACGAGATCATGAAGCTGCTGATCGCGAGATCCTTATAGTCAGGTCGCTTCAGAGCTTACCTCGCCCCGGTGCTACCGCGCCCGCCAGTCACCCGGGCGGCAACCAAAACGCTGCTTGAAGCGCCGCGTGAAATGGGAGAGATCCGAAAAGCCCCAGTCGAACGCAATGGCACCGATCGCGCGGCCGCCCAGCGCCGAATCCTTCAGGTCCGCCGCCGCGCCCACGAGGCGGCGATCCATCACATAGTCCGAAAACGTCGTGCCCGAGCGCTCGAACAGCTTGTGGACATAGCGCTCGCTGATGCCGACCGCGCCCGCGAGCGGCGCGACAGGCTGAGCGCAACGAGATCGAGCAGCACGTCGAACAGCCGAACACTGTCCTCCTCCGCCATCCGCAACGCGCCGGCATTCAGGGAACGCGCGGTCTCGACGATGAGATGGCCGACATGCGGATCGTCGGACACGCGCTCGGCCCTGAAATCGAACGAGGGCGGCAGCCGGTCACGCAAGGCACGCGACGGCACCCAGAACGAAGCGACCTCCAGCGTCGGACCGCGATCGTGCAACAACGTCACCTCGCGATCGCTGTCGACGATGCCGACCTGGCCCCGCGACAGGCTGACCTCGCGGCCATCCTGAAGCATGCGGCAGCGCCCGGCGAGCTTGAAGTTGAGATAGAAGCAGCTCTCGCGCGACGCCGCGATGTCGGCACGTGAACGATTCACGGTGTGCTCGGGAAACACCACCCGGTTGATCGCTCCGGCACCCAGGGCGATCGTCTCCACCTTGGCCGGGAAGCGTGATGTCGTCGCCGATTCCGGCGTCAGGTTCATGAAGGCCTGGCAGATCGCCTCGCGGTAATAGGAAAACTGCTCGTCCGGCCGGGTCTCCGCGGTGTTCCAGACGACGTATCGCGGCCGGCTCGTGGAATTGACCTGCTGCATCGGTTCACTCCGAGACCAATCCGGTTCACTTCCAGCCAAGCGGAAAACGGCCAGCCGGTTCACACTTCGCACAACAAGAATTGTCCGCCGCGCCTCGCGAGCGCCGCAAAAGACCCCATCCATGCCGATCTAACCACATCCTGCGGAGAAGCCACAACATGTCGACCTACGTTCTCGTCCACGGCGCCTGGCACACCGGTGCCGAGTTCGAGCCCGTCGCGGCCCCGATCCGCGCCGCCGGCCATCAGGTCTACCTCCCGACGATCAAGGGCAACCGCCCGGGCGACGCCAAGACGACGGGGTTAAAGGAGGCGATCCAGTCGATCGCCGACTATCTTGCCGAGAACAATCTGAAAGACGTCATTCTGCTCGGCCATTCCTATGGCGGCATGATCATCACCGGCGTCGCCGACCTCGCACCCGAGCGGATTCGCCGGTTGGTCTATTGGAACGCCTTCGTGCCCAACAACGGCGAATGCCTCAACGACATGGTGCCGCCGCACTATATCGGGCTGTTCGATGCGATCGCGGCCGAACGCGGCGATGGCTCGGTGGTGCTGCCTTTCCCGATCTGGCGCGAGGCCTTCATCAACGATGCGGACGCCGAGACGGCGCAGCGCGCCTATGACGTGCTCAATCCGCATCCGCTGGCGACCTTCACCGACAAGATCGTGCTCAAGGCCAATCCGGCCGAGATGCAACTGGCAAAGTCCTACATCAACTGCACAGAGGACACCGCGTTGCCGCACAGCTATGGCTGGCATCCGCGGCTGTCGGAGAAGCTCGGCCTGTTCCGCCTGGTGCAGGTGCCGGGAAGCCACGAGCTGTGCTTCTCCGATCCGGCACGCCTTGCCAGGGCGATCATGGAAGCGGGGCGCGACTAGCGCGCACGCTATCTCATCCGCTTGTCGGCGGCGACGAAGTCGATGAAGGTTCTCACCTTCGCGGAGAGGTATTTGCGGCTCGGATAGACCGCGAACAGCTTTCCGACGAAGATGATGTGCTCGGGCATGACGTGTTCGAGACGCCCGGTGGCGATGTCGTCGGTGACCAGCCATTTCGGCAGGAACGCGAGACCCATTCCTTCCAGCGCGGCCATGTGCAGCAGCGTTTCATTGCCGCTGCGCAGCACCGGATTGAGCTTGATGGTCTCCGTGCCGTGCTCGCCGGCGAAAGAGAAGCTCTCGCCGGGATAAAGTGCGTAATGCAACAGCGCCTGGCCGGCGATGTCGGCCGGCTTGGTTGGGCGCCCGGCGCGTTTGAGGTAGGCGGGCGCTGCAACCATGTAGAATGGCACGTTGGTGATCGGACGCGCGATCAGCGACTCGTCCGGCGCACCGGTCGCGCGCAGCGCGAGATCGAATCCCTCCTCGACCAGATTGACCAGACGCCCACTGAGATCGACGTCCAGGCACACTTCCGGGTAGCGCGCCTGATAGTCGGCGAGGATGCGCGTGAACATCGTGTTTGCCATCCACACCGGCGCGGTCAGCCGCAGCGTGCCGCGGGGAACGACGGTCGCCTTGCTGACGGCGGCTTCGACCTCGTCGAGCGAGTCCAGCATCTGCCGGGCCTGCTCGAAATAGAGTGTGCCGCTCTCGCTCAGGCTGACGCGCCGGCTGGTCCGGTTGAGCAGCCGCGTGCCCAGCCGCTTCTCGAGCTGCATCACGTGCTTGCTCGCCATGGCGGGCGATATGCGCAGGCGTTCGGCGGCGGCCGCAAAGCTCTTCAGCTCCGCAACCAGGCAAAACACCCTCATGCTGACCAGGGAATCCATCAGATCATCAACATTCAGGAAATGAACCACTGCCGGAACATATAATGATCAAATGAATGGAAACCATCAAATGGTGGCAACCCGCTCATTTTGGAGAACCACCATGTCCATCACCGCTCTTGAAACCCCCACCTCCGGCCGCGCCCTTCGCATCGGCCTCTGGGCCGCGCAGATCCTCATCGCCTTCGCCTTCATCGGGGCGGGGCTGGTCAAGCTGACCACGCCCATTCCGCAGTTGGCCGCGATGATGCCCTGGGCCGGCCAGTATTCCGAAACCTTCGTTCGCTCCATCGCGCTGATCGATCTCGCCGGCGGGATCGGCATCATCCTGCCCGCCCTGACGCGGATCCTGCCGCGACTGACGGTGCTCGCGGCGCTCGGCTGCTCCGTGTTGCAGGTGTTTGCTCTGATCTTCCACATCTCGCGCGGCGAGGCCGAGGTCACGCCTTTGAACGTGGTCCTCCTGGCGCTCAGCCTGTTCGTGCTGTGGGGACGCAACAGCAAGGCGCCGATCGCGCCGCGCCAGTTCTGACCCGCGGAAATACCGCGGTCATGATCTCTGGCAATGGATGGTCCCGCAGGGGCCTGCTCGCCGGCAGCGCGATCCTCACGGCCGGCGGCGCCGCCGCGGCCAGGGAGGATCGCCTCGCGGACGGCGTCGTGATCCTGATCGACAGCAACGAACCTTACGTGATGGGACACGCGATCAGCTACTCGGCCAATCTCGCAAAGCACTTTGCCGACAAGGGCGCGCGGTTGCTGATCGAGGTCGTCGCCAACGGCAAGGGTATCGACGTCTTCAGGGCCGACAAGACGCCGCTGGTCGAGCCGCTGGCGATGCTGCGGCAGTCGCTGCCCAACCTCACCTACAGCATGTGCGCATCGTCAAAGGCGATCGCGGAAGCCAAGGAGCAGGTCTCGATTCCGCTGATACCGGGCGCGAGCCTCGTCCCCTTCGGCATCGGACGCGTCGTCGATCTGCAACTCAAGGGTTTTGCCTATATCCATGCGTGAAAGACCTCGTGCGTTATCCCGGCGATCGCTCCTGATCGCCGGGCCGGCGCTTTTCGCTTCCGCGCCCGCGATCCGTGCGCAGGACAGCTGGCCACCGGTGTTCGAGGCCGGACGCAGCCAGTTCACAGTCGTGCGGCCGCGCGCGGCGATGCCGCAACTCAGGCTTCAGGATCCGAACGGCCGGGATGCCGTGGTGACTGCGAAGCCGGGCCGCATCACCCTGATCAACTTCTGGGCGACCTGGTGCGCAGCCTGCCGGCTCGATCTGCCGACGCTGGCGCGCCTTGCGGGATCGCGGCCCGATCGGCTCGACATCGTCGCGATCTGCACCGACACCAGGGATCTGCGCAAGATCCGCGCCTTTCTCGGCAGCCTCGCCGTGCAAAACCTCGCCTGCTATGTCGATGCCTACGGCGCAGCGGCGCAAGCATCGACCGAGATGTTCTCGATCGTCGGCATGCCCATCACCTATCTGGTCGGGACGAGCAGCCGCGTCGAGGGATACATCGCAGGCGCGCCCGAGTGGCTCTCGCCCGCGGGCGCGCGCCTGCTGCAATTCTATCGCGAGCAAGCCTAGACCGAGCCAGCCTGCCGTCGCGCCACCGGTTCCGATGGCCCCTGCCCGACCGCAAACGAAGTCGGATTTGCGAGACAACCGTCATTGCAAGGCAGGGCAGCAAACCATACGCTGCCCGCCATCGGCAGCCGCCGTCTGGTCTGCTTGCATCGGGAGAATTGCGAATGGTTCACGTCTCGCGACGGAAACTGCTTCAGCTTGCGGCTGTTACACCATCGGCACTTACCGCTGCCTGGACGTCGGCTGCATCGGCTGCGACCGGAAAGAAGATCCTGACTGCAGTGATGCAATCGGACCTTCGCGTCACCGACCCCGGCTTCACGACGGCCATCATCACCCGCGACCATGGCTACATGGTCTACGATACGCTGCTCGGCATCGATTCCACCTTCAAGGTGCGGCCGCAGATGGCCGACTGGACGGTGTCCACGGACGGGCTGACCTACACCTTCACCCTGCGCGACGGCCTGAAATGGCATGACGGCGCGCCGGTGACGGCGGAGGATTGCGTCGCCTCGCTGAAGCGCTGGGGCACGAGCGTCGACGGCATGGCGCGCAAGCTGATGGACTTCACGGCCGGCATCGAGGCCGCGGACGCCAGGACGATCGTCCTCAAGCTGAAAGAGCCTTACGGCCTGGTGCTGGAGACGATCGCCAAGCCATCGTCGATCTGCGCCTTCATGATGCCCAAGCGGCTTGCGGAGACCCCGATCACCAAGCAGATTCCCGAGCAGATCGGCTCCGGCCCGTTCAAATTCGTCGCGGGCGAATTCCAACCCGGCGTGAAAGCCGTCTACGAGAAGAACACCGACTATGTGCCGCGCAAGGAGCCGGCCGAATGGACATCGGGCGGCAAGGTGGTGAAAGTCGACCGGGTCGAATGGATCACGATGCCGGACGCGCAGACCGCGCTCAACGCGCTGCAATCGGGTGATGTCGATTTCGTCGAAACGCCGCCCTTCGACATGCTGCCCGCGCTCGAATCCAATCCGGATGTCAACGTGACCATCCTGAACAAGTTCGGCTTCCAATCGTTCGGCCGGATGAACTTCCTGCATCCGCCGTTCGATAATGTGAAGATTCGCCGCGCCGCGCTGCTCGCGATCAACCAGAAGGACGTGCTCGACGCCCAGATCGGCAATCCCAAATACTACAAGCTCTGCGGCGCATTCTTCATCTGCGATACGCCGCTGGCCAGCGACGCCGGCGGCGAGACCCTGATCAAGGGCAACGGCATGGCGGACGCCAAGAAGGCCCTGGCCGAATCCGGCTATGACGGCACGCCCGTGGTGATCCTGGCGCCAGGCGACCAGATCCTGCTGAAAGCGCAGCCGATCGTGGTTGCGCAGCTCCTGCGCGAGGCCGGCTTCAAGGTCGACCTTCAGGCGATGGACTGGCAGACCGTGGTGACCCGCCGCGCCAACCAGAAGTCACCGAAGGAAGGTGGCTGGAACATGTTCTTCACATACCAGGGCGCCGCCGATTCGATGAACCCGCTCGTCAATGGCGCGATGGTCGGCAAGGGCAAGGAGGGTGGCTGGTTCGGCTGGTCCGAGGACCCCAAGCTCGAAGAGCTGCGCGACGCCTTTGCCCGCGCCGCCTCACCGGAAGAGCGGAAGAAGATCGCTTTCGACGTCCAGAAGGAGGCCTACGATCAGGTGATCTACGTCCCGCTCGGCCAATTCCAGGCGCCGAGCGCATGGCGCAAATCGCTCACCGGCGTCATCGACGGCCCGGCGACGCCGATGTTCTGGAATGTGGACAAGAACGAGTAGCTTCCTCTCCCCGTTCTTACGGGAAGGGGCGAAGCCCTAATTCGGATGCCACCAGCGGCCGCCGATAACGACGCCTTCGGAGACGATCTTCTTGTCGCCGATGAGGTGCTCGCCGACGACGTCCTCATAGTCGAACTGGCCTTGCTTCACCGAGATCAGCGTGGCGTCGCCGACGCTGCCCGGCTTGAGGCTGCCGAGCTCTGGCCGCCGCAACGCCATTGCGGCATTCTCGGTCGAGGCCGCAATCACGTCCGACAGCGACATGCCCATGCAGAGGAATTTCGACATGGTCGTCACCTGGTCGAAGGCCGGGCCGTCGATGCAGAGCTGATGGATGTCGGAGGAGATCGTGTCCGGGTAGAAGCCGTTGGCGAGCATGGCGCGCGCGGTCTTGAACGCGAACGAGCCCTTGCCGTGGCCGATATCGAACAGCACGCCGCGCTCGCGCGCATCCAGCACCGCCTTCTTCACGGTGCCCTGCGCGGTCGCCGGCGAATTCGGGAACGGACGGAACGCATGGGTCAGCACATCGCCGGGACGCAGGCGCGCCAGCACCTCTTCATAGGTCGGCGGCGGATGGTCGATATGCGCCATCAAGGGCATGCCGACCTCGTCGGCGACCTGGAGCGCGATATCGAGCGGCACGGCGCCCGAGGTGCCCGAGGAGTGCAGCCCGACGCGCACCTTGATGCCGACGATGACATCGCGGTTGGCGTCCGCCACCTTCGCCGCCTCGATCGGATTCATCAGCCGCAATTCCTCGCTCTCGCCGACCATGATCCGGTGCGAGAAGCCGAAAATGCCGGCATGGGAGACGTGGAGATAAGCGAGGATGCGGACCTGGCTCGGCTCGATCACATGCTTGCGGAAGCCGGCGAAATTGCCGGGGCCGGCGCTGCCGGTGTCGACCGAGGTGGTCACGCCGGAAGCGCGGCAGAATTCCTCGGCATCGATGCCGAGCGAGGTGCCGCCCCAATAGACGTGGGTGTGGAGATCGATCAGGCCCGGCGTCACGATGAACTGCGAGACGTCGCGCACGTCTGTGCCCGGATCCGCCTTGAGCCCGCTGCCGACGGCAGCGACCTTGCCACCGGAAAAGGCGACATCGGTCACCGCATCGAGCTTCTGCGAGGGGTCAACGACCCGTCCGCCGCGCAGGATCAAATCGAAAGGCATCATTGTCTCCGAATGTGGGCAAGCAACTTGGGCAAGCAACTTGGGTAAGCATGGACCGGGCTGGAAGGCGCGCTTCCAGCCCGGTCGCTTCTGTTAGCAATTTTCACGCCGTTCAAGCAAATCAACAGCGCTCAATGCCCGTTCGGCCTGCGATCCGCGCGCGGCGCCTCTTCCTTCAGCCGCTCCAGCGCATCGGGCATCATGCGGCCGAACATCGAGCTCAGCATCGCGGTCGGGATCAGGCCCGCATTGTTGCTCTCCTGGCCTTGCGCGCCGGACATCAGGAATTGCGGCACCAAGGGCTGGTTGATCTTGGTCAGGGCTTCCGCGAACTTCGCAAAGTTCTGCTCGGCGAGCCTGAACTCCGGTCCGCCGTAAGCGTCGACCGAGAGCTTTGTCGACTGAGCGTTGGCCGTACCGACCGCAAGCACGCGATCGGCCTCGCCCTGGCCCTCGAGCCGTGACTGCTCGCCGACCGCGGCGGCGGTCACCTTTCGGGTCTCCGCGTCCTTTTGCGCGCGGGCGAATGCGGCAGCGCCCTCGTTCTCGTTCACCTTGATCTGGATCAGCGACTGCGTCAGCGCGGTCTGCGCCGCCGCGGTTGCCTTCGCTTCGTTGAGCGCGCGCTCCTGAACGGCGGCCTTCTCCTGCTCCTGGTAGGTCTCGATCTGCTCGCGCGCGATCTGGCGCGAGCGGAGCTGGATCAGGATGTTCTCGATGGTGTGGTCGCCGGCAGCGGCACGCGGCGTGCCGATCAGGACTTCCTGGAGGTCGAGCGAATAGCTCTCGAACTTCGCCTTCATCTGCGCCGCCGATTCTTCCTGAATTTGTGCCCTGTTCTGCAGCAGCTCGATCAAGGTCATCTTCTGCGCGATGTTCTTGAAGAACGCGCTGACCATCGGATCGAGCGTCTGCTCGACGAGCTTCTTCACGTCGCCGAAGCGCTGGATGATCATCGGCGCCTTCTTGTAGTCGATATGCATCACCACCGAGAGCGGCAGCGTCGGCTCGAACGCATCGCGGGTGATCAGCGAGATCTCCGACAGGTTCTCGTCCAGCTTCATCGCACCGACCTCGCCGCGCACCCATTTCAGGATGAAGTTGACGGTCGGGATGATCTCGATCTTGCCGGCATAGGTGTTGAACGCGTATTTGCCGGGCAGCAGCGGGTCCTTCCAGACACCGCGGCCGCCGTTCACGACCAGTTCGCCATGGCGATATTGCTCGCCCGACACGTCGTCGCTGTGCGGGCCGGTGTAGAAGATGACGACGCCGACATTGCCGACCGGGATCACCGTTTTCGGCACGGCCTCGACGGTCGCGAACAGGCGGTTGATGTACCAGGTGCCCTCGACGATGACCTGGAGCTGCCGGCCACGGTAGCCGCCGGCCGCCAAAAACTTCTCGGGCTCCTGGAAATTGTTGTGAAAGATCTCGTCGTCG
Organism: Bradyrhizobium sp. CIAT3101; assembly: GCF_029714945.1. Taxonomy (NCBI): domain Bacteria; kingdom Pseudomonadati; phylum Pseudomonadota; class Alphaproteobacteria; order Hyphomicrobiales; family Nitrobacteraceae; genus Bradyrhizobium; species Bradyrhizobium sp. CIAT3101. Next base: position 8,975,411 of record NZ_CP121634.1, read on the forward strand.
CGCAAGTCCGTGCCGACCTCTGGCGCGATGATCTCGCCCGACGGCAGCGACGGGCCGTCATGCACGGTGACCACGCCGACCAGATCATGATCGGCCGCGAGCACGACGGGCGCGAAGCCCCAGCGCTCGGCGATGGTGAGCTGCATGGCGTCGAGCACGCTACGCTCCTGCCCGCTGAGGGCATGACCGTAGACGCGTTCGTCGGTGATGATCGCGAACTGCGTCGTGTTGATCGCATAGGTGCCTTCGCGCAGGATCTTGCGCTGCGGCCCCTTCTGGCCACCGCCGAGCAGGAAGCGCCGCACGTCCTGGAAATCCGACCTGTCCTCGGTGTCGTTGGCGCCGAGCACCTGCGATGGCTGAAGCGGCGCGCCGTCGCGCGCGAACACATAGGCGATCTTGCCCTGTCCGACCGTGACGAGATCCGATTTGTGGATCCGGTACATGAACGGAAAGAACACGTGCAGGCCGCCGCGCAGCACTTCAGGCTCGTAACCGGCTTCGCCGTTCAACGCGATGAAGCCTTCGTCGATCGACCCGGTCGTCGACCACAGCTTCTCGACGATACCAACCTGATTGTTCGGAATATAACGAAAGATATTGGCAATCCGCAGCAGGATCACGAGCGCGATCGCTGCCGCGGCCCAAAGCGCCGGCTGCATCAGCCAGGCGCCATCGAAACCATTGACGTTCATAGTTCATCTCCACAATTCGCAACTGGGCGGCCATGTTAACCAAGGCCACACCCCAGAATTGCGGGAGCGGAGATGTGAATCCGGCCCTCGCTTCGCAAGCACGATGTCGCGCAAAGCAGTGCCGATCTTTTTTTATTGGAGCCTTGACGCGCGGCAAAACCGCGAGAACCGCCGGCGGCGCAACTGACTCAGCCGTGCCAGTGCGAACCGCGGATGACGCTGCAGAAATTGCCGCGATGAAAATGCGGCTCCTTGTCGGCGATGACGTCGGCCTTGACGTTGCCGAACGTCGTGTCCGGCTTGTGCCTGATGCCATCGTAGAATGCCTGGATGATGTCTTCCTTGAAGTGCGGCGTGCGCGGAAACGCTCTCACCACCGCCTCGCGCTCCGCGTCGGAGTATTCCTTGTAGGTCAGTCCGAGCACGTCCATCTCGACGCCCGCCGTCACCAGCGCGACGACGGGATGCATGTGCTGCGGCACGCCCGGCGTGGTGTGCAGCGCGATCGCGGTCCAGACCGTGTAGGCATCGTGTTCGGAGATGCCGTGGCTGCGCAGGAAATCGCGCGCGGCGTGCGCGCCATCGACCTCGAACCGCTCGTGCTTGCTGCCATGGCCCGGCATCAGCCCGATGTCGTGAAACATGGCGCCGGCATAGAGCAGTTCGCGGTCGAACTTCAGCCCGCGGCGGATGCCGGCCAGCGCGCCGAAATGATAGACGCGGCTGGAATGGTTGAAGAGCAGATCCGTCTCGGTGTCGCGGATGTACTCGGTGATGGCGCGCGCCAGCTTGCTGTCGGGGATGGCGGTGGCTTCGGTGATCTCTTGCATGACGGTCTCCTGAAAATCCTGGCTCGACCGCAAGCTAGATCGGAGCTAGCTTGTCCTCAAATGACGTAACACGTCTAAAACGGACAAATACCGACCGAGCCGGACATGCGCGCGAAGCTGAAATCGAGAACTATCGTGATCATTGCGCTGCCCGGGGTGCAGCTTCTCGACGTTGCCGGGCCTCTCGACGTTTTCGCCGAGGCGAACTTACAGGCCGGCCACGAGGCCTATGCGCTGATGGTGGCGGGGGCAGGGCCGGGTCCGATCCGCAGTTCGTCGGGCGTGCGGCTGATCCCCGACCGCGTCATCGATCGCGGCTTCCAGGACAGCATCGACACCTTGTTGATCGCGGGATGCCCGAACGCCGCCGACGTGCCGGCAGACGGCGTCGTGATCGATTGGCTGCGCCGACGCGCTTCCAAAACCCGGCGCTTCGGGTCGGTATGCTCGGGCGCCTTCTTCCTTGCCGCGGCGGGGCTTCTCGACGGCCGACGGGTCACGACGCATTGGGCGGTCGCAGACCGGCTCGCCGAAAAATTCCCCTCTGTCAGCGTCGACAAGGACGCGATCTACGTCACCGACGGCAAGCTCCGCACGGCTGCCGGCGTGACCGCCGGGCTCGATCTCGCTCTCGCGCTCGTGGAGGAGGATCTCGGGCGCGAGATCGCGATGAAAGTTGCGAGCCAGCTCGTCATGTTCTTCAAACGCCCGGGTGGACAAATGCAGTTCACCCGCAAGGGCGAGACCGTCCCCGCCGGCCGCGCCGCGCTGCAGGAGCTGCAGCGCTGGGTCGCCGCCAATCCCGGACTGGATCACAGCGTCGCGAGCCTCGCGGCGCGCATGGACATCAGTCCGCGTCACTTTGCGCGGCTGTTTCGTGCCGAGGTCGGAATCACGCCCGCCACCTGGGTCGAGGAAGCCCGCGTCAACGCTGCAAGGCGCCTGCTGGAGCTTGGAAACGAAGCCCCCAAGCAAGTGGCCAAGCACTGCGGCTTTGCCGACGCGGATACGCTGCGCCGCGCGTTTGCCCGCCATGTCGGCGTAACGCCTGCCGAATATCGCAAGCGCTTTGCGCGGATTTCGGCTTCAGCGATCTGAGGGGAGTAAGAGAATGGCGATCCCGGCATGACTCGAACATGCGACCTACGGTTTAGGAAACCGCCGCTCTATCCGGCTGAGCTACGGGACCGCGGAACCCGCCGGTAACGGCAGGTTGCCTGGGGCTGTACATATCAAAGCGGGGGCCGGACCGGAAGCCCTTCGCTTGGCCGAATCCGTACGCACTTCAGGTCGTCCCGAAACCCGACCCCGCCTTTTTGTATTCAGGCCGTGGTGGACTGAAAATATCGAGCACGCGGGCGCCGTCAGGGCCGGCGCGCATGGTGTGCGGCACGTTGCCGGGTGTGCGCCAGAAGTCGCCCTTCTCAACGGCAATCCCCTCGCCGCCCTGGACACGGATCGCAGAGCCTTCGAGCAGCACGCCCCATTGCTCCTCGGCATGATGATGCAGCTTGCCTTGCGCATGCGGCGCCAGCGTCACCACCGACAACATCGCTTGCTCGCCGGAGAAGATGCGCGTGGTCACCCCTGCCGCCAGCTCGCGAAACAGCCCATCGGCGGCATTGTCGAGATTGTGGAATTCGTCCTTCTGGCTCACGGCGCTCTCCCCTTATCTCTATTTAGCTTCAGACTGACGCACAGTGGCCAAGAGCCGGTCCTTGAACTCGCCCCTCAGGGTAACGAACAAGCTCGACCATTTGCGGCTCCGGAATTCGCAGCGGCCAAGCGGACAATAATCTTTATCATGATAGTCTCCGAAGACGATGCCGACCATCGTCATTCGGCGGCCCCACTGGCGAAACAGGGCGCTGCCTGATGCTCCGAATTCGAACTCGCAGTTTGTTTCAAAAGTCCGCCAATCCCTCGCGTCGCGGATTTGGCACTCTTGTATCGTCTTGTTGAACGGCCCGGCCTTGTCCATCTTACCGGTGGCTTCGATATCATAGCCCACGACCGCCAGAACACGCTCTCGCTCCACCAGAGTTTCGGGCTGCTCATAAATTTCGTAGGGCGTCACGTCGGCAGGAAATGCGAGCTTTGCGACGGCCCAATCGGCGCTGCCCTGTTTTGGCGCACTGTCGATGCAGGATCCCATCCATACGGCCGCCGACAAAGGAATGGTGCGCCTCTCCGCTCCCAAATAGTATTCGAATCTACATTTTTCAGGCGGCGTGTGGGGCTTGCAGACGTCCCGGAATGCGTGAGCAACCGTCGTGATCACGTCGCGCGCGCCAGTGACTTGAGCACTGCTGGCTCCGCCAGGGCATCGCAAGATTCCACTTGCCGCAAACCGCTTTCCAACTGCATCCACGGCAAGATCGTTTGCTTTTGCGTACGTCTCTTCCGTCATTCGACCGTAAGAAGTCGTCGACGCACCATCGGAGGCAAGAGTCCCAATCTCCGGCGGTCCTCCGGAGGTGAACTGAAGCAGAATCAAAACAGCAAGCAGGACGAATGCGTAACTCCGCAGCACTTGAAGTGATCTCCGCTAAAAGCGCGTTGGCGAGGAAAATATTTGGAAATAGCCTCCGACAGCGGCAACGGTCGGCAAATCATCTCGCGCAGATCACGACTTGCCGTAAGACCCCTGATAGCGGCCCTCGCGGATAGCCTTCAGTGTCTCATCCTCGCGCTTGATCTGGACGCGCACCGCCTCCAGCAGCGCCGCGGCGCCGGCGGCGGGAAACGACACCACACCGTCCTCGTCACCAACCACGATGTCGCCGGGCGAGATCACGCTGCCGCCGACCGTGACAGGCACGTTGATCTCACCGGGACCATTCTTGTAGGGGCCGCGATGGATCACGGCGCGGGCGAAGCAGGGGAAGTCGTCGCCGGCGAAGGCCGCGACATCGCGGATCGCGCCGTCGATCACGTAGCCTTCCGCCTTGCGCCACTGCGCGATGTTTTTCATGATCTCGCCGACGAGCGCCCGGGTCTCGTCACCGCCGCCATCGACCACGATGACGTCGCCTGGACCGACCAGCTCGAGCGCGCGGTGAATGGCGAGATTGTCGCCGGGCCGGGTGCGCACCGTGAAGGCCGCGCCGATCAGCCTGCCGCTGCGATGATATGGTTTCAGCCCGACCGCACCCGGCAACCGGCCGAGATTGTCTGATATGATCGAGGTCGGCGCATTCCGAAAGCCCTCGATGATATCGGCCGGCGGCTTCGGCACGCTGTTCGCTGCGATGGTGATGGTCATGGAATTCAGTCCCTCTGTGATGTCTTATTCGGCGTGCGCCCGCGCCTTCGCAGGGATGATGCGGAAGGCACGGCCCTCCTTCATCCACGCGGCGCGCTCGTCACGCAACAACGTGCGTCGAACCTTTCCAGAATCGTCGCGCGGCGGCGTGCTGACGATCTCGAAACTCTCGGGATGCTTGTAGCGGCTGAGCCTGTCTTTCAGGAAGTCCGCCATGCCGTCCGCAATGACCTGGCCGTCCGCATTCGCCTCCGGCTCGATGATGGCGTGCACGCGCTGGCCCAGTTCCGGATCCGGCAAGCCCACCACCACGCAGGAGCGGACGCCGGGACATTCGGAGACGGCGGCCTCGACCTCGGCGGGATAGATGTTGGCGCCACCGCGCAGCACCATGTCGGCGAGGCGGTCACCGAGATAGAGATAGCCTTCGGCATCCAGCCTGCCGATATCGCCGAGCGATTCCCAGCCGTCGGCGCGACGCTTCGGCTCGGCGCCGAGATAGTGATAGGTGGCATCCTTGCCGTCATTGTTGAGGAAGTAGATCTCGCCGGTCTCACCGGGCGCGACGTCGTTGCCGTCCTCGCCGATGATGCGGAGCTTCGCCGTCTCGCCGATCTTGCCGACCGAGCCCTTGTGCGTCAGCCACTCCGTGCCGGAGATGATGCAGGCACCCTGCCGCTCGGTGCCGCCATAGAGCTCCCAGACCCGCTCCGGCCCGAGCCAGGCGATCCAGTTCTCCTTCAGCCAGGGCGGCATCGGAGCCGCCATGTGGAAGACGGTCTGCAGGCTCGACACGTCGAAAGCGTTGCGAACGTTCTCCGGCAGCGCCCAGATCCGGTGCATCATGGTCGGAACGAAATTGACCCATTGCACGCGCTCGCGTTCGATCTGCCGCAGCGTCTCCTCGGCGTCGAACTTGACGAGGCCGGTGAGCTTGCCGCCGTAGAACAGCGCATAATGCGACACGATGAACGGCGCATTGTGATAAAGCGGGCCCGGATTCAGCAGCGAGGCGCCGAAAGGCATGTTGAGCGGCGGCGCTGCAGCCGTGTCGACGACCGCGGGATTGTGGTCGAGGATCACCTTGGGACGACCTGTCGAGCCGCCTGATGTCATGGCCTTCCAGTAGCGCGCCACCGGCGGGTCGATCGGCGCGTCGGAAAAACCTTCCGGCACGAAATCCGCCGGCAGGCGATTTTGCGCATTCCAGTCGGCCTCGCCGCCGACCACCAATGCCGGCCTGAGGATCTCGAGCACGGCTGCGGCTTCACCGCGCGGCAGCCGCCACGACAGCGAGGTCGGCGTCGCACCGCATTTCCACACCGCAAAGCTGGTCTCGAAGAACGCGTTGCCGTTGGGCAATCCGATCGCGACGAAATCACCGGGCTTGACGCCCTTCGCCGCAAATGCCCGCGCGCGCCGGTTGGCACCGCGCTCGAGCTGGTCCCATGTCAGTCGATCCTGCCCATGCTGGACGGCGATGCTGCCTTCGGGTTTGCGTTGCGCATACCAGCGCGGCACATCGGACAGGGGCAGGAGCATCAGGCGTTTCCACTTCGTCTTCTTGGCGGCGCCTCAGGATGAGACGCTCACGGCGCGAAGTGTAACAGCCGGGGCCGGACCTTCAAGGCATCAACGCTCCGCGCCGCAGCCCGGAATATCGAACAGCGCCGCGAGGCCGCATTTCGAAGTCAGCATCTTGTCGCCGTCGTGGCCGACGCCGGCGACGTCCCACACCCTGTGATTGGGCGTGCCGTGATCACGCTTCGCCATCACGTCCACATAGTTGTGGCCACGCGCGTAGCGATACGGGCCCTGGGCCTTCGCCATGCAGCTCTTGTCGAGCGCAGGATGCTCCGGATTGGTATCGAGCGTACCGAGCAGATAGATCACCTCACGTTCGACATAGCGCTGCTCGAGCGCAACCGGCGTCGCGTCGCCAAGATAGGGCGGACGCGCGTCCATGCCGTATTTCCAGTTGTTGTAACCCGGGCAGGATGCGGCGATCTTCGGCTCAGGCCGTTCGCTGCTGAAATAGGCATAGGAGGAAGGATTGGCGACGACATAGCGCACGTCGATGTGCTGGCGCGACAGAGCCACCTCGCCCTTGCCGGCGATCGCGTAGCGCTGCGCGACCTGGCCGCCGCCGGAATGACCGGCAACCACGACCTGCTTCAAATTCGGGAATATACGCCGGTCGGAAAGCTTGGCGAGGATCGCGTCGAGTGCCTCGAAGGAGGACACCGGGTTCGGCGCCAGCGCGGCGTCGCCACCCTCCCACCCTTCCAGCGACCAGCGCAGCGTGTCCGCGGACAGCTTGTGCGCTTCGATATCGATCTCGGCCAGGAACTGCGGCACGATCATCAGCGCGCTCTGGCCATCGCCACCCGCCGCGAGCTGCGCGGTATGAGCCGACATATAATAGTCGTCGGCATTGCGCAGGCGTCCATGCAGCACGATGATGGCGCGGGAAATTGCAGGCAGCGGCATCGACCAGTCGCTGGAGAGATAGAGCGGCAGCATGCCCTGGCCGCCGACCGAGAGCCGCGCATCGGCAACGACCTTCACCGGCTTGCGATTGGGCGCATCCTCGTCCGCGGCAAACGCTCGATCGCAAATCAAAACCAATGCGACGGCGGCGATGCAGGCCAGCACTCTCATGACCGACTTTCCCCTTTGGATTCAAACCGATAAAATTCTAAACGCATCCAGTGCCGTGCGGCTGTGACTCCTGCGCCACGTCAAGCAAAAAATGTCAGCATCCCAGCCATGATTTTCCGGGGTTCCACGGGTGACAAGGCGTCGATAATGGAGCAAAAATCAGGCCCGACTCAGGTTGGGTTGAGTTTCGCAGGGAATGCTCTCGTAAAATGTTGTTCGTGTTTGCATCGCGTCGTGCGGCGCCGCTTCTCGTTGCCGCAGCAGGAGTTTTTCTGCTGACGTCGTCGCATGCCCACGCGCAATGGTGGAAGCGCGCACCGGTTGACTTCGAGGAATGCGCCGACGCTGCCGAAAAAGCCCCGACCAAGGCCGAGAAGACCTCGGCGCTCGCAGACTGCAATGCCAAGTTCGCGGGCCGGCGCAAGGCGGGCGGCGGCTACACCTATTACGACTTCCTGCAGGATCGCACCTTCGACATCGCCGGGCCGAACCCGACGCCGGACGAGCAGAAGAAGATCGACGAATCCTACACCGCCTATCTCGCCGATCAGCGCCGCAGCAATGAAGCGGCCCAGGCCACGGCGCGGCAGCAGCGCGAGCAGCAGGAACAACAGGTGCAGCAGCTTCAGCAGGTCGCGTTGCGAACCGAGGTCGAGCGGGTGCCGGTGCCCGTGGAACGGCCGAAGGCGCTGCGCCAGAAGGGCACGCCCTGCACCAAGGGGTCGTTCTCCTGCGAATGGCCGCGGCTGTCGGAGAGCTTGAACGATATCAAGAAGCTGTTCAGCCCGACGCCGAGCAAGCCGGCGAAGAAGGGATAAAGTTGCGACGACAGTGGAGTTTGTTGCCTCAGTGCGCCTGCTTCTTCTTGCTCTTCTTGGGTGTCGTCACCGGCGGCGTAGCCGGTTCCGGAGCCGTCTGTGAATTGCTCAACGCCTTGCGGCTCTCCTGCAAGCGCGCATCGTAGCCGGGAGAGTTCGTGACGGTCGGTGGCCGGGCGCAGGCCAGCGTCGACGCGCCGCACAGCGCGGCCAGCGCGAGCCCGATCATCAAACAACGCTTCATCCCGCTCCTCCCTCGCTCTCAAGCCGCGCCGCGGATCTGCTGTGGCGAAAGCCCCGGCGGGCCCTTCCCGGCCGTCTCCGCCTGCTTGATCAGCGCAACAATGCGGCGCATCAGCGGCGCATCGACATTGTTCTGCTCCGCCAACGCAATGACCGCGCCCTGGAGATAGTCGATCTCGGTCTTGCGGCCCTGCTTCAAATCCTGCCACATCGAGGAGCGTGCCTCGGGATCGATCTTCATCGTCCGCCCCAGGATCGCGTTGAAGATCATGTCGGGCAATCTCAGCAGGGTCGGCGTCCAGTTCGACGGGATTGGCGTTGCCGAGGCCGGCGTGATGCCGGCGGCCTTCAGCGCGGCCAGACCTTCCGCCATCTGGTCGGCGAACAGTCTTCGCCAGTCGCGGTTCGCCAGTTGCGCGGCGAGCGGCATGTCGGACAGCGCGCTGAGCGCGTTGTTCAGATTGATGATCAGCTTGCCCCATTGTACGCCGGCGATGTCGCGGCTGGCGCGCAGATTGAGCCCCGGCACCGAGAGCGCCGCTGCCGTGTTGTCGGCATCTTCGCCAACGGTGATGTCGCCGGAGGTCGAACGGTGAAAACGCCCCTCACCCATTGCGACCACATTGAAAGGCACCATGCCGGCGAGCACGCGCCGGCCGCCGAGCCGCTCCTGCAGCACCGCGACATTGCCGACGCCGTTCTGCAACGACACGATGACGGCATCCTGCGGCGCGTGCCGCGCGATCTGGTCCGCGACATCGGCGGTGTCGGCGCTCTTGACCGTGACCAGCACGATGCCGGCGCTGTGGAAGATGGAAGGATCCTCCGACAGCGCGAGCCGGCCCGCATCCAGCTTCGTCTCGGCGCCGTCGAAATCCGTGAGCCGCAGGCCAAACCGCTCGATCTCGGTCTTCACCCGCGGCCGCACCAGCAGTGCGACCCGACGGCCGGCAGCTGCCAGCTGGCCTCCGACAAAACAGCCGATGGCGCCGGCGCCGGCCACCACGATCGGTCGATCCGTAACCACCAGATCTTGCTCCCCTTAACGACCGGCCTTCGATAGCAGAGGTAGAGCGGCATGCCCATCACGACGCATCCGCCTTGTAACCGTCATGAGAGCCCCATATGTTTTTGCCCCGGGGGGCAAGTCAGCGGCGAGAGCTCGCCGAACGAGACGCCAAAGGAGAGCACCATGGGTCTACTCGACGTCCTCAACGGCATGCAGAACGGTCCCCGTGGCCCGAGCACCCCGAGCTCAGAGCAATCGTCCGGCGGCATGTCGCCGATGACGATGGCGATCCTCGGCCTGCTCGCCTGGAAGGCATTCAAGCATATCACCGCAGGCCAGCCGGGCGCCGCGCCGCAATCGGCGCCGACACCTGTCCCTCCCCCGGCGAACGCGGGCCCGGGCGGCAGCCTCGGTAGCGCGCTTGGTGGCGGTGGCGGCCTCGGTGATGTCCTCAAGGGCGGCCTCGGCGGCCTGCTCGCGGGTGGTGCGGCGGGCTCCGTGCTCAGCGGCGGCCTCGGCGATCTCCTCAACCAGCTCCAGCAGGGTGGCCACGGCGAGACCGCGAGCACCTGGGTCGGCAAGGGCGAGAACAAGGCCATCAGCCCCGGCGATCTCGCCAACGCACTCGGCGCCGACCAGATCCAGAGCCTGTCGGCCCAGAGCGGCCTGTCGCGCGACGACCTGCTCTCCGGCCTCAGCCAATACCTGCCGCAGGTGGTCGATCATCTGACGCCGGACGGACGGCTGCCGACCGAGAACGAGATCTCGGGACGAATTTAATCGAAGTTGGATCTACGCATTCGGCAAGGGGAGCACTGACATGAGCATGGGCGGCCTGTTGTGGATCATCGTGGTCGGCTTCGTCGCCGGCCTCATCGCGCGTTTTCTGGCACCGGGACCGAACAACCCGAGTGGCTTCATCCTCACCACCATCCTCGGCATCGTCGGTGCGTTTCTGGCGACCTTCGTCGGCCAGGCCATCGGCCATTACAGCCCGGACCAAGGCGCGGGCTTCATCATGGCCACGATCGGCGCGGTGGTGGTGCTGTTCATCTGGCACCGCCTGGTCGCGAGCGGCGTGATCAAGGGGTAGTCACGGCCGCTTTGCGCGTGGTCTATCAACACACTCGATGTCGTCCCGGCGAAGGCCGGGACCCATAGCCACCGAACCTGGTTTGGCGAAGATTAGTAGTTGCCGACTTCGCGCCATAACCACGCCCTGTGGTTATGGGTCCCGGCCCCCGTGCGCAATTGCGCACTAGGCCGGGACGACGGCTGTGTTTGCCGCGCGCGCGGAGCACGACTTCACGTAATCAAATGCATCCCCGCATCCATGCGCACGACCTCGCCGGTCATGTTGCTGGAGGCCGGCATCGCCAGGAAGCAGACGAGCTGCGCGATGTCCTCGGCAGAAGATGCGACCTTGAGCGGCACCTTCGCGATCACGCTGTCGCGCACCTGCTTTGCCTGTTCCTCGCCGCGGCCCTTGGTGAACCAGGGCGTGTCGATATAGCCGGGACACACCGTGTTGACGCGGATCAAGGGCGCCAGCGCGCGCGACAACGACAGCGTCATGGTGTTCAGCGCGCCCTTGCTCGCGGCATACGCGATCGACGAGCCGACGCCGCTGATGCCGGCGACGGAGGAGATGTTGACCACGGCGGATGGGCGCCCCGACGCGTTTGCACCGGCCTCGAGCAGGCTGCGCGCAGCGCGCACCATCTGGAACGGGCCGATCGTGTTGACGGCATAAAGCCGCTGGAAATCTTCCGCCGAGAGCCCGTCGAGATTGCCGTGGGCGACATGCTTGGTGGTGCCGGCATTGTTGACGAGAATGTCCAGCTTGCCCCAGCCGCTCGCGGCTGCAACGATCCTGCGGCAATCGTCATCCTTCGAGACGTCGCCCTGCGCGACCAGCACTTCGGCAGCGCCCGCCTTGCGGCAGAGCTCCGCCGTGGCCTCGGCTTCGGTCTTGCTCGACGAATAGTTGATGACGAGTCGCGCGCCGCTCCGCGCGAGAATTTCCGCGGTCGCAGCGCCAAGCCCGGATGCGGACCCCGTCACGATTGCGCACAAACTGTCCTTGGCCATCCGGATTTCCTTCCCCGTGATTGAATGTGGCGCCTTGTTTAGCGAGTTTGCCGCGCCCTGCAAATCGAGCAAACTCCGCTAAGCGGAATTAGCATTTTTCGATCCTCGCCCCCATGCCGGCGATGCAGATGGGCCTGCGATCAACGCTTGTCAGGGCCATGGCTTTTTCGGATCATCGGGCGCAAGAAGAGATCGCGCGCCGCCCCTCGGGCAGGATGCGCCAATGGCAAAACACGGGGAACGCTGTGGCGGAGAGTGACAATATCGTCGTCGAGACCGCGGAGAAGATCTTCGCCGATCTCGCCGATCCGCAGACCATCAATAACGACAAGAAGAATTCGTGGCAGGCGCCGCTGTGGCAGGCGCTGAGCGAAGCCGGCTTGCCGTTGGCCTGGGTGCCCGACGATCTCGGCGGCTCCGGCGCGAGCCTGGCCGATGGTTTTGCCTTGCTGAATGCTGCCGGCCGCTTCGCCGTCGCGGTTCCCCTCGCCGAGACCATGCTCGCGGGCTGGCTGTTGGCGCAGGCGAAGATCGCTTCGCCCGACGGCGAGATGACGGTACTGCCGGCCTCGCCGAAGGATCGCATCACGATTGATGCCGACGGCTCACTCTCCGGCCGTGCCCGCGGCGTGCCTTTTGCCAAGGCGGCAAAGCATTTTGCGGTGCTCGCGCATGGCAAGGACGGCGTCTCGATCGCGCTGGTCGATGCCGGCAAGGCCCGCATCGAATCCGGGCTCAATCTCGGCTACGACCACAGCGATACCGTAACGCTCGACAAGGTGCAGCCTGTCACCATCAAGGTTGCGCCTGATGGCGTTGACCAGACCAATCTGATGCTGATGGGCGGCGTCGCGCGCAGCCTCCAGATCGCCGGTGCGCTGGAATCCATGCTCGACATCTCCGTGCGCTACTCCAACGAGCGCGTCGCCTTCGAGAAGAAGATCTCGAAATTCCAGGCGGTGCAGCACAATCTCGCGCGCCTCGCCGGCGAATCCGCCGCCGCGCTGGCAGCCGCGACCTCGGCCGCCGACGCCATCGCGAACGCCACGTCCTTCAATGATGAGGTCTACCTCGAAGCCGCCTCCGCGAAGATCCGCTGCGCGGAAGCCGCGGAAAAGGGTGGCGGCATCGCGCATCAGGTCCACGGTGCGATCGGCTTCACCATCGAGCACATCCTGCACCGCTACTCGCTGCGAGCGCTGGCCTGGCGTGACGATTTCGGCTCCGAAAGCCACTGGGCCGTCGAGCTCGGCAAGCTCGTCGCCTCCAGAGGCGCCGATGAATTGTGGCCACTCGTGGCGTCGCGCTAACAGGGAACGAAACACATGACCGCTGCCCTTCGTTTCGATCCGATCCGCCTGCCCGAGAAGTGCGAGCAACTGCGCAAGGAAGTGCGAGCCTTCCTTGCCGAAGAGATCGCCGCCGGTACCTTCGATCCGCACAAGCCCAACCGCGAAGACACCGACGCGCCGGAATTTTCCCGCCGGGTCGGCGCCAAGGGCTGGCTCGGCATGACCTGGCCGAAGAAATACGGCGGCCAGGAGCGCTCCTTCCTCGAGCGCTATGTGGTCACCGAGGAGATGCGCGTCGCCAACGCACCGACGCGGAGGTTCTTCGTCGCCGATCGCCAGAGCGGGCCCGTGTTGATCAAATACGCGCCCGAGCACATCAAGATGGACATCCTGCCGCGCATCTGCCGCGGCGAGATCTGCTTTGCGATCGGCATGAGCGAGCCGAACTCCGGCTCCGACCTGTTCGCGGCCAAGACGCGCGCGACCAAGACCGATGGCGGCTATCTGATCAACGGCACCAAGATCTGGACCTCATCGGCCCACATCGCCGACTACATGATCGCGATCTTCCGGACCTCGCCGCCGACCAAGGAAAACCGCCGTCACGGCCTGACGCAGTTCCTGGTCAAGATGAAGCAGCCGGGCATCAAGGTGAACCCGATCGGCCAGATCACCGGCCAGTACGAGTTCAACGAGGTCGTCTTCACCGACTTCTTCGTGCCCGAGGATCACGTGCTCGGCGAGGTCGACGGCGCCTGGAAGCAGGCGACGTCAGAGCTCGCCTATGAGCGCTCAGGCCCCGAGCGTTTCCTCGAGACCTATTACGTGCTGACCGAGCTGGTCCGCGCGGTCGGTCCCAATCCGGATACGCGCAGCGCCGAAGGCATCGGCCGGCTGGTGGCGCAGCTCCACACCATGCGGCGCATGTCGGTCTCGGTGGCCGGCATGCTGCAGGCCGGCAAGGAGCCGGTGGTGGAGGCGTCCATCGTCAAGGACATCGGCACGGTCTGGGAGCAGCAGCTTCCACATCGCGTGCGCGATCTCGCGGCCTTCGTCGAGGAGACCGCGACCAACCGCGAGACGCTGGAGCGGCAGCTCGACTTCGCGATCAAGACCGCACCGAAACTCACCATCCAGGGCGGCACCACCGAAGTGCTGCGCGGCATCATCGCCCGCGGACTGGGCTTGCGCTAGATGGGATCGAAACCCTGGCGTCGGGCTCCGTTCACCTCTCCCATGGGGAGAGGTCGGCGCGTAGCGCCGGGTGAGGGGTTAGGGTCGCACGATAGAGTTGATCCCCTCACCCGATTTGCTGGCGCAAATCGACCTCTCCCTATGGGAGAGGTGGTTCTTCGCTACTGAGATATTGGAGACAAGAATGAGCACCTACAAAGATATCGGCGTCGAGAAAGTCGGGCACGTCGGCACCATCGAGATCCGCAGGCCACCGCTCAACTTCTTCGACATCTCGCTGATCAACCAGATCGCGGACGCGCTCGACGAGTTCGATCGCGACATCGAGATCCGCGCCTCCGTTCTCTCGGCGCAAGGCAAGGCGTTCTGCGCCGGTGCCAATTTCGGCGATCCGGCGCGGCAGGCGCAGGAAGCGCAAGAAGCCGAGAAAAAAACCAAGGGCGACCCCGCCGACAATCTCGGCCCCATCAACCATCTCTACATCCAGGCCGTGCGCATCTTCCGCGCCAAGAAGCCGATCGTCGCGGCCGTGCAGGGCGCCGCCATCGGCGGTGGCCTCGGGCTCGCCGTATCGGCCGATTTCCGCGTCACCTGCCCCGAAGCGCGTTTCTCCGCGAACTTCACCAAGCTGGGCTTCCATCCCGGCTTCGGCCTGACGACGACGCTGCCCGAACTGATCGGCAAGAACAACGCCGAGCTGATGTTCTACACCAGCCGCCGCGTCACCGGCGAGGAAGCGTACAAGTGGGGCCTCGCCAACGAGCTGGTGCCACAGGACCAGGTGAAATCAGCCGCGATGAAGCTCGCCGGCGAGATCGCCGAATGCTCCCCGCTCGGCCTGCTCTCCACCCGCGCCACGATGCGCGCCGGCCTCGCCGATCGCGTCATGGCCGCGACCAATCACGAACTCGCCGAACAAACCCGCCTGCGCGCGACGGAAGATTTCAAGGAAGGCGTGAAGGCCACGGAAGAGCGGCGCGTGGCGAATTTCAAGGGACGGTGACTGCGGCGGCGTTCGCCATATCACTCTGGCGTCACCATATTCTCCCATGTCGTCCCGGCGAAAGCCGGGACCCATAACCACAGGGAAGAGTGTGGCGCGAGGCGCCTACTCCGAGTCTTCGCCAAACCACTGCCTGTGGCTATGGGTCCCGGCCTTCGCCGGGACGACAGTGTGGATTTGACGCGTTATTTCCGTCCCACCACCAGCGCATCCACGATCGTCACGCCCTGCCCCTCCGGATGCACGAGCACCGGGTTGAGCTCGATCTCCGCGATCTCTCCGGCATGCCGCGCGGCAAGCACTGAGACATCCGCGATCAGCTGCGCCAGCGCCGCGACATCCGCCTTTGCCGCTCCACGAAATCCGTTCAGCAGCGGCGCGGCCTTCAGTCCCGCCAGCATCGCGCCGGCTTCTTCAGCACTCACCGGTGCGGGGCGATAGACGACGTCGCGAAACAGCTCGGTGGTGATCCCGCCGAGGCCCACCATCATCATCGGGCCAAACGTCTCGTCCGTCATCGTGCCGACGATGATCTCGACACCTCTCTTCGCCATCGGCCCGACCAGCACGCCCTGAATGGCCGCCTCCGGCCGATGCTTGCGGGCATTGTTGACCAGCGCCTCGAACGCCAGAAACACTTCACCCTTGGTGTTGATATTGACGCGCACGCCGCCGACTTCGCTCTTGTGCGGAATGTCGGGCGACTGGATCTTCATCACCAGCGGAAGGCCGACGCGGGCGACCGCCGCATCCAGCTCGCTCTTCTCTTTGACCAGCACCTCATCCGGCAGCGTGATGCCGGCGGCTCGGAGCAATGCCTTGCTGTCTGCTTCGGACAAAACCGGCGACGTCAGGTGCGCCGAGAGATCGCGCGCCGGCAGCCGCACCTCTTCGGCGGCCCTCGGCAGGCTGAACTTCGCGTAGTCGGCGATCCGCCGCATCGCAACGCCGACATGGGTGAGGCCAGACAGGACCACAACGCCCGACTTCGCCATCTCGCGCCGCGCGAAGTCGGACGGTACCGTATAGGAATAGAACACCACCGGCTTGTGCTGCACGGCCAGAACCGGTGTCAGCTCCGGCTCCTTGAAGGGCTTGCGCACGTCGCTCGACAGCGACAGCACGACCAGGATCGCGTCGACTTCATCGGACACCGTGAGCAGATCGACGCTCTTCTGCAGGCCGCCCGAGGTCACGCCTTGCGCGGTGACGTCGATCGGGTTGCGTGCGGTGCTGTAGGACGGCATCAGCTTGCCGATCTCCGCTTGAATGGGCAGGGACAGCTCCGGCACATGCAAGCCTTGCAGCGCAACCGCATCTGCGCCCCAGATACCGGCGCCGCCCGACGTCGTAACCACGGCGACGCGATCGCCTTTCGGCAGCGGATTGCTCACGAGCAAAGCCGCGATCGTCAGCGCCTCGTCGAGATCATTGGAGACGATGAAGCCGTATTTGGCGAACACCGCGTCATAGGCCGCCGACCAGCCGGCCATGCTCGCGGTGTGCGAGGCTGCCGCCCGCTCGCCCGCACCGGAGCGGCCGACTTTGGTGACGATGATCGGCTTCTTCAACTCCGCCGCGCGCCGCGCGGCCGCGAGGAATTTGTCGACGTCGCGGATGCCCTCGATGAACAGCAGGATCACGTCGGTTGCGGTGTCCTGCACCATGTAGTCCAAAAATTCACCGGCACCGAGATCGGATTCATTGCCGGCGCTGACGACGTAGCTCGTCGAGATCCCGAGCGCCTTGGCGCGGTGATAATAGGCAAAGCCGACGCCGCCGCTCTGCGCGACGATGCCAATCCGCTTCGTCGTAGCGACCAGCGGCACCACACCTGGCTTGACGTCTACGGCCGGACTGAACGTCGCCGCCACGCGCTGCACATGGCTGAAAAAGCCCTCGGCGTTTGGGCCGGATATCCGCATGCCGGTGCGCTTGGCCAGCGCTGCGATCGCGTCCTGCATTGCCGCGCTGTCGCCCCCCTCCTCGGCAAAGCCGGACGAGATGATGACGGCGTTCTTGACGCCGGCAGCCGCGCATTGTTCGAGCGCCGGCAACACGGCACGAGCAGGGATGATGACGATGGCGAGATCGATCGGCGCACCGATCTCCGCGATCGATTTGTGGCAGGCGAGCCCATCGATCTCGGCGTAGTTCGGGTTCACCGGATAGATCTTTCCCGAATACTCGTTCTTGCGCAGCATCGCGAGCAATCGGCCGGGGATTTTTTCGTGGTCGCGCGATGCGCCGATCAGCGCGATGCTTGCGGGGGCGAAGAAGCTGTCGAGCGGATGCGGCATGTTGAACCCTTGCTCTTATATTGCTCCGTCATCCTGAGGTGCGAGACACGTGGCGCAACGCGGCACGTGCGGAGCCTCGAAGGGTGAACGGCCCCGCCGGTGGCCGTCGCCCTTCGAGGCTCGCCGAAGAGGCGAGCACCTCAGGGTGACGGATCACGACTAACCAATCAACTGACGCGGAACGTCACCCCGCCCAGCAGGAACTCGTTGCCCGCAACCGCCAACCCCTTCGCCTTGGCGGAGTGCAGCACCTGGGCCACGTCGGCCACCTGAAACTCCAGCGCGCTCATGATCTCGCTCGCCCCCTTCACGAAGCGGAACGTCGCATTGGGCAGCTTCAGCTCAGGGCCATCAGCCGCGACCCCGATGATCTTGCCCCAATGCGTCGCCAATCCCTTCGGGTCCGGGCTCTGCATCTCCACGGCCGTCAGCGCCTGCGTCACATCCTTGCGGATGAAGCTTTGCCAATCCGGTCCCGCGGGCGGGTACGCGCCAAGAATGTCGTCACTGCCTGCGGTGTGGTTGAACTCGATGAAAGCGGCGCGGCAGTCGCGGGGGTGGAGCTGCACCCCGTGATAGGGCGCATGGTCGATGACGTTGGCGGTGCGCACGCCAAGCGCATTGGCGTTGCGGCCGCGCTCGTCCGGATCATTGCAGCAGAAGATCACCATATAGCCGCCGCGGCCGCCGGTCTTCTCGATGAAGCGGCCGGCGGTGGTCCCGCCCTTGAAGGGCGCGACGACCTCCAGCATGATCGTGTCGACCGGGAGCAGCGCATTTTCCAGGCCGTATTTGGCGACATTGCCGTCGCGGTAGCAGACGGCGAGGCCCATGATCTCGGCGATATCGGAGATGACAGGCGCGAGCTGCGGCGCGACCAGACAAATCTGCCGCAGCCGCATATAGGGCGCCATCGTCATGCGCCCCTGAAGGCCGGCTTGCGCTTCTCGACGAAAGCCTTCGCGGCCTCCTTGTGATCCTCGGTGTCGCTGCAGCGAGTGTGATGGATGGCTTCGCCGTCGAAGCAATCTTCCAGCGGCAGGTGTTCGGCATTGTTGATGTTGCGCTTGATGTAGCCGAGTGCAATCGACGGCCCCTGCGCCAGCGACAACGCGAGTTCATGCGCGGCCGCATCGATCTCGGCGTCGGGCACGACCCTGGTCACCATGCCGATCGCATGCGCCTCTTTCGCGGTCAGCACCGGCGAGGTCAGATAAAGCTCGCGCGCCCTCGCGCTACCGAGCAGCTGGGTAAGAAAATACGTGCCGCCATAATCGCCGGAGAAGCCGACCTTGGCGAAGGCCGTCGTGATCTTGCAGGACTCGCTGGCAACGCGCAGGTCGCACGACAGCGCCATCGAAAGGCCGGCACCGGCCGCCGCACCATCGAGCTGCGCCACCACGGGTTTTGGCATCTGATGCAGGATGCGCGAGACTTCCATGCCGCGCCGGAGGTTCGCCATCTTCACTTCGAACGGCAGCGGCGCACGGCCCGCCGCCATCGACTTGACGTCGCCGCCAACGCAAAACGAGCCGCCAGCCCCCTTGAACAGCACCGCGCGCACCTCGGGATCGTCGGCCGCGCGCCGCGCCGCCTCGACCAATCCTGCGACCATCTCGGGATTGAGCGCGTTCTTTCGCTCGGGACGGTTCATGGTGATGGTGAGCAGTCCGCCTTCGAGCTTCTGCAAGACCATGTCGTTCATGGGGCGTCTCCCTTGTTGTTGTTTTGCTCTGTCATTCCGGGGCGCGCGGAGCGCGAGCTATGATGCGCAATTGCGCATCTGAGAATCCATTTCTCAACCGCTACTGCCGCCCTATGGATCCCGGGCTCTCGCTGCGCGAGCCCCGGGATGACGACGTGACGGAGTCACGTCGTTATTTCTTCACCAGCGGGCAGCGCGACTGCTCCAGCGACTGGAACGCCTCGCTGCCGGGCACGGTGGCGACGAGCTTGTAGTCGTCCCAGCGGCCCTTGGACTCCGACGGCTTCTTGACCTCGAACAGGTACATGTCGTGGATCATGCGACCATCCTCACGGATCTTGCCGTTCTTGGCGAAGAAGTCGTTGATCGGCGTGTCCTTCATCACCTTGATGACCGCAGCCGCATCGGTCGTGCCGGCCGCCTTCACCGCCTTCAGATAGTGCATGACGGAGGAATAGACGCCGGCTTGCGCCGAGGTCGGCATCCGTTTGGTCCGCTCCATGAAGCGCTTCGACCACGCGCGGGTGTCGTCGTTGAGATCCCAATAGAAGGCTTCAGCCAGCAGCAGGCCCTGCGCGGTCTCGAGACCGATCGAGTCGATATCGGAGACGAAAGCGAGCAGCGGCGAGACCTTCTGGCCGCCCTTGGTGATGCCGAACTCAGCCGCCTGCTTGATTGCGTTGACGGTATCACCGCCAGCATTGGCGAGCCCGATCACCTTGGCTTTCGAGGCCTGCGCCTGCAACAGGAACGACGAAAAGTCCGACGTGTTGAGCGGATGACGCACGCCGCCGAGCACCTTGCCACCGGTCTTCGTCACGACCGCGCTGGTGTCTTTCTCCAGGTCCTGGCCGAAGGCATAGTCGGCGGTGAGGAAGAACCAGGTGTCGAGGCCCGACTTCACGGCCGCAAGGCCGGTCACGTTGGCCTGGCCGTAGGTGTCGAACACGTAGTGGATGGTGTAGGGGCCGCAGGCTTCATTGGTGAGACGGATCGAGCCCGGGCCGTTGAACATGATGATCTTGTTGCGTGCCTTCGCGATCTCGCCGGCGGCAAGTGCGGTCGCGGACGCCGCGACGTCGTAGATCATTTCGACGCCCTGATTGTCGAGCATGTCGCGGGCGAGGTTGGCGGACAGGTCGGCTTTGTTGAGATGGTCGGCCGCGATCACCTGGATCTTGCGCCCCAGCACCTCGCCGCCGAAATCTTCCACCGCCATCTTGGCTGCGGTCTCGCTGCCGGGGCCGGTGATGTCGGCATAGAGGCTCGACATGTCGAGGATGCCGCCGATCTTCAGGGGTGGCTTGTCCTGGGCCTGCGCAGCATTCGCGCTGAGAGCCAACGCGGCAGCAAAAATGCCCGACAAAACATGCTTCATCGAAAAACCTCCCTTGATCGCCTGGCTCTGAATGGCGGCTTGATTATTGCTCTTGGCAAACGCTGTTGCCGCAATCATGCCGCATGCGCAAGAGCGCAGCAAGCGCAGGTGCGAACAGGCCGCATGCTCTGTCCGCGATTTCCGCAAAGCGGAATGGTGTGTTGCGGACAAATATATTCACGTCATTGCGAGCGCAGCGAAGCAATCCAGACTGCCTCCGCGAAAAGATTCGGGATTGCTTCGCTGCGCTCACAATGAAGGAGCGTGAGGAAGCCCTTTCGCGCCACACCGCGCTTGAGTTAAAATCGGTTCGTAACGCAACCTCTCCGGGTCTCGTGGCGCAACGGCTTCACCTCATCGTCGTATTTGTTCTCGCCGTGGGTCGCACCGCGGTCGCCGCGCCGTGCCAATTCGAGGCACAGGGCGAAGGTCGCGTTGCCGCCGTCGTCGACGCGCGCAGCATCCGCCTCGACGATGGTCGCGAAGTTCGCCTCGCCGGAATCGAACCCACCGCATCGACCAGGCAAGCGCTGACCTCGTTGCTCGTCGGCCGCGACGTGGCACTGCGCAGCGCGGACGACACACCCGACCGCTATGGCCGCCAGGGCGCGCTGGTGTTCATCGCCGAAAGCGACACCTCGGTGCAGGCCATGCTGCTCGCCCAGGGCGACGCCCTGGTTTCGGCGGAGATCGCAGACAAAGCGTGCGCCGCCGCCCTGATGTCGTTTGAGGCCGAGGCGAGGCGCCAAAAAAAGGGCAACTGGGCTGACCCGTCGGCCATAAAAAACGCGGAAAGTCCGGACGATATTTTGGCCGGGATCGGGCGCTTTATGGTGGTCGAGGGCAAAGTCCTGTCAGTCCGGCAAGCTGGGGCAACGACCTACCTCAACTTCGGACGGAACTGGACACACGGCTTTGCTGTGACTATTTCAAAGCGCGCGCTGCCGGCGTTCGAGGGCGCCGGAATGCCCCTTAAGTCTCTGGAAAATCGACGTGTTCGTGTCCGGGGCTGGGTTGAGGGGACTGCGGGGCCGCGTATCGACGTGCGTCTCTTGGGACAGGTTGAATTGCTGGGCGCAAGCGAGCCTATTGGGGTAAGGCCTTAAAGGGCCGGGCACGGGTTAAGCGACGTGAATGGGGTGCTAGAACGGCACGGACGAGGTGATGGCCGCCGCCTGCGGGCTGCGCCGGCCGCGCTTTGCCTTGTGCTCGGCACCGCGCTTGCCGGTTGCGGGGACATGAACCGGTTCCAGACCGCGGCGGCGCCGCCGACGGTGGCGATGCCGAAACCCAAGCCGGCCGTCGCGCAGACCCCCGCCACCGAAAAGGAGCACGAGCGCATCCTGGCGAGCTACGGCGGCACCTATGACGACCCCAGGCTGGAATCACTGGTCAGCAAGACCGTCGACCGGCTGGTCGCGGCGTCCGACCGCCCCGATCAGGGCTACAAGGTCACCATTCTCAATTCCGGCGCAGTGAACGCCTTCGCCCTGCCGAACGGCCAACTCTATGTCACCCGCGGGTTGCTCGCGCTGGCCAGTGACACCTCCGAATTGTCCTCCGTGCTCAGCCACGAGATGGCGCATGTGCTGTCGAAGCACGCCGCGATGCGCGAGGACCAGGCGCGCCAGGCCGCGATCGTCACCCGCGTCGTGACCGACATGAGCAACGATCCTGACCTGACCGCGCTCGCGCTCGCCAAGACCAAGCTCACTATGGCGAGCTTCTCGCGCAATCAGGAATTCGAGGCCGACGGCATCGGCGTCGGCATCTCCGCCAAGGCGCATTTCGACCCGTATGGTGCCGCACGCTTTCTCTCCGCGATGGAGCGCAATGCCGAGCTGAAGGCCGGCAAGAGCTCGCTCGATCCACGCGCGCAGGATTTCACCTCGTCGCACCCGGCCACGCCCGAACGCGTGCAGAATGCGCAGACCATTGCGCGGCAATACGTTGCCCCGGAAGGCGGCGAGCGCGACCGCGAGAGCTATCTCGCCGCGATCGATAACCTCGTCTTTGGCGAGGACCCGAGCGAAGGCTTTGTCCGCGGCCGCCGCTTCCTGCATCCCAAACTCGGCTTCACCTTCCAGGCGCCGGACAATTTCACGCTCGACAACACCGCGCAGGCGGTGATCGGCGTGCGCGAGGGCGGCTCGCAGGCGATGCGCTTTGACGTCGTGCGCGTGCCCGCCGAGCAGTCGCTCGGCGACTACCTCAATTCCGGCTGGATGGAAGGCGTCGAGAAGGCCTCCACCGAGGACATCACCATCAACGGTTTTCCGGCCGCGTCCGCCGCCGCCAAGGGCGACCAGTGGTCGTTCAAGGTCTATGCGCTGCGCTTCGGCAGCGACGTCTATCGCTTCATCTTCGCCACGCGGCAGAAGTCGACCGAGAGCGAGCGCAATGCGCGCGAGACCGTCAATTCGTTCCGCCGCCTGACCCTCGAGGAGATCCAGGCTGCGCGTCCGCTGCGCATCAAGGTCATCACCGTGCAGCCCGGCGACACCGTGGAATCGCTGTCGCACCGCATGGCCGGCGTCGATCATCCCGCCGAACGATTTCGTGTGCTGAACGGCCTCGATCGCACCGCGCAGGTGAAGGTGCGTGACCGCGTGAAGATCGTGACGGACTGACGAAACGACTGGTGCCGTAGGGTGGGCAAAGCGGAGCGTGCCCACCATCCACAAATAATGGAAACGGGTCGTGGGCACGGCGCTTACGCGCCTTTGCCCACCCTACGAGACCTGCTCTGCCGGACGAGATTACCGCGCCTTCTCCTTCAAATACGCGATGATGTCGGCACGATCCTGCGCGTCCGGGACATCAAAAAACATCTTGGTCTCCGGCACCATGGCCTGTGGTCCGGTCAGCCATTTGTCGAGATTTTCCTCGGTCCAGACGATCCCCGAGTTCTTCAGATCGGGCGAGTAATCGTAGCCGGGTACGCTGCCCGCCTTGCGCCCGACCACGCCCTTGTGCATCGGCCCGACGCCGTTCTCGACGATCGAGTGGCAGTCGGCACAGCCCTTGTAGAGCATCTGGCCGCGCGCGACGTTGCCGGTCGCGCCGGCGGGGCCGGCTGCGCATAGCAGCGCGATCGCGGCGAGAGCCAGGCTTGTCGTGCTTCGCGGGAGGACGGAATTCGACCGGACGTTCATGTGATCTCCTGTTTGCGGCAGCAAACAGGATCGTCCGGCCCGAGTTTTATTCCCGTCAGTTCGAAGTTTCGCCCGCGTCCATGTCGCCGACCTCGCGCTGGCCGCTAAGCCAGAGCGCGAGCAGGGTCCAGAACGCGCCGGAGAGCAGATAGGCACCCGAGGCGATGACGCCGAGATTGGTGGCGAGCAGCAGCGCGACCAGCGGAGCGAAGCCGGCGCCAAACAGCCAAGCCATGTCCGATGTCAGCGCGGACGCCGTGTAGCGATACATCTGCTTGAAGTTCGAGGCGATCGCGCCCGAGGACTGGCCGAAGGAGAGGCCGAGCAGGATGAAGCCGATCACCATGTAGATGGTCTCACCGAACGCGCCGGCATCGAGCAGCTGCGGGGCGAAGCCGCTGTAGATCGCGATCGCGATCGCCGATCCCATCAGCAGCGATTTGCGGCCGACGCGGTCGGCGATGACGCCGGAGGCGACGATCGCGGCGACGCCGAATACGGCGGCGACGATCTCGATGATCAGGAAGCGCACCGGGCTTTCGCGGGTGAACAGGAACACCCAGGACAGCGGAAACACCGTGACCATGTGGAACAGCGCGAAGCTTGCCAGCGGCGCGAACGCACCGAGCATGATGTTGTGGCCTTCGCGCGCGACCGTGTCGGAGATGCGCGAGGGCTGCAGTTCGCGGGTCTCGAATAGCGATGCATATTCCTCGGTCGTCACCATGCGGAGGCGCGCGAACAGCGCCACGACGTTGATGGCGAAGGCCACGAAGAACGGATAGCGCCAGCCCCAGTCGAAGAAATCGTCAGCCGAGAGGTTGCCGGCGAAATAGGCGAACAGCGCACTCGCCACGATCAGCCCGAGCGGAGCGCCGAGCTGCGGCACCATCGCGTACCAGCCGCGCTTGGAGGCCGGTGCGTTCAGCGCCAGCAGCGAGGCCATGCCGTCCCAGGCACCACCCCACGCCAGACCCTGCGCGATACGGGCCAGCGCCAGCAGCCAGATCGCGGCAACGCCGATGTCGTGATAGCCGGGCAGGAACGCGAGCGCCACGGTGGCGGTGCCGAGCAGGAATAGCGCCGAGACCAGCTTGGCCGTCTTGCCGTACTCCCGGTCGACCGTCATGAAAATGACGGTTCCGATCGGCCGGGCGATGAAGGCCAGCGCGAAAATCATGAAGGAATAGAGGGTGCCGGTCAGCTCGCTCGTGAACGGGAACACCAGGCGCGGAAACACGATCACCGAGGCGATCGCGTAGACGAAGAAGTCGAAGAATTCCGAGGTGCGGCCGATGATGACGCCGATGGCGATCTCGCCGGGACTGGCCAGGTCGTGGCCGTGCTCACCCGAGTGGAGGTCTGCCATTGCGGGGGTCTGTGCCGTCGCCATGCGTGCGCCCTTAACGTCCTGAAAACCAAAGCCGACCGCCCGGCGGGGCGCCGGACAATCCGGCCCTGTTTGGCGCAACATTCCGCACTGCAACATTGGACAAATTGTCCAATGTCCGGATTGTTGCGCCGCAGCTACCCATTGGCCCCGCAAAGGAAACTCATTCTCAAAGGCTCGGCCCGTGTCCCGTCTCAAGATCCTGGGGCTGCTACCCCTGGCAGTCGCGCTCAGCGGCTGCAACTACGTCGTGCTGGCGCCAGCCGGCGATATCGCGGCGCAACAGCGCGACCTCGTCATCATCTCCACCGTCCTGATGCTCCTGATCGTCGTCCCCGTGATGGCACTGACGGTGCTGTTCGCCTGGCGCTACCGCCAGTCCAACACCTCGGCCCGCTACGAGCCGGATTGGGACCACTCGACCAAGCTCGAGCTGGTGATCTGGTCGGCACCGCTTCTGATCATCGTCTGCCTCGGCGCGCTGACCTGGATGGGGACGCATCTGCTCGACCCCTATCGCAACATCGGCCGCATCCATGCGGAGCGTGCCGTGGACCAGTCCAAGGCCCCGCTCGACGTCGATGTCGTCGCGCTCGATTGGAAGTGGCTCTTCATCTACCCCGACTACGGCATTGCCACCGTCAACGAGCTCGCCGCGCCGGTTGACCGCCCGATCAACTTCCACATCACCGCCTCTTCGGTGATGAACTCGTTCTACATCCCCGCGCTCGCCGGACAGATCTACGCGATGCCGGGCATGGAGACGTCGCTCCACGCCGTGATCAACCACGCCGGTGCTTACAAGGGCTTTTCGGCGAACTACAGCGGCGCCGGCTTCTCCGGCATGCACTTCACCTTCCACGGCCTCGACGACAAGGGTTTTGACGCCTGGGTCGCACAGGCCAAATCCGCCGGCGGCTCGCTCGGCCGCGCCGAATATCTCCAGCTCGAGAAGCCGAGCGAGAACGAGCCGGTGCGCCGTTGGGGCACGGTCGATGCCGACCTCTATCGCCTGATCCTCAACATGTGCGTCGAGACCGGCAAGATGTGCCAGAGCGAGATGATGGCGATCGACGCCAAGGGCGGCAACGGCCATGAGGGCCTGAACAACACCCTGCCGCTGGCCTACGACAAGTATGCCCGCCGCGGCACCGTGTTCGGCCCCGAGCCGACCTTCGTCGCCGGCACCTGCACGCCGGAGGCGCCGCAAGGCGTCACCACCGCCGCGATCAAGGCGCCGCTCGACACCGCGCCACTGACCGGCGCCGGCCTGAAGCGACCGACCTTCGCGCCGCTGAAGTCCTCGTCGTTCTTCCTCGGACAACGTCCGAAGTCAGATTCCTAAAGAGATCCAGCATGTCTCCTGATCTTCTCAAGCTCATCTTCGGCCGTCTCGGCCTCGATTCACTGCCGCTGCACGAGCCGATCCTGGTCGGCACCTTCGTGATGGTCGCGCTCGGCGGCGGCGCGCTGTTCGCCGGCGTCACCTATTTCCGCCTCTGGGGCTATTTGTGGCGCGAGTGGTTCACCACCGTCGACCACAAGCGCATCGGCATCATGTACATGATCCTCGGCATCGTGATGCTGCTGCGCGGCTTCGCCGACGCGCTGATGATGCGCGCGCAACAGGCGCTCGCGTTCAACGGTTCCGAAGGCTTCCTTCCGGCCCATCACTACGACCAGGTCTTCACCGCCCACGGCGTGATCATGATCTTCTTCGTGGCGATGCCGCTGGTCACCGGCCTGATGAACTACGTGGTGCCGCTGCAGATCGGCGCGCGCGACGTGTCGTTCCCGTTCCTGAACAATTTCAGCTTCTGGATGACGGTCGGCGGCGCGGTGCTGGTGATGGCCTCGCTGTTCATCGGCGAATTCGCCCGCACCGGCTGGCTGGCTTATCCGCCGCTGTCGAACATCGGCTACAGTCCTGATGTCGGCGTCGACTATTACATCTGGGCGCTGCAGGTCGCCGGCGTCGGAACGACCTTGTCCGGCATCAACCTGATCTGCACCATCGTCAAGCTGCGCTGCCCCGGCATGACCATGATGAAGATGCCGGTTTTCACCTGGACCGCGCTCTGCACCAACATCCTGATCGTCGCCTCCTTCCCCGTCCTGACCGTCGTGCTCGCGCTGCTCTCGCTCGATCGCTACGTCGGCACCAACTTCTTCACGAACGATTTCGGCGGCAGCCCGATGATGTACGTGAACCTGATCTGGATCTGGGGCCATCCCGAGGTCTACATCCTGGTTCTCCCCGCCTTCGGCATCTTCTCGGAAGTGACCTCGACCTTCTCCGGCAAGCGGCTGTTCGGCTACACCTCGATGGTCTACGCCACGGTGGTCATCACCATCCTGTCGTACCTGGTCTGGCTGCACCACTTCTTCACGATGGGCTCGGGCGCCAGCGTCAACTCGTTCTTCGGCATCACCACGATGATCATCTCGATCCCGACGGGCGCGAAGATGTTCAACTGGCTGTTCACGATGTATCGCGGCCGCATCCGCTTCGAACTGCCAATGCTGTGGACGATCGCCTTCATGCTCACCTTCGTGCTCGGCGGCATGACCGGCGTGCTGCTCGCAGTGCCGCCGGCCGACTTCGTCCTGCACAACAGCCTGTTCCTGATCGCGCATTTCCACAACGTGATCATCGGCGGCGTGGTGTTCGGCGCGTTCGCCGGCATCAACTACTGGTTCCCGAAGGCGTTCGGCTTCAGGCTCGATCCGTTCTGGGGCAAGCTGTCGTTCTGGTTCTGGGTCACGGGCTTCTACATGGCCTTCATGCCGCTCTACGTGCTCGGCTTGATGGGCGTGACCCGCCGCCTCCGCGTGTTCGACGATCCCTCGCTCCAGATCTGGTTCGTCATCGCCGCGATCGGCGCCGGCCTCGTCGCGCTCGGCATCGGGTGCATGCTGATCCAGTTCGCGGTCTCCTTCCTCAAGCGCGAGCAGCTCAAGGACGTCACCGGTGACCCCTGGGATGCACGTACGCTGGAATGGGCGACCTCTTCGCCGCCACCGGACTACAACTTCGCCTTCACCCCCGTTGTTCACGACAATGACGCGTGGTGGGACATGAAGAAGCGCGGCTATCAGCGTCCGCTCACCGGGTTCAAGCCGATCCATATGCCCAGCAGCACCGGCACCGGCGTGATCCTCGCCGGCTTTGCCACCGCGATGGGCTTCGGTCTGATCTGGTACATGTGGTGGCTGGCGGCTGCGAGCTTCATCGCGATGCTCGCCGTCGGGATCGGTCACACCTTCAACTATCACCGCGACTTCGACATTCCGGCTGACGACGTCATCCGGACCGAGGACGCGCGCACCAAGCTGCTCGCCGGAGTCAAGTAAATGACTGTCGCTATCAATCCGTCACAAACCGGCGAGCCGGTCTTCTATCTTGCCGACGAACACCCGCATCCGGAAGGCTACAGCACCTCGCTCGGCTTCTGGATCTACCTGATGAGCGACTGCCTCATCTTCGCGATGCTGTTCGCCGCCTTCGGCGTGCTCGGCGCCAACTACGCCGCCGGACCCGCGCCGAAGGACCTGTTCGACCTCAACCTGGTTGCAGTGAACACCTCGATGCTGCTGCTGTCGTCGATCACCTATGGTTTTGCGATGCTGACGATGCAGCAGAACAAGGTCGGCCAGACCCAGATGTGGCTGGCGATCACCGGCCTGTTCGGTGTCGCCTTCATCAGCATCGAGCTCACCGAGTTCGCCCACATGATCCACGAGGGCGCGACGCCTCAGCGCAGCGCCTTCCTGTCCTCCTTCTTCACCCTGGTCGGCACCCACGGCCTGCACGTCTCCTGCGGCCTGATCTGGCTGGTGACCCTGATGGTGCAGGTCTGGCGTTTCGGCCTGATCGAGGCCAACCGCCGCCGCCTGATGTGCCTGTCGATGTTCTGGCACTTCCTCGACGTGGTCTGGATCGGCGTCTTCACCTTCGTCTATCTCCTGGGAGTTCTGCGATGAACACCGACACCCACGCCGCCCACGCGGGCGACCATCACCACGATACCGGCCACGCCCACAGCACGTTCTCGGGCTACATGCTCGGCTTCGTGCTCTCGGTGGTGCTCACCGCGATCCCGTTCTGGCTGGTGATGAGCGGCACGCTGCCGAGCAAGCAGATCACCGCGCTGGTCATCATGGCGTTCGCGGTCGTCCAGATCGTCGTGCACATGATCTACTTCCTGCACATGAGCCCGAAGTCCGAGAACGGCTGGAGCATGATGGCGCTGATCTTCACCATCGTGATGGTGGTGATCGCGCTGTCCGGTTCGCTGTGGGTGATGAACCACCTCAACAGCAACATGATGCCGATCCACGAGATGACGGGAATGAAGTGAGCGATCTCGTGAGCCCCGAGGACAACGACGTGCGCGGCCCCGCAAAGGCTGCGCGCCCGTCCCTGTGGCTCACGGCTCTCTCGCTCACGGCTTTCGTCGTTCTGATCGCCCTCGGGGTCTGGCAGGTCGAGCGCCGCGCCTGGAAGCTCGCGCTGATCGACCGCGTCGAGCAGCGCGTTCATGCCGCGGCCCAGCCGATCCCCGCGCGCGCGGCTTGGCCGGCGATCACCGCCGCAGGCGACGAATACCGGCATGTCAGCGTGTCCGGCCGCTTCCTGCACGACCGCGAGACCCTGGTTCAGGCCGTCACCGAGGAAGGCCCCGGCTATTGGGTGCTGACGCCGCTCCAGCGCAGCGACGGCACGCTTGTCCTGATCAATCGCGGCTTCGTGCCGTCCGAGCGGCGCGACCCATCGACGCGTCAGGCCGGCAATCCCGACGGCCAGATCGAGGTCACCGGGCTGCTGCGCATCACCGAGCCGAAAGGCGGCTTCCTCCGGGACAACGTACCCCAGCACAACCGCTGGTATTCGCGCGATGTCGCCGCGATTGCGGCCGCGCGCGACCTGACGAACGTCGCCCCGTTCTTCGTCGATGCTGACGCCGGATCACGATCCGGCAGCGGTCCAATCGGCGGATTGACCGTGGTCCGCTTTCCCAATAACCACCTGATCTACGCGCTGACGTGGTTTGCCCTGGCTTTCATGCTGGCCGGCCGGCTTTTCGTCACATTCCGCGGCGGGCTGTTCCGCCGCACACGCTTCGTCCACGAAACGGCCGGCGGCTCGGATGCCTCCGCTCGCAGGACGGGATCAGATGCTGGAACGATCGTCGAACCGACCTGACGACGGGAACACTTACGGCGAGCTCGCCGTCACGCTGCAATCGCAGGCGGACGCGCGCAGCGAGCTGATCGGCGCTGCCCCAACCGACGACGAGACCAACCGCAAGAATATGGCGCTGCTGATCCAGCTGCGCTGGACCGCGGTGGTCGGCCAGATCGTGACGATCGGCGGCGTGCATTTCTGGCTCGGCATTCCCCTGCCCCTCACCCGCATGGGCGCGGTGATCGGCGCGCTGGTGCTGCTCAATGTCTCGAGCCTGGTCTGGGTGCGCCATCGCGCCGCGATCACCAACAACGAGCTCCTGGTCGCGCTGATGCTGGATGTCGCCGCGCTGACCGCGCAACTCTACCTCAGCGGCGGCGCCACCAATCCCTTCACCTCGCTGTTCCTGCTCCAGGTCACGCTCGGCGCGGTGCTGCTCGATGCTCGCTCGACCTGGTCGCTGGTGGCGCTGAGCTGCGCGAGCTTCGTCTGGCTGACGATGGCCTACCGGCCGCTCGATCTGCCGCCGAATCCGCTGAGCGAGACCTATACGCTCACCGTCACCGGCATGCTGCTGGGCTTCATCCTCAACGCCGTGCTGCTGGTCGTGTTCGTCACCCGCATCAACAGGAATTTGCGCGAGCGCGATGCGCATCTGGCGGCGCTGCGCCAGCACGCCGCCGAGCAGGATCACATCGTCCGTATGGGCCTGCTCGCCTCCGGCGCGGCGCACGAGCTCGGCACCCCGCTCGCCTCGCTCTCGGTCATCCTCAGCGACTGGCGCCGCATGCCGGATCTCGCCGCCGATCGGGAGCTTGCCGAGGACCTCACCGAGATGGAAACCTCGCTGCAACGCTGCAAGACCATCGTGACGGGCATTCTGGTCTCGGCCGGCGAAGCGCGCGGCGAGGGATCCTCGCCGACGACGGTGACGGCCTTCGTCACTGCGCTGGTCGAAGAATGGCGCGACGCTCGCTCGGCGCGCACCCTGTATTTCGTCAACACCTTTGGCGAGGACGTCGCGATCGTCTCGGACATCGCGCTGAAGCAGGTGATCTTCAACGTGCTCGACAATGCCTATGAAGTTTCGCGCGAGTGGGTGGAGCTGGTCGCCGAACGCGAAGGCGACAATCTGGTGCTCTCGATCAGCGACCGCGGCCCGGGCTTCGCACCGGAAATGCTGGCGCAGCTCGGAAAACCCTATCAGTCGAGCAAGGGCCGCGCCGGCGGTGGGCTCGGCCTGTTCCTGGTGGTCAACGTGGTGCGCAAGCTGGGTGGCGGCGTGACGGCCGAGAACCACAGGAAACGTGGCGCTACCGTCCGCCTGACGCTGCCGCTCGCTACACTCGCGATCGGAGGCAGCTTTGACGCCTGACCGCTCGCTCATCGTCGTCGAGGACGACGAAGGTTTTGCGCGCACCCTGAAACGCTCGTTCGAGCGCCGCGGCTATGAGGTCGTGCTCGCGGCTTCGATCGAAGACGTCAGGAAGGTTCTGGAGGAGCGATCCTTCGGCTATGCGGTGGTCGACCTCAAGCTCGGCGGCGCCTCCGGTCTTGCCTGTGTCGAGCTGCTGCACACCCACGACGAAGAGATGCTGATCGTGGTGCTGACGGGCTTTGCCAGCATCTCGACCGCCGTCGAGGCGATCAAGCTCGGCGCCTGTCACTACCTCGCCAAGCCTTCCAACACCGACGACATCGAAGCCGCCTTCACCAAGGCTGAAGGCAATGCCGAGGTTGCGCTCGACGTGCGGCCGACCTCGATCAAGACGCTTGAATGGGAGCGCATCCACCAGACGCTGATCGAGACGGATTTCAACATCTCGGAAGCGGCAAGGCGGCTGGGCATGCACCGGCGTACGCTGGCACGAAAGCTCGAGAAGCGGCCGGTGAAGTGAGCGATTCGCTAACGCGGATGGAAAACACTCATCCGGGCTGATGACCTCTTAGCCATGCATCACTAGACTGTCGAATGCGGCGGCTGACGGCCGCCGCCAGTGCTGCAACGGCCCAAGCGAGGAGACTGCCCCGTGACAATGCTCGTCGAGCGCCTCGACTCGTCCGCCTCGCCTTCACGCGCGCGCAGCCAGCGCGAGACCGAAACCGTCCAGTTCGCGCAGGCCGCACTCGCATCAGCCAAGCAGGAGGGCCTGCAACTGGCCGTGCGGGCGCGCTATGTCGCGCTGGCCGTCATCGCCTGCCTGCTGCCGGCCATCAACCCGGCCTGGGAGCAGCTCTACTACGTGGCGCTGCTCGGCCTGTTCGCACTGATCGGCTGGGCCCAGGTCAGGGTTGGGCGGGTCGGCGTGTCGCGGCCTGAACTAGCACTCATATTCTGCGACCTGGCGCTCCTCACATTCGTCATCATCGTCCCGAACCCCTTCGGCACGACGCACTGGCCGGTGGCGATGCAATACCATTTCGGCAACTTCATTTATTTCTTCGTACTGCTCTCGGGCGCCACGCTGGCCTATTCCTGGCGAACGGTGGTTGCGGTCGGAACATGGACCGCAGCGCTCTGGGCGATCGGCGTGGCCTGGGTGTGGTGGCAACCTGATCGCGATCCGGCATTGACCGCCCGCATTGCCGACGCGGTGGGCAGCGATCACAGGCTGTTCGCACTGATCTCGCCCGCCGCGATCGGATTCGGTTTGCGCATCCAGGAAATCGTCGTCTTCATGATCGTCGCAGTGACGCTGGCGCTCGCCGTCCGTCGCAGCAACGATCTGCTGATCCGGCATGCGGCAGTGGAACGGGAGCGCGGCAATCTTGCGCGCTACTTCTCGCCCAACGTCGTGACGGAATTGTCGAAGCACGACGAGCCACTGAAGCAGGTGCGCACGCAGAACGTCGCGGTGCTGTTCGTGGATATCGTCGGCTTCACGGCCTTTGCCGATATACGCCCTCCGGAGGAGGTGGTGCGGACGTTGCGCGAATTTCACGGATTGATGGAGCAGGAGGTGTTCCGTCACGACGGCACGTTGGACAAATATCTGGGTGACGGATTGATGGCGACATTCGGCACGCCCTTCGCCGGAACGCGCGATGCAAGCAACGCGTTGCGCTGCGCCCAGGCCATGATTGCGGCGGCGGACAGGTGGAGCGCGCAGCGAACAGCATCCGGTGAGCCGCCGATGCACGTCAGCTTTGGTCTGCATTACGGGCCGGTGGTGCTCGGCGACATCGGGCACACCTGCCTGGAATTTGCGGTGATCGGCGCGACCGTCAACGCCGCCAGCCGCCTCGAAGCGCTGACGCGCACGCTCGACTGCGCGCTGGTGGCGAGCCACGATCTCGTCAGCCGCGCCAAACTGGAGCTCGGCAACACAGCCGAGACATTTGCATCATTGATCGCCCTGGATCCCCAAGCGATCCGCGGGCTCGAGCGGCCGATCGCGATATGGACCCAGCCGCGCGCAGCGCCATAAGG
The DNA here is from genome assembly GCF_029714945.1 of Bradyrhizobium sp. CIAT3101. Taxonomy (NCBI): domain Bacteria; kingdom Pseudomonadati; phylum Pseudomonadota; class Alphaproteobacteria; order Hyphomicrobiales; family Nitrobacteraceae; genus Bradyrhizobium; species Bradyrhizobium sp. CIAT3101. The sequence goes on from NZ_CP121634.1 coordinate 9,009,058, forward strand.
CAAGTCTCGACCGCAGTTGCATCACAAACAAAAAGCCCGGCCGACCGGCGGCCGGGCTTTTGATTGCGTTGCGATCGACGCGAGCGCCTACGCGGCCTCGTCGGCGACGTCCGCCTTCACAGTGCGAACAATAATTATTGGCTCGCGATGTGTCCGCTGGAGTCGAAATCATTCTTCGGGTTGTAGCCGGAATCGTGCAGATTGCGGAGATAAGTAGCGTGATCGGTGCTGTTCGGCCCGCCCGTCCACCCCGTCGGAGGCTGAGAAGCAGGATCCGGAACGCCAGCCTGTGTGTTCAGCGCGTGGTGATGATGATGCGCTGCCGAGGCGGCAGAAGCCGAGAGAGAAAGGATTGCAAGAGCGACGAATAGTTTTCTTGTCATGGTTGGCTCCCTTGAGGTTTCTTGAGGTTCTCCCCTGTAGCGTTACAAGCGATAGCACAACCTGGGCGTCACACGTTCATTACAAACCGTCTCCGTCACTACAAAGTGAAATGCGCGCCTGCTCGTGACACGTCTCGCAAGAATTCAGGACGACGGTGCGAGTTTGCCCACTTCCGAGAGAAGCAGCTTCAGGATCGGCGACTTGTTCGCCTTGTGATAGGCGACGACGAGATCGAGCATCGGTGCATCGCCCCGCACCGGCCGAGTGGTGATCGTCTTCGGCAGATATCGCTTGGTGTAAGCCGGCAGCATCATGACGCCGCGCGTGGACGCGATCATGGAGATCGCGTGGACGACATTGTGCACTTCTCTGTCGGGCATGAGGTCGATTCCGGTCCGGCTGAAATAATCAGAAACAATACGGCGAACCGCGGGAGCGGATTTGGACGGTAGGTAGAAAATTTCATCCCTGATCTCCTCGGGCGCCACCGTGGCTTGCGATGCGAGCCGATGGTCGCTCGGAAAGACGAAGACCAGCGGATCGGTGCGGACGCGCCGGCAGAGCAGATCTTCCATGTGCTCTTCCGGCCGGATGAAGGCAGCATCGAGCTTTCGCCGCATCAGGGCCTTGGCAAGCGAGGGCGAGTAATCGCTCGACAGGCGAATGTCGATGCCGGGAAATGCGCCGCGCAGAACGCGGTCCACCTCGGGCAGCAGATCGATCTCGGCGCCCGACAGAAAGCCCAGTGAGAAAGCAGGCTGCGGGGGCTGCGCGGCCCGAAGCGCCGCTTCCCTGGCAGCCTCCGCCTGAAGCAGCGCCATTCGGGCGTGTTCGAGAAAGGCCTTGCCCGCCGACGTCAGCGCGATGCCTTGGGCACTGCGGGTCATCAAGGAAACGCCAACCTCCTGCTCGAGATCGCGGATCTGCCGGCTGAGCGACGGCTGCGACGTGTGCAGCTTCTTCTCGGCGGCAACTGTCAAACTGCCTGCATCGGCAACGGCGACGAAATAGCGGAGATGCCGAAGCTCCATCGCGATCTCCCATATCTCTTGGGCATGGGGCCAGCTTACAAAGTCTTTTTCCACGCGACCAGCTGCCGATATAGCCGGCGTGAACGAGATCTGCCTGGCAGGCAGAGGCGCACGGCAGCGAGCTTCACATGCTCAAGAGCATTCAATCGTCACTGCTGATCCTCGCGCGGGCGGGATCCGGCGAAGCGGCTGCGCAATCCTCCAACACGCAAGCGAAGGCTGACAGCATGGAACTGGATCTGACAGGATTGAAGCAGGCGCTGCTCGGCGACTGGGAAAGCATCGCGCCGGAGGTGCGCCCGAGCGCGGCGAAGAACGCCGACGGCACGCTCAAGCCGTTCTATCTCAAGCGGGCCTTCAAATATCTTCCCTCCGACCGTTTCGAGCTCGAGATCGTCAACTCGGCCGATCCCTATGGCGCCGTGCCGCTCGCGCGGATCAGGATTGGCGGGCATATGCTGTGGAGGGGCGTGCATCCCATCGCTCCAGGTGCGCAGAAGGTCGACTTCGTCGCCGATGAGACCTACGAGGTTACACCGCTGGCCCAGGGATTTGCCGATGTGCTCAACAAGGTCGCCGCGGTCGGATATGCACCATGGGCCGTAGGCACGCCCCAGAGCATCTTCGGCAAGGCCTTCGCTCCCTTTGGCCTCGCCGAGGCCACGAACTTCATGGAATATGATCTCGTCTATCTCAGGGGTGACCTGCTGTTCTGGGGCGCCCGCAATATCGATGGACGTGGCTTCGATACCGAGCAGAACCGGCCGACCAATTTGCAGATTCCGCTGATCAGGAAATGATCCGGGTCGCGTTCGTCACACTCTCCTCGACGGGATGCTTTCTCCACGGGCCTTAGCACCCACCGCCGTGCGAACGCATGGGTCGCACCGTCGCAACGCTTGATCCGCCCAAAGCAAAAAAGCCCGGCCAACCGGCCGGGCTCTTGATGGCTTGCGATCGATGCGAGACGCTTACGCGGCCTCGTCGGCGACGGTGGTGTCGTCGCCATCGGTATCGTCGGTATCGCCCTCGGCATCCGCCTCGCCTTCGCCGTCGGCGGCTTCCGCCTTGGCGTTGGTACGGCGCGGGCTCTTGGCGAGCTGGGCCTCGATCTCCTTGACCGCTTCGGTCTCGGTCGAGTGCTGCACCACCGCGATCTCGCGGGACAGACGGTCGAGCGCCGCTTCATAGAGCTGACGTTCGCTGTAGGACTGCTCCGGCTGCGACTCCGAGCGATAGAGGTCGCGCACGACTTCCGCGATCGCGACGATATCGCCCGAATTGATCTTCGCTTCGTATTCCTGGGCGCGGCGCGACCACATGGTGCGCTTGACGCGGGCGCGGCCCTTGAGGGTCTCCAGCGCCTTCTTGACCAGCGCGGGCTCGGACAGCTTGCGCATGCCGACGTTGGCGACCTTGGCGGTCGGAACGCGCAGCGTCATCTTGTCCTTGATGAAGTTGATGACGAACAGCTCGAGCTTCGCGCCGGCAATCTCCTGCTCCTCGATGGCCAGGATCTGGCCGACGCCGTGAGCGGGATAGACGACGAATTCATTGGCCTTGAAGCCCTGACGCTGGGTCACGACCTTCTTTTCCTCGACCTTCGGCGCCGGTGCAGCGGCCTTCACGGCCGGCTTGGCAGCAGCAACGGGGGCCTTGGCAGGGGCGGCAGCAACAGGAGCCTTCGGAGCGACAGGCTTGGCAGCGGGAGCCTTGGCAGCAGCAGGCTTGGCAACGGTCGCTTTCGCGGCCGGTTTGGCAGTCTTGTTAGGCATTGCGCTTCTTTTGTTCTTCGAGGACTTTGCAGCCGGCGGCGCCTTGGCAGCGGCCCGACCCTTGGATGCGCTACGGCTGGCCGCGGCGACTTTTTTGGCCTCCTTATGGGAAGCCCTCGCTGAAGTACTCTTTTTACGCGTTTTCTGTGACACAGCCTGCGCGCGGAAACTGCCACGCCCCTGTTCGACATTTGGTTTCACGGGAACCCGGCGGGGCCAACTGGGCTGACGGGGGTTCAGCTTAATGTGCCCAATATAGCACATTTCCCGCAAAAATCAATGATTTAGGGGTCTTCAGGGCTCGTTTTCGACGCTGACGAAGGTATTAGGGTTAAGTTTGCGCCGGAATTTAGTCCCCGGAGCCGGGGTTCGGAGAAAAATATTTCTCGAACTTTCCTTCCATCCCGTCGAATTCCTTCGCGTCTTCGGGTGATTCTTTCTTCTGGGTGATATTCGGCCAGCTCTTGGCATAGTCGGCGTTGACCTGGAGCCACTTTTCCAGGCCCGGTTCCGTGTCCGGCTTGATGGCGTCGGCGGGGCATTCCGGCTCGCACACGCCGCAATCGATGCACTCGTCCGGATGGATGACGAGCATGTTGTCACCCTCGTAGAAACAGTCGACCGGGCAGACCTCGACGCAGTCGGTGTACTTGCACTTGATGCAGTTTTCAGTGACGACGTAAGTCATCCAACGCTCCGAAAAGCTCTTTTAAAAGTCGCGGCTTGCGTAGCGCGGATGGCCCGGCGCCGCAAGGTCGGGAACGCCCGATCATGACGGCTTTATGTGGTTGATCGACCAAGAAATGAATACGAAGCGCAATTAATTGCGCTTTACGTCGCCGAGTTCTTCGTGCCGAGCTCTTCGTAGAGCAAGCGCGCCGAGGCTGCATCGCCACGACGCTCGTTGAAGCCGGTCACCTTCAACACGCGCACGGTGCGATCGAGCGCGACGGTGATGACGTCGCCGATCTTGATGGCGTGGCCCGGCGATTTCTCGCGCGTGCCGTTGATGCGGACGTGGCCGGACTCGACCAGCTCAGCAGCCGAGGTGCGCGCCTTCACCACCCGCGCGTGCCACAGCCATTTGTCGAGGCGCTGCCGCTCGGTCGTGGGATCACTCCTTGCGACCGGAAAGCTGCTCTTTCAGCGCGGCGAGCTTTGCGAAGGGCGAGTTCGGGTCGGCCGGACGATCGCGCTCGCGCGGGTTCGCGCTCGAGGCGTACGGCCGCAGCGACGGACCACCCTGGCGGTCGCGGCCCTTGTCGCGGTCGCGGCCACGATTGTCGCGACCCTTGTCACGATCGCCGCCGAACTTCTTGTTGTCGCGGTTGCGATCGCGATCCTTGTTGTCGCGATCCTTGCCCTCGAAGCGGCGGTTTCCTTCCTGACGCGGCGCGCCCTCGGCACCACCTTCGCGCGGCTTGCGGAAATCCCTGCCACCGTCCCTGCGATGACCGCCATGACGATGACGCTCGTTACGCTTCTCTCCGTCGGCGGCTTGGGCTGCTTCACCTTCGGCGGGCGCGGCGCCTGCTTCAGCACCGGCCTGCGGACGGTTGTTGTTGTGGCGCTGGTGGCGATGACGCTCGTGGCGCGGCTTGCGATCGTCGTGACGGCCGCCGGGACGCCAGACTTCGACGAGTTCGGGCTCGGCGGGCGTTGCCGCAGCTTCAACTGGCGCGGCGGCGTCGGGAGATGCAGCGGCTTCCGTTGCGGCGGTCTCGGCGGGAGCGGCTTCAGCGGCAGCTTCCGCGGGCGCCGCGACTTCTTCGGCCGGCGGCGCGATGCCGGGGGCATCTTCGGGCGTGACGGGCGCGTCAGGCGAGGCTTCGAGCGCCGGCTCTTCGTGCGCCGGCTCGTCGTGCTGCTCCATGCCGGGCGCGTCTTCGACGGTGACTGCTTCGATCGCGGCATCCGCGGGCGCAGCCGCCTCCTCGGTCGCGGGCACCTCGGCAGACGCTTCAGCCGCCGGTGTCTCCGCAGCAGCGGGCGCAGCCGGCTTCGGCGGCAGCGGCGCACGCTTCTCCATGCGATAGCCGAGCGCGCGCAGCACCGAGGCAAAGTCCTCGCCGGCGGAGCCGGTGAGCGAGGTCATCGCCTGCGTGACGACGAAACCGCGGCCGTCGAACGCGCCGGCCGGCTTTTCGCCGGGCGCGTTGTCGCGCCAGGCCAGCGCCGGGCGGATCAGGTCGGCAAGGCGCTCCAGGATGTCGACGCGGACGGCGCGCTCGCCGGCCTGCTTGTAGCCGAGCACGCGATAGGCATCGCGCGGCAGCTGCTTGTCGACCGGGAACGAGGTGCGGCCCGACGATGCGAGATGCTGCGCACCCGACAGTGCCGAGAGATCGACATTGTCCTGCTTCAGCGCCCACAACAGCGCGGCCAGCGCACGCGCGGCGGGCTTCAGAATGCCGGGGAAATAGATGTGATAGGCGCCGAAGCGGACGCCGTATTTGCGCAAGGTCGCGCGCGAGGGCTGGTCGAGATCCTTCAGCTCGTTGGCGATCTTGGGACGCTCGAGCACGCCGAGCGCCTCGACGAGCTGGTAGGCGATGCCGCGGGCAATGCCGGTGACGTCCTCGGCCTTCGACAGCTCGAACATCGGCCCGAGCAGCTTTTCGATATGCGTCTTGAGCCAGAGGTCGAGCCGCGCCTGCACCTTCTCACGGGGCGCACCAGTCAGGCGCTCGTCGGAGATGATGCGGATGCGCGGATGCAGCGCCTCCTCTGCGGCGGTCAGGCGCGCCACGGCGTCGCCGGTCCAGCGGATGGTGCCGTCCGAGGTCAGCACGAACTGGTCGTCCGGCGCGTTGCCGAGGCGTTCGGCGCGCGTATTGATCTCGCCGGCGAGCACCGCTTGCGCGGCAGCCTGCAAGGCTTTCGCATCGGAGCCGGCTCCCGCCGCATCCGGTGCAAAGGTGAAGCCATCGAGGCGGCCGATGACATGGCCTTCGACGATGACTTCGCCGGTCTTGCCGATTTCCGTATTCAAGCTCGTGTTCTCCCGCAGGCGGCGCATCAATACACTGGTCCGGCGATCAACGAAACGCTCAGTCAAGCGTTCATGGAGCGCATCCGATAATTTATTTTCGACCTTGCGGGCGATCCCCTGCCAGCGTTCGGGGTCTCGCAGCCAGTCCGGCCGGTTGGCGACGAAGGTCCAGGTGCGAATCTGCGCGATCCGGGCCGACAGCGTGTCGATATCACCATCGACGCGGTCGGCTTGGTCGACCTGGGCCGCAAACCAGGAATCGGGGATGCAGCCCTTCTGCATCAGGAAGCCGTAGAGCGTGGTGACGAGCTCGGCATGGGCCGCCGGCGACAGCTTTCGGTAGTCCGGGACCTGGCAGGCCTCCCACAGCCGCTCCACGGCGGCCTTGCCATGCGCGATATCGCGCACCTCGACGTCGCGGGCGGCGTGGTCGAGCACGCGCATGTCCTCGGCGATGGGGGCGCGGGTCAGCGTGTCGTGGCCCGGGGCCAGGTTCAGCGAGACCTGGAGCGCGCCGAGGGAGGAGAAATCGAGCTTCGAGTTGCGCCATTGCAGCATCTTCACGGGGTCGAAGATGTGGTTCTGGAGCGCGTTCACGAGCTCGGGCTCGAACGGGCCGCAGCGGCCCGTGGTGCCGAACGTGCCGTTGCGCGTGGCGCGGCCGGCGCGGCCTGCGATCTGCGCGAACTCGGCCGGCGTCAGCCGGCGGAACTGGTAGCCGTCGAACTTGCGGTCGGAGGCGAAGGCGACGTGGTCGACGTCGAGATTGAGGCCCATGCCGACGGCGTCGGTGGCGACGAGATAATCGACGTCGCCGTTCTGGAACATCTCCACCTGCGCATTGCGCGTGCGTGGGCTGAGCGAGCCCAGCACCACGGCGGCGCCGCCATGCTGGCGCTTGATCAGCTCGGCGATGGCGTAGACCTCGTCGGCCGAGAACGCGACGATCGCCGTCCGGCGCGGCTGGCGCGTGATCTTGCGGTCGCCGGCGAATTCGAGCTGCGACAGCCTGGGACGGGTGATCATGGAGACGCCGGGCAGCAGCCGCTCGATGATCGGGCGCATGGTGGCGGCGCCCAGCAGCAGCGTCTCGTCGCGACCGCGGCGGTTGAGGATGCGGTCGGTGAAGACGTGGCCGCGCTCCAGATCGGAGGCGATCTGGATCTCGTCGACGGCGAGGAAGGAGACGTCCAAATCGCGCGGCATCGCCTCGACGGTCGAGACCCAGTAGCGCGGACTTCTCGGCTTGATCTTCTCCTCGCCGGTGATCAGCGCGACGGCCTCGGGGCCGACGCGCGCGACGATCTTGTTATAGACCTCGCGCGCGAGCAGCCGCAGCGGCAGGCCGATCAGCCCTGAGGAATGCGCGAGCATCCGTTCGATGGCGAGATGGGTCTTGCCGGTGTTGGTCGGCCCGAGCACCGCAGTGACGCCGGCGCCAGGCACTCGATCGGAAGGCGCGCGCTCGGAGGCGAAGGGGGAAGAAGAAAAGGCCATGTCTGAATGATTAGGTAGTGGCGATTGGGGCGAATGTCAGTGCTGTTTGGGGCGGCGGGGTGAGAAGCGCCCGATCCGTCATCCTGAGGTGCGAGCCGCGCGGCGCGCAGCGCCGGGCGGGGAGCCTCGAAGGATGAACGGCCCGTGTACCGGCCGAGCGGCAGCAGCCGGGCCCGTCGCCCTTCGAGGCTCGCTGCGCGAGCACCTCAGGGTGACGGGACGTGATCCCCAAATCCCGCGCAACTGTCTCACTTTGCGACGCTTTTCCCACTCGCCTTTAAGCTTCGGAACGACTCTAGAACGAATCGCGGCCGAATCGCTGACTCCCCCTTGAGTCCTGTTACGTTCACGCAACATGTCGCGGGACTCTTGTTTCCGTCGCACTAGATGGAGTTTTGTGACGGCGCACAAGCGACGATTTGGTGACGGATTTGGTTAAGTTGGGGATGGCGCGGAGTCGAATCAGAATCGGGGAGGAGTCAAATGGATTCCCCGGATCGGCGGCGCTCCAATGCATGTCGCGAAAACAACCCCATGCACAGTAGGTAAGTCGTTGATATGGCGTACTTCCTTACCCTCCCCTGGAGGGGGAGGGTCGGCGCACGTTGAGCGAAGCGAAATGGGCGACGGGGTGGGGTGATCTCTCCGCACGAAGACCGTCCACGGGGAGAGATCACCCCACCCCGCTCGCGCTGCGCGCGATCGACCCTCCCCCTCCAGGGGAGGGTGGGAAACCCTTACTGCGTCTTCGCGACCCTGGGCGGCTGGGCGGTGGTGATGAAGCTGGTCGCTTCCAGCATCGCCGGGCCGAGCGGCGTCGGCACTTTCAGCCAGAACGGGACCAGGACGCGGGTGCCGGCGACCGGCGCGAGCGCGATCTCGATGTTGCGCTGGGCGGCGAGGTATTTGATCACGGGGCGGTCGGGGATGTAGCCTGCCACGGGCACGAAATAGAGCGCACAGACCACGACCGGGCCGTGATAGCCCTTCTCGGCCTTCACCGTCTCCATGCGCTTGAAATCAAGCTTCAGCTCGTAGCGCATGCGGCCGTCGAACACCGGCGCGCTGCCGTGGCAGGCGTCGGGCGACAGCACCTCTCCGGTGCCGGGCACGCGGACCAGCGAGGCCGTCATCGGATCGAACACGCCGCGGCGATGCGCGTCGGTGACGATGATGCGATCAGGATCGACCGGCGGCTCCGGAATGATGCCGAACTCCTTCACATTGCCCTTGTCGAGGGTGATGTGGATCTCTTCGGTCTTCTTCGAGGTGGTGGTGGAAGCCTGGTAGGCCGACGCCACCAGCGCGCCGTTGACCACGCGCCCCTGCGCGGCGCCGGTGCCGGACCCGCCCGCGAACGACTTCAGAATGCCGGTGGTGCCGCCGGAGGCCGCCGCGGAAAACACGTCGTCCTGGATATCGATGTTCCAGGCGCCGCGGCCGACCGGGATGCCGGCCAGCGTGGCCTCATACTGCGCCTCGAGCTTGCCCTGCGCCGCTGCCGGCTCCGCCGCCCACGCCAGCACCAGCCCGCCGATAGCGGCCAAAGCCAGCCTGCCGGCTGACCGCAGCCGGGGCGGAAAGAGGGAGGGCGTGTGCACGAGACGATCCAATCGGGAAGCGAGTGGTTGTTACTTAAGCCTGTTACGGCCGCAAGCAATGCATCCGGGCCACAAGAGCCGGGAACTCACCGAAGTCTTTCGGCGGTGAATGTGCCCTTTATGTGATGGTAAGGCGCTTTAAACACTGCCGTTTTGGTGATCGGGGGATGCTCTTCTCCTTCTCCCCGCGCGCGGGGAGAAGGTCGGGATGAGGGGGGCTCTCCCCGGGGGAGGTGAAAGTCGGTGCACCCAACCGGCCCCACCCCCGCGGAGACTCCCCCTCACCCGGAATCCGCGCTATTCGCGCGCATTCCGGCCTCTCCCCGCACGCGGGGAGAGGCGAAAAGACCGCCCAAAACCTTGACGTCCCGCCCCTCACCCCCTATACGTCCGCCCGCTCCCTGCAAGGACACAGAATTAGCCCCCGTGGCGCCCAGAATGGCGGCCGCAATCGTTGGGGGTTCGAACCTGAGGATTTTGAGATGTCTCGCCGCTGCGAACTGACGGCCAAGGGCCCCCTCGTCGGCCACAAGGTCAGCCACTCCAACATCAAGACCAAGCGCCGCTTTCTGCCGAACCTGGTCAACGTGACCTTCATCAGCGAAGCCCTGGAGCGCAACGTGCGCCTGCGCGTCTCCACCAACGCGGTGAAGAGCGTCGACCACAATGGCGGCCTCGACGCCTTCCTGCTCAAGGCCAAGGCCGACGCCCTGTCGCCGCGCGCCCTCGAACTGAAGCGCGCCATCCAGAAGAAGATCGGCGACGCGCCGGTCAAGAAGGCCAGCTAATCGAATTTCAGAATTGGGCGGGGGCTAGGTTGCGTCGCGTGGCGTAGGCTTAGCCGAGTAGAGTTTTGCGTTGCGGCCGGATCGAAAGATCCGGCCGTTTTTGTTTTTGGTAGTCGCGCGGCTCTCGGAGACGTCCGCAATTTTTAACAGCACAGCCGCGACAGCGCCAAACGCTGCCTCTAGGCAGTCCGGTCGTGTGCTTGCAGCGTTGTATGAATCGGCCGCCGCTTGATTGGGCAATTGGATGAAGCGCCCGACGAGCACGCTTATCCGGTTTGCATCATGCGTCCCGCCAATAATCTGATTCACACCGACCACAACGCCAACAGTAGCCATGCAAAGATATTCGAACGTTTCGATCAACTCCGCATTGCGCGGCACTGGATCAACGTCCACACCGTTTCGCATCCAAAAGGATCAACGCACTCTTCGCGTTTGAAATAGGTGCGGGCGAGCAAAGTCAAAGCAAGAAACTTTTCATCGCTGTAGCCCCTCTCGGTAACGGGTACGTCCAAACCATTAAGGAAATCGAGAGTGAATTTTGCAGGTCTTGCGCCAAGTCCGACCAGTTGGAAATTTGCTGCCTCATATGGCGCTCGTCCCTCAGTGGGCCGTAAGCCTTAACCGGCCAACTTCGCCCTGTGGATCACAATAGACGCTTCCGCTTCTCGGTCCGTCATTGATTAGAAATGCCTAGGTCGACCTCGTGCCCCCTAGCCTGTTCAGCCAACTCACGCGTCATTGGTGCACTGCTCATCGTGGCCCGGGCACCGGTCAATCCGCTCTCAAGTTTCGTCAGCCGCACTCGGCGACCTCTGTCCCATGAACGTTGCACGTATTGCGCCAGCCTCACGGAACCGTGATCCGCAGAGGAGGAAATCATATTGACGAAGGAAACAATTTTTCCTAAATAAACATCGTTGAATTCGACGCGTAGACTGCACCCGCCCCCTAAAGGAAAGACGAATGGAAACCGTAATCTATGTCCTGCTCGCAGCAGGGTATGTAGCGCTGGCCTGCCATCATTGCGGCTGGCTCTAACTGGCACGACAGGCTGGGCAGCTCGAAAGAGCTGCCCAGTTCTTTATTGAAAAATTATTGCATGCAAGCGCTCATTCTTGCCCCCCGATCGCCGAAGAGCACGTGGAACGCTGAAGGACACAGCCCTTCGTCCCATCCCTCCTGACCGTCAAGGCGAAAGCAATCCGACGTTTTAAATCGTGGCGACAAAAACATCTCGCTACACCTGTCAGGTTCGACCTCGTATCTCGTCGGAACATCGACGTCCAAGCCAACGGTTGCCGCAAAATTGACAGCCGCCTGCGGCCTTGGAGCCGTGAACGATTGAGACCAACCTGGGCAGGGCCGAGATACCGCGTTTTTGCTCTTGCCGTCCGCCTCGCAAAGCGCACCGATGCCGTAGTCGATGAGCTTAGCGTTGCCGCTCTTATCAAATGGACGAGCGGCCGGGATTGAGATGACGGCTGCCGTTGATCGCAAAGCATCATCATTTAGATCGGGCTCACGATGGGGCACGATTGTTGGTGCAACTGGCGATGCTTCTATTGCGTAGGTGAAAGCGAACTGACGTAAACCGATCTCACCTAAAGTGATCCATGGCCGCGAGGGCAATAGAAGACGGAACAAAGCACCAAGCTCATGAACTTCTTCATTGTAGGTGTACATGACAACGTCCTGACGGAAAATTGGTGCATAGGCGGCGTCTAACTCACAAGTGAAATCCCTCCAAAGGACAATAGGAAGAACTTCAAACTCATAAGCATCGGCAACGGTCGGCCTTCGCCCTGACTTGCCGCCTCCCCTTGGGGGAGGATCAAAATCAATCCAATCAATTTCGAGCGCGAGCGCTCCGATTCCGTAAATTATCCTCACTCCCCACTGATGGAAAATGTTCGACTCGGCCCAAGATATCTCAGTGAGGTACTTTGTATGAGGAACGCCCTGCTCATGGGCATCTGCAAGGTAGGTAAGGGTTCGAAGTGCGAGTTGTCTCTCGTGAGCATTCAGGCTGCTGAAATGCTGAGCCGCAACTTCGGATAATTTCACGCGGTGGTCGATGTCGCACATTGCGCACAAGCCTCCATAGACGTACCCGCACATGTAGCACGGAATTTACATAATTCAAGTCGTTTACCTTCGCACGAAAATTGCCATATTACCCAATGTTTCGCATCAAAATATTGTTGACAAAGGAAATTTTGTTTACTAAATAGCTCCTACCGGACGTTCTCTCGAAGTGGGGAATGAGAGTGTTCGTCCTTATGGCGCCAAGGATAGCGCCCTTTTTTGCAGGAGGTAGATTCATGGCCAGAGCAAAAGCTGACGAGCTTGCAAAGGCTTATCGCGATGGACTCGCAGGCTTTATTGGCGCGCTCGAACGCGCCGATACGGCCGGGCGATTTGACGATCCGTCTAACTTCGCGTCGATGCTTGAGTTGAGCCTCACTCGCTATGGACTTTCTGCGACAGCCTTGGCTGAAGATGAAAAGATCAGCAAAGGGGCCATCAGTAAGTGGATGCATGGCCAAGCTGTACCCTCCTCGCCCGCTCGCAAAACCGTAGTTGGTTGGATCAAGCGAAAAGCGCGTGAACAGCTTGAGAGTATAGATCGGTAGTCAAAGTGTTGTGAGAAGTAGAGGCATTGCGCCAGGTAGTTGCGCCTTTAGCAAGGTCGGTAAATTGTGAGCCGCGCGGCCTCGTAAGAGCGCGCGGCTTACTCTCCGAGCTTCGCTCCAAATCGACTTCTCTATCTCCAATAGCGCTTTGGGCCTCTACAACGGGAAAGCAGGGCCGACCACTTCAGAGATTTGATTACATCGCGGTGCTGCAGCTAATGAAAACCAGGGACGCGTCGTTCGATAGTTGTGATCCAAGTTCGGACTCCCCCTCGAAGAACACGACACCTCCGAGCGGGACCGCACCTCCCATAAACGTCAGAGGTTCCGCTATACTCGCCCCGGTAGCATCACCTGGAGGCGCATCCCGTTGACCACGCGCACCCAAAAACCTCGTCATCTGCTGTGACGCCACCGGCAACGAGATCTCGGAGAACATCTCCAACGTCCTGATGCTCTCGCTGCCTGCGCAAGACCGCCAGGACGCAGCCGCGACAGATGGCGCTCTCCGATCCCCGCGGCGGCACTGCGATCCCAGGGTCGGCCTTCCGATCCCCCGGGGGCGGCACGGTGACGGCACCGGTAAACAGCATCGCGCGCGCGTTAACCATGCATTAACCAACGCAGCCTAGCCTGCTGCAATCGTCCAGCCATCATTAACCCGAAATGCCTTCCCGGTTTGCTCCAGGAGAAGCGCCGATGTCTGTTGCGTTGTTGACGTATGCCGATCTGGGTGCCCGCCTCAATATCTCGCGCGAGGCCGCGCGGTCGCTGGCGCGACGTCGCGGCCTGCCGCGCTCGCGTTCGGATGACGGCAAGGCGCTGGTGAGGGTTGATTTCTCCGAGCTGCGGTACACGCCCCGCCCGCGAATGGGCCGACGGGCAGACTCCGTCGACGTCTCCATGGCGAGGATCGAAGCGTTAGAGCCATTTCCGTTCCGACGGAGTCGGAACGGGGTTCTAAATTCTTATTCTGACGCGTTTTCCTTGCGCGAACCGGTATCCACTTCGCTGGGAAACGCTTCTGAGACCGAGGCTTTCAAGGCGGAGATTGCGCGGCTCGAAGACGTCGCAACCGCCTACAGGGTGGTGTTCGAGCGCGAGCGTGAGCGCGCCGAGCGCCTCGCGGTCGAGCTGCAGCAGGCGGGCGCCGAGACGAAGGCAGCCAATGCGTGGGCAACACGACTGGAAGACGAAATGGCGGCACTGCGGACCGAAGGCCGCCCCGGCGGCTCGTTCGCGGGACGCGCCGCGCTTCGCTTGGGACATCTGGCCGCTTCGATCGTGCAGGCAGACCGCGCGGCCCGCAGGTAGCACTCGAACTTTCTTTAAGCCCCGGCTTGCCGGAGCAATCGCGAGGGAAGAATGACTGGCACCACCGATATTCATGAAATGAAGGCCCGCATCGTCGTGTTCGGCGTCGGCGGCGCCGGCGGCAATGCCGTGAACAACATGATCACGGCCGGGCTGCAGGGTGTCGAGTTCGTCGTCGCCAATACCGACGCGCAGGCGCTGGCCATGTCGAAGGCAAGCCGCCTCATCCAGCTCGGCACGAAGGTGACCGCGGGCCTCGGCGCCGGCTCGCAGCCGGAACTGGGACGCGCCGCGGCCGAAGAGGTGATCGATACGATCCGCGATGAATTGACCGGCGCGCACATGGTGTTCGTGACGGCCGGCATGGGCGGCGGCACCGGCACCGGGGCCGCACCCATCGTCGCGAGGATCGCGCGCGAGCTCGGCATTCTCACCATCGGCGTGGTCACCAAGCCGTTCTACTTCGAGGGCCAGCGCCGCATGCGCTTCGCCGAAGCCGGCATCGAGGAGCTGCTGAAGGCGGTCGACACCCTCCTGATCATCCCGAACCAGAACCTGTTCCGGGTGGCCAGCGAGAAGACCACATTCGCCGATGCCTTCGCCCTTGCCGACCAGGTGCTCTATTCGGGCGTCGCCTGCATCAGCGACCTCATCGTCAAGGAAGGCCTGATCAATCTCGATTTTGCCGACGTCCTCTCCGTCATGAAGGAGAAGGGCAAGGCCATGATGGGACGGGGCGAGGCTTCGGGCGAGAAGCGCGTGCTTGCCGCCGCCGTGGCCGCGATCTCCAATCCGTTGATCGAGAATCCCTCGATCAAGCGCGCCAGCGGCCTCATCATCTCCATCACCGGCGGCAAGGATCTCATGCTGTACGAGGTCGACGAAGCCGCGACCCGGATTCGCGACGAGGCCGATCCGGATGCCAACATCATAGTCGGCGCGTCCTTTGACGATAGCCTCGAAGGCATCGTCCGCGTCTCCGTGGTGGCGACCGGCATAGACAATCTCGACGCGGAGCAGGCGCTGCCGGTGGAAACCGCCCTCGCCCAACTCGCCGGAAGGCTGCGCAATGACGGCCGGCGCATCGCCGATCGCATCGAGCGCAGCGCACCCCTTCCGCAGGGAGAAAGCCCGCCGCTCCGCCCGCAGCCGCATCATCCCGTGGGACCACCAGCAAGGCCCGGCCTGGACTATGCGCGCCACGCGGCGATTGCGCCGCTCCATCCCGCCAGTCGCGTCCCCGCGCGCAACGCGCCCGACGAGGCCGTTCTCGATATCCCGGCCTTCCTGCGCCGCGCCGCCAACTGAGCGGCGGCTGGAGGAGGGATTACCCGGCTCCAATGCCGGACATGGACTGCCGCTAAGCGGCTCCAGAGCGCGATGAGATCAGGCGAGGCTGGTTTGCCGTGAAGAAGGTGCGCTCCCTCTCCCGCTTGCGCGGGACGGCTCCCGCATATGGCAATATGGACGGCCTGAGCGCGCGCCTCGTCCTTCGAGACGACCGCTTTGCGGTCTCCTCAGGATGAGGCTGAGCGGCATCGTCACCTGTCGAAGTGCTGTCGCGCACTCCGTCCTCATCCTGAGGAGCCCGCCGAAGGCGGGCGTCTCGAAGGATGCGCCGCAACGAAGCCAGCGCGCCGATGCTTCACGCTGCCGTGCTGCGCGGGCTCTCGGCGGTTTCCGTCTTGTCCGCCTCCTTGTCACGGGACAGCCACGCCGGGAAGCGAAGCAGGCGCTCGTTGGTGTCTTTTGGCAGCTCGACGGGCGGCGCTTCACTGGCCGAACTCGGCAGGTCCGGCACGGCCTGTCCCGCTCGCACCGCATCCGCGCGCTGATCCAGTTCGCGCAACAGGGGATCGAGCACGCTGTCGATCTCGCTTGCCACCGACACCAGGAAACTATTGAGCTCGCGCGCCTCGGGCACGACCGCGGTCGCCTGCTCGATCGCCTTGGAAAGACCGTCGACGACAGGTGCAAACGCGCCGGCGGCTTGCATGATTCGCGTCTTGATCGCTTCGATCTCGCCCAGGACGCGCTCGCGCTCCCGCTTTTTCTTCTCCTCGGAAAGGCGGGCTTCGATTTCGGCGATCTGGGCCGTCAGGGTCGTGGCTTCGGATGCGAGTGCATCGCGTCTTCCGCGCGCGCGATCGAGATCGCGGCTGAGATGGTCGACTAAGTCGTCCTTTCCGAACATGGCTTTGCTCCGTAGGACAGGTGTTTTGCCTTGTAGGACGGCCCTGGCGCGTACCGCCAGCCTCGCCACCGACCGGATGGCCGGATCGGCCGAAACAGGCATCAACTTCAGTCGCGTCAACTTCGGTCGCGTCACCTGGGCCGGCATGGTGAATCCCCCCATTGCCAACATTAGGCGACCGCATGGTTAACAGTTGGTTAATGTCAACAACCGACGCTGCCACGGGGCATCATGCCGGCGTGCCAGGTCACTTTCGACAGGGTCACCTTCGACAAGGTAGCCCGCTCCCTACCCCCGAAAATCAATGCTCCGCAGCACGATCCCCGGCGGCGTGCCCTCGAACTCCGTCGCGCGGTACTTGCTCGCCGCGCGCGCTTCGATGCGGTCGCGGAGGCGGGTGAATTGGGCTTCGCGTTGCTCGGCGCGGGTCTGCGGGCCGCGTTCGAGGGTATCCATGGCGGAGGTCGAGATCGCGCAGGGGACTTCCTTCGCGCCGTCCTGCATCGAGAACTGGACGATGCCGCGGTCCTGTTCGTGGCCGATGAAACGGCCGCTGGTGAGGGGCATGGCTTACTCCTGTTACGCAAGGTGCTTCGCGGCGCGATGACCGCTCGACGTCGTCCTGGCCTTGGTGCGCAATTGCGCACAGGCGCCAGGACCCATTACCCCGGTCGACTTCGTCGAGGTTCGCTGTGGCACAAGCCTCCACACCAACGCGCCGCGGTGGTTATGGGTCCTGGCGTTGGCGAGGACGACCGCTGTTTTCCATGCGCGCACCATCGCCGCCGCACGCGACGCTTTAATCCTCGCTAACGGTAGGCTGCAGGCGTAGGCTCGATCGCGTCAGCGCCACTCACGCAATGGCCGCTGGTCCATATCGCGCTGCATTTTCCGCGTCTCGTGTGCGCGGCACACATTGCGTGCCTTATCTGGTCGCGGCTCGCGCATACGGCAGCGCCAATCTTGCGAGTTCGAACCCCGGAGGAGACGGACGTCATGCCCAAGGGACAGCAACGCAGCAATCGCGAAGTCAAGAAGCCGAAGAAGGACAAGATCAAGGCGATCGCCGCGGCACCAAGCCGCAAGGACGCGGCGTGGCAGCCGGAGATCGGCCAGGGGAAGAAGAAGTAGGCGAGCGGTGGAGCAAGCCGCGTGCGACTCTTACCCTCCCCTGGAGGGGGAGGGTCGGCTCACATTGAGCGTCGCGAAATGTGAGACGGGGTGGGGTGACGGTCCCTCCTCATCCAACAGTGCCCGTGTGGAGAGATCACCCCACCCCGCTCGCGCTGCGCGCGATCGACCCTCCCCCTCCAGGGGAGGGTAAGAGACCCTCGTCTCCTCGCCGTCGCGCTTTTCCGCTATGCTCGCCCCGGTAGCATCACCCGGAGGCGCATCCCGTGGACCACGCGCACGAAACCGCACCCAAAAACCTCGTCATCTGCTGTGACGGCACCGGCAACGAGATCTCGGAGAACATCTCCAACGTCCTGAAGCTCTATCGCTGCCTGCGCAAGACCGACAGGACGCATCCGCGGCAGATGGTGTTTTACGATCCCGGGGTCGGCACGGTGACGGAGCCGTCGACCTGGAACAGGTGGAAGGCCAACATCAAGCTGGTGCTGGGGCTCGCCACCGGCTACGGGCTCGATGACAACGTGCTCAATGCCTATTGCTTCTTGGTCGAGCACTATGCGCCGGGCGACCGCATCTATCTGTTCGGTTTTTCGCGCGGCGCCTACACGGTTCGGGTGCTGGCGGGGCTGATCCACAAGGTCGGGCTGATCTCGCCGGAGCAGGCGAACCTCGCAGGAAGTGGCCTCGTCGCCTACAAGCAATATTCCGGGACCGGGCACGGCAACGACATCGAGGACCTCAAGAACATCGCGGTCGACGACGAGGGCCCGCTGCCGAAGGACGCATTCGACCTCGCCGCCCAGTTCGCGCGCATCACCTCGACGCGCTGGCCGACCATCCATTTCATCGGCGTGTGGGACACGGTGGCGAGCGTGATCGTGCCGCGGCGCGACGTGTTCTTCCTCGTGTTCAGCCTGGAGGAGCTCGCCTTCACGCTGCGCAACCCGAGCGTCAACATCTTCCGCCAGGCGATCGCCATCGACGAGCGGCGCTGCATGTTCCGCCTGAAAGCGTACGAGGAGCCGCAGGAATACTGGAGCAACCGCTACGTCCCCGACGAGAAGAAGGAGCCGCAGGACATTCTGCAGGTGTGGTTCGCCGGCGTGCATTGCGACGTCGGCGGCGGCTATCCGGAGGCCGAAAGTGCGGAGTCCAAATATCCGCTGATCTGGATGATCGAGGAGGCGGCGAAGGCCGGGCTGAACTTCAACCCGCGCACCGTGAACCAGCTCGCCTGGGGTATCCAGCGCAAGAACTCGCCGTTCAGCTATGTCGGGCCTGCCTACACCGGCAAGGCGGGCATGCTGCACAATTCAATGAGCGCGGCCTGGCGCGTGCTGGAGTTCTTGCCGAAGAGCGCGAAGTACAAGGAATGGCCGGAGCGGAAGGTGTTTTTCGGCTTCTACATCCCGGATTGCGAGCCGCGCGTCATTCCCGAAGGCGCGCATGTGCATGAGAGCGTGTTGAAGCGGATGGCGGTCGAGCCGGATTATCGGCCGGTGAATTTGCCGAAGGATTTCGTGACGGTGCCGATGCCGGTGGCGCCGGGGGGCGGTCTTGAGGCGGAGGCGGGGGAGATCGTGACGGGGTGAGCTCCTCTTACCCTCCCCTGGAGGGGGAGGGTCGGCTCACATTGAGCGCAGCGAAATGGGAGACGGGGTGGGGTGACGGTCTCTCCGCGACGAACAGTGCCCGAGTGGAGAGATCACCCCACCCCGTCACGCAATCTCGCTTCGCTCGATTACGTGCCGACCCTCGAGCGAGCTGCGCTCGTCTCGGACCCCTCCAGGGGAGGGTAGGCACCCCGCTACCGCCACTTTCCTCAATCGCCGCTACTTTTCATTAAAATTCTCCGCCCCGCCTTAGCTTCATCGCATCAACTGCTCCTCCACACTCGGAACCTGCCACCGCGCTGTCCGCGGTATTGGAGGAGAGTGCCAATGCATCCGCGCCGACATGCCCGTGTGAAGCCGTCGGGCCTGGTGTCCCGCCAGGCCAAGATCATCACCGACCCGCGCGCGCCCATCATCGTCTGTACGCTGGTGGACTATTCGCCGGGCGGCGCCTGCATCGATCTCGGCGGGCAGGTGAAGATTCCCGATCGGTTCGAGCTGCTGCACGTCAACACCAAGAAGCGCTGCCGCATCGCATGGAAGCGCGGCACGCGGGTGGGTGTGGTGTTTTAGGAGAGAGCTGTTCGCTTACCCTCCCCTTGCGGGTGTTCAGACCGGGGAGAAGGTGGACAGGTGTTCGGAGACATCGTGGACACTTTCGACAGCTCAGTAAGGAGGCTGTCGGATGCCGTTCCACGAGGTGTCCCGGATGGACGCGAGATCGGAGTTTGTCGTGCTGGCCTCGGACGAGGGAGCCAATGTTCGGCAGTTGTGCCGTCGGTTCGGCATCAGCCCGACGACCGGCTACAAGTGGCTGGAGCGTTGGCGAGCGGCCGGGATGAGCGGGCTTCAAGAGCAGTCGCGGCGGCCACAGACGTCGCCGGCACGCAGTGCTGCGGCGATCGAGGAGGCCGTGCTTGCGCTTCGAGCCGAGCATCCGGCCTGGGGCGGGCGGAAGATCGCCAGGCGGCTGAAGGATCTGGGGCAGGAAGCCGTTCCGTCGCCCTCGACGGTGACGGCAATCCTGAAGCGTCATGGGGTGGAACTGGGCAAGTTTGGTGGCGGCTCGCCCACCTTCACTCGCTTCGAGCGGTCGCGGTCGAACGAGTTGTGGCAGATGGACTTCAAGGGCCACGTGGCCATGCACACCGGCCGGCTTCATCCATTGACCGTGCTCGACGATCATTCGCGCTTTTCGGTGACACTGGCGGCGTGCGCCGACCAGCAGACCGAGACGGTCAGGCAGCACCTCATCGCGGCCTTCCGCCGCTATGGCCTGCCCGAGAGGATGATCACCGACAACGGTTCGCCCTGGGGCGACGGTCCGGGCAGCCCGTTTACCCCGCTTGGCGTCTGGTTGATCGAGCATGGCGTCAAGATCAGCCATTCCCGGCCCTATCATCCGCAGACCATGGGCAAGGACGAGCGCTTCCACCGCAGCCTCAAGGCCGAAGTGTTGTCGGCTCCTGCCTTCGCCGACATCGCTGCCGCTCAGCGGGCTTTCGAGCGATGGCGTACCGTCTACAACACGCAACGGCCGCACGAAGCGCTCCAGCTCGCAGCGCCGGCCAGCCGCTATCAACCGAGCCCGCGCGATTATGTCGAGACGATCGCGCCCTTCGAATACGCACCAAACGACGCTGTGCGCCGGGTTCAGCAGAGCGGTCACGTCAGCTTCCGCGGTCGCAATCTCAAAGTCCCGAAGGCCTTCCGCGGCAAAGACATCGCATTCCGGCCAACCATGGAGGATGGCGTCTTCGACGTCCTCTTCAGAACCCAGACGATTGCAACCGCCGACATCCGACCTCTCGACGGACGGCTCGAAAGTGTCCACGATGTCTCCGAACACCTGTCCACCTTCTCCCCGGTCTGAACACCCGCAAGGGGGGAGGGAGCGCAGTTGTGCGTGTGGAGAAAGTGTTGAGCCCAAATAGAGCGATCGCCCCTCAATAACAGCGCGATGCCGCGATCGCGTGGACGCGGCGGTCGCCGAGCAAGTGCGCGACAAAACTGGTCTTCGGGAAGATCTTTGCGAAGGCCGCGTCGCGGATGCTTAAGCCGCCGGCATACGCGCCGAAGGCCGGCATTACGGCGCGCATGCCGTCGCTGGCGAAACACCGCCGCTCCATCGAACGGCCGCGCGTGGAGACGCGGGCCTTGGGATGCAGATGGCCGGCGATCTCGCCATGCGCGCCGGTCGGCTCGTGGCGGAACGTGATCGGGCCGATCGCGACTTCATCGGCGACAGTGCCGCCGAGATCGCGCGGCAGCATGGGATCGTGATTGCCGGAGATCCAGATCCAGTCGCGGCCACTTTGGAGCGCGGCGACGGCGTCGCGGTCATCCGCGGAGAGGCGCTCGTGCGCGGCGCGATCGTGAAAGCTGTCGCCGAGCGCGATGACGATCTTTGGATCATGGCGGGAGATGACAGCAGCGAGCCGGCTCAGCGTCGCCAGCGTATCATAGGGCGGCAGCAGCACGCCGCGGGTGGCGAAGCTGGAACCTTTTTCAAGATGCAGGTCGGAGACGACGAGCAGGCGCTGCTCTTCCCAGAACAGCGCGCCGGAGAGGTCGGCCGCAAAAGTCACATCACTGATGGTGACCCTGGAAACGCGCATGTCCTCGACATCCTCTGAAACCAGCGCGCCCAACGTCACGTCAAAACCTGCTTCTATCCCATCGCCTCTTTGACCAGCTCGTCGGCAGCTTCCGCCAACAGCTCGTCGCCAGCTTCGCCATAGACTGACTCGCGGCCGATTTCCAGCATCACGGGGACGGCGAGCGGGGAGACGTGGTCGAGTTCCCGGTGGGTGATGCGGCCCTGGATACGGGCGAGCATGTCGCCGAGACGGCGCAGGTCGAGCAGGCCGGTGGCGGCATCCGCGCGCGCGGCGCGCAGCAGTACGTGATCGGCCTGGTGCTTGCGCAGCACGTCGTAGACGAGATCGGTCGAGAACAGCACCTGGCGGCGGCTCTTCTCCTCGCCGGTGTGGCGGCGCGCGATCAGGCCGGAGATGATCGCGCAATTTCGGAACGTGCGCTTCATCAGGGCGGATTCGGCGAGCCAGGCCTCGAGGTCGTCGCCGAGCATATCGGGATCGAATAGCGCGTTGAGATCGAGCCTGCCGTTGCGGATCATGAAGGACATGTCGCCGAGCGCCCAGATCGCCACCGCATATTCGTTGGCGACGAAGCCGAGCGGCCGCGCCCGCGCGCGTTCCAGCCGGCGCGTCAGCAGCATGCCCAGCGTCTGGTGCGCCAGCCGGCCTTCGAAGGGATAGCAGACGATGTAATGCTTGTTGGCGCGCGGAAAGCTCTCGACCAGCAACTCGCGCACCGCGGGCACGCGCGACACGTCCTTCTGCAGCGACAGCCAGTCACGCACCTGCTCCGGCAGGCCTTGCCACGCGCGCCCGTCATCGAGCAGACGCCGAACGCGCTCGGCGAGGTAAGTCGAGAGCGGAAACTTGCCGCCCATATAGGAGGGCACCTTCGGATCCTTGTCATGCGCACGCGAGACATAGACCTGGTCCTCGACCAGGGTTTCGTAGCGCACGACTTCGCCGCTGAACACAAAAGTGTCGCCGGGGCTCAGGCCCTCGATGAAGGCCTCCTCGATCTCGCCGAGCAATCGGCCGCCGCGCGCGATCACGCCGGTCGCGCCGCCTGTTTTTCCTTGCCCGCCGCCGCGCGAGCGCACCAGCCGCACCTTCAGCATGTCGTCCTCGACAATGGTGCCGACATTCATCCGGTAGCTCTGCCGCACCTTTGGGTTGGCCACGCGCCAGCGGCCCTGCTTGTCCTGCTTGATGCGGGCGAAGCGCTCATAAGTTTTTAGCGCGTAGCCGCCGGAGGCGACGAAGTCGACGACGTCGTCGAAATCCTGTCGCGTGAGATCGGCGTAAGGCGCCGCGGTGCGCACCTCGTCGTAAAGCTGCTCGGAGAAAAACGGCTCGCCGCAGGCGCAGCCGAGCACGTGCTGGGCCAGTACGTCGAGCGCGCCGGTGCGGAGCGGCGGCGTGTCCTGCGCGTTCTCGGCGATGGCGTCGATGGCGACGCGGCACTCCAGCACCTCGAAGCGATTGGCCGGCACCAGCACCGCGCGCGAGGCTTCGTCGAGGCGATGGTTGGCGCGGCCGATGCGCTGCATCAGGCGCGACGCTCCCTTGGGCGCGCCGATATTGACGACGAGATCGACGTCGCCCCAGTCGACGCCGAGATCGAGCGAGGAGGTGCAGACCACGCCGCGCAATTTGCCTGCCGACATGGCGTCCTCGACCTTGCGGCGCTGGGCGACGTCGAGCGAGCCGTGATGCAGCGCGATGGCCAGATTGTCGTCGTTCATGCTCCAGAGATTCTGGAACAGCATCTCGGCCTGGCTGCGGGTGTTGACGAAAACCAGCGTGGTCTTGTTCGCCTTGATCAGCTGGTAGATTTCGGGAAGCGCGTGGCGCGCGCTGTGACCGGCCCAGGGCAGCCGCTCGCTTGTGTCGAGCATCTCGACCTGCGGCGGCGCCGCGCCGCCGGCGATGACGATGTCGGCGGAGCAGGCTTTGTCTTTCGGCTGCGGCACCAGGAAGCGGACCAGCGCTTCCGGCTCGGCCACGGTCGCCGAGAGGCCGATCGCGCGCATCTGCGGCGCCAGCCGCCACAACCGCGCCAGGCCCAGCGAGAGCAGATCGCCGCGCTTGGAGGTCACCAGCGCGTGCAGCTCGTCCAGCACGATTCGTTTCAGGGAGGAAAACAAAAACGGCGCGTCGTCGGAGGACAGCAGCAATGCGAGCTGCTCCGGCGTCGTCAGCAGAATATCGGGCGGATAGCGCCGCTGCCGTTGGCGCCGCGACACCGGCGTGTCGCCGGTGCGGGTCTCGATCTTGATCGGTAGGCCCATCTCGGCGACCGGCCGCTCCAGATTGCGCGCGATGTCGACGGCGAGCGCTTTCAGCGGCGAGATGTAGAGCGTGTGCAGGCCGGTGCTGCGTTGCACGGCGCGGCCGGTGGAGACGACGGATTTCGCGGGAGAGGTCGGCGCAGAGCTCAGCTCCACCAGCGTCGGCAAGAATCCCGCCAGCGTCTTGCCGGCGCCGGTCGGCGCGATCAGAAGCGCGCTAGCGTCCTCGCGCGCCTTCTCCAGCAGCGCGAACTGATGCTCGCGCGGCGCCCAGCCGCGGGCCGCAAACCACGCCTGGAAGCGCTCGGGCAGCAATGCGGCCGGCTCGGCCGGTATTTTGAGGATGCGGGGCGGCACGGCGTAAGAGGTAAGCCGTGCCGGCGGGTTCGTCGAGGGGTGGGGAGGTCCCTACTCCGACATCGGCTTGTCCGAGATATCCCAATCCTTGCCGCTGAAGATCGAGATGAACAGCGTCTTCATCGGCGTGTAGTCGTCGGGCGTGTAGTCGTAGGTGACGCCGTCGAGGAAATAGGGCGAGTGGAAGCCCTTCAGCGTGGAGGCCTGCTTCAGCACGTTGGCGCGGGTGAGCTCGTCGCCGCAGCGGCGCAGGATCTCGCCCATGGTCACGGCCTGGCCGTAGCCGGCAAAGGCGATGGTGTTGTCCTGATCGATCGCCGGCGTGTACTGCTTGCGCAGTGCCTCGAACGCCATCACGTCGGGGTCCTTCTCCCATTTCGGCAGGCCGACCTCCTTGTTGTAGCGGATGGCGACGATGCCCGCGGCGTTCTCGAGGCCAGCGGCGTTGAGGATCGAGCGGCCGGTCGAGCCCGCCGACAACAGCTGCAGCGGCTTCCAGCCGAGCTCGGCCACTTTACGGATCGACTGCGACGTCGCCTTGCCGGTGGTGATGTTGTAGAAAACATCCGCGCCCGATTTCGAGAGATTGATGAGCTGGGAATCGACCGTGGGATCGGTGAGATCGTAGGTCTGCTCCATGATCACCTGCGCGGTGCCGCCGGCATCGGCCAGCACCTTCTTGAAGGGCCCTAAGAAGTCGCGGCCGAAATCGTCGTTCTGGTAGAGGATGCCGACCTTGGCGTTCGGTTTCGTGGCGACGACGTGCCGCGCCAGGATGCGTGCCTCGGTCGGATAGAGCGGCAGGCCCGCCATCGTCCATTTGAACTCTTTCGGGTTATTCCACTTCGACGCGCCCGTGTTGAGCAGCAGTTGCGGCACGCCCTTGGAGTTCAGGTATTTGTGCACGGCCGTCTGCGGCGCGGTGCCGAGCGAGCCGTAGAGCGCCAGCACCTCCTCCTGCTCGACGAGGCGACGCGTCGCCTCGACGCATTTCGGCGCGCTGTAGGCGTCGTCCATGGTCAGGAACTTGATCTTGCGTCCGTTGATGCCGCCCTTCTCGTTCAGCATCTGGAAATAGGCTTCGCCAATGCGCCCGAGCACGCCGTAGAGCGAGCCGGGACCGGAATGCGGCACGGTCTGCCCGATCTTGATCTCGGTGTCGCTGGCGCCTGAATCGTATTTCTTCTCAGCGGCCCAAACGTACGGCGCGGGCAGAACGGATGCGGCGATGGTGGCGAGCGCGGCGGCGCTGACATCGCGCCGCGATGGATTCTTTGTCATTGTTGTTTCTCTCCCTGGTGCGCGCATTGTGCTGGCATCCGCACGGCTCGCAAGTAGGAAGTCGTCGCTTTGCGACGCAATGACGCTCAAATTGCAGGGTATTTAGCGCCTAGACTCAAGTTTTCTCGGCCACGACAACGAGACCGCGCACCGGCTCGTTGTTCTCGTTGCGCGGCGAGCACGGCTCCAGTGTGAGAAGCTTGAGGCCGGCCTTCGCGATCGCACCGCGCGCATATTCCGCCGAATGGGCATAGCGCAGGCCTTCGCCGAGAACGGTGCCATCGCCGTCATGCGTCTCCAGCGTGAAGGCAAGCACGCCGCCGGTCGCAAGCACGCGCTTCGCTTCCGTGAGCACCGGCGCGAGATCGGAGAGATAGACGAAGGCGTCAGCGGCGACGACGAGGTTCGCGTATCCGTCCGCCTTGCCGCGCAGGCCTTCGATCATGTCGGCGACCTCGAGCTCGGCGTAGAGCCCGGTAGCACGCGCTTCCTTGATCATGCCGGGCGACAGATCGATGCCGGTGAAATGATCGACCTGCTTTGCGAAGGCCGCCGCCGCGAGGCCGGTGCCGCAGCCGAGATCGATGGTGCGTTTGAAGTAGGCCGGCTTCTTCGCAGCGACGCGCGCGGCCAGCACCGCCTTGAAGATCAGCGACGGCGCGCGATAGCCGAGATCGTTGATCAGCGCGTGCTCGAAGCGCGGCGCGTATTGGTCGAACAGCGCCTGCACGTAAGCCTTGGGCATCTCCGCCATCTCGGTATCGCCAAGCCGCATCAGATGCAGGCCGGCGCCGTGCTGGTCCTCCGGATCGGACTCGCGCGCTTTGCGAAACGCCGCGATCGCCTTGTCGCGCTCGCCGAGCTGCTGGCGGATCTCGCCGAGCGTGAACCAGGCGGAGGTGAAGTTTGGCGCGAGCTCGATCGCCTGCTCGATCAGATCGGCGGCGGCGGGCAGATCGCCCTTGAGCTGGAGGTCGCGTGCGAACTCGAAACGGCGGTCGGCCATGAGATCGCCGGAGGTCAGAAACAGGCGGAGCGGCATTGGGAACCAGGTGGTGACTCGAAGATGCGGTCGAGCGACCTATATAGCAGGGCATGCGCCCGCAAGACATCCTGCTGCCAACTGCTGACGGCCTGTGCTGCAAGCCCGGCGGCTTCCACATCGACCCCGTCCGCCCGGTCGAGCGCGCCGTGATCACCCACGGCCATTCCGACCATGCCCGCGCCGGCCATGGCGCGGTGCTCGCGACGCAGGAAACCCTGGACATGATGCGGCTGCGCTACGGCGAGAATTTTGCCGGCGCGACGCAAGTCATCAGCTATGGCGAGGAGATCCGGTTCGGCGACGTCAAGGTCAAGTTTCATCCCGCCGGCCATGTGCTGGGCTCGGCGCAGATTGCCGTCACCTGCAAGGACACCTGCATCGTCGCCTCCGGCGATTACAAGGATGCACCCGACCCGACCTGCGTACCGTTCGAGCTGGTGCCCTGCGATGTCTTCATCACCGAGGCCACATTCGGTCTGCCGGTGTTTCGCCACGGCGATGCCGCTCTCGAGGTGAAGAAGCTGCTCGCCTCCGTCGCGCTGTTTCCGGAGCGCGCGCATCTCGTCGGCGCCTACTCGCTCGGCAAGGCGCAGCGCGTGATCGCGCTGCTGCGCCTCGCCGGCTATGACGCGCCGATCTACCTGCACGGCGCGATGGAGAAGATCACCGAATACTATCAGAGCCGCGGCATCGCGCTCGGCGAGCTCAGGCCGGCGATGGGCATGAAGAAGGCGGCACTCGCCGGCACCATCACGCTGGCACCGCCGTCGGCGACATCAGATATCTGGGCCCGGCGCTTCCCCGATCCCGTCACCGCCTTCGCCTCGGGCTGGATGCGCGTGCGCGCCCGCGCGCGGCAGGGTGGCGTCGAATTGCCGCTGGTGATCTCCGATCACGCCGATTGGGACGGCCTCACCGCGACCATCGCCGCCACCGGCGCCGGCGAGATCTGGGTCACCCACGGCCAGGAAGACGCGCTGGTGCATTGGTGCAAGACGAAAGGCCTGCGGGCGCAACCGCTCGATCTCGTCGGTTATGGCGAGGAAGAGGAGAGCGAGCCGCCGGCTCACGGCGAGGCCGAGGCATGAACCGCTTCGCCGAACTCTTGGACCGCCTCGCCTATGAGCCCGGCCGCAACAACAAGCTGCGGCTGCTTACCGGCTATTTTCGCGAGGTCGGCGATCCCGACCGCGGCTACGCGCTGGCCGCGCTCACCGGCGCTCTGAGCTTCAAGCACGCCAAGCCGGCGCTGATCCGCGACTTGATTGCGTCGCGCACCGATGAGGTGCTGTTCGGGTTGAGTTACGACTATGTCGGTGATCTCTCGGAGACGGTGGCGCTGATGTGGCCGCGTCGCGGCGCAAACAACGCTGAATCTTTTCCGGGCCACCCCTCTCCCCCACCCTCCCCCGCAAGGGGGGAGGGAGCGCAGCGGAGCGCGTCGCTGTCAGCGAGCGCAATAGCCACTAGCGATTCCCAGAGTGAGGGACACACCGCTCTCTCCGTTCCCTCCCCCCTTGCGGGGGAGGGTCAGGGAGAGGGGTACCGCGGGCGAGATGCCAATGAGTCCGCCCACCCAAGCAACCACAACAACCCGCCTCCCCCAACCCTCACCGAAGTCGTCACCACGCTGCGCACGCTCGGCAAGAGCGAACTGCCGAAGCAACTCGAACGCTGGCTCGACGAGCTCGACGAGACCGGCCGTTGGGCGCTGCTGAAACTCGTCACTGGCGCGCTTCGCATCGGCATCTCCGCGCGGCTGGCGAAGACGGCTGCGGCAGCGCTCGGCGACAAGGATCCGCACGAGGTCGAGCTGATCTGGCCGGGCCTCACGCCGCCCTATCTCGACCTGTTCGCCTGGCTGGAAGGCCGCGCCGAGAAGCCGGTCAATCGCGATCCTGCGCCGTTCCGCCCCGTCATGCTGGCGCATGCGATCGAGGACAGCGATTTCCAAAACCTCGATCCCGCCGACTACATCGCTGAATGGAAGTGGGATGGCATCCGCGTGCAGGCGGTCGCCGGCCGCGACGACCGCGGGCAAATCACGGCGCGGCTTTATTCGCGCACCGGCGAGGATATCACCGGAAGTTTTCAGGACCTCGTTCCGTCACTGCGCCTGCCGGGCGCGATCGACGGCGAGCTTCTGATCCTGCGCGAAGGCCGCGTGCAGAGTTTCAACGTCCTGCAGCAGCGGCTCAACCGCAAGGCCGTCTCGCCAAAACTGATCAAGGAATTTCCGATCCACCTGCGCGCCTATGATCTGCTCGGCGACGACGAGAACGATTTTCGCGAACTGCCGTTCGCCGAGCGACGCGAGCGGCTCGAAACCTTCATCTCAAAGCTTGGCGATCCCCGCATCGACCTCTCGCCGACTGTCCCCTTCGCGAGCTGGGAGGCTCTGACCGCCGCGCGGGCCGATCCCGCGAGTGCCGGCGCGGGCGAGGATGCCGACGCCGTCGAAGGCGTGATGCTGAAGCGGCGCGATGCGCCCTATCTGCCGGGCCGGCCGAAGGGGCAGTGGTGGAAGTGGAAGCGGGACCCGCACATCATCGATGCCGTGCTGATGTATGCGCAGCGTGGCCACGGCAAGCGCTCGTCCTATTATTCCGACTACACGTTTGGCGTCTGGACCGAGACCGAGAGCGGCGAGGAGCTGGTGCCGGTCGGCAAAGCCTATTTCGGCTTCACCGACGAGGAGCTGTTGCAGATCGACCGCTTCGTCCGTCGCAACACCACCGAAAAGTTCGGCCCCGTCCGCCACGTCGTGCACGAGGGCGACAAGGGGCTGGTGCTGGAGGTGGCGTTCGAGGGGCTGCAACGCTCGCCGCGGCACAAATCCGGCGTCGCGATGCGCTTTCCCCGCATCAGCCGCCTGCGCTGGGACAAGCCGCCGCGGGAGGCCGACCGGCTGGAAACGCTGGAAAAAATGCTGAAAGCGGAGGCGGCGGAGGTTGAGGCGTGAGGCATGGCAAGTGCGCCCCCTCTCCCGCTTGCGGGAGAGGTTGCAGCCAGCCCGCGGCACGCGCTTGCCCAAATTAATATCCTGTAAGCCGATTGACGCAACCTTACGGGTTCCCCATGTCCCCCGCCGTGACCTATAATCCGGGCGAATCCGCCCAAGGAGTTTGAGATGGCCCACGACGTCAGAGATTTGCCGGCCGGCCACAGCGATGGCCTGCACCGCTTTCTCGGCGGCTCGCCGCTGGCGGTCGCGTTTCGCCTGGTGCTGCTCTCGATCCTGGTCGGCGTCGTGCTGGCCGCGATCGGCTTCGATCCCTGGAACATCCTCATCAGCATTCGCCTGCTATTCCAGCGCATCTGGGATCTCGGTTTCGATGCGGTGAACTGGCTGTGGCGCTACTTCCTGCTCGGCGCCGTCATCGTGATCCCGATCTGGCTGTTGTCGCGCATCTTCGGCTCGCCGCGCCGCTAAGGTCCTTTGAAATGCGCGGCCGGCGCAAGCACGCCATGCCGGCCGCGATGGTGCAATTGGGCGGTTGGTCGGGTAGACGCAGCTGATGCACGCCCCCGTTCACCCCAAGGTCGGCAGCCGCCAGGTCTTCGCCATCGCCGGTCCAGCGATGGTCGCGAACCTGACGACGCCGCTGATCGGCGTGGTCTCGACCACTGCGATCGGCCGGCTCGACGATGCCGCCCTGCTCGGCGGCGTCGCGATGGCCTCCGTCATCTTCGACTGCCTGTTCTGGCTGTTCGGCTTCCTGCGCATGAGCACGCTCGCCTTCACCGCGCAGGCGCTCGGCGCGGGCGAGACGCGCGAGCAGACCGTGATCCTGGTGCGCGGCTTCATCGTCGCCGGCCTGATCGGCGGCGCACTGATCGCGCTGCAATTGCCGCTGGCCGGTGCGCTGTTCGATTTGATGGGCGGCAGCGCGGGCGTGACGCACGCGGCAAAGACCTATTTCATGATCCGGATCTGGTCGTCGCCGTTCGCGTTCGCCAACTACGTCATTCTCGGCTGGCTGGTCGGACAGGCTCGCGCCAATCCGGCGCTGCTGCTGCAGGTCGTCATCAACCTCATCAACATGGCCGCGACGATCCTGCTGGTGCTGGTCTACGACACCGGCATTGCCGGTGCGGCGATCGCCGCACTGCTGTCGGAGGGCATCGGCTTCGTGCTCGGCGTCATCGTCTGCCGGCACCATGCCCATGGCGGCTTTGCCGTTCCTCGCGCGACTCTGTTCGATCGCGAAAAGCTGATGCGGCTGCTGGCGGTCAATTCCGACATCATGATCCGCACCGCGGCGCTGATTACCGTGTTCCTGTTCTTCACCGCCAAGGGCGCGCGCGCCGGCGACGTCACGCTGGCGGCGAACTCCGTGCTCAACAATTTCCTGCTGGTCAGCGCCTTCTTCCTCGACGGTCTCGCCAACGCCGCCCAGCAGCTCTGCGGCCGCACCTTTGGCGCCCGCGATGCCAAGGGATTTGCGGATTCGACCCGGCTGGTGCTGCTGTGGGGCCTCGGCTTCGCGATCGTCGTCGCGGTGCTGTTCGCGCTGTTCGGGCCGAACCTAATCAACTTCATGACGGCAAGCGAGGATGTTCGCCGCGCGGCGCGCGAGTTCCTGCCGTTCATCGTGCTGGCGCCGGTCCCCGGCGTGTTCGCCTTCGGTTTCGATGGCATCTATGTCGGTGCCACCTGGGCGCGCGAGATGCGCAACCTGATGCTGGCCTCGCTCGCGATCTTCTTCGCCATCTGGCTGGCGCTGCAGTCGTTCGGAAACACCGGGCTGTGGTGTGCGCTGATTGCGTTTTACGTGGCACGCGGCGGATTGCAGGGGGCGCGGTATCCGGCGCTGTATCGGGCGACGTTTCCGAAGGCGTAGCCCGGATTGAGCCTGTTCTTCTCCCTCGCCCCGCTTGCGGGGAGAAGGTCGGGATGAGGGGGAGTCTCCGCAAGGACGGTGAGAGTTGGATTCGCGGAGAGTCCCCCTCACCCGGAATTTGCTCACGCAAATTCCGGCCTCTCCCCGCACGCGGGGAGAGGCGAAGAACTCACATCCCCGGCCAGTCTTCCGCCGTGAGCGTCGCCGCATCGGCACCGACGATCTCGGACAGCGAATCCCGCCCCGTGCGCAACAGCGTCGAGGTGAGGTCGCGCTTGATCTCGTCGACGAGGCCGAGGCCCTTGTAGACCAGCGACGAATAAAGCTGGATCAGGCTCGCACCGGCGCGGATCTTCGTCAGCGCCGCACCGCCGGAATCGACGCCGCCGACGCCGATCAGCGGGAAGGCGCCCTCGACGCGGACATAGGTCTCCGCGACCATGCGCGTCGACAGGCGGAACAGCGGCCGGCCCGACAGGCCGCCCTGCTCCTTCGACCGCATTTCCTCGCGCAGCGTGCTCGGCCGCGCAATCGTCGTGTTCGACACGATCATGCCGTCGACCTTGCGCGAGCGCGCGACCTGCACGACGTCGTCGAGCTGGGCGAGACTGAGATCAGGCGCGATCTTCAGCAGCACCGGCGTATCGCCGGCCTTCTGCCTGACACGCTCGCGCGCATCGATGACGCGTCCGAGCAGATCGTCGAGCAGCGCGCCTTCCTGGAGATTGCGCAGGCCCGGCGTGTTCGGCGAGGAAACGTTCACAGTGAAATAGCTCGCGACCGGCGCAAAGGTCTCGATCAGCTTGACGTAGTCCGCGACGCGATCCGGCGAATCCTTGTTGGCACCGACATTGACGCCGACGATGCCGCCGTTCGCCGCGCGCGCAGCGAGCCGGCGCAGCGCGACCTCGGCACCGTCATTGTTGAAACCCATGCGGTTGATGACGGCTTCGTCACGCTCCAGCCGAAACAGCCGCGGCCGCGGATTGCCTCCTTGCGGCTTCGGCGTCACCGAGCCGATCTCGACGAAGCCGAAACCGAGCCGCAGCAATGCATCCGGCACTTCCGCGCTCTTGTCGAAGCCTGCGGCCATGCCGATCGGGTTGGGAAAGTTGAGCCCGAACGCGCGCACCGCGAGTTTTGGATCGTCGTTGCGCGGCTTCACCGGCGGCAGAAAGCGCAGGCCCTGGATCGCCAGGCGGTGCGCATCTTCCGGATCGAGCCAGCGCAACACCGGCAGCGAGAAAGCATCGAAAGCGCGGATCACGGGGCAAGCTCCGGGGTATCGTGGCCGCCATCGGAGCGCATGTTGAGATTGATCACCGAGAGCACCGCGCCGAGATCGAGTTCCCCATAGAGATGCGGAAACAGCTCGTCGTTGCGCGAACGCTCCCAGCGCAATTCGGCTCCGAGCGCGTCGCCGTCGACCTCGACTAGGAACAGCGCGCGCTGGCCGAAATAATGCTTGCGCAAGGTCTCCGGAACCTGGGCGGCGGTCGAGAAGTGGATGAATCCGTCGCGCGCGTCATCCGCGCTGCCGCTGTACACGCCGTGCCGTTCCGCCTCGCGCCAGGCCGAGGCCGGACAGATTTTGTAGATCTTGACCACCGCTTACCGGAGCCCTGTCATTGCTGTGAGTCAGCTCGTTGAGTCTGTTGGGGTTTTTCGCCTCAGGCCGAGTCCCGAAACCCGGCGCGACCGTAAAGGTCGCCCCTTCCGAACTCAAGGCTTGCCTATCGCCCCTTGCGCGAAAAACGGAAAACCGGTTGATTTGAGGACAGTTTTCCTGAGTTGCGACGGGCTGGACCTTCCATGGTCAAACAGGCCAAAGCGCAGAGGATGCTGACCCACGACCAGATCTGGGGCGCGCTGGATCGCCTGGCCGCGCGCGCCGGGCTGTCGTCGTCCGGCCTTGCCAAGCGGGCCGGGCTCGACCCCACCACCTTCAACAAGTCCAAGCGCGTCACCTCCGACGGCCGCGAGCGCTGGCCCTCGACCGAATCGATCGCGAAGGCACTGGCGGCCGCGGAGTCCACGATCGACATTTTCGCCAGGCTGATCGGCGACGATTCCGGCGACGGCCGCACCGTGCCGCTGCTTGGCATCACGCAGGCCGGCGCGAACGGCGCGTTCGACGAATCCGGCTTTCCATCCGGCAAGGGCTGGAGCGAGATCGCATTGCCGGCCGCCGAGGACAGCCACGCCTTCGCACTGGAGATTTCAGGCGATGCGCTCACGCCCGCCTATCGCGACGGCGACGTCATCCTGGTCTCGCCCGGCGCTCCGATCCGCAAGGGCGATCGCGTGGTGGTGAAGACGAAGGCGGGCGAATTGATGCTCGCGACGCTGAAGCGCCGCACGGCAAAGGGGCTAGACTTGCAGCCACTCGATGTAACCCAAGACGAGCACGCGATGGCGGCGGGTGATGTTGCCTGGATCGCAAGGATCGTTTGGGCGAGCCAGTGAGGGGCGTTGAGCGGCCGCCACACCACCAGTGTCGTCCCGGCGAAGGCCGGGACCCATAACCACAGGGAGAAGTTTGGCGGAGGGGTCGAAGTTGCACTTCGGTACGACGACCGCCGGCCATCGATAGATCACGCGGTATGGGTCCCGGCCTTCGCCGGGACGACAGCGGAGTGCGACGCAACACCGCCCCTCACGCACTCCTTGCCAGCGCGCCGTCAATCATGTTGACCGCGTTCTGCACGCCGTACACCGCGACGAACGAGCCGAAGCGCGGGCCCTTCTCCTGGCCGAGCAGCACCTGGTAGAGCATGTTGAACCAGTCGAGCGTCACGCCCGGACGGCCGTCCTTGCCCTTCTTGACCTGGTCGAGAAACGGCTCGCGGCGGCCGATCTCGTAGACGACGTTCTGGATGTCTTCGGCCGATGCTTCTGCCGGAAGCTGCGACAGCGCTTCGCGCAAATCCTGCAGCGCGGCGCGCTCCGTATCTGTCGGCACGCGGAACTGCTTCGTCGGCGCGACGAAATCGCGATAATAATTGATGGCGTAGCCGACCATCGCATCCAGCTTCGGATGCGTCTGCGGGCTCACGCCGGGGCGATAGCGGCCGATGAAGCCCCACAGCGTCTCGGCGTTTTCCGCGTTCGACGACGACACCAGCGTCAGCAGAAGCTGGAACGTCACGGGCATATCGCCCTGCGGCGGACGGCCATGATGGATGTGCCAGACCGGATTGCCGAGTTGCTGCTTGCCATCCTGCTTCGCGAAGCCATCAGTGAATTGCTGATAGTCGTCGACCTGGCGCGGGATGACGTCGAAAAACAGCCGCTTCGCCGCCTTCGGCTCGCGGTACATGAACAACGACAGCGATTCCGGCGAGGCGTAGCGCAGCCATTCGTCGATGGTCAGGCCGTTGCCCTTCGACTTCGAGATCTTCTGGCCCTTCTCGTCGAGGAAGAGCTCGTAGTTGAAACCTTCGGGCGGCGTGCCGCCGAGCGCCCTGGCGATGGCGCCGGAGAGCTTCACGGAATCGATCAGGTCCTTGCCCGCCATTTCGTAGTCGACGCCGAGCGCGACCCAGCGCATCGCCCAGTCGGCCTTCCACTGACACTTGACGTTGCCGCCGGTGACGGGCGTCTCAACCTCCTCGCTGGTATCGGGATCGACATAGGTCACCGTGCCGGCGGCGACGTCGCGGCGGATCATCGGTACCTGCAGCACCACGCCCGTGGTCTTGCTGATCGGGAGGAACGGCGAATAGGTGGCGCGGCGATCCGGGCCAAGCGTCGGCAGGATGATCTCCATCACCTTGTCGTAGGCCGCGAGCATCTTGAGCAGCGTCGCATCGAAGCGGCCGGACTTGTAATAGACGGTCGAGCTCGCGAACTCGTAGTCGAAGCCGAAATGATCCAGGAACGCGCGCAGGCGCGCGTTGTTGGCGTCACCGAACGAGGGATGCTCGTTCGAGAACGGGTCAGGCACCGCGGTGAGCGGCCGCCCCAGATATTGCGCCAGCAGATCCTTGTTCGGCACGTTGTCCGGCACCTTGCGGAAGCCGTCCATGTCGTCGGAGAAGGCGAGCAGGCGCGTCTTGATCTTGTCCTCGGTGAGCACCCGAAAGGCATGGCGCACCATCGAGGTGCGCGCGACCTCGCCGAACGTGCCGATATGCGGCAGGCCGGACGGACCATAGCCGGTCTCGAACAGCACCTCGTCCTTCGGGCTTTTCTTCAGCCGCGCGACAATGGCCTTCGCCTGCTCGAACGGCCAGGCGTTGGATTGTTCGGCGAGCGCACGAAGATCGCTCGGGGTCATGTTCGGGTCGATAACGGACATCAAAGGGCCTCCGGGCCGCGGAAAATAGCGATTTTTGCGCGGAATGCAAAAGTTGGTGCGGCTACCGCCGCTCTTACTCCCTCGCCCCGTTCTTACGGGGAGAGGGTTGGGGTGAGGGGCTGCTTCCGCGATCACGGTGAGAGCTGGACTCGCGGAGAGTCCCCCTCACCCGGATTGCATCTTCGATGCAATCCGGCCTCTCCCCGCACGCGGGGAGAGGCGAAGATCAAAACGGGCTCACCGAGAAATACCGTAGCCACAGATCCGTGTAGCGGCCTTTTTCCCAGACGCGGAACAGGGCCCAGTTCAGGGCCTGGCGCAGCACGTCGTTGCCCTTGCGCACGGCGATGCCGATGCCTTCGCCGAAGAAGCGGCTCTCGACGAAGGGGCCGCCGGAGAAGGCACAGCAATCGCCGGAATCGGTGCCGTTGATCCAGAACGCCAGCGAGATGGCGTCGCCGAAGATGAAATCGACCTCGCCCTTGCGGAGCGCATTGCGCAAGCTGTCGTCGTTGGGATAGCCGTGCAGCTCGGCGTCGGTGAACATCGCCTTGAGATAGGCCTCATGCGCGG
Organism: Bradyrhizobium sp. CIAT3101; assembly: GCF_029714945.1. NCBI lineage: Bacteria > Pseudomonadati > Pseudomonadota > Alphaproteobacteria > Hyphomicrobiales > Nitrobacteraceae > Bradyrhizobium > Bradyrhizobium sp. CIAT3101. The sequence continues at coordinate 9,045,308 of NZ_CP121634.1, forward strand.
AGCCCGCGATGACGCCGACCTTCTTGCCCTCGAGATATTCGGGCCGGATCTCCGGCATCACCGCATCCTTGCGCGAGGCGAAGCGCGCCGGCACGCGGTAATAGGGATCGGTGAAATCGACGCGCGCGCGAAGCTGCGGGCTCACCGCCATGGACGCAATGATCGCATCGCCCCGGTTCGAGGTGAGCGCATCGACCAGCGTCTCGAAGCGGCGCATCTGCACCGTGCAGGTGACCTTGATCTCCTCGCACAGGCTGCGCGCGAGATCGACGTTGAAGCCGGCCGGATTGCCGTCGGCACCGGTGTAGTTGAACGGCGGGTAGTCGGTCTCGGTCAGGAAGCGGATCACGGTCAGGCGCGACAGATCGGGCCGCTCCGGGCGCCGCCGCGGGTCCCAGAAGCCGGGCACGGCCTGGGGGGCGGCTTGAGGCGCAGCTTGAGGCGTAGCTTGGGTCGTGGCTTGCGGCGCAGCCGGCGGCTGCTTCGCCGGCGCTTGGGCACGTGCGCCGGGCAGGCCCGCGAGCAGGCACACGGCGAGGCCCAGCCCGGCCAGCAAGCCGCGGGCAGATTTGGACGATTTCGCCTGTTGCGATGGAGCCATCGGCCGGAAATGAATGAATTTCATTGGGATCGGAAGGCCTTATAGACCATCCGGCCGGGAACGCGAGCGCCGATTGCAGTTAACCCGGGACCTCAGAGGTACCGCTTCAGCTCGGTCGCGGCCTCTTCCGGGGTCCGCTTCAGGTTGAACGGCGAGACGAAACGGCCGTCGCGGTCCATCAGATAGATCAGCGCGGTGTGGTCCATGGTGTAGTCGCCGTCCTTGGTCGGGACCTTCTTGGCATAGACCCGGTAGGAGGTGATCACCTTGGCGGTCTCGGCGGGATCGCCGCTGAGGCCCTCGAGATGCGGATCGAAGCTGGCGAGATAGTCCTTCATGATCGCCGGCGTGTCGCGCTCGGGATCGACCGAGATGAAGACGGCGTTGACCTTGTCGGCATCCTTGCCCATCGCGCGCAGCACTTCCGAGATCTCGAACAGCGAGGTCGGGCAGACGTCGGGGCAATGGGTATAGCCGAAGAAGATCAGGGTCGGCTTGCCCTTGAGGTCCTTGTCGGTGAAGGCCTTGCCGGCCTGGTCGGTGAGCTGGAACGGGCCGCCGATCGCGGCCGGCTGCGCCACCTTGCTGACCCCGCCCATGGCCCAGAACAGCACCAGCAGGCCGACGACAAGGCTCGAGGCGAAGGCGGTTGCGATCACCAGCGGACGGGCAGAGGAGCTCATTAGCGGAAAACTTCCTGTCGCGGATCAGAAGCAGGCGGCAAGGCCGGTCCTGATCATTTCGAAGAACACCTGGGAGCCGTAATGGAACCAGAGCGCGAGCGCGCCGATGACGACCAGACCGCCGAGCCCTGCACCGGCCAATAGCAGCACGGAGGCCGCGCGGCCGGCATTGGGCGAATTGTCCTCTAGCGGATGGGCCGTGTGCTTTGGTTGAGCCATCACAACTATCGGGGCGAAGGCCCCGGTTCCCAGGCTCTCAGATAAGCTTTGGCCCGCCTGCGGGCAAGGCGCCGCGGCGGGCCAGAACGATCCCTCAGGCCGGGAATGTCAGTGCAGGAGCTGGCCCCGGGCGGATTCGAGCTGGTCCGCTTGCGGGAGGGGCGCGCGCGACGGCTTGTTGGTCGAGGCCTGCGCGTCCAGATAGCAGGGCTTGTACATGGCCTGGAGCTGCCTGCCCTTCAGGAACAGCATGTGCGGCGTGAGGCCGCCGCGCTGCGTGATCCAGCGCTTCACCTGCGAGGGATACATCGCATAGAGCATCTGGGTCGCTTCGGCATTGGTCACGGCGCGACCGTTGGTGCCGAAATCCCAGGCGGCGTGGAAGCCGAGCGTCGCGTGCGAGGTGACGCAGATGCGGTCGTGCGGGATGGCACCGAGGACGATGGTGCAGGCGGAGGCGCAGAGGCCGTCGATGATGACGGTATCACCGGACTGGCGCAGATCCTGGTACTTGTCGACGTAGGTTCCGATCCGGCCGCCGCGGTCATCCGCGATTCGAACCACTGCGTGAGACGCCCCCATGCAAGCGATCAGGCAAACCGTCGCAAGCAACCCCGTCAGAAACTTCATTATCCCCCGCCCCGGTCGTTTTCGAATCTGCGTGTCAGGTGGTGATGCGCGCCTAGCGTCGGTCGACTCCGTGGTTTTGTCTAGGCAGGCCGGCTCGCTCAAAACAAATTCAAATCCAGTGTTGCGTCCGCGCTGCACTCGGCCGGCCTTCATCCCAAAGTGGAACAAGTTAACGGTGTCTTACGCGCCACGCCCTTGATCTCAGTTACCGCAACTGGCTTCAATTCCGGGCAACTACAGGGGGGAACTCATGGCCGGGCATTCGACCGAGCAGGCTGACGTGATTGTCGTCGGCGGAGGACTATCGGGACTGGTCGCCGCGACCGAGATTGCGGATGCCGGCAAGCGTGTGATCGTCGTCGACCAGGAGGGCGAGCAGTCGCTCGGCGGCCAGGCGTTCTGGTCGTTCGGCGGATTGTTTCTGGTTGATTCGCCGGAGCAGCGCTGGCTCGGCATCAAGGACTCCTTCGAGCTGGCGATGCAGGACTGGCTCGGCACCGCCGGCTTCGACCGCGACGAGGATTATTGGCCGCGCCAATGGGCCGAGGCCTATGTGGCGTTCGCGGCCGGCGAGAAGCGCGACTGGCTGCGCGCGATGGGGCATCGCATCTTCCCCGTGGTCGGCTGGGCCGAGCGCGGCGGCTACGACGCGATGGGCCACGGCAATTCGGTGCCGCGCTTTCACGTCACCTGGGGCACCGGGCCCGGCATCGTCGAGCCGTTCGAGCGCCGCGCGCGCGAAGCCGCCGGGAGCGGCCGGCTGATCTTCAAATTCCGCCATCGCGTCGATGCGCTCTCGGTCACCAACGGCACGGTGGACGGCGTCAGCGGCGCGATCCTCGCGCCTGATAACGTCGCGCGCGGCAAGAGCTCGTCGCGCGATGTCGTCGGCGAGTTTGCGCTGAAGGCGCAGGCCGTGATCGTGGCGTCCGGCGGCATCGGCGGCAACCATGATCTGGTGCGGGCGAACTGGCCGGAGCGGCTCGGCGCGCCGCCGAAATTCATGATCTCGGGCGTCCCCGAGCATGTCGACGGCCGCATGATCGGCATCACCGAAAAGACGGGCGCGCGGCTGATCAACCGCGACCGCATGTGGCATTATGTCGAGGGCATCCAGAACTGGTCACCGATCTGGCCACGCCACGGCATCCGCATCCTGCCGGGCCCCTCCTCGATGTGGTTCGACGCCACCGGCACGCGGCTGCCGGCGCCGCTGTTTCCGGGCTCCGACACGCTCGGCCAGCTCAAATACATCATGTCGACCGGCTATGATTATTCCTGGTTCATCCTGACGCAGGCCATCATCAAGAAGGAGTTCGCGCTGTCGGGCTCGGAGCAGAACCCCGATCTCACGGGCAAAAGCTGGCGCATGACCTTGCGCCGCGCCACCAACAAGGGCGCGCCGGCGCCGGTGGAGGCGTTCAAAAGCCATGGTGTCGACTTCATCGTGCGCGACAAGATCGAGGACCTCGTCGCCGCCATGAACAAGCTCGCCGGAAATGATTTGCTCAAGCTCGACGAGATCAGGATGCAGATCGAGGCGCGCGACCGCGAGATCGCCAATCCCTACGTCAAGGACGCGCAGGTGATGAACATCCACAATGCGCGGCGTTACATCGGCGACAAGCTGATCCGCACGGCGTCGCCGCATCGCATTCTCGATCCGGAGAAGGGACCGCTGATCGCGGTCAAGCTCAACATCCTCACCCGCAAGACACTGGGCGGCTTCGAGACCGATCTCGACTCGCGCGTGTTCGGCGCCGAGGGCAGCGTCATCCCCGGCCTCTATGCGGTCGGCGAAGCCGCCGGCTTCGGCGGCGGCGGCGTGCACGGCTATCGCTCGCTCGAGGGCACATTCCTCGGCGGCTGCCTGTTCTCGGGCCGCAATGCCGGCCGCGCCGCGGCAAAAGCGGTGGGGTAAATCATGAAGTGGTGGATGCGCGTCGGGGTGTTTGTTGCGGCACTCACCGCAGCGCCGGCGGCGTCCGCCGAGACGATCGATGTCAACGGCACGATGCGCTCCTACACCGTACAGTTGCCTGCGAAGAAGCCGGCGCCGCTCGTGATCGTGCTGCATGGCAAGACCCAGCGCGGCGCCGACATGGTCACGCGGACGGCGTGGCCGCAGGTCGCCAAACGCGAGGGGCTAGCTGTGGTGTTTCCCGACGGCCTCAACCATGCCTGGGCCGATGCGCGGACGAAGGCGGGGCCTGAACTGCGTGGTCCACCGCCGGGCACCGATGACATCGCGTTCATCACAAAGCTCGTCGAGAAGCTGGTGGCCGACGGCACGGCCGATGCCAAACGCGTCTATGTCACCGGCGTTTCCAATGGCGGCGCCATGGTGATGACGCTGGTCTGCGCGCGCGCCGATCTGTTTGTGGCCGGTGCCAGCGTGATCATGAACCTCACCGAGGAGACCGCCGTCACCTGCCATCCGTCGCGGCCGCTGCCGATGCTGATCATGAACGGCACGGCCGACCCGCTGATCCCCTACGAGGGCGGACGCGGGTCGAGCTATTTTGCCGCAGACGGCTTCTGGTCCACCGAGAAGACCGTGGCATTCTGGCGCGAGCTCAATGGCTGCGAGAGCGACGACGCCAGCGTGACTGATCTCCCCGGTAAGGCGCCCGACGATCAATCCAGCGTCACGCGGATCACATCACGCTGCCCTGCAGGGCACGACGTCCTGCTTTATCGCATCAACAATGGCGGACATCGCATGCCCGGATTTGCGCCGGATGCCCGCTTCCCGAAGGTTGCAACCGGCCTGCTCGGGCCGCAGAATGCCGACATCGACGGCGCCGAGACGATTTGGGCTTTCTTCAGCCGGTTTCGTTGAACGAGCGCATGCGTTACTCGTGGCGCATGCATTGGCGGCAACGCATGCGTGCCCGGGGTGGCACAGCGCGGGGTGCTGCGCTAGACAGGGCCGCCATTCCCAACAGGAGATCCCCTTATGAGCATTCAGCGTTTTGAAACCGGCCCGCGCATGAGCCAGGTCGTCGTGCACGGCAACACCGTTTATCTCGCCGGTGTCGTCGCCAACAACGCGGCCGGCGAAAGCGTGACCAAGCAGACCCAGGACATCCTGAAGACCATCGACGGCCACCTCGCCAAGGCCGGCACCGACAAGTCGAAGCTGCTGTCGGCCACGATCTACATCACCGACATGAAGACGTTCCAGGAAATGAACGCCGTGTGGGACGGCTGGGTGTCGCCCGGCAACACCCCGGCCCGTGCCACCGTCGAAGCCAAGCTGGCGGCGCCGCAATACACCGTCGAGATCATGGTGACCGCTGCGAAGTAAATTCGCGCGGAACCAACCTGCGACAGGAGCGCGATGAGACCATCATCGCGCTCCTTTTTGCGGATACATGATCTCCGAGGTAATCGATCCCTGCGCGCGAACCTTCGATAGTCGGGTCAGCCGAACCACACGGCGCCATCGAAGGAGAGTCTCATGACCGACCACGTCACCATCGCCCGCCGCTACATCGATCTCTGGAACGAGCGCGCACAAGATCGCCGCCGCGAACTGCTCAGCGAGAACTGGACGGCGGATGCGAGCTATGTCGATCCGCTGATGAAGGGGGACGGCCGGGACGGTATCGATGCGCTGATCTCAGGCGTGCAACAGCGCTTTCCGGACTTCAAGTTCAGTCTGCTCGGCGAGCCCAACGGCTACGGCGACCATGTCCGCTTCTCGTGGGGGCTTGGACCTGAAGGTGTCGACAGCCCGATCAAGGGGACCGATTTCGCCGTGCTGAAGGACGGGCGGATCAAGAGCATCACGGGATTTCTGGATCAGGTGCCCGCGGGGGCGTGAGGGCGATAAGCGCCGCCTCAAACACCGGTGTCGTCCCGGCGAAGGCCGGGACCCATACCGCGTGATCTATCGGATTGCGGGCGCTGCGAGTACCGAACGACTGATCTTCGCCAAACTCCTCCCTGGGGTTATGGGTCCCGGCCTTCGCCGGGACGACAGCTGTGATTAGGCGCGCGTTTGCGCCGATCACATCATCACGCCAGCCGATACGCCCGCTTCGCATTCACCCCGAACGCCTTCTCGCGCACTTGCGGCCCCAGCTTCGCCAGGCACGCCTCCAGCGCGCCCTTGATCTCGCCGTAGCTGCCCGCGAGCAGGCACACCGGCCAGTCCGAGCCGAAGATCAGGCGATCCTCGCCAAAGCAGTTCGCGACGTGCTGGACGTACGGAAACAGCCGCTCCGCGTTCCAATCATCCCACTTGGCTTCCGTCGCGAGGCCCGAGACCTTGCACCAGACGTTGTCGCAGGCCGCAAGCGCCGCGATACGGTCGGACCATTCGGCGCTGCCGCCATCGGCGATCGGCGGTTTTGCGGCGTGGTCGAGCACGAAGCGGCCTTGCGGAAAGGCTTTTGCAGTCGCGATCGCGGCGGCGAGTTCGCGGGTGCGGACCAGAAGATCGTAAGTGAGATCGCGGGCGAATACGGCCGCCAGTCCGCGCTGGACATCGGCGCGCAGCAGCCAGTCGGGATCGGCCTCGTCGTGGACCTGGTGGCGGATGCCGACCAGTTTTGCGCCGCCCGGCAGGCCGCGTAGCCGATCAAGCGTGTCGCCAAGCGCGGCATCGGTCAGATCGGCCCAGCCGACGACACCGATGACGGAGGGCGTCGCATGTGCGACGGCCAGGAATTCCTCGGTCTCCGCGAGCGACGAGCGGCATTGCACCACGATGCTTGCATCGATACCGTTCGCCTTCAGGAGCGGCGCGAGATCGGCGGGCCCGAAGGCGCGGCGGATCGGCGTGAGCTCAGGCACCTCCATCCAGGGATAGTCGGCGCGCGCGGGATCCCAGAAATGCTGGTGGGCGTCGATCGCCATGTCTCACGCTCCGCCAGGCAGCGGCGACCGTGCGTCGACGAGGTTTTTCGCGCGCAGCTCCTGCCAGAAGGCTTGCGGCACCGTGCGCTCCGACATCGCAATGTTGTCGGCGACCTCCGCGGCGTTGCGCGCGCCCATCACGGCGACCGTCACGGCCGGATGGGCCATGCAGAACTGGAGCGCGGCGGCCTTCAGTTCGGTGCCGTGCTTGCGGCAGAGCTGTTCGAGCTCGAGCGCGCGCGCAACGAGCGCCGCATCAGCGTCCTCATAGTTGAACTTCGCGCCCGCATGCGGATTGGCGAGGATACCGCTGTTGTAGATGCCACCGAGCAGGATGCCGATGTTCTTCGCAACGCAAACCGGAAACAGCGCGTTCAGCGCGCCCTGGTCGAGCAGCGTATAGCGGCCGGCGAGCAGGAAGCAGTCGACCGGCACGGCTTCGGCGAAACGCGTCAGCATCTCGGACTGGTTCATGCCGGAACCGATCGCCTTCACGGTGCCATCATCGCGCAGACGCACCAGCGCGCGGAAGGCGCCGCTGACAGCATCGTCGTAGTGATCGTCGGGATCATGCACGAGCAGGACGTCGACGCGATCGAGCCCGAGCCGGACCAGGCTCTCTTCGACCGAACGCATCACGCCGTCATAGCTGAAATCGAATTGCGGCCGCAGTGCAGGCGCATCCTTGTAGTGATCGTCCTCGTTCGTCGCGCTACCAGGCGGGCGCAGCAGGCGGCCGACCTTGGTCGAGATCGCATAGGACTCGCGCGGCTGCTGCCGCAGGAAAGCACCCAGTCGTTGTTCCGCCAGGCCAAAGCCGTAGAGCGGCGCGGTATCGTAAAAGCGGACGCCGAGCGACCAGGCCTTCGCGACGGTGGCCTCCGCGTCGGCATCGCTGACCGCCGAAAACAGGCCGCCGAGCGGCGCCGAGCCGAGACCGATCGAAGTGACATCGAGACCATCAGCAAGCTGGGTACGCTTCATTGCAATTTCCTTCCAAAGCAGCACTCCCTCCCCCGCGGGCGGGAGAGGGAGTGTAACGCAGGAACGTCGGGGCTGGGAGACGTTCCTGCTCGACGTCTCTACTTCAAGAGTTGGGCGACGTTATCCTTCGTCACCAGGTCGAGGCCGGTGTAGATCGTTTCCGGAACCTTCTGACCCTTCTTGATAGCCAACAGCGTATCCATCGACTTCTCGCCCATTTCGAACGGACGCTGGCCGGTGAGCGCGTTGGAGTAGCCGTCGCGCAGCAACTCGAGCTGCATCTTCAGCGTATCGGCAACGACGAGCGTCAGCTTGCCGCTGTCGATGTCCTTCTTGTTCTTGTTGACGAAGGCCTTGAAGCCCTCCGGCGCGAACATCGGCCAGCCGCCAACGGGAACGATCGCGGCGAGATCCGGCGTCGCGGTGCGCAGGTCGGACATCTGCTGGACCGCGAGCGTGGAATCGTCGTTGCAGAAGGTCGGCGACCCCTGGACCTCGACCCACTTCGAGCCCTTGAGTGCTTCGCGAACGCCATCGACGCGTTCGGCAAGGTTCTTCGCACCCGGACCACCGGAGACCATGGCGTACTTGCCGCCCTCGGGCCGGAGCTGCAGCAATTGCTTGCCAAGCGCGACGCCGAAGTCCTTGTTGTTGGTGCCGATATAGGATTGCCGCTTGGAACCCGGCGCGTCCGCGTCAAACGTGATGACGGGGATGCCGGCTGCAGCCGCCGCGTCGATCGACTTGGTCATCGCCGCGACGTCGGCAACCGAGATCGCGAGCCCATCCACCTTCTGGGTGATGAAGTCCTGGATGATCTGCGCCTGCGTCGCCGGCTCGTGCTCGATCGGCCCCTTGTAGATGCACTCGACGTTGCCGAGCTCCTTGGCTCGCTTCATGCAACCGTCACGCGCCACGTCGAAGAACGGGTTGTTCATCGCCTTGGGCACGACGGCGAATTTGTAGGTCTGGGCAAATGCCGGTGTCGCCATCATCGCGATGGTCACGCCGGCCAACAGAAGCTTCTTCATTTCTTCCCTCCACACTTTGTTGCCTATCCATTTGTGATGTGATGCCCCGGCAGGCGGATAGACGATGTTTCGTTGTCCTTCCGGAGTAACTCTCAGGTCTCTGTTTGAGCATGATCTTTTCGGAAAACCGCTTCACACTTTTCCGGATCATGCTCTAAGTCATGCGCGAGCGGATGCGGTCGACCAGCACGGCCAGGATGATGATCACGCCGACCAGCGTCTGCTGCCAATAGGAGTTGACCTGCGCGAGCACGAGGCCGTTGCGGATCACCTCCAGCAGCACGCAGCCGACGATGGCGCCCAGCGGGCCGCCGAGGCCGCCGGCGAGGTTGGCGCCGCCGATGACAGCGGCGGCGATGACGTTGAGCTCGTAGGACGTCGCCATATTCGCGGGCGCGGATCCCAGCCAGCCCGAGATGATGATGCCTTGCAGACCGGCGGCGAGCGCGCAGATCACGTAGACCTCGATCTTCACGCGCACAACCGGGATGCCGGTCAATTCGGCAGCCTTCTCGTTGCCGCCGAGCGCAAAGACGTGGCGGCCGAAGCTGGTGTGATGCAGCACGACCGCCATCACAACGGCGAGGATCACCAAATAGATGAAGGGCGCGGGCACACCGAGCACATCACCCGAGGTCAATCCGTAGAACAGGTCGGCGTCGGGCCCACCCGGAAAGCTGCCACGGCCATTCGAGACGACATAGGCGAGCCCGCGCACGATCGAGAGCATGCCGAGCGTGGTGACGAACGGCGACAACCCGAGCACCGCGATGCAGAAGCCGTTGACGATCCCGACGATGAACGCGACGAACAGACCTGCAAGCACCGAGATCAGGAGGATCAAGCCGGGCACATTGGCGACGACCGTCTTGCCGTCGGCGGCCAGATGGACGAACGCCGATCCCGGCGCCGACAGCTCCACCATGACCATGGAGGTGATCATCGCGGAAAAACACATCATCGAGCCGACGGAGAGATCGATGCCGCCGGTGATGATAACGAACGTGATCCCGAGCGTGGCGATGGCGATGAAGGAGAAGTTCTTCGCCACGTTCTGCATGTTCCCTTCGGTGAAGAAATAGGGACTGGCAAAACGCATCACGATCATCAGCACGATGAGCGCCAGCAGGACGTAACCGGTCTGCGAGGCAAAGATGCCGCGGTGCCACCATTTGCTGCGACCGACATTGGTGAAGGAGATCGGGTTTTCCATGGGTACGGACATCACGCCGCCTCCTTCGCGCCGGTGATGAGGGCTGTGACTTCCTCGGGGGACGTCTCGTGGATCGGCTTGTCGGCCCGCTTCTCGCCGCGGCGCATGACGATCACGCGGTCACACACCGCGAACACGTCGGGCATGCGGTGGGAGATCAGCATCACGGCGACGCCCTGCTCTTTCAGACGATGGATCAGGCCGAGGACTTGCTCCACCTGGCGTACGGAGATCGCGGCCGTCGGCTCGTCCATCATCACGAGTCTTGCGTTTGAGAGCCGCGTCCGCGCGATCGCGACCGCCTGGCGTTGGCCGCCGGACATCTGCTTGACGAGATCGTGGGGGCGCGTCTCCGAGCGCAGCTCGCCGAACAGCTCCAGCGCGCGCGAAGCCATGGCCTTGTGGTCGAGCAAGGCGATGGGCCCGAATTTGCGTTTGAGCTCGCGGCCGAGGAATACGTTGGCGGCGGCCGTCAGATTGTCGGCCAGCGCGAGGTCCTGATAGACGACCTCGATCCCGACCGCGCGGGCGTCGATGGGCCGGTTGAAATGGACCGCACTGCCACCGAAGCGGATTTCGCCATGGCTGGGGCGGAAATTGCCGGCAATGATCTTGACCAGCGTCGACTTGCCGGCGCCGTTATCGCCCATCAGGCCAACCACTTCGCCTGGCCGCACATGCATATCGACGTCATGCAGCGCGCGGATGGCGCCGAACTCCTTGCCAATGCCGGAGAGTTCGAGGACCGGTGTTGTGTCAGCACTTGTCATCAGCGACCTCAGACGTAGCGGTTAACGAGAGATTCCAGATATTCCTGCCGTCCCGAGCGCGGCTGCGGGTCGAAGCCCGACCCCAGCGCGCGATCGGCGAGATCGGCGAGCGAGCGCTGACCGCCGAGAATGGCCCGTCCCTCGGCGCCGGCCCATCCATTGTAGCGGTCGGCGAGCGGCGCCGTGAGGGCGCCGGCATCGAGCATGTCGGCGGCAGCGAGGAACGCGCGCGCGCAGGCATCCATCGAGCCGACATGGGCATGGATGAGATCATCGGGGTCGATCGACTGGCGGCGGATCTTGGCGTCGAAATTGAGCCCGCCCGAGGTGAAGCCGCCGCGGTTCAGGATCTCGTGGAACACCAGCGCCAGCTCGCCCACATTCATCGCGAACTGGTCGGTGTCCCAGCCGAGCAGATCGTCGCCGCGGTTGATGTCGAGCGAGCCGAACACGCCGAGCGCCTCGGCGAGCGCGACCTCGTGATGGAAGGAGTGCCCGGCGAGGATGGCGTGGTTCTGCTCGATATTGAGCTTGACGTCCTTGAGCAGATCGTAGCGCGCGAGGAAGCCGTAACAGGTGGCGACGTCGAAATCATATTGATGCTTGGTCGGTTCCTTCGGCTTCGGCTCGATCAGGATCTGGCCCTTGAAGCCGATCTTGTGCTTGTGCTCGACCACGAGCGAGACGAAGCGGCCGAGCTGATCGAGCTCGCGCTTGAGATCGGTGTTGAGCAGCGTCTCGTAGCCCTCGCGGCCGCCCCACAGCACATAGTTCTGGCCACCGAGCCGGTGCGTCACCTCCAGCGCGGCGCGGACCTGGCCGGCGGCATAGGTGAAGATCTCGGGGTCCGGATTGGTCGCGGCGCCTGCCATGTAGCGGCGATGCGTGAACAGGTTTGCAGTGCCCCAGAGCAGGCGGACTTTTGCCGTGGCCATCTTCGCTTCGAACAGGTCCGCGATCGCGTTGAGATTGGCCACGGATTCAGCGAGCGAGGCGCCTTCGGGCGCCGCATCGACGTCGTGGAAGGTGAAGAAGGGCACATCGAGCAGGCGGAATAGCTCGAAGGCGGCATCGGCCTTGGCGCGCGCCATCGCCATCGGATCGGAGCCGTGATGCCACGGCCGCAGGAACGTCTCGCCGCCGAAGGGATCGGCGCCTGGCCAGCAGAACGAATGCCAATAGCACACGGCAAAGCGCAGGTGATCCTCCAGCCTGCGGCCATGAACCATGCGATCCTTGTCGTACCAGCGGAAGGCGGGTGCATTTCCCGCATCCTTGCCGGCAAAGGCAACGGGTGCGCTGACATCGAAGAATTTGGCTGACGCGTTCACTTAAAGACTCTCCTTCAAGGCGGGATAAAGCGCGCGCCAGCGGCGATAGGCCTCGTCGTAGGCGGACGCTGCGGAGGCGCGGGGCACGAAACTGGCGAGCCGTCGGGGACGGGTGCAGATTTGGGCGGGATCGTCGCCGGTGGCGGCAAGCCGGCCGAGCCGCGCTGCGCCAAGCGCCGCGCCGACCTCGCCTTCCTCGACGCGGTGCACGGCGATGCCGAGCACGTCGGCGCAAATCTGCGCCCAGAGCGGCGAGCGCGAGCCGCCGCCGACGAGATCGACGTCCGTGATCGCTCCGCCTGCCGCGCTCAGCGCCGCCAGATTGTCGCGCGCGGCGAAGGCGACGCCTTCGAGCACGGCCTGGACGATCTGGCTGCGGCCGGTCGCAGCGCGCAGGCCGACGAAGGCGCCGCTCGCGGTGGCGTCGTTGTGCGGGGTACGCTCGCCGTCGAGATAGGGCAGGAATTTGACCGGGCTCGGCCCGTCGACGCGCTCGCCGAGCGGCGCGAGGAGCGCGGCCGCAGGCGTCTCCATTACACCTGCGAGCCAGGCGAGCGAGGCGGCCGCCGACAGCATCACGCCCATCTGGTGCCAGAGCCCCGGCAGCGCGTGGCAGAACGCATGCACCGCCGCTTCCGGCGCCGGTGCAAAGCGATCGGTGACACGGAACACGACGCCGGACGTGCCGAGCGACAGGAAGGCATCGCCGGGGGCGATCGCACCGAGCCCGATCGCGCTCGCGGCATTGTCACCGGCGCCGCCGGCGACGACGACGTCGTTCGCCATGCCCCAGCGTTGCGCGAATTCGCCCGCAAGCACTGCGCTGACCGCGCTGCCCTCGACCAGGCGCGGCATGTGTTGCAGGTCGAGCCCGGTGGCATGCAGCAGCTCCGCCGACCAGTCGCGCCGGCCGACGTCGAGCCACAGCGTGCCCGCGGCGTCCGACATGTCTTCGGCCATCTCGCCGGTGAGGCGATAGCGGACATAGGCTTTCGGCAGCAACACCTTGGCGACGCGTTCGAAAATGTGGGGCTCGTGCCGCGCCACCCAGAGCAGCTTTGGCGCGGTGAAGCCGGGCATGGCCAGATTGCCGGCGATGGCGTGCAGCGAGGGGCAGCGTCGCTCGAGCTCGACGCATTCGGCGTGCGAGCGGCCATCGTTCCAGAGGATCGCGGGCCGCAGCGGGCGTCCGTCCGCGCCGAGCAGCGTCGCGCCATGCATCTGGCCTGACAGCCCGATGCCGTGCACCTGCGCGACGTCGCGCGGGTGCTGGCGCGCGAGATCATCGACCGCGCCGATCGCCGCATCGACCCAGGAATCGGGATCCTGCTCGGACCACAGCGGCGCAGGGTGCGACAGCGCAAGCTCGCGCGACGCCGTCGCGACGACCGCGCCGGCTTCGTTCACGAGCACCGCCTTCACACCGGACGTGCCGATGTCCAATCCGAGATACAAACTCGTCCCTCCCTCATCGTTTGAGCGTGACCTGGTCGGAAAACCGCTGCCCGCTTTTCCGGATCACGCTGCCGCGGTGCACGAACTGACGTCGCGCTTTCCGCAATCACTCACTTCAAAACACAAGGCACCGCGCGCCTTGCGGCTACGGCAGATTGTCCCGCATCAGGATGTCGATGCGGATATTCTCCTGTTCGCTCAAGATCGGCTCGTTACGCGCTAGCGACAGCAGCACGCGCACGGCAGCGCGCGCCTCGTGCCCCGGATTTTGCGAGATCGCGACATCCAGCGTGCCCTGCAGCAGCAGCCTTCGCGTCATCGCGGTGAGATCGTGGGCGATGAACATGATCTGCTTCTCGCGGCCGGCCTCGGTCAGCGCCTTGGCCACGCCTTGCGTGCCGGCGCCGACATTGTAGAGGCCGATGATGTCGGGATGCTTGCCGAGCAGTCGCGATATCAGCTGCTCGGAGCGGTCGTCATCGTCGCGCCCCTCGAGCAGGGGCAGGATCTCGAGGTCCGAAAATTCCGACGCCATCACCTGGTTGAAACCAAAAATGCGCTCGGCATGGTCACGCAGGCCCTGCGATCCCGCGATGATGGCGATCTTGCCCGGCTTGTGGCCGACCAGCCGCCCAACCAGGGCGCCGGCGGTGCGGCCGGCGGCGATGTTGTCGATGCCGACATAATGGTGGCGGCGCGACGACGGCACGTCCGAAACCAGCGTCACCACCTTGGTGCCGGCATCGACGAGATCGTTGATCGCGGCGCGAACGCCCGGATGATCCAGCGCGACCACGGCAACGCCATCGTAATCGCCTGACAGCGCTTCGAGCGACGTCGCGAGCACGGACGGGTCGAACACATCGGTATTGATCAACTCGACGCTGAGACGGCGGGCCGAGAGCCAGGCCGACATCTCGCCGAGATAGGCCTCGATCTGCTGCATGAACGGGTTCGCTCCCGTCGGCATGACGAAGGCAAACCGGCGGGCACGGCCGCGGGCGAGCTCGGCGGCCGCCACATGCGGCTGGAAGGCATTGCGTGCGATGGTCTCCTGGACGCGCCGGACCGTGTCCGGCCGCACGCCGGGGCGGTTATGCAGGACGCGATCGACCGTCGCCAAGCTGACACCGGCCTCGCGGGCGATGTCCTTCAATGTCAGCGCGGCGGAGACGGTCAGACTTTCGGAAGTCTCTTGGGCCATGCCTGAAGGCTAGCAGAGGCGTTTTGAGGTGCGCAACTCATTTTGAGGGACAGGACGATATTTTCGAGTCCCGGTTGCGCCGGGGTTTTTCGCTAGGTCCGAAGATCGAGCGTCAGGAAGAGACTGTTGCGGTCCTCGACATAGCCCTCGAACGGCGCACATGGCACGAAGCCGTGGGCCTGATAGAGCGCGTGCGCCGGCTTGAAATAGTCCCACGAGCCCGTCTCGAGGCTCAGGCGCCTGATGCCGCGCTGGCGCGCCTCCGCGATGATGTGACGGAGCATCAGGCCACCAAAGCCGCGGCGGCGCGTGGTCTGCAGCGTGTGCATCGACTTCACCTCGCCGTGGTCGGCGGTGAGCGTCTTCAGCGCGCCGGTCGCGACCAGCGTCTCGTCGTCCCAGCCGGTCCAGAACGCGACGTCATGAGCGCGAAGCCCTGCGAGATCGAGCGCATGCGCGCTGCCCGGCGCGGTCTGCGCCCGCGCGGCGGTGACGTGATGGTCGAGCAGCGCGACAACGCGCGGATCGAAGGTGTCGCCGGTGCGGATCTGCATCGTCATGGCCTTACGTCGCTCGCAAGCTGCTTCTGCATGAAGACGAGATCGAGCCAGCGGCCGAACTTGCAGCCGACCTCCGGCATGCGGGCGACCTCGATGAAGCCGAGCGAGGCATGCAGGCCGATCGAGCCGGCATTGAGGGCCTCGATCCCGGCGATCATGGCGTGCTTGTTCATCGCCGTGGCGCGCTCGATCAACGCGGCGACCAGGCTGCGGCCGATGCCTGCGCGATGATGTCGCTCGTCGACATAGACCGAATTCTCCACGGTGTGGCGATAGCCCGGAAAGGGACGGAAATCGCCGAACGAGGCGAAGCCGACGACCTCCCTGCCCTTCATCGCGACCAGCACGGGATAGCCGGCCTGCTGCCGCGCGCGGATCCAGTCGCGCCGCGAGTCCAGATCGGCCGGTCCGTCGGTCCAGACCGCCGTGGTGTTGATCGCGGCGAAATTGTAGATGGCGAGGATGTCCTCGGCATCTTCGAGCGTAGCGTCCCGGACGATCAGCGACATCACATCTTCCCGTATGAGGTGCCGCGCCGCGTGATGATGACGTAGCGCGCATCCTGTTTGGTTTCGTTCTCGAAGGTGACCGCGCGCATGACGTCGAAGTCGAGACAATCGCCGTCACGCAGCCGCACCGCCTTGGCGTCGATGTGGACGCAGACCGCGCCTTCCAGCATCAGCAACTGCTGGGTGAAGGCGCTGCGGCCCCAGGGGCTGTAGGCCACGCGCGCGCCGGCCGGGAGGTCGACGACGATGATCTCGATGCCGCTCGCCGCATCGGCCGGCGAGGCATGACGCCGCCGGTAGCCGCTGTCGGGATCGCGCCATTGCGGCTGGTCGGCCAGCCGCGTCAGCCGCTCCGGCGGTTTCTCCGAGAGCGCGACGACGTCGCTGAGCGAGACGTCGAGCGCCGCACAGAGCTTGTTGAGCAACGCCGCCGTGGCACTGCTCTGCGCCCGCTCCACCCGCCCGATCATGGCCCGGCTGACGCCGGAGCGGCTCGCGAGTTCGTTCAGGGTCATGCCGGCCTGCGTCCTCAGAATCTTCAATCGGCGACCGATCGCCCTGTCGAGTTTTTGCTGGTCCATGGTCTGGGTCCTGGCCTTCATCCAACCGTTGCCCGGCGCAAGGACCGCACCCGCCAGTGCATGAGGGAGCTTAGCCGGGAAAGCGGCAAATGCCGCAAGCGATGGGCTATTATATTAGAATCTTGGAAGGTGAGCGATCGCCGCGCAAACGCAGGGCCACCACGGCGAGGCCATCGGCCTTCCCGCGCAGGCAGCATCGGCGCTTCGAAGCCGAAGGCGTCACCGCCCTCTCGATTCGACCGTCACATTCGGCCAGCGGCAGGCGCTTGCGAGCCTAGCGCGGACGATATCAATGCCGATGAGATCGAAGGTCGCGCCGGCGCTATGGCCTGTGCCGTCGGTGACAGAAATCGACGTCGTCCCGCCGCCCAGCCCGCGCACGAAATTGACCGGATCCTCCGGCATGAAGGCCGTGCGACCGTCAGCTGCCAATCGCCAGCGCATTGGTCTGGTCGCAGCTGGATCGGACGTAATAGTGACCTCAACCTCCCCGCCACGCAGAGCACGCCAGACGCCATTGGTGCCAAGTGACATCTCGGTCTGCTCGTTCCGGCAGCGGAGTACGAGTATCCCAGGCGTATCCGCTGCAACCGGGGCGAGCGGGTACAATTTGGCGACGAACAGCGGGGAGAAGTCTCTTGGGGACGTGGTCTCGCTGATCAGCCAACCCTTGGCAACCTTGGCAGCTGGAAGTCCCGCGGTTGTGTCCTCGCGACGCGGCGGGATCGAGGGAGGTGCCACCGGCTCGAGTGCGGGTGCCCCCTGCAGCGTACGAGGTCGCGGCTTGGAAAGCGCATCGCCCGGCTGCCGGACCTCGTCCCTGTTCGCAAACAGGCTATCAAGGCACCGTTTCTCCGCGCTGTGCGCCCTCAACCTGCATCCGAGACGGGTGGTGGTGTCGTTGTCCGCTTGATTGCAGGCCGCTTCCGCGGCGCGCGTCTGAGCGAAGCACTCATCGAGACCCATGAGCGTGCTGGATGCGGATTGACCGCGCGCTTCCGCGATCGCAAGACTGGCGAACAGGACGGCGGCGAGCCGCCTCATCGAGGTCCCGTCCGGTTGGCGTTGGCCAGTTGGGGATCCTGCCAGCTCTCGGCCGCCTTCAGGCGCTGCAGTCCGGGGACATTGGCGGCGGGGTCGGCATCCTTCCACTTCGGGTCGAAGCCGGACCCGCGCAGCAGGTCGAGCTTGCCGAACAGCTCGCTCACGAAAGCCGTGACGCGGTCATAGCGCGGTGTTCCGGGATTCCAGTTGTAGGCGACCAGCACCGTCGGCACCGCGATCGTCTCGATATCGTGCCCTGCCTGCACCAGAGCGGGATAATCGGACGGTGTCAGCGAGGCCGGTATGTAATAGTCGGCCAACACGGGACTCCAGGGCACCGCCAGGAACTTGAAGCCCTCGTCCCATTTGCGCTTCACGAACGCGTCCACCGGCTTCGATGTGACGAAAACCACGGCCGCCATGTCGCCTTTGCGCATCAACTCAAGCGCGGCCGGATGAGGCACGAAGGTCTTCTCCACCTCGATGCCGAGGCGACTGAAGATGAGTGGACCCGAATAGGCGGCGGCGGTGCCCTGCGTGTTGAAGTTCACCTTCTTGCGCGCAAGGTCGGCGAGCGAGTTGATCTCGGGACGCACGAAGACATGCAGCTCGGACGGAAACAGATTCATCACATGCACGATGCGCTTTCCGATCTCGGGCACTTGCGCGCGATACTCGTCGAGCGAATCGCTGTTGATGATCGCGATGTCGATCCCCTTCAGATAGAGCAGGTCGTTGACGTTCTCGGTCGGGCCGCGCGTCACTACCGGAAGCACGTGCACCTTTCCGCTTTCGTTGACCACGCGCGATATCTCGGTGGCGAAGCGGAGCGGTGCACCTTCGAGGAGTCCGGCGGCGAATCCGATCGTGCCCGCATTGGTGCGATCTCTCACCTCCTCCTCGGCCGTCCGCGGTTGGGCGGCCCGCACGGCGCGGCTCGCGGGCGCAGGAGCAGCCGGCACGGCACTCCGTTTGTCGCCGCCGGTCCTGCCGACATTTTGCGCAGAAGCGGGCAGCGCGAGCAACGACAGGACCAGTACGAACAGCAGCTTGCGCGTCATCCCGACCTCCTGTCGTTCGTCCCGTCTACGGCCGGACGTAGCTCCAGCCCTTCTCCTGCAGCTCCATCATGCGTACGACGCCCGAGGGGACCATGGAGGCCTCCGGCAGCAGCTCAAGCGGCTTGCCTTCCTTCTTTTCCATTCCCTCCCTCGTGACACCGCATGCGGCGAAGCGAACGTGGTTCGGGAAGGCGAGGTCCTTCATGGCGTGAATGCGCTCAGCAACCGGCGTCGTGTCCTTGCGCAACATGTGCAGTCCCGGACCGAACGCCACGATCTCGACGTCGGCCTCTTCACCTTTCTTGCGATAGTAGTCGAGCACATTGGTGGCGTTGTTGAGCGCCAGGTTCATCACGGCAGGATCATTCTGGTTGACCTGTATCATGAGCCGATGCGACGCCGGCTTGGCCGGTCGCGCCGCGAACTGCCGCTTCGGGATCATGGCGTGCGCCGACATCGCCGAGGCCTGCTGCTGCATCGAGGTCATGGGATACGCCGAACTCGGCGCGAAGATCGCAAGCACGGCTAAAGCGATATGGATTCGTACATCGGGCATGGGTCGTCTCCCTTACGCAGCCCTGAGCGCAAAGCATGAACTTCGGGCATGCCGGTCGACAGCCTGCAGTTCGTGCTAAGCTCAATGGGTTAGGCGCAGGGAGCGTCAGCTCAACCTGCAGTTCTAACAAGGCCCCAGCTTGTCGATGCGCTTCTGGTGGCGGCCGCCTTCGAATGCCGTGCTGAGGAATGCTTCGACGCATTCCTTTGCGACCACATCGCCGGTCGTGCGTCCGCCCAGCGCCAGAACGTTCGCATCATTATGCTGGCGGCATAGCCGCGCGCCCGTGACATCGTGGACCAGCGCGCAACGGATGTGCGCATGGCGGTTGGCGGCGATCGAAATGCCGATGCCCGATCCGCAGATGAGAATGCCGCGCGCGGCCTTGCCGTCCCTGATGGCGTCGGCCAGCTTGTGGCCGAAATCCGGATAGTCGACGGAGGCGGCGCTGTTCGTGCCGAGATCGAGCCAGTTCAGATCGGGCAAAGCGACTTTCAGCGCTTCCTTGAGAGCAAAGCCCCCGTGATCACAGGCAATGGCGACGGTATCGAGCATGTCCATGCCCTCCGGGTGCTTGATGCGATGCAGGGGTTGGAGCGGGCGAAGGGAATCGAACCCTCGTATGCAGCTTGGGAAGCTGCCGTTCTACCATTGAACTACGCCCGCTTATGCGCGTGTGCTGCGCCCGTCCTGATTAGCCGAGACGGTGTCCGGCGCCAAGCGCTTTGGCGCGTCAGGCCGGACAGTTGTTAACGTCCCGGTAAGATTCCAGGTGCGCCGAATTGTGGCAGTGTTATGATCGCTGCAGGGGTTGAGACACGTGCGATCAGTGGGGCGTGCGCATGGTGGGGCGTGCTTACACGACATTCGACACGGCCATAGGCCGTTGCGGCATCGTCTGGAGCCATTCCGGCGTGGTGGCCGTGCAATTGCCGGAGGCGCGGGAGATCGACACCCGCCGCCGGATTTTTCAGGTCCATCCCGAGGCGCGCGAGCAGGCGGTCCCGCTCAACACCGAGCTGGCGATCGAGGGCATCGTGACCTTGCTGCAAGGCAGCGATCCTGATTTTTCCGACGTCAGCCTGGACGCCGGCGGCGTTCCCGCCTTCAACCGGCGGGTCTACGAATATGCCTGCACCATCCCGCGCGGCGAGACGCGCAGCTATCACGAGATCGCCAAGGCGCTGGGCGCGTCCGGCGCCGCGCATTCGGTGGCGCAGGCGATCTCCAGAAATCCCTACATGATCATCGTGCCGTGCCACCGGGTGCTGGAGGCCGGCGGCTATGCCGACCGGATCTCGCCTTACGGCGGGGTGATCTCCAAGCGGCGGCTGCTGGCGCTCGAGGGCGCTCATCCGATCGCCAGCAAGACGCTGTTCGAGGTGCTGCTGCCCGTTGCCCCGCCGCGTTCACCCACCTAGATAGGTGGAATGGATGCGACCAGGCTGCTGACGTCACAATCGATGACGGTCTCCGAGTTTCGCTGCGACGCGGGACCGGACGACAAGCCGTTTGCCGAGTGCCGCACCGGTCATTCCATCGCCTATGTCCGCTCGGGCAGCTTTGGCTGCCATTGCCGCGCCGGCTTCTTCGAGCTTGTCGCAGGCTCACTGCTGGTCGGCGCGCCCGGCGACGAATACACCTGCACGCATGAGCACGTCTGCGGCGACGTCTGCCTGTCTTTCTTCTTCAGCGAGGATCTGGTCGAGGCGCTCGGCGGGCGGCGCGAGACGTGGCAGGTCGGCGCGACGCCGCCGCTGCCCGAGCTGATGGTGCTGGGCGAGCTCGCCCAGACGGCGGCAGATGGCAACAGCGATCTGGGCCTCGACGAGGTCGGCCAGATTTTTGCGAGCCGCTTTGTCGATGTGGTCTCGGGCAAGCCGCGCAAGCCGGCCTCACCGACGGCGCGCGACCGCCGCCGTGCGGTCGAGGCCGCGTTGTGGATCGACGACAATTCGCATGCCGAGATCGATCTCGAACAGGCCGCGCGCCTGGCGGATCTGAGCCCGTTCCATTTCCTGCGGCTGTTTTCCAACGTGCTCGGCGTGACCCCGCATCAATATCTGGTGCGCTCGCGGCTGCGTCACGCCGCGCGCCTGCTCACTGACGACGACATCGCAGTGACCGACATCGCCTATGACGTCGGTTTCGGCGACCTCTCCAATTTCGTCCGCACCTTCCACCGCGCCGCCGGCATGTCGCCGACCAAGTTCCGGCAGGCCGCGCGGGGAGAACGCGAGATTTTTGGGGAACGTCTGGCCCTGAACTGACGAGGGAACGATCCGCTAAGCCTTCGTTGACCAGAGACAGCAGAATAGATCGCCGCCTCCTGCGCGCTGCGCTAACGTTCAATCATGGAATGGGTCCTCTTCATCGGCTTGTGTGCCTTCGCCTACTACCGCGTGAGGCGTGCGCGCGAAAAGGCCGACGAATATGCCGCCGCCGGTTTGGCGCGATCACCGCTGTACTGGTCGACCGCGGCGCTTACCGTGACGCTGCTCGGCCTCTCCCTGTACATGGCTCATCTTGGGCACGAGGGACCGATCCCATGGCCGTATTGGTCCATAGTGGTCGTCTTGTTCGTCGTCATCCTGCTGCTGCGCCGTGCCTTGAGATGGCGCTACCCGATCTAGCTTGATGCGGAAATTGAAGTTCGACCGGGTGTCAGACGTGAAGCGCAAGATTCTCCAAGAGCAGCTTGCCCTCAACTGACTAGGGTCGTCTCCGGCGCGCGCCATCACGCGGCGCGCTTTGCAATGGAGATGACCATGTACGACCATATCGGACTGCGCGTTGCCGACCTCGAGGCGGCCACCCGTTTCTACACCGCGGTGCTGGCGCCGCTCGGTTACGTGCTGTGCTCGAGCGGCGACGGCTATGCCGGCTTCGGACCGAAGGGCGAGCCGGCGCTCTGGCTGCATCTGAACAAGGGCCGCAAGGCCGACGGCGCGCATATCGCGTTTCGTGCCAAGGACCATGACGCGGTGAAGGCGTTTCACAGCCAGGGCCTGAAGAGCGGCGGCCACGACAATGGCGGCGCCGGGCCGCGCAAGGATTACAGCCCGACCTATTACGCGGCGTTCCTGATCGATCCCGATGGCAACAATGTCGAGGCGGTTTGTACCTAGAGCCGCAGCGCGAGCACTCGTAGGGTGGGCAAAGCGATAGCGTGCCGGTGGGCACGGCGCTTTGCGCCTTTGCCCACCCTACGGGACTTCATTTGAGGAAACGATTATGGCCTCCATCCACAACGACGTCCCACTCCCCGCGCCGGCCCACGACGTCTGGGACGCGGTGCGCGATTTCGGTGCGCTGCATCAGCGGCTGGTGCCGGGCTTTGTCACGGCGTGCCAACGCGACGGCGACGCACGCATCGTCACCTTCGCCAATGGCTCGGCCGCCCGCGAGGTGCTGGTCGATTGCGACGATGCGCGGCAGCGGCTGGTCTACGCGATCGACAACGAGCGACTGAAGCACTACAGCGCTTCGGTGCAGGTGATCGCCGAGGGCGAGGCAAGGTGCCGGCTGGTCTGGATCATCGACATGCTGCCGAACGAGCTTGCGGCTTATGTGCAGGAGCAGACGAAGGCGGCCGTGATCGCGATGCACAAGGCCTTTCCGGGTATGGCTGCGTGATCTTTCTCACAGAACGCCACCCTCCTCCGCCGTAACCATGGCCGCGTGCGTCCGGTTGGCCTCGCTCTCCCGGCGACGCCACGCACGCGAGGAGCATGCCATGAGAGGTGCGGACAAGGTGATCTGCCAGGCAGCCGCCGTGCTGCTGCTGTTTTCGGTCGCGAGTTCGCCGGCGAAGGCGCAGTTCCTGGGCGGCGGCGGAGGTGCCGGCGGCGAGGACATGATGACCCAGATGGCGCCGATGCTGGAGATGATGAAGGCGAAGATGGGCAAGCGCCGCTTCGCCATGCTGATGCAGACCATGGGCCCGATGATGAGCCGCATGATGGAGAATGGCGGCGGCGGACTCGGCGGCATGATGGGCGGCGGCGGCATGGGAGGCCTCGCCGGCGGCAATTTCGGCGGCGGCTACGGCGCGCCCAATTACGGCGGCTACGCGCCGATGGGTGGCGGCACCATGCCGATGGGAATTGGCGGCATGGGCGGCGGCGATATCATGGGCATGCTCGGCGGCGCCGGCGGCGGCGACATGATGGCGATGATCCCGCAATTGATGCGGCTCGCCAATGTCGGCGGCGGAGGCCATCGCCGCCACAGGCATCGCTAGCTCGCGCCGGCATATCGCCGCCGCGCTTCAGCTTCTTGTTTGCGGATGATCTTGTCGGAACCGGTTCCCACTTTTCCGGATCATCCGCTAGTCGACAACCGACAGCACAGGCCGCACGGCCGGCTTCGTCTCGCGCGGCCCCCAGCGTGTCAGCACCACGCTCGAGCTTGAGAGCAGGCCGAGCACGACCATCGAGCTCGCGGCAAGCCAGAAGAAGCTTTGCGCCGTCGCATCATGCGTCGATAGCCACCAGCCGCAGGTCGCGATGTAGATGAGACGCGCGGTCTGCGCCAGCACCGGGCCGATCACCTTGGCCGCGCCTTGCGACGAGAAGTACATCGTCGAGGCAAGGCCGATGAAGGCGTAGAACGGCGCCACCGTCGACAGATATTGATGGCTGGTCGCACGCACCGTCGCGCTGTCCGTGAAGATGTTGACCCAGAGGTCGGGGAACAGTGCAACGAGACAGGCCGGTGCGCCGACGGCAACGAAGGCACTGGCGCCCGCGATCCAGGCGATGCGCCGCGCGCGCCCGATGCGGCCGGCACCAACCGCCATGCCGATCATCGGCACCGAGGCGATGCCGAACGAGAACGCGATCGACGTCAGCAGGAATTCGAGACGCGCGCCGATGCCGTAGCCGGCGAGGATCGCGGTGCCGAATTTGGCCAGCATGTGGGTGAAGATCGAGATCGTCAGCACCGATTGCAGCGGCGAGAAGCAGGCGATCGCGCCGACCTTCAGGATGTCGAAGAACATCGCCCATTGGATGCGCAAGCCCCGCAGTTTTGGAACGACGCGTGCGCGGCCCGAGAACAGATACCAGCCCATCACGCAGATGTTCATGGAGTAGGCGATCAGCGCGCCGGCCGCGACGCCACGCATGCCGAGTTGCGGGAAGGGTCCGAGCCCGAGGCCCAGCGTGCCACCCAGCACGATCTGCCAGACCGCGGAGTTGAGGATTAGAAGCGATGGCAGCTTCATGTTGCCGGTGCCGCGCAGCACGCCGGCCATGGTGTTGAGCAGCCAGGGCAGCACGGCACCGCCGAAAAACACCTGCGTGTAGGCGATCGCATGCGTCAGCACGGTGCCACGGCCGCCGAGCATCGTGAGCACCTGAGGCCCGAAGATCAGCATGCCCAGCATGAAGACGAGGCCGAAGCTGATGCCGATCAGCAGCGCATGCGCGGCCAGCGTCCCGGCGCGTTCGCGATCGCCGGCGCCGAGCGCACGTGCGATGGCCGAGGCGACCGCACCGCCCATGGCACCGCCCGACATCGTCATGGTCAGGATCACTGTCGGAAACACCAGCGCCATCGCGGCCAGCGCCTCGACGCCGAGACGCCCGATATAGGAGGTCTCCGCGATCACCACGCAGGTACCAGCGGACAGCGCGACCACGTTCGGCCAGGCGAGCCCCAGCAGCGTGCGCAGGATCGGCCCGTCGGTCAGCGCGCTCCGTGCAGGGCGCGGTGGCGGCGGCAGCGGACGTTCCTGCTCATCGACCGGGATCTCGGCGATGTCCGTCATTTCCTCTCCCGGGCATAAGCGCCATTTGCGGCGCGGCAATGCTTAGGTGTGCAAATTCATTTCCTCGCGCGGAAAGCGCGGTGGGCATTTGTTAGCACGGCGGCTGCCGATTCCTCCTGCGTCAGGTGCAGGCGTGCCCTGCGGGAGCGCATTTCAGCCCGCGGAATTGTGGTTCTTCCTCTCCCCGTTCTTGCGGGGAGAGGGTTGGGGTGAGGGGCCTTTCTCCGCACGTGAGACTGCCGGACGGACCTGTGCCCCCTCACCCGCATCCCATCTGCGATGGGATGCGACCTCTTCCCGCAAGCGGGGCGAGGTGAAGCCGCCGCAGCACCGTTCACCTATTCAATCGTCCAGACCAGCGGCGGCCGGCCGGCTGCCGTCGGTCGCAAATGCACGCCGATATGCCGGCCGCATCCCGCAGCGAGCCCCTCGAACAGCCCTTCCAGCACTTTTGCGCAGGCACTGTGATAATCGGCGACGTCGTCCATCAGCTTCCAGCTCTGCTGCCGGATTTCGAAGCTGCCTTCGGACTGTATCGTCTCGGCCGTATCGTCCTGCGCGGCGAACAGCGCGTTGAGGAAGGATACAAACTCGCTCGCGCCGCCGCGGCGCATGGCCAGCGGCTCCGCGATCTCGTCGAAGAATTGCATGCCGATCAGCTTGCCGGTGATGTGCAGGAGATAGCCGGCATCTTCGGGCCCGAACAGTTGCACCATCACCGGAGCAGCCGTGCGGACATATTCCATCGCGTAGTTGCGATAGGCCTTTTCCAGCCGCGGCTTCGGCCAGCTTGCGACAGGCAGAGCTGGTGCCGTCTTCGCGTCGAACAGCGGCGCTTCGAGGTGCCGCGCAAAGACCAGGCGCTGGTCGAGCTCGAGCGGATGATCGTATTGATGGTAGTAGCCTTCGAGCCCGTCCTGGCCATCAACGCTCTGCTTGGTGCAGACGAAGCCCAGGCGGAGATCACCGAGCGCGACACCGTTGTTGGCGTGCCAGCCGCGCAGCATTGCGCGCGAGACTTCGCCCGGCACGCCGCAGATCGCCGGGCCCTTCCAGATCCATCGCGGCGGCGGATAGCGGATCCAGGCCTTGGTGTCGCTCTCATACATGTATTCGACGTGGACACCGCCGATCCAGTTGGAGAGATAATGATACTGAGCCGCCGCCACCGCCGGCGGCAGATGATCGACCCCGAGCTTCTTGAGACCGGGCAGGAAGCGCTCCTGCTGCTGGCGGCGGAAGACGCGGAAGACGAATTCAGCAGCGTCCGCCGTGCCGCGCCGCGTGACCACGGTGAGGATGAGGCCGGTGAAGTAAGCGTGATAGAGGTCGGCGACCGCGCGCCAGCGTTTCCATTGGGCTTGTTGCGCGGCGTCAGCTGCGGTCATCGTTTGCTCCCGGCTTGTTGTTTTGCGGGAGTGTGTCATCGCGGATCGGGTGACGCAATCTCCGCTGTCATCGCCCGGCGAAGACCGGGCGATCCAGTATTCCAGAGGCGATTGTGATGGAGCCGATAGGCCGCGGCGTACTAGATGCCCCGGTCAAGCCGGGGCATGACAGCGTGTGTGCAGCTACACCCGGAAATGCTTGCTCAGCTTGAGGCCCTGCGCCTGGTAGTTTGAGCCGATGCGCTGGCCGTACATGGCGTCGGGGCGCGCGAGCATCTTCTCGTAGACGAGGCGGCCGACGATCTGGCCGTGCTCGAGGATGAACGGCACTTCGCGCGAGCGCACTTCCAGCACGGCGCGAGATCCCAGCCCGCCCGCGCCGGCATAGCCGAAGCCGGGATCGAAGAAGCCGGCATAGTGCACGCGGAATTCGCCGACCAGCGGATCGAACGGCACCATCTCCGCGGCGTAATCGGGCGGCACCTGCACGGCTTCCTTGGAAGCGAGGATATAGAACTCGCCGGGATCGAGGATCAGGCTGCCGTCGGGACGGGCCGAGATCGGCTCCCAGAAATCTTCCACCGCGTAGCCGGAGCGGCGATCGACATCGACCACGCCGGTGTGCCGCTTGGCGCGATAGCCGACGAAGCCCGTGCTTTTCTCGCCGGAGAGATCGACGGAGACGGCAACGCCGCCGGTGAGATCCGCATCGTCGATATCGACCAGACGCTCGGTGGCATGCAGCGCATCGAGCGCGTCGGCATTGAGGATGGCGTCACCGGTGCGGAAGCGCACCTGCGACAGGCGCGAGCCCTCACGCACCAGCACCGGAAATGTCTTCGGGCTGATCTCGGCATAGAGCGGACCGTGATAGCCGGCGCCGATCATGTCGAAACGACGGGTGCCGTCGGCGATCACGCGGGTGAAGACGTCGAGCCGTCCGGTCGAGCTTTTGGGGTTGGCGGCCGCGACGATCTCCGGCGGCAGCGCAAGGCTCTCGAGCAGCGGCACGATGTAAACGCAATTGGTCTCCAGCACCGCACCGTCGGCGAGGCTGAACTCGTGCAGCTTCAACTGATCGATGCGCTCGGCGACGGTGGCACCGGGGCCGGGCAGGAAGCTCGCGCGCACGCGATAGGCGATGTCACCGAGGCGCAGATCGAGGCTCGCCGGCTGGATCTGGCTTTCGACGAAATCGTACGCGGGCAGGATGAGGCCCTCTTCCGCCATCGCCGCGATCATGCGGTCGGGCAGGATACCATTGGCGTCGGCGGCAACCGTGAACGTCAACCGGGGGTCCTCATCGGGGGTCAAATACATCCGGACATGCGGGAAATACTAGCCTTTTACGGCTATCCGATGGACGCCTTGACGAAAAGGGCATTGCGGAATATGAGCATCACTTATCCCGTGGTGATTTGAGCCGGCCGGCTTGCAGCCACGTTAAATAAGTCGCTAAACAGGCCGGGGACCTCTGTGATCCCGGCCCGTGGAGATTTCCAGGCCGGTTTTTTTGTGACCGTTTTAGCGTCAACGGTCATGTCGGAGGGTCCTATGTCGAAGTCGCCTGCCAACTACCGTCCCGAAACCCGCCTAGTCCATTCCGGCACCCTGCGTTCGCAATATGGCGAGACGTCGGAGGCGCTGTTCCTGACCCAGGGCTATGTCTACAACAGCGCCGAGGAGTGCGAGGCGCGGTTCAAGGGCGAGGACCCCGGCTTCATCTACTCGCGCTACTCGAACCCGACGATCGCGATGTTCGAGCGCCGCATGATCGAGCTCGAAGGCGCAGAGGCCGCGCGCTCGGCGGCAACAGGCATGGCCGCGGTGACGACGGCGATCCTGGCGCCGCTGAAAGCCGGCGACCATGTCGTCGCGTCTCGCGCGCTGTTCGGCTCGTGCCTCTACGTCATTCAGGATCTGCTGCCCCGCTACGGCATCGAGACCACGCTGGTCGACGGCGCCAATCTCGACGAATGGCAGCGCGCGCTGAAGCCGAACACCAAGACGTTCTTCCTGGAGAGCCCGACCAATCCGACGCTCGACGTGCTCGACATTCCCGGCATCGCCGAGATCGCGCATAGCGGCGGCGCGCGGCTCGTCGTCGACAACGTGTTCGCCACGCCGATCTGGCAGAGCCCGCTCGCACTCGGCGCCGACGTCGTCGTCTACTCCGCGACCAAGCACATCGACGGCCAGGGCCGCTGTCTCGGCGGCATCATTCTGTCGTCGGAAGCCTTCATCGCCGAGCACATCCACAATTTCATGCGCCAGACCGGCCCGTCGATCTCGCCGTTCAACGCCTGGGTCCTGCTCAAGGGCCTGGAGACGCTCGGCGTGCGCGTGCGCGCGCAGACCGACACCGCGGCGCGCATCGCCGACGTGCTGGCGAGCCATCCGAAGATCGCGCGACTGGTCTATCCCGGTCGGGCCGATCATCCGCAGGCCGCGCTGGTGAAGAAGCAGATGCGCGGCGGCTCGACGCTGGTCGGCTTCGAGGTGAAGGGTGGCAAGGCGGCGGCGTTCCGCGTGCTCAACGAGCTGAAGCTTGCAAAGATCTCGAACAATCTCGGCGACGCCAAGAGCCTCGTCACGCATCCGGCGACGACGACGCATCAGCGGCTGAAGCCGGAAGTGCGCGCCGAGCTCGGGATCGGCGAAGGCTTCATCCGCTTCTCGGCCGGGCTCGAGCATGCCGACGATCTGATCGAGGATCTGACCGCGGCGCTGGAGAAGGCGTGAGAGCTTCCTGTCGTCCCGGCGAAAGCCGAGACCCATAACCACAGGATTAGGTTTGGCGAAGACTGGTAGTTAAGCGGTCTCCGGTACTAGCGCCGAAATCCACCGATAGATCACGCGGTATGGGTCCCGGCGTTCGCCGGGACGACAAATCACATCGGCCGGTACGTCCGCACGTCCGCGGGCACGTTCACGCCGAGCTTGATCTGGCCGACCGAGCGGATGATGTCGTCGCCGAGCAGCTGGGCGAAGCAGGCATAGCCCCAATCGTTCATGTGCAGGCCGTCGGCGATGACAAAGCTCTCGACCGGGAGCGCCTGCTTTTCATGCCATTCGCGCATCACTTCGAAGCGCGGGAAGATACCGACGTGACGGAGCTCGGCGACCTTGCCGAGCAGCTTCACCATCCTGCTTGCCCTTTCGGGACGCTCGGTGACGCGCGGCGAATATTGCGGATCGACCAGCACGACGTCGGCATCGCCTGCGGCCTGGATGCGGGTGACGCCGTCCTCGACCATTTTGGCGGTGTCGCCGGGATCGAGATCGCGCAGCACGGCGTTGGTGCCGACCTGCCAGATCACGAGATCCGGATGCACGTCGATCACCTCCTTCTGGAGGCGCTTCATCATCTCGGGCGCGTCCTCGCCGCCGATTCCGGCATTGATGACGGTGATGTCGGCGGTGGGATATTGCCGGCGCAGCTGCGCAGCGAGACGGTTCGGATAGTTGAAGTCGGGCGAGCTCGCGCCGTAGCCCGCCGTCGACGACGAGCCGAATGCGACGATCACGACGGGCTTACCCGCGACGAGCTTGCTCGCGACATGCGGCAGCGAGCCCATCGTGTTCGCACCGCCCTTCGGCGACAGACACGGCACGCGGCTGAAAATGTCGCCGGCGGATTTCGCGACCTGCTTCACCTTGTCGATGGCGCGCGAGGTGAGGCCGCGCTGCTCGGCGGACGACGTCGCGGCAATCGTGGTCTGGGACGGTGATGCCGGTGCGGGATTAGCGCCCTGCTGCGGCGCCGGCGTCGCCTGGGCAGCCTGAGCGCGCGCAGGGGCCCGCAACACCATGGGCGTCAGCATCAGCAGCGCCGCCGCTGCGGGCGCGGCCAGCCATGTCGTCAGGCCAAAAGGGCGGAGAGAACTCATTAACGCTAGACCTCAATTTTGCTGCTGGGCCGGCCCCAGATGGGCGGCGTCGATCACAAACTGTGCCAACGCCCGGCCGATGCAATCATGGACCTGCTTCGCCAGCTCAGGGCCGCGGGAGGGGCTGAACAGGTCGAACTGACCCTGGTCATTCCACTGCCGCATCATCGCGAAGCGGTCGAACAGCGGGACATCATGCTCCTGCGCCACCACCCGCATATTATCGAGATAAGGCGGCGCCGAGATCATGGTTTCGGTACGCGGGCTGTACTGCAAATTCATCAAGACGACGTCAGCCCCTGCATTTTGCAACGCAGCGACCCCTTCGGTCACGGCGCCGCGGAAATCATCGGGATCGATGGAGCGGATAGCATCCACGGTCCCGGTCTGCCAGATGACCAAAGTAGGTGTTTTTGCTTCCATCAGCTTAACGAAGGTACTGGCGGCTTCCTCCGCTGTCTTCTTGCTCTGTATTTCTACGGATACGTGCACGGTCTCCGCAGGCGGCAGCTTGTCCTTCAGCATGGCCTGCATCCGCGCCGGATAGGAGCTGTCCTCCGAGGATGGAATGGTGGTGGAGCGGCTGCCGATCACCAGGATCTCCAGCGGCTTGCCGGCCTTGACGGTGTCGGCGACCTTGTGGAGCTGGCTGTCAGTGGCGAGCAAATAAGGCGGTAATTCGCAGGCTGCGGGCGCGGCAGGCACGGCTTCGCCGGCGCGCGCCGAAGGCGCGACGAGACCAGCGCACAGCAGGATCAGGCTCAGGAGAACCTTCGCCTTCATCAGCCCCCTCCCGCCAGATCGGCGTTGCCGGCGGCGGCTTTGGTTTTCGTACCGCTCTTGTCGGCCACCTGCTTGTACCACGAAATCACCCAGGCAACGCCCCACATGATCAGGATTCCGGAGAGACTAATCAGCGCATGCATGCCCGGTCCACCGGAGACCTCGGCCAGGATGAAATGGCCGGCGAAGGCGAGGAAGACGCCGAGGCAGAAGATCTCGAGGGAATGGGAGCCGCACAGGATCAGCGGCCGCAGCCAGGGCGATTTCAGGCCCGGCCAGTCGCGCGGCAGGAAGCGCACGGTGAGCGCGGCCAGCGCCAGGAAATGCGTGAAGCGCAGCACGTCGAGGTCGGTCTTGTCGATCGGATACATCCACTGCTCGAGCCGCTTCGGCATGAGATGGCCGAGCTGGGGTACGTACCAGGTCAACGTCACGTAGAACGCCGCGACGAGATAAGCGATCGAGATCCACATCGTGACCCGTGACGCCAGAATGCGCGACATGCGTCGCGCACCTCCGAGCGCACACCATGCCCCGAACACGAACAGCAACTGCCAGGCCAGCGGATTGAACGCCCAGAAGCCGTTCGGATAGGCCGAGAAGTAGAGATCGAATTCCCAGGTCACCGCGTAGAGGGCGGCCGACAGCGCGAGCGTCACGTCGGGCCGCCACTTCATCGACCACAGGATCAGCGGCAGCGCCAGCATCAAGACGATGTACAGCGGCAGCACGTCCATGTTGACGGGGCGGAAGCGCAACAGCAGCGCCTGCACGATGGTGACATCGGGCTGCTTGAGGAAATCCATGATCCCCATCTCTTCGGTGTAGAGCGGGTTCTCGAAGCTGGTCGCGACGTAGGAGATCTCGGCGAGGAAGATCGTGAACAGGAAGACGTGGGCGACATAGATCTGCCAGACCCGACGCAGGATGCGCGCGGTGGCGATGACGAAGCCGCTCTCCAGCATGGCGCGGCCATAGACGAAGGCGGCAGTGTAGCCGGAGATGAAGATGAAGATTTCGGTGGCGTCGCTGAAGCCGTAATTGCGGATCGTGAACCAGGTCAGCAAATTCGGCGGCAGATGGTCGATGAAGATCAGCCACAGCGCCAGGCCCCGGAACAGGTCGAGCCTGAGCTCGCGCTCGCCGATCGCCGGCAGCGTGATCGCCGGCGCACGCGCCACGGGTTTGGCCTCCGCGGGCTTGGCACCCGCGGTTCCCGCGATCGTCGATCCCGTCACTTGATCGGCAATGGTCATCGGGGCCCAAAAACCCTTCCGCAAATCGCGACGTATGAGGATTGTACCGGTCCCGTCGCCGCCTCGCAAAGCGGCCGGATCACATACGGGTGTACTTCCCTGTCAATTCTGGCGGGACGATGTCGCGAAAGCCGCCTGCGGCGTTTGGTTCCCGGCAGGGTTTTCGTTATGATGGCAGTCATGTACCGCGCCGTGACCCGCCAGATCGAAGTGACCGTCGAGCCGAACTTTGTTCCGGAACAGTCGTCGGCCGACCGCTCGCGCTATTTCTGGTCCTACACCATCGTCATCACCAATTCCGGCGACGAGACCGTGCAGCTCAAGACGCGGCACTGGATCATCACCGACGCCTCCGGCCGGCAACAGGAGGTCAAGGGCGAAGGCGTGGTCGGCGAGCAGCCGACCTTGGCCCCCGGCGAGCGCTTCGAATACACCTCCGGCGTGCCGCTCTCGACCGCCTCCGGCTTCATGACCGGCCGCTACCAGATGGTCAGCGAAAGCGGCGAACGGTTCGAGATCGACGTGCCGACGTTTTCGCTGGACAGCCCGGACAACAAGCGGGTGTTGAATTAGCGGCGGATGACGGTGCCGTAGGGCGGGCAAAGGCGCAACGCGCCGTGCCCACCATTTCCGTCGAAATGCACGAGATCGTGGGCACGCTTCGCTTTGCCCACCCTACGATACCTCGCTACGCGTCCTCGACGCCCGCCTCATCCGGCGTGAACTCGTACACCGATGAGCAGAACTCGCAGGTCACGACGACCTTGTCGTCCTTGACCATGGCGCTGCGATCGTCCGGCGAGAAGCTCTTCAGCATGGAGGCGACCGCGTCGCGCGAGCAGGAGCATTGCGCTTTCAGGACAAGCGGATTGAACACGCGCACGCCGCGTTCGTGGAAGAGGCGATAGAGCAACCGCTCGCCGGAGAGATCGGGATCGATCAGCTCGACGTCCTCGACGGTTTCGATCAGCGAGCGCGCCTCGACCCAGGCATCGTCCTCGGCAACGCTGTGCACCTCGGCGCCATCGGGCGCATCGCCGGGATGCAGATCGGCCTGCCGCGCGCGCTCCGGCGCCTTCGGCAAGAACTGCATCAGCATGCCGCCGGCACGCCAGCGATGCTTGCCGCCGTCGCTCGAGCGCCACTCCTCGCCGACCGCAAGGCGGACGCGCGTCGGGATCTGCTCGGAGCGCAGGAAATATTCGTGAGCGGCATCTTCCAGGCTGCCGCCGTCGAGCGCGACCAGGCCCTGGTAGCGGCTCATATCGGGACCCTGGTCGATGGTCATGGCGAGGTGGCCGCGGCCGAGCAGCGTACCGGAATCCTTGGTGTCACCGAGGCGTTCGGCGTCGAAGCGCGCATAGGCGCGCAGGCGATCCGGCGCCTGATAGTCCACCACCAGAAACGACACCGGCCCGTCGGTCTGTGCCTGCAGGATGAAGCGGCCTTCAAATTTCAGCGCCGAGCCGAGCAGCGTGGTCAGCACGATGGCCTCGCCGAGCAGCTTGCCGACCGGCGCGGGATAATCGTGCTTGGTCAGGATCTCGTCGAGCGCGGGGCCGAGCCGAACCAGGCGCCCACGCACATCGAGCGCGTCGACCTCGTAGGGCAACACGGCATCATCGATGGGAACCGCGGATGGTGCGCGAACCGGGCCTTCAGACCCGGTTTTCATGTCAGGGGATTGGGAAACCATGGCGCTTTATCTGGGGTCGGAGGACGGGAAATGGAAGGGGCGCGAGGTGGTGCGTTCCGGATGCAGGTGTCGTTGTACGAAGCAGCCTCAAACTGGATGTCGTCCCGGGGCGCGCGAAGCGCGAACCCGGGATCCATAACCACAGGATGACGTCATCGTGCGAGATGACAACTCCGAGTCCTCGCAAAACCACGGCCTGTGGTTATGGGTCCCGGATCTGCGCTTACGCTTGTCCGGGACGACAGCGGAGGATGGAGCCGCCAGCGCGGCCACACACTCGCACGTATCTCTACTTCACCGCGTCAAAGCACCAGGCCAAAATGCCCTTCTGCGCATGCAGGCGGTTTTCGGCCTCGTCGAACACGACCGATTGCGGGCCGTCGATCACCTCGTCGGTGACCTCCTCGCCGCGATGGGCAGGCAGACAGTGCATGAACAGCGCGTCGGGCTTCGCCAGCGACATCAGCTTCGCATTGACCTGGTAGGGCTTGAGCACGTTGTGACGGTGCTCGCCTTCCTTGTCGCCCATCGACACCCAGGTGTCGGTGACGACGCAATCGGCGCCCTTCACCGCGGCTTCGGGATCGGTGCCGAGCACGATCGGTGCGTTGGTGGCCTTGATGAAATCGCGCATCACCTTCTTCGGAGCGAGCTCCGGCGGGGTCGCGACATTGAGGTTGAACTTGAAACGTTCGGCGGCATGAGCCCAGGACGCCAGCACGTTGTTGTCGTCGCCGGTCCAGGCCACGGTGCGACCTTCGATCGGGCCGCGATGCTCCTCGTAGGTCATGAGATCGGCCATCACCTGGCACGGGTGCGAGCGCCGCGTCAGGCCGTTGATCACGGGCACGGTCGCGTTCGCAGCGAGCTCCAGCAGCGCCTCGTGATTGAGGATGCGGATCATGATGGCGTCGACATAGCGCGACAGCACGCGCGCGGTGTCGGCGATGGTCTCGCCGCGGCCCAGCTGCATCTCGGCACCCGTGAGCATGATCGGCTCGCCGCCGAGCTGGCGCATGGCGACGTCGAACGACACCCGCGTGCGGGTCGACGGGCGTTCGAAGATCATCGCCAGCGTCTTGCCCTCGAGCGGCCTGACCGGCTGATGTGCCTTCTGCTTCGCCTTCATGGCGGAGGAGGCCGCGAGCATGCTCTTGAGCTCCGACAGCGGCAGCTCGTTGATGTCCAGGAAGTGCTTCGGCGTCTTGCTCATCAGCTTGCCGCCCGCTTGTTGCCGGTCAGCGCAGTGCAGGCGCGTTCGAGCCGCCCGACGCTGTCCTCGATCTCGGCTTCGGTGACGATCAAGGGCGGCAGGAAGCGCACGACATTGTCGCCGGCCCCGACGGTGAGCAGTTTTTCGTTGCGAAGTGCTGCGACCAGATCGCCGGAGGGCACCACGGCCTTGATGCCGATCAGGAGCCCCTCGCCGCGAACTTCGCTGACGACATCGGGATGACGGTCGATCACGGAAGCAAGCTTCTGCTTCAGCAGCAGCGACATCTTCTGCACATGGTCGAAGAAGCCGGGCTTGAGCATGACGTCGAGCACTGCGTTCGCAGCCGAGATCGCCAGCGGATTGCCGCCGAAGGTCGAGCCGTGCGAGCCGGGCCCCATGCCGGAGGCCGCTTCCGCGGTCGCCAGCACCGCGCCGATCGGGAAGCCGCCGCCGAGCGCCTTCGCCAGCGACATCACGTCAGGCGTGACGCCGGTGCGCCGATGGGCGAAGAGATCGCCGGTGCGGCCCATGCCGGTCTGCACTTCATCGAAGGCGAGCAGCAGGCCCTTCTCGTCGCAGAGCTGGCGCAGCGCCTTGAGGAAGCCGGGAGGCGCCGAACGCACGCCACCCTCGCCCTGGATCGGCTCGATCAGGATACCGGCGGTCTGCGGACCGATCGCCTTCTTCACGGCCTCGATGTCGCCATGCGGGATCTGGTCGAAACCGTCCATCGGCGGGCCAAAACCTTCGAGATATTTTGCCGAGCCGGTCGCGGCCAGCGTCGCCAGCGTCCGACCGTGGAAGGCGCCTTCGAAGGTGATGATGCGGTAGCGCTCCGGATGCCCCTTGGAGAAGTGATGGTGGCGGACCAGCTTGATCACGCCCTCCAGCGCTTCGGCGCCGGAATTACAGAAGAACACGAAGTCGGCAAAACTCTCGTTGCAGAGACGCGCCGCGAGCTTCTCGCCATCCGGGCTCTGGAACAGGTTCGACATGTGCCAGAGTTTTGTCGCCTGCTCCTGCAGCGCCTTGACCAGCACGGGATGGGCATGGCCGAGCGCATTCACTGCAACGCCCGAGGTGAAATCGAGATAGCGATCGCCATTGGTCGCGATCAACCAGACGCCTTCACCGCGCTCAAAACCGATGTCGGCCCTGGCGAAAACGGGGAGCAAATGCGGTGCTACGCTGTTGGTCATGATGGTCTCTTTGGATGTTTCGGACGGCCTGAGCGTGCGTTGCGCAGCGCATCATTGGTCCGGAAAACGAAACGTGCCGCCTTTTAAGGGCGGCACGCATCGCCATCTTATGCCTGGCACCAATGGTGTCAATGCCGCCCGGAAAGCCCCGCGAAACGCTGATTCCGTAGTCTTGCGGTGCCGGATTTGCGGGTTTTTGGCCACGGAACATGTGGAAGCGAGTCGTCGGACTCTTGCGCGTGAGTCACGCCATATTGTAGCGTTTGCCTTGTCAGATACGACATCTCGTGCAGCGGTTCTGATCCCAAAAGTCCTCATGTACCGGCGTAAACGTTCGGGCGGCTCATTGCGCCCGGCGAACCTTAAGGGATTCTGGCGGCACGGGTTTTTCGAAGCTTAGGCATTCGTCGTGCCGCCCCAGGATGGCAGGCGCGCGGCGAAGGAAAGGTTACAATGACGGTTTTGACCTGGTCCGACGATCGCGTCGAGCAGTTGAAAAAGCTCTGGGAGGCCGGACTTTCGGCCAGCCAGATCGCCGCTGAGCTTGGGAATGTCACCCGCAACGCCGTGATCGGCAAGGTGCACAGGCTCGGCCTGTCGGGCCGCGCCAAGAGCCCGTCTTCGGCAGCTCCGCGGCCGCGCAAGGCGCGTCCGGCGCAGCACATGATGCGGGTGAGCAGGCCCATCGCGCGTGGCAATACCGCGCTGGCGCAGGCCTTCGAGGTCGAAGTCGAGGCTGAACCGGTCACCTACGACAACGTGGTGCCGATGAGCCAGCGGCTGTCGCTGCTCGAATTGAACGAGGCGACCTGCCACTGGCCGGTCGGCGATCCCTCGAGCCCGGATTTCTTCTTCTGCGGCGGCAAGGCGCTCTCCGGCCTGCCCTACTGCGCCCAGCACTCGCGGGTGGCGTATCAGCCGGCAGCGGATCGGCGGCGGGCGCCGGCGAAGCCTGGCACGCGGTAAGCGCATCCAGGTAATCTCGTCCCGGCACAAGGCCGGGACGACCGGGGAAATAAAAAAGCGCGCCATCCAGCGCGCTTTTTATTTTGTCTGCTTGCAAGAGCCTTAGGCCTGCTCGGCCTTTGCAAACCGGTCATCGAGCGCATAGCCCGCACCGCGCACCGTGCGGATCGGATCCTGCTCGCGACCAAGATTGAGCAGCTTGCGCAGGCGACCGATATGCACGTCGACGGTGCGCTCGTCGATATAGATGTCGCGGCCCCAGACGCTGTCGAGCAGCTGCTCGCGCGAGAACACGCGACCGGGGTGCTCCAGGAAAAACTCCAGCAGGCGATATTCGGTGGGGCCGAGATCGATCGGCCGGCCCGAGCGCGCCACGCGGCGCTTTTCGCGATCGAGCTCGATGTCACCGAAAGCGAGCACGGTTGCGAGCCGCTCGGGACTTGCGCGCCGCAGCAGACCCTTCACGCGGGCCAGCAGCTCGGGCACCGAGAACGGCTTGACGATGTAGTCGTCGGCGCCGGTCGCAAGGCCCCGCACCCGCTCGCTCTCCTCGCCGCGCGCGGTGAGCATGATGATCGGCAGCTGCTTGGTGTCGGACCGCGTCCGCAGCCGGCGGCACAGCTCGATGCCGGAAAGCCCCGGCAGCATCCAGTCGAGCACGATCAGATCGGGGATGTGCTCCTTGAGGCGGGTGTCGGCGTCGTCGCCGCGCATCACCGTCTCGACGTCATAGCCGTCGCCCTCGAGGTTGTAGCGGAGGAGCTCGGTGAGAGCTTCCTCGTCTTCAACCACCATAATGCGTGCGCCCATTGGGTCGTCGCTCCTTAAGGATTCAAGTATTGGGGACCGTGGTGGCGAAGGTCGTCATGTCGCCCTTCGGTCGCTTGTCGGTGATGGCCTGGCCTTCGATCATGTAGAACACGGTCTCGGCAATGTTGGTGGCGTGGTCGCCGATCCGCTCGATGTTCTTGGCGCAGAACATCAGATGGATGCAGAACGAGATGTTGCGCGGGTCCTCCATCATATAGGTGAGGAGCTCGCGGAACAGCGAGGTGCAGATGGCGTCGACTTCCTCGTCGCCCTTCCACACCGCCATCGCCGCCGGCAGATCGTGCGCGGCATATGCGTCCAGCACCGACTTGACCTGCTGCTGCACGAGGTCGGTCATGTGCTCGAGGCCGCGGAACAGCTTGAGCGGATGGAAATCCGTCTCCAGCGCCGCGACGCGCTTGCCCATGTTCTTGGCGAGGTCGCCGATGCGTTCGAGATCGGTCGCGACGCGCATGGCGCCGACGATTTCGCGCAGATCCACCGCCATCGGCTGGCGGCGCGCGATCGTGAGCACGGCGCGTTCCTCGATCTTCTTCTGCAGCGCGTCGAGCTCGGCGTCGA
This sequence comes from Bradyrhizobium sp. CIAT3101, assembly GCF_029714945.1. NCBI lineage: Bacteria > Pseudomonadati > Pseudomonadota > Alphaproteobacteria > Hyphomicrobiales > Nitrobacteraceae > Bradyrhizobium > Bradyrhizobium sp. CIAT3101. The sequence continues at coordinate 9,084,165 of NZ_CP121634.1, forward strand.
TGGTGACGACGCGCTGGCCGAGCGCGATATCACGGCGGATCAGCGCGTCGACGGAATCGACGATCATGCGCTCGGCGATGCCGCCCATCTCGGCGACCAGGCGCGTGAGCTCCTGGAGGTCGGTGTCGAAGGCCTTTGCGGTATGTTCAGAACCCATGTCCTGTCTCCTCAGCCGAACCGGCCGGTAATGTAATCCTGCGTGCGCCGGTCGGACGGCGACGTGAAGATCTTGCTGGTGTCGTCGAACTCGATCAACTCGCCGAGATACATGAAGGCGGTCTTGTCGGAGACGCGAGCCGCTTGCTGCATGTTGTGGGTCACGATCGCGATCGTGTAATTCTCGGACAGCTCCTGGATCAGCTCCTCGACCTTCGCGGTCGAGATCGGATCGAGCGCCGAGCAGGGCTCGTCGAACAGGATCACCTCGGGCCGCACCGCGACGGTGCGGGCAATGCAGAGGCGCTGCTGCTGGCCGCCGGAGAGCGACAGGCCGGAGGCGTTCAGCTTGTCCTTGACCTCGTTCCACAGCGCGCCGCCGCGCAGGGCCTTCTCGACGCGATCGTCCATCTCCGACTTCGAGATCTTCTCGTAGAGACGGATGCCGAAGGCGATGTTCTCGTAGATCGTCATCGGGAACGGCGTCGGCTTCTGGAACACCATGCCGACGCGGGCGCGCAGCAGATTGAGGTCGAGCTTGGGATCGAGGATGTTGGTCTGGTCGAGCATCAGCTGACCGGAGACGCGCTGGCCCGGATAGAGGTCGTACATCCGGTTGAAGATGCGCAGCAGGGTCGACTTGCCGCAGCCCGACGGTCCGATGAACGCCGTGACGCGGTTGGTGCCGAGCGCCAGATTGATGTTCTTCAGCGCGTGGTGCTCGCCGTAATAGAAGTTGAGGTTGCGCACCGTTACCTTGGCCGGGGCTTCAGGCAGAGGCTGCGAGCCGGGATGAACGGCGGGCGTACTGACGGAAACAGACATTTCGCTCATTTTGCGGTCCTCTCGGCGCTCAGGATGCGCGCGCCAATGTTCAGGGCAAGCACGGTCAACGTGATCAGCAGGGCGCCGCTCCAGGCCAACTGCTTCCAGTAGGCATACGGGCTCTGCACGAAGTTGTTGATGGTGACCGGCAGGTTGGCCATCGTCTTGTTCAGGCCCAGGCTGAAGAACTGGTTCGACAGTGCGGTGAACAGCAGCGGCGCAGTCTCGCCGGCGACGCGGGCGGTGGCCAGCATCACGCCTGTGATGAGGCCCGAGCGCGCCGCACGATAGGCGATGCGCTTGATCACCAGCGAGCGCGGCAGGCCGAGCGCAGAGGCAGCCTCGCGCAGCGCGTTCGGCACCAGCAGCAGCATGTCCTCGGTCGTGCGCAGCACCACCGGGATCACGATCACGGCGAGTGCGAGCGAGCCTGCGATCGCCGAGAAGCCGCGCATCGGCACCACCACCGCGCCGTAGATGAACAGGCCGATGATGATCGAGGGCGCCGAGAGCAGGATGTCGTTGATGAAGCGGATCACCGAGGTCAGCTTGTCGTTGCGGCCGTACTCGGCGAGATAGGTGCCGGCGAACAGGCCGAGCGGCGCGCCGATGCCGACGCCGATCACGGTCATGATCAGGGAGCCGACGATGGCGTTGCGCAGACCGCCTTCAGTCGAGCCCGGAGGCGGCGTGTCCGCGACGAACAGTTCGAGGTTCAACCCGGCGAGGCCGTTATAGAGCAGCGTGACCAGGATCAGCGCGAGCCAGGTGACGCCGAAGGCGGCGGCACCGAAGCAGAGCCCGCGGATCACGATGTCCTTGCGGCGACGGCGTGAATAAATCGGGTTCATGTTACTTCCCCGCCTTCTTTTCCAGCCGCATCAGCATCAGCCGGGCGCCGGCGAGCACGAAGAACGTCAGCACGAACAGCAGCAGGCCGAGCAGGATCAGGCCGGACTGGTGCAGGCCGTCGCTCTCGGCGAATTCGGAGGCGATCGCCGCCGAGATCGTGGTGCCCGGCGCGAAGATCGATGACGAGATGCGGAACGAGTTGCCGATGATGAAGGTCACCGCCATGGTCTCGCCGAGCGCGCGGCCCAGTGCCAGCATGACGCCACCGATGATGCCGACACGGGTGTAGGGGATCACCACGCTGCGCACGACTTCCCAGGTGGTGCAGCCGACGCCGTAGGCGGCTTCCTTCAGCACCGGCGGCACCGTCTTGAACACGTCGACCGAGATCGAGGTGATGAAGGGCAGCACCATGATGGCGAGGATCAGCGCGGCGTTGAACAGGCTGAGATAGGACGGGGGGCCGGCGAAGATCGCGCCCAGCACGGGGACGCCATCGAAGATCTTGATCATGAAAGGCTGGAAGGTGTTGGCCAGGAACGGCCCCAGCACGAAGAAGCCCCACATGCCGTAGATGATCGAGGGAATGCCGGCGAGCAATTCAATCGCCATGCCGATGGGGCGGCGCAGCCATTGCGGGCAGAGCTCGGTGAGGAAGATCGCGATGCCGAGACCGACCGGAATGGCGATCAGCATCGCGATGAACGAGGTGACGAGCGTGCCGTACATCGGTCCGAGCGCGCCGAGCACGGGCGGATCGGCCGACGGCGCCCAGCGCTGCGTCCACAGGAACGCGAAGCCGTATTCCTTCATCGCCGGGAAGGCACCGACGATCAGCGACAGGATGATGCCGCCGAGGATGAGAAGCACCGAGATCGCACTGAGCCGCGTGATCCAGTAGAAGGTGACATCGCCGAGCTTGAACGCGCTCAACGCCTTGGCGCGATCATATGGTCCCGCGTCGTCGACGATATCGCTCTGAACGGCCATTTCTGCCACGCCGATCCCCTATGCCAAGAATATACGCTTTTTATTGGTCTCGTGCCCCGGATGCGGCGCTAGCTGCGAAGCGTTGCGACGTTGATCCGGGGCCTCGTTCTTGTGGGTCCCGGTTCAGCGCAGCAGCGTTCCACGCTGCCGCGCATCCGGGACACGAGAGGAGAGCGCTTAGCTCTTGATCTCGGCAGCCCAGGTCTTCTCGATCAGCTGGACGACGCTGTCCGGCATCGGGATGTAGTCGAGCTCTTCAGCCGCCTTGCCGCCGTTCTTGAAGGCCCAGCGGAAGAACTTGATGGCTTCCTGCGAGGCCGCCTTGTCGGTGGCGTCCTTGTGCATGAGGATGAAGGTCGCCGCCGTGATCGGCCAGGACTTGTCGCCGGGCTGGTCGGTCAGGATGACGTAGTAGCCGGGAGCCTTGGCCCAGTCGGCGTTGGAAGCGGCCGCCTGGAAGGCTTCGACGGTCGGCTGCACCGGCTTGCCGGCCTTGTTGACGAGGCCGGTGTAGGTCAGCTTGTTCTGCTTGGCATAGGCGTACTCGACGTAACCGATCGAGTTCTTGGTCTGGCTGATGTTGCCCGACACGCCTTCGTTGCCCTTGGCGCCGACGCCAACCGGCCACTCGACGGCGGTGCCCTCACCGACCTTGCTCTTCCAGTCGGCGCTGGCCTTGGAGAGGTAATTGGTGAAGTTGAAGGTGGTGCCCGAACCGTCCGAACGACGGACCACGGTGATCGCGTCCGACGGCAGCTTCACGTTCGGATTGAGCTTCTTGATCGCGGCGTCGTCCCACTTGGTGATCTTGCCGAGATAGATGTTGGCGAGGGTCTCGCCGTCGAACACCAGTTCGCCGGCCTTGACGCCTTCGAGGTTGACGACGGGAACGATGGCGCCCATCACCATCGGCCACTGGGCAAGGCCGTCCTTCTCGAGCTGTTCGGCCTTGAGCGGCGCGTCGCTGGCGCCGAAGGTCACGGTCTTGGCCTGGATCTGCTTGATGCCGCCGCCGGAGCCGATCGACTGATAGTTCAGGCCGTTGCCGGTCTCCTTCTTGTAGGCGTCAGCCCACTTCGAATAGATCGGGAATGGGAAGGTCGCGCCTGCACCCGTGATGTCGGCAGCAAAGGCCGCCGTCGTCGTTGCGGCGACCAAGCCGGCAGCGACGATCGTTTTGATGAAATTCATGCTGGTCTCCATACAGGGGAGCGAAGCGCCATCAGCGCCCGATCGCGCTCCCCGCGCCGCCCCTTTAGGAGCGGTCGGCTGTGCTTTTACGAAGGTTTCGTGACAGTCGGATGACACCTTCAAGCGATTGAAATCGCTTGATTTTCGTCCCTAAACTAAAGTCTTAGCCTGGGGAAAACAGGCCGTGAAAGTGGCCCCCTGTTTAGGGACACTTTCGATCAAAAGACGGCCGCGGTGACGGTTAAGAATATGTTTCACCAGCGATAATCCAAGACCGGTTCCACCCTGGGAGCGGCTGTCGCCGACGTCCACCCGGTAGAACCGTTCGGTCAGGCGCGGCAGGTGCTCGGGCGCGATGCCGGGTCCGAAATCCCGCACCATGACCCGGATTTCCTGAGGTCCGTCAGTCGCCGGGGTCGCGGTCAGCGACACGATGACGCGCCCGCCGGAGGCACCGTATTTGAGCGCGTTCTCGATCAGATTTTCGAACAGGCGCAGCAGCTCCTCGCGGTCGCCCGCGATCATGACCGGCGCTTCCGGCAGATGGGTCTCGACCTCGACCTGGCGTTCCCGGGCCAGCGGCTCGAGCCCGTCGGCGACCTGGAAGATGATCGGCAGCAGGTCGACCAGCGTATCCGGCCGCACATGGGCCGACAGCTCCACCCGCGACAGCGACAGCAGATCGTCGATCAGGCGCGCCATGCGGGTGGCCTGGTTGTGCATGATGCCGAGGAAGCGCTCGCGCGCCTTGGGATCGTCCTTGGCCTGGCCCTGCAGCGTGTCGATGAAGCCGGAGAGCGCGGCCAGCGGCGTGCGCAATTCATGGCTGGCGTTGGCAACGAAGTCGGCGCGCATTTCCTCGACCCGGCGCAGCGGCGTCTGGTCGTGGAAGGTCATCAGCATGCATTTGTCGGCGCCGCCGAACGTGGTCGGCACCGGCACCGGGGTGATGATCAGCTCCATCCAGCGATCGACCGGCACATGGTCGAGATAAGTCGCGCGCCGCGGCTCGGTGGTCGCGATGGACTCGCGCAGCGCCGTGATGATCTCCGGCGAGCGCAGCGCGAACTGGGCGAGCTCGTTCTTGCGCAGCGCCGGCGCGAGCTGGGCGGCAGCGGCATTGAGATGGATGACGCGGCCGGCGCGGTCGAGCAACACGGCCGGATCCGGCATGCCGGCGACGACCGCGGCCACCGCCGCGCTCTCGACCGGATTGACGCGGCGGGTGTCCTCGCGGGAGGCAGCGGTATCATGCAGCCGCCAGGGGATCAGCGCCGCCGCTGCGATGCAGAGGAACACCGTCACCGCCCGCACCACCGACAATTCGCCGAGCGAGACCACTACCGACAGCGCCAGCGCGGCGGCGATCAGGATGATGGTCGAGTGCCGCAGCCGGTCGGACCAGGGCTGCACAGTGGGAGACGAGGGAGCGTCGATCGCCATCGGGGCGGGCTTCTCCTTGTTGCGTTTTGCGCCGGTCAGGCGCCGCTGTCGCTGCGCTTTCTCACATAAGCGGCTTCAGGCGGCGGGCCTGGATCGAGCTTGAGCGCCGCCTGTTGCAGCCGCTTCGATCGGGTACCGATGATAACCTCGCGAAACGTCAGCAAGATTACAGAGATGACGAAGGGCGACAGATAATAGAGGACCCGGAACAGCAGCATGCCGCCGAGCAGTTCCTCGCGGTCCATCTGCCAGAGGCCGACCAGCATGGCGGCGTCGAACACCCCGAGCCCGCCGGGCGAATGGCTGGCGAAGCCGAGCAGCGTCGCCGAGACGAAGATGACCGCGACCACGACGAAGCCGAGATTGGGCTCGTCGGGGACCAGCACATACATCGCGAGCGCGCAGAAGCCGAGATCGATGATGCCGATCGCGATCTGCAGCAGCGTCAGCGGACCGCCCGGCAGCACCACGGTCCAGGGGCCGCGTCCGACCACCCGCGGCTGGGTCCAGACCCAGACCACATATCCGACCAGCGCGACGAGGATCATCATCGCAGCCGTCCGGTTCAGCCAGGCCGGCAACTGGTCGATCGAGGCGGCCGCCTCCGGATGATAGGAGATGCCGAGGCCGAGCACGGCGGCATTGCCGAGCCAGAAGGTGAGGCCGGCGAGAAAGCAGATTTTTGCGACGTCGATCGCGTTCAGCCCATAGGCCGAATAGATCCGGTAGCGCACCGCACCGCCGGTAAAGACGCTGGCGCCGACATTGTGGCCGATCGAATAGCTGGTGAAGGCCGCGAGCGCGTTGATGCGATAGGGCACGTGGGAATGGCCGATCGCGCGTACGGCGAACAGATCGTAGAACGTCAGCGTGAAATAGCCTGCGGCGACGAACAGCGCCGCCATCGCAATCTGGCGCGGCTCGGTGCTCTTGATGGCCTCGACCACCTCGTTCATGTCGATGCCGCGCAGCATGTGGTAGAGCACATAGCAAGCGATGCCGATGACCGCGACGCTGATCACAACTCCAAGCTTATGCAGGATTTGCTTCTGGCGCAGAAACGTCATCGCTCTGCGTATGGCTTCCAGCATCTAGACCTCGAACAACGCTGCAACGGCCAGGGTGGCCGGCGAACAGGCGGACGACGCACAGGCACTCAACGAACGAGCACTCAACGAACCTTTGCCGCCTGCTCCGGCCTCGCGCATGCCCCCCGCCCTTCCACTAGCGCGTTTTGAGGCGGAGTGGAATTCGCCAATGTGAACAAAATCACGTGCCTTCAATATTTTAGGCAGGTTTGCGGGCTGAAGGTGCACGGTTTGGCGCTTTCGGCGGCAGGGCTGACGCGAATCTCCATGGCAATCCTGCGCAGGGGCCATGAAGTTTTGATGATTTCGACCGGTCAATGTTCCGCCACGCCTTAAGTCGAAATCAATCTATGGGCGCCGCCGGCCTGTTGAAAGAGGGGCGAGCCGCGACAGTCGGCGGCGGCACAAATGGCCGCGCGGCAATCGCGCGGCTGAGGCCAGATCCCTGATATTCGGTTGCACCGCGGCATCACGGAGGGAGGCGCGGTCGCGGCGTCCGCCGGCGAGGGGCCGGCGGGGAGCTTGCCGTTCGGAGGGAGCGGCCTGCTCAGGCCGCAAGTTGCGGACGCACCGCCTCGATGCCGGCAATCCAGCCGGCGACGGAGCGGCCGATCGCCTCGGGGTGATCCTCCTGAAGGAAGTGCAGCCCGGCGCCGAGACGAACATGCGCGCAATGCTTCAGCGACGCCGCAAACGTCTCGGCGAATTCCGGCGCGACCAGCGCACCGGGCTCGCCCGAGAACAGCAGCTTTGGATAGGATGATGCGGCCAGCGCCGCATGCGCGGATTGGAGTGCTGCATAGACATCGGCGGGCTCGCCGGCGATCGGCAGCTCGCGCGGAAGCGCAAGAACCGGGCGACGGCTCTCCGGCGTCGGGAACGGCGCGCGATAAGGCGCCATCTCGTCGTCGCCGAGCTTGCGAACGATGCCGCCGGGCAGCACGCGCTCGACGAACGCATTCGCCTCGAGGATCATGGCTTCGCCCTCGCCCGGCGTCCTGAACTTGCGAAACGCCGCCCTCGCCGCCTCGGCGTGATCCTGCTCGTCGGCGCGGTCGGTGTGGTGAAAGTCCTGCCAGGTCGGCATCGGGCGGATGAACTCCATGAAGGCAAGGCCGCGCACGAGATCCGGCCGGCGCGCGGCGAGATGAAAGGCCAGCGCCGTGCCCCAATCCTGCGCGACGAGATAGGCCGATTTGATGCCGCGCTGTTCGATGAAGGCATCGAGATAGCGGACGTGATCGAAGAAGCGGTAGGCGATGTCGGGCTTGCCGGACTGGCCGAAGCCGATGAGGTCGGGCGCGATGCATCGCGCGACCGGCGACACCAGCGGCAGAATGTTGCGCCAGATGTGCGACGAGGTCGGATTGCCGTGCAGGAACAGCGCGACCGGTGCGTCCTCCGCGCCTGTCTCGCGATAGGCGATTGTGCTGCCCAGCACCGGCGCCAGGCGAATCTCGATCTCGGTCGGCTTGCTCATGTCGTCGTCTCCCTGAACACGGTTTGGAATGCGATGGTCTTGAAGCGCTCGAGGGCCTTCGGATTGCGGTCGACCTTCATGCGCAGGATCGCGCCCTGCCAGGACGCGAGCAGGAAGTCGGCGAGCTCGTCAGGCTCGAAATCGGACGCGATCTCGCCGCTGGTCTGGGCATCCCTGATGCAGGCGGCGAATGGCGCGCGCCATTCGGCGAAGATCGCCGCGAGACGCGCACGCAGCAGCTCGCTGCTGCCTGATGCCTCCAGGCTGAGATCGCCGATCAGGCAGCCGCGGCCGTATCCGTCGGCCTCGAGCCGGCCGGTGATGATGTCGAGATAGCGCCGCAGCCGCGCCCGCGGCGTCAGGGAGGTGTCGTCGAGAGCCTCGGCGACCAGCCCCCTGGTGACGTCGAAATAGCGGTCGAGCACCTCGGAGGCGAATGCCTCCTTGGAGCGGAAATGGTTGGTGAAGGACCCCTGCGGCGCGCCCGCCGCGGCGGTGACGTCGCGCACGCTGGTGCCGTGATAGCCGGTCCGGAACATGACCTTCAGGCCGGCATCGAGGATGGCGTCTTTAAGCGATGGCTTTGGCATGCACAAAATAATACGTACGTACGTATTATTTTCAAGCACTGACTTCCTCCCTCGGCGATCTGCTTACCGATCAGTCAGTTATCGGAATTTGAGACGCTCGTTCGCGCCGGCGGCGGACCGCGGTTCAGGCCGCCGGCTGGCTCCGCGAGACCACCCAATAGCGCAGCCATGCGCCGATGGTGCAGCCGACGAGGTAGCAGGCGAACAGGACCAGGCCGAGGTCGAGCCAGTAGCCGAAGCGGCCCGGGACCACATGCGCGAACGAGGCTGCGACCAAGGCCGCAACGAACACCGCGAGCCAGCGCGCAGTCACCTTCGAGGTGCCGTTGCCGCGCTGGACCACCGAGATCCAGCCCATGCAGAAACCCAGCAGTGCCGCGCCGATCAGCCAGCCCATATGAAACGAGACGAGATAGGGCATCGTCACCTCACCAGAAATTCGATGCGGCGGTTTTGCGCCTTGCCGTCGTCGGTGTCGTTGCCGGCGACGGGCTGCGTGCTGCCGTAACCGACCGCGGTGAAGCGGTCCGCAGGAAGCCCGGCCTTGACCAGATAATCGATCACCGCCTGCGCGCGCTTCTCCGACAGCGCCTGGTTGAACGAGTCCTCGCCGTCGGCATCGGTGTGGCCCGCGACCTCGATATTGGTGGTGGGGCACCGCAGCGCCGTCTCGATCAGATGATCGAGAATGCCGGCGGAGTCAGGATCGATGTCGGCGCGCTTGGTGGCGAAGCGGATCTTGCCCTTGGCGAGCAGCTCCGAGAACAATTGCTGGCAGACGGTGCCGTCGACCGGCCCGGCCGCGGGCTTCACGGTGATTTCGGGCTTGTACAGCCAGTTTTTCGGAAAGTCCTTGCCGAGCCCTGCGCGGATGTCGTTGGCCGCACCTTCATACAGCGCATCGCCCGACAGCTTCACCTCGCGATCCGACACCACCAACGTGCCGGTCGACAGCCGCGACAGCGCGCCGAGCGCTGCGACCACCGCGGTGTTGAAGGAGCCGGGCGCGCCGATGCTGGCCTTGAGATTGTCGACGACCTTCTCGGTGAAGAATTTTCGCGACGCGCTGGTCGCGATCGCGGCATGCACGCTGTTGTCGGGCACGTAGCCGGTCAGCGTCACGGTGGCGGCGACCGGATCCTTGTAGGCCTGGAAGATGTAGGGCGGTGCCTTGATGTCGTTGGCGGCGATCGTAAAGCCCTCGGGCAGGTTCTTCAGTGCAGCCGCAATCGCTTCGCGGCCGCCGAGATCGCGCGCCATGCCTGACAGATTGACCTTGGTGTCCGTGATCGTGATCTTGCCGTCCTTCAGCTTGCCGATCTGGTCGAGCAGCAGCATCGCGGCCGCTTCGAACCGCGCCGGCGCGCCGCGGGCCAGGCCCATCTGATCGGCGACCTCGGTCCCGTTGACCTCTTTTCGCGCGGCTTCTGTGAGGCGCGCCTTCATCGACGGCAGCGGCGCGGAGCCCGACAGCGTCACCCGCACCACGTCGCGCTCGGCACTCCAGACGAAGGGCTTTGCTTCGGGAACCAGGCGGGTCTGGTCATCGACCAGCCGCACCCCGGGAACCATCTCGACCGTGGTCACGGCGTCGCGGCGGCCCTCCTCGGAGAAGGCGTCGGCGGCCAGGCTGACGTCGCGGCCGTCCACGGCGATCCGGGTCTTGTCCAGGACGGTGTCCTTGAGCGCGGCCGAGCTGCGGGCCGACAGGTCGGCCTCAACCGGCAAAGTGTTATTCCAGGCCGCAAATCCCCACATGACGGCCAGGGGAATCAACCCCGGCCACCATTTGCTGGCCCACCTGAAAAGCATCTGCATTCGACGACCCGAACTCTGGAACCGGAGACAAAACAAACCCTTGGCAGGCTGTCAAACCGGAAATGGGGCGCTTTCGGGGACCCCGCGTGGACAATTGGAATAACTTTTTCTTCAAGGGTCACACCCTAAGTTGAGGGCGGAATGCCCAGGGGTCGGCCAGCCGGTCATGAAACAACTCCGTAACAACGTCATTCGCGCCGGGCTGGGAGCACTCTATTTCAGCGGGGCGCACCATCTGCTGCGCCCGCTGCTGTCGGGCGTCGGCGCCATTTTCATGCTGCACCATGTGCGGCCGGCCCGTGCGGGCGCGTTCCAGCCGAACCGGCATCTCGAGGTTACCCCCGACTTCCTGCGCGCGACGCTGTGCCATTTGCGGTCACGCGAGATCGACATCGTCAGCATGGACGAGCTGCACGAACGGCTGCTGCAAGGCCGCTTCGACCGCCGCTTCGCCGCCTTCACCTTCGACGACGGCTACCGCGACAACCACGACCACGCGTTGCCGGTGCTGCGCGAATTTGACGCGCCCGCGACCATCTACGTGACCAGCGACTTCGCCGAGGGCACCGGGCGGCTGTGGTGGGCCGCGCTCGAGGCCGTCATCGCCAGGGCCGAGCAGGTCGACGTGCAGATCGGCCATTCCGCGCTGCGGCTCGATGCGAGCACGCCGGCGGCGAAGCAGGCGGCGTTCGACCGCCTGCACGACTGGCTCCGCGCCCTTCCTGGCGAGCACGATCTGAAGCGCGAGATCGAAGCACTCTGCGCGACGCATGGTGTCGACATGGAAGCACTGTGCCGCAGCCTCTGCCTGTCCTGGGACGAGGTGAAGCGGCTCGCGGCCGACCCGCTGGTCACGATCGGCGCCCACACCATCAGCCATTGCAATCTCGCCAAGCAGAGCGAGGCGATCGCCGCACAGGAGATGGCCGTCAGCCGGGTGCGGATCGAGACCGCACTGGACCGCGAGGTGCTGCATCTCGCCTATCCCTATGGCGATCGCGAAGCCGCGGGCGAGCGCGAATTCACGCTGGCCGCATCCGCCGGCTTCAAGACCGCGGTGACGACACGGCCGGGCATGCTGTTCGCAGAGAACGCCGGTCACATGACCGCGCTGCCGCGCGTCTCGCTCAACGGCAACTACCAGGACGCGCGCATTCTACCGGTGCTGACCTCCGGCGCCGCGACCGCGATGTGGAACGGCCTTCGCCGGTTTGCCGCGGCGTAGGCCTCACATTTCGCTGTCGTCCCGGCGAAGGCCGGGGCCCATACCGCGGAATTTATCGATTGCGGTTGGTAGGCGTATCGAACAACGAGTCTTCGCCAAACCACTCCCTGTGGTTATGGGTCCCCGCCTTCGCGGGGACGACACCGAGTTTTTTTGAACCGCCGCGCGCCACACTCCGATCTCAGCGCATTCCTTGACTCCCCTCCCCGCGGCGCTCAAAACGGCGCCAACCAAGGGAGGCACCATGTCCAACGATCTGTTTTCGCTCAAAGGCCGCATCGCACTCGTGACCGGCGGCTCGCGCGGCATCGGCAAGATGATCGCGGCCGGATACCTCGGCGCCGGCGCTGCGAAGGTCTACATCACCGCGCGCAAGGCCGGCCCGTGCGAAGCCACGGCGCAAGAGCTCTCGGCGCAATATGACGGCGAATGCATTGCCCTGCCGATCGACATCTCGACCGTCGAAGGCTGCAACAAGCTCGCGTCCGAAATCATCAAGCTGGAGCCGAAGCTCGACATCCTCGTCAACAATGCCGGTGCGGCCTGGGGCGCGGAGTTCGACGAATTCCCCGAAAGCGGCTGGGACAAGGTGATGGACCTCAACGTCAAATCGCTGTTCTTCCTGACCAAGGCGCTGGCCAAGCCGCTGCGCGCGGCGGCCTCGCACGAGCGGCCCGCCAAGGTCATCAACATCGCCTCCGTCGACGGCATCTTCGTCAATCCGGGCGAGACCTATTCCTACGCCGCGAGCAAGGCCGCGGTGATCCATCTGACCCGGCGCATGGCGACGAAGCTGATCAAGGACAACATCAACGTCACCGCGATCGCACCGGGCGCGTTCAAGTCCGACATGAACCGCGCCGCGCGCGACCATTCGGACGATGTTGCCAAGCGCATTCCGGCGCGCCGCATCGGCACCGACGAGGACATGGCGGGCGTCGCGATCTACCTCGCCTCGCGTGCGGGAGATTACGTCGTCGGCAACACCATCGCGGTCGATGGCGGCGTGGTGTACGCGAATGCGGGATTGGAGATCGCGGGGTAAGCGCTCCGTCACGCGCGGTGTCGTCCCGGCGAAAGCCGGGACCCATACCGCGGAATCCATCGATTGCGATCGGTATGAGTACCGAACGACGAACCTTCGCCAATTAACTCCCTGTGGTTATGGGTCCCGGCTTTCGCCGGGACGACAGCGGAATTTTTGGCGCGAGCGTCGACCTGACGCTTACGACTCGATCTTCACATACTCAAAATCACCCGGCTTGTTGTCGATACCCACCTTCGGCGGCGAGATCCACGACGCGAACTTGCCGGTCTCCGTGACGGGCTGCATCAGCGACGTGATAAAGTCGCCGTCGGCGGTCGAGGGCAGCCAGTCGTCCTTGCGCTTGGCCCAGCTGGCATCGTCGATCAAAATGCCGTCGGGCGTCGCGTGCACGTCCTTGAACTCGCCGATATGGCGGTGGAAGGCGACGTTCGGCAGCGTCAGCTTGAAGTCGTAGCCGGCGGTCGAGATCACCTTGTTCCAGCGCAGCATGCCCTTGACGCAATCCTGGCTGTAATCGTCGCGCAGGCGCATGTTGAGTGCGGTCAGCGCCGGCTCGTCGACCAGCTTGATCTCGCCGTTGATGAACTTGAGCACCGGATAGGTGGCGTTCTTGAGCTGGTGATCGTCGTCGATCTGGGTCTCGTGATAGCGCCCCTTGATGCCGGTATTGAAGGCGTTGGCGGCGTTGGTCGAAACTTCCGAGCCGAACAGATCGAGCGACAGCGTGTAGTGCAGGTTGAGCTTCTTCTGGATGGTCGGCAGATCGATCACGCCGAGCGCACGGACCTTGGCGATGTCGGTCGGGTCCGTGATGCCGGCTTCGCGCATCGCATCGCAAGTGCGCTGCACGACGCGGGTGATGCCGGTCTCGCCGACGAACATGTGGTGCGCTTCTTCCGTGAGCATGAAGCGGCAGGTGCGCGACAGCGGATCGAAGCCCGACTGCGCCAGCGAATGCAGCTGCATCTTGCCGTCGCGATCGGTGAAGTAGGTGAACATGAAGAAGGACAGCCAGTCCGGCGTCGCCTCGTTGAAGGCGCCCAGCATGCGCGGCGCGTCGGCATCGCCGGAGCGACGGCGCAGCAAATCATCGGCTTCCTCGCGACCGTCGCGGCCGAAATATTTCTGCAGCAGGTAGACCATCGCCCAGAGGTGACGGCCTTCCTCGACATTGACCTGGAACAGATTGCGCATGTCGTAGAGCGAGGGCGCGGTCTTGCCGAGGTGGCGCTGCTGCTCGACCGACGCCGGCTCGGTGTCGCCCTGGATCACGATCAGGCGGCGCAGCATGGCGCGATATTCACCCGGGACTTCCTGCCAGGCCGGCTCGCCATAGTGCTCGCCGAAGGGAACGACGCGGTTCTCTTCCTGCGGCGCAAGCAGGATGCCCCAGCGATAATCGGGCATCCGGACATAATCGAACTTGGCCCAGCCGCGCGGATCGACCGAATACGCGGTGCGCAAATACACCAGCGATTCCTGGAAACCTTCCGGCCCCATGTCGCTCCACCAATCCATGTAGCCGGGATGCCAGCCTTCCAGCGCCTTCAGCACCTGACGGTCTTCGGCGAGATTCACGTTGTTCGGAATCTTGGTCGAGTAGTCGACGTTCATGATGTTCATGTTCATGGCCGTGCTTCTCCTTAAACCCGCGTCATATCGAATTTCGGCTTCTGGCCGCTGCCGTAGCGGCGCAGTGCGCCTTCCTCGCCGACGGCGTTCGGGCGCTGGAAGATCCAGTTCTGCCAGGCGGTCAGGCGCGCGAAGATTTTTGATTCCATCGTCTCGGGGCCGACGAAGCGCAAGCTCGCTTCCATGCCGGTGAGACTGTCGGGCGAGAAGCTGGCGCGTTCCTCGAGGAACACGCGGACCTCGTCGTCCCAGTCGATATCGTCGAGCGCGAAGGTGACGAGACCAAGCTCTTCCGCCTGCTCGGCGTCGAGCGTGGTGCCAAGTGTGGCTTCCGCGCGTTCCACATCCGCCGGGTCGGCCTGGAAGCGCGACTCCAACCGCGTCAGGCCGTGGCTCATCGGATACGGGCCGAAGTTCATCGCCGACAATTCGATCGACGGCGGCGGCTGGTTGTCGCCCTGGCGCGCGCCGATCAGCATGTAGGAGCGGTCGGCCGCGAACACGAGCTCGGCGAGCGTACCGGCGAAGCATGAGCCGGGCTCGACCAGCGTCACCAGCGTGCGCGAGGTGACGTCGATGCGCTTGAGCACGCGCTTCCAATAGTGCCGGATCTCGTTGACCAGCCAGTGCGCCTTGTTGGCTTCGAGAAAGGCGTCGCTGGCGAGCACATGGGCGCGGTCGCCATGGCTCTTGAACACCAGCATCGCGATCTCGAGTTCGTTGATGCGCAAATGCAGGATGGCGTCGTCGAGCTCGCGCGCCACCTGCAGCGGCCAGAACGACGCGCCCTGCGCCATCATGCCGTCGATGTCGGCGGGGGCTGCCGCCTCCGGCGCCTTGATCGAAATGGTGGCGATGCGCGCGGCGCGGTCGATATCGACGGTGACGAAGCCGTAGCGGATGCTGGTCTCGTCGATCGTGCGCCTGAGCGGGGAAAGCGCGATGCCCTTGCCGCTGCCGGCACGCTTCGACTTGCCTGCGAATTCCTTGGCGCGCTCGACGATCTTGGCCTCGAGCTTGGAGTTCGGCGCGATCTCGTCGACGAGGCGCCACTGTACCGCGCGCTTGCCCTTCACGCCTTCCTCGATGGTGCAGAAGAAATCGGCGTGATCGCGGCGCACCTTGCGCTTGTCGACGACACGCGTCAGCCCGCCGGTGCCCGGCAGCACCGCGAGCAGCGGCACTTCGGGCAGCGCAACAGCAGATGCGCCGTCGTCGGCGAGGATGATGTGATCGGTGGCGAGCGCGAGCTCATAGCCACCGCCGGCCGCCGAGCCGTTCACGACCGTGATGAAACGCTGGCCGGAATTCTCGGACGAATCTTCCATGCCGTTGCGGGTCTCGTTGGTGAACTTGCAGAAGTTCACCTTGTGGGCGTGGGTCGAGCCCGCGAGCATGCGGATGTTGGCGCCGGCGCAGAACACGCGGTTCTTGGCCGAGCGCATCACCACGACTTTCACCTCGGGGTGCTCGAAGCGCAGCCGCTGCACCACGTCGGCAAGCTCGATGTCGACGCCGAGGTCGTAGGAATTGAGCTTGAGCAGATAGCCCTCGAACAGGCCGCCGTTCTCGTCGACGTCCATGGTCAGCGTCGCGACGTCACCATCGACCGCCAGCTTCCAGTGCTTGTAGCGGGACGGTTCGGTCTGGAAATCGATGAATGTCGCGCCGCCTGCGAGGCGCCGATCTTCCCCGGCCATGGGCCACCCTTGAGCTCGTCTTGGTTTTACGGTTAGATGCACAATAATGCATGTTACTGGGCGCGTCTAGTCTTTAATCGCCCATACATGCACTTTGTTGCACATTATAACCATGACAAAGCAGTGCACTACATCTACAGTTGGGACCGTTCCGGACGATTCGTCCGGGGCTGGCGCGCCCGCGAATGAAATTACGCTTTCTCGCCGTCAACTGGCGGCGGCGATTGAGGAGGGACTGAAGGATTATTTTTCTGACGGAGTATCCGCAACTCTTGGGCAATACGCGGTCGACCACATAGTTGGGAGTATAATTCAGAAGCTTTTTTTGTATTCCTCTTGTGGGCCTGAAGGTATTTCAGGAAATCAAACCACATGTGGGCCAAGTGCTTGATGTCTTGCTCAATCATCTTCAGGTCTTTGAGCGTGTAGACCCAAATGCTGGCTAATAGACTTTGATGTGTCTCATCGCTCCACGTTGCGTTGGTCAGCGCCATCTGTGCTCGAAATGTCAAGTAATCGTTCGTGGTTTGCCAGATCAGGTCGTTTGGCAGTTTTGTGGATGTCCCAAAGTGTCCATGGGCTAGAGCGTTTCGCTCCGCTTCGGCGGACTTATGGACATTGAGAATTGCGCTGAGGAGTTCTTGATCTTGTGGGCTTATCGCGTAGCGAGCGGCCTCAGAGATTGCTTCCCTCTGGGCTTGGGACCGTCGCATTGATTGGAAGACGGCCATTGCCGCTTGGTTTTCTGCTCCGATTAGCAATCCCAATAGGACCGCCATCTCTGCTTCGACGAAAGGCCAACTGAGAAGGCAATCGCCAATCACGGCTTGCAGTTCTGGCCTTTGTTGCAGGACATGTGTTCCTATATCGATCTTGGCACCCTTTGGGTGCGGGACGACGCGCAAATAGGGCTGACGAGGCATGGCAAAACCTAACCAGGGTAAAGAAATCGAACTACACCCCGATGCATGGGAGCGCTTTGAGCGCGCCGCTGGCGTGGTGGCAAAAAGTCCGCCGCAGCATAGGAAACCTAAGAAGAAGACACGAAAAAAGTCCGCCAAGGGTCGTCAATCGAGCCCGTAGCGTCTTCGAAATTCAAGCGCTCGCGGAATAAGGCTTTGCCACGGCGTTTGCTCTGGTTGCAAAATCGCGTCGGCCAATTGAGGGTCCGGATAAATTAGCTTTTTCTGGCCTTTGGAGCTTATCCAGACAGGCAGCGACCCCTCGTCTATAAACATGGCGAGGGCGCTTGCTACCGGAGGCGATGCAAGTACATCGATATCATCGCCGATTACTCTTGCAACGATATAGACCCGCTCAAAGACGATCCTTGGCGGGTCATGCTGATCTAGCGAAAAAACAACCCCAAGCTTATCCGGCCTCAGGTGGTCCGGCAGCGCATCGATCCGTCGCCACAGACAATACCAAGTACGACAGACGGGCGGTCGCGTAGAATAAATTGCACAGCCGGTACCCGTACAATGAGGACACAGCAAACCCGCTGGCTTCGTTAGCTCGGGTTGGTCGATCTCCAGGATTTTGCAGCATGCCACGCACTCTCCGCATTCACGTCCCGGAACAAGTCGCTCAAGAAACACCTCACGCGCTGTCCCTTGTGTCGGACGATCGTCTGATGGAGGTACCATGCTTGTCTGCTTTGGAAATGCTAGAGGTCGGAGTCTTCCAATACACGTTTCAGGAGGCGCCTAAGCCTGCGTGGTGCTTCCCTTGCGGTCAGGCCGTCGGTAGGTCAGACGCTTCCCAACGATGCCCTTAGCCAATTGGTCGGCGCGCTCCGTGTCGTTCACGCCCAAGGCTGTGCGGTTGTTGTGGCGGAAATCGAACTCAGCAAGATAGCGGTGTAGATGCTTCTCAGCGCAGTGTTGATAGGTGCCGCCCATGCCGCGCTTGAACACAGAGAAGTAGCTTTCAATGGTGTTGGTGGTGATGACCGTTTCGCCGTCGCGGCGAACGTATTCGTCCTCTTGGTGGTTGACCGTGTCGTGGCGCGAGAACTCAGCGCCCAGCTTCTTATAAATCTTGGCCTGATCGGTCATCAGGTGGGCTTCCTTGGAGACGTTGGCGCGCACGATGGGCGCAACGTCATCAACCGTCGCGGTTGCAACATGGAAGCTGCGAACGTGGCCGGTCTCGCGATCCAGCAACGAAAGAACCGTGTTCTTATGAGCCGCACCGCCGCGCTTCTTCTTCACGCCTTGCAGACGGCCAATGTAGGTCTCGTCAACCTCTACCGCGCCGCCATCCTCGCCCATGGGCGGGAGCAGGCCGCCAACGCGCATAGCCTCACGCAGGCGGTGCATCATGAACCAAGTGCTCTTGTAGCTGATGCCGAGCATGCGGTGCACCTGATGGGCGCTAATGCCCTTCTTGGAGGCCGTCATCAGGAACAGGGCCGCAAGCCACTTGGTCAGCGGGATTTTGGAGCGCTCGAAAACCGTATTCACGGTCACCGTGAATTGCAGGCGGCACTGCGGCTCATTGCACTGGTACACGCCCGGGCGGTGAGCATCACCCTCAAGCTTGGTGATCTTCTCTTGGTCTGCATTGCCGCAGTGAGGGCAGGTCGGACCCTGCGGCCAAACCCGGGCCTCAAGCCATTCGCGGGCTTTTGTCTCGTCGAGGAAGATCGGGTTTTTGAGAAGATCGGTCATCGGGTTGCTCCAATGATTGGAAACTACCCGTGGTGTAGTGCTTTGTCAAGGTGATAATGTGCACTTTGTTTCATGAAGGTGCCTGGGACCGCACGATGGCCCCGAGCCCGATCCAATCGGCCTTGGTGAGCTGGGCACGGCCGAGCTTGGCCTGGAGCGAGGCTGCCAGCGCCGGCACTGGAAAGCTCTCGACGAAGCCATCGCCGGCCGGGGCCGCCTTGCGGGAGTTCAGCGCACGCAGTTCGGTGAGCGCATCCCCAAACAGGCGCGCGGCCGAATGCGCCTTCTGCATGCGCAGCCGCAGATTGGCGTTGGCGACATGGATGCAGGCCCGCAGCAGAATGCGTTCGCGGCCGCCTTGCGGGGCTCCCGCCCACAGCGCTTCCAGCACTTCCTGCGACTCCCAGAAATAGCCGCGGTCGTTCAGCGCGAGGCCGTAACGGAGCGCCGGATGGCGTGCCGGCACGTAACCGCGGAACGCCGGGGGCACCAGCGCCTTGGCCATGTCGAGGGTCTGGTAATCCGCGTCGACGTGGCCGATCTCGCCAGGCACATAGGCCCAGCGCGGCCACGGTAATTGGCCGTCCGCATGTGAAGGCACATTCATGGATGTGCCTCCGCATGATCATGCGGCGCATACCCCGAGTCCCTGATCGTCGCGCAGGGCCGCTTTTGCAAATTGCTCAATTGCGTCAAGCGTCGCTCCGGGCGCTTCACGATGCGGGGAATGGCCCGCGTCTGAAATAATTTTCAAATCTACCGGACAGTAGCACTCTTCCTGTGCAATTTCGACCTGCCGCAGTGTCCCATATTGGTCGTCCTTTCCTTGCACGACCAGGACAGGAACGCGGATGTAGGCCAGATATTCCGAGATATCCCAGTCGCGGAATTTCGGGTCGAGCCAGGCGCCGTTCCAGCCGTAAAAGGCGTTGTCGACGTCCTTGTGCCAGCGCGCGAGCTTCGCCTTGAGATCGGTGGTCTCATAGGTGGTCTTGATCGCGGCGATGGACTTCACCGAGACGTCCTCGACGATGAAATGCGGCGCGATCAGCGCGATGCCTTGCAGGCGATTGTCCTGATGTGAACCGGCATAGATCGCCGCAATCGAGCCGCCGTCGGAATGGCCGAGCAGCAGGCCGCGCTTGAAGGGAATGGCGTCCAGCACTTTCGGCAGCACGTCGAGCGCCTCGCGCTGCATGTAGTCGAGCGGCCGCGGCAGCGCGACCGGGCTCGACTGGCCGTAGCCCGCACGCGAATAGGCGAAGATGCCGGCACCGGTGGCCTGCTGGAGCTTCTCCGGAAAGTCGCCCCACAAGCCGACGGAGCCGAGGCCTTCATGCAGCATGACGATGGTCGGGGCGTCGGCCGAGTGCGGCGCCAGCCATTTGTACTCGAGGCTGGCGGTGCCGATGCTGAGGAAGCCGGTGGGGGTGAGGTTGGTCATGTTCGAATTCCCATTCCTAGCCAATGCCGAGATGCCCACCCTCCCCTGGAGGGGGAGGGTCGATTCACATCGAGCGTAGCGAGATGTGAAGCGGGGTGGGGTGACAGCCTCTCCACAGATGCAGTGCCCGCGTGGAGAGATCACCCCACCCCGTCACGCATCTCGCTACGCTCGATCGCGTGCCGACCCTCCCCCTCCAGGGGAGGGTAAGCAAGCGTAGCTCGTACTATCAGTTCGCGCCCTCGCGCAATTTGAACCGCTGGATCTTTCCCGTCGCCGTCTTCGGGAGCGAGTCCACCACGTCGATCCAGCGCGGATATTTCCACGGCCCGATCTTCTGCTTGACGTGCTCCTTCAGCATCTCCTGCAGGTCGCTCGTCTTCGCGCCAGGGCGCAACACGACGAAGGCCTTCGGCTTCAACAGGCCTTCCGGATCGGCCTCGGGTACCACAGCGGCCTCGAGCACCGCGGGATGCGTGATCAGCGCGCTCTCGACCTCAAACGGCGAGACCCAGATGCCGGAGACCTTGAACATGTCATCGGCGCGGCCGCAGAAGGTGTAGCGGCCATCGGTGTCGCGAACATATTTGTCGCCGGTGCGGGTCCATGGACCCTCAAACGTGCGCCGGCTCTTGTGACGCTGGTTCCAGTAGCCCTCGCCGGCCGAGGGCGCATCGACCAGGAGCTCGCCGACCTCGCCGTCGGCCACATCCTGGCCAGCCTCGTTGACGAGCCGCACCGCGTAGCCCGGCACCGGCTTGCCGGAGGAGCCGTATTTGATGTCACCGGGCGCATTCGAAAGGAAGATGTGCAACAGCTCGGTTGAGCCGACGCCATCGAGAATGTCGACGCCGAAGCGCGACTTCCAGCTGTTGCCGACCGATTCCGGCAGCGCCTCGCCGGCCGAGGTGCAGATGCGCAAGGACTTGCCGCCGCGCTCGCTCTTCATGGTCTCGTCGTTCAGCATCGCCGCGAACAGCGTCGGCACGCCGTAGAAGATCGACGGGTTGTAGCGGTTCATCAGGTCGAACATCCGCGCCGGCGTCGGACGCTCGCTGTTCAGGATAGTCGTGGCGCCGACCGACATCGGGAAGGTCAGCGCATTGCCGAGGCCATAGGCGAAGAACAGCTTTGCGGCGGAGAGGCCGACATCGTTCTCGCGGATGCCGAGCACCTGCTTGGCATAGGTGTCGGCGGTCGCCTGCATGTTCGAGTGGATGTGGCGTACGCCCTTGGGCATGCCGGTCGAGCCCGACGAATAGAGCCAGAATGCCGGCTCGTCGGGATGCGTCACGGCCGTGGTGAACTGATCGCTCTCGCCCGAGATCTCTTCCGCGAGTTGCTTGTGCCCGTTCTGCTTGGCGCCGGAGACCACGACATGCTCGAGATCGGGCATTCGGCCGACGACATCCTTGATGACGGGATAGAGCGCCTCGGACACGAACAGCACGCGCGCTCGGCAATCGGCGAGGATGTAGGCGTATTGGTCCGCGGTCAGCAGCGTGTTGAGCGGCACCGGCACGACGCCGGCGCGGATCGCGCCCAGAAATACGATCGGGAAATCGATCGTATCCAGCATGATCATCGCGACGCGCTCTTCGCGGCGGACACCGAGCCGGCGCAGCATGTTGGCGGCGCGGCGGGTCTCGCGCTGGAGCTCGCCATAGGTCAGCCGCGAGACGGTGTCGTCGAAGACGAGCTTGTTGCCCCGGCCCTCCTCGACGTTACGGTCGAGCAGCCAGGTCACCGCGTTGTAGGATCCCTCGCTCACGGTCGTCTCCCCCGAATTTAGAATTATAATTCATAGAAAGACACTGTGACAGCTTGCTGTCAATGCCAGCAGGCATTATGTTTCATTAAAACGCGCCGCAGGACCTCCTGTAAAGAAGGCTCATGACCGACAGTCCCGACGCCGAATCCCGCTTTCTCGAACAGCTGGGCCAGCGCGTGCGCACCATGCGCGCGCTGCGCGGCATGTCGCGCAAGGTGCTCGCCAAGGTATCAGGAATTTCGGAGCGCTACATCGCGCAGCTCGAAAGCGGCAAGGGCAATGTCTCCATCGTCCTGCTGCGCCGTGTCTCCGACGCGATGGGCGCGCATCTCGAGGACCTACTTCCCTCCGCCGATCCGACGCCGGACTGGCAGATGTTTCGCGATCTCTTGCGCAAGGCGACACCGGCGCAGATCGCCCAGGCCAAGGATCTGCTCGCCGGCGGCAGCGCCTCCGCGCCGCGGCGCGCGCCGTTCTGCGGCATCGCGCTGATCGGCCTGCGCGGCGCCGGCAAATCGACGCTGGGAAGAATGCTGGCGAAGAAGATCGGCTGGAGCTTTGTCGAGCTCAACAAGGAGGTCGAGCAGCAGAACGGCCTCTCGGTCGCCGAGATCATCGCACTCTACGGCCAGGAAGGCTTCCGCCGCATGGAGCAGGCCGCGCTGCAGCAGCTGCTCGCACGCAACGAGCTGATGGTGCTGGCGACCGGCGGCGGCATCGTGTCGGAGCCGTTGACCTTCGACCAGATCCTGTCGTCGTTCTACACGATCTGGCTGAAGGCCGAACCGGAAGAGCACATGGCCCGCGTCCGGCGCCAGGGCGATTTGCGTCCGATGGCGGATGATCGCTCCGCAATGGCCGAGCTGCGCAACATCCTGCTCAGCCGCGAGCCGCTCTACGCGCGCGCGACGGCGGTGGTGGATACGGCGGGGCTGTCGGTCGATGCAGCAGCGGCAAGACTGATCGATGCGGTGCGGCCGGTGCTGCAGAGCGAAGCGCGGAGTTTTGGATTGCGGAGCGTGGCGCTGTAGGGCGATCCAGCGCCACACACACACCACTGTCGTCCCTGCGAACGCAGGGACCCATACCGCGTGATCCATCGATTGCGCACGCGCGCCAATCCCGAACGACCAGTCTTCGTCAAACCGCGCCCTGTGGTTATGGGTCCCGGATCTGCGCTTCGCTTGTCCGGGACGACAGCGGAGTTTGTGGGCACGCCGCAATGTCACTATATGCGAACCCAGTAGCAACCATCCGGACCCACAATGACCTCCAGCGACGTCACCACCTCCATGTTCGAACGGATCGGCGGCCGTGCCACGATCGACCTGTTGGTCGACCGCTTCTACGACCGCATGGACACGCTGCCGGAAGCAACAATCATCCGCGCGATGCATGCGGACGATCTCGACCTGATCAGGGACGTGCTGAAGCGCTACCTCACGGAATGGACGGGCGGTCCAAAACTCTACACGCCGGAGAAGGGCCATCCGCGATTGCGGCAGCGGCATATCGGCTTTGCCATCGGCGATGCCGAGCGCGATGCGTGGCTGCTCTGCATGCGCGGTGCGATGGAGGAGACCGTCACTGACGTCGATGCGCGACGGGACCTCGATAAAGCCATATCCGGCCTTGCCGACTGGATGCGCAATCGCAGCTAGTCGAGACCGAGCGCGTTGATGTCGGGGGCAAGCTTCACACCCGGGGTCCGCGGCACCGACCCCGTCTTGACCGCGTAGCCGCCGAGCACAATGTCCGGACGGCTCGGCGCCGGCAACGCCTGGACGCGTTCAACGAGGGCGGCGACGGCATCGTACTGATCGGGAAGCGCGATCGAGACCAGCAGCGTCTTGGGCTCACCCTCCATCGCCGGCTCGGACAGCGCATCGAGCACCGTACGGTCGTCGACGTGCCGCGTTCGCCACCCCTGGTTCTGGAGCCAGAGGCCGAGAATGCGAATGCCCACCACATGGATGTTGCCCGGCGCATTCATCAGAAAAAAGCAGCCGTCACCGCCGGCGCGCGCCGGCCTTGACCAGGCCAACCGCATCCTCGCTTCGACCAGATCGATCACGCGCTCGGCGTAAGCGGTGAATTCATGCTCGCCTTCGACGGTGAGGGTGCCGTTCTCCCAGGCGTTGCCGATCTCGTAGAGCATTGGCGCGATCATGCCGATGAGAATGTCGACCGGCCGGCAATGGGCAGCGATGGCGTTGTCGATCAGCGGCCCCGCGGCAGCGAAATCGTTCCTGCGTCCGGCCGAGAACAGCGACTGAAAGATGTCCCTCAACGCGACCGCATGGGCATATTCATCGCCGCTGAGCAGATCCGGCTGTTCGCCCGCGCACTTCCGGCACAGCCCATGTGTGATGCCGAGATCCGCGTGCGGCGGCATCTCGCCCATGAATTGCTGGCAATGGGCACACCATCTCAGCATGCTGCCACTCCCCCTCGCCGGTTCCCTCAACCTAGCGCAGCATCGCCGCCTGCAAAAGCGATAGCGGCTCGACGCAAGCGGTGACGGCGCAGTGCAGCGAGCATGGGCGGCCTGCAACCAACGAAATTGAGCTAGATCAAAGCCGGCTGCTAAACTCGCGCCATGACCGACATCCTTCCCGATACCCTCCGCCGCCTCTACACCGATCCAGGCGAGTACATCGACAGCGATCATCCCGCCGTGCAGCAATTCGCCGAAACGGCGGTACGCGGGGACGCCAGCGCCCGCGAGAAGGCGAGCGTGCTGTACAAGGCGGTGCGCGACGGCATCCGCTATAACCCGTACGTCAGCATGCGCGTCGCCGAGACGTTTCGCGCGTCGAGCGTGCTTGCCGCGGGTCAGGGCTATTGCGTCGGCAAGGCTTCGCTCTATGCCGCCGCCTGCCGCGTCCACGGCATTCCCGCCCGGGTCGGCTTTGCCGACGTGAAGAACCATCTCACCACCGAAAAACTACGCGCGAGCATGGGCACGGATATCTTCACCTGGCACGGCTTTACGGAAGTGCATGTCGACGGCGCCTGGCGCAAGGCGACGCCGACCTTCAACGACACGCTCTGCGCCAAGGTCGGCGTGGCGCCGCTCGATTTCGACGGCCACACCGATGCGCTGCTGCATCCCTTCGACGGCGAAGGCCGCGCCTACATGCAATATGTCAACGACCGCGGCACCTATCACGACGTGCCGGCGAAATTCCTCATGCGCGAGATGGCGCGCGACTACGCCAACATGCAGGGCGAGGATCTTTCGGGCCGCGACATGGAGCGCGAGGCGGAAGGACGATAGGGCTAACCAACCCTGCGCCCGCCATCATTGCACACATCGAACCCCGAGCGATCCAGCGCCTCGGCCGCAAAGCCCGCGACATAGATCAACGCCAGGATCGCCGCGGAGATCGCGACCGTCTCCGCATGCGCGAGCGCCCATCGCAACACGCGCTGCACCAATGTCGGCGGCGGGAATCGGTAGATCCGGCCCGCCGGCGTGATCAGGTCATACGACCGAACCGACCGCGAGCGCACGGGGATCTTGCTGGGCAGCATCCGGAACTCTCCTCTCCAGCTCCTCGATCATGCCGCGCGCGATTTCCCGCTCGCCCATGATGACGACGTCAGCCCCCAATCCCCTGAGATGATCGACCTCGGCATCCGCATGCGCACGCGCGATGATGCGGAGATCCGGATTGGCCGCGCGCGCCTGCTGCACGATCTGCCCCGCCTCGAACGCCTCGGGGATCGCGATGACCAGATGCCGTGCCCGCGCCGGATTTGTGGCGCCGAGGATCTCGGGCTGCGCGGCATTGCCCATGATGGTCTCGATGCCGCCCCGCTTCAGCTTCTCGAGCGCGCTCTCACCGACCTCGGCGACCAGGAACGGCAATTGCCGCTGCTTCAAGGCATCGCCGACCAGGGCGCCGACGCGGCCATAGCCGATCACGATCGTATGGTCGGCAAGATCGGTAGTGCGGATCGGCTCGGGCACGGCGGCCGCGACTTGCAGCGTATCCCGCCTCGGTTCGAGCAGCGGCGCGAGCCAGGTGGCGGCCGCGAACATCAGCGGGTTGAGCATGATGGAGAGGATCGCGCCGGCCATGATCAGGTCGCGGCCGTCGCTCGGCAGGATCTGCGAGGCGACGCCGAGCTCGGCCAGGATGAAGGAGAACTCTCCGATCTGCGACAGGCTTGCGGAGATCGTCAGGGCGGTCGCGACCGGATGCCGGAACAGCACCACAATCAGGAACGCGGCAAGCGATTTGCCGAGCATGATGATCGCAAGCGTCGCCAGCAGCGGCCAGGGCTCGCGGACCACGCTCATCGGATCGAACATCATGCCGACCGAGACAAAGAACAGCACGGCGAAAGCATCGCGCAGCGGCAACGATTCCTGCGCGGCGCGCGCGCTGAGCGGCGATTCCCGCAGCATCATGCCGGCGAAGAACGCGCCGAGCGCCAGCGAGACGTCGAACAGCTTCGTCGCGCCGAAGGCGATGCACAGCGCGATGGCCAGCACGGCAAGGCGGAACAGCTCGCGCGAGCCGGTATGGGCGATATAGTGCAGAATCCAGGGAATCACCCGGCGGCCCACCACCAGCATCAGGCCGATGAACGCGACGATCTTGACGATCGTCAGCATCACCACGCCGGCAAGCCCGAGACCGAGCTGCGCGGCCAGCGGCTCGAACGCCGGCTTGCCGCCATGGCCGCCCTGAAGGCTCGCGATCGCCGGAAACAGCACCAGCACGAGCACCATCGCGAGGTCCTCGACGATCAGCCAGCCGACGGCGATGCGGCCGCGATCGGTCTCCATCAGGCGCCGCTCCTGCAGTGCGCGCAGCAGCACGACGGTGCTCGCCACCGACAAAGCGAGGCCGAACACGAGGCCGGCGCTGGCGCTCCAGCCCATCAGCAGGGCAAGGCCAAGCCCCATCAAGGTCGCGACCGCGATCTGCACGACGGCGCCGGGCACGGCGATGTTGCGGACGCTGAGCAGATCCTGCAGCGAGAAATGCAGGCCGACACCGAACATCAGCAGGATAATTCCGAGCTCCGACAACTCGGTGGCAAGCGCCTGGTCGGCGACGAAGCCCGGCGTGAACGGGCCGACCGCAACACCGGCGAGCAGATATCCGACCAGCGGCGGAATGCGGAACCGCTGCGCGATTGTTCCAAGTACGAAGGCTAGTCCAAGTCCGACGACGATGGTGGCGATGAGAGGTGTGTCATGCGGCATTTTTGCCTTTTGACACAGCAGGCGCGCTCGCGCACCGCGACCAAGTGAGGCGGTCGCGATGTCGCATGGGCACCGGAATTCGCGGCCTCAGATCGACCAGTAGTTCGGATGCTGATACGGCGGCGAGCGGTCGCCCCAGTCGAATTCATCGCCATCAAACTCGCAGGGGCCGCTGCTCAATTGCTCCGGCGTCAGTTCGACCTGGAAGGCCTGACGTCCCGGATCATATTTCAGCGCGCTCCATTGCACGGGATAGTGATGATGCGTCCCGAGCAACCTGCCGGTCTTGATGATGGCGTAGGCGACCGTTCCGCTTACCTTGTCGAGCATCAATCGTTCGATCGTGCCGAGCTTCGAGCCGTCGCACCCATAAACGGCGACGTGCTCGACGCGATCACTGGGAACCATGGTGTGTTGCATGGCGTGCTCCCTGATCTGGTATGTGGAGCAGATTATAGGCCCGCAGCCCGGATCAGCGAAGCGACATCCGGGGTCCTGCAATACATTCCCGGGCACCGCGGCGCTCCCCCGGGGCGACCGGTCCACTACAGCAATTGCGAACGCACGGAGTCCGCGCCTTCACGCAGCAGTGGCAGGAAGCGCCCGATCAATTCCTGCGCCGGGACGCGATCGACATGGGCGCCCATGTTGATGGCGGCGACGATCACGCCGTCGTAACGATGGACGGGAACCGAGATCGAGCGGAAATGCGGCTCGGCCTCGCGGTCGACCAGCGAATACCCTTGCGCGCGGTCATTGGCGATCCGCGCGAGCAATGCCTTGGGATCGGTCTCCGTCTGCGGCGTCATCGCCTCGCGCTTCATCGCTGTCAGCCGCGTGGCGAGATCGGCATCGTCGAGCTGGCCGAGCATGGTGCGGCCGACCGAGGTGCAGAAGGCCGGCAGACGGTAGCCGATCTCCAATCCGCCCGAAAACATCCGCGCCGGGCTGCTGCGTGCGACGAACACGACGTCATCGCCATCGAGCACGGCGAGCGAGGAGATCTCGTTGGCCGCGGTCGCGACGCGGTCGAGCACGGGCTGGAGCACGGCGACGAGCTGGTTGGAGCGCAGGTATGATGCCGCCAGCGTCAGCACATGCGGCGTCAGCGAGAACAGTTTTCCGTCGCCACTGACAAAACCGCCGCGCTGGAGCGTGAACAGCATGCGCCGGGCCGTCGCACGCGGCAGCTCGGCAGCGCGAGCGAGATCACTCAGTGTCATCGGGCCTGAGTTGGTGCCAAAGCATTGCAACAGCCGCAGGCCGCGATCGAGGGCTTCGACGAAATCCGTCGCGCGCTCGTCAGTCTCGCTCCGCTTCAGCTTGGGCATGATCCCTGGGACAATCCTGCAAAATAGTGCTTGCTGCCGATCCAAGGCATGTCATAATTCGCCCATTCGTTCAATAGGCGAACAGAACGCCCCTCACGAAAAAGGACGCGACCGCCATGATGAGCCAGGAGCAGAACGACCTGATCACCCGCACCGGGCCGAAAGACCCGTGCGGCAAGCTGATGCGGAGTTACTGGCAGCCGGCGGCGCTGATCGACGAGCTCGAGGGCGAGCGGCCGATCCGTCCCGTCAAACTGCTCGGCGAAAACCTGGTGCTGTTTCGCGACGAGAGCGGTCGCTACGGCTTGATCGATCGTCATTGCGCCCATCGCGGCGCCGACCTCGCCTTCGGGCGGCTCGAACATGGCGGCCTGCGCTGCGCCTTCCATGGCTGGCTGTTCGACGCGACCGGCCAGTGCATCGAGACGCCGGCCGAGCCGAAGGATTCAAAACTCTGCCAGAACATCCGCCAGCGCTCCTATCCCGTGGTGGAGAAGAGCGGCATCCTCTGGGCCTATCTCGGCGAGGGTGAACCGCCGGCTTTCCCGGAGATCGACTGCTTCGTCGCACCGGGCACACATACGTTCGCGTTCAAGGGCCACATGGCCTGCAACTGGCTGCAGGCGCTGGAGGTCGGCATCGATCCCGCGCACGCCTCCTATCTGCACCGCTTCTTCGAGGACGAGGACACGTCGACCGCCTACGGCAAACAGTTCCGCGGCGCCTCGGCCGGCAGCGACCTGCCGATGACAAAAATCCTGCGCGAATACGACCGCCCGATCATCAATGTCGAGTGCACCGAATACGGCCTGCGGCTGATCGCGCTGCGCGAGATCGACGAGGAGCGCACGCATGTGCGCGTCACCAACCAGCTCTTTCCACACGGCTTCGTCATTCCCATGAGCACGGAGATGACGATCACCCAGTGGCACGTGCCGGTCGACGACGAGAACTGCTACTGGTACGCGATCTTCACCAGCTATTCGAACCCGGTCGACAAGA
Organism: Bradyrhizobium sp. CIAT3101; assembly: GCF_029714945.1. Taxonomy (NCBI): domain Bacteria; kingdom Pseudomonadati; phylum Pseudomonadota; class Alphaproteobacteria; order Hyphomicrobiales; family Nitrobacteraceae; genus Bradyrhizobium; species Bradyrhizobium sp. CIAT3101. The sequence continues at coordinate 9,113,647 of NZ_CP121634.1, forward strand.
AGAAGATGCGCGAGCAGCGGCTCGAGCTCTACGAGCTGCCGGACTACAAGTCGCGCAAGAACCGCAGCAACGATTACGGTTTTGATCCGCACGAGCAGCAGACCGAGACCTATACCGGCATGGGCAACGACATCAACGTCCACGACCAATGGGCGGTGGAGTCGATGGGCGCGATCCAGGACCGCACCAAGGAGCATCTCGGCTCGAGCGACAAGGCGATCGTGCAATATCGCCGCTTGCTCCGGCAGGAGATCGAGAAGGTCGGCGGCGGCGAGAAGCCAATGCTGTTCCTGGATGAGGCCAACGCGCGCAGCATCCAGGGTCCGGCGACCATGGACGGTATCGGCCCGACGCGCGGCTGGGAAACCTACTGGATGGAAGTCGACGTCAAGCGCCGCCGCGGCGCGTCCTGGACCGCGCCGGTGCCGAAGGAGATCGCCGACAACGTGCATCGGCTGACGGCGGCGGAGTGACGTTCGTGCACCGCTGCCGTAGGGTGGGCAAAGGCGCAACGCGCCGTGCCCACCATTTCTCCGTGATGGATATAGATCGTGGGCACGCTTCGCTTTGCCCACCCTACGGCAGTTGAGGGAGTGGCCAAGTGACTTTCGTCGCGCGTCATGCGCTGTGGTCGGATGAGCAGACAGACGCCGCGGCGCGCATGCGCCGCATCGTCGAGGACAAGAACCTCGAGGTCATCCGCCTCGCCTTCCCCGACCAGCACGGCATTCTTCGCGGCAAGACCATCATCGCCGCCGAGGCTATCGCGGCGCTGGAGAGCGGCTGCTCCATCACCACCACCATGCTCGCCAAGGACACCTCGCACCGCACGGTGTTTCCGGTGTTCACCGCGGGCGGCGGCTTCGGCATGAAGGAGATGGAGGGCGCGGCCGACGTGCTGATGGTCGCCGATCCCACCACGTTTCGCGTGCTGCCTTGGGCGCCGGCGACGGGCTGGGTGCTCTGCGACCTCTATTTCAATGACGGCCGACCGGTGCCGTTCGCGACGCGCGGGCTGTATCGCAAGGCGCTCGACGAGCTCGGCCGCCGCGGCCACGATTTCGTCGCGGGCCTCGAGGTCGAATTCCACATCTTCAAGCTCGACGACCCGCATATGCGCGCCGAAGACGCGGGACAGCCGGGCACGCCGCCGTCGGTGAGCCTGCTCTCTCACGGCTATCAATATCTGACCGAGCAGCGCTTCGACCAGATGGAGCCCGTGCTGGAGATCCTGCGCCGCGACATCGTCGCGCTCGGGCTGCCGTTGCGCTCGGTCGAGGTCGAGTTCGGGCCGAGCCAGTGCGAATTCACCTTTGCGCCGAAGAAGGGCCTGGAGCCCGCCGACAACATGGTGCTGTTTCGCAGCGCCGTGAAGCAGATCGCGCGCCGGCACGGCTATCACGCCACCTTCATGTGCCGGCCGAAACTGCCGAACCTGTTTGCAAGCGGCTGGCACCTGCACCAGTCGATCGTCTCGCGCGCGAACGGCGAAAACCTGTTCATGGCCAAAGACGGCGGCGAGCCGCTCAGCGCATTCGGCCGCTCATACCTCGCCGGCCTGCTCGACCACGCCCGCGCGGCCACCGTGTTCACCACGCCGACCATCAACGGCTACAAGCGCTACCGCTCCTATTCGCTGGCGCCGGACCGAGCGATCTGGGGCCGCGACAATCGCGGCGTGATGATCCGCGTGCTCGGCGGTGCCGGCGATGCCGCCACGCGCCTGGAAAACCGCGTCGGCGAGCCGGCCGCCAATCCCTATCTCTACATGGCCGCGCAGATTCTCTCGGGCCTCGATGGCGTCGACCGCAAGCTCGATCCCGGCCCCTCGGCCGACACGCCCTACGAGACCAAGGCGCCGCTGCTACCGAAGTCCTTGCGCGATGCGGTCTCCGCGCTGAAGGACGATCCGTTCTTCCGCGACGAATTCGGCGCGGAGTTCGTCGATTATTACACCCACATCAAGAACGCCGAGATCGACCGTTTCCTGTCGGAGGTGACGGATTGGGAGCATCGCGAATATTTCGAGATGTTCTGACCGCTCCGTTACGGCGCCTTCGGCTTCTGCCTGAGGTAGAGATAGGTCGGCAGCAGGCCAAGCGCGACGATCGCGACCATCACCCACCATCCACGCTGGAACGCGACGAGGCGCTCCGGCAGGGATGACGGCGAGCCGATCATGGCGACGAAGATCGCGACGCCGACCGCGAGCGAGGCCTGGCGGATCATGTTGATGACGCCGGAGCCGGTCGCGAAGGACGACGGCGGCAGGCCTGCGGCGCTGACGCCCATCAGGGTCGGGAACGTCAGTCCGACGCCGATGCCGGTCGGGATCATGCCCAGGATCACGAAGGCCGGATGCGGTTCGGCTCCAATCAGGGTTGCCCAGGCGACCAGACCGGCCGCGAAGACGATGATGCCGGCGGTCACGACGGGCGCGGCGCCGAAACGCGCGATCAATCGCCCGGCAAACAGCAGCGAGGTGATCGGCACCATCAGTGGACCCGGCGCGATCGCAAGCCCGGTCTGCAACGCCGACCATCCCCACGCCGTCTGCTCCCACAGCGCAACCGACAGCAGCATGGCGCCGAAGGCCGCCGAGTAGGGCGCCATCACCAGGGCGGCCCCGGTGAAGGGACGGATGCGAAACAACGCCGGATCGACGAAGGGATTTTCGAGGCGAAGACAGCGCCAGACGAACAGTGCAAGCAGAACGGCAGCAACCGCAAAGCTGTAGCCGATGGCGGGTGTGCGAAAGCCCCAATCGCTGACCTTGACGATGGCGAAGACGAGCGCGCCGATACCGCCGGTCACCAGCACTGCATCGACAAATTTGGGCCGGGGCGCGTCATGACCTTCGATCTCCGGCAGCTTCCACCAGCCGATCACCATGGCGACGAGACCGATCGGGACATTGACGAAGAAGATCCAGCGCCAGTTGACCGCAACGAGCACGCCGCCGACGACTGGTCCGAGTGCCGCGGCGAGGCCGCCGATCGCCGTCCAGGTCCGCACCGCGCCGCCGCGTTTTTCCGGCGCGAACACCGCCAGCAGCAGACCAAGCGAGGTCGGCGTCATCAATGCAGCGCCCGCGGCCTGCACGATGCGAAACGCGGTCAACACCCCGACGCTGTTGGCGGCCGCGCAGGCGGCCGACGCCGCCGTGAAGAGGCCGACGCCGAGCAGGAAGCTGAGATTTCTGCGGTGACGCTCGGCCAGCCGGCCGAAGAAGACCAATAACGCCGCGTAGGCGATGGCGTAGCCGTTGAGCACCCACGACATGTCGTCGAGCGAGGCGTCCTTGAAGTCCTGCCCGATGCTGGGCAGCGCGACGTTGACGATGAAGAGGTCGAGATTGGCAAGGCAAATGCCGACACAGACAATCGCCAGCACCAGGTTTGGCGACGTCGACGGGCGGGGAGGTTTTGGCCGCAGCGAGAGATCGTCGAGCGGCACCGCACGGGCAAAGGTGGCGCGTTCAATACTGTTCATCGCTTATGCCTTTTGGTGATGCGATTCAGCCCGTTCGGGGACCAGCGACGGATCCCCGGCAATCTCCGCCAACAGGTTTCGCAGCTCGGCGGCGGCACGCTTGCCGAAACCGTTTTCAAACTTCTCCTGCGCCGCGAGCCAGAGCGGTCGTGCATCAGCAAGGCGCGAACGTCCCGCGCGCGTCAGCTTGATCTGGCGGCTTCGGCGATCGGCTTCATCGCGTTCCAGAGTGACGAGACCGTCGCGCTGGAGCGGGCGCAGGTTCTGGCCGATGGTGGACTGGTCCATCACCAGCGCCTCGGCGAGATCGCCGATGGAAGGCGCGGCGTCGCCGCGGCGGTGAATTTCAGTCAACATCGCGAATTGCGTCGAGCGGAGGCCCGATGGCTCCAGCGCTGCATCGTAGAACAGCGTCATGTGGCGCGACGCCTTGCGCAGCGCCGCGCAGTTGCAGCGGTTTCGCTCCATGACAGGAAGCTCTTGCTCGGCCATTTCGTCTCCGATATCGGGATATCCCGCTATTTATGATCCAGGGATATCCCGATATTGTTCTGACGTCAACCTGCCGGATTGGCCGGCGATGGGCTCACACCTCCGTGAGGCGATGTCGTCAAGGCAGTTCCGAAGACATCACGCAGGCCCCGGACGAAGCCATTTTCCCCAGGCCGCGAAAACGGCCGGAAAGACACGAGAGCTAGTGTGGCTCTCCATGATCAACGATGGAGTTCGATCATGTTGGGTCAATTGTTCAGTCTGATCTACCGCTGGTCCTGCCGGACAACCTTGGTCGAGATCGGTACTCATCACCTCGCCCGCTGACGCCGAGCAAGGTCAGAGGGATTGACCAAACAAAGGGGGTTGCCATGCGCAAGCTGATCCTGATCGTAACGATGTCACTGTTGGCCGGCCAAGCCTATGCCGGCGGTGCGCGGAGCCTGAGCCTGTCCGCGACCAACGCCAGCCAGACGACAGAGCAGCCGGCAACGACGGCTCCCTCGCAGGCGACACAGGCTCCGACGGCAACGCCCCCGGCGACCGTGCAGACGGCGACCACGACACCTGCTTCAACGATACCGGCTTCAACGCCACCGGCACCACCGGCGCAAACCGCGGCAGCGCCGGCCGCAGCGCCCGCGCAGCCGACTGCCGAAACGGCCAAGCCGAAGCACCGCCAGCCGTCCACCGAGGCACGCGTGATCCGCGAGCTGCATCGGCACGGGATTTATTGGTGAGCGCCTCCAGCTCGCTCCCGTCGCAATGACGGGGTGAGAGCGAGGCCTCAGATTCCCAAATATTTATGCTGCAAATCCGGCTCGGCCATGAGCTCGTCAGACGTCCCGCTCCACACGGTCTTGCCGCGCTCGATGATGAAGTGACGGTCGCAGATGCGGGCGAGGTGGTCGACGTTCTTGTCGACGACCAGGATTGACTGGCCACGGCTCTTGAGGAGCGACAGGCAGTTCCAGATCTCTTCGCGGATCAGCGGCGCGAGGCCCTCGGTCGCTTCGTCCAGGATGAGGAGTTTTGGATTGGTCATCAGCGCGCGGCCGATGGCGAGCATCTGCTGCTCGCCGCCGGAGAGCTGGTTACCCATGTTGGCGGCGCGCTCGGCGAGACGCGGGAACAGCACGTAGATCGCAGCGAGCGTCCAGGCATTGGCGCTGTTGAAGCGATCGGCGGCGGCCGCGACCAGATTTTCGCGCACGGTGAGGTTCGGGAAGATCTGGCGTCCCTCCGGCACCAGCCCGATGCCGAGCTTGGCGATCCGGTACGACGGAAGTTGCCGGACTTCGGCATCGGCAAAACGGATGCTGCCGGCGCGCGCCGGCGTCAGCCCCATGATCGAGCGGATCGTCGTGGTCTTGCCCATGCCGTTGCGGCCCATCAGCGAGACCATCTCGCCGGGCTTGATCGACAGCGACAGACCGAACAGCACCTGGCTGAGGCCGTAGCAGGTCTCGATGCCGTCGACGTCGAGCAGCGTATCAGCCATGGTGCGTCACCACGTGCTGGTCGCCGAGATAAGCGCGCTTGACGTCATCGTTGGCGCGAATCGCGGCCGGGTCGCCGGAGGCGATGACGCGGCCATAGACCAGCACCGAGATGCGGTCGGCGAGCGCGAACACCGCAGGCATGTCGTGCTCGACCAGCACGATCGAGACTTCCTTGCGCAGCTCCTGCAACAGCTTCACCATGCGCTGGGATTCGGTGACGCCGAGGCCCGCCATCGGCTCGTCGAGCAGCAGAAGTTTCGGCTTGCTCGCGAGCGCGACGGCAAGCTCGAGCTCGCGCCGTTCGCCATGGCTGAGCCTGTTCACCACGACATCGGCACGGTGCAACAGGCCGACGCGGTCGAGCGCGGCATGGGCGGCATCGCGCAGCCCCCTCTCCTTGCGGGCATTGGCAAAGAAGCTGAACGAGGTGCCGGCATGCGCCTGCGCCGCCAGCGCGACATTGTCGGCGGCGGTGAAGTCCAGCAGCAGCGAGGTGATCTGGAACGAACGTGCGAGGCCCAGCGCGCAGCGGCGATAGGCCGGTAGATAGGTGATGTCGCGGCCGCCCAACGACACACTGCCGGAATGCGGCTCGAGATGCCCGGTGAGCTGGCTGATCAGCGTGGTCTTGCCGGCGCCGTTCGGACCAATGATGGCGTGCAGCTCGCCGCTGGCAACGTCGAGCGAGACGTTATCCGTCGCGGTGATGCCGCCGAAGCGGCGCACCAGCTTTTCGACGCGGAGCAGCGGTTCAGCCACGATTGAGCCTCCCCAGCAGACCCATGATGCCGCCGCGGCCGAACAGCACGATCAGCAGCAACAGTGGCCCCATGATCAGCGCCCAGTACTCGGTGATCTGCGACAGGAATTCTTCCAGCAGCAGATACACCACCGCCCCGATGACCGGGCCGAACAGTGTGCCCATGCCACCGAGGATCACCATCACCATGAGATCGCCGGAGCGGGTCCAGTACATCACGGCCGGGCTGACGAAATCGGTGTTGTTGGCGAGCAGCGCGCCGGCGAGCCCGCACATGGTGCCGGAGATGACGAAGCAGACCAGCTGGTAGCGCTTGGCCGGGAAGCCGATCGCCTGCATGCGCTGCTCGTTGGAGCGCAGGCCCTGGACCACGAGGCCGAAGCGCGAATTGACGATGCGCCAGATCAGGAAGATGACGCCAAACAGGCAGGCCAGGCAGAGATAATAGAACTGCGTGCGGTTCGAGAGGTTGATCAGCCCGGAGAAGTCGCTGCGCTTGTAGACGGTGAGGCCGTCATCGCCGCCGTAACGCGCCAAGCCCGAGGCGACGTAATAGGCCATCTGCGCGAACGCGAGCGTGATCATGATGAAGTAGACGCCGCGCGTGCGCAGAGAGAGCGCGCCGATCACAAGCGCATAGATCGCAGATGCCGCCAGCGCGACGGGAAACTGGATGAAGCCGCTTCCGACGCCTTCCTGCGCCAGCATGCCGACCGCGTAGCCGCCGATGCCGAGATAGGCGGCGTGACCAAAGCTCATCATGCCTCCGAACCCCATGATGAGGTTGAGGCTTGCCGCCGCCAGCGCCAGGATGACGATGCGGGTGAACAGCGTCAGGATGAAGACGTTGCCGGACAGATACGAATAGAGCGGCAGCAGCACGAGGCCCGCCAGCATCAGGGCCGTGACGGCCTTGCTCACCGAGAAAGCCTTCATCGACGCAAGCTCTTCATCTGCGATGGGCCGGAAACAGCCCCTCCGGCCGCACCACCAGCACGATCGCCATCAGCAGGTAGATCAGCATGGACGACAGCGCGGGCGCGGCGGTGGAGGCAGCGGCGCCGCTCAGCACCTGCCGCAGCAGATTGGGCAGGAAGGCGCGGCCGAGCGTGTCGATCATGCCGACGAAGATCGCGGCGAGGAACGCGCCGCGGATCGAGCCAATGCCGCCGATCACGATGATGACGAAGGCGAGGATGAGGATGTTCTCGCCCATGCCGATCTGCACCGTGAGGATCGGCGCCTGCATCATGCCGGCGAGCCCTGCGAGCGCCGCGCCCAGCCCGAACACCAGCGTGTAGAGCAGCTTGATGTTGATGCCGAGCGCGCCGATCATCTCGCGGTTGGAGGCGCCGGCGCGGATCAGCATGCCGACGCGGGTGCGCATCACGCCGAGATAGAGCAGCAGCGCCACCAGCAGCGCGACGACGATGATCGCGAGCCGGTACGCCGGATAATGAATGCCCGGCAGGATCGGCACCGGCACCGTGAGCCAGGCCGGCAGCGGCAGTGCGAGGCCCGCCGGGCCCCAGATCAGCCGCACGGCTTCATTGAAGAACAGGATCAGGCCGAAGGTTGCGAGCACGTGGTCGAGGTGGTCGCGCCCATAGAGATGCCGCAGCGCACTCATTTCGAGCACGATGCCGAGCACGAGAGTCGCACCTAGCGCCAGCAACGCGCCGAGCAGGAAGCTGCCGGTCCACGCCGCGAAGGTCGCGGCGAAATAGGCGCCCATCATGTAGAGCGAGCCGTGCGCGAGGTTGACGAGATCCATGATCCCGAACACCAGCGTCAGGCCGGCGGCGAGCAGGAACAGCAGCAGGCCGAACTGCAATCCGTTCAAGAACTGTTCGACAACGAGCAGCATCAAAACTCTTTCAGGCGCATGCGGACGCGCGCCGATGTTCGAACACAGTCGCCATCAGTGAAAGAGCTCCCCCTGCCTCTTCAAGGCGGAAAAATGGGTAATGGCAGTATCGTTCCGAGGCAAGAGTGATTCCGCGTCAGACATGCACTTTGTTGCATGCCGGTGCATGCGATCAAAAACAGGCCTCGCAAATCCCGCCGTGCACAAAACCGCCTTGCAAGAAGACTGCCGCGCAGGGTGGGGCAGCCTGACGCACCCAAACGATCACCCTCCCCCCGTTGCCGGGGAGAGGGTGCGCAGCTTGTCGGAACGAAGATACGTCTAGTGCGACGTGACCCGTCGAGGGAAATCATCCGGCTCGTTGAGTTCGCTGTTGGCCGTCGAGGCCTCCAGCGCCGCCATCCGGAACAGGTAGGCGAGCGTCGCCAACCCGGTGTCCTCGGCCATCTGCGCCAGCTCGAGCGCCATGTCGGACATGTAGCCGAGATTCTCGTCCTTGGTTTGCGCCATGATTTGGCTGTCTCGCATCATGTTCGACATCTCAGGCGCTCTTTCGTTGCGCGGCGGTACGGCCGCAAAGGTTGGCACGGGCGATACAATCGAGACGCGGCCCGTCCTGGTGGACGAGGTTCTTCATCCCGATCCGTTCGCGCACGATGTTGAGTGATTCCTGGCGGATCTCGATGGTCGCGGCCATGGTCCAGGAGCCCTCGACCAGCGCCGGCAATCCCAGCGGCGTGACGACGAAGCCGATGTCGTGGAAGCGCGGCAGCCACCATGTCTCCATGACGAGGCAAAGCCGCTCGATGCCCTGATCGAGGCAGAACTCCTGCGCCGCCGCCATCAGCTGCAGATTGAACGCACCGTCGCGGCGCTCCCGCGTCACGAAGAAGCGCGACCATTCCCAGACCTGCGGATCGACCGGGCAGCCGCGCACCGCAGCGAGATGGGGGAAGACCTCGCTCATCATGGTCGACTTGGTGGTCGGATACAGGCGGGAACCGCCGAGCACGCGGCGATTCTCGAGAGCCAGCAGATAGACCGCGTCCTCGTTGTCGTAGTCGTCGATCTCGCGGCTGTCGGGCTTGCGCAGCGCCTCCCATTTCCGCTCTTCGACGAAAATCTCGTGGCGCAAACGGAAATGCTGTTCGAGCACATCCTCGTAGAGGTGCCGGTTGACGGCAGAAATCACATGAATCATGAACTCCCCCATAGCTTGAAATGGGGGCAGCCTCAGCGAAAAAGCCAAAACCGACTATTGGGAAATTTCCCAGTAGGCGAAGATTTCAGGGATTGATGATTCTTTGGCGGATCGCGATCGCGACCGCATGCGTCCGGTTGACGGCGCCGAGCTTGCGCGCAGCGGTTGCAAGATGCTCTTCGGCGGTGCGCTGCGTGATGTTGAGGATCTCGCCGATCTCCCAGGCGGACTTGCCCTGCGATGCCCAGGCGATCACCTCGCGCTCGCGCGGGGTCAGGCGCGCCGACGGATGCGGCGACGGCGCGAGCAGACGGCGAATGTGGTCGAAGCCGTACATCGCGATCAAATGCAGTGCAGGCTTGCTGCGGGCATTGAGATCGAGATGAACGCCGCCGAGCGAGACGCCGGCCTCATAACCGGTCAAGCCGTGGATCGGCACGACGAAACCGCGCGACATGCGGAAATCGGCCGCACGCCGCATCACCTCAACCGCGCCCGGCTCAAGATCCGCGTCATAAGGCGCTTCCGACCATTCGAACGGATTGACCGTGTGGCGGCACTTCCTGATCACGGGATCGACGCGGTCGTAGCTCTTTTCGGTGTAGAGGCTGAACCATTCCGCAGGCCATCTCTTGGCCAGCACCATCTGCGAAAAGCGCTGATCGGGATTCGGCAATCCGGTGACGATGATGTGCTCGAAGCCGTAGCGGCCGAAGGTGATCGCAAGCGCATCCATTGCGTCCGGGACCCTGTCATAGGCTCCCAGCCCTTCGATGAAGTCCAGCGCTTCCCGGCCATAATCAACGGCAGACATCGGTGCGTTTCCTGACCCTCGCCGTTCCGTATAGCACGTCTTTGGGGGCGGCCTCAATTCACCGCTTCCGTAATTTCCCGGTGTGGCTTTCGCACCGAAGATTTAATCTACTTGTGGAGGAAGTGACGCCAAGTTACACCTGAGGTGTCTAGAGCGGGAAAGCCACGATGGAAGACGAGAACATCGCCCTCAACAGCGTGCTCGGCCTGGAATTGAACCGCGTGTTTTTCGCCGTGCGCGATACGGCCAACAAGCAGAAGATCATCGAGTTCGCGCGCGAGGTGCTGCAAAGCGAGCGCCCCAAGCTCGTCGACAGCGCTTCACCGGAAAATCCTGCGAGATAGCACGCAGGTGCAGCAGACGACGCCGATGCAACCGATCGCGTGGCGATGTCTTTCGATGTGAGCGCGCTGCTTTTGGTCGAAACACCCTGACTGCGACGTTACCCGTCGTCCTCCCCTCCACTAAAGTCCCACTTGCCGCTGGCTGACGTCACAGCTTCCGTGAGATGATCGCCGCCACGATCGTCTTTCGGATGCCAAGACCATGATGACTCTGCGCCAGGTTGAAGTGATCCGTGCCGTGATGGTGACGGGCACCATTGGCGGCGCGGCGAAGCTGTTGAACGTGTCGGCGCCGGGGATCAGCCGGCTGGTCAAATACACCGAGCGCTCGCTCGGCATCCGCTTCTTCCAGCGCCAGAACGGCCGCTACTTCCCGACGCCGGAAGCCGAGAACATTTTCGAGCAGATCAACGGCGTCTACAAGAAGGTCGACGACCTCTCCGAGATCATCTCCAAGATCGGCCGCGGCGGATTGTCGGAGCTGCGCATCGGCTCGGTGCCGAGCATCTCGCAGGTGATGGTGCCGCGCGCGATCGAGCGCGTCCGGCGCCGCTATCCCGACCTCGGCATCGACATCAACATCCTCAAGCTCGAGGAAGCGATCGACTATCTCATGCTCGGCCGCGGCGAGTGCGTGGCGATGAGCTACCGGCTGGAGCATTCCGGCCTCGATTTCATGCCGCTTGCCTCGGGCGAACTCTATTGCATCGTGCCGCCCGGCCACGAGCTTGCCGGCCGCAAGCAGGTCTCCGCCGCCGAGATCACCCGCTATCCGCTGATCGGGATCGATCCGAACGACCCTTACGGCCGCATCATGGCCGAGATCTTTGCGCGCAACCGGCTGGAGTACAACATCACCATCCGCGCGCGGTTCGGCACCACGGTCTGCGCGCTGGTGAAGGCCGGGCTCGGCATTGCCATCATCGACCAGTTCACCGTGGCCCATGGCGGCTATCCGGGCATCGAGCTCCTGAAGATCACCGAGCCGACCCGGTTCGACACCTATATTGCGGTGAAGCGCGGCGCCCCGCTGTCGCTCCATGTCGAATATTTCATCGAGTCCCTGCGCGCCGAGATGCGCGCGGTCGAGCCGTCCCGCGGCAACGGCAGGGCCGCCTCGGGGCGCGGGCGCAAGAAATAACATTATGTTAGGTTTGCTGGCTAAATGGGTAATTGTGTTAGGCAGGGGAAAGACTATCGTCCCTCTTGGAATGGTGCGGATTTCCCCGCTAATGGCCGGACCTCAACGCGCCCCAACAGACGATCAAGAGACGATAGTGGATCATGTCTAGCCGCGGACCCATCGCCCCCAAGAAACTCCTGACCGGCCTGATCGGCGCGCCGATCGCCCATTCCGCCTCCCCCGCCATGCACGAGCGCGCCGCCGAAGCGCTTGGCCTGCGCGGCCATTATCAGCTCATCGAGGTCGCCGGTGCGGACGCGACCGGTCTCAGCATGATGCTCGAGGGCGTACGGCGGCTGGGCTTTGCCGGCGTCAACGTCACCTTTCCTTACAAGGAGGCGGTGGTGCCGCTGCTCGACGAGCTGGCTACGACGGCGGCGACCATGGCCGCGGTCAACACCGTCGTCGTCAAGGACGGCCGCCTGATCGGCCACAACACCGACACCACCGGCTTTGCGCGCGCCGTCAAGCCGTTGCTGGCTCCTGCCGAGAACGCGGTCGCCGTGATCGGCACCGGCGGCGTCGGCAAGGCGATCGCCTTTGCGCTGGCGAGCCTGAAGGTGGCCGACCTCCGCATCTTCGACAGCGAGCCGGCGCGAGCCGAAAAACTCGCCGCGCTGCTGGCCAAGCATGGTGGCGCGCGGGTCGCCAGGAGCGTCGAGGACGCGCTCGACGGCGCAACCGGCCTCGTCAACGGCACGCCGGTCGGCATGCTGCCGAACCGCGACACCCCGGTCCCGCCCACGCTGCTGCGCGAAAGCCTGTGGGTCGCCGACGCCGTCTATTCGCCGCTGATCACGCCGCTCCTTGCCGCAGCGCAGGAGAAGGGCGCGCGGATCATGACCGGGCGCGAGCTTGCGATCTACCAGGCTGCCGACGCCTTCGAACTGTTCACAGGCCTTGCCCCGTCGACCGAAGTCATGGGAGAGGCTTTTGACGCCGTGATGGCCGCGCGCAGCGCCGCCTATCAGGCAGCTTGAAGCGAAGCGGCCGGACACAAGGCCGCTTGCAAAATTGAAACGGGAGGAGAGGACGATGAAATCAACGCTACTGGTGGGCGCGCTGCTCACAGCAATCACGACATCGGGCGCCTATGCGCAGGCGATCAAGCTCGCCGACGTCGCCGAACTCTCCGGTGGCGGCGCCACCGTCGGCACCAACTGGAAGAACGGCATCGACCTCGCCATCGAGGAGATCAACGCCAAAGGCGGCGTGCTCGGCCGCAAGCTCGAGGTCACCCATGCCGACTCGCAATCCAACCCCGGCGTCGCCCGCGCGCAGGTGCAGAAGGCGCTCGATGCCGAACCCTATGTGCTGCTCGGCCCGGGCTATTCCGGCTCGGTGAAGGTCACCGCCCCGCTCGCGGCCGAAGCCGGCATCGCCCAGATCATGGGTGGCGAAGCCGCCGAACTGACCCAGGCCGGCAACAAGTTCCTGTTCCGCACCTCGTTCGGCCAGCAGTCCTCGATGCCGAAGGTCGCAAAATACATCCACGACGACATGAAGGCGAAGTCGGTCGCGGTGGTCTGGGTCAACAATGACTTCGGCCGCGGCGGACGCGACGTCGTCGTCAAGGAGCTGGAGCGGCTCGGCTCCAAGGTCGTCGCGGATCTCTCCACCGAGGCGGGCCAGGCCGATTTCGCCGCCGACGTCGGCAAGATCAAGGCCGCCAATCCCGATGCGGTGTTCGTCTATCTGAACGAGGAAGAGAGCGCGCGTATTCTCAAGGAGCTGAAGCGCCAGGGCGTCACCGCGCCGCTGATGGGCGAGACCACGCTGATCGGTCAGAAGGTGATCGAGCTCGCCGGCGACGCCGCCAACGGCGCGCGCGGCCATGTCGGCCTCACCACGGATGCGCCGGTCGACCTGATCAAGGGTTTCCGCGACCGCTTCGCGAAGAAGTACAATTACGTGCCCGACCATAACGGCCTGAAGGGCTACCTCGCCGTCTACATGGTGAAGGCCACCACCGAGAAGATGGGCAAGGTCGATTCCAAGGCTTTTGCCGATACGCTGCACGGTCTCACCATCAAGACCGCGGACGAGCCGGGCATTTTGATGGACGTCACCTTCGATGCAAACGGCGACATCGACCGGCAGAGTTTTCTGGTCGAGGTGGTCGAAGGCAAGCAGGTCGTGAAGCAGGTGCTGCCGAAGGTGAAGTGAGGCGTTCTTTGCCCTTCTCCCTCGCCCCGCTCTTCGCGGGGAGAGATCTCTCTTCCCCCTCTCCCCGTTCTTACGAGGAGAGGGTTGGGGTGAGGGGCCGCTTCCGCAAAAATGGTGAGAGTTAGGCTCGCGGAGAGAGCCCCTCACCCCACCCTCTCCCCGCAAGCGCGGGGCGAGGGAGACGATAGAGCCGGACGTGGGACACGAGAGGGGAAAATGTCCAATCTGTTCGATCTTCTGGTCGCGGGACTGGCTACCGGCGCGATCTATGCGCTGGTCGCGGTCGGCTTCACGCTGCTGTGGCAGACCTCGCAGACCATCAATTTCGCGCAAGGCGAGTTCGTGATGCTGCCGGCATTTTTGATGCTGGCGGCGATGCATGTCGGCGCGCCGTTCTGGCTCGCGATCATTCTCGGCATCCTCTTGTCGATGATCCTGCTTGGGCTGGCCTTCAAGATGCTGCTGGTCGATCCGATGATGCGCCATGGCGTGCTGCCGCTCGCGATCGCGACCATGGCGCTGGCGATCGGGATCAAGGAAGCCGTCAAGCAGTTCTTCAGCGCGGAGGCGTCGCCGTTTCCGTCGATCGTGCCGACCGGTGACATCTCCATCCTCGGCCACGCCGTCTCGCTGCAGAGCATCGGCGTCCTGGTCGTCGCCATCCTCGCCGTGTTCGGCCTGACGACGCTGCTCAACCGCACCTCGCTCGGCCACCAGATGCAGGCGGCAGCCCAAAACCCGACGGTGGCGCGCATCATCGGCGTGCCCGTCGAGCGCATGATCCTGCTGACCTTCCTGATCAACGCCTTCCTGGTCGCCCTTGCCTCGCTGCTGATCACGCCGATCTATCTGGCGAAGTTCTCCTCCGGCGAAGTGCTGGGCCAGGCCGCCTTCATCGCCGCGATCGTCGGCGGCTTCAACCAGGTGCGGGGCGCCATCGCCGGCGGCCTGTTGATCGGTGTGCTCGACAATCTCGCGGCCGCCTACGTCTCGACGCAGTACCGCGCCGCCGTGCCGATGATGTTCCTGATCGCCGTCATCCTGTTCCGGCCGCAAGGATTGCTCGGCCGCGCCGAGGAGCGCACGGTATGAGCGGTTTTGCCAAACCCCTGAAGATCGCGCTCGGCCTCATCGTCATTGCCGGCCTGATCGTCGTCCCCATGAACTTCAACCGCTACGGCCTGTTCATCCTGAGCCAGTGGGCGGTGATGACCATCGCGGCGATGGGTCTTAATCTCACGCTCGGCTATGCCGGCCAGGTCTCGCTGGCGCAGGGCGCCTTCGTCGGCATTGGCGCTTATGCATCGGCGATCATGACCACCCATGGCTGGCCGCTGCCCGCGGCGATCCTGGTCGCAATCGTGCTTGCTTTCGCGATCGGCTGGGTGCTCGGTTATCCGGCGTTGCGGGTGCAGCATCACTACCTCGCCTTCGTCACGCTCGCCTTCTCGACCCTGGCCTTCCTGGTGTTCCGCAACGAGAGCTGGCTCACCGGCGGCATCTACGGCATCTCCAACATTCCGCGGCCGCACTTCTTCGGCATCGCGACCAACAAGCCGCTGCCGTTCTACTATGTCTGCCTCGGCTCGCTCGCGATCGTGTCCGTCGCGGTCTGGTGGCTGATTCGTTCGCCCTGGGGCCGCGCCTTCATGGCGCTGCGCGAGAATCCGCTGCGCGCGCAATCGCTCGGCATCGACACCCGCCGCTACACGCTGATGGCATTTGCGCTCGGCTCGGCGCTCGGCGGCATCGCCGGCGCGCTCTATGCGCCGCTAACGCAATATATCGACCCTGTGCCGTTCAACCTGTCGCTCTCGCTCGATCTCCTGATGATGGTGATCGTCGGCGGCGCCGGCTTCTACTTTGGTCCCTTCCTGGGGGCGATGATCGCGGTACTGCTGCCGGAATGGCTCCGCTTCACGGAGGGGTATTATCTGATGCTCTACGCGATCGCAGTGATGGGACTGCTGATCTGGTCGCCGACAGGCATTCTGGGAATTCTTGATCGCTACATGGCCGCACGCCGCACCAAGGCGGCCTCCGCATTGCGCGCCGTCGCAAAATCCCGGCTGGAGACGGCGCAATGAGTGCGGTCCTCGAAGTCACCAACATCAAGAAGAGCTTTGGCGGCATCACCGCGGTCGACGGCGTCTCCTTCGATGTTCGCGAGGGCGAGATCCTCGGTCTGATCGGCCCGAACGGCTGCGGCAAGTCGACGTTGTTCAACTGCATCCTCGGCCAGCTCACGCCATCCGGCGGCGAGGTCAAGCTCGACGGCAAGCTCGTCACCGGCCTGCGCCCCTCCGAGCTCAACAAGCTCGGCGTCAGCCGCACCTTCCAGCTCCTGCAGGTGTTTCCAAAACTCTCGGTGCGCGAAAACCTGATCCTCGCCGGACAGGAGCACCAGGGCAACATGGCCTCGCGCCTTGTCGGCCGTTCCGACGCCGGGCTGACGGATGCCGCCGACCAGATGATCGGCTTCTTCAAGCTCGATCATCTCGCCGCGGAACCTGCCGGTGGTCTCTCCTACGGCCAGCAAAAGCTGCTCGATGCGGCCATGGCCTTCATGGGCGGGCCGCGCCTGGTGCTGCTCGACGAGCCAGCGGGCGGCGTCAATCCGACCATGCTATCGGATCTGAAGGAGCGCCTCGTCGCGATCAACCGCGAGAAGAACGCGACCTTCGTCGTGATCGAGCACAACATGGAGTTCGTGATGTCGTTGTGCTCGCGCGTGATGGTGATGGCGGAAGGCAAGGTGCTGGCGATGGGGCGGCCGGACGAGGTCCGGAAAAACCCCGCCGTGATCGAAGCCTATCTCGGACATTAGGGACAACGAGCCATGAGCGATCCGATCCTCTCGGTTCACAACCTCGTCGGTGGCTACGGCAAGATGACGATCCTGAACGGCACCACATTCTCGGTGCCGCCGGCGACCATCACCACCATCATCGGCCCCAACGGCGCCGGCAAGTCGACCGTGTTCAAGGCGATCTTCGGCCTGCTGAAGCTGCGCGACGGCAAGATCAGCTTTGCAGGCCGCGACGTCACGAATTTGAGCCAGCGCGCGCTGCTCAATGCCGGCATCTGCTACGTGCCGCAGGGCCGCAACATCTTTCCCGAGCTCTCGGTCCGCAGCAACATCGAGCTCGGTGGCGTCTCTGCGGGGAAAGGCATCGACCTGCCGACGCGGATCGAGGCCGCCCTCGATCTGTTCCCGGCGCTGCGGCGAAAGTCGACGCAACAGGCCTCGACCCTCTCCGGCGGTGAGCAGAAGCAGCTCGAGATCGCCCGCTCGCTGCTGCTCGAACCAAAGCTCGTGCTGATCGACGAGCCGTCGATCGGCCTGTCGCCGCTGATGGTGCAACAGACCTTCGATATTCTGAAGAGCCTGCGTGACCGCGGCGTCACCGTCCTGATGATCGAGCAGAACGCACGCTCGGCGCTGGAGATCTCGGACATCGGCATCGTGCTCGAGCTCGGCCAGACCCGCATGGTCGACAAGGCCGAGCGCATCCTGAACGATCCGCGCATCGGGCAGCTCTTCCTCGGTGGCGCCATGGAGGAGAGTGCAGCATGACTGCAAAATTGCGCATCGGCGTTGCCGGCGCCGGCCTGATCGGCCGCCGTCATATCGAATTGATCGAGGCGTCCGGGGATTGCGTCCTGGCAGGGATCGCCGATCCCTCGCCCGCCGCAAAGGATTACGCGCTGGCGCACAACGTGCCCTGCTATCCGGACCATCGCGCGCTGCTGGCGCAGGAGAAACCCGACGGCCTCGTCATCGCCTCGCCCAACACCCTGCACCTGCCGATGGCGCTCGACTGCGCCGAAGCCGGCGTGCCCGCGCTGATCGAGAAGCCGGTGACCGAGACGGTCGCCGCCGCGCAGCGCCTGTGCGCGGCGGTAAAGCGCACCGGCGTGCCGATGCTGGTCGGCCATCACCGCCGGCACAATCCGATCATCAAGTCGGCCCGCGAGATGGTGACGAGCGGCAAGCTCGGCCAGCTCACCGCCGTGGTGGGGCTGTGGCTCCTGAAGAAGCCCGACGATTATTTCGAGGTCACCTGGCGACGCGAGCAGGGCGGCGGGCCGCTGCTGATCAACCTGATCCACGACATCGACAATCTCCGTTTCGTCTGCGGCGAGATCACCGAGGTGCAGGCGCTGACGTCGAACAAGGTGCGCGGCTTCGCGGTCGAGGACACCGCGGCCCTGTTGCTGCGCTTCGCCAATGGCGCGCTGGGAACGGTGACGGTCTCCGATGCGACGCCGGCGCCGTGGAGCTGGGAACTGACCGCGGGCGAGAACGCGGTCTATCCCAGGCAGGATCAGCCTTGTTACGTCTTTGCCGGAACGAACGGGTCGCTCTCGGTGCCGACCATGGAGCTGTGGTCCTATCCGCAAAATCCGGGCTGGCATGCGCCGCTATCGCGCGATCCCGTCGCACTCGCAGGATATGATCCCCTCGCCGAGCAGCTGCGGCACTTCCTCGCCGTGATCGCCGGCCACGAACAACCGCTGATCTCCGTCGAAGACGCGATGGGCACGCTTGCGGTCGTCGAGGCCGTCAGCGAAGCAGCACGTACGGGCCAAAAAATATCGCCGGGCCACATCATGGAGCAGGCAGCATGAACAAGCGCTCGATCGCAACCGTTTCCCTCTCAGGGGCGCTGGACGAAAAACTTCGCGCCATCGCATCCGCGGGCTTCGAGGCGGTCGAGATCTTCGAGAACGACTTGCTGTCGTTCGGCTCTGGCCCGCGCGACATCGCAAAGCTCTGCAAGGACCTCAATCTCGAGATCTGCGCGTTCCAGCCGTTCCGCGACTTCGAAGGCATGCCCGAGCCGCAACGCGCGCGCAACTTTGCCCGCGCCGAGCGCAAGTTCGATCTGATGCAGGAGCTCGGCACCGATCTGCTGCTGATCTGCTCCAACGTCTCCCCGAGCTCGCTCGGCGGCATCGACCGCGCGGCTGACGATTTCCGCGAGCTCGGCGACCGCGCCGCCAAGCGCGGTTTGCGCGTCGGCTACGAGGCGCTGGCCTGGGGGCGGCATGTCAACGACTATCGCGATGCCTGGGAGATCGTCCGCCGCGCCGATCATCCCGCGATCGGCGTCATCCTCGACTCTTTTCACGCGCTGGCACCCGGCTTCCCGGTGCGCGCGATGGCCTCGATCCCCGGCGACAAGATCTTTCTGGTGCAGCTCGCCGATGCTCCCAAGCTCGAGCTCGATATCCTCTCCTGGAGCCGCCACTTCCGCTCCTTCCCCGGCCAGGGCGATCTGCCGGTCGGCGAGTTCATGCAGGCGATCGCGGCAACCGGCTATTCCGGTCCGTGGTCTCTGGAAATCTTCAACGATCAGTTCCGCGCCGGCTCGGCGGCACAGACCGCGGTCGACGGCCTGCGCTCGCTGATCCTGTTGCAGGACCAGCTCGCGCCGGATTGGCCGAAGCTCGTCGGCGAGCCTCTGGCGCCGAAGGCCAAGAGCAGCGGCACGGGCTTCATCGAGTTCGCCGTCAACGAGACCAAGGCCGGCGAGCTCGCGCATCTGTTTTCGCAGCTCGGCTTCCGCAGAAGCGGCAAGCATCGCAGCAAGGCCGTCGAGCGCTGGTCGCAGGGCAAGGTCGAGCTCGTGATCAATTCCGAGACCGACGGGTTTGCTCATTCCCACTACGTCACCCACGGCCCGGGTGTCT
Organism: Bradyrhizobium sp. CIAT3101; assembly: GCF_029714945.1. Taxonomy (NCBI): domain Bacteria; kingdom Pseudomonadati; phylum Pseudomonadota; class Alphaproteobacteria; order Hyphomicrobiales; family Nitrobacteraceae; genus Bradyrhizobium; species Bradyrhizobium sp. CIAT3101. The sequence goes on from NZ_CP121634.1 coordinate 9,133,165, forward strand.
GCGCCATCGCGCTGGATGTCGACAATGCCGGCCTTGCGATGCAGCGGGCGGAGACGCTGAAGGCGCGCACCTTCTACCAGCCGGTCGGACCGGGCGAGCTGGAGATCCCCGCGATCCATGGCGTCGGCGGCAGTCTCCTGTATTTCCTCGACCAGGCCGGCAAGAACTGGGATACGGATTTTGCGCCCGTCGCGAGCGATGCCAGCACCGATGCGCTGCTCGCCATTGACCACATCGCGCAGTCGATGCCTTATGACGAGATGCTGTCCTGGCTGCTGTTCTACACTGGCATCCTCGACCTCAAGCGGCTGCCGCAGATGGAGATCGCCGATCCCCGGGGTCTCGTGCAGAGTCAGGCCCTCATCAATGGCGACCAGAGCCTGCGCTTCGTCGTCAACGGCTCCTCCGCCAACCGCACGCTGCCGGCGCGCTTCATCTCGGAGTTCTTCGGCTCAGGCGTGCAGCATGTCGCGTTCGCGTGCGAGGACATCTTTGCCACCGTCGCTGCGATGCGCGCCCGCGGCGCGGACTTCCTGGATATCCCTGACAATTACTACGACGACATCGAGGCCAAATACGACCTCGCGCCCGATGTCATGGCAAAACTCCGCGCCAATCACATCCTCTACGACCGCGAGGGCGATGGCGAGTTCTTCCAGGTCTACACCCACATCTTCGACGAGCGGTTCTTCTTCGAGATCGTGGAGCGGCGGAGCTATCAGGGCTTTGGTGCGGCCAATGCCGGGATCAGGCTCGCGGCGCAGGCCCGCGAGGTGCGGCCATCGAGCGTGCCGCGGGTGTAGTTTCCCTCCCCCCGCTTGCGGGGAGAGGGAGAGGCTAAGACCTCACTTCATCGTGCACTTGTCGTGGAAACGATCCTGGTCGTTCTCCACGATCGTCGCCACGGTCTTCAGCGAGAGCTGGCCTTCGCCGTCCTTGACTACGTCCTGCAGATAGAAGCTCTGCACCGGGATGTGGTTCTTGCCGTATTTGAACGGGCCGCGCAGCGACTTGATGTTGGCCTTCTCCATCTCGGCCTTCATCGCGTCCTTCTTGCTGGTGTCGCCCTTCACCGCGACGACCGCGCTGTTGATCAGCTGGGCCGCGTCATAGGCCTGGGCGCCGTAGTAGGTCGGACGCAAGCCGGTATACTTCTTGCGGTAGTCGGCGACGAAGCGCTTGTTCTGCTCGTTGGGCAGGTCGTTGACCCATTCCTGCGCGCCGGGAACGCCAAGCGCGTTCTCCTTCTGCAGCGGCAATGACAGCTCGTCGACGGTGAACGCCGTGTAGAGCGGCATCGTGCTCTTGAGGCCTGCCTGCGCATATTGGTTGAGGAACTGCACACCGGCAGGACCCGGATAGAACACGAAGATCGACTCCGCGCCCGAGGCGCGCGCCTTGGAGAGCTCGGCGGAGAAGTCGAGCTGGCTCGGCCACACCGTGTATTCCTCGCCCTTCACCTCGCCCTTGAACGTGCTCTTCACGCCCGCAAGCATGTCCTTGCCGGCCGCGTAGTTCGGCCCGATCAGGAACACGCTCTTGACGCCCTTCTGGTTCATGTAGAGGCCCATGGCGGCCGGCGTCTGGTCGTTCTGCCAGGAGGTCGAGAACACGTAAGGCGAACACAGCTCGCCCGCGAGCTGCGACGGGCCGGCATTGGCCGAGATCAGGAAGGTCTGCGAATCCACTGCGGTCTTGAGCGAGGCGAGCAGCACGTTCGACCAGATGTAGCCGGCGAGGAAATCGACCTTGTCGGACTGAACCAGTTTTTCGGTCTTCTGCTTGCCGACATCGGGCTTCTGGCCGTCATCCTCGTAGATCACCTCGACCGGCTTGCCGTCCATCTTGCGGCCCATGTGATCCAGTGCGAGCTCGAAGGAGTTGCGCATGTCGTTGCCGATCACGGCGCCCGGGCCGCTGAAGGTCGAGACGAAGCCGATCTTGATGGTGTCGCCGGCGAATGCCGGGCTCGCCAGCGCGAGCGCAGCCGCACCCGCCAGCCAGAATGCTGTCTTCATAACCACTCCCCTCCTTATTATTGATCCCGGAAACGGGGTGATCGCCGCCCCGGGTCTGTCTCTATTGAACGCAAAATCTGTCGCGCCGCCAATGGCTCAGCGCTCGCCCTGCACCATATTTCGCCCCAATCGCCGATGGCAAGAAATATAATTCTACTCACTTCGGCCGTGGCTGCGGCGCTTTTTCGCGGCCAATCGATACATCGGGCCTATTCCCCGATTGATGACGGCTATTGGACCACGGGGCCCAATCCGCACTTAAATGAGGAAAGTGAGCAGCGAGATTCGAGGGCACATCATGACCACGACACCGCATCGCGTCGTCATCGTCGGCGCAGGCTTCGGCGGATTGGAGACGACCTACCGGCTGGCGGGCGCGCCGGTCGAGATCACGCTGATCGACCGCCGCAACCATCATCTGTTTCAGCCGCTGCTGTACCAGGTCGCAACCGCCTCGCTCGCGACCAGCGAGATCGCCTGGCCGGTGCGCCATTTGATGCGCGACCGGCGCGAAGTGACGACGCTGTTTGCGACCGTCAGCGGCGTCGATGCCGACAGGCGCTGTGTGCTGATCGACGACGGCAGCGAGGTGCCCTACGACACGCTGGTGCTCGCCACCGGCGCGCGCCACGCCTATTTCGGCCACGACGAGTGGGAGGCTTGGGCGCCCGGCCTGAAGACGCTGGAAGACGCGACCACGCTGCGCCGTCACATCCTGGTGGCGTTCGAGCGCGCCGAGCGCGAGACCGATCCGGCCAGGCGCGCGGCGCGGCTGACTTTCGTCATCGTCGGCGCCGGCCCGACCGGCGTCGAGCTTGCCGGCACCATCGCCGAGATGGCGCACCACACGCTGCCTGCAGATTTCCGCAACATCGACACCCACAAGGCCCGGGTGGTCCTGATCGAGGCCGGCCCGCGCGTGCTCGCAGGCTTTCCCGACAATCTCTCGGCCTATGCGCAGGCCTCGCTGGAAAAGATCGGCGTCGAGGTCGTGCTCGGACAGGCCGTCACCGAGATCAATCGTGAGGGCGTCGTGTTCGGCGGCAAGCTGCTCGAGGCCAAGACACGAATTTGGGCCGCCGGCGTGCGCGCCTCGCCCGCCGCCGAATGGCTCGGCGCACCGGCTGATCGCGCCGGGCGCGTGCAGGTCGCAGACGATCTCACCATCCCGGGCCATCCCGAAATCTTCGCGATCGGCGACACCATCAATATCAACGCCTGGGAGGGCAAGCCGGTGCCCGGCATCGCGCCGGCCGCGAAGCAGCAGGGCCGCCACGTCGCCGAAACCATCAAGGCGCGGCTGCGGGGCGAGAGCAAGGGCGCATTCCGCTACAAGCACTCCGGCAGCCTCGCGCAGATCGGCAAGCGGCTCGCGGTGATCGATTTCGGCAAGGTGCAGCTGCGCGGCACCATCGCGTGGTGGATCTGGGGCATCGCCCACATCTACTTCCTGATCGGCCTGCGCCACCGCCTCAGCGTGGCGCTGAGCTGGCTCTGGATCTACGCGCGGGATCAGCGGGCGGCGCGGCTGATCACGCAAGGGAGCAGCAAGGTGGCGTAGCTTTTCTTCCTTCTCCCCTTGCGGGAGAAGGTGGCGCGAAGCGCCGGATGAGGGGTCTCTCTCCGCTCGCGAGACCGTCTTCGAGGGGAGAACCCCTCACCCGGCTTCGCTCTGCGAAGCCACCCTCTCCCGCAAGGGGAGAGGGTGCAGCAGCGCTCGCGGCCGCCCCTATTTCACCAACTCGCACCCACCCTCTGCCATCGGGCGAAACGCCTGCTCCGCGGGAATCGTCGAGACCAGCTTGTAATAATCGTACGGATATTTCGACTCCTCCGGCTTCTTCACCTCGAACAGATACATCGGATGCACGACGCGGCCGTCCTGGCGGATCGCGGTGTCGCCAAACAGCTTGTCCTTGCCTTTGAACTTCTTCATTTCAGGCACGACGTCCCTGGCATTATCGCTGCCGGTCGCGGCAACCGCGTTGAGATAAGCGAGCGTGGACGCATAGACACCGGCCTGGTTGCCGCTCGGCATCTTGCCGTTCATGCCGGGCCGCGCGGCAAACCGTTTTGCAAACGCACGGGTGTCGTCGTTCATGTCCCAGTAAAAGGCTTCCATGAGCTGCAGGCCCTGCGCGACCTTGATGCCCATGCCATGGACGTCGTTGATGAAGAGCAGGAAGGCGACGAGCTTCTGGCCGCCCTGCTGGATGCCGAACTCGGCCGCCTGCTTCACGGCGTTGATGGTGTCGCCGCCGGCATTGGCAAGGCCGATCACCTGCGCTTTCGAGCCCTGCGCCTGCAACAGGAACGAGGCGAAGTCCGACGTCCCGAGCGGATGCTTTGAGGAGCCGAGCACCTTGCCGCCGTGGCCCTCGATGTATTTCTGCGCTTCCGCCTCGATGCCCTTGCCGAGCGCGTAATCGACCGTCAGGAAATACCAGTCCTTGCCACCGCGCGACATCATTGCCGCGGCCGTGGTGTTGCCGGTCGCCCAGGTATCGTTGACCCATTGGATGGTGTTCGGCGAGCAGGCCTTGCCGGTGAGATCGGCGCTCGCGGTCGACGACGCCAGGAACGTGATGCGGCTGTCGCGCAACAGCGTGTTGATGGAAAGACCGACGGCCGAGTTCGGCACATCGACGATGGCATCGACGCCTTCCACATCGAGCCATTTGCGCGCGATGGCGTTGCCGACATCGGCCTTGTTCTGGTGGTCGGCATAGACGATCTCGACCTTGATGCCCTTGCCGCCGCCGTTGAAATCCTCGGCCGCCATGCGCGCGGCCTCGACCGAGCCCATGCCGTTGGTGTCCTGGAAAATACCGGAGATATCGTTGAGCACGCCGACCCGAACGACATTGTCGGATATTTCGGCGCTCGCCGCGCCGCCGATCAGGCTCGCGGCGAGCGCGAGCGTCCATTTCAAATTCTTCATGGGTCCCTCCCCTTTGTTGTTTTCGCCGCCGGCGGTGTCAGGCCGGCGTGATCGTCACCGGCAGGCTGTCGAGCCCACGCAGCGTGTTGTTGAAGCGGCGCTTTGGCTCGCCGGTGATCTCGATGCTGGCAACGCGGCGGGCCAAGGCCGAGAGCATCGTCTCGCCTTCGAGCCGCGCCACGAGCTGGCCGACGCACATGTGGATGCCCGAGCCGTAGCCGACATGGCCGGAGGTGCGACGCGTGATGTCGTAGCTGTCAGGCTTGTCCCAGCGTCTGGGATCGCGGTTGGCGGCGGCGAGGAACATCAGCACTTTCTCGCCTTCGCCGATGGTCGCACCTGACAGCTCGACATCGCGCGTGGTGGTGCGGAAGAAGGTCTGCACCGGGCTCTCGAACCGCACGGCCTCCTCGAACGCGTTGCGCGCGAGCGTGAGATCACTGCGCAGGCGCTGCCACTGATCGGGGAAGCGAGCCAGGCAATAGACGGCGGCACCGATCCCGTTGACCGTGGTGTCGAGGCCGGCCGACAGCAGCGAGCGCACCAGCAGCGGCGCCTCCGTCGCCGTGATGGCGCCCTCATCGACATGGGCGTGAATGCAGGCGCCGATGCCGCCCGGCGTCAGGTTCTCGCGTTGGCACTGCGCGGTGACATAGGCCTGGTGCGGCGCCGAGCGCTCGATCGCGTCCTGGCGCAGCTGGTTTGGCGGGCCGAACGCATTGAACACAAGACTCGCATAAGGAATGAGGTTCTCGCGGCCCTCCGGTTTCAACCCAAGCGCATCCGGGAAGATCGAGAGTGGATACGCCTCCGCAAGATCCGCAATCGCATCGAAGCTGCGCTTTTCCAGCAGAGTATCGACGCGCGCCTCGGCCGCCGCGGCAAAGCGGTCGCGGAGCCCCTTCATCACGGTCGGCGACAGCACGCTCGCGAGCACCGCGCGGGTGCGGGTGTGCTCGGGCGGATCGGCTTCGAGGATCAGGCTCTGCGGCCGCCACGGCGTCTCCTTCTTGAAGTCGGACAGGCCGACGCCACGGCTGGAGCAGAACGTCGCGGGGTCGTTGAGGACCGCATGAACCTCGGCATAGCGCGCCACGCCATAGAGCTTCCATTTGTCGAGATAGACGACCGGACCCGTCTCGCGCAGCAGCTCGTGCGTCGGATAAGGGTCGGCGAAAAAGTTCATGTCGAAGGGATCGACGTCGAGATGCGGGACGCCTGACATGGCGGAGCCGGGTGCGCTCATAAAAGTCCTCCCTCATTTTGATCTTGTGAAAGGGCGGCGCTTGCCCTTAGGTCTTCGGGCACGCCGCGAGACAGATTCCCGATATGCCGCCTTCGACCAGATCCCGCCAAAAGCCTGCGCCCGCTGAAACCGGGCCGACGCTCGATCTCGATCGTTACGTCCCGGCGTTCATCACCTTTATCGCCAACAAGCTCTCGAACAGCGCGACCGCGTTCTATCAGCGGCAGTTCGGCGTCAACGTCACGGAGTGGCGGATCATGTCGCTGCTGGCGATCGAGCCCGGCATTCCCGCCTCGCGCATCTGCCACGTCATCGGCTTCGACAAGGGCCCGGTCAGCCGCACGCTCGCCGGCCTGGAGAAGCGCGGGCATGTGTCGATCCGCACCGACCCGAATGACGGCCGCACCCATTCGATCTCGCTGACCGCGAAGGGCCGCACCACCCATGACAAGGTGATCGTCGCGGCGTTCGAGCGGGAGCGGCGTCTGCTGTCCTGCCTGAACAAGGACGAGCGCGAGGTCCTGATCGACCTGCTGCGCCGATTGCACGAGAATCTTGGCGCGGTGACGGGCGGCACCGAGGCCTGACAGGACACGCGCCGGGCGCGATCCCGCGTCACTCACGGGCATACGCTGGCGTTTGCCCGCGGCACCCATTCTGCCGAGCATAGTTTCCTCCAGGAACAGGCGCAGCGGTTCGACCCGCCGTCATCCTTGTCCGGAACGGTTCGCATAAATTAGTTGCTTAGGCAACAAAAGAATCATGCAGGATAATGCGGCAGAATGGCTGGCGTATTTGGAGAAAGCCGCTTCCGCTTCTCCTCTCCCCGTTCTTACGGGGAGAGGGTTGGGGTGAGGGGCCTCTCTCCGCGCACGCGAGTGTCGCTGGACCTGTACCCCCTCACCCGGATCGCAAGAGCGATCCGACCTCTCCCCGCAAGCGGGGAGAGGTTAAGAGCAGCGCGGGCTCAGCTACAGCCCAACCCACTCATCCGACGCCTCATCATTCAACCGCGCCACGGCATCGGCACGGCGCGTCAAAACCGCGCGCTGGTTGATGTAGCCCTTGTCGGTGATCTCGCCGCCATCGACCGACGGCGGCTCGGCGAGCAGCAGCGCGCGCGTGGCGTGGCCGGAGGAATTGGCGCCCTGCTGTTTCAGTTTTGAGAGCCCCTGCTTGATGGCCGTCCTGACCTTGTCGTGCGCCAGCACGTCATTCGCGCCGGCCGTCTCCGGCAAACCGGCATGCGCGCGACAGGCGACCATGTTCGGGAACACCAGAAACCGCACCTCGTCGCCGCCATGACCGGTCACGACGATATCCTGCGCGAGCGGCGCAAGCGCGGCGATCCCGGCGACGCGCAGCGTGCCGACGCTGACCCAGGTGCCCGAGTTGAGCTTGAAGTCTTCCGCAACACGGCCATCGAAGAACAGGCCGCGCTCCGGCCGATCGGTATCGGCAAGCTTCACGGCGTCGCCGATGAGATAGAAGCCGTCTTCATCGAAGGCCTGCCTGGTCAACTCCGGTGCCTTCCAATAGCCCGGCGTGACGTTGGGGCCGCGGACCCGCACCTCCAGCTTGTCGCCGGAGGCAACGAGCTTCAGCTCGGTACCGGGAATCGGCACGCCGATATTACCGGAACGCTCGGCAAGGAAATGGCAATCGGTCGCCAGCGGCGAGGTTTCGGTCGAGCCCCAGGCCGAGACCATCGGCATCGCATGACCAACCGTCTTGATCGAAAGCTCCTCCAGCGCGTCCCACAGATTCTGCGGCAATGCCGCACCGGCATAGAAGGCGAACTTCACCTCGCCGAAGAAGCGGCGGCGCAGTTCCTCATCGCCGCGCAGCGCCGTAATCAGCATGTCAAAGCCGCGCGGCACGTTGAAATAGACCGTCGGCATCACGCTTTTCAGGTTCGCAAGCGACGTCGCAAACAATCCGGGCGCAGGCTTGCCGCCGTCGATATAGAGCGAGCCGCCGTTGCGCAGCACCAGATTGAAATTGTGATTGGCGCCGAAGGTATGGCTCCAGGGCAGCCAGTCGAGAATGACGAGGTCGCCTCGACCTTGCTCGAGGAATGTCCAGGTCTGCGCCTTGGCTTGCTGGCTGGAGGTCAGCATGCGCTGGGTGTTGATGACGGCCTTTGGCGTGCCGGTCGAGCCCGAGGTGAACAGGAATTTCGCGATCGTGTCGGGCGTCACGGCGGCGAAGGCCTTTGTCACGCCGGGAATTTCCGGCGTTGCCGCGATGGCGCGGAAGGCAAGCGCATCGGCGTCACCGGCATTGCCACTGATGATCTGTGCCGTATGCAGCGGTTTGATCGCGGCGAGCGCGGCAGCAAACGGCTTGGTTGCGGAAACGTAGATCGCACCGGGCTCAAGCAGCGCGATCATGCTCTTCAGTTTGTCAAAATCCCTGGACATCAGCGAATAGGCCGGCGAGATCGCGGCCGAGGGCACACCGACATGCTGGGCCGCGAGTGCAAGCAGCGCGTGATCGATGCTGTTGTCCGAGAGAATGACGACGGGGCGCTCCGCACTGAGCCCCTGCGCCAAAATCCACGACGCCGCGGCGCGTACGCGGCGCAAAGCACCCGCGTAGGTCACGATGGCCCAGGGCGCATCGGCGCCGTCACGCTCGGCAAGGAAGATCGTATCCGGCGTCTGCCGCGCAAAATGCTCCAGCCAGTCGCCGACGCAGCGCGCGCAATCGCGCAAGGGTTCGCCCGAGCGCAGCACGATGCTGCCGTCGGCACGATGCTCGGCGACGGTCTTTGGTGCTGCGAACAGGCCCGAAGCGTCACCGTGTGCGGCTGAAATCATCGTTTCCTCCTCGCCCCTATCAGGGATCGGCCGCAGCCTCGTTCCGGGCCGCTTTGACGATAATGTTGGGCGGGACAATTGTTGTCGTCAACAACAATCTTCCGCTGAAGCCATCGAGGCGCTAAGGTCGTGCGGCAGGAGATGCAATGTGACAGCCAGCGCAGCCCAGACTTCCCCCCGCAAACGCACCGGCAATGGCGCGGCGCGGCGGATCGACGCGGACGAGATCGGACTGGACGCGCTGGTCGGCCACGCCGGCTACGCGGTGCGGCGCTTCCAGATCTGGATCTTTCAGGATTTCATCAAGACGCTCGGCGATGTCGACATCCGCCCGACGCAATATTCGGTGCTGACGGTGATCGGCGCCAATCCCGGCCTGTCGCAGATGGCGGTGGCAAAGCGCCTCGGCATCGAGCGCGCCCGGCTGGTGCACCTGCTCGACAGCCTCGAGCAGCGCAAGCTGGTGAAGCGGATCAAGTCGAAAGAGGACCGGCGCTCGCACGCGCTGCATCTCACCGGCCAGGGCGAGACGGCGCTGGCCAAATTCAAGCGGCTCGCCGCCGAGCACGAGCGGCACGTCGAGGAGAAGCTCGGCAAGGCCAACCGGGAGCGGCTGCTCCGGATCCTGGCTGACTTCACCTGATCCCAGACTGCACACGATTTGAGCAAATGCCCGGAACAGGGCGTAACGACCGCAGCCTGCTCACTAGCCAACGGATCCCTCAAGTCTATGATCTCACGATATTATCCGGGGCGACCGCGCTGCCCGGATAATGTACACAATGGCATATCGCTTGCTTCAATCCGGGTAAGACCTGTTGCCGGAGTTTTGTCACCATGGGGGCTGAGCAGCCTGAAACGATCGCCGAAATCGTGGCCGCGCATCGCGCGGGCACGATGACGCCGGCGCAGACAGTCGTGCGGACCTATCAGCGGATTCGCGACCACAACGATCCCGCGATCTTCATCAGCCTGCGCGACGAGAAGGACGCGATCGCGGAGGTCGAAAAGCTTGCCGCGAAGGACGCCGCCAGCCTGCCGCTCTATGGCGTGCCGGTCGCCGTGAAGGACAATATCGACGCGTTGGGCTTTCCGACCACGGCGGCCTGCCCGGCTTTCTCCTTTACGCCGACCCATGACTCGACCGCAGTGGAGCGGCTGCGCGCTGCCGGCGCCATCATCATCGGCAAGACCAATCTCGACCAGTTCGCGACCGGCCTCGTCGGCGTGCGTTCGCCCTATGGCATTCCCAAAAATGCGATCCGTGAGGATCTCATTCCGGGCGGATCGAGTTCCGGCTCCGCCGTGGCGGTCGGCGCAGGCCTCGTGCCGCTGTCACTCGGCACCGACACGGCCGGGAGTGGCCGCGTGCCGGCGATGCTCAACAACATCGTCGGGTTGAAGCCGAGCCTCGGCATGATCTCGACCGCGGGTCTCGTGCCGGCGTGCCGTACGCTCGACTGCATCTCGGTATTTGCTTTGACGGTCGACGATGCCGCCCTCGCCCTTTCCGTGATGACGGGTCCCGATCAGGCCGATCCGTTCTCGCGCGACCGGCCGCTGGGCCCGCTCACGCCGCTCCCGACGAATGTGCGCCTCGGCGTGCCGCGTAACGGGCAACTGATCTTCTTCGGCGACAAGAAATCGGAGGTGGCCTACGCCGATGCGCTGAAGCGCTGGACCGCGCTCGGTGCTACGCTGGTCGAGTTCGACCTCGAGCCGTTCTACGAGACGGCGCGGCTGCTTTATGAGGGACCCTGGGTCGCCGAGCGCTATCTCGTGATTAAGAACCTGCTGGCGTCCGCGCCCGATTCGATTCATCCGGTCACGCGCGAGATCACTGCAGCCGGCGCGCGGCTCACGGCAGCGGAGACCTTCTCCGCACTCTACCGCCTGCAGGGCCTGCGCAAGATCGCCGAGCGCACCTTTGCCAATATCGACGCGCTGGTGCTGCCCACGGCACCGACGGCCTATACGACCGCGCAGGTGCTGGCCAATCCGATCGAGCTCAACAGCCGGCTCGGCACCTACACCAATTTCGTCAACCTGCTCGACCTCTGCGGTCTCGCCATCCCGGCGGCGATGCGCGCGGACGGCATTCCGTTCGGCATCACGATGCTGGCGCCCGCCGGTCGCGATGCGATGCTTGCGAGCATCGGCCGCGTCTTCCATGCCGATACGAAGTTGACAATTGGTGCGAAGAGCGTGGCGCAGGCACCGCTTGCGGCGCTTCCCGCAAACAGCGGTGACGAGATTCCGATCGCGGTGGTCGGCGCACATCTCTCCGGCATGGCGCTGAACGGCGAATTGAAGGCGCTGAATGCAAGGCTGATCGAGGCGACCAAGACCGCGCCGGACTACAAGCTCTATGCGCTGAAGACCACGCCGCCGAAGCCGGGCCTGCTGCGCGTCGAAGCTGGCAAGGGCGCGTCCATTGAGCTGGAGATCTGGTCGCTGTCGTCGTCCGACTTCGGCAAGTTCGTCAATGCGATCCCTGCGCCGATGGCGATCGGGACGATCCGGCTCGCCGATGGCCGCAGCCTGAAGGGCTTTCTCGTCGAGCCGGAAGTGCTTGGCGAGGCGCGGGATATCACGGCGTATGGCGGCTGGCGCGCGTATATGAAGGAAGCCGCGACAACATAAGTCTCGTAGGGTGGGCAAAGCGGCTTGTCCGCCGTAGCTCGAAGAGCGAAGGCGGAAGCGTGCCCACCATTCCGTCCATCATGAAGAAGATCGTGGGCACGGCGCTTTGCGCCTTTGCCCACCCTACGGCACCAATTGCGCGGAGCTACACCGAGACCGCGTAAATCTCGTACTCCCCGCGCACCAGCTCGATATGTGCGCGCATCGCGGCCGCAGCACCCTGTTTGTCGCCGCGCATGATGGCGACCACGACGCGGTCGTGCTCGGCTTGCGACTTGGCGAGACGGCCGAGATTGCGGAACTGGGCGCGGCGGAATGGTTGCACGCGCACCCGTGTCGCTAGCGTGATCTCGGCGATGTAACCGTTCTGCGATCCGGCATAGATCGCGTTATGAAAACGCTCGTTGACCTCGTGGAAGCGATCGGGATTGCCGGCGTAGCTGAGGACGCGGAGCTCCTCGTGGATGGCTTCGAGTCCATGACGCTCGGCGGCCGACATCCGCTCCGCGGCGAGGCCGGCGCACAGCGCCTCCAGCTCCGCCATCGCCTCGAACATGCTGGTCAGACGCTCGATCGACGGCTGCGCGACCACTGCGCCGCGATGAGGACGTGCCTCGACCAGGCCGCTCGCGACCAGCTGCCGCAGCGCTTCGCGCACCGGAGTGCGCGAGACGCTGAAGCGCCGCGCGATGTCGGTCTCGTCCAGCGGAGCGCCGGGCGCGAGAGTTCCCCGCACGATCTCGTCGGCCAACTGAAGACGCAGTTCCTCGGCGCGCGTGACCTTCTGCAGCGATGGCGAGGCACGGTCGACGCGCGGCACGACCGGCTCGGCCGGCAGTGTTCCGGGCGGAAAATCGTCAAGCGTCATACGGTCAGGTCTCTTTCGACTCGTCGATGATGCTGACATGGGCGGCGACGACGCGCCAGCCCTCCGGGAAGCGAATCCAGGTCTGCATCTGCCGGCCGACCTTGCCGGGAGCCGTGTCGCGATAGAACAGGGTGGAGGCGACAGCCGTATCGCGGCCGTAGCTGGAGATCACCGTCTTCGCGGTGCGGCGATTAAGGCCGACTGGCGAGCGGCCGGCACGGAATCCGGAGATCGCCTCATAGCCGTAGAGGTTCTCGCCGATGCCGTAGCGCAGCGTGCGGGGGTCGTTGCGGAACAATTCGCCGAGCACGGCGACGTCGTTGGTGACGAGGGCCTGCTCATAGCGTTCGAACGCGGCTTTGACTTCCGCGATCACGTCGGGGAGATCGATCTCCATCTCAAATTCCTCTCAAAGTCCCCTTGGCGACGGCGCGGCGACCACGCCCATCTTCTCCAATGCGTGCGCAACGCGCAACGCGATGTCCTCGCGCCAGGGCGCAGCAATGATCTGCACCCCGATCGGCAGCGGCTCGAGCGGCACGGGCACTGCGACCACCGGCAGGCCGATGAACGAGATCGGCTGGGTGTGGATGCCGATATTGGCGCGCACCGGCAGCTCGACGCCGTCGAGGGTAAAGTTCACCTGACCGAGTTTTGGTGCCGTGCAGGGCGTTGCCGGCGCGATCAGCACGTCGACGGTCTTGAAGATCTCGGCGAATTGCGTGCGGTACCAGCGGCGGAACTTTTGCGCGCGGTCGACCAGCGGCGCCGGCACCATGGCGCCGGCGATCAGCCGGTCGCGCACGGCCGGATCGAAATCGTTCGGGCGTTTGCGCAGGCGATCGAGATGCAGCGAGGCGCCTTCGGTGGTCGTGATGACGTAGGCCGCTGCGCGGGCGCGGGAGGCTTCAGGCACGTCGACCACCTTGGTCGCGCCGAGTGCTTTGGCGACGCGGCTGACGGCTTCGACGGCTTCCGGAAACACGTTCCTCTGAAAGTGGCCGCCGGCAATCGCGATGCGCAAATCCGAGACCGGATTGGCGAGCAACGGCAGTGTCGGCTCCAGCCCGCGCGTCGTGCAGGCGCCGTCGTCGGCATCCGGGCCCTGCATCGCGTCATAGGCGAGCGCGAGATCGGTGACGGAACGTGCGAACGGGCCGAGATGATCGAGGCTCGCGACGAACGGGAAGGAGCGCGCACGCGACAGCCGGCCATAGGTCGGCTTCAGGCCGAAGATGCCGCAGAACGAGGACGGCACGCGGATCGAGCCATTGGTGTCCGAGCCGAGCGCGATCGGCACCAGCGCGCCGCCGACGGCGCTGCCGGAGCCACCCGACGAGCCACCGGTCATCCGCGTGGTGTCGTGCGGATTGCGCGAGGGACCGTCATGGACGTTCTCGCCCGTAAAATCGTAGGCGTATTCGCCCATGTTGAGCGCGCCGACCAGCACGGCACCGGCCGCTTCCATGCGCTCGATCAGCGCGGCGTCGCGCTTGGATGGCGCGAGGTCGCGATTGATCTTCGAGCCGGCGCGCGTAGGCAGGCCCGCGACGTCAAAGAGGTTCTTCACCGCAAAGGGCACGCCGGCGAGCGGACCGACGGTCTTGCCGGCCGCGATATCGGCATCGATCGCGCGCGCTTTCGCACGGGCGCGATCGGCGGTGACGTCGGTGAAGGAATTGAGGATCGTGTCGTGCTGCTTGATGCGCGCGAGCGCCGCTTCCGTGGCATCGAGCGCGGTCATCTTGCCGCCGGCAACCGCACTTGCGATCTCGGCCGCAGTCATCTCTGGCTTGGTGGTCATGACAGCATCAGGCCGTGAAGATCGGCGCCGGCTCGGTCTCGTCCGGCAGCGCGAATTCGTCGACGAGGCGGGCGAGCCGCAGCGACACTTCGAGATTGGCGCGCACCGCGGGCCGCCAGGCCTCCTCGACCGGCAGCGCCAGCGCTTTCGATACGGCGTCGATATAATCGTCCAGCGGCTCGGCCATCACGCTCCCAAACGGTCTCTCAGTGCACTCTCAGTGGACCTGCAACGGCGGATGCGGGATCGCCGTCAGCAGCTCCTTGGTGTAGTCGTCCTGCGGATCGCTGAGAACCTTCTCGGAAGAGACTTCCTCGACGATCCGCCCCGTCCGCATCACAATGACACGATCGCACAACAAGCGCACTACATTCAAATCATGCGAGACGAACAGATAGCTCATACCTAGCCGTGCCTTGAGGTCCTGAAGCAGGTTCAGCACCACCGCCTGCACGGAGACGTCGAGCGCCGCAGTCGGCTCGTCCAGGATGACGAGCTTGGGGTGCAGCGCGATGGCCCGCGCGATACCGACGCGGGCCTTCTGGCCGCCGGAGAGTTGGTGCGGGAAACGATCCAGCAAATTGTGCGGCAGGCCGACCATGGTCGCCAGCTCCTCGCAGCGGGCGCGAAGCGCATCGCGTCCCCTGATGTCGCCGAGCTGCATGATCGGATCGGCGATGGCGCGCACCGCGGTGAAGCGCGGGTTGAGGCTGTCGGTCGGATCCTGGAACACCATCTGGATGCGGCTGCGCTGCGGCAGGCGGGCGAAGGAGGCGGGCTGAATGCCGCCGATGTCTTCGCCGTCGAACTGGATCAGGCCGGAGGTCTGGTCCAGGAGCCGCATCACCATCATCGACGTGGTCGATTTGCCGCAGCCGGATTCGCCGACCAGGCCGACGCTCTCGCCATGGCCGATCGAGAAGCTGATGCCGTCGACCGCGCGGAACACATCGGGCTCCACGGGCGGCTTGCGGCCGAACAGTTTTCCAAGCGTGGCGGTGGCGCCCTGGCGGGGATATTCCTTGACCAGCTTTTCGATGAGCAGGAGCGGCTTTCGGCGCTCCGCGCTAGCTGGGGCGGCGGGAGCAGACTCCGTCGCTGCGGCGCCTTCTTCTTCCGGCAGCAGATCCCGCAGCGACACACCGAGCCGCGGCGTCGCGCGCATCAGCTTCTTGGTGTAGGGGTGCTGCGGGTTCGCAAAAATATCGGCGGCCTTGGCGGTCTCGACGACGCGGCCCTTTTCCATCACGACGACGCGGTCGCAATAGGCGGCCGCCAAACCGAGATCGTGGGTGATCAGGATGGTCGACATCGCCTTGCGTTTTGTGAGTTCGACGATCAGGTCCATCACCGCCTTCTGCGTGGTGACGTCGAGACCGGTGGTCGGCTCGTCCGCGATCAGCAGCTGCGGATTGCAGGCGAGCGCGAGCGCGATGACGACGCGCTGGCACATGCCGCCGGACAGTTCGAACGGATAGGCGTGATAGCGCTCGCGCGGGCGGGCGATCTTGACCTGCTCCAGCGCCTCGATCGCCTTCTCGCCGCCATCCGTGACCTGAGCCTGCTGCACATGCGTGCGCAGCACGTCCTCGATCTGGTCGCCGACTTTACGGATCGGGTTCAGCGCCGCGCGCGGGTTCTGAAAGATCATCGAGACTTCGCGGCCGCGCAAATCGCGCATCTGGGCCTCAGACGCGGCCTTGACGTCGATGCCGGAAAACATCACCGAGCCCTCGGCGATCTTGCCGGCGCGATCGAGGATGCGCATCACCGCGTAGGACGTCACCGACTTGCCGGAGCCGGACTCCCCGACGATGGCGAGCGTCTCGCCTTTGGCGACGGAGATGTTGACGTGCTGCACGGCTTTGACGATGCCGCGGCGGGTGGTGAATTCGACGGTGAGATCCTGGACGTCGAGCAGTGGTTGGGCGGTCATGCGGGCCTCGCGTCAATCAAGAAGCCGAAAACAACCCCATGCACAGTAGAACGGCGATTGGAATCATTGCGGAATTTTAGGAGTAAGGGAGGCAACGCTCTCGCATTCCCTCCCCCCTTGCGGGGGAGGGGCAGGGAGAGGGGTAGCCACGAACTCAGACCTCGCTCGGGGCGACCCCTCTCCCCCACCCTCCCCCGCAAGGGGGGAGGGAGCGCAGCGGTGCACTTGGAAACGATCACCATCACGTCCTCCGCTGCGGATCGACGATGTCGCGCAGGCCGTCGCCGAGGAGGTTGAAGCAGAACACGGCGATCATCAGGGCGAGGCCGGGGAAGAGCGCGATCCACCATTCGCCCGAGACCATGAAGCCCGCGCCCTCGGCGACCATGATGCCCCATTCGGCGGTGGGCGGCCGGACGCCGAGGCCGATGAAGGAGAGGCCGGCGGCATTCAGAATCGCGTAGCCCATGGTCAGCGACATCTGCACGATCATGATCGGCATGATGTTCGGCAGGATGTGCACCAGCAGGATGCGGAACTCGCCGTTGCCGGAGAGACGCGCCGCCTGCACGAAGCCGGCATTGCGGCGCACGTTGGCTTCGGCGCGCGCGACGCGGGCATAGAGCGGGAAATTCACGATGGCCGTGGCCAGGATGATGTTCTGCACGGTGTTGCCGAGCGCTGCGACGATGCCCATCGCCAGCACGAACAGCGGGAACGCCATGATGGTGTCGGCGATGCGGCCGACGATGCGATCGGTCCAGCCGCCGAAATAGCCGGCCGCGATGCCGGCGAGACCGCCCATCAAAAACACCAGCACGACGGAGGCGACCGCGATGAACGTATCGAGCCGCGTCGCCACCACGACGCGACTGAAGATGTCGCGGCCCAATTGGTCGGTGCCGAACCAATGCGCCGCCGACGGCGGTTTCAGTGCCGCGGCGGTGTCGGACGCCAGCGGATCATACGGCACCACATAGGGACCGAAGATTGCGGCCAGAAGAATGACGATCAGCAGGGCGAAGGAAAAGCCCGTGACCTTGTTCTCGCCAAGCACATAGCGGGTCTGTTCGAGGATCGCGGCGAGTCCCGAGGTTCGCGCAGGCCCGGCGGGTTCGACAGCAGGCGCAACGGAGCTCATGATCTAGCCCTCCAACCTGACACGCGGATCGATCACGCCGTAGAGAATGTCGATCACGAGATTCAAAAGCACGTACATCACCGCCATGGTGAGGACAAAACCCTGCACCGGCGCGAAGTCCGACGAGATCAGCGCTTCCACCGCGTAGGAGCCGATGCCGGGCCAGGCGAACACTTTTTCGACCAGCACGTTGGCCCCGAGCAGGAAGGAGAACACCATGCTGAGCGTGGTGATGACGGGCAGCATCGCGTTGCGAAAGGCGTAAGTGACGATGACGGTGGTCGGCGACAGGCCGCTGGCGCGCGCGGTGCGGACGAATTCGGATGCGAGCACCGCAAGCATCGAGGCGCGCGTCATGCGCGCGATCGGCGCCAGCGAGAAGATCGCGAGCGTGGTCGCGGGCAGGATGAGCTGGCTCAGCGCCGAGCGGAATGCTTCGAAGTCGCGCGCGATCAGCGTGTCGATCAGATAGAAGCCGGTCACCGTCGGCGGCGCACTGTAGAACACGTCGAGCCGGCCGAGCGGCGCGGGCGACCAGCCGAGCCGGAAATAGAAGACGTAGACCAGCACGAGGCCGGTGAAGAACACGGGCAGCGATACGCCCGCTGTCGTCGTGATGCGACAGAGATGGTCGATCCATGACCCTGGTCGCGTTGCTGCGAGCACGCCAAGCGGGATGGCGATGACGATGGAGACGATGAGACCGAGCAGCGTCAGCTCGGCGGAAGCCGGCAGGCGGCTGCGGATTTCGGCGGCGACCGGCTGGCCAGTCGTCAGCGAATTGCCGAAATCGCCATGGGCGAGATCGTTGGTGTAGCGGAAGAACTGCTCGATCAGCGGCTTGTCGAGGCCGAGTTTTTTACGGATCTGCTCGACCGCTTCCTTGGTCGCGGCGGGGCCGGCGAAGTACGCGGCGGGATCACCGGGCAATGCCCGCGTCAGCAGGAAGGTGACGATGACGACGCCGATCAGCGAGGGAATCGCGAACATCAGGCGCTTGCCGATCATGGTGAGCATGGGGTGCTCCTGATGTTGAAATGAGCTGGCGCCGCGCACACCGCTGGGTCCCCTCCCCCCTTGCGGGGGAGGGTTAGGAAGAGGGGTGGCCGCGGGAGAGATCGGAGTTTGTGGCTACCCCTCTCCCCGCCCCTCCCCCGCAAGGGGGGAGGGAGTGAGAGAGCGGTGGCTGCCTCACTCGAATCAAGAAACCCAACACATGCCGATGCGTCGCCGACGATCAGCATCCCCTCACCCCTTCGCCATCGCGCGGTAGTCGAGGCGGCGGTGGAACCAGTACTGATAGCCCGAGATGTTCTTCTGCATCGCGACGTTGACGAAGGGCTGGTACAGCGGGATGCGCGGGATGTCGGTGTAGGCGAGATCGACGAAGCCTTTCACGTCGGCATCGTAGGTCGCGGTGTCGCCGGTGGCGGCTGCGGTGCGCGCGCCGTCGATCAGCTTGTCCATCTCCGCCGACTTGTAGCTCATGGTGTTGAAGACGGAATTGTTGCCGTGATAGCACCAGTAGAAGAAGTACTCGGGATAATCGAGCCAGCCCGAGAACACGTTGGTGAAGAGCGGCATCTCCTTCTTGTTCAACTCGGTGCGCCAGTTGGCGCCGGGCACCTTGTTGATGGTGGTCTTGATGCCGATCTGGGCGAGGCTCTCCTGCACCAGCACGCAGAGCGGCTCGTTGACGCCGGCAAAATTCAGGTCGAACGAGATCGTGGTCTCGAAGCCGCCGGCGAGGCCGGCTTCCGCCATCAGCGCCTTCGCCTTCTCGATGTCGGTGTTGAATTTATGCGGCTGCGGCCAGGCGACTTCGGTCGGCTTGTCCGCAGGTGCGCCGAACATCGGGTTCGCGAGCCCGAACATCACGGCATCCATGATCTTCTGATAGGGCAGCGCGTAGGCGACGGCCTGACGGACCTTCGGGTTGTCGAACGGAGGCTTGGTGACGTTCATGCCGATATATTGGATGCCGTTGGAGAACGGCAGCGACACCACGTTGAGCTTGCCGTTGGCCTTCATCTCCTGGAAATCCTTGTTCGGGAGTTCGTAGGAGATGTCGGCGTCACCACGTTCCAGCAGCGCGCGGCGGTTGCCGGCCTGCGGCACCATGCGCCAGATCACGCGCTTGATCTTCGGCAGCGGACCGCACACCCAATCCTCGTTGCGCTCCATGACGACTTCGGTGCCGGCGGTCCACTTCGTCACCTTGTAGGCGCCTGAGCCCGCGGTCTGCTGCTTGGTGAACTCGAGGCCCCAGGGGTCCTTCTCACTCGCGTTCTTCTTCACCAGCTCGGAGTTGACGATGCAGGGCACGATCACAGCGAGATCGGGGACCGTCAGCTTGTCCTTCTTCAGGAAGTCGACGCGCACGGTGGTGTCGTCGATCACGACGAACTGCTCCGGCTTGGTCAGCGAGCCCGCGCTCATCTGGAAGGTGGGGAAGCCGCCGACGCTGACGGCGCGGTCGAGCGACCATTTCACGTCCTTGGCGGTGACCGGCGTGCCGTCGTGGAATTTGGCATTCTTGCGCAGCTTGAAGGTGACCGACATGTCGTCGATCTTGAACTCCTCGGCGAGTTCGCCCTTGAACTTGTCGCGGTCGTAATACGGCACGCCGCCAGGACCGGTCTTCATCTCGTGGCTGATCAGCCGGTCGTAACAATTCCAGGACACTTCATAGCCGGGCACGTTGGTGCCGACGCCGTGGATGTCGAGATTGTTCGGGCCGCCCTCCGAGACGATCAGCAGCGTCTCGGAGCGGGCGTCGGCATAGGCCGAGGAGATGACCTGCGGCGCTATGGGGAGCGCCGCGCCGGCGGCCAATCCGGACACGGACTTGAGGAAATCGCGGCGCTTCATGAGGATGCTCCAACTCAAAAGTTTCTGGTTGGAACTGGATTCGCAAGGTTCGTGCCAGACCTTAACGAGAGGTAAGCGGCGCTTTAATGCATTGATATCGCGAATAAATCCGAGAAATCAGCGACGGAGCGATAACGCTCGGGTCTTATACATTGCATACAAAGAGATGTATTTGCTTAATAAAAAGGCCATCGTGGCCGATCGCTTATTTTATGAGCGAGATCTAACCTCGCCGTCGTCCTGGCGAAAGCCAGGACCCATCACCCCAGGGAGAAGTTGCGGCCCGCCGCGGGTCACGACGAGTCTTCGCAAAACATCTCCCTGGGGTAATGGGTCCTGGATCGGCGCTCCACTTGTCCAGGACGACGGCGGTGATTGCGTCGCGCACTTGCAACGCCGAACACGCTCACTCCGCCCAGATCAATTCCTGCAGCTCGATCAGATCATTCGCCTGCCGCTGCCAGCCTTCGATACAGATGTGGCTGTTGAGGTCGCTGGCCTGGTGCAGCAGCATCAATGCCATCAGGCGGCGCTTGAGCGCGAAATCTGGCTTTTCGTAGCCAAAACCTTCGAGCAGGCTGCGCACCCTCCCCGGCCGGCCCGCCGACATGAAGGCGCTCGGGCCGAGCAGGTCGTAATCGCGCCAGCCCGCCCTGACGTCGCCGAAATCGAACAGGCCGGCGAGCGACCAGTCGCCGTTACGGGACGCGAGCAGGAAGTTCTCCGGAATGTATTCGCCGATCAGGATCACCGGCGGCGCATCCATCGGAATCAGCGTCGCGGCATCACGCAGGAGATCGTCGAGGCCGGCCAGGAATTTCGGCGCAAGGCCGAGACGGGTGTGCCGCGCGCGGCAGCCCTGCATCTGCGTGCCCATGAAGTCGCTCCAGCGCGGCTCGATTTGCGCGAGCGGGCCGAGCGGCGCGCGCTGCACGGCAGCGATGGTCTCGCCGATCTGGCGCAGCACGCGCTCCTTCTGCGCTTCGGGCAATGAGGGCCAGATCTCCGAGCCGAGTGTGCCGGAAAGGCGCGTGATGATCAGATAGGGCCAGCCGTCGCGCATCCCCTCCGCGACGATCTCGGGGATCGGCAGATGAAGCCGGCCCGCAAGCTGCATCAGCGAACCGCGCTCGGAAACGAATTGCGCATGCAGCAGCGGCGGGAAGATTTTCAGGATCAGCTTCTCGCCGAGCCCGACCACGAGGTTGGTGCCGGTCGAAAACACGTGCGGCGCGCCGGTGTCGACACCGTGGCCGCGCGCGATGTCGAGTGCGATCGGCAGCCATTGCTGTGGCTGGGAGCGCCAGGCGCGAAAGGTCTGCGCGTCGGCGAAGTGAGGCAGTGTCATCGAAGGCAATGTCCCTGCGGCTGATCCTTCGAGACGCCCGCTTCGCGGGCTCCTCAGGATGAGGGTGGAGTTCGCGGCAACGGACTCGGCGGCCACGGTGGTGCTTAGCCTCATCCTGAGGAGACCGCAAAGCGGTCGTCTCGAAGGACGAGGCGCGAGCTCCGGCCGCGACTACCTATCCGGGCTGGCGCGCTCGAACTGGCGCAGCAGCTTGTTGCCGCGCTCGACGGCGGTATCGAGCGCGGCTTGCGCGCTCTTCTGGCCGCCAAAGGCCTGCTCCAGCTCCTCCTCGATCGTGCCGCGGATCAGGTTGAAGGAGCCGAGCCGGATGCCTTTGGAATTCTCGGTCGGCGGATGCAGCGTGATCTCCTCGAACGAGATCGCCGAGCCGGGATTGCGCTCGTAAAATCCTTGCGCGCGCGTCAGCTCGAAGGCGGCGCGGGTGATCGGCAGATAGCCGGTGTTCTGGTGCCAGGCGGCCTGCACGCCGGGCTGGGACAGATAGGCGAAGAACCGCGCCACGCCCTTGTATTCCTCGCGCGGCCGGTCGCGCAGCACCCACAGCGTGGCGCCGCCGATGATGGAATTCTGCGGCGCGCCCTTCACGTCGGGCCAATACGGCATCATGCCGTAGCCGATCTCGAATTTCGAATTCGCCCTGATGTCGGCGCGCGTCGCCGAGGAGCCGATGAAGATGCCGCATTCGCCGTTCTGGAAGCGCGGCTCGGCCGATTGCCCGCGACCGCTATAGTCGAACAGCTTTGTCTTCTGCCATTCGGCGAGCTGGGCGATGTGCTTCACGACGACCGGATTGTTGATGGTCAATTCCGCATCGAGGCCGGCAAAGCCGTTCGCACGCGTGGCCAGCGGCAGATTGTGAAACGCCGACAGATTCTCGACATGGATCCAGGACGGCCAGGACGTGGTGAAGCCGCAGACGGCGCCGCGGTCGCGCAGCCGTTTTGCAGCGGCGCCGAGCTCGGGCCACGTCTTCGGCGGCGTCTCCGGATCGAGCCCGGCGTCGCGGAACATGGTCTTGTTGTAATAGAGGATCGGCGTCGACGAGTTGAACGGGAATGACAGCAGATTGCCGCTCGCATCGGTGTAATAGCCGGAGACGGCCGGAAGATAGTCGTTGAGCGAGAACGGCTCGCCCATGTCGCGCATCATGCTGTAGACCGGATAGATCGCGCCCTTGGCTGCGGTCATGGTCGCCGTGGCGACCTCGTTGACCTGCACGATCGCGGGCTGGCTGCGCGAGCGGAAGGCGAAGATCGCGGCCGTCACCGTCTCGGTGTAATTGCCCTTGTAGGTCGGCACGACGCGGTAATCGGATTGCGAGGCGTTGAAATCGGTGGCGAGCTTTTCAAGCTGCTTGCCGAGCTCGCCCGACATGGCGTGCCACCATGCGATGTCGGTGGCGGCGCGCGCCTCGCAGCTCAAGGCGAAGGCCAGAGTGGCGGCGGCGACCTGCAAAAAGCGCAATGATGAAGTCACGATGGCTCTTCCCGGATCAGGCGGCAAAAGGCGACTATACCCTGCTTAAGGCGCGGTCCCCGGCGTTTCAACCGGGAATAAAGCCGGACCGCGCCGCACAATCGCCCGAGGGCGCGGCCCGGGATGGCCTTCCCTTTACCATCTGCTAGATTGCATTGAACCTTTTGGTCCCGCCATAGACTCCATCTCTGAGGGGTTGAGTGTGCCAGTGCTAAACCGTGCCGAACTCTCTCGGGCCGGGGTGATCTTCGTCGCGCTTCTGTTGGCGATCTGCGCGACGGGGGCTGCAGCGCGTGAATTCCGCGCCGCCGACACCCAGACCGAGGATTATCCGACCGTCCAGGCGCTGCGCTACATGGGCGCGCTGATCGCCGAGCGCACCGGCGGGCGGCACGAGGTCAAGGTGTTTCACTCCCGCCAGCTCGGCGAGGAGAAGGAGACGATCGAGCAGACCCGCGCGGGCGCGATCGACCTCAACCGGACCAATGTGGCCCTGATCGGCAACTTCGTTCCGGCGATGAACGTGCTCGCCATGCCGTTCCTGTTCCGGTCCATCGAGCACATGCAGAGGGTGCTGGACGGGCCGATCGGCAACGAGATTTTGGGCAGCTTCGAGCCCTACGGCTTCGTCGGGCTCGCCTTCTACGATTCCGGCGCGCGCTCGATCTACAATGCCGTCCGCCCGGTGAAGACCATCGCCGATCTCAAGGGCCTGCGGATCCGGGTGCAGCAGTCGGAGTTGATGAGCCAGATGATCCGCTCGCTCGGCGCCGAGCCGGTCGAATTGCCCTACGGGCAGGTGCTCACGGGGCTCGCGACCCATCTGATCGACGGCGCCGAAAACAACTGGCCATCGTTCGTGACGACAGACCATTACAAATATGCCGGCTACTACACCCTGACCGAGCACACGATGAGCCCGGAGGTGCTGGTGATCTCGCTCAAGGCGTGGCGCAGCCTGTCGGCCGACGACCAGCGGATTTTCCGCGAGGCCGCGCTGCGCTCCAGCCAGTTCATGCGCGAGAAGTGGCGCGACCTCGAGGAGCAGTCGCAGCACAAGGCCGAGGCCGCCGGCATCACCGTCGTCAAGGACATCGACCGCAAGCCGTTCGAGGACGCGATGGCGCCGGTGTACGCCAAGGCCGCGAAGGATCCCGCCGCGGCCGCGCTGATCGAACGCATTCGCAAGGTGGAGTGAGCCGGATTGGCTGCACTTGGACACAGCGAGCACGTCGACAAGCCGCCCGGCCCGATCGGGCGGGTGCGCGCGCGGCTGGTCGGCCTGCTGCGGGCGGTGCCGATCCGCTGGCGCATCCTGTCGATCGCGGCGCTGAACTCCGCCGTGGTGATCGTGCTGGTGGCGATGATCTGGAACGGCGCGCAGGTCTTGGGCTCGGCCTGGGACGACGTCCGCCAGGTGCGCGAATCCGACCGGATCCTGGCGCTGCTGGAAAGCGAGACCGGGCGGCTGCAGAACCTGATCCACCGCTACATCAACCAGCCGAGCCCGGACCTGTTCGCCGAGATCCTGCTGCTGCGCGAGGCCGTGCTGGGCACGCTGACCGACCGCGCCGCCAAGGACCCGATGCTCGCAGGCTCGGTCGAGGAGCTGGAGCGCACCACCGACCGTTTCCTCAACGGCTTTGGCGAGCTGCGCAGCGTGCAGGCGACCATCGCCAGGACCTATGAGGAGCAGGTGCAGGGCCCGGCCAAGGACATGGCGGGCCTCTATTCCATCATCGAGGGCGCCACCGGCCATCGCGACGCGCTGATCTGGCCCTCGCTCGGCAAGTCGCGCGAGGCCTTCACCGCGATGCTGGTCGCGGCCAATTCCTACTATCTGTCGCTGTCGCCGGGCGCCGCCGACGATGCGCGCCGCAACACCGAGACGATCGAGAAGACCATTCCGGTGATGATCGATCTCGCCGACAACGATTTGCAGCGCATGGCGCTGCAGAAGCTCGAGGCCCGCACCATGGCGCTGCGCGAGGGTTTTGCGAAACTCAGCGAGCAACTGACCAACCGCACCGAATTGCTGCGCAACACCATCGACGCCAGCCAGGCCGAGGCGATCGGCGCCATCGACGATCTCTCGACAAAAATGCGCCGGCGCGAGCAGAAGGCGCAGGAGACGTTTGACCGCACGCTGGCCGACATTTCACGACGGGTGCTGTCGATCGCGGTGATCTTCCTCGGCATCATCCTCTCCGCCGGCGTCTTGATCGCGCTGTCGATCCGGCTGCCACTGCAGCAGATCATGACCGCGATGCGCGCGATCACGCTCGGCGATCTCGGCCGCGAGGTGCAGGGCACCAAGGCCCGCGACGAGGTCGGGGCCATGGCGCGCGCGGTGGAGGTGTTCCGCGAGAATGCGATCGCCAAGCGCGAGACCGAGGACGAGCTGCGGGCATCCAAGGAAAAGGCCGAGAGCGCGCTGCTCGAGCTCAACACCGCGCAGCAGAATCTGATCGACGCCGAGCGGCTCGCAGCGCTCGGCGGACTCGTCGCCGGCGTCGCGCATGAGGTCAACAACCCCATCGGCATCAGCCTGACCGTGGCCTCGAGTTTTGCGCGGCGCAGCGAAATTTTCGAGGCCCAGCTCAGGGGCGACGGCGGCCTGCGCCGCTCGCAGCTCGAGGAATTCGTGCAGGCCTCGCGCGACGCCTCGCAGCAGCTGGTCGCCAACCTCACCCGCGCCGGCGAGCTGATCCAGTCGTTCAAGCAGGTCGCGGTCGACCGTTCCCATGCCGAGCGCCGGCAGTTCTCATTGAGCGAAGCAACCGACCAGATCATCGCGAGCCTGCGCCCGGTGCTGAAGCGCGCGCCGATCACGCTCAAGGTCGACGTGCCCGAGGGGCTGCTGCTGGATGGCTATCCCGGCTCCTATGGCCAGATCCTGACCAACCTGTTCCTCAACGCCGCCAACCATGCCTTCGCCGACGGGCGCGCCGGCACCATCACGATCTCGGCGCGGCCGCGCGGCGCCGACGACATCGAGATCATCTTCGCCGATGACGGGGCCGGCATGACCCCCGACGTGCAGCGCCAGGCCTTTGACCCATTCTTTACCACCCGGCGCAATGAAGGTGGCACGGGACTCGGGCTTCATATCGTCTATAACCTCGTCACCCAGCAGCTCGGCGGGCGGATGATGCTGGAATCCAAGCTGGGACAAGGTACTACTTTTCGGATTATCATGCCGCGGATCGCCAAGGGCGGCGCGCAAAGCACAGAAAGTGACGGGACTTCGCAATGGCCGAACAGGACGATGTCCTCCACCTGATCGACGACACCGGTACCGCGTCGGAGGATATGGACGCCCGGAAATGGAAAATCGCCGTCATCGACGACGATCCGGCCGTGCATGATGGCACCCGCTTCGCGCTGTCCGACTACTCCCTCAACGGCCAGGGCCTGGAGATCCTCTCCGCGCATTCCGCGGCGGAAGGTCGCAAGCTGATGGCGGCGCACAACGACATCGCCGCGGTGCTGCTCGACGTCATCATGGAGACCGACGTCGCCGGCCTCGAGCTGGTCGAATACATCCGCAACGTGCTCAAGAACGAGACCGTGCGTATCATCCTGCGCACGGGCCAGCCGGGCCAGGCGCCGGAGCGGCGCGTGATCGTGCAGTACGACATCAACGACTACAAGGCCAAGACCGAGCTCACCGCCGACAAGCTGTTCACCTCGCTGACCGCGGCGCTGCGCTCCTACCAGCAGCTCGAGCGCATGGTGCAGACCCGGCGCGGGCTCGAGATCATCATCGATGCCGCCTCCACGCTGTACGACTTCAAGTCGATGCAGCGGCTCGCCGAGGGCGTGCTGACCCAGCTCGCCTCGCTGCTCAATGTCGACTGCGCCGGTATACTGGTCCTGCGCGACAATGGCGGCGTCGATCCCGAGCTCTCGGTGCTCGCGGGCAGCGGCTGCTACAGCCGCTTCATCGGCACGACCTCGTCGAAGGCGCTCGACCCCGATCTGCGCGAGATGGTCGAGGCCGCCTTCCAGCGCCGCAAGAACGAATTCGCCGACCATCGCAGCGTGATCTACCTGCGCACCGGAAGTGGCCGCGAGGTCGTGGTGCTGCTGCAGTCCGAGCGCGATCTGTCCGAGACCGACCGCTCGCTGGTCGAGATCTTCTCCTCCAGGCTCTCGATCGCGTTCGACAACGTCATCCTCTACCAGCAGCTCCAGGACGCCAACACCCAGCTGGAAGACCGCGTCGCCCAGCGCACCCGCGCGCTGATGCAGGCCAACCGGCGGCTCTCGGCGCAATGGCTGCGGCTGCAGCGCGCCAACGGCTTCAAGAACGAGATTCTGGGTACCGTCGCGCACGATCTGAAGAACCCGCTCGGCGTCATCCTCGGCCGTACCGAGATGCTGAAGGAGCTGATCTCGACCGGCGCCTCGTCGAACGGCGTGGTCGCCCAGGTCGATCACATCCGCGACGCCACCAAGCGCCTGACCACGATGGTCGACCACCTGATCTCGGACGCCATGGCGGATGCCTTCGACATCACCATCCGTCGCGAGCCGGTCGACGTCGCGGCGCTGGTGAAGGAGGTCGCCGAGGCCAACCAGCCGCTCGCCGTCAACAAGCAGCAGGCCATCCACGTCACCGCGCCGGCCAATATCGTCACCATGTGCGACACCGACCGCATCCGCGAGGCGATCGACAACCTCATCAGCAACGCCATCAAATACTCGCCAATCGCCGGCAAGATCACCGTGGCGGTCACCCATGAGGGCAACGACACCATCATCCGCGTCAGCGACGAGGGCGCCGGCCTGTCGCCGGAGGATCTCGGCCGCCTGTTCGGCCGGTTCCAGCGGCTATCCGCAAAACCGACGGCAGGTGAGAGCTCGACGGGGCTTGGGTTGTCCATCGTCAAGCGTATTATCGACATGCATGGCGGCGACGTAACCGCCGACAGCGACGGCCCGGGCAAGGGCTCCACTTTCACCATCACCCTGCCCGCGACCGAACTATCGTAACCTTGAGTGCCGAGATCTCTGTGACATGACACAAAGCCAGCACATCATGATCGTCGACGACGAGGCCCCGGCCCGGGAGATGGTCGGCGATTACCTCAAGATGCACGGCTTCACCGTGACGCTGTGCGACGGCGGCAAGTCCTTGCGCACCGCGATCGACGGCAGCATGCCCGACCTCGTCGTGCTCGACCTCAACATGCCCGAGGAAGACGGCCTCTCGATCATCCGCGACCTCAAGAGCCGCATCAACGTGCCCGTCATCATGCTCACGGCAACCGCGAGCCCGATCGACCGCGTGGTCGGCCTCGAGCTCGGCGCCGACGATTACGTCGCAAAACCCTGCGAGCTGCGCGAGCTGATGGCGCGCATCCGCTCGGTGCTACGGCGGAGCACGCCGGTGAAAGCCGCGGCGGCTGACGCTACGCCCGCGAAATCGGACAAGGATCAGCTTGTTCGGTTCGGGACGAAGTGGCTCGACCTTGAAGCCCAGGCGCTGCGCGACGACGAAGGCAACGAGCATCCTTTGACCGCGTCGGAATTCGGACTGCTGAAAGTGTTTGCGGCCAATCCGAAGCGCGTGCTGTCGCGCGAGCGGCTGCTCGAACTGGCCAATGCGCGCGACGCCGAAGCCTTCGACCGCGCGGTCGATCTCCGCATCATGCGCATCCGCCGCAAGATCGAGCCCGACCCGACCAAGCCCGCCGTGATTCGCACCATCCGCGGTGGCGGTTATCTGTTCTCGCCCGCAGGCGAGAAGGCGTAAGGGCGGCGCCCCCTGCGGGACCGCCGTCCCGGCGATCCGCACGCCCCCGGGGACGACGCCATTGTGCGTGGTGCGCCGCGAACGCAAGACCCCCCAAATACGTTCCCACCCGTTCGGCCTAGTCCGAATCCACACTCCCGTATTTTCCGTACATTGAAATTCCACGCTTTTTTGGTCCGAATGTTTCGTCGCGCCTGGTCCGACGAAACAATTTGGCAGCGCACGAAACCATTTTCCCCTTTTCGTGCAGACGTCCCGAAACGTTGGCTCATTAACACTTTGATCCAAGGAAACGCCGCTCGGTTGCGGCGCACCGGGGAGCTAAGTCAATGCCGAACGTCATCGCCATCAACGCCCAAGCCAGCCAGAGCATCATTGCCGCTCAGGCGACCTCGGACGATATGCTCCTTGAGAGCATTGCCGACGGCAACCGGACCTCCATGCACATCCTCTATTGCCGTCATAACGTGCGGGTTTACCGCTTCATCCTGCGCATCGTGCGGGACGCGACCACGGCGGAAGACCTGGTCAGCCAGGTGTTCCTGGACGTGTGGCGGACCGCCGGACAGTTCCAGGGCCGCTCGCAGGTCTCGACCTGGCTGCTCTCGATCGCCCGCTTCAAGGCGCTCACCGCGATGCGCCAGCGCCGGTTCGAGGATATCGATCAGGAGGACGTGCGGCAGATCCCGGACGGTAATGACACGCCCGAGACCTCGCTCGACCGCAGCGACACCAGCGCCATCCTTCGCGCCTGCGTGCAGAAACTGTCACCCGCGCATCGCGAGATCATCACCCTCGTCTACTACCATGAGAAGTCGGTGGAGGAGGTCGGGCAGATCATCGGCATCCCCCAGAGCACGGTGAAGACCCGGATGTTCTACGCCCGCAAGCAGCTCGCCGATCTGCTTAAGAATTGCGGCGTCGACCGGTTCGCCGCCTAAGGCAAAGGATTTCAATGGGATAGGACCGGATTATCGGCCCTGTCCCGGGACACGAAAGCGTTACCGCCGACGAAACAAATGAAACAAACCACAACATCCGGCGGAAAAACTTCGTCCCTATAAAGATCACATACGGTTTCGTTAAACCTCCCAAGACCTCCAACGACCCGGACGGGATGCCCCCCTCCGGGTCGTTTTTATTTGGGGCGGGGCAATCGGCAGCGCCCCCGTCACGAGCGCGTGACGCCGCGTAACGATCCCCGTCTCCATCCCGAACTGCCCTCGTGACCTCAATCACGAGTGCCCCATGCTCGAACTCCTCTTCGCTGTCCTCGCCGGCATCCTCACCATTGCGGCGCCCTGCACGCTGCCGATGTTGCCGATCCTGCTCGGCGCCTCGATCGGGCGCACGTCGCAACTGCGGCCCGCGATGATCGCGCTCGGCTTCGTCGTTTCCTTCTCTGCGGTGGCGCTGCTGCTCGGCGCGCTGACGCGGTTGTTCGATTTCGATCCGAATGTGCTGCGCGAGGCGGCGTCGATTCTGCTGCTCGGCTTCGGCCTGTTGATGCTGTGGCCGGCGCCCTTCGAATGGCTGTCGATCCGGCTCAATGGCTGGCTCAATCTCGGCAGTGCGGCCGGCATGCAGCGCGAAAGCGCGCTCGGCGGTCTCGTGCTCGGGACCACGCTGGGCCTGGTCTGGACACCCTGCGCCGGCCCCGTGCTCGGCTCGATCCTGACGCTGGTCGCGACCTCCAGGAATCTGGCCTGGGCGGGCACGCTGCTGGTCGCCTACGCGATTGGTGCTGCGATCCCGATGCTCGCGATCGCCTATGGCGGACAGGCCGCGACCACGCGTGTGCGCAGCCTCGCGCGCATCTCGCCGCGTCTGCAGCAGGGCTTTGGCGTCGTCGTGATCGCCTTCGCGCTCGCCGCCTACTTCCAATACGACACGCTGATCGTGGCGTGGCTCACCGGCTTCTATCCCACCGGCCAGATCGGCCTGTGATCGTTTCACCTCTCAACGGAGAACACATCCATGACCTTCAAACTGCTCGCCGTCTCCGCCGCGCTGATCGGCTTCGCCGTCACCGGCGCCGTCATCCCCGGCATCTGCGACGAAGCCACGCCCGCAGCGCCGGTGAAGGTCGCGGCCGCGCGCCAGGCGGTGACCGCGCCCGACTTCGCCGGCATCAGCAACTGGTTCAACTCGAAGCCGCTCAACATCGCCGACCTCCGCGGCAAGGTCGTGCTGGTCGACTTCTGGACCTATGGCTGCGTCAACTGCGTCAACACGCTGCCGCACGTCACCGACCTCTATGCAAAATACAAGGACAAGGGCCTCGTCGTGGTCGGCGTGCACACGCCGGAATTCCCGTTCGAGCGTTCGGCTTCGAACGTGCAGGCCGCACTGAAGCGTCATGGCATCACCTATCCGGTGGCGCAGGATAATGATTCCAAGACCTGGAACGCCTACAGCAACCAGTATTGGCCGGCGCAATACATCATCGACCAGAACGGCAAGATCGTGTTCCAGCACGAAGGCGAAGGCCGCTATGACGAGATCGACCGCACCGTGGCCAGGCTGCTGAACGCCGAGAGTTGATGCCGCAGGCGGCGGTGTGCTGCTTGACTCCACGGACCCGTCCGTGGAGTTTCGCGCGCCAACGCAAATCAGCCGCCGCAATGAACGACGCGACCACCAGCAACGACATCCGCCTTCGCGAAGGCTCCTCGATCGCGCAGCGGCTGGTCGTGGCCGGGTCTGCGGCGGCTGTTGCGCTGTGTTTCACGCCGGGACTGTTCACGCACGACGTCCTCGAAATCATCATTTCCGTGGTCGCGCTGCTGGCGGGCGCCGCGTTCGTCGGCGTCGTCATGCTGGCGCCGGCGGTGGTGTGGATCATCACGCCGGCTGAAATCCTGATCGGGAAGCAGCGTCCATTCGGGAAGCTCCAGACACGGATCGTCGCGAAAGACGACATCACGGGACTTCAGGTTCCCGGCAGCAAAACTGCGAAAGCCCGCTTCCAGCTCGCCTTCACGCTTGCTTCGGGCGAGCGCCTGACCTCCCCGCCCCTCTCCGACGTCACGCATGTGCGTGACACCGTGGCGCGGATCGCGGCGCAATTCGACGTTCCCGACGTCGAGGCCCCCGTTAATCCACTCGACGCCAGCAATCCCGAGATGCGTCTTGGCGACCCCGTCGAGCCGTTTTCCCAAAGAGACATCCGGATCGCGGCCTTGATCGCCGTCGCCCTGAGCGTCGCACCCTATGCCTACAGGCTCTGGCGTGGCCTGCAGCCCCAATGGATCGACTACACGCTGCTGCCGCTTGGCGTCCTCGCCGCGTTCGGCGTCTACCGATTCGCCAATCTCGTCACCGGCGCCTTCTGGGTGATCCGCGAAGGCGACATCCGCGTCGAACGGCTCTGGGGCAACGGCCAGCCGCGCGAGGACACGATCGAAGGGCCCAACGTCAAGGCGATCACGGTCGACCGTCGCGGCCGGTCCGAGGATGAGCATTGCATCCTGACGATCCGGCTGCGCTCGGGGCGACGGTTTCGCAGCCCCCGCATCGGCTCGCGCAACGAGGCCCGTGCCGTGGGCGCGGAGATCGTCCGGCGGCTCGGGATCGAGGCGGCGGCCAATCAAATCCAGGACGCCTCAACCCGTGGGTGAGACAGCAGACGCGGCTTTTCGCGCCAATCCACCCTGTTCCTGGGTGTTGATTCCCGTCAAAAAACCAAAGCATTCTCGTGACATACCAGTCAGGCGCGCCTTTAACTTGCCACGAAGCTGCCCCTGAGTTCAGATGGTTCGTAACGATTTGCGCTGTGGCAGCGGGGAGAGCTTGAAATGACGGATGTTCGTCGCCTGACCGGGGCGCTTGTGGCTGCGATCGGCCTGATCCTGTCCGCACCGCACGCCTTCGCCCAGCAGCCGGACCGCGGCGACGAGCCCGGACTGATTGCCGACGACAGCTATCAGCTCGATCCGGAATGGCAGAAGCAGGTCGTGTACTACCGCACCACCGAGCCGCCCGGCACCATCATCATCTCGACCACCGAGCGCCACCTTTATCTGGTGCAGCCCGGCGGGCGCGCGATCCGCTACGGCATCGGCGTCGGCCGCGACGGTTTTCAGTGGCAGGGGCTGGTGAACATCACCAACAAGAAGGAATGGCCGGACTGGACGCCGCCGCCGGAAATGATCCAGCGCCAGCCGTATCTGCCGCGCTTCATGGCCGGCGGCCCCGGCAACCCGCTCGGCGCCCGCGCCATGTATCTCGGCACCACGGTCTACCGCATCCACGGCACCAACCGTCCCGACACGATCGGCACCAAGGTGTCCTCGGGCTGCTTCCGCCTCGTCAACAATGACGTCGCCGATCTCTACGATCGCGTCCCTGTTGGCACCAAGGTGGTCATCCGGCAGAAGCCCGAGCTCTAAGTCCATCGTTCGAGCACGATCCCCTTGGATCGTGCTTCCCGCCTTCGCCAGAATTCCATTTCCCGATTTTTTCGAGAGAGCAACATGATGCGCACATTTCGAGGCGGCCTGCTGATCGGGCTCGCGGTCGCCGTGCTGGTCGGCGCCTTGGCCGTCGTCTACGAATTCTACGACACCCGCACGCTGAAGCGCACGGTACGCCGCGGCGAAGTGCTGTGCGGCGTCAACAAGGGCCTGCCGGGCTTCTCGATCCCCGACGACAAGGGCAACTGGACCGGCTTTGACGTCGACTTCTGCCGCGCGGTCGCCGCGGCGATCTTCGACGACCCGAGCAAGGCGCGCTTCGTGCCGCTCGACGCCAGCGAGCGCTTCAAGGAACTGCAGAGCCGCAAGGTCGACATCCTCTCGCGCAACTCGACCTGGAGCATGTCGCGTGAGCTCGACTACGATCTCTACTTCCCGGCGGTGGCCTATTACGACGGCGAAGGTTTCATGGTGCCGCGCTCGCGCAACAAGGAGACCTCGCTCGATCTCGCCGACAGCAAGGTCTGCGTGCAGGCCGGCACCACCACGCTGCTCAACCTCGCCGACTACTTCAAAGCCAACAACATGAAGTACGAGCTGGTGAAGTTCGACAAGCTCGAAGACGTGGTGAAGGCCTACGACACCGGCAAGTGCGACACGCTCACCGCCGACGTCTCGCAGCTCTATGCGCTGCGGCTGAACATGTCGAAGCCCGGCGATCACATGATCCTGCCGGACATGATCTCCAAGGAGCCGCTCGCCCCCGTCGTGCGCCAGCGCGACGACGACTGGATGATGATCGTGAAGTGGACGCTCTACGCGATGATCAACGCCGAAGAGCTCGGCATCACCTCGGAGAACATCGACGACGCGCTGAAGTCGAAGAAGCCGGAAGTGATGCGGCTGGTCGGCACCGAAGGCAATTACGGCGAGCAGCTCGGCCTGACCAAGGACTGGGCCGTGCGCATCATCCGCCGCGTCGGCAATTACGGCGAGATGTACGAGCGCAATATCGGCGAGAAATCGCAGCTGAAGATCCCGCGCGGCATGAACCAGCTGTGGAACGCCGGTGGCGTGCAGTACGCGCCGCCGATGAGGTAGGACGGTCTGGTGTCGTCCCGGCGAAAGCCGGGACCCATACCGCGTGATCTATCGATAAGCGCAGGTGACAGTACCGCGGGGAGGCTGCTTAACTCCGAGCCTTCGCCAAACTACTCCCTGGGGTTATGGGTCCCGGCGTTCGCCGGGACGACACCTGTATTTGGGCGCCGCAGTGCCCCTTCCCCCTCAATACCCCCGCGCGCGCGCCAGCTGCTCGGTGTGGTAGTTCGCATCGCCGAACAATTCCTCGCACACGCGTGCGCGCTTCATGAAGAAGCCGATGTCGAACTGGTCGGTCATGCCCATGCCGCCATGCATCTGCACGCCTTCCTGCACCGCGCGGGTGGCGGTGGTGCCGGCGCGGGCCTTGGCGACGGCAACGGCTGAGGCGGCCTTGGCGACATCTGCGTCCAGCGCCTGCAGCGCCTTCATGGTGGCGGCGCGGGTGATCTCGATGTCGACATAGAGCTCGGCGGCGCGGTGCTGCAGGGCCTGGAATTCGCCGATCAGCTTGCCGAACTGCTTGCGGTTCTTCAGGTACTCGACGGTGCGGTTGAACACCTCGTCGCTCAAGCCCACCATTTCGGCGGCGACCGCGCCGCGGCCGATATCGAGCACGCCGTCGAGCAGAGCCGCCCCCTGATCGACCTCGCCGAGCACGCTGTCGGCGTTGACCTCGACATTGGCCAACTCAATCCGCGCCGCGTTGTGCGCGTCGACCATGATGGTGCGCTCGATCGCAACGCCCTTGGCTTTGGGATTGACCAGGAAAAGCGTCAGGCCGTCGCGCTCACCGGCCGCGCCGGCGGTACGTGCAGCAACGATGAAGAGATCCGCGACATGACCATCAACCACCAGCGCCTTGGCGCCGGACAATTTAAAACCGTTGCCGGCGCGCACGGCCTGCAGATTCGTCTGCAGCGGGCGGTGCTTTGCGCCCTCGTCGATCGCAAGCGTCGCGAGCAGCGAGCCGTTGGAGATCTTCGGCAGATACTCCGACTTCTGCGCGGCATTGCCGCCGCGGTTCAGCGCCGAGGCCGCGACCACGCTGGTGGCGAGGAACGGTGACGGCATCAGAGTGCGGCCGATCTCCTCCATAACGACACCGGCCTCCATAAAGCCGAGGCCGCTGCCGCCGAACTCTTCCGGCACCAGCAGGCCGGCAAAGCCCATCTCGGCGAAGGAGTGCCACAGCTCCTTGGAGAAGCCGGTGGGATCCTTGCTATCGCGCAAGCCGCGCAGGTGCGACACCGGCGCCTTGTCGCTGATCAGCCCGCGCGCGCTGTCGCGGAGCATTGATTGTTCTTCGGTGAGGACGAGGGCCATGACGGGCTCCAACAAAGTTCTGTTCGATTGAATACGGTGGTGACCCTCATGGTGAGGAGGCGCGTTAGCGCCGTCTCGAACCATGAAGGCCGTGGCCATCCTTCGAGACGCGGCCTTGCGGCCGCTCCTCAGGATGAGGACTTTCCCTAGGCCCCCGGCAGATCCAGGATGCGCTTGGCGACGATGCCGAGCATGACCTCGGACGTGCCGCCCTCGATCGAATTGGCCTTGGTGCGCAGCCAGGCGCGCGGACGGGCGCCTTGCCGCGAGCGCTCGCTCTCCCATTCCAGCGCATCGACGCCGCCGGCCGACATCAGGATCTCGTAGCGGCGCTTGTTGAGCTCGGTGCCATAATATTTCATCGCCGACGAGAAAGCCGGATGCGCCTGGCCGGCCTTGGCGAGATCGACCGCGCGTTCGGCGCAGGCGGCAAGGGCCGCTTCATCGACGTCGAACGTCGCGATCCGGCCGCGCAGCATGGAATCATCGAGCTTGCCTTGCGCATCGGAGCCGACGGAATCCGCGGCGATCTGGCCGAGCGGACGGCCGACGCCGCGCTCGCCCATGCCCGAGATCATCGCGCGCTCGTGCTGGAGCAGATATTTGGCAACGTCCCAACCGCGGTTGACGGTGCCGACCACATGCGATTTCGGCACGCGGACGCCGTCGAAGAAGGTTTCGCAAAACGGCGAATAGCCGGAGATCAGGAGGATCGGCTTCGTCGTCACGCCCTTCGAGGTCATGTCGAACAGGATGAAGCTGATGCCATCGTGTTTCTTCGCAGCCGAATCGGTGCGGACCAGGCAGAAGATCCAGTCGGCGTAGTTGGCGTAGGACGTCCAGATCTTCGATCCGGTGATGACGAAATCATCGCCATCGCTCTCGGCGCGGGTCTGCAGCGAGGCAAGATCGGAGCCGGCGTTCGGCTCGGAATAGCCCTGGCACCAGCGGATCAGGCCCGCCGCGATCTTCGGCAGGTGCTCTTTCTTCTGCGCCTCGTTGCCATACTTGAGCAGCGCAGGCCCTAGCATCCAGATGCCGAAGCTCGACAGCGGCTGGCGCGCGCCGATTCTTCCCATCTCGGAACGGAGCACCTTGTGCTCGGCAGCACTGAGACCACCGCCGCCATACTCCTTCGGCCAGTCCGGCACGGTCCAGCCCTTGTCGCGCATGCGCTCGAACCAGATGCGCTGCGGCTCGGACGCGAACTTTGCGTTGCGTCCGCCCCAGAACACGTCGGTGTCAGCCGTCGCGGGCTTGCGCATCTCCGGCGGGCAGTTCGCTTCCAGCCAGGCGCGCGTCTCGCTGCGGAATTGTTCGAGATCAGCCGTCTCAGATTCGCTCATGGTCGTTTCCATCAATCACAACTTGTTGGCGGCGACTCTGGGCCATCGCACTGCGGAATTCAACCACTTCCATTGAGCGCATCGGCTATAGTCGCAACCGCGACGGTGCTTGAAAACAAAGAGGAAACGCGAATGCGCCTGAAACTTCTTTCGCCTGGCGAAATGAACGAGAGCCAGCGGCAGACCTATGACGAGTCGATTGCCGGCAAACGCGGCAAACCGCCGGCGCCGATGATGGCCTGGCTCAACAGCCCCGACATGGCCCGTCACGCCACGCGGCTCGGCGAAGTCCTGCGCTACGACACGATCTTCCCGGCAAAGCTTTCGGAGATCGCGATCCTGGTGACGGCGCGGCACTGGACCGCGCATTACGAATGGTATGCGCATAAGCGCCTCGCGATCGCCGGCGGCATGAACCCCAGGATCATCGACGCGATCCGGGATCGCCGCACCCCCGAGTTCGACGACCCCAAGGGCAAGATGATCTACGATCTCGCGAAATCGCTGCATGAGGGCCACGGCGTCGAGAAGGGGCTCTATGATGAG
Source organism: Bradyrhizobium sp. CIAT3101 (assembly GCF_029714945.1). NCBI lineage: Bacteria > Pseudomonadati > Pseudomonadota > Alphaproteobacteria > Hyphomicrobiales > Nitrobacteraceae > Bradyrhizobium > Bradyrhizobium sp. CIAT3101. The sequence goes on from NZ_CP121634.1 coordinate 9,170,795, forward strand.
GCCGTTGCGCTGCTGAGCGAGCGCGGCGTCGTCGAGGTGATCGGTCTCTGCGGCTATTACACGATGGTGTCGATGACGCTGAACACGTTCGAGTTCGGGCTGCCGGAGGGCGAGGTACCGGAGCTGTCCTAGGTTTCACGTATGGAAACGCTGCGTTTCGGGATCGGCCAGTAGCGCTGTCCCGAAGCCCGGCATAAGTGGGGTTCAGTCACGGAGCAGCCACATGTCGCAATCATCACCTGTCGCCGCCGGCACCAGGATCGGCCACGTCCATCTCAAGGTCGCCGATCTCGATCGCGCGCTCGGCTTCTACTGCGGCGTGCTCGGCTTCGAGCTGATGCAGCGCATGGGATCAGGCGCGGCCTTCATCTCGGCGGGCGGCTACCATCACCACATCGGGCTCAACACCTGGGAGAGCAAGGGCGGCTCGCCGCCGCCGCCGGGCACGACCGGACTGTTTCACACCGCGATCCTCTATCCGACGCGGCCGGCGCTGGCGGACGCGCTGCACCGGGTGCTGACGGCCGGCATTGCGCTGGACGGCGCCAGCGACCACGGCGTGAGCGAGGCGCTTTACTTGCGCGACCCCGATGAAAACGGCGTGGAGCTGTATTGGGACAAGCCGCGAGAGCAATGGCCGTTCGGGCCGGACGGGAAGCTCGCGATGTTTACCAAGCGGCTCGACGTTGAGGGATTGCTGAAGCAGCGAGAGGCGTAGGTCTCGTAGGGTGGGCAAAGCGAAGCGTGCCCACGCACTCCTGCTGACTCATCGAGAAATCGTGGGCACGGCGCGGTGCGCCTTTGCCCACCCTACGAGAGTTTTGATCTTGGCTTGCCCCGCACCATGATCAACGCGGCCGCGGCCACCTCCAGCGCGATACAGAGATAGAACGGCAGCGCGTAGCCGCCGGACCAATCGCGCAGAAAGCCGACCACGCCAGGACCGAACGCATACGTCACCTGGTTGATCGCGGTGTTGAGGCTGATCAGCACGCCGAACGAGGCGCTGTCGAACTCCTGCTGCACGATCAGCGACGGCAGCGTGATGAGATTGCCGACGGAGAAGCCGAACACCGCGCAGGCCGCGATCAGCACGTAATCATTGTGCAGATTGATCACGACGCACAGTGCCGCGGCCTGGCTCAGGAACGACAGCGCCGAGGCGAGGCGCTGGTTGAGGCGGTCGATCACCATCGAGAACAGCACGCGGCCGATCACCGCCATCGCGGTGAGCACCGCAACGGCTACGGCGGCACGCTCGCGCCCGATCACGGGATCGAGGAACGAGATCAGGTGCACGATGAAGCCGACCTGCGCGAACAGCACCAGCGCGAACGCAATCGTCACGGTGAGGAAGCCGACATCGCGTAGCGCGCGCGAGCGGATCTCCGCCGAGGATTGCGGCTTTGCCGTCGCCGCCCCATGCCAGCCATGGAGATCGGGCGGCCGGCCGACGACCAGCAGGATCACCGGCACGAGCAGCACCAGCATGGCGCCGGAGGTGGCAAACATCGCGCTGGCGAAACCGATATGGCTGATCATCATCACCAGCAGCGGCACCCCGACGATACCGCCGAAACTGGCGCCGTTCAGGGCCAGGCTGATCGCCATGCCGCGCTTCTGGTCGAACCAGAGACTGATGGTGTTGGTGATCATGGCGAGGCTGGTGCCGGCCCAGCCGAAGGCGAGCACCGCATCCGCCAAATAAAGCTGCCAGGGCTCGCGCACCGCGCCGATCGCGACGCCGGCTGCCGCCATCGCCAGCGTTCCGGCGATGAGACAGATGCGCGGGCCATATTTCCGGACGGCTTCGCCGACGAAGACGACCAGCAGCGCGCCAAAAAGATAGAAGAACGTCGTGCCGGATGAGATCAGCGACGCCGGCCAGCCCCGCGCGCGCTGCAGCTCGGCGACATAGACGCTCTGGCCGTAGAAGCCGAGCCCCCAGCCGAAGGTCGCAAGCAGGAAGCAGACGGCGACGATGCGCCAGCCTTCGTAGCGGAGGGAGGATTCGTCGATCGGCGTGGCGTGGTGGGGATTGTCGAGCATTTGCGCTTCTCCTTCGTATCCCCCGCGTTGTGATTTTCTGTCCATGACGACCATCATGTATCGATGCGCGAGCAGAAAATCACTTCGATCGGGATCGAAGTATCAACGTTGCTGACATCCTCCCGCCACTCTGTTGCGCATGATCTTGTCGGAAAACCGCTGCACACTTTTCCGGATCATGCGTCAGATCGCGTCCGGGAACTCGCCCATAGCCGCATCCAGCTGCGCTTTGCGGCGGCGGGCCCACGACGCCAGCGAGAGCACGGCGAGACCGAGCACGACCGGCGGGAACACCACCATGTTCACCGCGGACCAGCCGTAATTCGCAAGCAATTGCCCGGAGGAGAACGAGCCGATCGCCATCATCCCGAACACCAGGAAATCGTTGAAGGCCTGCACCTTGTTGCGCTCCTGCGGACGGTGCGTCTCCAGCACCAAAGCGGAGGCGCCGATGAAGGAGAAATTCCAGCCCACGCCGAGCACGATCAAGGTCGCCCAGAAGTGCATCGCGGTGATGCCGGAAAGGCCGATGCCGGCGGCGCCGGCTTCCAGCAGCAGGCCGCAAGCGACGATCTTCGGCGCGCCGAAGCGGGCGATCAGCGCGCCGGTGAAGAAGCTCGGGCCATACATGGCAACGATGTGCCATTGAATGCCGAAATTGGAATCGGAGAGACTCAAGCCGCACATCTTCATGGCGAGCGGCGCCGAGGTCATCACCAGGTTCATCATGGGGTAGGAGATGACGCCGCACAAAGCTGCCGCGATGAAGCGCGGCTGCGTCACGATGGTGAGCAGCGGACGTCCGCCATGCAGATCGGCCGGTGCCGGCTTCGGCATGTCGACACCGGCGACGATGCCCATCGCAACAAGCGCGACGGCCGCCTGCACCAGGAAGCTGAACGCGAACAGATACGGCGACCAGATGTCCATGGTCCATTGCACGAGCTGCGGACCGAGCACGCCGGCGAACACGCCGCCCGCCATCACCCACGACACCGCCTTGGGGCGGTAGGCCGCACTGGCGCCGTCGGCCGCGGCGAAGCGATAGGATTGCGCGACCGAGCCGTAGAGGCCGCCGAGGAAGGTCGCGAGGCAAAACAGCGCGAACGAGGCGTGCAAGATCGCGAACGAGCCGATCAGACCGGTGAGCGTGCCGAGACCGGTGCCGATCACAAAAGCCCAGCGGCGGCCGAAGCGGCGCGAGATCGCGCCGGTCGGCAGCGTGCCGGCCGCAAGGCCTACGACGTACATCGAGAGCGGCACGGTCGCGAGCGACATGTCGGGGGCGAGCGTGGCGCCGACGATCGAGCCGGTGGCGAAGATCACGGCCGAATTGGCGCCGGTCAGCGCCTGGGCTGCGGCGAGGCGCACCACGTTGCCGCGCACGCGCGCGTCGTCGGCGATCTCATTGGCTGCAGTCACGTCAATCATCGGCATTTCCGCCCAAAAGGCTTGGTGATTCCCGGCACTATGGAGGGGCCGAAAGAGCCGGGCAACCGGCGCAAACGGGCGCAGGCCATGCCTCTGACGCAATCGGGCCGATGATACCCGGCCCACGCTCTTGACGGCTTGCGCTCGATCAAATCCTATCCGCCGCCGGTCTCAGGGAGTTTCGTTCATGTCCGTCGATGACAGGCCTACGCTCAGCGCTCCCGACGACGATCCCTGGCTCTGGCTGGAGGAGGTCGAGGGCACCCGCGCGCTCGATTTCGTCGAGCGGCAGAACCGCCTGACGCTGGACCAGTTCGGCGGCGCGGCGTTCGAGCGCGACCGCGATATCCTGGCCGCAATCTATGACCGATCCGACAACATCCCCTATGTCGGCCGCAGCGACGGCCTGCTCTACAACCTCTGGAAGGACGCAACGAACCCGCGCGGCCTGTGGCGGCGAACCACCATGGCGGAGTTTCGCAAGCCCGAGACGTCCTGGGAGACGCTGCTCGATATCGACAAACTCGCGGCAGGCGAAGGCGAAGACTGGCTGCTGAACTGGTCGAGCTCGCTTCCCGGCGATGCGCCGCAGACGATCCTCAGCCTATCGCGCGGCGGCAGCGATGCCGTCACCATGCGCGAGTTCGACCTCAACACGAAGAGCTTCGTTGCCGGTGGCTTCATGCTGCCGGAAGCCAAGGGCAGCGTCGACTGGGTCGATGCCGACACGGTGCTGTTGTCGAGCGCCTATGGCGGCGCGGACATGGCAACGACCTCCGGCTATGCGCGGACGGTGCGGTTGTGGCGGCGCGGCGAGCCGGTCGAAAATGCGCGAGTGGTATTCGAGACCACGCCGGATCGCATGAGCACCTCCTGCGACGTCGACCGGACCGGCGAGACACCGCGGTTCTGGTTCATCGACCGACTCGACTTCTTCAATTTCGACCTCTGGCTCGGCACCGAGACCGGCGCGACCGTCAAGCTCGACCTTCCCTCCGACATCTGGCTGCAGGCTCACCGTGACTGGTTCGCCATCAAGCTGCGCTCGGCCTGGAGCGTCGGCGGTGCCACCTACGCCGCAGACAGCGTGCTCGGTATCTCGCTCTCGGCCTTTCTCGCCGGCGATCGCAATTTCGCTATCCTGTTCGAGCCAGGCGCACGCCGCGCGCTGCAAGGATTTTCCTGGGCCGACGGCAAGCTGCTGCTCTCGATTCTCGACGAATTGCGGCCGGTGTTCGAGATCTGCACGCCGTCCGCCTCAGCCTGGAGCCGCGAGATGCTGCGCGGCCTCCCCGACATCGGTGTCGTCGATGTCTGGCGCTTCGATCATCATGAGTCCGAGAGCAATGGCGACCTCCTGGCCAATGTGCAGGACCCGCTGACGCCGCCGTCGCTGATGCTGATCGAGCGCGGCGTCGAAAGCCCGACGGTCCTGAGGCAAGCGCCGAAGACGTTCAACGCCGACGGCCTCGTGGTGACGCAGCACGAGGCCATCTCGGTCGACGGCGAGCGCATTCCCTATGTGCAGACTGGCCCGGCGGGCGAGACCGGCGATGCGCCGGTCTACATGACGGCCTATGGCGGTTTCGGCGTCACGATTCGCCCGGAATACAATTCGTCGCTCGGCAAGCTGTGGCTGGAGCGCGGCGGCACCACGGTGCAGGCCAATCTGCGCGGCGGCGGCGAGTTCGGCACGCGCTGGCACGATGCCGGCCGCTACGCCGGCAAGAAGCTGTCGCATGATGATTTCGCGGCCGTTGCCGCCGATCTCGTGCGACGCGGCGTGACGCAGCCGAAACGAATCGCCGCGCAGGGCGGATCGAACGGCGGCATCCTCATCACCAACATGCTGGTGCGATACCCCGAGCGTTTCGGCGCGCTGTTCTGTACCATCCCGCTGATCGACATGCGCCGCTACACAAAGCTGCTCGCGGGCGCGAGCTGGATCGCGGAATATGGCGACCCCGACAAGCCGGAAGAATGGGAGTGGCTGAAGACCTACTCGGCCTATCACAATGCAAAGCCCGGTCAGTCCTATCCGCCGATCCTGATCGCGACGACGCGACGCGACGACCGCGTTCATCCGGGCCATGCACGCAAGATGGCGGCCAAGCTGCAGGCGATGGGCTACGAGGCCTGGTTCTACGAGCCGGCCGCCGGCGGCCACGGCTACGGCAAGGACAACAAGGAGCGCGCCGGCTTCCAGGTGCTCGGCTTTCAGTTTCTGAAGGAGAAGATCGGGTGGCGGGACGGACAGGTGTGAGGGCCGCCTGCGCGCTAGCTCAAGGAGCTCGCGGCCATCCTTCGAGACGCCGCTCCGCGGCTCCTCAGGATGAGGTCTCGGTTCGCGGCGAGATACGCAACCCTCATGGTGAGGAGCGCCGCTTTGCGGCGCGTCTCGAACCATGCAGGCCGACCAGCCGCCAAGCGCCCTAGCCGCGCGCAAACACCAGCGTCAGATTGTTCGCGGGCATCTCGATCGTGTCGATGAGACGAAGCCCCGCAGCCTTCGCCAGCGTCTCGACATCGCCGACGTCGCGCACGCCCCATTCGGGGTTGCCTTCGCGCAAGGAGGTGTCGAACACGGCGTTGCTGAGTGCGGTGTGCTTGCCGTCGCGCTTGAACGGGCCGTAGAGGAACAGCCGGCCATCGGACCGCAAATAACGGCCCGCGCCGGCGAACAGGCCCTCGGCCACGGTCCAGGGCGCGATGTGGATGACATTGGCGCAGAACACGGCCGCGAGATTGTTCGGCCCCTGCCCGCTCTTCAACTCCGGGCACCAGTCGGGATCGACAAGATCGATCCGCAACGGCGAGCGGACGTTCGACAGGCCCGAATGCACGCGCCAGGCCTCGATGCTCTTCACATGGCGCTGATTGAGGTCGCTGGGCCACCAGACGAGCTCAGGCGTATGGCGGGCAAAATGGACCACGTGCTGGCCGGTTCCACTGCCGACCTCGACCACATCGCCCGATCGTCCGGCGAGATGCTTTTCGAGCGCCGCCCAGAGCGGCTCGTGATTGCGATGGAAGGCCGGCGCATCGAGACGGCCGTCGGATTCGACCCTCCCGCCGTCCCTGCCAAATTCAACGACATATTCAGCCAATTGATGTCCCCGGAAAATGAGAAAGCACACGAAAACGCAACAAGGGCCAAACGCCCCAGCCAGGCGCCGGTTAATGCCGGCTTGATGAACGATTTATCTCTTCAGTTGCAATGCGGAAGATATTAACGGCATTTTGCGCCCTGCATAGTCTTGATTGTCACGGCATGCCCTTTGTGCTTTTGAAACAGTATCTTTTGCAGACATATAAGCCTCGGAACGACGCCGTGACCGCCTTTCCTCGCAAGCCCGCCCTGCTCCTCGCGCTGATCGTCCTCACGGGCCTCGCCGCGCGCCCGGCGTGGACACAGTCGGCCATCGCCGAGGGCCAAAAGCTCGCCTTCGACCGCGGCAAGGGCAATTGCCTGACCTGCCACGTCATCAAGGGCGGCGATCTGCCGGGCACGATCGGGCCGGAGCTGAAGGACATCAAGGCAAAATACCCCGACCGCAACGAGCTGGTCGCGATCCTGTTCGACGAGACCAAGCGCAATCCGCAGACGATGATGCCGCCGTTCGGCCGCAACCGGCTTTTGACCGATCAGGAGATCGACGCGATCGTTGATTTCCTGCAGACGCTTTAAGGGCAGGCCCAGAAACCCAGATGAGATTTCAGATGACCAAGAGATTTGAGATCAACACGAACACCGATCCTCATCCGACACGGCGCCTGATCCTTCAGGGCGCGGCTTGCGTCGCCCTGATCGGCCTCGGCAATCTGCCGTTCGCGCCCGCGCGCGCCGCGGCCAACGACAAATATCCGGAAGAGGCGTTCAAGCTGAAGAACGAGGCCGACGCGATCAAGGCGCTCTATGGCAGGACCGCCGAGCCCTCCGACAAGGTCAAGCTCGATGCGCCCGAGATCGCCGAGAATGGCGGCGTGGTGCCGATCTCGGTGACGACGACGCTCGACAAGGTCACGTCGATCTCGTTCTTCGTCGCCGAAAACCCGAGCGCGCTGGCCGCGTCCTACAAATTTCCCGACGGCACGATCCCCGCTGTCGCCAATCGCCTGAAGATGGCCAAGACCAGCAACGTGACCGCGATCGTGGAAGCCGACGGCAAGCTCTACAGCGCGACCAAGGAAGTGAAGGTCACCGTCGGCGGCTGCGGCGGCTGAGGCGCGAAGGAGAACAATCATGGCATCCAGCATTCGCGTACGCGCAACGTCCACCGGCGACATCACCGAGGTGCAGACGCTGATCCAGCACCCGATGGATACCGGCCTGGTGAAGGACGCCAAGGGCGAGTTGATCCCTGCGCATTACATCCAGGAACTGAAGTTCACATGTAACGGCAAGGACGTCTTCGTCGCCGATTGGGGCACCGCGATTTCCAAGGACCCCTACGTCAAGTTCAGCTTCAAGGGCGCCAAGAAGGGCGATGACCTGAAGATCTCCTGGACCGACAACAAGGGTGGGTCCGACCAGATCACTGCGAAGATCGCGTGATGAAGGCCCGCACCGCCCTCCTGCTTGGCACGTTGAGCGCCGCGCTGGTCGCGTTCGCACTCGCCTCTCCGCGCGTGGTTGCCGCCGACAAGGTCGATCCCGTCGCTGACGCCAAGGCGTTCCAGAACTTCTTCTTCCAGAAGTTTCCGAACGTGAAGCACGAGGATTTCGTCAACGGTCCTTATTCCATGAACGAGGACATGAAGCGGCAATGGCAGGAGAAGGAGGAGTTTCCACCCTACGAGTTCGCGCTCGACGCCGGCAGGGAGATGTTTGCGACGCCGTTCAAGAACGGCAGGACCTACGGCGACTGCTTCCCGAACCGCGGCATCGGCATTCGCCAGAACTATCCTTACTTCGACACCAAGGAGGGCAAGGTCGTCACGCTGGAGCTCGCGCTCAACCGCTGCCGCGAGGCCAATGGCGAGGCACCCTACTCCTACGTCAAGGACGAGATGGCCTCGCTGACCGCTTATATGGCGGTCACGTCGCGTGGCCAGCTGATGGACATCAAGATCCCCGATGATCCGCGCGCACTGGAAGCGTTCGAGAACGGCAAGCGCTATTTCTACACCCGCCGCGGCCAGTTGAACTTCTCCTGCGCGAGCTGCCATGTGCAAAGCCCGGGCGAGCGCATCCGCGCCGAGATCCTGGCGCCGGCGCTCGGTATCCTGAACGCAATGCCGATCTACCGCTCCGAATGGAGCGGCATGGGCACCACCAGCCGCCGCTTCATCACCTGCAACAGCCAGACCCGCGCGGTTCCGCTGGAGCCGCAGGCCGATGAATATCGCGACGTCGAATATTTCCTCTCCTACGTCGCGAACGGCCTGCCGATTTCAGGACCGGGAGCGCGGCCATGAAGCGGTCACTTCCCCTCGCCATGTTGCTGGCCCTGAGCTTCGCGCCGATGGCGCGCGCGGCAGACGAGGCAGACTACAAGGCGGCCTATGCTGCCGCGGAGGCTGCGTCCAAGGAGGCAGCCGGCATGCGCAACCAGTGGACCACGACCGTCTCGACGCTGGCGGCCGCCAAGAAGGCGGGCGACGGCGGCGATTTCGACCGCGCCGTGGCCGCAGCAAAAGAGGCTGAAGCGCTGGCGAAAGCATCCGTCTTCCAGGCGACCTCTGAAAAAGAGGCCTGGAAGGCGATGGAAATCCGCTAGACTTGATGACACCGGAACCGTCGAACTGCCGAGAATAGGTGCGGAGAATTGGTGATGGCGATCCGCCGCCGCGATTTCCTGAAGAGCTCAGCCATTGCTGCCGCATCGCTTGCGCTGCCGCGGTTTGCGCGCGGCACCGAAGCCGCGAGCATTTACGACATCGAGCGGTTCGGCAACGCGCGGATCCTCCACCTCACCGACACGCATGCGCAGCTCAACCCGGTCTATTTCCGCGAGCCCAGCGTCAATATCGGCATCGGCGAGATGGCGGGACGGCCGCCGCATCTGGTCGGCCGCGCGTTTCTGGAGCACTTCGGCATCCGGCCCGACAGCGCCGACGCCTATGCTTTCAGCTGTGTCGAGTTCGAGAAGTCCGCTGGACGCTTCGGCAAGCTCGGCGGCTTCGCCCATCTGAAGACGTTGATCGACCGCCTGCGCGGCGATGTCGGCGACAAGCACGCGATGCTGGTCGACGGCGGCGATCTCTGGCAGGGCACCGGCCTTGCCAACATCATGCAGGGCCGTGACATGGTCGAGGTCGCCAATCTGCTCGGCATCGAGGCGATGACCGGACATTGGGAATTCACCTATGGCGAGCAGGCGTTGCGGGAGAATCTCGAGCACTTCAAGGGCGAGTTTCTGGCACAGAACGTCTTCCTGACCGAGGAAGCGGCGTTCAACGACGCACCTGCCTTCGACAAGGCGACGGGGCGCGTGTTCAAGCCATCGACCATCAAGGAGCTCGGTGGCCATCGCGTCGCGATCATCGGCCAGGCCTTTCCTTACGTGCCGATCGCGCATCCCAAGCGCTTCACGCCGGACTGGACCTTTGGCATCCGCGAGGAAGAGCTGCAGAAGCTGGTCGACAGCTTGCGCGGCGCCGACAAGGTCGATGCGGTGATCCTGCTGTCGCACAACGGCATGGACGTCGACCTCAAGCTCGCCAGCCGCGTCACCGGCATCGACGTCATCCTCGGCGGCCACACCCATGATGCCGTGCCGCAGCCGATCGCCGTGAAGAACGCCAGCGGTACGACACTCGTCACCAATGCCGGCTCCAACGGGAAATTTCTGGGCGTGCTCGATCTCGCGCTCGACAAGGGCAAGGTCAGCGATATCAGGTATCATCTGCTGCCGGTCTATTCCGAGTTGCTGAAGCCCGACCCTGCGATGGCGGAACTGATCGGGAAGCTGCGCGCGCCGCATGTGACCGACTGGTCGGAGAAGATCGCAACGCCGGATCGCCTGCTCTATCGCCGCGACAATTTCGCTGGTCCCGTCGACGAGTTGATCTGCACCGCGCTGCGCACCGAGTTCGACGCCGAGATCGCGCTGTCGCCGGGCTTCCGCTGGGGCGTCACCGCCTTGTCGGGCCAGCCGATCACCATGGAGGACGTGCTCGCGGAAACCGCGATCACCTATCCCGAGACCTATGTGCAGGAGATGACCGGCGCAGAGATCAAGGACGTGCTGGAGGACATCTGCGACAATCTCTTCAACACCGATCCCTACTACCAGCAAGGCGGCGATATGGTGCGCGCCGGCGGGCTGAGCTACGCCTGCAGCCCCACCAACGCGATCGGCAGCCGCATCTCGGAGCTCAAGCTCACCAATGGCAAGGCGCTCAGTGCTACCAGGCACTACAAGGTCGCCGGCTGGGCTTCGGTCAACGGCCAGCAGGGCGCCCCGGTGTGGGACGTCGTTGGAAAATATCTGCGCTCGGGCCGGATGTTTCAGGAGCGCCTCGGCACTGGCGTCACGCTCAGGGGCGTCGACGGCAATCCAGGCATTGCAGGATAGGCGTGATGCGGCTGCAAATCTTTCGCACAGTGCTGCTGGCGCTGCTCGTCCTGGCCGCGCCGACATTGGCTTCAGCGCAACAAGTGCCGCTTCAGGACAAGCCGTTCGCCGAGCACAAGATCGTGCTGCAGCTCTCCGACGGCGACGCGAAGAAGCAGGCGCTGGTGCTGAGCGTCGCCAACAATCTGCTCAGGGCTTACGACCCCGACAAGATCGCGGTGGAGGTCGTCGCCTTCGGTCCCGGCATCGACCTTCTGCTATCCGGCAGCGAGCGCCGCAAGCAGGTCGAGAGCCTGATCGCGCAGGGCGTGCGTTTCGACATCTGCCTCAACACGGTCGATACGATCGAGCGGGAGACGGGCAAGCGGCCGGAGTTCATTCCCGCTGCGACGCCGGTGCAGGTGGGCGTCGGGCAGATCCTGTTTCTGGCGGAGAATGGGTACACGGTGGTGAGGCCATAGGGGGCTGGCGTCGCGCGTCACACTCGCCTGTCGTCCCTGCGAACGCAGGGACGACGGCGAGTTAGTGGAAACGCCTGAGACCGTAAGCCGCAATAAAAATCTTCTAAATTTTCTTATTTCAACAGCACATTACTTCTCTTCTTGGCCTCCGGCGTAGTAGAATCGTCGAAACCAGTCCACGCCGGGTGTTGCCATGATCTTTCGCCAGCTCTTCGACAGCGTTTCGGGCACCTACAGCTACGTCCTTGCCAGCCGCCCCGGTGGCGAGGCGCTGATCCTTGATCCCGTGCTGGAGAAGGTCGATCGCTACTGCCAGCTGCTGCGCGAACTCGACCTCAAGCTGGTCAAGGCCGTCGACACCCATCTGCACGCCGACCACGTCACCGGCCTCGGCGAGCTGCGCGACCGCACCCATTGCATGACCGTGATGGGCGATCAGACCAAGGCCGACGTGGTGGCGATGCGGGTCGCCGACGGCGACAAGGTCACCATCGAAGGCCTGTCGCTCGACGTGATGTACACGCCGGGTCACACCGACGATTCCTATTCCTATCTGATGGGCGACCGCGTCTTCACCGGCGATACGCTGCTGATCCGCGGCACCGGCCGCACCGACTTCCAGAACGGTTCGTCGCGCGCGCAGTACGAATCGATCTTCAACCGGCTGCTCAAACTGCCCGACGAGACGATGGTGTTTCCGGCGCATGACTACAAGGGCGACACCGTCTCCACCATCGGCGAGGAGAAGCGCTACAATCCGCGGCTCCAGGTGCGCTCGGTCGACGAATATATCGAGCTGATGGCGAATCTGAAGCTGCCCAATCCGAAGATGATGGACGTGGCGGTGCCCGCCAATATGCGGGTCGGCCTGCATCAGGAAGAGCTGGAGAAAGAGGGCCGCGCGCTCAGCGCAACCGAGGCGATCCGCTCACTCCATCGGCCCGACATCCTGCTGGTGGATCTGCGCGAAACCAATGAGCGGATGAAGCATGGCATGCTCGAAGGCGCGCTGCACACGCCGTATCCGAGCGTGGAGGAAAGCCTCAAGCCCGGCGGAATGCTGCGCGAAGTCGCCGCCGCCACCGGCCGCCGTGTCGTGTTCTTTTGCGCCTTCGGCGAGCGCTCCGCGATGGCTGTTGCGGCTGCCAAGGAGGCCGGCCTTTCCAACACCGCGCATATCGCCGGTGGCATTGACGCCTGGAAGAAGGCGGGCGGGCCGGTGGTGCACGCCTGACGCTATCGTCGCAGCCTTGAGATAAGTCAGGAACCGCTTAGATCTTGCGGTGAGAATCGGGTGACGCATCACCATCCGGGATCAGTCATGGCCAAATCCGCCAAGCCGAGCGAACCGCCGAAAACGAAGCCCGCAGCCGACAAGGCCAAAAAGCCCAGGCCGCCGCGCGACACCGACGACGACTACGAGGATGGCGACATCGCCACCCCGAAGCGCGATCGCGATGGGAATGACGACGAGCCGTTGTGAGGGGATAGCTCCAATCACCGCTGTCGTCCCTGCGAACGCAGGGACCCATACCGCGCGACCTCTCGTTTGTGATCGGTCAGCGTACCGAACTTCTAATCTCCGCCAAACTACTCCCTGGGGTTATGGGTCCCTGCGTTCGCAGGGACGACAGCCGGGACGAAGCCCCACCCGCACTACCTGCCATGCGCCTGCGTTCATGGACAAATAACCGGTGTCCCCGATAGTTTGCGCGCTTCCTGAGACTGAATCGGAACTGCAATGGTCGACGTTCTCGCCGCACCGCAACAAGGCAAGGCGGACAGCGCGCTGCGCACGCTGACCGGGATTTCGATCGCGCATTGGGTCAGCCATTTCCATCTGCTGGTCCTGCCGATGCTGTTCCCGTTCCTCAAAGGGCAGCTTGGCGTCGGCTATGTCGAGCTCGGCTTCGCGCTGACCGTGTCCGCCGTCGTCTCCGGGCTGACGCAGGCGCCGACCGGCTATCTCGTCGACCATTTTGGCGCGCGAAAAATCCTGCTTGGCGGACTGACGCTCGGCGGGCTCGCACTGATCATGCTCGGCCTGCATCTGAGCTACGCCTCGCTGATCGCCTGCGCCGTGCTGCTCGGGCTCGCCAACAGCGTCTACCATCCCGCCGATTATGCGATCCTCGCCGAGCACATGGACGAGGCGCGGATGGGCCGCGCCTTCTCGATCCACACCTTTGCCGGCTATTTCGGTGGCGCCGTTGCGCCGGCGATCGTCGCCGCGCTGATCACCGTATCCGGCGGCGTCGGCGCGTTGATCGCATCGGGCGCGATCGGCGTGCTGGTGGCGCTGCTGCTGGTCGCCATGAACATTCCCGATGCCGGCGCGCACAAGAGCAAGCCGGGCAACGCTGACATGCCGAAGCAGGCCGTCATCACGCCGGCGCTGATCACGCTGACCGCACTGTTCATGCTGCTCAGCCTGTCGGTGGCCGGCATCAACAATTTCGGCGTGGTGGCGCTGATGAGCGGCTATGGCGCAACCTATTCCGTCGCCAATGTCGCGCTGACCGCGTTCCTCGGCTTTGGCGCCGCGGGCGTGCTCGCGGGCGGTTTCCTCGCCGACCGCACCGAGCGCCACGGCTATGTCGCCGCTGCCTGCTTTGCCGCGAATGCGGCCATCGTGCTGCTGATCGCGCTGGTCACGCTGCCGGGCTGGGCCTTGACCGCCACGATGGCGACCGCAGGTTTTCTCTCCGGCGTGATCGCGCCGTCGCGGGACATGCTGGTGCGCAACGCCGCGCCTCCCGGTGCAGCGGGCCGCGCCTTCGGCATCGTCTCGACCGGTTTCAATCTCGGCGGCATCATCAGCCCGCTGCTGTTCGGCTGGATCATGGACCAGAGCGCACCGCACTGGGTGTTCGGCGCCTCCGTGATGTTCATGATCGCAACAGTCGTGCTGTCGCCGTTCACCGAACGGAAGACGCAAGCCAAGGCTTGAGCTGCGAATTAAGTTGTCGTCCCGGCCCCCGTGCGCAATTGCGCACTAGGCCGGGACGACAAGCAAAACAACAAGACGGGAAGAAGCACCATGAGCACCCCTGATCTCGTGATCCGCGGCGGCACCGTCGCGGACGGGCGTGGCGGCGAGCTGTTCGAGGCTGACGTCGCCATCACCGGCGGCAAGATCAGCGAGGTCGGCAAGGTCTCGGCCAAGGGCCGCGAGGAGATCGATGCGCGCGGCAAGCTGGTGACGCCGGGCTTCGTCGACGTGCACACCCATTATGACGGCCAGGTCACCTGGAGCCAGGACATCACGCCGTCGTCGCAGAACGGCGTCACCACCGCGATCATGGGCAATTGCGGCGTCGGTTTTGCGCCGTGCAAGCCGGCCGATCACGTCCGCCTGATCCAACTGATGGAAGGCGTCGAGGACATTCCGGAGCCCGTGCTGAGCGCCGGCATTCCCTGGGCGTGGGAAAGCTTTCCGGATTACATGGACTGGCTGTCGAAGCGCGATTTCGACATCGACGTCGGCGCGCAGCTGCCGCATGCGGCGCTGCGGGTCTATGTCATGGGCGAGCGTGGCGCACGCCGCGATCCCTCGACGGCGGAAGACAACGCTGCGATGGCGAAGCTCGCGGGCGAAGCGGTGCGCTCCGGCGCGCTCGGCTTCTCGACCTCGCGCACGCTCAACCACCGCACCTCGACCGGCGATTTCACGCCCACCTTGAAGGCCGGCGAAGACGAGCTCACCGCAATTGCCGGCGCGATGCACAGCCAGGGCCGCAGCGTGCTGCAATTCGTGCTGGATCTCTCCACCATCCACGAAGATCTGCCGATGATGCTGCGGGTGGCGGACAGCACAAGGTGCCCGATCTCGTTCTCGATCACCCAGAACGACAAGTCGCCCAACCGCTGGCGCCAGACGCTGGACGAGATCAATGCGGCGGCCAAGCGCGGCCTCTCCATCACCGCGCAGATCGCGGCGCGCCCGGTTGGCCTCCTGCTCGGGCTCGAGCTGTCGCGCAACCCGTTCCAGACCCATCCGAGCTACCAAGCGATCGCGCATCTGCCGCTCGGGGAGAGGTTGGCGCGGCTGCATCAGAGCGAGGTGCGCAAGGCGATTTTGAGCGAGACGGCGACGTCGACCGACGATCCGCTGTTCTTCCGTCCGAACTACGACAAGATGTTCCTGCTCGGCGATCCCCCGGATTATGAACAGCCGCCGGAGAACGCACTGGGCCCGCAGGCGCGCAAGCAGGGCCGGCAGCCGGAAGAGCTCGCTTATGACGCGATGCTGTCGGACGAGGGCCGCGGCATGCTCTACGTGCCATTCCTCAACTATGCCGACGGCAATCTGGACGCGACGCGCGAGATGCTGATCGATCCGCAGTCCGTGCCCGGCCTCTCCGACGGCGGCGCGCATTGCGGCATCATCTGCGACGCCAGCTTCCCGACCTATCTGCTGACGCACTGGACGCGTGATCGCAAACGCGGCGAAAAGCTGACGATCCCGTTCGTGGTCGCGGCGCAGTCACGCAAGACCGCGCTGTCGGTCGGGCTGACCGATCGCGGCTTGATCGCGCCCGGGTACAAAGCCGACGTCAACGTGATCGACTACGACCGGCTGCATCTGCATCCGCCGAAGGTGCACTACGATCTGCCGGTCGGCGGCCGTCGGCTGTTGCAGGATGTGGATGGCTATGAGGCCACGATCGTGTCGGGCGTGGTGACGCGGCGGCACGGCGAGGCGACGGGACGCCGGCCGGGGAAGCTGATCCGGGGTGCGCAGGGGGTGAATTAGGCGGAGTACGAGGCGCGAGGGTCGCGCCTCAATCTCTGCTGTCGTCCCGGCGAAGGCCGGGACCCATACGCCGCAGCAATCGTTTTGCGAAGACTCGGAGTTGCCAGCCTCGCGCCAAACCACTCCCTGTGGTTATGGGTCCCGGGCTCGCGCTACGCGCGCCCCGGGACGACAGCTGTGATTGGAGCGGGCTGCTTGCCCGTCGCTTACGTCGGCGAGACCGCGCCCTTCAGCCCGGCCTCGCGCGGCGCCGCGCCACGGATCAGGCGGGCCTTCTCCGTGTTCGGCCAGAGCAGCAGCAGGCCGATGACGCCGGAGCCGACCATCACCACTGCGTTGATGGTGAAGCCGGTCATGTAGCCGTTCAGCATGCTGCCGGCGCGCTGGATCACGGTGCCCATCACCATCGGTGCGATGATGCCGGAGAGGGTGTAGAGCGCCCCGTAGATCGCGATGATGGCGCCGCGCTGCGAGGCCGGGGTGAATTCGCCGAGCATCGGCGGGCAGACCACGTAGATCGCACCGCAGAGACCCGAGCCGACGACGAGCAGCGCGATCTGCAGGCCAGCGCCCTGAACATGCGGCATCGTCGCCAGGATCAGGCCGCCGATGATCAGCGGCACCGAGCCGAGCACACCGCGCGAGATGCGCGTGGAGTAGCCGCGCGCCATCATGACCTGCGAGATCCAGCCCGTCAGGATGACGATGGTGGCGCCGAACACCCAGGGCAGGATCGAGATGTAGCCGGCCTGCTCCTGCGAGAAGCCGAGACCGGTGATGATGAACGCGGTGAACCAGGTCAGCCCGAGCGACAGCGCCCAATAGGCGCCGAAGGTCGCGATCACGCAGCCCAGGAAAGTGCGCGAGGTCAGCAGCTGGATGTAGGGAATTTTCGGCTCATTGGCCGCGAGCGCCTTCGTGTCCTCGAGCGGGCCCTCCTTGCCGAGCGCCAGCCAGGCACAGACCCAGATCAGGCCGACGACACCGAGCGCGCCGAAGGCATAGTGCCAGGAGTGATTGACGATGACCCAGTTCAGCGCCGGCACGGCGAGGATGACGCCGAAGGCCGAGCCCTGCGACAGGATCGCGGTCGGCAGCGTGCGCTTCTCATCCGGGAACCATTTGTAGATCGCGTGCGCGGCGACCGAAAAGGCCGGGCCTTCGCCAGCGCCAAGCACGATGCGGCAGATCAGCAGCGTGGTGAAGGAGACGGTGCCGACCATCGGAAACTGCGCCAGCGCCCAGATCACCGCCAGCGTCAGCAGCACCCAGCGCGTCGGCACCTTGTTGACGATGAAGCCGACCACGATCGCCGAGACCGAGAACAGGATGAAGAACGAGGAGCCAAGCATGCCGAATTGCGCAGGCTCGAGCTTCAGATCGGTCATGATCGGGACGCCGGCGAGGCCGACGACGATCTTGTCCGCGAAGTTCACCACCATGAAGAGGAAGAGGAGAAAAGTGACGGTCCAGGCGCCCTTCGGCGTTTCCTTAGTTACCCCTGCCGTCTTGGCCGCCGCGGACGGCATTCCCTGAGCGCTCATCATTCTCCCCGTATGTCTTTTTCGGCACTTTTGATCCGGCCGTCTCGTGAGCTAACAACGGCTTGAACGGCAACGCAACCCCGGCATTTCCACAGTAAGTGTGCTACGCAGCATGGAGTTAATTCCGTCCGGCGCATTGATCTTGCTGAGCATCCGAAACCTCTCCAAAACCTTCTCCTCGGCCGCAGAGCCGGTCCATGTGCTGCGCGGCGTCGATCTCGACCTCAAGGCCGGCGAGCGCGTCGCGCTGACCGGCGAGTCCGGCAGCGGCAAGAGCACGCTGCTGCACCTGATCGCCGGGCTGGATGCCGCCGATGGCGGCACGATCCGCCTGGAGGACACCGAGGTCACGAAGCTCTCCGATGCCGGCCGCGCCGAGCTGCGGCGAGACCGGATCGGCCTGGTTTTTCAGCAGTTCAACCTGATCCCGAGCCTGTCGGTCGCCGACAACCTCGCCTTTCAGGCGCGGATCGCCGGCCGGCACGATGCGGCCTGGACCAGGGAGCTGACCGAACGGCTCGGGCTCGGCAGCCTGCTCAAGCGTTATCCAGAGCAATTATCAGGCGGACAGCAGCAGCGGGTCGCGATCGGCCGAGCGCTGGCGACGAAACCATCGCTGCTGCTCGCGGACGAGCCCACCGGCAATCTCGATGAAG
This sequence comes from Bradyrhizobium sp. CIAT3101, assembly GCF_029714945.1. NCBI lineage: Bacteria > Pseudomonadati > Pseudomonadota > Alphaproteobacteria > Hyphomicrobiales > Nitrobacteraceae > Bradyrhizobium > Bradyrhizobium sp. CIAT3101. The sequence goes on from NZ_CP121634.1 coordinate 9,189,212, forward strand.
CCACCGCCGACGACGTGCTGGCGCTGACGCGCGACCTCGTCGCGCGCACCGGCTGCGGCTTCCTGATGGTGACGCACAGCCTGCATCTGGCCGGCACGCTCGACCGTCACATCGTCCTCCACGCGGGACGGATCGCATGAGACGCGCGCTGTGGGTGCTCGCCGTACTGCTCAGCCATTGGCGGCGACACCGGATGCAGTTCGCAACGCTGCTGATCGGCCTGATCGCGGCGACAGCGCTGTGGAGCGGCGTCCAGGCGATCAACCAGCAGGCCCGCAGCGCCTATGACCGCGCGGCCGCGACGTTCGGCGGTGTCCGCACCGCGATGCTGGTGGCACCTAACGCGGCGACGTTTCCGCAAGAGCTGTTCATCAAGCTCCGCCGCGCGGGCTGGCCGGTCTCGCCGGTGCTGGAAGGCCGCGTTCAGATCAATGGACGCTCGGTGCGGCTGCTCGGCATCGAGCCGGTGACGCTGCCGGCCGACGTCGGCAACGCGCCGCGCCTCGGCGCGGCCGATCTCGGCAGCTTCGTTGCCGCGCCCGGCCAGACGCTGGTGGCGCAGGAAACGCTGGGCGATTTGCATGAGCAGGACGGCGCGACGCCCGCGATCAGCAGCGGCGCAAAGCTGCCGCCGCTGCATGTGCTGCCGCAGCTCGTGCCCGACGTGCTGGTGGTCGATATCGGCGTGGCGCAGCTTCTGCTGAACAAGCCGGATCAGGTCTCACGCCTCTTGATCGGCAAGGCGAAGGGCAAGCCCGCGCCACTTGCAGGCATCATTGGCGACCAATTGCAGCTGATAGAGCCGACCGCGGAGACCGAGCTGGAGCGACTGACCGACAGTTTCCATCTCAACCTCACCGCCTTCGGCCTGCTGTCCTTCTTCGTCGGCCTCTTCATCGTCAATTCGGCCGTCGGCCTTGCCTTCGAGCAGCGACTGCCGATGCTGCGGACCTTGCGCGCCTGCGGCGCCTCGGCGCGACTGGTCAACAGCGTGCTGGTGATCGAGCTGGTGGCACTGGCGCTGGTCGCCGGCCTGATCGGACTCGTCTGCGGCTATTTCATCGCGGCGGCGCTGTTGCCCGACGTGGCGGCGTCGCTACGCGGGCTCTATGGCGCACAAATCCCCGGGCAGCTCACGCTCCGGCCCGAATGGTGGCTTGCCGGCATCGGCATCAGCGTGGCCGGTGCGATCGTGGCGGCCGCGACCAGCCTGATCAAGGCGATCAGGATGCCGGTGCTGGCGACCGCGCAGCCGCATGCCTGGCAGCAGCGACAGCGCCGCTGGCTGATCCTGCAAAGCGTCGCCGCCTGTGCCGTATTCGCGGTCGCACTGTTGCTGCTCCAATACGGGCAATCGCTGATCGCGGGCTTCGGCCTGCTGGCGGCGCTGATGCTTGGCGCGGCGCTGATCCTGCCTGCCTTCCTCGAGATCCTGCTGCTCGCGGGCCAGCGTTTTGCGCGCGGTCCGCTGGCGCTGTGGTTCTGGGCGGACAGCCGGCAGCAGCTGTCGGGATTGTCGCTGGCGCTGATGGCGCTGCTGCTCGCGCTGGCCGTCAATGTCGGGGTCTCCACCATGGTGGAAACGTTCAGCCGCACCTTCGTCGGCTGGCTCGATGGACGGCTTGCCGCCGACGTCTACATCAGCGCGGCCGACAATGCGCAAGGCGTGGCGATCCGCAACTGGCTGAAGGATCGCAGCGAGGTTTTGGCGATCCTGTCGGGCGGGCGCGCGGAGACGCTAGTCGCGGGCCAGCCGGTGGAATTGCTCGGCCTGCCCGATCACGCGCTCTATCGCGAGCGCTGGCCGCTGCTGGAGACCGCGCCGCGCGCCTGGACGCAGCTCGTGCCGGGCAATGCCGCCTTCATCAGCGAGCAGCTCAGCCGCCGCCTCAACGTCCGCGTCGGCGATGTCATCGAGGTGCCGGCGCCGGGCGGGACCTGGGAGCTCGACATCGTCGGCATCTATGCTGATTACGGCAATCCCAAGGGCCAGCTTGCGGTGAATGTGGCGGCGCTGATCCGACAGTTTCCGCAAACGCCGCAAACGCGGATCGGGCTCATTGTTCCCCGCGATAACATTCCCGGCCTGATCACAGCCTTGCAGAAGCAGTTCGCGCTCGACGACCGCGCCGTGGCCGACCAAGCGACGGTGAAGGCGGAATCGATCCGCATCTTCAACCGCACCTTTGCGGTGACATCGGCGCTGAATGCCTTCACGCTCGGCGTCGCCGGCATCGCGCTGTTGACCAGCCTGCTGACGCTGGCGAACTCGCGCCTGCCGCAGCTTGCCCCGCTCTGGGCGATCGGCATCACGCGGCCGCGCCTTGCCGCGGTCGAGCTGACCAAGACGCTGTCGGTGGCGCTGTTCACCTCGCTGCTGGCCGTGCCGCTCGGCCTGCTGGTGGCGTGGTGCCTGATCGCGATCGTGAACGTGAAGGCGTTCGGGTGGCGGCTGCCGTTCCATGTCTTCCCGCTGCAACTGGTCGAGCTGGTCGCGGTCGCGCTGATCGCCTCGCTGCTCGCGGCGCTGCTGCCGGTGTTGCGGCTGGCGCGGATGCAGCCGGCAAGCCTCGTCAAGGTGTTTGCCAATGAGCGCTGACAAACTTTCGCGACGCGCCTTTGCCGGCGGCGTCGCCGCGCTCGCCCTCGCGCGTCGCGCACATGCGCAAGGCTATGCCGGGCTCGGCGAGACCGCCGACGGCTTTGCGAATGTCACGCCGGGAAAGGCATTCACCTTCCCGGCCGATCACGGGCCACATCCGGCATTTCGGATCGAGTGGTGGTATCTCACGGCGAACCTCGTCGACAGCAGTGGCGCGGCTTGCGGGCTGCAATGGACGCTGTTTCGCCAGGCCGCAAAGCCGGGACCGCAAGCCGAGGGCTGGGCCAATCAGCAGATCTGGATGGCACATGCCGCGGTGACGCGTGCCGACACCCACCGCTTCAACGAGCTGTTTTCCCGCGGCGGCATCGGGCAGGCCAACGTCGAAGCGAAACCATTCGCGGCATGGATCGACGATTGGGAGATGAAGGGTTCTGAGCGCACCGACGATCGTACCCTGGCGCCGATAACGCTGAAGGCATCCGGCACCGATTTCAGCTACGCGCTCACGCTTGAATCGGATCGCCCCGTCGTCTTGCAAGGCGACGGCGGCTACAGCCGCAAGTCGGAACGCGGGCAAGCGTCCTATTATTACAGCCAGCCGTTCTACCGCGCCCGCGGCACGCTCACCATCGACGACAAGCCGGTCGATGTATCCGGCCAGGCCTGGATGGATCGGGAATGGAGCAGCCAGCCGCTCGACACCGACCAGACCGGTTGGGACTGGCTGTCGCTGCATCTCGCCTCCGGCGACAAGCTGATGCTGTACCGGCTGCGCCAGAAGGACGGCAAGGATTATCCGTTCGGCAACTGGATCAGCGCCTCAGGCGAGACGCAGATGATTGCGGGCAGCGACATCCAGATGGTTCCGAAGGTCAGAGCCGAAGTTGCGGGACGCAAGCTGCCGGTGGAATGGCAGATCGCGATCCCGTCACGGTCCTTCTCGATTGCCTGCAAGCCGCTCAATCCAAAAGCCTGGATGGGGACCGGCTTCTCCTATTGGGAAGGACCGATCAGCTTCGCTGGCACGCATGACGGCGTTGGCTATCTCGAGCTGACCGGCTATTGAGCTGCATCTGACTGCCGGAGGCTTCGATGTATCATCTCACCGCCCTCGTCACGCTGCTGGCGATTGCATTCTATCTCTTCGTCACCATCAACGTCTCGCGAGCACGTTCGAGGACGGGCATCAAGGTGCCGGCGACATCGGGCCATCCGGATTTCGAGCGCGCCTTTCGCATCCAGGCCAACACACTGGAATGGATGCCGATTGTCCTGCCGTCGCTCTGGCTGTCCGCGGTCTATATCGGCGATACCATCGCAGCCGCGCTCGGCGCGGTCTGGATCATCGGCCGCGTGGTGTACTTCATCGGATATTCGAAGGCGGCGGCGAAGCGCGGCCCGGGATTTCTGATCCAGGCGCTCGCGGCGCTTGCACTGTGGGTGGGGGCGCTGGGCGCGGTGGTGTTGCGGCTGGTGTGAGGCAGCGGTCTCTACGGATTCCGCCGTCGTCCCGGACAAGCGCAGCGAAGCGGAGCGCCGATCCGGGACCCGTACCCACAGGGAGATATTTGGCGAAGACTCGGAGTTACCAACTCGCGCCACACTCCTCCCTGGGGTTATGGGTCCCGGCGTGCGCCGGGACGACAGCAAGGGTGTGGCGCTAGCGTTGGCTTATCGCCTCACTTCGTCAGCGGGCACCCGCTTTCCTTGGCGGTGAAGAACGCCTTGTCGCCGGGGACGGTCGCGATCTCCTTGTAATAATCCCACGGCTTCTTCGATTCCGAGGGCTTCTTGACCTCGAACAGATACATGTCGTGGACCATGCGGCCGTTCTCAAGCACTTTGCCCTTGGCAAAGGCGTCGTCGACCGGCAACTCCTTCAGCTTCTTGGCGACGGCTTCGGCGTCCTTGGTGCCGGCGGCCTTCACCGCCTTCAGATAGCTCAACGTCGCCGAATAGGTACCGGCGTGGATCATGCTCGGCATCCGCCCGGTGCGCTTGAAGAAGCGCTCGGAGAACGCGCGCGTGGTGTCGTCATGATCCCAGTAAAAGCCTTCGGTCAGCACCAGGCCCTGCGCCGCCTGCAAGCCCAGACCATGCACCTCGGCGAGCGTCATCAGCAGGCCGGCGAGCTTCTGGCCACCCTGCACGATGCCGAATTCGGCCGCCTGCTTGATCGAGTTGGTGGTGTCCTGGCCGGCATTGGCGAGACCGACGATCTTCGCCTTCGAGCTCTGCGCCTGGAGCAGGAAGGACGAGAAGTCCGACGAGTTGAGCGGCACGCGGACCGAGCCCAGCACCTTGCCGCCATTGGCGGTGACGATCTCGCTGGTGTCCTTTTCCAGTGCGTAGCCGAACGCGTAGTCAGCCGTGAGGAAGAACCAGCTGTCGCCGCCGGCCTTGGTCAGCGCGCCGCCGGTGCCTACCGCGAGCGCGTGGGTGTCGAACGCCCAGTGGAAACCATAGGGCGAGCACGCAGACCCGGTGATGCTCGACGTGGCCGCGCCGACCACGATGTCGATCTTCTTCTTTTCCTTCGACAGGTCCTGCACGGCGAGCGCCACCGACGACGTCGTCAATTCCGTGATCATGTCGACACCATCGGCGTCATACCAGCGCCGGGCGATCGACGTCGCCAGATCGGGCTTGTTCTGGTGATCGGCGGTGACCATCTCGACCTTCTGGCCGAGCACCTCGCCGCCAAAATCCTCGATCGCCATCTTGGCCGCTTCGACCGAATACTTGCCGCCGTAATCGGCGTAGACGCCGGACTGATCGTTCAGGATGCCGATCTTGACGCCTTGCGCGGAGGCCGGCGCGGCCAGCAACAGAGCCGACGTTGCGACAGCGGCCAAAAGTGCTGATTTCATCTGTTAACTCCCAGCAGTGTTCTGTTTTGAAATCGCGCGGATACTAGTGAAGAAGACCGGCCGTGCCCATCGGTTTTGCGTAGGCCGTTAGTATGGAGGTGGCGCGGCATTCTCCGCCGTCGTCCCGGCCTAGTGCGCAATTGCGCACTAGGCCGGGACGACACTGGGGGCGTTGATGCACTTTCTGGCCCCGGAGGCAGCCTTAAGCCACCGCCTCCGGCGGCTTCCCCTCGTTCTTCCCCTCGGCCAGGTTCCGCACCACCACATAGAAGATCGGCGTGAACAGCAGTCCGAACAGCGTGACGCCGATCATGCCGAAGAACACGGCGACGCCGACGGCCTGACGCATCTCCGAGCCGGAGCCGGACGAGATCACCAGCGGCAGCACGCCGAGGATGAAGGCGAAGGACGTCATCAGGATCGGTCGCAGCCGCAACCGACAGGCTTCGATCACGGCCTCGAGCCGCGGCTTGCCTTCCTTTTCGATATCGCGTGCGAACTCGACGATCAGGATCGCGTTTTTCGCCGCCAATCCCACCAGCACGACGAAGCCGATCTGGGTCAGGATGTTGACGTCCTGGCCCATGATGCGCACGCCGATGGTGGCCGCGAGCAGACACATCGGCACGATCAGGATCACCGCAAACGGCAGCGTCCAGCTGCCATATTGCGCGGCGAGCACGAGATAGACGAACAGCACGCAGATCGGGAACACGTAGAGACCGGCATTGCCGCCGGTGACCTGCTGATAGGACAGGTCCGTCCACTCGAACGTAAACCCGCTCGGCAGGATGTCGTCAGCGAGCTTCTTGATGGTGTTGAGCGCGGTGGTCGAACTCGTACCCGGCGCCGGCTCACCCTGCAATTCGGACGCCGCGTAGAGATTGTAGCGCGCGACGCGGTCCGGTCCCGAGACATCCTTGAAGTCGACCACGCTGCCGAGCATCACCATGTCGCCGGAGGCATTTCGCGTGCGCAAGCGCGCGAGATCGGCGGGCTCTTTCCGGAACGGGAAATCAGCCTGCGCGGTGACGTGATAGGTGCGGCCGAACAGGTTGAAGTCGTTGACATAGGTCGATCCGAAATAGGTCTGGATCGTGTCGTTGATGTTGGCGATGGGCACGCCGAGCTTCTGTGCCTTGGTGCGGTCGATGTCGACGAACAACTGCGGCGTGTTGGCCGAGAACGGCGAGAACACCGTGGGGCCGAGCAGCAAGGGCGATTTGCGCGCAGCGGCGACGAGTTCGTCGGTCGCCGATGCCAGCAGCTCGGGCCCGCGGCCCTGGCGGTCCTGGATGCGGATGGTGAAGCCGCCGCCGGTGCCGATGCCGGGCACGGCCGGCGGCGGAATGACGATGATGAAGGCGCCCTGGATCGCGGAGAGACGCTTGCGCAACTCGCCGGTGATCGCGTTCGCCGTCAGCCCCTTCTTCAGCCGCACCTCGGGTTCCTCGAACACCGGGAACAGTGCCGCCGCGTTGCCGGCCTGCGTGCGTGTCGCGCCGGAGAAGCCGGCGAAGGCGGCCACGCGGACGATGCCCGGCGTATCCAGCGAGATCCGCTCGATCTCGCGCACGATCTCGGTCGTGCGCGCCAGCGATGCCGCGCCTGGCAATTGCACCGAGATGATGACGTAGCCGCGGTCCTGTGCCGGGATGAAGCCCTGCGACGTGGTCGCGATCAGCCAGCCGGCGCTGCCGATCAGCACGACATAGATCAGGATCATCACCACCGCGTGTCGGATCACGAAATTGGCGAGGCCGGCATAGCCGTGCGCCAACCGATCGAACAGACGGTTGAAGGCACCGGTGAAGGCGTTCCAGCCACGCGCGAGCAGATTCCAGGCGGCAGGCGGCCGCTTCTCCTCATGCGGGGTGAGGATCTGCGAGGCCAGCGCCGGCGACAGCGTCAGCGAGCAGAAGCAGGAGATCGCCGTCGCGACCGCGATGGTGACAGCGAATTGCTGGAAGAATTGCCCGGAGATACCGCCCAGGAACGCCGTCGGTACGAACACCGCACAGAGCACCAGCGCAATCGAGACCAGCGCACCGCCGACCTCCTCCATCGTCTTCAGCGCAGCGTCGCGCCGGCTCAAGCCGTGCTCAAGATGCCGTTCGACATTTTCGACCACGACGATGGCATCGTCGACGACGATGCCGACCGCGAGCACGAGCCCGAACAAAGTGAGATTGTTGATGGAGAAGCCGAGCGCCGCCATCACCGCGAAGGTGCCGACCAGCGAGACCGGGATCGCGATGATCGGAATGATCGCGGGACGCCAGCCCTGCAGGAACACCAGCACGACGATGACCACGAGCAGCATGGCTTCGTAGATGGTCTTGATCAGCTCGTGGACGGACTGTGCGATGAACTCGGTCGGATTGTAGCCGATGTTGTAGTCGAGCCCCTTCGGAAAGCTCGTCTTGAGCGTCGCCATCGTGTCGGAGATGTTCTTTGCCGTCGCCAGCGCATTCGATCCCGGCCGCTGCGTCACCAGCATGGCGACCGCGGATTTGCGCAGCAGGAAGCTGTTGGTCGAATAGGCGAGAGCACCGAGCTCGATACGGGCGACGTCGCGCAGCCGCACCGTGCGGCCGTCGGAGCCGGCCTTGATCAGGATGTCCTCGAACTGCTTCTGGTCCTTCAGGCGTCCGGTGAAAACCAGATTGGGTTGAAAGGCGCGGTCGGCGATCGGCGGCTCGGCGATCTGGCCGCCGGCGATCTGCACGTTCTGCGCACGGATCGCGGCCAGCACCTCGGTCGAGGTCAGGCCGAGATTGGCGATGCGGTCGGGATCGAGCCAGAGCCGCATCGAATAGTCGCGCGCGCCGAAGATCTGGATGTCGCCGACGCCGTCGATGCGCAGCAGTTGGTCGCGGACCTGGAGCAGCGCGTAGTTGGAGATGTAGAGCTGGTCGAACGTGTCGTCAGGCGACAGCATGAACACGACCATCAAAATGTCGGGCGAGTTCTTGCGGGTGACGACGCCATTGCGCTGCACCTCGTCCGGCAGCTGCGGCTGCGCGATCGCGACGCGGTTTTGCACCAGCACCTGGGCCTTGTCGAGGTCGGTGCCGAGCTTGAAGGTGACGGTGATGGTGAGCTGACCGTTCGAGGTCGCCTGGCTGTAGAGATACAGCATGTCCTCGACGCCGTTGATCTGCTGCTCGATCGGAGCGGCGACGGTGTCGGACACGGTCTGGGCCGAGGCGCCCGGATATTGCGTGGTGACGACGACGGTCGGCGGCACCACTTGCGGATATTCGGAGACCGGCAGCGTCGAATAGGCGAGCGCACCGACGATCAGCAGCACGATCGACAGCACCATCGCCAGAATGGGCTGGTTGATGGAGAGACGGCCAAGATTCATGACTTGCCACCAGCCGGCGCTTGAGCGGTCTTCGGGGCGACCTTGGCGCCGACACGGGCGCGCTGGATGCCGTTGACGATGACGCGGTCCTCCGCCGTCAGCCCTTCGCGGATCACGCGCAGGCCGTCGTCGAGGGGACCGAGCACCACCGGCCGCGCTTCCACCGTGTCGTCGGGCTTGACCACGAACACGATCTTGCGCGACTGGTCGGTCGCGACCGCAACATCGGGGATCAACAGCGCCTCGTAAGGCGCGCTGCCGATCAGGCGGACGCGACCGAACTGGCCGGGCAGGATCGAAAGATCGGTGTTCTTGACCACGGCGCGGCTGCGCAGCGTGCCGGTGGAGACATCGAGCCGGTTGTCGAGGAAGTTGATGGCGCCGTCATGCGACGGCTTGGTCTCGCCGGCCAGCGTCACCTGCACCGGGTTCGCAGTATCGCGCGAGCTCGGACGCTTACCCTCGAACCATAGCTTGCTGTACTTGATGAAGGTCGTCTCATCCATGTCGAAATAGATGTAGATCGGGTCGAGCGAGACGATCGAGGTCAGCAGCGTCGAGGTGCCGGTGTCGCTGCCCTGCACGAGGTTGCCGGGGCTGACGAGATGGCGGCTGACGCGGCCGGTGAGCGGCGCGGTCACGTGCGTGAACTCGATGTTGAGCCGGGCGGCCTTCAGCGCGCCTTCGGCCTGGGTCTCGGCAGCGTGCGCGGCCTGCAAGGCCTGGCGGCGCTGGTCGACGACCTGTTCGGACACTGCGCTGGTCTGCACCAGGTTCAGGCCGCGATCGAGCTCGCGCTTGGCGAGCTCCACCTTGGCGCGGGCGTCGGAGAGCTGGCCGTCCGCCTGCTCGGCCACCGCCTCGAACGGGCGCGGGTCGATGACATAGAGCAGGTCGCCCTGATGCACGATCGCACCGTCCTGGAACTCGACGGAGTTGACGAAGCCGCCGACGCGGGGGCGCACCTGCACCTCCTCGACCGCCTCGAACCGGCCGGTGTACTCGTCCCAATCGGTGACGGTACGCTTGACCGGCTGGGCAACGGTCACCGGAGGAGGCGGAGGTGCTGCCGCTTGCGAGCTCGGCTGCCCGCAACCACTGAGCGCGAAGGCGGCCGCGAGAAGGCCGGCTATGGCGTAAGGCGCAAGATGGGGCCTGGGCTGAACGAAATCGTGCGTTTTGACAAATTGCTCGCTTCCGTCCGGTCCACTCATCCCAGGTCCTCGCATAAAAGCCGCGGAAAATGCAGGGTAGTCCTCCACCCGCGGGCGGCACAAGATGGGTCGCGATGATGAACTCTTCAAGACTACACCACGCGCAATGCTCAAGAGAATGCCCTGGCCTGATGGCGGGTTGACTCCGGGATAGCCGACCTCGCACGCAGACAGGTGTGCTTAAGGTTGGCGATGAACGTGCCGCATTCTCCACCCTCCCCTGGAGGGGGAGGGTCGGCTCACATTGAGCGCAGCGAAATGTGAGACGGGGTGGGGTGACGGTCTCTCCGCGTCCAACAGTGCCCGTGTGGAGAGATCACCCCACCCCGCTCGCGCTTCGCGCGATCGACCCTCCCCCTCCAGGGGAGGGTAAAGAGCCAGCGTCTTCGCACATGACGCGGGACGGCCGCTCGGCTAGATTAGCCCTTACAATAACAAGACGAATTGTCCGGGGAGGACAGGCGTGCATCAGGGACGTGTCGTTTACGGCGCGATCGAGGAGGTCGTATTCGGCCATCCGGCGACTGAGGCCATTGTCGCGCAGATGGACCGGCTGGGAACGCGCCGCGCCTTCCTGATGGTCTCGGGCACGCTGAACCGGGAGACCGACGAGATCGCAAAAATCGTCCAGGCGCTGGGGCCGCGCTGCGCCGGGCTGTTCGATGCCATGCCGGCGCACACGCCGCGCGAGGCGGTGATCGCCGCGACCAATGCGGCACGCGAGGCCGGCGCCGATCTGATCGTCACCGTGGGTGGCGGCTCGATCACCGACGGCGCCAAGGCGGTACAGATCTGTCTCGCCAACGGCATCGACAACATTGACGGCATCGACCGTGTCCGCGTCCACAAGGGCGTCGCACCGGAGATGACGGCACCGACCGTGCGCCAGATCAGCGTGCCGACCACGATCGCCGGCGGCGAGTTCTCGTCGATCGCGGGCGTCACCGACCGCAGCACCCATGTGAAGCAGATGCTGCGGCATCCGCTGACCGTGCCGCGCGCGACCATCCTCGATCCCGCCATCACCGTGCACACGCCCGAATGGCTGTTCCTCTCGACCGGCATTCGCGCCGTCGACCATTGCGTCGAGGCGATCTGCTCGCGCGAGACCCACCCTTACGCCGACGCGCAGTCGGTGAAGGGCCTCGCCATGCTCGCCGACGCGCTGCCGCGGGTGAAGGCCGACGCGAGCGATCTCGACGCGCGGATGGATGCGCAGATCGGCACCTGGCTGTCGATGGGCGCACTCGCCGCCGGCGTGCCGATGGGGGCGAGCCACGGCATCGGTTACGTGCTCGGTGCGGCCTTCGACGTGCCGCACGGCTACACCTCCTGCATCATGCTGCCGGCGGTGATGCGCTGGAACGCGAGCGCCAACGCCGAGCGCCAGATGATCGTCGCCGCCGCCATGGGTTTTCCCGGCCACAACGCCGCCGACGTGCTCGACGCCTTCATCCGTTCGCTCGGCATGCCCCGCAGCCTCGCCGACGTCCGCGTCTCGCCCGAACATTTCGATGCCATCGCCGAACAGGCGATGCGCACCAACTGGATCCCGCGCAATCCGCGCAAGATCGAGGCGCCTGCACAGGTGCGCGAAATCCTGCTTCTCGCCGCATGAGTTCAATCCCGGAGGACTGATGTACCCAGGTCTGCACGCCCGTCTGCGCCCGTTGCAACCCGCCTTCATCATGGCGACGACGGGCGAGGCCGTCACCTATCGCGAGCTCGACGCACGCAGCAACCGGCTGGCGCACCTGTTTCGCAAGCACGGCTTGAGGCGGCTCGATCACTACTCGATCTTCATGGAGAACAATTCCCGCTATCTCGAAGCCTGCGGCGCGGGCGAACGGTCCGGCCTCTACTACACCTGCATCAACTCCTTCCTGACGCCCGGTGAGCTGGCCTATCTCCTCGTCAACAGCCAATCGAAGATCCTGATCACGTCAGTGGCGAAGCTGGACGTCGCGCGCGAAGCGATCCAGGCCTGCCCTGATATCAAGCTCTGCATCGTCGCCGATGGCCCCGGCGAGAGCGACCGCATCGTCGGGCTCGCGGATGTCACCGCCGATCTGCCGAAGACGCCGGTCGCGGATGAATGGCTCGGCACCGCCATGCTCTATTCGTCCGGCACGACCGGACGGCCGAAGGGCATCATTCGGCCGCTGCCGGAAGAACCGCCGAAGCACAATCTGCCGCTGTTCGATTTCCTGCACAAGCTCTGGCATTACCGCGAGGGCATGATCTATCTGTCGCCGGCGCCGCTCTATCACTCGGCGCCGCAGGCCGCCGTGAACCTCACCATCCGCCAGGGCGGCACCGTCGTCATCATGGAGACATTCGATCCGGAGCGTTACCTCCAGCTCGTCGAGCAGTGGGGCATCACCCACAGCCAGCTTGTGCCGACGATGTTTTCGCGGATGCTGAAGCTGCCTGAGGACGTGCGCGGCCGCTACGACCTCTCCTCGCTCGAGATCGCGATCCATGCGGCTGCGCCCTGCCCGGCGCTGGTCAAGGACGACATCATCAAATGGTGGGGGCCGATCATTCACGAATATTACGGCGCCACCGAAGGCCTCGGCTTTACCGCCTGCAACAGCGAGGAATGGCTGAGCCACCGCGGCACCGTCGGGAAGGTGCTGCTCGGCGATCTCCACATCCTCGACGAGGACATGCGGCCGTGCCCGACCGGAACGCCCGGCCAGGTCTGGTTCAAGACGGGATCGCCGTTCGAATATTTCAACGACCCCGAGAAAACCAAGGAGGCGCGCTCGGCCGACGGCAGCATGAGCACCGTCGGCGACGTCGGCTATGTCGACGACGACCGCTTCCTCTATCTCACCGACCGCGCCACCTTCATGATCATCTCCGGTGGCGTGAACATCTATCCGCAGGAATGCGAGAATTTGCTGATCACCCATCCGAAGGTCGCCGATGCCGCCGTGTTCGGCGTGCCTAATGCCGATCTCGGCGAGGAGGTGAAGGCCGTGGTGCAGCCGATGCCGGGCGTGAGGCCCGACGAAGCGCTCGCCGAGGAGCTGATTGCCTTCTGCGGGGCGTCACTGTCGCGGCAGAAAGTGCCGCGCTCGGTCGATTTCGAGAAGGAGTTGCCGCGGCTGCCGACGGGGAAACTGTACAAGCGGCTGCTGCGGGACCGCTACTGGGGCAACAAGACGTCGAGGATTGTGTGAGAAGCTTGGGCAGTCTCGCGCCTCACTCTCGGTGTTGTCCCGGCCTAGTGCGCAATTGCGCACGGGGGGCCGGTGTTTGTTCGTGCAGTGCTGCACAACATCACGACGGAACCGCCCTTCGCACCTGCACTCTCACATTGTGAGATTATGAAACTCCTGCGGCGTTAAGTCATCCGAATTGCCAAGCCCGCTGAGCAGCTTCGCCCGTTGCCTCCCTCCGCGCGCGTCGGCTATCGTCGGGTCAAACAGGCCGTAAACGGCTGATGTCCAGGGAGGACCGAGGATGCGGAGCGTGTGGGCGCTCGCCGCGACGGCGGCGCTATCTTTGCTGGCGTTTTCGACCAATGCCTTCGCCGGCGAGCCCAAACAGGGCGGAATCCTGCGGATGTATCACCGCGACAGCCCCGGCAACGCCTCGATCCATGAAGGCGCGACCTACTCGCTCAATGTTCCCTTCATGCCGGTCTTCAACAATCTGGTCATCTACAAGCAGGACGAGCCCCAGAACACGATGAACAACATCGTGCCGGAACTTGCGGAGAGCTGGGCCTGGGTCAACGACAACAAGACGCTGACCTTCAAGCTGCGCCAGGGCGTCAAATGGCACGACGGCAAGCCATTCACCTCGGCGGACGTCAAATGCACCTTCGACATGCTGATGGGCAAGTCGCAGCAGAAGTTCCGGCAGAACCCGCGCAAGAGCTGGTACGACCAGGTCAACGATGTCTCGACCAATGGCGACTTCGAGGTCTCCTTCAATTTGAAGCGCCCGCAGCCGTCGCTGCTGGCGCTGCTCGCCTCCGGCTATACGCCGGTCTATCCCTGCCACGTCTCGCCCGGCGACATGCGCACGCATCCGATCGGCACGGGCCCGTTCAAATTCGTCGAGTTCAAGGCCAATGAATCGATCAAGCTGACGCGCAACACCGACTATTGGCGCAAGGGCCGGCCCTATCTCGATGGCATCGAGTTCACCATCATCCCGAACCGCTCGACCGCGATCCTCGCCTTCGTCGCCGGCAAGTTCGACATGACTTTCCCGACCGAGGTGAGCATTCCGCTGCTGAAAGACGTGAAATCGCAGGCGCCGAACGCGATCTGCGAGGTCGAGCCGAACAACGTCGCGACCAACATCATCGTCAATTCATCGGCGCCGCCGTTCGACAACATCGACATCCGCAAGGCCATGGCGCTGTCGCTGGACCGCAAGGCGTTCATCTCGATCATGTTCGAGGGCCAGGGCGATGTAGGCGGCACCATGCTGCCGCCACCGAACGGTCTGTGGGGCATGCCGAAGGAGATGCTGGAGACCATTCCGGGGTACGGTCCCGATATCAACGCCAACCGCGAGGAAGCCAGGAAGCTGATGCAGAAAGCCGGCTACGGGCCGGACAAGCACCTCGCCGTCAAGGTCTCGACCCGCAACATCCCGGTCTACCGCGATCCGGCGGTGATCCTGATTGACCAGCTCAAGAGCATCTATATCGACGGCGAGCTCGACGTGGTCGAGACCGCGAACTGGTTCCCGAAGATCGCGCGCAAGGACTACATGCTCGGCCTCAACCTGACCGGCAACGCCGTCGACGATCCCGACCAGTCGTTCTACGAGAACTATTCCTGCGGCTCCGAGCGCAACTACACCAATTACTGCAACAAGGAGATCGAAAAGCTGTTCGACGTGCAGTCGCAGGAGACCGATATCGCCAAGCGCAAGAAGCTGGTGTGGGACATCGACAAGAAGTTGCAGGAGGACGTCGCCCGCCCGATCATCTTCCACGCGCGCACCGGCACCTGCTGGCAGCCCTATGTGAAGGGCGTGACTGTGATGACCAACAGCTCCTATAATGGGTACCGGTACGAAGATCTTTGGATGGACAAGTAGCGCGGCGAACGGGCGAGACAGCTCGGCGGGAGGGCGCGAATGTTTGCCTATCTGGTACGGCGCCTGTTCCTGATGCTCGTGACCCTGTTCGGGATCTCGGTCGTCATCTTCTTCCTGTTGCGCATCGTGCCCGGCAACATCGTCGACATCCTGTTCGCGGCGGCCGGTTATGTCGATCCCGCCGACAAGGCCAATCTGGAGAAGGAGCTCGGCATCGACCAGCCGCTGGTCGTGCAATACTGGCACTGGATCAGCGGTTTTCTGCGCGGCGACTTCGGCTACTCCTATGTGTCGGAGAAGCCGGCGCTGCAGGAGATTTTGCCGCGGATCCCGATCACGGCGCGGCTTGCCGGCCTCGCGCTGCTGTTCTCGGCTTCGATCGGCATTCCGCTCGGCGTCATCAGCGCCGTCAAGCAGGGGACGCGCCTCGATTACGCGCTGCGTGTGGTGAGCCTGAGCGGATTGTCGTTGCCCTCGTTCTGGCTCGGCCTGCTGATCCTCACCGCGGCCGTGGCGATGTTCGGCCAGATCCCGATCTTCAATCCCAACCCCGCGACGTGGCTCGAGGCGTTCGCGACCTATGCCGTGCCGGCCGCCGCGGTCGGCTTCCGCAGCGCCGCGCTGACCATGCGCATCACGCGCTCCTCGATGCTGGAAGTGTTGCGGCAGGATTATATCCGCACCGCGCGCGCCAAGGGCGCATCTGACGCCGCCGTGAATTATCACCACGCGCTGAAGAACGCGATCCTGCCCGTCATCACCGTGATCGGCATCGAGGCGGCGTTCCTGATCGGCGGCCTGATCGTCACGGAGACCGTGTTCAATATCCCCGGCGTCGCCCGCTTCCTGGTCGAGGCGATTCGCTGGCGGGATTATCCGATCGTGCAGAACCTGGTGATGCTGATCGCGGTGGTGGTGGTCAGCGCGAATTTCATCGTCGACATGCTCTACGCCGTGTTCGATCCACGCATCAGATACACGGATTAGGAGATCAGCTTGGCCGCGATCGACTTCGACGTTGAACTGAGGCGGGCCGGCGCCCATGCGACTGGCGGCTGGCGACGCGTACTGTTCCTGGCGCAGCGGCACGTGCTGGGCGCGGCCGGGCTCGTCATCATGACACTGTTCGTTCTGACGGCGATCTTCGCCGACTTCATCGCGCGCTATGACCCGCTGAGCGTCGATTCCGCCCACGCGCTGATGCGGCCGAGCCTCGCGCACTGGATGGGCACGGATTCCTTCGGCCGCGACGTGTTCAGCCGCATCATCCACGGCGCGCGGATTTCGCTCGCGGTCGGAATCGGCTCGACCGCGCTCGGCGGCACGATCGGCGTGATCGTCGGCCTCACCTCCGGCTATCTCTCCGGCTGGGTCGACCTCGTGTTCCAGCGCGTTTCCGACATCCTGCAGGCGCTGCCGCTGCTGGTGCTGGCCCTGATCATGACGGCGGCACTCGGCCCATCGCTGCCGAACGTCATCCTCGCCATTGCCATTCCCCTGATCCCGACCGTCTCGCGCGTCACCCGCGCCAACACGCTGGCGCTGCGCGAGCAGCCGTTCGTGGAAGCGGCGAAATCGATCGGCATGAGCGAAGTGCGTATCGCGCTGCGTCACGTGCTGCCGAACACGCTGGCGCCGCTGATCGTGCTGGCGACCGCCCAGCTCGGCTCGACCATCCTCACCGAAGCCTCGCTCTCCTTCCTCGGCCTCGGCATTCCCGAACCTTATCCGTCATGGGGCCGCATGCTCTCCGAGTCCGCCGCCGAATATGTCCGCACCGCGCCGTGGCTGGTGATCTTCCCGGGTATCGCGATCAGCCTCGCCGTGTTCGGCGCAAACCTGTTCGGTGACGCCTTGCGCGACATCCTCGATCCCCGGCAGCGCGGCTGATGGCTGACACCTCCGATCTCGTGCTCGACGTGAAGAACCTGAAGACGGTGTTCTTCACCAATTCCGGCCTGTTCAGGGCTGTCGACGATGTGTCGTTCACCGTGAGTCGCGGCGAGACATTGGCGATCGTCGGCGAATCTGGCTGCGGCAAGAGCGTCACCGCGCTCTCCCTGATGCGGCTGGTGCCCGACCCGCCGGGTCGCATCGTCGGCGGCACCGTCACGCTCGAAGGCACCGATCTTTTGGCGCTGAGCGAAGCGGAGATGCGCAAGGTCCGCGGTAATCGCATCTCCATGATTTTTCAGGAGCCGATGACCTCGCTCAATCCGGTGATGCGGATCGGCGACCAGATCGTCGAAGCGGTGCGGCTGCATCGGAACCTGTCGACCAAGGAGGCCCACAACATCGCGGTCGAGATGCTGCGGCTGGTGCGCATCCCCGAGCCGGCGCGGCGCGCGCGCGAATATCCGCACCAGCTCTCCGGCGGCATGCGCCAGCGGGCAATGATCGCGATGGCGCTGGCGTGCCGGCCGGCGCTGTTGATCGCTGACGAGCCGACCACCGCGCTCGATGTCACCATCCAGGCGCAGATCCTGGCGTTGATCCTCGATCTCCAGAAAGAGCTCGGCACCGGCCTCGTGCTGATCACGCATGACCTCGGCGTCGTTGCCCAAACCGCGCAGCGCGTGATCGTGATGTATGCAGGCCGGAAGGTCGAGGAGGCCAGCGTCGAGGCGCTGTTCGCCGCGCCAAAACATCCCTACACGCGCGGGCTGATGGCTTCGATCCCGGCCGTGCCCACGTCCGGCGTCGCGGCGCAGGAGCGGCTGAACGAAATTCCCGGCACCGTGCCATCGCTGGTGCGGCTGCCGAAGGGCTGCGCTTTCGCGCCGCGCTGCAAGCTCGCAGTGAAGCGCTGCGAAGCCGAATATCCGCCGCTGACCGATTGGGGCGGCGGCCATCTCGCCGCCTGCTGGCGCGCGGCCGAAGTGGCGGAGGTGGCATGACCGAGCGACTTCTCGAAGTCACCGACCTCAAGAAGCATTATCCGGTGCGCGCCGGCGTGCTGCGCCGACAGGTCGGCACCGTGCACTCGGTCGACGGCGTCTCGTTTTCGCTCGGCGCGGGCGAAACGCTGGGCCTCGTCGGCGAATCCGGCTGCGGCAAATCAACCGTGGCGCGCAGCGTGCTGCGGCTGGTCGAACCGACCTCGGGCCAGATCCGCCTGGACGGCGAGGACATCACGCATTTGTCCAAGACGGCGCTGCGTCGGCATCGCCGTTCGATGCAGATCGTATTTCAGGACCCGTTCGCCTCGCTCAACCCGCGCATGACGGCGGGCGATATCGTCGGCGAGCCGATCGCGGTCCACGGTCTCGCGACAGGCAAGGCACTCGAAGCGCGCGTCGCGAAGCTGTTCGAGCAGGTGGGCCTCCGGCCCGACCAGATGCGCAACTTCCCGCATCAATTTTCGGGCGGACAGCGGCAGCGCATCTGCATCGCACGGGCGCTGGCGCTGGAGCCGCGCCTGATCGTCTGCGACGAGCCCGTGTCCGCGCTCGACGTCTCGATCCAGGCGCAGGTGATCAACCTGCTGATCGATTTGCAGAAGCAGCACGGCTTCTCCTATCTCTTCATCGCGCACGACCTCGCCGTGGTCGCTCATATCAGCCACCGCGTGGCCGTGATGTATCTCGGCCGCATCGTCGAGATCGCCGGCAAGGACGAACTGTTCCGCAACCCGCGCCATCCCTACACGCAGGCCCTGCTCGCCTCGGTGCCGATCGCCAACCCGCTGGCAAAAAAGCTCGCCCCGCTGGTCGACGGCGACGTGCCGAGCCCGGTCAATCCCCCGCCCGGCTGCGCGTTTCACACGCGCTGCCGGTTTGCGGTGGCGCGCTGCAAGACGGAGCGGCCGGTGCTGATGGACGCAGGCGACGGGCATCAGGTGGCGTGCCTGCTCAACGAGGGGACGGGACGGAGTCCGTAGGCCGCAACGCACGGATCACCGGCCACGCCGCCAGAGCGGCAGCCAGATGCTTCAGCGTATGGCCCGAGACGAGGTGCCCTGTCGCTTCGAACACGGCCACGTCGCCGAGCTCGAAAAGCTTGGCCAGCACATAAAAGAAGATCACGCTGCCCAGTGGCACGCCAAGCGCCCCACGCAGGGGCCGCGTCAACGCCAGTGCCACGGCAAGCGCCATGCCGCCGAATTGCACGACCACCCATGGCGTAAGGTTCTCGTATGCCACCCAGGCCGCGAGCAGGCCCGCAACCGTCACCAGCACGACCACCGCCTGACCGGCGCGCACGCTGATGCGCTCGCCTGTCGCGATGCCCAGAAAGCCCGCGAACGCCACCGCCATGCCGAGACGATCGGCCACGAGCCGCTCCGGCGCGTCGGGATCCAGATGATAGAAGCATGATCCCACGCAAGTGAGGATCAATCCTATGAAGAACCAGCGTGCACCCACGGGCCCGTCACCGCGGGCACGCAGCCGCACCAAGCCCCAGATGGCCATCGCCAGGAAGAGAAGATTGCTGAGCACGTCGCCGGCGTTGGGAACACCGAGCCAGGTGCGGGTGTCGACGAAATGCGGTGTGTGCCATGCAGAGGCTGGCAACGCCGGCGCCAATAGCGCCGCCAGCGCCAGAACAATGAGCGCGCCGGCCAGATACTTTTCGCGAGCCTGCAGGGGCGCGAATGTAAAGCGGGGGGACACTGACAGGAGCATGGCGTCGATCTCCGGGCGTGCGGTCGTCAGCATACAACTTGCTGGCCGCCACGCCTAATTTGAACACTGTTCAAGATCTATATTTCAGAAATGAACAATGTTCAATATATTTCGTCGGAGAACGCCCGCTGCTGGTGAGGCTGGAGGCAGCCCACGGCACGTTGGGACAACATCACGTTGAAATTATTTCGATTTCTGGTTTTCTCCGAAAATGGTGCCGTAGGGTGGGCAAAGCGTAGCGTGCCCACCGTTCGCGCCCAATCGCCAATGTTGGTGGGCACGGCGCTTTGCGCCTTTGCCCACCCTACAAAACCGCCTTTGCCGAGCTACCCCGCCCCGATCTCCGCCACGATCCGTCCCGTCGTCACCTGCTCACCCTCGGCGACATCGATCGCGGCGACCACGCCGTCGATGCCGGCCTTGTGGACGTGCTCCATCTTCATCGCTTCCAGCGTGATCACCGGTTGGCCGGCGGTGACGCGGTCACCCGGCTTGACGAGAACGGCGACGACGCGGCCGTTCATCGCGGCGCGGACTTTGCCGTCGCCGCCATTGCTTGCTGCGGCTTTCGGTGCAGCGAGCGTGAGATCGGTCACCGCAAGCGGGACGCCGCGGTGCTGGACGTAGAGCCGGTCGCCATCGCGGAGGAATTTTGCGCTGTCCGTCACGCCGTCATGGCGGAAGCGGATCGAGCCGGAATCGAGCTGATCGATCTCGAATTTGTCCTGGCGACCGCCGGCGATGACGGTGTAGCTGCCATCGCGCTCGCGGGTGATTTCCAGTTCATGCGTATGGCCCGCGATTTCGAGCTTGGCAGGTAGCGGGAACGTCGCCGACAAGCTCCGGCCACTACGCCACGCCGGCGCGCGCGGATTGGTGACGTAGAGCAGCACGCCCGCCAATGCCGTGTCGAAGGCAGCGTCCACGCGCGGCGCCAACAGCTCGTCGCGATGCGCGCCGATGAACGCCGTCGTCGCCTCGCCCCTGGCAAAGCCGGGATGGCGCAGGCACGACATCAGGAACGCCTGGTTGGTGGTCACGCCGAACGCCGTGAGGTGCTCAAGTCCGACGATCAGCCGCCCCCTTGCCTCCTCACGTGTCGCGCCATGGCTGATCACCTTGGCGATCATGGAATCGTAGAACGGCGGGATCTCCGAGCCCGATTGCAGCGCATGCTCGACACGAATGCCATCAGGCACCTGCCAGCGCGCCATGCGGCCGGACTGCGGCATGAAATCCTGCGTGGCGTCTTCCGAGCAGAGCCGCACCTCGATGGCGTGACCGGAGAATTTGATGTCCTGCTGCTTCACCGGCAGCGGCTCGCCGCGCGCGAGGCGCAGTTGCAACTCGACAAGATCGAGCCCGGTGATCGCCTCGGTCACGGGATGCTCGACCTGAAGACGCGTGTTCATCTCCATGAAGTAGAACTCGCCGCTGGCATCGAGCAAAAACTCCAGTGTGCCGGCGCCCTCGTAGCGCAATGCCTTCACGGCTGCGACGGCGACCTCGCCCATTTTCGCACGCAGTTCGGCCGTCACCGCCGGCGACGGCGCCTCCTCGATCAGCTTCTGGTGCCGGCGCTGCACCGAACAGTCGCGCTCGCCGAGATGGATGGCGTTGCCGTGGCTGTCGCCGAACACCTGGATCTCGATATGGCGGGGATTTTGAATTGCGCGTTCGAGAATCACGGTGGGATCGCCGAACGCCGCCTTCGCCTCCGACCGTGCGCTGCGCAGGGCATCGCCGAACGACGCAGCGTCGGTCACGAGCCGCATGCCGCGCCCACCACCA
Organism: Bradyrhizobium sp. CIAT3101; assembly: GCF_029714945.1. Taxonomy (NCBI): domain Bacteria; kingdom Pseudomonadati; phylum Pseudomonadota; class Alphaproteobacteria; order Hyphomicrobiales; family Nitrobacteraceae; genus Bradyrhizobium; species Bradyrhizobium sp. CIAT3101. The sequence continues at coordinate 9,210,757 of NZ_CP121634.1, forward strand.
CCCGCGACGGCCTTGATCATGACGGGAAACCCGATCTTCCTGGCTTCCGCGAGCATGACCTCGTCGCCTTGGTCGACGCCCTGATAGCCGGGCACACAGGGCACGCCGGCCTTCTTCATGATCTCCTTGGCGCCGGCCTTGTTGCCCATCGCCTCGATCGCCTGCGGCGACGGGCCGATGAAGACGAGACCAGCATCCTTGCAGGCTTGTGCAAAGTCTTCGTTCTCGGCGAGGAAGCCGTAGCCGGGGTGCACGGCATCCGCGCCGCTAGCTTTCGCTGCGCCAATGATCGCGGGGATGTTGAGATAGGATTGCGCCGGCAGGGCTTCGCCGATCCGCACCGCCTGATCGGCCTGCTTCACGTGGAGCGCATCGCGATCGGCATCCGAATAGACCGCGACGACGCCAAGCCCAAGCTGCCGCGCGCTGCGCATCACACGCAGCGCGATCTCGCCGCGATTTGCGACCAGGACCTTGAAGAACGGCCGGTGCTGCACTGATCCGTTCCTCATGGCCGGGCCACCGAGAATTGCATGCGCTGCGGTGACCGCGCATCGCCTTCGCGGCAGATCGCCAGCACCTCGGAAAGAACCGCGCGCGTATCGCGCGGATCGATCACGCCGTCGTCGAGCACGCGCGCGCTGGTCGAGAACACGTCCATCTGGCCGTCGAACACGCCGATGATCTGCGCCTTCATGGCATCGAGCTTCTCCTTCTCCACCGGCTTGCCGCGGCGCGCTGCGGCGGCCTCGGTCACGATCGCCATGGTCTCGGCGGCCTGCTCGCCGCCCATCACGGCGGTCTTGGCATTGGGCCATGAGAAACAGAAGCGCGGATGGAAGCCGCGCCCGCACATGCCGTAATTGCCGGCGCCGAACGAGGCGCCGCAATAGATGGTGATCTGCGGCACCGTCGCCGAGGTCACCGCCTGGATCATCTTGGAGCCGTGCTTGATCATGCCGGCTTCTTCATAGGCTTTTCCGACCATGTAGCCGGTGGTGTTGTTGAGATACAGGATCGGCGTGCGGGTCTGGCAGCAGGCCTGGATGAAGTGCGTCGCCTTGTTGGCGCCGGCGGGATCGAGCGGACCGTTGTTGGTGATGATACCGATCGCCTTGCCTTCGACACGCGCATGGCCGCAGACGGTGGCCGGGCCGTAATTCGGCGCCATCTCGGTGAAATCTGAGTCATCAACGATGCGCGCGATCACCTGCTTCATATCGACCGGGCGCTTGTGGTCCATCGGCATGATGCCGAGCAATTCGTCCTGGTCGTAGCGTGGCGGCTTGAATTCCGACGCCACCCGGCCCGGCCGCTCCCATTCCAGCGCCGCCATGATCTCGCGCGCGATGCGCAGCGCGTCGCGGTCGTCCTCGGCGAGATAGTCGCCGAGACCGGAGATTTGCGTGTGCATCTCGGCGCCGCCGAGCTCCTCCTCCGTGGCGATCTCGCCGGTCGCGGCCTTCAGCAACGGCGGCCCGGCGAGGAAGGCACGGGTGCGGCCGCGGACCATGACGATGTAGTCGGACAGGCCGGTCTGGTAAGCGCCCCCCGCGGTGGACGAGCCGTGCGTGACAGTGACGACCGGCAAGCCGGCGGCCGAGAGCCGCGCAAGATTGCGAAAGATGTTACCGCCGCGAACAAAGTCCTCGACACGGTAACGCAGCAGATTTGCACCGGCGCTTTCGACGAGCTGCACGTAAGGCAGCTTGTTCTCCAGCGCGAGCTCCTGCACCCGTAGCGTCTTGTCGAGGCCATAGGGCTGCAGCGCACCGGCATCGATGCCGGCATCGTTGGCGCTGACCATACAGCGAATGCCCGAGACGAAACCGATGCCGGCGATGACGCCGCCGCCCGGCACGCTCTTGCTCGCATCCGGCACGTCGAACATGTAGCCGGCGAGCGTCGACAGCTCGATGAAGGGCGCGCCGGGATCGAGCACCAGCGCAACGCGCTCGCGCGGCAGCAGCTGGCCGCGCTTGTGGAAGCGATCCTTGGCCGCAGCCGACGCCGCGCGCGTGCGCTCTTCCAGCCCACGCATGCGGTCGATCAGGCCGAGCATGCCGTCGCGGTTGGCATGGTAGGCGGCGCTGCCGGGGGAGATGGTGTTTTCGAGAATGGACATCAAAGCTCCTGCCCGTCATTCCGGGGCGCGCGGAGCGCAAGCCCGGAATCCATACTCCCGATCGTGGTTATGGATTCCGGGCTTGGCCCTTCGGGCCATCCCGGAATGACCGAGTGTGTAACTACCTGTTCGTCCCAAAGATCTTCCGCGCCTCGGCGGGGCTGGCGATGTCGCGGCCGGCGCGACGGGCGCAGGCGGCGATGGCCTCGATCAGTTGGCCGTTCGACGTCACCTTCTTGCCGTCGGCGAGATAGAACGCGTCCTCCAGACCGGTGCGTAAGTGACCGCCAAGCTCGGCGCAGCGCTGGTGCAGCGGCCAGATCTCCTCGCGACCGATCGCGGTGACCTGAAATTGCGCTTCCGGCCGCTTCAGCTTGATCAGGATCGGCAGCAGCTCCGGGTCCGACGGCATCCCCGATGCGACACCCATGACGAAATTATATTCGAGCGGACCCTTGTACATGCCGACCTGGTGGTACATGCCGACGCAGCGGACGATGCCGACGTCAAAGCATTCGAACTCGGGGATGGTGCCGACCGCGTTCATGACGTCGAGATAGTCTTTCACCTTCTCGACCGCGTTGTCGAACATCATCGGCGGCCAGGCCCAGGTATTGTCAGCCTTCACCTTCAGGTAATTCAGCGAGCCTGCGTTGCAGGCGGCGATCTCCGGCCTGGTCTCGCGGATGCAATCGAGCGCGCCGCTGTAGTTGGGGCCAGACACGCCCGAGGTGTGATTGATGATGACGCCGGGGCAGGCTTCGCGGATCGCCTGCTGGATCTCCTTGCTGACAGCGACCTCCCAGGACGGCAGATGCCCCTTGCCCGGCGCCTGCCGTCGCAGATGGATGTGCATGATGGACGCGCCCGCATCGAACGCCGCCTTGGCCTCGCGCGCCATCTGCTCGGGCGTCACGGGCACGTTGTGCTGCTTCGGGTCGGTGAGCACGCCGTTCAGCGCGCAGGTGATGACGGCCTTGTCGCTCATACCACTGATGTCTCGCACGTTGAGAATTCAACGTGGGTGATCATGTGATGCAGGGCATGCGGCTTCTTGCGCGGAGAAGCTGAAGAAACGGCAAGCTTTCGTAGGGTGGGCAAAGCGAAGCGTGCCCACCATCTTTGCCAATTGCCGAGAGGTCGTGGGCACGGCGCTTTGCGCCTTTGCCCACCCTACGAGAGTGTCAACTCGCCTCCGCGAGCCGCACCGTCTCGCTGCTGCGATAGATCGCGAGGTCGCGCGAGCCGACGAAGATCGCGCGTGGCTTCAATCCGTAGAAGCGGCGGATCGAATGGCTGAAATGGGTGCTATCGGGATAGCCGATATCCTGCGCGAGATGAGCGAGGTTGAGATCCTGGTTGGCGAAGTGCAGCAGATGCCGCGCACGCTTCCAGGCCCGGAAGGAGCGGAACGAGATGCCGGTCTCTTCCTTGAACAGATGCAGGAAGCGGGAGGCTGAAAGACCAGCTTCGGCCGCGCAGGTGTCGGCGGTTACCGGTTCACCCGAGAAGCGCTCGATGCGGGCGACGGCGCGCGTGACGCGCGGGTCGAGCACACGGCGCGGCAGCGCCTCGCCAAAGCACATCTCGTCGAATTCGGCGGTGCTGATGTCGCCATAACGGCGCTGGCGCAGCAGCGCGTAGGCGGCGAGGATTTTTCGGGCATAGACCGCACGGTCCGGTCCCATCAGTCGCTGGGCCAAGGCCTCGATCACGCCGTCCGGCATGCTTTCGGGCTCGAGCGTCACGCTGATTGCAGTGCGGTAGTCGCTGGCGATGGAGTGCCGCTGGTTCGGCAGGGTGACGAACAGTTCGGCAGTGGCGAGAACGTCGTCGATGGTCAGATGCAGGCTGCCTTTCACGGCGACATAGACGTGGCAGCAACCTGGGGTCCGCTTGCGGGGCCTGCCGAGCAAGCCGGCATAAAACACCCGCTCCGGCGTGATCAGCATCAGATGGTCGGATTCGCGACCCTTGTCTTCCATTGGGTTCCTCCTCGCGCGGCTCTTTGGCCGCTGCGGACGGAGGTCACCTTAGCGGAAATTTGGGCGCTGTCACGGCGGGATAGCGCCGTCATGCCGCGCAAAAGATTACCATTCCGGGACGACGATCAGTCGCCCCGGAACCACGATGAGACCGTAGTCCCATCCTGCGGAATGCTTACGCCCGCACGCGCGGCGCAACATTCTGTTCAGTGCCGGCCTTCTGCTCCGCCGCAACCGCGCGCTTGAAGCCGTCGCGCTGCTGCAGGCGCGCCCAATAGGCTGCGACATTCGGCCCGAAATCCTTGGCAAGCCCGATACTCTCGGCAAGCCGGAGCGCGTAACCGATGACAATGTCAGCGGCGGTGAAGCGTCCCGCGCACAAGGTCTCGGCATTCGCTGTCGCCGACTCCACGGCGCGCAGCCGACCCAGGAACCATTTGGCGTAGTCGGTGGCGACCTGCGGATTGCGGCGCTCCTCCGGTTCGAGCTGGGTGTAACGAAGCACCAGCGTTTGCGGGAAGGTTAACGTGGCGTCGCTGAAATACATCCAGTTCAGGAAGGCGCCGTAGGCGGGATCCTCGGAGCGCAGCATCAGCGGCGTCGGACCGTATTTGACACCGAGATAGTGGCAGATGCCGGAGGACTCCGTCATCTTCGTCTCGCCATCGACCATAAAGGGAATCGTGCCGAGCGGATTGAGCGCAAGATATTCCTTGGCGAAGACCCGCGGCGGGAACGGCAGCATCTTCAGCTCATACGGCAGTCCCATCTCCTCCAGCATCCAGAGTGGACGAAACGAGCGCGCGGCGTCGCAATGATAGAGCGTGATCATGATGCCTTCCCCTTACTTCCCGGCAGCGTGCCCATCATCTTGCACAGAACCATCAGCATGACCTCGTCGGCGCCGCCGCCGATCGAGGTCAGGCGGCTGTCGCGATAGGCGCGGCTGACCGGCGTCTCGTTGGTAAAGCCCATTCCGCCCCAATATTGCAAGCAGGCGTCCGTGAGTTCGCGGCCGAGTCGGCCGGCCTTCAGCTTGGCCATGGTCGCAAGTTTGGTGACATCCTCGCCGGCGACCAGTTGCTCGGCGGCGCGATAGATCAGCGCGCGCAGCAGCTCGACCTCGGTCTGCATCTCCGCGAGCTTGAAGTGCACGATCTGGTTGTCGAGGATGCTCTGGCCGAAGGCTTTGCGGTTGCGGGTGTATTCAATGGTTTCGTTGATGATGTATTCGTGCGCCTTCAGGCAGGCCGCCGCGCCCCAGAGCCGCTCCTCCTGGAACTGGATCATCTGGTAGGTAAAGCCCTTGCCCTCCTCGCCGATCCGGTTGCGCTTGGGCACGCGGACATTGTCGAAGAAGATCTGCGCGGTGTCGGAGGAGCGCATGCCCATCTTGTCGAGTTTTCGCGCGACCGTGACACCCTTGGCCTTCATGGGCACGCAGATCAACGATTTGTTGCGGTGAACCGGGCCGTCGCCGGTATTGGCCAGCAGGCAGATCCAGTCGGCCTGGGTGCCGTTGGTGATCCACATCTTGCCGCCGGTGATGAGGTAGTCGTCGCCGTCGGAACGCGCACTGGTCTTGATCGAGGCCACGTCCGAACCCGCGCCGGGCTCCGAGACACCGATGCAGGCGACGTAGTCGCCGGAGATGGACGGGCTGAGAAACTCGCGCCGTACCTCATCCGAACCGAACCGCGCCAGCGCCGGCGTTGCCATGTCGGTCTGCACCCCGATCGCCATCGGTACGCCGCCGCAGGTAATGGCGCCGAGCTCCTCCGCCATCATCAGCGCATAGGAATAGTCGAGGCCGGAGCCGCCGAACGCGACAGGCTTGTTCAAGCCGAGGAAGCCGAGGCTGCCCATCTTCTTGAACAGCTCGTGCGCCGGGAAGATGTCGGCCTTCTCCCATTCATCGACATGCGGGTTGATCTCGCCCGCGATGAATTTTTGCAGGGAACGGCGGATATCGTCGTGGTCGGCGGTGAATAGCATTCTACCCTCTCGTCATTCCGGGGCGCGCGGAGCGCGAACCCGGAATCCATTCCTCTACAGCGTCTGGAGCCCGATGGGTTCTCAGGTGCGCAATTGCGCACCATAGTTCGACGTTTTGCGTCGCCCCGGAACGACAGCGTGCGTCACAACCCCATCTGTCGCGACGCCAGATCCTTCATGATCTCCTCGGTGCCGCCGCCGATGGCGTTGACCTTGACCTCGCGGTAGATGCGCTCGGCCTTGATGCCGCGCATGAAGCCGGCGCCGCCAAAAATCTGCACGGCTTCCGAGGCGCAGAACGCCATCGTCTGCGTCGCCTGATTCTTCATCATGCAGATTTCGGCGACCGGGCTCTCGCCCTGCTCCAGACGCCAGGCCAGCAGCTCCAGCATCGCCTGCGACGCTGCGACCTTCTGCGCCATGTCGACGATCTTGTGGCGGATCACCTGATGCTGCGCGAGCGGCTTGCCAAAAGTCTTGCGTTCCTTGGCGTAGGCGATCGCTTCGTCGAGGCAGACGTGCGCGAAGGCGGTGCAGCCCGCCGCCACGCCCATCCGCTCGCTGTTGAAATTCCGCATGATGATCTTGAAACCCTGGCCCTCCTCGCCGATCAGGTTTTCGGCCGGCACGCGGCACTCGTCAAAATGCAAGGTTGCGGTGTCGGAGGCCCACCAGCCCATCTTCTTCAGCTTGGTGCGCGACAGGCCGGGCGTATCGCCCTCGATCAGGAGCAGGCTGACGCCGCCGGCGCCTTCACCGCCCGTGCGCACCGCAACGGTCAGATAATCGGCGCGGACGCCCGAGGTGATGAAGGTCTTTTCGCCGCTCACGACGTAGTGATCCCCGTCGCGCCGGGCCCTTGTGCGCAGGTTCGCGACGTCAGAACCGCCGCCCGGCTCGGTGATCGCGAGCGCGGAGATCTTCTCGCCGGAGAGCACTTGAGGCAGCACGCGTGCCTTCACCTCCGGTCGCGCCGCGCGGGCGATCGGGGGCGAGCCGATGGTGTGGCTCATCAGGCTGGCGCTGACACCGCCGGCACCTGCCCGCGCCAGCTCCTGGCTGGCGACGATCTTCATGAACTGGTCGGCGGCGATCCCGCCATATTCCTCGGGGAATCCGAGGCCCAAGAGGCCGATCTCGGCCGCTTTCCGATAGAGCGCGCGGGGGAATTCGCCGGCCTCGTCCCATTCATGGGCGAAAGGCGCGATTTCCTTGTCGACGAAACGGCGCATCATTTCGCGGAAGGCATCGTGCTCGGCGGTGTAAAACGGGCTCTTCATAGCATGCGCGTCTTCGACGACTCTCTTCTGTCACCATGGCTGGAACATCGGCGGCTCACTTGCGCGGAGTGGCTGGCTGGAAAGCTTTCGAGATGCAACCGTGATTACGCCGCGCTCTCCGCGTCCTTTTCGAACCTGATGACCTCTCGGAAGATTTCACTTCCGTTGACGGAACCCACCACAACGTTTTCGTCGCTCCTCCACGGGGCCCACGCGTTCTCAATTACACTTCGAACGAATTCCTCAAGATTGGATGGCAATTCGGTCTTAGTCGCCTCCGAAAAGAATTCTAAGAGATTTATTGGCCCATAGCCTGCGTATTCGTTGGGCACAAAGAGTATCTGCGAGTCCTCTTCGAACGAGCTCTCAAACTCCTTCGGATGAACCTCTAGGTCTGCATCGTAGTCGACGCTGCCAAAATAGACGTCGAGTTGCTCGCGGCTAGACAGAAATTCAATTAGCTCGCTCGTTGACAGCCAATCGCCGTTCAATCTCGCAATCGGCAAATCTCCGATCGATCCTCCACATGCCAAGATGGTTTGCGCCCCACGCGCCTTGCCTTCGTCACCAATCAGCGTTTGGGAAATCAGATCAGCCTGCTCGGTTGCCCACATTGACAACACGTCCAGAGGCACTAACGCGAGCGCATCGTTTCGCGCAGCCGTAATCTCCCTGCCAGCGAGCAAACCAGAGATATAGCCAATATTCCTTGCACGAAGGCCACCCACAGTAATACAGCCACGCCCTCCACTACCGAATCGTGCGGTCTCAATCATCGCACGACCATAGATTTGCCCGTCGCGAGTCAAAATTCTCAGCCGTGAATGATCATCGGCCCTCGCATCCTTGTCCTTTAAGGCCGCAGCCGAAAGTCGTGCAAAAAATCGGCTCTCAGCAAGAGTCAGCCAGTCTCTCGGCCGAACCACACATTCTTCAGAATCACCTTCTTTAACTACGAGATCGACGTCGAGGTTCGGAGCAATGGATGCAGCTAGATACAGCAATGGCGTTGCTTCCCCATACTTGCTTGGGTGCAAAAGCCCCCCAGTCAGAGTTGGGTCTTTGTCGAGGCAAACCGAAACCCGAGTCCCGCCATCAATTGGGTAGTCCTGCGGATCAGTTTCATAGAGAACTGGACGCGAAGCCAAGCCATGTTGGAACTCCAGCGTGCGCGCAGAATCGGAGGCCTTGTCGTATCGACGAGAGGTGACACTCACCTTCTTCCCAAGCATAAAGATTGAAAAGAAGCCTATGCCAAACTTTCCCCTCACTGTAAGGCCGGACGCCTGAATACCCGGAAACTCTTGGGCCGCCAGAGGCGACCTCCAGAAGGAGTTGCCGAAATCGATCAGAGGCCCCGTGAGCACATTCGGCGACATCCCAACGCCCGTATCCTCTACTACGAGCCAAGTTTCATGGTCTCGTTTTTCAAGACCTATAGTGACCTGCCCCCAAGTCTGAGACCTCTGTTGGAGCTTTCGGCGAACGGCTACGGCATCTGATGCGTTCTGTATAAGCTCCCTGAGAGCCGCGGCGGGTTCGTTACCATATAACTTTCGTCCCCCAAGCGTCGAAACGATCTTCGGTACATCAGAGACGCGAACCGTACTATCGACAGGTACCCATCCGATCGTTTCTACAAACTTGGCAAGCTCCCTCGGCCCATCAATCCCCCTCACACGATTTGCATTCAGACGTCCCGTACTTCGTTTTTGGAGAAGATGATCGACGCTACGAAGCTCCTTGTCGACCTGTACAAGCGCATCATAAGCAAGCCACCACGCTTCAGCGAGGCTCAAATCGAAGGGAGGCGCTGCCGTGTAGACTAGCGCCTCCTCGTCGACGAACGGCACTGCCATCCGCTCTTGAAAAGCCCAGTGTTGCGAGGAGACGCCTTGCGGATTCAGGAGCTTCCGCAAGAATGCGGGTGCTCGCCGCCGATCGATGTGCATAGCGTCCGATGTTCGCAGAAGGCAGGCAATCTTGGTCAAATCAATACGATTTCCGGTTCTTCCTCCCAGTGGACCAAGATCGTTCGCTAGATCGTCCTCAACCCGAGCAATGGGCCACCAATGGCTGTGAGCCAACTGACCGATCTTAGGTCCGTAGAAATTTCGGATCTCCGGATCGTCGATTAGGAACTCATCGGTTCCCACAGAGGATTTCCATGACATCGACGGCAGCTTTTCAGCTTGTGGCGCATGCATGATGCGCAGCGCATCGGCGGTCGCGAGTTCCTCAATTAATTGGTCGCTTGGAGAGTCGCCGGACGCTTCCTGAGCAGTCATAGAAATTCTTGCGTAGCTGTCTTTCCACGCCAGGGTTTCTTTTAAGCCCGCTAGTCCGTTCGGGTAAGCGGCGACGGTCATCGCGGCATCGTGCAGAAGTATGGCCCCTCCGAATACAAAGGCTTCGGGCGGATTAAGATCGACCTTTTCTCTCGCTAAGATTGAGCCCATCTCCCAAAGCGAATCTAGGTGAGAAACGTCATGGACGGTCATCGTTGGCATATCGGCTTGAATTCGGCCGACGAGCGCCGCCGCCTTCTCTCGCATCGAGAAATAGCGTTCCTGAAAGTACTGCTGCTCTGATTGGGTGGCGTCTTGGCGCGACTGAACAAAGGCTCGCTGCCACAACCAAGTATCTCGATAATCCATTTGTCTCCCAATCCCCTCTACACGCATTAGGCGCAATGGTGCAACTTACCCTCTGCGCTCTCATCTCAAAAGCGTCCTGAAATACGATAATTCGGTTTCTCCCATCATAAGCGCACCAGAAGCCTAATCGGCCCACTCCGGCACAAGCCCCATATCCTAGCAACTCAACGCAAGACGGTTTTCACCCCTCGCAGGCCAACTCCAAATCAAAAAAGACTGCTGCACAAAACTCCGGCTGGCCTCCCAGGGCCATGCCGGGCATGGTGCACAGCAATAAAATTCAGGTGGCACAAGACCGCCGAGGGAGGGATTTTTGGCCGTTCGTTACTACGACTGGATCGCTCATCATGCGCGCCGCGCACCTCACAGGGTTGCGGCCATCGATCTCGCGAGCGAGCGCCGCTTCAGCTATGGGCAGCTTGACGCCCGCGTCTCGCGCCTCGCCTCGTTCTTCCGCCACACGCTGAATGTCTCGCGCGGCGACCGCGTCGCGGTACTGGCGCTGAACACGACCGACACGCTGGAGGTGCAGTTCGCCTGCGGGCGGCTTGGCGCGGTCTTCGTGCCGCTGAACACCCGGCTCACCGTTCCCGAGCTTCAGTTCATCACCGGCGATTGTGCGCCGAAGGTGATGATCCACGACACTGAGCTGGCCGAGACGGCGCTCACCGTGGCAAAGCTCTGCAACGTCGCCACCAGCTTGCTGCTTGGCCCCGGCGGCGGCTATGAGGCCGGCATCGCCTCTGCAAAACCGCTCGATCGCGCCGAGGACGTCACGCTCGATGATGTCTCGACCATCATGTACACGTCGGGCACGACGGGACATCCGAAGGGCGCGACCATCACCCATGGCATGACCTTCTGGAATTGCGTCAATCTCGGCGGGCCCGCCTGCATCGGACCGTCCTCGGTGCTGCTCACCGTGCTGCCGCTGTTCCACACCGGCGGGCTCAACTGCTACACCAACCCCGTGCTGCATGCCGGCGGCACCGTGATGATCATGCGCGCATTCGATCCCGGCATCGCGCTCGGCCTGATCAACGACCCCGCGCAAGGCATCAACGTGTTCTTCGGCGTGCCCGCGATCTATCAATTCATGGCGCAGCAGCCGGCCTTCGCGACGACGGACCTTTCTCGGCTGATCGTCTGCGGTGTCGGCGGCGCTCCGATGCCGGTGCCGCTGCTGAAGGTGTGGGAGGCGCGCGGCGTCGCGCTTCAGCAGGGCTACGGCATGACCGAGACGTCGCCGGCCGTGCTGGTGCTCGACCGTGAGGACGCGGCGCGCAAGGCCGGCTCCGCCGGCAAGCCAGTGCTGCACACCGAGGTGCGGATCGTGCGCCCGGACGGCAGCGATGCCGATGTCGGCGAGCTCGGTGAGCTCTGGGTCAAGGGACCGAACATCACGCCGGGCTACTGGAACAGGCCGGACGCGAACAAATCCTCCTTCACCGACGGCTGGCTGCACACCGGCGATGCGACACGCGTGGATGACGAAGGCTTCTACTACATCGTCGACCGCTGGAAGGACATGTACATCTCCGGCGGCGAGAACGTGTATCCCGCTGAAGTGGAGAATGTCTTGCATCAGCTCACCGCGATCGCGGAGGCCGCGGTGATCGGCATTCCCGATCCGCAATGGGGCGAAGTGGGCCTCGCCATCGTTGCGGTCAAACAGGGCCAGCGGCTGACCGAGGCCGACGTCTTTGCGCATTGCGCGGCCAATCTCGCGCGCTTCAAATGCCCGCGCCAGGTCCGCTTCGTCGATTCGCTGCCGCGCAACGCCACCGGCAAGATCCACAAGCCGACCCTGCGCAAGGAATTCTCGGTCGCTTCCGAGGTCGACAAGAAAGTCGCCAACGCCTGATCAAAGCGCCCCTTGCGGGCGCTTCTTTGTTTCTGACGTGCCTGTCCCCAACCAAGAAACCCAAGGAAATTTTATGAAGAGGAAACTCTCCCTGCTCGCCGCTACAGCGGCCCTGGCATTATTCACGGCCCACGGCGCCCAGGCACAGAAGGCCTACGACACCGGCGTCACCGACACCGAGATCAAGCTCGGCAATGTCGAGGCCTATTCGGGACCTGCTTCCGCTTACGGCGTCATCGGCAAGACCGAGGAAGCCTATTTCAAGATGATCAACGATCAGGGCGGCATCAACGGCCGCAAGATCAACTGGATCTCCTATGACGACGGCTACTCGCCGCCGAAGACGGTGGAGCAGATCCGCAAGCTGATCGAGAGCGACGAGGTCTTCCTGGTGTTCAACGCGCTAGGCACGCCGACCCAGACCGCCGTGCAGAAATATCACAACGCCAAGAAGGTGCCGCAGCTGTTCCTTGCCACCGGCGCCAGCAAGTGGAACGATCCGCACAACTTCCCCTGGACCATGGGCTTCCAGCCGAGCTACCGGGTCGAGGCGCGAATCTTCGCCAAATACATTCTGAAGGAGAAGCCGGACGCGAAGGTTGCGATCTTCTATGCCAACGACGATTTCGGCAAAGACTACCTTGCCGGCATCAAGGACGTGTTCGGCGACAAGGCTTCGAAGCTGATCGTGGCCGAAGAAAGCTACGAGACGTCGGAGCCGTCGATCGACGCCCATATCGTCAAGCTCAAGGACACCGGCGCCGATACGTTCGTCAACATCGCGACCCCCAAGTTCGCGGCGCAGGCGATCAAGAAGATCGCCGAGCTCGGCTGGAAACCGATGCATCTGATGACCGACGTATCGGTGTCGATCGGCGCGGTGATGAAGCCTGCCGGCCTCGAGGCCTCCGAAGGCGTGCTCTCGGCCGGCTATCTCAAGGATGCCTCGGATCCGCAGTGGAAGGACGATGCCGGCATGAAGAAGTTCATGGCCTTCATCGAGAAGTACATGCCCGGCGCGAACATCTCGGACGCCAATCTGGTCTATGGCTACGCCGCAGCCCAGACCATGGTGCAGGTGCTGAAGCAGGCGGGCGACAATCTCACCCGCGAGAACGTGATGAAGCAGGCCGCCAGCCTGAAGGACTTCACCCCCGACACGCTGATTCCGGGGATCACGATCAACACCTCGGCCACCGACTTTGCGCCGATCGAGCAGCTCAAGATGTGGCGCTTCAAGAGCGGCCAGTGGGAGCTGTTCGGCCCCATCATCAGCGCAGAACCGAGCGGCTAGCTGCGATCGGAAATTGCCGACACGCGCGGGATGGCGGCCGAAAGGCCGCCATCTTTTTGATCGCTATCGCGCACGTCCCGGCTCACATCGATGGCCACGACGGAGAGGCCGAGACGGCGCGCATCACCGACACCCCTGAGCACCGGGCAGGCCCATGCCAGGGTGGCGACGCCTGATTTTGGCAGATCCAGGCTGAGCGTGTAGCGGTCGCAACCGATCTCGATCGCGGCGGGATCGACACGCGCGCCGTCGAGATAGAATTGCGTGCCGATCTGGTCGAGCGGCGCACGCAGCGCAGGGCTTCGGATGCAGACCGTATTGCGCCCAGCCGTTCCCTTGATGCGAACGGCCGCCTGCGGCTCGCTCCAGCGAAATGTGTAGCCGGCCGCCGTCTCCTCGGCGTGAAATCCGATCTGCGCGAGGACGTGATCGCCGAGCAGTTTCGGCGCAGGCCTGACGTGCCCGCGAACGCGACCGATACATTCGAGCCGCTGCAGGCGGATCAGCGATGCGATGTAGCGCTTCATCCAATGGGCGATGGCGTCGCTCGACCCGACCACCACCAGTCCCGTCAGCATCGATCGTGCATATGCGACCGCGAACCGTGCGGCGAGACGTGGACGGATATCGCCGAGCAGCGCCGGCGCGGTCCAGCGCCACATGGCCTGCAGCTTCTCGTCGAACCGCCTCCAGCCCCCGTAGCGCATCAGCGCGTTCAGTGCATGGAGGGCAAGCGCACCATCGAAATTGTACGGCTCGCTCCATTCGTGGGGAATCTCGAGCAGCTCCCAGCCCTGATCGTGTCGATCCTCGCTGAGATAACGGATCTCGCCCTGCACGAAATCGAGCGTGAACGTCTTCAGCTCGCCGATCCGGCCGACGTAATAGTGGTGGAAGCGCGCCTCCTCGAGATAGCCGATGGCGTAGCCCCGCGCAAAATACCCGGCGGCGAGCACCCATTCGGCGAAATGACCTAGCTCTTCGCGCAGGCCCCCGCACTCCTCGTAGACGTCACGCCGCGTCACGAAGCACTGGTCGAGCACCTTGCGCCAGGGATGCTGCTTCATGCCGAACTCGATGTCGGCCTGGTACATCGCGGCCTCCGCCTCCGAGAGGCGGTTGTGGCAGATCGGGACCGAGCGGCAGGAAAACCCGGCCCAATCGGGATGATCGTCGATCGCGCGGATGCAGAGCGCAATCACGTCGGGCTCCGGCCGGCAATGCGATTCCGTAAAGAACAGATAGCGGCCCCGCGCCCTGGCGGCGCCGATTGCGCTGAGCCCGATATCGTGGACGGAGTCGGCGAATTCGAGCTGCGCTCGGTCGCCCGCGAGCTGCTTCAGCTCCGTGAGCGCCGTGAAATCGCGCGGCACGACCAGAATGATCTCATAGAGAGACCGGTCCGCCGTCTGCGCCGTCCAGCCGAGCCAGGATTGCTCCCATTGCCCGCGGTGAGATTCGAGCGGGATGATGACGGAGAACAGCGGCCGGTCGGGACCCAAGCCGGATTTCATGCCGGATTTCACCCCTCAACATGATCGCGCGGGACGCCAATTCGGGCGCAGGTTCAGGCTGGCAGAAAGAGCGCAAAAGACTCGTCGACGGTACGCCGAAGGTGATCGCGATACAGCTTGTAATTCACCTGGTCCGGTGCGATCCGGCCCACAGCCGGATCGGCGATATTCCGTGCCGGCACATAGGCAATGGGTGCCGCGACCGGCGTCAGCTGCGAGCCGGCGCCGGCGCGCAGCGTCGAGATGATGCCATACATCGCGCCGGACACGGTTGGCCGCGATACCGTGATCACGCGATGCTGGCCATGCTTGTTGATGACAAGGTAGATGAACCCCGACTGATGCGGCACGGCAACCTCGCCGGTGTGCTCATAGGCCGCATCGGTCCGTTCGCCCTCGCGGAAGACCAGCGAGGAGACCTTCGGCTCCCAGACGATCTCGGTGCGATAGGCAAAGATCGCATCCTTGTCGCCAAAGGACGGCCGCAGCGTGATGTAGACATCTTCCAGCCAGGTCACGGCGCGATGCGAATAGGAGCCGAGGCTGTCAGGCGCGACGTCGTTGCCTGCCACGGGCGCTGGCGTCACCGTGGTCTTGCGCAGGGACACGCCCAGCGCCTGCTCGAGCCGGACCGTGGTCGCCAGGGTAAACGGGCGGCGGCCGCCGAGCGCCTTCTCCAGCGTCGACAGGCTGAGTTTGGCCTGCTCGGCCAGCGCCTGCCGCGAAATCCGGCGCCTTGCGATTTCCTCGCGGATCGTCTCCGCAACCTCGCGGCTTTGTTCGTCCGAAAGCTGCCCGTCGTTGAGTTTATCCGGCGTCTGCATCGTTAACCCTGCTCCACTGCGGCCAGTCTAGCAGGGCGGACAAATCAGCACAAAACCGGACATAGCCGCCAAGACGGCAGCCGGCAAGGCCAGCCGCGGCGGAACATTGCCGATCAATCTGCTCGCGACAACGCCCCCTCCCGACCGATGCTCAGGGGCGTGAAACACTTCGGGAGCAGGCCAAATGGACAATTACGACGCGGTCGACAGCCACGAACACCCCTGGCTTGGGAGGCTGATCAAGGTCGGCCTGTTCCTTCTGGCGCAAAGCATCGCCGTGCTCCTGGTCAGTTTCGTGGCCCTGCTGGTGAGCTTCGAGACCTCCTGGTCGGCGACGACCGAGCAGGCCGGCCTGCTCCAGCCCGGCGACGCCAAGTCCGGCAGCCTCCTCCTGAAGGAGGACGGCGCCACCACCGAAGCCATCCGTCTCGGGATCGATGTCGACATCACGGTGTCCGGCCCGACGCTGCGCACGCGCGTCACGCAGGTCTTCCGTAACCCGACCAAGGACTGGGTCGAGGCGACCTATGTCTATCCGCTGGCCGCCGACGGCGCCGTCGACACGCTCAAGATGGTGGTCGGCGACCGCGTCATCGTCGGCGACATCAAGGAGCGGCAACAGGCGCGCGTGATCTACGAACAGGCGCGTCGCAACGGACAGAAGGCCGCGCTCACGGAGCAGGAGCGGACGAACATCTTCACCAATTCGGTCGCCAATATCGGCCCCGGCGAAACCGTGCTGGTGCAGATCGAATATCAAGAGCCGGTGCATCAATCCGGCAACGAATATTCGCTGCGCGTGCCGCTCGTGGTCGGGCCGCGCTACAATCCGGCGCCGATCGTGCAGAGCGTCGACTTCCGCAAGGACGGCTCCGGCTGGGGCGCAACCAGTTCCGATCCGGTGCCCGACCGTGACCGCATCTCGCCGCCGGTGCTCGATCCCGCCAAGAGTCCGCCGATCAATCCGACCAGCATCGCGGTGCACCTGAAAGCCGGCTTTGCGCTCGGCGAGGTGAAGAGCCACCATCACAACGTCAAGATCGAGAGCCCGGACAACACGACGCGAGTCGTGACGCTTGCCGACGGCACCGTGCCGGCCGACCGCGATTTCGAGCTGACCTGGAAGCCGGCGGCCGAGAAGGCGCCGTCGGTCGGCCTGTTCCGCGAGCATGTCGGCGACGCCGACTATCTGCTCGCCTTCGTCACGCCGCCGGCCGCCGAGCAGGCAACACAGAAGCCGCTGCCGCGCGAAGTGGTGTTCGTGATCGACAATTCGGGCTCGATGGGCGGCACCTCGATCGAACAGGCCAAGGCAAGCCTGCTCTATGCGCTCGGCCGTCTCCAGCCGAACGACCGCTTCAACGTGATCCGTTTCGACGACACCATGGACGTGCTGTTTCCGACCTCGGTGCCGGCCGATACCGCCCATGTCGGCGAAGCGACGTCATTCGTCGGCGCATTGCAGGCGCGTGGCGGCACCGAGATGGTGCCGGCGATGCGTGCGGCACTGACCGACAAGATCGGCGATACCAACATGGTTCGCCAGATCGTGTTCCTCACCGACGGCGCGATCGGCAACGAACAGCAATTGTTCGAGACCATCACCGCGATGCGCGGCCGCTCGCACATCTTCATGGTCGGCATCGGCTCCGCGCCCAACACCTATCTGATGACGCGGGCTTCCGAGCTCGGCCGCGGCGCCTTCACCCACATCGGCTCCGTCGAGCAGGTCGAGGAGCGCATGCGCGGCCTGTTCGCCAAGCTGGAGAACCCCGCCGTGACCGGCCTCACCGCAAAATTCTCCGACGCCAAAGCCGACGTCACGCCGGCGATCATTCCCGACATCTATCGCGATGAGCCGCTGGTGCTGGCCGCAAAACTCGACAAGCTCGCGGGTTCGCTGGAAATCAAGGGCCGCGTCGGCGACCGGCCGTGGTCGGTGACATTGCCGCTGCAAAATGCAGCCGAGGGCAAGGGCCTGTCAAAGCTCTGGGCCAGGCGCAAGATCGGCGACGCCGAGGTGGCGCGGACGCTCCGCGAGAAGACACCGGAAGACACGGACAAGGCGATTCTTGCGCTGGCGCTCGACCATCAGATCGTCACGCGACTGACCAGCCTTGTCGCGGTCGACAAGACGCCGAGCCGTCCTGAAGGCCAGCCGCTCAAGCTCAGCGAGCTTCCGATCAACCTGCCGGCAGGCTGGGATTTCGCGAAGGTGTTCGGCGAACGCCCGCAGCTGACGCCGACACAGTTGCGCGAGCGCCGCGCCGATGCAGGCCAGCCTGCAGCAAGGCGGCCGGCTCCTGTCACACCGGATGCGATCCGCCTGCCCAAGACCTCGACCTCAGCCGTGCTGAAGATGATCGCAGGTCTGGTCATGATCGTACTTGCCCTGATCCTGTTCGTGTTCAACCGGCGTCAGTCCTTGCTCACTGACGCCGCTTGAGAGAGGAGCGCCCCGAACTCCTCTTGCTTGGCGCGCGCGGCTGCCCGTCCCGAAACCAACGGCCGCGCGCGCTTTTTTTCCTTCTCGTCATTGCGCTCGCAATGACGGTGGAGAGACCAATGCCACGCTTCGTCTCCCCTCTGGTCCTCGTGTTGGTCGGCGCCATCCTGTTCGGCGACGGCGCCTACATCCACGCCAAGGCGTGGCTCGCGCAGATGCTCCTGGTGCGTGCGTTCGACCGGAGTGTTGCGACCGGCCAGCCGGTCAAGCCATGGTCCTGGGCCGATACCTGGCCGGTGGCGCGGATCGAGGTCAAGCGGATCGGCGCCAGCGCCATCGTGCTGGACGGCACGAGCGGACAGGCGCTTGCTTTCGGACCGGGCCATCTCCACCAAACGGTGGATGCCGGCGAGCGCGGCGTTGCTGTATATGCTGCCCATTGCGATACACATTTCCGCTTCCTGCGGGATGTTGCCATTGGTGACGTGATCGATGTCACACGCAGTGACGGCAAACGCTTTCGCTATCGCGCGGATTCCTCCGCGGTCGTCCGTTTCGACGCATCGGGCATCGATCCCGCAACGCAGGATTTCGAGCTTGTGCTTGCGACGTGCTGGCCGTTCGATGCCGTCACGTCGGGCCCCGAACGGTATCTGCTGCATGCCACCCTGATCGGGGATGGTGAATAGCCGTTCGCAATCGCGCCCATCCGGGATCGATCGAGCTCTCGCAAGCCATGCTTAGCGCATGCGACAACCAGCTTCGCTGGAACCGCTGAACTGGTGCCGCCAGCCGTAGACCTATAGAAGGGCCAGCGATTTCTGCAGCCGAGCTGGGCGGGAAGAAGGGGTAAATGGACGACGAGTTTAGGCAGCGTCTCGACCAGCGATTGGAGCAGCTCGAAAACCGCGTCGCGCTGCTGGAACGGAATCTGGATCTCGTCGCGGCCGGTCAGAGACGCTCCTCGCTTCGCAGCCTCTGGCGGCGTCCACCGATGTGGACGTTCGAACAATATCCGGCGCGAATGCTCAACCTGAACGCGTTCAACTCCGCGCCCGCGATCCCTGCGACAGCGCCGCGGATCGCGATGGTCACGCCAAGCTACAATCACGCGCAATATCTCGGCGCCACGATCGACAGCATTCTGAGCCAGGCCTATCCGAACCTCTATTATCACGTGCAGGATGGCGCCTCGATCGACGGCACGATCGATCTCCTGAAGAGCCGCAGCGACAGCATCAGCTGGAGGAGCGAACCGGACAAGGGTCAGTCCAACGCCATCAATCTCGGCTTTGCCGGCGTCGACTGCGAGATCATGGCCTATCTCAACAGCGACGACGTGCTGCTGCCCGGAACGCTCGCTCATGTCGTCAACTATTTCATGTCGCATCCCGATGTCGACATCGTCTACGGCAACCGCATCTTCATCGATCGCGAAGGACTCGAGGTCGGTCGTGCCGTGTTGCCCCGCCATGACGGCAAGGTGCTGCGATATGCCGACTACATTCCGCAGGAGACGATGTTCTGGCGCAAGCGCGTGTGGGACAAGCTTGGTGCGATCGACGAAAGCTTCCACTACGCGATGGACTGGGACTTCATCCTGCGGGCGCAAGCCGCCGGATTCAAGTTCGCGCGGCTACCGCGGTTTCTGTCCTGCTTCCGTATTCACGACGCGCAGAAGACGGCGGCGACCTACGCGATCGGCGTCAGGGAGATGGGCATCTTGCGGCGCCGCGTTCTCGGATTCGATCCGACGCAGATGCAGATCCGGCGCGCCATCGCGCCTTATCTCGTCCGGCAGCTGGCCTATCATTATGCCTACAAGCTGGGGGTCCTGCGATACTGACGCGGACAAGACGCGAGCCGGCGATTGACGTCGTCGCCTGCGATCCGCCGCGCATTCCGCCATGCGGCATGCAACCCTGCCGGTTGCCACTCCACCCAACTCGCCATACAACAAGGTGACGCGCCACCAAGAAGAACAAAAGGTGAGGTCACGCCATGGAAGCCCGGATCTCTAACGCGCAGGTCGCTCAAGCACAGGTCTCTGCCGCGCCGGCTCCTGCCCGCTCATGGTCGCCGCCCCCTGATGCCAGCGACATCGTCAAGGGCATCCACGCCATGCTGCATCCGCGCAACATCGTGCTGGTGGGCGCGACCGACAAGCCCGGCAACTACGCCGAGCGCATCTGGAACAATCTGGTCAGATATGGCTTCGAGGGCGGGCTCTATCCCGTCAACGCCAAGCGCGAAACCATCTGGGGCGTGCCCTGCTACAAGGATTTTGCCAGCCTCCCCGAGAAGCCAGATCACGTTCTGGTGCTGGTGCCCGCGCGCTTTGCCGTGCAGGTGATCCGCGACGCAGCTGCTGCCGGCGCGCGGTCGGCCACCATCGTCACGTCGGGTTTCAGCGAACTGCAGGATGAGGAGAGCCAGAAGCTTGCCGCCGAGCTGCAACGGGCCGTGCGTGAGACCGGGCTCGCCGTCACCGGCCCGAACTGCCTCGGCAATTTGAGCGCCGGCGAAAAACTCTTCACCAATATCGACGACCGCATCGTCACCATGGAACAGGGCGCGGTGGCGATCGCCGGACAGTCCGGCGCGATCGTCATGGCAATCCGGCAGGCGCTGGAGGATCGCGGCGTCGGTGTCGGCTACATGGTGACGACCGGCAACGAAACCGGGCTCGAGACACCCGACCTGATGCGCTATTTCGCCGAAGATCCGAGCGTCAAGGTGATCGTGGTCTATCTCGAAGGCGTGCGTAACACCAAGGCCTTTCGCGATGCCTGCAAGGCCGCGCGTGCCGCGAGCAAGCCGGTGATCGCGCTCAAGCTCGGCTCATCGGAAGGCGGCCGCGCTGCGGCGATGGCCCACACCGGTGCGCTGGCGGGCTCGATCGAGACTTTCGACGCGATCGCAACCCGCGAAGGCGTGATCCGCGTCGGCGGGCTGGACGAATTGATCGAGACCACCGAATGCTTCGTCCACGCCGCCGTGCCCAAGGGCGACCGGCTCGCCGCCGTCACGCTGTCTGGCGGCAAGCGCGGCATGCTGCTCGACGCCTTCTATGCCGAGGGCCTGAATTTCGCGCCGCTCAGTCCACATGTCGGCAGCGAACTGGCCAAGATGCTTGGCCCCGGGTCGATCGTCGGCAATCCGCTCGACGCCGGCTTTGCGGCGGTGGTCGATCCCTCCGTCTACATGAAGTCGATCAAGCTGATGATCGATGACCCGGATATCGACATCGTCATCGTCGACGCCGAATTTCCGAAAGTGCCGCACGAGCAGCGCGAGCGCAATTTGCGCATCGTCAACGAGATGGCGAGCCGCGCGGCAAAGCCCGTGATCTATATCAGCGCGATGTCGATCGGCTTCACCGAGTTCACCAAGGGCCTGCGCAAATCGCTGCCGCACCTCGCGGTGATGCAGGGCATGGACCGCGCGGTGACCGCGATCAAATCGCTGCTCGCCTATGCCAGGCTGCGCAAAGAGGTGCCCGACATCGTCTCGAGCTCGAAGCCCGCGGCGCGCGCCGTGCTCGAGAAGGCGCTGGCATCAGCAAGCGGTGCCGCGCTCGACGAGGTCGCCTCGAAGAAGCTGCTGAAGGCCTACGGTATCCCGGTCTCGAAGGAAGGAATCGCGCAGACGGCGGCCGAAGCCGTCAAGATCGCCAAGCAGATCGGCTTTCCGGTTGTGGCCAAAGTCGTCAGCGCCGAGATCCTGCACAAATCCGATATCGGCGGCGTGGTGCTGAACCTCAACGGCGCAGCCGAGGTGAAGAAGGCTTTTTCCGACATCACCGCGCGGGTGAAGAAGCTGAAGGGCAAACCAAGGCTCGACGGCATCCTGATCGCACAGCAGGTCAAGGCCGACCTCGAGCTCGTCGTCGGCGCGTCGCTCGACGCCGAGATGGGGCCGGTCGTGCTGTTCGGCACCGGCGGCATCGATATCGAGCTGATGAAGGACGTGGCGCTGGCTGGCGCACCGCTGGACGAGGCCGAGGCGCGGCTGCTGATCGGCCGCACCAAGGCCGGCATCAAGATGCGCGGCTATCGCGGCAAGCCGGCATTGCACGAGACCTCGGCCGTGAAGGCGCTGGTCGGCCTGTCCAATCTGATCGCGGATGCCGGCGACCGGATCGCGTCGATCGACGTCAATCCGTTCCTGATCAATGCGAAAACCGGCGTCGCGGTCGATGCGCTGATCGTACTGAACAATGCGGCGGCTAAACGCGCCGCCGGGCATTGATGTCGCTTGAGGCGCGGATCAGCACTGCATAATCCGCCAATTTTGCACCACTGATGATAGAAGACGGCGGGTTACGCTTCGCTAACCCGCCCTACGTACCATCCGGGCTCCTTCCAACTTCCCCGCTTTGGTCGTAAAATCGCTACCCTATGGCACGCGCGAGCAATCTGGTGATCGGAACGACGACGCTGGCGGTGATCGCCGTGGCGTTCGGCGGCCTGCTCGGTGTGCAGAAATGGCGCGCCATCCAGAGCCGCAGCCAGTTGCGCGTCGTGTTCGAAGGCGGTTCCGCGAGCGGCCTGCGCCGCGGCGGCCCGGTCAATTTCGACGGCGTGCCCGCCGGCCAGATCCTGTCGATCAAGCTGGACAGTCCGCGCAAGGTCGTCGCGCTGGTGTCGCTCGACAACACCGCGCCGATCCGCAAGGACACGGTCGCCGGCATCGAGTTCCAGGGCCTCACCGGTGTCGCTGCGGTCTCACTGATCGGCGGCGCCCCGTCCGCGCCGCCGGTACCGCTGGACTCGGACGGCATTCCCGTGTTGACCGCCGATCTCAGCGATGCCGAATCCATCGTCGACACGCTGCATAGCGTCGATCGCACGATCGTCAGCAACGCGCCGGCGATCAAGGACGGCCTGCGCACGTTCGAAAACTATACCGGCGACCTCAGGGGCAAGGGCGACGAGATCGACGCGGTGATGCTCAAGGTCGACAATGCGTTTGCCGGCTTCGACAAGGCGGTCACCAAGATCGAGGGCGTGGTGCCCGGCTTCGTCGACGGCAAGGCCGACGAGTTGTTCGAAAAGGTGAAAGGGCTGCACGAACTCGCCGACACCATGAAGAAGAAATCGGCAAGCTTCCTCGAGGACACGCGCCGCTCGCTGCTCGACGTCAGCGAAGCCGCCAACAAGATGAGCGGGACGCCTACGCCTGCTGCCGCTCCGCGTCCACCGCGCAAACCAACGCAGCCGAAGCGATAGAGCCTACCAGGTGTAGCGCACGACGCCCTTGCCGGCGTAGGAGCGCGTGACGTTCGAGAACTCGCCCTCGAAGGTGGCCGACGCGGACCAGCCGTTCATCCAGTTCATCTGTATCGACGCCGTCGTCAGCGCGGAGTCGCGCGCCAGTGCGGCACCGTTCACGACGAAGGCCGATCCCGGCAGCGTCTGGAACACCGCGCCGATCGTGCGATCCGGATTGAAATCATGCGCCCAGGCGGCGCGGCCGCGCAGCGTCAGCACGCCACCGGCTGCGGCAAACGATCTGTCGGCGCGCAGGCCGAGCTCGGTGCGGGTGCTGGTCACGTCCTTGGCGGCATAGTTGAGCGCGAAGGTGTTGTTGCCGACCACCGCGAATTCCGAATAGCTCGGCAGGCTGAACATCGTGGCCTGGAGCGCGGCATAGGGCGTCAGCCCGATCCACGGCGTCGCCTGGCGATAGCCGCCCTCGATACGGCTTGAAATGGCGTTGGCATTGAATTGCGCCCGCAACTGATCGGAGCCGGCCGCGGTGACGATGCGGTTGGTGGTGACATCCTGCCAGCCATAGGCCAGCGCGGCCGTGACATAGGCAGGCCCCGCATTGTGGCGAACGAACGCGCCGGCCTGGAACAGATCCGAGTGGCCCCAGCCCAGTCCGTTGACGCCGAAGCCGGTGCCGCCGCCGGCGAGCGCGAAGCCCGCGACCGTCGAGGGCGAGAAGCGATAGTCGAGGCCGACCGCGGTCCCGTAGACGCTGCTGGTCGTGTTGTTGGAGCCGAGTGCCGTGCGACCGTCGGTGGTCTGCGAGCCGCCGTAGCCGGCCGCCCAGACATCCCAGCGCTGCTCGAATGTCGGCGGTGGCGCCTTGCGGTAGATCGAGGCGAAGGCGTCGCTGGGGCGCTTGCCTGATGCGGCGTAGGCAGTCGCACTGGTCTCGCCGGCGTAAGGCGTCGCGCCGCTCTCGCCGCTGCGCCCCGAGCCGAACACGTCGGTCAACAGGCTCATGAACAGGTTCATCGCATTGAACGTCGTCTGCTGCGATCCCGTTGCAGATTCACCGGAGGCCTGCGTGAGGCCGGCGGGACCGAGACCCGCGAATTCGGCTGGCAGGACACCATTGGTGTTGAAGAAGTTCTGAAGTGTCGTGGCAACGTTCTGCTGGTTGACGTTGAGCGCGTATTTCGCGCCGTAGTTCAGCGTGAAATCGAGAAAGACCTCGTTCGATCCGACGGTCGTCGTGCCGATGAGGCCACCCGGCGCGGCAACGCTCGTAAAATTACCGGTGGCAGTGCCGAGGAAGTCCATGATCGCGTAGTGCTTCTTCACCATGCTGCCGGGATACAGCGAGACGCCGACGGTGCCGCTCAGCGAAACATTGCCGGCTACGAGCGCGTGGCTCGTGCTGGATCCGCTACCCACCTGCACAACATAGACCGAGCCGGGCTGAAGGGTGAGATCGCCCTGGACCTGCATGCTCGAGCCTGGCCCGCCGTCGCCGGGCGCATAAATGCCGCCGTTGGCGATGAGTGTGTTGCCGACGATGCCGGCGCCATACAGCGCGGCTCCAGCATTCACCGTGGTCAGGCTCGATTGCGAGATGTCGCCATCGACGCGCAGGATGCCGCCATTCACGGTCGTCGTGCCGGTGTAGGTATTCGTGCCGGAGAGGACCAGCGTTCCGCTACCGACCTTTTCGAGCGAGCCTGATCCCGCGGGACCGCAGCCGCAGGGATTGAAATCGCCGATGACACCGCTGACTTCGGTCGACAGATTGTTGCCGCCGACAACGAGCGTGTTGCCACCACCGATGTAATAGAAGCCGCTGCCTTGGATCGATCCGGCAGTGACGCGGCCGTCGCCGTTCAAGCCGACGCTACCGCCGAAATCGACGATGCCGGTACCGCTGGTGATGAAACGCGCGTTGCCGCCGGTCGAATTGTCGAAGAACGAGGTCTGGCCGCCGCTCTTGGTGATGATCGTGGCATTGCCGGCCGTCGAGAACGCACCGAAATCGGTGATGCCGTTGGCCTCGTTGATGATCGTGGCATTGGCGGCGGTCGCCGTGCTTCCCGGCACGGCGCCGAAGGTCGTGCCGCCAAAATCCTTGTTGACGATGGTCGCCGAGCCCGCCGAGGCCTGATCGATGAACGCGGTCGAGCCGCTGTTCTGGTTGGTGATGCTGGCCGAGCCCGCATTGGTCTGGCTAAAGAAGGCGACCAAGCCGCCGTCATTGGTGATGGTCGCCTGTCCGGCCGTCGCGGTATGGGTGCCGGTCCCGGTCGGATCACCGAAATAGATCTGGCCGTTGTTGGTGATCGCCATGGTGCCGGCGGACGTCGCATTGAGAAACATCGTCACGCCGGAGAAGGCGTTCGACAGCGACGTGACACCCGAAATGTCGGCGTTGACGATCTTGAAGAAGCCCTCGTTGGTGACGGCGCCGATGATGCTGGCGGTATGGGTCGCGTCACCAAGCTGCAGCGAGCCGCAGGTGCAGATGAACGTATCGCCGGTATAGGTGTTGGCGCCAAGCAAGGTCAGGAAACCGGGCCCCTGTACGGAGATGCCGCCGGTACCGACGATGCGCGACGCGATCACGGCCGAGGGATCCCCGGTACCGGTCACATCATTGGTGAAGAAGGTGGTGCCGCCCGTGGCCAGCCTGAGGTCACCGCCCTGGATGGTATAGATCGAGCCATCGGCGGTGAGGTCGAAGCCCACGAGGCTGGTGAGCTGCACGCCGCCCGGCGTGACGGTCACGGTGCCGCCCGTCGCCGGCGTCGAGGGACCGCTGCTGCCGAACAGCGTGCCGGCCGATGCGGGATCATAGGCCGTGCTGGTCGAGCCGAAGAAATCGGTCCAGTTGGTCGTGGTGTTGTCCCACACGCCACCGCCGCCGTTGACCGAACCGTTGGGTGTGGTCTGCGATCCGTTGAAGATCTGCTGGGCGGACGCGGGGGTCACCACAACGGCCACGCTCATGGCAAGACCGAACCAGAGTGCCGCGCCAATCGCGGCAATGCTCCGGCGCGCGCAACCCTGCCCGCTCGATGGCAACCCAGCCCCCACCTTCAGCCCCTCATTCACGGCGCTCTCAGCGGCGCCGTGGGGAACCTAAAACATGGGGGTGGCCAGTAGAACTACGGGTGGGTCAGAATCCGCCTCTGACGCCGCAACTTAAGCAGATTCGACACGTGTTGTTGCAACCGGGCCACGTTTTGACACGATCAGCTCCCAATCCGCGCACACGAAACTGCGTCGGAATGACCGCCTATGTGTACGGCCATTCACATCCCTAAGCTGGAGCAACTTAATAATTGCTCGGCGCAGCCTCGTTCGGGATGCCGTCGATCGGACATTCGGCTGTGCCCGCAGTCGAGCGCGTCATCGCCTCGACCATGTCGCGGGTGCCTTCCGGATCGGCGATCCAGTTCTTGTAGAAATCATAGGGGCAGGCTGCGACGCCGCGCGGGCTTTCACCGGAATTGATCATGCCGGTGTAGCCACGGTGGACCAGCTTGTAGAGATGGTTCTGCGACTGGCCGTTGCGGCGGGCATCGCGGATCAGATGCTTCGAGAGCTGGGCATATTGGATGCCGTACTCCTCCTCACCGCACTCGCCGAGCGTGCGGCCGTCGAAGCCGATGATCGCGGAGTGGCCGAAATAGGAATAGACGCCGTCGAAGCCGGCGGCATTGGCGACCGCGACATAGACATTGTTGGCCCACGCCATCGCCTTTGAAATCAGAACCTGCTGCTCCTTGGCCGGGTACATGTAGCCCTGGCAGCGCACGATCAGTTCCGCGCCCTTCATGGCGCAATCGCGCCAGATCTCCGGAAAGTTGCCGTCGTCGCAGATGATCAGGCTGACCTTCATCCCCTTCGGGCCTTCGGAGACATAGGTGCAATTGCCGGGATACCAGCCCTCGATCGGCACCCACGGCATGATCTTGCGATACTTCTGCACGATCTCACCCTTGTCGTTCATCAGGATCAGGGTGTTGTAGGGCGCCTTGTGCGGATGCTCCTCGTGGCGCTCGCCGGTCAGCGAGAACACGCCCCACACCTTGGCCTTGCGGCAAGCTTCGGCGAAAATCGCGGTCTCTTCACCAGGCACGGCGGAGGCCGTCTCGTACATCTCCTTGGAGTCGTACATGATGCCTTGCGTGGAATATTCCGGGAAGATCACCAGGTCCATGCCGGGCAGGCCGGCCTTCATGCCCACCAGCATGTCGGCGATCTTGCGAGCGTTGTCGAGCACCTCGGCCTTGGTGTGCAGGCGGGGCATCTTGTAGTTCACCACTGCGACGCCGACGGTGTCGTTGCTGCTGGAAATATCGCCGTGAAGCATTGGGGCCGCTCCTGTCTTTTATTTGTTTGAGATTGTCGCGAAAGTCAGTGGCTGATCATCCAGGGCCGCGCCGTCGGGAACCCCTTGGCGCCGCTCTTCGTCTTGGTCACCAGCCGCGCCGGCTTCTTCCTGTCGGTCCCGCCCTTGTCCTTCACGGTCTTGCCCGAGGAGCAGCAACCGCAACCCGGGCCGTGCGAGGCCTTGTATTGCGCTAGCGTCTGCGGCGCGTGTGAACTGCGCTCGTTGACGGCGTGCGCCTTGCGCTTGTCGGCCGGCATGCAGAAGAAATTCGGCGCGGTCAGGATCACGCGCGGCGATGAGACTTCGCAATGCGGGCAGTCCTGCGGATCGTCGCATTCCGCCATCGGGCGCAGATCCTTGAACGGCCCGCAATCGTCACAGAGATATTCATAGACCGGCATCGCATCATCCCTACGCTATTGCCTGTGAGAGAACGCCTCGCGGCGGATGCGGGGCGACGAAGCAGCGCCGTCCCGCATCCCGTCACGCAGGGATCATTTGTCCGGCGAGATCGGCATCTGGATATCACCGGTGATGTGCTTGATGGGACCGGCGGCCGACGGCATCACGTCGAAGTCGAAGATCTCGGTCGGCAACCACAGCGTGGCGCAGGCATTGGGCACGTCGACCACGCCGGAGATGTGGCCCTGGCACGGCGCGGTGCCGAGGATCGAATAGGCCTGGGCACCGGAATAGCCGAACTTCTTCAGATACTCGATGGCATTGAGGCAGGCCTGTCGATAGGCGATGTGGACGTCGAGATAGTGCTGCTTGCCGGCCTCGTCGACCGAGATGCCTTCGAAGATCAGATAGTCCTTGTAGTTCGGCGTGATCGGTGACGGCTTGAAGATCGGATTCTTGATGCCGTATTTCGACATGCCGTCCTTGATCACCTCGACCTTGAGATGCAGCCAGCCGGCCATCTCGATCGCGCCGCAGAAGGTGATCTCGCCGTCGCCCTGGCTGAAATGCAGATCGCCCATCGAGAGACCGGCGCCGGGCACATAGACCGGGAAGTAGATTTTTGAGCCGCGGGAGAGATCCTTGATGTCGCAATTGCCGCCATGCTCGCGCGGCGGCACGGTGCGCGCGCCTTCCGCGCCGATCTTGGCTTTCACATCGCCCTTGGCGCGGCCGCCATGCGCGGTCGCCGCAAATGGGGGATTCGCAAGGCCGGGCACACGGGTCGGGTTGGTCGAGATCAGCTCGGCCTCGCGTTTGTTCCAGGTCTCCAGCATCTTCGGATCGGGCAGGCAGCCGATCAGGCCGGGATGGATGAGACCCGCGAAGTTCACGCCGGGCACGTGGCGCGACGAGGTGTAGAGGCCATTGATGTCCCAGATCGACTTCTGCGCCAGCGGGAAGTGGTCGGTGAGGAAGCCGCCGCCGTTCTGCTTGGAGAAGAAGCCGTTGAAACCCCAGAGGCTCTCCTTCATCGGACCGACGTCGAGCAGGTCAACCACCAGGAGATCGCCAGGCTCGGCGCCCTTGACGCCGATCGGACCGGAGAGGAAGTGCACGATCGACAGGTCGATGTCGCGCACGTCATCGGCGGAATCGTTGTTCTTGATGAAGCCGCCGGTCCAGTCATAGGTCTCGATGATGAAATCGTCGCCGGGATTGACCCAGGCCACGATCGGGATGTCGGGGTGCCAGCGGTTGTGCACCATGTCATTTTCGTAAGCCGACTTGGTGAGATCGACCTTGATCAGTGTCTCTGGCATCGAGATGCTCCCCTTTACTACGGTTGGTTAGACGGACAGATATTTCGAGACCTGCGCGGCATCGACGCTGTCGCGTGGGTCATCGCGCACGATCGCGCCGTTCTCGATGACCAGCACGCGGTCGGCGATATCGAGCGCGAAGCTCAGAACCTGCTCGGACACGACGATCGACAGGCCCTTTTCGTCGCGGATGCGTTTGAGCGTCCGCGCCATGTCCTTGATGATCGACGGCTGGATGCCTTCGGTCGGCTCGTCGAGCAGCAGCACCTTCGGTTTGGTTGCGAGCGCGCGGGCGATCGCCAATTGCTGTTGCTGACCGCCGGAGAGATTGCCGCCACGGCGGCCCTTCATCTCCAGCAGAACCGGAAACAGCTCGTAGATATCGTTTGGCACCTCGGAGCCGCCGGAAACGACGAGCCCGGTCTCGATGTTCTCCTTCACCGTCATGGTGGAGAAGATCATGCGGCCCTGGGGGACGTAAGCGAGGCCCTTGGCGACGCGTTCATAGCTCGGGAGGCCGCCGAGCTCGGCGCCATCCATGGTCACCGAGCCGCTTTTTGCCGGGAGGATGCCCATCAGCGATTTCATCAGCGTGGTCTTGCCCATGCCGTTGCGGCCCATGATCGCAACGATCTCGTTGGGCGCGACCTTGACGTTGAGCCCGTGCAGCACCTCGCTCTGGCCGTAGGCGACGTGGAGATCCGAAATAGCCAACATGCGCCGCTCCTTATTTCTTGCGCGTGATCTTGTCCGGAAACCGGACGCCACTTTCCGGGATCATGCGCTAGTGACCGAGGTACACTTCAATGACCTTGGGATCGTTCTGCACCTTCTCCATCGTCCCCTCGGAGAGGATCTGGCCCTGGTGCAGCACGGTGACCTTGTGCGCGATGTCCTCGACGAACTTCATGTCGTGCTCGATCACCAGCACCGACCGATTCTTGATGATGCGGTTGAGCAGCTCCGCGGTCTTGGTCCGCTCCGACACGCTCATGCCGGCGACCGGCTCGTCGAGCATCAGCAGGTCCGGATCCTGGATCAGCAACATGCCGATCTCGAGCCATTGCTTCTGGCCGTGACTGAGCAGGTCGGCGCTCATGTTCAGCCGATCCTTCAGGAAGATCATCTCGGCGACCTCGTGTACCCGGTCGCGCACGGCGGCGTCGCGGGTGAAGGTCAGCGCACCGAACACCGAACGTCCGCGCGGATAGGAGATCTCCAGATTCTCGAACACCGTGAGATCGTCGTAGATCGACGGGTTCTGGAATTTGCGGCCGACGCCGGTCTTGACGATCTCGTTCTCCTTCATCCGCGTCAGCTCCTTGCCGCGGAACTGGATCGAGCCTGATGTCGCTTTGGTCTTGCCGCAGATCAGGTCGAGCACCGTGGTCTTGCCGGCGCCGTTCGGGCCGATGATGACGCGGATCTCGTTCTCGTCGACGTAGAAGGAGAGATCGTTGACCGCCTTGAACCCGTCGAACGAGACGGTCAATGCTTCGACAGCGAGCAGGAATTCCTTGGGCTGATGACCTACGAGCATGATGATCTCCTCACTCCGCCGGGGCGCCGTCGGCAACCGAGCTGTCGGTCCAGCCTTCGGGTTTGGGTTTGCGCGACGAGATCAGGCGATCGATGCGCGGCTGCACATAGTCGCCCCAGATCCCGGCAAGACCGTTCGGGAATGCGAGCACAACGGCGATGAACAAGCCGCCGAGGCCGAACAGCCATAATTCGGGGAACGTTTCCGACAGGCTGGTCTTGGCGAAATTGACCAGCAGCGTGCCGTAGATGGCGCCGAGGATCGACAACCGGCCACCGACCGCTGTGTAGATCACCATCTCGATCGACGGCACGATGCCGACGAAGGACGGCGACATGAAGCCGACATTGAGCGCGAACATCGCGCCGCCGATCGCGGCGAACACGGCGGCGATGCAGAAGGCGAAGATCTTGAAGTTCGCGACGCTGTAGCCGGAGAAGCGAACCCGGTCCTCCTTCTCACGCATCGCCACCAGAATACGCCCGAGCTTGGAGTGTCGGACGAACTGCGCGATCATGATGCAGACGAACAGGCATCCGACCTCGAAGAAGTACAGCACGACTTTGGCGTGATCGGGCCGGATGTCCCAACCCTTCAAGGTGCGCAGGTCGGTCATGCCGTTGATGCCACCTGTGTAGCCCTGCTGGCCCACGATCAGGATGGTGAGGATCGCCGCGACCGCCTGGGTGATGATCGCGAAATAGGTGCCGCCGACGCGGCGCTTGAACATCGCGGTACCGATGATCAGGGCGAAGATGCCGGGCACCAGGATGATGGCGGCGATGGTAAAGGTGAGGCTGTTGAAGGGCTTCCAGAACAGCGGCAGCGCCGTGATCTGATTCCAGTCCATGAAATCGGGAATGCCTGGGGTCGACTGGATCTTGGTGTTTTCCACGCTCGACGCCTCGAGCTTGAGGAACATCGCCATGCAGTAGCCGCCGAGACCGAAGAACACGCCCTGCCCGAGGCTGAGAATGCCGCCATAGCCCCAGCAGATCACCAGCCCGAGCGCGACGAAGGCATAGGTCAGATATTTCGCGACCAGATTGAGCCGAAAGACGTCGAGCGTGAGCGGCAGCACCACCACCAGGAAGACCGCGAGCACCAGAATTCCGATGAGCTCCGATCGATTGAAGAACCGATTGTCGGTCATTGCATCAGCCTCTATTTCTCACTTGCGGACCTTGAGGGCGAACAGCCCTTGCGGCCGCAGCATCAGGATTCCGACAACGGCGAGCAGCGTCAGCACCTTGGCCATCGAGCCCGACATGAAGAACTCGAGGGTGGATTGCGTCTGCGAGATCGAGAAAGCCGAGGCGATGGTACCGATCAGGCTCGCGGCACCGCCGAACACGACCACCAGGAACGTGTCGACGATGTAGAGCTGTCCGGAGGTCGGACCGGTCGAGCCGATCATGGTGAAGGCGCTGCCGGCGACGCCGGCGATGCCGCAGCCGAGACCGAAGGTGTAGCGGTCGACTTTTTCGGTGTTGATGCCGACCGCGCCGGCCATGATGCGATTCTGCACGACCGCGCGCACCTGGCGTCCCCAGCGCGACTTGTACATGACATAGGCGACGCCGATCGTGATCAGCACGGTGAGGCACATCACGAAGACGCCGTTGATCGGGACTTCGATGCTGTCGGTGACGTGCAACGAGCCGAGCATCCATTGCGGCAACTCGACACCGACCTCACGCGCGCCGAACACGGAGCGATAGGCCTGCTGCAGCATCAGGCTGAGGCCCCAGGTCGCAAGCAGCGTATCAAGCGGGCGCTTGTAGAGGTGCCGTATCAGCACCCATTCCACTAGCATTCCCAGCGCACCCGATGCGACGAAGGCAAGGATCATTGCGAGGAAGAAGTAGCCGCTGAACAGGCTCGGCAAATAGGTCTGGAAAAAATTCGAGGTCATCCAGGTGACGTAGGCCCCGAGGATCATGAACTCGCCATGGGCCATGTTGATGACGCCCATCTGGCCGAAGATGATCGCAAGACCGAGCGCCATCAGCACATAGACAGAGAACAGGATCAGTCCTGCAAAGCCCTGCATGACGAAGATGGAGCCAAGGTCACCAAGCGAGTAGTCGCCGAACATCGATGTCCTCCGTCAGGGATGAGGTCCCGCGTCGCGAGCGAATTCGCGACGCGGGGGTCTTGGGCGTGGAGTTGCAATCCACGCCAGGGAGAGGCTTGAGCTTTACGGAGAGAGCGGCGATCGCCGCGCTTCTTACTGGTAGCCCTTCGGGAACGGATCCGGCTCGACGAGATCGGCGGTCTCGTAGATCAACTCGAACTGACCATCGAGCTTGGCGCGTCCCACGCGGGTCTTCGACCAGAGGTGATGGTTTTCGTGGATGCGCACATAGCCTTCCGGCGCGCCCTTGAACTCGACGCCGGGCGATGCCGCCGCGATCTTGTCGACGTCGAAGGAGCCGGCCTTCTCAACCGTCAACTTCCACAGCCACGGGCCGAGATAGGCAGCCTGGGTGACGTCTCCGATCACGGTCTTCTCGCCCCACATCTTCTTGAACGCGGGCACGAAGGCCTTGTTGTTCGGATTGTCGAGCGACTGGAAGTACTTCATGCAGGCATAGGCGCCCGCGATGTTCTCACCGCCGATGCCGTCGATTTCGTCCTCGGTGACCGAGATCGTCAGCAACGCCTGCTTGGCAAGATCGATGCCGGCGGCCTTGAGCTGCTTGTAGAAGGCGACGTTGGAGCCGCCGACGACGTCGGTGAAGATCACGTCGGGCTTGGTCAGCTTGATCTTGTTGATGACCGAATTGAACTGGGTGTTGCCGAGCGGATAATATTCCTCGCCAACGACCTTGCCCTTCAGCACGTTCTCGACGTGCTTGCGCGCGATCTTGTTGGAGGTGCGCGGCCAGATGTAGTCGGAGCCGATGAAGAAGAACGTCTTCGCGCCCTTCTCCTTGGCGATCCAGTTCAGGCCGGCGAGAATCTGCTGGGTCGCTTCCTGGCCGGTGTAGATCACGTTCTTGGACTGCTCGAGGCCTTCATAGAAGGTCGGATAATAGAGCATGCCGTTATACTGCTCGACGACCGGCAGCACCGCCTTGCGCGAGGCCGAGGTCCAGCAGCCCATGATCGCCGCGACCTTGTCGTTGACGAGCAGCTTCTTGGCCTTCTCGGCGAAGGTCGGCCAGTCGCTGGCGCCGTCTTCCTGGATGAACTTGATCTTGCGACCGAGCACGCCGCCGGCGGCATTGATCTGCTCGATGGCGAGCTTTTCGGCTTCGATCGAGCCGGTTTCGGAGATGGCCATGGTGCCGGTCGCCGAGTGCAGGATGCCGACCGTCACCTCGGTGTCGGTGACTGCGAGGCCGGTGGTGTTGACCGCCGAGGTCGCCGGGGTCTGCGCGAAGGACGCCCGCGGCAGCATCGTGATAGCCGGGACGGCCGCCATTCCCATCAATAGTTTGCGCCGGAGCGGCGACAACAGGCCCTTGTTGGTTTCGTCTGACATGAGCACCCCACTGTTTGTTCGAGGACACGCGATTGGTGCCGTGAGGATGGCTCGAATTTGTGCACCGCAAGCATACGCAAGATCGCGTATACTGCACCGCAAAATACCGACGTAGGCTTTTGGTACGGGATTTGCGAGGTCGCGAGAGGTTCGGACGAGTTCGGGAGTGGGGTGTAAGTGGCAGGGCGGCAGCGAATAGACCGCGTCAGGCGCCAGTACAATCAATGGGTCGCCAACCAGACGCTGGAAGACTACGCGCTGCGCTTCACCGCCAAGAGCGCGCGACGCTGGTCCGCCGCGCGCGTCGCCAACACCGCGATCGGTGCGATCTCCTTCCTGGTGCTGGAGGCGATCGGCGGCACCATCACCCTCAATTACGGCGTCACCAACGCCGCCGCCGCGATCCTCGTCGTCTCCACCATCATCTTCTTCTGCGGCGTGCCGATTGCCTATTATGCAGCCAAATGCGGCATCGACATTGACCTGCTCACACGCGGTGCGGGTTTCGGCTATATCGGCTCAACCGTCACCTCGCTGATCTACGCCTCCTTCACGTTCATCTTTTTTGCAGTCGAGGCGGTGATCCTGGCGACCGCGCTGGAGATGTGCTTAGGGATCCCCCGTCCGATCGGCTACCTCATCAGCGCCGTCGCGATCATCCCGCTCGTGACCTACGGCATCACGCTGATCAGCCGCTTCCAGCTCTGGACGCAGCCGCTCTGGATCGTCCTGCACATCCTGCCCTTCGCCGCGATCGCGTGGGCCAGCCCGCACTCCTTCACGGAATGGCACAAATTCGCCGGCGAGCACGGCGACCTCGGCGGCCATTTCGATCTGCTGCTGTTCGGTGTCGCGTCCTCCGTGGTGTTCTCGCTGGTGGCGCAGATCGGCGAGCAGGTCGACTTCCTGCGATTTTTGCCGCGCGACCGCCGCACCTCCAGGGCGTCGTGGTGGATCGCCCTGATGAGCGCCGGGCCGGGGTGGATCGTGCTCGGTGCGCTGAAGCTGCTGGCCGGCTCGTTCCTCGCCTTCTTCGCGCTGAGCCACGGCGTGCCGCCCGAAGAGGCGGCCGAGCCCGCCCACATGTATCTCGTGGCCTTTCGCTACGTGCTGTCGGACCCGGACCTCGCGCTGGCGCTGACCGGCTTCTTCGTGGTGCTGTCGCAGATCAAGATCAACGTCACCAACGCCTATGCCGGCTCGATCGCCTGGTCGAACTTCTTCTCGCGCCTGACACACAGTCATCCCGGGCGTGTGGTCTGGCTGGTGTTCAACGTGATGGTGGCGCTGCTGCTGATGGAGATCGGCGTCTACAAGGCGCTGGAACAGACGCTCGCGCTCTACTCCAACGTCGCGATTGCCTGGGTCGGCGCGCTGGTATCCGACCTCGTGATCAACAAGCCGCTCGGGCTTCGTCCGCCGCAAATGGAATTCAAGCGGGCGCATCTCTACGACATCAACCCGGTCGGCGTCGGCGCGATGACACTCGCGATCATCGTCTCGATCGCAGCGTTCTACGGCCTGTTCGGCCCGACCATGAAGGCGCTCGCCGCCTTCGTCGCGCTGACGGTGGCCTTCGTCACCGCGCCGATCATCGCGTGGCTGACCGACGGCAAATTCTATATCGCACGCAAGCCGAAGCGGAGCTGGGCCACCATCGAGGCGATCCAGTGCTGTATCTGCGAGCACAGTTTCGAGCCGGAGGACATGACGTCCTGCCCCGCTTACGCCGGCCCGATCTGCTCCCTGTGTTGCTCGCTCGATGCACGCTGCCACGACCTCTGCAAACCGCATGCGCGGGCGCAGGTGCAATTCTCGGACGCGCTCGGCAAGATCCTGCCGCAACCGATCTACGCGCGCATCAATTCGCAGTTCGGGCACTATATCGGCGTGTTCGTGGTCTCCGCCGGCCTCGTCGCACTGGTGCTTGGGTTGATCTATCTGCAGACCTCGGCGAGCGTGCATGGCGAGAATGCGCTCGTCTCCAACGTGCTGTGGAAGGTGTTCTTCTCGCTCAGCATCATCATAGGCGTGGTCGCCTGGCTGTTCGTGCTGGCGCAGCAGAGCCGCCGCGCGGCCGAGGCAGAGACACGGCGGCAGACGGCGCTGCTGATCCAGGAGATCGACGCGCACAAGCGCACCGATGCCGAGCTCCAGCGCGCCAAGGAAGTTGCCGAGTCCGCCAATCTCGCCAAGAGCCGCTATGTGGTGGGGCTGAGCCATGAGCTGCGCTCGCCACTGAACGCGATCAGCGGCTACGCGCAACTGCTCGAGCAAGATGCGACGCTCAACACCAAGCCGCGCGATCAGGTCCGCGTCGTCCGCCGCAGCGCCGATCATCTCTCCGGCTTGATCGACGGTATTCTGGATATCTCCAAGATCGAGGCGGGACGGCTTTATCTCTCCCGTGACGAGGTCCGCCTGAGTGAGTTCCTCGATCAGCTCGTCGGCATGTTCCGTCTCCAGGCCGGTGCCAAAGGCATCGACTTCGTGTTCCGGCGGCCGGCGACATTGCCGACGGTGGTCTATGCCGACGAGAAGCGGCTGCGGCAGGTGCTGATCAATCTCCTCTCCAATGCCATCAAGTTCACGCAGACCGGCAGCGTCCAGTTCGTCGTACATTACCGCAGCCCGGTCGCCGAGTTCGAGGTGATCGACACCGGACCCGGCATCCAGGGCGACGATCTCGAACGCATTTTCGCGCCGTTCGAGCGCGGCGCGCTCGGGGTCTCGCAGCCGCAAACGGGTACGGGCCTCGGGCTCACCATCAGCCGGCTGCTGGCCGGCGTGATGGGCGGCGACATCAAGGTTGCCAGCACCGTCGGGCGCGGCAGTACGTTCAAGGTGAAGATGCTGCTATCGGAGGTCAGCAACCCCAGGCGCATCGCGCCGGTGGAGGCGCCGGTCTCCGGCTATCATGGCGCACGCAAGACCATCCTCATCACCGACGACGACCCGGTGCATCGCGATCTCCTGCGTGAGGTCCTGACGCCGCTCGGTTTCATCTTGCTGAGCGCCACGGACGGCCCGGGCTGTCTCGCGCTGGCGCAGCATTGCCGGCCCGACCTGTTTCTGCTCGACATCTCAATGCCGGGCATGGACGGCTGGACTGTGGCGGAACAGTTGCGCGCCGACGGCCACCACCAGGCCCGCATCCTGATGGTGTCGGCGAGCGCGCTGGAGGCGCACGGCGCACCGCTCGCACAGCCCTTCCACGACGGCTATCTGATGAAGCCGATCGACATTCCGCGGCTGCTGGAGACCGTTCGCCAGTTGCTCAAGATCGAATGGCAATACGGCTCCGACGACATCGTCGTGCCGCTGTGGCGGCCGGACGGCGGCTCGCGGCCGCCGGTCCGACACATCGAGGCGCTGATCGGGCTCGGCCAGATCGGCTACGTCAAGGCGATTCAGCTGAAGCTGGACGAGATCGGCAGCGAGCACCCCGAGCATGCCGATTTCGTCGCGGAGATGCGATCGCTGGTCGATCGCTTCGATCTCGACCAATACATGACAACATTGAAAACACTGCATGCTTATGAGCATTGAGCCGAAAAAGCGCGACGTCGCGCTCGTTGTCGACGACTCTCCCGAAACGCTGCGGCTGCTCACCGACGCGCTTGACGGCGCCGGGATGACGGTAATGGTCGCGCTCGACGGCGCGAGCGCGATGCGCATCGTCGACCAGATCACGCCCGACATCGTGCTGCTCGACGCCGTGATGCCCGGGCTGGACGGCTTCGAGACGTGCCGGCGGCTCAAGCGCGACGCGGGCCTGGCCAATGTCCCCGTGATCTTCATGACGGGCCTCGCAGAGACCGAGCACATCGTGCGCGGGCTGGAAGCCGGCGGCGTCGACTACGTGACAAAGCCGATCGTGATCGAGGAGATGCTGGCGCGCATCCGCGTCCATCTCGGCAATGCGCGGCTGACCCAGAGCGCGCGCACCGCGCTCGACGTTTCCGGCCGCTTCCTGTTCGCGGTCAACCGCCAGGGCCATATCCTGTGGGCGACGCCGCAGGCGCAAAAGCTGCTGGCCGACCATCACGGCGCCCAGGCCGACGACTTCGTGCTGCCGCCGTCCCTGCTGCAATGGCTGGAGCAGGCGAAAGGCAAGGGCAGCGCGAAGTCGCAAGCCGCTTCACTGCCCGACAATCCGCAGCTTCGCTTCTATTACATGGGCGAGACCGCGCCGAACGAGTTCCTGCTGCGGCTGTCCAAGGAGTCGGGCACCGCGCTGCCGCCGGAGTTCACCAGCGAGCTCGGCCTCACCACCCGCGAGGGTGAGGTGCTGGCCTGGCTCAGCAAGGGCAAGACCAATCGCGACATCGCACAGATCCTGGGATTGAGCCCGCGCACCGTCGATAAGCATCTGGAGCAGATCTACGCGAAGCTCGGCGTGGAGAACCGGACAGCGGCGGCGGCGATTGCCACGAATGCGACGCGGAGGAATTCGTGAGGGACTGCGGGTGAGTTGGGTCGCCGCGTACTGAGCTAACGGTGTCGTCCTGGACAAGCGAAGCGCAGATCCAGGACCCATTACCACAGGGAGCGGTTTGGCGAAGACTTGTGGTTACCAGCGCCGCGCGACAACTGCTCCCTGGGGTAATGGGTCCTGGCTTTCGCCAGGACGACATCGGAGGGTATGACGCGAACGCTCCCCCTTCACCCGTACACGAACGCCTTGTCGTCCAGATCCGTCTTCGGGATCTCGTCCTTCTCGGTCCAGTAATCCTGGCTGTGCTGCCATTCCGGCTTGTCGCCGCGCTTGGGCAACAGGTTCATATGGCGCGTGATGTAGCCGGGGTTGAAGTTTTCCGGATCGATCCAGGGCAGGATCGGCATGTTGTGGTCTTCGGCGCGCAAGGCCACCTCGACCTTCTTGCTGCCCTTCGCCTTCATGTGGCCGAGCAGCCGGCAGACGAAATCAGCGACGAGATCCACACGCAGGGTCCAGCTCGCGCGGAAATAGCCGAACACCCAGACCAGGTTCGGCACGCCTGTGAACATCATGCCGCGATAGGTGACGGTGTCGCCGAAAGCCAGCGGCTTGCCGTCGATCTCGAAGGCGATGTCGCCGAGCGCCGACAGGTTGAAGCCGGTCGCGGTGACGATGACATCGGCCTCCAGCAGCTTGCCGGATTTGAGCTGGATGCCGTTCTCGACGAAGCATTCGATCTCGTCGGTGACGACCGAGGCCTTGCCGCTGGCAATGCCCTTGAAGAGGTCCGCATCGGGCACGAAGGCGATACGCTGCCGCCACGGACGATAACTCGGCGTGAAATGCGTCTCGACGTCGTAGTCCGCGCCGAGCACGGCGCTGATCTGGCCGATCAGCTCCTTCTTCACCTGCTCCGGCTTCGACAGGCAGAGTTTTGTAAATGCATCCTGCTCGAACAGAATCTTGCGGCGGACGATCTCGTGAATCCAGGCCTCGTCGACCTGAAGCCGGCGCAATTCCTCGGCGATCTCGATCGCATTGCGCCCCAGGCGGAAATAGGTCGGCGAGCGCTGGAGCATGGTGACATGCGCGCATTCGTCCGCGATGTTCGGCACCAATGTCGCAGCCGTCGCGCCCGAGCCGATGACGATGACCTTCTTGGCCTTGAGATCGATGTCGTCAGGCCAGGTCTGCGGATGGACGATGCGACCCTTGAAGCGATCCATGCCCTTCCATTCCGGCGTGTAGCCTTCCGAATGGCGGTAATAGCCTTGGCACATCCAGAGGAAGTTCGCGGTGAAGATCCGGGCTTCGCCGGTATCGGTCGTCACCGCCTCGATGGTCCAGAGGTTCTGTTCGCTCGACCAGCTCGCCGAATTGATCTTGTGCTTGTAGCGGATATGGCGAGCGATATCGTTGTCGTCGATCACCTCGTTCATGTAGGCGAGGATCTCCTCGGCCGTCGCGATCGGCGATCCGACCCAGGGCTTGAAGCTGTAGCCGAAGGTGTGGAGGTCGCTGTCGGAGCGGATGCCGGGATAGCGATGGGTGCTCCAGGTGCCGCCGAACGTCGCCTGCGTTTCCAGGATGACATAGCTCGTGCCCGGAAGCTGCTTCTCGATATGGTAGGCGCTGCCGATGCCGGAGATGCCGGCGCCGACGATCAGCACGTCGAAATGTTCCGAAACCTGTTTGGTGGTGGCGTGACTGCGAACAGCGACATTCATTGTTGTTTCTATGCCTTGCTTGTTTTTGTGGCCGCCCTTGATCGGACGACGCGTTTCCTCCGCGACGGGCATGGTTGCCAACCGCGCTTCCTCAGCAAAATGACATAGATCAAGTCGCGATCAAACTACAACGCCGCGCCCCAGCTCCGCGCTGTCTGCAAGATCCAGTCGCGATAGAGCGTCAGCGGCGTGACGCCCGTCAATCCGCCGCAGCCGGCGGCACCATTTGGTCCCGTCGACCAGCTGATGACGCCGACAAGCACGGCGCCATTCGGCTTGTCTTCGAACACGGGGCCGCCGGAATCACCGGTGCAGGCACCGATTCCGTCGCGAACACCGTTGGTTACGGGATCGACCAGGCGGATCTGGAACGTGCCGGGCTGACCAGTGGCCGCGAGACTGGCAACGCGAATCGCGCCGCCGCTCTTGCCATCGCCGCGCACGGTGACGCCGATACCGGCGATGGTGAAGCGGCTGCCAACCTGGATTGGAATATTCGGCATGCCGACCGACACTGTCGATTTTCCCTTGAGTGGAATTTCCAGTTGCAGCAATGCCACGTCGGCGGTGGCACGATGCGCCAGCATCGCCTGCATGTTGAAGCCTGGATGGATCGCGACAGTACGCACGTTCAGCAGTTGCGGCGCGCCGTCCGCGCCGCGATCGACGATCTTGTAGTCCGCGCCGGGCTGCACACAGTGCGCGACGGTGAGCACCAGTTTGGGTGCGATCAGGCTGCCGGTGCAGAAATTGCCGCGCGAGCCCACGATGGTGACGACCGCACGCGCGACGCCATCGGTCTGCGGCGTGCCGCCGCCGACGATCGCATGCGCGGGCGTCGCGAGCAGCAGCGCGGATACGATGAGAGTTGCAAGCTTCTTCATGGGAACACGCTCTGGCGTCAGCATCGGCTTCGGACTGGCCCTTGCCGATAGCGCATGCTAGCCCTCTTGGAAAGGAATTGACGAGGGCAGGATAGTGACGATCGAGGCTGTGATCTTTGATTTTGGCGGCGTGTTGACGAGTTCGCCATTCGAGGCGTTTTCGCGGTTCGAGACCGAGCGCGGCCTGCCCGTCGACATCATCCGACGCACCAACGCCGCCAATCATCTGGAAAACGCCTGGGCCAAGTTCGAGCGCGCCGAGGTCGACGTCGACACATTCGACAAGCTGTTCGCGGAGGAGTCGCGTGCACTCGGCGCCGAAGTGCGCGGCCGCGAGGTGCTGCCGCTGCTTCAAGGCGATCTGCGTCCTGAGATGGTCGAGGCCCTGAAGCGCATCAAGGCCAGGTTCAAGACCGGCTGCATCACCAACAATTTGCCGGCCAACGCCATCGGCAGCATGACCGGGCGTTCGCTCTACGTCGCCGAGGTCATGGTACTGTTCGACCACGTCATCGAATCCGCCAAGATCGGCCTGCGCAAACCGGACCCTCGGATTTACCAGCTGATGGTCGAGACGCTGAAGGTCGATCCGAAGAAGTGCGTTTATCTCGACGACCTCGGCGTCAATCTGAAGCCCGCGCGCGAGATGGGCATGACCACGATCAAGGTCGCGAGCGGCGCGCAGGCGATCGCCGAGCTCGAGGCGGCGACGGGGTTGAAGCTGGGGTAGGCAACTCGTTGTTGCGAGGCGTAGCGCCGTGGGGTGGGCAAAGCGGAAGCGTGCCCACCACAGGCAGATGGTCGGCACGGCGCTTCCGCGCCTTTGCCCACCCTACGAGAGCCTACTCTGCTGCAGCAGCGATCCGCTCCGGAAACGCCGCCGCCAGCGAAGCACGATCCGGCTTCAGCACACCACGCTCGGTGATGAGCCCAGTGACAAGCCGCGCCGGGGTCACGTCGAAGCCGTAGTTCGCGACCGGTGATCCCTCCGGCACGATGCGCACGGTCTCCAGCCTGCCGTCCGCGGTACGGCCGGTCATCTCCGTGACCTCCGTCCCGCTACGCTGCTCGATCGGGATGTCGCGAATGCCGTCATTGACGGCGAAGTCGATCGTCGGCGACGGCAGCGCAACGTAGAACGGCACGTTGTTGTCATGCGCGGCGAGCGCCTTCAGATAGGTGCCGATCTTGTTGCAGACGTCGCCATTGGCGGCGACGCGGTCGGTACCGACGATGGCGAGATCGACCATGCCGTGCTGCATCAGATGCCCACCGGTGTTGTCGGGGATCACCGTGTGCGGCACGCCGTGATGGCCGAGTTCCCACGCGGTCAGCGACGCGCCCTGATTGCGCGGCCGGGTCTCATCGACCCAGACATGGATCTTGATGCCGCGTTCTTGCGCGAGATAGATCGGCGCGGTTGCGGTCCCCCAGTCGACGGTGGCGAGCCAGCCGGCGTTGCAATGGGTCAGCACGTTGATCGTCTCGCCCGGCCTCTTCTTCGCAACGATCGCCTCGATCAGCGCGAGACCGTTGGCGGCAATGCCACGGTTGATCTCGACGTCCTGCTCGACGATCTCGTCGGCACGCGCATAGGCGGCTTCCGCCCGCTCGACCGGATCGATCGGCGCAAGCGCCGCGCGCATTTCGTCCAGCGCCCATTTCAGATTGATCGCGGTCGGCCGCGTCACCACGAGCGTATCGTAGGCGCGTTTCAAGCCCGCATCGGACGCGTCCTCGCGCATCGCCAGCGCCATGCCGTAGGCCGCGGTGGCACCGATCAACGGCGCGCCGCGCACCAGCATGTCGCGGATGGCGACCGCGGCGTCCTCGCACGAGGTCAGCTTCGCAACAACGAACTCATGCGGCAGCCTGCGCTGGTCGATCGCGCCGACCGACCAGCCGTCGCGCTCGCGCCAGATGCTGCGGAAATGCTTACCGTCGACCTTCATGGCATTCTGCCTTTTCGTCCTTGTCTTGCGTCTCAACCGCGCAGGATGCGCCCGGCCACCGCATCGAGCTTCTTCAGAAGCTCGGGATCACGCGCCTCGGGCGCGGTGATCAGCGCGGTGTCGAGCGCACGGTCCGAGCCGATCGGGCACGGCTCGTGCTCACGGGGAAACTCCCTGGCCAGCCGCGCCACCAGCGCCTTGGCCTTGTCGGCGTTGGAAGTCAGCACGCGGATGATGTCCTGCACAGTGACGGCATCATGATCGGGGTGCCAGCAGTCGAAATCCGTCACCATCGCGACCGTCGCGTAGCAAATCTCGGCCTCGCGGGCGAGTTTTGCTTCGGGCATGTTGGTCATGCCGATCACGGAATAGCCCAGCGTCTTGTACGTCATGCTTTCCGCATAGGTGGAGAATTGCGGTCCCTCCATGCAGACATAGGTACCGCCGCGCGCGATCGCGATGCCCTCGGCTTCGGCCGCAGCGGCCAAATGAATCCGCAGCCGCGGCGAGACCGGATGCGCCATCGAGACATGTGCGACGCAACCCTTGCCGAAGAACGAGCTCTCGCGCTTGTGCGTGCGGTCGACGAACTGGTCGACGAGAACGAAGGTGCCGGGCGACATCTCTTCCTTGAAGGAACCG
Organism: Bradyrhizobium sp. CIAT3101; assembly: GCF_029714945.1. Classification (NCBI taxonomy): domain Bacteria; kingdom Pseudomonadati; phylum Pseudomonadota; class Alphaproteobacteria; order Hyphomicrobiales; family Nitrobacteraceae; genus Bradyrhizobium; species Bradyrhizobium sp. CIAT3101. The sequence continues at coordinate 9,254,744 of NZ_CP121634.1, forward strand.
CAGGCCGACAGCGAGATCAGGTCGGTGACGCCGGCGCGCTTCAGCACGTCGATATTGGCGCGATAGTTGATGTCGGAGGGCGACAGGCGGTGGCCCTTGTCGTGGCGCGGTAGGAACACGATCGGCAGGCCTGCGATGGTGCCGCGCCGCACCGGCGCCGACGCCTCGCCCCAGGGGCTCCTGATCACCTCTTCGTGCGCGCCTTCGAGTCCCGGCAGGTCGTAGATGCCGGAGCCGCCGATGATGCCCAATACCGCCTGCGTCATACCTGCTCCACCCTGTCAGCTACGTGCGACATGGTTAAGCTATGCCAGTTTTGCGGCGGTTTTGGAACGGAAATGGGTGGGGCTGGGAGTATCGACGGTGCGTGAGGAGCCCAAAGCTCCGGCAGCACATTCAGTGTCGTCCTGGCGAAAGCCAGGACCCATACCGCGAGGTCTATCGATTGAGAACGGTACCAATCCCGAACGACTTGCCTGCGCCAAACTGCTCTCTGGGGTAATGGGTCCTGGCTTTCGCCAGGACGACCCCAATAGTTAAGCCGCGGTCGCCGGCTGCAGCTGGATCGCGACCATGCGTTCCAGCGTCTCGACGGACTGGAAATTCTCGGGCGTGATCTCGGTCTGCGGAATGGTGAAGTCGAACTCGGCTTCGACGCCCAGCATCAGATTCACCATGTCCATCGAGGTCAAGCCGGCATCGACGAGCTTCGTCGACGGCGTAACATCGGCGGTGAGCGAATTCTGCGCGAGGATGCCCTTCACCAGCTTGGTGATGCGATTACGCAAATCGGTATCGAAAGCCTGCATTGGCAAATTTCCATCTGTCCATAAAAGGTCGGCCGGTTGCCGGGTACGATGGGCACGACCGGCCGATCCCGCAATGGGCGGCACCATTACTTCGCGTTTCTTAGTAAACGATGACTCAGATTGTCTGAAATTCGGGCTTCTTCCAAATCCCTAACGTGACACCGGGATTCTCGCCGACGCAAACAACCGGCCCTTAACTGTTCGTCCGGAATTGCGGTTCGTTTACCCTCTATTTCATCGACGAATTTGAATTAAATCCGTAGCCTCAGATCACAAGCAAAGATGGTCGGATGATCGCGAACGGCATCGCAAATGATGCCTGCGGTTTCGAACGGCGAAACGGAGGCGGACGAGCATGAACGTGCGTGAAGCAGTCCTGGCTGTCGACGAGACGCAAGCGAGTCTTTTCGAAGGTCCTTCCTTGATCGAGCGTGCGGCTCGCACCGCCACCGTGGCGGCAGCCGACGCTGACGGCGTCGATCGCGACGCCCGCTTCCCCCACAAGGCCTTCGACACCGCGCGCGAGCAGAAGCTGCTCGGCGTCATGATCCCGGTCGAGTTCGGCGGCTTCGGCGCCTCGATCTACGATGTCACCGACATCTGCTACACGCTCGGGCGCGCCTGCGCCTCGACTGCGATGATCTACGCGATGCATACGACCAAGGTCGCCTGCGTGATCCGCCACGGACACGGCATTCCCTGGATGGAGACCATGATGCGCCGGGTCGCCCGCGACCAGTGGCTGCTCGCCTCCTCCACCACCGAAGGCCAGAACGGCGGCAACATCCGCGCCAGCGCAGCCGCGGTCGACCACGCCGGCGACACCGTCTCGCTCGTGCGCGACGCCACCGTGATCTCCTACGGCGCCCAGGCCGACGGCCTCGTCACCATCGCCCGCCGCGCCACCGAGGCCGCGGCTTCCGACCAGGTGCTGCTGGCGCTCGCCAAGGACGATTATTCGCTGAAGCAGACGCAGGGGTGGGAAACGCTCGGCATGCGCGGCACCTGCTCGACCGGCTTCGAGCTGAAGGTTGATTGCCCCGCCGACCGCGTCTTCCCGGAAGCCTATGACAAGATCCACGCCCAGACCATGACGCCGTTCGCGCATCTGTGCTGGTCGTCCGCCTGGGCCGGCATTGCCGCGGCCTCGGTCACGCGTGCGCAGGCCTTCGTCCGCAAGGCGGCCCGCAGCTCCGGTGGCCAGATGCCGCCGGCGGCTGCGCACTTCACCGCCGCGAAGATGTCGCTCGCAAAACTGCGCGCGCTGATCGCAGCCAATGTCGACGCCTTCGCCGGCGCGGAGCATGACGAGCGCGCGCTCGGCTCGCTCGATTTCCAGTCATCGATCACGCTGTTGAAGGTGCAGGCCTCCGAGCTCGCGGTCGAAACCGTGATGCATGCGATGCGCACCGCGGGTCTGTCCGGCTATCGCAACGACGGCGAGTTCACGATGGGCCGCCATCTTCGCGACGTGCTGTCGTCGCCGATCATGATCAACAACGACCGCATTCTGGCCAATGCCGCCACCTCGACCTTGATGAGCGGCATTCCGGCTAGCCTTCGTGACTAATAAGCCTTCGCGACCGACGTGCTTTCGAGACCAACAAGAATAGTTGCCGATAACAGGAAGTCGAACATGAACATTGCTGTTCTCCCCGTTTCGCCCGAGACCGCACCGCAGGCCACGGATCCGCTCGATCATCTCGCCGACAAGCTGTTCCACCCGATGGGGTCGGACGGCGTCTACGCCCGCACCGCGCTTTATGAGGGCGTTGTTGAACGTCTCGCCGCACTGATCACGAGCAATCGCGAAGCCGGCACCGAGGTGATGCGCTTCCCGCCGGTGATGAGCCGCGCCCAGCTGGAAAAGTCCGGCTACCTCAAGAGCTTCCCGAACCTGCTCGGCTGCGTCTGCGGCCTGCATGGTACCGAACGCGAGATCAACGCCGCGGTGAGCCGCTTCGATGCCGGCGGCGACTGGACCTCGTCGCTGTCGCCGGCCGACCTCGTGCTGTCGCCCGCGGCCTGCTATCCCGTCTATCCGATCGCGGCGAGCCGCGGCCAGCTGCCGAAGGGCGGCCTGCGCTTCGACGTCGCGGCCGACTGCTTCCGTCGCGAGCCGTCGAAACATCTCGACCGGCTGCAATCGTTCCGGATGCGCGAATATGTCTGCATCGGCACCCCCGATGACGTCGCCGACTTCCGCGAGCGCTGGATGGTGCGCGCGCAGGCGATCGCGACCGATCTCGGCCTGACCTTCCGCGTCGACTATGCCAGCGATCCCTTCTTCGGCCGCGTCGGCCAGATGAAGGCGGTGAGCCAGAAGCAGCAGCAGCTGAAGTTCGAGCTGCTGATTCCGCTCCGCTCGGAAGAGCAGCCGACCGCCTGCATGAGCTTCAACTATCACCGCGAACATTTCGGCACGACCTGGGGCATCCAGGACGCCAATGGCGAGCCTGCGCACACCGGCTGCGTCGCCTTCGGCATGGATCGCCTGGCGGTCGCGATGTTCCACACCCACGGCACCGATCTCTCCGCCTGGCCCGCCAAGGTGCGGGACATTCTTGGCATGCAGCCGCAAGTCGCGGCTGACGCTCACGGCGAAGGCTGGCGCTAAGGTAAGGGGCCTCCCATTTCCACGGGTAAGACGAGCGTGATCCACACCAAGGTCCGATGTCGCGAGATCACTGAAGCCGACGTCGATGCGGTCGCGGACCTGTTGACGCGCGGCTTCGTCGGCCGCTCGCGCAATTACTGGATCCAGGGCCTGCGCCGACAGGCTTTCCGGCCGGTACCGGACGGCTATCCGCGCTTCGGCTACATGCTCGACAATGACGGCGCACCGGTCGGCGTGCTGCTGCTGATCTACACGACGCGCAAGGATGGCGAGGAGACCGCCATCCAGTGCAATCTGTCGAGCTGGTATGTCGAGCCGGCTTACCGCAATTACGCGCCGCTGCTGACCAAGATCGCGCAGCGGCACAAGCACGTCACTTACCTCAATATCAGCCCGGCGCCGTGGACCTGGCCGCTCATCGAGACGCAGGGCTTTCGCGCCTATTGCCGCGGGCTGTTCGTCTCGGTGCCGGCACTGTCGCGCGCACCACGCTGGAGCAAGATCGAGGTCATCTCGCAGCATACCAAGCAGATCGAGGGACTCACCGATGATGAGACCGAGCTGCTGACGCGGCATGCACGCTACAATTGCCTGAGCCTGGTCTGCCGCACGCCGAAGGGCGTCTTCCCCTTCATCCTGCAACCGGTGCGCATCCGCCGCGGTTTCATCGCGCCGCCGGCGATGCAGCTGATCTACTGTCGCAATGCTTCCGAATACGCCGCCTGTGCCGGCCGTATCGGCCGGCTGCTGTTGCGGCTGGGCAAGATCTCGGTTTTCGTCGATTCCAACGAGCCCATCCCCGGCCTGGTCGGTATTTATACCGAGCGGCGTGGCCGCAAATATTTCAAAGGTCCGCACCGCCCGCGGCTGGCTGATCTCACGGATACGGAACTCGTACTCTACGGGCCGTAGGGACGGTACGCTCGTACAGCAAAGACGGTGTCGTCCCGGCCTGCGCCGGGACCACACCGGGTTTTGTTGCGCGATTCCGGACACTCGCTCTCTTCATTACCAGTCACCCTCCGTAAACTACGGCGCTTAAGGGAATTTTCCCGCCTCTTCGCTACGCTCAGTGGCTGAATGACGTTGCGTTAAGCCTATTGCCGCCGAGATCCACTGATCCCATGACGTCGACAAGCGACAGCGAGCTCGGTGCACGCCGCGAGCAAGGCCAGGACGGCCTGCTTGGGCTGAGCCAGCTTGCGCTCGACGGCATGGAACAGGGCGTCTGTGTCTACGACGCCGACAACCGGATCGTGCTGGTCAATACACGCTACCTGACGCTCTTCAACATGTCGCCCGACATCGTTCGGCTCGGAACGAGCTATCGCGACGTGCTTGCCCACAGCATGGCGCGCGGAAACATTCCAGCGGATGAACTCGACGCGCTCTATGCTTCACGGATCGCATTGATCGCGGCCGGCAAGCCGTTCCAGACCCGGCAAACGCTCGCCAGCGGCCTTGTCATCACGCTCGAACTGAAGCCGCTTCCCGGCGGTGGCTGGATGACGATCTGCGACGACGTCAGCCGGCTCGCCCGCCTCGAGACCGAGCTGCAACTCCAGACCGAACGCAGCCAGCATGCGCTCGCGCACATGTCGCACGGCCTGATCATGTATGATGCCAATAGCCGCATCGTCGTCTGCAACGAGCGCTTTTTGCGCCTGTATAATCTCGACCCCAACGTCGTGAAGCCGGGTGCGTCGCACGGCGAGACCGTCGAGCATTGGCTCTCGCGCGGTAACCTGCCGGGCATGAATAGCGATGAATTCCAGGCTCTCCGGATCAACGACGTTCTCACCCGGAACCCGCGGCCGATCCTGGTGACACGCTTCGATGGACGGAAGATACAGGCGATCTCCCGGTTCATGCCCGACGGCGGCTGGGTTACCGTGCATGAAGACGTCACCGAGCGGCTGCAGCACGAAGAGACGCTGAAGCAGCAGAACCTCATGCTGGATGCCGCGCTCGAAAACATGGCGCATGGGCTCGCGTTCTACGACAGCGACATGCGCCTGCGCACCTGTAACTCCACCTACCAGGAGATCTACCGGCTGTCGCCGGAGGAGAGCAAGCCCGGCACACATCTCGCCGAGCTGATCGAACGCTCGATGGCGAACGGCGCCTTCTCCTCCGAATACAGTCCGCAGCAGATCCTGGAAACCGCCCGCACCCGGATCGCGAACCGCGATTCCTCGCCGATGCGGCGAAGCATGACCAACGACACGGTGATCTCGGTTCGCTATTGCGCGCTGCCCGAGGGCGGCTTCGTCGCCACCTATGAGGACATCACCGAGCGCGAACGCGCGGTCGAGGAGCTGAGCGAGCAGTATCGCCGCTTCGACGCGGCGCTGAACAACATGAGCCAGGGCCTGTGCATGCTCGATGCAAGCCTGCACGTGATCGTCTGCAACCGCCGCTACATCGAGATGTACGGCCTGTCGCCCGACGTTGTGAAGCCCGGCGTCTCGATGCGCGAGATCATGGAGCACAGCTGCGATCTCGGCATCCATCCGAACACCACCGCCGCCAAGATCTATGCCGACTATGTCGAGCGGCTGCGCGAGGGCGAGCACACGCTGCACCGCCATCTGAGCGACGGCCGCATCATCAAGCTGAACCACAAGCGGATGGAGCATGGCGGCTGGGTCGTCACCTATGAGGACGTCACCGAGCGTCACAAGGCCCAGGCCCGGGTCGCGCACATGGCGCAGCACGATTCCCTCACCGACCTGCCCAACCGCACGCTGTTCCGCGAGAAGATGGGCGAGGGGCTGAACCAGGTCGCGATCGCCGGCGGCGCGATGGCCGTGCTCTGCTTCGACCTCGACAATTTCAAGACCGTCAACGACCGGCTCGGCCACGCCGCCGGCGACCGCCTGCTGCGCTGGGTCGCAGCACGGCTGAAGGAGAATGTCGGCGAGCACGACACTGTCGCCCGTCTCGGCGGCGACGAGTTCGCCGTGCTGCAGCGGGGACCGCAGCCGCAATCGGCAGAACGGCTTGCACGACGCCTGGTCGAGATCATCGGCCATCCGCCGCCGCTGGAGAGCCAGTCGATCCATGTCGGCGTCTCCGTCGGCATCGCGATCGCGCCCGACCACGGCCTCGACGCCGACGAACTGATGAAATGCGCCGATCTCGCGCTCTATCAGGCCAAGGCCAAGGGGCGCGGTGCCTATCAGCTGTTCGAGCCTGAAATGGAAGAAGAGGCGCGCAGCCGGCATGCGCTGGAGCACGACCTGCGCGGCGCGCTGGAAGCCAACCAATTCCATCTGGTGTTCCAGCCGCAGGTGCGGCTCGACACCACCGAGCTGACCGGCTTCGAGGCGCTGCTGCGCTGGAAGCATCCGTCGCGTGGCCTGGTCTCGCCGGCCGAATTCATTCCGATCGCCGAAGAGAACGGGTTGATCGTTCCGATCGGCGAATGGGTGCTGCGTACGGCCTGCGCCACGGCGGCCTCGTGGCCGGATGTCACGGTTGCGGTCAATTTGTCGCCGGTGCAGTTCCGTTCGCGCGGACTGGTGGCGATGGTGACGAGCGCGCTTGCAGAAGCCGGCCTGCCGCCGCAGCGGCTCGAGCTCGAGGTCACCGAGACGGCGCTGCTCGATGACAGCGAAGCGACGATCGAGATCCTGCACCAGCTCCGTGCCCTCGGCGTGCGCGTCAGTCTCGACGATTTCGGCGTCGGCTACTCTTCGCTGAGTTACTTGCGCAAATTCCCGTTCGATCGCATCAAGATCGACCGCTCCTTCGTCGGCACGCTCGGCGAAAGCCCCGAGAGCGTCGCCATCGTTCGCACCATCGCGAGCCTCGGCTCCGTGCTCGGCGTCGAGACAACGGCGGAAGGCGTCGAGACGGTGGAACAGCTCGAATTCGTCAGGGAATGCGGCTGCACCGCGGTGCAGGGATATTACTTCGGCAAGCCCTGCCCGGCAGCCGAGGTGGGACTCACCATCGAGACGCTAGGCGCGGTCCGTCGCGTGGCGTGAGGCGCGACGCAATCAGTCCTCGCCGGCTCCGCCGAGCCGATCGCGCAGAACACTGATCACGCGATGAGTCGTCTCGATCTCCTTCACTGACAAGCCATCTGCCAATCCATTGACCCACGGAACCTGGAGGCGACCGGCTGCATCGTAGACCTGCCTGCCCTTGTCGGTGAGCACCACGAGCTGCGCCCGGCGGTGATGCGGATTGGTCTCAAACTCGACGAGGCCGTCCCGGACGAGGTCGTTGACGATCCGCTGCACGTTCTGGCGGTTGGCGCCAAGATTGCGCGCCAGCCAGGCCACCGGCTCCGGGCGCTCGGCACCGGCGATCGCGCCCAGGATCTGCCAGCGCGCGCTGGTGAGCCCCAGCGACGCCACCAACCGGTCACCGGCGGTCAAAAGCAGGCCATTCGCGCGGAACAGATCGAGGATGAAGCCGGTCAGGGCCTCGCCGGAAGGGGTGCGTCTGGTCCTGGTCATTTGTAATGATTACCCCGTATTGACATCATCATGTCAAATATCTATGTCACATCTTGTCGAATTGACATGATGATACCAAATTGAATGGAGTGATGCCATGCCCCAGATGCGTCCGCTCGACCCGAGCTTCCCGATCGACCGCCAGATCGCGCTCGACGCCGGCCCCGTGGTGCTGGTCAATTTGTTCACGCTGGATGCGGCGGATGAACAGAGCTTCCTGACGAGCTGGCAGGACGATGCGGCTTTCATGAAGCGGCAGCCGGGCTTCATCTCGACCCAGCTCCACCGTGCCGTCGGCGACAGTCCGACCTATCTCAATTATGCGGTCTGGGAATCCAACGCACATTTCCGCGCGGCTTTCACGCACCCGGAGTTCCGCGCGAAGATCGCGGTCTATCCGGCGTCGGCGGTGGCAAGCCCGCATCTGTTCCAGAAGGTCGCGGTACCCGGGGTCTGCGTGGCGTAGCCGCAAACGTAGGGTGTTAGCTTGCCGCGGGCAGCGCACTGTCCGGCGGCGGGCACCACGGGCGATCGGCTGACGCCAGTCCGATCAGGCGGCCCTGGATGTAGTCGCAGCCCCAGTCGCGCAGCATGTTGGCGGCCTCCTCGTCCTGCACCCATTCGGCGACGGTCTTGATGTCGAGGCGGCGGGCGAGGTCGATCAGGGTCTGCACGAAGGCGCGGTCGTCGGCGGAATGCGTGATGTTCTGGACGAAGGCGCCGTCGATCTTGACGATGTCCACACCGAGCTTGCGCAAATTGCGGAACGAGGTGTAGCCGGCGCCGAAATCGTCGATCGCGATTCTGCTGCCGAAGTTCTTGAGGCGGCTGACGAAGGCGCGGACGTCGTCGATGTCCTGGATCGCAACCGTCTCGGTGATCTCGACGATCAGCCGCTCGGCGACGCCGGGATGGGCGCGCATCAGCGATTCGATTCCGGCCCACCAATCGGGATCCATCGTGGTGTCAGGCGAGATGTTGAGGCTGAGGCGGATGTCGGGTGCGGCCGCGAGCTCGGCAACCACGAGCTCGAGTACGCGGTGATCGACCAGACGGATGAGGCCGAGCCGCTCGGCGACCGGAACGATGTCGGGCGCGAGCAGCACCTGGCCGTCGCCCTGATCCATCCGCACCAGGCATTCGTGGAACGCGCCCTCGCGCGTGGCGGCCGATACCACCGGCTCGTAAGCAAGCTTGATGCGCCGCTCGTTGAGCGCGGTGACGATCTCGTCGGTGACGCGAATGTTGACGCGGCGCTGCGCATCGCGCTCGGCATTCGGACGCCAGGTGGCGAACGAGCCGGCGCGACGGCGCTTGGCGGCATCCAGCGTCTCGTGGGCGCGGTTGATGGCCTCGTCGGTATTGCGGGCATAGCGCGGCAGGCTGACCGCACCGATCGAGACGGTGACCGAGACCGGGCCGGATCTGGTCGGCACCACCTCGTCACGGACGCCGGCGAGAAAGCGCTCCGCGGCAATGTTCATGTCGTCGACGGTGCAGTTCTTCAGGATGAGGCCGAACTTGTTGCCGGAGAACCGGCCGAGCACGTCACCACCGCGTAAGCGCGCGCGAATGCGCTTGGCGACGTCGAGGATCACGGCATCGGCCACGTCGAAGCCGAAAGCGTCGTTGACGCGGGCAAGATGATCGATGCCGACCAACATGAAGGCTGCGGTCGAGCGGAAGCGGGTCGTTTCCTCGATCGCTTCGGCCAGCGCCGCGATCAGGTGAGAGCGATTGAGCTCGCTGGTGAGGGGATCAAGCCGGGCAAGCTTGGTCAGCTCCTCGTCACGGGCGCGCCGCTCATTGTTGATGCGGACCGAGCCGATCGCGCGCATTGGGCGGCCGTCGGCACCGGCGAACCAGCGGCCGGTCTCCTCGATCCAGATCACAGGATCGGAGGCGCTCATGCGCACGCCATATTCGACCCGGTAGGGCGTGCCGTCGGTGCCGTGCACGGGAGATGTCTGCGCCAGCGCCGCGCTCCGCGCCGTCTGCGCGGGCTCGATCAGCCTGGCGAACTCGGCGCCGGTCGCGAGGCGCTCGGCGGGAATGCCGGGAAAGATGGCGCCGACCTGCTCGCCCCAGACAATGGCGTCGCTCGCGATATCCCAGACGAACACGGCCTGACCGAGAGCGGCCAGGATTTCGGAGGCTTGCGGCAATGCGGGGGTCAAATGCGCCTCGTTTCGGGACAGCGGGGAGTCCTGAGCCGGCACAGAATACGGCCAGATTCGCCTCCGACCCTAGGCAAAGTTCATAAACAATTTGGAAACCACGTTTCCGGACGCCTTGGAACGGAATAGGCTCGACCGGCATAGGCCTTGCGAGACCATCACATGCACCGGCGCGAGCGTCCCAAAACGCGCCAGTTCAACCGGATCAGCGGTGTTGCGATGGTGAATGCGGACCAGATCGAAGAGACAACGCGGGAAGCGAGTACCGCGCTGGTACCGCTGACGCCCGTTTTGCAGTTGGTCCGCAAGGTCCCGCTGACGCGCCCCGATCCGAGCTTCGTCACCCAGCTGATCGCGAATGCCGAGCACCTGCCTCAGGCAAGCCGGCTACGTCGCGGCTCGTCCGAGGACGCGCGCATGGCCTATGGCGGCAAATGCCCGCTTCCCAGCGTCACCTCACGCACGCGTCAGGTCGCGTAGCGCCGATCAGCGCGGCTCTTCGGGCGAGGGCGGCGTGCCGTTGCCCGGCTGCAAATGCGGCGAGGGAATTTCAGGCGACGGCATGATGCCCGGCTTCGGCGCGGGGTGATCCATCAGAACGGATTCGGCAACCGATTGCGCCGAGGGCGCGGGCGGCGGTTCGGGCTGCGGTGCGGACACAGGATTGAGCTTCGGCTCGAACACTGTTGCCGGCGGCGGCGCCTCGGCCTGACGCTTCGACTTGCGCGGCACCGCCACCGTCTCCGCAGCGACATAGGTGATACGGCGGCGCGTGCGCTGGGCGATGCCGCCGAGGAAATCGGCCATCGCGAGCAACACCAGCAGGAAGTAGGTGGAGTTGCCGAATTTGGGCCACATCACGAATTCGGCCGCGGCCGCACCGAACAGGATCAGCGACAGCAGGTGATCCATCAGAAACTTTGCGCCGGGCCGCGCGCCCTTGACCACTTCGAGCAGCAGCAGCAGCACGCCGAGCGCCAACAGGAGATCGGCGAGCGTCACCGGCCAGGTCTCGCCGGTGATCATCGGCACCTTGAACAGCACGTCCGAGAAGGACACGCTGGGCATCAGGAAGGCGATGATGTTGTAGACCGCGAGCGGAATCAGAAGCAGCGGGAAACCGACCATCGGCAAAGCGCCTTCTCGATCAATATGTTCGGGCAAGACAATGCGACGGCGAAGCATTCGCTCCGCCGCCGTCACCGTCATATCTCATGGATTGGCCGAAATCAGGCAGGTCACGTCATCCTGATTGAGGATAACCCTGCCTGAGAAGAGTCTTAGGACTCTTTCTTCTTCAGGACCTGACGGCCCTTGTACATGCCGGTCTTGAGGTCGAGATGATGCGGACGACGGAGCTCGCCGGAGTCCTTGTCTTCCACATAGGTCGGCTTCTTGATGGCGTCTGCCGAGCGGCGCATGCCACGGCGCGACGGCGAAGTTTTTCGTCTCGGAACGGCCATTTCAATATCCTCTAGGGATTGGTGTTCATCCGGGCATCGTCCGCGAAGGGACGGCTCAGCACCCGCAAACCGAGGCGAGCTGAATGCCGATCAAGGCCGGGCTTATAGAGGAAGGCTGGCCGTAAATCTAGGGTTCTGGGACGGAAAATGCGCCCGAAAAAGGCCCGAAATCAGCGATTTTCCCGCCAGCAGGTCAAAAGCGAGGAGGCCTGTGCCCTCGCCACATAGGTCCCGGCCAGCCGCCGGACGCCCGGTCCCGGGGTCCTGGCGCTGCGTTTGACCGGATTCGGCAGGATCGAGGCCAAAAGGGCCGCTTCCCGGGGCGAGAGGTTGGTAGCCGACTTGCCGAAGGCGTAGGCGCTGCCCGCCTCCACGCCAAACTGGCCCTGCGGGCCGAGCTCGGCGATGTTGAGGTAAATTTCCAGGATCCGCGGCTTGGGCAGGACGAAATCGATCCAGAGCGCCAGCGGGAACTCCAGCGCCTTGCGGACGAAATCGCGTCCCTGCCAGAGGAACAGGTTTTTCGCGACCTGCTGGGTGATGGTGGAGGCACCGCGGAACGGCGTCCCGTCCTCCTTGGCGTCGTCGATGGCCTCGCGCAGCGCGCCCCAGTCGATGCCGTGGTGCTTGCAGAAATGGGCGTCCTCGGCCGCCACGACCGAGCGAGGCACATATGGCGACATCGCCACCAGATCGATCCATTCCCGATGCATCGGCGCGCCCGTCAGCGAGCGCCAGGCCATCAGCGTCGAAACCGGATGCCCGGCGCGGTAGAATGGCGCGATCACATAGGGCGCCAGCATCGCGACCACGACCATCACCAGCAGGATTTTGACGACGCGCAAATCGACCTTTCCGGCGCAAATTGAAACCTGGCCGCGAATCCCGCCATTAAGTCTGTGATAATTCGGGCCTTTTCCAGCACTTTTTAGGCCTTCCAAACGATTGACTGGGGCCGGCTCATAAAGGATTGTCCCGCCGAATTTTAGTTCTGGAGCCTTTCTTGATGACCGGCACGTCCCCGTCCGATTTCGCCAAACGCCTGGACAAGACCGCTGATGACACCGAAGCCCTGCTCGGGCGCCTCCTGTCGGACGACATCCTGCACGATGAGATCGCCCGTCCCAAGCGACTGATGGACGCAATGCGCTATTCGAGCCTGAATGGCGGCAAGCGCCTACGGCCGTTCCTGGTGGTCGAGAGCGCGGCCGTGTTCGGCGTTCCCCGCGAAGCGGCGCTGCTCGTGGGTGCCGCGCTCGAATGTATCCACTGCTATTCGCTGATCCATGACGATCTGCCGGCAATGGACAATTCGGACCTGCGCCGTGGCCGCCCCACCCTGCACAAGCACACCGACGACGCCACCGCGATCCTCGCCGGCGACGGCCTTCTGACGATCGCCTTCGACATCGTCACCCGCGACGAGATCCATCGCGACGCCAATGTGCGGTTGCTGTTGACGCGCGCGCTGGCGCGCTGCGCCGGCATCGGCGGCATGGTCGGCGGCCAGATCCTCGATCTCGCCGGCGAAGGCCGTTTTGGCGGCAACGAGCCGATCGATGTCGCCCGCATTCAGCAGATGAAGACCGGCGCGCTGCTGCGCTATGGCTGCATCGCCGGCGCGATTCTCGGCCAGGCCTCGCAGAAAGAATACCAGGCGCTCGACGATTACGGTCGCGCGCTCGGTGAAGCCTTCCAGATCGCCGACGATCTGCTCGACGTCGAGGGCGATGCGGCAGCGCTCGGCAAACCGGCCGGCGCCGATGCCGCGCTCGGCAAGACCACTTTCGTCACCCAGCTCGGCATCGAAGGCGCCAAGCAGCGCGTGCGGGATCTGCTCGCCCGCGCCGACAGCGCGGTCTCGATCTTCGGCGATCGCGCCGCCGTGCTGCAGGCCGCAGCGCGCTTCGTCGCCGAACGCAAGAACTGACGCGCATCGATGGCGGCCGAGGGCAAAGAAGACCCCGTCCTCGTCCGCTTCCGCCAGATGTCGCGGCCCATGCGGCTGATCTACGCGCGGCCGCGGACCTTCATCTCGCTCGGCGTCGGCATCCTCGTCTGCCTGCTCGTCCCCGGTTCGTACCGGCTGGTAACGCGGCTGCTGTTCGGCTGGGATGCGCTGATCGCGGTCTATCTCGTGCTGGTCTACAGCATGATGCTGTGCAACGACCATCAGCACATCCGCCGTAGCGCCGCGATGCAGGACGACGGCCGCTTCGTGATCCTGCTGGTGACGGCGATCGGCGCATTCGCCAGCATTGCCGCGATCGTCTCCGAGCTCGGCACGCCGCACCGTGGCGCCGCGGAGCTGACGATCGCGATCGCGACCATCGCACTGTCCTGGGCCGCCGTGCACACGACCTTCGCGTTGCACTATGCCCATGATTATTACCGCCATCCGGCGGGCGGATTGCAGTTTCCGAGCGGCGACAAGGAAGATCACGCCGACTATTGGGACTTCGTCTACTTCTCGTTCGTGATCGGCATGACCGCGCAGGTATCCGACGTGGGTATCACCGACAAGACCATCCGCCGCACCGCTACGGCGCATGGCATCGTGTCCTTCATCTACAACACGGCGCTGCTGGCGCTGACGGTGAACATCGCGGCGAGCGCAATTGCGACATGATCCCCGCGACATTGTCCCGGCTTCGCCGGAACGATGTCAGGGGGAGCGGCGCCCTCAGTTGCAGACCTCGGCATTGGCATCGACGTGAGGGCCGCCGCCGCCGCGATACACGAGGTGGCAGCCGGGCTTGACCGGACGGCAGAGCAGGTCGTTGCAAAAAATCTGCCCCCCGCCGCCCGAGGCGCGACCCGCGCCGGCTGCAGCGATGCCGCTTGCCGCTCCAGCGGCCGCGCCACCGGACTGACGACGCTGCCGCGCGGGACGCTCATCGCCGTCGTCTCGCTTGGCCGTTGCAGGCTTGGCCGGCTTGCCGGCACGCTGCTTCTCGCATTCATTGTCGTCGTTCAGCGCATAGCCGTCGCCGCAGACGATCTTGGTGCACTTGTCACCGTCGGCCTTGAAGCCGTGATCGCAAACCAGCGGGCAGACGCGGGACTGCTTTGACTTGACCGTGTCGAGCGCATCCGTGCTTGCGACCTTCACGTCGAGCTTGGTGCCGGCATAGCGGTTGAACTGCGACAGCGACCGCTGCGAGGACGTGCTCCAATTGCCGTCAGCCTGACCGGAGAAACAGCCGACGCGGCCAAGCTCGGTCTGCACCGAGCGACTGAGATCGGCCGGCGTGGCAGTCGGCGTCAGCGCGGCGACATTGGTGCCGGCAGGGCTCGCCGTGCTGGCCGGCGCAGCGCTCGGTGCCGTGGCGGCGAGATTGACGCGCTGCTGCTCGGCGGCCGCAGCCTGCTGCTGTGCCTGCTCCTTGGCCTTCTGCGCGGCAAGCTGGGCCTGCTCGGCGGCCTTCGCGTCGGCAACAGCCTTGGCCTGGGCATCTTTCTGGGCCCCGAGGGCGGCGAGACGGTCGCGTTCGGCGTCGGCCTGCTTCGCCTTCTCGATCGCCGCCGCATGAGCCTGCTCGGCCTGGATCTTGTCGAGCTGAAGCTTGGCAAGGTTCGCATAGAAGCCGTCCGGGTGCTGGGCCAGGAAGGCCTCCCACGCCGGCTTGTTGCCGACCTGGAGCGCGAGCTCGTAGTCGCGGCGCATATCGGCCTGCGGATTCACGACGGGCGCGGGCGCGGTCGCGACCGCGGCCACGGCTTTCACCGGCACCAGCGGCACGTCTTCGCCGCCGAGCGAGCCGTAGACGAACGGCTCCTGTTTGTTGCCGGTCGATTTGAGCACGTCGTCGCGCACGAAACCGAAGGCGCGGCGAACATCGAGGCCCGGCGTCGTCAGATGCTTCGACAGCGCGATCGTGAACGGGCTGTTGGCGCCGTCGCCATCCTGCGCCGTGAAGCCGGCCTTGGCAGAATAGGCGATCAGCGTATTGGAGCTGGTCGGTTCGACTTGGGCCAGACCACGGCCGATGCCGCGGGAGGCGAGTGTGCGCTTCATGGTCCTGCCGAACGGATTATCCCGGCAGGCATCGAGGATCACCAGGCGAAGCTGCTTCGCCGGCTCGACTGCGACCAGAACGCGATCGAGCGAAAGCGCTTCGTCATAGACATCGGTGTCGCGCTCGAGCTTGGCGTCGACCGGAATCAGATAGTTGGAGCCTTCGACCTCGATGCCGTGGCCGGCATAGTAGACGACGGCGATGTCGGCATCGCGGGTTGAATCAGCGAAGTCGCGCAGCACGCGCCGCGTGTCGAGCGCGGTCAGATCGTGGCGCGAATCGACGACATCGAAGCCGGCATCCTTCAGCGTCTTCGCCATCACCGAACCGTCATTGACGGGATTGGCGAGCGAGGGCGCGTGCTGATAGGCCGAGTTGGCGAGCACCAGCGCGACGCGCTTTCCGGCGAAGGCGGGCCCGGCGCCGAACATCAGCGCGATGGCGAGGAGAAACGGGTAAAGTCTGAAAAAATTGCGCATGACACGACTTCCAGCAATTCGGGGCAATTCACACCCTCAGGGACGGCCTTAGCAAAATCCAGCGCCCGCGCTTGTGATGGAGGTCACGAAGACCGCGGCGGCGACCAGCCGAGGAACCTCTTTTGTTAGTCGCACCAGGCGGTTGACGGTTCGCCGCCGAAATGCGCGCGGGCCGGCGTTCCCTAGCCATCCCCGATGTGCCCCGGTATTGCGGCAGGTCGTCCGTGATCTCGTGCCACGGCGCCTTGGAGCCCACGAAAATATGGGCGCTGGGGCGGATCGAGGGGGCATCGACCAGGGTTCCCATGGCGACATGGACCCATTTTCCCTCGCGGACCCGGGAATAGAGCAGCGACCCGCAGCGGGCGCAGTGCGCGTCATAAGTGGTATCGTCCCCGTAGATCATCCGCTGATCCTCGCCCGCAACGAGGCGGAGCCGGCTGTATTCGACGCCGGCGAACGGCTTGAAGGCGGAACCGGTGGTCCGGCGGCAGTTCGAGCAGTGGCAGTTCAGCGCATAGGAAAACGCGTCCGCCACCTCGTAGCGGACAGCGCGGCAATAACATTCGCCGACAAGGATGCGAGCGTTCGATTTTTCTGATCCGGTCATGACGGTGCCCTCGCACAAATTGCGGAGGACACCCATAGCGCAATTCGATGCGTACCACTAAGTTCGCGGCGCGCCATCATTCAAAGGGATGACCCATGAGCCAGAATCGTTCGAGCGTCGAAGCCGTCGTGCAATCCTATTTCGACGGGCTCTACGAGGGCGACGCCGAAAAGCTCGGCGCCATCTTCCATCCGTCCGCCGATCTGCGCTGGGTCGAAAAGGGCGAGTTGCAGGTGCTCACCGTGCCCGACTGGCTCGACCGCGTGCGCAAACGCGCCTCGGCCAAGGCGGAGGGCAAACCGCGCGAGGATTTCATCGTCACCATCGACCGCTCGGACGACAAGACCGCCTTCATCAAGGTCAAATGCCAGCTGCCGCCACGCTTCTTCACGGATTATCTGGTGGCCATGAAGCTCGCCGACGGCTGGCAGATCGTATCGAAATCGTATCGGTATGACCTGAAGGAGTGAGGGGCCTTAGCCGACGGATTCTCGTGGTCCTCGGCCCTCCTCTCAAATCCGCCGTCATTGCGAGCCCAACTCTCGCCACACGTCATTGCGAGGAGCTCTTGCGACGAAGCAATCCAGAGTCATTCCGCTGAAAAGATTCTGGATTGCTTCGCTTCGCTCGCAATGACGGCACGGATAGCGCGTCCCTTGCCCCTCACTCCACCCCCTGCTCTTCCCGGAAATCCCCCCATGCTGCTCGACCGTCGTTCCCTGCTCGCCTCGCTGTGCTGGATGGCCGCCTCTCCGGCTCTCGCTGCGGACGCGCCGCCTGAACTCGAATCCTACGAGCGCGAAAGCGGCGGGCGGATCGGGGTCTACGCGGAGAATCTCGCCACCGGCGCGAAGCTCACCTGGCGGGCCGACGAGCGCTTCGTGATGTGCTCGACATTCAAGGCTTCGCTCGCGGCTTGCGTGCTGGCACGGGTCGAACGCGGCGAGGAGAAGCTCGCCGCGATGGTCCCTTATGGCAAGGCCGACCTGCTGGAGTACGCACCGGTTGCAAAGCAAAACCTGTCGGCCGGCACGATGTCGGTCGCGGACATGTGCAAGGCGATCGTCGAGCTCAGTGACAACACCTGCGCCAATCTGCTGCTCGCACGGATCGGCGGCCCCGCCGCGCTCACGGCGTTCTGGCGGTCGATCGGCGACACCACCTCGCGGCTCGACCACAACGAGCCCGAGCTCAACCGCTCACCGCCCGGCGATCCCCATGACACCACGACGCCGGCGGCGATGGCCGGCAATCTCAAGCGGCTCGTCACGGGCGAAGCGCTGTCGCCGGCTTCACGGGCCCAGCTCACCGACTGGATGGTGGGCTGCAAGACCGGCGCGAACCGGCTGCGCGGTGGACTGCCGGCCGGCTGGAAGATCGGCGACAAGACCGGCAACAACGGCAAGGACGCATCGGGCGATATCGCGGTCGCCTGGCCCAAGCCGGATACGCCGATCCTGATCGCGGCCTATACCCAGGGCGGCACGCCGAATGCGGCGCAGCTCGAGACGGTGTTCGCGCGTGTCGGGCGCATGGTGGCGGAAAAACTGGTGTAGGCCGCCTGCATTGACCTCTTGGCCGCTTCCGGGCCAAGACAGGCCATGATCGCAGCGAAATTCCAGACGTTTCTCATCCTGCTCACGGTGCTGGCTGGCACCGCGCTGGTCGCCCGGCGCTTCAACCTGGCGCCTGCCATTTTGCTGATGCTCTCCGGCGTCGGCCTCGCTTTCGTGCCAGGCATGCCGCCGGTGGAACTGCCGCCGGAACTGGTGCTGCTGATGGTGCTGCCGCCGCTGATCTACTCGGCGAGCGTCGCAATGAGCTGGCGCGAGTTCAGGAACAATCTGCGCCCCATTGTGCTGCTCGCGGTCGGCGCGGTCATCTTCACCGCGGCGCTTGTTGCGGCTGCGACGCATTACGTGATCGGTCTGCCCTGGAGCGTCGGCTTCCTGCTGGGCGCCATCGTCGCACCGCCCGACGTGGTGGCGCCGCTCGCGATCGCGCGCCGGCTGAACATGCCGCGCCGGCTCCTGGTCATCCTCGAGGGCGAAGGGCTTGCCAACGACGCCACCGCGCTGATCCTGTACCGCTTCGCGCTCGCCGCGATCATGGTCGGGCATTTCTCGCTGCCGCTGGCGGCCGGCGAATTTTCCCTCATCGTCGCCGGCGAGATCGCCTTCGGCATCGGCGTCGGCTGGCTTTCGCTGCGCTTCCGCAAATGGTCCTGCGAGCCGCGGGTCGAGCTGACGTTGTCGTTGATCACGCCCTACGTGTCCTACTGGCTGCCCGAACATGTCGGCGGCTCCGGCGTGATCGCCACCGTCGCCTGCGGCCTTTATGTGAGCTGGAACGGGCCGTTGCTGATCTCGGCGTCGACGCGCCTGCAAGGCATCTTCTTCTGGGACCTCATCATCTATCTGATCGAAGGTCTGCTGTTCCTGCTCACGGGCTTCCAGATGCGGGCGCTCTATGAAAAGTCAAAAGCGTTCCCGCTCGACGACATCATGATCGCGACCGCATTGGTCATGACCATCATCGTTCTGGCGCGCTTCGCCTGGCTCTACCCCGCGACCTATCTGCCGCGGATACTCAGCAAATCGTTGCGCAAACGCGATCCGTCGCCGCCCTGGCAATGGCCGTTCGCACTCGCCTTCACCGGCGTGCGCGGCGCCGTCTCGCTGGCCGCCGCACTGGCGCTGCCATTCACGCTGCCTGATGGCAATGCCTTCCCGTATCGCGATTTGATCCTGTTCGTGGCCTTCGGCGTCATCTTCATCACCCTGATCGGCGTCGGCCTGACGCTGCCGCCGGTGGTCCGCTGGCTCGGCATCGCGGAAGCCGGCCGCAACGAGCATGTCGCCGAGCACGAGGCCGAGATCGCGGCACGGCGCCAGGCGCTCGACGCCGCACTGAAGTCGCTGGATGCGTTGACCGAAGAGAAAGAGGTCTCGGATGAAGTGATGCGGCTGCTGCGCGCGCGCCACGAGATCCGGGTCAACCAGCTTCCTGACTCACTCGATCCCGCCCGCCACGACGTCTCCGCCGCGGGCACCGCACTGACCCGCGAGCTGATCGCCGCCGAACGCAAGTTCATCCACGACCTGCTCCGCGACGGCCAGATCACCGACGAGACGCGACGGAGGATCGAACGCGATCTGGATCTGGAAGAGGCGAGCCTGGCAAACCGGGAGTACCAGGGCGCGCCGCTGTAGATTCTTGTCATTGCGAGGAGCGAAGCAACGAAGCAAATTACCGTCTTTCGCAATACGCCCGCATTGCCGTCACGACGGCCGTCGCGATCAGCTCCTGCCGCTCCGGCGAGCTCATTGCCATCTCCTCGTCGCGATTGATGATGGAGCCGGCTTCCAGCAGCACCGCGGCACTTCGGGTCTGCGAGAGCACGACGAGCCCGTCATAGCGGTAGACGCCGACATCCTTGTCGAGCAATGGATGCCGGTAACGCCCCATCACCGGCAGGCTGTATTGGGTCGCGTATTGCAGACCCTTCTCCTTCAACTCCCGGCCCAGCAACCGGGCGAAGGCGAGGCTGGCGGCAAAACGCGGATTGCGCTCGGACACGAACAGCGAATGGCCGCTGAAGCGATCGCTGAAATAACTCCTGGCGCCTTCGAACTCCCATGGCTCGAGCATCTTGTCCGGCACGGAATCATGGTGGATCGACAGGAAAAAATCGGCATGCGCGGCGCTCGCAGTGCCGACACGCTTGAGCAGGCTTGGCCGCGCCTTGCCGTCGGTCACCAGCACGCGGGTCGCGGCAAAGCCCGCCGACTTCAAGCGCTCTCCGATCAGCCGCGTCAAATGCAGGTTGAAGCCGAACTCCACATCGTTGCGCGCACTGGTCGCGCCCTGCGATTCCGAGGTGTGCCCGACATCGAGGATGATCCTGAATTTGCGCGGCTCGCATGGCTCGGGCGCCGGCGGCTTGATTTTGGCTCTTCCGGCCTTCCGCGCCCCGGCCGCCTTGCCCTGATCAGTTGGCAAAGCCAAAAGCGAGATCAGCGAAACAGCAATAGCGGCGGTGATGCGCCACGATATTTTCACACCGGCCGTTCCCCCTTCACCGTCACGCGCGTGCCCGAGCGCGTATGCGGCCAGTAGTCCCACATCGCGCGGTGTTGGGTGCAGCGGTTGTCCCAGAAGGCGATGGCGTTCTCGGTCCAGCGGAAGCGGCACTGGAACAGCGGATTTTCGGCGTGCTGATAGAGATAGGCGAGCATCGCATCGCTCTCGTCGCGCGGGATGCCGTTGATGTGGCGGGTGAAGCCGCGGTTGACGTAGAGCGCCTTCTTGCCCGTCACCGGATGGGTGCGCACCACCGGATGCTCGGCATTCGGATAGGACGGACGATCAGCGACGCCGTAATTGGCGTAGAGCCCGCGATAGATCGGCTCGCCGTCATGCAGCGCGGTCAGGCCGTCGAGATAGGCTTTCATGCGATCGGACAGGGCTTCATAGGCCGCGTACATGTTGGCGAACAGCGTGTCGCCGCCGCGCGGCGGACACTGCTTGATGTAGAGGATCGAGCCCATCGGCGGTTCGAGATCGCAGGAGACGTCGGAATGCCAGCCCTCGCCGTTGGCGCGCGGCGAATTCTTGTCGGCATAGATCTTCATCAGCGCGGGGTCTTCATCCTCATGCGGTGCGGCGGGATGAAAATGCAGATCGCCGAATTTGCGGCCGAAAGCGAGATGCTGCTTCGGCGTGATCTCCTGGTCGCGGAAGAAGATCACGAGGTTCTCGGCGAGCGCGCGGTGGATCTCGTCCATCTGCCGGTTGGAGCGGGCGTCGCCCTCGACCAGCGCGCCGATATCGACGCCGGAGATTTCCGCACCGATGATGGGGGTGATCTTCTCGACCGCGATGGTCTCGTAAGGAGCACCGTCTTCAGCCGCATGGCGGTAGCGCGGGCCTTGCTTGCCGGATAGCGAGCTCATGGCGGTTCTCCCGATCGTTCTGATTGGGAGCATGGTAGCAATGTAGGGCGGGTTAGCGAAGCGTAACCCGCCACTTCGTCCCGCAAAAAATAAGGCGGATTACGCTTGCGCTAATCCGCCCTACGATTCCGATATGTCGGAGACGATTACTCCGCCGCCGATACCGGCACCTTGGCGCCCTGGCCATACTTCTGGTCGATGTAGTCGATCACCAGCGCCTTGAAGTCGGCGGAGATGGTTGGACCACGCAGCGTGCGGAACTTCTTGCCATCGACGAAGACGGGCGCGGCCGGCGCTTCGCCGGTGCCCGGCAGCGAGATGCCGATATTGGCGTGCTTGGATTCGCCGGGGCCGTTGACGATGCAGCCCATCACCGCGACGTTGAGCTCTTCCACGCCCGGATATTTGCTCTTCCAGCCCGGCATCTCGTCGCGGATGAATTCCTGGATCGAGCTGGCCAGCTCCTGGAACGTGGTCGAGGTGGTGCGGCCGCAACCGGGGCACGCCGCAACCAGCGGCACGAAGGTGCGGAAGCCCATGGTCTGCAGCAGCTCCTGGCCGACCTGCACCTCACGGGTGCGGTCACCACCGGGCTCCGGCGTCAGCGAGATGCGGATGGTGTCGCCGATACCCTGCTGCAAGAGGATGCCGAGCGCGGCCGAGGACGCCACGATACCCTTCGAGCCCATGCCGGCCTCGGTCAGGCCGAGATGGATGGCGTAGTCGGAACGGCTGGCGAGATCCTGATAGACCGCGATCAGATCCTGCACCGCCGAGACTTTTGCGGAGAGGATGATGCGATCCTTGGGCATGCCAAGCTCTTCGGCACGCGCGGCCGAGAGCAGCGCGGACTGTACCATCGCCTCGCGCGTCACCGCGCGCACGTCGCGCGGATTGGCGGACGCGGCGTTCTCGTCCATCAGCTTGGTCAGCAGTTCCTGGTCGAGCGAGCCCCAATTGGCGCCGATGCGGACCGGCTTGCCGTTCTTGTTCGCGATCTCGATGATGTCGGCGAACTGGGTGTCGCGCTTGTCCTTGAAGCCGACATTGCCGGGATTGATGCGGTACTTGGCCAGTGCTTCGGCGCAGGCCGGATAGGCCGCGAGCAGCTTGTGGCCGATGTAGTGGAAGTCGCCGATCAAGGGCGTGGTGATGCCACGCTTGGCCAGGCCGTCACGGATGTGCGGAACGGCGGCAGCGGCTTCCTCGCGGTCCACGGTGATGCGGACCATTTCGGAGCCAGCGCGCGCGAGCGCTGCGACCTGGGCAATGGTGCCGTCGATGTCGGCAGTGTCGGTGTTGGTCATCGACTGCACGACGATCGGCGCGCCGCCGCCGACGGCGACGTTGCCAACCTTGACCTGGGTGGTCCGGTGACGCGGCGCCGGGCCTGCGATGTCGGAATCGAGGGGGTTTTCGAGCTTGTTCATGGGGTCCAAATATCAGGTTTTGGTGACGTTCAGCAATGCATCAGCTGGCGCCGCCGCCGTTTGGCTCGGACGGTTAACCAGAAAAAGCCCAGCAATTACAAGGACGGCTGCCGCCCCGAACGCCAGGCTCAGGTGATCGTGCATGATGAAATAGCTACCCACCACGCCAAACAAAGGGGTGATGAAGGTAAAAGCCGACAATTTGCTGGCCGAATAGGCCTTCACCAGCGCGAACCAAAGCGTGAACGTGGTTCCAACCACCCAGATGGCCTGGAAGGCCATCAAGGCGAACGACAGCGGCGACGGGGTGTGGGTGATGGATTCTCCGGACAGCCAGGCAGCCGCACCCAGGATCGGGATCGAGGTCGCGACCTGATAGCCGAGCGCCTTTTCGGGCGCCGCGAAGCGTAGCCGCGTCGCCTTGGCGACCAGCGTGGTCGCAGCCCAAAGTGAAGCGCCGCCAACAACCATGAGATCGCCGAGCAGAACCTGTGAGTCGACATTGGCCTGCGGCACGCCGATCGCGAGCGCGACCCCGGCAAAGCTGATCGCCAGCCCCAGCCATTGCGTGCTGCCCAGGCGCTCGCCGAGCACCTGATAGGAGCCGAGCGCCACGAAGAACGGCGCGGTGTAGAGAAACACCACAGCCCGAGACGCAGAGGTCAAGCGCAGGCCCTGGAAGATCAGCACGAACTCGATGCCGAACATCAGCCCGGCGATCAGGCCGGGCTTCCACGTGCCGTCACGCTCGAAGAATTTGACGCCGCGCACGGTGCCAATGACGAACAGCACCGGCAGCGCGCCCATCGAGCGGATCATCGCCTGCAGCATCGGTGGGACATCCGGCAGCACCAGCTTGATCGCGATCTGATTGAAGGCCCAGGTCAGGCACAGCATCAGCATCAGCGCGATGGCGCCGGCACTGAGGGGACGTGCGGCGGACGGGTTGGCTTGAGGTGAGGACATTTCTTCCCGGGGGCCGGCTTTGCGCCGTTGTTGCTTCAAGAGGTTTTCTGACAATGGGTGCAGACACCCGTGATCTCCACCACGGACAGCTTTGGTACGAAGCCCGACGCGCGCGCCGCGGCGTTGAGTTCCTTGGCAAAGGATCCTGACGGGATCTCGCCGACCAGACCGCAGCGCTCGCAGATCAGGAACGCGACCGCCGAGGTCGCATCATGGTCGTGGGCGGCGCAGGCGAGATAGGCGTTGCGGCTTTCGATGCGGTGCACGAGGCCGTTCGCCATCAAAAAATCCAGAGCGCGGTAGACCGTGATCGGCGCCGGTCGCGCCATCGACTTGGCGAGTTCGTCGATCACCTCATAGGCTCCAAGCGGACGATGGCTGGAGAGCAGCGCGCCCAGCACCTGGCGCCGGATCGGCGTGAATTTCTGCGCCCGCTGCTCGCAGACCGCTTCCGCATGCGCCAGCGCGTCCGCGGTGCAGCGGCCGTGATCATGGTCGGGCGTCGGAAATGCCGGCTTTGCGAGGGTCATTCGGCCCGCCTTCTAGCATTTCGGCCGGGGAACCCAAAGCACGACCAATGCGGCGGCGGTCAGCCATGCTTTTGCTGCGGGACAGCATCGCGTTCTTCCGCCATGAAATAATCATAAGCTTGCTTATTATATCCTAGCTTATTGGAGACCAAGCTCATGACCCGCGGGTCTGTCGACCAGAATTTCCTGTTCACGCTCGGCGAGCTCTACCGCCTCTTGCGGGTTTATGCCGACAAGGAGGCGTCGCGCTTTGGCATCACCCGCGCGCAATGGGCGGTGCTGGCCAAGGTCGAGCGCAGCGAGGGCATGAAACAGTCGGAACTTGCCGAACTGCTGGAGATGCAGCCGATCACGCTGACGCGGCTGATCGACAAGCTGTGCGACAGCGACTGGATCGAGCGCCGCAGCGACGCCTCGGACCGCCGCGTCAAGCGCCTTTATCTGAAGAAGGCCGGCCGCGCTCTGCTGGGCAGGATGAGCGGCCTGAAGTCGGAACTCACGGCGAACGCGCTCGACGGCATCAGCCCGGCGGACGCCCACCGCCTTCTCACACAACTCGAAACCATCAAGGAAAACGTGCGTACCGCGATCCAGACATCTGGTGCGGAACAAGCGCGTAAGGAGCAGCGCTATGGCTGATCAGGTTCTCAAATTCCAGCCCGAGCAGAAGATCGACAGCGGCAAGCCGACCAAGAAAGCCGGTACCGATCCGCGCCGCCGCTTCGTCGCCGGCCTGCGCCGCCATCGCCGCTTCCTGCTGATGGTGGTGCTGCCCGTCGTCGCCGTCATCGCCGGCCTGACCTTCTATCTCCATGGCGGCCGCTATGTCGGCACCGACGATGCCTATGTCGGCGCGCAGAAGGTGCTGGTGACGCCGGACATCTCCGGCAAGATCGAGAAGGTCGTCGTCAAGGAAGGCCAGCTCGTCAAGCAGGGTGACGTGCTGTTCGAGATTGACCCCGTCCCGTTCCGCCTCGCGGTGGACGAGGCCAAGGCGCAGCTGATGCAGGCGCAGACGACCTATGACAACCTGCGCGCCAACATCAAGATCTACGGCGACATGCTCAACCTCGCCCAGCAGGGCGTCGACCTGAAGCAGCGCGACGTCGAGCGCAAGCAGGCGCTGGTGAAGAACAGCTACGGCTCGCAGCTCGATCTCGACAACGCCTCGAACGCGCTGGTCACGTCGGGTTCAATCGCGCAATACGTCAAGCAGCAGATCTCGACCGCCAAGACCCAGCTGCTCGGCGATACCGACCTGCCGCTCGATAAATTCCCGCCTTACGTTTCCGCCAAGTCCAAGCTCGACAATGCCGAGCGCAATCTCGATCATACCGTGGTGCGCGCATCGATGGATGGCGTGGCGACCCAGGTCGAGCAGATCCAACTCGGCCGCTACGTCGCCGCCGGCACGGCTGTGTTCTCCGTCATCGACATCGCCCATCCCTGGGTCGACGCCAATCCGAAGGAGAGCGACCTGACGTTCGTCACCGAAGGACAGCCGGTGACCCTCGAGGTCGACGCGTTCCCGAACCACGTCTTCAAGGGCAAGATCGGCTCGCTCTCCCCCGGCACCGGCGCGCAGTTCGCAATCCTGCCGCCGCAGAACGCCACCGGCAACTTCGTCAAGGTGGTGCAGCGCGTGCCGATCCGGATCTATTTCGACGAGAGCGACAAATACGTGAAGAAGCTGAAGGCCGGCATGAGCGTCTATGCCACCATCGACACCGGCCACCAGCGTTCGCTCGCCGGCCTGCTCGGCCTGTCGGCCACGGCAAATCAGGACAAGGACTGAGTCGATGTCCAATGCCAGCCTGATGGTCCCCGGCCTGCGCCGGAACATGGTGACGATCTGCGCCATGACGGCGACCATCATGCAGGCGCTGGACACCACGATCGCCAACGTCGCGCTGCCCTACATGCAGGGCACGCTGTCGGCGTCGCAGGACCAGATCAACTGGGTGCTGACCTCCTACATTGTCGCCGCCGCCATCATGACGGCGCCGGTGGGCTGGATCGCCAATCGCTACGGCCGCAAGCGCATCTTCATCATCTGTTCGGCCGGCTTCACGCTGGCCTCCGTGCTGTGCGGACTCGCGCAGGACATCAACCAGATGGTGCTGTTCCGCCTGCTGCAGGGGGTGTTCGGCGCGGCGCTGGTGCCGCTGTCGCAGGCGGTGATGCTCGACTATTACACGCTGCAGGAACGCGCGACCGCCATGTCGATCTGGGGCATGGGCGTGATGATGGGGCCGATCATGGGCCCGTCGCTGGGGGCCTGGCTGACCGAGAGCTATTCCTGGCACTGGGTGTTCTTCGTCAACCTGCCGTTCGGCGCGATCACCGTGCTCGGGCTCGCCGTCTTCATGGACGAGACCGACAAGAATCTCAGCCTGAAGTTTGACTGGTTCGGCTTTGGCGCACTGGCGATCGGGATCGGTGCACTTCAACTTGCGCTCGATCGCGGCGAGCAGCTCGACTGGTTCGAGTCGGTCGAGATCGTGACCGAGTTCGTGATCTCGGGCATTGCCTTCTATTACTTCTTCGCGCACTCGTTCACGACGGCGCGGCCCTTCATCCAGTTCGCGCTGTTCAAGGATCGCAACTTCCTCACCGGCTGCATCTTCATGACAGTGATGGGCCTCGTGCTGTACTCGACCATGGCGCTGGCCTCGCCCTACCTGCAAAACGTCATCGGCTATCCCATCATGACCGCCGGCGGCCTGCTCGCGAGCCGCGGCTTCGGCACCTTCTTTGCCATGATGATGGTCGGCCGTATCATGCGCTACATCGAGGCCCGCACGCTGATCATCTGCGGCCTGTCGCTGACGGCGGCCTCGCTGTTCCAGATGACCGGCTGGACCGACCAGACCCAGGTGCCGGAGATCGTCATCGTCAGCGTGATCCAGGGCTTTGGCTTCGGCCTGGTCTTCGTGCCGCTCTCGACGGTGTCGTTTCTGACGCTGCCGAACCATCTGCGCACCGACGGCACCTCGATGCTGACACTCTTGCGCAACGTCGCAAGCTCGGTCGGCATCTCCATCGTGATCGCCCAGCTGACGCAGGGCACCCGCAAGACCTACGCGATCCTGTCGGAGCACATCAATCCGTTCAACCACGCGCTCCAGATGCCCGACGTGCGCGGCATGATCAACCTCTCCACCGATGCCGGCCGCGCCATGGCCGACCGCATGGTCAGCGTGCAGTCGCAGATCATCGCGTTCGCGCACGACTATCAGCTCGTGATGTTCTTCATCCTTTGCACCATCCCGCTGGCGCTGATGATCGGCTCGACCAAGGCCACGCTGCGCAAGCAGGCGGCGCCGGAACACGCGGTGATGGAATAGGACGCGGTCGAGCCGCCGTCTCCCCTGTCGTTCCGGCCTTCGCCGGGACGACACCGGAGTTGTTGAACTGCCGTCGTGCTCCAACAGCCCTACAACAACTCCTCGCAGCCGAGATCCTCGACTGCCATCATCACCCGCTCCAGATTGTTCCACCAGATCCCTGGTGGGACGTTGATCGCCCATTGCCAGACCGGCTTGGTGATGTGCCAGAGCACCGACCAGCGATAATCCTGGTCGAGCGCGCCGCGTGTGTAGCCGGTCACGCCATGTGCGAGCAGCGTCTCGTGGTAGCGATTAAGCAGCGCCCGCTCGAGCGCCTGCCGACGATCCGGATACCATTGGATCGCCATCATGTAGGCAAGGTCGTTGGTGGGCACATTGATGCCCCACAGATCGAAATCGAAGATGCGCACGGTGTCGGCGACGCCCGCGCGCGGCAGCAGGAAGTTCCAGGTATGCGCGTCGCCATGGACAATGCTGATGTGGCGCCGCGAATGATAGCGCTGCGACAGCCGGGCCGACTGTTCGATGAGCCGGCGATAGAGAATGCGTCGCTCCTCACTCAGGCGATCGCCGAGCTCATCGGCGAAGCGATCGTAATGACCGGCGAACGTCTCCAAATGCGCCGCGCTATCCTCGGCGCTTGCCCAGGTGCCGACGGTCTCGCCGAGGTCGGCATGATTCCACCACGTCGCATGCATGCCCGCCAACGTCGTGACGATGGCCATGGACTGATCTCGCGACGGTGGCAGCGTCGGCACGGTCGCAAGTTCATGACTATCGGTGAGATCTTCAAGCAGGAGATGCCAGTTGAGGGTGTCCTCGTCGAAACGTCCGTCGAAGCAGCGCGGCACCAACCCCCGCGGCATGCGCGGTGCCAGCATCGTATAGAAGTCCAGCTCGTGCCGGCCGCCATTGGCGAGCGTCTTGGCAAAGTCGGCATGCGGCGTCTTGAGGATCAGCGTCTGCGGCGAACCGCCGGATTCTCCGACATAGCGCAGGCCGAGCCGGGTGATGTGCGACACGACCGTGTCGCGCTCGTGCAGCACCTTCACCTCGCGCACGGCCCCGGCATCCAGCGCGCCGGCCTTGCGCAGCGCGGCCGTGAGGTAACCGGGTTCAGCGACCGCCGGCAGTTGTGAGGATGTCATGAATCGCGCCCCCCGGTGCCGCAGCCATACTGCATGATCACACCGGGAAGCGCCAGCGCGCGACAGCCGCCTTCACAGGAAGACGGCAAGACGTCACACGTCGAAGAACACCGTCTCGTTGTCGCCCTGCAGGCGCAGGTCGAGCTTGTAGACCGCTTTGCCGGCCTCGCGCACCGCGATCAGCGTGGCGCGCCGCTCCGCCGGCACCAATCCGAGCACGGGATCGGCGGCGTTGCCGGCTTCATCACTGAAATAGATGCGGGTATAAAGATGCCGCAGCATGCCGCGCGCGAACACCGCCAGAACGATGTGCGGCGCCTGCGGCTTGCCGTCGGGATCCGGCACCGCACCCGGCTTGACTGTGTCGAAGGAGTAATTGCCGTCCTTGTCGGTGCCGCAGCGGGCGAAGCCGCGGAAACTCGCATTCGGCAATGCGCGCTTGTCCTGCGGATCGGCGAAGCGGCCCTGCGCATCCGCCTGCCAGATCTCCAGCATGGCGTCCGGCACGATGGCACCGTCGCCGTCGAACACCCGGCCCTCGATGCGGACGCGATCGCCGGTGACGTCAGGCGTCAGCGTCGAATTGGTGAAGGCGTCGTTCCAGGCATATTCGCCGGTCGGCGTCATGCCGTATTTGAAGAACGGGCCGACCGTCTGCGACGGCGTGATCCCATCGGGCTTCACAGAATCCTGCACGTTACTTGGTCTCCATGGGGGTGGCGTTCTCGCCGCGCAGCACGATGTCGAAGCGATAGCACAGCGCCCATTCGGGCTTGGTATTCTCCAGGTCGAACGACGACACCATGCGCATCCGCGCCTTCTCGTCCGGCACCGAGTTGAAGATCGGATCGAACGGGAACAGCGGGTCACCCGGGAAATACATCTGCGTCACGAGGCGGGTGACGAAGGAATGGCCGAACACCGAGAGATGGATGTGGGCGGGGCGCCAGGCGTTGTGGTGATTGCCCCAGGGATAGGCGCCGGGCTTGATGGTGACGAAGCGGTAATAGCCGGATGCATCGCTCTGGGTGCGGCCCGCGCCGGTAAAATTCGGATCCAGCGGCGCCGGATGCTGATCACGGACATGGACGTAGCGGCCGCAGGCATTGGCCTGCCAGATCTCGACCAGCGAGTTCGGGACGCCGCGGCCATCCTCGTCACGGACATGGCCGTGCACGATGATGCGTTCGCCGAGCGGCTCGCCTGTGTGCTGGGTGGTGAGGTCATTGTCGCCGTCGCGCACGGTCTCATGGCCGTAGACCGGGCCGGTCAGTTCCGACAGTGTGTGGCGCATCGGGATCAGGGGCTTGTTCGGCGCGCGCTTGATCGAGCTCTTGTAGTCGGGCGACAGCGGCAGCGGATGCGCCTTGTTGCTGTCGGTGGGATAGATGAATGTCATTGGCGAACTCCTCCCCGGCCATTTTGGTCCAGCCGGTCAACGCTTCTGCCAATCATTATAGAATATAACTAATCTAGGGAAGCCGGTTTAGCGCCTCCGGCAAACCCGGCATCATCGGTCACCAAGCCTTACTTGATCGGCGCACGCGGCAGCACGGCCTCCCCGGCCTCGAGCCGGTAGGTATGGTCGAGCGAATACCAGGGCGCAGAGATGTCATTCGCGGTCGGATGCGGCGTCTCGTGGCGCACGAACTTGCCGATCAGCGCCTTTGTCACGCCGAACTGCACGTCGCTGTCGATATGAGGGTCATTGGGATCGTAGACCTGCGAGATCAGCACCTTGAATCCCGGCTTGAAGATCAGGGCGTGCAGATGCGCGGGGCGATAGGGGTGCCGGCTCTGCTCCTCCAGGAGGCGGCCGACCACACCGTTTGTCGGAATGGGGTAACCCACCATCATCACCGAGCGAAAGGCAAAGCGCCCGTCGGCATCGGTCGTGAACTTGCCGCGCAGGTTCATGTCGGCCTGCTCAGGGTCCTGGTTCTCATAGAGCCCGACCGGCGAGGCATGCCAGACATCAACCTCCGCGCCCGCGACGGGGCGGCCGTCCTTGTCGACGACACGGCCATTGACGAACAGCGGCGCGCCAGGTGTCTCGGACCGAACGATCGATCCGCCATTCTCCACCCGCGGCGAGTTCAGCCGCCAGAACGGTCCGAGCAGCGACTGATCGGTTTCAGTATTGCCGTGATCGCCGTTGTTGAGGAGGCACACCAGCGGTGAGACGCCAAGCGAGCCCGCCATCAGCACGACCTCGTTGTGCGTGTCGGTGGTCAGCTTGCCGAGCTCGGCGATGACGGCCGTGGCGTCGCGGAATTCCTTCTCGGTCAGGCGCACGTCGCGGACGAAGCCGTGCAGATGCTTGACCAGCGAGACCATGATCTGCCGCATCCGCGGATCGGACGTCCGCTCCATCACCTCAAGTGCGGCGGCCGTGATATCCTGCTCGCGCTCGATGATCATGCTTGTCTCCCAGCCGTCCGCCGGCTCTTCACCTCTCCCCGCAAGAACGGGGAGAGGGAGAGGATAGACCGTCAGTTCAGCTTCTCGATCGCAACGGCAACGCCCTGGCCGACACCGACGCACATGGTGGCGAGCGCGAGCTTGCCGCCGCGCTTCTCCATGCCGTGGACGGCGGTGAGCGCGAGGCGCGCGCCGCTCATGCCGAGGGGATGGCCGAGCGCGATGGCGCCGCCATGCGGATTGACGAAATCGGCATCATCGGCAACGCCGAGCTGGCGCATGCAGGCGATGCCCTGCGAGGCGAAGGCTTCATTGAGTTCGATCAGGTCGAAATCAGTAATCTTCTTGCCCAGACGTTCCATCAGCTTGCGGGTCGCGGGCACGGGGCCGATGCCCATGATGCGCGGCGGCACGCCGGCCGAGGCGAGGCCGAGGATGCGGGCGCGCGGCGTGAGGCCATGCTTCTTCACGGCGGCCTCAGAGGCCAGGATCATCGCGGCCGCGCCGTCATTGACGCCGGAGGCATTGCCGGCCGTCACCGTGCCGGGATTGCGCACGATCGGCTTCAGTTTTGCCAAACCTTCCAGCGTCGTTTCGGGACGCGGATGCTCGTCCTTGTCGATCGTGACCGGGCCGGCCTTGCCGCCGGGAATGGTGATCGGGGTGATTTCTTCCGCGAAATAGCCGGCTGCGATCGCCTTACCCGCACGCTGCTGCGAGCGGATCGCGAAGGCATCCTGGTCTGCGCGGGAGACCTGGAATTCCTCGGCGACGTTCTCGCCCGTCTCCGGCATCGCATCGACGCCATACTGTGCCTTGAGCAGCGGATTAATGAAGCGCCAGCCGATGGTGGTGTCGAAGATCTCGGCCGAGCGCGAGAAGGCTTCCTGCGCCTTGCCCATCACGAACGGCGCGCGCGTCATGGATTCGACGCCGCCGGCGATCGCAAATTCGATCTCGCCGGAGCGGATGGCGCGGCCGGCAGCACCGACTGCATCGAGGCCGGAGGCGCAGAGCCGGTTCAGGGTCTGGCCGGGAACCGAGTCCGGGAGCCCCGCGAGCAGCAGCGCCATGCGCGCGACGTTGCGGTTGTCCTCGCCGGCCTGGTTGGCGCAGCCAAAGAAGACTTCGTCCACCTGCGCCCAGTCGAGATTGGGGTGCTTGGCCATCAGCGCCTTGATCGGGGCGGCGGCGAGATCGTCGGCGCGCACCTTGGCGAGCGAGCCGCCGAAACGGCCGATCGGGGTCCGCACGGCATCGCAGATAAAGACGTCACGCATCGTTGTTCTCCCTGAATGCCGCGGTTCGGCGGAAATTCTTCAATGTCGGCGGAGTTTTAGGAGGGCGCCCGCGGCAGGTCAATTGACGGTTTCTTGCGTGTTCCGAAGGGTGCGCACGCCGCCAGCGCATGCCGCGGTGCGGACAACGTGGAAAACCCGCCCGGCCCGGCCAAACCGATAGGAGCACGAGGCGAAATTTTGTAGGTTGCGCCGCCCATGACCATGCAACAGCCCATCCCTGTACCGCCCCCCGATGAGACGCCCGCGCAGCCGGCGGAAGCCGCCGCGCGCGTCACGCCGATGATGGAACAGTACCTGGAGATCAAGGCCGCGCATCAGGGCCTGCTGCTGTTCTACCGGATGGGCGATTTCTACGAGCTGTTCTTCGAGGACGCGGAAATTGCCTCGAAGACGCTCGGCATCGTCTTGACCAAGCGCGGCAAGCATCAGGGCAACGATATCCCGATGTGTGGCGTGCCGGTCGAGCGCTCCGAGGATTATTTGCATCGCCTGATCAGCGCCGGCCACAGGGTCGCCGTGTGCGAGCAGACCGAGGATCCCGCCGCGGCCAAAGCGCGCGGCAACAAGAGCGTCGTCCGCCGCGGCGTGGTGCGGCTGGTCACGCCGGGCACGCTGACCGAGGACACGCTGCTCGACGCGCGCGCCAACAACTATCTGCTGGCGATCGCGCGGGCGCGCTCGTCGGCCGGCGGCGACCGCTTTGGTCTCGCCTGGATCGACATCTCGACCGCCGAATTCACGGTCACGGAGGTTTCGGGCGGTGAGCTTGCCGCGACGCTGGCGCGCATCAATCCCAACGAGGCGATCGTCACCGACGCGCTTTATAGCGATAACGAGCTCGGACAAACCTTGCGCGAGCTGCCGGCGGTGACGCCGGTGACCCGCGACGTCTTTGATGGCGCTACCGCCGAAAAGCGCCTCTGCGACTACTTTGCCGTCGCGACCATGGACGGGCTGGCGCAGCTCTCGCGGCTCGAGGCCACGGCCGCTGCCGCCGCCGTCACCTATGTCGACCGCACCCAGGTCGGCAAGCACCCGCCGCTGTCACCGCCCGCACGCGAAGCCTCGGGCGCGACCATGGCGATCGATCCCGCCACCCGGGCCAATCTCGAGCTGACGCGAACGCTCGCGGGCGAACGCCGCGGCTCGCTGCTCGATGCCATCGATTGCACGGTGACGTCGGCCGGTTCGCGCCTGCTGGCGCAACGGCTTGCAGCACCCTTGACCGATGCGCCGGCGATTGCGCGGCGGCTCGATGCCGTCAGCGCCTTCGTCGCGGATTCGGCCACGCGCGAGGACATCCGCAGCATTCTGCGCGGCGCGCCCGACATGTCGCGTGCGCTCGCCCGTCTCTCGGTCGGCCGCGGCGGACCGCGCGATCTCGCCGGCCTGCGCGACGGCATCCTCGCCGCCGACCAGGTGCTGGCGCGGCTCGGCGAGCTCGACCAGCCGCCACAGGAAATTGCAGCGGTGATGGCGGCGCTGAAGCGTCCCTCGCGCGAACTCGCGGCCGAATTCGCCAGCGCGCTGGACGATCAACTGCCGCTGATCAAGCGCGACGGAGGCTTCGTTCGTGCCGGCTATGAGCCGGCGCTCGACGAAGCCCGGAACCTTCGCGACGCCTCGCGCCTGGTCGTGGCCTCGATGCAGGCGCGCTACGCCGACGACACCGGCGTCAAGGGCCTCAAGATCCGCCACAACAACGTGCTCGGCTATTTCGTCGAGGTCACCGCGCAGCATGGCGACAAGCTGATGTCGGCGCCGTTCAACGCGACCTTCATCCATCGCCAGACGCTGGCGGGCCAGGTGCGCTTCACGACGTCGGAGCTCGGCGAGATCGAGGCCAAGATCGCCAATGCCGGCGACCGCGCGTTGGGACTCGAGCTCGAAATCTTCGAACGGCTCTGCGCCAAGGCGCTCGAGATCAGCGACGATCTGCGCGCCGCGGCGCAAGGCTTTGCGCTGCTCGACGTTGCGACGTCGCTGGCCAAGCTCGCCGTCGACGAGAACTACGTGCGGCCCGAGGTCGACGGTTCGCTCGGCTTTGCGATCGAGGCCGGCCGCCACCCCGTGGTCGAGCAGGCTTTGAAGCGCAATGGCGAGCCGTTCATCGCCAATGCCTGCGATCTCTCGCCAAGCCCGGCACAAAAGTCCGGCCAGCTCTGGCTGCTTACAGGTCCGAACATGGCGGGTAAGTCGACCTTCCTGCGCCAGAACGCATTGATTGCGCTGCTGGCGCAGATCGGCAGTTTCGTGCCGGCCACGCGGGCACGGATCGGCATCATCGACCGGCTGTTCTCGCGCGTCGGCGCCGCCGACGATCTCGCCCGCGGCCGCTCCACCTTCATGGTGGAGATGGTCGAAACGGCTGCGATCCTCAACCAGGCCGGCGAACGCGCGCTGGTGATCCTCGACGAGATCGGCCGCGGCACCGCGACCTTCGACGGTCTCTCGATCGCCTGGGCCGCGATCGAGCATCTGCACGAAAGCAACCGCTGCCGCACGCTTTTTGCAACCCACTACCACGAGCTGACCGCGCTCTCGGCAAAGCTGCCGCGCATGTTCAACGCGACCGTGCGGGTGAAGGAGTGGCAGGGCAACGTCGTGTTCTTGCACGAGGTGCTGCCGGGCTCGGCCGACCGCTCCTACGGCATCCAGGTCGCCAAACTCGCCGGCCTGCCGCCGGCCGTGATCAATCGCGCCAAATCGGTGCTGGCAAAACTCGAAGCCCAGGACCGCGGCCAGACCGCCCGCGCGCTGGCCGACGATCTCCCGCTGTTCGCGGTGCCATCGCGCGCCGCCGCAGAAGCCGCGCCGCCGACCGAGGCCGAACTGCTGATGGACGCGGTGAAAGCGCTGCACCCCGACGAGATGTCGCCGCGCGAGGCGCTCGATGCGCTCTATGCGTTGAAGGCCAAGCTGCCGAAGCAGTGACGGTGCCGTAGGGTGGGCAAAGCGTAGCGTGCCCACGTCTTGTGCGTTGATCGAGGGAAAGACGTGGGTACGACGCGCGAAGAGCGCGCCTTTGCCATTCCTGCGCGCTCGGCTTACGCCCTCGCCGCGATCGCCGCGGCTTCCGCCGCAGCGCGCTGCATGCTGGTCGACATCTCGCTCGTCACCGTGCTCTGCTCCTCGACGGCGGCGGCAGTCGATGTCACGTATTCGCTGACATTGTTGATCGCCTGCTTGATCGAGCCGAGCGCACTGACGACGTCGCCGGAGATGCCGTTGAGGCTGCCGATCTCCTGGCCGATCTTGTCGGTCGCCTGTCGCGCCTGGTTGGCGAGACTCTTCACTTCGGAGGCGACCACCGCAAAGCCGCGGCCGGCTTCACCCGCGCGCGCCGATTCGATCGTGGCGTTGAGCGCGAGCAGATTGATCTGCCCCGTGATGCTGTTGATCATCTCGATGATGCCGCTCATCGCCTGCGCCGCCTCGGTCAGGCGCTGCGCCTGCGCATCGGCGGAGGCGACCTGATCCACCGCGCTCATCGCGGTCTCGCGCGATTTGGTCATCGCCTCGGAGATCTCCCGCACCGAGGCGTTGAGCTCCTCGGAGCCTGCCGCGACCGATTCCATCATAGCGCGGACGCGCTCGTTGCCCATGCGGACCAGCACCTGCCGCGTGGTGTCGGTGGCGTATTTCACGACCTTGAACGGCTTGCCGTTGAGATCGAGGATCGGGTTGTAGGAAGCCTGGATGTAGACCTCCCGGCCGCCCTTGCCGATGCGCTTGTACTCGGCCGCCTGGTACTGGCCGCGGCCAAGCGCCGCCCAGAACTCGCGATAGGCCGCGCCATCGCGCTCACCGGGCTCGACGAACATGCTGTGATGCTTGCCCTGGATCTCGGCCAGCGAATAGCCGAGCGTGGCGAGGAAGTTGGCGTTCGCGGTGATGATCGTGCCGTCCATGTTGAACTCGATCACGGCCTGCGCCTTGTCGATCGCCGACATCTGACCGGCGAGATCCGCGTTCTTCAGCTTCTCCGCGGTCACGTCGGTTGCGTATTTGACGACGCCGAACGGCTTGCCGTTCTCGTCGAGCAGCGGATTGTAGGAGGCGAGGATCCAGACCTCGCGGCCACCCTTGCCGACGCGCTTGAACTCGCCGGCCCGGTATTCGCCGCGGTTGAGCCTGGCCCAGAATTCGCGATAGGCCGCGCTGTCGCGCTCGGCCTGCTCCACGAACAGGCTGTGATGCTTGCCCTCGATCTCGGCGAGCGAATAGCCGAGCGCCTTGCAGAAATTCTCGTTGGCGGTGACGATGGTGCCGTCGAGCTTGAACTCGATCACGGCCTGGGCGCGGCTGTTGGCGGCGATCTTCGAGGCGTCCGTCATGCTCCGGATTTTCTTCTCGGTGATGTCGGTCGCAATCTTGGCAACCATCACCGCCTTGCCGTCGCCGTCGAGCACCGGATTGTAGGATGCTTCGATCCAGACCTCGCGACCGCCCTTCGCGATCCGCTTGAACTCGCGCGCCTGATACTCGCCACGGTTCAGCGCGGCCCAGAACGCCTTGTACTCGGCGTTGTCGCGCTGGTCGGCCGGCACGAACATGGAGTGATGCTTGCCCTGGATTTCGTCAAGCCGGTAGCCGAGAGCATCGAGAAAATTCTTGTTGGCCGTGATGATCGTCCCATCAAGTTTGAATTCGATCATCGCCTGCGAGCGGCTGATAGCGGCAAGCTGTGCATCGGCGTTACCGCGGGACTTACGACCAAACATCAAGGGAACTCCATCTCGAAATAATGTCGATGGGACACGCCCATCCAAACCAGGGAATTCAACCGCGGCGGAGTCGCCGTATTCAAATCG
Source organism: Bradyrhizobium sp. CIAT3101 (assembly GCF_029714945.1). Classification (NCBI taxonomy): domain Bacteria; kingdom Pseudomonadati; phylum Pseudomonadota; class Alphaproteobacteria; order Hyphomicrobiales; family Nitrobacteraceae; genus Bradyrhizobium; species Bradyrhizobium sp. CIAT3101. The sequence continues at coordinate 9,292,302 of NZ_CP121634.1, forward strand.
ACAATCCCGCGGATCCGGAGCGATCAAATCGCCAATTCGTCATCATGACGCACGGATGGAAGCCTGGGCGGGCACGCAATATGAGTCGTAACGGAAAAGATCGAATAAAGTTCTAATGGACGTGTCGAAATTCGGCAGTCGCGGAAGTCCGCAGTCTCACGGCTGGAGCCGCGCCTTGTGCACCGCACGCCGGCCGTCAGCGGCTCGCCCCGGCAAACGGGTCGATCAGCTTCAAGGTCGCGGCCAGGCGGATGCTGCGCTTGCCGGCGAGCGCGGTCGCTTCCATTTCGGCGCCCTTGTCATCGCAGTGACCGGAGAAGCCGATGCCCACCGCATAGCCCCCGAACAAGGGATGCTCGCTCTTGGCCGGTGTGTGTTCCTGATTGACGAATTCGCCTTTCCAGCGACCGTTCGCCGAAGAATAGGCGCCGAGATAATAGAAGAAGGCATCGCCGCCGAGGATGCGGCCGTCGCGCAGCAACATCACGCCGGTATGGCCACCGGTAATTCCGTCCAGCATCCGGATGTCGATCGAATAGAGCCCGCTGACGATGCCGCCCTCGCCGACCGTACCGGGTGGGGGAACGTCATCGTCGCCGAGCGGCGTCATCACGGCGCGAAACACTGCGGCGTCCTCGACCACTTCTCCCTCGAAGCGGTAGAGCTTGCCCTGCTGTCGACCGCGAATGCTGATTGTAACGGCGTCGGAACTGACCAGCGACCTGTGCTGCGGCGACCGGCTGTGGCGCTTCGTCCGGAGCCTGGCGACGATTTCGCCGTCCACAATCTCGTAGGTGCCGAAGTGGGCGAAGGCCGTGTTGCCGCCAAGCATTTTCCCGGCATGGGCGTACAGCACGCTGCGGCCGGAGCCGTCGTTGATATCGTATTCGACCTTGTACAATCCCTCCACCACACGCCCCGATCTTGCTCTGTTGCCAGTCTAGCGGGTCTGCCAGCCCCGGTAACTAACTATCCTGAGTCAGGACTGAGGTCCCAAGCGTAAGCGTACCTCACCTTACGAAGCGCGGCGCGGCTCACGCATCGCCCTCTTCCGTCGTCCCATCCACCACAGCGTCAGGTTCCAGCCGATGCAGGTGGCGAGTGCACAACTCAAGCCGATCACCGAGCCGAACTGCGTGACGGCGACGTGCAGCACGGCAATCGCCATGCCGAAGCCGAGCAGGCCCCAGGCGGAGTTGGCGAGCACGGCGGCGGTCGGCGGGCCGCCGATGCGCGGATGCAGGATCACCATCATGCTGGTGAAGACGATCGGATAGAGCGCGATGACGCCGGAGACGCGCGGGCCGACCCAGCCCGAGGTCGAGACCACGATCGCGACGAGGACTGCGACGAGCGAAGCGCGGAACGGGATATCGTACCAGCGACGCGTCACCAACGGCATCTTCACGTGGCGGTACTGCGCAAGCAGCGGAATGCAGATGCCGAAGGCGACAAGGTTGACGGCGAGCCCGGCCATCAGGGTCCAGTCGAACAGACGGATGATGGACGCCAGCGCAATCCACACCGCCACCGCGCTTCCAACGCTCACGGCAAAACTGTGCCGCTGCGCCAGCACGACGTAGGTCAGCCCGAGGAAAATCGTCGCAGCGTTGACCGGAAGGCTCGACAGCGCCCCCTGCGCGATGAAAGCGGCGTCATGGTCGATCGCGAGGAAGACATAGGAAGGTCCTGCCGAGATCGGCAGCGTCGCCACCAGCGCGCCGATCACCGGGCCGGAGCGCTCGGTGATAACAGACGCCGACACCACGAAGGCGGCCGCAACCGCCATGCGCAGCAGAAGGAAGAGGATGTAGGAAAGTTCGGCCGGCATTTTCTTCTTCTTACCCTCCCCTGGAGGGGGAGGGTCAGGAAGTCACATCCGTTGCATCGACACCGAAACCTTCGGGCCGTTCTTGATGGTCTGATAGACCACGCAATAGCGCTCGGTGAGCTTGAGCAGCAGATCGAGCTTGTCCTGCGGCGCCGGTGTGTCGACCTCGAAGCGCAGGCGGATCTCGGCGAAGCCGACCGGCGTCTCCTTGTCGACACCGAGCGTGCCGCGGAAATCGAGATCGCCCTCGGCGTAGACGTTACCGGTCTTGAGCGGGACCTCGATCGCGGTCGCGACCGACTTCAGCGTGACGCCGGCGCAGGCGACCAGCGCTTCGAGCAGCATGTCGCCCGAGCAGAGCTCGAGGCCGGAGCCGCCGGTGGCGGGATGGAGGCCTGCCATCGCGATGGCGCGGCCGGTCTCGACCTTGCAGGCGATGCCTTCGCTGTCGGTCGAGCCCTTGGCCTTCAGCGTGATCATCGCGGTCTTGGGATCGGTCTTGTAGCGTTCCTTGATCGGGGCCTGCATCTGGCGCAGTTCTGCGGCGTCCATCTTGTTCTCTCCCGGAAAAATCGCCCCTCGATGTACCGGCTCAGAGAGAAAATGTCACCACCACATGGCCTGACCGGGACCCTGGGTTGCGTCACGGTCGGGCACGTTGCGGTCGAGCGAACGGTCGAGTGACGTCAGCACACTTCGCTTGAAATTCTCGAACAGCGGCGAATTGCGGTCGCGCGGTCGGCCGAGATTGATCTCGATCTGGTCAAACAGCCGGCCCGGCCGCGGCCGCATCACCAGCACGCGATCGGCCAGCACCACGGCCTCGTCGACGTCATGTGTGACGAGGATCAAGGTCGGGCGCGTATCGGCCCAGAGGTCGAGCAGATGATCCTGCAGGTCCCTGCGGGTGAAGGCGTCGAGCGCCGAGAACGGCTCGTCGAGCAGAAGCACTTCGGGCTGCGGCACCAGCGCGCGGGCGATCGCAACGCGCTGCGCCTGACCGCCGGAGAGCTCGCGCGGCCAGGCCTGCGCCTTGTCGGCAAGTCCCACACGTGCCAGCGCGCGCGCCACCTTCTCGCGTCGCTCGGCGGCCGGGAGATCGGCAAGTCCAAACCCGATATTGTCGGCGACACTGAGCCAGGGCAGCAGCCGCGGCTCCTGGAAGATGATGCCGATCTTGGCATGCGGCGAGGCGATCGCTTCGCTGTCGAGCGTCACCGTGCCCGAGCTGGCGCGGTCGAGGCCGGCGATGGCGCAGAGCAACGTTGATTTGCCGCAGCCGGAACCGCCGATGATGGCGATGATCTCGCCCTGCCTGATCTCGGCGGAGAAGCGCGCCAGCGCCTGCACGCCGTTGGGATAGGTCTTGCTGACCCGGTCGAGCGCCAGCATGGCTTAAGTCCCCTTCGCTCGCCCGAAAGCGTCCTGCCAGCGCAGGAACGGCGCGGCTGCGACCTCGATCAGCCAGTCGGTGAGCTTGCCGAGGATGGCAAAGATCACGATGGCGGCGAGTATCTGCGCGGGCTTGCCGAGCTGCTGGCCGTCGAGCAGGAGATAGCCGAGGCCTTCGGAGGCGCCGATCAGCTCGGCGGCGACGACGAACATCCAGCCAAGACCGAGGCCGACGCGCAAGGACACGACATAGGCCGGCAGCACTGCTGGCAGCAGGATGCGGCGGATCATCGCGAAGCCGGAGAGGCGGAAGGTGCGGCCAACCTCGACGATCTTGCGGTCGACCGACAAGATCGCGCCCATCACGCCGAGATAGACCGGGAAGAACACGCCGACCGCGATCAGCGCGATCTTGGAGGTCTCAAAAATGCCGAGCCAGAGGATGAACAGCGGCACCCAGGCGAGCGACGGAATCGCGCGCAGGGCCTGCACGGTCGGATCGAGCAGCCGCCGCGCCAGCGACCAATAGCCGGAGATGGCGCCCAGCAGCGTGCCGGCGACCACGCCGAACGCGAAGCCGAGGCCGACGCGCCACAGCGTCGCGGCGATGTGGCGGACCAGCTCGCCGGAGCGCGCGAGATCGGCGATGGTGGCAAAGACCCGCGACGGGGGTGGCACCAGCCGGCCGTTGGACCAGCCGAACCAGACGATGAGTTCCCAGCCGACCGCCAGGATCAGCGGCAGCAGCAGCCCCAGCATCGGCCGCGCATAACGCGACAGCCGCGAGGGCGCGGCGGCGCTCTCGGCCGTATCCGAGGATTGCTGCAATACTGGCGCGTCGGAGATCATGGCCGGTAGGAAGCGCGTCTGGGGCGGGAATGCAACAGTGTCGCTACATCCACAGCCGTCGTCCCGGCGAAGGCCGGGACCCATAACCACAGGGAGATGTGGTTAAGGGGGCTCGGAGTGACCGTCTTCGCGCCAAACCGCGCCCTGGGATTATGGGTCCCGGCCTTCGCCGGGACGACACCTGAATTTGCCGCTCACGCCTGCCGCCCGTCAATTCGTCGGCAGCGGGACCTGGTCGTCGATCAACGCATCCAGCGTCGCCTTCACATCGACCTTGGCGTCGACGACGCCGGCCTGTTGCAGGGCAAGACCGGCGGCGAGGATCGACTCGCGCTGGGGTGCGCCGATGCGGCTGTGGGTGAGCTCGGTGCGCTCCTTGAGCTGTTTGTCGACGACCGCGTCGGGCAGCTTGGTCACAGCGATGAAGGTCTTCTTGAGGTCGTCGTAATTGGCCAGCGAATATTTGCGCGCCTCCTCATACACTGCGAGCACGCGGCGGGCAGCGTCCGGATAGTCCTTCAGGAACTGCTCGCGCACATTGAGGATGCCCCAGGTGTTGGCGTCAGCCTTGCGGTAGAACAGCTTTGCGCCCTCCTCGACCTCGGCCTGCGCCATCATCGGATCGAGACCGGCCCACGCGTCGACATCACCGCGGATCAGCGCGGTCTTGCCGTCGGCGTGCTGCAGCAGCACCGGGGTGATGTCCTTCTCGGTGAGGCCGGCACCCAGCAGCGCGCGCACCAGGAAGATGTGCGGATCGGTGCCGCGCGTTACCGCGACGCGCTTGCCCTTCAGGTCGGCAACGCTTGCGATCTTGGAATCCTTGCCTATGACCAGTGCGGTCCATTCGGGACGCGAATAGACATAGATCGACTTGATCGGATTGCCGTTGATGCGCGCGACCAGCGCGGCCGAACCCGCGGTCGAGCCGAAATCGATCGAGCCGGCATTGAGGAATTCGAGCGCCTTGTTCGAACCGGCCGACTGCACCCAGGTGATGGTGATGCCGTCCTTGGCGAACTCCTTCTCAAGCAGGCCCTTCTGCTTGAGAACCAGCGACACCGGATTGTAGGTCGCCCAATCGATGCGGATTTCCTTGAGCGGATCAGCAGCCTTGGCCGCAGGGGTCACGGCGAGCGCAACGGCTCCCGCCAGCAGAATGCGTCGCGTAATCTTGGTCATACCCAGCCTCCTCAGGAATTTCATTGTTTTTCAATGAGTTATATCTAGAGGTCAACGAGAAAATCCCACCCTTGAAAGCGCAGGGCCTGAGAACAATTTTGCCCGATGCCGGCCTTTTCCAGCATGGAACGACTATTGCCAGAGAATGGCGGGTGACAGCGCCTGTCACCTCTTATATCCGGTGAGACATGGACAGCGTTGCGACCGAGCACAAGCCACAGATGGATGATCGCTTCGACACCGCGCGGATCACCGCGGCGGTCGATGCGCTTGCGGAAAAGCATCAGGGCCGCGAGGACGCGTTCCGCACCGCGACCGCGCAATTGCTCAAGGCCGAGCTGCTCGCCGCGCGCTCCGCAGCACAAGCGATCCTGCTGAAGGACCGCCACGGTCGTCGCTGCGCCGAGCGGCTGTGTCACGTGCAGGATGAGATCATCCGCATCCTCTATTCGGCCGCGACCCGTCATCTCTACCGCTCGCCAATCCCGAGCGGCGCGGAGCGCATGGCGGTGGTCGCGACCGGCGGCTACGGCCGCGGCCTGATGGCCCCCGAGTCCGACATCGATCTGCTGTTCATCCTGCCCTACAAGCAGACCGCCTGGGGCGAGCAGGTCGCCGAAGCCATTCTCTATTGCCTCTGGGACATGGGGCTGAAGGTCGGCCATGCCACGCGCTCGGTCGATGAATCGATCCGGCAGGCGCGCGGCGACATGACCATCCGCACCGCGATCCTGGAGACGCGCTTCCTGACCGGCGACAAGCCGCTGTATGAGGAACTGGTCGCCCGCTTCGACAAGGAAGTGGTGCAGGGCACTGCTTCCGAATTCGTCACCGCAAAGCTCGCCGAGCGCGAGGAGCGGCATCGCCGCGGCGGCCAGTCGCGCTATCTGGTCGAGCCCAACGTCAAGGACGGCAAGGGCGCGCTGCGCGACCTGCACACGCTGTTCTGGATCGCGAAATACGTCTACCGCGTCCGCGACACCGACGAGCTGGTCGAGCGCGGCGTGTTCGACGCGCAGGAATACCGCAGCTTCCGCCGCTGCGCCGACTTCCTCTGGTCGGTGCGCTGCAATCTGCATTTCTATTCCGGTCGCGCCGAGGAGCGCCTGTCCTTCGATCTCCAGCGCGAGATCGCGATCCGGCTCGGCTACACCTCGCATCCCGGCATGCAGGACGTCGAGCGCTTCATGAAGCACTACTTCCTGGTCGCCAAGGAAGTCGGCAACCTCACCGCCATCCTCTGCGCCAAGCTCGAGGACCAGCAGGCGAAGCCCGCGCCGGTGCTGAGCCGGATGATGGCACGGCTGCGCCCCACGGCCGTGAAGCGGCGCGTGCCTGACAGCGACGACTTCATCGTCGACAACAACCGCATCAACGTCGCCGCGCCCGACGTCTTCAAGCACGATCCGGTCAATCTGATTCGCATCTTCCGCCTGGCGCAGAAGAACAACCTCGCCTTCCATCCGGATGCGATGCGCGACGTGACGCGTTCGCTCGGCCTGATCAACGCGCAAATGCGCGAGAATCCCGAGGCCAACCGCCTCTTCATGGAGATCCTGACCTCCGACAACGCAGAGATCGTGCTTCGCCGGATGAACGAGACCGGCGTGCTCGGCCACTTCATCCGCGCCTTCGGCAAGATCGTCTCGATGATGCAGTTCAACATGTATCATCACTATACCGTCGACGAGCATCTGATCCGCTGCGTCGGCTTCCTCCAGGACATCGAGCGCGGCGGCTTCGAGGAGTTCACGCTCGCCAGCGACCTGATGCGCAAGATCCGGCCCGAGCATCGTTCGGTGATCTACATCACGACGCTGCTGCATGACATCGCCAAGGGACGGCCCGAAGATCATTCGATCGCAGGCGCCAAGGTCGCGCGCCGGCTCTGCCCGCGGCTCGGCTTCAGCGCAGCCGACACCGAGCTGGTGGCCTGGCTGATCGAGGAGCATCTGACGATGTCCACGGTCGCGCAGTCGCGCGATCTCTCCGACCGCAAGACCATCGAGAATTTCGCCGCCGTGGTGCAGTCGGTCGAGCAGATGAAGCTGCTCACGATCCTGACCACCGCCGACATCCGCGGCGTCGGCCCGGGCGTGTGGAACGGCTGGAAGGCGCAGCTGCTGCGGTCGCTCTACTACGAGACCGAACCGGTGCTGACCGGCGGCTTCTCGGAGGTCGACCGGGGAAAACGCCTCACGGCGGCCTACGCCGAATTCCGCCATGCCTTCGCCGAATGGCCGGCGGACGAGCTCGACGCCTATGTCGGCCGGCACTATCCGGCCTATTGGCTCAAGGTCGAGCTGCCGCGCAAGATTCGCCATGCCCGCTTCGTGCGGTCGAGCGAACAGGCGGGCCACAAGCTCGCGATCAATGTCGGCTTCGACGAGGTGCGCGGCGTCACCGAGCTTACCATCTTCGCCGCCGACCATCCCTGGCTGCTGTCGATCATCGCGGGCGCCTGCGCGTCGGCCGGTGCCAACATCGTCGACGCCCAGATCTACACCACGACCGACGGCCGCGCGCTCGACACCATCTCGATCTCCCGGGAATACGACCGCGACGAGGACGAGGGCCGGCGCGCCACCCGCATCGGCGAGATGATCGAGGACGTGCTCGAAGGCAAGCTGCGCCTGCCCGAAGTGGTGGCGCGGCGCACCGTGCGCAGCAAGGCGCGGCCCTTCGTGATCGAGCCGGAAGTGACCATCAACAATCAATGGTCCGACCGCTACACCGTGATCGAGGTCTCCGGCCTCGACCGCCCCGGCCTGCTCTACGAGCTGACCACCGCGATCTCGAAGCTCAACCTCAACATCGCCTCGGCCCATGTCGCGACCTTCGGCGAGCGCGCCCGCGACGTGTTCTACGTCACCGACCTCTTGGGCGCCCAGATCAACGCCCCGACCCGCCAGGCCGCGATCAAGAGCGCGCTGACCCATGTGATGGCCGGCGACAAGGCGGTTGCGGCACCGGCGGCGTGAGCTGAGCCTCAGACCTCCACGCCCTCGTGCCGCAGCAGCCAGCGCTTGCGCTCGAGACCGCCGCCGTATTTCACCAGCGAACCATCCGCGCCGATCAACCTATGGCACGGCAGCACCACGCTGATCGGGTTCGAGCCGTTGGCGTGGCCGACGGCGCGAACGGCCTTTGGCATCTCGATCTTTGCGGCGAGTGCGCCATAGCTCATCGTGGTGCCTGCCGGGATTTTTGCCAGAGCGGACCAGACCTTTTGCTGGAACGGCGTGCCGGCGATGCGCCATTCGACGCGTAAGAGCTGACCGAGATCACCCTCGAAGTAGGCCGACAGCGCGGCCCTCATCCCGGTCGGCGCGGGCCGATCGACCAGATCCACTGCGCCGTGATGCAGGCGCAGGAGCTCGCGCATGCGGTGCTCGTAATCGTCCCAGTCGAGCGCGCGCAACGCGCCGTCGGCATCGGTGACGAGTAACGCGATTCCGATCGGCGTCGCCAGGCGATCGAGGCCGAAGCGTTGTGGAGTCCTGGTTGATCGAGCGGCCATTGCGACACCATTGCATCGAAACACGGCATCGCACTTTCCATGCCGGCCATGCTACCGTCCACCCGAAAGCTGACGCTTTTGGGGGAGCTCAACTTGATTCTGATCGCCAATATCCTGGTGGCGCTGGTCGCCGCGCTGCACGCCTACTTCCTGATCCTGGAGATGTTCCTCTGGGACAAGCCGCAGGGCTTGAAGGTTTTCCGCAATACGCCCGAGAAGGCCGAGATCACGAAAGTGCTGGCCGCCAATCAGGGGCTCTATAACGGCTTCCTCGTCGCCGGCCTGATCTGGGGGCTCGTCCACGGCAACCCGGCCTTCGCGTTCCAGATCAAGGTGTTCTTCCTGCTCTGCGTGATCGTGGCCGGCGCCTATGGCGCGGCGACCGTCAGCACGCGCATCCTGATCGTGCAGGCGCTGCCGGCGGCAATCGCACTGGTCGCTTTGTTCCTGGCCTGAGACCATCGAACTTAAGGCTCCGGGCCTGAGACGCTACGGCGCAGCGCCGCGATCCTTGCGCGGCGCCTGCCCTTCCTCCACACTCTTCGGCAGCGATGGCGACCGTTGCAACCAGCGGGAAAAGACCGTCGACCGGAAAATTCCGTCAGGAGGAACAACCCAACATGAAGACTCGCAGAGCCTATCTAGCTACCACGGCGGCGCTCGCCTTCGCGTTCTCCGCCAACCAAGCTCTCGCCCAGAAGAAATACGACACTGGCGCGAGCGACACCGAGATCAAGATCGGCCAGACCGTGCCGTTCTCCGGCGCCTATTCCGTCTACGCCAATATCGGCAAGACGCAGGCCGCCTACTTCAAGATGATCAACGATCAGGGCGGCATCAACGGCCGCAAGATCAACCTGATCCAGTATGACGACGCCTATTCGCCACCGAAGACCGTCGAGCAGGTTCGCAAGCTCGTCGAAGGCGACGAGGTGCTGTTCACCTTCCAGATCATCGGCACCGCCGCCAACGCCGCCGTGCAGAAATATCTCAACGGCAAGAAGGTGCCACAACTGCTCGCCTCGACCGGCGCCGCACGATTCAACGATCCGCAGAACTATCCTTGGACCATTGCCTACAATCCGAACTACATCTCCGAGGGGCGCATCTACGCGAAATACATTCTCAAGGAGCATCCCAACGCCAAAATCGGCGTGCTCTACCAGAACGACGACATGGGCCGCGACTATCTCGCGGGGCTCAAGAGCGGCCTCGGCGACAAGGCGGCCAGCATGATTATCGGCGAGGTCTCCTACGAGGTCACCGATCCCACCGTGGATTCGCAGGTGGTCAAGCTGAAGTCGATGGGCGCTGATCTCTTCTACGATGCCTCGACACCGAAGTTCGCGGCGCAGGCCATCAAGAAGGTCGCGGAGCTTGGCTGGAACCCGGTGCACATCCTCGACATCAACGCGAGCCCGATCTCGGCGACGCTGAAGCCGGCCGGCCTCGACATCTCCAAGGGCATCATCTCGACGCAATACGGCAAGGAGCCCGGCGATCCCCAGTGGAAGGACGATCCCGGCGTGAAGGACTTCTTCGCCTTCATGGACAAGTATTTCCCGGAAGGGGACAAGCTCAACACCGTCAACACCTACGCCTATTCGGTGGCGGAGCTGCTGACGCAGGTGCTGAAACAATGCGGCGACGACTTGTCACGCGAGAACGTGATGAAGCAGGTCGCCAACATCAAGGACTTCACTCCGAGCTTCGCGCTGCCCGGCATCAAGATCAACACCGGGCCGAACGACTACCGTGTCAACAAGCAGATGCAGATGATGAAGTTCAACGGCGAACGCTGGGAGCTGTTCGGACCGATCATCGAGGATTCCGGCCCGGCGGGTTAGGTCGATCTTGTAGGGTGGGTTAGACCTGCGGCTGCGCGAAGCGCAGTCGCGGGGCGCAACCCACCTCTTCTGCGTCCGCGAAGATAAACAGTGGTGGGTTACGCTTCGCTAACCCACCCTGCGAACCAATGCCCCCTACGAACGACCAGCGCGCCCCGCCTTGCGTTGCAGCAACCACTCCTCCACACTCGCCCTCAGCGATGGCACCGGACGCGTCGTGCGCCCGGTAGACCATCTGCAATAACAGACTGAGGAAATTGCGAATGAGGAATGGAATTCTGCATCTGGCCACGGCAACGGCGCTGACCCTGGCGCTGTCGGTCTCTGCGGCCAATGCCCAGAAGAAATATGATCCGGGCGCCAGCGACACCGAAATCAAGATCGGACAGACCATGCCGTTCTCGGGACCGGCGTCGGCCTATTCGTCGATCGGCAAGACCCAGGCCGCCTATTTCAAGATGATCAACGACCAGGGCGGCATCAATGGCCGCAAGATCAATCTGATCCAGTATGACGACGCCTATTCGCCGCCGAAAGCCGTGGAGCAGATCCGCAAGCTCGTCGAGAGCGACGAGGTGCTGCTGACCTTCCAGATCATCGGCACGCCCGTGAACGCCGCCGTGCAGAAATATCTCAACTCCAAGAAGGTGCCGCAGCTGTTCGCGGCGACCGGTGCCTCGCGGTTCACCGATCCGAAGAACTTCCCGTGGACCATGGGCTTCAATCCCAACTACTTCGTCGAGGGCCGCATCTACGGCCAGTACATTCTGAAGGAGCATCCGAACGCCAAGATCGGCGTGCTCTATCAGAACGACGACCTCGGCAAGGATTATCTGAACGGCCTCAAGGCCGGTCTCGGCGACAAGGCCGCCAAGATGATCGTGACCGAAGCCTCTTACGAGGTCTCCGATCCCACCGTCGATTCGCAGATCCTCAAGATCAAGGACGCCGGCACCGATCTGTTCTTCAGTGCGACGACGCCGAAGCAGGCCGCTCAAGCGATCAAGAAGATCGCCGAGTTGGACTGGCATCCGGTGCAGATCGTCGACATCAATGCGACGTCGGTCGGCGCGGTGCTGAAGCCCGCAGGCTTCGAGGCCGCCAAGGGCCTGATCAGCGTGAACTACGGCAAGGAACCGCTTGATCCGACCTGGAAGGACGACGCCGGCCTGAAGAAGTATTTCGACTTCATGGCCAAGTACTATCCGGACGGCGACAAGGACTCGAACTTCAACACCTATGGCTACAGCACGGCGCAGATGCTGGCGCATGTGCTGAAGCAGTGCGGCGACGATCTCACCCGCGAGAATGTCATGAAGCAGGCCACTTCGCTGAAGGACTTTGCGACCGACACCGCGCTGCCCGGCATCAAGGCCAATACCTCGCCGACCGACTATCGCGTCAACAAGCAGCTTCAGATGATGAAGTTCAACGGCGAACGCTGGGAGCTGTTCGGCCCGATCCTGGAAGACGCAGGTCCGGCGGGTTAACCACCGGGCTCTGAAATCCAATCGGCGGCCTCCGGGCCGCCGTCACCCCGCGCAACGGCACAGCCGTGGTCGCTGGAGGTGGCCGCTCCTTCAGCGGCCCTCGTAGGGCGACGGCCCCACTGGTGGCCGTACATCCTTCGAGGCTCGCAAGAGCTCGCACCTCAGGATGACGGGGAGAGAGGCGCCTCAGCGACGGTTACTCGGGTATCTCTCCAAAATTCTTCCCCACCGGCAGCACCGCGTGCCGGATCAGGCGCGAATCCTCAACTCCCGCCTGCCGATGCTTCACCGCTTCGCGATAGACGGGGTCGCGGATCATCTCGACGAAGGCCGAGACGCTTGGGTATTCGGCGATGAAGCAATGGTCCCAGCGCTCCTCTTGCGGACCGATCAGCATCAGCTCGAACCTGCCTTGCCAGACGATGCGGCCGCCGAGGCGTTCGAACACCGGGCCGCTTTCGCGACCATAGGCCGCATAGGCCTCCGCTCCGGAAGCTTTGCGTCCGTCGGGATACGCCGCCTCTTTGCGCAAGCGCACCAGGTTGAGCATGTGGATCGGGCCGGGACGGTCGTTGTCCCGGAATTGCGCGAAGATCTCCTTGGTCGGATCGATGTGGCCCATGCGTGGGGTTCCTTCTTCTTTATAGCGACAATCCTAGCTCCGGCGCCCCGCGAGCGGAACTGTGGCCGGCGAATGCCGCACCTCCTAATCACGCGTTAACGTCGGGGTAACCGGGCCTTAAACCCGGACCGCTAGCGTGCGGCGGGCGGGATGACTGGGCGTTTCAAGTATGGGGTCGGGAAAGAAAAAGAGTGGGCGGAAGGAGCCGCTGTTCGGCTTGCCCGCGGCGCTCGCCGATCTGCGCCTGACGGCGGCCGATCGCATTCCCGGTGGCGGCGACGACAAGCCGAAGAAATCCGCCGGCAAGCGCAAGGCCGAACCATCCGACGACGACGAGCCGCCGCGCGAACGCAAGGCGCAGCCCAAAAGCAGTGGTGCCAAGCGCCGGTCGAAATCATCGTTCAGCGCCGGCCTCGGCCGCCTCGTCTATTGGGGCGCCGTGCTGAGCCTGTGGGGCGTGATCGCCGTGATTGGCGTCGTGATCTGGGTTGGCGCCCATCTGCCGCCGATCCAGTCGCTGGAGATTCCAAAGCGCCCGCCGACGATTCAGATCGTCGGCATAGACGGCAGCCTGCTGGCGCAGCGCGGCGAGATGGCCGGCGCCAATGTCGCGCTGAAGGACCTGCCGCCCTATCTGCCAAAGGCCTTCATCGCGATCGAAGACCGCCGTTTCTATTCGCATTTCGGCATCGACCCCGTCGGCATCCTGCGGGCGCTCGTCACCAACGTGCTCCATCGCGGCGTGTCGCAGGGCGGCTCGACGCTGACGCAGCAGCTCGCCAAAAACCTGTTCCTGACCCAGGAACGCACCATGGCGCGCAAGCTGCAGGAGGCGGAGCTCGCGATCTGGCTGGAGCGCAAGCACTCCAAGAACGAGATTCTGGAGCTCTATCTCAACCGCGTCTATTTCGGCTCCGGCGCCTACGGCGTTGAAGCCGCCGCGCAGAAATATTTCGGCAAGCCGGCCAGGAATGTGACCATCGCCGAAGCCGCGATGCTGGCGGGCCTGGTCAAATCGCCCTCGCGGCTGGCGCCGAACCGCAATCCGGAAGGCGCGGAAGCGCGCGCGCAGATCGTGCTTGCGGCGATGGCGGACGCCAAGTTCATCACCGACGCGCAGGCCCAGGCTTCGATCGGCCATCCCTCCTACAATGTGAAGCCGGTCGGCGCCGGCACCGTGAACTACGTCGCCGATTGGATCGGCGAGGTGCTGGACGACCTCGTCGGCCAGATCGATGACAGCATCAAGGTCGAGACCACGATCGATCCGAAACTCCAGGCCGTGGCGGAGGCCGCAATCATCGACGAGCTCGCGGCCAAGAGCGTGAAGTTCAATGTCAGCCAGGGCGCGCTGGTGGCGATGACACCCGACGGCGCCGTGCGCGCCATGGTCGGCGGCCGGAACTATTCCGAGAGCCAGTACAACCGCGCGGTCACTGCAAAACGCCAGCCGGGCTCCTCGTTCAAGCCGTTCGTCTATCTGACCGCGATGGAACAGGGCCTGACGCCCGATACCGTCCGCCAGGACGCACCGATCGAGGTCAAGGGCTGGAAGCCCGAGAACTACACCCATGAATATTTCGGCGCGGTGACGCTGACGCAGGCGCTGGCGATGTCGCTCAACACCGTCGCCATCCGCCTCGGCCTCGAGGTCGGGCCGAAGAACGTGGTGCGCACCGCGCACCGGCTCGGCATCTCCTCGAAACTCGAGCCCAACGCCTCGATCGCGCTCGGCACCTCGGAAGTCTCGGTCGTCGAGCTGGTCGGCGCCTATGCGCCGTTCGCCAATGGCGGCTTCGCGGCCACGCCGCATGTGGTGACGCGGATCAGGACGCTCGACGGCAAGCTGCTCTACATGCGGCAGCCCGACGAGCATAACCAGGTGATCGAGCCGCGCTATGTCGGCATGATGAACACGATGATGAAGGAGACGCTGATCTCCGGCACCGCGAAGAAGGCCGAGATCCCAGGCTGGCAGGCGGCCGGCAAGACCGGCACCAGCCAGGATTACCGCGACGCCTGGTTCATCGGCTACACGTCGAACCTCGTCACCGGCGTCTGGCTCGGCAACGACGACAACTCGCCGACCAAGAAGGCGACCGGCGGCGGCCTGCCGGTGGAGGTCTGGACCCGCTTCATGCGCGCCGCGCACGAAGGCGTCCAGGTGGCGGCCCTCCCCAACTCGCCAGGCAATTGGGGACCGGCGAACCTCGTGCAGATCTCATCGCAGGTGTCACCGCCGACACAGGCGGCAGCGCCAGCATCTGCACCAGCGCCGGTTAGTAATGGCGGCTATCGCGCGCCACCGCCGCCGACCCGCACCAATGTCAACGCGCGGCCGGAAGCCGCCGCAGGACTTGATGGCTGGCTGATGGACCGGCTGTTCGGCGGGAATCGGTAGGCCTCAAAACCAAAACGCGAAAACAACCCCATGCACAGTAGCCGGCGTATTGCGCCGTGATGCATGGTGGATTGGCCGAAGGCTTTGATGCGATGGAGTAAAACGCACATCGCCCGCTTTCGCGGGCGATGACACCTTCCAAGACGCTAGCTGCGCGCCCTAATCGTCGACCCCGTACCGGTGCAGATCGTTGCCGTAGGTGTCGAGCCACTTCTTGGCGCGCTCCATGGACGGACAGATCTTGCCGCAGACGCGCCAGAAGCGGGCCGAGTGGTTCATCTCGACGAGATGGGCCACCTCATGCGCGGCGAGGTAGTCGAGCACATAGGGCGGCGCGAGGATCAGGCGCCAGGAGAACGACAACGAGCCCGCCGAGGTGCAGGAGCCCCACCGGCTGGACTGATCGCGGATCGAGAGCCGCTTCACCTTGACGCCGAGCTCGGCGGCATGGGTCTCCGACGAACGCTGCAGATCGCGGCGCGCCTCGCGCTTGAGGAAGTCGCTGACACGGCGATCGACGTGCTCGAGGCCGCCGGCGACGCAGAGAATGCGTTCACCGCTGTCGCGAATTTCGGTCCACACCGTGCCGCGCGCGCCTGCACGATGCACGATGCGATGGGAAACGCCACGGAGCGGTATCACTGTGCCAGGCTGGAACGGTGCAGCCTTCGGCAAACGACCGAGACGTGCCGCGATCCACGCGCCGTGACGCTGCGCGAAGTCCTTGGCTTCGGCGAGCGTGCCGCGCGGCGGGATCGTGAGGATCGCTTCGCGGTCACTCGGATGGATTCTGAGCGTGTAACGGCGCGCACGACGGTGTCTGCGCAGCCGAATCGCAAAGAATTGCGATCCATGGCTGATGACGAGGGTCTTCGGTTCGTGGGGCCGACGGTAGAGGAGCGCGCGAGTGGCCATGTCTGTCAGTCCGGGGAGCAAGAGTTCGCCCGGATTCTGCCATAACCGCCGCCAGGGAAAGCGCTCGGCGCAAAAACAAATCATTTGCCCAATATACAGGGGTCTGGCGTCCGGGAGACCCTACAGACTGGGGTTGGAACCCGCTTTTTTCGCCCCCGCTGGACGCATGTGGCACCCCCAAGGGGTGAGGGGTGACTCACTCCTACAAGACTACCTAAATACCTCGAATCTGGCGGGAACCAGGCCCTCCCGGAGCGTCCGGCAGGGCCTGAATTTTCGACGGGAAAGCCGAAAAACGCAGTTATTCAGCCGCAAGCGCCTGCAACGAACTCGGATTCGCAGCGGAGACCATGAAATCATGGATGCGCGGCACGATCTCCGACTTGAATCGCGAGCCGTTGAACACGCCGTAATGTCCAACGCCCTTCTGAACGTAATGAACGCGGCGATGATCGGGGATCGCACGACATAATGTGTGCGTTGCTTCGGTCTGACCGAGACCCGAGATGTCGTCGTTCTCGCCTTCGACCGTCATCAATGCGACGCGCGTCACCTTGGAAGGATCGACGCGAGTTCCACGATGCATCATCTCGCCTTTCGGCAGCGAATGCTTCACGAACACGGTGTCGACGGTCTGCAGATAATACTCGGCCGACAGGTCCATGACCGCGAGATATTCGTCATAGAAGTCGCGATGCTTGTCGACGAGGTCGCCGTCGCCCTTCACCAGGTTGGCGAACAGGCGCTTGTGAGCGTCCATGTGGCGGTCGAGGTTCATGCTGATGAACCCGTTCAGTTGCAGGAAGCCCGGATAGACGTCGCGCATCATGCCCGGATGCGGGAACGGCACCTTGGTGATGACGGTGTTGCGGAACCAGTCGATGCCGCGCTCCTGCGCGAGCTGATTCACCGCGGTCGGATTGCGGCGGGTGTCGATCGGGCCACCCATCAGCGTCATCGAGGTCGGTACGAAGGGATCGCGGCGCGCTTCCATGATCGAGACGGCGGCGACGACGGGCACGGAGGGCTGGCACACCGCCAGCACATGGGTGTTGCCGCCCAGCACGTGCAGCATCTCGATGACGTAATCGATGTAGTCGTCGAGATCGAAACGGCCATCGCTCAAGGGCACCATGCGGGCGTCGGCCCAATCGGTGATGTAGACCTCATGTGCCGGCAGAAAGGCCTCGACCGTGCCACGGAGCAGCGTCGCGTAATGGCCCGACATCGGCGCCACGATCAGCACGCGCGGCTGCGGGCTGCGCAGCGGACGGGCGAACTTGCGATCGAAATAGAGCAGCTTGCAGAACGGCTTTTCCCAGACCGGGCGAACCTCGACGGGGACGCGGATGCCGTTGACCTCGGTGTCGTTGAGACCCCATTCCGGCTTGCCGTAGCGGCGCGTGGTGCGCTCGAACAATTCGCAGGCCGCGGCGACGGACTTGCCGACTTCGGTGCGCGCCCAGGGATTCAGCGGGTTCTGAAACAGCAGCTTGGTCGCATCGGTAACGGCGCGTGCCGGATTAAGAGAGGCCTGCGCCATCTCGTACATCCAGTACATCGGCGTCGTCAGGACCGGGCTGCCTTCATTAGCCTGGAGCGGTACGCCGCCAAACTCACCAATCGGCATGATCAAATTCCTCTTCGCATCGCAGCATACTGCCGAATGCGTAATATTGCGTCAATGCATGGTTCCGTACATCTACGTGGCGCAGACGGTTAAATCGGCGTGAATCCACGGGAAAGTGACGTTATTCGCCGCCCGAGAGCAGCGAGCCGTGCTTCTTGGCGCTGCGCAAAAGGGCAAGGAATGCCCAAAAGGAAGCAACCAGAATCACCGCGTTGATGGCTAACGCACCCAGCATCAGATCGGTCCGGAAGGTGTTTTCGATCAGCAGCGCGCGCATCCCCTCGAACACGTAGGTCGGCGGCAGCGACCAGGCGACGGTTTGCAGCCAGGGCGGCAGGACGCTGACCGGATAATAGATGCAGGCCAGCGGCATGATTCCGAACATCAGGGTCCAGACGATGCTCTCGGCACCGAGGCCGTTCCGCAGCACCAGACCCGAGACGAAGATGCCGACCGCCCAGCTGGTGAAGATCAGATTGCAGAAGAAGGCGATCAGCGGCAGGCCGAGGCTATAGACATTGAAGTGAAAGAACGCGATCGCGAGCAGCGTCATCGGAATCACGCCGATCGCCAGCCGGATCAGGCTCATCGCCATCAGCGACAGCAGAAACTCGATCGGCTTCAGCGGGCTCATCATGAGGTTGCCGAGGTTGCGCGCCCACATCTCCTCCAGGAAGGAGATGGAGAAGCCGAGCTGGCCGCGGAACAGGATGTCCCAGAGGATGACGGCGCCGATCAGCGTGCCGCCCGCCCGCGCGAAGAAATTGGCGTTCTGCGCGATGTAGAGCTGAAGGAAGCCCCAGGTGATGATCTGCAGCGCCGGCCAGTACAACAGCTCCAGCAGCCGCGGCCAGGACGACATCAACAGATACCAGTAGCGCAGGATCATCGCGCCGATGCGTTGGACGGAGATGCCGCGATGGAGGGACATTTCGCTCATCGTTGCGTCCCGTAGCCCGGGTTGAGCCAGTAGCCAAGATGGAGCGAAGCGCAATCCGGGGTGCAGTGCCAGCCACGCCCACCGACGTCATCCTGAGGTGCGCGCCCTTCGCGCGCCTCGAAGGATGGGCCGCAGGCGTGCGCTGCCCATCCTTCGAGGCAAACCTTGCGATGCAAGGTTTGCACCTCAGGATGACGGCTGTGCGCGCGGATAGAACAATCGTGGAGAGGTCCCCTCATTGCGCTCCCTCCTTCGTCCCGTTCGCCCGCCCGCGTGCGACGTCCAGAAACACCTCCTCCAGCGTGGTGCGGTTGTAGCGGGCCATGATGGCATCGGGCGTGTCATCGTCCTCGACGCGGCCGCGCTTCATGATGATGACGCGGTCGCAGAGTCGCTCGACCTCGAGCATGTTGTGCGAGGCCAAAAGGATGGTGGCATTATTGTCCTTGCGATAGCGCTCCAGATGCGCACGGACCCAGTCCGCCGTATCAGGGTCGAGCGAGGCGGTCGGCTCGTCCAGCAGCAACAGCTCGGGCTCGTTGATCAGCGCCTTCGCCAGTGCGACGCGGGTCTTCTGCCCGGCGGACAGCTTGCCGTTGGCGCGGTCGATGAAGTCGCTGAGATCGAGATCAGCGGCGAGCTTTGCGATGCGGTCCGCGAGGTTCCTGACCGCATAGAGCTTGCCGAAAATGGTGAGGTTCTGCCGCACCGTGAGCCGCATCGGCATGTCGACATAGGGGCTTTCGAAGTTCATCCGCCCGAGCACGGCCGCGCTCTCCTCGGGCATCCGATGCCCGAGCACCTGCACACGGCCCGAGGTCGGCAGCACCAGGCCCATGATCATCGCGATGGTGGTGGTCTTGCCGGCGCCGTTGCCGCCGAGCAGCCCGGTAATGCTGCCGCGGGACAGCGAAAAGGAGATGCCGTCCACCGCACGGGTCTGCTTGTAGAGCTTGACCAGGCGATCGACCTCGATGGCCGCGGACAATGTGCTGTCCGCGACAGTCGGCCGACTTGAAGCCTTGGAGTTCTCAGTCATGCTAAGGGCGTTCTTCCGCCATTGCGCGGTGGAGCGCAAGACTTGAAGCTCAAAGGCTTGTACCTCAAGGGCTTGTAACTCGTTGGAATCAGTGGGCCAGCGTGTTTGTGATAGGACACGCGCACCGCTAGATTGGCCTGCAATGACCGAGACCACCGCTTCCGACTTCCGCCCGTCGCAACGACACATCCGCCTGGACACCATCCTGCGGCTGCGCTGGCTCGCGGTGCTGGGCCAGCTCGCCGCGATCTTCATCGTGGCACAGGGGCTCGAGTTCGATGTCGCGATTGTCCCCTGTGTCAGCATCATCGGCCTGTCGGCGGCGCTCAACCTGGCTCTGCAGACCGTGGCCAACCCGATGCAGCGGCTGGCGCCGCTTCACGCGGCCGGATTGCTGGCGCTGAACATCGTGGAACTGGCCGGGCTGCTGTTCTTCACCGGCGGCTTGCAGAACCCGTTCTCGTTCCTGTTTCTCGCGCCTGTCCTGATTTCCGCCACCGCGTTGCCGGCCCGGTTGACGTTCGCACTCGGCCTTCTGGCCGTGGCATGTGCCTCGATCCTGTTCTTCTTTCATTTCCCGCTGCCATGGGATTCCGAAGATCCCGTGGTGTTGCCGCCGATCTATCTGGTCGGCGTCTGGCTATCGATCGTGCTGGCGATCGGCGTCACCAGCCTCTACTCGTTCCAGGTGACCGAGGAGGCGCGCAAGCTCGCCGACGCGTTGGCCGCGACCGAGCTGGTGCTGACGCGCGAGCAGCATCTGACCCAGCTCGACGGCCTGGCCGCGGCCGCCGCGCACGAGCTCGGCACGCCGCTTGCGACCATCTTCCTGATTTCGCGCGAGCTGGAAAAGACCGTGACGGACCCGGTCTTCGCGGCGGACCTGAAGACCTTGCGCGAGCAGACGCAACGCTGCCGCGACATTTTGAGCAAGATCACCCAGCTCTCCTCCAGCGGCGCGCCGTTCGACCGCATGAAGCTGTCGGAGCTGATCGAAGAGGTGGTGGCACCGCACCGCGACTTCGGCGTCGACATCAAGGTACGGATTGCGGTGGCCGCGACGGCCGAGCCGGTCGGATCACGCAATCCGGCGGTGCTCTATGGCGTCGGCAACATCATCGAGAACGCCGTCGATTTCGCCAACTCCACGGTCGAGGTCAACGCGTGGTGGAACAATGAGACGATCGAGATCCTGATCTCCGACGACGGCCCCGGCATTCCGCCCGATCTCATGAACCGGATCGGCGAGCCCTATCTGTCGCGGCGGCGCACCCAGGATGCCGGCGGCGGCCTCGGGCTCGGCGTGTTCATCGCCCGCACGCTGCTCGAACGCACCGGCGCCAAGGTCTCGTTTACCAATCGGACGTTTCCGGAACACGGTGCAGTGGTGCAGATCGCGTGGCCCAGGGAGCGTTTTGAGACTATCGAGAGCCTCGAAGAAACAATAGGATAGGGCGCGACCTTGCGTCGCACATGAGGGCCGATCGACTATTGGCGGCCTTGGCACCGCCTGATTGCGACGCCATATGTAGATGTGCAGGAGAGAGGACAAAACCTTGAACGCCATCGCCGAACTGAACGAACAGACCGACCGCTCGCTTCTCATCGTGGAGGACGACAAGCCGTTTCTGGAGCGCCTGTCGCGCGCCATGGAGACACGCGGCTTTGCGGTGACGTCATGTGACACGGTCTCCGATGGTCTCGCGCAGATCGGCAAGTCCGCACCGGCCTTCGCCGTGGTCGATCTTCGCCTCGGTGACGGCAACGGTCTCGACGTCGTCTCCGCGCTGAAGAAGAAGCGCCCCGAAGCCCGCGCCATCGTGCTGACCGGCTATGGCAACATCGCCACCGCCGTCACCGCGGTGAAGATGGGCGCGATCGATTATCTCTCGAAGCCCGCGGATGCCGACGACGTCGTCGCCGCGCTGCTCTCGACCAGCGCTGAAAAGTCCGAGCTGCCGGCGAACCCGATGTCGGCCGACCGCGTGCGCTGGGAACACATCCAGCGCATCTACGAAATGTGCAACCGCAACGTCTCGGAGACGGCGCGGAGGCTGAACATGCACCGCCGTACGCTGCAGCGCATTTTGGCCAAGCGCGCGCCGCGGTAGTTCCGCGATCGACAATCTCTCACCGTCACCCTGAGGTGGCCGCCCCTTGGGCGGCCCTCGAAGGGCGATGGCCCGGCTGCATCGCGGCCGTGCATCCTTCGAGGCTCGCTGCGCTCGCACCTCAGGATGACGGGACACAGATCTCGTAGGGTGGGCAAAGGCGCGAACCGCCGTGCCCACGTTTTCTATCCGATAATAATCGATAGGTTAGGTGGGCACGCTATCGCTTTGCCCACCCTACGGCACCTGCGTTTGCGGTGCACCTACTCCCAAAAATCGGCGTGCCCCTGCGGATCGACCAGGCGGTTGATCCGCAACGCCGCCGCCATGCCGAAGCGCACCATCATCTGCTTGCGCGTGGCGGCTGCGATCTTGTGCTCGGGCGCCTCGCACTGCATGTGCGCGCCATAGGCGTCCGCGATGATCAGGCCGGTGCCCTCGGGGAAAATCTCGCAGGGCAGATCCTGCGTGAAGGCGAAGAACAGCCGGTCGCAATGGGCGCGGTATTCGTGCCATTTCTGATCGGCGCGCAGATCCTCCACCGATGATTTGATCTCGACGATCCAGATCTCACCGCGCTCATTCAGCGCGACGAGATCAGCGCGTCGCCCCGACGGCAGCGGCATTTCGCTGATGCAGGAAAAGCCGAGCGAGCGTAACAGCCGCGCCGTGCCGCGCGCGATCGCGAGCGCCGTCTCGGACTGACGACGGTCCGGCGGCGGCACGAGGGCGATGCGGGCGGGGCTGTCCATGGGGGAGAGAGTAGCCGATTCCGTCTTCGTCGTCCTGGCGAAAGCCAGGACCCATTACCCCAAGCGGTCGTTGTCGCGTGGGCAGCCAACCACGAGCCTTCGCCAAACTCCTCCCTGGGGTAATGGGTCCTGGATCTGCGCTTCGCTTGTCCAGGACGACACCTAGAACGCGGGAACCACGCCAGCTCAAATCACTTATCACGCAGCCGCCGCTCCTCGGCGGAACCACCGAGGCCGCGCGCGCATGATCGACGATCTCTGGTACAAGAACGCCATCATCTATTGCCTCTCCGTCGGCACCTATATGGACGCCGATGGCGACGGTGTCGGCGATTTCAAGGGACTGTTGCGCCGGCTTGATTATCTGCACGGTCTCGGCATCACCACGATCTGGCTGATGCCGTTCCAGACCTCGCCGGGCCGCGATGACGGCTACGACATCGCCGATTATTACAGCGTCGATTCCCGCTACGGCACGCTCGGCGATTTCGTCGCGTTCACCCATGGCTGCAAGCAGCGCGGCATCCGCGTCATCATCGACCTCGTCGTCAACCACACCTCCGACCAGCATCACTGGTTCAAGGAAGCGCGCCGCGACAGGAACTCGCCCTATCGCGACTGGTATGTGTGGTCCGACAAGAAGCCGGCCAACGCCAACAAGGGCATGGTGTTTCCCGGCGTGCAGAAATCGACCTGGACGCGCGACAAGCACGCCGGCGCCTGGTTCTTCCACCGCTTCTACGATTTCCAGCCCGATCTCAACACGTCGAACCCGCATGTGCAGGCGGAGATTTTGAAGATCATGGGCTTCTGGATCCAGCTCGGCGTCTCCGGCTTCCGCATGGACGCCGTGCCGTTCGTGATCTCGACCAAGGGCGCCAAGGTGACGAGGCCGGTCGAGCAGTACGACATGCTGCGCAGCTTCCGCGAATTCCTGCAATGGCGGGAGGGTGACGCGATCATCCTGGCCGAAGCCAATGTGCTGCCGGAAACGGACATGGAGTATTTCGGCCGCGACGCAGACCGCATGCACATGATGTTCAACTTCCACGTCAACCAGCATCTGTTCTATGCGCTGGCTTCCGGCGACTCACGACCTCTGGCCAAGGCGTTGAAAGCGACAAAGCCACGGCCGGCTTCGGCGCAATGGGGCCTGTTCCTGCGCAATCACGACGAGCTCGATCTCGGACGCCTGACCAAGGCACAGCGCGAGACCGTGTTCAACGCATTTGGTCCCGACAAGGACATGCAGCTCTACGATCGCGGCATCCGCCGCAGGCTTGCGCCGATGCTCGGCGGCGATCGCAGGCGGCTCGAGCTTGCCTACAGCCTGATGTGCACGCTGCCGGGGACGCCCGTGATCCGCTACGGCGACGAGATCGCGATGGGCGACGATCTCTCGCTGCCCGAACGCAACTGCGCGCGCACGCCGATGCAATGGTCGACCGAACCCAATGGCGGCTTCACCAAGAACAGCAAGCCGGCCAATCCCGTCATCGACACGGGGCCTTACGGCTACGAGCACGTCAACGTCGCCAGACAGCGGCGCGATCCGAATTCGATGCTGAACTGGACCGAGCGCATCGTCCGCATGCGCAAGGAGGTGCCCGAAATCGGCTGGGGCGACTTTGCGATCATCCCGACCCGCGATCCGGCCGTGTTCATCATCCGCTATGACTGGCGCAGCAATTCGGTGCTGTTCGTGCATAACCTCGACGAGAAGCCGCGCGAGACGGCATTCTCGGCCGGCCTGCCCGGCGATGCCGGCGAGCACCTGATCAACCTGCTCGCGGAAGACCACAGCCACGCCGACAAGCGCGGCCAGCACCGCATTGTGCTGGAGCCCTATGGCTATCGCTGGTACCGCGTCGGCGGGCTGGATTATTTGCTGAAGCGGAGCGATGTCGACGCGACGACGGTGAGGAAGGGGCGCACACGTTAGCCGCACACACCGTCGTCGTCCCGGCGAAGGCCGGGACCCATAACCACTGGGCGACATTTGGCGAAGACTCGTCGTTCGGTACTCCGACCAATCGCGACAGATGGATCACGCGGTATGGGTCCCGGCCCCCCGTGCGCAATTGCGCACTAGGCCGGGACGACACTGGAGAACGACGCTAACGCCTTACCCTTCCGTTCAGGCCGGCGGCTCGATGATCACACCCTCATTGCCCCGCAAATCCAGCACGCCCTCCAGCCGCTCGCCCTCGCGATCCAGGAACGTCGACAGCAGGATCTCGCTGCCGAAACGGATCGCGCTGGTGGTGACCGCGATCGGCTCGGGGCCGAGATTGAGCACGATGATGAGCGTCCTGTCCTCGGCCTCGCGGCGATAGACCAGCAGATCGCCTTGCGCGGCGATCGGATGATAGTCGCCGGCGACCAGCGCGGGTGAATTCTTCCGCAACTCAATCAGGCGCTTGTACAGGCTCAGGATCGAGCGCGTGTCGGCCTCGAGGTTGACGACGTTTTCGTGGATGTGATCCTCCGGCAGCGGCAGCCACGGCCTCGCTTCCGAGAAGCCGGAGAAATCGGACGAATCCCATTGCATCGGCGTGCGGCAGCCGTCGCGCCCCACCCCGATGCCGGGCACGTTTTTCTCGAACGGGTCCTGCACATCCTCGGGCGCGATCGCGAGCTGATGCATGCCGATCTCGTCGCCGTAATAGAGCGTGGGCGTACCGCGCAAGGTCAGCAGCAGCATCGCGGCGACACGGGCCTGCTCCGGCCCGACGCGGCTGGCGACGCGCGGGCGATCGTGATTGCCGAGCACCCAGTTCGGCCACGCGCCCCTGGGCAGCGCCTTCTCGTAGTCATCGATGATCTTTTCGATCGAGCGCGCACTCCAGAAGGTCGAGAGCAGCGCGAAATTGAACGGCATCTGCGCGCCGGTGAGATCGTTGCCGTAATAGGCCATCAGACGATGCAGCGGCAGATAGACCTCGCCGATCAGCACGCGCGCGCCAAAGGCATCGGTGACGCGCCGCATCTCGGCGATGACATCGAACACCTCCGGCTGGTCGGTGGAATATTGGGTGAGGATTCTTTCGTTCGGCGGCCGCCCCTCGACATAATGCGGGTTGGGCGGATTGTCGCGGAACTCGGCATCCTTGATCAGGTGCCAGATCACGTCGACGCGAAAGCCGTCGACGCCCTTCTCCAGCCAGAACCGCATCACGTCGTAGATCGCGGCGCGCACCTCCGGATTGCGCCAGTTCAGGTCGGGCTGCTGCGCGAGGAAGGCGTGGTAGTAGTATTGGCCGGTCGCGGCGTCGACCTGCCATGCGCTGCCGCCGAACTCGGACAGCCAGTTGTTCGGGACGCCGCCATCGGGGGCCGGATCGCGCCAGATGTACCAGTCGCGCTTGGGATTATCGCGCGAGGCGCGGCTCTCGATGAACCATGAATGCTGGTCGGAGGTGTGGTTCGGCACGAGGTCGAGGATCAGCTTCAGACCATGGTCATGCGCGGCCGCGAGCAGCGCATCGAAATCGGCCATCGTGCCGAACAGCGGATCGATGCCGGTATAGTCGGAGATGTCATAGCCGAAATCGGCCATCGGCGACGGGAAGACCGGCGACAGCCAGATCGCGTCGACGCCGAGCGATTTCACGTAAGCAAGACGCCGCAAAATGCCGGCGAGATCGCCAACGCCGTCGCCGTCACTGTCCTGAAAGGAGCGCGGATAGATCTGATAGAAGATGCCGTCGCGCCACCAGTTCTCGCTGCCCTGAGCCATCTCGGAAACCCCACCCGGAAATCTGTGCCTCGCGCGAGAGAACGCGGAAGCAACGTCCCGGTTCAAACCAGCAGCCGAATTGGGACGGCCGTGTGACGGCGGGGGCGGCTGTTCCGCCGGCGGACCACGACTATTTTGCTTGGCGGCGCAGCAAAAATCGGCATTGTGGCGCCATGACCGAGCAAAGCGACACCCAACAGGCCAAGGCCGGCGCGATCATCGTCCCCGTGACGCCGTTCGAGCAGAATTGCACCATCATCTGGGACGAGCCCGGCAAGAAGGCCGTGGTGATCGACCCCGGCGGCGACGTGCCGAAGATCCTCGAGGCGATCAAGCAGACCGGTGTCACCGTCGAGAAGATCTGGCTGACCCACGGCCACATCGACCATGTCGGCGGCGCGGCCGAATTGCGCGATGCGCTGAAGGTGCCGATCGAGGGTCCGCATGTCGCGGACAAATACCTGCTCGACAGCGTCGTCGAGAGCGGCGCGCGCTTCGGCATGACGGGCGGGCGCAATTTCGAGCCGGACCGCTGGCTCGACGAGGGCGACACCGTCTCGATCGGCGCGTTGAAATTCGACATCCTGCATTGCCCCGGCCACTCGCCGGGCAGCGTGGTGTTCTTCAACAAGGATCTGCGCTTTGCCCATGTCGGCGACGTCTTGTTCGCGGGCTCGGTCGGGCGCACCGATCTGCCCGGCGGCAGTCACGCCACGCTGATCAACTCGATCATGACGAAGCTGCTGCCGCTCGGCGACGATGTCGGCTTCATCTGCGGCCACGGCGCCGGTTCGAGCATCGGCCAGGAGCGGATGACCAATCCGTTCATCACCGGCGAGATGTGAGTTTTATTCCGCGGCGTCTGCGAGCGCCGCGGTCTCGCCGAGATTGCGCTCGCCCCACTCGCGGATCGCGGCGACCACTGGCACAAAGCTCTTGCCCTTGCGGGTCAGGCGATACTCGACCTTCGGCGGCACCTCGCCAAAATCCTTGCGGTCGATCAGTCCGCTCGCGGTCAGGGCTTTGAGCTCGCGGCTGAGCACGCGCGGGGTGATCTCCGCGCTGCCTGACGTGCCGCGCAGCAAGCCGCTGCGGATCTCGCCATAGCGGCGCGGGCCGTCCTTGAGATCCCAGACGATGCGCAGCTTGTACTTGCCGCTGATCATCTTTTGAAAGGCTGCGACCGGACAGGCGCGCACGGGAGCTTTTGCCATGTCGTCTCCTCCCCTTTTTGTTCTGACGCGTTTTCTTGACGCGAACCGGGATCCACTTCGCTTGAAAACGCTACGGCAGGAAGGATAGGAGCAACGGCGAAAAAGTCCATACTATCAATTTTGTCCGTACTTGCAGGATGGCTCACAAGCCGCAGATGATGGTGCACAGCGAACAGGGAGCGTCACATGAAGCACTTCATGATCAAGTACGAATTCAAGAACGGCACGACGGAGGCCTGGCACCAGGAGATCGGCCGCTTCATCAAGGCGATCGACAACGATCCGGAGCTGAAAGGGCGGATCGGCTACCGCGTCCTGAAGAACCGCGACGACGGCCATTACTTCCATCTCGCCAGCGTCACTGATGAGGCCGCGCAGAAGACGCTGCAGTCGCGCGACTTCTTCAAGGCCTATGCGGAAATGACGCGGAAGGTGGCGGCCGGCGGCGAGGTGACGGCGACGCCGATCGAGATGATCGACGCGACGGCCTGACCTACTTCATCAATCCCGCAGCCGACAGCGCGCGCGTGATGATCTGGCCGAGATCGAAACCCCGGGATTGCTCGCGCTTCGGCTCGGCCTGTTCGTCAGCGACCTTCGCACGGATGGTGCGGGCAAGATGTGGCGCGGGCGAACGCGCCAACTTGGCGTCGGCCTTCTTCGCGTCCTGAACCCAGCCGGTGAGACCGAAGAACTTTGCGATGTGATAGGACGAGGAAATGCCGGCCTCGATCAGGAACGCGCCTTCGACGCCGTAGCGCTGATCGTTGTCGGCAAGGCCCAGCGGCGTGCCGTGCGCCATCCCGGTGATGGCGTAGAATTCGACCAGCGTCTCGCCGTCCTTGTTCCACCATGCCTGGCGCGGATAGCCGTCGACATTGGTCTCGGCCATCGGCGCCATCGGCAGATCGTGCAGATCGAGCCACTGCTTGACGATCTCGTTGGCATTGCCGGGATTGACGGTGCGATCGGCGCTGCCGTGCCACACCGACACCTTCGGCCAGGGCCCGCGATGATGGGACGCCCGCCGCACGAAATCGCCGAGCTCGCGCTCGGGCCGCGCTGGGGAATGGAACATGCCGTCCAGCGCTTCGCGCAGATTCGACGCGATGCCGTAAGGAAGGCCCGCGATGATCGCGCCGGCCGCGAACACTTCCGGATAGGTCGCGAGCATCACCGAGGCCATGCCGCCGCCGGCGGAGAGACCGGTGATGAAGATGCGCCGGGGATCGATCCGGTGCGCCCCGACCATATGCGCGATCATCTCGCGGATCGAACGCGCCTCGCCGCTTTCGCGCGCGGTGTCTTCCGGATTGAACCAGTTGAAGCAGGTGTTGCCGTTGTTGACGCGCTGCTGCTCGGGCATCACCAGCGCAAAGCCGTAGTGGCGCGCGAGCGTCGACCAGCCTGCGCCGAGATCGTAAGCCGCTGCCGTCTGGCCGCAGCCGTGCAGCACGACGACGAGCGCGCGCGGCTTCTGCAATTGCGCCGGCACGAACGCGAACATGCGCAAGGCGCCGGGATTGTCACCGAAGTCCGTGACTTCCTGCAGCGGGCTGGACGCGTCGGTGCTCACGCCAAAATCGGGCAAGCGCAGACCATCCATCCTTGGCAGATGTCTCAAGAGGTCGACATTACGGGCTAGCGACACGGCAAATTCCTGGTGGGCGGCTTTCAACGTTTACCCAGACCAGATAGTTGCTGCAGTGCAAAATGAAAAGACCGTGTGCTTTCGGCCCCGCGCGAATCGCGCAAAAACCCGCAGATTTCCGCACGTATTAACCGCAGTGCCTCAACTTCGTGCAGATGCGCGGCGCATCCACGTCAGGAATGCGGCGCAGATCATGATTAACGCCGCAAACAGCGCGAGCGAGGCGAGAAAACCTGCGCGCGCTGATTGCAACGATTCGATTGCGAAGAACACCGCGCCGATTGCGGCCACTCCGGCCGCATTTCCGATCTGCGCAATGGTGCCGTACATGCCGGACGCCGAGCCTGCCGCGACAGGTTTGACGGTCGACAGCACGGCGCCCGAGAGCGGCGCCATCACCAGGCCCTGGCCATAGCCGAAGATGAGCATGACGAGCGCGAACGCGAGCGGCGGTGGCGCCTCGATCAAGTCTGCGAGAAGCGCGAGCGCGGCAAGGCCCGCGATCTGCAACGCGCAGCCCTCGATCAACACCTTGGTGCCGCGATGCTTCGCGCGCGCGCCGCTGTGGCGCGACGCCACGACGAAGGCGAGTGCGAGCGGAACGAAGGCGAGGCCGGCGGCGAGCGGCACAATCTTCAGGCCGCGCTGCATGAACAGCGTCATCACCAGATAGAACGAGAGATTGGCGACGAAGAAGAAGAAAGCGGCGCCGAGCCCGCGCAGGAAAGCGGTATCCGCCAGCAGCGTCAGATCGATCAGCGGCATGCCGCCCGCGCGGGCGACCGTGTGCTCGAGCCTTGGGAATGCTGCGAGGATCACCCCGCCGATCGCCATCGCCACCCACAGCCACGGCGCCCAGCCGAGATCGTGACAGAACAGCAGCGGGCCGATCAGGCACAACAGCCCCGCGAACAGCACGAGGCTGCCCCTGATGTCGAGCCTGGTGCCGGCCCGGCGCGGCACAGTCGGCATGATCCGCCATGCCGCGACAGCGATGACGAGCCCGCAGGGCACGTTGACGAAGAACACCGCGCGCCAGCCGGTGTGCGCGAGGTCGATCGTGACCAACAATCCGCCGAGCAGAAAGCCCGCAGCGCCCGCGAGCCCGAGCACGATGCCGTAGACGCCGAAGGCGCGATTGCGCGATTCGTCGGTGAAGAGCAGATGCAGCGTCGCCAGCACCTGCGGCACCATCAGCGCAGCGGTCGCGCCTTGCGCCAGTCGGGCGAGGATCAGCTCCGCGCCCGATTGCGCCAGCCCGCACCACAGCGAGGTCGCCGTGAAGCCGAGCACGCCGGCGAGAAACACGTTCCTGGTGCCGTGGATGTCGCCGAGGCGGCCGCCGGTCACCACCAGCGTCGCATAAGCAATCAGATATATCGCGATAACGGACTCGATCTGTGCCGGCGTCGCGTGCAGGTCGACCGCGATGGTGGGAATGGCGACATTCACGATGAAGGCGTCGACGCCGAACATGAACTGCGCGGCGACGACGATCGCCAGCACCCACCAGCGACGAGTCGAATCGACGGGCTTTGTGACGGTTTGATGCATTTTCGCGCGCGCCTTCCGCGATTTATTTGCGCGCAAGACTCGCAGATCGGCGTCATCGGCGCGATTACCTCGGAGGTAGGACTTGCCGCTGTGGCCCGATTGCTGCATGTCGGTTCCCGCTGATTTTGCTGGGTTTTGAACGCAGATCCTTTGGAAGCACGTCCGATGTACGACTACGACATGGTGGTGATCGGCTCGGGCCCGTCGGGGCGCCGGGCCGCGGTGCAATGCGCCAAGCTCGGCAAGGCCGTGCTGGTGGTGGAGAAGGGCCGGCGGGTCGGCGGCGTCTCCGTCCATACCGGCACGATCCCGTCCAAGACGCTGCGCGAGACCGTGCTCAATCTCTCCGGCTGGCGCGAGCGCGGCTTCTACGGCCGCTCCTACCGGGTGAAGCAGGACATCGCGGCGAGCGATCTGATGACGCGGCTGCAAAAGACCCTCGACCACGAGGTCGAGGTGCTCGAACATCAGTTCAGCCGCAACCTGGTCCGCACCGCCAATGGCGAGGCGCGCCTGGTCTCGCCGCACGAGGTCGAGATCACGAGCGCGATCGGCGAAACCAAGGTGGTATCCGCCGCCTTCATCCTGATCGCCTGCGGCACCCGCCCGTTCCGGCCGGACTACGTGCCGTTCGACGGCGCGACCGTGCTCGACAGCGACGAGATCATCGAACTGCCGAAGCTGCCGCGCAGCCTCGCCGTCATCGGTGCCGGCGTGATCGGCGTCGAATACGCCACCATCTTCAGCGCGCTCGACGTGCCCGTGACACTGATCGAGCCGCGGCCGACCTTCCTCGACTTCATCGACAAGGAATTGATCGACGAGTTCATGCACGAGCTGCGCGACCGCAATGTCGCGCTGCGGCTGGGCTCCAAGGTGACGTCGATCGAGAAGACGGCGCAAGGCATCGTCACCAACCTATCCGACGGGCGACACGTCACCACCGAAATGCTGCTGTTCGCGGCCGGCCGCGTCGGCGCCACCGACCGGCTCAATCTCGAAGCCGCCGGCATCGTCGTCGACCATCGCGGCCGCATCTCGGTCGATCCCGTGACGCTGCAGACCAGCGTGCCGCACATCTACGCGGCCGGCGACGTGATCGGATTTCCGAGCCTCGCCTCCACCTCGATGGAGCAGGGCCGCGTCGCCGCCTGCCACGCGCTCGGCATGGAGCCGCTGGCGCCGCCGGAATTCTTTCCCTACGGCATTTATTCCGTGCCGGAGATCTCGACCGCGGGCCTCACCGAAGAAGAGGTGCGCACGCGCGGCATTCCCTACGAGGTCGGCATCGCGCGCTTCCGCGAGACCTCGCGCGGCCACATCATGGGGCTGAACAGCGGCATGATGAAGATGATCTTCTCGACCAAGACCCGCCGCCTGCTCGGCGTGCACATCCTGGGCGAAGGCGCCACCGAGCTGATCCATATCGGCCAGGCCGTGCTGAACCTCAAAGGCACGATCGACTATTTCATCCAGAACACGTTCAACTATCCGACGCTGGCGGAAGCGTACAAGATCGCCGGCCTCGATGCGTGGAACAGGATGACGCGGTAGTTCTTACCTCGCCCCGCTTGCGGGGAGAGGTCGGAATTCAAACGCAGTTTGAATTCCGGGTGAGGGGGTACAGGTCTCACGACTATCTCACGCGTGGAGAGAAGCCCCTCACCCCAACCCTCTCCCCGTAAGAACGGGGAGAGGGAGAAGAGACAGCGTCAGCACATAGCTGCATTCCGCTGCGCGGGACATCGCGCGATTGCGTTCGCGGCATCGGGCACGTAGCCTCTGTCTACCTAAAAACAGAAAATATCAGCCGGAGAGAACGCCATGGCGCGCCTGAAGTTTGGAGCCTTTCTTGCCCCGCATCACCCGATCGGGGAGCATCCGATGCTCCAGTTCCGGCGCGATCTCGACCTGGTCGAGCAGCTGGACGCCCTCGGCTATGACGAGTTCTGGTGCGGCGAGCATCACTCCTCCGGCTGGGAGATGATCGCCTCGCCCGAGATGTTCCTGGCCGCGGCCGGCGAACGCACCAAACGCATCAAGCTCGGTACCGGCGTGGTGTCGCTGCCCTATCACCATCCGTTCAATGTCGCCCAGCGCATGGTGCAGCTCGACCACATGACCGGCGGCCGCGCCATCTTCGGCTCCGGCCCGGGCGCGCTGGCCTCCGACGCGCACACGCTCGGCATCGATCCGATGACGCAACGCGACCGGCAGGACGAGGCGATCGCCGTGATCCGCAGGCTGTTCAACGGCGAGCGCGTCACCGCCAAGACCGACTGGTTCACCATGAACGACGCCGCGCTCCAGCTGCTGCCGCTGCAGGAAGAGATGCCGTTCGTGGTGGCCTCGCAGATCTCGCCTTCGGGCATGACGCTCGCCGGCAAATACGGCATCGGCATCATCTCGCTGGGCTCGATGACGACGCAGGGCCTGATGTCGCTGCAGCAGCAATGGCAGTTCGCGGAGGATGCCGCCAAGAAGCACGGCACCACGGTCAGCCGCGCCGACTGGCGCGTGCTGCTGACTTTCCACATCGCCGAGAGCCGCGAGCAGGCGCGCAAGGAGGCCGGCGCCGGGCTGATGCGCTGGCACAACGAATATAATGTCGGCACGCTGCAGCGGCCGGGCCTCGAGGCGTTCGCCTCGCCCGACGAGGCCGTGGACAAGACCGCCTTCGTCGAGGGCGCGGCCTCGACCATTGGCACGCCTGACGATCTCGTCAAAACCATCAAGAACGTGATGGACGTGTCCGGCGGCGTCGGCGCCATCATCGGCTTCGTGCACGACTGGGCCAATCCGGAAGCGACGCGCCGAAGCTGGGACATGGTCGCGCGCTACGTCGTGCCGGAGATCAACGGCTACATCGATGGCCTGCGCAAGTCGCAAAAATTCGTGATCGAGAACCGCGCGATTTTCGAGCGCGCCGGTCAGGCCGTGATGGCCAAGATCATGCAGAATGAGAAAGCGGCCGAGGCGTTGAAGGTCACCGGTCCAGGCCGGGTCGCGATTCCCGCCGTCAACGCCCCGGATTTGCAGAAGGAAGCAGCCAAGCGCTAGGCTCCTGCGCTACGCATGTAACGACGTTCACAAGCAGGATATCCCGGCCTGTGCTATGCTGCCGATGATCGGCTTGGCGCAGGCCGTATTGTTGCCGCGGTCGCGCGATTCCTGTCGGTCAGCCAACCGGAGCATTCGTCATGTCGATGCAGAATGTGGCCTCGCCTGAGCTCGCCTACACCGCGCCCAAGCGGAATCAGCTGACGCATATCCCGGGCGACGAAGGCTGGCCGATCATCGGCAAGACGTTTCAGGTGCTCGCGGACCCGAAGGGGCATATCGAGCGCAACGGCGCCAAATACGGGCTTGTCTATCGCACCCATATTTTCGGCGAAACCAACATCGTGCTGCTCGGACCCGAAGCGAACGAGCTCGTGCTGTTCGACCAGCAGAAGCTGTTCTCGTCGACCCACGGCTGGAACAACGTGCTTGGGTTGCTGTTTCCGCGCGGATTGATGCTGCTCGACTTCGACGAGCACAGGCTGCACCGCAAGGCGCTGTCGGTCGCGTTCAAGTCGGGGCCGATGAAGTCCTATCTCAGCGATCTCGACCGCGGCATTTCGGCACGCGTCGCGCAATGGAAGGCCAGGCCCGGCGAGATGCAGCTTTATCCGGCGATGAAGCAGCTCACGCTCGATCTCGCGGCCGCGTCCTTTCTCGGCGCCGATATCGGGCCGGAGGTCGACGAGATCAACCGCGCCTTCGTCGACATGGTCGCGGCCGCCGTCGCGCCGATCCGCCGCCCCCTGCCCGGCACCCAGATGGCGCGCGGCGTCAACGGGCGCAAGCGCATCATCGCCTATTTCCGCGAGCAGATCCCGCTGCGTCGCGGCAATCACGGCGGCGATGATCTGTTCTCGCATCTCTGCCGCGCCACCCATGAGGACGGCGCACTGCTCTCCGAGCAGGACATCATCGACCACATGAGCTTCCTGATGATGGCGGCGCACGACACGCTGACCTCATCGCTGACGTCCTTCATCGGCGAGCTCGCCGCCAATCCGGACTGGCAGAGCAAGCTGCGCGCGGAGGTTCTCGCGCTCGGGCTCGCTCCTGGCGCGCCGAGCAGCTTCGACGATCTCGAAAAGATGCCGCTGACGGAGATGGCCTTCAAGGAAGCGCTGCGGATCAAGCCGCCGGTGCCCTCGATGCCGCGCCGCGCGATGCGCGATGTCACCTTCAAGGGCTATACGATCCCCGCAGGCACGGCCGTCGGCGTCAATCCGCTCTTCACGCACCACATGAAGGACATCTGGCCGGAGCCGGATCGGTTCGATCCCTTGCGCTTCACCGAGGAAGCCCAGCGCAATCGTCACCGCTTCGCCTGGGTGCCGTTCGGCGGCGGCGCGCATATGTGCCTCGGCCTGCACTTCGCCTACATGCAGGCGAAATGTTTCGCCCGGCACTTCCTGCAGAACATCGAGGTGTCGCTGGAGCCCGGCTACAAGCCGGACTGGCAGATGTGGCCGATCCCGAAGCCGAAGGATGGGTTGAAGGTCAGGA
The DNA here is from genome assembly GCF_029714945.1 of Bradyrhizobium sp. CIAT3101. Lineage (NCBI taxonomy): Bacteria > Pseudomonadati > Pseudomonadota > Alphaproteobacteria > Hyphomicrobiales > Nitrobacteraceae > Bradyrhizobium > Bradyrhizobium sp. CIAT3101. The sequence goes on from NZ_CP121634.1 coordinate 9,327,544, forward strand.
TGCGGGCGGTTTGAGTTCTCGTGTCCCGGACGCGCGAAGCGCGAGCCGGGACCCAGAATCTTGCGGCGCATTACTCCTGGTGAGATGGGCCCAGGCTCTGCAGCGCACCGCTGAAGAAGCGCTGCGCCGCGTCCGGGGCACGAGACCCTTGTATCCGGCGATCGCAGAACTCGTAGGGTGGGCAAAGGCGCGGAGCGCCGTGCCCACGATGTCTTGCGGATAGGAAGTCGTGGGCACGGCGCGCGAAGAGCGCGCCTTTGCCCACCCTACGGCACCGTCGCTGTAGCTTCTACGCGCCCCCGTCGAACGCCTTGCGCAGGGCCGACAGGCCTTGCTGCTGCTGGGTCCAGTTGCGGCCGCCGGTAACAGCTCCGTCGACAACGAGATCATGGCCGTTGACGAAGCTGGATTCGTCGCTGGCCAGGAACACCGCGGCATGGGCGATGTCGTCGGGCAGGCCGGCGCGCGGGATCGGCTGCGCGGTCTTGTAGACGTCGCGCAACATGGCAGGCGTCTGCTCGGCAGCATCGGTCGAGAGCCCCAGCGCCTTGCCGAAGATCCCCGTCGCGATCGCGCCGGGCGAGATCGAGTTGACGCGCACGTTGGATTCGCCGAGCTCCATCGCGACGCATTTGGTCAGATGAATCACCGCAGCTTTGGCCGCTCCGTAAACCAGCGAGGACGAATAGCCGGCGAGACGGCCGGCGATGCTGCCATTGTTGATGATGCTGCCGGACCCCTGCTTCTTCATGTGGGGCGCGGCGTGCTTCATGCCGAGCATGACGCTGCGCACCAGCGTGGCCATCGCCGCGTCGAAGCGCTCGACCTCGAGGCCCTCGATGCCGCCGGTCTGCGCCGGGCCGCCGGCATTGTTGAACAGGCAGTCGATCCGGCCGAATTTTTCGACCGCGAGCGCGATCAGCGCCTGCATCTGCGCCTCGACGGTCACATCCGTCTGGCGGAAGACACAGGAAGCGCCGAGTTGCTTCGCCAGCGCCTCGCCTTCCGGTATACGGCGGCCCGCGATCACAATTTTGGCACCTTCGGCAACGAAGACTCCCGCGGTACGCAATCCAATCCCGCTCGTTGCACCCGTGATCACCGCAACCTTGCCGTCAAGCCTGCCCATGGAATGTCCCTGTTTTCGAATGATTTGAAGCCAAATGGCGGGCACCGATCGATGACGTCTCCACGACAATCGGCGCCGCAACAATCACTATTCCTGCCGGCTCCCGACAAGGCAAGCTTTGCTTGCGCATGCGAGATGCGTAACATCATGGCCCGTCTGTCGATTTTCGGACGTCTTTCGCAACCGGGCTGCGCATGGGGAAGCTGATCGACGAATTCCGCAAGGGCTGGAAGGGCGAGGCACCGCCATCGCTCGGCCTGAGCATTGCGTTTGCGGTGGCCTGCGTACTGGTCGCGACCGTGGCGCGCTGGGGGCTCTCGCATGTGCGGCCCGACGTCTTCTTCACGCCCTATTTCCCCGCCGTGTTCTTTGCAGCGGCCTTTGGCGGCTTGCGGATCGGCGTGGTGACGGCGCTGGTCGGCGGCGTGCTCGGTGTCGTCGTGAATTTCGGCGATGCCTTTGCCGATCGCGCGCGGTTCGCCCTGCTGACACTTTATTGGGGCGTCTCTGCGCTCACCATCTGGGGCGTCGAACATTATCGTACGATGCTGGCGGAGCAGCGCCGGATCTCCAAGCGCCTGATCGAGGAAGAAGACTATCGCAAGGTCCTGGTCGACGAGCTCCAGCACCGGCTGAAGAACAAGCTGTCGACCGTGCACGCCGTGCTGCACCAGGTGCTGCATGACCAGCCGCAGGTCTGGGCCCGGATCGATCCGCGGCTGCGCTCGCTGGCCGCGACCGACGACCTGATCTCGCGGATCGATAAGGCCGGCTGCGACATCCGCGATCTCCTGATCTCCGAGCTCGGCCCTTATGGCCACGTTCGCTTCACGCTCAACGGCGACCGGCTGTTCCTGCCGCCGAAACTCGCGGTGACGCTGTCACTGATGTTTCACGAACTTGCCACCAATGCCGGCAAATACGGCGCGTTCTCCTCGCCTCGCGGATTGCTGCAGGTGTCATGGACCGTCAGCGACGATCGCCTGAACATCACGTGGGACGAAACCGAAGGACCGAGCATCGACAAGATCTCGGAGCCCGGTTTCGGCACCAAGCTGCTGAAGTCGGCGCTGTCAGCCTTCGACGGCAAGACCGAGGTCTCGTATCTGAAGACCGGGCTGCATTGCACGATGCAATGTCGCATTCCCAAGAGCGAATGAGATCACCTCTCCCCAGCGGAGAGAGGTGGACTGACCCCGGAGCTCACATCGATTCAATCGATCAACATGATGCCGTTAGCTTCGCCGCAAACGAAAGAGACCGCACTCTTCGCTCGCGCTTTCGCAGGCGCTGTTGACCTTCTGTTAATGACGATCGGCGGCGCAGCTCGCAACGCCACAAGTTTCTTCCAAAACACCCCCGTATTTCTGCGGACCCCTTAACCAAACCTAAGAGGGAACTGCGCATGATCGCGTGCATTGCAAAGGCGCGCTGAAACAACAAGATTCATGAATTCTATGAACGACAATGCATATAACGGCGCGAGTGAAGCCGAACTCGGATTCCTCAAGGAAATCGTTAGAATGCTGCCTGCCGGCCTGACCGTGCAGGACGCGCAAGGCAAACTTCTCCTGGTTAACGATGTCGCGGCCGCCCAGCTCGGAATGGACGGGAGCCGTCCGTCACCCGATCTCGCACAGCGCCGCGAGGCCTGCGAGCGCGCGCTGAGGGCCGGACAGCCGGTCACCTCCGAAGAAGCGCTGCAGGACGGCGCCGCACGGCAGGTGCTGCTGACCACCCATCGACCGATCCAGTTCGCCGGGCGCGAGCTCTTGATCTCGGCCTCCGCCGACATCACCGAACAGAAGAATTTCGAGGACCAGCTGTTTCGCTCGGCCTATTTCGACGAGCTGACCGGCCTGCCCTCGCGGCGCGTGATCGAGCATCGCGCCAACGGCCTGCTGGCGCGCAATGGCAGCGGCGAACGCTTTGCGCTGGCCTTCCTCGACGTCGACAATTTCAAGCACATCAACGACTATTACGGCCACGCCGTCGGCGACGCGCTGCTGGTCGAGCTCTCGAAGCGGCTCGGCCGCGACCTGCGCGATTCCGACATGTTGTCGCGCATCTCCGGTGATGAATTCCTGTTGCTGCTCTCCCCGATCCAGAGCCAGGAGGAAGTCGCCGAATTCATGCAATCGACGCTGGAGCGGCTGACCGCGCCGTTCTTCATCGACAATTCGGAACTCTTCGCCTCCACCTCGGTCGGCATCAGCCTCTATCCCGACCACGGCCGCAGCTTCGAGACACTGCGCCAGAACGCCGACATCGCGATGTACCGCATCAAGAACGACGGCAAGGGAATGGCCGCGTTCTTCGACGCCGGCATGGAGCGCGAAGCCCTGGCGCGAATGAAGATCGAACAGTCGCTGCGGCTCGCCATTCTCGAAAAGCGCTTCTGCTGCGCTTTCCAGTCCAAGGTCGACATCCGCACGCAAGCCGTGAAGGGCATCGAGGCGCTGGTGCGCCTGCGCGACGACGAGGGCGTGATCCAGGCGCCGGGCTCGTTCATCAATCTGGCGAGCGAGCTCGGGCTGATCGACGAATTGACCCATCTCGTGCTGGCCGAGATCGTCAAGTCGATCGACCTGATCAACGACACCTTTGGCGCGGAAGCGACCATCAGCATCAACGTCGCCGCCAAGCAGGCCGGCAATCCCGAGTTCATGCGGACTTTCGCCCAAGCGCTCGAAGATACCGGCTTTCCCCAGCGCTTCATGATCGAGGTGACCGAAGAGGCCTTCGTCGCCGGGAATCATTTCCAGAACGAAATCCTGCCGATGTTCCGCAAGCTCGGCGTCGGCATCTCGATCGACGATTTCGGCACCGGCTATTCGTCGCTGTCGGCACTGGCCGATATCACCGCCGACGAGATCAAGATCGACCGCTCCTTCATCACCGACATCCATAAGCGCCCGCGCAGCCAGGGCATTTTGCGCGCGATCGAGTCCTTGAGCGAAGCGCTCGGCATGACCGTCATCGCCGAGGGCCTCGAATCCTACGAGGAACTCGCCTATCTCCAGGCCGCGACCAAGATCCGCTACGCGCAGGGCTATTATTTCGCCCGGCCGATCTTCCTCGAGGAACTCAAGCTCGCCACGCCTGCCTCGAGCGAGTCCCGCGGCAGCGTCTCCGCCCGCCCGATGCAGCACAACCGCCAGGGCTATTCGCGGGCAAGCGGGTATCGGCGGTAAGCGCGCTCTGTGTGTGGCATCAGCGTTAACCCCGTCACACCGATTCCCCTTTGAAATTGCTGCACTTTTGGTAGTAATCAGGCGGACCTCCCCGAGGCACGCCATGTCACCTACCTCCTCCGACGCCAGCGATCCCGCCTATGTCCGCGCGCGGGCGATGGTGACGCTGTTCGAGCGGCTGGAGCATCTGTGCGAGGGCGCGATCGCGATCGATCGCAGCGGACGGGTCATCTACGTCAATGAGAAGTACTTGGCCTCGCTCGGCCTCAAGCAGACCGCGGAGGCGATCGGCCGACCGATCGAGGAGATCATCCCGAACAGCCTGATGCGGAACGTCGCCGAGAGCGGCGAGCCGATCCTGCTCGACATCATGGAGCTCGGCGGCGAGCAGCTCGTGGTGACGCGCATGCCGATCGAGGACGAGGAGCGCAATGTCATCGGCGCGATCGGCTTCGTGCTCTATGACCACATCGAAAGCCTGAAGCCGCTGCTCGCGCGCGTCACCCAGCTCGAGGCCGATCTGAGGCTGGCGCGGCGTCAACTGTCCAACGCCCGCGCGGCGCGCTTCACATTGGCGGATTTCGTCGGCACCACGCCGGCAATCGCGCAGGCCAAGGAATTCGCAAAACGCGCGGCACGGCAAAGCGTGACCGTGCTGCTCACCGGCGAGACCGGCACCGGCAAGGAACTGTTGGCGCAGGCCATTCACAACGCGTCCTCGCGCGCCGACAAGCCGTTCGTGAGCGTCAACGTCGCGGCGATCCCGGAGACCTTGATCGAGTCCGAGTTCTTCGGCACCGCGCCCGGCGCCTATACCGGCGCCGATCGCAGGGGGCGCGAGGGCAAATTCCGCATCGCCGACGGCGGCACGCTGTTCCTCGACGAGATCGGCGAGATGCCGCTGCAATTGCAGGCGAAGCTGCTGCGCGTGTTGCAGGAGCGCGAGATCGAGCCGCTCGGCTCGGACAAGATCACCAAGGTGGATGTGCGCGTCATTGCCGCGACCAATGTCGATCTACGCAAGCGCGTCAGCGATGGCGCGTTCCGCGCCGATCTGTATTACCGCCTCAACGTGCTCTCGATCGACCTGCCGCCGCTTCGCAAATGCCTCGACGATCTGCCTGAGATCTGCGCGCGCCTGATCGAGGACATCGGCGCCTCCGGCGACTTCGTCAATGCGAGGATCACGCCGAGCGGATTGTCGGCGCTCGCGCGCTACGACTGGCCGGGCAACGTCCGCGAGCTCCGCAACATCCTGGAACGCGCACTCATCCTGAGCGATTCCGGGCGCCTGACCGGCGACGATTTCGCGCACATCCTGCCGGTCAGCGCCGACGCACACCCCGCACCGGCGCAGCGCATGACCGGCTCGGTCGTGCCCTATGCCGAAGCCGAGGCGGAGTTCGAGAAGCAGACGCTCGAACACGCGCTCGCCGCCAGCAACGGGCAGATCACGGAGGCCGCGCGCATGCTGCGGATCTCGCGCGCGACATTCTACAAGAAGCTCGCCAAGTTCGGACTGGCCTCGGGATCGCCGCCCGTCTGAGTTTCGAGACGGGAGATGTCTGGAGTCTCGGACTCCTGACATCCCGACTCCGGCTCTCGCCTGCGGCCTCGCCGGCGTTTATGCCGCATTTTCAGCCGCTCGCGCACAAAGCTCCGCGTCTGGCGCGGGGCTTGCTCTGGGCCTGCGAGAGGAAACGCATGGGCTGATGCAAAACGCGGCATCGCGACTTCGCGCGCGCCGCGTCTGCACCACGCGCACGTCAACAGACTGTCACATGCACCTCATGCAAGCTCCGGCGGAAGGTGGAATTGCAATGTCTGCACATGTGTGCAAATCGCTGTGACCAAGGCAGTTCATTCAGGGAGGACCCACCGTGCGTCGATCGCTCATTCTCACAGCAGCCATCATGGGCTTGGCCGCGAGCAGCTCCGCGCGTGCCGATGACCTCAAGGTCGCGCTGATCTACGGCAAGACCGGTCCGCTGGAAGCCTATGCCAAGCAAACCGAAACCGGCCTGCAGATGGGCTTTGAATACGCCACCAAAGGCACCATGATGCTCGACGGTCGCAAGATCGTCATCGTCACCAAGGACGACCAGGGCAAGCCGGACCTGTCGAAGGCCGCGCTCGCGGAAGCCTATCAGGACGACAAGGCCGACATCGCGATCGGCACGACCTCGTCGGCGGCGGCGCTCGCCATTCTCCCCGTCGCCGAGGAGAACAAGAAGATTCTGATCGTCGAGCCCGCGGTCGCGGACCAGATTACCGGCGAGAAGTGGAATCGCTACATCTTCCGCACGGCGCGCAACTCGTCGCAGGACGCGATCTCCAACGCGGTCGCGATCGGCAAGCAGGGCGTCACCGTCGCGACGCTGGCGCAGGACAACGCCTTCGGCCGCGACGGCGTCGCCGCTTTCCGGGATGCGCTGGCCAAGACCGGCGCGACACTCGCGGCCGAGGAATATGCCCCCGCCAACACGACCGACTTCACCGCCATCGGACAACGCCTGTTCGACGCGCTGAAGGACAAGCCGGGCCGCAAGATCATCTGGATGATCTGGGCCGGCGCCGGCAACCCGCCGTCCAAGCTTCAGGACATGGACCCGAAGCGTTACGGCATCGAGCTCTCGACCGGCGGCAACATCCTGCCGGCGCTCGCGGCCTATAAGGGCATGCCGGGCATGGAAGGCGCGACCTATTACTACTACGACATCCCGAAGAACCCGGTGAACGACTGGCTCGTCGCCGAGCACCAGAAGCGCTTCAACGCGCCGCCGGACTTCTTCACCGCGGGCGGCTTTGCGGCTGCGATGTCCGTCGTCGCCGCCGTCACCAAGGCGAAGTCGACCGATACCGAGAAGCTGATCACGGCGATGGAAGGCCTGGAGTTCGACACGCCGAAGGGCAAGATGGTGTTCCGGAAAGAAGACCATCAGGCGCTGCAGAGCATGTATCACTTCAAGGTCAAGGTCGATCCGAACGTGGCCTGGGCCGTGCTCGAGCCGGTGCGCGAGCTGAAGATCGAGGACATGGACGTTCCGGTCAAGAACAAGCGCTGAGTTGCCACCTCTCCCATAGGGAGAGGTCGCGCCGAAGGCGCGGGTGAGGGGTTTCGTCCTCTCGTGGGACCTGAGCCCCCTCACCCGATTTGCTGCGCAAATCGACCTCTCCCCTCCGGGGAGAGGTGAACCGAGAGACCCAACCCGGCTTGCAAGAATGACGCTGACCCTCGAGACCCGCGATCTCACCATCCGCTTCGGCGGCCATGTCGCAGTCAACAACGTCACCTGCACGTTCCGCCCCGGCGAGCTCACCGCGATCGTCGGGCCGAACGGCGCCGGCAAGACCACCTATTTCAACCTGATCTCGGGCCAGCTCCGCGCCTCCGCTGGCCACATCCTGTTCGACGGCACCGACATCACGGGCCACTCCGCGCCGCTGCGGACCCGCGCGGGTCTCGGGCGCGCGTTCCAGCTCACCAATCTCTTCCCGAACCTGACGGTCGAAGAGAACGTCCGCCTCGCAGTGCAGGCCGCCTCCGGCACCCATTACGACATGCTGCGGCCCTGGATGGTCCGCCGCGACCTGATCGCGCGCGCCGATGCCATTCTCGACCAGGTCGCGCTCGGCAATCGCCGCGGCGTCGCCGCGACGGTGCTGTCGCATGGCGACCAGCGCAAGCTCGAGGTCGCGCTGATGATCGCGCTCGAGCCGAAAGTGTTCATGTTCGACAAGCCGACCGCCGGCATGAGCATCGACGAGGTGCCGGTCGTGCTGAACCTGATCGCGCAGCTCAAGCAGGACAAGAGCAAGATCATCCTGCTCGTCGAGCACAAGATGGACGTGGTCCGTTCGCTCGCCGACCGCATCATCGTGTTGCATAACGGCCAGCTGGTCGCCGACGGGCCGCCGGCCGAAGTGATCGCCTCGCCGATCGTGCAGGAAGCCTATCTCGGCGTGTCACCCAAGAAAGCGTCAGAGGGCGCAGCATGACCGATCTCCTCAAACTCTCCGGCGTGCACACCCATATCGGCCGCTACCACATCCTGCAGGGCATCGATCTCACGGTGCCGCAAGGGCAAGTCACGATGCTGCTCGGCCGCAACGGCGCCGGCAAGACCACGACGCTGCGCACCATCATGGGTCTGTGGCAGGCCTCCTCCGGCGAGATCAGCCTCAGTGGCGAGCGCATCGAGAGCCGCGCCACGCCCGACATTGCGCGTCTCGGCGTCGGCTATGTGCCGGAAAGCATGGCGGTGTTCGCCGATCTCACGGTGAAGGAGAATCTCGTCCTCGCCGCCCGCGACGCGCCGATGGACGACAAGCAGCTGGAATGGATCTTCGGCTTCTTCCCCGCGCTGCGCCGGTTCTGGCTGTCGCGGGCGGGCAGCCTCTCGGGCGGTCAGAAGCAGATGCTGTCGATCGCGCGCGCGATCATCGAGCCGCGCAAGCTGCTATTGATCGACGAGCCGACCAAGGGGCTGGCGCCCGCCATCGTCATGGCGCTGATCGAGTGCCTGAAGGAGATCAAGCGCAAGGGCGCGACGATCCTGCTGGTCGAGCAGAATTTCTTTGCCGCCCGCGAGCTCGGCGACAATGTGCTGGTGATGGACAACGGCACCATCGTCCACCGCGGCGAGATGGCGGCCTTGGCCTCCGACGTACCATTGCAAGAGCGGCTGCTCGGCCTGAGCCTGGAGGCACATCAGTGACTGACCTCGCCGCCACCGATCCGCTGCCCAAGCCGAAGCGCGACATCGCACCGATCCTGCTGCCGATCGCGCTGGCGCTTCTCGTGATTCCGCTGATCGGCTCGCCCTCAACCTGGCTGACGTTGACCGCGGCAAGTCTCGCCATGGGCATGATGATCTTCATCATGGCCTCGGGGTTGACGCTGGTGTTCGGCCTGATGGACGTGTTGAATTTCGGCCACGGCGCTTTCATCGCGGTCGGCGCCTATATTGCAACGCTGGTGTTCGCGCCGTTCGCCGCCTCCGTGCAGGCGGATTCGCTGTGGGTGAACCTCGCGGTGCTGGCGCCGGCGGCACTGCTGTCGATGGCGGTCTCCGGCGCGCTCGGCCTGGTCGTCGAGCGCGTGCTGATCCTTCCCGTGTACGGCCAGCACCTGAAGCAGATCCTGATGACGACGGGCGGCCTGATCGTCGCCGAGCAGACGCTCTATGCGCTGTGGGGGCCGCAGATCATCCCGATGCCGCTGCCGACCTCGCTACGCGGCTCCTTCATCCTCGGCGACGTCGCGATCGCCAAATACCGCGTGCTCGCGACGCTGATCGGGCTTGCCGTCTTCATCGCGATCCAGCTCGTGCTCAACCGCACCAAGCTCGGCCTTCTGATCCGCGCCGGCGTCGAGAACCGCGAGATGGTCGAAGCGCTCGGCTATCGCATCCGCCGCCTGTTCCTCGGCGTGTTCATGACGGGCTCGGCGCTCGCCGGCCTCGGCGGCGTGATGTGGGCGCTCTATCGCGAGCAGGTCCACGCTTCGATGAGCGACGAGCTCACCGTCCTGATTTTCGTCGTCGTCATCATCGGCGGCCTTGGCTCTATCGGCGGCTGCTTCATCGGCGCGATCCTGGTGGCGATGGTTGCCAATTACGGCGGCTTCCTGGTGCCGAAACTCGCTCTCGTCTCCAACATCCTGCTGATGGTCGCCATTCTGATGTGGCGGCCGCGCGGCCTCTATGCGGTGACCAGCCGATGATGATCCTGTCGGGCGATCCGCCGCGGAGCCGCGTGCTCACACTCGTTCTCGTCGTCATCATCCTGGCGCTGGCGGCAACGCCGTTCCTGTTCCCCGGCGCGAAAGCGCTGAACGTCGCCGCCAAGATCTGCGTCTTTGCCGCGCTGGTCGCCTCCTACGATCTGCTGCTCGGCTATACCGGCTCGGTGTCGTTCGCCCACACCATGTTCTACGGCATCGGCAGTTACGCCATCGCGATCGCGCTCTATGGCATGGGTCCGAACTGGGCCGCGGTCGCCACCGGCGTCGTCGTCGGCCTGCCGCTCGCCGCGCTGCTGGCGCTGGCCATCGGCCTGTTCTCGCTGCGGGTCGCCGCGATCTTCTTTGCCATGATCACGCTCGCCGTCGCCTCCGCCTTCCAGGTGCTGGCCTCGCAACTGTCCTGGCTCACCGGCGGCGAGGACGGGCGCAGCTTCCAGCTGCCCGAGCTATTGCGCCCCGGCACGGTGCTGATCTCCAAAAACCTGTTCGGCTTCGAGATCAACGGCCGCATCCTCACCTTCTATCTGGTGTTCGCCATCTCGGCGCTGATGATCCTAGCGCTGCTGCGCGTGGTGAACTCGCCGTTCGGCCGCGTGCTGCAGGCGATCCGCGAGAACCGTTTTCGCGCCGAGGCGCTCGGCTTCCGCACCGTCTTCCACCTCACCTACGCCAACTGCCTTGCGGCCCTGGTCGCCGCCAGCGCCGGCATCCTGAACGCGCTATGGCTCCGCTATGCCGGCCCGGACACCTCGCTGAGCTTCTCCATCATGCTGGACATTCTCCTGATGGTGGTGATCGGCGGCATGGGCACGATCTACGGCGCGATCATCGGCGCCACCATCTTCATCCTCGCCCAGAACTATCTGCAATCGCTGATGGGCGTCGCCTCGAAGGCAGCGTCGGAGGCCGGCCTGCCGCTGCTGCCGGGATTGCTCCATCCCGACCGCTGGCTCCTCTGGCTCGGGCTCCTCTTCATTGCCAGCGTCTATTTCTTCCCGACCGGCGTGGTTGGGCGGCTGCGCCATTGCGGAGGCGACAAGAGCGCGGGCGCCTCGCATTAAGCTTCGATTAACGATGCAGCGCAGCGCGTCGTGCAGGCGACGCACAACCGTGGCGTGACACGACACGGTTCCCGCGGGAGTGGATATCCGTAGTATTCCGCAACCGGTTTAAGCCATGGGTAACCGGCTTTCCTAAGCATTGCGCCATCTGTCCGTAGTATTTCTGCTCCTCCAGGGGAGTGGGATGCGCCAGGTTTTTCGACAGATGGCAGCTGCAATGTTCCTGGCCGCAAAGGGCGGCTGGGACGCTGCCATGCGGCGCGGCCCCGTGCTGTGGCTGACACTCTCGGGCGCGTTGCTGGTCGCCGGCATTTTCGCAGTGACCGCGATGGCGGTTGGCGAATTTCGCGAGAAGACGCTCGTCAACCGCGAGCGCGAGCTGGAAAACACCGTGCAGCTGATCGCACGGCACTTCGATCAGCAGTTTGAAGATTCCGATGTCGTCGCCGCCGATCTGATCGGGCAGATGCACCTGCCGGACATCACATCGCCGCAGATGTTCCGCGAGCGCATGTCGGGGCCCGAAGCCCGCCGGATGCTGCGAGGCAAGATCAGCGCGGTCTCCTATCTCGGCGACATCGCGATCTACGATGCCGACGGCGAGATCATCAACTGGTCGCGGGCCCAGCCGCTGCCCAAGATCAACGTCTCCTCGCGAACCTATTTCCAGACCTTCAAATCGAATCCCATGTCGGAGCCGGTGCTGCTGGAATCCGTGCGCAGCTACCTGATCGGCAAATGGACCACGATCGTGGCGCGGCGGCTGACCCTGCCGGACGGCACTTTCGTTGGCGCGATGGTGCGGCGGATCGATCCCGACAGCTATCAGCGTTATTTCGCCTCGGTCGCTCTGGCCGACGGCGCCGCCATCACGCTGTTCGACCGCGAAGGCACGATGCTGGCACGCTACCCGCATGTCGAGGAGATGATCGGGACCAACTACAAGAATGCTCCGCTGATGCGACAGGTGCTGGCCAGGGGCGGCCATCAGACACTTCGGGTCAAGAGCCCGGTCGACGGCGAGGACCGTTTGGGTTCAGCCGTCCCGCTGACTCATTTCCCGCTGGTCATCGTGGCGACCAACACCATGTCGGCAGCGCTCGCCGACTGGCGGCAGCAAACCGGCTTCATGGTCACCACCGCAACGCTCTCGGCGACCGTGATCGCGCTGATCCTGTTCATGATCATCCGGCAGATCAACCGGCAGAACCGCGAGGCCCAGCAACGGCTGGAGGCGGAGCGACTGCGGCTCGACACCGCCCTCAACAACATGTCGCAGGGGCTGATCCTCTACGACGCCGACGGTTACATCGTCACCTGCAATCGCCGCTATGCCGACATGTTCGGCCTCTCCCACGACGTCATCAAGCCCGGCTGTCACATCCACGAGGCGATGTACCATCGCAAGGAGCGCAACGCGTTCAGCGGCGACGTCGAAGCGTTTTGCGCCGAGGTCATGCGAGGCGTCGCCGAAGGCCAGGTCGCCACCAAACTGCATCAATTGCCGAACGGCCGTGCCTTCCAGGTCATCAACACGCCGCTCGCGCAGGGCGGATGGGTCGCCACGATCGAGGAGATCACCGAGCGGCTCAATCTGGAGCAGGAGCGCGATCGCAACTACACGTTCCTCCGCGAGATCATCGACCATATCCCGTCGCAGATCACGGTGAAGGACGCCCGGACACGGCAATATCTGCTGATCAACAGCACCGCCGCAGAGCAATTCGGCCAATCGCGCGAAGCCATCGTCGGCAAGACCCCCTTCGACATCTACCCGGTCGACACCGCCAGGGTCGTCACCGACGACGACAGCAAGGCGCTGCAGACAATCGATGGATTGTCCAAGGACGAGCATGCCTGGCCGAGCCAGACCATGGGATTGCGCTACATCACCTCGACCCGGATCGGCATCCGCGACAAGTCCGGCGAACCGCGCTACCTCATCAATGTCGTCGATGACGTGACCGAGCGGCGGCGCGCCGACGAGAAGATCGCGCATATGGCGCATTACGATGCGCTGACCGACCTGCCGAACCGCACGCTGTTCCGCGAGCAGATCGAGCGCGAGCTGGGGAAGGTCGCGGACGGCGCGCAGTTTGCGCTGCTCTATATCGACGTCGACGAATTCAAGGGCATCAACGATTCGCTCGGCCACCATGTCGGCGACGAGCTGCTGAAGGCGATCGCCGGCCGCATCCGCACCTGCCTCAAGCCGGGCGATCTGATCGCGCGGCTCGGCGGTGACGAGTTTGCCGTGATCCAGACCGGAATCGAATCGTCCGCCGACGTGCTCGCCTTCGTCACGCGGCTCCATGAAGCGATCCGCCGCCCCTATCACTGCCTCGGTCACCAGCTCTCCACCGACGCCAGCATCGGCATCGCGATGGCGCCGCAGGACGGCGCCGATCTCGACCAGCTGATCAAGAACGCCGACCTCGCGATGTACGGTGCCAAGGCGGAAGGGCGGCGCACCTACCGCTTCTTCGTGCCGGCGATGGATGCGAGCGCCAAGGCCCGCCTCACCCTGGAGCAGGATCTGCGCCAGGCGCTGATCGACGGCGGCTTCGAGATTCACTACCAGCCGCTGGTCAATCTGCACTCGGGCGAAGTCTCCGGCTGCGAGGCGCTGCTGCGCTGGCGCCATCCGGAGCGCGGCATGGTCTCGCCGGCAGAATTCATTCCGATCGCCGAGGATACCGGCCTGATCAACGAGATCGGCGACTGGGTGCTGCGCACGGCCTGCAACGAGGCCGCGACCTGGCCCGCCCATGTGCGCGTCGCCGTCAACGTCTCACCGGTGCAGCTGAAATGCGACACGCTGGCGCTGCGGATCGCCGGTGCCCTCGCCGCCTCCGGCCTGGAGCCGCGGCGGCTCGAGCTCGAGATCACCGAGGCCGTGCTGATCCGCGACGACGAAGCGGCTCTCTCGATCCTGCACCAGCTTCGCTCGATCGGCGTGCGTATCGCGCTCGACGATTTCGGCACCGGGTACTCCTCGCTGAGCTATCTGAAGCGCTTCCCGTTCGACAAGATCAAGATCGACCGCTGCTTCGTCGCCGACATCGCCGATTCCGGCGGATCACCCGTGATCGTGCAGGCGGTGGTGAACATCGCCTCCGCCAGCAACATGACGACGGTGGCCGAAGGCGTCGAGACCGAAGCCCAGCGCGAGATGCTGCGCGCGCTCGGCTGCACGGAGATGCAGGGCTATCTTTTCAGCAAACCGAAGCCGGCGACGGACGTGCGCGGGATGTTCGGCCCGGGCGACGCCATGCCTGTGGCGGCGGTGGCCTGAGATGGCAAAGCTCATCACGCCTCCTGCCAAGACCGTGGACGTGGCGGATTCCTACGCGGTGCGGCTGATGCAGCATCTGGTGGTGCCGACCTTCGTGATCGACCCGAAGCGCCGCGTCGTGATCTGGAACCGCGCCTGCGAGCGGCTGACCGGCGTTGCCGCCGCCGAGGTGATCGGCACGACGAAACACTGGCAGGCCTTCTACGAGACCAAGCGCCCTTGCCTTGCCGATCTCGTTGCGCAGGACCGGCCCGAACAATTGCCGGAGTTCTATTCGGAGTACGCTGCGCGCGGCCACAACGGGCTCGGCTTTAGCGCGGAGAACTGGTGCGTGATGCCGAAGCTCGGCAGCCAGCTCTATCTCGCGATCGACGCAGGTCCCATCCATGACGAGGCCGGCAATCTGATCGCGGTGGTGGAGACGCTGCGCGACCTCACCGACCAGAAGCGCGCCGAGATGGCGCTGAAGGAGCTCGCCACCAAGGACGGGCTGACCGGGCTGTCGAACCGTCGATCCTTCGACCAGATGCTGATGACCGAATGGGCGCGCGCGCAGCGGACGCAGAAGCCGCTGGCACTGCTGTTCGTCGACGTCGATCATTTCAAGCTGTTCAACGACGAGCACGGCCATCAGTCCGGCGACGAATGCCTGCGCGAGGTCGCGCGCGTCGTCAGCCGCCACGCCGTGCGCCCGCTCGACCTCGCCAGCCGCTATGGCGGCGAGGAATTCGCGCTGATCCTGCCCGACCTGAATTGCGATGATGCCTGCGTGATCGCCGAAGAGATCCGCGGCGCCGTCATGGCGTTGCGGATTGCCCATGGCGCCCACGGGGCCGGCAACTACGTCACCCTCAGTGTCGGTGTCGCCAGCCACATCCCCGGCGAGGCCGACGGCGCCCCCGACCGGCTGCTGGGTGCGGCCGACCAGGCGCTGTATGCCGCCAAGCGGCTCGGCCGCAACCGTGTCGTCTGCTCCGAACGGATCCTGGCCGAATTCGCAGGCCTCGGCTGGGACAATGTACCGGTCAGCGGTCCGGTTCCTGGCCTGGCCCCGCGCAAATCGGCCTAAAGCGCTGATATTGCCGCGGCGAGACCGGTTGCCCACCCGTCGCCAATCGGCTACATGATCCCTCGCTGCACCCGTAGCTCAGCTGGATAGAGCGTTGCCCTCCGAAGGCAAAGGTCACACGTTCGAATCGTGTCGGGTGCGCCACTAGCGATGGCCAGCTATCCGATGCGTGCTTTCGATCGTCTGGTCTCCTGCCTCGTTCTATTCCTTGCCATCGCAGCCGTCCCGGTGCCTGCCGCACGCGCTGCCGAAACCTGCCCGTTCATCAGCGCCCAGAAGCTCGCCGCCGCGATGCCGGCGCTCAAATGGTCTCTGATTTCAAATCAGGACGGCCGCGGCTGCATCTACCAGGCTGGACGCGGCGATACGATGATGCTGACCGTATTCAGCAATCCCGACAAGGACCGCGCCAAGGAATTGTACGCGACCTTCGTCAAGACGCTTGGCGAGCGCATGCCGCTGAACGCCGTGTCCGGGATCGGTGACGAAGGCCAGGGCGGAGCCAGCGCTGCCGACGCGCAGCGCCAGGAGGCCTCGGTCGTCGCCTTGTCCGGCGACTATATTCTGCAGATCAGCGTCTATCCGATCGGCCGGCGTGCCGACAGCACGCTGCTCGGACCGATCACCGCTGCCGCGCGCGTTGCCATCGGCAATGCGGGCGAGACCAGCGAGCGGTTCGGCAATTGCGAATGGCTCACGGCCGCGGATGCCGACGGCTTTCTCGACAAGAGCTCGCTGACGGTCCAGCGGACCGGCGCGGGCAGCTGCATGATGTTCGATCGCGAGGCCAACACCATGACCGTCGCGGTGATTGCGATCTCGCGCGACACGGTCATCAGCATGATGAAACGCGCAGGTCCCTGCAAACACGTGGCGATACCCGAGCTCGGCAGTGAAGCGTTCGGCGAGTATTCGTGCACCAAGGGCAACGGCAACGCCGTCAACATCTTTGTCTGGAAGAACGGCAGGCAGGCTTCGGTCCTGTTCGCGCCGGTCAAGCCGCATCCGGAGTCCGGCTCGGTCGAGCGCCTGAAAGCGGTTGCCGGGCGGGTCTACGGAAAACTGTAACGTGCCGTTGGGGCGCTGTTGAGCGGCGACCGGACCGCTTCGCAAGGCGCCCGCGATTGCAGTATGGGCGACCACCGTCAGGTCGGACGGGCTGAATACGTCAATCACCGTCGAACCTACGGCCTGAATGGCCGCCTGCCGCATTTTTGTTTCCAGATATTTCTATTTGCCCAACGGCAATATTGAGCAACCGGCGGATCGTGGCTCCAACGGCTCCGCGCCAGCTCCCGTGCCTACCACCGCCCGACCGGGCAAATCCAACCGCCAAGGTGAACTCAGGACTGTGAACACAGGACTGGATGTGACTTCGGCGATATCGGCCCGAGTCCATTAAAAGCACGGAAAGCAACCATGACCTCGATTTCGGCGCTCTCCACCCATCACCACCAGCACACGTCACCATTGCAGCGGCTGCAGGACGAGCTGCAATCGGAAGTCAGTTCCGGCACGATCAGTGCGTCCGATCAGTCGGCACTGTCCTCCGCGCTCAGCGATATCGACTCCTCGCTGCAATCGGAGACAGGCGATCAATCCAGCGACAGCGGCCCCGGCGGAATCAAATCGAAGATCGATGATCTGATCCAGCAGGAAGCGTCGTCCGGCAAGCTCACCGACCAGCAGGCCACCGAACTGCAAGGCATCTTCAAATCTGCGTTCTCGCATGGACCGGGCGGAGCAGGCGGACCGCCCCCTGGCCCGCCGCCGGTCGGCGGCACCGACAGCGCGTCCAGCGGCAGTTCGGTGGTCGACCTGCTGCAGCAATTCGTTCAGGCGCTGAAGAGCTCGCTGACGGATTCGAGCTCGTCCAGCACGACGGACTCGACCACCAGTTCGACGTCGACCAGCAGCACGGACAGCTCCTCCAGCGGCAATTCGACGACGGAGGTGCTCGAAAAATTCCTGGAGACGCTGAAGGCCTCGCTTGCGGATTCGACCTACAGCGGCACGGGATCGAACGGCACGTCCAACCCCTCCGACCCCGCGCTGTCCGGCGTCCTGCTCAACGACCGGATCTGATAGCCGCGACGCAGCAGACGCCTATCCAGTCACCCTTCGGCTTCCCCAAGGGGTGACTGGAAGGGTGGCTGCTCTCTTCTGTGTCCCGCGTCACGGCGGCGCGGGCCGGTCCACGACACTCTCCTGGCATCGCGCGGAATGGTCCGCGCGATCTGAAATGAGGAGACTGTCATGCAGAACATGGCTCGCGAATTGACGGAGACGGAGCTCGAGACGATCGCCGGTGGCGGCTTCTGGGGCAGCGTTGCCAATTTCTTCCGTGGCCTGTTCGGCGGTCCCGGCGACCTTCGCCGTCCGCTCGACCGCCCCTGATCCCAACTGCGATCCGGACGGGGGCCGTACGCGGCCCTCGTCCTCGCGGTCTCAGTGCCTGACATGCTCGAAGACCACGATCACGCCGGTCGGCTCGGGTTCGTGCGCCATCAAGCGCGTCAGATCAGCATCGCTCCAGTCGGCGAGGCTGACGACTTCGCCGGTCTCGCGATCCGCGCCGAGCGAGGGCGTCGGCTCGAGGACTTTCAGTCCCATCTCGTCGACGAAGAAGGTGTGCTCCCCAAACATGCTGTTGAGCTGGGCCATGGCGGGGTGTTCGTCGGGCAGCACCTGCGCACCGAGCTGGTTGACGGTCTGCTTCACCTGTTCGGATGTGAGCTTCATGAGCTGCTCCGTTCTGTCATTCGAGTTTCATGCGAGTTTCATGACTTGAACCAGGGTTTAGCCGGAGTGCGTGTTCCCTGCGCCTGTGTTCGCCTGGCTCAATCTCCCGAACGGGTGCTGCGCACAAATGTTCCGGCGAAATGAATTTCGTGATCGCGTGTTGCAGACGCCGCGCGGACGGCACGAGATCGCCACACGATGTCCACGATCTCCTCGATGAGCGCTAGTGCGCGCTGCGGTTCTCGCCGACCGAGAGCGCGCAGATGCGTGACAGATAGGTGTAGGGTAGACCCGTCTCCTCCGCCCAGGCGTTGAACTGCGCCTGCACCTTGGCGAGATCGCCCTTCGACTTGACCTCTTCGGCGATGTCGAGGCCGGCATCGCGCAGGCAGGCGACGACGTCCTTCGAGGTGACGAACCCGTCCCAACCGACGAAGCGCAGCAGCATCTGCCCGGTGTTGCCGCCGAGCCGGCTGCCGCGCTTGGTGAGGAGATCGAGCAGGCCGATCTCGTTCGACGGCGGCCATGTCGCCAGGAACTTGCCGAAGCTGCCGTGCTCTTTCGCGATCTCCTGCACGAAGGTGGCATTGTCGCGCACCGACATGATCTTGGCGCCGTTGCGCACAATCCGCGCATCGCGCAGCAGCGCTTCCCAGTAGTCTTCGGGCTGGAAGCTGAGCTTGGCCGGCTGGAAGTGCAGGAAGGCGTCTTCAAAGCCGTCCCACTTCGTGTCGATCACGCTCCAGGCAAAGCCCGCGCAAAACACGCGCTTCGTCATCTCGGCAAGGATGCGATCATCGCCGAGTTTTGCCAGACCCTTGAGGTCGGGCTTGTCAGGCATCAGCCTGTCGAGCGCCTTGGGTCTGCCCTTGCGCTTCTCGGCACGGGCACGAATGGTCTTGAAGGAAGTCATGCGGACACCCGCGTTGAAAGCGCGCCACGACACCAGAATTCGACCATCCGGTCCAGCCCTGCGACGCTGCCGGCACTTGCGCGCTCCCGCGCATCACAGCATGCTTCGCTCGACCGATTGATGTGCGGCCGGGCTGGTCCGCTTCTTGCTTTATAACGTTTTGGAATTCCCAGATATTTTCGCACCCTCTCCGACGGATTCCCGATGCGCTGCCTGGTCGTGGCCGACCTGCACTACTCGTTGCCGCAGCTCGACTGGCTGGTCAGCGCTGCGCCGCAATTCGACCTTGTGATCTTTGCCGGCGATGCGCTGGACATCGGATCGATGGTGGATTTCCGGGCCCAGATCGTGGTGGTGAAGAAGTACCTCGCGCTGATCGCGGCGCAGACCAGGGTCATTCTCTGCTCCGGCAATCACGATCTCGACGAGCGCAATGCGGAGGGCGAGAAGATCTCGCGCTGGATCTCCGAGGTGCGGGAGCTCGGCATCGCCTGCGACGGCGACAATCTCAGCATCGGCGACACGCTGTTCACGGTGTGCCCGTGGTGGGACGGGCCGCTGGTCAAGCAGCGCATCGCCGATCAGCTGCGCGATGCCGCGCTCGAGCGTCCGCAGCGGTGGATCTGGGCGCATCATGCGCCGCCGGCCAATTCACCGACCAGCTGGGGCGGCAAGCGGTTCTTCGGCGATGTCGAGCTGGTGCAGTGGATCATGCAGTATCAGCCGTCGATGGTGATCTCGGGCCATGTGCATCAATCCCCCTTCATCACGGACGGCTCGTGGTTCGACCGGCTGGGCCCGACCTGGGTATTCAATGCGGGCCTGCAGCCCGGACGGCCGCCGACGCACATCGTGCTCGACCTCGATGAGAACAAGGCGTTCTGGCTGGCGGCAGGCGAAGCACAGTGGATCGATCTTGCGGCGCCGCTGAAGCGGCCGGCGTCTGACATCGCCGAGCCGCCGGACTGGCTTACATCCTTGGATCGGATTTCCGATCCGAGCCTGGCGAGACCTCGAGCGGCGGCAGGTTGATCATGCTCTGCAGCACCTCGCCGACCATGGCGAGATGCGTGCCGTGGCCGGCATATTGCCGCTTGAGATCGGCGAGATAGGTGTTGGCGGCATTGAGCCGCTGCGCCAGCATGCGCGCGATCAGCAGCGCGACCTCCGGCTCCCGCTTCAGGAGCGAGGCAGCATCGGCGAATTCGTAGACGACCGTGTCGGAGCAGGCGCGCACCGTCGCGGTGTGCGGCAGCCCAAGCAACACGGACATCTCGCCCAGCACCGCGCCGGGCTCGGCGATGGTGGCGACCACCATCTCGCCCTTGAGCACCTCGAGCTTGCCGCTCATCAGCACATAGAGATGGCCGGAGGCGCCGCCTTCGGTCACCAGATCCGTGCCGGCCGCAATCTGACGCTCAGTTCCACCGGTGCAATAGTCCAGAACCGCACGCATCGCCGTAAGCTCCCGTCCTGGGAGGCAGTAGAGCACGATCCGCGGCGGGATGCAGCGGTTTTTGGGCGGGCCGCACGGCCGCTTTCGGCAAGTCTGGTCAGCGCGACAGCCGCTTTGCGAGGTGTATCGACTGCCAGTCGCCAAGGCCGGTATCGGCAAACCCCGCCTTCTTCGCAAGGCCGCGCATCTCGGCATTGGCTCGTGCGGTCTCAGCCGCGATCATCTCGTGGCCGAGATCGCTCGCGCGTCGCTCCATCGCGGCCATCATCTGCAGGCCGACGCCCTTACGCTGAAAGATATCGGCAACGGAGATGGCGAAATCGCCGTGCCGGGCGACTGCGTCATAGGCGTATCGGGTCTCTCCGATGATCGTGCTTTGCCCTGCATCCAGCCTGAGCTCCGCAAGCAAGGTGAAGTAATCGGGATGGCTGACCTTGGCGACGCATTCGGCCGCGATGACAGCAAGGTCCGCCCGCGCGCCCATAAAGCGCTTATTGCGCGTCGTCGCGGACAGGCCGGTGAAATAGAGCGAGAGGCTCTCCACGTCGGAGGCATCGGCAGCCCTGATCCGGACTGCACCATTCGTTTCGGTCTCGTCAACGACAGCATCCAGAGACAATCGTGACATGCGCGAAGCCCTCGGCAGGTTGCGTGGACCGCACACCTAGCCGAGGTCGCGCATTTTCCGCTTGGACAGAGCTGCCAATCTTGCGGCCAGAAACGAACAGCGCGTTGTCCTCGGCCAGACATCACACAGGGGTCGCGCTCATGCCGCTTCGCGCGTGCCGACACGCCGCTCCGGCCGTGCTGCCGTCATCGACTGTTCCTCGGCGTCCTGCGGAGCGCCCCAGAATTCGCGCACTGTGGGCCCCCATCTCAGCCGTCGCGCACGCAAGAATTCGAGGATCTCGTGCGGCCAGACCCTGCGGCCCATCTGCGTGTACCAACGCATGGCGTGCCGCAGGCCCGCGTCGCGCTGAAACAACACGCGCCAGATCGCCTTGGGCCGACACTGCAGCACCATCTCGGTGAACTTGAACCAGACCAGCACGCGCCACGGCGCCATGTAGCGCGTGGCCAACACTTGATGCTTGTAGTCCCAGCGGCGGCGATCCGGCTGGATCACGCGGCGGTCGGCGGCGAGCCGGAAGTATGGCGTCCAGCGATGCGGCGTGACATAGAGCAGTTGCACCTGATCGGGATCGTAGGCGAGCAGCTGCTTCAAGCCACGCCAGTGATCGCGATCGGTTTCTTCCTCGAACCCGACCACCCAGGTCGCCATCGACAAGATGCCGTGCTGCCGCAAAAGACGAATGGCCTCGCGATCGGTTGCGGTGGTTGCCCCCTTGCGGATCAGCTCCAGCGTCTTCTCATCGGTGTTCTCCAGTCCGAGCAGGAAGCGCTGCCAACCTGCCTTCTTGTAGAGATGCAGCATGTCGGCATCGCGCACGATGTCGTCGGCCCGGGTCGAGCCCACCAGGATGAGATCGACATTCTCGGCGATCAGCGCTTCGAGGAGGGCCCGCCACGCCTTCTTGGACACAGTCGGATTTTCGTCTGCGAAGTTGATGACCTTCACACCGTGCTCGCGATGCAGGCGCGCCAGCTCTTTGGCGAAACGGACGGGATCCCGATGACGCCAACGCGTCCAGAAGCCGCGCTGGCCGCAATAATTGCACAGATGCGGGCAACCGCGCGAGAACTGCACGACCACGGCACGCAGGCCACCCCAATAGCTGTACCGCGCGTGATCGATGAGCTCCCAACCGATCCGATAGGCATCGAGATCCGCGATGACCGGCGCAGGCTGCATCGCACGGGGGCCTGCGACGTCGCGGAACGCGATGCCGGCAACGCCGCCGAGATCGTGGCCATATTCCAGCGCGCGTATCAGGCGCCGCGCAGTCTCCTCGCCTTCACCACGAACGATGGCGCTGACATAGGGCTCGTCGCGCAGGATGTCGCGCCAGTGATAGGTCGGGAAGACGCCGCCATAGACGATCAGCACGCCCGGCATGGCTTTCACCAGCGCCTGCGCGATCTCCGTAATCACGGGATGTCCGGAGGTCGAGCCGGAATGACCGAACAACACAGCGTCCGGCGCGAAGCGGCTCGCTTCGCTGATGATGTCCGCGACCGGCATCGGGCCGAACTCGGCATCGATCAGCCGTACGGCGTGACCATCGTCGATCAGCGGGCCGCCGATCGCGAGCAGGCCGAGCGGCGGCAGATGATCGTCCGGAATACGGCTTCCGATCGAGGGATGAGGCACGTTGACGAGAAGAACACGCATGGACTTTCGCTCCCGCTTTGGTTGGCGTGATCGTCCGTCCCGCTCCTATGAAGAAGCCCAATCTCCCGACTGAACCCGAAGACATCGTACGTGGCTGCTGCGGAGACTCTTGCTCTGCTCCGCTTTTTTGACGCGTTTTCTTCACGCGAACCGGTATCCACTTCGCTCGAAAACGCTTTGCAGCGTCACGCCCGAGAAAACGAGGGCACCTCCTCCGGCATGATCGCCTGGAGACCGCCGAAGCGTCGCTCGCGGCCATGGAAGGAGGCCAGTGCGGCGGCAAGATCGGCCGCATCGAATTCCGGCCACATCCGCTCGGTGAAATGCAGCTCGGCATAGGCGCCTTCCCAGAGCAGGAAGTCCGACAGCCGCTTTTCGCCCGACGTGCGGATGATGAGATCGACGTCGCGCAAGCCGGCCTCGCCGGTGACCAGTTGCGAGAAGGCCTCGCGGGTGAGGCTGGTCAGCGCGGCCGCCTTCGCCGCGGCATTGAGAATGGCGTCGCGTGCGGAATAGTCGACGGCGATGCGCAGATGCAGCGTCGTGCCGTGGGCCGTGGCGGCCTCCGCACGCGTGATGGCGGTGGCAATGCCGTCCGGCAAGCGGTCGCGACGGCCGATCACGTTGAGCCGCACGCCGTTCTTCACCAGGCTCTGCACCTCGTTGGCGAGGTAGAAGCGCAGCAGCGTCATCAGGGCTGCGACCTCGGCCTTCGGCCGGCGCCAATTGTCGGTCGAGAATGCGTAGAGCGTCAGCGTGCCGATGCCCTGCTTGGGCGCGGCCTCGACGATGCGGCGGATGGTCTCGACGCCGGCCTCGTGGCCGCGCACGCGCGACAGGCCGCGCCGCGTCGCCCATCGTCCGTTGCCGTCCATGATGATGCCGACGTGAAGCTTGTCGTTGGGGGACGTGACGTCACTTTGCATTGCAAAGTCTCCGGTCAAAAAGGGGGACGATCAGGTCGAGAGAATGCCGAGGCGGCCAAGCGGCGGTGCCTCGCGGCCGGCGGCCTTGGCGGCATCGCGCACGAGACGCTCGAGCACGGCGAGATAATCGAGGAAACGGCGGCGGCCGGTCTTGGTCAGGCGGCAGGTGGTGTGCGGGCGATTGCCCTCATAGCCTTTGGTCACCTCGACCAGGCCGGCCTCCTGCAGCACCGCGAGGTGTCGGCTGAGATTGCCGTCGGTGAGGCCGCAGAGCTGCTTGAGATCGGCGAAGGCGAGCCCCTTCGGATGCGCCATCAGCGAGGTCAGAAGCCCGAGCCTCGCCTTCTCGTGGATCACACGGTCGAGCCCTTCATAGGAGAAAGGCGCGCTGTCAGTCTTCGACATCATTCTCTCCGGACGCAACATACAGAATGGCCGCCATCATCGACTGGCCGATCACGAAAGGCAGCCCCATGGTCCACGGCGACAACATGTGAGTCCGGCTCGCCAGCACCACCACGGCAAAACCCGAGATGAAGTACCAGGCCCCGGCGAACGCCACGCTGCGCGGCAGCGAGCGGACGGAGGCGAATATGCCGAGCGATACCAGGATCTGCCACAGCCCCGGCAGGAGCCACAGCGTCTCGGCCGCGAACTTCCACATCACCACCGCGAGCAGGATTCCGGCGACGCCCGCGGGCAAGAACTGCTCGACCGCCTGGTGGATCATGGCGTCGGCAAGGCCCGAATGATGGCGGCGCGAGCGCGCCCGCATCTCGACCCAGATGATCAGGCCGGACAGCGCGGCCGCAACGAACCAGCCGAGAAAGAAGCCGAGCGGCTCGCTGTTGGGGTCGCCGAGCAGCCAGAATTGCAGGATTGCGGTGACAAGCGCGACCACGCCTGTCGCGGCCATCGTCGCCGGGCCGTAGCCGCGGAACGCCGTGCCGGCCGCGATCTGGCTGCGGATCGCCACGATGTCGGCCAGCGCCTTGTCGAGATCGCGCATCGGCAACGCCAAACCCCGCTCCACCCAGTTCGCTTGATCACTTTGTGATGCAAAGTATACCGCAGTACAAAGTAAAGGCAAGCCTGAAAGTCGTCCGCGAGGGACGCCGCCCGATCAGACAACTGTCGGTTGCGCGAAGTGGGCCCACGCAGATAAGATGGCGCCAAAGCGTTCCGGGGGGAAGTCATGTGGTTGAAGTCGTTTGCCGTCGCTGCTCTGTTGCAGATGTGCCTTTCTGGATCGGCAGATGCGAAGGGGCCATTCGGAAGCGTCAATGTCGGCAACTGGATCGGCGGCGCCTTCAGCAGCGACGAAACAGGCGCCTTCTCCCATTGCGCCGCGACGGCGCCTTACGCGAGCGGTGTCATCCTGGTCGTGAGCCAAAATGCAGCCGGCACATGGTCGCTCGCCTTTGCGAGCCCCGGCTACCACTTCAACAAGGGCGAGAACGCCGCGATCGACGTGACCTTTGACGGGCAGGAGCAGGCCAGGCTTTACGCTACGGCGTATCAATCCAACATGCTCACCGCCATCATGCCGCTCAATGTCGTGCGCACGTTTCAGAAGGCGAGCCTGATGGTCGCAACGGCCGGCCGCGCCGTCCTGAATTTTGACCTGACCTCAACCGGACCGCTGATCGCGGCGTTGGCCAATTGCGTGACCAAAGTAAAGGCCGACGGACTCGACAAGGCCGGTGATTTCACCAAGGGTGCCGCGAAGCCCGCAGCCACGGCCGACAAGCAAGGCTCGCCGCCGGCCGGCAAACCCGCCAAAGGCGCCAAGAGTGGCTTTGGCACCGGCTTCGTGGTCAGCGCCAACGGACACATCGTCACCAACAACCACGTGATCGATGGTTGCAGCGAGCTCAAGGGCAATCTCACCGGCGAAGCCGCGATGGTGTTACGCGTGGTATCGAGCGATGCGACCAACGATCTGGCTTTGTTGCAGCCGTCATCGACGGTGGCATTCAAGGACTTCGCCCGGATCCGCGATCGCTCGTTCCACTCCGGCGATTCCGTCGTCGCGATCGGCTTTCCCTATCACGGCTTGCTCACGTCGGACTTCACCGTGACGACTGGGATCGTGAGCTCGCTCAGCGGCATGCTCAACGACACGCGGTTCCTGCAAATCAGTGCACCGGTGCAGCCCGGCAATAGCGGCGGCCCGCTGTTCGACACGACCGGGCAGGTCGTCGGCGTGGTCACGAGAAAGCTCGATGGATTACGAGTCGCCGTGGCAACCGGCACCATTCCCGAAAACATCAACTTCGCCATCAAGACCGGTGCGCTACGCGACTTCCTCGACAATTCGGTGGTGCCGTATCAGACGGCCGAACCGAAGGGAGAACTGAAGACCCCCGAGATCGCGGGCAACGCGCGCGCCTATACAATGCTGATTTCCTGCAAAGGCACGGAAGAGGCCGACGCGAAGAAATGAGGTCACCGCCGGCCTCGAACTGAGCCTTTCCTCACTCGTGGCAGCACGCGCCCTTCGCCTGCGGCTCGTACTGGTCGCGCAAGCGCACCCAGTCCATCGGATAGGGCAGACCGCCCTCGTGACGACCGAGCGGAGTGAGGTCGAGATATTGATAGGCGGCGTTCATCATGTCGAGACCGCGGGCGAAGCAGGAATAGGTGTGAAAGATGTCGCCGGCTTCGTTGCGATAGAACACGCTGATGCCGGGCAGCTCGGGGCCATAGAACGGTGTGGTGCCGAAATTGTACTTCGGGACGCCCTGGTCGATCTGCTCGCGCGTGAACGAGACCTCGTAATCATAGTTGAAGTCGTTGCGGCCCGAAGACACCCAGTCGAAGCTCCAGCCCATGCGCTTCTTGAACGCCTCGAGCTTCTCGACGGGTGCCAGCGAGATCGCGACCATGGTGGTGTCGCGCGCCGCCAGATGCGGCACCATGCGCTCAAAGCCGTCGGCCCAGAACGAGCAGCTCTTGCAGGCCGCCTCCCAGTCAGGCGCGAACATCACGTGCTGGACCACGAGCTGCGGGCGGCCCTTGAAGAGATCGCCCAGCGTCACCTTGCCGTTCGGCCCGTCGAACACATAGCTCTTGTCGACCTTCACCCAGGGCAATGCGCGGCGCTCCTCGGCGAGGCGTTCGCGGGCCTGGCTCAGCTCCTTCTCATGCGCCAGATGGGCTTTGCGGGCGGCGACCCATTGCTCGCGCGAGACGATCTGATGTTGCTGCATGGTATCCTCCTCTGACAGGAATCAGGCGACGAAGCTGTCGAGCTTGTCGAAGAATGAGTTCCAGCCGCGCTGATGGTTGTCGCGCGCGGTCTCGTCGAAGAACTGGGCGTGATGAAAGATCATCAGCGTGCCGGCATCGTCAGGCTTCAGCGTGATCGTCACCAGCGATTCACGTTCCGGCGTCGAGTGCCAGGCCCAGGTGAAGACCAGCCGCTCGTTCGGCACGACCTCGCGATAAAGGCCGCCCGCCTCGAAATACTCGCCGTCCTCGCGCGTGAACGAGATGCGGTAGCGGCCACCGGAGCGAACATCCAGGTCGGCCTTCAACGTCGCCGGCTTCATGTTCGGCGGCCCGAACCATTGCACTAGCTGCGCGGCTTGCGTCCAGGCGGCGAAGACCTTTTCCGGCCGCGCGCGGAGCCGGCGCGTGAGTGTGAGGCTTGGACCTTCGGTTGCGCGTTCGGCGGCGTTGGCGGCTGCGTTGACCATGGTTTGTCCTCCACAAAGGCGGCAAGGCGGTCGAAACTCTCGGACCAGAATTGCGCGTAGCGATTGAGCCAGTTCATCGCCTGCTCCATCGGCTGCGCGGTAAGCCGGCAGGAAACGGTGCGCCCGGTCTTCTCGCGCACGATCAGGCCCGCATCCGTCAGCACGTCGAGATGCTTCATGATCGCCGGCAGCGAGACCGGGAACGGCGCGGCCAGTTCGCTCACCGACAGGCTGTCCTTCTCGCCGAGACGCGCCAGCAGCGCGCGCCGTGTCGGATCGGACAATGCCGCAAAGGTACGATCGAGCGTCTCGTCTTTATACTTAACCATACGGTTTAGTATAGACGCGAACGCCATCCCGTCAAGCGGGAACCACGCAAGAAAAAAGCCCCGCCTTGCGGCGGGGCTCCATCTCCAATCATGCGCGAGATTGCTACTCGACCTTGAGGCCGGCGAACTCGACGACCTTCTTCCACTTCGCGGTCTCGGCCTCGATCTCCTGGCCGAACGCTTCGGGCGTCAGCACCAGCGGATCGCCGCCGAGCTCGACCAGGCGCTTGGTCATATCGGGCTCCTTCATGAGCGTGTTGATCTCGTTGTTGAGCTTGGCGATCATGTCCTTGGGCATGTTCTTCGGCGCACCCATGCCGAACAGCGCGCTCGCCTCGTAGTCCTTCACCGTCTCGCCGATCGCGGGCACGTCCGGCAGCTGCGGCGAGCGCTGCGCGGTGGTAACGCCGAGCGCACGAAGCGAGCCTGAGCGGATGTGCTGGATGATCGAGGGCATGTTGTCGAAGATCACCTGCACCTGGCCGCCGAGCATGTCGGTGATCGCAGGCGCCGCGCCGCGATAGGGCACGTGCTGCATCTTGCAGCCGGTCATCGCCATGAACATTTCGCCGGACAGATGCACCGAGGTGCCGTTGCCGGAGGAAGCCATGTTCACCTTGCCGGGGTTGGCCTTCACGTATTCGATGAACTCGGCGACGGTCTTGGCCGGCACGTCCTTGTTGACGGTCATCACGTTCGGCACGCGCTGGAACGCAGCGATCGGCGCGATGTCGCGGACGAAGTTGAACTTGAGATTGGCGTAGAGCGTGGCGTTGATGTAGTTCGCCGGATTGACCAGCAGGACGGTGTAGCCGTCGGGCTCGGCATTCACGACGGATTCGGTGCCGATATTGTTGCCGGCGCCCGGCTTGTTCTCGATCACGAATTGCTGGCCGAGCCGCTCCGACAGCCGCTGGCCGATCAAGCGCGCCAGGATGTCGGTGGCGCCGCCCGGCGGATAGCCGACCACGAACTTCACCGGCCGCGACGGATAGTCGGCGGCGAAAGCTTTCGACAGCGGGCTGGCTGCAAAAGGCGTGGCTGCGAGCAGGCCCAGCGCGTTACGGCGAGTGATCATCTCAAGGGTTCTCCCAAGTGTTGTTCTTAGAAAGGGGTGTTGTTCTTAAAAAGGGCGTTGTTCTTGATAGCGGCGTCAGCGGCGTTGTAACAAAGCCCGCCTGCTGCGGAAAGTGCGCAAGCCCCATGGCGACGAAAGGATAAGGCATGCCGGTCAAGGTTGAGGCCCTCGATCACCTCGTGATCAACGTCGCCGACGTCGCAGTGACCTCGGAGTGGTATCGCAAGATCCTCGGCATGGAAGTCAAGGTGTTCGACCCCGGCGGCGGCAAAGCGCCGCGGACGTCGCTTCAGTTTGGTCAACAGAAGATCAACGTCCGGCCGCGCGACGCCGACAAGGTGGAGTGGTTCACCGCCGACCACCAGACCGCCGGCAGCGAGGATCTGTGCTTCCTCACCTCCGCCACGCCAGACGAGGTCGTGGCGCATTTGAAGGCGCATGGCGTCGCGATCGAGGAAGGCCCGGTCCCCAAGCAGGGCGCCCGCGGCACGCTGCGCTCGGTCTATTGCCGGGATCCGGATGGCAGCCTGATCGAGATTTCGTCGTACGAGGATTGAGGCCGGCAGAGTCATACGGCGCGCTAAGGGCGCGCCTTCCCACCCTTGCTACGGCGGCGGAGAATGCTGCGTCAGAACGATCCCAGCGCCACCGGCCGGAACGCCTGCAGCAGCTGCTGATCGAGCTTGCCGCCCATGCCTTCCATCATCGTGAAGGCGCGCGAATGGGTGAAGGGCATGCGATAGGCGCGCTTCTCCACCAGGGCTGCGTAGATGTCGACGATGGTCGTCAGCCGCACGATGTCGCTGATCTGGTTCGACGACAGATTGTTCGGATAACCGGAGCCATCGAGGAATTCGTGGTGATGCAGCACGACATCGAGCATCTCGGGCGGGAAGCCGCCTTGCGCTGCGAGCGCGTCATAGCCGCGGCGCGGATGCTCGCGCACCTCGGCCATCTCCTCGTCAGTGAGCTTGCCGGGCTTGTCGAGCAGGTTGGAGGGAACGAAGGCCTTGCCGACATCGTGCAGCAAGGCGGCGCGGGTCAGCCGGCGCTGGTCGTCCTCGCGCATGCCGAGATGCTGCGCAAAGGACACCGCAAAGCCGGTGACGAACAGGCAGTGGCGGTAGCTGCCGACGTGATGGCAGCCGACGGTGGTGAGCCATTCGCGCAGCGACGAGTGCTTGATCGCTTTCAGGATCTTGCTCTCGGCGGCGATGACGTCGTCGAACGTCAGGGGCACGCCGAGCGGCAGCTTCTCGAACATCTTCTTCAGCACCGCATGCGCCGCCTCGACGCCGCGGTTGAGCGTCTTGCCGCGATCGGTCGCGTCATAGGTCGCCGTATCGGGGAACGCGGCGCGGATGCGCTGCAGGATCGCCTCCGCCTGCAGCGGCCGCGAGATGGTGTCGGTGGCGCCCAGCGCCCAGGCCTGCATGGTGCCGTGGTGCAGGGCATCGGCCAGCACGAACAAGCGCGGCATCGAACGATAGCCTTCGGCGCGCAGCTTGTTGCGCACCCGCTGCACGCTTTCGGGCGAGCGCAGGTTGATGTCGACCACGAGGCCGGAGAGATCGCGCGACGGCTGCTCGGGGATGTCCTGCGTCGTCACCGTCGAGACGTCGCCGACCGCCTTCAGGATGCTGGCGAGCTCAGTGCTCGCATCGCTCCGGTCGGAGGCGAGCAGAAGCCGGCGTTTGGCGGCGGATTTGGCTGGCGCGTTCATGGCTTCCCCAAAAGCACGGGAGTGTCTTTGGCGTCAGCCTAAGCCGGATCAGGTTCTCCGGCCCTTAAGAGGCGTGCTCAACGGAACCTGCCGGAATTGCACGCAATTTTACGGATCGCAGTTCCGCCGGAACGCGAAAACAACCCCATGCACAGTAGAAGGGCCGTTGAAAATACTGGCTTTTTGACAACAAAAAATCCGCCGGAGGTGGCCCTCCGGCGGATCATTCTTCCCGGCAGTGAAGCCAGCCTTACGCCTTCATCGCCCCCTTCACGGCTTCCGCCGTGATCGGCAGCGCCCGGACGCGGGCGCCTGAGGCGTTGAAGATGGCGTTGCCGATGGCGGGCGCGACCACCGTCACCGCCGGCTCACCGACGCCGGTGGCCTTCTCGCCATTGGCGATCACGGCGACTGCGACCTCCGGCATCTGGCTCATGCGCAAGGGCGTGTAGCCATCGAAATTGGTCTGCTCGATGCCACCGTCCTTCAGCGTCGCCTTCTCGTACATCGCAAGCGACAGGCCCCACAGCGCCGCGCCCTCGACCTGGGCACGGATGTTGTCGGGATGCACTTGCGTGCCGACATCGGTTGCGACCGTGAGCTTCTTCACGGTCACCTCACCCGAGGGCGCGACGGCGACATGCGCGACACAAGCGGTCCAGCTTGCGGTCGCACGTTCCTGCGACGACACGCAGGCGACGCCCATGCCTTCTCCCTTCGGGAGTTTCTTGGTGCCGTAGCCGGCGAGGCCCATCGCGGCGAGCAGCGTGTTGCGCAGCCGCTGCGCGCCGCCGTCGTTCTTGCCGGCGCCGTCGAGCAGCGAGATGCGGAATTGCGCCGGATCCTTGCCGGTCGCAGCCGCGATCTCGTCGATCATGCTTTCGACCGCCCAGAAGGTCCAACCCGGCGCCACCGAGCGGAGCTGGCCTGACGGGGTGGCGTTATGCGCCATCTCGTTCTTGATCGCGCGCACATTGTGGTTCGGCACGGTGTAGAAGAAGTCCGAGCCGTTCACCGTGAACGCGTCGAGCGGGCCCTTCTTGTCGACCGAGGGCGACAGGAAGTCGGGGATGCCCCAACGCTGGGTCGGCCAGGCCGAGACCACGTCGTGGCTGAGCGCGACGAGCTTGCCGTCGCCATCCACGCCAGCTTTCACTTTCTGGTAGGTGAGCGGACGCGAGAAATCCATCGTCATGTCATTCTCGCGCGTGTAGATCACCTTCACCGGCTTGCCTACGGCCTTGGCCGCCTGCACGGCCGGCACCATCATGTCGGCGTCCAGCCTGCGGCCGAAACCGCCGCCGAGCCACATCTGGTGCATCACCACGAACTTCGGATCGATCCCGGCGGCGCCGGCCGCAATCGCGCCGGAGCGCGTCGCGAACTGGTTGCCGGAATAGATGTGCAGGATGTCGCCCTTGAACTCCGCGGTGGCGTTCATCGGCTCCATCGGCGCGTGGATGTTGATGCTGGTGGTGTACTCCGCCTCCAGCACCTTCGCCGCCGTGCCGAGGGCTGCTCCGACATCGCCGTCCTTGACGAAGAACTGGCCGGAGTCATCGAGCTTCTGAAGCCGCTTGGCCTCCTCGAGCAGCGACTCGCTCGACGCTTTCGCATTCGGACCGCCGTCATAGCTGACCTTCAGCGCCGCCGCCGCCTTCTTGGCGTTGGCGTAGGTGTTGGCGACCGCAACCACCCAGCCGGTCGTGGTCTGGGTCTTGTCGTCGAGGGTGACGGCCTTGATGAAGCCGGGCACCTTCTTCGCAGCGGAATCGTCGACCGATTTCACCGTGGCGCCATAGCGCACCGGCGGCGTCACCACCGCGCCATAGGCCATACCCGGAATCATCACGTCGATGCCGTACTTGGCCGTGCCGTTGGTCTTGGAGGGGATGTCGAGCTGCGGCACCGACACGCCGATCATGGTGTATTGATCCGGCGTCTTCAGCTTGATCGCCTTGAGCTCATCGGGCGTGAAGGTTTTGGTCGCCTTGCCGCTCTTCACGACATCGGCGAACGACATCTGCTTCTTCGACTTCGCATGCACGATCATGGAATCGCGCACCGTGAGCTCGCCTGCCGGCACGCCCATCGACGCGGCAGCACCTTCGGTCAACGCCATGCGTCCGGCCGCACCCGCCCGGCTCATCGCGTCGAAATTCATCATGGTCGACCAGCTGCCGCCGGTGATCTGCGCACCGAGCACCGGATCATTGAACTTCGGATCATTGGAGGCGAGGTTGACCCGCATGTCGCTCCACTTCGCGCCCAGCTCCTCGCAGACGATCTGCGCCATGGTGGAGGCGATGTGCTGTCCCATGTCGGCCTTGCCGCAGGTCACGGTGACGAGACCGTCGGGCGAGATCGCGTACCAGACGCTCGGCTCGAAATTGGCGGGCGCTGCTGCGAGCGCTTCACCAATGCCGGGCACGCCGGCATAGCCGAGCACGAGGCCGGTGGCGGCGGTGCCGACCAGGAATGAACGACGGCTGAGATCAGTCGTTTCAGGGGTGACGTTCTTCACGTGTTGATTCATGTGGGCCTCCGCTCGTTGCCGGCGGCGGATGCGGTGCGCATCTCGGTGGCGGCGCGCATGATTGCCTTCTGGATCCGCGAATAGGTCATGCAACGGCAGAGATTGCCGTCCATATGAGCCACGACCTCTTCCTTGGTCGGATTGGCGTTCTTCGCCAGCAGCGAAGCCGCCTGCATGATCTGCCCGGACTGGCAGTAGCCGCATTGCGGCACCTGCTCGGCAACCCACGCCTTCTGCAGGGGATGATCACCCTTGGCGGAAAGGCCTTCGATGGTGGTGATCTTCTTGCCGGCGACGTCGCCGACCATGGTCTGGCACGACCGCACGGCTTCGCCGTTGACGTGCACGGTGCAGGCACCGCACAGGCCGGCACCGCAGCCGAATTTCGTGCCGGTCATCTGCAACTGTTCGCGGATGGCCCAAAGGAGCGGCGTGTCGTTTGCCGCATCCACGGACATACTCCGCCCGTTGATCGTGAGCGTTGGCATAGGCGTCTTCCCCTGCCGGTGCAATGAAGCCGCTTACGGCGGCAACTTGAGTAGCGGACGCCCACCGGGTCGGCGGCCGCCTTGCGCGCAAGAATGATCGCGTTCCTGCGTTGTGGCAAATGCAATTTGGAATCGATCGAAACTATCTCGGCATCCGCTTGTTGTGCGTTGCGATAGCAGCGCTGATGTTAGCGACTGAACGCAACAAGCAGTGCCTTCAGGCAGTTTCTTCGAAGTAACTTGGCACATTAAAGTTCGACCGCGAGCGAACCCTTACCCTCCCCTGGAGGGGTCCGAGACGAGCGTAGCTCGCTCGTGGGTCGATCGCGCGTAGCGCGAGCGGGGTGGGGTGATCTCTCCACACGGACAGCGCTTACGGGGAGAGACCGTCACCCCACCTCGGTTCGCATTTCATGCGAACCGATCCTCCCCCTCCAGGGGAGGATGGGCACCGCTACCTAGGTTCGATAGAAGAAGAAATGAGAGAGGTCGGAAGCAATGCCAAGGATCGATCGGGACGGCGTCGGCATCTATTATGAAGTGCATGGCGACGGGCCGCCGCTGCTGCTCACCCACGGCTACTCATCGACCTCGGCGATGTGGCACGGCCAGATCGATGCGCTCGCGAAGGACCACAAGCTGATCCTGTGGGACATGCGCGGCCATGGACAGTCCGATTATCCCGACGATCCCGCGGCCTACAGCGAGGCACTCACCGTCGGCGACATGGCGGCGATGCTCGACGCGGTCGGCGCCAGGCGCGCCATCATCGGCGGGCTGTCGCTCGGCGGCTACATGTCGCTGGCGTTCTACCGCGCCCACCCGCAAGCCGCACGCGCGCTGCTGATCATCGACACCGGCCCGGGCTTCAAGAAAGACGACGCGCGCGAGGCCTGGAATGCGCGTGCGCTCGCCACCGCCGACAAGCTCGATCGCGAAGGACTCGACGTGCTGAAATCAGCGACGCGCGAGCGCGCCACCGCCAGCCATCGCAACGCCAAGGGCCTGGCGCTGGCCGCGCGCGGCATGCTGACCCAGCGCGATGCGGCGGTGATGGAATTGTTGCCGAACATAAACGTGCCGTCGCTGATCGTGGTTGGCGCCGACGACACACCGTTCCTGGCGGCGTCCGACTACATGGCGGCCAAGATCCCGGGTGCACAAAAGGTCGTGATCCCCGCGGCCGGACACGCCGTCAACATCGATCAGCCCAAGGCTTTTGTTGACGCCGTGGTGCCTTTCCTGAAGAACTTGCCGGGATAGCGGTCATACGGGGATCACGACCATGAAGCGGGCAATCTTGGCGGCAGGCGCAGCGCTTCTCTCGATGGCCGCGTCGGTGCAGGCCGAGCCGTTCGGCACGGTGCCGTCGCGCCGTCCCTTCGTCGACACCTTGTCGAACAATACGCCTTTGGCGTTCGGAATGGATGCGGAGCAGACCGCGCGCGTGCTCGGACAGCCCTTGCAATACGTCAAAGGGCGCCCCGGCAATGAGATCTATCTCGCGCTTCGCGATATCGGCGGCAGCGGATTGATCCCCTACCGCCACCGCCTGTTCCTGCAATTCCGTCATGGACGGCTGGCCGGATGGAAAGAGGATTACGGCGAGAACTGGATGTGGGAGTAGCTCGTTATCCTCATGGTGAGGAGGCGCATCAGCGCCGTCTCGAACCATGAAGGCCCGGCTCTCACATCTCGGCCTCTATCCTTCGAGACGCGCTCCGTTGGAGCGCTCCTCAGGATGAGGAACAGAAAGCTGAATTTCGGATCGACAAACAAGAAGGACAACCCGCGTGGGACAAGACATCAAACTGACGGCCTCCGACAATTTCCAGCTCGGCGCCTATCGCGCTGATCCTGTCAGCGCGCCGAAGGGCGCGGTGGTGGTGATCCAGGAGATTTTCGGCGTCAATCATCACATCCGTTCGGTCTGCGACCGTCTCGCAGGCGAAGGCTATGTCGCGATCGCGCCGTCGATCTTCGATCGCACCACGCCGGGCTTCCAGTCCGGCTATACGCCCGATGAGATCGCGGAGGCGCGCAAATTCGTCGCCAATCCCGACTGGGACGCGATGCTGCGCGACACCCAGGCGGCGATCGACGCAGTAAAGAATGTCGGCCCGGTCGGCATCATCGGTTTCTGTCTCGGCGGCAGCATCGCCTTCGTCGCGGCGACGCGGCTCACCGGCCTGAAGGCCGCGATCGGCTATTATGGCGGCGCCGTCGTGCGCTTTGCCGACGAGAAACCGAAGGTACCGACGCAGCTGCATTTCGGCGAGAAGGATGCCGGCATTCCGCTGACCGATGTCGAGACCGTCAAGACGAAGCGGCCTGATGTCGAGGTCTTCATCTATCCCGGCGCGCAGCACGGTTTCCATTGCGACGAGCGGCCGAGCTACGACAAGGCCAGCTCGGAGATCGCCTGGCCGCGCAGCCTCGACTTCTTCGCGAAGCATCTGACGAAATAGCGCGCAGCTCTCTCCGCCGTCGTTCCGGGACGCGCCGTCAGGCGCGCGCCCCGGAATGACGCGGAACGGAAATCGGGTGGCTGCATCACGGCGCGCGGCGATAGAGCTGGCTGATCAAGCCAGTTCACGCCGGGAGAGCGTCATGCAGCAGGCCAACACCAACCTCGTCATTCGTAACCCGTTCGGCACCATGGATGTGCCGGCGCCGGGCGACGCCGAGGTCATGCACTATGCCATATCAGCCTCGCTGGCCGGCGATGCCGCCGACGGCAATGCGGCGCATTGGGCGTCCGCTCCCGCTTTATCCGACCCGCTCGACGGCATCTGGGCGAGCCGCTGGAACGGCGGCGCCGATCCGACCATCGCCGGCGATACGCCGGAGGCGTGGAAGCAGGGCCGCGCCGAGGTCCGCGTCGCAGGCGAACGGGTCTATCTGCGGTTCGATTGGGACGGTGGCCGACGGCACGGACTGATCGATGCCGTGCGCGAGAGCGGCAATGGTCTGATCGGGAAATACATCAACCTGACCAATCCCGCGATCATGCGGCCATGGGTCGGGCTCGTGGTCGACGCCACGCGGATCGACGGATGCTTTCCGAACGGGCGGCTCGATTTCAGGCGCTGAACGATACGGGAAGAGAGCTAGAACCAGCGCTCGCCGACGAACACGGTGTCGCCGGGGCTGACGGGCGTGCCGAGCGGCACGACGGCGCGCATGGAGCCGCCGCCTTCCGTATGCGTGACGGTGACCACGTCGCGCTTGGCGCGCGGCGAGAAACCGCCGGCGATGGCGACGGCGCTCTCGACCGTCATGTTGGGGACGTAGGGGTATTGGCCGGGCGCTGCGACTTCGCCGAGGATGAAGAACGGGCGGTAGGACTCGATCTCCACGGCGACCGACGGCTCGCGGATGTAGCCGTTGCGCAGGCGCGCGGCGATTTCACCGGCAAGCCCCGCGGTGGTGCGGCCACGCGCGGGCACCGCGCCGATCAGCGGCATGGTGATGGAGCCGCCGGCATCGATGGCGTAGCTGTTGGTGAGACCTTCCTGGCCATAGACCACGACGCGCAGCTTGTCGCCGGCATCGAGGTGATAGGAGGCGTCGTAGCGCACGGGCGCGGCCACCATCGGCGCGGCATAGGCGACCGGCACGGGGCCTGGACCCGACGCAAAGGAGTTGCTGAGCGCGGCAATGGCGCCGCCGCCGTCGTTGGCAACAACGACCGGCTGAGCGCTGTAGGGCTGGCCATAGGCCATGGCGTCGAGATCGGGACGGGGCTGCACCATCGCGACGGGACCGGCGGTTTGCATGCAGCCGCCCAGGGTCAGCGCGGCGGACGCTGCCAAGATCGACCATCGAAACGCGCGTGCAACCGGCACCGGACCATCCCTCGGAACGAGACAGCTCCAGTGATGCACCGGTTATGGTTAATAAAGGGTTGAGGGGGTTGGTTGTGACGGTCGCACCCTCCCCTGGAGGGGGAGGGTCGATCGCGCGCAGCGCGAGCGGGGTGGGGTGATCTCTCCACTCGGGCAGTGTTCTTCGCGGAGAGACTGTCACCCCACCCCGCTGTGCATTCCGCTCCGCTTCATGCTCAGCGACCCTCCCCCTCCAGGGGAGGGTAAGAAAGCCGCACCTACGCGCTCACGCCCACACCGATCGGGCACGCGACGCCGGTGCCGCCGAGGCCGCAATAGCCGGCGGGGTTCTTCGCCAGATATTGCTGATGATAGTCCTCGGCGAAATAGAACGGGCCTGCCGGCGCGATCTCGGTGGTGATGGCACCGAGACCCTTTGCAGCAAGTGCCTTCTGATAGAGCGCCTTCGACGCGTCGGCGGCTTTCTTCTGCGCATCGGAATACGTGTAGATCGCGCTTCTGTACTGCGTGCCGACATCGTTGCCCTGGCGCATGCCCTGCGTCGGGTTGTGGTTCTCCCAGAACGTCTTCAGGAGCTTCTCGTAAGACATCTTCTTCGGATCGAACACGACCAGCACCACTTCGGTGTGGCCGGTGCGTCCCGAACAGGTCTCTTCATAGGTCGGGTTCGGCGTGTGACCGCCGGCATAGCCGACCGCGGTCGCATGGATGCCGTCGCCGAGCTCCCAGAACTTTCGCTCGGCGCCCCAGAAGCAGCCGAGCCCGAACACGGCCTGCTCGAGGCCTGCGGGATAAGGCGGCGCGAGCTTCGCGCCGTTGACGAAATGGATGGTCGCGGTCGGAATCGGTTGCGCGCGGCCGGGCAGCGCGTCAGCTGCGCTCGGCAGTGCGGTGGTCTTGCGCATGAACAGCATGATCGGATCTCCGAAAAAACGAGCTGTCGCGCGCCCGAGCCAGGTGCTCAGGCGGCGTGCTCGCGATCGAGTGGGAATATAGGTCTTTACGCAGCCAGCAGCAGTCTTGTTACGTCCGTGCCCGGTGCGATGCTCAGTCGCGGCGGGAATTGAAAATCAATCCCGGCGCGAACTGAAGATCAGTCGCGACGGGAACTGAAGTTCAGTCCCGGGAATAGCCGATCAGCGGCTTGCGCGGGCGGAACAGGATCATCAGGAGAATGCCGAGGAGGCCGAGCACGGCGAAAACCGGCTGGTCCAGCACCAGGCGGATCACCGAGGTCCAGAGCCAGGGTGCCTTGGCCTCGACCCAGGTTCGGAAGGCGGACTGGCTGGCCTGGTTGATGTCGTTCCAGAACTGGCCGAACCG
The DNA here is from genome assembly GCF_029714945.1 of Bradyrhizobium sp. CIAT3101. Taxonomy (NCBI): domain Bacteria; kingdom Pseudomonadati; phylum Pseudomonadota; class Alphaproteobacteria; order Hyphomicrobiales; family Nitrobacteraceae; genus Bradyrhizobium; species Bradyrhizobium sp. CIAT3101. Next base: position 9,366,394 of record NZ_CP121634.1, read on the forward strand.
GGTGAAGCGCAGGGTCTGGTCGGCCACCCAGCGGGCGCCGTCATAGACCATGAAGAAGAACCCACCGGCGAGCAGCAACAGCCCAATCAGTCGGAAAAAGCCGCGGATCATGCCCTACCCTCTATGGTCGCCCGATCGGATGACCCCCACAAACGCCGTCAGCCAATAGCCGGGAGACGGCAGAAATTCAACCTCATCAGGGCGTTACGGCCCCTCTTGGAGCGCTCCCGGGCCTGCTTTTCCAGCCCTTAAAGCGTTGACGGTGCCCAAGACCCCCTCTATAAGGGCGCCAACTGGCGGTGGGCGCAATCCTGCCGCCGCTGTTCTTTGAGCAGTTGCAGGCTCTTTTGAGCCTCAGAGATGGCCGCAAGGCTTATCGCTCATGTTCCGGGAACGGCCAGCAACCGAACACCCTAAATCCGAGCGTCGATTCCGCGGTCAAGCTGCCGGCGCTACCCGACCAAGACGCGACCGGTACCCGCAAAGGACATTGAGACCATGGCCAACACCACCTCCGCCAAGAAAGCGACGCGCAAGATCGCCCGCCGCACCGCCGTCAACAAGTCGCGCCGCACCCAGATGCGCGGTGCCGTGCGTCACGTCGAGGAAGCCATCGCGACCGGCGATCGCGCCGCCGCCGTCAAGGCGCTGGCCACCGCCGAGCCCGCGCTGATGCGCGCCGCCCAGCGCAACATCATTCACAAGAACAACGCCAGCCGCAAAGTCTCGCGCCTCACCGCGCAGATCGCCAAGCTCGCCAAGTAATCTCGGCAGCTAAGTTCGCGACGCAACTTCGCCGCCGCGATCCGATCGTCTCACCCGATCGGCTGAAGCAATCGAACATCGCGCTTTCAATCAGCCCGGCTCACGCCGGGCTTTTTGTTGTCTGTCACAATTCCCGCTTGCGGTCGTTGGGCGACCAATCCGTCGTTGGAAGACTTTTGTCGCGAGCGCCAAGCTCGCGCTCCGTAGTCTTACCTGTCGGTGTTTTGCAACAGCGGAAACTTTCACTGCGCTGCGAAAAACCCCTGCGGGGCGGGGCTAAGTTGCATTCTCTCGTACGAAAGTTCTGCACACCGTAGATTCACCGGAACAGGTTTCGCTCCGGGGTTACCCTGCGAAACGAGACTCAAAAAACGATGTCTCGCTAATCACTTATCGACATAGCGCCGCCAAGCATTTGGAAAATTCGTGCGCGCGGTGCGTGCGTGACGCTTTTGTAAAAATTTTTTGGCGGTAGGGGAGTCATTGTCACATGACGTCCCGCATTTTCGAATCTGTGCACGAATCCAAAAACTTGGTCTCAAGCCTGTGAACAACTCTTGCGCGGCGTTAACGCTGGTCAAGATTTTTAACGCCTCAAGTGTGAATCAATTTCGTTGCGAGTCTTTCCGCTTGGTGTATTCCTTAAGTCGTTCGCGGCGCCCACGATCTTGAGACCAGCGCGGTTTTAGAAACGGGGCGAGCGTGCAAATCGGCGGCGGTGTGCACGTAGGCGACGCTTCAACAAGCGATTGTCGGATCAACACCCACAGCAATGTGGGAACGGTAGCTCTTTGTCTGAATGTCTCCAAGCGGGATTTTTCTCAATCCCGCTCGCGCCAGGCGCAAACGAGGGACGTCATGAAGCTACACCGACACGCGTGATGGCGAAGCCGAGCGGACGAACAGTGCAGACGGGCAGGACAGCGGCGACCTCAGTCGCAGTTGTCTACTAGGACACGCAGGACCTTGCCGTGAGCAATCACGGCAGGACGGGGAGGCTACCATGTCTTACGGACTCAACGCGGTATTGAAATCAATTTCCATTTCCAACGATGCCGTCCTGGATTCCTCGGACATCCAGCCTCCCGCGTGCGACGGGGCGCCGAGTACGCGCTGACCTCGCGAACACGCCATCTCTGACATCGCTGATCTGACCGCGGCGCTCGCGCCGAACGGTAGAGCTATGCCCGACGATGGACTCGCTTGAGGTCGCGTCATTGCAGAAACCCTGATGGCAGGAACTCTGCATGGCGTTCACAACGCAACCTTATCTCTCAAGAAAAGTTCTCAAATG